>NZ_AP035881.2:4800000-7067669 GCF_045866025.2 Kitasatospora sp. CMC57 | reverse complement strand
TGCAGCGTGCTGGCCAGATTCTGGGCGGTGTTGATGTCGGCCAAGACTCGATGCAGCGTCTCCGGGTCGACCCTGTCTTCTGGGGGCGATTCCAGCTCGAGGGCGGCCTTCTCGCGCGCACGCGTACGCTCCGTCTGCAGTGCCGCTTCCGGCGGCCAAGAGGCGCGCCTCCAGGCGCAAGCACCGTTCCTCCGCGTCGTACCTCATCGTCTGGGCACGGGATAGCTCGCTCCGCAGTGCGTCCAACTCTGCTTTGAGGCCGCGAATCTCGTCCCGGAGCTCGTCCGAACCGTCGGGCTGGGCGTAGATGTCCAGCTCTGAGAACTTGGAAGCGTAGTGGGCGGCGGCCCAGTCGCTCTCTAGCTGGCGGAAGCGCTGTTCGGCCCGCCCAGTCTGGTCTTCGGCGGCCTCCACCGCTCGCAGTAAGGCGCGTTCGCGGACGCTCGCGAGGTGGAGCTCGCGTTCGGCGGCGCCGAGGCTCTCGCGGAGCTGCTCGACCTCATATTGGGAGGCGTTGCGCACCCGCAACGCCTCTAGGCGCAGATGGTGAGCCTGAACGCGGACATCATCAGTGACGGGGCTACCCGTGACGTCCGCGACCTGGCGCAAGAGTTCTTCGATGAAGTCCGTGGGGGCGATACGCCGACCGCTGAGATAGCGGGAGACCGAGCCCTTGTCCCGATTGACGCGGGCCGCGTAACGGGTGAGGGAGACAGCCAGGGCGGTGAAGAGCTGGTTGAGGAAGCCAATGAAGGCCGCGGACTGCCGGCGTACTCCCCCGGCGTCTGCCGCGCAGGTTGCCCGGTTCGCTTATTCCAGCACGCTACCCCCTCGTCAGGTTCTTCCCGCGTTGCCGCCGATTGGCAACCGTTGCAGCTGGCGCAACACAGGCGCCTGACGGAAGCGTAGGCGACAGGTTGAAGTAGCCGCATCGGAAGGGACATCTGAATGCATCGCCGCCGTCAGGGGTCTGACTACACATCGGATGTCGGCGACGCCTCATTTGTGGCTGAGCCCTTGCCAGGCGTTCCAGGCGTCTGCGCTGCGGCCGCGTGGGACCTGGACTCGCACCAGGTCTTCGACCGATGCCCTGTCCTGTGATGTATGAGACGAATGGAGAAGAGCGTGAACGAGTTCGAGCCGCACAGTGTGCAGGGCGCGGCAGGGTGGGACGGCGTGGAACGCCGGGCACAGCCATCGCAGCAGGCCATGAAGCGGGCTGGGAAACCGGCATGGGTCCGGATGGGCGAGCAACTACTCGTCGGTGTCGGGTCCACAGAGTCGGTGCGGGCTCGGTGATCTGGATTCTGCAGCTCCTGGCCGCACATTCGAATCTGCACTGGCGCTGAGGCTGATGCTCGTACCGGGAGCCTCGGGTGCCGCGGCACATGAGCGGTCAGACGCGGTGCTGAGGGCGGGGTACCGGCGTCCCGACGCTCACGCGACGCGGTCCTTTACTGGGTAGAGCTTGGCGTGCCACACCCGCACCTCCCACCACGGATCGGCGGGCACCGCGACGCGGGCGGCCAGCAGCTCACGGTGGGTGGCCAGCGGCAGCACCAGCGGGCCCAGCTTCTCGACCCTGCGGGTCTGCTCGCAGTCCGGGCACTCCAGCCGGTTCGGGCCGGCCTCCTGCGTCAGCTCCAGCGGCAAGTCCTCCTTCCCACCGATCGAGCCCCGGTGCGTAGCCGGGTCGGGAGCGGGAAGTCGCCGAGCAGGCCGGTGCGCTGCCTGGAGCACTGTGGGTGCGGTGCGCCATGATGGGAGCAGGCCCAGGTGTCATCGCACTGCCCTTCGAACAGTTTTGGGCCGCAAGTAGAAGGACGATCATGAACGCCTCCGTGCCCCCGCAGCAGGGGCTGCTGCCCGGCCAGCTTGCCGAAGCGCACCTTGGGCTGCTCGCGGTCTGCGCGCTGCGTCTTGGCGACAAGTCCGTGGACTGGAGCCTGCTCGCCCGCGTCATCGAGAGTCCCGAGGGCCTGGAGGCCGTGTTCGAGGGCCACCTTCCCGAGCAGTCCGAGGTCGCGCACAAGAGCCTCCCGCTCCTGCGGGCCGCGCTCGCGCATCTGCCCGAAGCACGTGAGCGCGTCGCCGCCGAACTGGCGAGCGCGTCGGCGGCCGGCGCGCCGGATCGTCACCGTGCTGGACGACGCCTACCCGGCCAATCTGCGTGCCGTCCCCGACCGGCCGCCGTTCCTCTTCTACCTGGGCGAGCTGGCGCACGCGGACCTGCGCTCGGTGGCCGTCGTCGGCACCCGCGGGGCCACCGAGGACGGCCTGAGCCGGGCGAGGCGGATGTCGAAGGAGTTGGTGGCGGCCGACGTCGCCGTGTTCTCCGGCTTGGCCCTCGGGATCGACACCACCGCGCACACCGCCGCCCTGGACGCGGGCGGCCGAACCGTCGCCGTTCAGGGCCACGGCATCGCCTCGAAGGTCTACCCGGCGGCCGACGAGAGGCTGGCCCAGCGGATCGTCCACTCCGGCGGCGCGGTGCTCTCGCAGTTCTGGCCGCAGTCCCGGCCGACGACGTGGACCTTCCCCCGGCGCAACGTGGTCACGAGCGGGAGTGCCCTGGGCAGCATCGTGATCGAGGCGTCCCGGACCTCCGGCGCCAAGATGCAGGCCCGGATCGCCGCCGAGCACGGCAAGCACGTCTTCCTCCTACGGTCCCTGGTCGCGCAGGAGAGCTGGGCCGCCAAGATGGTGGCCGACGGCCGGGCCGTCGAGGTCTCCACGGTGGACGACGTGCTCGCCCGGCTTGGCTCGGCTCCCGCCCAGCAGGTGAAGCCGGTGGAGCCGTATCAGCAGCTCACGTTCGGCGGCCTGTAGCCACCGTGCCTGCAATGGTGTTCGGCGCGCCCCGGACGTGGGGCGCGCCGTCCATCGGTGTCACGTCATTCGCCTGCGGCCCGGCGTGCTTCGATTCGGGCGACGGCTTCGCGGCGCTCGGTCTCGCCGAAGTTCGCTCGCACCGGCTCCCAGATGATCCCGGTGGCCGCGCACAGCTCGCCGATCACCTTCTCGGTCTCAGGTGTGTTGTACCACCAGGCGCAGGGCTGTCCGTCGAAGGAGAGCCACCACAGAGGCATCTTCTCGCTCGAGTGGTAGTCCGCCCTCCAGGTGAGGAGGCCGATCTTCGTGAGCTGATCGAGGAAGTCGACGACGTGGTGCTCCCGGCCGTTCCTGGGCTTGAGGCCCGACTCCACGACGCCCGGGCGAATCGGCCGCCGGACCATCGACGTCGCGCGGAGCCGGTCCAGCAGGTCCCTCGTCTCTGGGGTGAGCACCGTGCGGGAGGCGGGTGCGGGCCCGAGCGGAGGCAGGCCGGTGTCCTCGTTCACGGCGCGGCGCATCGTCTCGGCGACGTGGTCGACCGGCCCGGTACCCGTGGGCACCTGGCGTTGCTCGGCGGTGAAGTCGGCCGGCGTCAGGGTGGTATTCGGGGTGAAGGGGTCGATCGCGACACCGGCCCGAGGGGTGAAGAAGGTGTACGGCTTGCGGTACTTGCCGATGGTCACCCCGATGACCTGGGTGGCACCTGCCGTGGTGAGCAGGTTCCTCGCCCAGTCCAGGCTCATGCCGTCGGTGGTGAAGTCGTCGAAGACGACGACCGTCTTCCCCTTCGCCAGGGCGCTCCGGTGCGCGGGGTTGAGGTGCACGGTGTTCGCCTGGGTCGCGATGGTGACCTCGCCGTGGCGGCCGTTGGCACGGGCCCTGCTGGTGTCGGTCGCCCGGGTGGGCCCGGACCAGCAGGTCGTCCTTGTAGGACGAGCCGGTCATGACCTTGGCGACCTCGATGAAGTCCGAGAGCTGGTGGTTGACCGCACCCGGCGTGCTGCTCGGGTACACGCAGAACCAGGAGCGGGCAGGAAGCAGCCCCTCCAGGTAGGCGGCGCTGAGCACGTGCAGCATCAGGATGTCGCGGGCGCTCCTGTTGCCGGCCGTCACGTCCTTGTCGTAGGTGAAGATGTCCAGCAGGGTGAAGGAGCTCGGGTTGGTGCCCTCGAAGCGCACCTCCGGCGGGAACAGCGAGCGCACCTTGTAGTTCCGCGATGCGTCGTCCATGGCGAAGAACCACTGCGGTTCGTGGAGCAGGTGCCGGTCCAGGACCCAGTAGAGGTGGGCGGGGTCCTGCGCCGTCAGGGCGACCTGCCTGAGGGTGCCGGGGGCCCAGCGGGCCCGGATGAATGCGACGCCGGCGTTGACGCCGGTCCGCCAGTCGAGTTCGCTCGCGCCGACCAGGGCGAGCTGGGTGGTGGCGAGGCCGAGCCGCTGGGCGGCCTCGGTGAGCCACAGGTGGCTGCCGCGGTTCTTCTGCTCGGGGATGTCGCGCTGGGACAGGTGCAGGGCCAGCTCGGGGAGCCCGGCCGAGGCGCAGTGCCGCACGTCGAACGGGTCGGTCGTCAGGAGGACCCAGCCGACGCCGCGGCTGCTCAGGAGGTGGAGTACCTGTGCCATGCCGGGATGGGGGGTCACGGTGCCAGCTCTGAAGACCGTCTTGTAGTCGAAGACCACTGCCTGTATTGCGTTCGCCATGGCACCCGCCCGCCCTGCCCCACCGTGGTGGGGCGCTTCGTCCTGCTTGGTGACCTCATGATCTCGCACCGTGCGGACACCTGGGGGGTGCTTGGGGCGCAGGGTCTGCTTCGGCCACGGTCACCTCCTCGCCTCGGCCCGCTCGACCTGGTGCCGGCCCCGTGCATCCCGTCGACCCGGCGGCCCCGGCCGGACCCGCGTACCGGCCCGCCGCCGAACTCGCCTACACCGCGTGCACCCGGCGGCCGTCTCCGACGGCTGCGCGCGTTCGTCGAACTCCACCGGCCGAGCACGGGCACCGAGCAGGCCGCCCAGCAACTGGCCGCCTGCGCCCGGCTCTGGCAGCAGCCCGGCCAGGGCGGCAACGGACGGGCATGGGAGCGGCGCTGGCGAACCTTCCCCACCGTGCTGGTCGTCCTCACCGGCACCCAGGCCGCCTCGGTCACCACGGCAGTGGAGGACCTGCTGCTGGCCGCCGAGGAGAACCCCGCCACCACCGAGCTGCTCGCCGCCCGCCTCGAAGACCTCACCCAGCACGGACCCGCCGCCCCCGTCTGGCACCCACTCTCGGGCGAAGGCGGGCCGCAGGCAGGCTGGACGGGACTGTAGAACGGCCGGGGGTTCCTCAAGAGCAGCGGGTGAGGCCGCCGTGGTGCCGGCCACCTCGCCCATGCCCGGGAGGAAGGAGGGGTGGTGGGTCGCCTCAATGCCTTGTGGACAACGGAGTTGTGGCCGGGTGGACTATCCGTGGGTTAGACTGGCAGGTGCCGGTGCGCCAGTGGTGCGTCGGCCGCGTACCGCTCCGGTTATACGGAACTGCACCTCGCAGGGTTGGACCTGGGAAGTGAAGAGCGGCTGGCACCTTCGGGACCGACCAGTGGCTCACCTAGTTTCGTGGAACGCCGGTCGGCATGGCGACGTATCGGACCGTGAGCCGGTGGGGAGCCGTGACGACGCCCGCCGCCCTCGTGACGGCGCGCAGTGGAGTCCCTGGCCCGATGCCGGGGACGGCAGGGTTCAACCTGCGGCGCGCCAGTCCCCGAAGGGCGTTTTTCATGAGCCTCGATGCGTTCGAGAACGACAGTCTTCCCCCACTACTGCGGCGCCCCGACGAGGTGCCGGACCCGGCGCCCGTCACGCAGTTGCGCGGCTTCCGCAAGGACCTGTTGGACAACCCGGCGAACTCGCTGGACGAGGACGCGGCCACCGTGGTCACCGGCGGTGCCGTGAACCCCGTGCTGCTGCGCAAGCTGGTCGAGGCAGTCGGCGAGACCGCTGACACCGGCCTGCTGATGGCCAAGCCGGTCGTCGGCGGCACCCTGTACGCCATCCCGCCGCACCGGCGGTTCACCGACCTGGACGTGCTGCCCGACTTCCTCAACCAGCGGTGGGTGCACAAGCTGCACACCGCGATGGACGACAAGCAGGAGAACAACGCCCCGGTCATCTACAAGACCTTCATCGACAAGGCGACCGGGCAGCCGAGGGCGCTCTTCGTGGTTCGGGTGGCGGACCGTCAGGCCCTGGCCGACGCGATCACCGAGAGCATGCGCCAGACGTACGGGGCCCAGAGCCAGCGAAACGTCTACACCGAGAGCGTGCTGCAGCACGGCATCAAGGAGCCGATGACGCTGTTCCTGGTCCGGGTCATCTACGACGACGGCGTCGAGGAGACCTACACCGTCGCCGGCGACGGCAACAGCCTGCTCGTCAGCATGTGGCTGGCGCGCACCGGCGGCAACATCGACGAGGCGGCGGCGGCGTGCGTCGCCGCCGTGATCGGCCCGGTGGACCGCTGGCGGCGGCGCTGGGCCTGGGCCGACCAGCGCTCGGCCCGCGCAAAGGTGACCGAGATGGCCGCCCGCGTACGCCGCGGCCTGGCCGAGAAGGTCCTCACTGAGGCGACCCGCCGCGAGGGCCACACCCTGACCTTCCCGGCCATCGTGGTGGTCGGCGCCGTGACGGAGGACGGCACCCCGCTGCCCGACCTGGTCGCCGCCCGCGACGACCTAGTGGCCAACCTGCACGTCCACGTCACACCGTGGGACGAGGGCGCGCAGTACACCCAGGGCATGCAGCGCGTCTACCGGCACGCCCTGCGCGAGCACCTGGTCGACGCCGACACGTACAAGGTGCTGCTCGGCGAGGTCGGCCCGAACACGATGCACAAGCTCCTCGGCCTGCCGCCGCACCGCCTGTGGTCGGTGGCCCTGCACCAGCAGTACATGCTCGCCGGGCACGCTGAGAGGATGAACCGGCTCCTCAAGCAGGAGTTCGGCATCGGCAGGGCCGACCGCCAGAAGGTGAGCGAGCGGATCGCGTCGATGGCGCTGTCCGCCTACCGCAGCTCCCTGGCCATCGACCAGTACGCCCGCGCCCTCGGCAACGGCGGCACCATCACCGACACGGTGTGGAAGCGCAACTGGACGCTGACCCGCGGCACCGACGCCCTGAAGGTCCTCGACGACATCCTCGAGCGGGCGCTGCTGGACGAGACCAACGCGGTGGCCGAGTTGACCGTGCTCGGCGGCACCGCCGCGATCGTCTCCGGCTTCATCACCCGCGACCGCGGCTCCAAGCTCGCCGCAGCCCGTGAGGTGCGCACCGCGCCGCTGCGGCACACCCCCAACGCCCTGCTTGCGTTGCTGGCCGGCACCCAGGGCGGGCTGCGGATGCTCCACTCCATCGCCTACGCACACGTCGCGGCCGACCCCAGCATCCTGCCCAAGCAGTTCCACACCGCCGCGCGAGAGATCGACGGTGCGGTGGTCCGGGATGGCGAGCCGGTCGTCGACAAGGCCGGCGCGGTGGTCTCCATCGACTACGAGTGGGACCTGGTCTACGCCGCCAGCCCGGTGGACGCCGAGGCGTCGATCGCTGAGCTCAAGAAGAAGCTCGACGGCAAGACCGGGAGCGGAAGCACCACGGAGACCGAGGACGCACGGCAGCGCCGCATCCTGCAGAACTCGATCAAGGCCGCCAGCCGGGCCGCGTTCACGCTCGCCAAGATGACCCAGACCAACGCCCGTGGCCGTGAGGTGTTCGGCCTCGTCACCAGTGTGGACGCCCTGCGGGTTCAGCTGGGCAGCATCACCGAGACCCTCATCAAGTATGGCCCCGTGGCCGACGTGATGCCGGACCCGGAGGACGAGGTCGAGTACGAGGACGAATACGAGGATGGTGACGACGCGTGAGGCCGGTGCCGATCCCCCGTCAGATCCGCCGTCGGCTCGCCCCGGCCGTCCGCACCCTGGCACCGCTCCTGGACATCAGGGCCCTCGCCCGCGCCCACGACCCGGCCTCCGGCCTGGTCTGCCGGGCGACCGTCGACGCCGCCCGGAGCGAGATCACCGCACCGCACGCGGTGTACGCGGCCTGGGACGCCCGGGGCTGGTGCCGCTAAGTTGGCAGCGTGTACCGCCAGCAGGCGACCGCCGTCGGCGACCGTCTCGCTGAACACCACCGGCACCCGCGGCACGGGCCAGCCCGCCTCAGCGGCTGGGTCCTGCTGACCGTCCTGCCGATGCGCGCGGATGCCCCGCGGGAGGCCGCCCTCGCCGCCGAGGGATGGGCGGCGAGCATGCTCGTCCCGCTCGACGGCGGCACCCATCCGGCAATCGACCTGATGCTCCCGCCCGATGCCATAGCTGCGGCGCTCCTCACCACGAAGGCTGTCTGAAGCCGACAACTGACAGCCCGTCGTATCAGAGCGGCGGGCCGATTATCAGCTCCGGCTCGGCCCACCACGTCCCGCTGACGAACGGTCAGCGGGACGTGCGGCCTTGGGGCCAAGGATGTGTCCGAGCTGATGGAGGAGATGCACGGCGTGCAGCTCTCCCCCGCCGTTCGTCACGCCAAGTTCAGCGCCACTGGTAGGCGGCACCGGTCATCGCGGGGAGCAGCAGCGGTTCGATGGTGGTGCCGGGTTGGGTGGTCTGGTCGAGGACCGGGCCGATGGCCGGGTAGAGGTGGAGGCCCGCCGCTGTGGCGAGCGGCAGCCAGACCACCGGTGCCCGCTCGGGGTCGTCCTGCTCGGTCGCGGCGACGGCCTGGCGGAGGTCGTCGGGCAGGTGGGCGGTGAAGACCAGGTGCCGACGGCGGAAGAGTCTGCTGTCCCGGCCGCTCGGTCTCCTGGTCCTGGGCAAAGCGGAGCACCGGCGGTACGGGGAGCGCGTCCGGGTCGAGGCCGAGCTCCTCTAGGAGCTCCCGGCGCAGCGCGGTCAGCGGGTCCTCTCCCTCCTCGACCAGGCCGCCTGGCAGCGAGTGCTGGACCCCGGCCGGTCGCGACGGATCAGGGCCAGGTGGCCGTCGTGGAGCAGGGCGGCGCACACCCGCACGAGCACCGCGGCTGTCACCGCAGGGCCTGGTCGGCGACGTGGTCGGCATCGGCGGGCAGTTCGGGCAGCGGCCAGGACGCATCGGGTGCCCAGGTCGGCCAGCCGTCGGCGAACGGGCCGCTCACGTTGTCGAGCATGGTGATCGCCCACCCCTGGGCCCGTACCACCTGACGGTGCAGGTAGTCGTCGATCACGCCCAGGCGCCGCAACTGCGCGTACTCGGAGCGGTCCTTCCAGTGGTGGCCGGACAGGTCGAGGCTGACGGCCAGGTCCAGGCAGAGGTCCAGGGTGTCGATGCCGACCCCCGGCCGGCGGAGATACGGCTTCTCGAAGTTCACGTACCAGCGCAGCGGCTCGCCGAAGGCGTCCTGGAAGCAGTGCACGGAGAACCACTCCCCTGCCAGGAAGTGCGACAGCAGGGTGGTTCCGGTCCAGCGGTAGCGGTCCAGGGTCCAGGTCTGGGACGCCAGTTCCGTCAGCATCCGCTCGCGCGCGGACTGGTCGCCGGTGCGGGTGGAGGTGATCCAGGTTATCGGGGCGAGGCTCTCGATCCCCGGCCAGTAGGCCAGGGTGAGCACGTGGCCGGTGTCGGCGACCACCCGCTGCGGCATCGCGGTCCACACCTGCCCGGCGTGAACATCGCGGCGCACCACCGTGGAGCCGGGGGTGAACAGGTCGGTGTCAGTCACCACCGGAACCTGCCCGGCCCCAGGGGCGGGAAGTCCACCCGAAGGTGGGATGGAACGGCCCGGGCCGGGAGGCCGGGACGGCTGCTCCCGGACCGGATCAGCGGCGGTTTCCCAGAGCGGCCGTGCGCAGCTGGGCGAGGATCGGCAGGACCTGCTCGGGGTCGCCGTCGAAGGCCAGGATGGCGCTGATGACAACGTGGGTCAGTTCAGGTTGAAGTCGTCGGGGTCGAAGGTGAAGTCGTCCGCGGTGAAGCCGCCGTAGGAGCCGCCGTTGAAGTAGTCGGCGAGGGCTTCGCCGATCACGTGGCGCACGTCCTCCTCGTTCTCGGCGCGGGCCAGGGCGGCGGCCTGCTCGCCCGTGAGGTTGAGGTGGATGTCGCGGGCCCGGACCGCGTCGGAGCCCTGGATCTCGAACGTCATCGTGCGTCCGACTCGGGCATTGATGCCGGAGATCGTGCCGCGCTGCGCCAGCTGACGGGCCCTGCGTTCCCGGCCGCGCTCGGTGGTCTGCACCTCCAGTGCCTCGCGGCGCAGCTGCTGCTCGTGCTTGGTGGGGTGGCGGGTGCCGTCGATCCAGCGCTGCACGGTGCGCGGCGCGACGCTGTACGCGGCGGCCATGGCCTTGGTGCTGCCGCCGTACTTGCGGTCCCGTACGTGTCCGGCCTGGGTGGTGGACTGCACCGGGGCGGTGCGGGAGGGGAACAGCGCTTCGCGCACCCGCCCGAACATCCCCCGGGTCCCGGAGCCGGCCATCAGTTCCCGCCTTCCTCATCGTGGCCGGTGCCGGCCGGCTCCTGGTCGACCGGGGTGCCGTCGGTGGCGTACTGGTGGGTCAGCTTGGAGGGGTGCTCACGGCGGCCCATCGCCTCGAGCACCGCCTGCAGCGGGATCGAGGACTCGTGCTTGTGGCTGCCCGGGGCGATGCCCAGGCGCAGCGCTCCAGGGACGGGGGTGCCGTCGTCCTTGACCGGCAGGAGCTCCAGCGGGTTGGGGGCGTCGGCGGCGTAGAGGTAGGAGTCGACGTTGACCGCGAACGGGGCCCGGCCGGTCAGCTGGAAGGTCTTGCGCAGGCGGCGGTGGGCGGCGATCCGGGCGGCGGCGATGATGTGGAAGCGGATCTCGGGCCGGTAGGACCAGGTGGCGGCGACCTTCGTCTGCCACGTCTGGTCGTCCAGGTGGCGGGCGGAGTCGGCCCACTTGCCGATGCCACCCTTATAGATGGACTTGTACAGCCCGGCGAGGACCAGGGCGTCCGCGCGGACCGGGTCGATGCCGACGTCCTTGTGCACGGCGTAGGCGGCGAGGAACTCGGTCGCGCTCTGGCCGTCGGTCAGGCCGAGATCGGCGTAGGTCCGCTTGTACCCGGCCCGGATCCGACCGGTCCACTCCTTGAGCGGCGGCACGGTGTGGGTGGACAGGTAGGCGTCGGTGATAGTGGCCGGGTCGAAGCCGTAAGTGGTGGCCATGTAGGCGACGGTGGGGGTGGCGTACCAGCTTGGCCCGGCCGGGGGCAGGCCGTGGAAGGTCGCCGGGTGAGGCAGCAGTTCGTCCACGGGTGTGGTGGTGAAGTCGCACCACCACAGGCCGGCGGTCTTGCCGCCGCCCCAGTCCGGGTTCCGCGTCGGCTCCAGCGGGCCCGACGGCAAGCGCAGGGAGTCGGTGACGGACAGGTAGGACGCGCAGACGTCGACCGCGACCGCGAAGGCACGGCCGGTCTCCTGGGGGGTGAGCTCGCGGGCCCACCACTTGTAGTCCTCCTCCTCGCACACCGTCCCGCCCTCGGAGAGCAGCTCGCGCGTGAGGTGGTGGCGGGCCCCGGCCGCCGGCGGCACGCACAGGTCGCCCTTGGGGAGGGCGCCCTCCCGCAGGTGGGAGGACCACTCCCCCGTCGCCGCGTCCTTGACCCACTCCTCGCGCGGACGGACCGCGTCCAGGAGCAGCATCGCGGTGGTGGCGGTCGTCGCGCCGGGGGCTGCGCCGAGGTCGGTGGTGAAGGCCCGGAAGCGGCGGGCGAAGGTGAGCCCGTCCTTGGTGCCGTCGGGGGCGGTGGCGAGCGGGACAGCGAGGGTGCTGGTGGCCTGCTGGCGGGCGTCGCCTTGGCCGAGCCACGGTGCGACGGTGATGCGCACCGAGGTCTTCTGGCCACCGGCCGATCCCTTACGGCGAAAGACGTGGAACGTGGGTCCGATCGCGTCGCTGATCTCCATCCCGACGCCAGCGGCGGCCTTCGCCAGCTTCACCTGGAGCGCGGCCAAGGCCTTCTCCGTCGCGGGCAGGGTGGCGGGCAGGCCGAGCTGCTTGAGTGCGGCGGCGGTCAGGCAGACCGTGCCGTCGCCGCCCCGGCCGGAGGGGTGGGCCCGCTCGACGCGCAACGGCAGCCCAGTGCCCAGCCAAGCGAACCAGTCGCCCAGCTTCGGCCCGGCCGGCGCCGGGACCTGCGGGACGTCCAGCAGCCAAGTGCCGTCCTCGGCGACGTCGAGGGCGACCACCGGCCACCACCTGGCGGCAGCAGCCGCAGCGGGCGTTGAGGGCCGCGTCGTGGCGGAACGAGCCGGGGTACGGGCCGCGGCCGGGCGCTGGCCTCCCCGGGCTGCCGGAGCCAGGGACGCGGCGGGCACGGGCCAAGACGGCGCAGCGGCGGAGGGCTGGAGCGGCTCGGCGGTGACCGGAGCCGGGGCAGCCGCAACGGGCGCGGAAGGGGCGGGCGGGGTGCTCGGCACCGGCTGGACGACCGGTGCGGGGGTGGGCTGCGGCGCGGTGGCCACGGGCGCTTGGGCGGCGGGGCGGCACAGGCCGCCGAGGTGCATCGGGCGGCCCTGGGCGCGGTAGACCGAGGGGCGCCCGCACTGCACGCAGGGCGCTGGCTCGAACAGCACCAGCGAGCCGTCCGGGTTCTGATCCAGCGTCACCTGCTGCTGCGGTGTCGGGTCGGCGGTGGCCTGCGGCGCGGGAGCGGCCGGGGCCTGTACCGGGGCGGCTGGCTGCTCGGGGGCGGGGAAGCGTGCGGCCAGGCCGTCGAGGAGCCGGGCGTAGGCCGGGGTGATGTCCGACCCCGGAACGGCGCTGCCGTCCTCCCAGCCCCGCACCAGGGCCGAGTCCACCCGCAGGGCGACCGCGATCTGAGTGGTGGTCAGTCCGGCCGCCAGGCGCAGCCGCTGCCGCTCCGCCGGGACCGGCAGGCCGGTGCGCACGGTCGAGAGCAGGGCGTCGACCGAGTTCAGCAGTTCGTCGGACATCGGGCGTCGCTCCTCAGCGTCCGTTGGAACGGGTCGCATCGAGCCGGGGGTCACCGAACAGGGCGTCGAAGACCGGCTCGGTGACGCAGGCGATCAGGCCCAGCCCGTCGGGGCGCAGGGTGTAGCCCGCGGTACGCCCGAGGTCGGCCACCGCGATCGGGACCTGCGGGCGGTAGTAGAAGATCAGCTCCCGGCCCGCGAACTCCGTCGGCTCCGTCGCCCACTCCGCCGGGATGTACGGCAGGGTGAACTCGGGCAGGCCGGCCACCTCGGTCTCGGTGGCCAGGTGGAGCGTGCCGTCGTCGGTGGTGCGGAAGGCGACGACCAGGTCGACGCCGCCGCTGCGCCGGTCGCGAGGAAGGCCGTGGCCCTCCAAGACCCGGCCCAGCTGCGAGGGGGACATGCCGGCCGCGTCGCCCAGGGCACGGCGGTTGGAGTAGCCGCCGGTGGCGTCCGCACGGGACAACACCAACTCCTTCACCACCGTCAGGTGCCGGGAGATCCCGCCGATCCGCTCGACCAGACCGGTGAGCTCCTCGAACGTCGACGCCTGCGGCGGCTCCACCGGCTGCTCCCGCAGGGCCGCCAGCAGCGCCCGGCCCAAGTCATCGGGCACGTCGACCCGTTCACCCCCGAAGCTGATCCTCACCACGGAACCCCCAAAAAGTAGACCCTACCCAAATGCTACACCTGTCTGCTGTGGGTGGCGCAGAAGGAAGGGACGCGCGGCAGTGCGGTGCCGCCTGGTGGGACCGGCGGTCAGCACGGACCGCCCGATCCCGGACCGCCGGCTTCCTGAGCGGTTCAGTTCGCACTGTTGTAGGCGGCGGCCCAACCGGCCGCGGTGCGGTCGCCTCGGGTGAAGACGGCGGCGCCGGTGCGTCCCGCCGACGGGTCGTCGGGCCGCGGGGACGGGTAGAGGGCTTCGACGAGCCCGTCGGTGGTGGTGTGCCGGGCGGTGGCGGCGCCGCTCCAGGTGATCACGGTGGCCGACCGCGGCGCGCGGATGTGCGCCCGGTCCGGGTGCAGGGTGATGGCCGTGCCTGTGGCGCGGGTGTTGAGAAGGGTGCGGTAGTCGGCCGGGGGGAGGCGGCAGGCGCTGGGCGGTGTGGTGCCGGGCCAGTCCGGGGAGTCGATGCCGCGAGCGCGGGCCGCCTGCCACATGCCGGGGACCAGGTTGTGGGTGTGGGCGGGGGTGGCCATCTGTTCGCACATCCACAGCAACCGGCCGGCGCCACGCGTGGGGGCGAGAGTACGCCAGCGGATGCGGCTGGCGAGGTCGGCGGCGGTGACGGCGATCCAGGGGTGGACGGTGGCGAGGGGGCCTTGGGCGCCGAGCCAGGCGAGGTAGCGCTGGGCGTCGTCGAGAACGGGGACCATGGAGTCGGCGGGGATACCGCGGATGTAGGCGGGCCGGCCGCGGAAGGCCCGGGGCGCACGGGCGACCAGCAGCAGGACGGCGCGGGCCAGGTCGCCCGCGACCGGCTGCCACTCCTCTTCCTCCTCTTCCTGCTCCTGGCCGTCGGAGCCGGTGGCGCCGGGCCGGCCGAGGGTGCGCAGGACGGTGTAGAGCTCCGCTTTGGCGCGGTCGGTGAAGGGGGCCTGTTCGAGGGTGGGCAGGCGCGTGGCGAGGGTGGTGATGAGGGTGTCTTCGGCGGTGTCCGGGTCGGTGGGAACGGGCAGGTAGGTGGCGGCTTCGGCGAGGGCGGAGGCGAGGTCGGCGTCGACCATGAAGCGGCTGGTGAGGCGGCCGAGTTCGGTGGCCTCCAGGCGATCGTCGCCGTCGGGGCCGGGGGTACGGGTGAGGTAGGCGGTGTCGGTGAGGAAGTCGGTGGCGTCGTGGAGGGGGTCGAAGGGGTGGTGGCCCTGGTGGAAGGCGAAGGTGCTCTTCCACCAGGTCTCGGCCTGGGTGAGGGTGGCGATGCGCAGTTGGACGGCTTCGGCGAGGAGGTGGTCGGGCAGGCGGTCGCGGATGCGGGAGGTGACGGTGTATCCGGCGGCCAGGCGGGCCTGCCATTGGTGGCGCTCGCCGGGAGCGGTGAGCAGGTAGGCGTGGCCTTCACGCTCGCCCGCGCCGATGCGCCCCGCGCGGCCGAACATCTGCTGGACCATGGACACTTCGATGCGGCTCATGCCGATCTGGGTGTCGCGGACGATGACGGCGCGAGCGGGCAGGTTGACTCCGGCGGCAACCGTGGAGGTGGCGACGAGGATGTCGGCCTGGCGGGTGCGGAAGGCGTGCTCGGCGTCGCGTTTGTGGGGCCAGTCGCGGTAGTGCAGGCGCACCCCGGCCTTGGTGCACAGGCGCTCCACGAGGTCGCTGTCGTCGGCGTCGGCGCCGGTGGTGTCGACACCGCGGTCCTGGGCCAGGGCGAGGGCGGTGGTGCGCACCGAGCGTTTGCTGCCGCAGAACACCAGGACGCTGCCACCGTCCTGGGTGTGGTGGCGGGCGAGGTCGACGGTGCGGCGGGTGCGGGTGTTGTTGCGGGTGGTCCAGTCGGCGGCGTCCGCGTCCGGTGGCATGGCGGGCAGCTGCCAGGTCAGGCGGGTGGGGCGCCAGGGTGAGCGGATGAGGCGGGCGCCGAGCCAGGCGGCGACCTGGTCGGCGTTGGCGACGGTGGCGGACAGGCCGATGATCCGCACCCGTGCCGCGTCCTCGCGCACCCGCGCCAGGAGCGCTTCGAGGACGGGGCCGCGGACCGGGTCGCCGAGGAGGTGGATCTCGTCCACGACCAGGCACCCGACCTCGGCGAGGGCGGTGCGCAGGGAGCCGGCGCGGCAGATCGCCTCGAACTTCTCGGTCGTGGCGACCCACAGGTCCGCGTCCCGGATGAGGTCGTTGTCGACGGCGGCCTCGCCGGTCAGGCGCACCACCCGCAGGCCGGCTTTGCGCCAGGTGGCGAGGTCGCGGTCGAGTTCGTCGGTGAGGGAGCGTTGGGGTACGAGCCAGGCGGCTTTGCGGCCGCCTCGGTGGGCGGTGAGGGCGGCGACCATGCCGATGGCGGTCTTGCCGGCGCCGGTGGGGGCGACCACCACCACGTGCTCGTCGCCGTCGATGACGGCGGGGACGGTGGCGGCCTGGACCGGGTTGAACGACGGGTGCGGCAACAGGCCCTTCCAGTCGGCCGGGGCAAGGTCCTCGACGGGGGTGAACGCCTCGGTGCCGGTGTCGGGGAGTCCATCCAGGGCGTCCCACTGGGCAGCGAAGGCGTCGCGCGCCGCGTACGCCGCCGGCCCGGTGACAGGTGAGTGGCCGCCGCCCGGCCAGGCCGCCAGCTCTACCGGCGCGCCGAGGTCGGACAGGGTGGTCACCACCTCGTCCTCCGCCCAGTGAGCGGCGGTGCGCACCCGGGCGCCGAAACCGCTCAGGGCGGCGCGCAGTTCGTCGAACCGCTCCCCCGCCGGGACGATGACCCGTACGTCGTCGGCGGCGCGCAGTGCCTGCTCGGGCGGGGCCCAGGAGGGGTTGGTGATCTTGCCCCACCACAGGGCGCGGGTCTCCTTCTCCGCGGGCAGCGGCAGGTCCTCGGGCCACGCCGGAGCCGCCGGTCCCGCAGGTGGGGAGGAGTACGCGGTGGGGGCGGGCTCGCGGGCCGGGCGGGGCAGGCGGACCGGTGTGATGGTGACGCCCGGGCCGGTCGGGCACGGGCCGGAGTCGAGGCCGGCCAGCAGCCGGGCCGCGGTACGAACCGGCACTGTGGGGGCGGCGGTGCGCCCGCGCCGCCTCGGGGCGGGCGCGGCGGGCTCAGCCTGCACAGTGCCGGTGGGGCGCAGGAGCTTGTCGTAGGTCTTCACGCCGAGGTCGGCGAGGGTGAAGGTGCGCGGGCAGGCCGGGCAGACCAAGGCGACGTAGCGGTACTGACGTCCGCCCGACTCGTACGGGCGGCGCAGCGAGTGCAGCACCGCCCCGCAGTCGGGGCACGCGCGGGGCAGCTGCTCCTGGTAGCTCCAGCCTGGTTCGGTGAACCGCGCCAACAGGCCCTCCTGCGGCAGGACACTCCCCCACCTGGCATGGATGAGCTGCGGGACCGTCAGATCACTGCCCTGGGCGTCTGTTTCGTGCACGGCGCTCACTCTGACAGCACGGGCGACGCCCCGACCAGAGGCACTGCCCTGCAGGAGGCCAAGGGCAAGTGCCGTCTCCCCCGGGAGTACGGGTGGAACGGGTGCGGCGAGCGGCGCGGGGGTGGTCAGTGAGATGGACGCGGTGGGTTCGGTCATGACGCGTCGTCCCGGCCCGCCGGGGTGGGGATGTGGGTGCGGATGTGCCGGTAGTGGGTGAAGGCGTCGAAGGGCTCCCACTGGGTGAGGGCGATGTCGGCCGCGCGGCTGTGGGCGTGGGCGGGGCAGCGCTGGCCGCGCCAGCGCAGTTGCTCGCTGGTGTGTAGGTGGGTGAGGTCGTAGACGGCCATCTCAGCGGGGAGCAGGTGGTCGGCGAGGTGACGGCGTCCGCCGGTTGCGGGCGGGTCGGTGGGCATGAGCATCCAGCGGCCTGGCAGGTGCTCGTCGGCGACGGGGTTGCGGCAGCGGGTTCGGCGCAGGGTCTGGGCGACGCAGCGGATCGCGGGCAGCGGGCGCGGGGCGAGGTAGCGGATGTGGAGCAGCTGGACGACCGGCAGCCGCATGACCTCCGTGGGCGTCTCGGCGGCGGCCGAGGGGGTGATGGGCGCGGGGCGGGGCTGGAAGCCGGCATGGTCGATGAGGTGACGGGTCCTCAGGGCGAGGGTGCGGCGCAGCTGCTGAAGTTCCGGGGCCGGGGCCGGGGTGTGGGTGGTTGCGGGGCACAGGGCGCGGTGGGTGATGCGGCACCAGGCGGTGTTCGGCGCGCCGGTGTGGGCGATGCCGCCGGCGAGGTGCCATCGGTGGATGCCCGGGACGTGGCGGGTGGGCAGCTCGTGGGGATGGAGGGGGATGGGGGTGCCGTCGGCGCGGTGGCACCATTCGATGGCGTTGCCGCAGAAGTGGCAGGTCGCCATGCGGGCCGAGCGCAGGAGCCTGGTGGGGCTGGAGGGGTCGATGCGCAGGGCCCGGGTGGTCTTGGGGCCCTTGCGGCTGCCGTCCCAGTTGTGGCCCGGCGGGCAGGAGTTGGGTGCCATGCGGGCGACAGTGGACGGTGTGAGCCATGAGATGGGGTCAGGCCGAGTCGTGGTTCGCCCGGTCGGCCGTATCGGCGCCGTCCGGGCCGCCTCTTCGGAATGGGGGTTCGATTCCTGGTTCCCGTTCGGGTGATGCCGACGGGCGCGGTGCTCAGGCTCCGGCGGGTGGGGTGTGGCCGTTGCAGAGGGCCTCGGTGAGGCTGGCGAAAGGCACGCCCAGAGCGTGGGCCAGGGCGTGCCAGGTGGCGAGGGTGCCGATGGTGCGGCCCTGCTCGATCTCGATGAGGGTGCGGCGGGAAAGGCCGCTGCGTTCGGCGAGTTGGTCGTAGGACCAGCCGTGCTCCGCCCGCAGCCGTGCCAGCTCGAGGCGTAGCGCGGCGAGGTCGGGGTCGGGCGGCGGGGTGATCACTGTGCTATCGCACGGTGCAGACCCCTGCCCTGTCAGTGCAGACCTCTGCCCTATTTTCGTCCTCTTTGCGGCCCGGCGGGCAGTGCAGGGGTCTGCACTAGGGTGTCCGCCGCCCGGACCGGGGCCCGGCTCGGCCGTCTTCGGTGGTGCCGGCGCGAGTGACGGGAAGGACCGGGATGCACGGCGGCGCGCTGGTGCCAGGTGGGGTGTGGTCGGTAGTGATCGACCCGGGCCTGCGCTCGGTGCGCTGCACCGCCATCTCCTGTCCCGGCCCCGGGCCCGTCGGGCCCGGCAGTGTGCTGCGGGAGGTGGCAGTGCGTCATCTCGGCTCCCACGCAGGCCCGGAGAGACTGCCCGGGCACCTGCGCACGTGCGCGTGCGGGCAGAGCGGGTGCCGCTGGCACGGGCGCCACCGCGGCTGCGACGGCGAAGTGCTCCTCGTCCTCTTCCACCGCCACGGAGCCCGCACCTGGCTGCTGGCCGACATGTGCGCAGGATGCGCCCGCGCCGTCCCCGGCGCGGCCCCGGTCGACCTCCCCGAGCACCCCGCACCGCAGCCTCTCCCGGAAGGCCGCAGCAAGGTGCGCCGCCGGGGCGGAGGCGAAGCCCGATCCAGCGAAGTCCGCCGCCACGCCGTCAAAGCCGCCCTCGGCTACACCGCCGCCAGCCTCCCCGAACACATCAGCGGCGAAGCCCGGCTGCTCGCCGTGCTCTGCGTCCTACGCATCCGGCCCGGCGGACACATCCCCGTACCCACCGGCTGGCTCCGCTCCCTTCAGCTCCCCTCCCCCGAGAACGCACTAACCGAACTCCTCACCTGCGACAGCGGATTCACCACCGCTGAGAACCACAAACAGGTCGTCGTCGCGACCGAACTCGCATCCTCCTGGCGGCCCCGCGCCGGCCACCGCGCCCAAGCGCTCACCACTGATCCCGCCCTGCGCGGCCACTCCCCCGCAGCGCGGCTGGCCGCCCTGACCATCGCCGCCTGGTGCGAGCCGGGAGAAGCCCGCTGCCGCATCGACCCCGAAAGTACAGCGCGCAGCTGCGGTCAAAGCACCGAAGACCTGCTCCACACACTGACGGCCATGCACGCCTCGAGATGGCTGCGGCACTTCGAGCAGGAACCGTGCGGACTGCTGCGCTGCGCCCCAAACCAGCCCCGGCTCCTATGAGAACCAGCCTCGACTTGGGCAGTTCGGCGGCACATGTGCGGGTTGTCGGGCCCGACCCTCAGCCCCGCGCAGCGCTTTCTTCGCTCGGCGCTGGGGGCGTGGTCCCGGAGGAAGTCCACGGACGGAGTGTGGGGGGGCAGGACACCCGTGATGGGCCGTCAGATCAGCGTTGAGAATGCCGCAATAGCCTACGCCAGCCTCTCCATGAAAAGCGAAGTTCATCCAAACGATGGGTGCAGCATCTCCCATGGCACGAAAATGCGCTGCTATGAGCGAAGCAGCGCGTACCCCAACATGGGACCAGCGGTCGACTGGTATGCCCGTTCTCCCAGGAATGCGGGACACCTGGATCGCCGCGCTCCATGAGCTTGTCACGGCACTGGATGCCGACAAGGTTCTGCCCGATGTCAGCGCAGTCGCATCATCGCAGGGCAATAGCCTTGAGCGTCTGGATCAGCATCAACTTCAGCGGTTCGTTCGTGCCGGACTTCTGTCACGGAAGGGCTCGCAGTTACTGCCTACCTCGGCAGCTCTTGCATGGCATCGAGCTGACGACCCGGGGCTTCTCGTCCAACTTCTGCACCATCACACCCGCTTCGTCGGTGAACTGATGGAAGCCCTCGCACACGCTCCTCGGACGCTTGAGCAGTTGCGCGTCCTGGCGCGCGAGGAGTTCGACCTGCTGTGGGAAACCACCAGCCCGGTACACAACCGGACGACATGGCTCGTGGTCACCGGGATGGTCGACCACCACACGGGCCAGTTCCACCTGACCGAGGCCGGGCAGCGACTCCTGCCGACTCTGGTACTGGGCAAGCCCACGCGAGAGGGCCACGAAGTCGCTCAACTCCCACCTGCGGCAGGTGCCATCACGGATCTCATCGGCTCACTCGACGACAATGCCCTGGCGAGCCGCGCGGACGGCGCGAGTCTCTACGTCCCCGGCGTCACCGCGGACGGCGGCATGCTGGACGCGCTCAGGACGCTCACCGAAGCGGCTATCCCCTCCATCACGGATGCGGATTTCGCCCAGCTCGTCCAGGACTCCTTCCCCAACGCACGCAGCGCCAGTACCGGGCGCACCGCGAAGGACACGTTGAAAGCGCTGGGCCTGCTCCAACGGACGTCGTCCACGACCTGGACCGCCACGCTGGCCGCCCGTGCCTGGGTGGAGTCCGGCGAGCCAGTGGACTTGGCCCGGATCGCGCACAGTTCGATCGGCTTCTTCGGTGAGCTGCTCAGTGAGATTGACACCGCCGGCCAAGCCACGTCCGGTGCTCTGGCGGAGCGCAGCAGCCTCTACCTCGCCAGCCGCGGGAAGCCGCTGTCGCGGACAGCTGTCACCATCCGCCTCAACCTCATGGAGGCGTGTGGCCTGGTCGCACGCCCCTCGCACACCGTCTTCCGCCTGACCGCCCTGGGCCGTGCGTTCGAGCACTCCTTGCCCCGCCAGTCCGCAGGTAGGACGCCGGGCCCTGCCCGGCGAGCGCCGCCGGTACGGGCCAGCGTCCCGGTGACCTGCCAAGCAGCGCCCCACTGCCCGTTTCTGCCGGCGAAGCCATCGCCGCAGAGCTGGAAAGCGCGGCCCGTGACAGCGCGGACCCCCGGCGCTTGGAGAAGGCCACCATCGCCGCCCTGGGCTACCTGGGCATGCCCGGCCGGCACGTTGGCGGCCCGGGGGCCGCCGACGGGACGGTACGTCACGGGATCGGGGCAGCCGCGAAGGTCTTGGCCATCGAGGCCAAGACCGCCGCCGCCGGAAGGGTCACGGAGCAGTCCCTGTTCCGCCTGCCCGGTCACCGGGAAGCTCTCGGCGCTGCCGTCACTCTCCTTGTCGGGCCCGGCTTCCAGGGCACGATGCTGAAGGAGGCTGACGACGACGCGGCCATCGCCGTCATCGAAACAGGCCTGCTGGCCGAAGCCGTGCGGCGCCAGGACCACGCTCCTCTCACCCAAACGCAGTTGAGTGACCTGGTCGCCCCTGAACTGCCGTGCGCTGACCGCCGCGACGCCTTGAGCGTGCACTGGAAGGCCCTGGAAGAGCGCAGCGCACTGGAGTACGTACTCATCGAGATCCTGAACGCCGAGGCGCAGGACCCCCTGGAGGAAGGCGGCTGGCTCGACCTCACGTCGCTTCGACGTGAACTGCGGACCCGGCAGCACCACGCGGAGCCCGCTTCCATCGTGGAGGCGCTCGAGTTCCTGGCGTCCAGCCGGATCGGCGTGGTGCAGCACTCCCCCTCGCACGGATACCGCTGCATCGCCAGCGTTCTCACCGCAGGGCAACGCCTCCAAGCCCTCGGACGCCAATGGACAGCGGCCTCGGCCATTCATGGCCAGCCCCCGGCCTGAGGGGCCCTGCGGGGCCGTGGCTTGGGCCCCTGAGAAGTGCGCGCCGTGGGAGCAGTTGTGCGAGCACCACCCGGCGAAACTGGAGGGCGGGCACACCAGTCAGCGGAGGGCCGAGCGCCGGCTGGTAGGTCCGGCCAGGGCAAGGGGGCTACCGGGTGCCCTTCCTGCTCGCAGCTCCTACCCACTGATCTACGCCAGGCCACTGCTGGGGACCTGCTCCGCCTGGGCTTGGCCATAGCAGCCTGACAGACCGTGCTGGTCGCGGTCAGTGGTTCCGATGTGGCTAGGGTATGAGGTGAGCAAGCGACGTGGCACGCCTGTGGGTGATTGTCGGGCTTCTTCGGCCCGTGCCGTGGCTTCAGGCGCAGCGAACTGCGGCAGCCGTGGCGGGTGCGGTCAGGCCGGGGATCCATTCCATTCCCAGCGCTTCCAGGGCATTGATCTCCTCCCGGTTCAGTCGCGCGACGTCGTTGCGCATGCATGCGATGAACCATCCGAGATGGACGCGGTGTCGGCGGTCGATGTGGTCGGCGGGGACGTCGAGGTGGTGATGGTCCCGGCGGAATCGTCGGGCGGAGCGCAGTGCCTGGGCGAAGTCGCGTTCGCGGGTGCTGCGGGGGCGGCGCAAGCCAATGGCGAGGGGATCACCTTCGAGAAGGCCGCCGAGTTGGTCGCGCTGCCCCAGGTGGAGGGTGGGGAAGAGGTCGAATTGCTGGTCGAGCCAGCGGGTGAGGTCGTTGGCGTCGGCTTGGGCACGGGTGACGGGGGCGGCGAGGCGGTCGTTGCGTGCTGCTGTGAGGGCGCGGGCGTAGGTGCGCTGCCATTCATGGGGCCAGCGGGGGTTCCACCAGGGGTCGATCCCCTGGAGGGTGCACTGGTAGTCATCAGGCAGGGTGCCGGCGTTGTGCTTGTGCCGTTGCTCGGCGAGCCAGGCACCCAGGGGTTGGCCGCGGAAGGTGTCAGTTGGTTCGGGCAGCAAGTGACCGTTCTGACCGGCATAGGCACGGGCGAGGTGGAGGCGGTGCTCGGTGCTGGTGCTGGGGTGGGACCAGCGCATGCCGTACACGGCGAGGGCTGTGACGCGCTCGGGTTGGAGATTGCCGACCTGTTTGAGGCTGCGTTGGTGACCGATCCACCAGCCGAGGTGGAATCCGTCGTCGTCGACGTAGTCGCTGTCGACGTTGAGGTGGCCCTGCTGTTGCTGATAGCGAGCAGCGGCTTCCAGGCCGGTCAGCCACTGGTCGGGGTGGGGGTCCATGGTGCGCAGACCCAGTAGAGGGGCGATCTCCTCCGCACGTTCGGGGCGGGGAGCGGGGAGCGGGGTGTGGCAGGGGGTGGGCTTGCCGTTCTTGATGAGTCGGTGGAAGAAGTGCTCGTCGTAGGCGCGCATGGCGATCATGACTTGGTAGAGCAGGTGGTAGGGGGTGCCGAGGGTGGCGTCCTCTGGTCGCTCGCCAGGGCCGAAGAACACCGGGATGACCAGGGTGGAGCACTTGCTGATGCCTGGGGCTGGCCGCAGGGCCCGGCCGACGGCCTGGACGGTGTCGATGGTGCTGTATTTGGGGTCGGCGAACAGGACGGAGTCGGCGAGGGGAAAGTCGACGCCTTCGATGGCGAGGCGGACGTTGCACAGGACGCTCAGGTCGCCGAAGCGGGTGCCGTGGGGCGGTCGGGCGGGTGGGCGGGCGAAGTGCCGGGTGCGGTGGGCTCGTTCGGTGGAGGTGTGCCGTGAGTGGATGCTGGCCGCCCAGAGGTGGTCGGCGTGGCCGGGAAGGTGGCGGGCGGTGTCGAGCAGGGTTTCCGCGAAGGCTTCCGAGTTGGCGATCGACCGGGAGAACACCACGGTGCGGCGGATGTCGTGTTCCTCTCGTGCCCGTAGCAGGGCTAGCTGGGCGCTGGCGACGCGCATTCCGTCAGCGCCGGGGATGTCGGGCTGGTCGCGTTGCCCAACGAGGTAGGAGCGCAGCTCGGAGCTGTGGATCTCGGGTGCGCTGATGCGGTAGTCGGCGAGTTGGCCGTCTGCAATGGCTTGCGCCAGGGAGTATCTGTAGACGAAGCGGCCGTAGAGGCCCTGATCGTCCATGGAGGCGATGGCCTCGTTGGCGAGGGGCATGCTGACGTCCCAGATCCGCGGGGTGGCGGTGAGGTAGAGCCGGTGGCGGGCGGGGATGGCGGTGGCGTCGTGGATCGCGGCCCATGCCTTGCCGAGCGCGCCGGCGGTGCGGTGGGCTTCGTCGACGACGACGAGGTCCCAGCGGGGCAGGGCATGGCGGGCGTGGGAGGTGATGATCTTCTCGAGTGCTGCGTAGGTGGCGAAGACGTTGACGGGGCCGATGGTCGAGCGGATCTGACGGGTGAGCGTGGCTGCATCGCCGACCATCGTCATCACGTCGGCCATGACGCTTTCGGTGGGGCTCTCGTCGGAGCACAGGCCCAGGTAGCGGCCGGGGCGGCCGGAGGTGTACCAGACCCGCGCGGTCTGGTTGAGCAGTTGCAGGGTGGGGACGAGTACCAGGGCGCGCCCGTCGGGGGCGGTGGCGTCGGTGACGTGGACGCCGACGTGGGTCTTGCCTGTGCCGCAGGGCATGACGATGGTGGCGCGCGCCGCACCCAGGGCGAAGGCGTTGAGTGCGGCGTCGGCGGCGTCTCGTTGCCGGGAGCGCAGGGTGGTGGTCAGGGTTGATGGCGGCCGCGGCACGGTGGCCTCCCGGGGAGCGGTAGCGGTGCGGGCACCGGCTGGGCCGGTGGTGGTGAGGGCAGCGTGCGAGTTGTCTTTGCGTATACGCAGGGACAACTGGCGGGTGTCCGTCGTTTGAGTGAACTGTCCTGGTGCGGGAAGTTGTTGGTGTGCTACTCCGCACAGAAGCTGCCGTGGTCGGTGGCGCTGTTGGCAGGGCGGGCGGTGGGAACGGGGGTAGTCGTGGACGGGGGTTGGCAGCCGGAAGCGTGGTGGGTGCCGTCCAAGCCGGAGCCGCTGCGGGTGCGGTTCGTCGCCTACGAGTCCACCTCGTCGTACCTGTGGCGGCTGGCCGGGGCCAACGGCCGCAACCCCGACGACCTCCTGCAGGACGTAGGGGAAGGTGATCCCGGCCGGAAGGCTCTCGCCCCATCCCTGGCCGAGGTCTACCTCAGCCGTCCGGCGCTCGAGCGATTGTCGGTCCTGGCGGGCTGCGCCCCGCACACTCTGCAGCGGGCACTGCCGAACCTCAGGGAACCTCTTCTGCTGCCCGGACACCGGCCTCGGTGGCATTGGCCGTGGGCACCGCAGGCCGGCTCGCTGGTGCGGGCCTGCCCGTTGTGCGCCGCCTCTCGCGGGGCCGGCGGTGGAGTGTGGCTGGCCTGGCCCGATCCGTGGAAGGTCTGCCTGAGGCACCGCCGGTGGACGGATGGCACTCGCGACGATGCGCGCGGTTCGTTCGATCTGACGCCGGTACCGGAGGTGCTGCGCGCGCACCGGTACCGGCTGTTGCTGGAGTGCCGGTTCGGGCCGGGCGGCGCGGCGCTGGTCGCCGACGCGTTCGCGATCGTCGGCTGGTGGTGGCGCCAGGCGCCGCAGGCACCTTTGTGGCGCCTGCGCGAGCAGCGCGCGGGCCTTGGGAGCGGTGCGGTTAGTACGGCTCCGCTGCTGGTCTATCCGGAGGCGGCTGCCCTCGCGCGGGTTCTGCTGGGATTCGAGCGGGAACGCCGTTCGGTGCTCGAGGGTGGCTGGGATGACGGCCGCGGCAGGGAGGCCGGCGAGAGCAGGCGGGCGGCGCTGTTGTACCGACTGGAGGTGCTGGCCAGCCTGGCGGGGGTGGATGCGGCTGTGGGGCGGGTACCGGTCGTGGAGTGGCTATCCCGTCATCATCGTCTTGTCCGCGAGGCGGCGAGCCCGGTACTGCTCGGCGCGGGGCCCCGCCGGGGACCGGTGCGTTGCGCCGTGCACGCGGACGACGCTCCTCACACCTCCGTCGATGCCCGCTCATGTCTGCCGTGGCAGTGGACCAACCTGCACGAACGTATCTGACTCCTTGGTCGGCGCCCGGGTCATGTGCTGACCGGCCGTCATGTCACCGGTCCGCTGGCCTCCTTCCGTCCTTACCTCTCTCCGAGTGGCTTGGCAAGGACTCGGGGCACGAATGTCGCCCGTTCGTGTGGCAACGGTAGCTGGCACTGCGGGCTGCGCCGTCCGGCGGCGATTGTGGGTGAGCACGTTTCGCAACCGACTGTCCCGAGGAGGCCGCGTGTTGGAGATTTCCGTCGCCTACCTCGATGCGCGAGGGCGTCTTCGCGAGGTGCCCGCTGCCGAGGCAGGCGATCTGCCGGTCGAGGAACTCCCGCACGTCGCTCCTCCTGTCGCCCACCGGGGACGACGCGGCTTCGTCACGGACGCTTGGGTGTCCAGGACCGGGAAGGTCATTGCCTGCGGTTCGCTGCGCCAGCAGCAGGTCGCCGCCGGACTCGACCGGGATCCGGGCATCGCCGCGTTCAGTGTGTGCCCGGTGGAACTGCGCTGGGACGAGCACGGCCGACGCCGTGCCCTGCGACCCGACTTCGCCGTCCGCCGACGCTCCGGCGAGCGACTCCTGCTCGCGGTGGAGCCGCAGGCACCCGGCAACGCCTGGCGGCGCCAGGAGCAGGTCCTGAAAGAGACCGTCCAGCGGACAGGTTGGGAGCTGGGCATCACCACCCCTCCCACCGGCGTGCCGCTGGCCAACCAGCGGCTGCTGTTCAGCGCGCGCGACCCCCGCCGACGCGATCCGCACGCCGTGGAGATGCTGTTGTCCGCGTTCGCCTGTCCCCGTCCCATCGAGGACGGCGCCGCAGGCTGCGGACTGCCCCGTCTGGCAGCGGTGGAACTCGCCCATCACCTGATCTGGCGTCAACTGCTAGAGATCGACTGGCACGAACCTCTTCTGCCGACCTCCCTGGCCTGGGCGAGCGGAGTGCGCTCATGAGCCGGGCACCACGGATCAGGGCATCGCAGCCGCCGGGCACCGGCCCGGGCCTGAGTCTGGGCGACACCGTGCGGTTCGGCGGCCACACCTACACGGTCAGCGTCCTGCAGGGCCACCGGGTGTCGATGGAGCCCCGGGAAGAAGGCGTGGATGCGGTCACCTGCCTGCTCGCGACAGTTGTCGCAGCTGGCGACTTCGCGGTCTTGGATCGGCTTGACCATCCTCAGGAGCTCCACCAACTTCCCTACCGTAAAGGCGAGTTCGAAGCCCTCCCCGCCCATGTGCGCAGCCAGGCACTGGAATGGGAGCACCACGTCAAACAGGTCCTGCACCGGCAGAGCCCGAACGTCCCGGCCACCACCGCGCCGTGGCCCGAGTACGATCCCGCGCTGCACACCCTGCAGGAGCGCTACGAAGCCAAGGCCCGGCAGTTGCGGGCGCTGGGCCGCGACGTCTCCGCCGCGACGGTCGAGCGCAGGTGCCGGGCATGGCGCGCTCAAGGGGTGATGGGCTTGGTCGACGGCCGCAGGACCCGCGGCGCCTCCCCGTACGGGCGCACCGATCCGCGGGTGGTGGCGCTGCTGTGGGATGTGCTGGATGCCGAGGCGAAGAGCGGGGAGTCCGCCGGCACGGCGCAGCGCCTGTGGGAGCGGTTGGAGGGTGCCGTGGACGAGCGCTACCGGCGGGAGCTCGACGATCCGCTCGAGCGGGCGCGGCTGCGAGTGCCGCGCTCGACGTTCTACAAGCTGCTGCAGCGCCTGGGGATTTCCGTGGACGACGTGGCCGGGCCGACCGCTCGCCGCGTGGCCGGGCACAACCGGCCGGCACCCCCGTACACGCCCACAGTGGCGCGGGTTCCGGGCGAGCTGGTGCAGATCGACACCACCGGGCTGGACATCCTCGCCATCGGCGATGACGGGCGGCCCACGCCCGTCGAGGCGACCATCGCGATCGACATCGCCACCCGGAGCATCATCGGTGAGATGATCGTCCCCCGGCAGACCGGCGACGGGCCGCGCGGAGCCCGGCTGGGCGGGCGGGCCACACGGGCCTTGGACGCGGTCTTCACCATCGCCCAAGCGCTGGCTCCGGTACCGGGCAGGCCCGGCTGGTCACCACTGACCCTGATGGACGGCTCCGACCTGCCCTATGAGGAACTGCTGGCGACCGACCCGCGGATGGAAGGGGCGGCCGCGCGGCCGGTGATCCGGCCCCAGACCGTGGTGATCGACCACGGCCGCGTCTACACCGGCAGCGTCTTCTCCTCCGCCTGCGCAGAACTGGGTATCGAGGTCCGTCATGCCCGCACCCGCACCCCCACCGACAAGGCGGTCGTGGAGCGCGCCATGCGCACCATCAAGACGAAGTTCAGCCAGCACGTCGCCGGTCACACCGCCCGCAAGCTCGAACTGCGCGGCAAAGGTGTCGACAAGCAGCCGTTGTGGACGGTCAACCAGCTCCAGGAGATGTTCAGTGAGTGGGTGACCCTCCAATGGCAGCAGACGCCGCAGGGCGGGCTGCGCAGCCCCTACACTCCGGGTCTGATTCTGGCTCCGAATCAGATGTACGCCGCTGCCGTCTCGCTGGCCGGCTACCGGGCACTACCGCAGACTCCAGGCGACAACCGCAAGCTGCTGCCGGCGCAGTGGGTGACGGTCACCCGCAAGGGCTTCCAGATCAACAACCGCACCTACAGTCTCGGTGACGCACTCATCCCTTTCCGCAGGCCTTCCGGGATCACGGGGCGCCGCGGCAAGTGGGAGGCCCGTTACAACCCTTACGAGCCGGATGTCGCCTGGCTGTACAACCATCGGGCCGAGGAGGGCCAGGACCCGTGGGTGGAGGTGCCGTTCGTCTTCCGCCGGCTCATCGACGACCCGTGGACCGAGCGCGTGTGGGAGCAGGCCACCGCCGCCCACGTCGCGGCGGGTGGCAGCATCCGCGACGAGAGGGCGATCGCCCGCGCCGTCAACGAGTTGCGTGAGCGTGCCCGGCGAGGCCACGCACCCGCCCGCACCGTGGTGCCGGCCTCGTTCCAGGGACGCAAGCTCGAGACCGCCGCACCACGGCGCGAACCGCTGGGGGATCTCCCCGCCATCAACCCGGCCACCATCACGCCCTACCGCAGCCTCGATGGGCCCGCAGCGGACCTGTTCGTCGATCCGCATCCCCCGAAGAAGGCCGCGCACCCGCCGGACGACGTCCTCGCTGCCCTCGACTGGGACATCAGCGGTCTCGACGGCTTTCCCCCCTACGGTCCCGAGGACCTCGGACCGGACGAAGGCAGGGCAGAGCAATGAGTGCCGCCTCCACGGACCAGGCCGCGCTCAGCCCGGGCCGGGCACCAGGGGCCGTCACCGAACCAGAGCTGATGACCATCCGCTCCGGCTGGGACGCCGGCGTGCGCTGCCCGGTGGTGGCGCCAGACCTGCAGGACTGCGCCCCCGCCGGTACCAAACTGGGCGAGGACGACCCGAGGGTGCTCTACCACGCCTCGCTCGGTCTGGTCGCCACGCCTGACGTCGAGCGTGGGCTGAAGGTGGCCAGGCGCCTGCTGCGGGTCAACCGGGGATGCGTCCAAGCACGCGTCCATGGCGCCGTCGACGGTGAACGCGGCACCGGCAAGACCGCCCTGGCACACCTGATCGGCCGCGGCCACCAGGGCCGCATCGAGCAGCTGTACGGCATCGACCCCAACCGCATCCCCGTCATCTGCGTCAACGCACCGCCCAGCCGCGACGACGCCGTGAACTGGTCCGCCCAGATCGCCGTGTTCCTCGGCTGGGACCTCTACCGCAGGGACGTCGACGGCAAGGCCCTCCTGCGGATGAAGGACTGGACCGGGCCGGTGGTCCACGTCATGCGCGCCTCCAGAACCCGCCTGATCCTGGTCGACGGCGTCGACCGGCTCCGCAACAGCGACATCCAGCCGACCTTCGACTTCTTCGACTTCCTGGCCGCCGAGATCGGACTGACCGTGTTCTGGTGCGGCACGGGCGCGCGGGAGATCCTGCACGAAGCCCGCGGCGAACGCAGCCCCGCACTCCCCCGCCCCACCGACACCCGGCACACCCCCACACCGCGGAACTCCGTCCCGACACTGTGGGTCAACCCCCTTCCCTACAGCGAGGTTTGGGGACGAACCCTGCACGGCTTCGACGAGAAGCTGCGGCTGCACCACCACAAGAGGCAGGGCCTGCTCGAACATGCTGCGCTCCTGTACCGCATGACCGAAGGGCGCATGGAGCACCTCGCGCCTCTGATCTCGATGGCCGCGCAGATCGCCATCGAGGACGGCACAGAAGCCATCACCGCGGAAACCCTCGAAGAGGCCGCCGACTTCCTCGACCACCCCACCTTCGAGGCATAACCCCCAACTCCCGGCCGCACCACCCGAAAGAACCCACGCCATGACCACCTGGACGATCGACACCACCCGCATCCCGCTGAACGACCACCACGCTCCCCTGCACCTGCTACTGGCGGTCGACGAAGCCACCGGCGCCATCACCATGGCCCGCCTCATCGACCAACCCAACGACACCACCGTGGCCCGGGCGCTCACCGAAACCCTCGAGAGCCGGCCCACCCCCAACGCCATCGCCATCGACCACAACCGCGCCCTCCGCGACCACCCCGACTCCGCGCTGCGCTCCACCTGCAGCACACGGGGTATCAGACTCACCGCCGCCCGAGCCCTCACGCCGTGCAGCAAAGCCATCGCCGAACGCGCCCTGCGCGCGGTGCTGCGCCACCTGTCCGACGCCCGCACCCGCCCGGCGCTCGACGCACTGCTCCCCCGCGCCGTCGACGCCTACCACCGCCAACTCAGCGCCGCCTGAACCGGCTCGGGGCGGCCCTGCCTGCCCCTTTGCCCGGTCTTCTCCACCAGCCCGGCCCACTGCGAGAGACAAGCATCATGGCAGCCCCCGCCCGTACCGCCCCTTTCCCCCCGGAAGCCGCGCCGTTGTGGGAGCGCCCTCTCGCCCCCCACTACGGGTACCTGAGCACGGTCACCACCATCGACGGGGTGTTCGTCGACCGCCGCGACGTCATCGACCTCGCCACCGGCACCACCCTGTGGGAGCTGCCGTGGGACCCGTCCGACCGCGACGTTCTCGACCTCCCCTGCCAGAACCTCCTCGCCGGGTGCGGAGCGTTCGGGGAGGACCTCGTCGTCCTCGCGCCCCGGCCCGACAAGCACTTCAAGGCCACCGGCTGCGACCCGCGGACCGGGCAGACTCGCTGGCACACGCCCCGCACCCGCATCGACCCGTTCCTGTGGAGCGACCACGCTGGCAAGGAGCCCTACCTCGCCGCAGGCGGCGGGATAGACATGATTGACTCCGAGTGCTGGGGCAGAATCGACCCGCGCGGGGACCGGATCCGTTGGAACACCCCGCTCGACACCCCTGCCGCAGCAACCGCGCCCGACATCACCCCGGCGGACACCCTGATCGGCATCGCCGACGACGCCTGGCTCTCCTCTCAGATCGCCGGCCTCGACTCCCGTACGGGCCAGGTCAGGTGGCGGGCCGACGATCCAGGACGGGCCCTGATCGGGGTCGGCAGCTCCCACGTCGTGACAATGCACTTCTGGGACACCTATGGCCAACCCCTGTGCCCTGGGCACTTCGTCGAGGTCGGCGACGCGAACAGCTTCCACGCGAGGAAGCCGAGCGCCTGCGGGGCTTGCCAGGCCTACGTCGCCGTACGGGTCCTGGATCGCGCCACCGGGCGGATCCGCTGGCAGCACACCTGGCAGTCAGCCAGCGGAAGCGTGGACTGGTCCATCGGCCTGGACTTCACCAGCAGCGCGACCCAAGGCGCCGCCGCCGTCTGCGGCGACGTCCTTGTCACCGGCGAGGGCGAGCACCTGCGCGGCTACCGCCTCAGCGACGGGGCGCCCATGTGGACCTCGCCACTCTCGGAGGTGATCCGCCTCGACATCGGGCGTACCAACCTCATCTTCCCCCGCCTCGGCACCCACCAGCGTTGGCTGCCGATCGACGTAGGAGCCGGCCCCGGCACCACTAGCCTTCTTGTCCACGCAGAAACCGGCCGCATCATCACGATGGACCGTCAGGTCTGGACAGTCATCGACCACACCGCCCTCACCCGCGATAGCCGCCGGATGCGCGCCTGCTCCCTGCCCATTCTGTGAGAGCCATGGCAGGCCCGTACTGCGTTCCGATTCCCAGGACCAGCTGTCGGCCGCACTCCGAAACAGCCCGAGCCGTATGCGGGTCCGCACCCGGCCCTGTCCCGCCAGGCCTGCCGATCCGCCGACCCGAACCGGCGCCAACCCGAACCGGCGCGGCCCGGGCCGTTGACCCGGAGCCGGGGCGCTTCCCGGCTCCGGGTCAACGGTTCACTCCTGCGGCCTTCTTGAAGGCGGCATTGCGCCGCCTCTGCTCCCCAACGGTGTTGTTCGCTCCGGTGAGCGTCTTCGCAATGGCGCGCGCCTGGGCCGGCAGCGGTTCAACTGCCCGTCCCAGCGCCTGAGCGCTGGAGTCGTCCGCGCATCGGTGGACCAGCGGGGCAAAGTCGGCAGCGAATGTCGACGGCACGGTCTGGGGGTGTGCCGTGGCGAGAGTCCGGATCATGTCAGCGGCCCGGCCCAGGGCCTCCCGCCCGTGGGAAGCAGCCTCAATGGCCATGGGCCACAGGGGGGTGGCGTCATTGGACGCTGAAACCGCCTTCTGCGCCGTGTCCCCCTGCCAACTGGTCGCGCCGATCAGTTCCTTGACGAATGATTCGATGGCGGCGGGCGTGCCGGGAGCGTCATGCAGGAGGTCGAGGGTCTGGGTCAGGTTCGCACCCGCCTGCTGCAGTGCCGCCCACAGCACCTCCGCGGGAGCCTCGGCGGCACACTGCGACAGTTCCGGGCAGTGACCGCCTTCGGCTGCCAGCAAGCGAGCGCGCTGGTCATCGTTCAGTGCGGCCCACAGTCGCGGAGCACTCGCCCAAACGGCAAGGTCGTCACTGCCCACCACATGGTCGAGAAGGAACGGTGTCAACTGGGCGGCTCCGTAGGACGCGTGCAGCTCGTTGCGGCCTGATGCCCGTACAGCACGGTCGCGGTGCTCCGGTGCGAGGCCTCCCCAGTTCTGCGCGATCCACACAAGCCACTGGTCACTGACCGCCGGGTGGTCGGCGTATCGGGCGGCGAATCCCGCGGCTGCAGCGGCGTGGTTGTAGTTCATCCACTGCTGGACCTTGGCCAGTGCTGCGGGCAGGCACTCATCCCGCAGCACTGCGTCGTCCATCAGCACGTCCACCGCTGCGGTGAGCTCCAGTGTGAACCGCCCCGGGTTCGGTGGGGACTCGATTTCGTGTAAGGATTCGAGTCATGGCACGTCCCTCTTCCTACCCTCCTGAGCTGCGCCGTCGTGCGGTGCGCATGGTCGCCGAGGTCCTCGGTGACTACCCGAACGAGTCGGCCGCGCTGCGGGCCGTCGCGGAGAAGCTGGGCATCGGCTCCGCCGAGACGCTGCGCAACTGGGTCCGGCGCGACCAGGTCGACTCCGGACAGCGTGCGGGCACGACCACAGAGGAGTCCGCGCAGATCAAGGCGATGAAGAAGGAGATCGCCGAGCTCAAGCGCGCCAACGAGATCCTCAAGGCCGCAGCGAGTTTCTTCGCGGCCGAGCTCGACCGGCCACACCTGCGCTCGTAGCGTTCATCGACGAGCACCGGGGCCGCTTCGGCGGCGTCGAGCCGATCTGCCGCGTGCTGACCGAGCACGGCTGCAGCATCGCCCCCTCCACCTACTACGCCCACCGCAAGCGCCTGGCCCAGCCTGCCGCCCGCACCGTGCGCGACGAGGAACTCAAGCCGCTGATCAAGGAGGTCTACAACGCCAACTACCGCGTCTACGGGGCCCGGAAGATCTGGCGTGAGCTGGGCCGGCAAGGCCACACGGTTGCCCGCTGCACTGTCGAGCGGCTGATGCGCGAACTCGGCATCGCCGGCGCCGTGCGCGGCAAGAAGGTCATCACCACCATCGCGGACCCGGCCGCCGAACGCGCCCCGGACCTCGTGGACCGCAACTTCGTCGCCAGCGCGCCGAACCGCTGCTGGGTCGCCGACTTCACGCACATCGCCACCTGGTCCGGAGTCGTCTACGTCGCCTTCGTCGTGGACACCTTCTCCCGCCGTATCGTCGGCTGGTCGGCCGCAACCACCAAGGAGGCCCGGCTCGTCCTGGATGCGCCGGACATGGCACTGTGGCAGCGCGACCGCGACGGATTCCCCCACCAGCGAGGCGAGTTGATACATCACTCGGATGCCGGGTCGCAGTACACGAGCTTCCGGCTCGCCGAGCACCTGGACGCCGCCGATATCGCGGCCTCGATCGGATCCGTCGGCGACGCCTACGACAACGCCCTGATGGAATCCACCATCGGCTTGTACAAGACCGAGGTGATCAAGCCCCAGCGGCCCTGGAAGACGCTCTCGCACGTCGAGCTCGCCACCGCCGAGTGGACCGACTGGTACAACCACCGACGACTCCACGGTGAGATAGGCCACGTCCCGCCTGTCGAGTACGAGGAAAACTACTACCTGTCGACCACGAAACCCCTGGTCACAGCCACAACCTGAGATCTCTACCGAACCCGGGGCGGTTCACCGGGACATGTCAGTGACCGAGCGGGTGCTGTTCTCGCTGGTCGCGAACCGGGCCCTGGCCCCGTCGTCGAAGCTGGCAGCCGCGGACTGGGTCACGCACGACGTGCACATCGAGGGCCTGCCGGCCACCGACGACGACGCCTGCTACCGGGCGATGGACTGGCTCCACGAGGTGACCGACGACCTGGAGAAGCGGGTGTTCGACGAGGTCGCGAACCTCCTCAACCTCGAGGTCGACCTGCTGTTCTTCGACACCACCAGCACCTACTTCGAGCTGGAGGAGGCCGACGAACCCGCCGCCCGGGACGACAGGGGCCGTCTCCTGACGGACGATGGCCCAACCGCCGAAGAGGACGGCGAGCCCGCGGAGCAGGCCGGGTTCCGCACTTTCGGCAAGTCGAAGGACTCCCGCGACGACCTGCCGCAGATCGTGATCGGGATGGCCGTGACGCGGGACGGGATCCCGGTCCGCGTCTGGTCCTGGCCCGGCAACACCGGTGACCAGAAGCTGATCCGGCAGGTCAAGGACGACATGCGGGACTGGACCCTGAGCAAGATCGTGTGGGTCACCGACCGGGGATTCTCCAGCGAACGCAACCGCCGCTACCTCCGCCAGGGCGACCACGCCTACATCGTCGGCGAGAAACTCCGCTCCGGCAGCCCGGAGGTGAAGGCCGCCCTGTCCCGCCAGGGCCGCTACAGCGAGATCGCCGGGAACATGCGGGTCAAGGAGGTGCGGATCTCGGAGACCGAACGGTTCGTGATCTGCCACAACCCCGAAGCCGCCACCCGTGACCAGCACATACGCGAACAGCTCGTCGCCCAGCTCACGACCCTGATCGAAGGCACCGACAAGCTCAGCGACTTCAAGCGCGGCGAGCTCCGCGGCAAGCTCGCCGACAAGCCCGGCCTCAACCGCTACCTCCGCACCACCCCGGCCGGCAAGCTCCGCATCGACACCGCGAAGATCAAGACCGAGGAGAACCTCGACGGCAAATACCTGCTGCGATGCTCCGACCCGCACCTGTCGGCCGAGGACATCGCCCTGGGCTACAAGCAACTCCTCGAAGTCGAGCGGGGCTGGCGGGACATGAAACAGATCATCGACCTGCGGCCCGTCTATCACCGGCTCGAGGAACGCATACGCGCACACGTCGTCCTCTGCTGGCTCGCCCTGCTGCTGATCCGCATCATCGAGACCACCACCGGCGAGACCTGGACGACTGTCCGCCGCGAGCTCGACCGGCTCCACCTCGGCACGTTCACCGGCCCCACCGGCCTGTTCCGGCAGGTCACCACCCTCACCAAGCCCCAGACCGACCTCCTGGCCAAGCTCGGCATCCCCGCACCGAAGCAGATCATCGCCCTCGAACCCGCACCCCGCTGACCAGCACGAACACCAGCGCCTAGAGAAACGCTTCTCAGGCGCCCTCACCCATGTCCGCGCAGGTCAGACCCCAGATTCGTGACTCCAGGCCGCTGAATTACGCGGAACGCAGGTTTGGGTGTTGCTGGTAGTAATTGAGCCTTTTCAGCGGTGCAACTCCAGGGTGAGGACTGCCTTGGCCGCTGACGTCAGCCAGTTCGGGCTGCAGCGGGCACGGCGGAAGATCCTCCAGCGTTTCAGTGTGGCCACACCACGTTCGACGGGGTACCGCAGCCGGGCGTGGGCCCGGTTGAGTGATCTCTGTCCGGCGGTGAGTTCTCCGCGGGGTGGGCGCCTGGTCGGCACGGCGAACGTTCCGCCCGCGCCGGTGTAGGCCATGTCGGCCAGGGCAGGGACGCGGACGCGGATACAGGTCTTCACGATGCGGTGGGTGCGGGCGGCGGTCAGGTCGTGGGTGCGGACGGGCAGGGCACGGGAGACCCACACGACCCTGCCCGTCGGTCCGGTGATGACCTGGAGGTTCACGCCGTGGCGGCGGTGCTTGCCCGAATAGTCGGCGCGCCCGTCCCCGACCCGGTCGCACTCGGCGAGGGTGCCGTCGATCAGGACGTACTCCGGGTCGGCCTCGCGAAGGGCCTGCGTCAGACCGGGCGCCTTCCGGGCGAGGAGGTCGGTGACCGCGTGAACGTAGGCGTGGGCGGTGCCGACGCTGATCCGAAAGCCGGCGGCGATCTGGGCGAGGGTGTCGTGCTTGCGCAGATACACGAGCGCGACCAGGGCCCGCTGGGAGGGCCGGAGCTTGCACCGTCGGTCACCCTCCCGGGTGACGATCAGCCTGGTGACCCACTCCACGAGCGCGTGCGGCAGGTCCAGTGCGGCAGGATAGGTAACCACCAGGGCTCCCCGGCAGAAGAGTCGAGATGTCAGATACCTCACTCAACTGCCCGGGAGCCCTGTCCGTTCTTCCCCGGTCCACGACCGCCGGCCGTCACCCGATCGATGGCCGCTCTGAAGACGCTCACTGACATCGCAGAGCAATGGGAAGTTTCCAACCTGAATTCCGCAGGTCGGGAGGGCTGGTGTGGGTTCGGACTGGGGCGCTCGGGCCGGTCGGGGGCGTGATCGCTGGCGGGTGATCGTCCGTCAGCGCTGGACCTCGGCGTTCGTCAGCACGAGCAGGGCCCGCAGGAGGGTCGTCGCGTGGCGGGCGTTCATGCGGACCTTGGTGAGGATGCGCCAGTTCTTCAGGTCCGCGAAGCCGTGCTCGTTGGCCGCGCGCTCGCGGCTGACCAGCCGGTTCGCCTCCTTCTGAGCGGCGGTGAGCGGACGGCCGCGGGTCGCTCGGCGGCCGGTGACGGCCACGGGGTCGTCGGGGTCCTCGTCCAGGCCGACGAAGCCCAGGTCGGCCAGCGTGCCCAGGCCGGCTTCCCGCAGGTGGGCGGTAATCCTGTCGTGGCGGGCGGCGGTGATCTCGCTGGAGCGCCCCGGCCTGGCCGCCGAGATCCAGATCAGGTTGCCGCGCTCATCGGTCAACGCGAGGAACAGCAGGCCGTGGACCGTGTGCTTCCCACTGTAGTTGGGCTGGTTCTCGCCCCCGGTGCGTCGACGGGTGCGGACCAGCGTGCCGTCCAGCAGGACGACGACGCCACCCTTTCGGGTGATCTTCTTCAGCGCGCGGTCCAGGCGCTGGGCGCGTGCGGCGAGTAGCCCGATGGCCTCCAGCAGCCAGCGGCGCACGGTGGAGGCGGACACGCCGTTGCCGCCGGCCATGTCCGAAAGGCGCTGGTCATGCCGCAGGACCGCGAGGACGACCAGGGCGGTCCTGCCGGGCGGGAGCTTGCGCCAGCGCGAGCCGATCTTTGCCAGGTGGGTGCGGATCACGGTGGCGACCAGGTCCAGCGTGGTGCTCGACAGCGGTAGACGGCACTGGTAGACAAGCCCTTCAGGGCCCTCGGCGGAGTGGTTGTTCAGTCGCATGGACACCCCAACACCCGTCGGGGGCCCGCACGTTACGCCGAGATCCGGCCTCTTGCGTCACCCGGGCAGTGTGGTGAAGCGGCCGGCCGGGGTCCGGTGCAGCCATCCGCGGTCTGCCAGCCGCTTGAGCTTGTCGCGCACCGGCTCGACCTGACCGGGCTGGGTGCCCCGGCCGAGCTTGACACTGACGTCCTTGGCCGGAACCGCTTCCACCGCGCCGGACACGATCCTCATGATCGCCTGGTAGTCCGCCGGCAGTGCGCTCTCCTGCATACCCGCCTCGCGGTGCGGGACCAGCAGCAGACCGCCGGCCCCGGGAGTGGCGGTTACCCGCTCCAGTTCCTCCGCCATGGCCGGGGCGTCGGCCGTCCCGGACCGCTCGGCTTCGATGAACTGGCCGATCACCACCTCGGCCGCCTCAAGACGAGCGACCTCGGCCTCGATCTAGACGAGTTCCTTGCGCAGCCGCACCGCCCGATCGGCCAGCACCACCCGACGCTCGATCACCCAGGTCGGCACCTCCGCCAACGCCAGCCCCTCCCCACGCGGCAACCAACTGGCTCAATCGACGCTACGTGAACACTCCAGCAGCAACGACGGCTTGACGGGAACCGACCGAAAGTGGCGGCGGACGATCACGCCGAGACGATCAACATCGCCACCAGCGAGAGCACCCCATCACTTCCTCACGCCAGCGCCACGACCTGCGACTTCAGGTTGGAAACGGGTCAGTGACATCAGAATGCCGATCGATCGCTGACACTCACTGGGCGTTTCGTCCCCGACTTCGGGGTCAGGTTCCTCGCCAGGTTGGGGTGCTCTCGCCGGTGAGTCGGCGGGTCATGAGGCCGATCATCGCGACGTGGATCATCGCTTCGGAGCGGGCCGGGAGAGCTTCGTAGTCGCGAGCGAGGCGCCGGTGGTTCATCAGCCATCCGAGGGTGCGCTCGACGACCCAGCGGCGGGGCTGGACGACGAATCCCTTGATGGCGGGGTCGCGGCGGACGATCTCGACGTCGATGCCCAGGGTCTTGGCCAAGATCGCTGCTGGGAGTTCGGCGGCGAGCGCGAACAGGGCGGCGTTCCGGCTTTGCCGCGGGTCGAGCCCGAGCGCGTGCAGGCGCCGGGACAGTGCACCTTCGGTGAGCGGTCGTCCGTGCCATCGGCCCGGGAACAGCCAAGTTGGACTCCTCGGTGAGGACGGTGCTTCCGGGAGCCTTGCGGGTGAGCACGAGGTCGTCGATCAGCGCATCCAGCGGGGAGGGCAGGGTGATCGGGCGACTGCCCAGGTTCAGGACAGCTCGGCCGTCCAGGTGACGGACGTTCTCGGTCGTCAAGGCTGTTATGTCGCTGAGCTTTTGGGCGTAGAGCAGGATTAGCAGTCCGGCTGCCCGGTCGGCGACGGGGCAGCTGTTGTCGTGGAGAAGGCGGCGTGCGTCGGCCCATCTGCGGTCCTGGTCCAGTGGTCCGGCCGGGTCCGGCCAGCGAGTGCTCGGTGCGGTGAGATGGAAGGCATGCCGGTGGGTGACCGCCCACCGCGTGAAGTTCGCGGTCCGCGTCCGGTGGCCGGGGTGATCAGCGAGCCAGAGGTCGAGGTCGGCCTGGTTGCAGGTCTTCAAGGTCAGCTCGCCGGCTTCACGACGCGGCCCGTCTGGACGTCGACCAGAAGGCAGCCGCGCGGGACTCGATGCTCCGCCTTATGGTGAGCTGCATGGGCATGCGAACAAGGAGACTACGGAGGGCAGCGCACAGTGGCAGGCCTCTCGATCTCTGCCAAGACGACGGCTCGCGTGGCGCGGTCCCCCGCCTCGTCGAGTGGTTGCGCACCGTGTCGGCCGAGGACATCCGCGCCCTGCTGCTGACATCGGGCGACAGTACTGCGGATCCACGCGGTATCACGCTGTGCGGCGCTCGCATCACCGGCACGCTCGACCTCTCCGACGTTCGGGCGAGCATCCCGCTCAACCTGCAGCACTGCCGGTTCGACGAACCGGTCGTCGCGGACCGGGCACACCTGCCGAGCCTTTCCTTGGCGCATTCGACCCTTCCCCGTTTTCGCGCGAGCCAGGCATGGTTCGAGCACACCCTGGATCTGGACTTCGTGACCATCTCCACGGACGGGAAGGTGGCCGTGTGTCTGGATGAGGCATACATCGGGGGCGATCTGACCGTGCGCCATGCGACGCTGACGAGCAGCAGCGAGGCCGTCGCGCTGCAGGCCGGCGGCCTGCACGTCAGTCAGGACGCTTCGCTGGAGGATTTGCGGGCCAGCTGCCACGGTGGCGATGGGGCTGTGAGGATGCCGAACGCCCGTATCGACGGGTACCTCACGCTGAGCGGAGCGAGGCTGGACAACGACGGGGGACCGGCTCTCCAGCTCGATAGCCTGAGCGTGGGCGGGAACCTGATTCTGTCCAAGGTGATCGCCAAAGGCAGCAGCAAGGACCACGGCGCCCTGTGGCTGACCGGCGCACAGGTCGCGGGGCAGCTCCAGTTCGACGAGGCACAGGTTGAGTGTTCTGAGGGCCCCGCCGTAATGGCGGACGGCGCACGTATCGACAGCGATGCCCTTCTGTACAAGCTACGGGCCACCGGTCACGACAGCCGCGGGGCGGTCCGGTTGCACAGCGTGCACGTCGGCGGCCAGCTGAATCTCGACAAGGCTGTCCTGTGCAATGGGCGCGGCCCCGCGCTGGCGGCGGTCGAAGCGCAGATCGCCGAGGATGCCTACTTGCGCGGACTCGATGCCACTGGACGGCGCAGCCCGGACGGGGACGAGGACGAGCTCCTCGACGTGCTCGTTCTGCGTCACGCGCGGATCGGCGGGGAGTTGCAGCTCGACGGGAAGCTGGCCAACGACGACGGCGGACGGGTAGCCATCGACCTGCGGGACTGCCACGTGGCCGGAACCCTGTGCTTGTGGAACGAGACGTTCTGGCGCCCTACGGCTACCGGGTCCCGAGCGCCGTCGCTGCGGCTGGAGGGATTCGTCTACCGCACGGTACCGGCAGGGCTGGAACCCGAGACCTGGCTGAAGACGCTGGACGAGCGGATGCCCAAGTACCATCCGCAGCCGTACCGGCAGTTGGCGGAGGTCCTTCGGGAGGCCGGGGAGGAGGTGGCCGCGAAGAAGACACTGATGGTGCAGCAGGGGGCGCACGGCACAGCCCTCAGGAAGGAGCGGGGTCGACTCAGCTGGGCGGCGTGGCTCTGGAACCGGATCTCCGGCATTACGGTGGGCTACGGCTACCGTCCCGGCCGGGCCCTCTTCTTCCTCCTGGGCGTCCTGGTGGTCTCCGCCATACTCATGGTGGTCGCTGCCGACCAAGGTCTTCTGAACCACGTCCAGCCGTACGGGACGGGTCACTGCGGCTGGGTCGACGCGATCGGTGTGGCGGCCGACCGGACCGTCCCACTGGTTGGACTGGCCACCGCCCCCCGGTGCGTGCTGTCCGACGCTCCCGCGGCCGAGTGGCTCTTCGTCACCAACATGGCCCTCCAGGCACTCGGATGGGCCTTTCTCACCCTCTTCATCGCCGGGTTCACCGGTGTCGTCCGAAAGGGCCCCTGATGGTCGGCAGCGCCGGCCACTGATCAGGCCTGCGGCGCACCCAGATCAGTCGAACTTGGGCTTGGTGGCACCGCCGCTGTCGTCAACGAGGGCCAGCGCCCGCCGTTCGGCGGCCTCCCGACCGTCCGCCGAGGGGCCGGCATCCGCCAGCGCCGGCATCTTCGCGACCAGCTGGTTCCAGGCCGCGACCTCCTTCTTGCTGATGAAGCCGACGAAGTTTTTGCCCTGGCAGATGTCCACCACTTTGGCCGCCGCGAAATAGGTCTTCTCGTCCATCATCGCGACCGGCAGCCCAAGCCGCTCCGCCTCGCGGTAGTCGATCGGGAAGTAGTGGTGGGTGTAGTCGAAGACCAGCTTTCTGGCGATCTCCTCGATCCACTGCTGGTCGACATTGGTCGGCTTGGCCTCCAGAAGTTTGCGCGTGTACCGTTCCCCGATCCGTAGGCTCCGTCCCCACGCGCCGAGGTCCAGGCTGTTCATGTCCTGCAGGAGCGGCGTTATCGCGCCCAGGGCGAAGCGCGTGGACTCCTCCATGAGGGCGGTAGCGGAATCCTGGTGGCCGGCGAGGTCGATCAACGCGGGCATCACCCTGCGCATCGCTCGGATGCCGAAGTCCCGTACGTAGTCGACGCTCTGGTAACAGTCGAGCGCCGACACGTTGCGAGCCGGGTTCCTTGGGTCAGACAAGCGGGTGTCGAGCGGTCCGAGCTCACCGAAGGGTGACAGGTACAGCTCGTCGGAACCGAGGGCCAGCAGAGTGCTGGCACTCTTGGCCCGGCGCGGTACGTAGACCCGCACCATGCTCGAGTAGGCGGTGAGATACAGCGCCGCCGTGTACGCGCTGTCCAGGCTCCCGCCGACCGAGTCGACGAGGACGTTGATTTCAGGCGACGGATCGTCCTCGCCCCTGGATGTCGGGTACTTGAAGAGGTACTGCAGCAGATCCCTGACCTGCCCTTCGGTGCCCTTGGCGTCCCGACTGTCCGACGTGAATTCTCCGCTGATTAACAGCCAGGTCCCGGGAGAACTGTCTTCCAATGTCTTCCCGGCGGCGAGTACAGCCTCTCGATCTTTTGTCCGCATTCTCTTCTGGTCGGGCTGCATGCCGACGTCAAGTGCGGTCTCCCGGTCGTCCGCAGGTTCTGAACCTGAGTTCCTGATGCTCACTTCCAGCACCCCCTGTGGTCGTCGCTGGTCGTCGCTCTCCTTCAATCGTGGCCTCCGCCAATGAGCCACGCATCTGCGCACCGGCGTCCACGCCTCCTCGCCCATGGCCGGGACCTGGGGTGGGGCGTGGCCGCCGTCGAGCGCCTGGCCCTGCCGCAGTCCCAGACCCGGCCACCGCGCGAGCCGAAGCACGCCGGGGAGCCGCAGGAGCGCCGCTCGGCTGCCGGTGAGACGCAGCTTCTCCAGTTCTCCACCCAGCGCGACCCGACGGTCCCTGTTCATCGCGAAACACAGGCGCGCCGACATCCCCGCTACCCGGGCCGAGCGCCTGACCGAACTCGGGATGCGCTGGCAGTAGGCGGGTGCCAGCCGTTCGGGGGTGCAACACGGCACGGCGGGGCCCGCCCAAGGGGATAGAAGCCCAGTACAGGGTTGCAACGCGGAGCAGCGCTGCAACCCTGTGTTGCACCTCGCGTTGCAGCCGGCGACCGCGTGCGGAGAGCTGGCGCGGGCCGAGTACCGCCGGGCCGGAGATCTTCGTTGGTGTGTCGCAGCGAGTCCGGGTGGGCGTGCCTTGCACGCTTCTCTCATGGTCTACGACACGACGAAGTACGGGCCGTACTGCCTTGACCCGTGGTGCGAGAACCTCGACCCGGAATTCCTCCCGGATCACATGTGCGGGTGCTGGATCTTGACCCCGGCGGAGCGTGCCGCTGCTGAGCGGCGGTACCGCGAGGCGCAGGCGGTGGGCGGGGAAGTCGGCGCCTCCTCCAGCGGCTGAGCGGGTCGGCACCCACCTACTGTCGCGCGCAGGTGTGGCGCCCCGGTCAGGCGCGGGGTAAGCGCCTATCTACGCAGGTCATAGGGCGCGACAGCACCCCACGCGACAGGGGGTCGCGACAGCCCCCGCGACAGCTGCGCCGGGGGCGACACTCACGCTGCGCGGCGGTCCTTCACCGGGTGGAGCTTGGCGTGCAGCACCCGCACATCCCACCACGGATCGTCCGGCGTGGAGAGCAGGGCGGCCATCTGCTCGCGCTTGGTCGGGGCGGGCAGCACCAGCGACCCCAGCTCCTTCTCCTCCCGGTCAGCCGCGCACTGCGGGCACTCCAGCCGGTCGGGGCCGGCGGCGCGGCCGACCCGGGCCCCGATCCCGGAGACGGTACCACGCTGGGCCAGCCGCTTGGCCTTGCGCTCCCAGCCGCGCTCGGTGGTCTGCACCTCAACCGCCTCGCGCTGCAGCTGGTCGACGTTCTGCTGCTTCGTGGGGTGGCGGTGCGTCAATCCAGCGCAGCACCGTGCGCGACGCGACGTTGTAGCCGCAGCCATCGCCTTCGTGTTCCCGCCGTACTTGCGCTCCCGCACCTGGCCGGCCTGCGTCGTGGACCTTGCCGAAGCCTTGGCCAGCCGAGTGATCCAGTTGCTGGCGGTGTCGAACAGGACCGAGTAGCCGGCATGGGCGGCCTTGACCCCGAGGCCGATGGCCAGGTGGGTGGGCGTTTTCCCCAAGGCCGGGAAGTTAACGTTTTCGCAGGTCCCGCAGGGTTGTTGAGGGTTCGAGGCGAAAGCACAACGGAGCTCGTTGATACAGGCAGTCGACCAAGACAGCTTGTACGTGAGAAGCCCCATTGCGGGTTCATTCTGCCCTGCCGTCCGCGCTGACGGCCATCACTCGTACGGTGACTGTGGCCGCGGGCCGGTTCGCGCCGAACCATCTGGGAGAACTGACCGCCGTGGTGCCTTTCGAGCTCGTGGACGCGGTGCTGGCGGAGACGCGGACGGTGCAGCGGCGACTGCGCGATCTGCCGTCCCGGGTCGGGATGTACTTCCTGCTGGCGATGTGCCTGTTCCCCGAGGCCGGCTACCGGCTGGTCTGGGACAAGCTCACCGCCGGTTTGGCCGGGATGCCGGTGGCCTCGCCAAGTGCGAAGGCACTGCGGGACCTTCGCCGTCGGTTGGGGGCCGCGCCGGTGCGGTCACTGTTCGAGGTCCTGGCAGGTCCCCTGGCCCGCCGACGACGCCGGGGGTGCGCTTCGGTGCTTACCGGACCGTGTCCTTCGACGGCTGCAGCTCGCTGCGGGTGCCCGATGCGCCGCGAAACCGGGCATGGCTCGGGCGGACGGCCCATCACGGCCATCCCACACTGGAGTTGATGACACTGGTCGAGACCGGAACGAGGTCCCTGATCGGCGCGTGTTCGGCCCCACCCACGTGGGCGAGACCGCCTACGCACAACGGCTGCTGCACCTGCTGACGCCGGACATGCTGGTGCTGTGGGACAAGGGCTTCGACGCCAATGCCTTCCTCGCCCAGGTGACCGCGACCAGCGCGAAGGTCCTGGGTCGGCTCCGCAGCAACCGGCGCACCCCGGTCCTTGCCCGCCTCGACGACGGCTCCTACCTGTCGGCGATCGGCACCGTCCACGTCCGGATCATCGACGCCAAGATCACGGTGACCTGCGCCGACGGCACCGTCTTCTCCGGCTCCTACCGGCTGGCCACCACGCTGACCGACGCCCGCCGGCACCCCGCCAGGGCACTCGTCAACCTCTACCACGAGCGCTGGGAACACCAGAGCGCGTACTACGCGCTCCGCCACACGATCCTGGCCGGCCGAAATCTCCGGTCGTGCGACCAGGCCGGTCTCGAACAGGAGATGTGGGCCCTGCTCACGCTCTACCAGGCCCTGCGAACCATGATGGTCGAGGCCGCCGAATCTGTCCCCGGCACCGACCCCGACCGCTGCAGTTTCGCCGTTGCTCTCCAGACCGCCCGCGACCAGGTCGTCCAGGCCGCCGGGATCGTCCCGGACGAGCCGGGTTCTCTCGGGTTGATCGGTCGGCGAGTGCTGGACCGACTTCTTGCGCCCCGCCGTCACCGAACGAGCACTCGCAAGGTCAAGTCCCCGATCTCCCGCTATGGATCTGGGCGTCAACCACGAGACGCTGCGGGTCTGGGTGGGTGAGGCCGAGCAGGCCGCCGTGCCCGGTACCGCCGAGGCCACCGCCCTGGCCAGGGAGAACAAGCAGCTCAGGGCCCGGGTCAGGGAACTCGAGCTCGAGCGGGAGATCCTGCACCGGGCGGCCAAGTATTTCGCGGGCGAGACGAACTGGTGAGCCGCTTCACGTTCGTTGCCGACCACCACGACGCCTACGGCGTGAAGCGGCTGTGCACCCTCCTGGCCGTCTCCCGCTCCGGTTTCTACCGCTGGCGCGACGCCGGCCCGGCCCGCGCCGAGCGCGAGCGGGCCGACCTGGCCCTCACCGAGCGGATCGCCGGGATCCACCGGGAGTCCGACAGCACCTACGACAGTCCCAGGATCACCGCCGAGCTGCGGGACGAGGGCCGACCGGTCAACCACAAACGCGTCGAGCGACTGATGCGCCGGTCCGGCATCGTCGGGGTGCACCTGCGCAAGAAGGTCCGCACCACGATCCCCGCACCCGATGCGATGCCGGTGCCGGACCTGCTCCAGCGGGACTTCAACGCCGCCGCACCGAACCAGAAGTACGTCGGCGACATAAACCTACCTCCCCATCAGCGACGGACAATTCCTCCACCTCGCAACGGTGTTGGACTTGCACTCCAAGCGGCTGGTGGGCTGGTCGATCGCCGACCACATGCGAACCGAACTCGTCGCCGACGCCCTGCGCGAGCCCTCGGGCCGGTACCTCACGTTCGAGGAGCGCGAGGAGATCGCGATCCTCAGAGCGATGAGCAAGGGTGTGCGCGAGATCGCCCGCGCACTGGGGCGTGACCCCGGGACAATCTCTCGCGAACTGCGCCGCAACGCTGCCACGCGCGGCGGCAAGCAGGAGTACCGCGCGACGGTCGCCCAGTGGAAGGCTCAGCAGGCGGCCAAGCGTCCGAAGAGCGCGAAGCTCCTGGGCAACGACCGGTTGCGTGAGTACGTGCAGGAGAGGCTTTCGGGGAACGTTCACCGGCCTGACGGGACGGTCGTCACGGGACCGCAGACGCCTCCGTGGAAGGGGCTGAACAAGCCGTACCGGCAGGACAGGCGGTGGGCGACAGCATGGAGCCCGGAACAGATCTCGCACCGGCTGAAGGCCGACTTCCCCGAGGATGAGTCCATGCGCATCAGCCACGAGGCGATCTACCAGTCGCTGTTCATTGAGGGCCGTGGTGCGCTCAAGCGGGAGCTGGTCGCCTGCCTGCGTACCGGGCGGGCACTTCGAGAGCCTCGGTCGAGGTCACGGAACAAGCCGCAAGGGCATGTCACCGCGGATGTCGTCCTCAGCGAGCGTCCTGCAGAGGCCGGGGACCGCGCGGTCCCGGGGCATTGGGAAGGCGATCTGATCATTGGGACGGGCAGGTCCGCGATCGGCACGCTCGTCGAGCGCAGCAGCCGATCTACCCTCCTGGTGCATCTGCCGAGGGTGGAGGGCGGGATAAGCAAGTCGGACATGGGGAAGTCGATGGGGCGAGTCGGTTCCTGTCACGGTAACGCTGCCGCCGAGAGCTTCTTCGCCGTGTTGAAGGAGGAGATCGGCGCCCGGATCTGGTCGGACCGCGCCACCGTCCGCGCGGAGGTCTTCGCGTTCATCGAGACCTTCTACAACCACCGGGCCTGCGCAAAGACCCCCGGTGGGGCTATTTCACCCCACTCGAAATCCGACAGCGACACCACCAAGGTCACGCCTTGGCGGCGTAAACGGACAGTGTCCAACCGCAGGGTGGAACCTCAAATGCAACCGCACCCGGCTCCACAGGCACCCCGGGCTCGGATACCTCACGCTCTCGGAACCCGAGCCGGACTGCAGCGCGACTCCGCCCCTGCAGCATAGGAACCCGCTGTCCAAGATCAGGGGGCACCTCAGGGCTGCCCTGCCCCCACGGAGGCGGCCGCCCGGGCGCACCGCGGGGCGGGAACCGGGCCTCGCCCCGGTTCCCGCCCGCCGGCGGAACGCTGCCTCAGCCGTGGCCGAGGCAGCGCTTCAGCTCGTTGAGGTCGTAGAAGCGGCTGCCCGTGGCGACGGGCTTGCAGGAGGCCTTGAAGGCGGTCTCCTCCTCGTTGTAGAGCATCCGGACGAGGTGGGTGGCGGGCTCGCCGTCGGACGGCGCGTTCGCGTAGAGGTCCCACTGGATGTTCGCGGCCATCGGTGCCACGTCGGCCCCGCGCCACGGGTTGTTCCGGTAGCTGTACGGCTGACCGGGCTCGGCGGGTTCGGTGCTGCCGGGCAGGCCCATCAGGGCGGCGAGCGGCTCGATCTCCTCGGCGTGCGTGAAGCGCAGGACGGCGCCGTTCCGGCTGGAGCCGTTCGCCTTCGCCTCGGCCTGGGCGAGCAGGTCGTCGAGGAGGATACCGGCCATCTTGTAGGTGATCGTACGGCCCCTGAAGGCGGGGCCCTTCTGGTAGAACTCCTCGGCGTCGTCGAGGTAGGCGAACCACTGGGCGTCGCGAGGGGTGAGGAAGCGGTCGAGACCGCCGTCCGGCACCTCGACGCTCAGGTCCGGTGCCGCGCTGTAGAGCTGGTAGAGCGAGCGGGCGAAGGAGACCCGCGCGGGGGCGGTCAGCGTGGCGGTGAAGTCGTCGTGGAACAGGCGCGCGACGACGTGGTCCGCGGCTTCGGCGGTTCGCGGGTCGGCGTCGATCTCCGCGAGGACAGCGGCCAGGTCCGGGTCGCTCGCCACGTACGCCTGGTAGTCGGCGTTCTGCGGCTGCTTGTGGAAGTACAGCAGGTTCTTGTCGGTGACCGGCGCCTTGATCAGGCCCGCCAGCTCCGGCTCGCCTGCGGTCAGACCGCCGGTGAAGGCGTTGGCACTCGCCACGGCACGCGCCACGCCCGAGGTCTCCACGACGACCGGCTCGTGCTCGGCCTCGATCGTCTCGAAGAGCGACGGCAGCCGCTGCTCCATGCGCAGCGCCGTCTCCCGGTGCTCCTGCGCCCCCCGCGCGGAGAGGTTGCCGTAGCCGAGCGCGGAGGCCGCGTCGAGGAGCGACTGCACCTTCGGGCCGAGTTCCGCGCCGAGGTCGGTGAGGGCGCCCTGCTCCCGTGCCGCGCCGAGGACGGCGAGCACCGCGTCGCCGTCACCGCTGTTCGATATGGCGCGTGAGCCGTGGCGGGCGACGTTCTCGGTGAAGACCGGGCTGAAACCCGTCGGCGGCTTCTGGTACTTGTTCGGCTTCTCCTGCGGTGCGTACGGCGTCTTCGTGCCGTACAGGCCCCGGTCGGCGTGCGGGTTGCCGGCCAGGTCCCGCGCGGAGGCGCTTCCGGTGGCGGACAGCACGCCGGCGACCAGGAAGGCGGCCACGGCGACGGACAGGGGAGCGGTGCGCTTCAAAGCGGTCCTTCTGATCGTTTCGTTCCAGTCGGTCGGTGACCGGCGGACCGACGCTCGCACGACCGGGAGAAGGCCCGCCGACGCCCGGCCGGGTACCGGGTGAAGGGCAGTTGAACGCTGCGGTCGACGGGCCGTCGTGGGGCCGGGCCGCCCAGCCCCACGACGGCTGCGGTCACTTGACGGTGGCGTTGCTCTGCAGGAGGTAGGCCGGGCCGCCGGCCGGGGCGATGCGGGTGGCGCCCGTGGCCGTCACCGTGGCGTTGCGGACGGTCAGGCCGGTCCTCGCGGCGATCGCCACCGATTCCAGCGTCAGCCCGCTGACGGGACGTTCGGGCAGACCGATGATCTGGCCGGCCTGGTCGGCGCCGGTCGCGGTGAGGTACGCGACGGTGATGCCGTGGTAGTTCGGCGTGGTGGCGGTGATCGCCTGGGCCGGATCGCCGTCCGCGGGGACCTTCGGGTAGTACGCGGTGATCTGGACCGGGGTGGTGACGTCGGTCATGTCGAGGTTGCGGTAGGTGATGCCGCGGACCTCGCCGCCGCGGTCGCGTGCGGTCTTGATCCGGACGCCGGCGGTGGTGCCCTTGAGGGTGTTGTGGTGGATGTCGACGTCGTGGACGCCACCCGCGGTGTAGCTGCCGATGGACAGTCCGTGTCCGTGCAGGATGGTGCAGCCGGTCACCTCGATGTGGTGGGAGGGGCCGTTCTCCGGGGAGGAGTTGACGGCGAGGTCGTCGTCGCCGGTGTCGAGGGTGCTGCGGGTGATGGTGACGCCCGAGGAGGACCAGAGGTCGATTCCGTCGGTGTTCGGCGAGTCGGCCGGGGCGACGACGGTGATCCGGTCGATCGCCGCGGTGGTCACCTTCTTCAGGGTGACGTTCACGTTCGGGGCGTTCCTGAGGGTGATCCCGCCGATCCCCACGTCGGTCGCGCCGTCGATCGTGATCAGGCCCGGCCTGGGCGAGAGGGGCTTGCCGGCCGCTTTCTCGGCGTTGGTGACGGCCCACCAGGGTGCGCCCTGGCCGTCGATGGTCCCACCGCCGGTGATGGTGAGGTTGTTCACGCCGGACGCGCCGAGCAGCGGGCTGCGCTTCGATCCGACGAGCGGGTAGTCCGCGGCGTCGGTGGAGGCGAGCAGGGTGGCGCCGGCGTCGATCTGGAGGACGAGGTCGCCGGGCAGGGTGAGCGCACCGGACAGGTAGCGGCCGGTGGTCAGCTCCACGGTGCCCTTGCCCGCGCAGGCGTCGATCGCCCGCTGGAGCGCGGCGGTGTCCCTGGTGGTGCCGTCGCCCCGGGCACCGTACGCGGCGGGCTTGCAGACGGTGGCGGCGGTCGCGGCGGCGGCCGGGTTCCAGCCGTCCGAGCCCGCCAGGTACGTGGCGGGGGTGTAGTCCGCGGCCCGGGCATCGGTCAGCTGGGGCCGGCCGTCACCGGTGACGGCTCCGGGCCCGGTGTTCCGGTACTCGCTGAACCGGGCGTTCCTCCAGAGGGAGCCGCCCATGTCGCTCCAGGCCTGAGCGGTGGTCAGAAAGGATCCGAGGGCGGACTCGCGGTAGAGCACCTGGGCGTCCGGCCGCCAGGGGCGGCCGAGGCTGCCCGTCCCCGGGGCTCCGGTACCCGTGATGTCGGACCGGTAGAAGAGGAATCCGTAGCCGCGGGAGGCGGGAGTGCTGGCCGCGGTGAGGTATCCGCCGCCGAGCTGGTGGATCTCGCTGCGGTCGAACACCGCGACGCCGCCGCCGAAGACGAAGTCGACGGTGCCCTCCACGTACGACGCGCGGAAGTAGCTCCGCGCGGAGTCGTTGACCAGCAAGGTGTCCTGGTGGCCGAGGACGCGCACGCCGGTGAGGACCGCGCGGTCGGCGGCCAGGTTCAGCGCCACCGCCTGGGAGGGTTCGGCCGTGGGGTCGTAGTCGTTGGCGATGGTCAGGTTGGAGGCGGCGAAGTCGTGCCCGTCGACGAACGCGGTCGCACTGCCGGAGGTGCCGTAGGTGGTGCCGTCCGGCTTCACGGTGGCGGCGGAGTGGTTCTGCACGATGACCACGTCGCGGGGGTCGGCGCCCAAACCCTTCAGCGTGACGTACGGCTTGTCGCGCGGAACCTTGACCACGCCCCGGTAGACGCCCTTCCTGATGGCGACGGTGACCGGCTTGGCGTTGTCCGCCGGGATCCGGTCGATCGCGGCCTGCACCGTGGTGACGTCGCCGGTTCCGTCGGCGGCCACGGTGATGGTGGTGCCGGTGGGCGTCGCGACGGCCACTGGGGTCAGTGACCAGCGCTTGTTGCTGTTGGTGGTGCACGACTCCTGGACGACGGCCGCCCCTGGAGAGGTGCTCGCCTGCGAAGTGGTGACGCACAGACCGCTGTCGGCGTTGACGATCTGGAAGGTGTCGTCCCGTGCCGCCTTCAGCGTCCACAGCTGATTGGTCTGCCCCGGAGTGCAGCCCCACTGCTGCAGCCGGACGCCGTCGGCGGTGGAACCGCCCGGAACGTCCAGACACATCCCGCTGGCCCCGGACTCGACGGTGAACCGGCCCGAACCGCGATCGACCAGCGTCCACTGCTGGTTGCTCTGGCCGGGGCTGCAGCCCCACTGCTGGACCAGCGCGCCGCTGGAGGTCGCGCCGCCGACCAGGTCCATGCACAGCCCGCTCCTCGCCACCGTGAGGGTGTAGGTGCCGGGCCGTACGGCCGCGGGGCTCCCGCCGGACCCGGCCGCGACGGTGGCCGCCGCACCGCCCGCTCCCACCACCGCCAGCGCGGCCACACCGGCCACCACGCCGAGGGATCCCCTCCGGGTCCCCTTCTTCTCCCTGTGCCTGTTGCGGTACACATTGCTCCTCTCGTCGTCGTCCTGACTGGGAGACGGACCGGCCGGGCGGTCCATAACGCGATCCGGGCCACGAGTTCTCCGGGGTGCGGGCAAGGTCCCCGGTTCCCGCCGGGAGCCGTCCGACAGCACACCGGCCGGGGTTGGTCGTCCCCCGGGCTCGTGCGATCATGAGCGGCTCCGCCGTCAGATCACCATGGGCGTCAGATCACGAGGTGAGGGTGCATTGCGCTCGATTCCCGCACGGCCCGCCACCGAACCGGCTCCAGGGCCCCTGCCGACCGGAGCCGGTCTGGTCGAGGCCGCCCGCGACGGCGACGCCCGCGCCCGGGCCGCCCTGTTCGGCGACTACCTGCCGCTGGTCTACAACATCGTCGGGCGCGGGCTGAACGGGCATCCCGACGTCGACGACGTCGTGCAGGAGACCATGGTGCGGGCCATGCGGGCGCTGCCCTCCCTCCGCGAGCCCGAGCGGTTCCGCTCCTGGATCGTGGCGATCGCGGTGCGGCAGATGCACGACCACGGACGGCGGCACCGAGCCGCCGCCCGCCTGGCGGATCTCCCCGAGGCGGCCGGAATCCCCGACCCGGCGGGCGACTTCGCCGAGCTGGCGGTCGACCGGCAGGCGCTCGCCCGGGCCGGACAGGACCTGCTGGAGGCCGGTCGGTGGCTGACCGACGACCACCGCGAGACGCTGGCCCTGTGGTGGCAGGAGTGCGCCGGGCAGCTCACCCGCGTGGAGGTCGCCGAGGTGCTGCGCCTGAGCGTTCCGCACACCGCGGTACGGATCCAGCGCATGAAGGCCAAGCTGGAAGCGGCCGTCGGGGTACTGGCCGCCTGGCGGGCGCGGCCACGCTGTCCCGAGCTCGGCGCACTCGCGGACAGCGGCGCGGCGAGCCGGGTCCTGACCAGGCTCACCCGGCACGTGACGACCTGCGCGCGCTGCGCGGCCGCCGTCGCGGCCCGCGACTCGATCGACGAGCTGCCGATCCGGCTGGGCTCGCTGGCGATCCCAGCGCTCCTGGCTGCCCGGATCCCCGGCCTCGCCGCGCAGCACGGGACGGCCACCGGCCCGGTGGCGGCGTTCCTGCGCGCGGTCTCACCCCGGCGCGGCCCGGCCGCGTGGAGGCGGGTGCTGGTGGCCGGCGCGGCCGGCGCCGCTGCCGTCGCTCTCGCGCTGTACCTGGAGCCGCTGCCGCGCACCCCGCAGGTCCCCGGCGTTCCCGGTCCGGCGGCGAGCGCGAGCGCCGCGGCGCCGTCCGCCGCCCCGTCGGTCTCCCCGGGCCCGGCGTCCACCGCCGCGGCGGCGTCGCCCGACACGAGGGCCCCGGCGGCGTACTCCGGGGTGGCGGCCGGGGACCACTACGTCGCCCCCAACGGCGACGACGCGAATCCGGGCACCCTGGACCGGCCGTTCGCCACGATCTCCCGGGCGCTCGCCGCTTCCGCCCCCGGTCAGACGGTCGCCGTGCGCGGCGGCACCTACCGTCCGACGGCCACCGTCTCCCTCGCGGGCACCGGCACCGGCGAGCGGCGGATCACGGTCAGCAACTACCGTGACGAGCAGCCCGTCCTGGACGGCTCGCGGCTTCCGGCCGGCACCTGGTTCGTCGTCCAGCGTGGCGGTTTCCTCACCGTCCGGGGCCTTCGGATCGTCAACGCGCCCGATCGCGCGTACGTCTGCGAGTCCTGCCACGACACCGTCCTGGCGCGGCTGGACGTCCACGGCAACGGCCAGGCCGGTCTGCTGCTCCGGGGGGCCGACACCCACGACAACCTGGTGGCCGACAGCGACTTCCACGACAACCACGAGACCGGCGGCACCGGCGGGTACGCCGACGGTCTCGCCTTCAAGGACGGCGCGGGCGGCGGCAACCGGGTCCGGGGCTGCCGGATGTACGACAACTCCGGTGACGGCGTGGATCTCGACGGATTTGCGGGCGCCGTGACCGTCGAACACACTTGGGCGTTCGGCAACGGCGTGAACCGCTGGGGGACCGCCTCGTTCTCCGCCGGCGGCAGCGGTTTCAAGCTCGGCGGCGTCCAGGTCTCCCACGTCCTGACCGACAGCGCGGCCTGGGACAACGCCGGCTTCGGCGTCACCGAGGCGGGCGGCACGGGCGCGCACCGGCTGGCCCGCGACACCGCCTTCCGCAACGGCGCGGCCGGGTTCGCCTTCGTCTCCTCGGCCGCCACCGTGCGGGACTCGCTCGCCCTGGCCAACCACCCCGACGCCTGGCTGGGCGAGCGGGTCACCCACTCGGCGAACTCCTGGGAGCAGCCGGGCTGGACCACCGCGTCGCTCGATGTGACCGACGCCGCCTCGGCCACCGCTCCCCGCGGGCCCGACGGGCGTCTGCCCGTCACGTCCTTCCTGCGCAACACCAGGGACCCGTCCGTCGGCGCCGCCCTCTCCCCCTGACTGGCGGGCGGGGCCTGACCGGCGGGCGGGGCGCGTCCGGCGATGGCCGCGGCGGCTCGGCACCGCAGGTCCGTCAGCGCCAGCGTGAGGCCGCGGCCGCGAGCTCCAGGCTGGTGGGGCCCGCGTTCTGCGCCCGTTCCCTGGCCAGTTCGCCCGCGATGGTGAACCGCGCGGCGTTGCGCGGCGAGCGGGCGGCGTGCCGCACGATGTCGTCGACCAGGGCCGTGACCATGTCGAGCCTCGGGTGGTGCAGGTGGACGGCCGCCCCCTGACCGTCCGTCACGTAGTCGGCGTCCATGCCGAAGTCGGCGGCGATGCCGCGGCGGGTGAGGCGGGCGAGGACTCCACGGCGCTCGGCGATTCCGGGCGAGGAGTGCAGGGCGATCGCCTCCCAGACGAGGTCCACCTGCTTCGCGCCATAACCCTGGTCGCCGAGGAACTCGGCGGCCAGGTCCGCGCCCTCGACCTCGAACCGCTCCCGCCCCGGGGACGCCGGGGCGGTGCCGAGGTCGTGCAGCACGCAGGCGTGGAACAGCAGGTCGGTGTCGTAGTCAGCGCCCGGTCGCAGACCCTCGTGGTCGGCGAGCAGCCGGGCGAACAGGTAGCTGCGGACGCTGTGGTTGGCGACCGGCTCGCTCTCGTGGGAGCGGATGTGGGCGATCGCGGCCGCGGCCGACGGGGTGTCGGGCAGCGCCGGGATGAGCGTGGATGTCGTCATGCCGCGACCGTACGCGGACGGGCACCGGGTACGGTCAGTGGCACTTGTGCCGGCTGTCGACGGGATCGTGCCAATGTCCGATCGGGTGTCCCCCGGCCCCCACCACGTGGTCGTGCTCGCGCTTGAGGGGGTGCTGCCGCTGGACCTCGGAATCCCGCTGCAGGTGTTCGGCGCCTGGCAGGGCGGCCCGTACCGGCTGACGGTGTGCACCGACCGGCCCGGGCCCGTACCGGTGCACGGCGGCCCACCGGTCTGCGTCGACCGCGGGCTGGAGGTGCTGGACGGGGCGGACACCGTGATCGTTCCCGGGCGGGTCGACCTGTCGCCGCCCACCGCCGAGGTCTGCACCGCCCTGGCGGAGGCGGCGGCCCGGGGTGCCCGCGTGGTCTCCATCTGCACGGGCGCGTTCGTTCTCGCGGCGGCGGGCTTGCTCGACGGGCGGCGGGCGGCGACGCACTGGCGGCATGCCGCGGAGCTGGCCGCCCGCTACCCGCGCGTGCGGGTGGAGCCGGCGCCGCTGTACGTGGACGAGGGCGAGCTGCTGACCTCGGCGGGCGTGGCGGCGGGACTGGACCTGTGTCTGCACCTGGTGCGGCGTGACCACGGCGCGGCCGTGGCCAACGGGCGCGCCCGCGATCTGGTGGCCGCTCCGCACCGCGCCGGCGGCCAGGCCCAGTTCATCGAGCGGCCGGTCCCGGTGGAGCGTCCCGGCGGGCTGGGCGAGCTGCACGCGTGGGCCCTTCGCAACCTCCACCGGGACCTGTCGGTCGACCGTCTGGCGCGGCAGGCTGGCACGTCGCGGCGGACCCTCATCCGCCGTTTCCACGCCGAGACCGGTCTGCCGCCCACGCGCTGGCTGCTGGAGGCCCGGCTCGGCCACGCGCGGGAGCTGCTGGAGGCCACGGACCTGACGGTGCAGAGCGTGGCCCGGCGCTGCGGCCTGGGAACGGCGGGCAACTTCCGTGCCGTGTTCCGGGAGCACGTCGGCGTGGCGCCCAGCGTGTACCGCGAGAGTTTCCGTGCCACCGACCGGGGCGCGGCCACCCAGTCCTGAGGTGCTCCCATCCTTGCGGTAATAGTCGGCGGCCCGCAGGTTCTCTGCCGAGCCGTCACCGTCACGTCTCGGAAGGCGGGCGTGCTGGCCGGGCGGTCCGGAACGGCGCGGTCGAGTCGGTTCAGGTGCTGGCCGGCTCGGCGGCGGCCAGCGCGTCGAGGAGAACGAGCTGGTGGGCCGTCAGTTTGCCGCCGGCGCGGGCCCCCGCCTGCTTGCGCAGCCACGCTCCCGGCCGGAACGTCGGGTCCGCGTCGCCGCCGGTGCGGTTGGCCGGGCCGTCCAGGGTTCCGCCGGCGGCGAGGTAGGCGAGCATCCTGCGGTAGGAGCGGTTCCAGTCGGGCTCGATCCGCCACATCGCGTCCAGCGCGGTCAGCTTCGCGTCCTGAGCGGCCGTCAGCTTCGCGTTCTTGCGCTGACGCCCGACCCAGGCGCCGACGCCATGGCCGTCCAGCTTCTCAGCCGCCGGGACCGCCAGGTGCCCGTGCGTCTCGGCCCACGCCCGGGCGTGAGCGAAGCCCTGGTCCCAGGAGCGGGCGTGCTTGTCCCAGATCATGCCGAGCTGGTCCAGCTCGTTCACGCGGACCAAGGCGAGCAGGCCGGCGCCCTTGAGGTCGGCTCGCAGCAGCCGAGATCACCGCCGTCGAGTCGGAAGGCCTCACCCACAACTCTTGACTATTACTCCCCCAGATCGGCCGCGAACCCTGCTGCCGGTGCCCTCACACGGGTGCGTAGGTACTACGGTGGGCGGTAGAGGACCAGAGGAGGGCCGAAGTGAGCGTCCAGCCCGTATACCACCCCCCAGCAGAGCCCACGCCCGCGTGTACCGCGTACGGCTGACGGCTGACGGCTGACGGCTGACGGCTGACGGCATCGCTGAAGCACTCACCGGGGCCCGCCGCATGGCGTTCTACGCCGAGCTCGGCCACGCTCCGATCGACCAGGCCGAGCAGGTCCTTACCCGCTGGTGGTGCGAAGCCGAGATGGACGCCGACCCGGACCAGGACCGCATCATTGCCGCTGCCCGCGCCGGCACCCTGGCCACGGGCACCATGGCCAACGTCATCCGCCTGCGCGGCGAGCGCGGCGGCGAGCTGCCCGGTGAGTGAAGAAGACCTCTGGCCAGTTGAACCCTCCGAAGCCGTCCAGGATGCTCTCTCCGACCCGGCCCCTGCCCGTTGATCTGTTCAGTGCCGTCGTCGCCCTGACCGTCGCCATCGCCGAAGACCCCTGGCTACCCGCCAGCACCGCCCGCGACAGTGCCAGCGACTGGCGCAGGCTCCCCATCCCCCACAGCCGCGGCCTCGTCGAGTACGTCATCGACAGCAACACCGGTGGCCATGGCCTTCAAAATCTCGACCGCGACGACGAAGGCACCGTCCTCGGCCTCGACCCTACGGACAAGGTCAGGTGCCAGTGACGCCCTCATCGCGACGATCGCCCAGAAGCTGTCCAGGCATCACCTCGGGTACTGGCCAGACCCGCTGCCTCACCGTCAGGAGGCATTGGTTTGTGTCTTTCTGCGGGACCAGGCCGCTGGCGACGTGTTCGACGTTCTACGCCGCGCCGCTGCCGGCGAAGGCACGGTGCGTTCCCTCGTTGAGGCTATGAAGGCCGTCAACCGGGCCGCTGCCATCGACGAAGAGAAGCGACTGGCCGCTCTCGATTCGCGTCCCAAACGCCGGAGGACGCTGCCCGGCCCAGACGCCGTGGCGTAGGGCCAGGGGCCAGGTCATGTGGCTGCCCGCCTGACGGGCTCTTGGTCGCGGGTTCAGGCGAGGGCGGTGGCGAGCAGGGTGAACGCGGCGACGATGACGGCGACGCGGCCGTAGTGGAAGCGGTCCCAGCGGTCGCTCTGCTCGCGCCAGTCGGCGGGGCGGTTCTCCGGGGTCCAGGTCTTGCTGCGGTTGTTGATCGGGACGAGCAGCAGGACGGACATCAGGATGCTGAGCACCAGCAGCGCGGCGGCGGTGACGACGAGGCCGGCGCCCGCCTGGTGCCAACCGGCTATTGCCCACACCGCGCTGAGGGCGAGGGATGTGAAGTACCAGAAGGGCATGAGGGCGCCGAGCATGCGGCCGCCGTGGGCGCGGCCGAGCTGGTAGCTGTCGTCGGGCAGTGCGCCGAGGATGCGGTTGACGATGAAGGCGACGGAGAACTCGACCCCCACCATCACGCCGACGACGACGAGGGTGAGGACCTTGAGTGTGTCGAGCATGGTGACCCCTCCAGGGATCTAGCGCCGCTAGGTGATGACGCAACGCTAGACCTACTGCCGCTCGCTTGTCTAGCAGTGCTAGAATTTTGGTCATGTCAGTACAGGAACGCAAGGAACGCGAACGGGCGGCCCGCGAACGCCTCATCGTCGCCACCGCCCGCGAACTCGCCGAACAGCAGGGCTGGGACGCGGTCACCACCCGCCGCCTCGCCGAACGCATCGAGTACAGCCAGCCCGTCCTCTACAGCCACTTCCGCGGCAAACGCGAGATCATCGGCGCCGTCGCCCTCCAAGGCGCCACCGAGATGGCCGCGGCACTGCGCACCGCGACCGCCGCCGCCCCCGGCCCGCGCACCAAGGTCACCGCCCTCGCCCGCGGCTACCTCGACTTCGCCGAACGCAACCCCGCCGTCTACGACGCCATGTTCCAGCTCGACGGCGGCCTCGCCTTCGCCGCCGAGGACACCCCGGAACCGCTGAAGGACGCCTTCGCCGCCCTCCTGGAAACCCTCACCGACGTCGCCGGCGACAACACCCACCCAGGGCTGTTCACCGAGGTGTTCTGGGCCGCCCTCCACGGCATCGCCACCCTCACCCGCGCCGGACGGCTGCCCCCGGCCGAAGCCGAGCGCAGGGTGGAACTGCTGGTGGACCGCCTCCCCCTGATCTGACCCTCCGTTCAGGGGGCGGGCAGCCGGGGGCCCGTGAACCTGGCTGGCCGGCGGGGCCAGACCTCGTCGCCCGTCACCGCCAGCGGTAGGTGAGGTCCGTCATCGGCGGCAGCAACACCGGGGCGTCCGCGTCCGGCCCGTGCAACGTGGCGAGCGCCTGGCCGACGTCCGGGTACAGGTGCAGGCCGGCCGCGCGAACCACATCGGTCCACACCACCTCGGTGCGGTCCTCGGCGTCGATCTCGACGAACGCGAGCTGCTGACGGACGGTCAGCGGGACACGCAGCACGTGGACCAGGTGCAGACGGTGGAAGACGGAGTCGCGGCCGGGCCGGGTGGTGAGCTGGTCCTGGACCCAGCGCAGCCGGGGTGGCTCAGTAGGGTCGGGGACTGGCGCGGTGGCTGATGCTCCGTTCCCAGTCCCCGCCGCTTCAAACCGTGCATGCAGTTCTCCCGCACACGGCTTTCCGACATCGTTCACCGGCTGGCATGCACCGCCGCCCTGCGTACGTTTCCGGTCAGGCGGTAGACCCCGAGCCGAGTGATCCACCCATAGGTGTAGCGAGTCGTCCAGTTGCGGCCCGCGCGGCCATGTTTTCGACTGGCGAAGATCGCCAGCCGCTCGTGGACGTAGCCGTCGACCGCGTTGAACTTTTGCCCGGAGTTCCCGTTGCGGAAATACGCGGCCCAACCCCGTAGGACGGGGTTGAGGTCGGCCACCACGGCGGCCACCGGCCGTTCGGTCCGGGACCGGGAGGTCGCCGCGCGGACCTTGTCCCGCAGCACCCCCAACGCCCGTGCCGAGGGCCAGCGTTGCAGGTAGAACCTGTCCCGCCACTTCCACGACTCCACCTTCCGGTGGTGGAATCCGAGGAAATCGAAACCCTGTCCGCCTCTGGTGAGGCAGACGATGCCGGACTTTTCCGGATGCAACCGCATCCCGAGCTCGCCCAGCAGCTCCGCCGCCAGCTCGCGTGCCTGCTCGGCGCGTTGTCTGGTCGGCGACAGGACCACGAAGTCGTCGCAGTAGCGCACCAACGTCCCCAGCCGCCGGCCTTACATCCGAACCTCCTCTCACCTGCTCGAATGCCCGAGCTGCTGGACGTAGGCTTGACGTCTAACCTCGGTGGGCTTGGTGTTCCTTGACCGTCTTGCCGACGTTGTGGCGCTTGCCCGGTGCTTGTTCTTCGAGCCGGGAGGCCGTCCCGGGCCCGGCCGGGTCGGTTTCGGTGCGGCCGCCGGGTGGGCCAGAGGCTGCCGCAGCACGACCGCCCGTCTGTCCGTTAGCTTCACTCGCATGGAAGAAGTGGATCTTCCGCCGAACCTGGACGGGACGGAGCGCGGCCTCGTCGTGATGATGTGCGGCTTGCCCGGCTCAGGCAAGAGCACCTATGCGCGGGCCCTTGAAGGCCGCGGCTACACCCGACTGTCGATTGACGAGGTGGTGTGGTCGAGGTCGGCCGCGACGCGGCCGACCTCGACCCGGCGGAGTACGAGCAACTCAAGTCCGCCATCGAGCAGGAGTTGTGGGGTGAGCTGATCCGCTTGATGGACGCGAAGCTGCCTGTCGTCATCGACTACAGCTTCTGGAGCCGGGCGGCCCGAGACCGATACAAGGCCGTGATCGAGAGCCGCGGATGCCGATGGAGCTGATCCGCCTCAAGACCGATCCTGAAACCCTGCGACGCCGACTGACCGACCGCAACCAGCCGAACGACGCGAACAGCGTCACCGTCTCCGATGAACTCCTGGAACGCTACTTCGCCAACTTCGAGGAACCCATCGGTGAGGGCGAGCGCGTCATCGTCCAGGAATATTTCCCCAGGTCGTTAGTGCTGGAGCGTGGGAGTCCTTCGGGGGTTGACGTGGGGCTTCATTCTGTGGCGTTCCGATGTTGCCGGGTGCACATCGAATATCGGACGCAGTGGCTGGGGTGGCCTACGTGTCGATATCCATGTTCTGGGTGCCGAGGACGGAGAGGAGTTGCAGGGCCTGGTCGGAGGGGGAACCGGGTTCGGCGGTGAAGATGACCACGTGCTGGTCCTGCTCGGGGACGACGAGGACATCGCAGTTCAGCGTGATCGGTCCGACCACCGGGTGGTGGATCGTCTTGTGGAGGTGGCGGGCGGTCCGTACCTGGTGTGAGGTCCACAGGCGGGCGAACTCGTCACTGCCATTGGCCAGTTCGTCAACGAGGGCGCGGATCCCTGGGTCGTTGGGGTAGCGAGCCGCTGTGGCGCGCAGGTGGCCAGCGGCGAACAGGCCGAACACTTCCTCGCCGGACAGGCCGTAATGCCGTTGTGCCGGGTCGGGGTGCAGGAAGTGGCGCCGGATGAGGTTGCGCTCGTGTGGTGCCAGTGCGGAGAAGTCCTCTAGGAGCGCGGCGGCCAGTGCGTTCCAGGCGATCACTTCGTACGTAGCGTCGAGCACAATGGCAGCGGCCTGTGGCATGCGGTCGATGAGGTCCAGGATGCTCTGCCGCACCTCGCGGGACGGCCCGGGCGGCGGGCCGGGGGGCTCACCCGCTAGGTGGTAGAGGTGGTCGCGTTCCGCGTCGGAAAGGCGCAACGCACGCACGATGCCCGCCAGCACGCGCCTTGAGGGATGGGGGCCGCGGGCCTGTTCCAGGCGGGTGTAGTACTCCGTTGAGATGTGGGCGAGCTGGGCGACCTCCTCCCTGCGCAGACCGGGCGTGCGCCGTCGTGGTCCGGTCGGCAGTCCCACATGCGAGGGCTGCAGCCGTTCGCGCCTGCTGCGCAGGAAGTCCGCCAATTCAGGTTTGTCCACACGCCCAGTGTCCCGTCGTCCACGCGGGCCATCCAGGTACCGGCCGTGCCTGGCTGGCGCGGCAAAACGGCCGCAGACTGCGGGCATGAGCAATGCAACGACACCGAACAACGGTCCGGACCGCGCTCCTGGCGGGCTCCTGGTGGACAAGGTCGCACTGATCACCGGCGCCGGCCGAGGCATCGGTGCCGCCGCGGCACGGCTGTTCGCCCGGGAAGGCGCCATAGTCCTACTTACCTCGCGAAGCGAATCCGAACTGAGCAGCGTGGCCGAGGAAATCTGCGGGGCTGGCGGCACCGCCAGCTACGTGGTGACCGACCTGGCCGCCGCCGCGAGTGTCCAGAACGCGGTCGACGCAGTGGTGGAGCGCCATGGACGGCTGGACGTCGCCTTCAACAACGCCGGCATCACCATCCCCCACGCGTCCCTCGCCGAGGTGCCCGAAGGCGACTTTGACGTCGTCACCTCGATCAACTACAAAGGCGTCTGGCTGGCGATGGCGGCTGAGGTCCGGGCGATCCTCCAGACGTCCGGAACTGGCGCGATCGTCAACAACAGCAGTGTCGGCAGCCTGGTGGGCAACCCGGGACTGGGGCCCTACTCCGCCGCCAAACGGGCGGTCAACAGCCTTACCCAGACCGCAGCCGCCGAGTACGGGCCGGAAGGCATCCGCATCAACGCCATCGCTCCCGGCACGACCATGACCGCCATGATGCGGCAGTGGGCCAGCGGGCAGCCCACCATCGTCGATCAGCTCAACGCCCGCACCCCCCTGCGACGCGCCGCCGACCCCGACGAAGTCGCCGAAGCGGCCGCCTGGCTGTTGAGCGACCGCGCCTCGTACATCACCGGAGCAGTCCTGCCCGTCGACGGAGGCATCACGGTGTGAGACGCACTTGCGGGCCCTCCCCGAGTACGCCGCCCCGCACCGCCTTCTACGGAACCCGCCCCTATGCCCACCTCCGCCAAGAGTCGAAGACCGCCTGCAGTCCCTCCACGCCACCGGAGACATCCCCGACCCGAGGGATGCCCAGATCGAGCGGCTCAAAGCGGAGATCACCAAGCTCATGGCCGGGCTCGCCCGATCGGACATCGCCGTGGACGAGCTCACCGACTTCCGCACCCAGGCCCTTGCCCGGCTCGCCGCCCAGCACGAGGAGATCTTCCACCTGCGCGGGGCTGCTGCCATGGCGAACCGTGTGACCCGGATCCCCGCAGCCCGAGGAAACACGATCGGATCGTGCAGCTGACGTGGCTGCCCCGTCCTCGTCCCACGCTGTTCCGGGATCACAGTCCCCACAATCCCTTGCCCAGCGTGGTGATTCCGCCGGCCAGTGCAAGCGCCAGCACTATCAGAGCGTTGTGGTGAACCGAGCGGCGTTCGAGGGCTGCGACCGGAACGGGTGAGCGTTCGCACACAGGTGCCCGTGGGTGTTCGGGCATGAAGCAGCGGGCCACTCGGTAGAGAGCAGGTTGTCGAGACCAATCTCTGCCGGGAGGCCCGTTGCCGGTCCAGTTCACCACCCGCGGTGTCGGCGGGTCCACTTCCGTCACTCCGGGGTGTGACTGCTACGCGCACGTGTTCGGGGCGATCCCCGCCGGGTGTCGCGAGCCGCGCTACGACAGCGACATGAGCGATGCGGAGTGGGCGGTGCTCCGTGCGGCCATGCCGGTGCCCGCCTGGCTGGAGGGCAGGGGCGGCCGGCCCGAGGCGCACTGCCACCGCGCCATGGTCGACGCGGTGCGGTACCTGGTCGACAACGGTGAAAAGTGGCGCAACCTGCCCGCGGACTACCCGTGTTGGCGCGCGGTCTACGACTTCTTCCGCCGCTGGCGCTGCCACGGCTACATCCGCGAGCTCTGCCAGCGCCTGCGCCGCCGACTGCGCGAGAGGCAAGGACGCGCGACGGAACCGAGCGCGGGCGTCATCGACTCCCAGTCGGTCGACGGCTCGGAGACCTGCCCGGCCGCCTCACGCGGCTACGACGGCGGCAAGTCGCGCGACGGGCGCAAGCGCCACATCCTGACCGATACCGAAGGGCTGCTGCTGGAGGTCGCCGTCACGCCCGCGAACATCCACGACTCCAAGGCCGCCCCCAGCCTGCTTGCCGCGTTCATGGACGAACCCGGCCGCCTGCTCGAACTCGTGTGGCTGGACTCCGCCTACCAGGGCCGGGAGCTGGCCGACGCCTTCGCCGCGCACGGAGTGAGGGCCGAGGTGGTCAAACGCACCGACGGCGGCAAGGAGTTCAAGGTCCTCGCGCGCCGCTGGGTGGTGGAGCGCACCCTGGGCTGGCTGTCGCGCTCGCGGCGCCTGAACCGCGACCACGAGCGCCGCAGCGACCACCACGTGCAGATGGTGTGGTGGGCCTCCTCGATCACCCTCACCCGAAAGACCGCCCGCGAGCGGCTCCACTGGCCCGAGTTCCGCCCGCACCGGCTTCCCGCGCCGGGCCCGGAGCGGGGACGAACAGCCCGCCCGGCACCCTCGTCAGCCAGCCCCTCGCCTCCAGCGCATAGGCGCGGTGACGCGTCTTCTCCACCTCGTTCAACCGGTCCGCGTCCCGTCCGAGCACGGTCGTGAGCGTCCGGGCCGCGACCGGGGCACCCGCTGCGGCGACCGCGTCGAACGCCTGCCGATAGACGCCTTCGAGCGCGCCCGGGCCCAGGCCCCGCTGCCACTGCGGCGGCCGCGGATCGAAACCCTCCCGCCCGGCCGAAGGTGCTGCGGGCACCGTCGGCTCCACCGGCCCGCCCTCCGCCGGCGCAGGCGCGGACGGTGCCGGGGCCTGCCCGAGGATGTCCCGCCCGGACGGCCCCATGGCCGCCTCGGCCTCCTCGGCCAGTGCGCGCAGGACCTCCTGTCTGCCGATCCGCGCGCAATCCACGCGCTCCTGATGCACCGTCACCTGCTCCTGAGCCTCGCGCAGCCGCTCAGAAGCCGTTGTCGTACCGATCATGGTGGACATCGGTTCGGTTGGGGTGACTCGGTCGGGTGATCTCCAACCGGTGCATGCATGAAGGCAGGGCCTCCTGTCCAGCTCGGGATTGTCGAAGTCCAAACGAGCAGGCCAGGAGGCCCTGTGTTGCAGTCTTGCGTTCCCATGCCCATGTCGTCCAACTCCGCTACCCGGTCGTGTGATTGCCTCGCTCACCGGTTCGGGAACGCGGGCGACCGTGCGGACCGTGTGCGCCGCTACGACTCGGACATGACGGACGCCGAATGGGCCGTCGTGCGGGACGCGATGCCGGTCCCGGCGTGGTTGGAGGGGCGGGGCGGGCAGCCGGAGGGTTACTGCCATCGGCAGCTGCTGGACGCGGTGCGCTACCTGGTCGACAACGGCATCAAGTGGCGGGCGATGCCGGCGGACTTCCCCGCGTGGGACCGGGTCTACGCCTTTGCGCGGCGTTGGCGAGCGCGGGGCCTGCTGGCCGAGTTCCACGACCGGTTGCGCGGTCTGGTCCGCGAGGACGCCGGCCGCGACCCGGAGCCGACCGCCGCGGTGGTCGACGCGCAGTCCCTGCGCGCGGCGGCCTCGGTGCCGGCGTCCTCACGCGGATACGACGGCGCGAAGAAGGTCCCCGGTCGCAAGCGCCACGTCGTGGTCGACTGCCTCGGCCTGCTGCTGGCTGTGTTGGTCACCGCCGCGAACGTCACGGACCGGGACGCCGCGATGCCGCTGCTGCAGCAGCTCCGGGCCCGCTACCGGAAGATCGTCCTGGTGTGGGCCGACGGCGGTTACGCAGGCCGCTTGGTCACCTGGGCGAAGCAGGCACTGCGGCTCACCCTGAAGATCGTCAAGCGGAGCGACGACGCGTCCGGCTTCGTGGTGCTGCCCAGGCGCTGGGTGGTGGAGCGCACGCTGAGCTGGCTGATGCGCTCGCGCCGGCTGGTGCGCGACTACGAGACGCTGCCCGCCGTCCACGAGCAGATGGTGCTGTGGTCGATGACGATGCTCATGACCCGCAGGCTGGCCCGGCGGCGAGCGTGAACCTGCCCGGGGACGGCTCGACGGTCCAGCCTCGGTCCGCCAGCCGCTTCATCTTCGACCGCACGCCCTCCACACTGGCCGGGACCGCCGCCAGCCCCAAGGCGGCGGCGATCTCCTGGCACGTCATCACGTCTTGCCCGTCCGCGCGGCGTTCGGCCAGCAGGGACAGGATCTGCTGGTAGTCCGCGGCCAGCGCGTCCGTCGACAGCGCGGGCCGCCACACCGGCACGATCGAACCCGCGCGAGCCGCTCGCGGCGTCGGCACCTCGGCGGGCGCGTCCGGGACGGTCACCGGCTCCGGCGCCAAGGGCTCCCTGGCCGGTTCCGGACCGGCCGCCGGGCCGGCTTCCCGGGGCTGCGGCGCGGACAGGACCTCACCGACCCGCTGACGCGCGATCAGCCACTCCTGCCAGTCCCTCTCCGCCTCCGCGAGCGCGGCCAGGACCCGGTCTGCCTCCTCCCGGAGCCCCTCCACCCGCTCACGCGCGGCCAGCTCCCGCTCTTCCAGCAGACCCACGACCGACGCCATCCGGCACCTCCACCGACGAGACAACCCGACCACCCCAGCCTGCCTCGCCAACACCGGCATCGTGCCTGAGCTGCGGAAACACACCGATCAAGTTCGGTACGACAACGGCTTCTGAAGCCACCGCTGGAGGCACTTGCGGCGCGGTTGCGTCTGACGCTCGAACGGGGATGGGAAGACCTCGGCCCCGTCGACGTTGCCATGTTCCGCATCGAGCGGGTCGATTTTGCCCTGAGCAGGCTTGAAGGAGCGGCTGTCCCCGATACGTTCGTCTGGGTGCGCCGCTCGGCCGATGACGTGGAAGGGGCGCTGGACATCCTTCTCAGCGCCCTGGGTCTCGACCGCGAGGCGCTGGCGTTCCGTGGCACCGTGGAGACGGGTTTCGAGGTGTTCGACGGCTCCAGCAAGTGAGCGAACCTGACGAGGTGGCCGTTCATGCCGCTTCGGTCAGCGGTCTTCCTCCCCAGCGGATGCTCTTCTCCGCGCGGACGCGCGCCCGTTCCCTGCGTTGGGCGGCCAGGACGTCGGGGTGGCGGGCGTTGGCGTTGCGCCACCGCAGGTAGGTGTGCAGCTCGCGGGTCTGGACCGCGTGGTTCGGGTGGTTCGAGTTCGCCGGGTCATCCGCTGGCGCCAGGCCCGCAGCGCGCTGCTCGAGGCTGTCGCCCGGCATCACCCGGCGTGCTGCCCGCCGCAGTGCAGCGCGGGCGGCCGGGGTGACCGGCTCCGGTACCGGGCCGGGAGAATGACGACGGTGACCAACCAGCTCCGGGGCATCAGCGCCCTGATCCCCACCGCCCGCACCGACGCCTCGCCCGGCGCCCGGGCCGCCTCCCCGCTGCTGCACCTGCGCACCGACGCCGTGCCGGTGCCGGTGCTGGCCGCCGCGCTCGAGTTGATCGCCCCCGCCCTGGAGGACTCCGACCCGGTCACCCGGGAGGCCGCGGCAGCCGTCCACGCCCGCCTGGCCGAGGCGCTCGACCAAGCCGCCACCGGCCACCAGCTCAGCTGGGCGTGACCTGGACCGCCGCAGCCCGTTGACCTGTCATGACCGACACCTTCACCCTGGTCGACGACACCGATAGCGAGAACGGGGACACCCACGCGCTGACCGGCGCCGAGCAGGCCGCGCTGGAACAGGCCGCCGCCACCGGAGAGCGGACCGCCGACTGGATCCGCGACCTCGCCGCCCGCTGGCCCGACGCCGAACGGGAGCTGGCCGACCTGGCCGACACCCTCGCCGACGTCATGGCCAGGATCGACCCGGCCGGAGAAGGCGAGATCGACGCCGAGGCCCACTACGACCTGACCGCCCGCCTGCGGCACACCGTCACCCTGCCCGCCGCCCGCGAGCACCTCACCGCCGCCGAGCGCGTCGCCCTGGTCGCCGCCGACAGCCCGATCATCGTCCTCGGGGACTTCGACCTCGCGCTGCCCTGCCTGTGCGAGGCGATCGACGACGCCCTCAACCTCGCCCGAACCTCAGCCTGACCCGTGCGGTACTCGACCGGGCCGACCGAGCACCGCACGGGGCGACCGCCTGCTTCGGATCGGCCGGGGCTGTCAGCGATCACGAATTCCCCAGCTGGGGTGGTTTCGGCGTCCCGTAATTCCCCATGGGGACGGTGATCGCAAGGGGTGGGGTGGCTCGCTCCGACAGCGCGGCTGAGGCCAGGGATGGTTGCCGGTGATGGGTGTGATTTCCCTGGTTTGGGTGGTTTGAGCACTAGGTTGTGTTTCATCGCGACTTCTTCTAATTCTCCATGGGCATGGCGGAGTTCGGGTTGAGGGTGGTGGTCATCGCGGAGTGGCGCGTGTCCCTCGATCTACGGACCGAGAGGTCGGCGGGCACGCCGGATGACAAAGAGAACGTTCACCGTGGTCGACATCATCGAGATCTACGTCCACTGGTACGCGGGCCGCTCAAAGAGCCGGCTTGGCGCCTCGCTGGGGGTGGACCGCAAGACCGTCAGGAAGTACCTGGCGGCCGGCGGAGGCGGCCGGGATCACCCCGGGCGGGCCGCCGATGAGCGAGGCCGACTGGGCCAAGCTGATCAAGAGCTGGTTTCCGGAACTCGCCGACCGGCGGCTGAACGCGGCCGACTTCGCAGCGATGTCCGCCGCCCAGGCGGCCAGCTCCACCGCCTGCTCCGCCAATCGCCCATCTTGGTGCGACCGGGCGGACCGGGATCATCGACGCGACCGAGATTCGGGTGCGCCGCCCGGCTGCCCACCGGGCCGGGCGGAGCCGGTTCGTGTCGGGCAAGAGCCGGATGAACGATGAAGGCCCTGGTGCTCACCGACGACCGTGGCCTGGTGCTGCTCTGCGGTGAGGCGTGGGCGGGTTCCGTCGCCGACATCACGCAGGCGCGCGGCGCCGGCCTGGTGGACCTGCTCGCCGACACGGTCCACTTGGAGATCCTCGTCGACGTCGGCTATCAGGGCCTGGGAGCCCAGACCTGCGGTCAGGTCGTCACCCCGCCCCGCAAACGCCCCGGCAAGTGCCTCGAGCAGGTCCAGCGGCTGATGGCTCATCACGAGCTGGCCCGCTTCGAGCACTCCTCGCGTCGGATGCCCGTTGAGCACGGCATCGCCCACCTCAAGAACTGGCGAACCCTCGCCCGCCACCACGGACGACGCGACCCTCCCCGACACCATCCCTGACGTCGCCGGACTCTTTCCGACCAACAATCAACTAGACGCCCAGTTGATTGCTCTCCCGGTCGGACGACGGACCATGTGACCGGTGAGCCGACACCGTGAAAGGGATGGCTCATCGCTAACCATGCACGAGGTCGTAGGACGACCCGCCGCCCCACCAGGAGTGCTGGGACGCTGTGCTGTGCTGGGCTCCGGATCATGGGTGACCAGCTGGCCTGGTCGACTACGGCGGCGAGCAGTAGCCGCAGGCCTTTCGCGCCGCACTTTGCGGTCCAGGAGCCGATCGCGAGCACGGTGACCACCGCGTGCTCCTGGTCGTGATCGTCGTCGGCCCGAGGATCTGCCGAATTGGGCCAAGATCGTGGTACTCCACGATGGTGCGGCACCGTTGGTTACTGGAGAGTAGTGAGCGCGTACGGGGGCTGCCTGATCACGAGCTGCTGATGCCTGGGGATGGGTAGCGTGCCCTCTCAGCCAGGGGCTTCGGCGTTCAGGGCTCCGGCGTTCTCAGCAGTTCGTCCGCTTTGTCCTGCCCCTCACGTCTGATCTCGTAGTGAGGAGTCCCAGGCCGCGAGCGTCCGCACCCTAGGAGCTGGCGAGCACGAATCGGACATCGCGCGACTTTGCCGGAGCCCTGCTTCGGCGTTGTGCAAACCTGTTCATATCTCGGTCAGCGCCGCCAGCTTGGAAGCGGATCCCGCAGGTCCACGAATCCTGAGGATCCATGCCGTTCAGAAATGCGAGTTCAGAGAGAATGATGAGAGCAAAGTTCGCCAGAATTGCGATAGCTGGAGTGCTGGCCGCTAGTGCCGTCGGTATGGTCACCATTGCTACCGCCTCCGCCTCACAGGACATTGGCGCCCGCACCCCTGCGTCGAGCGTTTCGGGTGAGTCTGGCCCTTCCCCGAGCGCGATGCCCGGTTTGGAGCCGGCCCGCACTATGGCAGTCCCAGCAGCGGGCGCGACGACGCCAGGACCTCCGACGTCAGCACCGACGACGCCGGCACCGCCGACACCGACCAAGCCACCGACGGCGCCACCGACGCTCAAGCCAACGATGACGCCGACGCCGATGCCGACGCCCAAGCCAACGGGACCGCATGCCTACAACGGAAAGGCGACGTACTTCTACACTGACGGCGTTGCAGGGGCGTGCGGGGAGCTCATGGGCGACGGGGATCTGGGTGTTGCGCTCGACTACCGCATGTTCCGGCTCGAATTCTGTGGGAGGAAGGTCGTCGTCAGCCATAACGGAAAGTCCGTAACCGCGACGGTTCTTGACTCGAACCCCGCGTCGACAGGAACCCAGGATCTCGACCTGACGCTCGGCGCATTCGATGCTCTCGCCTCCCGCGAGACTTCGGCGATCAACGTCAGCTGGGGTTTCGTTGAAAGCAACTTGAATCCCAGAGGAGGGGAATATTACATTCGATCCAATAAATATCCGGAGTACACCATGCAGCCCAAAGGTACTCCGTACGCTGGCGATTCTGTTGTGATCGGATACACCTCGTCCCCTTTCGATGAACTCATCTTCTCCAAGGGGGCGACAGGAATGACGATCAAGGAGGCGGACAGTGGCCTCTGCCTGGATCCGGACGGGTACGTCTCGAAAGCAAAGGCAAGACTGGAGGTCTACCCGTGCTCCGGGTCGGCGGATCAGAAATTCTCTATAGACCCCGGCGACGCCGGGGGTACCGGCATGAAATCAGTGAGAATACGTCATGATATTTCCGGCCTCTGCTTGAGTGTATTCGAAAGCAGTACGTCTGCTGAACCGACGTGGATCGGGCTCGACACCTGCAGCCGGACCTCGATCAACCAGAAGTTCGCCATCATCGCATGAGCGGTATCGCGACACTCGCCCGCATTCACGAGGCGGCCCTGAAAATGAGTTCCTTACTCAACCGGCCATCAGGGCTGATGCGTTCTCAGCTGGCGAGATAGGCCGGTTCGTCGGCTCTCGGGCCTGATGGGCGGTTTGCCGGAGTGGAAGCAAGAGACGCGACGCCAGATGATCAAGGCTTCTGAGAAGCCGTTGCTCTATCGATCTTGGTGAACGTTGGTTCGAGTGTGACGACTCGGCTGGGTGATCTCTTGGCCGGGTGCGCATGAAAGCAGGGCCTCCAGTGTAGCTCGGGGTTGTCGAGACCAAACGAGCACACAGGAGGCCCTGTTGCCGCAGTTCTACGCGTTCGCGCCGTCCGGGTCCAGTTCGGCTACCCGGTCGTGTGACTGCCTCGCGCACCGGTTCGGGAACGCGGGCGATCATCCGGACAGGCGGCCGAGCTACCCGTCGGACATGACGGACGCGGAGTGGGCGGTGGTCCGCGATGCGATGCCGGTCCCGCCATGGTTGGAGGGCCGGGGCGGGCAGCCCGAGGGCTACTGCCACCGGCAGATGGTTGATGCGGTGCGCTACCTGGTCGCGGGCGGCATCACGTGGCGGGCGATGCCATCCGACTTCCCCGCGTGGGACCGCGTCTACGCCTTCTTCAGGCGCTGGCGCGACAAGGGCCTGATCGCGGAGTTCCACGATCGGCTGCGGGACGGGGTCCGCGCGGCGGCCGGCCGCGACCTGGAGCCCACCGCGGGCATCATCGATGCGCAGTCGGTGAAGGCCGCCGCCTCGGTGCCGTCCGTATCAAGGGGCTTCGACGGCGGCAAGAAGGTCAACGGACGCAAGCGGCACATCGTGGTCGACACTCTCGGGCTGCTGCTGGCGGTCATGGTCACCGCTGCGAACGTGACCGACCGTCAGGCCGGCGGCGCTCTGCTGGCCAGACTGCGGTTGCGGCACTGGCATATCACGCTGGTGTGGGCCGACGGCGGCTACACCGGTCACCAGGTCGACCTCGCCGCGAGCCTGTGGCGCATCGCGCTCACCGTGGTCAAACGCAGCGACGACACCTCCGGGTTCGTCGTGCTGCCCAAAAGATGGCTGGTGGAGCGCACGTTCGCATGGCTGATGCGCTCACGGCGCCTGGCCCGCGACTACGAGGCCCGCACCGACACCGCCGAGGCGATGATCCGGTGGTCCATGAGCATGGTCATGAGCCGCCGCCTCGCCCGCCGACCACACTGAACATCCCCGGGCTCGCCTCAGCCAGCCAGCCCCGCGCGGCCAGACGCTTGGCCTTGGCCCGCACCCCCTCGACCTTCGCGGCAACCGCCTCCAGGCCCAGCCCGGCGGCGAGTTGCCGGCAGTCCATCGCTCCGCCGTCCGACCGGGACCGGCCGGCCAGCATCTCCATGATTCGCTGATAGTTGGGCGCCAGCACCGCCGGGTCGAGCCCATCGCGCCACACCGGCACCACCGAGCCGGGCACAGCGCCCGCGATCGGCACGGGCCACCCATCGGACGGGGCGCCCGGTGCTTCCTCACGCTCGCGCGGCTCCGCCAGGACCTGGCCGACCGTCTCACGGGCGGTCACAAACCGCTCCAACACGGCCTCCGCCGCCCGCAGTTCAACCTCCAAAGCCTCCACTCGCTGCCGAGCAGCACGCTCCCGCTCCTCCAACAGCCCCATCATCGACGGCATCCGGCACCCCAACCGCAGAGACGACACGACACGACATCCCTGCCACCGAACCACCGACATCATCCCTGACCAGCAGAAACGCAGCAATCACCTTCGGAAAGACAACGGCTTCTGAGAGGACGTTCGCGTCGCTGACGTGCAGGTTTGAGCGGATTTGGCGCCTGCCCGATAGATCCACTAATGAAACTCTTGCGACGAATGTCGCACCAGGCTCGAAGTGGATGACGCTACAGTTCGCCCCGTTTCGATCCGAAAGCTCCTGTCCGGTTCGAAGAGCTCACGAATAGTCCGGAAATGGTTCACCCGGACGAGTGATGGTCGAACTCAACTCCCTTATGTACCAGTGGAGTTATGACGAACCCGCCGCAGCGTAGAGCCTATCGAGTGATCTGTCCGACGCCCGCTGGGCCCTGGTGGAGCCGATCCTGACCGCCTGGCGAGCCGAAAGGCAGAAGACCTCGCTGGGCCTCGGCGGCAAGGTCGCCGACCTGCGCGAGGTCATGAACGCGATCCTCTATGTGAACCGGACCGGGATCGCCTGGCGCTACCTGCCGCACGACCTTCCGCCCCACACCACGGTGTTCTCGCACTTCAGCGCCTGGACCGCCGACGGCACGATCGAGAAGCTCGGTATCCGGCTGCACCGCCTGGTGCGGGAGAAGGAAGGCCGGCAGCCCGAACCGACCGCCTGCGTGATCGACGCCCAGAGCGTCAAGACCGCTCCCAGCGTGCCGACTGCGACCCAGGGCATTGATGCGGGCAAGAAGATCGTCGGCCGCAAGCGCAGCACCGTCGTCGACACGCTCGGCTTCCTCCTGCTCGTCACGGTCACCGCCGCCGGCGTCTCCGACAACGACGCCGGAAAGCAGCTCCTGACCCAACTCGCCACCACCCACCCCACGATCACGAAGGCGTGGGTCGACACCGGCTACAAGACCCAGGCGATCGAGCACGGGGCGAAGCTGGGCATCGACGTCGACGTCGTCCCACGAAATGCCCAGGTCAAAGGCCTCTCGGTCGTCCCGCGGAGATGGGTCGTCGAGCGCAGCTTCGGCTGGATCATGCTGCACCGCCGACTCGCCCGCGACTACGAGACCAAACCCGAGCACTCCGAGAGCATGATCCGCCTCGCGATGATCTCGAACCTCGCGAAGCGAGCAACGGGCGAAAGCACCATAACCTGGCACAATCCATGAACTATCCCTCAAACGAGCAGCACGTCCTCTAATTGGACACACCCCGGTCCGAGCGCGGGCCGGCTGCGACGGCTCACCGGCTTTCCTGGAGGACGGCATTGATCCTTGAGACGGTGGTGGTGAGGTCGGTCAGGCCGTCCTGGATCGTGGCCATCCCCTGGGACGCGCGGGCCGTGTCCTTCTTCTGCAGCCCGTCGGAGCAGATATAGCCGCCTTGCAGCAGCTGCGTCAGGGCCTTGCTCCACGACGCCTGGGCCTGGGTGTCGGGGATGGGCGGGTAGGCCTGAGCAGCGGTGGCGTCCCGGACCACGCTGAGGCAGCCCAAGGAGTGCATGACGGGATCGTTGCCGCTATTGGCGGTCTTGCGCGTCGAGTCGGTGAGCGCTGTGATCTTCGCCCGGCCGCCCTGCTCGTACCAACTGGTGACCTGTCGGGCCGCGTCGGCAGTGGGGGTGGACGTGGGCGCCGCGGTAGCCGTGGTTGCCGAGGCGGCCGAGCTGGGTGGCGCGCTGGTGGCGGCGGTACTGCCCTGATTGCTGCAGCCGCTCAGCAGCACTGCGGCGGTCATGACGGTCACGGTGATCGCGGCGGTCGAGGTTAAAGGTGACGGGACGCGGTCGCGCATGGGAACCCCTTGATTGACGAGCAATCAGGTTTTCACGGACTGGACGTGCGTGGTCCGACCGTGATCGATCTGTTGCGTGCCCCCGGCTCCTACCGGTGCGAGCATGCCGGGCCGGGGATGGCGCCGGACGATGTTCTGGCCAGCCACCCGGACTCCCTTCGTCACCGGCGCTCCGCACCGCTGCGCGATCCTCGCAGCCTTGCCGGCGGAAGCTGGGCGGGCGGTTCCGCAAGGGCGGTCTCTTCTATGTGTGCCGGGGAGAGGGGATGGGCGGCGTGCCAGGCGCCCCAGAGCTCAGCGCGCAGGCGGCCGCGCTGGGGGGCATTCGTCACGGGTGTCACCAGTGATCGGCAAGAAACGTCAGAACGTCACTCCAGCTCAGCATCCACGTTGCACTGACTTCAAAATGACGCTCGATCACTGACCTGCGTTCCGCGTAATTCAGCGGCCTGGAGTCACGAATCTGGGGTCTGACCTGCGCGGACATGGGTGAGGGCGCCTGAGAAGCGTTTCTCTAGGCGCTGGTGTTCGTGCTGGTCAGCGGGGTGCGGGTTCGAGGGCGATGATCTGCTTCGGTGCGGGGATGCCGAGCTTGGCCAGGAGGTCGGTCTGGGGCTTGGTGAGGGTGGTGACCTGCCGGAACAGGCCGGTGGGGCCGGTGAACGTGCCGAGGTGGAGCCGGTCGAGCTCGCGGCGGACAGTCGTCCAGGTCTCGCCGGTGGTGGTCTCGATGATGCGGATCAGCAGCAGGGCGAGCCAGCAGAGGACGACGTGTGCGCGTATGCGTTCCTCGAGCCGGTGATAGACGGGCCGCAGGTCGATGATCTGTTTCATGTCCCGCCAGCCCCGCTCGACTTCGAGGAGTTGCTTGTAGCCCAGGGCGATGTCCTCGGCCGACAGGTGCGGGTCGGAGCATCGCAGCAGGTATTTGCCGTCGAGGTTCTCCTCGGTCTTGATCTTCGCGGTGTCGATGCGGAGCTTGCCGGCCGGGGTGGTGCGGAGGTAGCGGTTGAGGCCGGGCTTGTCGGCGAGCTTGCCGCGGAGCTCGCCGCGCTTGAAGTCGCTGAGCTTGTCGGTGCCTTCGATCAGGGTCGTGAGCTGGGCGACGAGCTGTTCGCGTATGTGCTGGTCACGGGTGGCGGCTTCGGGGTTGTGGCAGATCACGAACCGTTCGGTCTCCGAGATCCGCACCTCCTTGACCCGCATGTTCCCGGCGATCTCGCTGTAGCGGCCCTGGCGGGACAGGGCGGCCTTCACCTCCGGGCTGCCGGAGCGGAGTTTCTCGCCGACGATGTAGGCGTGGTCGCCCTGGCGGAGGTAGCGGCGGTTGCGTTCGCTGGAGAATCCCCGGTCGGTGACCCACACGATCTTGCTCAGGGTCCAGTCCCGCATGTCGTCCTTGACCTGCCGGATCAGCTTCTGGTCACCGGTGTTGCCGGGCCAGGACCAGACGCGGACCGGGATCCCGTCCCGCGTCACGGCCATCCCGATCACGATCTGCGGCAGGTCGTCGCGGGAGTCCTTCGACTTGCCGAAAGTGCGGAACCCGGCCTGCTCCGCGGGCTCGCCGTCCTCTTCGGCGGTTGGGCCATCGTCCGTCAGGAGACGGCCCCTGTCGTCCCGGGCGGCGGGTTCGTCGGCCTCCTCCAGCTCGAAGTAGGTGCTGGTGGTGTCGAAGAACAGCAGGTCGACCTCGAGGTTGAGGAGGTTCGCGACCTCGTCGAACACCCGCTTCTCCAGGTCGTCGGTCACCTCGTGGAGCCAGTCCATCGCCCGGTAGCAGGCGTCGTCGTCGGTGGCCGGCAGGCCCTCGATGTGCACGTCGTGCGTGACCCAGTCCGCGGCTGCCAGCTTCGACGACGGGGCCAGGGCCCGGTTCGCGACCAGCGAGAACAGCACCCGCTCGGTCACTGACATGTCCCGGCGCCGGCCCCGTTTGTGCTGCCCGACCTGCCCGACGATCCTGTCGATCCTCAGCTGCCGCCAGAGATGATCGAGGACGTAGGTGCCGCCGAAGGGGACCGATGAGACGAACTCCAGGTCACCCGCTGCCGTCGACGCCAGTGCCTCGCCCGGCTCCAGCAGCCTCGATAGAGACGCGACCAGGCGCTTCACCGCGTCCCGGTCGAGGTCGTCCTCACGGCCGAACGTGAACAGGACCTTCGGGACCGCCCGGCCCTTCACCGGATCCCACTCGTTGTGGGCCAGGTGCAGGTACCGGACCGTGCCGGACTTGTTCTCCCGCTTCGTCGTCTTCACGTACACGACTCCAGACCCTATGGACCAACTCCAGGTCAGCGCAGGCGAATCAGAAAAATCGCGTCTCTAGGCGAATCCGGCCGCGTCACCAGCCCCCAGCCCACTGACCTGCACCTTCAACCCGGCAGGGACTCCAGAACCCCCGAATTACGCGGAACGCAGGACTGACACTCACATGCAGACCATCAGCTCCGCACCGTGAGCCCGGGACAGCCGGAGAACAAAGCGGGCAGGAGCAGCACCATCCCAGCCGGCAGCACGTGAGCGGAATTCACGAGCGGCGCGGGCGGTGGAATTGCGGGCCGGTTCCCGGGGGCCGTACGACGCCGAGCAGGACGGCACGGCGCAGCCCGGGAAGAGCGTCAGGGAGGGGCGGCGGGGCGGCAGCACCGGGCAACGGACCAGCAGCGGGCGCAGCGGCGGGCGGCGGGCGGTGGGCCCGAACGGCCACCAGGAGCAGCAGCGGGCCGGGGCGCAGCCGCACACCACCACCAGGTCCACCAGCTCCTCCTGGTCCTCCAGCGCGGGCGGCCTGCGGCCGCGTTGGGGGTGCCGGCCTGGCGGCCGGGGCCTGGCGACCCCGCAGCGGGGCCGAGTGCGGGGCGGGACGCCTGCGGCACCCGGGCGGTGGCGGAACCGGCGCGGTGGCGGGCAGGCAAGGGCCGACCCGGGGCTGTAAGCGCGCTTCTTTCAGCTGACGTGAGCGGGTCCCGCCCCCGGTGGAGGACGCGGCGGCCTACGGCCTCCTCTCCCGGCCCGTACGGCTCGCCTGACAGGCCGCCAGCACCCGCCCGGCCGACCCGTCCTGACAGTCCAGCCCTTGTCCGGGCGGGGGCCGACACAACGACGCCCTACCGGACCGATGCCGCCGGTGGAGTTGGTGGGCGGGCGGGTTCCGAGGGCCGGTCAGGTATTGCAGTAGTTGCGGTTGCCCGCGGCGAGGCCGGAGGTTCCGCTGGCCCAGGTGGAGCTGCCGTTGGTGTCGTAGAAGACGAAGTTGCCGTCGGACTGCAGCCGGGCCACCCCGCCCGGGGCGGGGCTGAGCGCGCCGACGGTGCAGACGATGCCTCCGGAGGAGTTGATCAGCTTGACGTAGCCGGACTGCGACCAGATTATCCGGGTCACCCCCATACCGTTCGTCCCGCTGGCCCACAACGGCTGGTCCTCCCGTTGGTCCGGGCGGGAGTAGAGGACGAGGTTGCCGTCGGACTGGAACGTCAACCACGCGGTCCAGTCCGGGTTTCCGGCGTAGTCGCCGGCGTGCCAGTCCGGCTGGGGGAGGGTGAAGTTCGCGGCCGTGTTGCCGGCGGGGAGGGCCATCGCCTCGGTGCCAGAGGTGGTGATCACGGTGATCGCCGCGGTGCAGACCACGGCGGTGCGGACGACGGCCTTGCGCAGCCACGTCCCGCTGAGCTGGCTGATTCCCATGAGAGTTCCTTCGGTTCGAGCGGACAGGGAGCTGACAGCGCAGTGCTGACGGCTGGTCAGGTGAAGCAGTAGTTGCGGTTGCCGACGCTGCCGCCGGAGGTGCCGGTGGCCCAGGTGGAGCTGCCGTTGGTGTCGTAGAAGACGAAGTTGCCGTCGGACTGCAGCCGGGCCACCCCGCCCGGGGCGGGGCTGAGCGCGCCGATGGTGCAGACGATGCCGCCGGAGGAGTTGATCAGCTTGACGTAGCCGGACTGCGACCAGACGAGCCGGGTCACGCCCGTTCCGTCCGTGCCGCTGGCCCACAACGGGGTGACCCGGGTGCCGTTGACGGCATAGAGGACGAAGTTGCCGTCCTCCTGGAGGACCAGGGAGTGGCTGAGGGTCCCGTAGCTGTAGCGGGCCTGCCAGTCGGGCTGGGCGAGGGTGAAGTTGGCGGCCGTGTAGCCGCTGGGCAGAGCCGTCGCCTCACTGCCGGACGCGGTGATCAAGGTGACGGCCGCCGTGCAGACCACGATGGTGCGGACGGCGGCCTTGCGCAGCAACGACCCGCGGAGCTGGCTGATGTGCATGGGAGAGCCTTCGGTTCGAGCGGACGGGGCGCACGGGATCAGGTGTTGCAGTAGTTCCGGTTGCCGTAGGAGTGGCCGTCGGTGCCGCTGGCCCAGGTGGGGTCGCCGTCCGTGTCGTAGAAGACGAAGTTGCCGTCGTTCTGCACCCGGGCGATGCCACCGGGGGCGGGGCTGAGCGCGCCGATGGTGCAGACGATGCCGCCGGAGCTGTTCACCAGCTTGATGTAGCCGGACTGCGACCAGACCATCCGGGTCACGCCCATGCCGTACGTGCCGCTGGCCCACAGCGGCGAGTCCTGGGTGTCGCTGACGGAGTAGAGCACGAGGTTGCCGTCGGACTGGAACGTCAGCCGTGTGTAGAAGCTCGCGCTGACGGACGCCCCGGCGTACCAGTCGGGCTGTGCGAGGGTGAAGCTGGCAGCCGTGGCCCCACCGGGGAGGGCCATCGCCTCGGTGCCGGACGCGGTGATCGCGGTGACCGCCGCCGTGCAGACCAGGGCTGTACGGACCGCGGCCCTGCGCAGCCAGGAGCCGTCGAGCTGGCTGATTCCCATGAGAGTTCCTTCGGTTCGAGCGGAGGGACGTGATCCCCCGTGTGCCCCCTGCCGTCCCGCAGGAGGCCCCACGTCCGGGACGAACCTAGGAAGGGCGCGTATCAGCCCGATAACCCCACCGTCACACCACTGAGCTTTGCCCCGCGACGTGGACACCCCTGACACTTGGATCTTGTAGGTCCAGGGAGGGAAGTCGAGATGGGACGTCCGTCGAAGTACTCGGAGGAGTTCCGGCGTGATGCCGTCGCGGTGTACCGGTCCTCGGAGGGGCGGCGCACGTTCACGGCGGTCGCGAAGGAGATCGGGGTCAACCACGAGACCCTGCGGAACTGGGTGCGTGCCGCCGACGCCGGGACGGCGGTGCCTGGGCCGGTGCTGGGCGACGACGAGCGGGCTGAGCTGGTGCGGCTTCGTAGGGCCGAGCGGGAGTGGCAGGCCGAGAGGGAGATCCTGCGCCGGGCGGCCGCGTATTTCGCACAGGAGATGAAGTGAGGGCCCGCCGCTGGGACTTCATCTCCATCCACGCCGCCGAGTTCGGCGTCCAGCGGCTGTGCGGGGTCCTGGGCGTTGCCCGCTCCGGTTACTACGCCTGGCAGGCCGGGGCCCGGGCGCGTGCCGGCCGGGCGGCGGCCGAGGCCGCGCTGGTGGGCGAGATCCGCGAGGTCCACCGGGAGACCCGGGGCGCCTACGGGGTGCCGAGGGTGCACGCGGAACTGCGGGCCCAGGGGCGGGTGGTCAACCGCAAACGGGTAGCGCGTCTGATGCGTGAACACGGCATCATCGGCCGTCACCTGCGCAAACGCTGTCGGACCACTGTCCGGGACAGGAACGCGCCACCGGTGCCGGACCTGATCGGACGTGACTTCACCGCGGGCGGGCCCGACGTCCGGTGGGTCGGAGACATCACGTACCTGCCTGTCGCCGGGGCCTGGATGTACCTGGCGACCGTCATCGACCTGCACTCGCGCCGGCTCGTGGGCTGGTCGATGGCCGACCACATGCGCACCCAGTTGGTCACCGACGCCCTGGAGGCCGCGGTGGCGACCCGCGGCGGCCGGGTCGACGGCGTGATCTTCCACTCGGACAGGGGCTCGCAGGGCGGATTCAACTGGTCGTCGCAACACCTTGATCACGGAGGTGTGCGATGGGACGCGACCAGAAGCAGAGGGTGCCGCAGGTGCCTGCGGGTGCGCGACGGCAGTGGGCGGCGGATCGGGCGATGCGACCGCCGATGCGTTCACCGGGTCGGCCGGAGCCGTCTCGTGCAGTGCAGCGCCACTTCTGGCGGCGGATCGCGTCGGGAGTGACGACGGCAGAGGCCGCGGTGGCTGTTGGCGTTTCATGGCCGGTTGGAACCCGGTGGTTCCGTCACGCTGGCGGGATGCCGCCGATCAGCCTGGACGAGCCCACCGGCCGCTATCTGTCGTTCGCTGAGCGTGAGGAGATCGCGCTACTGCGCGCCCAGGAGTTCGGCGTGCGGGAGATCGCGCGCAGGATCGGCCGCGACGCGGGCACGATCTCACGCGAGCTGCGCCGCAACGCGGCGACCCGGGGCGGCAAACCGGTCTACCGGGCTCTGGTGGCGCAGTGGAAAGCGCAGCAGGCTGCGAAGCGTCCGAAGACCGCGAAGCTCGCGGGCGACGACAGGTTGCGTGAGTACGTGCAGGAGCGGCTCGCCGGCAGCGTCCGTCGCCCCGACGGCATGATCGTCACCGGGCCTGAGACGCCTGGATGGAAAGGGCTGAACAAGCCGCATCGGCAGGACAGGCGTTGGGCGACGGCATGGAGCCCGGAGCAGATCTCGCACCGGCTCCATGTCGACTTCCCCGATGATGAGTCCATGCGCATCAGCCACGAAGCGATCTACCAGGCGCTGTTCATCGAAGGCCGTGGCGCGCTCAAGCGGGAACTGGTCATGTGTCTGCGCACCGGCCGGGCGCTGCGGGTTCCCCGTGCACGGTCGCAGAACAAGCCGCAGGGGCATGTCACCGCGGACGTCATCCTCAGTGAACGCCCCGCCGATGCCGGGGACCGCGCGGTCCCCGGACACTGGGAAGGCGATTTGATCATCGGGACGGGCCGCTCCGCGATCGGCACGCTTGTCGAGCGCAGCAGCCGCTCCACGCTCCTGGTGCACCTGCCTCGGCTCGAGGGCTGGGGCGAGAGTCCGCCCGTGAAGAACGGCCCCTCGCTCGGGGGCTATGGTGCGATCGCGATGAACGCGGCGCTCACGACGTCGATGATCCGGCTGCCCGAGCAGCTACGTAAGACCCTCACCTGGGACCGCGGGAAGGAACTCTCCGGTCATGCCCAGTTCGCTCTCGATACCGGGACGAAGGTGTTCTTCGCCGATCCGCACTCGCCCTGGCAACGACCTACAAACGAGAACACGAACGGGCTGCTGCGTCAGTACTTCCCGAAGGGCACTGATCTCTCGCGGTGGTCGTCCACGGACCTGGAAGCCGTCGCCATGGCGATCAACAACCGGCCCCGCAAGGTCCTCGGTTGGCGGACGCCGGCTGAGGTCTTCGAGGAGCAGCTACGCTCCCTGCAACAGCCCAGTGTTGCAACGACTGGTTGAACTCGCCCAGTACGGCTCGGCCGAGTTCGCGAGGCTCTGCCGGCGCCACGGCGTCCGCCGGAGCATGGGGAAGGTCGGTTCCAGTTACGACAATGCCGTGGCGGAGAGCTTCTTCGCCTCCCTGAAGCGGGAGTTGATGCACGGAGCGCGATGGGCCGGCCAGGCTCAGGCGAGGCTGGAGGTGTTCCGCTGGATCTCGTTCTACAACCTCCGCCGGCGCCACTCCACGCTCGGCTACCTCAGCCCGATCCAGTTCGAACAGCAGACAGCGGCGTCCCGTAAGATCAGCCTCGCCGCATGAAACCCCGGTGTCCACGTCCCGGGGGAAGGCTCACGGCCGGTGTCCTCCCGGCGGGCGGACATAGCCGTTTCGGCACTCACCCGGGCACCTCCTTGTTCGTGTCACGCATCGATGAAGCAGAGGCCCTTCGCTCCTGACGGGTTGTGTTGTCCCGCCGATCCGCACTACTACGACCCCCTCCGACTGCCTCTCGACAGCCCGCCACTTCCCGGTTCTGCCGGTTATAGGCGAGCCACGCTTCCCGGGCCGCACGCCCGGGGCCGAGTAGGCCCTCTCCAGTTCCCAGGACACCCTTCCGACCATTCCACGCCCCTTACGCCGGGAGGTTCTTGAGCGCCCGCTCCAGGATCTGGGACGCCTTCCATGGCCTTCGCCCTACAAGCACAGGCTCGGCTCCTCCTTGGCCCATCCCTTCCGGGACGGGGGTTAAATGACGGCGCTGCAGGCTTCACTTGATGTTGCGGACTGGTCGGTCGCACGCCCCCGAAGGACGCTTGTCACTCCACTTCGACGCCCGCCCTCTCGAACGACGCCGGGAGTCAGCTACCGGGGACCCTGGCGTCTCCCCGGACCGGACTCGCACCGGCTGGCTGCCCTGAGCTTGACGCCCGGTTACATCCGAACCTCCTCTCACCTGCTCGAATGCCCGAGCTGCTGGACGTACGCTTGACTCTGTCGGGGATCTTGGTCGCCTCCGCGTCAGCTGATGGCTCGCCAGGAACGTAGGCGCGGGATGCCGTGCTGGTCGAGGTGCTCCTGGAAGGCCGTCGGCCGTCGTGGAGGCGGGCTTTCGTCGGGAGGCTGCTTGCTGAGGCGTTCGATGTTGACGGCGATGGCGGTGAGTACGTGTTGCAGGTGTGCCTTGGGCTGTCCGCGGTAGCGGCAGCGGCGCATGCCGTGGCCGTGGGCGAACTCGCAGATGGTGCCCTCGATGCCGGAACGGACCGCGTAGCGCTTGTGCCAGGCCGGGTCCTGCTGGTCGGCGCGGTTGCGCAACTGCAGTTCGAGCAGCTCACGTGGGGGGAAGCCCACGGTGCGGTGGGAGTCTCGGGAGTTGGTGCACTTGGCCCGGACCGGGCAGGGCCGGCACTGGCTCTTGGTGAAGCGGGCGACGATCAGCGGGGCTGCGGTCGGTGAGGAGGTCGGGTAGGGGCCGTGCCAGCCGGCGCTGGTCTGTCCTTGCGGGCAGGTGACCTCCTGGCGGTCGAAGTCGATCCGGAAGTCGTCGCGGGCGAAGCCCTCGCTGCGGCGGTGCTGGCGGGTGGGGTTGCCGGGCAGTGGTCCGACGACGGTGACACGGTGTTCGCGCGTCGCCTGTTCCAGGTGGGGCAGGGAGGTGTAGCCGCCGTCGACCAGGTGCTGGTCGGGCAGCAGTTCCCGGTGTTCCAGCCGGGTGTGGATGCCTGGCAGGACCTCGGTGTCTGCGCTGGTCGCGGGCATGGTCGCCACGTCGGTGATCACATTGGGGCCCTCGCCGGAGCAGGTCTCGGTCACGTGCGCGAGGAACCCGGTCCAGCGGGTGACCTGGCCGCGGCGTGCGTAGCGGGCGGTCGGGTCGTAGGGCGAGACGATCCGGCGGGCCGAGGGCGGCAGGCCGATGCCGTCGTCATCGTCGCGCCAGCGAAGGCGACCGGCGGGGTCCCAGTGGTAGTTCTGCACCAGGATCTGCCGCAGGGCCTGGACTTGAGGGCCCGCGAGCAGGGACGGGTGGTTGCGGTGGAGGTGTTCGAGCAGGTGGCGGGCGTCCTCGCCGGTGGTATTGATCCGGGTCTTGGGCCGGGAGGGATTCTTGCCCAGGCGCACCGGGCGGCCGTAGCGGCGGCCCCAGTCCTCGCTGACCAGGCCGTCCAACGCGTGGCCGGCGGTGCGGGCGAGTTCCTCCAGGGCCGCGCGCACGGCCTCGGTGACCAGCTCCAGGCGGGTCAGGTCGCGGACAGTGGCCAGGACGTGGGTTGAGTCGGTGCGCTGGGTGGTGCGCTCCCGGACGAGTCCGGCCTCTTTCAGACGGGCCAGGGCGAGGTCGAGGAGGCGGTCCGCCCGGCCGTCCTGGAGCAGGCGGTCGCGGAAGTCGGTCAGGACACTGTGGTGGAAGCCGGGGTCGTCGAGGTCGAGGCCGAGCGCGTATTTGAAGTCGATGCGGCAGCGTACGGCCTCGGCGGCGTCCCGGTCGGACAGGCCCAGCAGGAACTGCAGCACACTCACCGTGGCCAGTTGGGCCGGCGAGAGCCCGGGGCGCCCGTCGCGCGGGTACCAGTCGGCGAAGTCCTCGTCCCGCCACAGGCCGTCGAGTCGGTCGCGCACCCACATCGCCGTCGTACCAGCGGGGTTGCTGGCCCGTGCCATCCGCGCCGTCAACTCCGGGACCTCAGCGCCAGGACGGGGGCGGACCGACATCTCGCACTCCTCAGAAATCTCGCGTTCACCGTGCACCCGCGAGACTGACGCACCACCATGATCACCTGCAGCTGAACACCAAGATCCCCGACAGAGTCAAGCTGAGGCCTCGGCGGAGTGTGCGGGTGAGGTGCTCTGGGTCGGTGAAGGCGGTGTTGGCGATCGGTCCGCGTCGCAGGAGCGACCAGATGCCTTCGACCGGGTTGAGGTCCGGTGCGTAGGGGGGAAATTGGAAGACGGTGAGCCAGTCGTGCTCGGCCGCGTACCGCTTCATGCCGGCGGCCAGGTGCGTGTTCAAGTTGTCCCAGACCAGGACGATCGGGCCGCCGAGCTGCAGGTGTGCCCGGACGGCGAGGTCGCGGTAGTCGGTCCACGCGAAGCTCTTGCGTGCTCCCTTGAGCGGCATGCGTCCGTTCCCATCCACGTCATCTGGCGCCAACACGACCCCCACCCCGCCACCCATACCGCCATCGCGCTCCTGGCCTATCTCTACCGCGACCATCCGAATTAGTGCCGTCCGCACGGAAACAGGCCCGTACCAACGCAGCCCTGACGGTCGGAAGGACGAGTCCGGGGTCCAGCGGTTGTGGCGATCCATCAAGTGGACGCGCCCCAGTAGGCGGCGCGGGCAGGAGCGTCGGCGATCTCCAGGACCCGGCGGCGGGGACCTCTCGTCCTACGGGCAGCCGCCAGGACGCCCGGCGGGAGCGCGGGCGCGGCGGCGGCCAGGCCTGCGGGCGCCTCGGCGGCAGACGACTTCGGACGCTCCGCGAGGCACCGGCGGACCGCCTTCGACTTCCACGACAGATCGCGACAGGCCCGCCGGCGGCCCTTCGCCCCAGGCGGCAGCAGGGCCACGCACCAGCCGCACCGGGAGCCCGGGACGGCGCGGTCCGTGGGGTCGTCATGTTCTCCGGGCGGCCCGTGCCGCCGCCACCGTAGGACGCTCTCAGTCCGGGTCAATCGCCTGCCGCGCCGTCACCAGCCCCGACTCGTAGGCCGCGATGACGGCCTGCGCCCGGTCACGAACGCCCAGTTCGTCGAAGATGCTGGTGATGTAGTTCTTGACGGTGGAGACGCTGATCTCCATGGGATGCCCGATCTCGTTGTTGTCCAGACCGGCGGCAAGCAGGCGCCAGACCTCGACCCCACGTGGAGTGAGACCGTGGTGCTCCCGCCTCCGGGCCGGCGCCGGCCCGGAGGCGCGGGCTGCCCGGTCCTGACGTAGGCAGAGATCAGCCGGGTGAGCAGGCGGGGAGCGACGGCGGCCTCGCCCGCCCGGACGGTGCGGATCGCGGCCACCAGTTCCTCGGGCGAGCTGTCCTTGGGCAGGAAGCCGTAGGCGCCTGCGCGCACGGCGGCGACCACGTACTCGTCCATGTCGAAGGTGCTGAGAGCGAGCACACGGCACTCGGGCAGGTCATGGGCCAGACGCTCGGTGGCGGCCACCCCGTCGAGGACAGGCATCCGGATGTCCATCACCACGACGTCGGGGCGGTACTCACGGGCGAGCGCGAGCGCCCGCTCACCGTTCTCGGCCTCTGCGACTACCGTGATGGCCGGGGCGGGTCCGAGGATCAGGGATAGCCCGCGCCGCACGAGCGGCTGGTCGTCCGCGATCAGCACCCGGATCGTCCGATCGCCCAAGTCCGCGCCCGCGCCCGCGCCCGCGCCCGCGCCCGCAGCATCCGTCCCACTCACCGGTCAGCTCTCCTCGTCCTCGCCTGTCGGAGCTTCCAGCGGCAGGTTCGCCACGACCTGGAAGCCGGCCTCCGGTACCGGACCGGCCTTCAGCGTGCCACCGTGCAGGGCGACCCGTTCCCGCATACCGATCAGACCGTATCCGGTGCTGGAGCCGCAGCCGGGGGACGGGAGGGGCATCCGCGTGCCCGTCACGAACCGGTCGGTGACGGACACGCGGATGCTCTCCGGCAGGCAGGTGAGGCGGACCTCCACCGGGACATCGGGCCCGGCGTGCTTGCGGGCATTGGTGAGGGCCTCCTGAACGATCCGGTAGAGGGTGAGAGCGACCACCGGGGGCAACCGTTCGGAACCGCCGTCCACGGTCAGCCGGACGGGCTGTCCGGCCTGCCGGGACTCCTCGATCAGGCGGTCGAGGTCGGCCAGGCCGGGCTGCGGTGCCTCCGGGGCGCCGTGCCGGACGGCCGTCGGCTCCTCGTCGGCCCGCAGGACGTCGAGCAGTTGCCGCATCTCGCGCAGCGCCAGCCGCCCCGACTCCTCCAGGGTGACCAGGGCGTCGCGGACGACACCGGAATCGTGATCGAGGTTGGCGCGCGCGCCGCCCGCCATCAGCTGCATGGTGGTGACGCGGTGGGCGACGATGTCGTGCAGCTCCCGAGCGATGCGGCGGCGTTCCTCCGCCACCGCCCGGTCGGCCAGGAGTCGGCGGTTGGCCTCCGTCTCCTGCTGCCATCGGTTGACCGCGAGGGCGGTGGCGGCGATGAGGCATGCGGCGAGGCAGGAGCTGGCCACGTTGAGGAGCCCGTGCGGCGCTGCGAGGTCCGGGGTGAGGAGGGTTACACCGATCGCCCCGAACGTCAGCGCTGCCGTCGCCCAGGGGCGACCGGTCCGGGCGGCTGAGTAGAGGGCGACCGCCAGGGTGACGCCGAAATGCTGATCCATGGGCACCGTCAGGTTCAGCAGCGCGCTGAGCCCCAGGCAGGCGATCATGACGCCAAGCGGGAAGCGCCTCCGCACCAGCAGCGGCAGCGCGGAGACGGTCAGGAGCAGTACACCGACACCTGACACCGGCACGCCTGTGGCCCGGGAAAGCGCGGTGTATCCGATGAGGTCCGCGACGGCCGCGCCGACGGTCAGCAGGGCGTCGTTCCGGGTCGGCAGGGCGACGGCGTCCGGCGGGAAGAGGATCCCGCGCAGTCCCTGCCGCGACGGCAGGGCGCTGCTACGCGTGGCCATGGTGGTCCTCTCTTCGCTGTTCTCCGCTGTGGTGGCCAACGACGGTCCGCCCGGCACCGGTGTCCGCCTCTGCCATTGTCCCCGGGTGCCGCGGCTTCCGGGTCCGCACCGAGGGCGAGACCGACCAGGACCAGGGTCCCGGTCCGGGGGGACGGCGGGTCCCAGGGGCCCGCACGGCTTCTCATCCCGTGATCGGACGATCTCCGCACACTCCGGTGATGTGCTGTAACAGAACGGTCCGAGTCCCCCTGCCGGGCGCCGCGTGATCAGCCACGCACGTCCAACCGATCCATTGCCAGGACGGCCCCGCACGATGGTGCTCCCATGCGCCTTCCAGAAGGGGCCGCCCCGGAAAAGTCCAGCGGCTTCCCTCAGCTCCCGGCCAACCGGTCGCGGACACGGACGTTCCTCGAAGATCTACACACTCGATTGAAGGGCAATAACATGACTGTTCGCACGAAGCGCACACGTCGCCGGCTACTGCTGGCGGCGGTGGCGACCGCGGCAGGGGCAGCACTGGTGCCGGTGGCGGCCCAGGCGGTTACTGCCGACGCGGCCCGCACAGCCGATGGGAAGCAGGATCCCGTACGGGCGTTGGAGCGGGCGGCCCACCCGCTGCGCACGACCGAGCCCGGTGGAAACACGGCCGACCTGCGAGCCCTGTCCGCAATGGTCGGTGACGCCAAGGTGGTCGGCCTCGGCGAGGCCACCCACGGCTCCCACGAGTTCTTCACCATGAAGGAGCGGGTCTTCCGCCACCTCGTCGAGGACAAGGGCTTCACCACCTTCGCCCTGGAGCTGAGCTGGTCCGCAGGACTCCAGATCGACGACTACCTCCAGACCGGCAAGGGCGGGGACGCCCGCAGCGTCGCCAAGCAGACCCTCACCGACTCACCCTGGGAGCGCGAGGAGTTCGTGAGCCTCATCGAGTGGATGCGCGACTACAACCGCCACCACCCCGACCGCCCCGTGCACTTCATGGGCGACGACATCGGCGCCCCCTCGTTGAACGACGCGTTCTTCGGACGGGTGACCGGCTACGTGGAGAAGAACCACCCCGAGGCACTGCCGCGGCTCAACGAGCTCTACACCGGCCTGCGGCCCATCGACAACGTCTTCGCCTACCTGGGCAAGCCGCTTGCGGAACGACAGCAGCTCGCAGCCAAGGCGCAGCAGGCCCTGGAACTGGTCAGCAGCACGAAGGGCTCCGGCGGGGACGCGTTCGACTGGGCCGAGCAGAACGCCCGCTCGATCGCCCAGACCGCCAAGTTCCTCACCATCGACCCGACCGACCCCAAGTCGCTGCCCGGCTTCGAGTTGTTCCGAGACGAGGTGATGGCCCAGAACGTAGCCTGGTGGCGGCAGCACACCGGCGACAAGATCCTGGTGTCGGCGCAGAACAACCACGTCGGTTACCTCTCCGACAACCCTGAGCTGTACTCCAAGACTCAGGGGTCGTTCCTGCGCGACACCATGGGCAAGGACTACCTGCCCATCGGCTTCACCTTCAACCAGGGCTCCTTCCTGTCCAAGGACGCCGCACTGGGCGGCGACTGGAAGAAGTTCACCGTGGGCGCTGCCGAGCCCGGCAGGAACGAGTACGCCCTCGACCGGGTCGGTTACCGAGACTTCTACCTCGACGTCCGCAAGGCCCCGGCTGCCGCGCGCGCCTGGTTGAACGTCGCCCGGCCCACGCTCAACATCGGCACGCAGTTCCCGGAGAAGCCGCGCGACGTCGCGATCGCCCGGTCCTTCGACATCCTCATCCACCTCCATGAAATCCGGGAGGCCGACAAGCTGAGGCCGTGACGACCCCGGGGAGCAGGCCGCGCCGACATTGAGCCTTTAGCAGCGTTTCTCTCCAGGCCCAGGACGGCTCCAGGGTCCAGGAAGGTTGGCAGCTGACGTCAGGCGGTTGGGCTTCAGCGGGCGCGCCGGAAGATGCGCCATCGCTTGACGCCGGCAACGCCGCGTTCGACGGGGTGACCGCTGTCGGGCGAGGGCCTGGTCGATGGATCTCTGTCCGGTGGTGAGCTCGCCGCCGGGCGGGCGCCTGGCCGAGATGGCGAACGTGCCGCCCGCGCCGGTGCAGGCCGTGTCGGCCAGGGCGGGGATGCGGAGCCGACCACAGGTCTTCACGATGCGGTGGCGAGGGGCCGCGGTCAGGTCGTGGGTGCGGCCGGGCGGGGGCCGGGAGATCCACACGAGCCTTCCGCGTGCACCGGTGGTGACCTGCAGGTTCACGCCGTGGCGGCGGTGCCTGCCCGAGTGGTCGGAGCGGCCGTCGCCGACGCGGTCGCACTCGGTGAGGGCGTCGTCGCCCAGGACGTACTCAGCGTCCGCCTCGCGTCGCAGGGCATGGCCCGGAGAGAGTGCACGGCCTCCTCGCGAAGCTTGTCGGAACCCGATTTCTTGGGCGGCCAACGGTCTGTTGTGGCCATCGCCTACCTCCTCCGGCTCGGGCGCGTGGCGGACGTGCCGGACGCAGTCTTCTTCGCCGCTGTCTCCTCGGCCGGGGCGGCCGCCTTCGGTCCCGCGCTCTTCCGGGCCGGGGCCTCGGCCGAGCCCGTGCGGCTCGTCGAGCGCTTGGCGGGAGGAGTCTTCGCCGGAGCCTTCTTGGCCGCCGTGGTCGACTTCCCGGCCGGGGCCTTCTTCGCAAACTTGCGTTCGGGCTCGGGCTCGGCCCCGGGGGCCGACCGCGCGGTACGCCCGGAGCGGTCACCGCTCTTGGCGGCGCCACGCCTCGCGGCGGCTCCTCCTGGTCCTCGTCCTCCGGCTCCTCGGTCTCCTCTGACAGCTCGTCCTCAGGAACCTTCTCCCATCGGACCTCGCCTTCGAGCTCCTCCTCGTCGTCCTCGCCCTGCGGCTCCTCCTCTTCTTCCTCCGGCCCCTCGTCTTCCTGCCGCTCCTGGTCGTCGCCCTCCGGCTCGTCGGGCTCCTCGTCCTTGGGCTTCGGCTTGCCGATGTTGAGAGTGCGCTCGTGCAGGGCGTCCGCAAGCTCGCCGACGCGCCGGTTGGCTGCAGCGGCGACACTGGTGCCAATGCGTCTGTCCCACAGTTGGAGGCTTCACTGGTGGCTGGCTGTGGCCCTGGGGCCGGGATCCGGTTGGGGTGCGGCGGTGTCGGCGGGATCGTAGTGGTAGTCCCCTGCCGCTGTCTCGTCCTTCCCGTCAGGCGCTCCGAGCGCCCGCAGCAACCAGGTTGCGACGCTGGCGACCACCAGATTGAGCAGCAGGGCGGTCAGCGCGATGTATCCGCGTTGGCCGAGCCAGGGCAGTTCGGCGGTCTGGGCAGCGAAATGGGGGCGGCCTGGGGCGCTCTGTGCATAGGCGGTGACGGTTCCGTACAGCATGCCCGCGATCAGCCCGGCGAGCAGGGCCCAGCGGTGGAACCATCGGGTGTACAGGCCGACGACGACGGCAACGAAGGTCTGCAGGATCCATACTCCGCCCAGCAGTTGGAAGTTGACCGCGTTCGAGGAGTCGAGGGTGAGGACGAATACCAAGGCGCCGAGTTTGACGAGCAGTGAGACGATCTTGGCCACCCGGGTCTCCTCGGCCGGTGTGGCGTTCGGTCGCAGTACCTCTCGGTAGAGGTTTCGGGTGAACAGGTTGGAGGCGGCGATGGACATGATGGCGGCGGGGACCAGGGCGCCTACGATGATGGCCGCGTACGCGAGGCCGGTGAACCAGGACGGGAAGGTCTGGGCGAACAGCACCGGCACGGCCCGCTGGGGGTTCCCGCCGAGTTGTTCGCGGGTGAGGCCCTGGGCAAGGGCGAGGTAGCCGAGCAGGGCGATCAGCCCGAGCGCGACCGAGTAGGCGGACAGTGCGGCGATGTTGCGGCGGACCACGGTGCGGCTGCGTGTGGACAGGACGGCGACCTGTGCGTGCGGGTACATGAACAGGGCCATCGCGGAGCCTAGCGCCAGGGTCATGTAGGGGATGACGCCGGAGGCCGGGTCGAGCACGGTGTTGCCCTGGGTCTGCGGGAGCTGCTTGGCCGCGGTGTCGAAGACCTGGCCCCAGCCGCCGAGCCGGGCCGGGACGTACAGCACCGAGACGATCACGACCAGATAGATCAGGGCGTCCTTGACGAACGCGATGAGCGCGGGTGCCCGCAAGCCGGATGCGTAGGTGTAGGCGGCCAGGACGGCGAAGGCGACGAAAAGCGGCACGTCCCTGGCCCAGGCCGATTCCCCGGGGGCCAGTCCCATGACGTCCAGCACCGCCTGAATGCCCACCAGTTGGAGCGCGATGTACGGCATGGTGGCCAGGATTCCGGTGACGGCGACCGCGATGCTCAACACCCGTGAGCCGTACCGGCCGCGTACGAAGTCGGCCGGGGTGACGTAGTCGTGTCTACGGGAGACCGACCACAGGCGGGGCAGGAACACGAAGATGATCGGCCAGACCAGGTTGGAGTAGGCGACCGGGAAGAAGCCAGCTCCGCCGACGGTGAAGAGCAGCGCGGGCACGGCGACGAAGGTGTAGGCGGTGTAGAGGTCCCCGCCGAGCAGGAACTGTCCCGCGTCAAGTAGCTGGCAGGTTTTCGGGCTCGGGAAAGTTGGGGACGAGCGGGTCCGCGGCGCCGGTGTGGACGTCGTGGGGCCGGTTCCAGGCCAGGGCCTCGTGCGGTCGGACGGCGTTGTACTCGAGCCGGTAGTCCTCGGCGTGCCGGACCAGATCGAGGGCGTCGGGGATTTCCTCGAGGAACAGCTTCTCGTACTTCAGCGAGCCGAAGCCGCGCTCACGTGAGCCGTTCTGTCCGGGCGTGCGGACCCGGGTACGGACGTGCCGCAGCTCCGGTCGGGTGGCGATGAACGCCTCGAACCGGAACGAGCGGAACGGTCCGCCGTTGTCGGTGACGATGGTGACCAGCGGCTGCACCGTCCCGTCCGCGTCGCGCGGGGCAAGCTCAGCCAGTAGCTTTCCGGCCAGCAACTCAGCTTCCTTGATGGCGAGTTCGATCGCGGCGATGGCGTCGTGCTGGTTCGCGGTGGGCGACACGTGCCAGCCCAGCTCGTACTTCGACCAATAGTCCCGGCAGCCCGCGAGCCGCCAGGTTCCGCCCGAGGTGGTCTCGAACTCGGAGAAGTCGAGCTGCCAGACCTGGTTCGGGCCGGTCGGATCGGTCGCGAAGGCGGCCTTTCGGCGGGCGGCGAGCTGGCGCCGTTCCCGCTGGTAGCTCGCCTCCAGAAGCAGGCCATCGTCCCGCAGCAGCCGCAGCACGGTGGCCTGCGAGACGCGGTGGCCGTCGTGGCGGCACATCGCCCACACCTTCCGGTGGCCCCAGGCCGGGTGCGCGAGTGCGTGCCGGCGGGCGGTCTCCCGGACGCTCTCGCGCGCCGGGCGCGGCCACGGTCCTCTCGCCTGCGCGCCCTGGCGGGCGCGGGCCTGGTGACGGCGCCAGGTCCGCTCGGGCACGCCGATGAGCCGGCAGAACCTCGCGGTCGGCATGCCCGCCTCGGTGCGGATCACCTCGAGGTCCTCGAAGGGCCCAGCCGGCCCTCCGCGGACTTCTTCCACACCCGTAGCTCGACCGCGGCCTCACCCAGCGCCTGGGTCAAGTCGGCGATCTGGGCTTCGAGTTGCTCTTCCCGGGTGCTGGGGCCGGACCTGCCCTGGAGTCCGGCCCGGCCGGACTCCAGGAACTGGCGCTTCCAGGTCCCGATCGACTGCTCGGAAACCTTCGCCCGCCGCGCGGCCTCAGCGACGGTCATCTCACCGGCCAGGATCGACAGCACGATCCGGGCCTTCTCCTCCGGCGGCAGCGCCGGTGGCCTCACCATGATCGATCAGACTCCTTCACAGGGCAGGACCCGCAACAAACGAGCCGTGCCACAAAGTCTGACGCGCGACACCGAAGGTCGAGGGGGTGCGGGCGAAGGCCAAGCGCCTGGCCGCGCGGGGCTGGCTGGCTGAGGCGAGCCCGGGGATGTTCAGTGTGGTCGCCGGGCGAGGCGGCGGCTCATGACCATGCTCATGGACCACCGGATCATCGCCTCGGCGGTGTCGGTGCGCGCCTCGTAGTCGCGGGCCAGGCGGCGTGAGCGCATCAGCCATGCGAACGTGCGCTCCACCAGCCATCTTTTGGGCAGCACGACGAACCCGGAGGTGTCGTCGCTGCGTTTGACCACGGTGAGCGCGATGCGCCACAGGCTCGCGGCGAGGTCGACCAGGTGACCGGTGTAGCCACCGTCGGCCCAGACCAGCGTCAACCGGAAGTACCGCTCCCGCAGCCTGGCCAGCAGAGCGCCGCCGGCCTGACGGTCGGTCACGTTCGCGCCGGTGACCATGACCGCCAGCAGCAGCCCGAGAGTGTCGACCACGATGTGCCGCTTGCGTCCGTTGACCTTCTTGCCGCCGTCGAAGCCCCGTGACGCGGACGGCACCGATGCGGCGGCCTTCACCGACTGCGCATCGATGATGCCCGCGGTGGGCTCCAGGTCGCGGCCGGCCGCCGCGCGGACCCCGTCCCGCAGCCGATCGTGGAACTCCGCGATCAGGCCCCTGTCGCGCCAGCGCCTGAAGAAGGCGTAGACGCGGTCCCACGCGGGGAAGTCGGATGGCATCGCCCGCCACGTGATGCCGCCCGCGACCAGGTAGCGCACGGCGTCGACCATCTGCCGGTGGCAGTAGCCCTCGGGCTGCCCGCCCCGGCCCTCCAACCACGGCGGGACCGGCATCGCATCACGGACCACCGCCCACTCCGCGTCGCTCATGTCCGACGGGTAGCTCGGCCGTCTGTCCGGATGGTTGCCCGCGTTCCCGAACCGGTGCGCGAGGCAGTCACACGACCGGGTAGCCGAACTGGACCCGGACGGCGCGAACGCGTAGAACTGCGGCAACAGGGCCTCCTGTGTGCTCGTTTGATCTCGACAACCCCGAGCTACACGGGAGGCCCTGCTTTCATGCGCACCCGACCAAGAGATCACCCAGCCGAGTCGTCACACTCGAACCAACGTTCACCAAGATCGATAGAGCAACGGCTTCTAAGGCCGCGGTCGCCGACCAAGCGTTGGAAGACCATCGCCACCGCGGACCCAAGGCTCATCCCGGCAAGCACGAACAGTGCACAGCTCAAGACCACGGGCTGCGACCTCCAGTCAATCTGGGCAGCCGAGGTGCCGCTACCAAGGACGGCTCCTGGGCGCTCAATCACCCCCTGGAGTCACTCGCATGCTCATGGTCACCGGAAATGGGATAGTCGGCAACGCGGTGTCGCTGCTGCGATCGGGCGATCAGCGGGCTTGCGCCTCGGCGGCTCCCGAACACCCGCGGCCTGGAGCCGGGACGATCCGTCCCTGCTCCACTGCTCCAGCTGACCGCCCTCCGAAGGGGCCGGGCAGCCCTGAGCGCAGGTGGGGCGGCGGCGCCGGCGGCTACGGGAACGCCGACCGACCGCCCGCTCAAGGGCGGGGCTGGAGTGCTTCGCGCAACGCGGGGAGATCGGTGAGGGTGGCCTGTTCGGCGTGACGGGCCAGCAGGCGGCGCAGGGCGCGTTCGTCGCGGTCACGGACGGCTTCGGCGATGCCTGCCAGCAGGCCGCCGCCGAAACGGTGGGTGGTGGAGCAGACGAACGGCACCCCGATGCTGCACCGGCGCCTCGCTCGCGAGTACGACCACCGGCCCGACACCTCCGCCTCACGCGTCTACTGGGCCTCCACCGCCAACATGGCCCGCCGCCTCACCACACCAGCCCCGGCCTGGCGCGACACCCTAGGACTGGCCGCGTGAACATCGCCGAACTCCTGGCGGACCTCCAGACCCGGCAGGACGAGGCCACCGCCCGGGCCGCTGAACTACGCGTCCGGATCGAAGAGCTCGCCGCCGACCTGACCGAGACCGAAGCGCGGCTCACGGACCTGGCCACCACCCGAAAGATCATCGCGGAGATCACGCCGACAGGGACCGAACCCGAACCACCCGAGACGAACACCACCTACCAGGCCATCGTGAACGCCTTCAACCAGCACCCCGACCAGGAATTCCGGGCACGCGAGCTGCACGAACTCCTCGGCATGCCCACCGACGAGGCGTCCGTCAACATCCCCCAGGGCATTGATGCGGGCAAGAAGATCGTCGGCCGCAAGCGCAGCACCGTCGTCGACACGCTCGGCTTCCTCCTGCTCGTCACGGTCACCGCCGCCGGCGTCTCCGACAACGACGCCGGAAAGCAGCTCCTGACCCAACTCGCCACCACCCACCCCACGATCACGAAGGCGTGGGTCGACACCGGCTACAAGACCCAGGCGATCGAGCACGGGGCGAAGCTGGGCATCGACGTCGACGTCGTCCCACGAAATGCCCAGGTCAAAGGCCTCTCGGTCGTCCCGCGGAGATGGGTCGTCGAGCGCAGCTTCGGCTGGATCATGCTGCACCGCCGACTCGCCCGCGACTACGAGACCAAACCCGAGCACTCCGAGAGCATGATCCGCCTCGCGATGATCTCGAACCTCGCGAAGCGAGCAACGGGCGAAAGCACCATAACCTGGCACAATCCATGAACTATCCCTCAAACGAGCAGCACGTCCTCTGAGAGTGAGTACCTGACAAGTCGATGCCGGGTTCAGCGGCGCCTGGGGACTGGCACCAAGGACGGGCGAGCTGGCCGGGCTATCATTGGCGGCCCTTTCACACGATCAGGCGAGCCTGACGATACCCGGCGGGTCCGCCTCAGCGAGCGATCGGATCACACCACGCCGCCGACGGCCCGGTGCGGCCCGGACGGTCAGGCAGCCGAGCGACGGCGATGCCGATGCCGCAGGTGCCAGACCGAGCCAAGATCACCATGGAAAGCGTGGCCAGGTAGGAATGTCGGGTCCGGGCGGCGGACGGCGGTTCCGCTCCTCGCGATTGCCACGGTGTGTCTCGGGGGGCTATTCGCCTTGTGCTTGCACCCTGGGAGAGCGGACTGTGCCGCCTGGCGGCTGCACCCGAGATGTGACCCCTGATCCGGATTCCCCAGGTCGCAGGCGCCCGCCCGTTTCCCGGGCGGGCCGCCGAGCGCCTCGACTCATCGTGAAGAAGGCCCGTGTGAAGAACTTCAAGGGCAAGATCGCCCTCGACATCCGCGACTCGAAGCCGGACTGGGCGCCGTTCATGGCGCCGAGGGCCCGCGAGGGCGCGCCGAACGTGCTGGTGATCGCCTGGGACGACGTGGGCTACGGGACGATGGAGTGCTTCGGCGGCCCGGTGAAGACGCCGACAATGTCCCGGATCGCGGACATGGGGGTGAAGTACTCGAACTTCCACACCACAGCGCTGTGCTCCCCGACGCGGGCCTCGCTGATGACCGGCCGCAACGCGACGTCCAACGGCATGGCCACGATCGCGGAGTTCAGCGCGGGCTTCCCGGGGATCTCGACCCGCATCCCGTTCGAGAACGGCTTCATCTCCGAGGTACTGGCCGAGCACGGCTACAACACGTACTGCGTCGGAAAGTGGCACCTCACCCCCGGCGAGGAGACCAGCATGGCCTCCTACAAGGGGCGCTGGCCGCTGGGGCGCGGATTCGAGCGGTTCTACGGTTTCCTCGGCGGCGAGTCGAGCTGCTGGTATCCGGACCTGGTCCACGACAACCACTCCGTCGAGCCCCCGGCCACCCCCGAAGAGGGCTACCACATCGCCAACGACCTCTCCGACCAGGCCATCCGGTTCATCCGGGACGCCAAGGCCGTCGAGCCCGACAAGCCTTTCTTCATGTACATGTCCCTGGATGCGGCCCACTCGCCCCACCACGTCTTCAAGGAATGGGCCGACCGGTACAAGGGCGTGTTCGACGAGGGCTACGAGGCGATCCGGCCCGCGATCCTGCGCCGGCAGAAGGAGCTCGGCCTGCTGCCCGAGGACACCGAGTTGTCCCCGATCAACCCGCACGGCGAGCCGGAGGTCACCGGACCGGACGGGCAGCCCTGGCCGGGCCTGGACGTCGTACGGCCCTGGGACACGCTCGGCGGCGACGAGCAGCGACTGTTCATCCGGATGGCCGAGGTCTTCGCCGGCTACGTCTCCTACAGCGACGACCAGCTCGGCCGTGTGATCGACTTCCTCGACACGATGGGCGAACTCGACAACACGATCATCGTCGCCGTCTCCGACAACGGAGGAAGCGGCGAGGGCGGACCCAACGGCACGTTCAACGAGTGGCGCTTCTTCAACGGCCTGCCCACCCCGACCGAGCTGTCCCTGCGGCACATCGACGAGCTCGGCGGCCCGACCTCGTACAACCACTACAACACCGGCTGGGCCTGGGCCTTCGACACCCCGTTCCCGTACTGGAAGCGGTGGGCCGGCTACGAGGGCGGCGTCGCCGACATGTGCCTGATCTCCTGGCCCGCCGGCATCGCGGCCCGCGGCGAGGTGCGCGAGCAGTACATCCACGCGGTCGACATCGTCCCCACCCTGTACGACCTGCTGGACATCGAACCGCCCGCCGTCCTCAAGGGGTACCCGCAGAACCCGATCGAGGGCGAGAGCTTCGCGGCCTCCCTCACCGACCCCACCGCCCCGGGCAAGGACACCCAGTTCTACGCCATGCTCGGACAGCGATCGATCTACCACGACGGGTGGCTGGCCTGCACCGTGCACCCGCCGCTCAGCGGCTGGGGCAAGTACGAGCACGACCGTTGGGAGCTCTACAACCTGAAGGCGGACCGCGCCCAGTCCCACGACATCGCCGCCGACCACCCCGCCCGGCTCGAGGCCCTCAAGAGCCTCTGGTACTACTACGCCGGCCGCTACAACGGCCTGCCCCTGGACGACCGCACCGCCCTCGAACAGACCCTCGCCGAGCGCCCCCACGGCACGCCGCCACGCGACCGGTACATCTACTACCCCGACTGCTCCCCCGTACCCGAGCAGTCCGGCGTCGTGATCAGCGGACGCTCCTACACCCTGTCCGCCGGGGTCGACATCCAATCGGCCGACGCCCAAGGCGTCCTGTACGCCCACGGCGGCGTCGCCGGAGGCCACAGCCTCTACATCAAGGACCGCCGCCTGCGCTACGCCTTCAACTGGGTCGGCACACACCTGCAGAACGTTGAGAGCGACCGCGACATCACCCCGGGCAGGCACGTCCTCACCGCCGAGTTCACCGCCAAGGGCCGCAGCGCCGACCCCGCCATGCCGGGCACCATCGGCGCCCTCACCCTCTACATCGACGACCAGCCCGTCGGCAGTGGCGAGATCACCACCCAGCCCGGCTACTTCTGCGTCGTCGGAGACGGGATCTGCGTCGGGCGCGACGGAGCGTCACCCGTCACCCCCGACTACCAGGGCTCCTTCCCCTTCACCGGCGGTGTGATCGACAAGGTTGTCGTCGATGTCTCCGGCGAACGCTACGTCGACCATGAAGCCCAGGTCCGCGGCTGGTTCGCCATCGACTGACCGTGGCAGGCATTCTTGCGGCGCTTCGACAGTCGGGCCCCGGCCTGGGCGGGTCCAGGCCGAGGCCCTGTCGCGGCCCAGCTGTCGCGCCGGGACCACACATGGGGGTAAACACCTATCCGCCCAGGCCACAGCACGCGACAGCACCCAACGCGAAAGGGGTCGCGACAACTGCACGCGACAGCTGCACGGGGGCCGGTAGTCACGCCGCGCGGTCCTTCACCGGGTGGAGCTTGGCGTGCAGCATACGCACGTCCCACCACGGGTCATCCGGGGCGGAGACCAGCGCGGCGACCTGCTCGCGCCTGGTCGGGGCGGGCAGCACCAGCGGCCCCAGCTCCTTATTCTCCCGGTCGCTGACGCACTTCGGGCACTCCAGCCGGTCAGGGCCGGCCTTCTCCTTCAACTCCAGGAACGAGCTCGCCTTCCCGCCGATCGAGCCCCGGCACGTCCAGCACGGGCGCAGCTTCGCGTTGGCCACGCGGGCCGCCTCCAGCCGTGCCTGGGCCTCGGCCTGGCGTTCCTCCTCGCTCCGCTGTTACTCCTTCTTCTGGCAGTCCCAGCAACGGCCACCCGGGCGGCAGGTCTAGATCTGTCGTCCCTTGGAGCCGTACTTCTCGGTGCTCTGGCGCCATGGCACGTTCCCGCAGTCGGCGCAGGCCAGGGTCTTCATCAGTTCCCGGTCCTCCTGGTCGGCCTTCTTCTCCCTTCTCCCGGGCCTTTTGGCGCTCGCCGTAGGCCTCGCGGGTGTCTGGGCTGTCCAGCGCGTCCAGTAAGCAGTAGCGGGCTCTGTCGCGGCCGTAGCGCCACCACACCGGCCCGAGCGGTCCGTGCTCGGCCAGCGGCTCCAGGGTGTTGGCGATGACCGGCACCGCGTCATCCGTACTCGCGCCAGCCGTCCCCGCCCGCGTTGTCGGAGCGCATGGTCCACCAGGACCCGTCTCAGGCGTCGCGTGCCAGGTCCGCCACCTTCTGCTGGCGGTTGGCCAGGGCGAGGGGTCCGACGTCGGTGACGACCAGGGCGACCGGCGGGTACCCGGGCCGGGTGTGGCCGGGCCAGGTCCGGCGCCACCAGTGCACCGTGCGGTCGGCCAGCTCCCCGTCGGCCAGCGCGGGGTCGGTGCTCTTCACCTTCGTGCGGAACAGCTCGCGGTAGGCGGTGAACTTCGCGGCCACTCGCTCCGGCGACATGATGGAGCGGTCGACCTCGACCATCAGCACCGGCACTCCGATCTCCGGGGCCTGCCACGCCGCGTCCTGGCGCACCTTGCGTCGGCCTCCTGGCAGCGGGACCTCGGCCTCGGTCGCCCAGTCGGTCACGGTGCCGACCCCGCCCGCGGCTTCGGGCGCGGGGCCGCCGAGGACGAACGCGGTGATCGACTCGTTGCCGGCCATCGCGTGCTGGGCGCCGGAGCGGCCGGCGCCCCGGGCGGTGCCGCCCATGTCGGAGCCGGGCAGGCTGAGGACGTGCCCGGCCGCCTCCAGTCCGGCCGTGCCCTCCAGCCGCCAGGTCTTGTGCCGGTTGCGGGTGTTGCCGTCGGAGGCGACCAGGCCGTGCAGCGCGAGATCGCGCAGCGCCTGCCGGATCGCCTTGTTCGACGCCGCCAACCGGGCGGAGCAGGTGCTGGAGCTGGTCGGCGGTGGCGACCTTGAGGACGCCGAGCGCGCCGAGGACATCGGAGCGCATGGCATTGGTCGAGCCGTTCGGGTTGGCGGCGCCGCGCCGGTACGCGGTCCGTACCGGCCAGGACAGATCGGCCGGTACGACGGCGTCGGCCTGGTCGTCGTTGTCGTCGGGCTGGTCGGGGCGCTGACAGGTGTTCACGGGCCTCTCCCGGTGCTGGTGGTCGGCTGCTGCCTCTGAGGGATATCCGGCGCTCCTGACAGCCGCCAAGCCCGTTTCCGGCCGGCGCACCGGCCCCCGTCCCAGCCCCACCCCAGCCCGCCTCCGAGCGGGCGCGCGGACGGCCTGACCGGACCGGCTCGCTCCGGCCGGTCCGGTCCGCCCGGTGAACGGCGACCGAAGCGGCTTGGGCCGTCGCGGCCCAGCGACGTCGCGCACCTGGACCGGGTCCGCTCCGCACCGCGATTCGCCGGTCCTCTGCGCCGACCGCCCTGCTTCACTGGATCCATGCTCTGTTGCGTAGTCAGGGCCCGCCGTCCCGCGCCGGGCGCCGCGGGACGGACCCGGCCGTCCGCCGGTGTGCCGGAGAACGGGCAGTGACCGCGTGGCGGCGGACCGGACCGCCGGGTGACGGGTCGGACGGCTCCCTGCGAGCCACCGGGCAGCCGGGCGAGGAACCCGATCCGCGGTTCACCTTCGCCAACGAGCGGACCTTCCTGGCATGGAGCCGGACCGCCCTGGCCCTGGTGGCGGCGGGACTGGCGATCACCCAGCTGCTGCCGCCGTTCCCGGGAATCCACTGGGGACGCCGGGCGCTCGGGGTGCCGCTGATCGTCCTGGCGGCGGTGGTCGCGGTGGCCAGCTACCGGGAGTGGGACCGCGACCAGACCGCACTGCGGCTGGGCCGCCCCCTGCCGCCCAGCGCCCTGCCCCGGATCATCGCCGTGGTGGTGGCCGCCGAATGCGTCCTGGCTGCGGTGCTGGTGGTGCTGTCCGCGCGGTCCGGCACATGACCGGTCCGGACCACCCGCCGCCCGGCCCGGTGCGGGACGACGTCGAGGACCTCGATCCCGGCCTGGCCCGCGAACGCACCCGGCTGGCCTGGCGGCGGACCGCCATCGCGGTCACCGCCGTCGCGATCGCCGTGCTGAAGTTCGACCCGGTCGCCGGCGCGCCGCTGGTGGTGACCGCGGGCGCCCTGTGGGTGATGGGCCCGCAACTGGATCAGACCGGGCCGATGGGCCGGGCCACCCGGCCGCGCCGACGAGCCGTCCGGGCGATCGCGCTGATCACACTGGTGACCGCACTCGTCGCCCTGGGAGTGGCGCTCAGCGCCGGGGGCACCACCCGGCAGTTCCACAGGACTGCTGGCCCGGCCGGTCAGCGCGGCGGGTACCGCGAGTAGGACGGGAAGTTGCCGTACAGACCCGGGGCTGCGAGGGAAGAGGGAGCCACCTGGTCCTTCCCGACCTGGGCCGTGGTGCCGTGGATCACCTTCTTCGTGGCCCTCGGCTTCGCCATCCGGGAGTCCCTCGACACGGGGCCCGGCATCGACCGAACGCCCCCAAAAAAAGGCCCCGACAAGCCACTACCCCGCCGAACCCGCCCGGCCGCATCCGAGGAGGCGGCCGGTGTCCTTCGTGTCTCTGGAAGGTCAGCGTTGCCCGCCTCACCCGTTCAGGGGTCAGAAGGTGCAATGGCCACCCCGTTGAAGAAGGGTTGTCCGTATGACCGACACGCCGATGCATCTGGAGGGCCTTCGGGCCTACGCTCAAGGAGAGCTCTTCCTTCTGAGCCGGGCGGGCGAGGGGTTCGAAGGCCTCGTCTACAACACCACCGGGTTCGGCCCGTGCCCTGCCGATGCGTTCGCGGCGATCGACACCGCGCAGCTGGCGACGGACACCGGGTGCGATCTGGTGTGGAAGAACCCGAGACGGTTTTGGATGATGGACACCCTGACCATCGGCCTCGCCGGCGAGCCCCGCGAGCTGGGTGGCCTGATGTTCAACTGCCTGGCCGACATGAAGATGCCGGCCGGCTTCGACCCGCAGCGGGACCAGTCGGCGCTGGCCTACCGGCCGATGCAGATCCACCGGGCCAACACGTACACGTTCCTGAGCGGACGGCCGGTCTTCCTCTTGAGATCGCCCGACGAGATCACCTGGGTGATGCAGACTTTCACCGATCACGTGGATCACAGCCTGACCGAATCGGCGCTGCCCCGCCTGGCCGAGCGCCTCACACTGCCCGCAGGCTGGACGCACAAGGCGCGGACGGTGGACCGTGACCTGACCATCACCACCCACGGCCTGGCGCACATCATCTCCGACAACCTGGCCAACATGTACCAGGGCTGCGTCGACGGGGTGAACAACCCTGGGAATGAGCACCAGCCATGAGTGACAAGGTCAAGGTAACGGTCGAAAACTTCGTCCGGGCCGAATCCAACCGTGCGATGGCGAAGCTGATGGCGCTCTGCGGTGGCGTCAACCGGTGGCATCACAACCGGGTGCCGACACCGCTCGATCAGCAGACATCGGCCCGGATGAACCGCGACACGCTGTACAGCTTCGCTGTGTTGGACTTGGCCGAAGGCGCCACTGTCACAATGCCGGACAGCGGCGACCGCTACGCGTCGCTCATGGTTCTCAGCCAGGACCACTACGTCACCAAGGTCATCCACACACCCGGCGAGCACCGGCTCACCATCGACGACCACGGCACCCGCCACGTACTCCTGACGATGCGCGTCCTGGCCGACCCAGGCAACCCCGCCGATGTCGCCGAGGCCAACGCCCTGCAGGACGGTCTGAGGCTGTCCGCAGGGTCGGCCGAACCACTCGTCGTACCCGACTACGACGAGGACTCCCTCAGCGCCGTACGGGACGCGCTCGCCGTGCTCGGCCGGACCCTGCCCGGAACCGAGCGAATGTTCGGCCGCCGCGAGGACGTCGACCCCGTTCGGCACCTCATCGGTACGGCGGTGGGCTGGGCCGGCCTCCCCGAGAGCGAGGCGTTCTACCTACTGGTCGAGCCGGGCCTGCCCGTCGGGAAGTACCGCATCGTGGTCGGTGACGTGCCCGTCGACGGCTTCTGGTCGATCTCCCTCTACAACGCCGACGGCTACTTCGAGGACAGCGGCGAAGGCGGATGCGTCCTCAACCAGTTCAACGCCCAAAGGGAGCCGGACGGCTCGGTCGTCATCAACCTCGGAGGGTGCGCCGACGGGCGCCCCAACTGCCTGCGCATCATGGACGGCTGGAACTACACCGTCCGCCTCTACCGGCCACGCCCCGAGATCCTCGAGGGCACCTGGACCTTCCCGGCCGTACAACCCGTCGGCTGAGAACGCCCCCGCCCGGTCCGCGGACCTGTCGCCATGCACAGCGTCACGGGGTCGGCGTGTCTCGTCCCTTTGATGCGGCCGCGTTGGGCCGACCGGGCCGAGCTGAGGGCGTTTCGGAGCACGGTTGCCGCAGGCCGGACCGGCGCCGCCATAAAGTCGGACTCCGCCTCTCTGCGCGAGGCGCGAGGCGGGGTGAGGAGTGCGGATGAACGGCTGGGCCGTCGTTGTCGCCGGGGGTGTGGTCGTCGGCTACGGGGCACTGTCACGGCGTTTGTCGACCACGGCGCTCTCGGGACCGCTGGTCTTCATGCTCGCCGGTCTGACGATCGGCCCGCTGGGCCTGGACCTGCTGGACCGGGCGAAGGATCCCGAGGTCACACGGACGCTCCTGGAGAGCGCGCTGGTACTCCTCCTGTTCGCGGACGCGGCGGGAATCAGGGCCCGGGACCTGCGCCGGGAGGAGTTCCTGCCTCTGCGGCTGCTGGCGCTCGGCCTGCCGGTCACAATGGCTCTGGGGTGGCTGGCGGCCTGGCCGCTGCTGCCCGGCCTGAGCATGTGGGAACTGGCCCTGGCCGCCGTCATCCTCGCGCCGACGGACGCCGCGCTCGGGCAGCAGGCCTTCTCCAACAAGCGGGTGCCCCCGCTGGTCCGCGGCGGCCTGACCATCGAATCCGGTCTCAACGACGGCCTGGCCCTTCCGTTCTTCGTCCTGGCACTCGCGGCGGCGAGTGAGGGCCACGGCCATCCGGGCGTGGCCGAGACGTTTCTGCGCGCGCTGCTGCTGAGCAGCGCGATCGGAATCGCGGCCGGCCGGACCGGGGCGAGCCTGCTGCGCTGGTCGCTCGCCCGCGGGTGGAGCAGCTCCGACTGGCGGCAGTTCCTGGTCCTCGCCGTCCCGGTCATCGCGTACGTCCTGTGCGCCATGGTCGAGGGCAGCGGCTTCATCGGCGCCTGGGTCGCCGGCCTGGCTTTCGGCATCCACCTGCGCCGCACCCCCGCCGGTCTGGGCATCCCTCCCCGCGACTCGGACCCCGCGCAGTGCACCGGGTTCACCGAACGCCTCGGCCTCCTCCTCGCCTCGCTGAGCTTCCTCGTCTTCGGCGCCGTCATCCTGGGACCCGCACTCCAGCACCTGACCTGGCGCACGGTCCTCTACGCGCTGCTCAGCCTGACCGTCATCCGGATGCTGCCCGTCGCACTAGCCCTGGCCGGCACCGGCCTGCGCCCCGCCTCCATCGCGTACATCGGCTGGTTCGGCCCGCGGGGGCTTGCCTCCCTCGTGTTCGGCCTGCTTGCCCTCGAAGAGCATCTGCCTGGGGGAACCCTGCTGAGCGAGGTCATCGCCGTGACCGTGGGCCTGAGCATCATCCTCCACGGAGCGTCAGCTCCCATCCTGGGCCACCGCTACGGCACATGGTTCACCAGGACACTCCGCAGGGAACCGAACCTGCGGGAGAACGCCCTCGAGCAGCACGACGACCCACGCTGACGGAGTCAGCAGCCTTCCGGGGACAGGAACACCGACCGGCCCCGAGACCAAACCGCAACGGCCATCGGCGCCCGCGTACTCAGACGGAAGAACTTCTCCAACTCTCCAGGCGTCGGAGCGGCAGCGAACCGGCCGTAGCAGCCCGGTCATCAGAGAGGTCCGTCGCCGACGACCTCAACGTCAACCACGAGACCCTGCGCACCTGGGTACGCGAGGCCGAGGGGCAGCGACCTTCGGTGGCAGGCCGCAGACCGGCGGGGCCGAGGACGAGCTGGCCCGGTCGCGGGCGGAGAACGCCCGGCTGACCAAGGCGGAGAAGGAGTGGCAGCTGGGGCGGGAGATCCTGCGCCGGGCAGCCGCCCATTTTTGCCAAGGAGATGAAGTGACGCCCCGCCGCTGGGACTTCATCTCCGCCAATGCCGGAGCCTTCGGCGTGCAGCGGCTGTGCCGGGTGCTCGGCGTATCCCGATCGGGCTACTACCACTGGCACGCCGGCGCCCCGACCCGTGCCGCGCGCCAGGAGGACGAGGACGCCCTGGTCGAGGAGATCCGCGAGATCCACGCCGAGCATAAGGAGACCTACGGCGCGCTGCGGGTCCATGCCGAACTTCGGGGCTTCGGGCACACCGTCAACCGCAAGCGCGTGGCGCGACTGATGCGCAAGCACCGCATCGTCGGCCGCCACCTTCGCCGCAGGAAGCTCACCACGATTCCCGATCCGGTCGCGCCGCCGATCCCGGACCTGGTCCAGCACGACTTCACCGCCACCGACCTCGACGAACGCTGGTGCGGCGACATCACATACATCCAGGTCGGCGCAGCGTGGCTCTACCTGGCCTGCGTCGTGTCCCGTGGAGTGGTGTAGTGGTCGTGGCTCGGCTACCAGCGACGCGGTGACGAGCGTCAGCCGGGCACCCGCGGTGGCGTCTTCCCGCAGAAGATCGGCAACGAGGAACGCGTCGTGCTGACCCTTCTCTACTAGCGCGGCCTGTGCACGATGGACGTCCTCGCCGACGCTCTCGGCGATGTCAGCCGGTCCCCATCGGCAACGTCATCCGCGAGACACCTGCCCGACCATCACGGCGCGCACACGTTCGCACGCGGCGGCCGGGCCCGCCTGGTCCGTCCTCCACTCCTTCGCACCTTGAGGAAGGGCCCACGTCGTGATCAGCTCTGCCCCGGTCGCACCCCTCGGACGTCCAGCTCGCCGAGACCGGCACCGCCATGGTTCACACCTGCACGCTCCCCGGCCAGGAGCGCAGCGGCATCCTGGCCGTCCTGACCGGCGCCCGCGCCGTCCCGGACGGGGCCGAGTGTGCCGGGCAGCTCGCCCCCCCCCGCAGATACCCACCTACCTGCTACCCACCTACCTGCGCGGTCGACTTCCGCTCCGACGGCTTCAGCGTCAACGCCATACTCCAGTTCGCCCGCCACCGGCATATCACCTGCCAGGCGGGTGCCGTCCTCGCACCTCACGTCCAGTCCCTCGCCGGAGCCGATCACTACCGCAACGCCATCGTCCTGTTCCCCGCCCGCACCAACCCCTATCGCGGCCTACCCGCCCGCGCACTGGGGGACTGTTCCGCGGTGGTGCCCCAGCACAGCGGGCCGCTGTGGTCGTCGCGCAACCCCAGCCACACCGTCCCGGGGAGATCTCTGGGGGCGTCCCGGAGACCAGCGGATACGGCGGCTTCCCGGGCGCCACTCGGGCGACTTTCCGGCGGGGCGGTGGCGTGACTGCCGTGATTCCCGGCCGACCGGTACGACCATGCTGACGTACCACGGCACCAGCCACTGGGAGGATCTGTGAAGCGAGAGAACGGCACATCGGTGGCCACCGGCGTCACCTCCGAGCGTCTCGCCGGGCTCCGCAGGTGGAACCTGGGGCTCACACTGCTGCACCTGCTCCAAGCCATGGCCATCGTCCTGCTCGCCGGCAGCTTCTCGATCACCGTCACTTCCTCCGTTCCCGAGGGGCCGCCGGGAACGGCAGCGCCCGCCCCGGAAGCATTGTTCGACGTGCCGATCGGCTGGGCCGTCGCCATCTTCCTCGCCCTCGCGGCCGTGGACCACCTGCTGACGGCGACGGTGGTCCGCGGCATCTACGAACGCGACCTCAGACACGGCATCAACCGTTTCCGGTGGCTGGAGTATGCGTTGAGCGCGACCCTGATGGTGCTCCTCATCGGCTTCTACGCAGGCATTACCGGCCTCAATGCCGTCATCGCCGTCGTCGGCGCCAACGTCGGGATGATTCTCTTCGGCTGGCTCGAGGAGGTGATGAACCCGCCGGGGCGGGCGAGGACCACGATGCTGCCGTTCTGGTTCGGGACTCTGGTCGGCGTCATGCCGTGGGTCTCGATCGCGTATAACACCGTCGCGGCCGAGGACGTCCCCGGCTTCGTGTACGGAATCGTTCTCGTCCAGGCTGCCCTCTTCTTCAGCTTCGGTCTCAACCAGTGGCTTCAGTACCGCGGAGTCGGCTGGTGGTCCGACTACGCACACGGCGAAAAGGCCTACCTGGTCCTCAGTCTTGTGGCGAAGTCACTCCTGGCGTGGCAGATCTTCGCCGGCTCGCTGGCTGACTGAACCTCATCTGTTCGAAACATGACAGATCACCATCCGCTGCTGGAACGCCTCGGCGTCATCTCAGCCACCACCCTCCAGGAACGCTGCGCCGACAGCGGCCCGATCCACGTCACCCTCCGGTGGCTGCTGCTGGTACGCGGCACCGTCGCCCGCAAGGGCCGCTCCGTCAGCGTCGTCGCCACCGAAGTGGGGGCCTGGCCCAGGTCGCCGCCGCCCGCCAGGCCGGCGGCTCCGCTGCGGTGCGCGACCTGCTCGCTCCTGTCACCGGCGACACGGCAGTCCGCGATCCGCGGGACAGCCCGGCGGCCGGCACGGCACCGGCATGGGGCGAGAACCCGAACCCGCCGAAAGGTGATCACCGGAGGTAAAACGACAAGCTCAGGATTGGAGGAGTATGCGGGACTGGCGAAGGCCGGCTCTACCGCGTAAAGAGCCACGAACGCGAAGAGGGGCCTGGTGCCCGGCCATTGTCCCGCTTCGCCTCATCACACCGCCCAGGTGCACGTCACGGATACGACGAAGCCTTCCTTCCCAGACCGAGGTCTGGGAAGGAAGGCTTCGTCGTATCCGGGTACCGACCATCAGGTCAGATGCTCAGCACCTGGCCGGGCAGGATCAGGTCGATGTCGCCACCGATGACCGCTGCGTTGTTGGTGTAGAGGATGTTGGGGTTCACGCCGTGGGCGGCGGCGATGGCGTTCAGGGTGTCACCGCTCTTGACGGTGTAGCTGCCACCGGCGCTCTTCTGTACCGGAGCGGCCGGAGCAGCCGTCTCGACGGGCTTGCGCTCGGTGCTGCGCGAGGCCGTCGAGGTGTCGTTCTTCGGCGCGGCCTTGGTGGTCTGGTCCGCCGACTTGGTGGACTTCGCCGGGGCGGCGGCGGAGGTGTCGACCTGGGCCGCGGAGCCGCCCTTGGTCAGGCCGGCCTTGACGGAGCAGACCGGCCAGGCGCCGGGGCCCTGGGAGGCGAGCACCTTCTCGGCGACGGCGATCTGCTGGCCCTTGCTCGCCTGGTCGGCGGAGGCGGCGTACTGGGTGCCGCCGTACGCGGACCAGGTGCTCGGGGTGAACTGCAGGCCGCCCGAGAACCCGTTGCCCGTGTTGATGTTCCAGTTGCCGGTGCTCTCGCACTGGGCGACGGCGTCCCAGGTCGAGCTGGAGGCGGCAGAGGCCGAGGTGGCCGTGACGAGGCCCGCCACCGGGAGAGCGGCCACAGCGCCGCCCATCAGGACCATCCGCAGGCGGTTGCGCTTGGCGGAGGTGGTGGCGGTGGTGGTCTCGTTACGGAAGGTCATGCAGATCCTCTCGGAAGCCCCGGGCGGACAGCACGGAGCGGCCCCGCACGGGGTGTACTCCGAGATGTCGCACGCAGCGGGCGGCTGCTCACGTGTCCGACGCGGACTGCCGCCCCGGTCACCTTCACCGCGTGGGCCCGGCCGCCTCGAGGGGCGGGGCCGCGGGTGGCGAACCCGGGTGGTGCGCTGTGCACTGGTTACGAAGCTACGAGCCGTCGGGGGCTTCGGACAAGCATTTCGGTGAAATGCCAGCTCAAGTCGGGGTTACCGAAGGTATGGCCGTGACTGGGCCCCGAATTCACGGGCCGGAAGGGTCCCCGGAAGATCGTTCAGGGGCCCACTGTGCCAGCCGTCACCCCCTGCGGGCGGTGACGCCGGGCACATCATCGACCCAGCGCGAGGACACGGGCACGGAAGGTTGGATTCAGAGTGATCACGGCGGCGCCCACAGTGGCCCCCTTCACAACCGTTTCCCCGGGAGCCCGGCCCGCCCGCCCGGCCGGCCGGCCGCCGTAAGCACGGCAGGAACGTATCGACACCGCACCTCCCGCCACGGCCCACAGACACCGGGCGGGGAGAGACCGCTTGGTGGCGGGTCAGCTGCGGTGCGGCCAGGCCCGGCTCATCCGACCAGGTGACCGGTCCCGGTGCCCGAAACGCCGTGAGGTCACGGCGCGGAACCAGGCCCGGACAGCCCCACGCAGTTACGTCACACCCGGCATGTGACCCCCCTGAAGGCGGCTAGGACAGGCCGGGCCCGGCGGCAGCTGGCGGACCACTCAGTGCCCGCCGCCTTGGCTCAAGCACCTATCTTTCGCATCGCATACAGCGGGTCGCAGGTGTGGTCCACCGTTCCCGTGCCGTATCCCCAGGTGAAGCCGATGCGGCACTTGCGTCCGGCGGGCGCGACAGGCGTGCCCGCACGGGCGGCCATGGAATGGGCGGCGCGCGTGCTCGGCGTCCTCGGTGCGGACGACTCCGCCGCCCGTGACGCGGCCGTCGCCCTGGTGGCCGCGGACCTGGCCGGACACTCCAGCCACGGCATCCGGCTCATCGCCACCTACGCCCACCAGGCCTCGGCCGGTGAGCTGGTGCCGTCCGCCCGTCCCGCCGTGGTGCGCCGGAGCCCCCGGTCCGTCGTGGTCGAGGGCCGGCGGGCCCTGGGCGCGGCGGCCATGGGCCTCGCGGTGCGCAGCGCCGTCGAAGGAGCCAGGAGAGACGGAACGGCCACGGTCGCGGTCACCGGGCACGGCCATCTCGGCCGCCTCGGTCTGTACGTCGCGCAGCTCTCGGCGTCGGGCCTGGTGGGGGTGCTCACCTGCGGCCACGCCCTGCTGCCCGAGGAGGCAGTCGTGGCGCCGCTCGGTGGTGTCGACCGTGTCTTCGACACCAACCCCTGGGCCTTCGGGTTCCCCGCCGAGGGCGGAAACCTCGTCATCGACATGTCGTCCGCCGCGATCACCTACAACGCGGTGCGCGAGCTGGACCTCGCCCGCGCGCTGGTTCCCGACCGCCCTGCGCAGGACGGCGAGGGCAGGCCCTGCACCGACCCGGGACGGGTGCTCCGGACCGGCAGCCTGCCGCCGGCCGGCGGCGCGGTGGGGTACGGCCTGACCCTGGCCGCGTGCGGGTTCGCGGCCCTGGCCCAGGGACCGCCACCCGACGGACCGCCGGGGGGGAATCGCCGGCTCCTTCCTGCTGGCCGTCGACGTGTCCCGGTTCCGGCCGCTGGAGCAGTACCGCAAGCACCTCGGCGAGGCCGTGGCCGCCGTCGGACGCAGCACACCGCCAACTCCGGAACGGCCCGTACGGATCCCCGGGCGCCGGGGCGTCCTGGTCCGGACCGCCACCGAGGTCCGCGGCACGATCACGGTGCACGACACCACCCGGAGAGAACTGGAGGAAACATGCCGCACGCTGCGACTGCCCGCGTTCCCGACAATCCCGTGCCCCGACCCCGGCCCCGGCCCCGGAAAGAGCGGCTCTCATGAGTACCCGGTGGCACCTGTGGAGCAACGTGTGCGGCGAAGTCCTGGCCGAGGTCCGCTCCCACACCGCCTGCTGGGCCACCGCAGTGAGCCCCACCCGCCCAGGCGGCGTGCACGAGCAAACCACCCGCGAACGCTGGCAGCGGATCCACCACCTGCTCGACCAAGGCGTCGGGCTGCTCGAACGCGCCCGCCGCCTCGACGTCGCCCTCAACACCGTCAAACGGTACGCCCGCATGAAGGAACCCACAGCAGAAGAACGCACCCCGCTACAAGCCCACACTCGTCGGTCCCTACCGCGACCACCCTGCGCCGACGCCGGGCAGAGGACCCGGCGGTTCCCGTCATCCACCTCCTGCGCGAGATCAAGGAGCTGGGCTACACCGGCAGCGCAAACCTCCTGGTCCGCTACGTCGCCCAGGGCCGAACGCCAGGTGCCGCGGACCCGAGCCGCTCCGCGTAGGGGGTCACGCGTCGCTGGTCGCCTCCGCGTTGACCCTTCCCGACGCCACGGCGGTCAGCAGTGCCTGGTGGTCGCGTTCGTTCAGGTCGGCGTAGCTTTCGGCGAACTCGGTCACAGCGCGGTCGAAGACATCGCCGCTGCCCAGATAGGCGGCGATCGCGATCCGATCCCCGGATCTGGCGTGAGTACGGGCGAGAGTGGCGCCACAGGCCTCGCCGAACAAGGCCATGCCTTTCGGGACCATCAGTGCGGGCACCGCGATGCCCTTCCAGTCGCGCAGTTGGCGAAGGTAGAAGTCACGCTCGATCCCGTCGAAGCCCTGGGCCCGCTCCCAGCCCAGGAAGATGTCGCTGGCGGACTGCATCAGGCGCTGGCCGGCCACCACCCGCTCACCCTGTGAGCTGTACTGGCTCGCGCCGGCGAAGGGGGCCAGCACGGACTCGCCGGCTTCCTTCGCCTGAAGCAGGAGCGGGTCCCCGGAGTCGCGGCCGAGCAGCAGGATGATCCAGCACCGCGTGCCCACGCTGCCGACGCCGACCACCTTGCGCGCCATGTCCGTGACCGAGAACTGGTTGAGCAGGTGCTGGCGGTCACTCTGCAACGTGCGGCGGTAGCGCTCGACCAGGTCGGTGATCTGGTTCTCGACCAGATCACCGCCTCCCTGCGGAAGCAGGTCGGAGAGGGGGGTGATCAGGGGCGGCGAGGGGGTGATGCGCGGTGTTCCATCGACGGTCTCGGTGAGCTTGGCGAAGGCCCTGAGGCTGTCCTGCATCCGTGCCTTGGCCAGGGTCTTGGACAGGCGCAGGCGGCCCTTCTTGTTCAGGTCGCGGGCGGCCAGGGAATTGAGGGTGTCGGCATCGGCCTTGGCGTACCACACCTCCAAGTGACCCATCGTGGCGAAGCGGCGCATCTGGCGACGGTAGGAGCGGACGCAGGCGCGCACGATGTGACGGCGCTCGCGATCCGAGTAGCCGTTCTCACGGCCCGCGATGACCAGACTCGTGGCCAGGCGTTTGACGTCCCATTCCCAGGGGCCGGGGAGCGTCTCGTCGAAGTCGTTGATGTCGAACAGCAGGTTGCGCTCCGGGGAGGCCAACAATCGGAAGTTCAGCATGTGTGCGTCACCGCACAGTTGGGCGCGCAGGCCGGTGTTCGGTGTGGCGGCCAGGTCGCCTGCCATGATCGCGGCGGCACCGCGGTAGAAGCGGAACGGCGATTCGCTCATGCGTCCGTAGCGGATGGGGATCAGACTCTTCAGGCGGGTGGTGGACTGCTTTTCGATCACGTCCACGGGGTCGGGCCGCAGGACGGGCGGTTCGAGGCTCGCGTGGCTGGAGCGCGGTGTGCCCTTCCGCGCAGCTCGCCCGCGGTGAGCGCGCTCGGTCGCGGTGAGCCGCCGACCGCTGCGGGCCAGCACCGTGTCGTCGTATTCCTCTACGGCCATGGCCGTGCCTCCTTGCCGTTCGGCAGAAGTCGGATCCCAGGTGATCTCTCCATCGTGCGCGCCGACCACGAGAGCTGCGCGGCGGGTCGGGTCCCTGGGCACGGGGTCAGGCGTACGGCTCGGCGTCGGTGTCGTCGGTTGCGCTGATGGACGCCCAGATGTGCGGGAAATCGGTTGCGAGGGTGCGCTGGACCAACTCGAGGCGTTCGTCCAGCACGGCTCGGCGTGGGGGCAGGCATGCTCGCACCAGGTGCTGCAGCAGCCGAAGCAGGCGCTCCAGGGCCAGAGGGGAGTTCAGGGCGCTCGTGATCACGTCGTCGAGGGCGGTGCGGACGTAGTGGGCCCAGTCCGGGACGGGTACGACGACGCGCAGGGTGCCCTCGGCGTCGCGGGCCTGGCTGACGTCGAGGTCTTGTCCGGCCAGGACGAGCAGGAGGTCCTCGATATGGTCCAGGGCCTGCACGGCGGTGGCTGGATCGTTGATGGCCGACGAGATTCCGCGCATGGCGATGTCGGCCAGCAGGCGCAGGCCGAATCCGGGGTCCTGGTCGAAGGTGCGCTCAACGCCGGTGGCCAGGGTGGCGAGCAGGGTGTGGGACGGAAGGTCACCGCCGTGGACGTGGGCCACCGGACGGTCTCGTACGACGACTTGGCCGGGCGCCCGGGGAGAACAACGAGGCAGTCGTAGGTCCGGGCGGCCTCAATCAGTGCCGGCAGGTCGATGGTGCAGAGTACTGCTCCCGGTCCGGGCCAGGTGACGGGCCGGCCCCCGTCGTGCGACGCCTCGTGGGGGTGACGTTGCCGGGCAGTCGCAGCGGGCGACTGTAGACGCCGGACAGGGCGCGCCGGGTGCGAGCGGCGATGCTCTCCAAGCAGGGGCCGAGCTGGATGGAGGCGAAGGCGCGGCTCTGGAGGGAATACATGAGCGCCAAGGCGAGGACGGCCAGGTACTGACGCGGACACATGTGGGCGGGTGCCGACGGCCAGGGCCGCAGTGATGCAGTACGTGAAGACGCCCAGCGAGAAGGCGAAGGTGCGCCACACCGCAGGCCCGGACGGCCTTGCGGATGCGGGCGTTGACCGACTCGATCGCGTTCGTCGTGCAGACGATGCGGCGGGTCTCGACGTCGAACTGCAGGAAGGGCCCGAACTCGGCCCAGGCGTTCTCCCACAGCCACACGATCGCCGGGTACTTCGTCCCCCAGGCCTCCTGGAACTCCAGGAACCGCTCCTCGGCGGCGTTCTGGGTCGGAGCGGTGTAGACGGGCATGGCGTCCGGTAGGCCCCTCAGGCCGTCGCAGACGACCATGCACACGTCCTCGACGCCGCGGTTCTTGATCTCGGTGAGGACCTGGAGCCAGTACTTGGCGCCCTCTCCGCCGTCGCCGGCGCACAAGCTCAGGATGTCGCGGGTGCCGTCCACGGTGACTGCGAGGGCGACGTAGACGGGACGGTTGGCGACCTGTCCGTCGCGGACCTTCACGTGGATGCAGTCGATGAAGGCGACCGGGTAGACCGGGTCCGGGGGGCGGTTCTGCCACTCGGCCATCCCGTCCATGACCTTGTCGGTGATGGTGGAGATCGTCGACTTGGACACGCTCGCGCCGTAGACCTCGGCCGGGTGGGCCGAGATGTCGCCATGCGTCAGGCCCCGGGCCGAGAGGGACAGCACCGTCTCGTCGACGCCGGACAGCCGCCGTTGGCGCTTCTTGACAAGCTGCGGCTCGAAGGAGCCCTCGCGGTCGCGCGGCACGTCGATCTCGACCGGGGCCGACGTCCGTCAGCACGGTCTTCGAGCGGACCCCGTTGCGGGAGTTGCCGCTACCGGCCCCGGCCTTGTCGTGCTTCTCGCAGCCGAGGTGGTCGGTGATCTCTCCCCCCAGAGCGGACTCCAGCGCGCGCTTGGTCAGCTGCTGCAGCAGCCCGCCCTCGCCGGTCGGCTGGAGCCCGCTCACGCGGGCCCGGTCGACCAACTGCCCGATCAACTGCTCGTCCAGCAGGTCCGTCGCCAGCCCGGCCGGCCGGACCTCTTCAACCGCCTCAACCGAGACGATCACCCATCATGATTCCCCCAGGCTTGCTCACTCTGCGGACATGAATACCTGGGCTATTCCCACCCCTGCCCGACCGCATGCGGATCGCCCGGGGCGGGAGGTCGGGGTATCTGGGCCAGCGTCAGCCGGCTGTCACGGCCACTGTCGCGCCAAGACCACGCACACGGGAAACCAGGCATCCGCCCACGTCACGCCACACGACACCACCTCACCGCGACAAGGGACGCGACAGCACCCACACTGCTTATCGTCCGACTATCGATCATTCGTTCGAGCGCCAGTCCCGTTCATGGTTGCGGTGGTGACGCCCTGCCAGGTGGCCTGGGCACCCGAATCACCGATTCGATACACCTGGACGACCGCCCCGGTCCCCAGAAGAACCGCCAGCACCACCACCGCCGCCTTGACCCGCACGGCCGTCCGGCCAGTGGTCTGCCGCGCCACAGCCGACAGCCAGACCGGCGACCGCTCCGGACGCCACGTCACCCAGCCCAGCAGTGCCGCAAGGGCGAACAGCCCGACGGCCCACGGCAGAAGGTCCTCCCCCATCTCGGTGTGCCGCTCCACCAGAGCGTTCTCGCGCACGTGCTCGGCCAGCCACTCGCCGGCGTCCGTGGTCAGCGGGACGAAGCCGAGCGAGACCAGCGCGAGCAGCGGCAAGGCGAGCCCGAAACGACGCAGCACAGCGGGCCACAGCGAGCAGGCGACCAGCGCCAGAGCGGTGAGCGGCACCAGGACCACGACGGCGTGCACAAGGAGAACGTGTACAGGAACACCGTTGAACGTCGTCAGGCCCACAGGTCAGCTCCTCGGATTGCGGGTACCGCCTCACGCGCCATCCTGCACCGGCCACACCGATTCGGGCGGGAGGCGCCGCCGCCCCATGCCCCAGACCGAACACCATCATGGCAGCACCAAGTGCCCCGGGTGCGACGGCCGGGGCTGCTACATGGGGGACTCGGACGACCACCTCTACGGCGGGATCCGTGTCCCGAGTTCCGACAACTGGCTCCGTCACTGACAGGCGGTCAGCCGGACGGCCACCCAGCGCGCAGCAGCCCGGCGCGCGGCACGCCCGGGCAGCCCGCCGCTCAGTCACTCGATGTTCTCCAGGTCGGAACCGGTACCAGTGAGATCGTTCCATCCTGAATTTCGCAGGTCGGCAGGGCTGGTGTGGGTCCGGGTGGGTCACTCGGGCCGGTCGGGGATGTGATCACTGACGGGTGATCGTCTGTCAGCGCTGAACCTCGGTGTTCGTCAGTACGAGCAGAGCCCGCAGGAGCGTGGTCGCGTGGCAGGCGTTCCTTACGCAGCCGCACCGCCCGATCGGCCAGCGCCCGACGCTCGATCACCCAGGTCAGCACCTCCGCCAACGCCAGCCCCTCCCCACGCGGCAACCAACTGGCCCGACCGACGCTATGCGAACACTCCAGCAGCAACGACGGATTGACGGAACCGACCGAAAGTGACGACGGACGATCACGCCAAGACGATCAACACCGCCACCAGCGAGAGCACCCCATCACTTTGAATCGCCCCGGGTTCGGGGCGATTCACATCGCGGCCGGCGAATGACGCATCCGTCGAGCGAGGGAGGTGCCCCGGGCTCAGTCAATGCGATGTGGTTCATGGGTGCCTCCGGCCGGTTGCCCTACGCGTGGCGCGCCCGGCGGACGGATGCGGCGTCTGTACGGTGGCCTGATGAACCATGTCATCCCGTGGCACAGGCTTCGACGGGACCGTCGAACCCGCTCGCGCGTTGACTACGCAGCGGTTGTCTACGGATCACTCCTGGCCGCCTCCGTGATCGCCGCATCGAGTACGACCAGCGACTTCCCTCGTGTCGAAGTGGTCGTCCTGATGCTGGTGACCGGGCTGGTCTTCTGGATGGCCCATTCCTATGCGCGGCTGGTGGGTGAACGCTCCGTGGGCCAGCGCCTCGGCTGGTCCGAGGTGCGGGAGGCCGGCCGGAGAGAACGGCCGATCGTCGAAGCGGCGGTGCTGCCGGCGGCCGTGGTGGCGCTCAGCCCCGTTCTGGGCCTGGGCCTGACAGCCACGGCGTGGCTCGCGCTGTCGGTCGCTGTGGCCCAGCAGGTCGGATGGGCTTATGTCGGTGCCCTGCACGCCACTTCCTCGCGCCGTGTCGCCACCATCGAAGGCGCGATCAACCTGGTAATGGGTCTGGTCATCGTTGCTGCCAAAGCTGCGCTCGGGCACTGAGAGCCGATCCCGCCGACGCCAACGTGCGCGCGGCCCATCGCAGTTACCAGCACGGGCATACCCGCACCCCGGGTGGGAGAATGACCGAGCAGCAAGGTGCAACGGGAGCCACCACCGGACCTGCTGCTCCCCTTGTGTGTTCGAGCGCGTGCCAGTGCGCGCCCAGCCGTGCAGACGATGCCACGCCGGCCGTGCCGCCCACACACCGGATCGCGACGACGCACCGCGCGCCGGAGAGATGACGGAGGGCTCACTCATGGCGTTCGACACTTCGCCGGCACGTGCTCAGCGCTGGGCCCGGTTGGCACTGCTCGGTCTGCTCGGTTCCATTGTCGTGCTGCTCGCTGCTGCCGGTTCCGGTGGGCTGTTGATCCTGCTTGTCGGCCTGGCGGGCGTGGCTCTCACAGCAGCCGGAGCATGGTGGGCGATCACACACCGCGGAGCGGTGCGGGTCATGGCGACGCTACTGGCCTTGGCGGCTCCCGTGGCCGTAGTGGTCCTGTACGCGCGGGCTGACCTTTGGCCGGCCGCGCTGGCAGCACTGGCCCTGTTGGTGGCAGCCGTGGCCTGCATGCGTTCGGCCGCGCAGTCGCTACACCGGCAGGAAGGCATGGAGGCAGTGGCGGGGGCGGTCCCTCGGCACGCCGTGCTGATCATGAACACGAAGTCCGGGGGAGGTAAGGTTGCCCAGTTCGGACTGATCGCGAAGGCGAGGGCACTCGGCGCCCAGGTCGTCCTGCTGGACACGGAAGTCGAGACCGATGTGGCGCAGCTCGCCCGTGACGCGGTCGCCGATGGGGCGGATCTGCTCGGGGTCGCGGGCGGTGACGGAACTCAGGCCCTGGTAGCCCAGGTCGCGGCCGAACACGGCCTGCCTTTCCTTGTGATCAGCGCGGGTACCCGGAACCACTTCGCCATGGATCTGGGCCTGGACCGGCGGGACCCGGCCACCTGCCTGGAAGCTCTGACCGACGGGCAAGTCCTGCGTGTCGATCTGGGGGACGTGAACGGCCGTCCGTTCGTCAACACGGTCTCCTTCGGGGTCTACGCAGAAGTGGTCCAACGCCCCGACTACCGCGAGGCCAAGGCCGGCGTCGCCCTGGACGCTCTGCCGGAGCTCCTGCTCTCGTACGCGGGTGACCGGCTCGATGCGTCGGTGGGCGACGTGCGGCTGAAGGGTTTGCAGGCGCTCCTGGTCAGCAACAACCCCTACTCCCTCCCCGGAGTGACCGGCGCCGGTGGCCGCCGACCGCGCCTCGACCTTGGCACGCTGGGTGTCGTCGGGATCCGGATGACCAGCGCGGCACAGGCCGCAGAAGTCGTCCTACGCGGGAGATCCGCGATGGGCCTGCAGGTCCTCGATGCCCCGAAGGTCACCGTCACCGCCGAGGCCTCACACATCGCCGTGGGCATCGACGGCGAGGCACTGTCCCTTCCCACTCCGGTGACCTGCACCATCAATCCGGGCGTCCTGAAGGTTCTGGTCCCCAGAAACCGACCCGGGACCCCGGCATCGGGTCAGCCCCTCACGCTGGGCACCCTGCTGTCTTTGGCCTTCAACCGACGTCAACCGGCTCAGGTCGGGCGGGAATGATCAGGGCCGGCGCCCGCACCTTCCGGGGCGACACAGCGCCGGACGACCCCACCGGCTCCGCATCAGCCGCCGACTCCACCTGCCGGGCTCGACCGCAGCGCCGTTCTTGGGATGCCCCCGGCCCCGAACGACGGGACACTGGGGTGGCCGGATTCCTTCTACTGCAGTGGAGGCTTCCATGAAAGATCTCGAATTTGAGCAGAAGCGTTCAATGTCGCGGATCGAGGCAGCTGACCAACTTGATGCACTTGCAGCGGCGATGAGGAAGGGAGGAAATGCGCCCCTTGAGCTCGGCCCCGGGAAGTTGTCGCTGCGTATTCCCGACGAGCTCCGCTGCGAACTCGAAGTGGAGGTGGGCGGCGGGGAGATCGAGTTGGAGATCGAGTTCAAATGGCAGATCGGACCTGATCGCGGGGAATCGGCAGAATCCTCGTAAGGGGAATCACAGAGGCCGAGCCCGGGGTTCGTCCCCAGCGCGCCCCTTCGGATCTCGCGGATAGCGAACACCTATTCTGTTGATGGTGCAGTATTTGTGCAGTCCCGGGCACCTGCCACCTGCCATGGACGCTCGCCGGGCCGCGGTCGAAGCCCCATGCCAGGAGAGTGACATCCCGTGCTCACCCCGCACTTCGAGACCTGGGCCCTGGACTGAGCGCGGCAGGCCAGGGACCTGGCCGCGTGCGGGCCCGTGGCGGGACTGCTGATCGAGTTGGTTGCCGGTCCCCTTGGTTGCCGATCCCCGCGAAGTTCACCTGGAACCCGAGGTCGCCTTTCCTCTGCTGCCGGCCGCCAGGGCCCTGGGCCTGCCTCGAGCAGGATGGCACTCGCTGCTCTGTGCCGACTGGCCGCCGTCGATCTGCTGGAGTTCACAGAACTGCAGTGCAACGACGGGCTGTGGGTGACGGTCAAGCTTCTGCCGCCCCGCGGTGCGCCACCGGTGGGAAGGCGAGAGCTGCAACCGCTGCTCAGTCGAGACCAGGCTGCTGGTCGCCACTGACGCCGCTTCGCGGTCCCGGCCAAGTCGGACGAGCAACGGTCGTCACCCTGATGCCGTGGAACGGGACTGGGTCGTCGGGATCCGCTGTGTGAAGAACAGTGCGAGGACAGACGCCCCGGCGAGGATGGCGAGCGCCGCACGCAGGCCGTTCAGCCTTGCCTCGGTGTTCGCGTCGACGACGGTGGCCGTCAGTTCGCTGCTCGCGCCTGACTTTTCCATAGCTGACGTGACCTGACTGTCGGACAGAAATGGCACACCGGAAGTCAGTTGGGCGCTGGCTTGAGTCTTGACAGCATCGGGGACCGCCGGATTCTGCTCGATGCTGCTCAAGAAGGACGTGGTCAGTACGGCGATCATGAGCGATCCGGCGAGGGCAGTACCGATGGACGAACCGAGGTTGTTGCCGGCGTTCTGGATGCCGCCCACCTCCGCGCTCTTCTCGTCGGGGACCGCCGAGACGGTCACGGCTCCTAGTTGGGAGGCCAGGGCACCCATCCCCAGTCCGATCAGCAGCAGAGGGACGGTCACGACCTCCGCTCCCGCGTCGGTATCCAGCGCACCGATCAGGACGAGGGCCCCGACGAACAGGGACATGACCCCGATGCGGACCACCCGCCGTGGGGAGGCATCCGGAAGGAGGCGGGGAATCAGGGTGGCAGCGCCGAGCAGCGTGAGGGAGAGCGGCAGGAGGTGCACCCCGGTCTTGAGTGCCGACAGACCGAGAGCGACCGAGAGGTAGAGCGGAACGACGAAGAACACGCCCATCTGCACGAGGTACTGGAAGAAGAACATGATCAGCCCACCGGTGAGCTGCCGGTTCTGCAACAGTTGCGGATCGACGAGGGGCTCTCGGCCCTTCCTCACCACCCGGGCTTCCCAGCGTAGGAAGACCCAGATCAGAAGCAGCCCGATCAGCATGAGCCACAGCACCAGCGAGATGCCGAACCAGGCGGGCGCGCCGGGCTTGGGTGCGAACCACCCCCACTCGCTCGAGCGCAGAACGCCGAGGACGAAGGTCCCCAGACCCAGGGCGGAGAACACCGCGCCCACGATATCGATGCGCGCCCGATTCTCGATCGGCGTGTCGACGATGCCTCGGCCGAGGACCAGAATGCCGAGCACGATCACAACTTCGCCGGCGAACACCCACCGCCAGGAGAAGTACGTCGTCGCAATGCCGCCGATGAGCGGGCCGACAGCGATGGCCACGGCGCCGGCGGCCGCCACCAGCCCATAGGCGCCCGGGCGCCGCTCGGCGGCGAAGTTCCCGGCCACGAGGGCCACGATGGCCGGCAAAATCAGAGCTGCCCCGACGCCCTCGAGGAAAGACCAGCCGAACAAGAGGACTGAGAGGTTTCCGGCGAGCGCCGTTGTCAGGGAGCCACAGCCATAGATGACGCAGCCGAGGGTGAAGGCGCGCTTGCGACCGATCAGGCCGCCAACCTTGCCACCGGGAATCATGAGCATGGCCATGACCAGGGTGTAGGCGGTGATGGCTCCCTGGATCCCGGTGATGTCGGTGCCGACATCCTCGGCCACCGTGGCGATGGACACGTTCATCACGGAACTGTCGAGAGCCATCAAGAACTGTCCGGACGCCAGCGTCAGCAGGATGAGGCCGGGTCCCGCCTTGCTGTGTGGACTTCTCGCCCTGGGTGCCATGGCGACATGCTCGCAGCGACCTATCGGTGTGATCCTGCGCCCCGCCCCGAGGTCACCTGATTGATGGAGTGTGGCATGCGACCGACCGGACCGCCCCGAACTCTCTCGCCGTGCTGCACCGCGCCTCGTCTTCCAGCTCCTCTTCGTCGTCGTCCAGTGGGCCGGCACCACCTTCACCCCACGCTCGGGCCTGTTCGGCGACGATTCTGCGGTCGACTCCACCGAACGAGCAAGCGGCCCTGAAGTGCGTCTACGGGCCTTCGCCCCGTTCGGTGGAGTCGACCGCATCCCTGGCAGCGACCCGGTACGCGCGCGCTGTCGTGTTCAGCTGCGCATAGAGCTCGCGCTTGGCTTGCAGCGCCCGTTCGTCGCGTTCCCGTTCCTGCTCACGCTCGGCTCGCTGATTCTGCTCAACCATTTCAACCCGGCGGGCACGCTGACCGAGCACCGCTCCACCCAGCGTCCCCCCGACGCTGATGAGCGCGACGGCAAGCGTGGTCACATCCACGACATCCCCAACTCGTCTCTGCCCGTTCGAAGACTGCGCGATGCCCCGCCGGGCAGGCCGCTGCCGGAAGTCGCCTTACCCGCAGCTCCGCTCGGGCTCAGCGCTGGAGCAGGTGGCCAGGTCGACACCACCCGCCTGGACATCCTCGCGGACTTCGTCGACGGCACCATCGGGCGCCCGGAGCTGACGATCAGCGTCGACATCGCCACCCGCGCCATCCTCGCCGCCGAACTGCGTCCGCACACCACCAAAACGGTCGACGTCGCACTGCTGCTCACCGAGATGACCACCCCGCACCCCGCCCGCCCAACCGGCCAGATGCGCCGCGCATGGACCACTCCCCATGCTCAACCGGCACGCACTGGTGGCTGCGGACGGGGCCAGGCCGGACGCCAGGGAAACAGGGCCCGGCTGGGACGTCCGATCAGGAGGGGTGGGTACAGGTGGTGACCTGCTGGGCGAGGTCGAAGGCCGGCGCCGTGGTGACGCAGACGATGCTCAGATCGCCGGTCGCCACCTTGGGTGTAGCAAGAACGGACGTTCCCGACCGCAGGGAGGTGGTCGACGCCACCGTCAACCAGGAGCTGCCCCAAGCCCGTTGGGTCTTGATCTCGACCTTGGCCAGTACCGGCCGCGAGTCGGCCGGGGTCAGCCGGGCCAGTCCGGTCACACCCTCGTCGTCCCGTTCCTGCCAGACGCACGGCCGGCCGGCAGCCGACTCGGCGGCGCAGACGGTCGAACCTGTACTCACCTCGGCGGCGCTGTCCGCGAAGGCCGAGGCGGGGGCGGCAAGGGTGGCGGCAATGGCGACGGCAATAGCTGCGATGCGGGTGCGCATAGCGGTTTACTCCCTATGAATCGAAGGCTTGTGGCCCGATGGGAGCGAGTATTGCACAACGTGTCCATGCCATCACTGTGTGCCGCATCACACTCAATGTGACGGCGTGAACACGATGGGCAATCCAGGTGTACCAACAGTGTCGACCGGGCGGCCACGCGCCCCGAGTTCGAGAACACGAGGCGGCGGCAGCCACACACATGGCACGCCACGCTGTCTCCCGGTCGGCAGGTGATGGGCGGCCCCAGCGCCTCGAGTTTGAGGAATGAGAGCGGCCCGCCCAGCGGGACCCGGCTTCACCGCAGTGGCGTGCCATGGGCCCGAGGACACCGGGGAGGTCGCGGGCGAAACCGCCGCGACGGTCACCGAGCGCAGGAGGCTGACGGGTTGACGCCGACAGGGCTCGGAGCGCGTCCTTTCCAGATGCCCCAGGGCGTCTCGATATCCTGCAGCGGCCCAGTCAGTGAGGAGCAGAACGCGTCGAAAATTCGGTGCGATCCAGGGCGACCTTCATTCCGTCCCTCTTGTCGTAACGCGCTCTCGTGAGAGCGGTACTCGACCCGAGGGCATCCCCTTGCGGTGGGGCGGCGCCATAGCTGCGGGGTTTGGCGCCAGGGTGCGGCGCGGCGTGGTGCTCACATCCCGGGACGCCACCACTGACGGGCCGTAAACTGGCCCGGCCGGAAACCAGACCGCAGCGACCGACCGGCCTCCAGGGCCGACCTGATCAATGGCTGCACTGAGGCCGCGCGACGGACGGCCGTCAGCTGGTCAGCGCGCTACACGCGGACCTCCACCTGAGCCGTAGCCCTTGGTGCCCTCGTAGCTCCACAGTCCGCTGGTCACAACTGCCTCCTCGATGCCTCGGTCTCGCTCTGACGGTCCGTCGGCTACCCCGGAATTCGGGGCGCATTCGTGCGACCTTCCCGTTCCACGGGCCTGCGCTGGTACCGCATCCGGCCCAGCAACGGCCAGGGTGAACTTGGGTGTTAGCCCTGCGATCGGGGGCAGACAGCACGTCACCGGACCGGGACCGTCGAGCTGGAGGTGCGGACATGATGCTCTCTTGATGTTGGTGGTGTTGATTGCGGCCGCTGCCGTCGAGGTGGCCACCGGTCCCAACGGGCGTCACCGCGGCACCCATCGCATCGCGCGGAGCGAAACCGATCGCCAAGGCATCCACCGCCACCGCCGCTGACCCCCGACCAGGCTGCTCACAGCGGGGTGACGAATTCGCCTGGCCAGTCACAACGGCCTGGCTCCGGGGTTGAGCCACGGGTTTCCGGCTGGCCACCCGCCTCAGTTCCCGAGCCGCCGCCGGCCGAGGACGCCGGCCCTGGCGGTGCGGGTGTCCGCGCTCCTCCTCCAGGGCCGCGAGCTCGCCCTGCACGCGGTCTGTCGCAGTCAGTGGGGGGTTTCTCGACCTTGGCGCCCGCGAAGAAGTTGAGCAGCCCCCACGAGAGCGAGTGGGCGGCGTTCTCCTGGGCAAGTTGGGGACTCCACGCGGTGGTGGAGGCACCGAGGACGAGGTCTGGCCGGGTCCCCGCCGGGGTGGCCGAGTAGAACCAGTAGTGGTCCGCGCTTGCCCGCACTTTGTCCGACAGTTGGGTCGCAGCATCGCCGGTGCACTCCTACGAGCGCGTGATGTCCCTGGCCCGGGAAGCAGTGGAAGACGGGACTCGCCCCCGGCACGCCGCTCCCGGCATGGGGATCGACATTGACGTCCGCGACGACGCGCGGTTCGAGCTGCTGTTGGACTTGGCTCCCCACACGATCCAGGCCGAAGGCTGGCGAGGGGGCCGGTTGGTTTTCAGCGCGAGTGACTCGGGAACCTCCCTGCTACACCACGCTGTGAACCAACAGCCTGTGCCGGGGCCTGGGGCTACGGCCACGCGGGACGGCGGCTGGCGATGATGTTCGGCGGCCCGCACAAGTCACTGCCGAGCTTCGAACAGGCGCGTGTACGCCCGGGCGACCGATCCTCCCCGTCCGCGTCCTCCGTACCCGTCTGTACGTCCTGGGCGCGATGGAGGTCACCCTAGTCATCCCGTACGAAGACGCCGGTTCGGCGCTCCACGACGACTACACCAAGCCTCTCGACTGGCGTCCACTGAGGACGGGAAGCGTCACCGAGGTCCTGCTCGCCCACCGGGTTCACCCCTCACCTTCGACCAGGCCGTCCCCGCCGACCTCCTGAAACGGCTGACCTATACCTCCGACCGCCGGGGCGACCGCACACTCAAACACGTCGAAGGCGGACGACTCACCCGCAGTACCAGCTTCCACGGCATCTACGGTCTCGCGGCCCACTCGGCAGCGGAACTCAGCCGGCTCGTGGTGACCGGCAGCACCCGCAGGGCGGGCACGCTCCGGACAACCAGCGCCGAGCCACCCCGTTCGTCGGTATGGTGCCGGGGTGAGCAGCGAGCCGTTCGTGGATGAGGACAGCGCCCACGAGGTGTGCTGGATGTGCCCGTCGCTGCGGTTCCGCGGCGGGGACTTCGATGTTTTCGAACGGCCCACCAGCGAGTGCCGGTTCGACCCGGTGGACGGCTTCCGGTACACCGCCGATCGCGTCCCGGTGTGCGTGCATCCGTACAAGGTGGGTCTGCCGCCGGGCCGGTACGCCAGTTGCAGAGAGCCGCTGCCTCCACGGCAGTGGCCTGCGCCGGCAGGTAGGCCGACCGCCGTCGAGGCGGAGGCCGGAGTGGGACAGCTCGGACCCGTACGGGCGGGGGCTGAGGCTGTCGCTCGTTTCCCGGAAGTGCGGTGGCCGGGGGGAAGGCGCCGCTCCCCCGCTGACGGGTCCGATCGGCGGGGGCAGCGCAGTCCTGGCCGGGGCGGAGGCGGCCGCGCTGACCCGGTTCCCGCAGGCCGAGGTGGTCGCGGTGCTGCGCCAGGCACTTTCGGGCGGCTGGACGGCCGTGAAGTAGCGGTCGACCTCTGCCTTGTCGAGCCGGTAGCGGTCGGCGGTGGTGGCCTCGCCCGTCAGACGTGCCTGGCGGGCGATCTGCATGGCGGCTTCGCTGTCCCGCCGACAGACTCCCTCCACGACCTCGTCGGCGAACTCTCCACCCGCAGCGACGACTTCCGTACCCGCTGGGGTGCCCACGACGTCCGCCACCACGGCACCGGCACCAAGCGCTTCCACCACCCCGCCGTCGGCGACCTCACCCTCGCCTACGAAGGCATGAACATGGCCGCCGCTCCCGGCCTCACCCTCACCGTCTACACCGCCGAACCCGGCTCCGCCTCCGAACAGGGCCTGCGCCTGCTCGCCACCTGGGCCGCCACGCGCGAAGCCGCCGACCAGCCGAACACACCGACGACGAGCTGATCTGGCCCACGCGGCCGCGGTTGGCCGAGCCAGCCGCGCCGCGACGCCCCGGTCAACGCAACGGCTACGGGGACGCCGAGGCACGCAGGTTGGAGCCCGGCGCCCCAACCGAGCCGCCAGCCCGCCCGCACACTCCGCCGGGGAGCGCAGGAAGGCCCGCCGGCAAGCTGACGGAGCCTCATGCAAGATCTGGGCTAGGAACTGACCCTGTCGGTGTACCAGGCACTCCAGACGCCGCGACCGCCGTCGCGGTACCACGGACGGCTGTCTCCCCCGAGGGCGCTGATGGTGCAGAACCCGCCTGTGCCCTGGAGGTTGGAGACCTTTACCTTGCTCGTGAGATAACCGCCCAAGGACATCCAACCCCGGCTGTCGGGGCCGCTCCAGTACGTCCATACGGCGTGGTCGGTGCCGATGACATATTCCTGTACGTTGCCGTTGTCGAGCATCACGTAAGTCGGCCCGGTGCCGTACGCGCCCCCGCAGAAGAACGCTCCGCCGAACAGACTGTTGTAGCAGGTGGTGACTTCGGAGGCGGTCCCCGCGGCAGCTTGTGCGGGAGCGGCGGAAAGCCCGATACCTACGAGCAAGGCCGCGACGCCGACTGCGGTCCTGAACCTCTTCATGTGTACTCCTCTGGAGGATAGTGGTGCGGGGGCCGGGCGGTGACTCACCAGCCTCCGGCTTCCGTCGGTGCAGCAACATCGTGGTCGACCACGATCTTTCGCCGACACGGCAGGCGCCGGACCGTGACGGACCATGAGCATGGCATTCAACCAAGGCCTGGAAGAGGGCGTTCGGCCACCACCCGCTGTTCGCGTTCCTCGACCACGGCCCCGGCGGGGCTGGGCTCGGCGGGCCGACAGAGGGTGCCTTCAGGTCGCGGACGACCGTCGCGCTATCTTCATGATCATGAGCAGAGTACGAGCCACCAGGCTCATCGGGTCGGCCTTCGGGCTCGTCTTCATCCAGGCCAACGCCGGTGCACTTCCGAACGCCGTCGGCGTCCCCCTTCGGGTCCTCGCGCTCGCCGCGCTCCTCCTCCTCGGGGTCTTCAACCGCCGGCCCGTCCGCGAGAGCACCACCTCCTCGCCGCCACATTTCGGCAGGTACTACTGGCTCGTCGCCGCAGCCGAAGTCGCCGGCATAGCCGTCGGCCTCGCCGTCATCAACCGAGCCCTCCACACCCCCGCCGCCACCGCCGGCTGGATCGCCTTCGTCGTCGGCGTCCACTTCTTCGGCCTCGCGACCGCCTGGAACCGGCCCCCGCTGCGGATCCTCGGCGGCTCGATGGCGGTCTGCGGTGCGGTCGGCATGGCCCTCGCCTTTCTCGGCGCCCCCGCCGCCGCCATCTCCACTGTCGCCGGCATCCTCCCCGGAATGCTCCTCTTCGGCTCGGTCTGGTGGTCGAGCCGCGCCACCGCTCAGTAGGACAACGCTGCTTACCGCGAAGGCCGTTGGGTCGGCGTGGAGCGAATTGCCGGAGTCGGCGCCGACCTGCATTCGGGGGCGCCGGTTCCCGGACAGCACTCCTGGCGCGGAGTGGTGTCCCCGCCCTTGAACGGGCCGCCGTGGCCGAGCACGATCAGATCGGCCACGGCCACTACCCGCTGTCGGGAAAGTAGCCAACTCGGCGACAAGACAGAGCAGTTGGGCGCGGCGGCGTCAGAAGTGCAGAACGCCGATGTCACGAACGGTCTGGGCGAGGGCCCGGACGAGGTCGTTCTCTCCGTCCCTGCGCCACACCAGGGCGTAGGGAATCGTCCCCATCTCGGGGATGAGGACGAAGCGGACGTGGGACATGGACCAGTACCGCGTCACGTGGGAGGGGAAGGGGTGGACGATCTCCCCCGTGCTGACCAGGTGGATCAACTCGTCGGCGTTGGTGACCTGTTCGACGCGTTCGATCGGCTTTCCCCGGTCCGTGTGGAACGACAGGTAGGCGTCTTCCCAGTAGTCGGGCATGTCGGGTGGCATGGCATGGGCGAAGTCGGCCAGGGCCTCGAACGGGACAGCGGTCCGCTCGGCGAGTTCGTGGCCGGCGGCGACGGCCAGGACGCGGGGATCGCGGAAGAGGATCGGGCCGACGGTGAGATCGGGCTCGTCGACGGGCACCCAGGTGAGGAAGACGTCCATGTCGCCCTCCCGCAGCCTGGCGAACGGGTCCACGTAGGGCGCCCGGCGCAGCTGCAGTTCCCACTGGGGATGACGGGAACGGAAGATCTCCCAGTAGGGGTACATGTCGGGCACGTTGAACGGCAGCATGCCGACGCGCAGGCGTGCGGTCTTGCCGCGGGCGGCCATCCGGGCGCGTTCGAGGCTGTCGCGCAGGTTCGCGTAGACCGGCCTCAGATCGGCACGTAGCTGCCGGCCGAGCGGGGTCAGGCGGATCTGGCGGCGGTTGGATCGGTCGAACAACAGCCCGCCGAGCTGGCGCTCCTGACGTCCGATCACCTGGCTGACCCGCGCCTGGGTGAGGTGCAGTCGGGCGGCGGCCCGGCCGAAGTGCAGCTCCTCCGCCAGCGTCAGAAATATCTCGATATCGCGTAGTTCCACGTGCTGCTGACCCCCGTCATAAGCCTGGTTTATCGGATCTTACTGATCTTCGTTGTTGATGGGCAGCGCGGAGAGCTGAAAGATCGACGGCGTGATCGTTCCACTCCGAGGGGTTGCGGCATGTCGTTCCACACCACGGCCGAGGTCATCCACTGCTTCAACCGCGCCTTCATCGAGCATGACGCCTCCTCACTAGCCGACCTGATCGCCGACGACTGCGTCATGGAGGCGAAGGAGCCGGCCCCCGACGGGGCCCGCTACGAAGGCCGTGCCGAGTGCCTGGAGTTCTGCCGGGCGCTCGCCGAGGACCGCGTGATCCGGTTCGAACCGGAGTCCGTCGTCATCACCGGTGAACGGGCAACGGTCCGCTGGCGGTGCCACTTCGGCGACGGACCTACCGACTCCGTCCGGGGCGTGAGTCTCACGCTCGTACGGGACGGGGTGATCGTCGAGTCCCTCGGCTACAGCAAGACCACGGGCGACGCCCGGCCGACCGGGCCGGAATCCCCAGAAGGTGAGGAGAGACCATGAAGGCGGCTGACCGACGGGTGCCCGGCGAGCGGAACCTGATCGCCGGGATGCTGGTCGACGCGGTGGGCACTGGCATGTACGTCCCGTTCAGCCTGGTCTTCTTCCAGCGGATCAGCGGACTGCCGCTGCCGACGGTCGGCACCGTCCTGACCGTCGCCGGGCTGCTGGCGATGGGCACCATGCCGGTCGGCGGCTGGGCCGTCGACCGGTTCGGCGCCCGGCGGGTGCGGCTGGCCCTGTACCTGGTCCGGGGTATCGGCTTCCTGGCCTTCCCGCTCGGCACCACCCTGCCGATCTTCGCCCTGGTCGCCACCCTCACCGCGGCGGGCACCCAGGCGTTCCCCGCGACCCAGCAGGCCCTGATCGGCGACCTCGCCCAGGGGGAGCACCGGGACCGGCTGATGGCACTGGCGAGGAGCGTGAACAACGCCGGCCTCGGCGCCGGCGGCCTGCTCGCCGCCGCACTGGTCCAACTCGCCGGTGACCGCGGCTTCCTGGCGGTCGCCTGGCTGAACGCGGCCACCTTCTTCGTCGCGGCCCTCTTCGCGCTGCGGATCAGGACCCCCCGCCCGGTCCGCTCCACGAGCGGCCGCCAGCGGGCCGGCTACCGCATGGTGCTGCGCGACCGCCCGTACGCCGGGCTCACCTCAGCCAACTTCTTGATCGCCCTGGGCTATTCGGCGCTCAGTGTGCTGCTTCCGGTGTACGCCGTGAGCCAGTTCGACCTGCCCGCCTCGGTGGCCGGCCCCCTGTTCGCGGTCAACACCGCACTCTGCGCCTTCGCCGGCGTGCCGGTCGGCAGGCTCAGCCGGCGCTTCGCCCGGCGCACCCGAGTGGCCGCGGTCGGCGCCCTGGTCTTCGCCACCGCGTTCCTCGGATACGCACTGCTGGGCGGCATACCCCGCCACGGCGTGATGGCCGGCCTGGTCGGACTCCTGGTCCTGTACACGATCGGCGAACTCGTGCACAGCCCGAGCGCGGGCGCACTCTCGGTCAGCGCCGCCCCCACCGAGGCGCGCGGCCGCTACCTGGCCACCTACCAACTCTCCTGGGCGCTGTCGCAGACCCTTGCGCCCTCCCTGTTCACCGGGCTGCTGGCCGTCGACGGCCGACTGCCCTGGCTGGTGCTGGCGACGAGCTCGACGGCGGGAGCCGTCATGCTGCTCGCCCTGGAGCGGCGTCTGCCGGCCGAGGCGGTGTACACCACGGCCGAAGCCGCACCGCCCACACGTCGCGAGGGCGCCGAGCCGCGGGAGCTCAGCCGCGGCCGCGCCGGCTGGCACTCAAAAGTCTGAGGCGAAACCATCCGTGCGGTGCCGACCCTCGGGATCTGGTCACCGTCCCACCCGCGAGACCTGACGTCTCGCCTCTCGAGACAGGAATGTCATGAAGGTTCTGCTCACCGGTGCCACCGGCTACATCGGCTCCGCCGTCACCGACCACCTCACCGCCGCCGGCCACCAGGTCGTCGCGCTCACCCGTGGCGCCGAGCCGCAGCCCGGCCGGGGCTGGCACGCCCAGGTGGTCGGCGACACGGCCGACCCGGCCTCCCTGGCCGGTGCGGTGACCCCCGATATCGAGGCCGTGGTCCACCTGGCTCCGCCGAGCGGTGACGCCGACGTCGACACCGCCGTCATCGAGGCACTCGCCGCTCCGCTGCGCGGCACCGGCCGCCCATTCGTCTACACCAGCGGCGTCTGGGTGCTCGGCGCCACCGGCGAGGCCCAGGACATCGGCGAGGAGGCCCCGGTCAACCCGATCGACATCGTCGGCTACCGCCCGCAGATCGAGCAGCGGGTGCTGGCCGAGGTCGCGGAGGGTGTGCGCGCGGTCGTCGTGCGGCCCGGCATCGTGTACGGCCGCGGCGGCGGCATCCCGGCGATCCTGGTCGACCGGGCCCGCCAGCAGGAAGCGCCTGAGTACTACGGCGAGGCGGGTGTGCGCTGGCCGACCGTGCACGTGGACGACCTGGCGGAGCTGTTCGTGGCCGCCGTCGAGCGGGCCGGAGCCGGCACCGTGTGGCACGGCGTCGGCGAGTCGGCCGTGCCGGTGCGTGACCTCGCCCGGGCCGCCGGCCGTGCGGCCGGACTGCTCGCCGCCCCGCGCGCTGTGCCACTGGAGCGGGCCGCCGAGGTCTTCGGCCCGCTCTTCGCGGGCGCGCTCGCCCTCGACCAGAGCGTCAGCGGTGGCGCCGCCCGTACCGTCCTCGGTTGGCGGCCGGAGCGGCCGGGCCCGGTGGCCGAGCTGGTGTCGGGCTCCTACCGGCCGGTTGAGGTCTTCGGCGCCCCCGACGGCCCGGAGACCGACGCCGAGGTGGCCGCGATCCGCCGCCTGGTCGCCGAGGTGGAGCACGCCCAGCAGAACGAGCTGGTCGACCGCTTCCTGGGTGTCTTCCGCCGGGAGGACCCGGTGTGGACCACCGGCCACGGCAAGCGACTGTCGGGCTTCGAGGAGATCGAGACCTTCACCCGCAAGGTGCTGCCGGGGGCGATGGCCGAGTCCACCGCCGTCTACGACGTCGAGCGCGTGCTGTTCCTGCGCCCCGACGTCGCCGTGGTCAACGTCCGCCAGCAACCGGTCCGCCCCGACGGCAGCCGGATCGCCGACCGGCCCGAGGGCCGCCCGTTCTACGTACTGGTCAAGGAGGACGGAACCTGGCGCGTCGGCGCCGCCCAGAACACCGTCGTGGCCGACTGACGCACCTCCTGCGCTGCACGCGGGGTGCGGTCAGGGAACCGGGAGTCGGGTCGGACCCGAGGGGGGTCGCCAGAGTGGGAGTGACGGCGTCGTGTGCCTGGGGGCGCAGTGAGCCGGTCACCGGCGGGGCCGGCCGGACCACCAGCGGAGAACACGCCGGCCGGGGCGGGAAGGTCGTTGTCTTCCCGCCCCGGCCCGCCCCGCGCCGGCCGGCTCGTGCTGAAGGCTCGGCAGTCGCGCTACCAGGGGCGCCCGAGCCTTGGACGCGACTTCGCCTGTACCGATGAGTTCCGTGCGGATCCGCCGTCCACACTCTGGAACCACCGATAGTGGTGGGCCTGTGCTGGGAACGTTCCAGCGCAAGAGGAAGCACATGGAGGCAGTGATGGGCGTCAACGACTCCGCGCCGGAGCGCACGATCCCGACGGGCGAGCAGCGGACGCGGGTGAGCGGTCCCCGGGTGCTGGTGGCGGGGGCGAGCATCGCGGGACCAGCCCTTGCTCACTGGCTGCACCGGCGGGGGCCGAGGTGACCGTGGTGGAGCGGGCTTCCGAGCTGCGTCCCGGCGGGCAGGCGGTGGACGCACGCGGGGTCGCCAAGGAAGTCATCAGGCGCATGGGACTGGACGCGGCGGTCCGCGCGGCGCGCACCGACACCGCCGGCGCGCACACCGTGGACGCGGCCGGGCAGGTTTTGGAGACGTTCCGCGCGGACGACGACGGTGGGGACGGGTTCATCGCGGACATCGAGATCCTGCGCGGGGACCTGTCCCAGGTGCTCTACGACGACACCCGCGACGACGTCGAGTACGTCTTCGGCGACCGGATCGCCGAGCTCGCCCAGCACGAAGACGGGGTCGACGTGGTCTTCGCGGGCGGTGACCGGCGGCCCTTCGACCTGGTGGTCGGGGCCGACGGGCTGCACTCGGAGCTGCGGGCGATGGTCTTCGGGCCGCACCAGCAGTTCCTACGCCACCTCGGGCACGTGCTGGCCTTCTACAGCGTGCCGAACGAGTTCGGTCTGGACCGCTGGCTGCTCGAGTACCAGGACCAGGACTCCGGGCGCTCGGTCCTCCTGCGACCCATCCAGGACGCAACCCGGGCGATGGCCATGTTCTACTCCGCCTCGGCCGAATTCGACGTCGACCACCGTGACATCGCGGCCCAGAAGCGCCTGCTGCGCGAGCGGATGGCGGGCCTGGGCTGGTTGGCACCGGACATCCTTGCGCACCTGGACGACACCCCGGACTTCTACCTCGACCAGGTCGCCCAGGTGGTGACGGACCGCTGGTCGAGCGGGCGCGTGGGGCTGCTCGGGGACGCGGCGTTCAGCTCCTCACCGATGTCCGGACAGGGCACCGGGCTGGCCCTGGTGGGCGCCTACGTGCTGGCGGGCGAGCTGGCCGCCGCCGACTGGGACCCCGGCACCGGGTTCGCCCGCTACGAGGCACGAATGCGCTCGTTCGTCGAGGCCAACCAGGAGATCGGCCGCTTGAACGCCCGCAGCCGCGACGTCCCCGGGCCGTACGCCGAGCCGCGCCCCGATTTCGCCGGCGAGTGGTTCACCGACTTGGTCGGGCGCGCGATCAACGGCATCGAGCTGCCCGACTACGCGGGGGTGCCGGATTCCGCAGCCCCGATCACCTCGCCGGCCAATCCGTAGGTGTCGCACAACGACGAGGCCCGGAGTGCCTGCCGACCTGGGGTGCCCACCGAGCCCCGGTCGACCTTCGCTGAGACCATTACACGTCAGCGGGCCACCCCGACCGTGAGCGGGCCGCCGCGCGGGGCGACGGCCTACTCGGCGGCGCCACCCCGGCCGAGCGGGCACCGGTCGATCAAGCCGTCGCGGCCTGCCCCTCCTGGTTCGGCTCGGCCTTCGCGGCTGCCGGGTGACGACGTCCTGAATGTCGATCCACTTCCAACCGGTTCACGCGCAGCCACGGCCAACCCAACGAACGTTGCCGGTCAGAGCACCAGCAGAAACCCGCCGGGCTACGAGGCCGCTCCGGAACCGCCGCTGAACTCTCGATCAGTGTTCAGCGGTTCGGCATGCGACTGGAATCGGAAGGCCCCGGCCACCTGCTCCGGCAGGACATCCGGACAGCTACCGCAAGCGGTCACGGGCCTAGTCAGCCGCAGTGCGAGTTGTACTGGTAGTTGACCTCGCCGTTGATGGTGCCCTGCCAGTCGATGCACGAGTGCGCCGCGTAGAGGCGCACCGGGCCGGCGTAGGTCGTGTAGAAGCCGCCGTCCTCTATCCAGGAGCCGCCGGAGAGCCGGATGCCGGCGTCCATCGACTTCAGGTACGAGCTCGGGTTGCTGCGGACGGTCACCACGCAGTTGTAGCCGTTGGAGCTGTTGTAGGTGAGGAATACGGTCCCCTCCGCCAACGGCAGCGAGTCGATGACGGAGTACCCGCTGCCACATGCGCCGTTGTAACTGGCAGCCTCGGCCACGCTCGGCATAACCGCGACACCGCCCGCCGCCATCGCGGTGACCGCCGCGCTCATGGCGATGCGCTTGAAGAACTTCCTCATGATCTGTCCCACTCCATTCCCGTTACTCACCAGACGAACTGAGGATTCGCAGCCTCCAACGGCACGACCGCCGGCCTCGGCACCCCCGACGTCATCGTGGCGAGCCCCGGTATCACGGACGTAACGCCGAGCCACAGCTTCGGTCGGGCCGCAGCTGAGCTCACCGACTCCGCCTTCGGGGATAACGCAGGGCGATTCGTTCGACGGTGGATCAGGAACGGCTCAGCAGGCCTGCGGTGACCTCGCCTGCTCGTCACGAACAAGAGACGGCGTGACAGGTTCACGAGTACGTCGGCGCACGCCAGGTCTGATCCACTCGTACCGCTCGAACAGGGCCTGGATGTAGTGCTCAAGTCTGTTCGTCAGCACGGTGGGTGTCAGGTCGGCCCTGCCCAGTTCGCGCCAGGGGACGGCGACGTTCTCGGCGTCCGGGGCGAAGGCCAGGGCGTCCAGGAGCCGCCGGTAGAGATGGGCGGCTAAATCTTCGGCCAGGGTCCCACCTGCTTCGAAAAGGCGGCCGGCGAGGCTCATGCCCGTGGGGCGCCGTGCAGCAGGGCCAGTGCCGTCGAACAGTGGGCCACGTCCAGATCGGCCGACCCTCAGGATGTCTCCACCCAGTCGACCACGCCGCTGACCCTCAGGGCCTGGCCGTCGCCCAGGCGATCCGTCGCTCGCTGGTGTCTGCGCGCAGCCCTTGCCGAGATGCCGGCCGACGCACTACTGGTGCGCCCGTACGGTATGCGTGAGCACTGTGTCGCCAGCCGATCGAAGCATGATCGCCACGTCACCTCGAAGCGGACGAGAGAGCGGGAACCTGTGGGAGCGGACTTGAGGCGACCGGTCGATCCGGAGGCGCTTTCGGCCGCATGGCGTGCCCGCTGGGAACGGTGTCATCCGTTCGGGCAGCTCCTTCCCGAGGCGTTCAGGGAGCGTGGGTACGGTTCCACCACCTGCCGGGCTCGAAGTGCTACCCCGGCAGCGAAGCCGAGTACCGTCTCCTTCTCCAGCGACAGCACCCGCTCCTCACGGAACCGGTAGGTCGCAGCCCCGAGCTGGAGACCGTCGCACCCGGCATCCACTGGCGCACGATCATCGAGGACGAGAGCATCGACCCCGCCCTCCGGCTCACACACACCTGTACGCCGGGCGGCTGGCCAACGAGCCGCAGGTGCTGGATCCCCTGCTGCGCGCGATCGCCGACGAAGTCACGGTCGGGGTGATCCTCGGGCCACCGGGCCTCGACTGGCTTGTGCACCCCTACGACGGCGGGATCGACATCATCACGGCGTCCGCCACGGGACGCGATGAGCTCAAGAGCCGGCACCCCGACTGGCTGCCGCCGCACCCTCAGGGCTACTGAACCCACCGGGTGAACGACCCGACCACGCTCGGCGCACCGTTCGGCCCACTGAACCGTGCCAGGGTGGTCGCCCTGACCAACGCTGCGGTATCGCCGGAGGTGACCGATTCCCCCTTCGTGGGAAGGGTTGGGTCATGTGCCTGTCGCCACCGGAGGTTGCACCGTGCCCGTGCCGAGCCTGCTCGCGGTCTTCGCCCATCCCGACGACGAATCCCTCGCCTGCGGCGGAGTACTCGCCCGGCACGCCGCCACCGGCGCCCGCACCGGGGTGGTGACTGCGACCTGGACCGCCGACACCTCCCGCGCGGACGAACTGGCCGAGGCGCTGCGCATCCTCGGCGCCGGGCCGCCACGACTGCTCGGCTTCGCCGACGGCGGCGTACCCGAATCGGCCCCGGGCCGCCCGCCGTTGTGCGAAGCCCCGCTCGACGAAGCAGTCGGAACACTGGTCGGACACCTGCGCGAGTTCCGCCCCGACATCGTTGTCACCCACGACGCCTACGGCGGCCTGACCGGCCACCCCGACCACGCCCACACCCACCGCATCACCGTCCTCGCCCTCCACGCTGCCCCTCTGGAGCGGCTCTACCCCGAAGCCGGCCCGCCCTGGCAGCCAAGTGCCCTCTACCTCGCGACATACCCGCACTCTGCCGCCGCGTCGATGGGCAACCACCTCGCCCGAGCCGGCCGGCGCGCCAACGCGATGTACACCGTGCCGGACGAACTGGTCACCGCCACCGTGGACGTACGGCCGTGGCTGGGGCAGAAGCTGGCCGCCATCCTCGCCCACCGCAGCGAAGTCGACCGGGGCGCGGCACCAGGCCGAATCGCCGCGTTCCCACCCGAGGTCCGGGAGCGACTGTTGTCCACTGAGTGGTATATCCGCCACCCACTGCTCCCCGGCACAGCCGCCCAGTCGGAACTCGCGATCTGACCCCCCGTCAGCAGTCCTCGCCGAAGACGTCGCCCATCATTTGCGCGTCGGGACCCCGGCTCGCGGGTGGCGGCCGATGAACAGGGGCCGTACGTCGTCTGGTTGAAGCTCGACTCGAAGGTGGTGATGCGCATCGACCCTCCGGCCGGGAGAAGGTTCGCATACCCATGGCCGGGGCAGGAAGTTGGCATGCATCCTTCCCTTGGACGTCTCGGAACGCTTCTCGCAGCCCCCGTTGTCGCCCTCGCACTGGTGACCGTCGGCGTCACGCCCGCGTCCGCCGAGGTCTTCTGCGGGTCCCACTCCGTGGACGGCGCCATCTGGACCGAGTACACCCAGGCCCCCGGCGTCCAACGGTCGTTGGGCTGCCCCACCACCGACGAACTCGGCACCCCCGACGGCATCGGCCGCTTCCAGGTCTTCGACAACGGCTCGATCTACTGGACGCCTGACACCGGCGCCCACGCCGTGTGGGGCTCGATTCGGCAGCACTGGGCCGACCTGGGCTGGGAGCGCGGCTATCTGGGCTACCCCCTCACGGACGAGATGACGAACCCCGACGGCTACGGCGTACGCCAGCAGTTCCAGGGCGGCACCGTCTACTGGAGCCTGTACACCGGCGCCCACGCCGTCCACGGCATCACCGGCTGGTGGTGGGGTCAGAACGGGTACGAGAACGGCTTCTACGGCTACCCGACGTCCGACGAATACCCGGCGGACTACGTCGGAGGCGACGAGGACAACAACACGGGCGTACGGCAGGACTTCCAGTCCGGCCGCTACATCCTGTACAGCGGCGGCCAGTCCAACGCCTTCGAAAGCTGCCACACCGCATGCGTCGGCTACGGCGGCATCACCAACACCAAGTGGGTGAAGAAGACCGAGGTCTACATGAACCTGGCGGACCAGCACAAGCGCTCCACCCACGTAACCCCGACCGACGCCGCGTTCGCGAGTACCACGCACTCGGACACCGCTTCCAGCGACTCGGCGGACAACTGGAAGCAGGTCTGGTCCAACGCGCTCATGTTCCCGCACGCCACGCAGGGCGAGATGCACTCGACCTACGAGCAGTTGTACTGCCACGCGTCGTACTCCTACTCCAACACCAGCGGGGGCCACTGGGGCGGCCAGACCTGGGACCTGGAGACCTGGCACTACGACATGGTTCCCTACGACGCGGGCAAGGCACTCCAGACCAAATGCAACTGGGGGGAATGACCCCCGCCCAACCCAGGCGGTCAGGCTATGGTTCCGGGAGATCCGGTACCGCCTCCACCTCATGACCGGACTGACCGTCACCCCAATCTGGCTGCTGACGTCACGACTTCAACCTGAGTAAGTCGCAACCCGATGGGGCGAGGACTGTCAGGGCTGCCAGTGGGGGTCGTGCAGTCGCGCCAGGTTCTGACGGGCGAACGCCTCCGCCTTGGTCTGGTCGACGATCCCGGAGGCCGCCAGGTCGTCGAGGATCTCCCAGTACGCCTCGATGGCCTCGTGCCGGAAGCCGCCGACGGCCAGGGCGAAGGCAAGGTTGTTGCGTGCCACGATGGTGGCCCGGTCCGTTGCGCCGAAGGTCTCGATCGCCTGGGCGGCAAGCTGTTGGAGCAGCGTCAGTGCACTGAGGAGGTCGCCGCTGCGGCGGTGTTGCTCGGCGACCGCGAGCCGGTGATGGAGCGTGTTGCGGTCGGTCAGCGGCTGCCGGCCCAGGTCGGTCGCTCGCCACACCGCGATGGCCTGCAGAGCCACCTGTTCCGGCATGTCCGCGTCGCCCATGCCTGCCTGCTGCTGGGCGCCGGCCGCGCCGAGCGTCCAGGAGGCCAGCCGCGTCCTCAGCTCCGGGACGGACGTCCGTGGCACGAGCAGCCAGCAGGTGACGTCGTCGATCCCCAGCCCGATCACGCTTGCGGCGTCGCCGGCCTGCCGTGCGCGGGTCAGGTTAGGGAAGTTGAGGAACTCGAACTGCAAGCTGTGCGCCTTGCCCTCGACATCCCCCACTGTCAGGACGTACAGCCAGGCGAGCGACGGCCACCTCACCGAGAGCAGACTGCGCAGCGGCCCTCCCACCGCCAGGCCCGCCAGGGTGACGTCCAGCCGCAGCCCCTCGATCGGGCGCGGGTGTCGCGGATGCCCGCCGAGATAGGTCACCCCGGTGACGCGCAACCGATTCATGGTCCCCTCCCCCTCGGCCGCCGGCCGGCACCGCCGCGCGCCGCACCACCATCCTGCCGCGCCGCCCGGGGTGGTGTCTGCCTGATTGACCGTCACTTTTGCTGTTGATCAAGCGCGTTACTGTGCGGGCCTGGACGCGAGCGGATGCGAACACCGCTGACGGCGAGGCCGCCGAGCGCCTGCGGCCATGGAGCAGCCAGATCAACCTGACCCCGCAGTTCCGTTCCCTGGAGCTCCGGCCAGATCGAAAGCCAGCTGCCACGAATGAATCAGCCTGGTGGCCGGCAGCAAGCAAGGTGGCGAGCATCGGGGGTGTACTCGGGTGCGACAGTCCGGTCGTGCAGTACGACCTGGGAGAGGCGACGCCGCCAGTGGTGAAGCCCAGACGGCCGAGGGCAGCGGCCAACTCCCTTCTGCCGCAGCTCCGGTGGAGCGCCCGGCGGCCGTCGCCCCGGCCGACGTGCTGGGCGAGCAGCCGCAGCACTGTTCGTCATACCTGAACGGTACGGTCGCCCGCCCGGCCACCAGCAGTGCCGAGCGCACGCAATTACCATGATCCGTCAGAAACCTCACCCCGCATCGGACTTCGACGCTTCCGACGGCCGGTAGACGACCCGTCACCTCACCACCCTCCGAAGCACACGCCGAACGGCGAAGGGAGGAAGGGCGCGCCCCGCTCGACCGGCAGGATCACCCTCGGCGCGGACGCGGCCGGTGTTCAGGGCGCGGCGCGGAAGACGTACGCCGTCATCGGGGCCGTGACCGGCCCGGGGCCCAGACGGGCCGTCATCTCCTCGATGACCGTGGCCCGGACCTGTGGTCCGTTGCCGCGCTCCTCAACGGCCGCGCGTACCGGTGTTCCGGTGAGGTACCCGATGGCGAGGTCGGCCGTCGAGGCGGCGCGGCCTTCAAGCGTCAGCTCCTGCTCCTCCTCGACGGCGAACCCGGCGGCCGTCAGATCAGCGGCCACGAGAGTGGAGTCGGAGTAGCCATGGGGGACCGTCGGGAAGAACCGAGGTGGGTCGACCGGAAAGGCCCGTTCCAGCCCCGCCTGCAGCGCGACTTCGAAGGCGTGCATTTCGAGCGGGCCCCAGGTGTTGAACAAGAACCGGCCGCCAGGGGCCAGTACTCGCCGGACCTCGGTGAAGGCCGCGACCCGGTCGGGAAAGAACATCACGCCGAACTGGCAGACCACCAGGTCGAAGCCGCCATCCGGAAACGGCAACCGCTGCGCGTCGGCCTGCTGCCAGACCGCGCCGGGGGCCCGGGTTGACCCGAGGGTGACCATGGCCTCGTTCAGATCGGTAGCTGTCACTTCCGCCGACGGTACCGCTGTCAGCAGGTTCGATGTCAACACACCTGTACCCGCTGCCAGTTCGAGAATTCGCCGAGGTTGGAGCGCCACCGCCTTCGCTGTCAGATCTTCGGCGAACGGCCGGAAGACCACCGGCACGAGGTACTGCTCGTAGGCCGCCGGCATGGACTCGGACCACCGCTGGTCGGCATTGATTCCCGTCACCCTCACGACGGTAGCGCCGCACCCGGTAGACCTCCGCCCCGCCGCGCCCGCCACACCCACGCTCTCGGGCGAGCGACAGCGCCGCAGGGTTGCGCGGTCCTTGCTCGTTGAGGCACTTCGGGAGAGCCGGCCGTCAAGGCCGCTTCTGCACCGGGATGCGCAGCAGGAAGCGCGCCCCGCCGCGGGCGCTGGTGGCCACGGTGAGCGAGCCGCCGTGCGCGTGTGCCACCCAGGCGGCGATGGACAGCCCGAGGCCGGTCGAGCCGGCGCCGCTGGGGAAGCGTTCGAGCAGCGACCGGGTCCGCCCGGCCGGCACACCAGGTCCGGCGTCGTCGACCGTACCGTCCACACCGACCGTGACCTCGGCCGGGGTGTCGGCAACGACGGCGTCGACCAGTTGGTCCAGCCGCAGCGGCTCCGGATCCAGCGGAGAGCTCTGCTGATACCGGCCGACTGCTGGGCGCCCGGACTTGCGACGGTCCAGGCGGCGGACTGTCCGTCAGTCCGCGACCAGCTGGAAGGCCAGCCGTCCGAACCGCACCTGGTCGCCGGCCCGCACCAGCACGGCCCCCGCCACCCGCAGCCCGTTGACGTACGTCCCGTTGCTGGACCCGAGGTCCTGGAGCACCCAGCCCTCCGGCTCCCGGCGCAGCTCCGCGTGGAAGCGCGACACCGAGGCGTCGCCGAGCCGAAGGCCCGAACCGGTCTGTCGGCCGATCACCAGCCGCCCGGATCCCGGCCCCGGCAGCCGCAGACCGGGCAGCTGCTCGGTCTCCCAGGTCCGCGCCATCCGTACCTTGAACGCCGACACCCAGGCGACCCCACGCAACACCGCCCTGGCGAACCGGCCGTACGAGTGCAGGTCGGCCACCACTGTGGCCAGTTCGGCCCGGCTCCTGGCGGTGAGGACCAGCTCCATCCGCCGTACGAACGTGTCGTGGGAGAGCTGCCCGTTGCCGACACCCTCACGGAGCACGTCAAGCACCTGGTCGCGGTCGGCCTGCGACGGCCTGGCCGTCAGTTGGGCGGTGCGGAACTCCGGAGCGGTCATGGTCGGATTGTCGACGCCCCGACCCCGAGCTGTCCAGAATCGGAAGCCCCACCCCTCCCCCGCAGCCCGCGCACTGACGGAAGGTCAGTCCGACCGCCCCGGACGCAGCCTGTGCTGAGCCGCGCGCTCATCGGCATCTGCGCCCGCCTCGCTCACGTCCGGCAGGAGCCGAGCGTCACACCGGCGGCCGGGCGAGCTTGGCGGCCACGGCGTCGAGGACCCAGTCCAGTCCGGTCGTGAAGGACGTTTCGGCGTCCACGTCCGTGCCGTCGTGCACGGCCTTGGTCAGCGCAGGGAAGCGGCCCGTCGCCAGCATGGTGGTCACGTACGGTCCGGAGGCGCGCTGCCAGTCGTGCTTGGACAGGCCCGTGGCACGCTCGGCCCGCAGGTTCGCGATCTCGCGCCTGATCGCGCCCGTGACGTAGGCGCCGACGGTCTCCACGGCGCGCAGGACGGTGTCGATGTCGGCGAGGCCGTCGAGGGCGGCCAGCCTGGCCTCGGTTACGGCGAGGCCGTGCGGGCCCAGGCTCGGGCGTCCGCCGAGCAGGTCGGCCAGCCATTCGTGACGGAGAGCCGTCTGCCTGGTGCGGTGGGCGAGGAGGCGCAGGGCCTCCCGCCAGTCACGGGCCTGCTCCTCGGGCAGGATCTCGGCGTGGACCTCGTCCACCATGAGGTCGAACAGCTCCTCCTTGGTGGAGATGTATCCGTACAGCCGCATCGGGCCGGCGTCCAGCCGGGCGGCGACCTTGCGCACCGACACCGCCTCCAGCCCGCCTTCGTCGGCCAGCGCGACGGCAGCGGCGACGATCCGCTCCCGGTCAAGCGGCACGGGGCGAGTCGGCGGCTCGGGCCGGTCCCACACAGTCATGGCCACATCGTACTGTTGCCATACACCGTCACGAACCAATACGGTGTATCGCCATGAGCCCTCGCATCGCTGTGGTCGGGAGCGGCCCTGCCGGCCTCACCTTCGCCCGCGTCCTGCACCGCCATGGTCACCCCGTCACCGTCCTCGAGCGCGATCCCGGCCCCGACGCACGCCCTCCGGGCGGCGCACTGGACCTGCACGAAGGGCTGGGCCAGCTCGCGCTGGACAAGGCTGGGCTACTGGCCGAGTTCGAGGAGCTGTCGCGCCCCGAGGGGCAGGCCATGCGCATCCTGGACGCGGCCGGAACCGTCCTGCGCGACTGGCACCCCGGTCCCGATGACCGCGCCAATCCCGAGATCGACCGGGGACAACTCCGTGACCTGCTGCTCGGCCCTCTCGGCGTCCGGTGGGGGCGGGGCGTGACGCGGGTGGTGACGGGGACCCCGGCCGGCGTGCTGGTCCACTTCGCGGACGGGCGACAGGAGACGTTCGACCTCGTGGTCGGCGCGGACGGCGCCTGGTCCCGGGTCCGCCCGGCAGTCTCGTCGGTGACACCGCACTACACCGGCGTCACCTCGGTCGAGAGCTCCCTGGACGAGATCGACACCCGCCACCCTGACCTCGACCGGTTGATCGGCGACGGTTCGGTGGCCGCGTACGGCGTGAACCGGTCTCTCGTCGCCCAGCGCAACAGCGGCGGGCACGTCAAGGTCTACGCCAAGTTCCGCGCGCCGCTGGACTGGCACGCGGACCTGGCCGACGCCGAGGCCCTGCGAGCGCGTCTGCTCGCCCTGTTCGACGGCTGGGCCGCCCCCGTGCTCGACCTTCTCCGCCACAGCGCCGCTTTCGTCCACCGCCCCCTCTACGTCCTGCCCGTGTCCCATACCTGGACCCACGTCCCCGGGGTGACGCTGCTGGGCGACGCCGCCCACCTGATGCCCCCGTTGGGGGCGGGCGCGAACCTCGCGATGCTGGACGGCGCCGAACTCGCCGAGTCCATCGCCACCGGCCCTGGCGATCTGGATGAGGCCGTCCGGGCCTTCGAGGAACGGATGTGGGCCCGGGCCGGCAGGTGGGCGAAGATCACGACGGCCGGCCTGGAACGCCTCGTGAGCCCGGACCCCGCCGAAGCCCTCGCCCTCTTCGACAGGGTCCAGCCCTCCTGATCACCGAGTGCGAGGGCGTCGGCGGGTTACTTGGCCGGACGGCGCAAGCAGCGCCGATCAGTAGCCGACGCGGAAGGTCGCGTCCTGCCGGTCGGTGGCCGTCGAGATCGGGTCGATGCGCAGCACGTAGTTGGAGTGCCGCAGGTAGCGGGTCGGGAAGTTGTGCGAGCGGAACGAGGACCAGGTGGAGTCCGCCAGGCCGGCCGTGCGGTGGAAGGTCGCGTCCGCCGCGAAGGTCGGCGTGCCGTCGTTGACGTCGAGTCGCAGCACGTAGTTGTAGTGCCGCAGGTAGCGGGTGGGGTTGTTGACGGACTGGAAGGACACCGCAGAGCTGTCGGCGAGGCCCGGCACCAGCTTCCACAGGGAGTCGGCGTACGGGTTGAACGGGTACGGGTCGATGCGCCCGACGGTGTCGGCATGGCGGACGTAACGGTCCGGGAAGTTGTAGGACTTGAGCCGGTTCCAGTCCGGTGCGCCCCACTTGGCGAGCAGGTTGTCGTACTCGGCTGCGGTGATGGTCGCGATGCCGCAGTGCTTGGAGTTGAGAGGCTGGGTGTAGGTCCTCTGGTCGAGGGCGGTCCAGGTGCCGGCCGCGAGGTCGGAGGTCTGCCAGGCGTAGAAGACGCCGTTGGGGGTGTAGGTGTCGCCCCACATGTACCAGGTGTTCGAGGTCAGCGACTTCACGACGGTCGGGGCCTCGGTGCCGCCGTGGTTGGTCGGGGTGCCGAAGACGGTGAAGCTTCCCGGGGTGAGCGACGTGGACCTGGTGCCGTACAGCCTCCCCTCCCTGTTGTTCTTGAAGTACATGTAGTTGACGCCGCCCACGCCGACGGTCATGGTGGCGTCGATGGCGTCGAAGCCCGGGTCGAAGAAGACCTGCGGGGCGGAGGCCGTGACGAAGTCGCTGGTGTAGTTCACCATGATCACGTTGTGGCCGCTGGAGTTGACCGCCGAGTAGAGGACCGCGTACTGGCCGCGTCCCGCGTCCCAGTACGACTCGGGCGCCCAGCTGTGGGTGGTCATGTCGTGCAGCTTGAGGCGCCGGTAGCCGGTGAAGGTCCGCAGGTCGACCGAGTCCCAGACGTGGATGTACTGGCTGTTGTAGTTCCAGTCGGTGCCCTTGAGGTCGGTGGCGAGCACGACGAAGGTGCCGTCCTGCTTGCGCAGGATGAACGGGTCGCGCAGGCCGAGGGCGCCCGCCGTGGGGATCGCGACGGGGTTGTTCTGGTTCAGCGGCGTCCACTCCAGCGCGTCGCGGCTGACCGCGAGGTGGAGGCCGTAGTCGGTGCCCGCGCCGAGGTCGTTCGACTCGGTGAAGTAGCACATCACGTACGCCGAGTCGGCCGCGTGGGCGGTGCCGGCGCCGAAGCTGAGTATCCCGGTCATCGCCAACGGAGTGGCGGCGGCCAGGCCGAGGATGGTGCGACGTGACGGCTGCGCCGGGTGGGGTGCTGCGCTCATCTGGGACTCCAGGGGCGTACGGGGCGGAGGGGAACGGCTCGGTCGCCGTCGGGAGAGTGTTAACGCTAACAATCCGTCGGACAAGAGAGCCGACACGCCGTTACCCGATCGTGACCCGATGTCGGCTGCCGTGCAGCGTGCGTCCTCCCCCACTTCCGGGAACGTGCCCTTGGACCCGCGCGCGGCGGTGGCGGACCCGCACTCGGCGCGCAGGCCCAACCCCTCGACTCGTCGCCCTGGACGGAGCCTTGGTGTGTGCCGCACCGTGCGGCCAGCACCGCCGCGTACGGCAGGCCTGGTCACACCAGCCGGTTGGAGCGAGAGGACCGAACCGTCACTGCGGCACGCTCGGGCAGCGACGCAGGCGCAAGACCGGTGACGCTGGAGAAAACGCGGTGGCCGTAGCCGGGCAGTCGCAGGGTCAGATCCTGGAGGCCGCGGCCGGCTGTCGGCTTGCGGCGCGGCGGTCAGGCGAGGAGGCAGCGGCCGTCCTCGCCCGGCGGTCGTCTCCGGCCGGGACGGCTCCGGGTGACGGCTGCACCATCGGCGAGTGCAGCGGTCAGTGCCAGCCGGTATACCCGCCCTGGTTGGCGGGGCCAGAGTCCGCCCCCGAGACGAGGCCGACCAAGAAGAGGACCACCACGATCAGCACGATCACCCAGAGCACGAACTTGTCCTCGAACCCTGGAAGGTCCCGGCCGCGTGGGCGATCCGGCCGATCACCGTCCCCCGCACCGCCGCCGCTCTCCGCGTCGCGATCCTCATCAGCCACCACGCACCCCCTTGAACTCAGACCCATGGCACCGCATCCCCCGACCGGCGTCAACCGTCCCCGCACCGCCCCACGCCCCGAGGTCGGTTCCCCGCGCTCCGGCAGGTGAGCCCCACGAGGTCAGGCGATCCAGGCGCTGGTCGCCTTCTGCACCGCCGAGCCGTCCGCATCCGCGAGCTTGATGGCCGTGAAGGCCCGGGCCGCGTCCGAGGTCTGCACCCGGAACGGCAGCTCCGCCGCATCCAGCAGGCCCGCGATCTGCTCGCCGACCTCCTCGGACTTCTGCGCCGCGGCGAATGCGCCGCGCGTCCGCTCCAGGTACGCCTCCAGCGCCTTGCCGTACGGGCCCGCCTGCGTCACCGCGCCCTCGGCCACGCCAACGTTGCTGACGAACTCGCTCGCCACCGCGCCCGGCTCCACCACGCCCACCGCGACGCCCGTCGAGGCGGCCACCGGCGCGAGCGACTCCATGAAGCCCTCGGCCGCGAACTTCGCCGCGCAGTACGCCTCGTTGAACGGCTGCCCCACCACACCGCCGACGCTGGTCACCGTCAGCACGCGACCGCCGCTCGCCCGCAGCAGCGGCAGCGCGGCCTTCGTGACGTGCAGCACCCCGAAGAAGTTGACCTCCATCACGGCCCGCACCTCCCCCACACCCTCCTGCTCCAGCGTGCCCAGGTGACCCGAGCCGGCGTTGTTGACCACCGCGTCCAGCTGGTCGAGGCCGCTGAAGGCGGCCGCGACGGAGGCCGGGTCGGTCACGTCCAGCGCGCGGACCTCCAGCTCGACACCCGCCTGCTCCGCCGCCGCGAGCAGCGCCCCGGCCTTGTCGGTGTCGCGCATGGTGGCCAGCACCCGCCAGCCGTTGCGGGCGGCGGCCACGGCCGTGGCGAGGCCGATGCCGGAGGAGGTGCCGGTGATCAGGACGGTCTTGGCGGTCATGAGTGAGCCCCTTTAGTTATGAACCATGACTACTTTTATCCATAACTATGCGGGCAGATATTTCACTCTGTCAAGCACCTCGGTAGACTGACGCCTGTGACCACCCCACCGGACTCCCTGACCTCCGAGGTCGCCGGGCTCTTCGCGGCGATCAGCCGCCGCTACGCGCGCGAGTCCGAGGCGGCCGCCGCCGTCCACGAGCTCACCGCGCTCCAGGCCAAGGCCCTGCTGGCCGCACAGAGCCCGGTGCCGACGCGCCGGATCGCCGACTACCTGCACGCCGAGCCGTCCAACGTGACCGCGATCGTCGACCGGCTGGCCGCCCGCGGCCTGGTCGAGCGCCGCCCGGACCCGGCCGACCGCCGGGTCAAGCTGGTCGCCGCCACCCCCGAGGGCCTGGCCGTCGCGGCCGACCTGCGCACCAGGACACCCTTCGCCACCGCTCCCCTGGCGCCCCTCGGCACCGCCCAGGCCGAGACACTGCGCGATCTCCTGCGCCTGGTCGCCGAAGCCTGAGCCGCGAATCGGAACGCCGCCCCGGGTTCGCCCGTGGGCGGCGTCCTCGCGCCGCCGCCCCTCTGACCGGACACCGACACATCGCCCGGCTAAGCTCCCGCCTGCCACGTGACGCCCGGACACATGTCCGGCCACGTGGGGCATTCCGATCGAAAGGGAGGGCGAATGGGACTGCCGAGCAGACTCGCGCGAGGACTTCGCCACAGGCTGTGTCTTCTTCTCGGCCTGTTGCTGTGCACCGGATTCGCGATGACCGCGACGATTTCGCCGGCGCGCGCCGCCGACGTGCCGTGCCAGCTGTACGCGGCGGCGCCGAACCGGCTGGCGGACCTCGCGGTCAAGGCGGCCTGCGCGGAGGTCGCCGCCGGGACGATGTACACCTGGGGTGGTGGCCACGGCGCCAGGCCCGGCAAGACGTACGGGTACTTCGACGGCCAGGACGAGGCGTCCCGGCACGACGACACCGTGCTGGGCTTCGACTGCTCCGGGTTCGTGCGGTACGTCTGGTCGCAGGCCGTGGGCTACGACATCGTCGGCAGCGGCGCCACCGGCAACGAGGTCAAGGTGCTGACCGCCCCAACGGCCAAGAACACCGTGATCTACGGCCCCGGCGGGCTGGAGCCGGGTGACATCGTGTTCTTCGGCGACAAGCACTGGTACGGAAACTCCATCGAGCACGTCGCCCTCTCACTGGGCGGCGACAGGATCGCCGAGGCCGCCCAGTCGGGTACGCCGCTGCACGCCAGGGTGCTGAACGCGGACAAGTTCGTCATGGCGATCCGGATCAACACGGACACCGTCGGCCAGCCCGGACCGGACCCGGGCGCGTCCGGCGCGGCGCACAGCACCTGGGGCACCTGGATCCGGCTCGGAGAGCAGCCGGTGCACGGGTCGCGGGTAGTGGCCGTCCTGCCAGGGCCGACCCAGGTGAAGGTCAACTGCCAGCGGCGCAGCGACAGCATCACCGCCGAGGGCACGACCAACGACTGGTGGTCGTACCTGCCCGAGTACCAGGGGTGGATCACCAACATCTACCTCCAGGGCCCGGCCGTCCTGCCCGACATCCCCGAGTGCGGGACGGGACGGGACCTCAGCGGCCTGTCGGGCACGCCCGGCGGTGGCCAGTTCAGCACCTGGGGCTCCGACGTGAACGTCCGTGGCGGTGCCACCACCGCCGCGAACCTCGTGGCGACCATCTCGGCCCCGACCGCAGTACGGATCACCTGCCAGGCCCACGGCGGGGTGGTCGATGCCGAGGGTTACGTCAACGACGTCTGGTCCTACCTGCCGGACTACCACGGCTGGGTGAGCAACATCTACATCCAGGGGCCGGGTGTGCTCCCGGTGCCCGAGTGTGCGTCCGGGGGCACCGTCCCGGCGGCGGCGGCCACCTGTACGGACGGCACCGAGCCCACCGGTTCGGACGCCCGTACGCCGTCGGGCCGGTCGGTCGAACTGGAGGGCCGCCTGATCGAGCTGCGCTACAGCGACTCCACCGAGTGCGGGTGGGGCCGGATCAGCCACGGCGGCACCGGCGACCACATCTGGGTGGACCGCAGCTCGGACGGCGGCGCCCACTGGGAGCCGCAGTTGGGCCACACCACCATCACCGACGGCCAGGACGTCCACACCGTCCAGTGGCGCGACTCGGGCGTGGTCATGCGCGCCTGCGGCAGCGTCGCCGGCCGGCCCGACGTGGTGTGCACCAGCTGGTTCTGAGCAACGTCGGCTGGGATGCACGCGGGCCCGGGGGGCGGTACGGCGGTTCTATGCCCCGTACCGCCTCGTCGCACCGAACGGTGGATCCGATGGCCCGTCAACTGGCAGAAGAGACCTGGTACCGAACGACGGCCGTCCGGGCCACACAGCAGCCACCCGCCCGCCCGCCGGTACGGGAAGGGACGCGACGGCCGAATCAGGCGGGCGAGGCGTCGGCCGGCGCCGGGTGGCGGCCGTTCCAGTCGAGGCAGACGACGAGGGCGTCGTCCTGCGGTTCGTCGCCCCGGTGGTCGGCGAGTTCGGTCAGGACCGCGCGGGGCACCTCGGCCGCCGGGAGCAGCCGGGTCGCCAGGATGGCGCGGGCCAGCGCCGCCGCGCCGTACGCCTCGCCGGCCTTCGAGGCGACCGCGTGCACGCCGTCGCTGACGAAGATCAGCCGGTCGCCTCGCTCCACCCGGATCCGCTGCGCCCGGTACGGGGTGTCGTCGGCCAGCCCGAGCGGCAGCTGCGCCTCGAAGGGCACGTGCCGGACGTTGCCGTCCCGCAGCTGGAGCAGCTGCGGCGACCCCGCGTCGACGATCTCGACCAGGCCGGTGTCGAGGTGGAACTCCAGCAGCAGCACGGAGACGTGGGCCTCGCCCCGGTACTGGCCGTACACGGCCTGGTCGGCCAGCGCGGCCTGGTCGGCGATGTCGACGCCGGCGCGGCGCGCGTTGCGCAGCGCGTTGATGGCGAGGTTGGTGAGCAGCGAGGCGTCGATGCCCTCCCCCATGCCGTTGGTGATGGTCAGGGTGAGCCGGTCCTCGGTGGCCGACCAGTCGAAGTTGTCGCCGTGGATGGCGTAGGCGGGTTCGAGCTGCGCGCCGATGGCGTACTCCTCCCGCGTGCAGGCGCGGGCCGGCAGCAGCTGCCACTGCATCTCGGCGGCCAGGGTGAGGCGGTCCTTGCGGCGGGCCTGGAGGTAGAGGTCGGTGTCCCGCTCCGCCACGACGATGTGGTGGCCGAGCATCTCGGCGATCTCGGAGAACTCCTCCTGCAGGTCCGGCGCGAGCTCGACACCCTCCACAGCGAGACTGAGGACGCCCAGGCGATCGCCGCGCACGGTCACCGGCAGGTGGACCACCGCCGGGCTGCCGTCCGGACCGGCTTCGGTGAAGGGCTGCTGGGACCCGAAGGCCCGTCCGGGGGCACTGGTGTGCACGGGGAGCGGATCGGCGGTGTGCGGCAGGTCGGTGACCTGCTGAAGCACGGTCAGGCTGTAGTCGGCCAGCAGCAGTTCGACCGTCCGTACGCCGTACAGGCGGGTGAGGTTCTCGCGCACGGCGTCCAGCAGCGCGTACGGGGCGGCCGTGCGCATCGCGCGCTCCACGGCGGACAGGTTGACCGTCACCTGTGTACTCCTTCTCCTCTGCACAGTCGGCCGATTCGGCCGACAGGTTGTCATGCGGTGGGAGGGGGATGCCAGGATGGACCCATGGATCCCGTCTCCCCGTTCCCGAACCGTGCCGACGACACGGCCACCGTGTCGTCGATGGTGGAACTGCTGGAGGTGCTCTGGGGTGGCGGCCGCGAGATGGGTGCCACCCCGGTGTCCGTGTCCCAGTTGCGCGTGCTCTACGTGCTGGCGGAGAGCGACGGCATCAACCTCCGTACGCTCACCGAGACCCTGGATTCGCGTCCGTCCTCGGTCAGCCGGCTGTGCGACCGCCTGGAGGCGGTCGGGCTGGTCCAGCGCACGGCCAGCCCGACCAGTCGGCGTGAGCTGGAGCTGCACCTGACGCCGGCCGGGCTGGCCTTCCTGGCCGAGCTGCGCGCCGGCCGGGAGCAGGCACTCGCAGAGGTGCTCGCGGACATGTCCACGGCCGACCGTCGCGCACTGCTCACCGGGTTGAACGCCTTCCGGACCGCCGCCGCCCGCCGCCCGGCGGGAGGAACCGGCGCCACGCCGTCTGCGCGGACGGCCTGACCTGCGGATAAGCGCCGCGCAGCGCCTGGGCGAACGACCCGACGATCGTTGCCGGGCGTGGAATGTTGTCGAAGTGCAAACGTTGCCTCTAGGGTGAGGGGGTCGCAACGCGCGGCCCCGGGTGCCGCCATGCGTGCCACCCGGCGAAGGGAGGCCTGTATGGCCGAACAACCGGCACCGTCCGCACAGCTGACCGTAGCGGTCACCGTGCACGCGACCGTCGCCCACCTACACCTGTCCGGCGAGCTCGACCTGGACACCGTCCCCGAGCTCGACGCCGCCGTACGGGCGGCCCTCCTCGGCCACCCGCGCATCATGATCATCGAGGTCACCACCCTCTCCTTCTGCGACTGCGCGGGGCTCGGCGCACTCCTCCGCGCCCGTCGGCGCGTCAGCGACACTGACGGCATCTTCCACCTGGAGAGCCCCTCCCCCCAGCTCCTCCGCCTGGCCACCCTCACCGGTACGACCGCCGCCCTGGGCTTGGTGGCACCGGTCCCCCCGCAGCGCCTGGAACCGCATATCGGCGCCCGTGCCGTCGGCGCGGGGCGCTGAAACCGGCTGGGCCACTGAGCTCCCGTCGACCACTTCGACCGCACTCGTTCTCCATCGATCCGCCCTCTCCCCGGCACTCCGACTCTCGGTGCGCGCATACCCCGCTCGCGCCACGGCAGACCTGCGCCTGCCCGGACCGGGACCCCGGGCAAGGCAGGAGTGGTTGTTCTTGAATGGTCATTCATGTATGTTCTCCCCATGCCCAGACCCCGGGAGTTCGAGCCCGACACCGTCCTCAACGCGGCCATGCTGCGGTTCTGGGAACGTGGGTACCGAGCCACGTCCATCGAGGACCTGGTGAAGGCGACCGGGGTAAAGCCGGGCAGTCTCTACAGCGCCTTCCCGGGCGGCAAGCACGCACTGTTCCTCAAGTCGCTGGAGCGGTACTCCAAGCTGGTGGTCCCGCAGAAGCTGGGGGAACTGGAGGCGCCGGTCGCCTCGGTGGCCGAGATCCGCGGCTACTTCGACGGCCTGGTGCGCGACCTGCTCAGCCCGGAGGGCCGACAAGGCTGCCTGCTCGTCAACACGGCGATCGAGAACGCCGCCGAGGACGACGAGGCGGCGGCCGTTGTCCGCGGCCACCTGGCCCGGCTCGAACGGTGCATGACCCACGCACTGGAGAACGCGGCTCGCCGGGGCCAGGTGCGCGCCTCACTGGACTGCGCCGGCAGCGCCAGACTGCTGGTCGCGACCTGCCAGGGGCTGATGGTCGTCGGAAAGGCGAATCCCGACGAGACGCTCCTGCGGGCGATCGTCGACAACGCGTTCACGGCTCTCGCCTGAGGGCCGGTCGACCGGGCCACCGTACGCGGTGGCTCTTTTTTCGCACCCATAGTTGAATGAATGCTCAAGAATGGAATCACGCCATGCAGGCCATCGTCATCTCCGCCCACGGCGGCCCTGAGGTGCTCACCCGCACCGAACTGCCCGACCCGGTGCCGGCCGCGGGCGAGGTGCTGATCCGCGTCAAGGCGTTCGGCCTCAACCACGCCGAGGCGTACATGCGCGCCGGGGCCTGGGGAGAGGTGGCGGCCGTCCCCGGGATCGAGTGCGCCGGGGTGGTCGAGGCCGACCCGTCCGGCGTACTCCCGTGCGGCACCCGGGTGGTGGCGATCCTCGGCGGCATGGGCCGGACCCGCAACGGCAGCTACGCGGAACTGGTGACCGTACCCGCGACCAACGTGGTGGCGGTGCGGTCCTCGCTGGGCTGGGCCGAGCTGGCGGCGGTGCCCGAGGTCTACGCGACGGCGTGGAGCGGCCTGTTCGGCAGTCTGGACCTGCGCCCGGGCGAGACAGTCGTGGTCCGGGGCGCGACCTCCTCACTCGGCCAGGCCGCCGTCAACCTCGCGGTCGACCACGGCGCGACCGTACTCGCCACCACCCGCAACCCGGCGCATGCACCACTGCTGAGGGAGCTCGGCGCCGAGGACGTACTCATCGACGACGGCGTGCTCGCTGCCCAGGTCAGGGAACGCGAGATAGGCGTCGACGCGGTGTTCGACATCGTCGGCAACAGCGTGCTGCGCGACTCGCTCGCCCTGGTCCGGCCCCGGGGCCGGGTGTGCCAACTCGGCTTCCTGGGCGGCCTCGAGCCGGTGCGGGACTTCGACCCGATCGCGGATCTCCCGAGCGGCGTCCGGCTCAGCTTCTTCGGCAGTGCCTTCGTCCTCGGCTCCCCCGAATTCCCGCTCACCGACGTGCCGTTGGACGCGATCTACACCAAGGTCGCGACCGGTACCCTCCGGGCCCGCCCAACCCGCGTCTTCCGGTTCGACGAGATCGTCGAGGCCCACCGGGCCATGGAGGCCGGGAAGGCGCTCGGCAAGATGGTCGTCACCCTCGACTGAGCCTCGGGGCTGCCGCCGGGCGCAGCCCGTCCGGGACGGACATCGGCCTGGACCGGTAGCCGTGCGACGGGCTCCACCGCCCAGGCCGGACCGGGCTTCGGGCGGTCAGCCGAACCAGACGATGTCGACGACGAGCAGGCGCTGGGTGGCACGGTTCACCAGGTACACCACGGTGAGCTGGCCGATGGCGGCGGTGCGGACGTCCCGGCCGTCCGGGTCGGTGGCGTCCCACTGCGGCCAGCCCCACGGGGTACGGGAGGCGATGTCCAGAACGTCGCGGACCATCTCCTGGACGTGGCGCGGCAGACCGGCGAGGACCTTGGCGGCCGACGCGGACATCCGGGCCGGCCACGGCGTGGTCACAGGCGTGATCCGATGATGTCGTCGGGATCGATGCCGTCCTCGTCCTCCAGGCCGGCGGCAAAGAAGGCGTCGACGGCCGGGGCGGTGTCCAGGCGGCCCTGCCACACGCGGACCACCTCGTGAAGGGGCGTCAGGTCGTAGAGGACGCGCGAGTTCTCCGCAGCCGCCGCCCAGTCCCGCTGGAACGCGGGCTCCCACCGCGCGGCGCGGGCCGTGTCGTGGTCGGCCCGGATGCGGGCGAGCAGTCGCGCGGCGGCAGCCGGGGCGGGAGGCGGCGGCGGGGCCGGAAGGCGGTCGGGCTGGGCGCTCATACGAATCCCCTTCACTTCGTCGTCGGTCACGGTACGCCACCGGGGCGTGCGTGGTGGCAGGCAACGGCCGATTCTGCGGGTGGGGGGTGCCGGTGTCGACGACTCGGCCGCAGCAGTGCTGCCCCTTGGGATTGTGCCTTGTCACGAAGCCAGGAAGCGTAGTTGACGGTAGGCCCCGGTGCCGTCGCGGAGGTGCCGCCGAGAGTGGTGCCCTCGGCGGCGGACCGCAGGCGTCAGCTCAGGCGGGTGTCGGCGTAGGCATCCATCGCGTCGCGCTGATAGGCGGCAAGACCGTCGGCGATCTTGTCGTAGTTCGAGCGGAACTGCGGGTCCTCGACGTACGTCCGGCCCAGCCCCTTGTAGGCCGCCGCGTTCGGCGTCCGGAACCGGCGGACACTCTGGTAGTGGGTGTCCATCTCGGCCTGCACCGCCGGATCGGCGACGGGCGTACCGGCCGCCATGACGGCCGAGTCAACCTTCACTCCCGCCAACGGCGCCGGCGCCGGTACCGCCTCCGAGCGACGTCCTGCGCAGCGGCTTCCTCAGGCGGTCACCTTGCCGGCGGCAACGAGAGCGGCGAGCGCGGTGCGCTGCACGTAGACCAGCAGGGCGACGGTCACCGCCGCCATCACCAGCGCGAACACGACGTGACCGAGCGCCGACACCACCGCGTACTTGCAGGTGCCGAGCAGCACATGGGTGCCGATCCGCAGACCGACCAGCCAGCTGAGGGCCCGTCAGATGGAGAACGGACCGTCAGTGGTGAAGCGGCGCAGCTGGCGGGCGAACGCCTCGGCCTCGCCGGGCGGCCAGGCGGCCAGGCCGGCGGCGATGTGGTCCGCCAGGCGTTCGCGCAGCTGCACCACAGCCTGCTGGCCCTCTTCGGTGAGGACGAGCAGGTGTGCGCGCCGGTCCTTGGGGTCCGGTTCGCGGCGGACCAGGCCCGCGCTCTCCAGACGGGTGGCCCGCCGGGTGACGCCCGAGCGGTCGAGGCCGACTTCAGGGGCCAGGTCGGCGGCGCTGCGCGGCCCGGTGCGCGCCAGGGCGCTGAGTACGGGATAGGTCAGCTCATCCAGTTCGTCGCCCATGCCCTCGGTCAGACGCCGGTGCAGCTGCGTGCGCGTGGTGCGCCGGAGCAGGACCCCCAGGGCGTCCGCGATCTCATTGCACACCTCGTTCTTCATGCCCTCAGCTTAGCGTGCGCGACGCACGCAGTGGTGCTACGGTTCGAGCACTGCGTGCGCAGCGCACGCATCTCCGAACTGTAAGGATCTCTCATGCCCCGCACCCGCATCGAGGCCGCTCTCACCGACCTCCTCTTCAACCGCGACTTCACCGTCCCCGAGGCCGCCGACCGCCACTTCACCCCCGACTACCGCCAGCGCACCGACGGCGAGTGGGCCGACCGCGCCGAGTTCCTCGACCACATCACCCACCTGCGCACCGTCGTCGCCAACGGCCGCGTCGAGGTCCACGAAGAACTCCACGACGGCGACAAGTACGCCGACCGTCACACCGCCTACATCACCAAGAAGGACGGCTCCACCGTGCGGATGGAGGTGTACGTGTTCGCCGACCTCGGCCCCGACGGCCGCTTCCGCCGGATCGAGGAGACGACCCTCATGCTCCAGGGCTCCGACGCCGACCGCACCATCGGCAGCGCGCGCTGAGCTGAAAAGCTGATCAGACCCACGCTGGCGTGGGCCGCCTCGGTACCCGACAAGGCGGCCCACGCGCACAGACAACGGAGGCAGTACACGTGACCCCGTCCCGGAACGAGGCATTCAACCAGTGGCTTGCCGAGACCCTGCCCGACCCGGAAATCGACAAAGACCCCGCCTGGCTGTCACCGCAGGAGAAGCAGTGGTTCGAGGAGATCTTCGACGGCAACGGGCAGCTGCCGGCGCACCGACTCGCAGAAGTGATCTTCAGTAGGAGGATCCAACTGGCCTACGCGGCCCTGGATCTGCTGAAGGCTCACGCGGCAGGAGACCTCACCACCGACCTCGGCGAACTCAAGGTCTTCTCGAACCGTGACAGCGAGTACGAACCCACCGGCGAGGTGGAGATCCACGGCGAGCAGGTCCGCACCCTTATTCCGGACGCGGCGATGGTGACGGTGGCCGCCGCAGTGCAGGCTTTCGTTGCCGACACGATCCGGAGAGTCTGGCCGGTCTGCGGCGAACACCGGTACGGGCTCCATCCGATCCTCACTCCCACCGGTGCGAGGTGGCACTGCCGGCCCGGCAGTCACGCAATTCCACTCCCGGGCCGAGCCGGACGGTCCGCAGCGTCGTGACGAAGCCCGAGGCAGCGCCCTACCGGCGGAACCAGGCGTGGTGTTCGCGCAGGAAGGCGTCGAGGGTGCGGGGCGGGCGACCGAGGATCTCGCCGACGGTGGTGGTGGGGGTTTCGGGCCGGGCGATGGCGAGTTGCTGGATCTCCTTCACGTGCTCGGCGAGCCAGGCGGGCATGCGGGCGTTGTGGATGAGGCTGTCGCGCAGCTCGTCGGGGGCGAGGTCGACGTAGCGGATCTGATGGCCGGTCATGGCGGTCAGCCGAGAAGCCAGTTCGGGGTAGGAGACGGCTTCGGGTCCGGTCAGGGCGTAGGTACCTCCGGCGATGTCGGGCCTGGTGAGAGCGGCGGCGGCGACATCGCCGATGTCGCGGCAGTCGACGTAGTTGCACGGTGCGTCCCCCATCGCGCCGAGGATCACGCCCTGGTCGACTGTCGGGGCCAGGCGCAGGAGGTTCTGCATGAACGCGTAGGGGCGCAGGACCGTGTGGGTGAGTCCGCTGGCGCGCAGGTGCTCCTCGATGGCGTGGTGTCCACGGGAGATGACCACCGGGGAGTCGGGTTCGGCGGCCGGTGCGGATATCTTGACGATGTGTCCGATGCCGGCGTCGGCGGCGATGTCGATGACGCGGGTTTCGAGTTCGGCCTGTTCGGGACTGTTGGCCATGGCGAGGAAGAGCTGACTGCCACCCTTGAACGCGGTGCGCAGGGAGCGGGGATCGGTGGCGTCGGCGTACTGGACCTCGACGAGTGGCCGGTCTGCGCCGGCCGTGCCGGGGATCGGCCGGTGCGGAGTACGGGTCAGCGCGCGGACGGGTGCACCGAGTGCGAGGAGGCTGCGGAGCAGGGCGTTCCCGGTTGCTCCGGTCGCTCCCATGACGACGATCATCGTGTGCTCATTTCCTTGGCTGCTTCCCGGCGGCGGGTACTGCCGGGGTCGACTTGTCGGGTGGAGAGTGGGCCAGGTACCGGCGAGGACTACGTCGCGGATGCCGCAGTGGTGCTGCGCCAGCGCAGGGTGACGATGGTGGTGGCGAGGGCCGCGGAGACGGGCAGGTCGATGCGCAGGCGTTCCGGCCACGCGGCGGCGGGGACCGGGCTGTGAGCGGGCAGCCACTGCGCGGCGGCCCATCCGAGCAGGGCCGCCGCGCCGACGGCGGGGATCACGAGTACGGCGGTCAGGACGATCTGCGGCGAGCTGGTGGTCCACCGTCGGGGCCGCCCACCACGCTGCAGCCAGGTGCCCACCAGGTACGCCACCACGGCGGAGGTACCGGCGATGGAGGTGCTGGCGGCCACCACCAGGTCCTGCTGCCCAGTGACGGCTCCGGCGGTGCCGGCCATCAGCGCGGGGGCGGCGTACGCGGTCAGCACCTCGCGCCACAGGATGAACGGGCGGGCGGCTGTCCGGTTTCGGCTGGTTCTGTCCTTCGTTGCGGGCATGCTGGCCCCTCTCGTCGAGGCGAGGAAGCGACGGGTGGCGGCGGCGACGCCCCGCCCGTCGACATAATTAGGTGGCTAACTATTGGTGCGTAAAAAGGGCCCTGCCCGGAGGGCGGGGCCACACCGGCCGGGAGCCGGATCAGTCGGCGGCCAGGGCCGCACTGCCGCGCACGACGCGGGCGAGCAGATCCAGGAACACCGCACGCTCCTCGACGGAGAGGTCCTCCACCATCGCTTCGAGCCGCCCGAAGTGCTCGGACGCCATGTCGCGCAGGCGCTGCGCCCCCCGCGCGGTGAGCACGGCCACCGTGCCCCGGCCGTCTTCCGTGGACGGACGGCGGGCGATCAGGCCCTCCCGCTCAAGGCCGTCCAGCAGGCCGGTGACCGTGGCCCTGGAGACATCGAGGTCGGCCGCGAGGCGCGAGGGGGATTTCTCCCCGCCGTGGCCCTCCAGGTCCGCGAGCAGGCGGTAGCGCCCCGTCGACAACCCGAACCTGGCAAAGTGCACCTCGGCCGCCCGGCCGACCCTCGCACCCGCCGAGATGAGCCGCACCGCGACCAGTACCGCCTGCGGATCGACCTTCAGGCCGTAGTGCTCGACCTGCCGCCTGGCCTGGTCCAGCGTGGGTGCCTCGGCGTCGATACCGTCCCTCGTCATGCAGATAATATGGCGGCTAATCACTTGGACTGTCAAGGCCTTCGATCCTCGGCCCCGGGAACCCGACCAGCCGGTGACCGGCGGAAGTCCCGGCGCGAAACCGTCGCCGCTGTGGGACTGCCGCGCCGTGACCGGGTAGGCGCCCCGCATGACAGACAGGAGGTCCGGTCCCAGGGCGCAGCGTCCGGTGGCGCGGTCGGACTGAGGCTCCGTCGAAGAGCCCCGCGCGACCGGCGCCGAGCCACGGCGGGAAGGAACAGCGATGCCTCTGCCTCGGTCGGCGCCGGTACGGCGCGGTGCGGCCACGCCCGCGGCCCCGGGCGTCGCGCCGCTGGTCTGCCTCGTTTCGGCGCTCCTCACCTCGGCGGCGGTCACCTGGCACGCGCTCGGCCGGCCGGCTGAGCGGCAGCGGCAGCGGCAGCGGCCCACCGAACTCACCACGGGTCGCGGCAGTCCCGTTCCGAGGCTGGTCCTGGATCTGCTGGGCATGGGGACGTCCGGCTCCCGTGGGTCCGGCACACGGGGAGGGGCCCCGGTGCGCTGTGGCTCCGGGGCCCCGAAGGGGAACATCACCATCTACCGGCCCTGGGCCGGTTCTTGTGTCCGCCACTCCTCGTGAGAGGAGGATTGCGGGGATCGCGTATGCGTGACCGGAAACCACCATCCTTCGTACCTTGAGGGGTCTGCGGTGTCCGCCCGGACGAAACTTCCTGTCTCACGGGCCGGGCGATCCTGATGGCGTTTGCGCCCTCCGTCTCTTCCTCTGGATCACTGGACATCATGCGAACTGCGGGTAGTGCACCGACGGGTGCCTGCGTGGCGTCCCGCGATTCACACCTGTACTGCTCGGTACTGCGAACTGCACTCGTCCTGCTGTCGTGGTGGCCAGATCGCCCACCTGTGCGGCAGCCAGCCCCGTCGCCCGTCCTGCTCATCTGCTTGGCTCGGAACCCCACTGCCCGACTCTCCCAGCACGCGCGCCCGCAGCCCGACGCCTTTGCTGAGATCTTGCGTACAGTCACTGACTGCGACTCAACTTCACTTACTGGTAAGGCACTTGCCATTCACGGACAGTACCGCTGAGTGGTGGCCCCTGATCACCGCAGGCCACCCGGCCCGGCCGCCAGCCCCGTCACCGTCCTGCACCTGCACTGGCTTCGGAACTCCACAACCGCACCGTTGTTACGTCACTACCCCGCGCCCGCCTGCTCGGCGCCGGCCCTGCGCACTGCGGCACTGCTCATCCGATACTGCCCGGCAGCGGCCCCTGATCACTGCGGGCCGCCTGAGCACGGCTGCCAGTCCTGTCGCCGTACTGCACCAATCCTGGCTTCAAGACTCCACAACCACACCGAACCGCGAACTGTCTTATCTCACCCGCCAGTTCATGTCTGGCGGGCCCCTCTGACTGCTTGTTACGAGAGAAACACTAACCACGCGCCGCATCAATGTCTACTCCGGCCAGTACAGATTTTTCGCTGTTCGAGGGATAGATAGCCCTCTGGCTCACACGCAGGAGCGGCCACACGCGACCGGACCAGGGACAACGAGCAGACGGGTGACCCTGGAAAGTGCGCAGAACCTGGCGACGGCTCGCACGGCCGTCCCCATACCGACGACGAGTCAGCACGATCTGGCTCTCCTGTGCGACCAATGCTGCTGCCAGGTCGGCCGGCTGGGATGGTCGCACCTGTGCGCCGACCTGGGCTCGGGCCGCAGGCGCCCCGGCGTCGCCGGCCCTGCCGGATGATCAGCGGCCGTGTGCGGGGCCGGTCGCTCTTGTGGTGGTGCCGGCGCCGTCCTGCGGGTCGTAGAGCTCGTGTGCGCAGGCCAGGTCGACAGGACCGTTCTGGTGCAGGTGCAGGAAGAAGTCCAGCTGCCAAGCCTGCGCGCTGTCGGCCTGGCGGTTGGTGGTGGTCACCCAGGGCGGATAGACGCGGAAGGCTCGCTTCCCACCGGAACCGTTCACTGAGACGACGCCGTGGTGACGCAGAGCGTCCATGGGAAAGACGAACTGGCCGAAGTGCTGATGGTCGCGGCTGCTGATGACGACGAGGTCGACCGGGTCCGTGGCGTCGAAGGGCTGGATCGGCCCGGCCGGGGACCTCTTCCACACGGTGACGAATTGGCCGACCTTGGTAGGGGTCGTCTTCGCTGCGCGGAACCGGATCGAGAGCCCGTCGAGAGTGAACTCGTGGGCGGCGTAAGCGGCACCCTCCGCTTCGGGTACCGGCTGCGAGCAGGTGAACCCGCAAGGGTCGTAGACGAGCGCCTTCGCCGCAACGAGGTCCCCGTGGGTCGGGGCGACGTCAAGCCACGGTTCGGGACGGAGAGCGGATGAGTACTCGCGGTTCGGCGGCATTCACCCACCCTGTCACGCAGGCACCGTCTAGCTGTTCACCCCGGGCTCGATGACCGGTCGAGCGAGCCCGGGGTGAGCTGGGCGGAGAGGGCAGGATTCGAACCTGCGTGGACCCGGAGGTCCTGCTCGGCCGTTACCGGCCAGGCACCCGATCAGCCGCTCCGGGCACCTCTCCCAAGCCTCGGGGGCGGTGCGCTGCCCCTTCGGCGTGACACCACTGTGCCCGCAAGCACTGACGGCGGCCTGACCTACGACTGACGGGCCCGGCAGGGCTCCCTCTTCGCGGTGCCCCGGCACCTGACGGGCACTCAGGGTCCGAGGATCAACGCGGCAGGACGTCCGTCAGTACGCCAGGCGTTTCGCGTCAACCCTCGGAGGCAGCGACCGGACGTCGTCAGCGATGCCGTCCGACGAGGAGCTCGTCCAGCGGGACCAGGGTGCCGTCGCCACCGGTGCGCCGCCAGAGCTGGACGCCGTCGCCGGGGCGCAGCTGGTGGCTGTTCTCCCAGCCGGTGATGACGAGTTCGGCCAGGCGCTGGGCGTTGACGCGGTTGCGGCCCAGGGTGGTGCCGACGGGGTCGGGGTGAGGCTGGCCCTGGCCGTCGTCGGCGTGGAGGTACCAGCGTTCGTAAGGGCTGTAGCGACCTTCGGCGTCCGGCGGGCTGAGGTGCTTGGACAGGTGCCAGGTGCGGCCCTGGTGCACGGTCGTGGCGGCGCCGGCGGTGTGGCCGGTCCAGGTGAGGTCGGACTTCCAGGGCACGACGGGATCTCCTTCAAGGGTGCCGTCCACGCGCTGGGCCTCGGCGGCTGGGCGCGTACACGGCCGACGGGGCGATGGACGGTGGATGTGTGGCTGAGTCCGGCGGTTGCGGCCCAGCGCGTCACGGAGCGTCAGGCGGTGGCGGCGCAGTCGGTGCGTTTTCCGACGGGACAGGGCTGTGACCTGGGTCGCGGGTCAGGAGTTCGCTGCCGGGCACGGTCACCATCCTAGGAGCACCGCACCGGCACGGGCCGCTCCGGTGCCCCGGCTGCCCGGCCCGTCCCCCTTGAGGGCGCTCCCTCCAGCCGACCCAGCGGTGCGGACGGCGGACGGCGGACCACGACGCCCCGATCCTGCGGGCCTGGGTGTGCTGGACGGCCGGGCGGACCTTGTAGAGTCGGCCGATGGCGAAGTACTTCGACGTGCACCCGCAGACCCCTCAGGCCCGCACCATCAACACCGTGGCCGACAGCCTCCGTTCCGGTGCCCTCATCGCGTACCCGACCGACTCCTGCTTCGCTCTCGGCTGCCGCATGGGCAACGCCGAGGGCCTGGAGCGGATCCGGTCCATCCGGCGTCTCGACGAGCGCCATCACTTCACCCTGATGTGCGAGAACTTCGCCCAGTTGGGGCAGTTCGTCCACATCGACAACGCCGTCTTCCGCGCCATCAAGGCCGCGACGCCCGGCAGCTACACCTTCATCCTGCCCGCCACCAAGGAGGTCCCTCGCCGCCTGATGCATCCGAAGAAGAAGACCGTGGGCGTCAGGATCCCCGACCACGCCGTCACCCGGGCCCTGCTCGCCGAACTCGGCGAGCCCCTCGTCTCCAGCACCCTGCTCCTGCCCGGAGAGGACGAGCCGATGACCCAGGGATGGGAGATCAAGGAGCGGCTCGACCACGTGCTGGACGCGGTGATGGACTCCGGCGACTGCGGTACGGTCCCGACGACGGTCGTCGACTTCTCCGACGGCGCAGCGGAGATCGTCCGACACGGGGCCGGCGACCCTACCCCCTTCGAGTGACGCCACTGGCTCCCTGACCGAGCGTCAGGACGGATCCGCACACGGGCAGCACACGAGGCCCCGGGTCCGTCCGGCCCCGTCAGGGGATCAAAGGTATGGACCGGAGCGGTGCGATCCGACCGGCCGAACCCGCGCTGCGGACCCGCGGCCGCGTGACGACGATCACCGCCTGAGCCGCCTCCGGCCGCCCTGAGCAGAGCCTTTCGTCGGCGACCGAGGGCCGCGACGGGAGGCGACCCGGGGCCCGGTCCACGCAAACCCCGGGTCGCTCCGTATGCTGACGAATCGTCAGTGGAGTCGGCGCCTCACATCCAGGACGAGAGCGTCGGACTACCGGCAGGTAGCGACGCGCCGGGCCAGGTTGATTGAGGGGCTGCGAGATGCTTCGATATTGAACATGGGGAGGAACCGGGGCGCTACCTGCTCTTTGAGCTCGGTGGAAGCGCTCTCAGGCGTACGCGACGGCGATGTGGTGATCCGCCGACCGGAGGAGCGCGACGCCGAAACGCTGCTGGCCGGGACAGGCGATCCACTGGTGCGCGAGTTCATGCAGGGCGTGCTGCTCCACCCCGACCGGGCGTCCGCCGTCCGCTGGATCACCGAGGTCGCTCCCAGACTCTGGGCCGCCGACCGGGCCGCGTACTTCGCGGTGGCCCGGGCGGGCGAGCCAGCACAGGGGGTTGAACCCGGACCCGGGGGCGGCCCCGCGATCGGGCTGGCCGAGCTGGTGGATCTGCGACCGGAGGAGGGCGCCGCCGAGGTCTCGGTCTGGCTGCTGCCCGAGCACCGGCGGATGCGCACGGCGGCCTCCGCGATGCGGCTGGTCTGCCGGTTCGGCTTCGAGGAGTTGGGGTTGCGCCGGATCGACGCCTACGCGGCCGCCGAGAACATGGGGGTGCAGGTGGTCGGTGCCTCCATCGGCTTCCGCCGGGCCGGCTTCCGTCCCGCGCTGTTCCGCAGCTCCCGCACCCACGAACTGCACGATGCCGTGTACGCGACCCTGGTGCCGGAGGACCTCTGTTGATCCTCGGGCACGACGGAACGCTGCACAACTGATCTACGCGCACTGCGCGGCTGGTTTGTCCATGTACCAGGCTGGGGGTTCGGAAGATGTCGGGACTGGTGGAATTCTCGGTCGGTGGGGAACAGCTGCCGGGAGGCAGGCTCGAGCTGACGCTGGATCAGCACGGCGCCCTGCGGGTGCGCCACCGCAGCGGCGGCACCGAGGTGGTGCGCACCGCGACGGTGGACCCGGCGGTGCCCGCCCGGGTGCTGAACGCGCTGCGCAACGCCACCCCCGGGGTCGGTGGCGGGGCCGCCGAGGCCCGGCGACTGGCGGCCGGCGAGCTGACCTGGGCGGATGGCACCGACACCCCGGTGCCGGGCATCGCCCGCCTGCTGGAGGCACTGGCCGGCCAGCTGATGCGCCCTGAGCTCCCGGCCCAACTCCCCGGCGGCCTGGTGCAGTTGGCGGCTGTTGATCCGGCCGAGGCAGCGCCGACGGCGGCCATCGGCACCGTCTCGGGACGGCCCGCCTTCGCACTCGCCGTCGGCGGCCGTGGCTTCGGCCTGGCCGAGCTGGCGGACAACGGCTCCTCGCTCGGCGGCTCGGACGCCGAGGCCGGACTGCTGCCCACCGCCGTGGCGCTGGGCCGGATCGGTGCGCAGGACCTCTTCGCGGTCGGCGCGCAGGACGGTGCCGTCCAGGTCTGGGACGCCGGCACCGGCGCGCTGATGCACGGCACTTCGGGCGGCGAGGGCGCCCAGGTGGTGGCCGCCGCAGTGGTCGAGGGCGTCCCACTGGCCTTCTCCGGCGGCCGGGACGGCGAGGTCCGCGCCTGGCGGGCCGAGGACGGCAAGGGTCTGGGGCTGCTCGCGGTCAACGGCCGTGGTGCCTCGGCCCTGGTGCACGCCAACTGCGCCGGGATCGACCTGGTGGCGGCGGCCGGCGGCGACGGCACGATCCGGGTCTGGGACGCGGCGGCCGGCGCACGGCTGCACCTGTTGGTCGGCCACACCGACCGGGTCACCTCCCTCGCGGTGCTCTCGCTGGGCGATCAGGCGGTGCTGGCCTCCGGCGGCGTGGACCGGGAGATCCGCCTCTGGGACCTGGCCACCGGCGAGCCGCTGGCCGTGCTGGCGGGCCACTCGGCCACCGTCACCGGCCTGGCCTTCACCGAGTTGGCGGGCGAACCGGTGCTCGCCTCATGCGCGTTGGACGGCACCGTACGCACCTGGGACGTCTACCGGGGAACCGGCCGGGACGGCTGGGCCACCGGCGGCGTCTGGCTGACCGCACTGGCGGTGGTCCGGCAGGACGGCGGCCAGGCCCTGGCGGTCGGCGACGAGCGCGGCCGGATCAGGCTCTTCGATCCGGCCACCGGCGCCCCACTGGCGACCTGGGAGCCAGCCGACCCGGCCACCGGTCCCCGCCCGCTGAACGCCCTTGCGGCTGCAGTGACTTCGGATGGCGCACAGGTGCTGGCCGCCGGGTACGGCGACGGCACCGTGCGGCTCTGGGAGGGCGGCGTCGAACGGTTCCGGCTGGACGAGGACGGCGGGGCGGTGAGCTCCGTCGCGGTGGCCGAGGGCCTGCTGGTCTGCGGCACCGTCACCGGCGCGGTGCGCTGCCACCGCCTCACCGACGGTGCCCCGCTCTCGGTGCCCACCCCGCACACCGGTCCGGTGACCTGCCTGGCGCTCGGAGAACGCACCCTGGTCTCCGCCGGAGCGGACGGCGTGGTGCGGGTGCGGAACGCGCTGGACGGAACGCCGCTGCTGCGGCTGGCGGCCCATCAGCAGGGCGTCACCGCACTGGCGGTCGGACCGCAGGGCCTGCGTCCGCTGCTCGCCACTGCGGGCGGCGACCGCACGGTGCGGCTCTGGGACGCGGAGAGCGGCGAGCCCGGCGCGGTGGTGAGCGGGCTGACCGCGCCGGTCGCGGCCCTGGCCTTCGCCACCCACGCCGGACGGACGGTGGTGCTGGCCGGTACGGCCGACGGCGCCGTGCGGGCCTTCGACGCGGAGGACGGCCGGGCGGTCACGGAGCTGGCCGGGGGCACCGCGCGGGTGCGCACGCTGGTCTGCCAGGAGATGGACGGCGAGGCACTGGTCGCGGCCGGGGACGAGCAGGACACCGTCCGGCTCTGGCACCTCGGCAGCGGCACGCTGCTCAACGAGGCGCCGCTGGACCGACCCCCGTTGGCCATCTCGTTCACCGAGACTGGTCTGTACGTGGTCGGCCCCGGCGGGGCCGTCACACTCTGACGTACCGTCGGCAGCCTCTCGCTGCCGGAGACTTGTGCCGACGGCCTGGGGGCGTCGGCCACCGATGACGCGACGAGCAAGGGGCGGAAATGGCGGCGGGAGAGTTCCGGGTCGACCTCGAACAGGTCGAGGCGGCGGCGAAGATGATCCAGACCATGCTGGACGACCTGGAGCGGCCGACCGCCGAGCTGCAGGCGGCGGTCGACCAGATCAAGCCCACGGTCTACGGGACCGACCGGCTCGCCAAGTCACTGACTGGATCGACCAGTTCGGTCGGTGGGCTGGCGGACCACCAGAAGCAGGTGCTGGACGGCATCAAGCAGTTCCTCGCGAACAGCGCCCAGGTGGCCGAGAACCTGCGTCTGATGGTCGCCAACTACCGCACCGTGGACGAGTCCAACGCGACCTCGTTGCGGGCGATCGAGGGCGCGAACGCACCGGTCGCCCCGATCCCGCAGGAAGGCCGGACCAAGCCGGTCACCGTGGTCGTCGCCGGTGAGACCGGCGAGGCGGGCAAGGCCGACTCCAGCTTCGCCTCGGCCGACGCGCCCACGCTCGACTACAACACCTGGGACGACCCCGAGCCCCCGCCGCACTCCTCGGGCGGTAGCGGCCCGAAGCTGACCTGACCCTGCCCGAGTCGATCCTCGCAGAAGGACGGACACCGTGATCCAGCTGCCCCCCGACCTGGCAGAAGTGCTGAAGGTCATCCAGAGCAACGAGGACGGGAAGGCCATCACCTTCCCCGACAGCAACGAGGACCTGCTCGGCGACCTGGCCGTCGCCTGGGAGAAGTGGAACACCTTCGCCGAGACCCGGATCGGCGCCATCGTGGCCAACGCCAAGCTGGCGATGGAGGCGATGGAGGGCGAGGCCGCCGAGAGCTTCGGGCGCTACCTCGCCAAGTACAGCACCGGCGACGGCTCGCACGTCGCCACCACGGTCTCGGCCGCGATCGCCGTCGCCCAGGCGCTGCGCGGCGGGATCGAGGCGGTCACCCAGACCAAGAACGAGATGATCCGCGAACTCCAGTACACGAAGGAGTACATCGCGGACAACCCGGCCGGCAAGCACGACGACATCGCCAAGTCCGAGGGCATCAAGGAGGCCGTCTCGACGTACAACACGTACGTCGACCAGGTCGGCGGCAACGTGGACGCGATGCTCCGTCAGGGCTCCGGTCACTTCCAGCGGATGACGGCCGCCGCCCAGGTCGCCTCGCTGACCGGCGGCGGCGGTAGCGGCGGTTCGGGCGGCAACCCGAACGCGACGCCCCGCACCGGACTGGACGGCATCTCCACCGTCAACTCCCCCGGCACTCTTCCCAACGGCACCACCGGTCTCCCCGGTGGCGCCCCTCCCCCGGTCGACATCCAGGGCTTCCAGCCGGGCGGCGTCGTACCGGGCGGGCTCGGCGGCACGCCCGGCGGCGGCTTCCCCGGGATGCCGGGCGGGCCGTCGGCCGGGCCCGGCGGTGGTGGCGGTGCGCCCGCGCTCCAGCCGTTCAAGATGCCGACCGCCCAGACGCCGGGTGCCTTCGGCGGCGGCGGGACCGGCGGCTTCGGCGGAGGCGGCGGTTTCGGTGGCGGCGGGGCCGGCTCGCCCACGTACGGGGCGGGCGGGCTGCCCGAATTCAAGCTGCCGTCGTCCGGCTCGGTCCCGAACCTCCAGCTGGCGGGGCACGAAGTGCCGTCCGGTGACACGGCGCTCGGCATGACCCGCGCCAGTACGCCACTCCGCCCGTTCACGCCGGGCGGGGCCGATCCGAGCGGCTCGCTGGGCGGGTTCGGCGGCCTCCGGATTCCCGGCGGCGGTATGCCCGGCGGCACCACCGGCACCGGGCGACCCAGCACCGGCGGACTGACCGGGCGTCCGGCCGGACTGCCCGGCGGCACCCTCACCGGCCGTGGGGCCGGCAGCACGTTCAACCCCAGTGGCGGCCGCACCCCGGGCGGGCTCGGCGGCAGCGGCCTCGGTGGCGGACGGTCCGGCGGGATCGGCGGTGCCGGCGGTGGGTCAGGGCTCGGCGGCGGCCGGTCCGGCGGCGGCACGTCCGCGCTCGGCGGCTACAACCCGGGCGGGCGCTCCGGCGGTGGGCTGGGCGGCGGAGCGGGTGGCGCCGGCCACCCGGTGACGGCCGGTGGCGCCGCTGGGGGCGTGGGCGGTCGCGGAGCGGGCGGCGGGTCCGGCAGCGGGGTCGGCGCGGGTGGTGCCGGCGCGGCCGGTGGCTCCGGGACGTCCGGGCGCGGCGCGGCCGGTGGCGGCATGCCCGGAATGCACGGACCGGGCGGCGGGGCCGGTACGGGGGCCAAGTCCGGCTCTCGTTTCGTCCGGCCCACCCGCTTCGGGGCGGAGGAGGACGAGGAGGAGACGGTCGCCCTGCGCGACGCCGGGATCCTCGGCCAGGCCGTCCACCACGACCCGCAGGACCGGCAGTGGCAGCGGATGCGGCAGCGCTGGATCCAGGAATCGGGCCTGGCCCCGGCCGGGGAGCCGCCGCAGACCGTGGTCGCCGGGCAGGAGGACGCTCCGGCGCCGACCGGCGGCGACCTCATGAGCCAACTGGCGGCGGCCGTGCTCGGGCCGGAGGGCGGCACCTCGCTCAACTCGGCACCGGGGCCGGACGGTTCGGGATCCGGGGGTTGTGCAGACGGTACGGCGTCCGGGACCGGCGGCGGAGGCTCGGGTTCGGGGTCGGGGTCGTCCGAGGACGCGTACCTGGAACGGGCCCGGTCGGTGGCCGAGCGTCGCGGGCGTCCGGACGTGGAGCCGACCGCCGACGCCACCGCGCCGGCCGCTCTGGCGGACGGCCCGCCCCCTCTCCGTGAGGAGGAGGGTTTCCCGGTGCCGACCCCGTTCATGCGGGCCGCGCTGGCCCGGCTGGCCAGCTCGGGAGCCTTCCCGGACGGCGACGGTGACGCGGCCGCCGGGTCGGGCGCCGCCGCCGGTGCCACCGGCGGCCAGGGACGCTGAGGAGCGACATGGAAGAGCAGCAGCTGAGGCAGGTCGACGCGGTCCAGGCGGCCGACCCGGTCGCCGCCCGGGTGGCGGCCGACGCGGTCGAACCCGCCGAGCCGGCATTGGCCCGGCTCGAACCCATGCAGGCCGGCGAACCCATGACCGCCCGGGTCGCGGCCGACGCGCTCCAGCCCACCACCGCCCGCCTCGAACCCATGCAGGTCGGCGAGCCGATGACGGCCCGCGCGACCACCGACGCGGTTCGGATCGCCGCCCAACCCGTCGAGAGCAGCAAGCGGTTGGCGGCGTCCGGTACGCCCGCCGGAGGCGGCGATGCCGGGCAGGGGTTCCAGGTCGACCCCGAGCAGTACCGGGCGGCGGTCGGTCCTGTGCTCGCGGGTTCGGACCAGCTCAACGAGCTGACGCGTGGTCTGAACGCCTACCTGTCCGGGATGAACGCCCGCGCCCCGTGGGGCAACGACGACTCGGGTGAGAAGTTCGCCAACGGTGAGAAGGGCTATCTCACATACAGCGGAAAGGTCTTGGAGGGTCTCGGCAACCTCCCGACCGCCCTCAAGTACATCGCGGACGGGATCAAGGCGATGGCCGAGAGCTACGACAACGCCGAGGAGGCCCTCTCCACCGGCCTCACCTCGATGGAGGCCGAGCTTCCCGAGACCGCGCTGTTCCACCCCGACCTCGCCCTGCGGGACATCGCCCAGGGGCGTCCGCACCACACCGGAAGGCCCTGATCAACCATGGCGGTAGAGCTCCCCGAACCCCTTCAGTGGGTCCTGCTCCTGCTGGCCGGCACCCGCTGGCCGGAGGGTGAGGAGGATGTGATGCGCGAGATGGCCGACCGCTGGCGCGCCACCGGGGAGACCCTGGCGGACGTCGGCACGTCGGTCGGCTCTGCCATCCAGCGGGCGCTCGACGGCCAGCAGGGCAAGGCTGCCGAGGGCTTGGCCACGCACTGGGCCAAGTTCTCGGTGGGCAAGGGCACGGAGGAGGACCCCGGGTTCTTCCCCGGCATGGTCAAGTCCTGCGAGGGCATGGCCGAGATGCTCGACAACATGGCCAACTCGACCGAAACCGCGAAGATCCAGATCGTCGCCCAACTCGGCATTCTGGCCTTCGAGATCGCGACTGCCGAGGCTTCCGCCCCGTTCACCGCCGGGGCCTCGCTGGCCGCCATCCCGGCGGCGGTCGCGGTCAGCCGCGTCGTCGTGCAGCAGATCCTCAAGAAGCTGCTGAAGGAGGCGCTGGAGTTCGCGGCCAAGGAGGCGGCCCAGGAGGTCGCCATCAACCTGCTGGCCCAGACCATCCAGATCGCCGAGGGCAACCGCACCGGCCTGGACGGCAAGGAGCTCGGGCAGAGCGCCCTCGGTGGCGCGGTCGGCGGCGCCTCCGGCAACCTGATCGGCAAGGGCCTGGGATCGGCGGCCGGCAAGGCCGGGCTCGGCAATGCGTTGGAGTCCGTCGGCGGCAAGATGGTGCACGGCGCGGCCGTCGGCGTCGGCGCGGACGTCTCCACCCAGCTGATCACCACCGGCACGGTCGACGGCGGCAGCCTGCTCGGCTCCGGCCTGAGCGGCGGCTCCAACGTCGGTCTCCAGCACGGGGCTTCCGCCCTCAAGGGCAAGTTCGGCGGCGACGTCCCGGACGTACCGACGGGTGGCAGCCTGCCGAGCACGGACGCCCCACCGGTCTTCGGCGGACGGCCGGGTGGTCCGTCCGGCACCGGCGGCTCCGGCGATTCGTCCACTTCCTCGGGGACGCACAGCACCGGCGAGGACGGTGGCGCCGACGCGTACCGTGGCCCGAGCGGCGGCGGTTCCCGCTCGACCGACAGCGGGGGCGACGGGGTCCCGGGTCCGATCACCAGTGGCGGGGGACGGACCCTGGCACCGTTCGGCTCGGACCGCTCCGGTGGGGACTCCATCCACGCGAACACCGGTGGTTCCGGCCTGGGCTCGCCCAACTCCGCTCTCCCCCACTTCGGTTCGTCCGACACGGCAGTGCGCAGCGGCGGCGACACCGCACCGTCCGGGGGCACGCCCTCCACCTTCGACCGGAGCCCGGTCGCCGACACCGGCACCCGCTCCGACTCCACCGCTCGCCCGGAGCCGGTCGCCCACACACAGGCACCGGCCCGCACGGAACCGGCGCCTCACACCGAAGCCGCTCCCCGGACGGAACCGGCCCCTCACACCGAGACCACACCCCGCACCGAGACGGCCCCGAGGCCGGAGCCGACCGCCCGGACGGAACAGCCCCCGGCCGTACAGCCGGAGCAGACGACCCGTCAGGCCGAGCCGGTGCGCCAGGCTGACCCGGCACCGCGTCAGCCCGACGCCATGCCAGCCACCGCCGACCACGCCCCGCCGCCGCAGAGCGAGCACGCTCCCTCGCGGGGCCAGACCGACGCCCCGCCCGCCCACGCCGACAACCGCTCGGACACTCCGCCGGCCCGGACCGAGACCGAGCCGACGGCCCGTCAGCAGACCGACTCGGTCCGCCCCCAGCAGGACCCTGCCCCGACGATCCGCCCCGAGGGGAACGGCCCGCATCAGCAGGCCGACCCGACCGACCCGGCCCGCCCGCAGCCCACCCAGCACGAAGCCGCCGCTCCACGTCCCGAGCCCAAGCCCGAGCCCCGGACCGCCGCCGCACGGCCGGACACCGACCAGAACACCGCGCCGCAGCCCCGCCCGGAGGCCGAGCCGACGCCCCGTCAGCAGCACGCCCAGGCGGACCCGCCGCCCCGCACCGAGCCGGACCCCCGGCAGCAGACGCAGCCCCACCCCGAGCCCGTCGCCGCGCACGCCGACTGGGTCTCCCCTGAGCCCACCACCGTCCGGCCGGACCGCACCGTGCCCGAGCCCACCGGCGATCGGACCGACCCGCACGCCCCGGTGTCGGAGAGCACCCGTATCGCGGGCGGACCGATCATCGTGTCACGCGCGGCCGCCACCACCCCTGACCGTACGGACGCGCCGCTCCCGCCCACCTCGGACCTGACGACCAATCAGCCGGGCCAACCCACCACCGTCCCCGTGCCGCCGACCTCGGCCGCCCCCGTCTCCACTCCGCCCCCGGCCTCGGCCGGCGGCACCCGCCCCCGTCCGGAGGGCTTCGGACCGGTCCGCCGACCGTCCGCCCCGGACGCCCCGACCCGCACCGAGGGTCAGCCGTCCGGAGGCCCGCGCTTCTCGCCCCGTCCGGACATCACCCGCCCGGACACCACTCGGCCCGCCGGCCCCACCCCCGACAGCGGCCCGCGCGGCACCAAGCGCGGCCGCGAGGACGACGCCCTCCCGCAGGGCCGCCCGGACGGCCCGAAGCGGCAGCGCACCCCGGCGTACGAGAACAGCGCCGGGCCGCTCCGCAACCGTGGGTACGAGCCGGCCACGCCGGAGCAGTACCAGGCGCTGACGGACCACCTGGACCGTCACGGCAGCGTCCCGCACCCGGAGTTGACCCCCGAGCTGCTGGACCACGTCAACCCGCACAGCGCGACCATGGACGGCGGCGACCTCTACAGCTGCCTGGAGGCGGTCGAGGCGCTGCGCGACACCCACTACGGCAACCCGAGGCCCTCCGGCCTGCCGCACGCCTCCGTCCCGGAGACCGAATCCGCCTGGACCCTGACCAAGCGTCACGGCACGCCGGTGCCGCTCGGCACCGGGCAGCACGGGGTGGACTCGGTGGTCGACCAGGTCCGCGACGCCGGGCCCGGCAGCTTCTCCACCGTGCTCTTCTCGAACGGACCTGGGAGCCAGGGCCACGTGGTGGCGCTGGTGCACGGCCAGGACGGCGGACTGCGCTGGGCCGACCCGAGCACCGGCGAGGTCCGCGAGGCCAGGCCGGGTGCGCTGCCCGGTGACTGGGCGGACGGTCAGCACGTCTGGGCGGCCACCTCCGACCCGGCCGGCGATTCGGTCAACTCCCGGCTGGACCACTCGGTCTTCGACGGTGACGCGCCGACCTTCGGTGTGCTCTCGGTGGTCACCGACGGCGCCGCGCTCGCCCCGGCGGACCGGGACGTGGTGCGTCAGCTGGCGAAGGACATCGACGCACAGGTCGAGCACGCCGCCGAACTGGCGCTGGCCAACCCGGAGTCGGTGCCGGACCTCGACGGCTACACCCGACGCTGGAACGAGACCTACCGGGAGTGGGTCGCCCCCCGGACCACGCCCGAGCGCCGGGCCGAGCTCCAGAAGTGGCTGCCCAGCCAGTTCGGCTACGTGGTCGAGTCGATGACCACCCAGATGATCCGCGACAACGTCACCCTTCCGGCGGGCTACTCCATCGACACCCAGGTGACGCACGGCTCGACCCGTCCGGACCTGGTGATCACCAAGGCCGACGGCGGGGGCGGCAAGACCGAGCTCGGCTGGTTGGACATCACGGCCGACAGGTCGGAGGGCCACATCGACGACAAGCAGAGCTCGCTCTGGAGCAGCCGGCCGTACGTGGCCGAGACGCTCTACCCGTCGCTCGACACCACCCGGCTCGGCACCGGCGGCTCGCCCGAACAGCGGGCGCTGGTCCAGGCGTTGGTGCAGGCCCAGGAAGCCCAGGCCCAGCAGTTCAAGCAGAACCTGGACGACTTCAAGGACAAGGTCCCCGAGCCGGCCGAGGGCAGCAAGAAGAAGCGGCAGACCGAGATCGAGAAGAGCCTCGGTGAGGCGCTCGGCCGGGACCGGAAGCTGACCCCGAGCGAGGCCCGGAACGTTCTCAAGGGCCTGGCCCAGCAGTACGGTTCGGACTACAGCCCGGCCCGCTACGGCTACAAGAGCACCGACTCCGCGTCCTACGTGGAGGGGCAGCGCATCCTCCGGGACCACTTCGACCCCGGCACCGCCACGCCCGCCCCGGCCGCCGGCCCCTCCGCCCCGACGGCGCCGCTCGCGACGCAGCGGTCCGACGCCAGCATGCAGGACGTCTCGCCTCCGCCCGCCGCCACCGATCGCTCGGTCGGCACCGGGGACCTCACGGAGACGCCGCGCTCTGCGCCGCCGCAGGACGACTACCGGGTCACCCGGCCGGCCGACCTCGCCGACCTGACCCGCGAGCTGCCCCAACTCCCGCCCCGGGAAAGGGCACAGGCCATCGAGTCGCTGCCCGCCTCGGACCGTCGCGGTCTCGCCAGGGACCCGGCCTTCGTGGCCGCGCTGCGCGACACGCTGCCCCCGGGGGAGTTCGCCAAGACCGCCGCCCAGCTCATGGTGGACGTCGACCGCAGCACCGAACGGCCCGCCTCGGCCCGGGTCGAGGCGACGGCCCAGCTCGCCCGGATGCTCCAGTCCCCGGACACCGCAGCGCGGTTGCTCACCGAGGGCAGCCGCGTGGTCGTGGTCCCCAAGGACGTGCCGATGACGGACATCGGCCCGTTCGCCCATCTCGGCGGCCGCACCGCCGACAGCGAGGCGGGCGGCGGCCGCGGCTGGGACGACGTGCGCGGCTCCGGCGGCAAGTGGGCCGCCGTGACCGAGGAGAACCTGCTCGGCGAGCGCACCACCGTCGGCCCGGACCAGCACTACCCGGACGGCTACTCCACCACCACGCACGAATTCGCCCACACCATCCAGAAGTTCGGCCTCTCGGAGGCCGACCGACAGCTGATCGGCGACACCTTCCGGGCCAAGCTGGACGACGAGTCGCTGCCCCGCCTGTTCGGCGAGGACGGCCCCTCCGGCTGGTCGGACGGCCCGCGCCGCCGCGCCGACGGCAGCGAGGCGGAGAACTACGCCGCCCGGGACGAGGACGAGTACTTCGCCCAGCTCAGCAACGCCTACCTCGGCACCAACCACGGGACCGACCCGTACACCGGTCAGCCGCGCAACAACGGCGCGGACTGGGTGCGGGCCCACGAGCCCGAACTCCTGCCGTTGCTGGAGCGGTTGTACGGCCCCGACCCCTCCGCCCGGCACGACGGCCCGGCCAACCCGGTGCGCGCCACCGACGCCGAGAACGACATCTACCAGGGCCTGCGCGACTTCACCGCCCGGGTGGAGGGTGACGTCCCGCCGCAGGAGACCGACCCTGACCGCTCCGAGCCCGTCGACGCGGACCGCGGCGTTCCCGTGGCCGACGACAGCGACCACCCGGCCCCGCCGCCGCAGGCTGCGCCGACCCGGACCGAGGGCGACGGCCCGCAGCACTCCTGGCCGTCCACCGGCCGGGTGGTCCCCGATCCGGCCGACCGCGCGGCCGAGTTGGCCGACCGGTACGGCCTGGCCGACCGGGAGGCACTGACCGAGCAGGTGAAGGCGGTGCGCACGGGCGACCTCGACGCCGTACGCGACCTGTTCGGGCAGGAGCACGGCCCTGACCTTCTCAAGGACCTTGGCCGCGAGGTGCCCGAACACACCCTCTGGCGACTCGGCGACGAGCAGCCGGACCGGTCCGGCCAGGTGCGGGACGTCATCGCGCACCGGCGCGGCGGCGTACCTCCCACCGACCTGGAGGTCGACGCCCGGCGGGAGGTCGCCCGGACGCTGGCCGGTCGGCCGGAGATCACCGTGGTGGTCGCCTCCGGCCCGGGCTCCGGCCACCAGGCCGCAGCAGTCAACATGATCCGCTCGCTGCGTGAACTCGGCTACGACGGCCAGGTCAACGTGGTCGCGCCGACCAACGTGCGGGCCAGGCTGGACCGCATGCTGGCGGCCGACCTGCTGGGCGGCGGTCAAGTGCACTACGCCCCGGACGAGTTCGACCCGCACGGCGAGGAGGCCCAGCAGGCCCCCGTCCGCTCCGGCGGGCTGACCCTGGTCGCCGCCAGCGACGAGATCGGGGCGGACGGAGACAACGCCAAGGCCCTGCTCTCCTACACCGGCGCCGACAAGGCTGTGGTACTCGCGCCGTACGCCTGGGAGATGTCCACCCGTGCGGTGTTCTCCCGCACCGAGGACGGCGGCTTCGGCGTCCTGCCGTTGGAGGGGACGGTCGACCGGAAGAACGCGCTGTACCAGCAGCACGTCCCGGCACCGGATCCGAGCTCCTTCCCCGATAACCCGCGCCTCCAGTCGGTGGCCGACCGGGTGACCTCGGGTCAGCTGGACCTGATGCCGCTCTACGGCCTCGCCCGGCTCACCCCGGACCGGCAGGCCGGCGCCCCCGACTACCTGGCGGCCGGCATCCACCAGGCCGGCCTGGGCAAGCCTGCCGTGCTGCTCCAGGTCGGCAACCACGAGATCCCCTACGCCCCGCCGTACGAGCAGCCGTGGCTCAAGCGGGCCGACCTCTCCGACCCGGCGCTCGACGCCGACGGCCTGAACCGGCTGCTGGACGGGCTCAGCCCGGACGACGTGCTGGTGCTGCGCTCCGGCCCGCTGGACCAGGCCGCCTTCGAGAAGGTCTTCCAGCTCGGCGGTCTGCCCGCCGTCCAGGAAGGCGCCAACACCACCGGCACCAGCCAGCTCACCGGCCGCCCGTACTTCTCCCCCGTCACCGCCACCACCCCCTACCCGGAGGCGGTCTCCTCGACCGCCGCCCAGGACCTGTCCGACCGCGCGGGTGACCATCTGTCAGACGACACCAAGGCGGGGCTCGCCAAGTCCTGGCAGAGCGCGCTGCGGCCCGAGGCCGACCCGGCCGAGGTCGCTACCGCCGTGCGCGAACTGCGCGCCGCCGCCGACGTGTTGGCCGACGCGGCGGACGGCTCGACCGACCCGGCACAGCAGCGCGCCCTGCGCGAGACGGCCGAGAACGGCCAGAAGAGCGCCGACGCCCTGGAGCGCTCGCACCGGGCGGTCGCCGTCCACGAACAGCTCCAGCAGGTCACCGACGCCCTCGCCGCAGGAAATGACTGGACGGCCGCGGTCGAGGAGGCCCCGGCGTACGACAGCCTGCGCAAGGCCGTCTACCAGCGCGAGGTCGCCGACGGCTGGCTCGCCACCCTGCCCGCCGACGACACCTCCGGCAAGCCCTTCGGCCTCAGGAGCGACCAGCTGTACGGCTTCGCAGAGGCCCTCGGGCACGACTACGACCGGCTCGGTGACCTCCTCGGCGAAGGCATGACGCCGGAGCAGCGCGCCGCCCTCGACCACGCCCTCACGCCACAGGGGCGTATGGCCGAGGAGCGCGTGATGATGAGGGAGGGGAAGCTCGCCGAGATCCCGCTCGGCACCGTGCCCGAGGCCCGGCAGCGACTGGCGGACGTGGCCGGGGCGATCCGTGAGCTGGAGGCCGGGTACGTCAGGGAACTTCAGGAGTCAACCGACCTCCGGAACGAGTCGACCGCGCCCCGGCCGGACCAGGTCCAGGTCATCGCCGATGTGCTCAACGGCTTCGCCCAGAAGGGCTCGCCGTACCAGCAGTACACCTCCGAGCTCACCGGGCGGGCCAACGACTGGCAGCAGAACCAACTGCTGATGGCTCTCCTCCACCTCGACGACCAGCCCCACGAGATTCTCCGCACCTCCCCGCCCCCGTCCGTCGAACCCGAGGCCGCCCCGGAGCACAGCCCGATCCCGACGCCCCGCGAGGAGTCCACCCCACTGCCGGAGCCTGCCCCGGAGGTGCGGCAGCCGTCGCCCGAACCGGTGCTCACGGCTGCGCAACCGCCGAGCCCGCAGGCGCCGTTCCGGCCGCAGAGCCCGGACCACGGGCCCAGCCTCTTCGACGACGACTTCACCCTCAACGACGACAGCGACACCGAGAGCGCACCCCGAGCCGAAACCGGGCCGAGCCTCTTCGACGACGACTTCGTCCTGAACGACGACAGCGACAGCGACGACCAGCCCGCACCGCCACCGCCCGCCTCGGCCAGCTCCGCCGTGCCCACGGCCCCCGCACCGCTCCAGCTGGGCCCGGTCCGCGCCGACGGCGGCCCCTCCGGCTTCGGCTCGACGAACCGTCAACCCGCGCCCGGACGGACCGCGCCGCCCCACCCCACCGACCGCTCCGTTTCCGCCCCGGACCGGGGCGAGCCGCCGGCCAAGCGACGCCGCACCCCCACCTACGAGAACACCGACGCTGTGCTCCACGACCGTGGCTACCGCCCGGCCGACCCCGAACAGCACGCCGCACTCCGCGAGTTCACCGACGGCCGGCGCTTCCCTGAGCCCACGCCCGAGCTGCTCGGCCTGATCGCCCCGCACCAGGAGCCGGTCTCCCCGAGCCCGGACTTCCGCCTCGGGGACGACCTGCAGAGCTGCCTGGAAGCCGTCGAGGCCTACCGGGACACCCATTACGGGCGCCCCCGCCCGTCCGGGCAGACCCTCTCAGGAGCGGTCGAACCGAGCGCCGCCCAGGTACTCAACCGCCGCCACGACCTGCCGCACCTGTTCGGCGAGGGCCGTCCCGCCGTGGACGCCCTCCTCGACCACGTCGGCCGCGGTGGCCCGGGCTCCTTCGCCACCGTCCTGGTCGGCCGGGAGGGCGAGGTCGGCCACACCGTCGCACTCGTCAACGGGGCCGACGGGACGCTCCGTTGGGTCGACCCGAGCACCCGTCGGTCCTGGGAGGCCACCGCCGGTTCGCTCCCGGACCCGCGCACCACCGACTGGAAAGTCTGGGCCTCGGCCGCCGGCCCGGACGAGTCGGCCCTTCCCGGCCTGACCCCGGACCGGGGCTTCCAGGCAGAGTTCGGCGCTCCCTTCAGCCTGAGCTCCCTCTTCGGCGTGCCCCAGGTGGACACCCCCGCCCAGACCCTGCCGACCCCTGCCCCGCAGCCGCTCCAGCTCCCCGACCCGGTGGCCGCGACGGCCGAACTCACCACCACCCCGGCCGCCTTCCTCGAGAACCACATCCTGTCCTACGACGGCTCCCTCGGCATGGAGCTCCGCACCCCGGCGCTGTCCCAGAACGAGGCCCGCGAGTTCATGGCCTGGGCCAACACCCAGCCGCAGAACTGGTTCGTCCTGGTCCCGGACCCGCGCCGCAACGGCGCGCTCGTCCTCACGCCCGCCGTCGAGAAGTACGTCGAAGCGCACCCGGACCACCCGTTGGTGTCCCGCTACGCCGAGCGCTTCGCCAACCCGCCGGCCGGTCAGCAGTACCTCTCCTCCTCCTACATTCCCTATCTGGCCGGCGCCCCGGGCGGACAGCTGCACACGGTCGGTTCCACCACCGTGCCGCTCGACCCGGACGGCACCCCCGGCTCGGAGTTCGTCTTCACCGCCGTGATGAACGGCTGCGCCCTCGCCGTCACCCCGGGAGACACCCCCGACACCTTCAAGGCCTGGCACTACCAGTCCTGCTCCACCAACAACTCCAGTGCCCTGGAGTTCCGCCGCACCCAGCGGCCCACCGACTGGTTCGGCCCGGAGGAGTACGAGAGCGGCACCCAGACCGCCCTCTACGAGGTCACCAACCTCCTCTGGAAGAGCCCGGTGGACGGCTGGCAGGTCGTCAGCCAGGAGACCACCGTGGACCCGTCCGACCAGGCCGGTGCCACCGTCGCCGCCGTCCGACAGCGACCGCTCCAGCTCACTCCGCCGACCGCGAACGAGGAGGCGGTCCACCTGGCCCGGATCTACACCGGCATGGCCGAGTCCGAGCTCAAGCGCTTCGACGCCGACGTCGAGAACGTCCTCGGGCAGGACTGGGGCAACCAGCGCACGCAGGTCCAACTCCGGCTCCAACTGCTGCGCAGCAACCTGCTGGTGGGCCTGGTCGACCTCCGCGAACAGGGCCACCTCGACACCCGCGCCTACTTCGAGGGCTCCACCGTCGCCGCCACGCCTCTCCCCGGCCCGCTCCCGGACACCACCTTCGACTCCCTCGCCGCCCTCGCCGAGTCCGTCCCGGCGGAACGCGAGCGCCTCGGTACCCAGATCAAGGACCAACTCGACGCCATCAACGCGGCCACCCCCGTCAAGGACCGCGACTGGCGCCAGGGCAAACTCGACCAGCTCCTGACGACGTTCCTCCCCTCCCCTGCCGCCACCACCCCCTGGCACCACCACCTCGCCACCGAGACCACCGACCACCCACGCGCATAGTCGGCGCAGCCCGTCGGCGTGGATGTAGGAGTCCCCGGAGCCCCGCGTTCCTGGTCTCCTTGTAGCCGTTGGTGGCGGTCAGTGTGTAGCTGACCGTCGGCATGCCCGACGGGCTCTCCGATCGTCGGGGCGCGCTGCGGGCACCCTTCGGCGACACGGTCACCACGGACAACTGATCGTCGTGAGAGGCGTCGCCGTCCACCCGCCCCGTTTCCGGGTCTACGAGCTCCGGCCCCTGCTGCCGCCGCTCAAGGCTTCCGCAGCGGCAGCTCCCGCAGCCACCGCGTGCGGGAGGCGAGCACGCCGAGGGCGAGGGCGATCAGGTGTCCTGCGTCGGCGAGTTGCTGGTCCAGTGCCCACGCGGTCGCCAAGGCGACGGCGAGGGCGGGGAGGCCGTACCGCCGAAGCCGCGCGGGCCCGAGGGCGAGCAGGCAGCCCCCGGTGGCCACCAGGCCGTAGCTGATGCCCACGTCGCGGGCGTGCGACAGCGCTCCCGGGATGCCCGTGCTGAGCATCACCGCCATGGCGCCCTCGGTGAGCAGCGTGGCGCCCAGGTGCCCGTACACGAAGACGGCGCCGGCCCGCAGAGCCCCCCAGCGCCATTCGGCGAGCCCGACCACCAGCGCGACCGCCACGATGCCCAGCCACGCAGGCACTCCGTCGACCACCAGCCCGCTGGTGAAGAGCGTCCACCACTTGCCGACCTCCATGTGGTGGACGTTGCTGCTGTTGTGCCGGATGAAGCGGGCCCGCTCGCCCCGGCCCTGGCTCGCGAGCCACCACGCCACCGCCGCCAGCAGCAACACGTACACCGTCGTCAGCGGGACCCGGGCCGGCACCCGGGCGGCCGGGCCGGGGTCCGGCGTCCGCCGAACGGTTTCGGGGCGGCTGCCCGTTCGTACTCCGCCGCGCTCACTCATCGTCACTCGCCTGACTCGCCCTCGGCCCACGCCGGGCCACCGCCCGCGCCGGGCTCGGGTCGAGCCTAGCGACCCCGGTAGGTCCGTCCGCCCCGAGACCCCGATATCGAGAAGTCGAGCGCGGCACTCGGGGGATCGCACTCAGCGCCGGGTGCGGGAGAATCCGTCGAGAGCAGCGACCGACTGCGAGACGGAGCGCGAACATGACCGAGACCAGCCCACGGCCCGCAGTCGGTCGACGCACCGTCCTCCGGCTGGCGGCGTCCGCGACCGCCGCCGCAGCCCTGACCGCGTGCAGCGGCTCCGCATCACCCGCCGGCCCCGGCTCACCATCTCCCTCCGGTTCCTCGTCCCCGTCCCCAACCGTTCCCGTCGGCCCCGCCGACTGGGCCGGCCTCGCCAAGGACGTCGAGGGAACGGTGATCCGGCCCGGGGACGCCCAGTACGCCGACGCGAGCCACCTCTACCAGCCACAGTTCGACGCGATCCAGCCGAGCGGGATCGTGTACGTCGCGAACGCCCAGGACGCGGCCACCTGCCTCGCGTTCGCCCGCAGGTACGCCGTACCGGTGGCACTGCGCAGCGGCGGCCACAGCTACGCGGGCTGGTCCTCGGGGACGGGCCTGGTGCTGGACGTCGGGCGGCTGAACGCCGTGACGGCCTCCGGCTCCGGCGCCGTGGTCGGCTCCGGGGCGCGCCTGCTCGACGTGTACGCGGAACTGGCGGGCCGGGGCGTCACCGTGCCGGCCGGCTCGTGCCCGAGCGTCGGGATCGCGGGGCTGGCGCTGGGCGGCGGAGTGGGGGTGACCTGCCGGGCGTACGGGCTGACCAGCGACAACCTGACGGGTGCTCAGGTGGTGACCGCCGACGGGCGGATCCTGCGGGTGGACGCCGTGACCGAGCCAGACCTCTTCTGGGCGCTCCGAGGGGGCGGCGGGGGCAACTTCGGCGTGGTCACCTCGCTGGAGTTCCGCACCCGCCCAGCGGTGGACTGCACGTACGCGTTCCTCTCCTGGCCGTGGTCCTCGGCGGCGGCGGTCCTGCGGGCCTGGCAGGGATGGGCACCGAGCGCCCCCGACCAGATGTGGGCGGACCTGCACCTGCAGGGCTGGCCGGACGGCCGACTGGAGCTCACCAGTACCGTCAACTACCTCGGTCCACAGAGCGAACTGTCCGATCTGATCGACCGGTTGGGTGTCAGGCCCTCCTCGGTCTCGCTGCACACGAAGCCGTACCTGGACACCATGCAGGTGATGGGCGGGGTCGCGGGGTTCTCCCGCGCGCAGTCCCACCTCCCGGGCACGCTGCCCGGGCAGGATCCGCAGGGGCGGCTGACCCGCGTGTCGTACGCGGCCCGGTCGGACTTCTACACCCGCGCGCTCGACGGCACCGGCATCGCGGCCATGGTCAAGGCGGTCGAGCGCTACGCGCGGACCGCACCGCAGGGCGGCAGCTCGGCGGTGGCCCTCGGCGCGCTGGGCGGCGCGGTCAACCGGATCCGCCCCGAGGACACCGCCTTCGTCCATCGCAGCGGGCTCTTCCTGGCCCAGTACATCGCCAACTTTCCGAGCCCCGGCCCGACTTCCGGCACCGGCGTGGACCAGTCCCGCCGCTGGCTGGACGACGTGTGGTCGACGATGCGGCCGTACGCAAGCGGGGAGGCCTACCAGAACTACACCGACCCGCAGTTGGGCGACTGGGAGCAGGCCTACTACGGCACGAACGCGGCACGCCTGCGGCGGGTCAAGCGCAGCTACGACCCGCAGGGACTCTTCCGCTTCCCGCAGGCGGTGCCTGGCCGGGCCCGCTGAGCCGGCCGGCCGCCGCGCGCCGACCGTGTCTGAGGGCCGATCAGGCGGGTTCCGGAGTCGGCCGGATGCGCTGTCCCGGTCGGCCGGTCGTCTCGCTCCCGCGTCGACCGGCTGACCCACCACGGACCGTCAGACATTCGGTACGGTGCCGGTGAGCAGCCAACCCGTGCTGCGCAACCGCAGGACGCCGTCGACTTCGTGACGCTTCAGCACCGCGGTCAGTCGAGCCCGGGCGCGGACGCCTACGCCGGGACCCGCCTGGGCAAGGAGGTGGCGGCCGGGACCGGAGTCAAGGAGGAAGCGCGCCGCGTCGGCCGCGTCACGGCCCCAGGTCCCGTACTCCGTCACATGCGTGGCGCGGACGTCACGGAGCCCGGCCCCGCGCAGCAGTGCTGCCGCTGCACCGGGGACGGAGAGTGAGAACATACCGGGTCCGCCGGGCTCACCGAAGCCCTCCAGTGGCAGCAGGTCACCGAGGGCAGTCAGTGCGGTGAGCCACTCGTTACCCTCGGGCTCGGCAGCACAGAGCAGCGTCACGCGACCGCCGGGACGCAGTGCGGCAACGAGATTGGCGAACGCGGCGGCGGGATCGGCGAAGAACATGATGCCGAAGCGGCTGATGGCGAGATCGAAGGCGCCACGCGTGATCGGGTGGACCTGCGCATCGCCGTGCTCGAAGCGAACGTTCGTCAAGCCTTCGTCCTCAGCACTCGCCCGGGCGCGTTCCAGCATGGGCGCAGAGAGGTCGAGGCCCAGCGCGTGGCCTCCCGGCGCCACCGCGCGCGCGGCCTGCCGGGTGGTGGAGCCGGCCCCGCAGCCGATGTCGAGGACCCGCTCGCCAGGCGCGATTGCCGCGGCGCCGAACAGTGGCCGATCGAAGCCGGCGTTGACGGCATCCCAGCGGTCCTGGTGAGTGGCCCAATGGGCGCCCTCGTAGCCGTTCCACGCCTGCGCCTGGGTGGTGTTCTCGATGTCCTGCATGAGAGAGAACCTCCTGCTGAAGGGAGTGTCCAGGGGACGACCCCTAGAATGGGCGTACGCCCAAACAGTATGGGCAACCGCCCATACTGGCAATTACCTGTCCTCGAGGAGCACTTGATGTCCCCACGTGGCGTGGCCCTCCCTGATCTCCGCGCGCGGCTCTTCGACGCGGCCGAGCGAATCCTGACCCGGGACGGCGCCGCCGCCCTGACCAGCCGGGCGATCACCGCCGAGGCGGACTGCGCGAAGGGGATCCTGCACACCCATTTCTCCGGGCTGGACGAGTTCGTGGCAGAGCTCGTGCTGGACCGGTTCACCCGCTCCGCCACGCTCGCAGCGGCACTCCCGGCCAGAGCGGGCGGTGGTCCGGTGGTCGGAAATCTGATGGAGGCAGCCCTGGGAATCCTCTCGCTCGATCCCGGAGTCGTCGGCCTGGCGGTGACCCGACCGGCGGCAGCCCAGCGGGTTCGCGAGGCCTGGGCCGACGGCGCCCCCGGCTGGGACGCCGTTCAGGCGTCGATCGGGGCGTATCTGGACGCCGAGAAGAGCCTGGGGCGGATCAGGCCCGGCACCGATACCGGATCGGTCGCACTGGCTCTCGTGGGCACGCTGCACCATCTCCTGATGACCGGCCGCCCTGGCGCCGCCGCCCCACGGGAACAGCTGGAGCGACTGGTCCACGCCCTGCTCGATCCGTCATGAACGACGAACGGACACCTTAGCGGCGCAGCACTGCAGCTCCCTGCCGATCACAGCTCCAGCGTCGGCTTCGGGCCCTGGCGGCCCCAGCGAGGCGAGTGGATCTCCAGCCCGATGTCCGGGTTGCGCACCTCCGCCCCGCAGGTGCGACAGGTCCAGGCCGCGTCGAGCGGATGGTCGGGGTGGTCCGGCCGGTCCGCCGGGTGGTGCCGCAGGACCGCCCGGGGGCTCCGGGGGCAGCCAGCGGTCGCCCAGGCGAGCAGTGCCTGGGCCGGCGGGGTGAGGTCCAGTCCGGCGTCGGTGAGGTGGTACTCGTAGCGCGGGAGGCTGCGCCGGCTGTAGGCGCGGCGCTCTACCACTCCCACCTCCAGCCGGCGCAGCCTCCCTACTCGCGAGTGCCCAGCGCAGGGCGGCGGCAGGTGGTCCCTCCTGAGCCTGGGAGCGGCACCGCGGTGCGGGCCTGCCTGGCATGACCCTGATGGCGGGTCAGGGAAAGGGCCCGGGTACGGTCGGGGTTGATTCCCGATGGCGGTGCGACGGAGGTCGGACAGACTCGGTCACGAAGCAAGCGAGTGACGACGAGTCTGGAGTGTTGAAACGTGAACACCACTGTGCGCAGCCGACGTTGGGCCCATCTCGCGGTTGCGGGAGCGATGCTGGCCGCTGCCGTCGTGGGTGCGGGTGGGCCGGCCATGGCTGCGCCCGTCCCCGCGCCGGCGTCCGGCTCGTCCGCCGCCGCCCTGCCCCCGCTCGACCGGGAGGCGATCCGGCAGGTGGTCGCCGGCTTCCCGAACGCCGACATCAACGGTGCGCTGGTGCGCATCGCTGGCAGCGGTGGGCAGTTCGAGACGTCGGGGGGTGTCGGTGACAAGGCGACGGGGAAGGCGCCGGACCCGGAGGGCAGGTTCCGGATCGGGTCGATCTCCAAGGTGTTCACCGCCACCGTGGTGCTGCAACTGGTTGCGGAGCACCGGCTGGACCTGGACGGTACCGTCCAGCAGTACCTGCCGGGTCTGCTGCCCGCCAACTTCCCGCCGGTCAAGGTCGGCCAACTCCTGAACCACACCTCGGGTCTGCCGCACGGCACCAGTGGTGCCTGGGGCGACGGCACGGCGGCCTGGTTCGTCGACCACCGGTTCGACAGCTGGACGCCCGCACAGGTGGTCGCCACCCTCGCGGGCGAGCAGACGATCTTCGCGCCGGGCACCGGCCAGCAGTACAACGGCTTCAACACCTTCATCGCGGGCCTGCTGATCGAGAAGGCCACCGGCCACTCGTACGCGCACGAGGTCAAGCACCGGATCATCCAGCCGCTGCACCTGCGCGACACGGCCGTCCCTGACCGCCAGGACCCGCGGCTGGCCGACCCGGCGGCCCACGCCTACCTGACCGTGCCCGACGCGGACGGCACGAGTCACCAGGTGGACGTCACCGAGCAGAGCCCGTGGCCGTGGGCCGAGGGCGGACTGATCTCCAGCGCGCCCGACCTCGACCGCTTCCTCACCGCCCTGTTCCAGGGCCGGCTGCTGCCCGCGGCCCAGCAGGAGCTGCTGTTCACCGTCCCCGACGTGCCCAACGTGGACAACCCGCAGTGCCGCCCCGGCCAGGAGCGGGCCTGCATGAGCACCGGCCTGGTACGCACGGAGATCAACGGGGTCACCCTCTGGGGCAAGACGGGTTCGCGCCCCGGCTGGACCAGCGGGGTGTTCGCCACCCGCGACCTGCAGCGGCGGATGGTCTACTCGTTCAACCCGACGAGCGTCCAGGGCGCCGACATGCGGTACATCCTCCAGCTCGCCAACGCGGTGATCCCGGCCCCCAGGTAGCTTCTCCCGGGCGTCCCTGACGGAGCGTCAGACCCCCACCACGTCGACGAAGACGGGGTTTGAGTAGAACCACGTGTCCGCCCAGGGGTCTCCGTCTCCGGGCTGGTGGGGGATCGGACCGTGCGGGTCGACGGAGGCGCCGAGGTAGCCCGCACCGTGGCGGTTGCCGTCGCTGCCGCGCAGCCGGAGGTAGAAGGAGCTGTCCCCGGCGGTCAGCGGGATGCGCAGGGTGTAGGTCCCCTTCCGGCCGGACACGTCCTCCGTCCGTACCACCTTGGTGTCCGGCGCCTTCCAGGTGTCCCGGTCCGCCGCCGGGCCGCGCACCGCGCCCCGGACCACGTCCACGTGCGCCAACTCGGGCAGGATTCCCTGGGGGTTGGGGCGGGAGGCGGTCGTCACCGTGACGTTGAGCGTCAGCCTCTCGCCCTTGCGCACCCGCAGCCGGCCGCCCAGCGTGACGCCCGTACCGAAGTCGCAGTCACGCTTCAGGCGGACGTCGAGGCCGTCGAGCAGATGACCGTGGTCCAGCCAGACCCGGCCGGCGCGCAGGCCCGCCATCACCGCGCCGTACCCGTAGCGGGTGACGCCGACGTGGGTGCGGCTGAACTGGCCCGGCCAGAAGTCGCTGCCCGGCTGCGGGCTCGCGGTGTCGACCGGGTCGGGCAGCTTGCCGGTGTTGTCGAAGTCCTCGCCCGGCTGCCAGTCGCCGTTCTTGAAGGTGTCGAAGACGATGCGGTGGGCGTCGGAGTTGGTGGTGACGGAGAACAACCTGCCCTCGGAGAGCATCGCGTCCCACAGTCCGCCGACGGTCGCGGTCGCCCAGTCGAAGCCGCCGTACGTGAGGTACGCCCCCGCCGGGTAGCCGGCCCAGGACTGGGCCGACGGCTTGTTCTCGTACTCGCCCCGGATCGAGGTGGCTGCGCGCCGCCCGGGGAGCGCGGCACCCTGGGCGCCGGGCGCACCCTCCATGCCGATCATGATCTCGGGGGCGGCGTCCCGCCAGTTCCGCAGCTCGTGCGGTGAGTCGATGCCGAGGCGCAGCGGGTGGTTGGCGAGGACGAGGACGTCGTCGACGTAGCCGCTGCGGCGCTGTTCGGCCAGCCACTGGATGGCCTGGACGGCGTGGGCCTCGTTGCGGGCGGTGTCCGCACCGCCGGCCGAGCCGTCGGTGTAGCCGAGCAGCTTGCCGTCGTAGGCGGACTCGAACCAGGTGAGGAGGTCGACCTCGTGCGGGCCGGGCGCGGCGAAGACCGTGCAGTGCTCGGCCGCCGGGACGTACCACTCCAGGCCCTGGAAGATCAGCTGGCGCGGGTTCTCGGCCCGGGCCTTGAGGATCTCCTCGTGCTCCAGCGCGGCCCCGTACTGCGCGTGCCCGAAGTTGGAGTGCTCGGTGAACACCATCCAGTCGAGGCCGTACTTGGCGCCTGCGGCGGCCAGTTGGGAGAACGTGTACTTGGCGTCGTGGCTGTAGACGGAGTGGATGTGGTGATCGCCCACGAGATAGGCGAGGCGGGGGTCGTGGCCGCCGTGGCGCCGGTCGGCAGCGGCGGCGGGGACGGCCGCCGGGCCGAGCGCGAAGGCGGCGCCGAACAGGCCCGCGCGGCGCAGGAGCGCGCGGCGGGAGACGCCCTGGGCGTCGAGGGCGGCCGGCGGGACGGACTGGTCGGCCCAGGCGGGCAGGCGTTGCTCGGTCATGGTGATCCTCGTGGACGGGTCAGTGGTTCATGAAGGAGGTGACGGGCAGCGCCCGTGCGACGATCCGGACATCGCCGAGCCGCCCGTGCAGGACCTGGTCGATCCGGCCCGCGTACTCGTAGCCGCCGAGCAGCCACGGCAGTCCCACGGCGGTGATGCCGACGGCCGGTGCCTTCGGATTGCGGACGACCGGGCAGCCCTCGACGTACAGCGTGGTGTGCTCGCCGTCGTTGACGACCGCCAGGTGCCGCCAGGTCTCCAGCGGCGTCTCCTGGCCCCAGTTGGTGACGATGCCCTGCTGGTTGAGCGGGCGCATGGCCCACTGCGGCTCGCGGTCGTTGGAGAGGGACAGCGTGGCGAGCGGCTCGTCGGGGTCGTCGGCGGTCTTGCCGGCCGCGCCGCCCGTGCCGGTACGGCTGACGATGCCGGACCAGGCGTGGTGGGACGGGTCCCAGTCGGCGGGGAGGCGGTAGAACGCCTCGATGGTGTAACCGTTTCTGAACGTCTCCGAGTTGAGGGCGGCGCCGTCGACCGTGCGCAGGTACGCGCCCGTCAGCGGGGACTTGACGCCCTGGAACTCCAGGCTGCCGTGGCCGGGCTGGTCGGGGTGGTGGTCGGCCGACCAGCCCAGCGTGCCGCCGCCCACCGTGACCAGCGAGAGGTCGTTGCCGCGACCGGACAGGTCACGGACGGTACCGGCCACCGCCGTGTCGAAGCGCCAGTACGCCGCCGTGCCCGGGATCAGGACCTTCGACGCGGGCCGCGCCGGACGCGCCGGTACCGGATCGAAGCCCGCGAAGCGGTCGGCGAAGTCGATGCCGACCGTGAACCGGTCGGCGTCGCCGCTCAGTTCGATCTCCTGCCGCTCCAGCTCGTTGAGCTCCTTCGCGGCCCTGCCCAGGATCCACGGGGAGACGGTCTCCACGTCGATGACGTTCCGGTCCAGGTCGAAGCGGTACAGGCGGATCATCGCCGCGCCGCCGAAGTAGCGGTTCTGGTAGTTCGTCAGGTGCAGATGGACGTCATGTCCGGCCGCGTTCTTGCGCGTCGCGCGGGCGGCGGGCCAGTAGTGCCCGTTGAGGGTGAGGAAGATCTGGTCGTGGTCCTTGACGAGCTGGTCCCACAGCTGGCCGCCGTAGGCCGACAGGGCGCCGTCGGCGCCGACCAGTTCGTGCGTGGTGAGGATGACCGGGGTCCTCGGGTGTTGGGCGAGGACGTCCTTCACCCAGGCGTACCCCTGTCCCGAGAGCCGCCAGTCGAGAGCCAGCACCATCCACTCCCGGCCGCCCGCCCTGAAGAGGTGGAAGGTGTTGTAGCCATCGGGCGAGGCCCCGCCGTACGTCGGCCTGTCCTGGAACCGCTGCGGACCGAAGGCGTCCAGGTACGGCGTCGGGCCGCGCCGATCGTCGGTCGACGACTTCACGTCGTGGTTGCCGGCGAGGACGCTGTAGCCGACGCCCCGCCGGTCGAGCAGCTTGAACGCCTCGCCGATCGCGGTGAATTCGGCCCGGGCGCCGTTCTGGGTCAGATCGCCGAGGTGCGACAGGAAGACGATGTTCTCGTCCTTGCCGTGCTCCAGCAGATAGCGCAGTGACGCCTCCACCGGGCCCTTGTCGATGCTCGTCCCGTCGAAGAGGTACTGGGTGTCAGGCATGACGGCGAGCGTGAAGCGCCGACTGTCCGGCTCAGGCGCCCGGTGGCTCTCCGCAGCTGCCGGCGCCGTCGGCAGTGCGAGACCGGCCGTGGCGGCGGCGCCCAGCAGCGCGGTCGCCCGCAGGAAACCGCGTCGTCCGGCGTCGGCCTGCGCGGCCTCGGCCCGGTCGTGAGGATGCGAAGTGCACACGTGTGCTCCGTAGGAAGGGCCCGTGAGAAGGAGGGGAGCGGGGCTCGATGCCCGCCTGGGGTCGTTCGCGATGAACGCACCGTCCGCCCGGAGCCGCCGCAGGCCCGGGCCAAGCTCGGCGGGGTCGTTGTCATGGCGCCCGGCGCCCCCACGCCCGACCGGTCTTCCGTCGTTCACACGCTGGACAATGCCGTGGTCGCAGGACTCCCGGATGAACCCGCCCTGAAAACCTGGGGTTGCCTCGATGGCAGCCCGACGATCGCGGCCGCGCCGGTGGGCGACCGTGGACAGCCCTGGGTGCAGAACGTCGATGAGCAGCGGTTCCTGGGAACGTTCCGGCTTCTGCCCGACCGGGATCCGGATCTCGTCCTCTCGACGCACCTGCCGCCGGCTCCGGGGATCACCGGACCGATGATCGACACGCTGGGGTCGGCGGCCGGTTCTGCTCCCTTCGAGGGGCCGGACCAGGCGGCGCTGAAGCAGATGCTCGCCGGGTTCGAACCGGCATGACGCGGTGTGGGAGTGCGACGCCCGGTGCCGGAGTGGCGTTGGGGGCATGCCTCTCCGGTCATGCGGCTGAGCCGCATGACCGGAGAGGAGCGGTCGTTGTCTACAGCAGGTCGGTGTTGGGCTCCAGGCCGCACAGGATGCGGCCGTAGGTCTCCGCAACCGTGTTCGGGTGCAGGACGCCGTTGAGGTTGAGGGCCTGGATGTCGCGCTCGATGCGCTGCATCGGCTGGTCCGAGTAGATGGACGAGCCGCCGCTCGCGGTGTTGAGGACGTCCACCGCCTCCTTGGCACGCAGGCAGGCGGTTGCCGCGTCCATCTTCGACAGGGCGCGCTCCTGGAGCGACCACTGCTCCCCCGCGCGGACCTTGGTGTCCAGGCGCTCGGCGGCGCGGGTCACGTGGAACTCCGCCTCGTCGATCTTCATCGCCGCCTCCGCCACCTGGAGGTGGGTCAGCGGCGCTTCGGCCTGCCGCTCGTAGTGGGTGTAGGCGATCTTGCGGGTGGGCAGCTTCTCGAAGAACGCCTCCCGCGCCGCCTTCGCCATGCCCACCGCCGAGGAACTGGTCACCGCGGTGGCGTGCGGCACGAACGGGAGCTTCCAGGTGAGGGAGTCGGCGTTCAGCTTCGAGGCGTGCTGGCCGTTCGTCATCACGGGGATCATCGGCAGGACGCGGGCCTGGGGCACGAAGAGGTCCTGCGCGATGGTGGTGACGCTGCCGGTGGCCCGCAGGCCGGCGGTGTGCCAGTCGTCGACGATCGTCAGCTCCGACATCGGGACCGCGATCGTGGCGGGCACGTACCCGCCCTCGCCGTCCGCCAGCAGTACGGAGTGCATGTCCCACTGGCTGTGCGGCGCACCGGAGACGAAGTGCCAGCGGCCGTTGAGGACCACGCCGCCGTCGGTGGGCGTGGCGATGCCCGAGGGGTTCACGCCACCACAGATCCGCACGCCCGGGTCGGCGAAGATCTCGTCCTGGACCTCGTCGGGGAACAGCCCCGCCAGCCAGGATCCCATCGTGAACGTGCTGATCGTCCACCCCACGGCGCCGTCGCCCCGTGCGAGTTCGGAGATCACCGCGGACACCGTCCGTACGTCCGACTCCAGGCCGCCGTAGCGCACCGGGACCCGCATCTTCATGATCCCGGCGTCGGTGACCGCCTGGAGCACCTCCTCGTGCAGGACCCGGTTCTCCTCCTGCCACGGGACGTGCTTGCGAATCACCTCGACCAGGTCCGTCGCCCGGCCGACGAGGTCGGCCTGCGTGGGCGCCTCATTGATCGTCATCTGTGCTCCTCCATACGATGACAGGGACAGGAAAGAGTGGAGCGGGAACTCCGTCATGCGTGGCGCTGTCCACGCGGGACCGTTCAGCGGGCCGTACCCGCTGTCCGGGCGGTGATTCGCCGTCGATCGGGAGCAACTCTGGCAGGGCCGCACACCCCCGCACTTCTCCCATGTTGCCGAGTCCAGGAAAACCATTTCCGGACGGGCGGAATACATGAACCGGAGAATGTCCACGGGCAATTCCAAGCCCGAGTGATGGCCTTTCACAGCTGCGACGGAAAATCGGGAGAGCGTACGGCCGACAAAAGCAAAGGGCAGAGTTTTCAGGCAGCAGTAGCAGCCCCCCGCAAAGGCGTGACTCCTCGCGACAGGCGGAAACCGCCGCCACCCCCATCAGGACCGCGAGGGGTGCGAGGGCCGTGGAAACCGGCTCTCACACCCCTCGCCATGCCGGAATTCCCCCCGGCAACCAGCCCTCGGTTCAACGCGGGTTACCGCCGCCGCACCACCCCTGCCGACGACAGTGCCTGACCACCGTTGCTAGAGGCCGCCCACGAACTTCAGCAGCTCCGTGTTGACCTCCTCCGGCCGCTCCTGCTGCGTCCAGTGCCCCACTCCGGGCAGCGCCACCGTACGCGTCAGACTGGGCACGAACATCTGTAGGTTGGCGATGAGCTGATCCATGCCCGGCAGCTGGACACTGCCGTCCCGCTCACCGTGCATGTACAGCGCCGGGACGGTCACCGGCGCGCCCTGCCACGGGGCCGTCAGTTCCCAGCTCAGGTCCATAGTCCGCCACCAGTTCAGACCGCCGGAGAAGCCCGTGCGTGCGAAGTCGGCGGCGTACACGTCGAGATCGGCCTCGGTCAGCCAGAGCGGCAGCGCACCCGCCTCCGGCAGGAGGTCGAGGAAGGCACCGCCCTCGGGCACCACCGGCAGCACGGGTGCCTCGGCCTGCGGCGAATCGCCGAAGCCCCACTGGAAGAGGCGCAGGACAGCCTCCCGCGCGTCCCGCGCCAGTTCGGCATCGGCCACACCGGGCTGCTGCAGGTAGTTCATGTAGAAGCCCGGGCCCAGCGCCTGCGTCATCCCGACCACGGCACTCACCGGACCCCGGGGCAGATAGGGCAGGCCCAGCGCGGCGACACCACGGATGCGGTCGGGCCGCAGCAGCGCCGTGTTCCAGGCGACCTGAGCCCCCCAGTCGTGGCCCACCAGCACCGCCTGCTCCGCACCGAGCGCGTCGAGCAGCCCGATGATGTCGCCCGCCAGGTGGAGCTGCGAGTACTGCTCGACGGCCTCGGGGCGGTCCGTCTGGCCGTAACCACGCTGGTCGGGAGCGACCACGTGATATCCGGCTGCCGCGAGAGCCGCGAACTGATGACGCCAGGAGTACCACGTCTCGGGGAAGCCGTGCAGCAGCACGACCAGCGGTCCCTCGCCCTGCTCGGCAATGTGCATCCGGATGCCGTTGCTCTGCACGAAACGGTGGCCGACCTCGGTTGTCCGGCCGCCGTCCGATGCCAACTGCGGATCATTCATGGCACGCCTTTCCCGTACTGGTGAGGGGGATTTCCCAAACCCTCCCACCGCACCCGCAGCCGCTCCTACTCCTGCCTTGCCCACCTCCACCACCGCTCCGGCCTGTGGCCGGCCCAGCGCTCGGCTGCGACGGACGAGGAGCGGCCCGACACTGGTGATGATGATCCTCGGACTCACCACCGCCCTCGTCGCGACCGTCTGCTTCGGCTTCGCGTCGGTCTTCCAGGCGCGCGGCGCCCGCGCCGTCGGCCGGGAGGCCGCGCTGCGCGCCGGGCTGATGGCCGGGCTGGCGCGCAACGGCGCGTTCGTGCTCGGCACGGCCATGGACGTCCTCGGCTTCGCGCTCAGCATCGTGGCGCTGCGCACCCTGCCGCTCTTCCTGGTCCAGGCCCTCACCAACGCCAGCCTCGCCGTCACGGCCGCGGCCGCCGTCTGGCTGCTCCGGGTCCGGCTCCGGCCGCGCGATCTGGTGGGGATCGCCGCCGTGGTGGCCGGTCTGATCCTGCTGGCGTTCACCGCCGGCACCCCGGGCCGGGACTCCGCCGGGCCGCTGTTCCACTACGCGCTGCTCGCGGCGACGCTGGTGATGCTGCTGCTCACCGCCCTGCTGACCCGCTGGAAGGGCGACTGGGTGGCGGCCGGGCAGGGCCTGCTGGCCGGGGTCGGCTTCGGCGTCACCAGCTTGGCGGTACGGGTCCTGGACGTCTCCGGGCCCGTCGCGGTGCTGTCGGACCCGGCCACGTACGCGCTGGCGCTCGGCGGCGTCGGCGGCTACCTGGCGTACGCGCTGGCGCTGCAGCGCGGTTCGGTCACTGCGGCTACTGCGGCTTCCAGCGTGTCCGAGACCTTCGGCCCCGGGCTGGTGGGCGTGGTGTGGCTGGGCGACCACGCCCGGGCCGGGCTCGGCTGGCTCGCGGTGGCGGGATTCCTGGTGGCCGTCGGCGGCATCTTCGCCCTCTCCCGCTTCGGCGAGGTCGGGCCCGAGGACGCTCCGACGGTCGCCCCCGCGCAGCTGGGTGAGAGGGCAGTGCCGCCGGTCCGGTGAGAGGGTGGTGATCCCCGGCATGGCGGCTGCGGCCGCACCGCCGCACACGGTGGACAGGTGACCATGACTGACACCCCGCACACTCCTCCCACGCCGGAGGCCCCCGTCGCCCTGGTGACCGGTGCCTCCTCCGGCCTCGGCGCCGCGACGGCCGCCCGGCTGGCGGAGGCCGGCTGGCGCCTGCTGCTCTCCGGCACGGACGGCGCCCGGCTGGAGGCGGTCGCGGCCAGGACGGGAGGCCGCGCACTGGTGGCCGACCTCGCGGCTCCCGGCGGGACGGAGCAGCTCACGGACCGCGCCCTCGCGGCGCACGGGCGGGTCGACGTACTGATCGCCAACGCGGGCATCGGCTGGCGGGGCCCCTTCACCCGGATGCCCGTGGACGTCCTGGCCCGCATGGTCGAGGTGAACCTGACGGCCCCGCTCCGGCTCTCCCGGCTGCTGCTGCCCGGCATGCTGGAGCGCGGGCGGGGCCGGATCGTCCTGGTCGGCTCGATCGCGGGCGTGGTCGGGGTACGGGACGAGGCGGTCTACTCGGCCACCAAGGCTGCCCTGAACCTGTTCGCGGAGAGCCTGCGGTACGAGCTCCAGGGCAGCGGCGTGGGGGTCAGGGTGGTGCTTCCCGGGCCGGTCGACACGCCGTTCTTCGCCCGGCGGGGCACCCCGTACCAGCGGCAGCATCCGCGCCCGATCGCGCCGGAGCGGGTCGCCGACACCATCTTCAAGGCGGTCGGGAGCTCCCGCGACGAGTTCTTCGTCCCGGCCTGGTTCCGAGTGCCGGAGCGCCTGCACGCGGCCACGCCTCAGCTGTTCCGGCGGCTCAGCTCCCGGTTCGGCTGATGGGCGCCGGGCGTACCGCCCTGCTGGCGGGGGCCGCCACGGCCGCGGTCGAGGTCGCCCACCTGGCCCCGGCGGCCGCCAGGCTGGGACCGGTGCGCAGGCGGTTCTGCCGTGGGCTGGCCGGATACGGCACCGCCGGTCACGTGGCACTGACGTTCGACGACGGACCCGATCCGGCCGGCACGCCTCGCTTCCTCGACCGTCTGGACGCGCTCGGCGTCCGGGCCACCTTCTTCGTCCTCGGCAGCATGCTGGAACGCGCCCCCGAGCTGGGGCGCGAACTGGCCGCCCGGGGTCACGAGGTCGCCGTGCACGGCTGGTACCACCGCCCGCAGTGGCGCCCCTCCCCCGGGCGGGACGCGCGCGAACTCCGGCGCACCGTCGAGGCCGTCACCGCCCTCTGCGGCCGCCGGCCGGTCTGGTACCGCCCCCCGTACGGGGTACTCACCGCCGGGCTGCTCGCCGCCGCCCGGGAGCTGGAGCTGCGGCCCGTGCTCTGGACGGCCTGGGGCAAGGACTGGACCACCCGGGCGACCCCCGCCTCGGTCTACCGGACGCTCCGGCCCGACCTGTGCGGCGGGGCGACCGTTCTGCTGCACGACTCGGACTGCACCTCCGCGCCCGGGGCCTGGCGTTCCGCCCTGGGGGCCCTGCCGCTGGTGGCGGACCACTGCGGACGGCTGGGGTTGGAGCTCGGGCCGCTGCGCGACCACGGACTGACGGGCTGACGGCGCGCCAGGCTCATGAGCCGTCCACGCGCGCGACGTCCGCCAGGCCGACCCGGGCGAGCGCGGTGGCGAACCCCGCACGCCAGGCGTCCGGCGACGCACCGGCGGAGGGCGTCGGCGCGGGACGGCCCAGCGCGGCGAGGGCGTTGCGGACCACCTCCTCGGGTCCGGCCGAGGTGACGTCGGCGTGGCCCAGCTCCAGTTCGTGCTGGAGGTTGTCGCGGCCGTGGCCCTGCACCACGTCCAGCAGCAGCAGGCGGCGTCCGATGGCACGGGCCTCGCTGCAGGTGTCGCCGGAACTGGTGACGACCAGGTCGGCGGCGGCCATCAGCGCCGGGATGCGGTCGGTGTAGCCGAAGACGTGGAGGCCTGGTTGCCGCCGCGCGGCGGACCTCAGCCGGCTCTCCAACTCCTGGTTGCGCCCGGCCACGGCCAGGACGTGCGGCCCGGCCTCGGCCAGTGCCTCCGCCGTCCGGGCGATCGGGCCGAGTCCCCAGGCGCCGGACATCAGCAGGACGCACGGCACCTCGGCGGGGATGCCCAGCTCGTCACGGGCCCGGTCCCGGCCGGGCGGCCGGTAGAAGGCGGACCGCAGCGGCGGGGCTACCACCTCGATCGCGGCCTCAGGACGGTAGCGGCGGACGGCACACGCGGCGACCTCGGAGGTGACAAGGAACAGGTCGGTCCCGTCCTGCACCCAGAGCCGATGCGGCGTCACGTCCGTGCACAGCACCAGGTGGACCGTGTCGGGCAGGCTGCCGCGCAGCCGGTTGACCGCGGCGGTGGCGGTCGCGAAGACGGACACCACGAGCTCGGTCGGCTGCTCCGCCAGCACCTCCCGCAGGCGTGGGACCAGCCGGGCCCGCGCCGCCGCCTCGGCCAGCAGTGCGACCCGGGTGCCGGGCCGCAGCGCGGCGAAGTGGAAGGCGTCGTACACGCCGGGCAGGTCGAGCAGCCAGCGGAACAGTCCCTCCCCGACGGCCGAGCCGCGGGGGCCGAGCAGGGCCATCGCGTCGACCGTGCGGGTGGTCCAGCCGCGCTCGTGCAGCGAGTCGGCACAGGCCTGGGCCATCACGTCGTGGCCCTGGCCGAGTGATCCCGAGATGAGCAGTGCGTGCGGCATGGCGAACTCCCGGCGGGCGGTCTCAGTCGTTCGGTGGCTCCTGGGCGGCCGGGGAGCGGTACCAGTCGACGTAGCGGCGCACGCCTTCGGCGAACGGCGTGCGCGGCGACCAGTCCAGCAGCCGCTTGGCCTTGGCGTTGGAGATCCGCCGCGCGGTGTAGTCGGCGTCGCGGGCGGGGACGTGCTCGATGGTGACCGGGCCGAGCAGCTGGTCGACGGTGTCGGCGATCTCCCGGATCGAGACGGGCGTGGTGCCCTCCAGGGCGAAGGTCTGGTCCTGCGCGGCAGTGGAGAGAGCGCGGACGTGGGCGTCCGCCAGGTCCTCGACGTAGACGAAGTTGCGGGTCTGCGCACCGGTCCCGGCGATCGTGATGGGACGGCCCGCCAGGGCGGACTGCACGAAGCGGGCGATGACCAGTTCGTCACGCATTCGCGGTCCGTACGGGATGCCGTAGCGCAGGATGGTGAAGTGCTGCCCGTAGAGCTCGCGGTAGCTGTGCGCCACCAGCTCCGCCGCGAGCTTGCCGGCCACGTACAGGTGGCCGCTCCGGCCGAGGTCGATCGGCACGTCCTCGTCGAGTTCGGGGCCGGACCCGTCGGGCTCGCCCGCCGCGGCGCCGTACACCCAGACCGTGCTGGCCAGGACGGTGCGGCTGAGGCCGCTCCGGCGGGCCGCCTCGAGCACGCTGGTGGTGCCCTCGACGTTGAGCCGGACGGAGCGCACCGGATCGGCCTTGACCTGTTCGACGTCGGCCATCGCGGCCAGGTGGAAGACCACCTCGCTGCCCTCCAACGCCGCCGCCAGCCCGACCGGGTCCAGGATGTCGACCTGGGCGAACTCGGCCGCAAAGGGGAGGCGGCGGGACACCGCGTCCACCACCACGACCTCGTGACCGGCCGTCAGGAGCCGGTCGACCACGTGCGAGCCGATGAAACCGCAGCCTCCGGTGACCGCTACGCGCATGACGCTCCCTCACCCGGCCAGATCGACGTGGACCGCCGTGACGGCGGTGATGACCTGGTCGACCTCGTCGTCGGTCATGTCCGAGTGCACCGGCAGGCAGACGTGCCGGGCGCACACGTCCTCCGCGACCGGCAGCGAGCCGTGGGCCAGGTCGGCGAAGACCGGCTGGCGGTGCAGCGGGAGTTCGTAGACCTCGCCGGCGAGCCGGACGTCGAACCGTTCGCGCAGCTCGCTCTTGAACCGGGCCCGGTCGACCCCGGCCGGGAGCAGCACGACGTACTTGTAGAAGTTGCTCCGGCAGCCGGGCGGCTCGACCAGGGGATCGAGCCCGTCGAGCGGTGCGAGCGCGGCAGTGTAGCGCTCCGCCACCGAGCGGCGGACCTCGATGAACTCCTTAAGCCGCCGCAGGTGCACCTCGCCGATCGCCGCGTTCGGCTCGCTCAGCCGCCACGAGGCGCCGTGCCGGACGTGGAGGTTGGCGCCGAAGGTGCCCTTGCCCTGGTCCCGGTGGATCCGTGCCTCGTCCCGCAGCACGGCCGACTCGGTCAGGATCATCCCGCCCTCGCCGCTCGTGACCACCTTCGTCGGGTAGAACGAGAACGCCCCGGCCAGCCCGAACGACCCGGCCGGGCGCCCCAGGTAGCTGCATCCGTGCGCGTGGGCCGCGTCCTCGACCAGCGCGATGCCCCGGGCGTCGCAGAGCCGCCGCAGCTCGTCCACCGCCGGGGTGATCAACCCGCCGATGTGCACCAGCACCACGGCGGCCGTGTCCGCGGAGAGCGCCGCCTCGACGCTCTCGGTGCTCAGCGCGAAGGTCGACGCCTCGATGTCGGCGAGGACGGGCCTGCCGCCCGCGTGCACGACCGCCGCGGCAGTCGCGTAGAACGTGTTGGCCGGTACGACGACCTCGCGCCCCGCCACTCCCACGCAGCGCAGGGCGATCTCCAGTGCGGCGGTGCCGCTGGCGACCGCCACGGCGTGCGACGCCTCGTGGACGGCGGCGAAGGATGCCTCGAACCGCTCGGTCTGGGGGCCGAGCGTCAACGCCCCGGTGGACAGGCTCTCCGTCACCGCCGCCGCGACCGCCGCGCGGTCGCTCTCGCTGAACACCACTCGAGCGGGGGAAACGGCCATACGGCACCTCCGTCAGCCAGGACGAACTGGCACAAATCGACCAGAAGGACTCAGGCTACGGCGAACCGGCGGCAAATTCGCGGGACCTCCACGCCATGTCACCCGTCCGCCAGCATCAGGTGTCGACCGGGGCGCGGGTCGGTGCGCCGAGCCGGCGGCGGCCCGAACACCCTGTCGGAGCGGCGAGAAGCATGGTGGTGGCGGCCCTCCGGGAGGGCCGCCACCACCATGCTTCTGCCGTGCGGCGCCCGGGGCGCCCAGCCAGGACCGCTACGCGGGCTCGGGCACCGACGAGGAGGCAGCCGCGGGCGACGACTCGCCGTCCACCACCGGCGGCTTCAGGAAGCTGGTCCCCCAGGCCACCGCGATGGTGACCACCGCGAAGATGAGACCGGTGATCACGGTGGCCGAAGCGCTGTGGTTGTCGATCGCGACACCACCGGCGAAGGCACCGAACGCGATACCGACGTTGGCCGCCGAGACCGGCAGCGACTGGGCCAGCTGACCGCCGGGACCGGCCAGCGTGATCACCCGTACCTGCAGCGAAGGCACGATGCTGTAGAAGGACAGGCCCCAGCCGAGCAGCGCGAGCGCCACCAGCCAGGCGATGGAGCCGACGAAGTAGAGCACCAGCAGGGACAGCGCGATACCGGCGGACCCGATGATCAGCGTCAGGGAGGCGTTGCGGTCGGCGAACTTGCCGCCGCCGAACGAGCCGACCGCCGTGGCCACGCCGTAGGCCAGCAGGAACACGCTCAGCATGCCTCCGGAGATACCGGTCACGCGCTGCAGGAACGGCACCAGGTAGGTCAGCACCGCGAAGACGGCCGAGAACACGATGAAGTTGAGGAACAGCACGGCGAGCACCCGCGGCGCGAAGGCGTACTTCGCCTGGTGTCCGGCACCCGCACCGGCCGGCGGCACCGTCGGGATCAGGACCACCGTGCCGGCCAGCACGATCACCGCACCCGCGACGATCGCCATGAACGACCCGCGCCAGCCCAGTGTCTGACCGACCAGCGTCCCCAGCGGCACCCCGAGCGCCCCGGACATCGCGACACCCGAGATGACGATCCCGATCGCCTTGCCGATCCGCTCCGGCGGGACGACCGTCATCGCCGCCATGAACGCGCCGGCGATGAACAGCCCCTGCGACGCGCCGATCAGGAACCGCAGCACCAGGAACAGGCCGTAGTTGGAGGTCAGCACCGCGAGCAGGTTGCACACGATGAACAGCGCCACCGTCCCGATGAGAACGATCTTCTTCTCGAGTTTGATCGTCAGCGCGGTGAGGATCGGACCGCCGATGGCCAGACCCAGTGCGTAGACGGTGACCACGGTGCCCGCCTCGGCGATGGTCACATGAAGGTCAGCGGCGATCCGGTCCAGCACACCGACCACGAGCAGCTCACCGCTGCCCAGCACGAACATTCCCAGAAACAGCGTGGCCAGCGCCAGGTTCGACCTGCCCACGCTCAACGCCGTCTGCTGTGTACTCATGTGCACACTTCCCTACTCGTCGTGGTGCGGAGAGACCGTCCGGACAGGACCGGGCGAGAGCCGGCCGGCCGCCACGGGACGGGACGTGCGGACGGACAGCCGGCCGGGACAGACGGCCGCAGGGCGCCCGGGGTCAGGCGTCCGTCACTTCCACTGGATGATCTGGAGGTAGTTCCCGTCCGGGTCGGCGAACGTACCGAACTTGCCCTTCTCCCGGTCCGCGACCGAGATCCACTCCACGCCGGCCGCCGTCAGGCGGGCCTGCTCGGCGTCGAAGTCCTCGACGTGGAAGTTGATGATCGCGCGGCCCGGCTCGTTGTTCTTGACCTCGACGTCCTCACGCCCGTCGATCGCCAGCAGGAAACCGCCCAGGTCGATCGCGCCCTCGCCGGTGAACTCCGGTGCCAGCACCTTGATGTACCAGGCCCGCAACTCCGCGGGCCGGGTCGTACCCAGCAACATGCTCCCGGGCTGCAACGTCGTCATGTCAGATCTCCCTCGATGTGTGATCACAGGTCACGGCCGACCGGCCGCGCCACTTCGGAACAGCTACGAGCCCACGCCGGCTCTGGGTCTACGTGGAGTCGCGTTCCGCCGCCTCGGCCGCCTCGGCGAGGCGCTTGACAGCTGCCAGCCGCCGGTCCCAGTCCGCCGCCAGTGACGACATCCACCGCGTGGTGGCGTCCAGACCGGCCGGCCGCAGCGAGTACCTCACCTCACGCCCCACCCGGCAACTGACGACCAGTCCGGCCGAGTCCAGGACGGCGAGGTGCTTGACGATCGCCTGCCGCGACACCGGCAGCCACTGCGCGAGCGTCGTCGCGGTGGCCGCGTCCTGCGCGGCGAGCAGATCGAGCAGTCGGCGACGGGTCGGATCGGCCAGCGCGCCCAGAACGCTGCCGACCTCGCCGACCCCATCCCCAGGTTCCTCACTCACACAGTCGACTCCTCGACGCGCTTCCTCGCCGCGTCCAGGACCTGCGGCCAGCCCGCCGAGAGGTTCTCGACCGTACTGGCGCGCACCTCGTCCGACACCGCCAGCGCGGCGAACCCGCTCTCCACCACCCGCAGGCGCGTCTTCTCGCCCTCCGCCGACAGCGTGAACTCCACCAGCGTGCTGTTGTTCTCGCTCAGCTCCTCACCGGGAGAGGCCGGCGCCCAGCGGTACGCCACGTACAGCGGCGGCCGCACCGTCACGACCCGCACCGGGAATTCACCGTGCTCCGGGTTCTTCGCGACCATCGACTCACCCTCGACGGCGGTGGAGCCCTTCAGGCTCTCCGGATCCGCCACCCAGAAGCCCGGCGCCGACACCAAGGACCACACCCGCTCCACCGACGCGTCGATCAACGTGTCCCGCTCGATCATGTCGCCGCCCATGAGAAAACCCCTCTCAGAAACCACAATCAGTGCAACCACATCGTTGCACGACGCCAGGATGACCCGCAACCCGAACGTTGCACGAGCGGACCCGCCTGTCGCGCGGCCCGAATTTTCGGGAGCGGCGGACCACCTGGATGCAGCAGACTCTGGTCGAGCACTTTTCGAACCGGAGGAAGTCTTCATGGTTGACCGGCCCCTGACGCTGATGGCAGTGCACGCCCACCCCGACGACGAGGCGACCGGGACGGGCGGTGTGCTGGCGCGCTACGCCGCGGAGGGCATCCGCACGGTCCTCGTCACCTGTACCGACGGCGGGTGCGGTGACGGGCCGGGGGGCGTGAAGCCCGGGGAACCGGGGCACGACCCGGCAGCCGTCGCGGCGACCCGCCGCCAGGAACTCGAGGCCAGCTGTGGGGTGCTGAAGGTCAGTCACCTGGAGCTGCTGGACTACGCAGACTCCGGGATGATGGGCTGGTCGACGAACGACGCCCCCGGCTCGTTCTGGCAGACGCCGGTGGCCGAGGGTGCCGCCCGCCTCGCCGAACTGATGCGGCAGTACCGGCCCGACGTGGTCGTGACCTACGACGAGAACGGCTTCTACGGCCATCCCGACCACATCCAGGCGAACCGCATCACCATGGCGGCACTGGAGCTGACCGACCTGACGCCGAAGGTGTACTGGACGACGGTCCCGCTCTCGGCGATGCGGCGGTTCGGCGAGGTCATGCGCGAGTTCGGCGGGGACTGGGAGCAGCCGGAGCCCGACCAGGCCGTCGAGACACCCGACGTCGAGATTCCCGACATCGGGCTTCCCGACGAGGAGATCAGCACCTGGGTGGACACCAGCGAGTTCGGCGGCGCGAAGTTCGACGCGCTGGCCGCGCACGCCAGCCAGGGCGAGAACATCTTCTTCCTGAAGATGGGGCCGGAGCGGTTCACCGCGCTGATGGGCGTGGAGACCTTCGTCCGGGTCCGGGACACCACCGACGCCGCGCTGCCGGAGGACGACCTCTTCGCCGGGCTGCGCTGATCCCTCCGCCTGGTGCGTCGACCGGTACCCGGCGGGTCGTCGTGCGGAGTGCTACTTCCGCTTCTTGCCCTGGGCGCTTCGGTGGCCCTTCTGCTTCCCGTCGTCCGGGCGGTCGGCCGCTGACCGCGCAACGCCGGTAGGCGCCGGAGGGGCGGCCGGCCGGGCCACCGCACCGGCGGCGGGCTCCGTCGCGGGCGGGGACGACGGCGACGGCTGCGCCGGTACGGGCTCGGATGCGGCCGGAGCCGACGGCAGTACCGCGGCCGGGCGCGGCGCCGCCGGCAGACGGTCGTCGAAGGCGGTACTTCCTCCGACTCCGGCGAGGACCAGCACGGAGACCGCTGCCAGCAGCGCGGGCCGGCCGGCAACGGCGTACGTCCGCCTCGACGGGTGCGGGAGCGCCAGGGTGCTCCTCGCCTCCGGCTCGGGTACCTCGAGCAGCTCGGCGCAGGCGGCCGCCGAGGGGCGCTGTTCGGGGTCCATGCTCGTCATCCGGAGCAGCGTGGTCGCGAGGTTCCCCGGCAGGTGGCGCGGGATGGCGGGCGGGCGGTGCAGCCGGGCGGCGGCGGCTTCTATCGGGGCGCCGGTGTACTCGCGGTTCCCGGTCAGGCATTCGAGCAGCAGCAGGCCCAGGGCGTACACGTCGGCGGCGGCCCGTGCACCCTGGCCGCGCATCTGTTCGGGGGCGAGGTAGGCCGGGGTTCCGACGACCAGTCCGGTGTGGGTGAGCTCCTCGTCCCCGGGAGCGACCGGCCCGTGCAGGAGCCGGGCGACGCCGAAGTCCGCCAGCCGTGGGCGGCCGTCCCGGTCGAGCAGCACGTTGGACGGCTTCACGTCCCGGTGGACGACTCCGTGGGTGTGGACGAAGGCGAGTGTCTGCGCCAGGTCGCGTCCGAGGCGCCTGACCTCGGCGGTCGGCAGCGGCGCCGATCGTACCGTCGCCGCCAGCGTGGGACCGTCCACCAACTCCAGGGCCAGGTAGGGCCGCTGGGCGACGATGCCGTAGTCGTACACCTCCACCAGACCGGGGTGGTGCAGCCGGGCCAGCACCCGCGCTTCGGTCCGGAAGCGTCGGGCGGTGTCCGCGGTCGCCCCGGGGCGGACGACCTTGAGGGCGACCTCCCGGTCGAGGCGTTCGTCCACGGCCCGCAGGACGTCGGCGCAGCCCCCGTGCCCCAGCACGGAGCTCACCCGGTAGCGGTCCGCGAACAGAGCCGGCTCGGTCCTGCTCCCTGTCGTCACGGTCATGCCGCTCTCCGATGCCTCACGCGGAATCCCTCGCGCCCTCCGGGCGCGCCGATCGCCGTCTACCCCGCGACCGCGAACGAACACCGGATCGGGGCCGAACGATTGCCCGTGGTGGTCGGGCAACGATCGGAGAGAGCACTGACGCCCCGCCAGGCGCGCGTGACGGAGTCGGATCCGCCCACCGACCCCGGGGCGGATCCGCACTCCTCCGCTACAGGACGACGAGCAGCTTGGTCCCCGACACCAACTTCCGGTTGACGGAGGTCGACTGGACGAACACGGTGTACGCCGGGTTGTCGCCCGGCTTCACCGTGGCCTCCGACTGCGGCAGGCCGAGGAGTTGGCGGGCCGCCGGGCCCGAGAACACCCTGCCGGTCATCCGACCGGTGGTCGGGTCCTTCTCCGCCACGGCGAGCTGCTTGCTGCCCTGGATCTTCTCGCGCTTGGACAGCTCGTAGAAGGCGCAACCGGTCTTGTACGGGTGCCCGGCGCTGGTGACGAAATCACGGATCGGCATCTGCTGGTCGACCGGGATCAGGATGTACTTGCCGGTGTCCAGGGCGTCGAGATTGGCCTTCACCTCGGCGGTGCTCAGATCCTGGCCCATCGCGAAGAGGTTCTTGGTGCCGCGCACGCCCTGCTCCCGGCCGCGCAGGAAGCTGGTGGCAGCCGACTTGACCGTGCCGATGGCCTCCTCGACGCCCTTGCTCGAGTCGGCGTCCCAGATCGCGATGTTGCCCGCCGGAAAGCCGTACTCCTGAGCCGTGCGCTTGGCCAGGGAATTCGGAACGAGAATTGCGGACGTCCAGTGGCCGGGAAGGTTGTCCATGGCGCCCTGGATACGGCTCAGCCATGTGGCCAGCACGGCATTTCCCTTGCTGCCGCCCATACGGATGTGCATTTTTCCGGACTCCGAACAACCCGAGGCGTTCTCCTCGCCGTCGGTGACGACGACCTGGAGGAAGGAATGCTCCCCGTACCCCTCCCAGATGTTCTTCAGATCGTCGATCGACTTGACGGCCGCCTCGATCAGGGCGGTCGCGCCGTTGTTCACCCGGTAGAGGCCCCGCAGGGAGGGAAGGTGCTTGACGTCCATGTCCCAGACCAGGTTCTTCACCTCGTGGTCGAAGGCGTAGAGGCTGATCCGGGTCTCGTGACCGAGCCGGTCGGACTCCTCCTGGAGGCCCTTCACGAACTCGTCCACCACGCGGACAAGCTGCGACTCGTGCTGCCGCATCGAACCCGAATTGTCCACCACCAGCGAGACGTGGTTGACCTTGTGCTTGATCCTGTCCGCAGCCATGGCAATACCCCTTGTCCAACGCTCATCCGACGCCTTTCGGCGCCGCCCTCCGACGTTGGTTCCACAATATGAGGTAGCACTGACAATCCGGTTCCCGCCGATTTCCGTTGCCGCTCGGGATGCCGGTGCCGTCGGCGTAGCGGTGGACGAGCACCGAGCCGGTCGGGTGACCTGGCACGGACCACCCAGGCCGCCCCCGAGGGCCTGACCGACGGGCCGTCAGTTACTCGGCACCGTGAGGAAGAACGGTGCGTTACTGTCGTCCGGGCGATCCGGCATGAGCTTCGTCGCCGACCTGCCTGTCCACCTACCCGCCGGAGGGCCCGCATCCTGATGACGCCCGGTCAGCTGTTGATACTCGTCGTCACCGCCGCCATCGTGGTGAGCCAGTTCTCCGCACGGCCCGTCCGTGCGGTGACCTACCTGTGGGTGGCCCTCCTCATCGTGCGTGGCTGTGTTCCGCCGGGGCCGAGCAGCCCGACTGCGGCCGGAGTCGCGTTCCTGGTCGCCGGGCTGGTCGTGTCGATCGCGGCCGGGGTCCTGCGCGGCCGCACCATGCCGATCTGGCGGGAGCCCGACGGGCGGCTGCAACGCAAGGGCGACCGCCTGACGCTGCTCCTGTGGCTCGCCACCATCGCGGTCAAGCTCGGGCTCGGCGCGCTCGCGGAGGCCGCGTTCGGCGAACCGTTCAACGCCAACGCCCTCTGGCTCGGCCTCGGCGTCACGCTGGGCGTCCAGCAGGTGGTGCTGACGTACTGCGGGCGTCGCCTGCCGAGGCCTGAGCCCTCCGGCGGGCCCGCCACCCGAACCGGTGACGGGGGCCTGCGGAAGGCCCGCTGACCGCTCGCTCAGTACACGTCCCGCACGTACCGCTGATCGCTCGTCAGCTGCCGGACGTACGCCCCGGCGGCCGTCTCGTCCATCCCACCGTGGGCGGCGACGATCTCGCGCAGGGCCTGGTCGACGTCCTTGGCCATCCGGCCGGCGTCGCCGCAGACGTAGAAGTGGGCGCCGTCCTGGAGCCACCGCCACAGGCGCGGGCCGTGCTCGCGCATCCGGTCCTGGACGTAGATCTTGTTGCGCTGGTCGCGGGAGAACGCGACGTCGAGACGGTCCAGGTGGCCGGAGCCGCGGAACGCTTCCAGCTCCTCGCGGTAGTAGAAGTCGGTGGCCTCGCGCTGTTCGCCGAAGAACAGCCAGTTGGGACCGGTGTGGCCGCGGGCCCGGCGGTCCTCCAGGAAGCCGATGAACGGTGCGACGCCCGTACCGGGGCCCACCATGATCATCGGCGTGGCGGAGTCGGTGGGCGGGCGGAAGTGCGGCGAACGCTGGACGAAGACCTGCACCGGGCCGTCGTCCGCGCAGTCCGCCAGGTAGGTCGAGCAGACGCCCTTGCGCTCCCGGCCGAGGTCGTTGGTGTAGCGGACCACGGACGCGGTCAGGCGGATCTCGCCGGGATGGGCCAGCGGGCTGGACGAGATCGAGTACAGGCGCGGCTGGAGCCGGCGGAGCACGCCGACCCACTCCGCCGCCGACGCCCGCACGGGGGCCGCGCCGATCACGTCGACGGCCTGCCGGCCCCAGCTCCACTTCGCCAACTCGCCCTTGTTGTCAGGTCGCAGCAGCCGCTTGAGGTCTCGGTCGCCCGTCCGCTCGGCGACGAACCGCAGCAGGTCCGGGGTGATCCTGGCGATGTCGAGACGGGTCCGCAGTGCCTCGCCTAGAGGCAGGGCACCGCTGTCGGGCAGCGTGATGCTCTCCTCGGCATCGAGACCGGTCAGGGCGAGCCACTCGGCGACCAGATCTCTGCCGTTGGCCGGCCAGACACCGAGCGCGTCACCGGCCTCGTAGGCGAGTTCGCCGCCCCGGGTGTCGAACGCGAACTGCCGTACCTCCTTCTGCGAACCGGGCAGGCTGAGCAGCCGGTTGCCGATCAGCAGCGTCGCGAACGGGGACGCCTTCGAGTAGACCGGCGCGACCGGCCGGGCAGCGGGCACCTGGTTACCGGCTGCGATGGCCGTCAGGGCGTCGGCCACCTGCTCCAGCCACCGCCCGGCGGCCTCCTCGTAGTCGGCGTCGCAGTCGGTACGCGGCAGCAGCCGGGTGGCACCGAGCTCCGCGAGTCGCTCGTCCAACCGGCGGCCGTGGCCGCAGAAGTCCGCGTAGCCCGAGTCGCCGAGGGCCAGCACGGAGTACCGCACGCCTTCCATCCGCGCGGCGTCCGACGCGGTGAGACCCTGCCAGAAACCGGCGCCGTTGTCGGGGGCGTCCCCGTCGCCGAAGGTACTGGAGATGACCAGCAGGTCGGCCTCGGCCGGGAAGCTGCCTGGCGGGAAGTCGGCCATGCTGCGGACCAGCGGCTTCCGGTCCGTCTTCGCCAGGCGGCCCGCGACGGTCGCGGCGAACTCCTCCGCGTTACCGGTCTGGGAGGCCCAGAGGACGATCAACTCCCGCCCGGAATTTTCCTGGTGGAAGGCATCCTGTTCCGGCAACCCCGGCTGCTCGGGAGCAGCACCTCGCGAGAACGTGCCCGCCAGCAGACCGTTCACCCAGAGCGCCGTCTCCGGATTGAACGGCGCGCTCACCGGCAGCACCGGGACTCCGCCGGGCGCCGCCACCGCGACACCGGAGAGATACCCCGAGAGGTACCGCCGTTCCGGCTCGGTGAGCACCGGCGGCGCCAGCTCGGTGACACCGAGCAGCGCCGCCAGCGCGGACGTCGGCTGCAGAGGAACGGCCTGCTCGGGCCCAGCCCCGGCCACCACCCTCAACTCCACCGCACACGCCTTCAGTTCTGGCTGGAACGACACCGGGTCGACGGCGTCGCTGGTCACCGCGTTGATGCTCAAGTACTCCCCGAACAGGTCGTTCCAGTGGAAGGGTGCGAAACAACTGCCGGGCCGCACCCGGTCGGTGACCACCGCGGGCAGCACGGCACGGCCCCGGCGCGAGGCCACCTCGATCCGGTCACCGTCCCGGGCACCCATCGCTGCGGCGTCGTCCGGGTGGAGTTCGACGAACGGCCCGGGGTTCAGTCGGTTGAGCTTGGCGATCTTTCCGGTCTTGGTGAGGGTGTGCCACTGGTGCTGCAGCCGCCCGGTGTTGAGGACGAACGGGTAGTCGTCGTCCGGGAGTTCAGCGGCCGGCAGGTGCGGCCGGCCGAAGAACTGGGCGCGGCCCGTCGCGGTGGGGAACGCCAGCCGGGGCCTGCTGCCGTCCGCCCGCTCCAGCAGCGTTTGGCTGACGCCGTCGTTCAGGTACCTGATCGGGTTGCGGTCCCCGCCGTCCGGGGAGGGCGCCGGCCACTGCACCGGACCCTCCCGTAGCCGCTGGTGGTCGATGCCGCGCAGGTCCCAGCCGGTCTTCGGGTTCCAGGCCCGCTTGAGCTCCTCGAAGACCTCCTCGGCGCTCGCGTGGTCGAAGGCGTCGGCGAAGCCCATCTCCCGGGCGACCCGGGCGATCAACTGCCAGTCCGGCAGCGCCTGTCCGGGCGGATCGACCACACCCGGCACCAGGGTGAGGTTCCGCTCGGAGTTGACCATCACGCCGTCGGACTCCGCCCACAGCGTCGCGGGCAGCACCACGTCGGCGTACGCGTTGGTCTCCGTCTCGGTGAACACGTCCTGGGTGATGACCAGTTCGGCCGCCTCCAGCCCCGCGATGACGGTCCTGCGGTTGGCGACCGAGGCGACCGGGTTGGTGCAGATGATCCAGCACGCCTTGATCGCACCGGCCGCCAGCTGCTCGAACATCGCCACCGTGCCCCGTCCGACGTCGGTCCGCAGCGTGCCCGCCTCGACGCCCCAGAGGTCCTCGACGAAGGACCGCTCCGCGTCCACCAGGACCGAACGCTGACCGGGCAGGCCCGGACCCATGTAGCCCATCTCGCGCCCGCCCATCGCGTTGGGCTGCCCGGTGAGCGAGAACGGGCCCGAACCCGGGCGGCAGATCGCGCCCGTGGCGAGGTGCAGGTTGACCAGGGCGTTGGTGTTCCAGGTGCCGTGCGTGGACTGGTTGAGCCCCATCGTCCAGCAGCTCATCCACTCGCCCGCCTCACCGATCCACCGGGCCGCCAGCCGGATGTCCGCCTCCGGTATCCCGGTGATCTCGGCGACCCGCTCCGGCGGGTAGTCGGCCAGGAAGGCGGGCATCGCCTCCCAGCCGTCGGTGAACTCCGCGATGAACGCCTCGTCGGTGTGGCCGTTCGCGACCAGCAGGTGCAGCAGACCGTTCAGCAACGCCAGGTCCGTGCCCGGCCGGATCTGCAGGAACAGGTCGGCCTTCGCGGCGGTGGCGTTGCGCCGGGGGTCGACCACGATCAGCTTCGCCCCGGCCGACCTGACCCGGTCCATCATCCGCAGGAACAGGATCGGGTGGCAGTCGGCCATGTTCGCGCCGATCACGAAGAAGGCGTCCGCCCGGTCGAAGTCCTGGTACGAGCCGGGCGGGCCGTCCGCGCCCAGCGACAGCTTGTAACCGGTGCCCGCACTGGCCATGCACAGGCGGGAGTTCGACTCGATCTGGTTGGTCCGTACGAAGCCCTTCGCCAGCTTGTTGGCCAGGTACTGGGCCTCCAGTGACATCTGCCCGGAGACGTAGAAGGACAGCGCGTCCGGCCCGTGCTCGTCCAGGATCGCGCGCAGCCGCCCCGCGACGGCGGTGATCGCCGCGTCCACGTCCACCTCGGCGGGTTCGGTTCCGCGCTCGGTACGGATCAGCGCCTTCGTGGCCCGCCCCGGGGCGGACATCAGATCGGCGCCGGTCGATCCTTTGGTGCAGAGCCGACCGGAGTTCGCCGGATGGCTCGCGTCCCCCGCAACCTTCTTGACGATCCGTCGACCGCTTGCCGCGTCCCGGCCGATCTCCAGCACGATGCCGCAGCCCACACCGCAGTACGAGCAGACCGTCCGCACGCTGTCCGCCTCCGAGCCGGCCGTCGTCAACGGGACTCCCTCCCGGGGATCGCAGTCCCCACCGGTGACACGCGCGGCGCGCTGCGGCGGGCGGTGGGAAGCTCCCACGGTGGTCAGCCTAGGGAGGCCGCATTACCGGATGATCACGGCGCGTGGGCGTCGAGGGTTAACCGGATCGCACAGCGTGCCCGCCGCCGATGTGAGCTGCGCAGAAACGGGTGGCGGTCGGAGTTGGGCGATAGGTGCGGCTGCCCGGAGATCCGGGCCAACTTCTCTGTGCCATCTGCCAGTACGGCCGCCGGACAGCGTGGAGGAGACTTTCCGCCACGGCAGCGACCGGCCCGCCTCCGACTCCGGAGGGGCCGACGCGGTCACGTACAGGACGAGGGTACAGAAGGGGGCGGCACGTGAGCGTGCAGCAGTACGACGAGATCGGTGAGGCGTTCGAGGGCTTCAAGTCCCTGCCGTTGATGCGTTACGGGGAGGTGCCGAGCTTCCTGGGGATGGTCGGGGACGTCAGCGGCAAGTCGGTTCTCGACCTGGCGTGCGGCACCGGTTTCTACAGCCGCGAGTTCAGGCGACGTGGCGCCTCGGACGTCTTCGGCGTCGACATCTCCGTCGAAATGATCGCCGCCGCACGGGAGATCGAGCAGCGTAACCCCCTGGGTGTGCGCTACGAGGTCGGTGACGTGATCGAACTGCGGCCGCTCGACCGAAAGTTCGACATCGCGCTGGGCGTGCAGTGCCTCAACTACGCCCAGGACATCGCGGCGATGGAGCGGATGAGCCGCAACATCCACCGGAGCCTGGTGCCGGGCGGGGAGTTCTTCATACTCGCCCAGAGGCCGGACTACCGGTTCGACTGTCGGTCCCTGGAGACGTACGGGTTCCGCTGCGAGCCGGCCGGCGAGGAGCTCGAGACCGGTCCGCGGGTGCGGGTCACCGCACTCGTCGAGCCGCACCCGATCACCATCGTCAGCTCGGCTCCGCGCCGCGAGGTCTACGAGAAGTGCCTGGCGGCGGCCGGGTTCACCGAGCTCGAGTGGGTCCCGCTGCAGGTCTCCGAAGCCGGAATCCGCGAGTACGGCGAGGACTTCTGGGCGGACCTCCGCGCGGCCCCGCCGCTGGAGATGCTGCGCTGCCGCGCCTGACCGGCAGGGAGCGGTCAGCCCTCTCCCGGGCTGACCGCTCCCTGCTTCACCGCGCGGCGGCGGCCAGGATCGCGCGGAGCCGGGCCACGCACTCACCGGCGAAGGCGGGATAGCTCTCCCAGTAGTACGGGACCCCGCTGACCCCGACGGCGATGGCCCAGGCCCGGGCCCGCAGCCACGTCGCGTCGTCGAGTCCGACGGCGTCCCAGTAGGACTGCCGGGCCTCGGGGGGAAGATCCCAGAGCGGCGCGTGCTCGGCATCGGGAAAGCCGACCGAGAGGGCTCCGAAGTCGATCACGGCGTGCAGCTTTCCCGCCTGAACGAGAAGGTTGGACGGCTTGAGGTCCCCGTGGAGCCACACCTGCCGACCGGAGGGCTCGGGCAGGGCCAGGGCGCTCTGCCACAGCTCGCGCAGGTGCCCGAGGTCGAGGTCGAGGTCCAGGCCCGGGATCGTCCGGCAGCTGTCGAAGGACACGCTGACCGAGGGGTCGCACTCGCGCAGGCCACCTCCGCGGTACCAGCTGAGCTCGCCGTGGCGCACGGCTCCCATCAAGGGCAGGGCGTGCAGGCTCTGCACGACCGCCGCCAGGTCGGCCCCGAAGGCGGCCCAGTCGGTGACCGACCCCGGGCCCGCCTCCTCGCCGTCGATCCACCGGTAGACGGACCAGTCGAGCGGGAAGGCGGCACCCGGGGTGCCGACGTGCACCGGCTCCGGGATGCGGCACGGCAGACCTGACCCGAGGCGCGGCAACCAGGTCTGCTCCTTCTGTACGGCCTGCGCGTTGTCCGGGGTGCGCGGCAGGCGCACGAGCAGGTGGTCGCCGAGCCGGTACATCGTGTTGTCCGTACCCGCCCCGGCCCGTGAGACCGGGAGGTCGGCCCACTCCGGTCGCTGCTCCCGCAGCAGCGACCGGACGACCGCCTCGTCCGCACAGATCTCGTTCTCGTGAAGTGTCACGGGGAGAGCCTTCTTCTCGGGCTTCGCCCGCGCCACCGATTTTCCGGCACTAGGTCCGGACACGGCACTAGCTTGGGGTCCCATGATCGTATGGCTCAACGGCACCCACGGCGCGGGCAAGACGACGACCGGTGCACTCGTGCAGCAACTGATCCCGGACTCAAGGGTGCTCGACGCCGAGAAGGTCGGCGAGACGCTCATGAACATCACACCGGGGCTGCCCAGGACGGACAACTTCCAGCACTGGCCCCCGTGGCGGCCGCTCGTGGTCGAGACCGCCCGCCGCGTCCTCGACTACACCGGCGGCACCCTGGTGATGCCGATGACCGTCCTGGTCGAGGAGTACTGGCGCGAGATCAGCACGGGTCTCGCCCACTACGCCATTCCGGTACGGCACTTCGTCCTCCACGCCGACCAGGAGACCCTCCGCCGACGCATCGCGGGCGACACCGTCACCGGCCCCGACTCCCCGTTCCGCCTCAGGCACCTCGAGCCCTATGCCGAGGCGGCCCGCACCTGGCTGCACGGAGAAGCCGAAGTCGTCGACACCACGCACCTCACGCCCGCCCAGGCCGCGCGGCAGATCGCCGGGGCCCTCGAGGAGTGAAGCTCGCCCGGTGCTCGGGCGGTTCACCGGCCGAGCACAGCCGGGCCACTCCCGGTCGGCCGGCCTTCGTCCCGGGTCCACCTCCGCCTCGCTCGCGGACCGGCCATCGGCCCGATCGGCCGCCGGCCCCGAACCGCGCGTGAATGCGTTTGACGCCTGGTCAGTCGGCTGACAGAGTGCTTCCGCTGCGAGATTGAACGCGTTCGAAAGAGGGGGATCTGCATGTCAATCACCATGGGCGGGCGCCTGGGCGCCACACTCGGTGCCGCCGCCGTCGTCCTGATGACCATCGGTGTGCCCACCGCCACGGCTACGAACGGGCAGTCAGCCGTGACCGACCCGAAGGCCGTCCCGAGCCCCGGCTCGCTCAGCACCGGTGTGTTCACCGACGCCTGCGACGACACCACGACGCCGGGCTGGATAAGCTCCACCGAGCCCACGTTGACCGCGCGCACCACCGCGCCCGGAGCGCGCTTCAAGGTGTGGGACGCGGCCGGCACCAAGGTCTTCGACCAGACCGTTCGGACGGCTGCCGACGGCACCGTCCAGGTCCGGCCCACCGGTCTCGTCGAGGGCGTCGGCTACTCCTGGCAGGTCTGGCCCGACTACGGCCCGGGTGCTGGGAAGCCGACCGCGGCATGCCACTTCGGGGTCGACGCCACCGCCCCGCAGTTCACCGTCGGGTCCACCGACTTCCCGGAGTCCGGAAGCGGCGCGACCCCGCTGAAGTACGCCGGCCAGACCGGAACCTTCACCGTCAAGGGAACCGACCTGGGCTCGGGCGTGGCCTGCTACCAGTACGTCCTGAACGGCACGTTGAGCGTCGGCTCGCCGTGCCAGGGTACGGGCACCGTGGCGGCCGGCGCGGACGGCACCGCGACGTTCCAGCTGAAGCCGACCCAGTGGGGCACCAACGTCCTCACCGTGCAGGCCGTCGACAACGCGGGCAACGTCACCCAGCCGGTCAGCTACACCTTTTACGCGCCGTCGAACCCGAACCCGCCGGCCGCCGCCCCGGGCGACGTCAACGGCGACGGCATCCCCGACATCCTCCTTCCCGACACGGCCGGCAACCTCCAGATCATCAGCGCGGACGCCACCAGCACCGTGCCGACCTCGACCGTCGCCGCCTTCCGCGCGCCGGGCGGTTCGGGGTGGAACGGCGTACAGCTGCTGCACCGCGGCTGGGACCGCTCGCACGCACCCATGGATGACCTGATGGCCCATCAGCCCGGCGGCGACAGCCTCTACCTCTACCGCAACTTCGACATGGGCGACTTCGCCGGCAGCTCGACCTTGGCAGAGCGGGACGTGGACCCGTTCGACCCGCCGGTACTCCCGGAGGGCTTCAACGCCGACTGGTCGAAGGCCACTCAGCTGGTGGCCCTGGGCGCGCTCGGAGCGGGCCAGCAGACCTCGGTCCTCACGGTCGAGGACGACAGTCTCTGGCTCTTCACCAATCCTGGCTTCATGTACGGCTACCGGACCTTCGTGCGGATCTCCACCTCGAGCGCCTGGGCCGGGTACGACCTGATCGCCCCGGGCAAGGCTGCCGACGGCTCACTCGCGCTCTGGTCTCGCAATCGGGCCACCGGCGAGCTGCGGACATACCCGATCACCAAGCGCGCCGACGGCACGTACGACTTCGCCGCCCTGGCCGACCCCGCGACGGGCACGGTGATCGGCACCTTCCCGGTCGCCGAGTACCCGACGCTCGGCAGCTCGGGCGACGGCAACGGTGACGGTCAGCCCGACCTGTACGCCGTCACCGCCGACCGGCACCTGCTGACCTTCAACGGCGTCACCGCCCCGAAGGACCTCGGCACCCTGCGCTGATCCCGATGATCGAGGGCCCGTCCGACCGGACGGGCCCTCAGTCTTGCCCCGCCCCCTGGCAGCGGGCCCGTCAGGTGCGCAGGGCTTCGAGCGGACCACCGTCGCCTGCTCTATCGGTGCGCCCGCTACTGCTGCTTCCTGACCCCTCGCCGGCGGCTGCCCGGCGGTGAGGGCTCGTCCCGCTCGGGCAGCGTCGGGTAGTCGAGCATGGGGTAGAGACCCACCGCGAAGCCGTACACCTCGTCACCGGAGCGTGGCAGCCGGTCGAACTCCTCGACCACCTCGTCGATGCGCTGCCAGAACTCGGCCGCCCGCTCCTCCGGGATCCGGGCGTGCCGGAGGAAGCCCCGCAGCTGGCCGGCCCCGTACGCGGCGGCGGACTCCCTGGCTGCCATCTCGAAGTCGTTGAAGTCGGGCGGCAGCGTGACGCCGTCCACCTGCCGGCCGAGGCCGACGTAGAACATCCGCGCGGTCCGGCCGTAGTAGCGCTCGTCTATCGCCCGCACCCGCCTGGTCCGTACGACCCGCAGCAGGCCCGAGCGGACCAGGACGTTGACGTGGTGGGCGATCGTGCTCTTCGGCCGCTTGACCGCGGTGGCGATCTCCGACACCGTCGCGGCCCGCTCGTGCAGCAGGCTGAGGATCGTGGTGCGCAGCGGGTCACCGATCGCCCGCACCTGTTCGGCGGTGGTGAGCTCGATCGTGTCATCGAGGTCGTAGTCCGGAGTTGGATCATTGCTCGACATGATTGGAACAGTCTAACATCACCGAACGTTCCAGATTTTCGGATCATTAGACCGTCCGAGGAGCCGACCGTGGTGGTGTTCGGCGACGCGTGGCCGGACCTGACGCACCGCCGGCTGCCCGATCGGGCAGTGGTCCGTGCCCTGACACAGGCTTCCCGGCGGCCGAGCCGCCTGTTGGAATGGTCGGCGCACGGATGAGGTGTCGATCCGGGCCCGTATCCACCTGGAGGCGCTGTGCGACGACGCACGTTCATCACCAGCACGCTGCTCGGCGCGGCGGCCGCAGCCGTACCGCTGGCGGCAGGGGCGGCTGAGACGGAGGCGGCGCTCCCGGGGCCGGTCGGCTCCCTGAGCGACCTTCAGAAGGCGATCGACCGAGCGGTTCCCGGCGACCGCATCGTCCTGGCCGACGGCACGTACACCGTCCCCTCCGGCGGCGGCATCCGGGTCTCCGGCAGGAACGGCACCGGGGACGCGCCGATCACCATCCAGTCGCAGACCCGTGGCGGTGCGGTGCTGCAAGGCGAACGCAGCTTCCTGTTCGACGCCTCCAGCAACATCACCGTCAGCGGCTTCGCCTTCCGGCAGCGCACCTCCCTGGAGATCCCGGCGGGCTGCTCGCGGATCAGGCTGACCCGGAACGACTTCCGCCTCGCCGACGTCAGCGGGCTCGACTGGGTGGTGGTGCGGGGCGACGATGCCAAAATCGACCGGAACCGCTTCCACGACCGGACCACCGAGGGCATTTTCCTGGTCGTCGACGGGCCGGGCTCGACCGCCATCGCGCAGCGCCCGCAGATTCTCCGGAACCACTTCCGCGACCACAGCTACGCCGGTGCCAACGGCGGCGAGGCGATCCGGCTCGGCGTCAGCAGCCGGGCGCTCTCCGACGCGGACGCGCTGGTGGAGTTCAACCTGTTCGAGCGGTGCGACGGGGATCCCGAGGCCATCTCGGTGAAGTCCTCGGGCAACACCGTCCGGTACAACACCATCCGCGACAGCCGGGGCGGGATCGTGCTGCGGCACGGCAACCGGACCACGGTGGAGGCCAACTACCTGCTCAGCGGCACCGACGGCGTGCGGATCTACGGCAACGACCACCTGGTGTTGAACAACCTCCTGGCCGGGCTGTCGGGCCGGGCCCTGGTGATCGGCAGCGGCACCACCCGCGATCACCACGACGGCGAGAGCACCGAGGAGCGGCAGGGCAACGACGCCTGCGACCGCGCGGTGATCGCGTACAACTCGCTGGTGGGCAACGCGCGGACGCTCTCGGGTGAGACCCGGGAGTACCCGCCGAGCGGAGTGGTGATCGCCGACAACATCCTCCAGGCCGGCACCGGAACCCTGGTCGCGATGGCGGCGACCACGGGCTTCACCTGGCGGAGCAACATCCTGTGGGGCGCGGCCGCCACCGGCAACGCCCCGGCCACCGGCTACCGGCGGGTGGACCCGCTCCTGCGGGCCGGGTCAGACGGCGTGTACCGGCTGTCCGCCGGCAGCCCCGCGATCAACGCCGCGACCCTGGCCACCCCGGCCGTGACGCAGGACATCGACGGCCACCCGCGCGGCAGCACCCGCGACATCGGCGCGGACGAGTACACCACCCTCGCCCCGGTCCGCCGCCCCCTCACGCCTGCCGAGGTGGGCCCCGACGCCGCGTGACGGCAGAGAGGCCGGGGGCGCGTCGGTCAGCGCCGGTCCTGCCCGCGCCAGGTGGCACGCACCAACTCCCGTTCCGCGGCAGTCAGGTGGACGGCTGCCGCGAGCCAGCTCGTCGCGTACTCGTCGGCGCCACCGTCCTCCAGTCGGCCGAAGACGTCCCGTCCGCGCCGGTCCGCCGTCGCGGCGAGCGCAGTGGTGAGCGCGGCCGCGCTGTGGAAGCCGGTCCGGGCCAGCGCGGCGGCGTCCGTACGGGCTCCACCGGTGCGGGCGGACTCCGCGACCGCGCGGCGCCCGCCGGCCACCCCGAGCTCGACCAGCCGCCGGACCCGCCAGAGCGGCGATTCGGCCAACGGGTCGGTCACGGTAGGTGGTTGGGGCAGCTCACCGGGCGGCGGGAAGTGCGCCCCGAGCAGCAGGTCGTAGCCCAGGTCCGCGCGGCCCTGCCACCCGGCGGGGAGCCGCAGCGTCGTGTCCGAGCCGGGTACCGGGCCGACCGCGAGCACGCGCAGGGTCGCCGCCCGGTCGGGGTCGATACGACCCAGGACCCGCACCAAGGTGCCGGGATGGGCGGCCAGTTGGCCGAGGTTGGGGATGTGCGCGAGCTCCGGGTGCGGGTGCGCGGCGGCCAGCCGGATCACCGGGCCCTCGGTGCCGGCCTCCCGGGCCAGCACCGTGTCGCCGACCGCCCCGAGCACGACCAGGTCGCAGCCGACGGGCTGCCGCAGCAGGCTGTCGTCCTCAGGGTCGGCGAGCGGGCCGTCGCCGAGCCGTTCGGCGGCGGCCCGCGCCAACGGACGGGCGAACAGCGCGGCCAGGGGGCCGCTCGTCCAGTCGGACCCGGGCACCGGGCTGGCCTTCACGCCGCGCCCCGAGCCCAGCCGGCCGTCCGCCGAGGCGGTCGCACCGGAGATCAGCAGTCCGCCGCGCGAGAGCTGGGCGTGGTCGAGAGCGGCCGCCCCGACCGACACCGGCGCGGTTGCCGCCCCTCGGGCTCGGGCCGGACCGCCGGGGCGGACGTCGGCGACGGAGAACCACCGGCCGTCCTGGTCGAGCAGGTGGGTCACCACGCCCGCGTACCCGGTAGAGGTCAGGACCGGCTCCCGGAACACGCCGTGCACACGCAGCGCACCGCCCGCCCGGTAGGCGCGCCGGACGGTGCCGAGCATGGCGGCGTCGCCGCGTCCGGTCCGCAACAGCGCTGTGGTGAGCAGGAGTTCGCGTAGGGCGGCGGTGAGATCGGCGAGCCGGTGGCCGTCCCGCCGGGCCCGGGCGCTGCGCAGTCCGCGGACCACGCGCAGGGCGGCGGCCTCGGCCCGGTGCAGGTCGGCGAGCCTGGCGGTGTGGGCTGCCCGCAGGAGTTCGGCCTGCGGTACGGCTCCGGCGGCGGGCAGCCCGGCGGCCAGCACCGCCGCGGCGGCCGTCCACAGAGCATCAGCTGCCTTGACCTGTACGTCACTTGCCGCGGCCGGAGGCGTCGGCTCAGACGGCGTCGCGACGGCAGCAGGCGCGGAGTCACCCGACGGTTCAACCGCCGCGACGGCGGCCCGCGCGGAGTCGGCGAGCGGACAGCAGTGCAGCAGCGCGGCCCGGTGCAGGCAGCGCGGCGCGAGCAGGCAGCTGCACCGCGCCTGCCCGTCCTCGGCGATCACGCCGTCCGCGCCCGGGGCCAGGGTGACCACGGCGTCCTCGCCGCAGCGGACCGTCAGCCCGTCCTCACCCGGCTCGACGGGCAGCGCCGCGTACTGCTCGACGGCGGCGTCCAGCTTCTTCCGCAGCCGGGAGGTCAGCGCCTCCACGGCAGTGGCAAGAACGTCGGGGGCGACGGGCGGCAGGGTGCTATCGCCGGTGTCGGGGGTCATCGGTTCTCTCCGCGCAGTCGGTCGCCGACCCAGCGGGCGAGGGCGAGGGGGCTGAGTGCGGCCACGGGCATGCCGGCCGTCACGAGCTGCTTGGCGACGGGTACCGAGTAACGCGGGTTCCCGGTGTCGTCCAGCGCGGCGCAGCCCATCAGGTGCACGCCGGACGACGTGAGGGCCCGGACCTCGCCGAGCAGGCCGCCGAGCGGGCCGCCCTCCTCGAAGTCGCTGACCACGACCACCAGGGTGCGGCTCGGCACGGTGACCAGGGAGCGGGCGTGGGCGAGTGCCCTGGCGATGTGGGTGCCGCCGCCGACCCGCACCTCCAGCAGGAGTGACAGCGGGTCGTCGACCCTGTCGGTCAGGTCGGCGATCTCGGTGGAGAAGGCCAGGAAGTGCGTCGACAGGGTCGGCACCCCGCCGAGGACGGCCGCCGTGAGAGCCGACCAGATGACGGAGGCCTCCATCGAGCCGGACACGTCGACCACCAGCACCAGCCGCCAGTCGGCCTCCTTGCGGGACCGGGTGCTGAACACGGGGCGTTCGGGCACCACGACGGTCCGGCCGTCCGTCAGCCGCCGGGTGTGTGCCAGGTTGGCGCGCAGCGTGCGCGGCAGGTCGAGCTTGCCGCCCGGGCGGCGGGTGGGCCGTGGGGTGGCCAGACCGCTGAGCGCGGGGCGCAGCCGGGTGGCGAGCTCACGGGCGAGTTCCTCGACCAGGCGGCGGACCAGCGGCCGTAGGGTGGCGAGCCGCTGCTCGGGCAGGCCGCCGGCGAGGTTGAGCACGGAGGTCAGCAGCTCGACGGACGGCCGGACGGAGGCCGGGTCCAGCTCGGCCAGCACGTCGGTGCGCCCGGCTTCGGCGGCGCTGCCGAGCACCTCCTCACGGACCTCCGCGCCGAACAGGGCCTCCAGCTCCTCCGCCCAGTCGCGCGCGGTGGGAAAGGACGCCTCCTGTCCGCCGCCGGGCAGGCCGCCGGGCAGGTCGATGGCGCCCTCCCCGCGGCCCCTGCCGTAGAGCTCGTCCAGGGCGGACGCGTACCGCCGGGCACCGTCGGGAAGCCGCTCGGGCTCCCGGCCGAGCAGCAGGCGCCAGCGATCGGCGGGGGCGAGCAATGCCGTCGCCTCGGCTCCGGAGGTCGTCGGCTGAGCTGTCACAACGTCATCCGCCGTCGCCGAAGCCTCAGTTGTACCTAGACCGAGCGCGGCCAGGGCAGCCCTCGCCGCCGAGTCGGCAGCCGTCCAGAGGGCGAGCAGCTCCGGCGACGCGGTCAGGGTCAGGTCGGGCCGTTCGCCGAGCTGTTCGGTGACGGTCTCCAGCAGCCGCCCGCGCCCGGCCGGGCCGAGTGCGTCGAAGCCGGCCCGCAGGGCGGGCAGTCGCGCCAGGAAGCCCTGGTCGGGCAGCCCGCCGATCCGTGCCAGCAGCGGACCGAGCGCGGTCGGCGCGTACTGCAGCAGCGGGCCGCCGGCCGTGAGCAGGCCGGTGAGGTGTCGGGCCAGGCGGCGCCGGGCGTCGGGGTGGATGGCGGTGTCGACCCAGCCGGCGGCGCGGGTGCCGAGCCGGTTGGGGTCGTCCAGGTCGAGCAGCACTCGGGCCGCCAGGGCCGCACCCTGCACCAACGGCGACCCGCTGTCGGCGAGTTGGGCGAGCGCGGCGTCCATCCGCAGGCCGAGGCGGTGCTCCCCGGCCCGGGTGGCGAGGGCGACGAGTGCTGCCGCGTCGCCGGGGTCGTCGCTGCCGGACAGCCCCGGCAGGCCGCGTACGGCGGCGTCGAGCAGCGCCACGGTCAGCTCGGCGGTCTGCTCCCGGGTTGCCTCGGTGGTGCCGGGCAGATGACCTCGTCGGAGCGCCTCCAGCAGGTCGAGGGCGTTCAGCAGCTCCGGCAGGGAGGCGGTGGCGGGCAGCAACTCGGCGGCGTCACTCAACCGTTCGCCGACGAGCGCGGGCAGGTCGCAGGCTGCGGCGGCGCGCAGGCCGTCCAGCAGCTGGGTGCAGCTCGGGCCGCCGTCGGCGGTCTCCAGGCGGGTGCGTTCGCGCAGCGTTCCGGCGGCGGCGAGCTCGGCGGTCACGCCCCGGACGCCCGCCAGGTCGAGGCGGGCCGCCGCCGACGGCGTCCAGGAGACGCGCCAGCGGGTGGTGAGGGCGGAGGCGTCGCCGGTGCCTGCCACCTGGACGGACTCGCCGTAGCCGACACCGCACACCGCGAGGCGCTGCAGCAGGGTCTCGCGGCGACGGTCCAGCGGGGAGCGCAGCGGGTCGAGGCGCAGCTCGCGCTGCTCCGGATCCTCGGGTGCGGGCAGCCGCAGCTCGGCCAACTCGGCCTCCACGGAAGGCCCGAGGCCCGAACGCGGCGTGCCGGGGGCGGTGCGGCCGCGTTCGGTGCCGACCAGCACCGTCTCCAGCGCGCGGGCCAACGACCGCCCCCGGCCGAGCGGTTCGCCCTGGCCGAGGACGCTGGTGACCGCCTCCAGCAGCTCGCCCCGGCCGGGCGCCGGCAGGCCACGCAGCCGGGCGAGGTCACCGGCCAGCCGCAGCGTCTCGGCGGCCTCACCCGTTCCGGCCGGGTGGCCGGCGGCGCGCAGCTCGCGGCAGACGTCGGTGATCGCGCGGGCGGCAGCAGCCTGGACCCGCTCGGGGTCGCCACCGGCGTCGAGGACGGCCTGCTGCCAGCGCGGGTCACGGATGCCGGCCGGGTAGCCGGACCGGGCGTCCAGCAGGCCGAAGGTGTACGGCACCAGCGACGTGGTCACGGCCGCCTCCGCCTCCGCCTCGGGACCGTCGGCGGGCGCCGACAGGGCAGGCCCGTGGAAGGCGCCGACCAGGACCGCGACCCGCCGCCCGCCGGCCCCGGCCCGGGCGATCACCCGGCGCATGTGCGCCTCCCTGGCGAGGTCCTGCGCATGGATGCCGCCGTGCTCGGCGGCGTCCTGGCGGAGTGCCCAGCCGACGGCGAGCGCCGCCCGCCGGACGGCCTCAGGGGTGCTGCCGGGCGCCCGGACCTCGACGGTGCGGTCCCACAGGTCGTCACCGTCCCGGCCGGTCCCTGCGGCGGCCAGCCCGTCCGCGTAGCGCGGCGCGGCGCCCGGTGCAGCTGGACCCGACGGGACGTCGGCTCCCAACGGCAGGTCGCAGCAGAGCACCTCGACGCCGTGCTCGCGCGCCCAGCGGATCGCGGCGAGCTCCGGGGAGAAGTCGGCGAACGGGTAGAAGCCGAGCCGCCCGTCCGCCCCCGCCCCGGCGAGCGCCACCGGCGCCCGGGTGCCGGGGTCGGCGAGGTGGGGCAGCCAGGACTGGAAGTCGGCGGGCAGCTCGACGCAGAGCACCTGCGGGTCGGCCGCCGCGAGCAGCGCGGGGACGACGGCGGCCACCGCCGGGCTGTGGTGCCGGACGCCGATCAGGTACGGGCCGGCCGGGTCGGCCAGCTGTTCCAGCGCCTCGCGCGGATGGGTCAGGGTCACCGCAGGTTCTCCCGGAGGTCCCAGAGGCGGCGCCACAGGGCGGAGCCGTCCTCGGCGCGCCGCCGCACCGGGCCGTCCCAGTAGCCGAGCAGGCGGGCGTGGTCGGCCGGGTCGTCCTTGCGGACGGCGCCGAGCAAGTGACCGGGCATCAGGTCGAGGGCGTCACCCCCGGCGAGGTACGCGCGGGCCAGGCCGAGGGAGGCCGCGACGTGCACGGCCTCGGCGGTGGACATCACCGTGCCGGGCCGCTCGACATCCCAACCCTCGGCGGAGCGGCCCGTGCGCAAATCGCGGAAGACCGTCACCAGGGCTTCCAGGACGGCGTCGTCGACCCCGAACGCGGCGCCCGCCCGCTGGACGGCCGCCGTGGCCTGCCCCCGGACCAGCTCGGTCTCGGCGGCGGCGTCGGCGATCGGGTGGACGGTCTCGAAGTTGAAGCGCCGCTTGAGTGCGGCGGACATCTCCGAGACGCCCCGGTCGCGCAGGTTGGCGGTGGCGATGACGGTGAAGCCGGGGGCGGCGGGCGCGGTGGCGTCCGGGGTGCCGGCCAGTTCGGGGATGCTGACGCGGCGGTCGGAGAGGATCGACACCAGGGCGTCCTGCACCTCGGGCAGGCAGCGGGTGACCTCCTCGATCCGGGCCACCCGACCGCTGCGCATCGCGGTGAGCACGGGTGAGGCGACCAGCGCCTGCGGGGTGGGGCCCTGGGCGAGCAGCAGTGCGTAGTTCCAGCCGTAGCGGAAGGCGTCCTCGGTGGTGCCCGCGGTGCCCTGCACGGTGAGCTCGCTGGTGCCGCTGACGGCGGCGGTGAGCAGTTCGGAGAGCATCGACTTGGCGGTGCCGGGCTCGCCGACCAGCAGCAGGCCGCGCTCACCGGCCAGCGTGACGACGCAGCGCTCGACCAGGGCCCGTTCACCGACGAACTTGGGCGCGATCACGAGCTTGGCGGGCAGCCCGCCGTCCTTGCGGCGGCCCGGCGGCAGGGTGAGGGCCTGGCCCGCGCTGCCGCAGACGAAGGTGACGACGGCGCTCGGAGTGAGCACCCAGCCGGGCGGGCGGGGGCCCTCGTCGTGGGCGGCGAGGAAGGCGAGTTCGGCGGCGTACCGCTCCTCGGCGGGCAGGACCTGCCTGGCCTGCTCGGTGGTGCTGGTCATGGGGAGTTCCTCGGGAGATCGAATCGGGCCGGGGTGCGACGGCTGCCGCACCCCGGCTGAGGGGGCGTCAGCGGCGGCGGCCGCGCTTGACCTTGAGCTGCTCGAAGCGCGGCGGTTCGCCATCCAGCACCCGCTGCCAGGCGCGCCGGAGCAGCGCGGCGGCGGGCTCGGCCGGGACCACGGTGCCCAGCGGGGTGCCGGCGGCGGCGAACTCGCCGAGCAGCGGCAGCTTCCAGGTCTCCAGCGGCACCTGCGGGGCACGCAGCTCCGTCCAGCCGCCGGGCAGGAACAGCGAGCGGCCGGCCCGGGTGCGGGCCGCCGTCACGACCAGCTCCCCGCCGGCCAGTTCGGCCCGCGCGGCCTTGAGCCTGGCCGGCCGCCAGCCCGTCCAGCGGGCGGTGTTGCGGTCGGTCGGGTCGGGCAGGGCCAGCAGGATCAGGTACAGCGTGGCGGCGTCCGCCCCGAGGCCGTACTCGGCCGACACCTCGGCGACCAGGTCGGGCACCGACCGGGACGGGTCCTGCGGCCACCAGGTGCCGTCCTTGTCGCGCTCCCCGGCCAGGGGCTCGCCCGGATCGGCGAGCAGCTCGGCGAAGCCCTCCGACGCGGCGACGCGCAGGGCGGCCTCGGCCGGGAACGGCTCGTCCGCGCCGGTGCGGAGCGCCGCCAGGTACGGGTCGTGGCCGGCCGCGTCGAGCAGGCTGGTGCGGATGCCGGGCGCGGGCTGGTCGTCGTGCGTGGCCATCAGCACGGCGCCGTACCGCTCGTAGCCCTCGCCGGTCTCGGTGGGGGCACCGGCGGCCTTCCGGAAGGCCGGGAGGTTGACGTAGCGGCCCAGGTCGAGGATCAGCCCGGGGTGGGCCAGCCGGGCCCGGACGGCCGCCAGGGCCGCCGGCAGCGTGGCGCGCAGCGGGTCCCCGGCCGGGAGCCGGTGCGCCAGCCAGGCGGCGGCGGTGACCGCCCCGGTCAGGGTGGTGGCGGTGAAGCCACGCTCCTGGCCGTCCACGGGCACGCAGCGGTCGCCCCGTACGGTCCAGCCGAGGTCCCGGCCCAGCTCCGGCGACCGCGCCGGGTCGAGCACGGCCGCGATGGCCTGCCCTGCCGCCCAGGAGGTGCGCAGGGCCCGGACGGCGTCGCCGAGCAGCGCCTCGGGGACGGCGACGCGTCGGCCTACGGTCGCGTTCCACACCTCGGCGGCCGAGGTGGTGTCAGGTCCGTTCTCCCACAGGGCGGCCGGGTCGGCAGGCAGCAGGGCGGCCACCAGGCGCTTGCGGGTCGCACTGGGCAGGGCCCGGAGCTCCTCCCGGGCGACGGCGGCGTCCGCGACCTTCAGCCCGAGGGTGGTCCGGGTCTCGGTGGGCAGGAAGTTCCGGTCGTGCGCGTCGATCCCGGGCAGCCCGGCGGTGACCAGGACGGCCATCGTGGGGGTGACGCCGGTGAGTTCGGCGAACCGCTCGGCCGCCTCGGGGTGCCAGGGCGCAGGACCGCGTACGGCGGCCTCGGCGAGCAGCGCGGCCACGGAGCCGTCCGCGCCCGGGACGCCCAGGGGCTCGGCCGACCGCAGGGTGTACGGCGCGGGCGGCTCGAAGCGGCCTGACGGGTCATGGAACAGCACCGTCGACACGGTGTCGCCGTCGTCCGCCGAGTCGGAGTCGACGAACAGGAGGAACGCGCCCTCACCCAGTGTCAGCAGCGTGTTCCGCTCACCGTCGCGGTGCTTGCCGTCGGCGCCCAGCAGGTGACGGCCCGCCAGGTGCAGCACGACCTTGCGCCAGGACGGCGCCGACCCGGCCAGGCCGAGCGCGTCGAAGGTCCGCGCACACCAGGCTAGGGTCTCGCGCTGCTCCGCCGGGACGGTCGCGGAGGCGGTGCGCAGTGCGGCGAGCTCGGCCAGGCCGGGGAGCGACTCCCAGCCGATCCCGCCGTAGGGCAAGACCGTCCCGTCCACGTGCAGGCGGCCCGCAGGGGCGGCCGGGGGGTCGGGCTGCGCGGCGGCGGCCAGGAAGGCCAGCTGCCGGGTGATGTGGTCGCTGGTCGCGCTGCTCCACCAGGAGCTCAGTGCGCCGACGCCGCTCAGCGCGGCGTGCAGCGCCCGGTCGTCCGGACCGCTGGGCGCCACCGCGCTTGCGCCGCCCGCGAGTTCCTCCGCGAGCCGGGCGGCGACCGCGTCGAGCACCGTCTGCTGGGCGGCGGCGTACCGCAGCACCCCGACGACGCCCGCCAGCAGCGCCTGGTCGGTGACCTCGGGCAGCAGGGCGGCCACGGCGGCGGTCAGCTCGGCCGGCCGCTCGGGGTCGGCCGCGACGCCCGCCTTCAGCAGGGCGGCGGCCGTCCCGTCGTCGAGGCGGCGCAGCGCGAGCGAACCCCGCAGGTCGCGCGGGCGCAGGCAGTGCCAGTAGCGGGTGGGCGGCAGGATGGGGGTGCCCTCGGCGAACATGCCGGGGGCGGCGTCGGTACGGGCCTCGGCGGTGAAGGTGCCGTCCGCGTCGTACAGGCGCACCCGGTAGCTGCTCCGGACCACGGCCGTCGGGCGGTCCGCGCCGGGGAAGAGCAGCAGGCGGGTCGGGGTGTCGGTGTCGGCGGGAACGGTGACGCTGTTCCCGGCCAGGTCCTCGCCCCGGCGGCTGCCGTCGGGCAGCCTGACGGTCCGCCAGCCGAGCACGCCGCCGGACCCGGTGGCGGCGTCCGGCTCGGGCATTATCCAGCCGCCCTCGAAGGTGCTCCCTGCCGGGGCGCCGCGCAGCGCGTCGGCGAGGAAGGCGGGCAGCGAGGCCCGGCCGAGGGCGCCGGTCGCCGGGTCGTACTCCAGCCAGGTGTACGGATCCTCGCCGCCCGGGTCGGCCCAGACCCAGAACGAGGTGCCGTCGCTGATCACCTGCCGGTCGCCGGGCAGCGCGGTGTCGCCGGGGTGGACGACGCCCTCACCCGTGGTGCGGCCGCCGCCGGCCAGCGGGAGGCCGAAGCTGCGCAGTGATCCCAGCCAGGTGGTGCGCATGCCCCGGAGCCGGGTGGACTCCGGCATGGTGAAGGTCCGGTCGGCGGAGGTGTGCCAGTAGCCGGTGGTGCGGTGGTTGTGAGCGCGCGAGTTCCACTGGACCAGCAGTGAGCCGTCGACGTACACGAAGCCGAGGTCGGTGCCGTTGGTGTCGCCCGCCGGGATCCGCAGGTCGTGGGTGAGGAGGGTGCCCTCGGCACCGATCACCCGGGCCTGTGCGGGGCCCGCCGCGATCAGGTGCGGCCAGGCATCGGCGACCACGATCTCGTCGACGTCCTTGCGGGGTACCAGGGTTGACGCCGCCTCGTCCCAGGCGGGCCAGCCGAGCTCGTCCAGGATGCCGCCCCGCAGGGTGCGGGCCAAAGTCTGCGACAGGTCGAAGCCGGCGGCCGCGCGGACCTCGTCCTCGGCGAGCGCCAGCACCTCTCCGGGCAGTCGGCGCAGCCGGGACAGCGCGTCCGGCAGGGCGGGCAGGCCGGCTGCCACCGAGGAGGCGGCGACCTCCGCCATCCACTCGGCGAGCATCGGGCGCCCGCCCGGGGAGCCGGCCAGCACGCCGAGCGCGGTCCGGCCGTCGTGGCTGTCGGAGATCCGGTACGCGCCGCGCCGGAAGGCGGCCCTGAAGCGGGGATCGGCCTCGGTCGCGGTCAGGTCGCGGCGCCCGTCCGCGTCCCGCGCCCAGCCCTCCAGGGCGAGCGCGGCGTGCTCCTCGGGGTCGGCGACCGGCAGACCCAGGGCGAGAAGCTGGTCGAGCAGGTCGACGTCGCTCTCGACGACCGGCAACGCCGTGCCGGAGCGGGCGAGTTCGGCCCGCAGCTGGTCCGCCATCCGCTCCACGAGCGCATAGAGGGCCGGAATCCGGGTCGGGCGCCGCCAGCCCCGGTCGCGCCAGGCGGCGAACCGGTTGAACCAGCCCGTGCTGCCGTCGGTAGGCCGCTCCCCCGCGGCGCCGCACAGCCCGGCGTCCGCGCCGGACTCGGTGAGGATCTCCAGCCAGAGGCCGGGCAGTTCACGGTCGTCACCGGTCGGCATCAGATCGAGCAACCCACCGCGTACTCCGGCGTCCCGCCGGGCCAGTGAGACCAGCGCGGCCCGGTGGCTGCGCCACCAGCCGCCCGCCGCCCGCAGGGTGGCGGGCAGGTCGAGGAGTTCGGCCAGGTACGCGCCCTCGGCGGCGTCCGGGTCGGTGCCCGCGGCGCGGGCCAGCTTCCGCAGGTCGGTGGCCATCTGCGCGGAGGGCTGGAGCCCACCCGCCGTACGGCGCACGCAGAGCAGCCGGAACCGGTCGAACGCCTCCTGGGCCGGTACCCGCGCGGCGAGCTCCTTGCCGTACCCGGAGAGCACCTTGACGGGCAGTGCGCCGGCCAGCGCGTACTCCAGGAAGACCGCGTCGAGGCGGTCCTCGTCCAGCGCCAGGCCGTGCTGTGCCTCGGCGCGGCGGGCCTTGGCGAACAGCTGGGCGGCGTAGGTGGCGTTCTCCAGGCCGAGGAAGACCCGGCCGGCCTGCTCGTAGTAGGTCGGCAGGAAGTGCGGCACGGCGGCGGCGAGGCGGCCGGCGAGCTCCTGGTAGGCATCCAGGGCGGCCTTCGGCTTGGACTTCGCCTGCCGGGCGATCCGCTCCAGCTCCGGCATGACGCCGAGCGCGTGGTGGCCGTCCGCAGGGTGGTGCGCGAGCACCCACTCGGGGAAGCCGAGCGCCTGGCGGAGGCCGAGGCCGACCTCGGCGGGCTCGGCGTCCGGCTGGAGGCCGAGGTAGCCGGCCGCGAGGTCCTCGGCGGCGCCGAGCTCGCCGGGGACGAGCCGCACCACGACCCGGCCGTCCAGGCCGGGGTGACGGTACGTCCGGGCGGTGAGCGCCACCGCGCGCTCGCCCGCGCCCTCGGTGCCGGGCGGCAGCACCGCTCCCGCCAGCAGCAGGTCGGCTGCCCCGTCCTCGGTCATCGTGGTTCCGCTGGTGTCGCTCATGCGCCCTTGCCCTCCTCGACCGTGCGCCCGGCGTACAGTGCCGCGGCCATCCGTATTCCTTCCGACCAGGCGACCGGGCCGACCTCGGGCAGGGCGATCGCCCTGCCGTCCTGGTCGTGCCAGCTCAGACCGCCGGTCTCGGAGTCGCCGTCCCAGTACGGTTCGCCGATCCACACGTGCGCCTCCACGGTCCGCCCGCCGTCGCGCACCCGGGAGGTGGCGTAGCCGCCAGAGACCCGGTAGCCGAGCGCGGAGGCCCGGGCGGCGAGGCCGAACCGGGAGGGGTACCGGCCACCGGCGAAGTCCTTCACCTCGGTGGCGTTCTGAGCGAGCTCGGCGGGCCGCGTCCAGGTCGCCCGGTGGATCTGCTCGACGCCCTGGACGACGCCGAGCTCGGCCGCGAACTCGCGCAGGTCCTCGAGGTCGGGCAGCAGCACCGGGTGCGGGAAGGTCACCGTGGCGGGCGAGATCCGGACGGTCTCGCCGTCCAGGTCGACCAGCCGGAGTTCGCCGTCGGCGGTCGCGTCCCGGAGGAAGCCCACCTCGTCCTGGTCGGCGCCGACCACCACCAGGTCGCGCAGCGCGGCCTGCCACGCCTCGTCCGGCCAGACCCGGGCCAGCAGGCCGGTCGGGACGGGCAGCGAGGAGACCATCCAGGCGTCGGCCTGGGCGACGCAGGAGGCGGCGTGCCGGTCCAGCCACTCGGCGAACCGGCGCAGCCGGTCCGTCTCGGGGTGCTCGCGGACCGCCTTCGGCAGCGTCTTCAACTGCCGCCCGCCGCTCCGGCCACCCGTCGAACGTGCCGTCACCCGGCCCTCCACCAGGGCAACTTCGTACCCTTCGCCCGCCGCCAGCCAGCCCATCGGTCCCCATCTCGTTCGCGTACAAGTCGCCAGGAACCACCGCAGAGACGGAGGGAAATGGACACTCCGTGCGGTGATGCGGAAAAGCTAGCGGTTCGCACGGACAATCGGATCGGCAGGGTGTTCCCGAAGGTTCCGGACAGCACTGCGGCCCCGTCCCGGTGGGGGCGGGGCCGCGAGCTGAGGAGGCGTCAGCAGGTGATGCTGCCCTTGCGCAGCGCGTGACCGCCCGTGTTGCTGTCGTCGGACCAGTAGACGGGCTTCGAGCCGCCGACGCACTCCGCGGCGCCGGCCACCGAGAAGCCCTCGTTGTTCAGGTTGGCCATGCCGCTGGGGCGGTTGTACACGGCGGTGGTCGCCCACACGCCGGAGGTGTTCACCTGGAGGGTGCGGTGCTGGCCGTTGCAGGTGTCGTCACAGACCACCCAGAGGCGGGCCGCCTGCGGCTCCCACTGGAGCTCCATCACACCGGACATGCCGCTGCTGACGGAGGCGATCCGGGTGTAGCCGCCGGTGTCCAGCAGGACGTAGCCGTGGACGGCGCCGGTGCCCTCGACGCCGACGAAGAAGACCCCGCCGGTGTGCGCGCCGTAGCGCGCCGGGTCGTAGGCCGCGCCGGTCGTGGCGTCCTTGAAGCCCGCGCCGGTCAGGTAGCTGTCTGGGACCCAGGTGACGGCCTCGAAGCCGCTGTTGGAGCCCACGGCCGGCAGGTCGGAGGTGAGGTTCCACTCCCGGGTGGCGGTCAGCGTGGAGCCGGTGCCGCTGACGTCGTACCTGAGCACGGACAGCCGGCTGGTACCGGACGCGTCGCCGTTGCGCTCGCTGGCGACGAAGATCCCGCCTGCGGCGCCCGCTCCGGTGAGCGTGACGCCCTCGCTGTCCACGGTGCCCGAGCCGCCCGGGAAGCGCAGCGTCTTACCGGCCGACCACCCGTTCGCGGTGTCCGGCTTCCATCCGCCCGAGCCGTTGCCGACGAGTCGCCAGAGCTTCCCGGAGTTCTGGGCGCCCCACATCACGCCGCCCTCCTGGTACAGCCCGCTGAGGTCCTGGCCGAAGACGTCGGCGGCGTCCGCCGTGGCCACCGAGCCGCTGCCCGGCCAGGCCACGGGCGTGCCGCCACCGCTGCCACCGCAGGCGTTCGGGCCGCCGAGCGTCACGGTGGTCGCCTTGAACGCGCCGGTGCCGTCGGCGCAGCGCGACCAGGACGGGTCGGAGTGCGAGGTCCAGCTGAAGCTGTCGACCAGGGTGCTGCCGTCCGGCAGGTACAGGCGCGCCTTGTCGGCGGAGCCGAGGCCGAACGAGCCGTGCACGTCGAACGCCTTGAACGCGCCCGGCGCGAGCGTCGTACCCGAGGCGATCTTGTACTTCGAGCTGCTGTCGTCCTTGAGTATCCAGCCGGAGACGTCCACCGTCCCGGTGCCCTTGTTGTACAGCTCCACCGAGTCGTTGACGTCCCCGGTGGTCACCACCTCGTTGATCCGGACGTCGTCCGCCGGGACCGCGTGGGCCGGACCCGCCGTCAGGGTGCCGGCGGCCAGGGCCAGACCGGCCACGAGCAGGAGCGGGAGGTTGCGGTGCCATCGGTGTGCGGGCGTTTCGGTCACGGTGTCCGTCCCTGGGTTGTCGCGTCAGACCGGGACGAGGGTCCCGGGCCCGGTCGAATGGGCCCCTCCCGGCAGGGGGTGGTCCCGTGAATGCTTGCCCAACTGTCGCTCTTGACGATCCGTCAGTACGTAACGATCCGCGTGGCGCGTGCGATCGCGCGGAATGTCCCGGTATATCTGCACTCTGTAGCTCCGCCGCCCCTTCCCCTTCGCCCGAGGAGGCCCCCGTGGCCCTGCACGAAGCCAAGGACCCTCGCGCGAGCGACGCGGCCACCGACCTGTTCGCGTCCCCGCTCAGCGAGGACGTCCTGCCGAAGCACCGGATGCCGGCCGAGCCCTCCAGGCCCGAGGTGGTGTACGCGCTGATCCACGACGAACTGCTGCTGGACGGCAACGCGGCGCAGAACCTCGCGACCTTCTGCACCACCTGGTCGGACGACGAGGTGCACCGTCTGATGAACGAGTGCCTCGACAAGAACATGGTCGACAAGGACGAGTACCCGCAGACCGCCGAGATCGAGTCACGGTGCGTCAACATTCTCGCCGACCTCTGGAACGCGCCCTCCACCGGCGAGGACGCGCCCAACGCGGTCGGCTGCTCGACCACCGGCTCCAGCGAGGCCGCGATGCTCGGCGGCCTCGCCCTCAAGTGGCGCTGGCGCGAACGGCGGCGCCGCGAGGGCCGGCCCACCGACCGGCCCAACCTGGTCTGCGGACCGGTGCAGATCTGCTGGGAGAAGTTCGCCCGGTACTTCGACGTCGAGCTGCGCCAGGTCCCCCTGGAGCCCGGTGCCACCGGACTGCGGGCGCACCAGCTGCGAGAGCACGTCGACGAGAACACCATCGGCGTCGTGGCGATTCTCGGCGTCACCTTCACCTGTGACTACGAACCGGTCGCCGAGTTCGCCGCCGAACTCGACCGGATCCAGGCCGAGACCGGCTGGGACGTGCCGATCCACGTGGACGCCGCCAGCGGCGGCTTCATCGCGCCCTTCCTCCACCCCGACCTGGTCTGGGACTTCCGCCTGGAGCGGGTCGCCTCCATCAACGCCTCCGGCCACAAGTACGGACTCGCCCCGCTCGGCGTGGGCTGGGCGGTCTGGCGCACCGCCGACCTGCTGCCCGAGGAGCTGGTCTTCCAGGTCGACTACCTCGGCGGCGACTTCCCCACCTTCGCCCTGAACTTCTCGCGGCCCGGCGGCGGGATCGTCGCCCAGTACTACGCCTTCCTGCGCCTCGGCCACGGCGGCTACCGCCGCGTCCAGCAGGCGTGCGCGGACACCGCCCGGTTCCTGGCCGGGCAGATCGCCGACCTGGGCCCGTTCACCCTCCTCTACGACGGGGACGGCGCGCTGCCCGCCGTCTCGTACAAGCTCACCGACCCGGCCGGCGCCGGCTTCAGCCTGTACGACCTGTCCGACCAGCTCCGAATGCGCGGCTGGCAGGTCCCCTCCTATCCGCTGCCCGCCGACCAGCAGGACACCGTCATCCAGCGCGTCCTGATCCGGCACGGCGTCGGCCGCGACGAGATCGCCCTGCTCGTCGCCGACATCCGCCGTGCCCTCCAGCGCCTGACCCAGGGCGCCCCGGCGGAAGCCGACCGCGCCGCGTTCCACCACTGAGGCCGCACGCCCCGGCAGCCCCTGCGGTGCCCGGGTAGCCGTGCGACGCTGGAGGGTGACGGGGGCGCCGGGCCGGTGATCGGGGCGGCTGGACGCTGCCCGTCGGCCGGGAGCCGCCCTTCGGCAGTCCGCGACGACGGGAGCGAGCCATGTTGGACGAATTCGACCTGGACATCCGGTTGGAACCCGTGCCGCTGCCGCCGCTGGAGGACGGCCACAAGGACGGCCCGAAGAACACCCAGCCGGGCAGCACCTGTCAATTCTCCTGCCAGCTGACCTGCGGTGGGACCTGCGAGTGCCCCACCAATCCGGAACACTGTGTCGAGCCCGAGGTGATCACTCACAACTGTTCCCCCACCTCGGTGTGTTGAGCGGCGCACGCGATGACCGTCGTCACCACCCGGCCCTCCGAGCGCGGGCGGCTCATCACGCGCTACTCGCTGACCACCTCGCCGCTCTACCCGGCGGTCCACGGCTACCTCGCGCCGCTCGGCATGCCCGCCTCCCCGACGACCGACGAGCAGGAACCCGACCGGTTCTTCGGCCGCATGCTGTCCGCCGTGCGCAGGGAGACCCGCCGGTACGAGCCGGTCGCCGAGGCGCTGCACACCGTTGCCGCCTTCGTCGAGCGCGGCCCGGGCGAGGAGTACCTCACCGCCTTCTACCGGGTCCGCCCGGCGGAGGAGGACCCGGCCCTGGTCTACGTGTCCACGGTGTACGCCCGTGCGCTGTTCCACCTCGCCCGCCAGCCGGACACCGAGACCTTCCCGCAGAACATGCGCAGGCTGCTCAGCGAGCCCGTCCCGGCGCTGGCCCGGTTACGGGAACTGCTCGGCGCGCTCCCCGAGGACTTCGTAGGCCACCTGCTCGCCGAGGCGGTGGCCCGACGTGGTGAGAACCCGTTCTTCCGTGAACGGCTCGACCATGCCCGGGAGTTGTTCGAGCAGTACAGCGGCCCGACCGTGTCCTGGTGGACCGCCGACGCCCGGCCGCTCTCCGTGCTCGGCACCGGCCGGCTCGACAACCCCGCCGCGCTGCCCGCGCATCTGGCCCTGGCGATGACGCTCTATGAGTAGCCCGCCCACGCCCGCCGTGAGCGGCCTGCCCGGCATCCACCGGGCCACGCCACCGGCGGAGTTCCTCGACGCGGCGGTACGGATCGCGGACCGCCTCCGCCGCCCGGAGCAGGTGGCCGAAGGCGTCCGCGCGGACCGGCCCGACGGCGCACCGCCGTGGTTCTGGCAGGCGCACGGCACGGCAGCGGGATTCGCGGGCCTGGCGGTGCTCTTCGGCTGCCTGGACCGGGCGTTACCGGACGGCGGCTGGGACCGGGTCGCCCATCAGCACCTGACCGCCGCCGTCGAGGCGGCCCAGCAGGTCGAGGTGCTGTCGCTCGGGCTGGCCGAGGGCGTGTCCGGGCTCGCCTTCACCGCGCTGCTCCTGGACCACGACGGCCTGCGCTACCGCAGGCTGCGCCGCACGCTCGACCAGCACCTCGCGGACCGGCTGCCCGGCGTCCTCGGCGGCCTGGGACGTCCGGCGCAGCTCAGCTCACCCGATCTCGACCTGATCAGCGGGGCGGCGGGAATCTCCTGCTACCTGGTCCGCCGACCCGAGACCGACGCCCTGTCAGCTCTCGGGACCGAGCTGCGGGAGGGGCTGGCGCGCTGTGTGACCGAGGGGCGGCTACCCCGGCGGCCGACCAACGGGGCCGTCGACTGCGGGCTCGCGCACGGACTGCCCGGAGTGCTGGCCGCACTGGCCGTGGCCCGGCTGCGGGGCGCCGCCACGCCCGGCGCGGCGACCGCACTCCGCGCCGGCGCGGACTGGCTGTGGGCACACCGGCTCACCGATGCCCGGGGGCCCGACTGGCCCGCCGACGACACCTTCCCCTCCCCCGGTCCCACCCACGCCGCCTGGTGCTACGGAGCCCCCGGTGTGGCACGGTCCCTGCTGCTCACCGGGCGCGCTCTACGGGACCCGGCGCTGCGGGCCGACGCCCTGCGCGCGGCCACGGCCGTCTGCCAACGCCCCGACCGGGTACGCCGGTTGGTCTCCCCCGGCTTCTGCCACGGCACCGCCGGACTCGCCCACCTGCTCCGGTGCACCGGCCTCGAAACGGGCCGGGCCGACCTCGTGGCCGAGGCCCGGAGACTGGTGGCCGAGCTGGTCACGGCCTTCGACCCGGACGCACGGTTCGGCTACCGGGCCGGCTCGCCCTGCCTGCTGGACGGCGCCGCCGGAGTCGCGGCGGTCCTGCTCTCGGCCGTCGGCCGCCCGACGCCGGAGTGGGACCGGCTCTTCCTGATCCGATGACCGGCCGCACCCGCCCCTGGTCCTACCGGCCGCTGGACTGGTTCGCGGTGCGGACACCGCTGCTCCCGGCCGACGCGCCGCCCGCGACCGCTCCGCTGACCAACCTCGCGCTCTGGATCGGCAGCCCCGACCTCTGGGAGTCCCTGAACGGTCCGGCGCCGGACGGCACCGCGCCGCCGCCGCGCAGCGCGTTGAAGGCCCGCCGCTACCTGGACCGGATGTCCCACCGGCCCACGCCGTACGGTCTGTTCGCGGGCGTGGCGCTCGGCACCTGGGGCGCGGGGACCGACCTCGCCGTGCGAAGGATGCCGGGGCGGACCGGCACCCGCCTGGACGCGGCCTGGCTGCTGGCGCTGGTCGAGCAGCTCGAATCCGATCTCCTGGTCCGGCGGCAGCTGGGGTTCGTCCGGCACGGCGCCGTCCTGGTCTCCGCCGGGCGGCTGTACCTGCTGGACCCGCCGGGTTCCGCGTCGGCGCAGCCCCCCGGGTCGGCCCCTGGCTGCCTCTCGCTGCGGGCCACCGCCCCGGTCCTGGCGCTCCTGGAGGCGGCCGGAACCACCGTCCCGTACGGCCAGTTGGTGAAGGCCGTACGGGACGCTGTACCGACCGCCCCGGCCGAGCGGGCGGAGGAGCTGATCGAACGGCTGCGGCGGGCCGGCGTCCTGCTCACCGATCTGCGGCCCGCGCTGACGGTGGCCGACCCCGCCCGGTACCTGGCACAGCGGCTGACCGGGGTGGTGGACGCCACCGACCGCCCGGGGCGGTTGCGGCGGCTGGTCGAGGAGGCGGCCAAGTGCGACCGGCTGGGCCCGGCCGACGGGCTCGCGCTGCGCCGCGCCCTGCTTCCCACCGCCCGGGATCTGGTCCCCGACGTCAGCACGGTGCTGCAGACGGACAGCACGGTCGAGCTCACCGGCCGCACGCTGCACCACGCGGTGGCCCGGGCCGCCACGCAGGCCGTGGACCTGCTGCTGAGGACCTCCACCCTGCCCGCGCGTCCGCCCGACCTGGCCGGCTACCGACGGGCCTTCGAGGAGCGCTACGGTCTGCAACGCCCGGTGCCGCTCCTGGAGTTGGTCAATCCGCACCTGGGCCTGGGCTTTCCCGAGGACCACGACGTGAGCTCAGCTCGGACCGCCGGACCGCCCGGCCGCGACGAAGCGCTGATGCAGCTCGCCGCGCGTGCCCTCGCCTCCGGCGCCGACACCGTCGCGCTCGACGACCGCACCCTGGCCTGCATCGAGCACGAGGTGGACCCGCGCGGTCTGCCGCCGACGCTCGAACTGTTGGCCACGGTGGAGGCACCCGACGCCGCCTGCGTCGATCGCGGGGAGTTCGCGCTGGTCGTCTCGCCGGGGGTCGGTTCCTCGGCGGCCGGGCGCAGCCTCGGGCGGTTCGCCTTCCTGCTCGGCGAGCAGGCGCCGCGCCGGCCGGCGGCACGGCCCGGCGTCGACCCGGACCGGGTCGACGCCGACTTGCTCTACCAGCCGTTGGTGGCCCGCGCGGCCAACGTCGCGATCTGTCCGCCACGGCACGGACACGTCGTCAGGATCGGGACCGGCGACCACCCGCAGGACCCGCCCGCCATCCCGCTGGACGAGATCGTCGTCGGCGTCGAGGACTCCGGCCTGGTGGCCCGCTGGGGAGTGGACGGGCCACGGCTGCGCCTGCACGTGCCGCACATGGTCAACTGGGACGGGGCGCCCCGACTGGCCCGCTTCCTGCTCCGGATCGAGCAGCCGCCGGTCCTCCAGGCATTCGACTGGGGCGCCGCCAACCGCCTGCCGTACCTGCCCCGTCTCACCTGTGGCCCGGTCGTCCTCACCCCGGCCCGCTGGCGACTGGGACCGACCCTGCTCGGGACGGACGGCCGGGCCGGATTCCCCGCCGCCCTCGACGAGTTCCGTCGCACCTGGCGGATGCCCGACCAGGTCAGGCTGATCGAGTACGACAACCACGTCACCGTCGATCTCGACCGGCCGGAGGACGTCGAGGAGATCCGGCGCACGCTGAACCGCGCCGGGACGGTCATCCTTCAGCAGTGCAGCCCGGTCCGGGACCGGGCCTGGCTGCCCGGCCCGGACGGCCTGCGGATCGCGGAGGTCGTCGTCCCCCTCGCCCTGACCACCCGACCGGAACCCCCCGCCCGCACGGCACCCGCCGCCGCCCGGCCGCGGCCGCGCGTGCGGACGGCGGTTGACCACACGGTGCGCCGGGCCGGCCCGGGCTCACGGTGGATCTACCTGAAGCTGTACGCGCCGAGCGTCACCCACGACGACCTGCTCACCGGCACGGTCGCGGACCTGGTCGACCGAGCCCTGCGGTCCGGCTCCGTCCTCGGCTGGCACTTCCTCCGGTACGCCGACCCCGCCCCGCACCTGCGGCTCCGGTTCGAACTGGTCGACGACTCCCACTGGCACGCGGTGGCGGCCGAGCTTTCCAGCAGTCTCCGGGACGAGTTGGCCGAGGGGACGGTCAGCCGGTTCGCCTTCGACACCTACGACCGCGAGATCGAACGTTTCGGCGGTCCAGCAGGTCTGGACTTCGCCGAACGCGTCTTCTGCGCCGACAGCACCGCCGTACTCGCCCTCCAACAGCACCTGGCCCGGCGGACGGTAGACCTCGACCGGCTGACGGTCGCCGTCCTCACCGTCGACCGCCTGCTCGCCGATCTCGGCCTGCCGCCCCCGGATCGGCAGGCGCTGGCCGCCGCCATGGCCGACGGCAGCGATCCCGCCACGGGCACGGCCTTCCGCGAGTCCAAGGACCGGCTGCGCGAGCTGCTGGGCGCCGTTGCGCCACCGCCGCTCGAAGAGCTGCTGGCGACCCGCAGTGCGGCGATCGCCCCCGCGCGGCCGCCCGACCGGGACCGGACCCCCGGCGTCCTCTCCTCGCTCGCCCACCTGCACTGCAACCGTCTCCTGGGCACCGACCGCGCGCAGGAACAGTCGGTCTACGGCCTGCTCGCCCGCTCCCACCGCAGCCTTGCCCGGTGGCCCGGCCCGGCCTGAAGCGCCTCAGCCACCTACTCAGGGCTGAAGCGGCCGGTTGGACGGCCGCGACCTCCAACCGACCGCAGGCGCCGCACTAGGCGCCGGGCACCCAGTGGTTGTGCAGCGGAAAGACGTCGGTCTGACCGGGCTGCGCGGGCAGGCCCTGTTCCGCGGCGACCGGGCCCATCTTCTCCGCGAACGCCGCCATGTGCCGCTCGCTCTCCCAGATGTCGTAGATCTCCAGGCCGCCGTCGGTCGGCACGCAGGCGTGCGACAGGCACCCCTCGAAAATCTCGGGTGTCTGCTGGAGCCGTGCATTCAGGCTGTCGTACTGATCGGTGGTGATCCCCGGGAGCACCGTACGGATGAGAACTGCCATGGCCGGACCTCCTCGTCGACCGGGGCACCGCCGTGCCGGCGGCGCGCCTGCGCCTCCTTCCAGGACACCACCGGGGGATGACCACGGCATCCCAAAACGGCCCGCGCCTCCGCCGCTCGGCCACAACATCCGATGGACAGCACGGAGTTGACCGGCCCTGCCGGCGCGCGCCGTGGCTACCAGGAACCCCAGGGGACGTTCCAGCCACTGAGACCGTTGTCCGGGGCGACCGTGTCGCCCTTGGAGTTGACCACCTTGACGACATCGCCGACGATCGTCGACTTGTAGAACTTCCCCGCCCGCGAGCTGTCGCTGCCGCCCTCGACGTCCTGGACGCCTATGCACCCGTGGCTGCCGTTGGCCGCACCGATCGAGCCGCTCCAGTAGTTGCCGTGTACGTAGGTGCCGGTGTCGGTGAGCCGGATCGCGTGCGGGACCACCAGGTCGTACTCGTCGCCGGAGCCTGCGGCGGTCACGCCGTGCGAGGTCATCCGGGTGGTGCCCTCCATCGCCTCGGCCACCATGACGCCGCTCCAGGTGTCGAAGCCCGACTTGCCGCCGGTCACCGGGACGGTGTCGGCCACCTGGCCGTCACGTTCGACGGTCATCCGGTGCGCGGAGAGGTCCACGGTGGAGATCTGCGAACGGCCGATGGTGAACGGCTCGTCCCGGTCCTTTCCGCCGTACACCCCGGGGGCGGTCTCGACGCTGCTGAGGCGACGGTGCACGGTGACCTTGGTACCCGGCGTCCAGTACTTCTCCGGCCGGAAGTCCAGCCGCCTGTCGCCGAACCAGTGGCCCTTGACCACGGTGCCGTCCGAGGCCTCGACGGTGATGCCCTTGAGCACCGCGTCCTTCTCCTTGACCGCCTTGTCGAAGCTGACCGAGACGATCATGCCGACGCCGTAGGCCTGGCCGTCGTCGATGTTGTCGTGCGTGCCCGCGTCCTTCGTCGGGGTGAGCGTGCTGAAACTGCTCTCCGCCGTGGCGGTCACCCCGGAGGCGTCGGCGGCCACGGCGCTGACCGTGTACGTCGAGGAGACCTCCAGATGGCCGGCCGTCGGCGCCCAGCCGAGGCCGTCGGCGGTGACCGCGCCGGGCACCTCCTTGCCGTCCTGACCGGTCACCTTGACGGTGCTCAGCTTGCCGCCCGTGACCGAGACCTTCAGCGCACCGGCCGGCTTGACGTCCTTGGCGCCGCTGCCCGGCTCGATCGACACCACGGCCGCCGACACGGCCGGCTTGGTCGGCGCGGCACTCTGCAGAGCCGCCGCGGCATTGGCCGCACCGGACCCGCCCGCGCTCTTCCCCTCGCCGCTGCACCCCGTGGCCATCAGCACCAGAGCACCCCCGAGCGCCCCCACCGCGAGGCCCTTGCGCATCGACTTCACCTTCGCCACTCCCCCCGACACTCCACCTTGCAGACCGGCCCACTCGTGATCGGTCTCTCCACCTCTAACACGCGCCGACCTGCCGAAAAGGTCACAGCCGGAGATCACGGTTCGGCTGCGGTTTCCCGCACGGTTACCGGCGAGGGTGACGCCCGGCCCTGCCGGTGGCGTGCTCGCCCACCTGGCAACCGGCTCGCGCACGGGCCTGTCGGTGACCCGCCCGGTCGAGGCCGCCGCCGGACGGGCCCGAACTCGGTGTCCGCTCGGCCCGGCCTGGGCGCCGCTACCCGGGTGAACCCCCGGGTGGGCGGCAGCCACAGCCCTCCGCCCGGCCGGCACCGGAGTGCCCCAGCAGACGGCAGAGCAGCAGATCGAGGTCGAAGTGGTCCCGCTCCGACCCGATCGGGACGAGTCGTTCGGTGCGCCACAGGAATCCCCCGATGTCGGCGGCCCTGGCACGCAGCGCGGCCTCACCGCTCTCGCCGCGCAGCCCGATGTAGACGTTCTGCGCGTCGCCGGGCCCCGGATGGACCGTCACATCGCCGACGCCCGCCCACTCCCTGACGCCCGTCGCGAGCAGTTCCCGGGCAAAGGTCCAGACGATCGGCTGGTCCAGCCCGACGTGGATGTCAAGGAACACCGCGTACGGGTCCCTGACGTCGTACCGCAGACAGGCGGCAACGGCGAGGTCGGCGCCCGGCTCCACCACCAGTTGCAGTTCGAGCCGGGTGGCGACGGTCGGGGTGCCGAAGCCCTGGACGGGTACCTTTGGGAGGCGATGCACGGTCACCGCCCCGCCTTCGACGGGCGGTCACGCACCGCGTCGGGTTCCGGCCGGGTGCTCCGGAGTGGTCGGGCCAACCGTTCCCACTCCGGATCGCGCCTGCCGGGCACCGTCCAGCCACGGGCCGCCCAGAGCCCGGCGAGCTGGGCGAAGAGTGGAACTTGGCGAAGAAACGTTTCGTCAAAGGCCACATCGTCGGCCTCGGTATCAGTACGCACACCGGAAGAACGACCGAACCGGTCCGGGGTAACCCTCCGGCTCCGTACCAGCATCCCGCCCGGTGTGACCGAGCGCTGTGGGATGGTGGTGGCATGACCTTGGAGGACCTCGTCCGGCTGCGCCGGGCCCGCGACCAGGTGGACCGCGACTACGCGGAGCCGCTCGACGTTCCGGCCCTCGCGCGCACTGCCCTCATGTCGCCGGGCCACTTCTCCCGCAGCTTCCGCGCGGCCTTCGGGGAGACGCCGTACAGCTACCTGATGACCCGCCGGATCGAGCGGGCCAAGGCGCTGCTGCGGCGGGGCGACCTCTCGGTGACGGAGGTCTGCTTCGAGGTCGGCTGTACTTCGCTGGGGTCGTTCAGCTCGCGCTTCACCGAACTGGTCGGCGAAAGCCCGAGCGCGTACCGGGCCCGCAACCATGACGAGGGTGCCGCCGTCCCCGCCTGTGTCGCCAAGATCCACACCAGACCGGTCAGGAATGGAGAAGCACAAGCCGCCGGCCGCCCGTAGCGTGAAACGCATGGACATCAAGCTTTCACAGTGCTTCATCGCGGCTGACGACCACGACAAGGCCGTCCCCTTCTACCGGGACGTGCTCGGCCTGGAGGTGCGCAACGACGTCGGGTACGGGGGCATGCGCTGGGTGACCCTCGGGGCGCCGTCGCAGCCCGACGTGGACATCGTCCTCGAACCGCCGCTGGCCGACCCGAACGCCTCGGCCGCCGACCGGGAGGCTGTCGCCGAGCTGCTCGCGAAGGGCCTGCTGCGCGGGGTCATCTTCTCGACCGACGACTGCGACGCCACCTTCGAACGCATCCGCGCGGCGGGCGCCGAGGTGCTGCAGGAGCCGATCGACCAGCACTACGGCGTCCGGGACTGCGCCTTCCGCGACCCCGCCGGCAACATGATCCGCTTCAGCCAGCCGAGCAAGTAGCCCGACACCCTGCGGACCCCGGCCTGCCACCTCGGTCGGGGTCCGCCCGCACGAGCCGGTTCCTCCCCGGGCCGAACCGACTTGGATACCTTGGTCCCGCACCGGGCGCGACACCGACGGGGACCGCGCGGGCGGTCCCGCGCAGACAGACGCAGACGGATGGAGACACGATGAGCAGGGCCAAGAGGACGGACGCGCAGCCGTCTGCGCCGCACGTTGCCGACAGCCACGATCTGATCCGCGTGCACGGCGCGCGCGTGAACAATCTCAAGGATGTCAGCATCGAGATCCCCAAGCGTCGGCTCACGGTGTTCACCGGCGTCTCGGGATCGGGCAAGAGCTCGCTGGTGTTCGGCACGATCGCGGCGGAGTCGCAGCGGTTGATCAACGAGACGTACAGCGCCTTCGTGCAGGGCTTCATGCCGACGCTGGCCCGGCCCGAGGTCGACGTCCTCGAAGGGCTGACCACTGCGATCATCGTCGACCAGGAACGGCTGGGCGCGGACCCCCGCTCCACCGTCGGCACCGCCACCGACGCCAACGCGATGCTGCGCATCCTGTTCAGCCGGCTCGGGAAGCCTCACATCGGCTCGCCCCAGGCGTTCTCCTTCAACGTGGCCTCGGTCAGCGGGGCCGGTGCGATCACCACCGAGCGTGCCGGACAGACCGTCAAGGAGCGCCGCAGCTTCACCGTCACCGGCGGCATGTGCCCGCGCTGCGAGGGCCGGGGATCGGTCTCCGACGTGGACCTCACGCAGTTGTACGACGACTCCAAGTCGCTCGCCGAGGGCGCGCTGACCATCCCTGGCTACAAGCCGGGTGGCTGGAACTACCGGCTCTACAGCGAGTCGGGCTTCTTCGCCGCGGACAAGCCGATCCGCAAGTTCACCAAGAAGGAGCTGCAGGACTTCCTGCACCGCGAGCCGACCAGGATGAAGATCGCGGGCATCAACATGACCTACGAGGGACTGATCCCCCGGATCCAGAAGTCCTTCCTGGCCAAGGACCGCGAAGGGATGCAGCCGCACATCCGGGAGTTCGTGGACCGGGCGGTCACCTTCACCACCTGCCCGGACTGCGACGGCACCCGGCTCAGTGCGGGCGCCCGGTCCTCGAAGATCAAGCGGATCAGCATCGCCGACGCCTGTGCGATGCAGATCAGCGATCTGGCCAAGTGGGTGAGCGGACTCGACGAACCGTCCGTGGCGCCGCTGCTCACCGCGCTCCGGCAGACCCTCGACTCCTTCGTCGAGATCGGCCTCGGCTACCTCGCGCTCGACCGGCCGTCGGGGACCCTGTCGGGCGGCGAGGCGCAGCGCGTCAAGATGATCCGTCACCTGGGCTCCTCGCTGACCGACACCACCTACGTCTTCGACGAGCCGACCATCGGTCTGCACCCGCACGACATCCAGCGGATGAACGACCTGCTGCTGCGACTGCGGGACAAGGGCAACACGGTGCTGGTCGTGGAGCACAAGCCGGAGGCGATCGCGATCGCCGACCACGTCGTCGACCTCGGCCCCGGCGCGGGGACGGCGGGCGGCACCGTCTGCTTCGAGGGCACCGTCGAGGAGCTGCGGGCGGCCGGCACCCTGACCGGCCGTCACCTGGACGACCGGGCCGCGCTCAAGGAGACGGTGCGCAAGCCCACCGGCGCGCTGGAGATCCGTGGCGCGACGGCGAACAACCTGCACGACGTCGATGTCGACATCCCGCTCGGGGTGCTGACCGTCATCACCGGCGTGGCCGGCTCGGGCAAGAGCTCGCTGGTGCACGGCTCGATCCCCGAGGGCGCGGGGGTGGTGTCGATCGACCAGGGCGCGATCCGCGGCTCGCGGCGGAGCAACCCGGCGACGTACACCGGGCTGCTGGAGCCGATCCGCAAGGCCTTCGCGAAAGCGAACGGTGTGAAACCGGCGCTGTTCAGCGCCAACTCCGAGGGGGCCTGCCCCAACTGCAACGGCGCCGGTGTCATCTACACCGACCTCGGGATGATGGCCGGGGTCGCCTCCACCTGCGAGGAGTGCGAGGGCAGGCGGTTCGACGCCTCGGTGCTGGAGCACCGCCTCGGCGGCCGTGACATCAGCGAGGTGCTCGCGATGTCGGTGACCGAGGCCGAGGAGTTCTTCGGCAGCGGAGAGGCGCGCACGCCTGCCGCGCACGCCATCCTCCAGCGGCTCGTGGATGTCGGCCTCGGCTACCTGACCCTCGGCCAGCCGCTGCCCACCCTCTCCGGCGGCGAGCGGCAACGAGTCAAGCTGGCCACCCACATGGCGGAGAAGGGCGTGATCTACGTCCTCGACGAGCCGACCACAGGACTCCACCTCGCCGACGTCGAGCACCTGCTCGGCCTGCTGGACCGACTGGTCGACTCCGGCAGGTCGGTCATCGTCATCGAGCACCACCAGGCGGTCATGGCCCACGCCGACTGGATCATCGACCTCGGGCCCGGCGCCGGGCACGACGGTGGCCGGATCGTCTTCGAGGGCACCCCGGCCGACCTGGTGGCGGCCCGCTCCACCCTCACCGGCGAGCACCTCGCGGCGTACGTCGGCGCCTGACCGGGCCTGCCGCCGCGCCGGGGCGGCCCGTGCACGGTCTGCCCGCACCGCACCGTCCCGCCGGGGCGGCGGTGCGGGCAGACCGGGTGATGCGGGCGGAGTGTGCGGGCGGGTCGCCGACTCACCCGGCCACTCCGCCGGGCGCGATCCTCTCCGGTTCCTCATCCGAACTCCCTTTGATGACGGGTGAATTCGCTTCTGAGGTGCTGGGGAAGGCGGCCTCAGCCCGGCAGCTTCCACTCGGGGCTGAGCGCGATGGCCTTCAACTGCTCGGTGGTGAGCACCGGGGTCTGACGGGTGGCGGCCTGACCGAGCCCGCCGCTGTTGTACGCGATCACCACGACGCGCAGACCGTCCGCCCGCAGCACCTCTGCGGTCCAGTGACCGGGATTCTGTCCTTCCTGGCTCTCGACCAGGCGGCTGCCGTCCGGCAGGACCTGCCCGTTGGCGTACTGACCGGAGATGGTACTGCCCGAGGGCTGCGCGAGGTCCTGGCGCCAGTCCTGGACGTTGATCTCCACCAGGCTCGCGCCCTTGCCGTCGTTGATGGCGAAGTTGGCGTAGCCGTCCGTGTCCGTATTGGTGTCGGCGGGTGCGAGTCCGGCTGGGAGGAGCCTGGCTGCGGTGGCGACGATCTGCTCAGCCGGGAACTTGACCTGGCCTACGGGCGCCTGGCCCACGACTGCGGGAAGCTCGGACACGATCGCGTCCCAAGTGCGTGACGTCGCCACGGCGGTCAGCTGATCGGTCGTCAGCGGTGGTGTGGGACGGGTGCTCGGGGCTCCCATGTCCTCGGCGGCGTTCCACTCGGTGACCTCGATCAGCCGACCGTCCTTCCCGGACAGCGTCGCCGACCACCGCTTGGTGTCCGCCGGGCCCTTCGGGTACTCCCGACCCTGGAAGAGGGTCAGCACCGATCCATCGGCGAGTGTGGTGGTCTGGCAGGCCTCGTACGGCTCGATCTTCTGGTCCGGGCACTTGAGCCCGGGGGCTGAGGCGAGCGTCTGCCGGGTCAGGTGCCTCACCGAGACCGCCAGCCGGCCGATGCCCTTGCCGTCGTCGAAGCGGATCCGGACCATCGCGCCGTCCACCGGGACGCCCCGGCCCTCCATGCCCTGGACGCCGCTGACCGAGCCCGCGGGTAGCGCCGCCTGCAAGGCCGTCAGCACCCGCTCGGTGGGCACCAACACCTGACCGGCCGTCCCGGTGCTCCCGCCGGCTGACGCGGCCGCAGCTCCGGACGCCGGCGTCAGACCTGACGGAACGACGGAGACGGCGGGATCGAACGAGGAGGCGGGACCGCTGCCCGCCGCCACCAGGAACGTGCCCCCGCCGGCCAGGGCGAGCGCGGTCGCGCCGCCAGCCAGCACCGCTGTGCTGCGGCGCCGCCAGGCACGGCGGCCGCGCTCGAGACCGACCAGGTCGAGCTGGGTCGTCTCCGTGCGGAACGCCTCTCCGGCGCGCGACATGGCGTAGGTCAGATCCTCTTCGAACTGCTGGTCACTGGACACGCGAAAGCCTCGTCACTGTCGTCATGGTCTTCCTCGGGGCCCGATGAGCGGGGCCTGATAACCGGGCCGGTTGGGTGGGCCGGAACGGCCCGTGTGCTGGAGCGCCGTCAGCGGGACGCAAGCTCGGCGAGCGAATCGCCGAGCAGCGGACGCAGCCGGGCCAGCGCCCGCGTCGTCCTGGTCCGTACCGCACCCGGGGTCGACCGCATCATCTCGGCGGTCTCCTCGATGCTCCGGTCCTCCCAGTGCCGCAGCACCAGCACGGCGCGGTCCTGCGGGCTGAGCTGTGCGAGTGCCTGAAGCAACGTCAGCCGCAGGGCGCTGTCCCGGCCCTGATCACCCGTCTCCGGCAGCTCGCCGGTCGGCATCTCGCCGCTGGATCGTCGTCTGCGGTGGGCGAGGAACATGCGCACCAGCACCTGGTGCGCGTACGCACTCGGATTCTCGATCCGCGAGCGGCCCATCAGCCAGGAATTCTGCCGCCGCCAGATCATGTACATCCGGGCCAGCGTGTCCTGGACCAGATCCTCCGCCAGGTGCGTGTCTCCGCCGGTCAGCAGGCAGGCCGTGCGGTACAGCTGCGCCGTCCGCCCGGCTGTCAGCTCCAGGAACCCGGCGTCCCTGGTCTCTGCAGCGGTATGGCTGGCAGCCATGGTCACTCCCCCCTCACGGTACGTACAACTATCAAGAGTCACCGGGGGCGTCCGAATGTTACACACGACTTTTCGAAGTGCCCTGACCCCCTGCGGCTGAACACCTGTCAGGCTGCGCCCGCGCGGTGAGCTAGGCGAGCTCGGCGAGCTGCCGCCGCAACCGGTCGGCGGCCGCCCGGCGGCCCCGGGCGTCCTTCGCGGCGCGTTCCGCGCGGGCCCGGGCCGGTCCGACCGCGGCATCCGCTGCCCGCCGGGCCTGCTCGGCCGTCGCGAGCTCGGCCTCGGCCTCCGCCAGCGCGGCCCGGGCGGTCTCGACAGCCGCCTTGGCGTGGTGCTCGTGCCGCACGGCCTCGGCTCGGTCGCGCTCCGCACCTTCCGCCTGCTCCTGCGCCTCGGTCGCCGACTCCTCGCACCGGCGAGCCGCTTCCTGTGCTTGGCCGGCCTCCTCCCGCAGCCGATCGGCCTTCCGGCGCAGCCGCTCCGTTTCGCGGTGCCGCCCGGCCGTCCCCTCAACCGGGGTGGGCTCGGCGGTCCTACGGGTCCTGGTCTTCGGCCCGGCTGCTACCGGCGGAGCCAAGGAGATGACGATGTCGGGCAGTGCGACGCCCGGGTGAAGGGCCGTCGTCAACCGGCCGGTCAGCAACGCTCGGGCAGCCTCGGGGTCGGCGAGTGCGGCGAGCAGCGTCCCGGTCAGCTCCTGCTCCGCGGATTCGCTGAGATTCACCCCCGCGTCCCGGGCCAGCGCCTTGGCCTGGTTCACCAGAGCCGCCACCACCTGCCTCCGCTGAACCAGCAGGTCCTTCAGCTGCTCGCCCTCCAGGTGCTGCTGGGCCTGCCGCAACGACTCTCCGAGAGCGGTGAACCGTTCCATCGCCGGGCGGTCCTCGCGGACGAGCTGGTCGGCCACCCAGGCGGCCGTGTTCGGCTTGCGGAGCTTCTTGATCCGTTCGGCCAGGGTTCGGTCGCCGCCGCGCCGGGCGTTCAGCGCGGCCTCGTCGCGGGCTCGGGTGAAGTCACCCGGCGGCAGCGCGTACAGCCCGTCAATCACCTGCTCGGGGTCGGCTGGCACCCGCCCTGCGCCGGGTGCCGGGTTACGCCGCGCCATCGGCCGACCCGAGCGGGTCCGGCACCGGCTCCAGCAGTTCGGGGCCGTTGCTGCGGACGGAATTGACGGCGGTCGACACCGCCCGGACGGCGAGTTCGTCCCCGGCCGGGGTGTGAAGCAGGTGGCGGGCGCCGGCCGGGTCGGTCAGCTCCGGATCCAGCCAGGCGTCCACGTCGGTGCGGCTGATGGTCAGCGGCATCCGGTCGTGCACCCGCCCGGCCGCGTCGCTGGCGGCGGTGGTGATCACCGTGGCGGTCGCCAGCCACCCCGCCGGATCGTCGTCCGGTACCGAACGGTCCCGCCAGAACTCGTACAGCCCGGCCATCAGCAGCGGACCACCCGACACCGGAGACAGGTAGTACGGCTGCCGGTACGGCTTGCCACCCGCAACGGTGGGAGCGGCCACCCATTCGTAGAAGCCGTCCGCAGGAATGACGCACCGGCGGTTGGCGAACGCCTTCCGGAACGCGGGCTTGGCATGGACGGTCTCGGCTCGGGCGTTGATCATCCGCGCGGCCCCCGCCGCGTCCTTCGACCAGGACGGTACGAGCCCCCAGCGCAGCACCCTGGCCTGCCGCACCACCTCCCCGGTGCCCTTGTCCACGCGCTCCAGCACCGCCGGGACCGGATCGGTCGGAGCCACGTTCCAGCTCGGCGCCAGTTCCTCCAGGGCCGTCCACCGGGTCACCCCGAGCAGCTCGACCAGATCCATCGGCGAGGTGGTGGAGACGAATCGACCGCACATGGATCAACCGTGCCACTCCCGGGCTGCAACAGCATCCTTCGACAGGCAGACGGCTCGGAGTGGCCTGACGACGCGTCATGCACGCTCGACGCGGAAGGCCGCCCGCCGCCCGCCCGCCGCCCGCCCGCCGCCCGCCGCCCGCCGATGGTTGTCGGTATCCGCCGAGAACGGGACCCGAGCGGACGCTTCCGTCAACGGGGCCCGACCGGGCGGCAGCAGGTCAGGTCGCCCCGGGACGGGCCTTGCTCATCTTCACGGCCCTGGCCTGTACCCAGCGCAGCAGCAGGACGGCCACCACCACCGCCATCAGGGCGGCCTTGGCGACCGGTACGGCCGTCCCGGCGCGCAGCGCCGAGGAGAACATCGGGGTCAGCACCGCCACGCCCACGGCAGGCCCGGCCGCGTACCAGGCGGCGAACAGCAGCGGGCCGCTCCCCCCGCCCGCGCCCTGGGCCGGGGAGTACATCAGGTCCTTGCGCAGCACGCCCCGGCAGGCGTTCACCAGTCCCGCGGCGACCAGCGCCGGGGCCGCGGCCGGGGCCAGCCAGGCCGCCGGGCCCGTACCAGCCGCCAGCAGCGCCACGGCGCAGGCCAGCCCGAGCAGGGCGCCGACCAGCGTGGGGACGATCGCATGACGCAGCATCAGAGCGCCGAACGGGTACGGCGACCAGGACGCCCGCCGGACGTCGTCCGTCTCGATCCGGGCCGGCTCCAGCAGCTGCGCCACGGCCAGGTAGGCGAACACCAACGCCACGGCGGTGGCCAGCCAGGAGAGCGCACCTGCGGAGCCGTGCGCGAGGACGGCGCAGAGCAGTGCGGGCACCGTCAGCACCACCGCGCGCCCCAGCCGGGCCGGGGCGCGGAGCAGCGCGAGGGTGTCGCGCCACGGCACCACCTGCCAGGGCCGCCGAGGCGCGGGCAGCCGGACCCGGCGCTGCCGGTCGCTGCCGTTGGCGCTGTTCACCGCCAGCCGCGCGCTGCGCAGCTCGACCGTCCGGAGCGCGGCCAGCACTCCGGCGGCCGTCCTGGCCCGCTCCCGCAGCCGGGCCGGCGGCACCGTCGCGGCGGCCCGGTCGGCGCATACCAGCGCGGCCCCGGTCGACACCAGCAGGAGCGCGGCGGCCACCCAACCGCCCGTCACCGCGGCCGGGGTCGGCGCCAGCGCGGCGATCGCGGCCCAGCCCCACGGGCCCGACCACAGTTCGGCCGACTCCAGCCAGTGCACCGGGTGACCGGCGACGGCCAGCCCGCTCTGCAGCGCCAGCGCGATGATCAGCACCGTCAGGTACGGCGTGAGCCGGCGCACCCACCGGGCTGCCCGGTCGCTGCGCTCCACCACCAGCGCGGCGCAGGTGGCCAGCAGCGGCACGCCGAGCCCGCCGAGCAGACACCAGCCGAGCGCGGCCGGCAGGCCGACCCGGACGGTCAGCCCGAGCGCGACCATGCCGCCGACCGCCGCCACCAGACCGGGGAAGGCGGCCACCGCGCAGGACAGCCAGAACCAGGGCCGGAGCACCGGACGTGGCCGGACGGGGTGGATCAGCAGCCAGTCGGCCGCCGCCCGGGGCGGCACCACGGGCCCACGCCACAGGCCGTCCCGGACCAGCAGCAGGAAGGTGGCCAGCCCGATCGCGGTGATGCCGGCGGGCATCGCGGCGAGCAGATCGCCGCCGTGGCCGGTGTAGTCGGCGCCCATCGACGCCTGCAGGAAGAGGCCGAGGCTGGGCACCCCACCCCAGATGACCAGGATGAGCACCACGCAGTAGAGCGCGAAGCCGACCGATTTGGCGCGGCTGCGGCGGTGCGGGGCGCGCAGGGCGCGGAGCAGGGCGAGCGTCTCGTCGGTCCAGTCGTCGTCGTCCGTCCACTCCCCGACGGCGGGGTCGTCCTGGACGACGGGGTCGATGTCCCGGGCAGGCACGGCCTCGACTGCGGGCTCGGCCCCGGGGCTGGTGGTGGTCACCGGGCACCCACCGGGCTCGCGGTGGCACGGGCTGCGAACTCCGCAGCCAGCACCTTGCGGGTCGCGCCCTGCTTCAGGATCTTGCCGTCCTCCAGCACCACCACCCGGTCGGCCACGTCCAGCGCGAGATCGGTGTGGTGGGTGACCAGCAACACCGCGACGCCGTCCGCCAGTTCACCCTTGAGCAGCTCGGCGAGCCGGCGGCGGGCGTCCGGGTCGAGCCGCTGCTCGGGTTCGTCCAGCAGCAGCAGATCGCGCGGGCGCACCAGCGCGCACGCGAGCAGCAGGGCCTGCATCTGCCCGGAGGAGAGGGCCGAGGGCAGCGCGTCGGCCCGTTCGGCGAGCATCCGGTCGGTCAGGACCTGCGCGACCCACTCGGCGGCGTCGGCGACCCCGTGCGCGACCGCGACCAGCAGCAGGTGCTCGCGGACGGTCAGGTCCGGGTAGCAGGCGACGGTGTCGCCGACCACGGCCACCCTGGCCCGGATCCTGGGGTCGCTCTCGTCCATCGGGAGGCCGTCGAAGCGCACGGTCCCTTTACTGGGCACGTCGCGGCCGGCCGCGACCCTGAGCAGGGTCGACTTGCCCGATCCGTTGTGCCCGAGCAGCGCGACACACTCGCCTGCGGCCAGCGACAGGCTCATGGGGTGCAGCACCTCGCGCTCGCCGTACGAGCGGCTGACGCCGGTCAACTGCAGCAGGGCCTTACGGGCTGCGGCACGTGGTTCGGCGGCGTTCTTGGCCATGGGGAGGGTGCCTCTCGACGGGTTGTCCGCCCACAGTACCGACCGGCCCGCACCCGACCGGCCCGCGCCTGCCCCGAACCGGCAAGCGCGGTCAGCGCAGCAGGACGGCCAGCAGTTCGGCGAGCGTCGGGCCGTTGTCCGCGGGATGCCGCAGCGGCATGCCGTCGCTGACGCTGTAGTGGTTGGTACGCCCTTCGCGTCGGTGGCTGAGGTAACCGGCCTCTTCGAGGTCGACGATGATCCGCTGGACCGCACGTTCGGTGAGCAGGCAACGGGTGGCGATGTCACGGACGCGGATGCCGGGGTCGCGCGCGATCTGGACCAGGACCCGGGCGTGGTTGGTCAGGAAGGTCCACTGTCGCATCGTCTCCGCGTTGTTCATGACCAAAGGATAGGAGGCGGTTTCACGACGGTTAAAGCACGACTTTGGTTTCACGTATACCTTGACATGCCACGCCGGTCGGCGAAGAGTGGACCCGGTCCAGGACAACGGCTGCCCTCATGCGGCCCCGTGCAGGAGGTGCCGCAAATGGTGCGCATGACCCGCGAAAGCCTGGACGAGCTCGCGGCGTTCCTCGCGGAGCGGATCGGCGAACCCGCGGAGGATGGCACCGACCCCCAGCGGGTCGAGCCGCTCCGTCGCCAATTGCGGCACGCCGTCGTCGGCATCGAGGCCTACCTGGCCGCCGTCGACGCCGGCAGCAGCGCCGTCGTCCACCTCCGCCGACAGGCGGACGACCTGTGGGACACCCTGGAGCAGATCGCCGCCAGATGGCCGCGCACCACCGTCCTACCGGCAGTGCCGGCCATACCGGGCCCTGCGGCCTGAAACTTCCGGCCGGCTCGGCGAGTCACCCGTGCCCCCGGCCGCGCTCAGGCGTTGAACCGGCTATGAAGAAGCGCAGCCTGCTCGCCGCCGCATCCCTCGCCACCGGCGTCGCCCTCTCCCTGACCGCACCGCCCGCCCACGCCACCGCTACCGCCACCACCGGTCCGGCCGGCGCCACCGGCACCCAGGCCGTCACGGCGGCGCTCCCCATCGGCGACGCCGACACCCTCCGGGGCACCGGCACGGCCACCACCCTGCTGGCGCCCACTCGGCTCGCACCGGCCGCCGGCTAGGTCCTGTCCGGCGGTGCGCTCACCGTCCGTGCCCCGGACGCCGTGCCGAGCACCGTGACAGCTGCTCGCTGCTTGAGCCCCGAACTCCTGACGTACCGAGGGGAGTTCGGGGCTCTCTGACGCACGTCTACCAGATCGCGTCGACCCACTCCGGGTGGTCGATGAACGGGTTGCGGTTCTTCTGGAACGTGTCGAAGATGACCTGGTTGCGCTTCTCCTCGAAGGCGCTCGGCGGGTCCTGCTGGTTCCACTGCTTCAGCACGGACAGCCGGCCCATGTACGGGACGCTCCCGTTGGGGACCGTGTTGTTGGGCTCCAGGTCGGCCCAGCCGTCGCCGCCCTCGTAGCGGACGGCCATATAGAGGATCATGCGGGCCACGTCGCCCTTGTCCGCGTCGCGCGGCTCGAACGAGTCGGCATCCGTGAAACTGCCGGGTGCGCCGCTGACCGCGCTGCCGCCGTTGTCGAAGTCCTTGTTTCCGCGGATGCTGTTCACCTGAACGTCCGCCGGGCGCAGGTGGTGCAGGTCGGTGCCGGGGCCGGCCGAGGTTCCGAAGTTGCCGTGGGACTGGGCCCACACGTGCTCACGGTTCCAGTCGCCCACGTCGCCGCCGTTGAGGGACTTGCTGCGGGACGTGCCGCTGTACAGCAGGATCACGTTGTTGCTGTTGGCCGGGTCCTGGTCGGTGACCTTGAGCGCGTTCCAGACCGCGTCGTAGGAGATCTTGTTCTGGCTGCTGATGATCGTGTGCAGCGAGGCCTTGAGGCTGGCACCGGTCTTGCCGATCGCGTTCTTGTAGTACGTGCTGTCGTACGCGGTGGTCGTGGCGCTCGCCGGAGTCGCGGCGACCGTCGGAAAGGTGAGGCCGACGAGGACGGCGGATATGGTTGCCGCCAGGACCTTCCATCTGGCTTTCTGCGCAACGGACATGGGGGTGCCCTTTCCCGGGAACCGGCACGCGCCGGAACGTGACCCCTACTCAGGGGAGCCACGATCTACGCGTGTTGACTTTATGTCCACGCGAGCATGACATGTGCCGAGGGTCCGTCGTGTAACCGGGAGAAAGCCTTTCTGTGACGTTCTCGCATACGGCCGGATCCCCGCCTCCGCGCCAACCTGCTTGTGCGACAACGGGATTGACACCTCCGGCGCAGCCCGGGGCCACGTGCTGCCCGGTGGATCAGGTGATCTCCGGAGGGTCGGATCGTTGCTTTTCCCCGGGCGGGGTCATCTGACGAACGGCCGGTCCAAGCGAACTCCGAATCCTGCTGCGCTCATCAACACGGCGCGGAGCTCGTGCGACATCCGGGACATGACGGCCCATCAGCGGCCAAACCCTGCGGACGCCTGCGGGCCGCCGTCCGGCCATGTGGCGGTCACCTTGCCCGGCTACTGTCCCCGGCTGGAGGCCCGCCAGGGACCCGACGGTGCACCCTGCGCCCGCACTGTTGACGAAGGAGTCCCATGAGCGACGACGAGCCCGTCGAGCTGCAGCGCATGGCCGCGGTGAAACGTTCCGCCGGGCCCGGCGAGGGCAGTGCCGGGACGGGGTTCCAGGTCAGCCCGGAGCAGTACCGGGCAGCGGTGTCACCGCTGTTCGCCGCCTCCGAGCAGGTCCGGGCGCTGTACACCTCGTTGAGTGCCTTCCTGCCTTCGTCGGAGGCGCAGAACCCGTGGGGCAACGACGAGTCCGGCAAGCAGTTCGCCGAGGGTGACCAGGGCTACCTGAAGTTCAGCAAGGACACCCTGGAGGTCGTCAAGGGCCTGCCCGACGCCCTGAAAGGCATCGCCGAGGGCATGAAGGCGATGGCCGAGGGCTACCAGGGCGCGGAGGACTCGATCATCGAGACGCTCAGCTCCCTGGACGACATCGAGATCGCGGTACCCGCCGCGCCTTCGCTGACGAGCGCTCGGGTGGACAACCCCGTGCACATCCCGATGACCCCGCGGATCACCCGGAGCGGAAGGCACTGACCCGATGGCCGTCGAACTCCCCGAACCGCTCCAGTGGGTCCTCCTGCTGCTCGCCGGATGCCGCTGGCCCGAGGCGGACGAGGGCGTGCTCCGCGACATGGCCGAGCACTGCCGCCAGGCCGCCTCGGACCTGACGGACGCCGCAGCGAGTTCCGACGCCGCGATCAAGCGCGCACTCGACGGCCAACAGGGCCGCGCCGCCGAGGCGTTGGGCACGTACTGGGCCCGCTACGCCACCGGAAAGGGCACCCAGGAGGAGCCCGGCTACCTGCCCGGCGCGGTCAACTCCCTCAACGCCATGGGCGACATGTTGGAGCAGATGGCCAACTCCGCCGAGACCGCGAAGATCCAGATCGTCGCGCAGCTCGGCATCCTCGCCTTCGAGATCGCCACCGCCGAGGCCGAGGCCCCGTTCACGGCGGGAGCCTCGCTGCTCGAGGTGCCCGTGATGGTGGGGGCCAGCCGGGCCGTCGTCTCCGCCATCCTGAAGACCCTGCTCAAGGAAATGATCGAGATGGCGGCCAAGCAGGCCGCCCAGATGGCCGCGATCAACCTGCTGGCCCAGGGCATCGAGGTCGCCGAGGGCCACCGCAAGGGCCTGGACATGAAGGAGCTCGGCCAGAACGCGCTCGGCGGCGCGGTCGGCGGAGCCTCCGGCCACCTGATCGGCAAGGGCATCGGCGGGGCAGGTGCGAAGCTCGGCGCGGAGCGCGCGCTGAACTCCACCGTCGGGAAGATGGCCACCGGTGCGGCGGTCGGCGTCGGCGCGGACGTCTCCACCCAGCTCATCACGACCGGCAAGGTGGACGGCGAGTCCCTGCTCGGTTCCGGCCTCTCCGGCGGCGCGGGCGCGGGCCTGCACGCCGGTGCCTCGGCGATCAAGGGCCACCTCAACGCCCCCAAGCCCGGCGAGACCCCGCACCTGGACGGCCTGGACAGCGCGCCGACCTTCTCCAAGCCCACCAGCCGCTCCCTGGACGGTGGTTACCACGGCCCGAGCGGCGAGGGTGGCGGCGGTTCGACCAGCCGGTCCCTCGACGACGGGAACGCTTCCGGGACAAGTGGCGGTTCGAGCCCGACTCTGCGTTCGAGTTCGAGTGCGGGCTCGGACGGCTCCCGGGTGAACGGGCTGTCGCCGTTCGGCTCGGCGCGGGCCGTCGCGACTCCGTCGGAGGGCGGCACCGAGCACCCGGCTTCGGCAGCGACCGTCCACGGTACGGAGAGCGGCAGTTCGGGCGGCGAGCGTGCGCGCAGCATCCCGACGACCCCGCACGAGTCGACGCTGCGCCAGGAGACGGGCGTTCAGCAACCGTTGGCGCAGGAATCCACGCCCAGGCAGACCCAACCCTCCCACGAGCCCGTGGCGCAGCGCAGCATGCCCGAGCCCACCACCGTCCGCCCGGATGCGTCCCCGGTGACACCCCACGAACCGACGCTCCGCCAGGAGAGCACCGTAAATGAGCCCGTGGCGCAGCGCAGCATGCCCGAGCCCACCACCGTCCGCCCCGACGCGACCCCGGTGACACCCCACGAACCGACGCCGGCGCTGCACGAGCCGCCGGCGCAGCGAACCGTGCAGGAGCCGACGGCCCGGCTCGACCAACCGACCGTAAGTCAGGAACCGGTCTCGCAGCGGCCGGCCCCGGAGCTCGTCGCCCACGAGGACGTGCCGACACAGTCCCAGTCCCCACACACCGCAGCGCCCGTCGACCGCAGCGGGCCCGAAGGTACTCAGCCGGAGCGCACCCAGGAGAACGCACCTCGGCAGGAGCAGCCCGTCCGGTCCGAGGAGACCAGGCCGAGCGCCCCCGTGCACGAGCAGTCTCCGGCAGCCGTCGGCGCCTCCTCCGGGCACGCCGCTCCGTCAGTGGTGCGCGAGCCCGTCGCCGTATCGTCCGACATCCCGTCACAGCGCGGCAGTGCGACGCCGAATCCGTCCGGCCTCGGTTCCCACACCAATATCGACGGCGGTACCCGGATCGCAGGTGGTCAGGCCCCGGTCCGCACCGATCAGGAGCAGGCGCCGGGCAACCGGACCGTGCCCGAGGCGGCCACGCCGTCCACGGCCTCCCAGAACCCGGCCGCCACCGCCCCGCCGACAGGTAACGGGTTCATGCTCGGCCCGGTCGCCGGTGGAGGCCCCGCCGGTCACCGGGGCAGTGGGGAGTTCCGTCCCGGCTCCGACCCTGCGTCAGCCGCGTCCGCTCCCAAGCCGCTGATGCCTCAGGGCAGTGCGACCAGCCAGCCCGGCGGTGGCACCATCCGCCCCGGCACCGGTCGCGAGGCCAACAGTCACCCGACGCTGCCGCGCCGTACCGCCCCGACGGACAATCAGCTGTACGACAGCTTCCGGGAGTTCATGGACCGCGTCGACGGCGACGTGAGCCCCACCCCGAACCACCAGCAGCCGCCGAAGGCCGAGGACACCACCGGAACGGCCCTCACCCCGACCGCCCACCAGCCCGTGCCGGAGGCTGCCTTCCCTCCGCCCGGGCCGCGGGTCACGGTGGCGGGGGACGGCCTCTGCCTGCTCAACTCCCTGGACGTGAGCACGCCCGGCCTCACGGGGCAGCTGCCCGCCGGGTCCGGGGGCGCCGCCCGGCGGCTGCAGTCCGCCGTGGAGCACCACTTCGACAACCTGCCGTCGGAGCACTGGCCGTCCGAAGTGGTCGCGAACTACCGGGGCCACGTGCTGAGCCGGCCCGACCTGACCGCGAACGACCTGCTGGCCTACCTCCCGGTCGACGTCCGGGACGGGTACGCGGGGCTGCCGCTCACGGATCTCCGGCAGATCGTCGGCGACCACCTCGTCGAGAACTCGCCCCCGCCGACTCCCCGCGAGCGGGAAGCGCTGATGCGGACCGTCCGGGACTGGCGCGACCGCTGGCTGACCACCGAAGGGGAGATGCTGCCGGCGGCAGCGGCCCACGCACTGGACCTCCGGATGCGGGTGCTCGGCCACGACGGCACCCCGTTGGCCGTCTTCGGGCCGCCGGACGGGCGACAGGTGACGGTGTACCACCAGGGCAACCACTACGACGGCAGCCAACCGGTCACCCCCGCGCCGCCGGTCACCCACACACCGAGCACGACCCCGGAAAGCCCGAAGGCTCCCGCTCCGGAGGCATCCGCCACGAAGCCGGTACCGCCGAAGGACCCCGTCCCGGAGAAGCCCACCTCGCAAAGCCCCGCCCCGAAGGCCCCTGCCCCGGAGAAGCCCACCCCGAACGACCCCGCCCCGGAGAAGCCCACCAACGAGCCCGAGGCACCGAAGGGCCCCGCCTCCGAGGAGACCGGAACGAAGCCCACGGTCGAGCCGGAGCCCGAGGTCAAGCCAGATCCCGAAGCCGAATCGAAGCCCGAGCCGAAGCCCGAACCCGAGCCGCTCCCGAGCACCTCCTCCGCGCCCCGCCCGATCGCGGCCGACGACCTGGTGGTCGGCCTGACCGGGAACGAGGCGGCCGTCCGGCAGAAGGTCATCGACGTCCTCGCGGGGGTGGTGCCGGGTGACCGGGCGGCGGCCCGGGCCTTCGCCGATACCCACTTCGGGCCGGCCACCCTGCGCCCGATGCTCAGCGCGCTCTCCCGTGGCGAGACCTGGACCGTCCCGCTCGACGGCAACGGCTACAGTGGGAACATCAGACTCCGTGGTGAGGTCACCGGGTCGACCCGTCTCCGCACCGAGAAGATCGAGTTCGAGAACGGCGCCGACCGGACGGTGACGATCGGCTCCGGCCGCGACTCGCAGTGGCAGTACAACATCGGTGCCCAGGCCAGGCAGTCCGCCGGCGGCGCGGAGCCGGCCGAGCTGGCCGCCTACTTCCACGACCGTGGCCAGGGCCGGGTCGACCTCGACCTCGGCGGGATGGTGGCGCGGTCCAAGACCTCCGAGCTCGCCGACGTGTTCGACACCAGGATGAAGCTGGAGCTCGACTTCGGCGCCCTGCGCCACGACCACCAGCCGGTGACCACCGGCCCCGGCCGGCACACCGAGGACCTTGACCTCAGCCTCCACGTCGCCGTACCGGTGCGCCCTGACGGTGACTCGGTCGGGGAACTGCGCACACCGCCGCAGCGCCTGCTGGACGGCCGGGTCGGAGGTCAGGAGATCGTGCTGGACCTCTCCCCGCACGGCGGGGCCCACGAGCAGCGGCCGGTGGAGGCCCTCCTCGACCAGGTCGACAGGGCGGCGAAGCAGGAGTTCGGCAGGGACTGGCCCGCGCTGCGCGAGAAGGTGCTCGCCGAGGTCGACTTCCCCCGGCTCCAGCGGGACCTGAAGTCCATGACCGCGGGTGAACCGACCACCGTCACGCTCACCGACCGCCGCGGCAAGGTGCTCGGCACGGTCGAGATCAGTGCCCGGGTCGGAGACCTGCACCAGACCGGCACCACCAAGGAGACCGAGTTCAACATCGGTACCACCGTCCAGCAGGTCCGCAGCACCGCCACCAGCCGTGGCAACGCGGGGCAGTTCGGACTCGCCAACACCCTCCGTCCGGCGCCCGCGGCCCTGGGCATCGGCGGCGCCGGGCGGCTCGGACGAGACCGGATCGAGATCTCCGGCGACAGCCGCACCGCCCAGCTGACCAGCAAGTCCAAGGTACCGGGCGTCCGTTACGAGGGTCCCGTCCACTTCGAGATGACGTTCAACGGCAAGCCGGACACCCACGAGGCGGGCACGGCGGACGTCCGACTGCTGGTGGACCGCGCAGACACCACGACCCCGGACACCACCCCCGAGGCCGCGAAGCCCGAGACCACGACCCCCGAAACCACCCCGCCGCCCACCCACGAGGTCACCGGCCCGCCGGACTCGGTCTGGCACGGCGGCGACGACCGTGGCGGTCTCGGCGAGACCGTCGTGGTGCGGGACCTGGAGAGCACCGCCGCACTGCGCACGGCCGTGGACGCCCAGGGGCGCGAGCGCTTCGGCAAGGACTGGGACACCGTCAGGGACCAGGTCCTGCAGAGCTTCAGCCAGCCCAACCTCGCCGCCAAGCTGACCGGGATGACCCGCGGCGAGCCCCTGATGGTGAAGGTCCCCGGTAAGGAGGACCTGGTCGTCACGGCGACCGCCCGGGTCGAGTCGATGACCTACCGCCGCGAGGACGGCAAGGCCGAGCTCAACACGGTGAACGAGACGGGCGCGTTCAGCGTGGACCGCCAACTGCTCTCCCGTACCGTCGCCGCCAACGGCCTGGCCGGCGGCGCCGTCGCCAAGGCCACCTCCGGCGCCCCGGGCGCGGACCTGTTCGGCAACGTCTCCGGCCAGCAGCGCGAGCGCGTCGGCGGCCAGGGCCGCCAGGCCGACCGGGTGTACGCCAGTGGCAAGTACAGTGCGCCGCAGGTGATTTACGGTGCGCAGCTGGCCGTGGACGTGCACTTCGGCAGGCCCGGCGAGACGAGTGGCGGCCGGTCCGACACCTCGGCGCCGCTCCGGATCGAGGTGGGCCTGGACGCCCGGGACACCGTCAAGGTCGAGGTGCCCCGCAGCGAGGACGGCACCGTCGCCTTCAAACCCCCGACCACGCCCGCCACATCCGCCACATCCGCCACGCCCGCCGAGCCCGCCGCCCACCCGGCCGCCACCCCCGAGGCGACCCACACCGCGCCGCGCCGGATGCGTGAGCAGCACGAGCTGAACGCCTCCTACGTGGTGCACAGCCTGACCGGTGCCGACAAGGTGCGCAGCACCGTGGAGGACGCGGTCCGGTCCAAGCACGGTGAGCCGTCGGACGAGGTGAAGCAGAAGCTGGACGCCGCGTTCGACCGGGTCGCGCTCAAGACCCAGCTCTCCCAGCTCACCCGTGGTGGGAAGATCACCGAGACCGTCTCCGGTGCCACCTGGAAGGCCGAAGTCACCGTCACCGCGCGGCTGGGCGAGAGCACGTACCACTCCAAGGCGGAAAAGTACGAGTTCGAGTCCGGCACCCGCACCTCCCGTGGCCAGGGCAACCTCCGTGACCGGCGCGACCGCTTCGACGGCGGTGGGCTGCTGCGGATGCGGGCTCCGGGGGCCAATGTCGCCGCCGGATACGCCTACCGGATGGACCGCAGCTACGGCCACGGCGCGGAGACCGTCGGCTCGGCCTCGAACCGGGGCAAGCACGTCGAGCCGGCCGTGTTCTTCGACGTCCACACTGCCTACGACGTCAAGGTGGAGTTCAAGCGGCTCGGCATCGATGACGGCTCGGTGACCACGCCGGTCGACACCGTGGCCCGGGTGGCCGTCCCGACGCGTGACGCCGTCCCGGTGGGCGGGCCGGTGGATCGGACCACCGACCAGCAGCCGAAGGGCTTCGTGGAGGGCCGTCGGCTGGACTCCTCGGCCATCGTCACCGACGTCCACGCGCTGCCCGGCACGACCGTTCCGGCCGAGGGGCCCCGCAGGACGCTGGGTGAGTCGGTGCTCTCCCAGGTGGAGTCGGGCTGGAAGCCGGGTGGGTTCCACCGCACGCCCGAACGACCTCCCGGTGCAACGAAGTTGGAGCGCAACCCGTTCGGCGGCGACTGGCCGGGCCTGCGCCGCAAGCTGGACGCGGAGCTCACCCCCGACCGGCTCCAGGCCCGTCTGAAGGGCATGACCGCCGGGGACGAGATCGTCGTGCGGCACGGGCGCACCACCGTCCGGGTCGGTGCCGTGCTCCGCGACTCGATGGAGCACCTGGGTGACTCCGGCACCACCGAGTTCAACACCGGCACGGACGTCCAGCGGTCCTTCGCGGACTCCGGCGGCACCGCCCACGGCCACCAGGGGCGACTCGGCGTGACGACCGCCGTCCCCGTCGCCGGTGGACCGGTCTCCGTCACCGCAGGAGTCACCGGCACCGGCGGCCGGGGCCAGGACCACGCGGACGTCCGGAACACCAGCACCTCGGCCGGCTCCGCCACCAAGGCCAAACTGCCCGGCAGTGCCTACCGCGGTGAGGCCGAGCTGCAGTTCACCTTCTCCCGGCAGCCGGTGGTCGGCGCCTCGGTCTTCCAGCGGCGCACGGCGGCGATCGGCTTCGAGACTCTCGTCGAGTCGGGCGAGACCGTACCGGTGCCCTCGAAGTCGCCGGTGCCCCCGAAGTCCTCCGACGACCCGTCAGCTCCGGAGCAGCCGCCCCGTACGCTCCTGGCCGGGCCGCCTGCCTCGGCCGAGGTCCGGGTCCCGCCGGAGCGGGTCTGGGAGGGCGGCCTGCGCGACAGCGACGTGCTGCGCTTCCTCGGGGACGTCGGCGGCGTGCAGGACCTGGTACGGCTGCGCGGACCGGAGTTCTTCGGCAAGTCGGACTGGAAGTCCATGGAGCCCGTCGTCGGGACGGCCACCTCGCACAGCCACCTCTCGGCGATGTTCGGCACCGCGACCCAGGGCACCGAGGTCTCGGCGACCGTCCCCACCAAGCGGGTCACGCTCGGCGGCGGCAAGGGCGTCGAGGTCAGCCTGAAGATCATCTCCCTCGAGCACCGCGACACCGCACCCGCCAACGAGTCGAGCCCGTCCAACGCCGCCGCCTCCGGCACCGTCCACTCGGACCTGTCGGCGAAGAACGGCGGCGTGCAGGGCCAGGTCGGCGCCCGGATCACCGGGGACGTCACCCACAACCCGGCGGTCACCGGTGGTGCCCATCGCTTCCGGCGCGAGGGCGGCTCGCACGCCGACGCGGGCCAGATCATCTCCAACGGCAAGTACCCCGTCCCGATGGCCCGTTACCACGGCGCCGCCGAGGTGGAGGTGACCCTCTTCGACGGGAACCGCAACCCGGTGAAGGAGAAGGGCATCGTGCCCTTCACCGTCGACATCCCGCTCTCCGACACCACCAAGGTGGACCTCCCGGGCGACCACTACCTCGCCTTCACCCCGGACCACCACGGCGGCGAACTGCGCTCCACCGAAAGCTCCGGGCTGCTCGACGACGTCCACCGCTCCCTCTCGGGTGGTGACCGGCCGTTCGACCACGCCACCGCCACGCCCGCCGAACGCGACCAGCTGACGGGCACCCTCAGGGTCGGACGGGCCGCCTTCGGCAGCGAGTTCACCCCCAGGGCCGAGGGCGGCGACGCCCACATCCGCGCCACCCACCGGCTGGTCGAGCTCTCCGGCGGCTCCTCCGCCGCCACCTCCGCGATGCTCGGCGACCTGCTCGGCGCCGCGGAGGGCACCGCCCTCAAGGGCGAGGAGCTCCGCCGGGTGATCGACTACGTCGAGCGGAAGTCGGCCGAAGGCCCCGTCACCCTCGACGACCTGGTGGCCGGCGCACAGGACGGCTGGCCCGCCCAGGAGCCGTACGACATCCACCGCGAGACCTGGACCGACCACGGCCCGGCCAACGAACTGGTCACCGCCGCCATGGCGACGGCCGCCGCCGCAGCCGGCCCCCTCCTCCGGAACGGCCTGCCCTCCGGCGGGCAACTCCACCTCACCGTCTCCGGCCAGGGCACGGACCTGCCGCTGCGTCAGTCCTTCGAGCTCACCGGGGACCCCGCCCGGCAACTCCGCACCATCGAGGAGGCCACCTACCTCAAGCCGGGTACCCGCCCCACCGAGGTCACCGTCCGCCTCGCCGCCACCCCCGACACCGGCCACCCCTGGGACTACCGCATCACCGCCCGCCCCGAGGGCAGCCGCGAACTGACCATCCGCCACCCCCGCCCCACCGAGGACCAGCCCCCGGACCACGCCCACCGCGCCGCCACCACCACAGCCGCCACCGACTTCGTCACCGCCCGGTCGAAGGTCCCCACCTAGCGCCTGTCCGGGTGGAATCCATCGGCGGATCGAAGTGACGGTGTCGTGGGGGACGTGGGCCACCGGACCGAACCTGGTGCGGCCCCGAGGGGGTCCACACGTACTCCATCTGGTGCGCCGTGCGGCGTGCGAGCTGTTCGCCGAAGAGCCGTCCCACGAGGTGCAGGCTCGCGTCGATACCCGCGCTGATGCCTGCCGAGGTGACGACGTCGCCGTCGTCGACCCACCGGACGTCCGACCGCACCTCGGTCCCCGGCCAACGGCGGGCCAGCTCTTCCTGGTCCTCCCAGTGGGTGGTGGCCGCGCGGCCGTCCAGGGCACCGGTGGCGGCCAGCAGGAAGGCGCCGGTGCAGATGCTGAACGTCAGCGCGGCGCTCTGCCGGCGCCGGGTCAGCCAGTCGATCACGGTTGCGTCCGCCTCGACCGCCGTCGTGACGCCGCCCGGGACCACCAGCACGTCGAAGGGCGGATCCTCCGCGAGGGTGTGATCCGCCATTACCTTCAGTCCGCCACGGGCCCGGACCACGCGGCCGGCCGCCGCCACGGTCAGGACCCGCAGCAGCGGCTCGTCGTCGGCGGTACGGGCCAGGCGGCCGGCCGTACTGAAGACTTCGAACGGGCCGCCCAGGTCGAGCACCTCGACCTCGTCGAAGACCAGTATTCCGAACGTCAGCGGGGCGGTGGTGTCACGGTTCATGCCACCAGCCTCCGACCTCACGGGCGCCGCCCGACAGTGTCGGAAACGGCGTGCACCGCTAGGATTCCGTCATGCACCCCCACCGGATCGCCTGCCTGGCCTTCGACGGGCTGGCGCCGTTCGAACTCGCCACCGTCGCCGAGGTGTTCGCGGTCCCCCGGCCGGAACTGGACGTGGACCGGTGGTACCGCTTCGAGCTGTGCGCCGAGACACCCGGGCCGCACCGGGCCGTGGGCGGCTTCGACATCGTGGTGCACCACGGCCTGGACCGGCTCCGCTACGCCGACACCGTCATCGTCCCGGGGGTCCCGGACGTGGGTCGCGCGGTCTCCCCCGCCGTCCTGGACGCGCTGCGGACGGCGCACGCCCGGGGAGCGCGCGTGGTGTCCATCTGCAGCGGGGCCTTCGCCCTGGCCGCCGCCGGTCTGCTGGACGGCAGGGAGGCGACCACGCACTGGCGCCACGCCGGACTGCTCCAGGAACGCCACCCTGAGGTGACGGTCAACGCGTCGGTACTCTACGTCGACACCGGATCGGTCGTCACCGGCGCCGGTACCGCGGCCGGTATCGACGTCTGCCTGCACCTCGTCCGCCGGGACCACGGCACCGAGGTCGCCGCCAGGGTGGCCCGCCGGATGGTGGTGGCCGCACACCGGGAGGGCGGTCAGGCGCAGTTCGCCGAGCATCCGGTGAACCGGGCGCCCTCGTCCGACGACCCGGTGGGCAGCGCCGTCCGGTACGCGCTGGAGCGCCTGCACCGGCGTCTGACCGTCGATGAACTGGCCGCTGTCGCCCACCTGTCGGTCCGCCAATTCGAACGTCGCTTCGCCGACGCGACCGGTCTGCCGCCGGGCCGCTGGATCACCGGGGAGCGGGTCAGTGCGGGCGCCGCACTACTGGAGAGCACGGACCAGGCGGTCGAGGCGGTCGCCGACCGGGTCGGACTGACCGTCGCGGGGTTCCGCCGTCACTTCCGGGAGGCGATGGGGGTCAGCCCCTCGGCCTACCGTCGCCAGTACCGGCGCTGACCAGCCACCCAGGGTGCCCGGTGCCGGCCGGCTCCGGGCACCCGGACCGACCGTCAGCCCTGGAGCACGGCCTTGCGACGACGGTCCACCACGGCTGACGCGACCAGCACCACGGCCGCCGCCACCAGCGACAGGTACATCTGGGTGCGACCGTCGGCGTCCGTGAACATGTACACCATGACGAACCCGATCAGACCGATCGTCGCCCAGGTCAGGTACGGGTACAGCCACATCCGGACCAGGAGGCGCTCCGGCGACTCCCGTTCGATGATCCGGCGCATCCGCAGCTGGGAGAAGCAGATCACCAGCCAGACGAAGAGCGCCACCGCGCCCGAGGAGTTGATCAGGAACTTGAAGATGGTGTCCGGCGAGGTGTAGTTGAAGAACACCGCGACGAAGCCGAAGACCACCGAGGAGAGGATCGCCGTCCGGGGCACCCCGCGCGCGCTCACCCGGGCGAACGCCCGGGGCGCGTCGCCGCGCTGGCCGAGCGAGAAGGCCATCCGGGAGGCCGTGTACAGACCGGAGTTGAGGCAGGACAGCACGGCCGTCAGCACGATCACGTCCATCACCCGGCCCGCACCGGGAATCCCGACGTGTTCGAGCACCGCGACATACGGGCTGCCCTTCACCGAGGCGTCGTTCCACGGCAGCAGGGTGACCACGATCGCGATCGAGCCGAGGTAGAAGACGCCGATCCGCCAGATCACGCTGTTGGTGGCCTTGCTGACGGCCTTCTCGGGGTCGGCGGACTCGCCGGCCGCGAGCGTGACGATCTCGCTGCCCATGAAGGCGAAGACCACCGTCAGCATGCCGGTGAACACCGCGCCCACGCCATGCGGCAGGAAGCCGCCGTTCCCGGTCAGGTTCGTCATGCCGACCGCGTCGGTGCCGGGCAGCAGACCGAACACGGCCAGGCCGCCGACCACGATGAAGGCGGCGATCGCCACCACCTTGATGCCCGCGAACCAGAACTCGAACTCGCCGTAGGACGCGACCGAGAACAGGTTGGTCGCCGTCAGCACGGCCATCACCGCCAGGGCGAAGGCCCACTGCGGCACGCCGGGCACCCAGCTGTTGAGGATCTTGGCACCGGCGGTGGCCTCCACCGCCAGCACCACGACCCAGAAGAACCAGTACAGCCAGCCGATGCTGAACCCGGCCCAGCGGCCGAGCGCCCGGTCCGCGTAGGCGGAGAACGACCCGCTCTGCGGATCGGCGGCGGCCATCTCGCCGAGCATCCGCATCACCATGACGACCAGCACGCCGGCCAGCGCGTACGAGAGCAGGATGCCCGGGCCGGTGGAGGCGATGCCCGCGCCGGAGCCGACGAACAGGCCGGCTCCGATCACGCCGCCGATGGCGATCATGGAGAGGTGACGGTTCTTGAGCCCGGCCTTGAGCTGGCCGCCGTCCGATCCGCCGGTGCCCGGGGTCTCCGGGGGCGAGGCGGTCTGGGAGGTCGTGTTCGCACTCATGGGTGAGGGTGCCTGTACCTTTCCCGCGCGGCTGGCCCCTTCGGCGTGTGGTGCCGAAGGGAGGGGGACACGTCCGCGCATTGCGAGGCAACCTAACTTCTCCTGCGGAGTATCGGAACCGCCTACCTCGAAATGCTCACGCAATCTCGACATAAGCCCAGCTCAGACCCGGTCCGTCCACTTCGGCGAAAGCTCAAATCTGACAGACCGTCAGCCGGATGCCCTCAGGTCGGTCACCGGCCCTCCAATGACTTGACGTTGTCGCCGAAGGTCCAGCCCTTCGAGCCGTCCCAGTTGATCGACCACGTCATGAGGCCCTTCAGGGCACCGCCGTAGGCGTTCCACGACTGGCCGACCAGGCTCGGGGTCATGTAACCACCGCCCGCCCCCGGCTGGGCCGGCAGACCGGGCACCTGCCTGTCGTACGGCACCTTGACCGTGGTGCCCTGGATCACCAGTCCGTTGTTCAGGCAGGTGGTCTGCGCGGTGAAGCCCTGGACGGTGCCGGCCTGGTAGGAGTCGCCGGAGCAGCCGTACATGCTGCCGTTGTAGTACTGCATGTTCAGCCACCACAGGCGGCCGTTGTCGACGTACTTCTTGATGATCGGCAGGTAGGAGCCCCAGATCGATCCGTAGGTCACGCTGCCGCCGGTGACGTACGCGGTCTCGGGGGCCATCGTCAGGCCGAAGCCGGCCGGCATCTGGGCCAGTACGCCGTCGATGATGCGGATCAGGTTGGCCTGCGAGGCGGAGAGGGTGGTGATGCTGCCGCTGCCGGACAGGCCGGTCTCGATGTCGATGTCGATGCCGTCGAAGTTGTACTTCTTCAGGATCGGGACGACGGTCGCCACGAATCGGTCGGCGACGGTGCTGGAGCTCAGGTCGATGCCTGCGGCGGCACCGCCGATCGACATCAGGATCGTCGCCCCGGCCGCCTTGGCCTGGCACATCTCGGCGGGGGTCGAGACCTTGACGCCGGCGTCCATGCCGTCCTGCCACAGGACGGTGCCGTCCGAGAGGATCACCGGGAAGGCGGCGTTGATGACGTTGTAGCCGTGCGCGGCGATCCGGCTGTCAGTGATGGGGACCCACCCCAGACCGGGGTGGACGCCGTTGGCGGCGCCGTCCCAGTTCTCCCAGTAGCCCTGGAGGACCTTCCCCGACGGCCTGGGCTTGGTGGCGCAGGTGTCACCCGACGGGCTGCTGGTCGGCGTCGGACTCGCGGTCGGCGTGGGGCTGGTCGTCGGCGTCGGGCTGGGCGACGGCGTGGGACTGGTGGACGGCGACGGGCTGACAGTCGGCGAGGGGCTGCTACCACCGGGGCCGGCGAGCGACACGTCGTCCGCCAGGTACGCGGGCTGCCCGTACCAGCCGTGCAGGTAGACCGTCACCGAGGTGGTGCTCGGCCCGGTGGTGAAGGCGACGTTGAGCTGGCCGTACGACGGGCTGCTGGGCGTCCAGGTGGACGTGGTGCCGGTGAGGCCGGTGCCGGTGGCGCCCAGGTAGACGTAGCTGCCCAGGACGTAAGCGCTCAGTGTGTACTGGGAGTTGGGCTGCACGCCGACGGTCTGCGTGCACTGCGCGCTGTCCTGGCCGGTCGGCATGGCCCTGAGCGCCGAGGCGCCGGAGTGGACCGGGCTGCTGACGGCCGTACCGGAGCCGCCGGTGCAGGTCCAGCCGGAGAGTCCGTTCTCGAAGCCGGGGTTGGCCACCAGGTTGGGGGTGGCGGCTCCGGCCGTGACGGCGTCGGCCACGGCGAGGCCGGCACCGAGGACGGCGGCGGCGCTCACCCCGGCGAGGGAACGCCTCAGAACGGTCGATCCGTGCCCGGCGCGGCCGGCCGGGTTCAGCCGAACCGCGCGGTGCACGGTCGCCTGACCAGGGCGGACCTCATCTGACGGACGTGGCGTACGGGACCTCCGACGGAACATGCTGTGCTCCCTTCCCGCCAGGCGCCATGGACATGACCAGGGCGTGGGGGCGTGACGCCCGGCCGTGGGTGAGGTGGGGACATGTGGGGGCTGTGCCGACCGGATCGTAGAAGCGGCGGCGAGGCGCGTCAATAGGTCTGGACCACTGACCCGAACCGGGGACGGACCCGCCCGCCGTGAGGACGAACACCGGCGTGGGCCGTCCCGACCGGAGTCTCCGGTCGGGACGGCCCCACGTGACTACCCGGCCGGCGCCGGAGCGTAGCCGGTGGCCCGGGTGGTGAAGGTGCCCCAGCCCTGCGTACGGCTGCGCAACCGGGTTGCGTAGTCGAACAGTTCGGCCAGCGGAACGGTCGCGGTCAGCACAGCCGTACCGGCCCGGGCTGTCGAGGCGGAGACCCGGCCGCGCCGGGCGGTGAGGTCACCGAGGACCCCGCCCACGGCGTCCTCCGGCACGATGGCCGTGAGCTCGACCACCGGTTCCAGCAGCGCCGCGGTACCGGCCCGCAGGGCCTCCCGCAGAGCGAGCCGCCCGGCCGTCCGGAGGGCGAGCTCCGACGAGTCCTTGCCGTGGGTGGCTCCGTCCGTCAGCGTGACCCGCAGGCCCACCACCGGGTGCCCGCCGAGCGGACCCTCGGCGAGCGCGTCCCGGCAGCCGGCCTCGACCGCCCGGACGAACTCGGCCGGGACCCGGCCGGGACCCGGCCGCCGGTGACGGTCGAGCGGAACTCGAAGCCCGTCGACTGCCCGACGCCCTCCTCCAGCGGAGCCGTGTCGATCACCACGTGGGCGAACTGCCCCGCCCCACCGTCCTGTTTGACGTGCCGGTAGACCAGACCGGTCACGCCTCGGACCACCGTCTCGCGGTACGAGACCTGTGGCCGTCCGACCTGTACCTCCAGGTCGTGGGCGCGCCGGATCTTCTCCACCGCCACCTCCAGGTGCAGTTCACCCATCCCGGACAGCACCGTCTGTCCCGTCTCGGGATCGGTGCGGACCAGCAGCGACGGGTCCTCCTCGGCCAGCCGGGCCAGCGCCGTGGCGAGCCGGTCGGTGTCCCCACCGGTCCTGGCTTCCACCGCCACCGAAACCACGGGCTCGGCGGTGGTCGGCGGTTCGAGGGCCAGCGGCGCCGTCGGCGCGCACAGCGCGCTGCCCGCCCGGGCGCCCTTGAGCCCGATGACGGCCACGATGTCCCCGGCCACCGCCCGGACGCAACCGGATTGTGACCTTCCGTCAGCGGGTGAGTGCCCGTCAGCCGGAGGTCGCGGGCAAGGTCACGTAGTCGGGCCGCCCGGTCCGGCGGGCCTCGGCGGCGGCGCGCAGGACCAGGCCGCGCCGTTCGTCGGCGAGGGCAGTCAGCTCCTCGACGGTCCGCAGGGTGAACGCGTCGTGCTCGACGGGGTCCAGGGCGATCCGGCCGATCTCCGGGTCGGTGAGGACGCCGCCGTCGAAGAACGCGCCCACCCGCCAGGGCCACGGGGGCTCAGGGGCGGAGAAGGCCAGCACCAGGAGGCGGAGGTCTTCGGACCGGGCGGCGGCAGGCAGGAAGCCGAGCTCCTCGACCGTCTCCCTGCGGGCACAGCCGAGCAGGTCCTCCCCGGCCTCCAGGAACCCGCCGGGCAGGACGTACTGGCCCGGCCCCCGGACGGAGCGCAGCGCGAGCATCCGCCCGGCGGCGTCGGTGAAGAACAGCCCCGCGCAGGCGAGACCGTGCGGCAGTGTCGGCACGAACTGCTCGGGCGGGAGCCAACCGGGCGGCAGGGCGGTGGTCATGTCTCACGGTAACCGCAGGTGGGGCCGCAACTGAGGAGGCGTCAGCACGACGACACGGATCGGGATTAAAGACCTGCGATCAAGACAGAGCAGGGCGTATGGTCATGAACCCCCCGAAGGTGGAAGGAGGTTCACCACACCATGGGACTCTTCAAGGACGCGCCGCCCCGGGAGCATCCGGACTATACCCAACTACGCTTCATGGCGGCCGGTTCGCCGTCATGGTGGAAGAGCAACCGCCACAAGGTACTGGCCGTCGCCGGCCTCCTGACCGGCTTCTGGCTCGCAGGCCACCACGACCCGGCCCCCGCCACCAGCCCCGCACCCCCACCGCCTGCCGCCACCGCCCGCTGACCCCGGCCGTTGGCCCCGGCGCACACCGCGCTCCGCGCGCCCCCTGGCCCCGACTTCGGCTGAGCAGCTGCCCCCGCTACCCGGGTGGGGCTTCCGTCGGCCGGCAGGAGGGTGGCGCGGGCCGGCGCCGCACTCCTGCCGGCCGACGGCGTAATGCGCCTCCCGCGCGGTCGCGGCCGTCGGTCCAGCGCACATGGGTGTCGGCATACTGTCCCCTAGAACGGCACGACCGAACCGCCGCAGCCTCACGACGCGTCCACCCGGTCCGGACGGCCCGGGCGCGCACGTCGTGAGGCTGCGGCGGCGGCGAGCGCTCGCTCAGCGGGTCGAGGTGAGGTGGGCGAAGACCACGACGTTGTTGGAGTATCCGGTCTTCTTGTCGTACTTACCGCCGCAGGTGATGACGCGCAGTTCCGGGCGCTCGGTCGGGCCGTAGACCTCGGCATCGGGGAAGGCCGCGCGCGGGAACATCCGCACCGCGTCGACGGTGAAGACCGCCGTCCGCCGGTCCTGGCGGACCACCTCGACCTGGTCGCCGGGCCTCAGCAGTCCGAGCCGGTAGAAGACGGCCGGACCGGAGCGGGTGTCCGCGTGGCCCGCCATGATGGCGTTGCCGGGCGCCCCTGGGGAGGATCCCTTCCGGTACCAACCGGCCTGGTTGGGCTTGGCGGCCGGTGGGGCATCCAGGCGGCCCGTGCCGTCCAGGTCGAGCCCGAGCAGCGGGGCGTTCACCTTGATGGCGGGGATTCTGACGGTGGTCGGCACGGAGGGCGGCAGTGGTTTGGGAGGCGGGCCGCCGGGCGTGACGGCGGGGCTCGGCGAACCCGGCCCGATGGCGCCGTGCTGCCCGCCCGGCCCGGTGGCGGCCGAGGCCGCCGGGGTGCCGACGGCGGCCGGTGCGCCGACGACGGCCGCCCCGAGCGGGGGCGGCCCGACGACGGGGGCGCCGTCGTAGATCAACCAGCCGCCGAGGACGAGGGCGACCGCCACGACTGCGGCGGTGACCCGCCCACGGTCGTGGCGGTGCGAACGCCGGATCGGGACCTCAGGATGCGGCATTGCGGGTAGCGCGGCGGCGGACGGCCCGGACACCGAGGCCCGCAGCGAGCACCAGTAGCGCCGAACCGGCGCCCACCTCAAGGGGGTTGAGGCCCTGCGACGTCCCGCCGCCACCGGTGTTCAGACCGCCGTGCGGGCCGCCACCGGCGGCACCGCCACCCGGCGTACCGCCGTTGGGGCCACCGCTCGGGTTACCACCGGCACCACCGCTCGGGCTGGCGCTGGGGCTGCTGTTCGGGGGGCAGTCGACCCGGAAGACCTTGTGCTTCCCGCTGCCCTGCTCGCCCTCGAAGGTCCAGTTGACCTTGTACATGCCGTTCGGGAGGGTCATGTCGGCCGTCCGGCCGGTCCCGCTGGCCAGCGTGATCTCGCCGGCGGCCGCCTGGCCGCCGTCGGCCGGCTGGTGCTCGATGTTCCAGGTGACCTTCTGGACGGTGTCGAAGTTGAACGCGTCGAGGTAGAAGGTGCAGACCTTGGGCTCGTCGCGCTGGTCGTCGGTCGGCGTGGTGGACTCGTGCACCTTGATGTCGCCGTTGTCGCCGGGCGCGGCGAAGGCCGTCGGCGCGGTCCCGGCCGCGGCCAGGACGACCATCGCGCCCGTCGCGAGCAGCCGTGCGGCACGGGCAAGGGGAACGGGATGACTCGTGGAGATCACGTCAGTACTCCAGGTGTGGGGGGGTACTCCAGGCCACACACCCTCAGGCCGTCACCACGTCCGACGAAGCACCCCACGCGCACTCACCTGACAATTCATCAGTTCAGCTCTGTGATCAGGGAGTTCACGTCCCCCGTTCGGCGCTCCGGGGTGGCGGGATCAGCGTTCCGATGCCAGCGCAGAGCAGCTCCAGGCTCCGGACGAACTTCTCGTCGGCGCCGTATGCGGCCGCGGCCGCCACGGTCAGCGGAAAGCTCCGGTGGAGGGCGGCGGCCTCCTCGGGCGTCACCGGTACCGCCGGTGGCTCGCTCTGCTCCTGGAGCACGTAGCCGGTGACGTGGCTGAGCACGGTGTCTGCGGCGGCACCGTGGTGCTCCGGAGGCAGGCCGGCCTCGGCGAGGGTGGCGAGCAGCCGTTCCATCAGCGAGAGGGCGCCGGGGCTGAGGGTCTTCGGGCTGCCCGCGAGCATGATCGCCCCACCGGGGTGTCGACGGATGCTCTGCCGCAGGGCGACGGCCTGCGCCGTGATCCGGTCCGGCCAGGCCGCCCGCGCGGGTAGCGCGGCCAGGGCCTCGGTGCCCGCGTCGTACGCCTGCCGGGCCACCCGGTCGGCCATCAGCTGGAGCAGCGCGGCCTTGCTGGGCACGTGGTAGTAGAGGCTGCCGGCGTGCACGTCGAGCCGGTCGGCGACCTGGCGCACGGAGAACCCGTGGTAGCCGGTCACGGCGAACACCGCCATCCCTGCCTCGACGATCCGGTCCGCGGTCAGCTTCACGGCCGCAGTCTAGCGAGGAGGGCCGCTTTTCGAACACTGTTTGAAATGCTACTCCGCGTCACGCTACCGTCATGATCAGCGAAATCGCACACGGCTCGGAGGGGGGTGGTGACGATGGACGTCCTGCTGTTCAACGTGACCACGGCAGCACTGATGGTCCTGATGTTCAACAGCGGTCTGGCCCTGGTCGGCCAGGGCACGCTCGGCGGGCGGCGGATACCCTGGGCGGCGGTCGGCCTCACGGCCCTCGCGCTCGGCGGAGTGGCCCTCCAGCTCTACTGGTCGGGGGCGATGGGAGCGCTCGACGCCGACCCCGCGAAGTCCGGCTGGTGGCGCGTGGTCACCTCGGTCTTCATGCAGAACGGCGGCTTCGGCGGCGCCGCCTGGAACATCGCCACCCTCGCCGCCGTCGCGGCCTTCGCCGACTGGTTCTGGGGCGCGCCGCTGACCCTCGGCCTCTTCGCTGCGGGCATCCTGCTGCCGGAGCAGATCGACAAGCTGTGGGGCCAGACCTCGCACAGCACCGATCCCCGTAACTTCGCCGGCAGCTCGGGCACCACCTACTTCCTGGGCGCGACGCTGGCTGCGACCCTGCTGCTGCACGGCGCTTCGGACCGAGCCGCGGGCCACGGGGGCGCCAAGGCCGTCCGGAAGATCCGGCTGCTGGCCCTCGGCGTCCCCGTGCTCGGGTTGGCGATGTGGATCGCCCAGGAGAACGGACACGGGCTGGTCTCCGTGTACGGCTTCGTCCTCGGCGCCCTCGCCTGGGCCGCGTTCCGCACCCTCCTGCGCCCCGACCTCGCCGCACAGCGGCCGACGGTACTCACCGTCACCTCCCTGACCCGGCTCCTCGGCCGCCGCACCCGCAGAGCCGAGGAGCCGACGGTCTGACGGCCTGGCGCCCGGCTAGGACCTGTCGGCCCCGGCGAACTGCTCGACCAGGGCGCGGTTGAAGGCGGGCAGGTCGTCGGGCTTGCGGCTCGACACCAGTACGTTGGGGCCGGACCGGTCGATCTCGACCTCGGAGTCCACCCAGTGCGCCCCGGCGTTGGTGAGGTCGGTGCGCAGGCTGGGCCAGGAGGTCAGAGTGCGGCCGCGCAGCACCCCCGCCTCGACCAGGGTCCACGGACCGTGGCAGATCACCGCGACCGGCTTCGACCGGCTGAAGAAGCTGCTGACGAACTCCACCGCGCGCGGGTCCATCCGCAGGAAGTCCGGATTCGCCACGCCTCCGGGCAGGACCAAGGCGTCGTAGTCGGCAGCCGAGACGTCCGCGACCACCGCGTTCACCGGGAACTCGTCGCCCTCGTCGAGATGGTGGCGGGCCCGGACCTTCCCGGCCTTGGTGGAGACCAGCACGGGGGAACCGCCGGCCTCGCGGACGGCCTCCCACGGCTTGGTCAACTCGTCCTGCTCCGCTCCTTCCGGTGCGACCAGGAAGGCGACCCGCCGACCGGCGAGCGGCGCCCCGTCCGAACGGTCCGAACCTTCGGCGCCGGCCGGGCCGGGGCTCCCGATCCGCGTCTCCGGACCCTCGTCCTCATGGTGCAGCGGCACGCCTCCGGCGCCTCCCTGCGGGCGGTCCTCCATTGTTCCTCCTCAGTACGGACGGGCGGTTGGAGGGGCGCGTGCCCGCCCTGACCGGACCCAAACTCGGACGTGGACAGACCACGGCGGGCCCGCCGTCCGATCGGACGGCGGGCCCCGCGCTGCAGTCTCCACTCACCAGCGGTACCAGCGCCGTCGACCACCGGACGCAGAGGCGCCACCGAAGACGAATCCCAGCAGCCAGAGCACCAGCACCGCCAGTGCGACCCACCAGAGGATGTGCCAGGCAAACCCGGCACCGCCCAGGATCAGAGCAATCAGCAGAACAACGATCAATAGAGCCATGACATCCGCACCTCCGACTCCACCGTCTGCCCGATTCCGCGAATCTCACGCCTGACCTGCGAGAAGCTTTCAGCGGCCGTTTGATCCCGGCCCGGTGGGCCAGACGCCCGGTATGGACAGAACCACCGTCTCCCCCCTGCCCCGCTGGCTCGACGCACCCAGCGGCTGGTCCGGGCTCGACCGGGCCTCCGACCGGATCCAAAGCCTGGTCACCGGACTGCCGTTGGGCCGCCTGCGGGACGTCCTGCACGGGACCTGGCTCGGCCATCCGCTGCACCCGGCTCTGGCCCAGGTCCCGACCGGCTGCTGGCTGTCGGCCACCGTCCTGGACCTCACCGGCGCCCCACCGGTGGCCGCCCGCCGACTGACCGGACTCGGCCTGGCGGCCGTCCCCCCGACGCTGTGGGCTGGTTGGGTGGACTGGGCAGGACTCTCGGCCGAACGCCGGCGCACCGGCCTGGTGCACGCGGCGTCGGCGGTCACCGCGACCGCCCTCCAGCTCAGCTCGTACCGGGCCCGACGGCACGGCCGCACGACCGTCGGCATCCTGTGCGGGCTGGCCGGCACCACTGTGGTGAGCCTGACCGCCGCCCTCGGCGGGCACCTGGCCTACCGTCAGCCCGGCGCACCCACCGCGTCCGAGACCAGCACGCCCGTCACCTCCGAGGCCGGCGCGCCCACCGCGTCCGAACCCGGCACGGCCGACGAGAAGGTAGCCCCGGACGCACCGCCGTCCCGGACCGACCCCGCCGCTCACCCATGGCAGGCGGGCTGATCTGATCCACCGTCGGACCGGGCACCCTGAGGGAGTATCCCGCCGTGCCCGGCCCCCTTCGGCGTGCTGAGCTGAGAGCCCGTCCGAAGGAGAATTCCCTTGTTCCGCCTGACCCGCCGCCCCGTCGGCCTCGCCGCCGCCTCACTGGCGCTGACCCTGTTCTCCGCCGCCCCGGCCGTGTCCGTGGCACCGCCGCTCTCGGCTCCCCACGTGCTCGCGCACCTCGACCTCGCCGCGGGGCAGATGCCGGAGAACATCGTCCTCGAGCCCGACGGCTCCGCCGACGTGACGTTCATCAGCGCGCGGCAGATCGCCCGGATCGGCCTCGATGGTCACACCACGGTCCTCGCCACGCTGCCCGCCCCGGCCGTGCCGGCCACCCCGCTGGTCGGGTTCGCCGCCGTCACCGGGATCGCCCGGGCCGACGACGGCACCCTGTACGTCAACTACGCCACCGGGACCGACGATCTGACCGGCGTCTGGCGCCTCACCCCGGGTGGCGTGCCCGAACGGATCGCCGCGCTCCCGGCGAACGGCCTCCCCAACGGCCTGACCCTCGACCGGCAGCGCGGCAACCTGTACGTCGCCGACTCGCTGCTGGGCACCGTCTGGCGGATCTCGCTGCACGACGGCACCCGCACCGCCTGGGCCACCGGGACCGAACTCAAGCCGAACGGCTTCATCGGCGCCAACGGCATCCGCAAGCACCACGGTGCCATCTGGGTGACCAACACCGACAACGGAACGATCCTGCGGATCCCGATCTGCCCGGACGGCTCCGCCGCGCCGATCGAGACCCGGGCCACCGGACTCGCCGGGATCGACGACTTCGGCTTCACCGGCGAGAGCGACGACCTGCTCGCCGCCCTCAACTCCGCCAACGAGGTCGTCCACCTGCCCCAGGGCGGCACCCCGACCGTGGTGCTCACCGGGCAGGACGGGCTGTCGAACCCCACCTCCGTGGCGGTCTGCGGCGACACCGTCTACGTCACCAGCGCCGCCTTCACCACCATGCAGGACCCGAACCTCCTGCTGGCCCGGTACAACGCCTGACCCTGCGGACCCGCCGGGTCCCCGGTGTCCCGGCAGGGGACGCCGGGGGCCCGACGGCACGGTGCCTACCGGAGGCCACCGGTGAGGGCGAGTCGCGCGAACCAGTCGATCGTCATCCTCAGGCCCTTGTCGAAGTCGACGACCGGCTGCCAGCCGAGCACCGACCTGGCCAGCCCGATGTCGGGCCGACGCAGCGTGGGGTCGTCGCCCGGCCGCTCGACGAACTCCACCGGCGACGCGGAGCCACACAACTCCCGGATGTGCTCTGCCAGTTCGAGAACGCTCAGCTCGACCGGGTTGCCCAGGTTGATCGGCCCGTGATGCTCACCGGCGGCTGCGGCCAGGATGCCGCTCACCGTGTCGTCGACGTAGCAGATCGACCTGGTCTGCGTGCCGTCACCGGCCACCGTCAGCGGCCGTCCGGCCAGCGCCTGGGTGATGAAGGTCGGCACCGCCCGCCCGTCGGTGGGCCGCATCCGGGGGCCGTAGGTGTTGAACAGCCGGACGATCACCGTGTTCACGCCCAGGGCGGTGCGGTAGGCCGTGGTCAGCGCCTCCGCGTAGCGCTTGGCCTCGTCGTACTGGCTGCGCGGGCCGACCGGGTTGACGTTTCCCCAGTAGGACTCGGTCTGCGGGTGGACCAGCGGGTCACCGTAGACCTCCGAGGTGGAGGTCAGCAGGAAGCGGGCGTCCTTGCGGCGCGCCAACTCCAGGGCGTTCAGGGTCCCGTGGGCTCCCGCCCGGAGGGTCTCGACCGGATGCCTCGCGTAGTCGTGCGGCGAAGCAGGTGAGGCGAGGTGGACTACCAGGTCGACCGGGCCCGCCACGTCGAACTCCTCGGAGACGTCCCGGCGCTCCAGCACGAAGCCGGGGTCGTCCGCCAGGGCGGCCAGGTTGTCGACCGAGCCGGTCAGCAGGTTGTCGAGGCAGACCACCGAGACGCCCTCCTCCCGCAGCCGGTCGCACAGGTGCGAGCCGACGAAGCCCGCACCGCCGGTGACCACCGCCCGGCGCACTGTCCGCTTCATCCGGTCCTCCTCTTCCCTCGTACCGCGCGTCATGGTCAGGACTCCCGCAGCGAACGGCCGGTCCTGGTGAGGAACACGTCGTCCAGGGTCGGGCGGTGCAGTTCGATGGTGGCCAGCTCGATCCCGGCGTCCGCCAGCGCCCGCATGATCTGCGGCATCGCCGTCTCGCCGCCGTCCACCGACAGGCGCAGCCCGCCGCCCGCACGTACCTCGGCCGACCGCACGCACGCCTGGCCGGTCAGCAGCTCGGAGGCCTTCTCCGCGTCGGCCACGCCGACCGTGACCACCTCGCCCTTGATCGAGCGCTTGAGCGCGGCCGGGGTGCCGTCGGCGACGATGCCGCCTCCGTCGATGATGGCGATCCGGTCGCAGAGCGCGTCGGCCTCGTCCAGGTAGTGCGTGGTCAGGAAGACCGTCATGCCTTCGTCGCGCAGCCTGCGGATCTCCTCCCACACGTGGGCCCGGCTCTGCGGGTCGAGGCCGGAGGTCGGCTCGTCCAGGAAGAGCACCTTGGGCCGGTGGACCACCCCGAGGGCGATGTCCACCCGGCGGCGCTGGCCGCCGGAGTAGGTGCGGCAGTGCCGGTCGGCGTACTCGGTGAGGTCGAAGGCGTCCAGCGCGGCGACCGCCCGGCTCTGCGCCTCGGCCTTGCCGATGCCGTGCATCCTGGCCTGCATCACCAGCTCCTCACGGGCCGTCACGTCGTCCCAGGTGCCGCCGCCCTGGGCGATGTAGCCGATGTTCCGCCGGACCTCGGCCTGCTGGGTGCGCAGGTCGGCGCCGGCCACGACGGCCTCGCCGCCGTCCGGCCGGAGCAAGGTGGCGAGCATCCGGAGCGTGGTCGTCTTGCCCGCGCCGTTGGGGCCGAGGAACCCGAAGATCTCCCCCTCGGCCACGCTGAGGTCCAGGCCCGCCACCGCGTCCACCGAGGCGGTCTTCCGGCGGCGCCCGGTCTGGAAGGACTTCCGCAGTCCGCTGGTCTCGATCATCGGGAGGTCCTTGTCATGAGGGGTACGGGCGTCACCGGACGGACCGGGCGAACTGACGGGCCGACCAGGTCAGCGCCACCACCGCCACGGCGGCCATCAGCGCGATGCTCTGCCCGACCGCCGGGTCACCGGCGTGACCGGCGAACAGCTCCCGCATCCCGACCACGGCCCGGCTGAACGGGTTCCAGTCGGAGACCCGGCGCAGCCAGAGCGGCGCCAGCGCGAGCGGCAGCAGGGTGCCGGAGAGCAGCATCAGCGGCTGCGCCAGGTTGTTGACCAGTTGGCCGAGCACGTCGGGGTTGCTCACCTTGAGCGCGATGCCGTACGAGACCGAGGCGCTGCTGACCGAGATCAGCGCCAGCAGCACGTAGGCGAGCAGCAGGTCCTGGATCCGGACGAAGAGCCCGAGCGGCATCGAGAGCACGGTGATGATGGCTGCCTGGATCACCAGGGTGACCACGTCCCTGAGCGCCCGACCGAGCAGCAGCGCCACCCGGCTGACCGGGGTGACCCTGGCCCGCTCGATGACGCCCGAGGCCAGCTCGCCGAGCAGGCCGAAGCCGACGTAGAGGCCACCGCCGAGGGCCAGCGCGACCAGCATGCCGGGGACGTAGATCCGGTAGGCGTCGGCCATCGAGCCCGCGCCCATCGAGGCGAGTGCCGGTCTGAGCAGCGGCGCGAACAGGGCGAGGTAGACGACCGGTTGGGCCACGCCCAGGACGATCGAGAGCGGGGACCTCACCATCAGCAGCAGGTGCCGTTGGAACACCAGCCAGGTGTCGCGGAGCGTCTTCATCTCGGTGCGCCTCCCAATCCTTCGGTGAGCAGGGTCTCCAGGTGGTCCGCCGCCACCCGCGCTCCCCCGGCGGCGGCGAACGACTCCCCCACCCGCCGGGCGGCGGCCCGGTATGACGGATCGTCGAGTACGGCCAGCAGCTCCGCGCGCAGCGGCTCCGGCCGTACGCTCGCGAACCGGACCCGGCGGCCGGCGCCGGCCGCCACCACCTGGGCGGCGTTGATCGGCTGGTCCCCCTTGATCGGGGCGACCACCAGCGGCACCCCGTGGGCCAGCGCCTCGCAGACGGTGTTCAGCCCGCCGTGGCTGACCACCGCGTCCAACCGGGGCATCAGCTCAAGCACCGGCACCCGGGGGCGGACCAGGACGTGGGCCGGCGGGTCGTGGACGGTGCCGTCCGGCGCCGCCACGATCGCCTGGACGCGGTCGCCGAGCGGACGGAGCGCCTCGACCACCCGGGCGTGGAACTCCCGGGCCAGGTCCAGCGACAGCGTGCCGACGGTGACCAGCACCTGGCGCCGCCGGGGGTCGAGCCAGTCCCAGGGGAACGTGGCGTCCGGGGCCCTCGGCGCCAGGGCCGGGCCGACCAGGACGGCGTTGCCCGGCCACTCCAGCGGGCCGGTCAGGGCCTCGCCGGTGAAGCCGACCAGCAGGTGCGGTGAGAAGCGCAGGTCGTGCGGCGGCTCGCCGGGCAGCCCCGCGGCGGTCCACATGGCCGCCATCCGCCGCTGGATCCATGCCTCCACCTCGGGCAGGGCGCGGTAGGGGCGGGTCAGTTCCATGGTGGTCGGCGCCATCGAGGCCCACGGCAGCCCGGCCCGGTGCGCGGCGAGCGCGCCGGCCACCGCGTGCTGGTCCACGGCCAGCACGTCGGGGCGGAAGGCGGCCACCGCGCGTTCGATGCCGGCCAGCGTGCTTTTGGCGTGCGGGACGATGTAGCCGTCCCAGCGCGACTTCGCGGCGGCCATGCCCCGGTCGGCCTGGCCGCGGTGGGCGCGCAGCGGGATCGGCGCGATCGCGGCGCCGGGGCCGAGCAGCGGGCGCAGGAAGGACTCGGAGCCGGCCCACAGCACCTGGTGCCCGCGCCCGACCAGTTCTCCGGAGACGGCAGCCAGCGGGTTCACATGGCCGGTCAGTGGCAGCGAGACGAAGAGGTATCGCCCCATCAGGATCCGGCCGTCACGTGGTCGGCGACCTCGCCGACGGTGAGCCCGATGATCCGGTCGATGGTCAGCCCGGCCACGTACCCGACCAGGTCGACCCGGTCGCCGAACTCGCGCCGGAGCGCCACGTTCCAGGCCGCCAACTCGTGGCTCTCCAGAAGCAGTTCGCCGTCAACGAGGCTCCCGGGGCCGATGGCGTCCAGCCACACTCGGTCCTCGCCGACGATCTCCCGCAGGAGTTCGGCGATCCGCCGGACCGGGCCGTCCGCGCTCACGGCGCCTGCCGGGGCTTGGTGGCCCGGAGCGCGCCGTAGGTGATGACGCCGGTGTCGAAGCCCCTCGTCATCAGCGGCCCGGCGTGGAAGAAGCCCAGCACGTCCACGCCGCGTTCGCGGGCGAGGTCGCGCATCACCGTCCGGCCGCGCGCGAAGCGCTGGATCTGCGCGAAGCCGGGATCCCAGGAGTTGGCGACGGCACCGCTCCAGTCCACCGTGGCGACCTCGGTGAAGCCGGCCGCGCCGGCCAGCCGTTCGTGCTCCGGCAGGGAGGAGAAGTCGGGCATCACCTGGTGCACCAGGATCTGCCGGACGAGCTCCCACTCGTCCGCGTCCAGCTCGCCGTCGCGGACCGACCAGGTGGCGACGGCGAGCGTGCCGCCCGGTACGAGCAGCCGGATCGCCTCGGCGAAGAAGGCCGCCCGGTCCGCGATGTGCATCAGGCTCTCCAACGCCCAGACCACGTCGAAGGATTCGTCCGGGTACCCGGTGCCGAGCGCGTCCAGCCGGTGGAAGCGGGCCCGTTCGGCGACGCCCGCGGCCTGCGCCTTCTCGTTGGCCCGTTCGGCCTGCCGCGCGCTGAGGGTGACCCCCTCCACGGTGCAGCCGAGCACTCCGGCGAGGTGCAGCGCCGGTCCGCCGATGCCGCAGCCGACGTCGAGCACCCGCGCTCCGGCGGGCACCCGGGCGTAGTCGACCAGCTCGCGGACCAGCCGGTCGGTGGCCGCGTGCCGGTCCGCCCCGTCGGGGCCGGGGATCTCGCCCGGATCCCAGAAGCCGTGGTGGACGTGCTCGCCCCACAGGTCCTCGTACAGGTCGAGGGTGATGTCGTAGTAGCGCTCCACGGCCGTGTTCAGGCCGGAGCCGATTGCTGGTTCCACTTGGCCGATCCTCGAAAAGTTGGCATGAATGCGTTCAACAAGGCAGCGGGAAAGGACCGGGGAATGAAACCCGGAAGGCCGTTCTGGTCTGATCCACCGTGCGGCGCAGCCGCCGGAGCAGACGTCCGTAAGCATGCGGGGGGCGCGCCGTCTTTGCGGCAGCACCGAAGGGAACGAGCCGCCTGGCCAGCGCTGCTGACGGGCGGTCAGGTCTGGACAACATGCCGCTCGACCACGGAAGTTGACCAACCGGCGGTCACACTAGTGGGGCGGCGGACTCGCGTCAATGCACCAAACAAATCCCGCCGCCGGGCCGGATCCGGCGCTCGGTGGACGCCGAAAATGCCGCCGTGAGTTCGGACACTTGACACCGGGCAATGGAGAGTTGAAAGTTCGGCGTGGGAATTCCACCAGTTCCCTCCGATCATGACCAGGAAGAGGTTGTGGTTCTCCATGAAAGTCGCAGCCACACCCCCGCCGAGCAGCATGGGAGCGCTCCCACTCGATCCCTCCTGGGTCGACGAGGTCCTCCTGCGGGGTCCCGGCGCCGAGCCCTGTCTCTTCTTCGGCCCACCGGTCAGCAGGGACGAACTGCGCCGGCTGGTCCGGGCCCGGCAGACCGCGCTGACCACGGCCGGCCTCCGGCCTGGCGGCTCGGTGGCGCTCTGCCTCGCCCCCTCGCTCGCCCTGGTCGCCAACCTGCTGGCGAGCTGGCGGATCGGCGCCCAGGCCGCACTGCTGGACCACCGGCTCACCCCCTTCGAGACCGACCGGGCTCTCGCCCGACTGGCACCGCAGGTACTGGTGACCGCCGACCGGCCGGTCAGCCACGGCCCGGCCCACGGCTTCCACCAGCTGCGGGAGACGGTCACCGCCCGTCCGGGCCGTCCGGCCCGCACCCCACACGCACTCGTGCAGCTCAGCTCGGGCTCGACCGGCCCATCGAAGATCATCGGACGTACCGCGGCCGACCTGGTCGCCGAACTCGACCGGTACGCCCGGATCGACGGCACGCCACGAGCCGGTGAGCGGATCGTCTCGCTGGCCTCGATGGTGCACGTGCTGGGGCTGGTCGGCGGCCTGCTGCACAGTCTGCACGCCGGGGTCAGGCTCGCCGTCCCCGAGCGGCTGACGGCCGAGGGCATCCTCGCCACGGTCGCGGCCGGCCCCGAACCGACCACCCTGCTCGGCGTGCCGTTCCACCTCGAACTGCTCAGCTGGACCATGGAGTTACCTGACCTTCCGCAACTCACCGGCATGACCACCGGCGGCGAGCTGGTCCGGAGCCAGGTGCACGACGCTTTCGTGGACCGGTACGGCATCCGCCTCGGCTGCATGTACGGGATGACCGAGGTCGGCGTCATCGCCACCGACCTGTCCGGCGAGCAGCGACCCGAACTGACTCCGGCCCCCGGCCTCACCCTGCGCGTTGCCGACGGCGAACTGCTCATCGCCAGAGCGCAGTCGCCCTACCTCGACCACGGCACCCCACCCGCCCCCGGCCAGGACCGCTGGGCCGACGGCTGGCTGCACACCAAGGACGGTGGCACGGTCGACCCCGGCACCGGACGGATCCGGGTGCTCGGTCGGCTGGACTCCCAGGTGTCGATCGGCGGCCTGAAGGTCGACCTCACCGAGGTCGAGCACACCCTCGCCGCCCTCCCCGAAGTGGCCGCCGCGGTGGTCGTCTTCGGAACCTCGATCGAGGCGTACGTCGTGCCCCACCCGGGCGGCACCGCAGAGCGGATCGAGGCCCGGCTCGCCGAACGGCTGGCCACCTACAAACGGCCCCGCCGGCTCCACCTGGTGGACCGACTGCCGCGCACCGCCACCGGGAAGCTGGTCCGCGACCGGACCGCACTGGGCAGTGCCACCCTCCAGCAACCCTCCGACCGAGAAGGAAGTACCCGCGATGTCCACTGAGGCACCGTCAACCGAGCAGATCCGCGCGTTCGTAGTCTCCGCGCTGGGCGCGATGAACTACGACACCACCGGCGTGGACGACGACACCCTGCTGGGACCGGCCGGCGCCGACCTCGAGTCACTCTCCTTGGCCGAGCTGGGAGTCCGGGTCGAGGAGGAGTTCGGCGTCAGGTTCGACGACGACGAGGCGGAACTGCTGGGCACCATGACGGTCGGGGAGTTCGGTGCCGCCGTGGCCGCCCGGATCGGTTCCGCGTCGGCCGCGGGCCACTGAGCGTGCCGACCGGCCCCGGACGGGACGAGGTCCTCGCGCTGCTCGCCGCCTTCGGCGACCGAGCCCCCGAGGAGGTGCCCGAGGGCATCGACTCGATGGAACTGGCCTGGCTGGCTTACCAGTTGGAGCAGCATCACGGTCGGCATCTGGACGACGACACGCTCGCCAGGATGACCACCGTCTCGGCCGTGGTCGAGGTGCTCGGCGGGCTCTCCGACCAATGACCTTGCTACGGCTACGGGATGAGGTGAACGAAGTGAAAGACCCGGTCCCGACTGTCCGTCGCGGCCCGCACGCCGTGGCCGTCACCGGTTCGGCCGTGCTCAGCGCTCCCGGCCGGGGCGTCCGGCCGCTGCTGGCCGCCGTGCTCGACGGCGCACCGGCGTTCGCGCCGGTGCGGCGCTTCGACGTGGCCGGCCGAAGAACCACCTGGGCCGCGGCGCACTCCGGCGACCCGGTGCTGGCGGACGAGCTGGACCGGGCCGTCACCGAGGCCTGCGACCAGGCCGGCCTGTCCACCGCCCAGCGCGCCGACTGCCCGTTGTACCTCGCCGTGCACGGCGATCCGGCGCTCCCCCGGGTCCCCGGGCCGGACCGCACCGCCCACGGCGTCGACGCCTTCGCCGCCGCGGTCGCCCGGCGCGCCGGGCTGTTTGGGAGGTCCCGCGCGTACACCTCCGCCTGCGTGGCCTCCGGCACCGCCGTCGCCGACGCCGCCGCCGAGCTGGCCCACGGGCAGGCCGAGCGGATCGTGGTGGCGGCCGGCTACCTGGTCGAGGCGGACCAGTTCGCCGTCTTCGAGGCCGGGCGGGCACTGGCCCGCGACGGCCGGGTGCGCCCGTTCAGCTCCGGCCGGACGGGGCTGCTGCTCGGCGACGGCGTGGTCGCCGTGGTGCTCGAAGCGGCCTCCTCCGCCCGGGCGCGCCGGGCCGAGTCCCTGGCGCTGCTCGCTGGTTGGGGCCGCGCGGGTGACGCGTACCACGTCTGCCGACCCCGGCCGGACGGGGCCGGGCTGGCCCGGGCCATCACCGACGCGCTGCACCGGGGTGGGATCGGCCCGGAACGGGTCGGCTATGTGAACGCCCACGGTTCGGGCACCCTGGTCGGCGACACCGCCGAGGCCGCCGCCCTGCACCTGGCGCTCGGCGAGAGCGCCGCGACCGTACCGGTCAGCTCGACCAAGTCGGTGCACGGCCAGGCGCTGGAGGCGGGCTCGCTGCTCGAACTGGTCGTCACCATCGAGGCGTTAAGGGCCGGTCGGCTGCCGGTGAACGCGGGCCATCTGGGCCCTGACCCGGCCTGCCCGCTCAACCTGATCCTCGACCGAGCCGTCTCCACCGACGCCGACCATGCGCTCAGCCTCAGTTCGGCCTTCGGCGGAGCGAACACCGCACTCCTGGTCGGCACGCCGTGACCACGACCGCCACCGTGCCGGACGTCTCCGGATCCCGACCAACGCTCAGCCTGGCCGCCTCCACGGCGGGCCTGCGCGTACTGGCCTCGGCCGAATGGCCCGAAGCCGCCGAGGACCGGGTCGTACCGGCGATCGCCGGGTTCGTGGTCTCCTCGTTCAGCCCGCTCGCCGCCGAAGCGACCCGGCGGTGCCTGCTGCGACGGCCCGCGACCTCCCAACGTCCCGTCACCGCCGTGGTGTTGGTCAGCCCGCTGGGCGACCTGGCCGGTGCGGTGCACGTGGCCGAGGCCGTGGACGGTGCCGGCCGGGTCGGGCCGCTGCTGTTCTTCCAGGCTGTCCCCAACGCCGTGGCCGGGCACCTGGCCGCGCGCTGGCAGCTGACCGGTCCGGTGGTGAGCCTCGGCGACACCGCCGCCGGGCTGGCCGTCACGGCCCTGCTGCTGGCCGACGGGGACGCCGAGCAGGCCCTGCTGGTCCGCGTCGACCAGGCACCCACTCCAGGCGGCCAGGACCGCGCCGCCGCCGTCCTGCTCGCGCCCGGCCCGAGCAGGCACCAGCAGGGAGCACAGCCGTGAGCGAAGTGAGCCGCCGGAACGCCCGGCGAGCGGATGTCGTGGTCAGCGGGATGGGTCTGGTGACCCCGGCCGGCTCCAGCGCCGAGGAGCTCATGTCGGCGATGTGCGAAGGCCGATCAGGGCTGGTCCGGCCGGATCCTGACGGACCGTTGGCCGACTCGCTGGAGGTGGCCGGGTTCGCCCCGCCGATCGACCCGGGGTCGGTTCTGCCGGCGCCCGAGGCCCGGCTCGTCGACCGCTGCATCGTGCTGGCGATGCGGGCGGCGGCTGACGCCCTGGCCGACGCGGGCATCGAGGTGGGCCGGGACGTCGACCCGTACCGGATCGGGGTGATCCTCTCCGGGACCGGCGGGCTGGCCACCCTGGAGTCCCAGGTGGTGCTGCGCACCGAACGCGGCCGACTGGCCGTCAGCCCGTACCTGCTGCCCGCGATGCTGCCCAACATGGCCTCGGCCAGGGTGGCGATCCGGCACGGCATCCGGGGCTACAGCTCCGCCATCGGGACGGCCTGCGCGGCCGGGGCCCAGTCCGTCGGGGAGGGGCTGCGGCTGCTGCGTGCCGACGAGGCCGACGTGGTGGTGGTCGGCTGCGGCGAGGCACCGCTCTTCCCCACGCTGGCCGACACCTTCGGCAACGCCCGCGCGCTGGCCCGTGGTTGGACCGACGATCCGGCCGGTGCCAGCCGTCCCTTCGACCGCCGCAGGAACGGTCTGGTGCTCGGCGAGGGCGCCGGGGTGCTGGTGCTGGAGCGTGCCGGGCACGCGGACGCCCGCGGCGCGGCCGGGTACGCCGACGTGCTCGGCTGGGGCGCGACCAACGACGCCCACCACCCGACCACCCCGCACCCCGACGGCGAGGGCGCAGCCGCCTGCATGCGGCAGGCGCTGCGCGCCGCCGGGATCGGCCCGCGCGACGTCGGCTACGTCAACGCGCACGGTACCGGCACCCGGCTGGGCGATCTGGCCGAGGCGGTCGCGATCCGCAAGGTGTTCGGCGGCCACGGCCCGCCGGTCAGCGCGACCAAGGCGGTCACCGGCCACCTGCTCGGCGCCTCCGGGGTGGTCGAGTCGGCGGTCTCGGTGCTGGCGCTGCGGCGGGAACTGCTGCCGCCCACCCACAACCTGGACGACCCGGACCCGGCCTGCGAGCTGGACCACGTCCGCAAGGGCCCCCGCCCGGCCCCGGGGATCAGCCATGTCATGTCGAACTCGTTCGGGTTCGGCGGCCACAACATCAGCCTCGTCTACGGCCTGCCGAGCACCCGGCTGGCCAGGACCGTCTGACGAATCGTCGGAACAGAGAAGGAACGGCTACCGCAATGGACTTCCTCGGCGTCGATCATGTCGAGTTCTACGTGGGTGACGCGCGCCAGGCGGCGTATCTCCTGTGCTCCGGCCTCGGCTTCCGCCTGTACGGGCAGGGCGGCCCCGAGACCGGCCTGCCCGGCCAGCGCAGCCTGTTACTGGGACAGGGCGACTGCCGGGTGCTGCTGACCTCGGGCCTGACACCGGACCACCCGGCGTCGCGGTACGTCGCCCGGCACGGCGACGGCGTGGCCGTGATCGCCTTCGGCACCCGGGACGCCACCGCCGCGTACGCCGCCACGGTGGCGGGCGGCGCGACGGCGGTCGAGCCACCCCGGACGTACGGGGGCTCCGTGGTCACCGCGACCGTCTCCGGCTTCGGCGACGTCGTGCACCGGCTGGTCGAACGGCACGGCGCGGACGACGAGTTCCTGCCCGGAGTGATCGAGATGCTGGAGGTGGGGCCGCCCACCGGCCGCGAGCTGGTGCAGGGCATCGACCACGCCGCGGTCTGCGTGCCGGACGGGCAGCTCGACCGCACCACCCGGTACTACCGCAGGGCCTTCGGCTTCGAGGTGATCTTCGAGGAGTACATCGAGGTCGGCGGCCAGGGCATGTTCTCCCAGGTGGTGCAGAGCCCCGGCGGCGGCATCACGCTCACCCTGATCCAGCCCGACCTGAGCCGCTCCCCCGGCCAGATCGACGACTTCCTGGCCTGGCACGACGGCCCGGGCGTACAGCACCTGGCCCTGGCCAGCCGTGACATCGCCACCGCCGTCGACACCATGGCGGAACGCGGCATCGGCTTCGCGTTCACCCCGGACGGCTACTACAGCGCGCTGGACGGCCTCCCGGTGGACCGGCTGCGCGAGCGCGGCATCCTGCTGGACCGCGACCACTGGGGTGAGCTGTACCAGATCTTCGCCGCCTCGATGCACGTGCGGCGGACCTTCTTCTGGGAGCTGATCGAGCGTCACGGCGCCCGCACCTTCGGCACCAGCAACATCCCCGCCCTGTACGAGGCCAAGGAGAGGGAGCTCGCACGATGACCACCACCCTGCGGTTCGATCTCACCGACCGGGAACTGGCCCTGCTGCCGGACGCCCACGACGTGGCCTTCTACGCCGAGCACGGCTGGTACCTGACCGGAAAGCTGTTCACCGACCAGGAGGTGGACCTGCTGGCCGCCGCCGCCGAGCGCTACTACGCCGGCGAACGCACCCGCGTCCTACCCGTCCGCCCGCCCCGGCTGGCCGCCTGGCAGCCCTCGGACGGGCCGGTCCAGCGCCACAACGACTACGTCCACTACGAGAGCGACCCGATCGCCCGGGTGCTCTGCAAGCCGCTGGTCGGGGCGGTGGCCGCGCTGCTGGCCGGGGTGGACGAGATCCGGGTGTTCCAGTCCACGCTGATCCTCAAGCCGGCCGTGGCCGGCGAGCCCAGCAACGTCGTGCCCTGGCACTTCGACAAGCACTACTGGTCAACCTCGACCTCCGAACGGATGCTGACCGCCTTCGTCCCGTTCCACGACTGCGACGAGGAGATGGGCACCCTCACCGTGGTGGACGGCAGTCACCGGTGGCGCGAGACCGGCCGCCAGGACTCGATGACCCGTCACTTCGCCGACCGCGACCGGGCCGACCTGGAGCGGGTGCTCGCCGAGAACGCCGCGTACAACGGCGCCGAGATCCGCAAGGTCCCGCTGGTCATCCCGAAGGGCCACCTGAGCTTCCACCACTGCCGGACGTACCACGGCAGCGGTCCCAACCTCAGCGACCGGCCGCGCCGCGCGGTCTCCTTCCACCTCCAGGACGGCGCGAACGAGTACCGCGACTTCGCGCTCAGCGACGGCAGCTCCGCCGCGTACAACCACGACGTGCTGGTCCGGCGGCTGCCGGACGGCCGGCCGGACTACGCCGACCCGGAGTTCTGCCCGGTGCTCTGGCGGGCCGAGGGCCCGGTGCACCGTGGCTGACGCGGCCGCCCTCTACCGGACGGTCGCGCTGATCCGGGGCTTCGAGCAGCGGGCGATCGAGCTGGTCAGGGCGGGCGTGGTGCTCGGCGGCATTCACCCGTACACCGGCCAGGAGGCGATCGCGGCGGGCACCTGCGCCGCGCTGCGCCCCGACGACGTGATCACCAGCACCCACCGGGGCCACGGCCACGTCCTGGCCAAGGGCGCCGATCCGGCCCGGGTGATGGCCGAACTGGCGGGCCGCACGACCGGTTCGAACCAGGGACGCGGCGGCTCGATGCACGCGGCCGACTTCGGCGTGGGCGTGCTCGGGGCGAACGCGATCGTCGGCGCCGCCGTGCCGATCGCGGCGGGCGCCGCCTGGGCGTTTCGGCGTGCGGGGTCGGACCGGGTCGCGCTCGGCTACTTCGGTGACGGCGCGGTCAGCCAGGGCGTGGTGCTGGAGAGCTTCAACCTGGCCGCGCTCTGGCGGGTGCCGGTGGTCCTGGTCTGCGAGAACAACGGCTTCGCGACCTCGATGCGGACGGCGGACACGGTGGCCGGCAGCATCACCGGCCGGGCCGCCGCCTTCGGCATCCCGGCCCGCACCGTGGACGGGGCGGACCCCGAGGCGGTCCTCGACGCCACCGCCGAAGCGGTCGCCCGGGCCAGGGCGGGCGAGGGGCCGACCCTGCTGGAGTGCACCACCTACCGCTTCGACGCCCACCACACCTGGGAGCACACCGCCCGCCCCCGCTACCGGACGGACGCCGAGGTCGCCGCCGGGCGGGCCCGCGATCCGCTGGAGATCCAGGGTGCGCGCCTCCCGGGCGCCACCCGGGCCGCGATCGACGCCGACCTGGCGGCGCTGCTCGACCGGGCGGTGGAGTACGCCTGCGCCGGCCCGCACCCCGACCCGGCCACCGCGCTGGACCACCTCTACGCCACCGGCCTGCGCGGCCGAGCGGGGGTGCGGTGATGCCGAAGCTCTCCTACCTCAAGGCGCTGAACCGCGCGATCGGCGACGAAATGGACCGCGACCCCGACGTCTGCGTGTTCGGCGAGGACGTCGGCGTCGCCGTCACCCACGTGACCGCCGGGCTGCTGAAACGATTCGGCCCGGGCCGGGTGCTGGACACGCCCATCTCCGAGCAGGCGTTCACCGGATTCGCCACCGGCGCCGCGCTGGCCGGGCTACGGCCGCTGATCGAGTTCCAGATCCCGGCGCTGCTGTTCCTGGCATTCGAGCAGATCGTTAACCAGGCCCACAAGTTCTCGCTGATGACGGGCGGTCAGGCCCGGGTGCCGGTGACCTACCTGCTGCCCGGCTCCGGCTCCCGGGAGAGCTGGGCCGGCCAGCACTCCGACCACCCCTACAGCCTGTTCGCGCACGTCGGCGTGAAGACGGTGGTGCCCGCCACCCCGTCCGACGCGTACGGGCTGCTGCTGACCGCGATCAGGGACGACGACCCGGTGGTGGTCTTCGCCCCCGCCGGCGCCCTCGGGGTCCGCCAGGACCTCGACCTCATCGGGCTCGCGCCCGTGCCGCTGGGAGTCGGCCGGATCCACCGCGCCGGCACCGACGTCACCGTGGTGGCGGTGGGCCACCTGGTCCACGACGCCCTGGCGGTGGCGGAGGACCTGGCCGGCGACATCTCGGTGGAGGTCTTCGACCCGCGCTCGCTGTTCCCCTTCGACTGGTCCGGGTTGGCCCGGTCACTGGAGCGGACCGGGCGGCTGGTCGTGGTCGACGACTCCAACCGCACCTGCGGCATCGGCGCGGAGATCCTCGCCACCGCGGCCGAGGAGATGCGGCTGATCGCACCGCCCCGCCGGATCACCCGTCCGGACGGCGCCGTGCTGCCCTTCGCCCGGGCCCTCGACCTGGCCTGCCAGCCCACCCGGGCCCAGCTCAGGGCGGCGATCGAGCGGACGGTCCACGGCAAACCCTCAAGGAGAGCAGAGTGACGGGCACCAACATCAGAGCGCGGCTGGCCGCCGACCCCGGCCTCGGCACGGGCAACGTGCTGCCCAAGCTGTTCGAGCACGGCGCCGACCCGGACGGTCCCGGCGCCGCGTTCGACGTCCCCTTCGACGGCTTCCCGGCCGGGCACGGGCTGACCCTCGGTCAGCTCCGCGAACGGGTGGCGGCCCGCGCGGCCTGGTGGCACGGACAGGGGATCGGCCCGCGCGACCCGGTCGCGGTGTACGTCTCCGGCTCGGCGGACTGCCTGCTGAACTTCCTGGCGCTGACCTGGCTCGGCGCGATCCCCGCCCTGATGAACCGTCACCTCCCGGGCGACATCGCCGCCGAGTACGTCCGGCGGCTGCGGGGCGTCGCCCTGCTCACCGACCCGGAGCACCGGGCCGTCCTGGCCGGCCACGACCTGGGCGTACGCGTGCACGCCGACACCGCCGCCCCCGGCACCGGGGACCCGGCGCAGGCGCCGGCGCCGTACCGGCACCACGCCGACGACCCGGTCGTCGTCACCCACTCCTCGGGCACCACCCGGATGCCCGCCGCCGTGGTGCACTCCCACGCCAGCCTGTTCGCCGCCACCCGGCTGTTCCGGCTCGCCGCGCCACGGGCCAGGGGCGCGGCCCGGATCCTCAGCGCGCTGCCGGCCGCCCACGCGGCGGGCGTCTCGGCGCTCAACCTGGCCCTGTGCAACCGCAGCGAGCTGCTCTTCCTCTCCAGCCAGAACGACGGCGCGGCGGTGCTCGACACCATCGAGCGCTGGCGGCCCACCGGCGTCTTCGGCTTCGCGGCCACCTGGGCGCAGCTGGCCCGCCACGACCTGAGTACGCGCCGACTCGACTCGGTGGCCCTGTGGTTCAACACCGGCGACTGCGCGCACGAGCCGCACATCCGCCGCCTGGTCGCAGCCGGCTCCCGGGAGACCGTCACCCGCGAGGGGGTGCGACGGCTCCCCGGCTCCAGCTTCGTGGACGGCCTGGGCTCCACCGAGATGGGCCACTCCGCGTTCCACCTCACCCACAGCACCGGCACCGAGCGGTACGGGCGCTGCGTAGGGGTGCCGCACGGCTTCGCCGAGGTGGCGCTGCTGGACGTCCGTACGGGGTACGAGGTCCCGGTCGGCGAGGTGGGCCACTTCGGTCTCAGGGCGCCGACGCTGGCCCCCGGCTACTGGAACGACTCCGGCGCCACCTACCGCAACCGGCTCAACGGCTGGTACCTGACCGGCGACCTGATGTACCGGGACGAGGAGGGCTACTACTTCCACGTGGACCGGGCCGTCGACGCGGTCGAGCTCGGTGGCGGGGAGTGGCTCTACACGGCGATGAGCGAGGAGCGCATCCTCGCCAACTGCCCTGACGTGCACGACTGCACGGTGGTGTCGCTGGAGGTCGAAGGGCGGGTGGTCACCGACGTCCTGCTCACCCTGCACTCCACCGCCGACCCGGACGCCGACCGGACCCCGGCGGTCCGCGCCGCGCTGACGGCGGCAGCGGCGGCGACCCTGCGCGAGGTGCTGGTGATCTCCGAGGACGAGCTGATCCTCGGGCCGACCGGCAAGGTCCGCAAGTTCCTGATGCGGCAGCGGCACCGGGCCGGGACGGCAGCGGTCTGATGGGCGACCGGTTCGAGCGGGTGCCCGTGCACTTCGCAGGGGAGGGGGCGGGCGTCGACGAACTGTCCTGGGGGATGTGGGAGATCTGGCACGCGATGGTGGGTCAGCGCGGTTCGCTGCCGATCGGCGGCCGGGCCGCGCTGCCCGCCGGTACCACCGTCGCCGACGTGGCCGAGGAACTGCGGTACCTGATGGGCCGGTTCCCCTCCATGCGGACCCGGCTCAGGATCGACCCGGCGGGGCACCCCACCCAGGAGCTGTTCGACTCCGGCAGCACCGCGCTGGAGGTCTACGACGCCGGGCGGGCCGATCCGGAGCGGGTCGCGAACACGGTCGAGGAGCACTACCGCTCCGTCCCCTTCGACCACACCGGGGAGTGGCCGGTGCGGATGGCCGTGGTGCGGCGGGACGGCCTGGCCGTGCACCTGGTCAGCATCATGAGCCACCTGGTCACCGACGCAGCCGGCGGGGCGATCATGCTCCGGGAGGTGCAGCAGCGGTCCACCGCGCCGGTCACCGGCCTCCAGCAGCTGGAACAGGCCGCCTGGCAGCGCTCACCGGCGGGGCTGCGGCAGAACGAACGAGCCCTGGGTCACTTCGAGCGGATCCTGCGGACGATCCCGGCCCGCCGGTTCCCCGCCTCGACGGACCTGCGCACCCCCCGGCTGTGGACCGCCGAGTTCCACTCCCCCGCCCTGCGACTCGCGCTCCCGGTGATCGCCGAACGCACCGGCACCGACACCCGGACCGTCCTGCTCGCCCTCTACGCCGTCGCACTGCGCCGGATCAGCGGCACCGACCCGGTGGTGTTCCGACCCGTCGTCAACAACCGGTTCCGATCCGGCCTGCGGGACGTGGTCTGCATGGTCGCCCAGGCCGGCCTGACGGTCCTCGAGGTCGGGGACGGCACCGTCGACGAGGCGGTCGAACTCACCCGGCGCACCACCATGACCGGCTACAAGCACGCCTACTTCCACCCGGAGCGGCTGAACGAGCTGATCGCCCGCGTCTCCGCCGAGCGGGGTGAGGCCGTCGACGTGCAGTGCTTCTTCAACGACCGCAGCACCCACCGGCCGCCGGAGCAGGACGGCCCGCCCGACGCCGAGCGGTTGGAACGGGCGCAGGCCGAGGGCGTGTTCCGGTGGGTCCGCCGGACGGAGGCCGCGATCGACTCGCTGCTGGTGCACTTCGACGACGCCCCCGACGGCCTGCTGATGGAGATGCTGACGGACATTCACCACTTCTCCGCCGAAGACGCCGAGGCGCTGGCCCGTGGCCTGGAGGCGGTCGCGGTCGAGGCCGCGCTCGATCCGGCCGCCCGGACGGAGCTCCGGTGACCGCGCTGTTGGCCGTCTCCGACCACCTGCCGCCCGGCCGGGTGGCGATCGAGGAGCTGGCCGAGGAGTTCGGGCTGACCTCGATACAGCTCAGGATCTTCCGCCGCTACCACGGGCTCGGCACGGTCGGCCGCGATCCGGACGGCAGCCTGCTCGACCTGCTGCGCGGCGCGGTGGCGGGGCTGGACGCCCTGCGCGGCCGGGAGCACCGGGTCCGCTACGTCCTGCACGCCCGCAGCTTCCCGACCGTGGTGCCCTACCCGCACGACCCGGTCCGGGAACTCTGCCGGGAGCTGGGCCTCGACCGGGCCACGGTGTTCGCGGTGGGTCACCACGCCTGTGCCTCGGGTCTGCTGGCCGTCGACGTGGCGGGCCGGCTGCTCGCCGCCGATGCCGACCCGGACGGCCTGGCCCTGGTCCTGGCCGGGGAGAAGACCTTCACCGCCGAGGCCGGGATGGTGCCTGACACCTCGTTCTTCGGCGAGGGCGCCGCAGCCTGCCTGGTCGCACCCGGCGGGGACCGTGACCGGGTGCTGTCCTACGCGGTCGACGTCCGGGGCGAGTTCGACTCCGACGAGCCCGATGTGGCCCTGGCGTTCCAGCGGATCTACGCGGAGGCCCTGGCGGCGGCCGTCCTCGCGGCCGTCGAACGAGCCGGGCTCGGCATGGACGCCATCGGCGTGATCCTGCCGCACAACGTCAACCGCGTGGCCTGGCACCAGGTCTGCCGCCTCCTCGGCTACCCCCGCGAGCGGGTCGTGCTCGACAACGTGGCGACCACGGGTCACGTCTTCTGCGCCGACAACCTCGTCAACTACCGCACGGCACAACGGCGGGGGCTGCTGCGGCCGGGCGAGCCCTATGTGATGGCCGCCGCCGGGGCCGGACGCGGGGCCACCTTCTCGGCCATGGTCCTCCAGCACTGACCACCCCTCCACGAAGGATCCCCCATGACCGACCACCGCATCACCGGCCCTGCTCTGCGCGAGCACCTGGTCGACACCATCTGCGCCCTGCTCCCGCACGTGCTCGGCCGCGAGGTCACCCACGCCACCGTCGACACCACCCTGATGGAGGCCCTCGGCATGAGCTCCACCACCGGCCTGGAACTCGTCCTGGAGCTGGAGGACCGCCTCGATCTGGAGATCAGCGTCGAGGAGCTCGGCCGGGACGACTTCGGCACGGTCGGCTCACTGGCCGACTACGTCGCCGCGAACCTGCTTCCGGAGGCATGATGATACGAACTTTCTCTTACACCAACACAGTTGACGCTCCGTCAGCTCCCTGGGGCATTCGCCGCACCGCCCGGCTGGCCTTCCCCGAACCGGCGGCACTGGCGGGCGATCCCGTCCACGCCGAGCGCCTCGAACGCTACCTGACCGACCTGCTGAACCCGTACGGGCTCTCGCCGACCCCCGCGAAGCAGGACGGCCACTCGTACGGCGAGATGGGCGCGGCGCTGATCCGTGCGACCGTACCCGCAGGCGAGTCGGTCGACCTGCTGGTGCTCGCGTACTCGATCCCCGACATCACCCCGGGCCGCGCCACGGCCGCCCACCTGAGCCACGCTTGCCCCGGCACGCCGCTGGCCTTCGCGGTCACCGACCAGGGCGGTGCGGGAGCGATCACCGCCCTGCGACTGGTAGACGCCTACGCGCGGTCGGGTGGACTCCGGCGGGCACTGCTGCTGGTGGTCGAGCAGCACTCGCTGCCGTACGACCCGGGCCTCCCGGTCACCGTTCCGGCGGAGAGCCGGGGCGTGGCGCTGCTCTTCGGCGAACCCCTGTCGGGCGAGCGGGTCGCCGAGCCGGCGGAGCTCCTGTCGGCGGACCCCGGAGCATGGTGGGAGCGGGCGGGTGTCCTCGCCGAGGTGCTCGGATGATCCCGCTCACCCTGACGGACCACCGCGACCTGGCGCGCCACCAACTCTCCGACACGGTATGGGACTTCGTCGAGGGTGGCGCCGGGGCCGAACGCACCCTCCGGGCCAACCGACGCGCCTTCACCCGGGTGACACTCCGGCCGCGCGTCCTGGTCGACGTCTCCGACTGCGACACCCGGACGGAACTCCTCGGCGCCCGGATCGCCACCCCGGTGGGTGTCGCGCCGACGGCCTACCACCGGCTGCTGCACCCCGACGGCGAGCTCGCCACCGCGCACGGTGCCGGGACGGCCGGGGCGCTGTACGTGGTCAGCCTCTTCGCCAGCCGCACGGTCGAGGAGATCGCCGCCGCGGCCACCGGACCGCTCTGGCTCCAGCTCTACTGGCTGCGCCGCCGCGAGGTGCTGGCCGGTCTGGTGGACCGGGCCGCAGAGGCCGGCTACCGGGCGGTCGTACTCACGGTGGACGCACCGCAGTTGGGACGGCGCCACCGGGACGCCCGCAACGGCTTCGCCGTCCCGTCCGGCGTCTCCGCCGTCAACCTCGACCCGGCACTGATGGCGTCCGCCCACCGGTCCGACGCCGGTCGCTCGGCGCTGGCGGTCCACACCGCGGAGGCCGTCGACCCGTCGGTCACCTGGGCCGACCTGGCCTGGCTGCGTGGGCGCAGCGAACTCCCCCTGGTCCTGAAGGGCATCCTCACCGCCGAGGACGCCGCCCTCGCGGTCGGGCACGGAGCCGATGCGATCGTGGTCTCCAACCACGGCGGCCGCCAACTCGACGGCGCGGCAGCCAGCTTGGACGCGCTGGCCGAGGTGGTGGATGCGGTCGGGTCCGCCGACTGCCCGGTGCTGTTCGACGGCGGGGTCCGCAGCGGCACCGACGTGTTCGCGGCGCTCGCGCTGGGCGCCAGGGCGGTCCTGCTCGGCCGCCCGGTCCTCTGGGGGCTGGCCGCGGACGGCGCCGCCGGAGTGGCCGGGGTTCTCGGCCTGGCCACCGGGGAGCTCGCCCACACCATGGCCCTCACCGGACGACCGTCCCTGGCAGCCGTCGACCGGTCCGCGATCGCCCTCGCCCCGGACGGACGGTGACGGCGATGCTGGCCCGCGAAGACCTGCACGCCTCGGTCACCGACCCGGCCTCGGCGTCGATGAACTTCCTGAACGAGGTCTCGGCCCGCTTCCCCGACGCCATCTCCCTGGCGGCCGGGCGCCCGTACGAGGGTTTCCACAGCACCGACGACCTGCACCGCTACCTCCGGACCTACCTCGCCCACCTGGAGCGGCTCGGTCTCGACCCGGAGCAACGGCAGCGCCAACTGCTCCAGTACGGCCGTACCAACGGCCACCTCGGCCCGCTGATCGCCCGGATGCTCGCGCTGGACGAGGGCATCGAGGTGCCCGAGCAGGCCGTGATGGTGACCACCGGAGCCCAGGAGGCCATGGTCGTCGCACTGCGCGGCCTCTGCGCCGGGCCCCGCGACGTGGTGCTGGCCGTCGAGCCCTGCTACGTCGGGTTCACCGGGGCCGCCAGGCTGCTCGGCATCGAAGTGGTGGCGGTCCCGGAGACGGCGGACGGCCTCGATCCGGAGACCGTACTCGCCGTCGCCCGCGCCGTCCGGGCCGACGGCCGACGGCCGCGCGCCCTCTACCTGGTACCGAACTTCGCGAACCCGTCCGGCGCCTCGATGCCGGTACCGACCCGGCGGCGACTGCTGGACGTCGCGGCGGAGGCCGACCTGCTGGTGCTGGAGGACGACCCGTACGGGCTGTTCGGACTCTACGACGAACCCCGGCCCGCCCTCAAGGCACTCGACACCGAACAGCGGGTGGTCTACCTCGGCTCCTTCGCCAAGTCCTGCTTCCCCGGCGCCCGGATCGGCTTCCTGGTCGCCGACCAGTCCGTGACGGACCGTCAGGGGCGCCGCACCCTGCTCGCGGAGGAGCTGTCCACGGTGAAGAGCCTGCTCACGGTGAACACCTCGCCGGTCGCGCAGGCCCTGGTCGGCGGCTTCCTGGTGGAGTCCGGGTGCAGCCTGAGGAACGCGGTCCAGGAGAAGACCCGGTTCTACCGCCGCAACCTGCGCACTCTGCTGGCCGCCCTGGAGCACTCCTTCGCCGAGCAGCCCCGGGTCCGCTGGAACGCGCCGGACGGCGGATTCTTCGCGGTGCTGGAGGTACCGCTGACCGCCGACCGGAGCCTGCTGGAAACCTCCGGCCGCGACTACGGGGTGTTGTGGACGCCGATGAGCTTCTTCCACAGCGGCGAGGGCGGCCGGCGCGCCCTCCGGCTCTCCTGCAGTGCGCTGGAACCGGCGCAGATCGAGGAGGGCGTACGCCGCCTCGCCCGCCTGGTCAGGGACCGTACGGAATGACCCGTCCTCACGACACGGTGCGGCTGTGGCTGGTGCCCGACCGGCCCGAACCCACCGCTGCCGACCTGTTCGCCGTCCTCGATCCCGCCGAGCGGCTCCGCGCCGAGGCGTACCGCTCGGCCGAGGACCGCCGCCGGTTCGTGGTCGCCCACGCTGCGGTCCGGCACATCCTCGCCCGGCAGCTCGGCGTCCCACCGGCCGAGCTCCGTTGGCAGCGCGGGCCGCACGGCAAACCCGAACTGACCGGCCATCACACCGGCACGGAGGTCAACCTCTCCCATTCCGGCGACCTCGCCATGGTCGCGGTCTCGATTACCCGGCCGGTCGGCGTGGACGTCCAACGGGTGCTGCCTCGGCTGGACGCCGTGGCCATGGCGGAGCGCTACTTCGGGCCCGAGGAGGCCGAGTTCGTTCGGGCGGCACCGGACCCCGTAAGCCGGGCCGACTGCTTCGCCCGGCTCTGGGCCCGGAAGGAGGCTCTGGTCAAGGCTCACGGCGGCCGGCTGACCCAGGGGCTGCGGATCCCGCTGCACGAGAGCGACACCGGGGTCGGCGGTAGCTGGTCCCGCGACTACCGCGTCTCCGACGTGCCCGCACCGCCCGGCTACCGGGCGGCCGTCGCACTGTCCGGCACCGAGCCCTTCCGGGTCACCCTCCGCCCCTGGCGCCGGCCCGCGCCGACGACCACCTGACACCCGTCGAACGGAGCACCCACCATGCCCCTGGACCCCCGGCTCCAAGCCCTGCGCGAGCAGCGCGCCCGCAGCGGCGCGGCCCCCCTCTACACCCTCTCCCTGGAACAGGCCAGAGCCGCCGACCTCGCCGCGATCCGCGCCGCCGCCGGCCACCCCCGGCCCCTGTACGAGGTCACCGACCGCCAACTCCCGGGCCCCGCAGGCGAGCTGACCGCCCGCATCTACCGGCCGAGCGCCGAACGGCCGCTGCCCGCCCTGCTCTACCACTTCGGCGGCGGGTGGACCCTCGGCAGTATCGACACCGCCGACGTGCTCTGCCGCGACCTCGCCGAGGCGGTCGGCTGCCTGGTCGTCACGGTCGGCTACCGGCTCGCCCCCGAGCACCCGTTCCCGGCTGCCGTGCACGACTGCCACGCGGCGCTCCGCTGGGTCGTCGGCCACGCCGAGGAGCTGGGCGCCGACCCGTCCAGGCTCGCGGTCGGCGGCGACAGCGCGGGCGGCAACCTCGCGGCGGCGGTGACCCTGCTGGCCCGCGCCGACGGCGACCTACCGCTCGCCGGACAGCTGCTGGTCTACCCCAACACCGACCAGCTGGCCGACGACGCGTCGATGCGGGCCAACGACGACCCCTGGATGTTCAACCACCACTCGGTGGCCTGGTACGGCGGCCACTACCTGACCACCCCGCAGGACGCCGGCCACCCGCTGGCCTCCCCGCTCCGGGCCCCCGATCTGACCGGCCTGCCCCCGGCTCTGGTCCTCACCGCCGAGTACGACCCGCTGCGCGACCAGGGCGAGGCGTACGCCGCCCGGCTCGCCGCCGCCGGGGTGACGGTGGAACTCACCCGCTACCCCGGCATGGCTCACGGCTTCTTCACCATGACCGGCACCCTCGACGCCGCCCGCACCGCCAACCGCCAGGCGGCCCGCTTCCTGCGGGACCGCTTCGCTTCGTGCTGACGGTCAGTCCGTTGCGCCGGACCTCACTGGCCCACCCGGCCATCGACGCACTCGCGCAGCAGGTCGGCGTGCCCGCAGTGCCGGGCGTACTCGTCGATCCGATGCACCATCAGTTCCCGCACGGCGGTCCCGTTCTTCCCCAACCGCACTCCCAGGTCGGGGTGTTGGGCCAGCGCGGCGTCCGTCTCGGCCTGCTCCCTGGCCAGGTCCTCGAACGCGGCGTCGACCACGGCCTGCTCGCCGACCGCATCCTCGAAGTCCGCGTCCCGCCTGCCGTAGAGCTTCGGCAGCGGATCCCCCTCGGTGATCCAGTTGCGCCAGTCCCGCTCCACCTCGGCGAGGTGCCGGACCAACCCGAGCAGCGACATCGTCGAGGGCGGCACCGACCGGCGGGCCAGCTGCTCCGCGTCCAGCCCCTCGCACTTCATCCGCAGAGTGAGCCGGAAGTTCGCCAGGAAGTCCTGCAGGGTCGCCAGCTCCCCGTCGGGGCTGGGACCTTCACTGTTGCGGGGGTCGTCGTCCGGGTTGGCCCACATGTCGGGGTAGACGGTGGCCTGGGTCCATCGCGCGGGATGATCAGTCATACGGCCCATGGTCGTCCGCACCACCCCGAGGCCGCCAGCGAGTTTCGCCGCCGGTAGTCTCCGTCACCATGAGACGCGCGTGGATGTTGCCGGTACTGCTTGTGCTCTGCGGCTCGGCCCTCTCCACCAGGCAGATCGTCCAAGGACACCCCGGCACGGCCGCAGCCGTCCTGCTGGGATTCGTGCTCCTCGCGGCCCTGAACTCGCCGCTGATCTTCCCCCGGTCGGTCAGCGCGCCGGAGGCCCAACGCCTCAGTGCCCTCGACGGCCGCCCGATCGTCTACTGGCGGCCGGGCTGCCAGTACTGCCTACGCCTGCGCCTCCGCCTGGGCCGCCGCGCCCACCGGCTGCACTGGGTCAACATCTGGCGCGACCCCGCCGGAGCGGAGGCCGTCCGAGCGGCCAACGACGGCAACGAGACCGTCCCGACCGTCTTCGTGGCGGGCAACCCGCACACCAACCCGGCCCCTGGGTGGGTGCGCGATCAGCTCCGCTGACGGGCAGTCAGTTGTTCGGCGACCCGTCAGTCGTCCGGTACGACCGCGACCGGGCAGGGCGCGTGGTGAATCGCGGCCTGGGCCACCGACCCGAGGTGAGGCCCGAGGGAGAGCCGTCGGCTGTGCCGGCCGATCACCAGCAGTCCCGCGCCGGCGGCGGCCTCCAGCAGGGTGAGCGTCACGGTGCCGAGCACCGCCTCCCCGGTGATCGCGAGCTGCGGGTACCTGCGCCGCCACGGTTCCAGTGCTTCCTCGACCAACGTCTGCTCGACCTTGGCGAGCTCCTTCTCCGAGTTGCCGATGGCCGCGAACGCGAGGTAGTCGCTGCCGCTCGGCGGGCTCCAGACGTGGATCACCCGCAACGGAGCCGACCGTGCGGCCGCAGCCTCGCAGGCGAACTCCACCGTACGGTCGGTGGGGTGACGCATCCTCAGGCCGACCACCACGCCCGCCTGCCGGTCGCCGTCCGGCGGGGTGACATCCGTCGGGCTGTCATCCGTCCGGCTTTCGCCCGTCCGGACCAGGACCACCGGGCAGTCCGCCCGGCCGAGCACCTGCCGGCTCACCGAACCGGTCAGGAACCCCCGCAGGGCGCCGAGCGCACGCGAGCCGAGTACGAGCATCGCGGCGCCCTGCCCGGCCGCCCGCAGGACGGTGACCGGGTCCCCCTGGACGTGCGTGGCGATCACCTCGACCCCGGCGCTCCGGGCGCCCAGCCCGGCCGCCTCGTCCGCCAGCCGCCGCCGGGCCCACCGCATGGCCTCCTCGCTGCCCAGCACGTGGTCGCCCGCCCACGGCCACACCTGGACCAGCTCCACCGGCCATCGCCGGCGCACTCCCTCCAGGGCGGCCCAGTCGGCGGCGGCCACGCTCTCGGGTGATCCATCGAACCCGACCACGATCGATGCGTCCACGGGAACCTCCTCGGGTACGGCGTGCCCGTCCTCGATCACCTTCATCCTCCGCCTACGCGCCTCCGTCCGCACGGGCCGCGCGGCTCGGGCCAGGTGTGGCAGCCGTCATGACAGCCACCAGGCGCGCCGCCGACCCGCTGTCGGCGCGGGTCCCTAGGATGCCGGTCATGACCTCGACCCCGCTGCACTGGAAGCTCGTTGTCGACGCCCACGACCCACACGCCCAGGCCGACTTCTGGGCCGCCGCACTCCACTACCAGGTCGAGGACCACAGCCCCCTGATCGGCAGACTCCTCGGCGCCGGCGCCGTCCCACCCGAGCTCGTGACCGACCACCACGGCCGCGCCGCCTGGCGGGACGCAGCGGCGGTACGCCACCCCGACGAGCCGTACGACCCGGAGAGCGGCACCGGACTGGGTCGCCGGCTGCTCTTCAACCGCGTACCGGAGTCCGAGCGGAAGACCACCAAAAACCGCCTGCACATCGACCTCCACGGCCCAACTGGCGAGCGCGACAAGGAAGTTGAGCGCCTCACCGCCCTCGGCGCCCGAACCTTCCGCCACGTCAGGGAGCCGGCGGGCGAGTGGGTGGTCATGACGGACCCCGAGGGCAACGAGTTCTGCGTTCACTAGCCTCGATCTTTCGTGACGATCGTGTACCGCCACAGCCCATGCACCGCGGACAGCGTGGTGCCCGGGCCGATCCGGCGAACGGTCTCCACCAGCAGCGCTCCGCCAGCCTGCGAGACCCCTCTCGATCCGCCTCCCGATATCCGGACACGTGGACAAGTTCCGTTGCGCTTCATCAGGCGTGCCCCGTGCTGGGGCGATGTCACCGGACCGTAAGCGGGCGATATCCTCCCAGTTCAAGTGCACTTCGTTGATCTCCGGCTGCCGCCCGGGCGAGGAGTCACCGGTCTCGTCGGCACGAAGCACCGAGAGCAGAGGGGACCACCCGTGTCAGCTGGCACATGGCCGCAATTCTTGGTCCACTCCGAGCGGTTCACCGCCGTCTACCCCGACTTGCCGGCTTTGGAACGCTTGGTTCTCAGATCGGTGCACCTCAGTCCCTACGGTCCCGCTGTGACATTGCGTGTCGAGCTTCCGCGCTTTCCTGACCTCGCTCCGCCGGACTGGGCCGAAGCAGGCTGTGACCGCTTCGAGGCCCAGATCGAGTTCATCGCGGTGGGCGAGGACCTCCGGATGCGGGGTCTCCCCGACAGCACCGTGGTCGACATCGAGTTCGGTCCCCACGTCCAGACCCCGGAGCGCCGGATCAGGATCGCGGTGAGCGGCCCGCAGTTCTCACTGGAATTCACCGCGCACGCAATGAAGGTGGGCCACCTCAACGCCTACCGCTCCGGCGAAGCGAACCCCTACACGGCTCGGCGATGGTTCGAGAGTCCCCTCGACCAGCGTCTGCACCCTGAGGTGCTGCCTCCCACGACTGCGAGGGTGTTCTATGAGCGAGCGTGACTGGTCTGCCGAGCTGGCCAACCCCGAATCGATCCGCGAAGTCCTGGGCACACCCCCACGACCACTGACGGACTACCACCTGGACTCCGTCCTCATCGACGAGCGCGAAGCGTCGGTCACTCTGAGATTCTCCGACTTCGGCATCCCGGCCGGTGCCACCGGCCTGTGGCACGCGCGCGGCCACAACGCGGTGGAGTTCGTCCTGGTCTGCAGCGGCGTGAAGAACTTCGAAGTCGACGGCTGGTCCGGCTGGCCCACAACTGTCGCCAGCTTCACTCAGCGAACCGTTGTGCTCGGCGGCCAGGACAAGCACGTGTCCTTCGACACCGACGAAATTTGCGCCCAATCCCCGGTTGGACACCGACGGAGTCGAGCGCAGTGACTTCGGCCGACAGTCGAAGAAGAACTGGCGCGGCGAGGACTTCACCTCACGGACGAACGTCGCAGACCCTCGGCTGGGTGCAGCGCGGGAGGAGGATTCACAGGTCAGCGCCGCCCTCTAGGATCCTGATTGCCCATCAGCACCTTTCTTCGTGAAAGCGCGGGGCTGGGCACGGTGTGGGGTCGGGTGCCGCGACGGCGCATGGCCGACCCCCTGGTGCTCGGGATCGGCCATGCGTGGGCGGAGCGGTCAGTGAAGCGCGGTGGAGCAGGTGGTGCCGTTGAGGGTGAAGCCGCCGGGTGCGGGGTTGGTGCCGGAGTAGGCGCCGTTGAAGCCGATGGTGGTGGAGCCCCCGGTGGGCAGGGACGCGTTCCAGCCGGCGTCCTTGACGGTGACCTTGTCGCCGGTCTGCGCCCAGGTTCCGTTCCAGCCCTGGGTGACCGTCTGGTTGCCGGTGAAGGTGAATCCGAGGTTCCAGCCGGTGACCGGTGCCGCCAGGTTGGTGATCTTCACGCTCGCGGTGAAGCCGCTGCCCCAGTCGTTGCCGACCTGGTAGGCGACGGTGCAGCCGCTCGTCGTGGCCGGACCGGTGGTGACCTGCAACGGAGCCGACGGCGGTGAGCTGCGGCCGCCGGTGTCGGTGGCCACCACGCGGAACGTGTAGGCGGTGGCCGGGGTCAGACCGGTGACGGTCGCACTGGTGGCCGAGGCGGGGACGGTGACCAGCGGCGCCGTGGTGGCCGGGTCGCCGGCGTACACGCGGTAGTCCGCCAGGGGGGACGTCCCGGCGGTGGCGGCCGGCCAGGTCAGCGTCACGCGGTCGGAGCCGGTCGCGGAGGCGGTGGGGGTGCCGGGGGCCGTGGGTGGGGTGGCCTGGGCCGAGCCGGCGGGAATGACGTACTCGGTGATGGAGTACGCCGGGAAGGTCGCGGTGAAGGAGCCGCCGTTCAGCGGCTGACCGGCCGGGTGCTGGATCGCGGCGGGGTCGCCCTGGCCGTAGCGGTAGACCTGCGCCGCTGCCGGGAGCGCGGTGCTGCCGGTCACCGAGACGGGTGCGGTCAGGTCACCGGTGGTCTTGTTGATCACCATGACCGTGGTGGCGTGGTCACTGCTGCGCTCGGCCGCGTAGACCGACAGCTTGTCCTGGTCGGCGCTCGCGGCCTTGACGGAGGTGTCGCCGAAGGTGCCGCCCTGGCCGTCGTAGTTCAGGAACATGCGGAAGGCGTACGCTCCGGGGTCGGTCGCCTTCGGCGGTGACCACAGGGTGGCCAGGTCGAGTCCCTGACGTCCGAAGATCCCCAGCACGTCGGCCTGTGCCAGGCCACCGTCGATGTGGTCCAGCGCGCCCCAGTTGTACTCCGAGATGGCCAGCTTGGTACCCGGGTAGTTCTGGTCGATCAGCGAGCGCATCCGGGGGACGAACTGGATCGGCTGGTTGATCCAGCTCTCGTCGACGTAGGACGGGTCCCACAACTGCCGGGTGGAACGCAGTCGCAGGGCCTGCGTAGCCGCGTCGTCGGCGCTGCCGGAAACTCCGGACTGCTGCGGGTAGATGTGCTCGTCGAAGTAGTCGAGGATCCGGCGCCCGTGCGCCTGCTCGTACTCCTTCATCTTCTGCAGGTACCAGGGGGCGAACTGCAGGCCGCCGTGCGCGGCGGCGTCCGGCGGGTTCGACCAGCAGCTGCCGCCCTGCTGGCCGCACACCTGCTGGTCCAGACCGGAGTAGACCAGCGAGTTGAAGCCCCAGCCGACCGGGCCGAGGGTCTGCGCGGCCGGATCGGCGTCCTTGACGGCTGCGGCGACGGCGTAGGTGCTGTCGCGCATCTCGTCGTAGCCCGGCCCGGTCGGGTGGACGTCGCGGTGCGTGCCGAACCACAGGTCCGGTTCGTTGTCCAGGTTGTAGAAGCGCACCCCGCCGCTGCTCGCGGTGCCGTAGGCACTGTCGAGGTACTGCACCCAGCCCTTGACGAAGTCAGGCCCCGCAGGCGTGCTGGTCTCGGTCGGGGCGTTGCCCGTGATCAGTGTGCCGTCGGGTTTCTTGCCGTTGCCGCAGTCCGGCCGCCACTGCGCGTCGGTCTCCTGCTGAGGGCCGTACTTGGCGATGCTGAACCCGCAGCCGCTGTCCCGGCCGGCCGCCGTCCAGCCGATCATCGGCACGGTCATCAGCGTGTCGGTCCCGGTCCTGCGGTTCTGCTCGACGAACTTGTCGGCCTGCGATCCGGCGGGCAGTGCTGCGGCGTCGTTGTTGTAGTGCAGGTCCTCGAAGTACCAGTCGGACCCGGCGTTGTAGGCGTCGAGCTTGTAGTTGTACCGGCTGGTGGCGTTGCCGCCCCAGCGGCCCATCGGCAGGCGCAGTTCCTTGGCCAGTACCTCGTCGGGAAAGTTCATGCCGTAGATGTGGGGGTCGATGGCGTGCCGTCCGCTGGTGGCGTCCACGGTGATCGCCGGGCCCGCGGTGGCAGCGGCCGCCGACACCGCCCGCCCGGGCGCGGTGCCGGCGGCCTGCGCCGCTCCGGTTCCGGCCAGCAGGACCGCGACTGCCGCCAGGGCGGCCGCCTTGTGTGTGGTACGCATGGTCTCCTTCTCAGCAGCCGACAGCGCCGGGGTACGGTCCGCGACGCCGAAGCGTGCGATCGACGCGTACCGCCGACAGCGCCGCGGCCTTGGGTGGGGGGATGGAAACGACCGCGCTGTGGGAACCCGGCACTCAACTCGCCGCCCAGTGGGGCCAGTCAATACGTGGGAGCGCTCCCATCCAGGAGTCTGGAGCGCCCGGACCGGGGTGTCAACACGTCTGCACGGAGCACTGATCCGGCTCGGTCCGAGTCGGTGTCGCGCGCCTGAGAAGACCGGCCGGGTCGGCCCGGCCCGCCGGAGGGCCGTCCGGGCTGCACGGTTTAGGCTCGGTGACTCGGGGGCTCAGTGCTTCAGGGGCGACGATCGGGGGGACGAAGTGGGCAGATGGGAGCGGGCGCTCGACGCGGCCGGAGTGCACGACACCGGACTACGGGCGGACTACGGCCGGCAACGGCAGCAGGTCGCCGAGTACAAGCGCGAGGTCGCGCTGGCCGTCGGCCTGCTCCTGCCGGACTCGATGCTGCCGCACGTCATCGCGGCCGCCGCGTTCATGCACCGCACCGACAGCCTGCTCGACAGCGGCCCATCGGCGGACCGCAGGAGGGCCTCCTCCGACTGGGAGCGGGAGGTCTCCGAGGGCCTCGCCACCGGGCGCTCCGACCACCCGGAGATCCGTCCCCTGCTCAACAGCACCGAGGCGCACCCGGTACTGCGTGACCGCGTCAGGGACTACCTGGCCGCAGCCGCCACGGACCTCGACTTCGCCGGATTCGCCACCGAGGACGACTACCAGCGGTACGTCGACGACTATTCGCTGCCGGCGTTCATGGTCGTCGCCACGCTGCTCGGCCCGGACGGTGACCAGACGGAGTACCGCGCGGCCTGCCGGACGTTCATCGAGGCGAGTCAGCGGCTGGACTTCGTCAACGACCTCGCGGAGGACCTGGCGGACGGCCGCCTGACCATCCCGGTCCAGACCCTGGCGGCGTACGGTGTCACCCGCACGCACCTGGAGCAAGCCCGGTCCGTACCGGCGGTGCTCGCCCTGCTCACCGACCAACTCGACCGGGTGGACCGCGCCCTGACGGCGGGGCGGGCGGTTGTCGGGCTCGTACCGGCGCGTCACCGGCCGATGGTCAGGTGCATCGTCGGAGTCGACGAACTCACCAGCGCCGCCGCCCGTTCGGCCGGTGGCACCCTGCTGCGTCGCCCCGCGAGTCCTGCCAAGCTCGCCGCCCTTCGGCTCCTCGGCCGCGAGTACCTCCAGGCCTGGCGGCACCGCGGCTGAGGCGCGTCAGGCGCTGCCGCCGACCGAACCCGGTCAGATCGCGGTGCCGGACCCCGGGTCGGAGAACGTCAGGCCGCCCACGGCGAGCGGCCGGCGGGTCGGGCGCGGCTCGGCGACCTCCTCACCGGGCGGCTGCCGGAAGTCGGCACCCTGCTCGACGGGAGGCAGGCGGTGGCCACTGCTCGGCACCGGGGCGGGCGCGTCGGTGGCGGATTCGGAGAATGCGGGCAGCCCGAGGCTGCGACGGTCGGGGGTCATGTCGATCAGTGTGACAGGTCCGCCGACGGTTCCGGTCGCTGGCACCGGCCCGGGGCGCCGATCCGGCCGACGGGTCGGCGTTCGCGCCCCACCGCCGCCCGCCCAGATGGTCTAGTCCACTCATTGACAGGGGGCGGCCGCAGCCGAATAGTTGGGCAGCACAGTCGGCACAACGAGGAGGTCCGGGTGTCCACACCGTCAGCGTCGGAGTTCGCCGCCGCAGCTCACGCGGCGATCGAGCGTGTCAGCAAGGAACAGGCCGAAGGCGTGGTCAGGGCGGCCGAGTTGATCGTTGCGGCACTCGCCGCCGGCGGCATCGTGCAGGCGTTCGGCACCGGTCACTCCGAGGCGCTCGCCATGGAGCTCGCGGGTCGCGCCGGTGGCCTGGTCCCCAGCAACCGGATCGCCCTGCGGGACGTGGTCCTCTTCGGCGGCAGGCCCCTGGAAACCTTGCAGGGGCCCGAGTTGGAGCGCGGCACCGACTCCGCCGCCCTGCTGTACGAGCTCGCGGCACCGCAACCGGCCGACGTCTTCGTGATCGCCTCCAACTCCGGCGTGAACGGCTGCGTGGTCGAACTCGCCCGACTGGCAAAGGAGAACGGCCATCCGCTGATCGCCATCACCTCGGCAGAGCACACCGCCCGCGTCCAGCCCAAGCACCCGTCCGGCCTCCGGCTGCGCGACCTGGCCGACGTCACGCTGGACAACGGTGCACCCTACGGCGACGCCGTGCTGTCGATGAGCGGCGGCGGCAAGGCCTGTGGAATCTCCTCGATCACCGCCGCCCTGCTCGCCCAGCAGATCATCGCCGAGGTGATCGCACGGATCCAGGCCGGTGGCGGCGTCCCGCCGATCTACCTGTCGGCCAACATCCCCGGCGGCGACGAACACAACCGGGTGTTGGAGGCGCGCTACGCCGGCCGCATCCGGCGTACGGCGTGACCGACGCACCCGTGGTGCTCGGCCTGGACGTCGGCGGTTCGACCACCCGGGTGCTGCTCGCGGACCTGGACGGCCAGGTGCTCGCCGGTGCCACGGGCGCGGGCGGCAACCCGGTCTCGTACGGCGAGGCCACCGCCGCCGGGCACATCCTGGACGCCCTGCGCACCGCTCTGGCCGAGGTGGATCCGGCCGGGGTGGTGGCCGGTGTGATCGGCCTGGCCGGCGGCCTGATCCGCGCCACCGCCCTCGACCAGGTCTGGTCCGCCGCCGGTCTGCCGATCACCCCACGCGTGGTCAGCGATCTTCAACTCGCCTACGTCGCGGGAACCTCGGGCCCGACCGGTTCGGTCCTGCTCAGCGGCACCGGGGCGGCCGCGGCCCACTGCCGGGACTTCGAGCCCGTCCGGACCGCCGACGGTCACGGCTGGCTGCTCGGCGACCGGGGCTCCGGCTACTGGCTCGGCCGAGCCGCCGTCGAGACCGCCCTCGCCGCCAACGACCGGGGCGAACTCGACGGCCTCGCCGCCCAGGTGGTCCACACACTGGCCGGACCGCAGCCGCCCGGCCGCCGAACGCGCGCCGCCCTGATCGCCGCAGCTCACGCCGACGCTCCCGTACGGCTGGCCCGGCTCGCCCCGCTCGTCCTGTCCTCCGCCACCGCCGGAGACCCGCAGGCCCGCCGACTGGTTCACCGTGCGGCCGACCACCTGCTCGACACGCTCACCGCCGTCCACGCCCCGCACTCGCAACTCCCGGTGGTCCTTGCAGGCGGCGTGCTCGCACCGGACTCCCCGCTCAGCGCCGAAGTGCGCACCCGCATCACCGCCCACTGGCCCGACGCCCCGCTCACCCACGCGGGCAATACCGCCGGTGCCGCCGCCTGGCTCGCCATCCGCCAACTCGGCCGCACCGACACCGCCTTGCACACCCGCCTGACCGCCCAGCCACCCACCCCGACCCGTACCTGACGCTTCCACAGGTCGCACCCATTCGGGCAACTGCCGCTCCTGCAAAGAATGCAGTTCGTTTCCCGGTGCTCCGATCGGTGCCTGCGGGCGCGGCTTCCGCCACCGCTCAGCCGCCCGGAGTTCCGAAGAGGCTGCGTTCGACGTGCTGGGTGTCGGTGTACTCCCGTACGGAGACGATGACGCCGTTCCGTACGACGAAGACGCCGAGGCAGGTGTTGTCGTAGACCCGGCCGGTCGCAGCGAGTCCCTTGGACGTCCACTCGGCGACGACCTGCTCGCCGTCCGCGATCACGTTGGTGAGCGTTACGACCGGGGTGCCACCTGGGGCGAAGAGGCTGCCGACGCCGCCGAGGAAGTCGTTGATGATGGCGTCGCGTCCGCTCCACACGCCGGTCAGGGGGACGTCACCGGGGTACGTCCAGCTGGCTTCCTCGGCGAAGCTCGCGACGATGGTGTCGAGGTCGCCCTCAACGACGGCATTGACGTAGCGGGTGACGACGGTACGGGGGTCGAGCCGGGTCATGGGAGTGCTCCTCGGAAAACTGGCTGACGGTGGGTCAGGAGATGGTGAGTACGGCGTTGCCACGGATCCTGCGGTCCCGCAGGTCGGCGAGGACTCCGGCGGTCTGCTGCCAGTCGGCGGTGCGGCCGAGCTCGGGGTGCAGACGGTCCTCGGCGACCAGGCGGACGAGTGTTTCGAGGTCGGCGGCGTCCGGCTCGTCCACATCGGCGTAGCTGAAGTGGCGAACGGTGGCAGAGACCGGCCCGGCGAAGAAGTCGAAGAAATCCAGGAGGGCCGGCTCCCGGCTCGCCTGACCGAACCAGACCAGCTGCCCGCGCGGCGCCAGCCGGGAGAGCGCCGACGTCAGGTTCTTGCCGCCAGTGGACTCCAGGACGAGGTCGAAGGTGCCCCGCGCGTCCTCGACCTCGTGGACCACGGCAGCGGCGCCGAGCGCGCCGAGCCGCTCGCCCCGCTCGGACGACGCGCTCACCGCCGTCACCAACGCACCGGCTGCGGCCGCCAGTTCGGTGGCGTAGTGGCCGACGCCGCCGGAGGCTCCGGTGAGCAGGATGCGTCGGCCCGCCACGCAACCGGTCGTCCGCAGCAGCCGCAACGCGGTCAGCCCGGCCAGCGGAAGCGCGGCAGCCTGAACGGCCGTCACCGAGTCCGGCAGCAAGGCGAGGCTGCCGACCGGCACCGCGACCAACTCGGCCCAGCCCGACGAGGACGGATGGCCGACCACCCGCTGTCCGACCTTCGGCCCGGAGCCGTCCGGCGCCGCCTGCACGACCAGCCCGGCGATGTCCTTGCCGGGGCGTGCGCCCTCCGCCGACTGCTCCAACTGGAAGATCTCGCCCCGGTTCACCGAGTACGCGTCCACCTTCACCAGTGCCTCATCGGGCCGCTGGACCGGCTCGCCGACCTCGGCCTGTCGGACCAACTCCGGGCCCCCGGTTGCCACGAATGCCTTCATATCGCTCTCCCACGCTGCTCCGGTCGGTGCTGCCCGACCGGTGTCCAGCAAACCGCCGGGGCCGGTCAGCGGTCCAACAACCGGATGCCGGTGGCGACAACCACGGGTTGTCGGCCAGGATGGCGGCCGTGGATCTCGATCTCGCCCAGGTGCGCGCCTTCGTCATGACGGCCGAACACCTGCACTTCGGCCGGGCGGCGCAGGCGTTGTCGCTGAGTCAGCAGGGTCTGTCCAAGCGGATCGCCCGACTCGAGGAGGGCCTCGGGGTCACCCTCTTCGAACGGGGCTCCGGTGCAGTCGGCCTGCTCCCGGCCGGAACCCGCTTCCTCGGGCCGGCCAGGGCGCTGCTCGCCGCTGGGGAGGCGGCCCTGGCGGCTGCCCGCGAGGAGGAGCGGCCCGTCAGGATCGATGTCTGGGGCCATCTGTTCGCCCCACTACGGACGGTGCGGGAGGCGCTGGACGATGCATCGGACGAGGCCCTGCACGCCGAGGTCGGCTCCGGCCGTGACCTGCCGGCGGTGGCGGCGGCCCTGCTCCGAGGGGACGCCGACGCCGGTTTCGGGCGGTATCACCCGTTCGGGGACCGCCGCGACGAGGCACTCGCCCACCGCCTGGTCCGGCTGGAACCGGTGGACGCGATCCTCGCCGCTGACCACCCGCTGGCCGGTGCCGAGGAGCTACGGCCCGTCGACCTGACGGCCGGACGACTGGTCCTCCCCGCAGCGGCCGGACGCCTTGACTTCCTGCGGCGGTTCGCTGAGCAGTTCGCCGTGCCGATGCTGCCGGGCGAGGCGAACCTCGGCTTCGACCACCTGTTGGAGCGGATTCGCAGCACCCCGGGAGGCTTCACGCTCTTTCCCGCCGAAGTGCCACTGCCGGACGGCTCCGGTCTGGTCGCCGTCCCACTGGTCGAGCCGACCCCGCTGTACGCCTGGTCACTGCTCTGGCCACGCCACCAGGCCGCTCCGGGCGTGGCGCACCTGGTACGCGGGTTCGCCAGGAGCGGCCGGCGGCGGCGTTGGCTGGAGTACCGTCCCGGCCGGGACTGGCTACCGGAGGCCGATCAGGAACAGGTACGGGCGCTGTGAGGCGGTGCAGGCGGACTCCACCAATTTGCCACGGTGCCGTCGCCGTTGGAGGTGAACTTCCAGCGCGGCGAGGTCCGGGATGTGTCCAGTGCGGCGAACTCGGCCCCGCCGAGATGATGACGCTGCAGCTCCCGCCACACTGGAAGGCGACGCCACCGCCTTCGCTGAGCGCGAGGTGGGCGTTGTCATCGACCACCGTGGGGCCGTACTTGACGGCGCGCGTGTCCAGCACGGCCGGTGGTGGGCAGCGGCGGCACGGCCGTCGGGCGGACGTTCTTGGACCAGTCGGCGAAGGTCGCGGCCGTTTGCGCGGAGGTCGTCTGCCTGGTCCGGACCTGCTCCTAGCCGAGGGCCCCACCACCTGGCCCTGGGCCACGCTATCGGGTAAAGAAGTGCTCTTCACGGACAACAGCGCCCAAACGCTTGACCGTTGGGCGCGTGCAGTGAAACCGTCCACGAGTGACTGCTGATACAGGGGAATCGACTTCGGCCCGCCCCGACGACCGGGCCGCGTCGGCACTGCGCTTCGCGGTGGAACTCATCGCCTGGGTGGCGACGCCCTGGGCGCTGGCCGGCCACTCCTGGCTGCTGGCCGTCCTCTCCGTGGCCGTCCTGATCGGCCTGCCCACGTGCTTCTCCACTCCGGGCGACAAGGCGCAGGTGATCATCGCGGTGCCGGGCTGGGTGACGATCCTCCTCGTGCTGCTCCAACTCGCTGCTGCGGTGGCCTCCTCCTGGCTGGCCTGGCCCGCGTGGGCGGCGGTCCCGGTGACCGTACTGGCCACCGCGACCCTGGTCACGGAGAACCGGCGCTGGCGGTGGCTGCTCTCCGGCGCACCCACCCGCCACTGAGGACATCGCGCGAGCAGCTCACACACGGCGCCCTGCACCGGGCGAGCCGACATGCCCCGGTCAGACTTATTGACAGCCTGTCAGCCGAGCCACATCCTTACCGCACGGTAGAACCGCCTGGTAACCACGACTGGAGCGCGAATCGCCTCCCGTCGGCGCCCCCACGCCCACCCGGCGAACACCCCCATCCACCCCACCCGGAGGCACCCCCATGCCCTCGACCGGAACCTCCCGCGCCCGTACGGCCCTCACCGCATTCGCCCTCGCCGCCGCCGTCTCCGGCGGCGCCGTGACCGCTGCCGGCCCCGCCGCCGCTCAGACCACCTACGCCCGCTACGTCGCCCTCGGCGACTCGTACGCCTCCGCCGCCGGAGTACCGGACCAGATCGACACCGCGTGCGCCCGCTCCAGCCGCAACTACCCGTCGCTGCTCAACGCGGCCCTGACCCCGGCCGCCCGGGTCGACGTCACCTGCGGCGGGGCCACCACCGCCCACATGACCTCCCGCCAGACCGGCTCTGCCGGACCGCAGTTCGACGCCCTGAACGCCGACACCGACCTGGTCACCCTCACTATCGGCGGCAACGACATCGGCTTCGCCGACATCATCGTCCGCTGCGCGACCCTCGGCCTGTTCTCCCCCAACGGCGCACCTTGCAAGTCGAGTTACACCAAGGCCGGGGTCGACCAGCTCTCGGCGAAGATCGACGTGACGGCCGGCAGCATCGCCGCCACCCTCGACGGCATCCGCCAACGCTCGCCCCGGGCCACCGTCCTGGTCACCGGCTACCCGGCGATCCTCCCGGACGACGGCACCAACTGCTTCTCGACCGTCTCCATCGCCAAGGGCGACGCCCCCTGGCTGCGCGACACCGAGAAGCACCTCAACGCCGTGATCGCCGCGCAGGCCGCCGCCCACGGCGCCCGCTACGTGGACACCTACACGCCCTCGATCGGCCACGACGCCTGCAAGCCCACCGGCACCCGCTGGCTCGAACCGCTATTCGCCAGCGGCGCGGCCGCCTTCCACCCCAACGCCACCGGCGAACAGTCGATGGCCGCCGCCGCCCTCGCGGCCGCTACCCGCTGATCCACTCCGGGCACCATCGGTCCCAACGGACCGGTGGTGCCCGCCCCGTTCACTTCCAGAGCGGACCGCTGTTCCCGTTGTCCGCGTCCTCGCACGCCCGGATCCGCCGCTCGACGGCCTGCGCCTCGGAGTCCCGCCCCTGCGCACGCAGCTGCGCGGCGCGCGCGCTCATGGCGGCGACGTCACAGGTGACCGTCCCACCCGCCGCCGCCGGAACGCTCCCGGCGAGCAGTGCGGCGCCACTCAGGGCCAGGGCCAGGGTGAGATTCGACGCGCGACGGATCACCGGTACACCTCCGAGTGGGGCTACTCCGCTTCGCCCACCCTCGAGTTGACCACCTGCCCCACCGCCGACTCCACCACCCACGCCGCCCCGAGCGGGTGAACCGCCCCGCCGAAACCACGGCTGACGCCAGGTCAGAATCGGTTGACGCCGGTCGGCCGACGGCAACCTGGCGTCGCGCTCGCGGCTACTTGCTCACCGCGAACCGCATCAGGGCCTTCTCGTCCCCCTGCTTGATCTTCCCGGTCTCGTTGATCACCTGGAGCTTCCACGAGCCGCCGACCCTCATCGCCTTGGCGACCGCGCAGCCGTTGTCGTCGGTGAGCATGCTCGGCCAGATGTCGGCGACCTGCTGCGAGCTGCCGCCCGTCGCGTCGTACACCTTGAAGCTGATGTTCCGCGCGTTCTTGAAGGCGCTGCGCTTCTTGTAGGCGGCGGCGATGAACACGATGGACGTGATGTTGTCGGGGACCCGCGAGAAGTCGACGGTCACCGTCTCGTCGTCGCCGTCCCCGTGCCCGGTCTGGTTGTCGCCGCTGTGGGTGAGCCCGCCGTTGCCGAGCGGGTCCAGCGAGTCCAGGCCGGCCAGTCGCACGGGGTCCGCGCCCTGCATGGCGATGGCGATCAGGTCGAGGTCGGTGCCGGCCTTCTGCCGGAGCTTGCCGATCAGCCCGCCGCTGCTGCCGACGGTCGGGTCCCAGGAGACGCCGATGGAGAGGTGGGTGACTCCGTCGAGATCCGCCGGGCCGTCTTCCTTCTTCAACGTGATCATGCGTGATCCTCTCGGTGTGGGCTGCTGCGCCCGAGTCTGCCCGGTGTGCCCGGCGCCCGGCCCACCCGGGGCATGACCTACGCCTGCGGTGGGCAGGAGCCGATCATGACAGACAGCCTCACCGTCGGTGTCCTCGGTACCGGGATCATGGGGGCCGCGATGGCCCGCAACCTCCTCCGGGCCGGACACACCGTCCAAGCGTGGAACCGCACCCGTGCCAAGGCCGAACCGCTGGCCGCCGACGGCGCGCGGATCGCCGACTCCCCTGCCGAAGCCGTACGGGACGCGGACGTCGTCCTGACGATGCTCCACGACGGTCCTGCGGTCCTCGCGACGATCCGTCAGGCGGCGCCCGCCCTGCGGCCCGGCGCTGCCTGGGTGCAGTCGACGACCGCCGGGCTGGAGGATGTCGGCGAACTGGCCGACTTCGCCCGGCAGCACGACCTGGTCTTCTTCGACGCCCCCGTGCTGGGCACCCGCCAACCCGCGGAGGCCGGCCAGCTGACCGTACTGGCCGCCGGGCCGACCGGGCGGCGGGCCGCGGTCGCCCCGGTGTTCGACGCCGTCGGCGCCCGTACGGTGTGGACGGGCGAGGACGGCGCGGCCGGCAGCGCCACCCGCCTCAAGCTCGTCGCCAACAGCTGGGTACTCGCCGCCACCATCGCTACGGGCGAGGTGCTTGCCCTGTCCAAGGGGCTCGGCGTGGACCCGCAGGACTTCTTCGACCTGATCGCGGGCGGCCCGCTCGACATGGGCTACCTGCGTTCGAAGGCCGCCCTGGTCCTGGAGGACCGGCTGTCGCCGGCGTCCTTCGCGGTGACCACGGCCGCGAAGGACGCCGACCTGATCGTCCGGGCCGGGCAGCACTGCGGTGTCCGCCTGGACGGTGCCGCCGCCAGTGCCGAACGGTTCGCCCGCGCCGCCGCCCTGGGCCACGGCGAGGAGGACATGGCCGCCGCGTACTTCGCCAGCTTCGAGGACGGCAAGGCCCCCTGACCCTACGTCAGGGGGCCGTGCGGTCAGCTGATCTGCCAGAGCTGCGGGGCCGCCGAGCCGCCGGGCGGCGGCTGGGTGACCAGCGCGCCGTCCGTGCCGGCGGCGGCGCTCAGCAGCAGGGTGCTCCTCTTGTTGGCGACGGTGCAGCCACTGCCCGTGCGGTGATCAGCCAGCGTTGGCTTTCACCGCCGGTGCAGAGTGCGGCAACGAGCAGTCCGGACAGTCGCATGAAGAGGCTCAAGGGGACGGTCAGTTGAGGGTGAGGTCCAGTTCTGGGCGTCCGCGCCGGGGGCGGGCTGCCGACTGAGCAATGCGAGGGCACACGTGGGGCCGCACAGGACGGCGGCAGGGGCGGGCGGATGCGCATGGCGGCCTGCGCACCTGTGCAGCGTAAATCGCTCGGTGCTGTCAATAGTTGATTGAACATCAGCTGAAACGTGCATCTTCGATCACGTGCACTGACCGCGGTCCGGGCGGGCGTGCTGAAGCGCACCTCACAGTCCGGGACGGCGGCGCCGAACCGGCAGGTGCGGGCTACCGGTCCGTGGCGGCCCGTCCCGACGGAAGCGGTCTGTTCGAGCTGTCCCGCGCCGACTCGGCGGACGGGCATGGCGGTCGGGGTCGGATCGTGTGCCAGGAAGTCGAGGATGACCCAGTTGGTCTCGGCGGGCTGCTCCAGCGGCAGACCGTGAGAGGCTCCGGGCACGACGGCCGACTGGGAGCTCGTGCAGAAGCCGCCGTGCAGCAGGAGCAGCGGGTCACCGTCGCCCTCGACCTCGTACCAGGTCCTGGACCCGGACCCGGAGAGCTCCACGTGCTCGCTCATGGCCCCGGCCCTATCCGGAATGCCAGCGCCCAGAGCAGCCCTTAACCTCCAGTCTCCGGGCGCCTCCCCCCTCCGCCCGTTGCGCGGCGCCGGTCAGACGGGGGTGAGTACCTCCTCGTGGGCGCCGTCGAGGACGAACCCGTTGTCGAAACGGACCCGGACCGTCACGCTGCTCCCCCGCTCCTGGAAGGCTGCCCACTCGGCCTCCAGGTCGCCGACCTGCGATTCCAGCCGCTTCCGGCTCTCGGCGGGCATGGTGTGGCCGTAGTCCTCGAGCAGCGACTTGAGCCGCCGGTACTCGCGGACCTCCTCGGGCTCGGGCAGCTCGCCGTCCACCTGTTCGACGGTGCCCTCGGTGCCCGCCGCCAGGGACAGGAATCCCACGACGGCTCCCGTCGTCCCCGCGACGGCATCGGCCAGTCCGATGTCCGCCACGAGCCTGACCCGTCGGCCTTTCGTCAAGTTCATCGGTCCTCTGTTCCTCGGTTCGGTAGGTGCCGCAGGCACCCGACTCACCCGCCGCCGAGCAGCGCCCGCAATGCGCGGGCCGTCTCGGCAGTGTCGTTGGCGAAGCCACCCTGCGCCAGGCGCAGCATGAACGGCACCGCCTCCTCGTCGCTGGGGTCGGTGTACGGAACACCGTTGTAGTCCAGGAAGAGCAGCATCGCCTCGAAGGTGGTCCGCTTGTTCCGGTCGATCAGCGGGTGGTTACGGGAGATGCTCTCACCGAGTGCCGCCGCCTTGGTCCAGGGGTCGGGGTAGGCGTCCAGCCCGAGCACGCTCTGCTGCGGACGGCCGAGCGCGGAGAGCAGCAGCCCCTCGTCGCGGATCATCGCGGGGCCGCCCGCCAGGTATCCGACGTCGTCCAGGTCGAGGTGGTCGGTCACAGGTCGGCCAGCCTCTCCAGCGTTCGCGCGTTGGCGGCACGGATCCTGGCCACCAGAGCGGCCCGCCGCTCGGCCCGCCACTGCGGGTCCGGCTCCTCGCCGCCGTCGGCGCCCTCCGGCTCGGCACTCCCGGCCGGTCGCCGACCGGCTGCCGTCTGCTCGCTGCTCATACCGAACCGTAGCCGGGCACCGCCACCCGCACCAAGGGTGTTTGGATCCGGGACGGCCGCGATCGACGGGTGAGGGCCGACGTGGTCCCCCTTTGGGTGCTCGGACGTGTGAGCCATCCACGGCGCATCCGTCCAAGTCCAGCAGGTCAGCGCGGCGCAACTCGGCCGGTGGGGCAGCATGCAGGTTGGGCCGGACCCCGGCTTCGGTCCACGCCCGCGGTCGGCGCCAGGCCGTCACTCCGGAGCAGCCCACAGTCTCGGCGGGTACGTCGCGCCAGGCGACACCGGGCAGAAGGTCCGGGCTCAACCCGTCGTGGAACGAACTGCTATGCCTTGGCGACGGCCGGCGGGTTCCAGGTCCCGTCGAGGACGTCGGGTTTGGGCGCATAGAGGCGCATCGTGATGCCCAGTGGGCCGGAGGGTGCGGGCAGCCAGTTGGATTCCCGGTCTGGTCCGGGGTTGTGCTGCGAGATGTAGATGGTGAGCGAGCCGTCCTGCTCATCGTGGGCCAGGTCGTCACGGTCGCCGAGGGCGAAGCGGTTGATCTCGTTCGCGGCCTGGTAGCCCTCGCCGTCGTACATGGTGACCGACCAGAAGGCGCCGGCCGGCGGCATCGCATCAGCCTCGAACCGCAGGATGTAGTCGTGGTCACCGTTGACGGGATCGCCGTCTGCATCGGTGGCCAGAACCGGGTAGACGGCATCCTCCGGCGGGTTGGCGCCGAGCCCGCCGGCGGCGACTGCGGCGCGCTTGAAGTAGCTGTTGCCGTAGACGCCCATGGTGTCGAGGGAGGTCCGCCAGCCGTTGGCCGCAGAACCGAAGCTCGCCATCGACCCGAGGATCTCCGTGAGCGCCTCCTGCACGCCGGCTTCGATCTCGGCGAGGTCGGCTTCGACGAGGCCGGGATCGAACTCCTGGCCCGGCACGATGCCCAGGTTCGCGATCCGGGCCAGGAGGGAGAAGTCCGCGTCGTGCGGCGGGTTGACCGCCAGTGCCCGGGCGGCCCAGGTGAAGAATTCGGCCGCGCCGAGCATGCTCACCATGGCTAGCGCGTCGGCCGTGACGTCGATCCGATCGTCGTGGACGTACTCACGTGGGGGCTCGGCGGTCAGGGTGTAGCCGTCCTGGACCTTCCAGACGGCTGGGTAGTCGGCCGGGCCGTTGGTCTGCGTGCGGCCGATGATCCACACGTGGGGCGTCGGCGCCCTGAGCACCGTCACCCCGGCCTGGGCAGTGCCGTCGTGGCCGGGGCCGACGATGAGGTAGTCCTGGTCGCCGGTCCCGGTGGTGCGCTTGCCGATGGTGGCGAACACGTCGGTCCACATGTCCATCAGCGGGAGCATGAAGTACCGGTCGGCAGTGTCGGTCACGTGCAGTTTCACCGGGCCGCCGGTCAGGTCCAGCCAGGCGTTGGAGTACAGCGTGTCGAAGTTCGGCCGCACCACGGCCCGGAACTCCGCCGAGGGGAATTCGCGCAGGTGGTCGAATTGGTTCGGCGGGCCGTAGCCCGGCCTCTCCGCAGCTGCGGGCGAGGTGCCCTGACGGCGAGTGACGTCCATCATGACCAGCGGATAGAGGTAGGTGTACGCCTCACGGGCCAAGGTCCGCGGATCAGCCGACAGCAAGCTCATGCCCAACGCCTCCAAAACGTGATGAATCCCTGACTGAGAGTCAGGAACAGTCTGCCGCAAGGCGGTCCGCTGAGCCGGGACGCATCGCCAGCCAGCCGGACCACACTGCCGATGTGAGAGTGCGGAGTCATGGTGAAACGGTCGGCAAGTCGGTTTCTGCCCGGGTCCGGCCCGACTCGCTCGCTGCCGGGAGGACATCGGCGGGCTTCGTCAGCCGCGTCCACCACTCCCGGAAAACTTTTCTGCGAAATCATGGCCGGACATGTCGAAATCGCGGCGCGTGCCTCTACCTGTCAGTGCAGGCACCCGCCATGGGCGCCGAGGAGACCGAGGAGCAGGCCATGAAGTACATGCTGTTGATGCAGTTCAGCGCGGCGACCGTCGACTTCCCGACCATCGACACCTGGACGCCGGAGGAGCTCCGGGCCCACATCGGCTTCATGGGCGAGACCAACCGCAAGCTGGCCGCCGACGGCGAGTTCGTCGACGCCCAGGGGCTGGCGATGCCCGACACCGCGAAGATCGTCCGCTCCGGCGCGAACGGTTCGCCGGTGGTCACCGAGGGCCCGTTCGCGGAGACGAAGGAGTGGGTGGCAGGCTGGTGGATCGTCGACTGCGAGAGCCCCGAGCGCGCGGTCGAGATCGCCGCCCATGTCTCCGCCGCACCGGGCCCCGGTGGGAAGCCGCTGAACATGCCGATCGAGGTGCGCCAGGTGATGTCGGCGCCGACCGAGGAGATGTGACCCCCTGACCGGACTCGACCCGGCCGCCGAGGACCTGCTGCGCACCCTGGCGCCGCAGGTCCTCGGCGTGCTCACGCGCAGGTTCGGCGACTTCACCGCCGCCGAGGACGCCGTCCAGGAGGCGCTGCTCGCCGCCGCTCTCCAGTGGCCGGCGGAGGGCCTGCCCGCCAATCCGCGTGGCTGGCTGATCCAGGTCGCCCAGCGGCGGATGACCGAGGAGGTCCGCAGCGAGCAGGCCAGGCGCCGCCGCGAGGACCGGGTCGCGGAGCAGCTGCCCGCCGACCACCGCTCGGCGCCGCCCGCCGACGCCGAGGACGTCACCGGGCGGGACGACACCCTGCTCCTGCTGTTCCTCTGTTGTCACCCCGCGCTGTCGCCCGCCTCCGCGATCGCGCTCACCCTGCGGTCGGTCGGCGGCCTGACCACCGGCCAGATCGCAGACGCATTCCTGGTGCCCGAGGCGACCATGGGACAGCGGATCAGCCGGGCCAAGCAGCGGATCAAGAGCTCGAAGATCCCGTTCCGGATGCCGGAGCCCGAGGACCGGCCCGCCCGGCTCGCCTCGGTGCTCCACGTGCTCTACCTGATCTTCAACGAGGGCTATGCCAGCAGCGCCGGGCCCGACCTCCAACGGGTCGAACTCTCCCGCGAGGCCATCCGGTTGACCCGCGCGCTGCACACGCTGCTACCGGAGCACAGCGAGGTGACCGGTCTGCTCGCGCTCATGCTACTCAACCACGCACGCAGCCCCGCCCGCACCGGCAGCTCCGGCGAACTGGTCCCGCTCGCCGACCAGGACCGCAGCCGATGGGACGCCGAGGCGATCGCCGAGGGGGTCGCGTTGATCACCGCCGCTCTCCCCCGGGGCCCGGTCGGCCCGTACCAGGTGCAGGCGGCGATCGCCGCCGTGCACGACGAGGCCGCGACCGCCGAGGAGACCGACTGGCCGCAGATCCTGGCGCTGTACGGGGTGTTGGAGCGGCTCGCGCCCAGCCCGGTGGTTGCTCTCAACCGGGTCGTCGCCACCGCCATGGTGCACGGTCCGGCCGTCGGCCTCGCCGAACTGGACGCCTTGACCTCGGAGGGAACCCTGACAGGCCGTCACCGCCCCGCCGTGGTCCGCGGCTACCTGCTGGAGCTCTCCGGCGACCGGGCGGGCGCCGCCGAGCAGTACCGTACCGCCGCCCGCCACACCGCGAGCCTCCCGGAGCGCCACCACCTGACCATACGGGCGGCCCGGCTCACCCGATGACGCCGGAGCACGGACGGGTCTCCCCGGCCGGCGCGGTCATCAGCTCCCGGATCCGCCCGCGCAGCCAGGCGTGCGCGGGGTCGGCGTCGTGCCGCGGATGCCAGGCGAGGCCGAACAGCAGCGGAGGAAGCTCCAGCGGGATCTCGAAGAGGGTCAGGCCCAACGCGTCGGTCAAGCCGCGCGCACGCCCGTGGGCCAGTCCCACCAGGTCGCTGTCGCGCAGCATGAACATCGCGGCGGGGAAGGCCGGTGCACTTCCCGACACTCGTCGGCTCAGCCCGAGTTCGGCCAGCGCCGTGTCGATGGGCCCGTGCAACCTGCCGCGCCGGGAGACGCTCAGCTGCGGGGCCGCGGCGAACCGCTCAGGGGTGACGGGTCCGTCGGTCAGCAGCGGGTGCCCCGGGCGTGCCACACCGAGGATCCGGTCCTCGAAGAGGTGTTCCACGTGCACCTCGGGCGAGGTGGCGCCGATCACGCCGACCTCCAGGTCGGCGCCGCCCTCCCGCAGCGTCGGCGCGTCCAGGTGGCTGTCGGCCAGAATCCTCAGCCGGACGCCCGGTGCCTCGGCCGCCGCCCTGGCCAGCAGCGGCGCGCCGTACAGGGCGGCGAACGCGTCGTGCGCGAGCACGGTGAAGGTGCGCGACAGCGCGCCCAGGTCCACCTCTCCGGTGGGGGTGAACAGCGCCTGCGCCCGCTCGACCACCGCCCGTACCTCATCCCGCAGCGACAGCGCATGCGGGGTCGGCACCATCGCGCGTCCGGCCCGTACCAGCACCGGATCGCCGAGTGCCCTGCGGATCCGGCCCAGCGTGCGGCTCATCGCGGGCTCCGAGAGGTGCATCCGCCGGGCCGCGCCCGAGACGCTGCCCTCCTCCAGCAGCAGGTCGAGGGCGATCAGCAGGTTGAGGTCCAGATTGGATTGCGCCACACGCATTCATTCCTTGTGAAACATGCACTGGAGGACAGGACTCGGTCGCCCTACGGTGACAGACACACCGTCGTCCGCGCCAGCTCCAGGGGGAGCCTTGTCCACGTCTGCCCATACACCCGTCCCGGTGCCCACCACCAGCACCACCGATCCCGGACGGCTGGTGGTGTTCGTCGTCTGCGCCTGCACGCTGGTCGCGCAGAGCATGGTCGCCGCGATCAACCTGATGATCCCTCAGCTCTCGGCTTCTCAGCTGAACTTGAACGCCGGCCAGCTGGTCTGGGCCGTCGACGCCTACGTCATCGTTTTCGCCGGTCTGCTGATCCCCGCCGGGGCACTCGGCGACCGCTACGGACGTCGGCGCGCGCTGCTGGCCGGCCTGGGCCTGTTCGCACTCGGCGCGGCGGCCAGCGCCGTGGCCACCGGGCCGGTACTGCTGATCGCCGGACGGGCCGGCTCGGGCGCCGGAGCGGCGCTGATCATGCCCGCAACCATGTCGATCCTGGTCCAACTGGCCGGTCCCGAAGGGCGGTCCCGCGCGCTGGCCTCCTGGACGCTCGCCCTCGGCCTGGGCGGGCTCGCGGGCAACGTCGGCGGCGGACTGATCGCCCAATTCCTGCCCTGGCAGGCGCTGTTCTGGTCGATGCTCCCGCTGGCTGCCGTCCTCGCCTACGCCGTCATCCGGACCGTGCCCGACTCGCCCCGGCACCCCGCCACCACCGACGGACGCGGCTCCCTGCTGCTGATCAGCGGGCTGGCCGCCGTGCTCTACGGCATCATCGAGGGTCCCTCGCAGGGATGGGCGGCGGGCCGCGTACTGACCGGCTTCGCCTCCGGGGCGCTGCTCATCTCGCTCTTCACCGCCCACGCCCTTCGGGCCGCCCACCCGCTCGTCGACCCCCGGCTCTTCCGTAACCGGCGCCTGCGGTCGGCTGCGCTCGGCTCGGCCGCGAGCTTCTTCGGCCTGTTCGCACTGTTCTACGTCAACTCCCAGTACCTGCAGTACGTCAAGGGCTACTCGGCCGCACTCACCGGGCTGGCCATCGTGCCGCTCACCGTCGGCATGGCGCTGGCCCCGAAGGCGGCTGTCCGGCTCCAGGCCCGCTACGGCCCGCGTCCGCTGATCGGTGGCGGACTGCTGCTGATCGGCGTCGGCCTGCTCTGCGTCTCCACCGCCGACTCGGGCACGCCCTACCCGCTGTACGCGGGGTACCTGCTGGTGCTCTCCTGCGGAATGGGCTTCTCCGCCCCCGCCCTCGCCTTCGGAGTGGTCTCCGAACTCCCGCCTGGCCAGGCCGGCTTGGGCGCAGGCCTGAACACCGCAGCCCGCGAGATCGGCGCCGCCCTCGGCGTCGCGGCGGTCGGCACCGCCCTGGCCGCCCAGTCCGGAGGCCATCCCACCGACCCGACCGAGTTCGTCCCGGCCATGGCCCTCGGCCTCCGCCTGGTCGCCCTCATACTCCTGGCCGCCGCTACCGCAGCCACCATCGGCTACCGGCCCGACCCGGCTTCCGCCGGACCGGCGCGGTCAGGAGCGTGAACCGGGCACCGCCCAGCTCAGTGGTGCGGGTGTCCCGGAGTCCGGTCCTGGAAGGCGAGGATGGCGGGGTTCTGGATCACGCCGTCGCGGATCTCGGTGGCGCGGCGGATCGTCTCGTTGGAGTCCCAGGCCGCCGAGCCGGTGAGGACCGCGTCCAGGAAGGGCAGCAGGGCCTCGCTGTTCTCCCAGGTGGCGGAGTTCCACAGGTAGGACGGGCTGTGGTCGACGCCGTAGTAGCGGACGTTGTCACCGACCACGAAGGTCGGCTCGGTGAAGGTGGTGGGACGCGCCCAGCTGAAGCCCATGCCCTCGTCACAGGAGACGTCGATGACCAGGGTGCCCGGCGCGAGCAGGCCGAGGTCGTCGTCGTCGAGGAAGACCAGCGGCGCCCCGGTGTCCTGGAGCACACAGTTGACGATGATGTCGTGCTCGGCCAGGAAGCCCGCCAAGGGCACCCGGCCGTCCTCGGTGAGGGCGTGGATCGGACGCGGTGCGTCGGCGTCACGGTCGAATTGGACGATCCGTGCCGAGTGGATGGGCGAGCTGACGGCGGTGACCCCCCGCTGGGTCAGGACGTCGACGTCGTGCACGCCGAGGGCGGCCAGCGCGGTGACCGCACCCCGGGCAGTCGCACCGAAACCGATCACGACCGCGCGCAGCCGACGGCCGTAGTCGCCGGTCGAGCCGTCGATCTGCATCGCGTGCAGGACCGAGGAGTAGCCGGCCAGTTCGTTGTTCTTGTGGAACACGTGCAGGTTGAACGAGCCGTCGTTGGTCCAGTGGTTCATCGCCTCGAAGGCGATGACCGTCAGCTTCCGGTCGATGGCCAGCTGGGTGAGCTCCCGGTCCTGCACACAGTGCGGCCAGCCCCACAGGACCTGCCCTTCCCGCAGCTCGGCGAGGTCGGCCGCCATCGGCTTGGCGAGCAGGATGACGTCGCACTCCTCGATGAGCTCCGCCCGCGACCGGAAGCCCCCGACCAGCGGCGCCAACGCCTTGTCCGGGACGCCGAAGTGCTCGCCGTAACCGTGTTCGAGGAAGATGCCGGAGCGCAGCTCGGGATCGATCCGGTCGAAGTGGGCGGGGTGGATCGGCCGCCGGAACTCGTTCTCCTTGCGGGTCCGTGCCAGTACGCCGAGACGGAGGAGCTGCTTCATTCGGTTCCCTCTGGTGGTGACGGTCCGGCAGCTGTGCGCTGCCGGGGCAGGTCCGGCGTCCGCGCCGGATGGGGCGCGGACGGCGGACCGGCACTGGAGAGGGCGTGGTGCGTTCCGGCAGTGACTCGGGTTACGCGGCGAGGCCGACGCGCCCGCCCGAGCGGGGTGAACGGGAGGCGGAGCCGCTGCGGCCGACCGTACCGGAGCCGCCGCCACGGCGGTCGCGGGCCCGGCCACGGGTGGCCGAAGGGCTGCGGCGCGGCCGCTCCCGGACCGGGTCGGGTACCACCACGGGCTCGCCGGTGGGCACCCGGGCACCGGTGATCCGGGCGAGTTCCCCGTCGGTGGAGTGGACCTTGACGGAGCCGGGGACGAGCGCGGCGGCGGTCATCATCCGGGCCATCTCGCGGCGCTGGTTGGGCAGTACCAGCGTGACCACGGTGCCGGACTCCCCAGCCCTGGCGGTCCGGCCGCCCCGGTGCAGGTAGTCCTTGTGGTCGCTGGGCGGGTCGATGTTGACCACCAGATCGAGACCGTCCACGTGGATGCCACGGGCGGCCACGTTGGTGGCGATCAGCGCGGTCACCTGTCCGTTGCGGAACTGCTCCAGCGTGCGGGTGCGCTGCGGCTGCGACTTGCCGCCGTGCAGGGCGGCCGCCCGGACGCCGACGGCCAGCAGGTCCTGCACCAGACGGTCCGCGCCGTGCTTGGTGTCGGTGAACATGATCACTCCGCCGTCGCGGGAGGCGATCCGGGCGACCACCGCGTTCTTGTCGTGACCCTGCACGTGCAGCAGGTGGTGCTCCATGGTGCTGACCGTGGCGGCCGTCGGGTCCACCGAGTGGACCACCGGGTCGCTGAGGAAGCGGCGGACCAGCTTGTCGACGTTGCGGTCCAGCGTGGCGGAGAACAGCATCGTCTGGCCGCCCTCGGCGACCTGCGTCAGCAGTTCGGTGACCTGCGGCATGAAGCCCATGTCGGCCATCTGGTCGGCCTCGTCCAGCACGGTCACGCCGACCTGGTCGAGCAGGCAGTCCCCGCGCTGGATCAGGTCCTTGAGTCGGCCCGGGGTGGCGACGACGACCTCGGCCCCCCGGTGCACGGCCATCGCCTGACGGCCGATCGACATCCCGCCGACCACGGTCACCATCCGCAGCCGCACCGCCTGGGCGTACGGCGTGAGCGCCTCGGTGACCTGCTGGGCCAGCTCGCGGGTCGGCACCAGCACCAGGGCCAGCGGACGGCGCGGCTCGGCCCGCCGACCGGCGGTCCTGGCGAGCAGCGCGAGCCCGAACGCCAGGGTCTTGCCCGAGCCGGTACGGCCCCTGCCGAGCACGTCGCGGCCGACCAGGGTGTTCGGCAGTGTGGCCGCCTGGATCGGGAACGGTGCGGTGACGCCCTGGCGGGTCAGCGTGGTCAGCAGCGCCTGCGGCATGTCCAGCTCGCCGAAGGACTCGACGGCGGGGAGCGCCGGAGTCGTGCTGACCGGCAGCGCGAACTCGCCCTGGGCGGAAGGACGCTGACGCTTCGGCGGGCCGGACGGACGGCGGCCCTGGGTGGAACGGGAATTGGCATTCTGGTACGACGAGCGGCTGGGGCGGTTCATGGGAAGACCTTCCTCGGAGCGGCACGCCACGAGGCCGAAATCCCGAACCGTGAACATCCGGTTTCGGCAGAAATGCCGAGAGGCCCGCACCGTGCATGATGCGCGGTGCGGGCCCCTCCTGCGTGGCAGGTGCCTGCGCAGTGAAAACTACAGCGGGCGAATGTTCTCGGCCTGCGGGCCCTTCTGGCCCTGCGTGACGTCGAACTCGACCTTCTGGCCCTCGAGCAGCTCGCGGAAGCCGTTGGCGTTGATGTTCGAGTAGTGGGCGAACACGTCAGGACCGCCACCCTCCTGCTCGATGAAGCCGAAGCCCTTTTCCGCGTTGAACCACTTCACAGTGCCGTTAGCCATAAAAAATCTCCTTCAAGAGGCTGACCAGCGCCCGCCCTGTGCGGGGCCGCGTCGCCGCGAGGATTACCCATCCGGCCGAAACCGGGAAACAAAAAACGCGCCTGCGGTCGAACCAGCAGGCGCACACGAAAGTCATGGGAACCAAAACTGCAACTTCCGCAACTGTAACAGAACCCCACCGGCTTCGGAAACCAATCCCCGTGGACCACTCTTTCGCGCCCGCGGCCATCACCGCCCACCTCATCGGAATATCCGCTCATTTCCCGAACGGGCCGTCCAGCGCCGCCCATTGGAGCAGCATGATGGTCTTCGCATCGGCGATCGCGCCGGTCCGCACCAGGTCGAGAGCGTCGGTGAAGGCCAGTTCGAGCACCTCGATGTCCTCGCCCTCCTCCACGACCCCGCCACCCGTCCCGGTACGGGTGCCCGCGCTGTACGGGGCCGCGTAGAAGTGCAGGCGCTCGGTGACCGAACCGGGGCTCATGTAGACGTCGAAGACGTGCTGCACCGCGCCGACGGTGTGCCCGGTCTCCTCGGCCGCCTCCCGGCGGATCGCGGTCTCGGGGTCGTCCTGGTCGAGCAGTCCGGCGGCCGTTTCGAGCAGCATGCCGTCCGGGTGCCCGTTGACGTAGGCGGGGTAGCGGAACTGCCGGGTGAGCAGCACGGTGCCGCGCTCGGTGTCGTACAGCAGGACGGTGGCGCCGTTGCCGCGGTCGTACGTCTCGCGCTGCTCGGTGCTCCAACTCCCGTCGCGGTGACGGTAGTCGAAGGTGGTGGTGCGCAGGACGTACCAGTGGCAGGAGAGCAGGCTCACGTCGCGGACCTTGACCCCGGGGTTGCCGGTGAGGTCGCGGCCCGCCCGGTCGAGGTGGGTGCGGCCGCGCCGGTCGGGGGTGTCGAGGCCGGCCGTCACCGGGCGGCCGGGATCTCGTCGAACCGGTGGTAGACCGGCTTGCCCTGGCCCGCGGCCTGGGCGGTCATCAGGTCGGCGCCCTGGGAGGGGCCGCCGATCCGCCAGACCGCGTCGCAGCGGGCCAGCAGCCGTTCGGCGACGGGGTGGAAGATCTCGTCGAAGGCCGGGTCACCGACCGTCGCGGAACCGGCCGCCTCGATCAGCGGCAGGGCCAGGGCCTCGCCGGTGACGGGCAGATGGCCGGCCCGGAAGAGGGCGAGGGCGGCTTGGTTCATCGCCTCGACGTTCGCGGCCAGCTTGGCCGGGTCGTCGCCGGTACCGGACCGGTACGGGCCGGCGACCAGGATCATCAGGGGGCGGGGAGTGTCCGGCATCGGGAGCCTTTCGTCGGAGGAGACAAGGGGCGGGCGACGGTCAGATCAGCCGGGTGTCGACCCCGGCGTCACGCAGGGCGGTGAGGGTGTGCGGGCCACTGGGGTGGGTGTCCGGGTCGGCTCCCGTGGCATCGGTGACGAAGACGTCCACGGCGGACAGCGGGGCGACCCGGCTGAACGCCTGCACCCCGAGCTTGGTGGCGTCCGCCACCGCGACAGTCCGGGCGGCCCGGGCCAGCGCAGTCTGTTTGACGGCGCAGTCGTCGAGCGAGAACTCCGACCATCCGTGGTCGGCGTGCACTCCGCCGATCGACATCACGAAGCAGTCGAAAGCCAGCGCGTCCACCGCCCGCAGCGCGAGCGGTCCGACCAACGACTGCTCGTTCGCCCGCGCCTCTCCCCCCAGCACCAGCAGCCGAATCCCCGGCTGGTCCGCCAGCCGGACGGCCGCCTGCAGGCTGAGCACCGCCACCGTCAGCGGGGCCCGCGCGATCAACTGCGCCGCGACGTGCACCGTGGTGGTGCCCGCGTCGAGCAGCACCGTCTGGCCCGGTTCCACCAACTCGGCCACGGCGGCGCCGAGTCGGTGCTTGGTGGCGGCCTGCCACGGCTCCCGCGCCGCGAACCCGATCCGCCGCTCCCGCGTCCCGGTGGCCCGGGCACCGCCCCGCACCCGCTCCACCATGCCCTGGCGCTCCAACTCGTCCAGATCCCGGCGCACCGTCATCTCGGACACCCCGAGCCGCCGGGCCAGTTCGCCGACCCCCATCTGCTCGGCGCCCTGGACCAGGCGCAAGGTGACGTCGAGACGGTTCGCGGTAGCCATGACGCATTTCTAACACACTGATGTTCGTTCTGGTAGATCGATGTGCTCTTTCGCGAACGAGCCGGGATCCGAGCCGGGCGTCCGGGCGGCACTCGTCACCCGATCCCGGCTCGCTACACTTCAAACGTCTGTTCACCGAAGCGTTCTGATTCCGTAACAGATCTCATGTCGGCCCCGTCATCTCGGCTAGGTTCGTACAGGTGCCCGACGGGGGCCCGACCACGACGACCGGGGGATGTGCCATGGCGAACGACGAGCCGAACCCCGGTGGACGGGCGGCCGCACGGCAGGCGGCCCGGAAGCGCGGGCGACGACAGTCGGGGACCCGTCCCCGGTGGGTGGCGCCGACCCTACTGACCGCCGGAGCGGTGCTGCTCGCGGGCTGCGGTGGTGCCTTCCTCTACCTGCAGCACCTGGACTCCAACATCCAGTCCGACCGGCTCGGCGCGGGCAATGCGCCCCCGCCGCCCGGCCAGGCCGACGCCAAGGGCCGGGTCGCGATGAACATCCTGATCATCGGCACCGACAGCCGGAAGGGCCTCGGCGGCGGCTACGGCGACCGGCAGAACGTCGGCCTCGGCAACAACGACGTCAACATCGTGCTGCACGTGTACCCCGACAAGCGTGCGGCGGTCGCCCTGGACCTTCCCAGGGACTCCCTGATCGACATCCCGAACTGCACCTCCAAGGAGGGCAAGGTCACCCCGGCGGCGAAACACCTGCCGCTCAACGAGGCGATGTCCCGGGGCGGCGCCGGCTGCGTGCAGGACACCGTCCAGGACCTGACCGGTCTGAAGATCGATGCCTGGGTGCTGGTCAACTTCCAGGGCGTCAAGGATCTCACCGACGCCGTCGACGGGGTCGAGGTCAACCTCTGCACTCCCGTCAACGACTCGGGCTCACACCTGAACATCCCGGCCGGCCCGGTCAAGCTGACGGGCGAGCAGGGCCTGCAGTTCGTCCGCACCCGGCACGACGTCGGGGACGGGACCGCAATCGGCCGGTTCTCGATGCAGCGCGCCTACCTCTCCTCCCTGCTGCGCAAGCTCACCGACAAGGGCACCCTGCTCGACCCGACGAAGGCGTTCCCGGTGATCGAGGCCGCGACCAAGTCGCTGACGGTCTCCGAGAACATCGCGGGCACCACGAAGCTGGTCTCGCTGGCCACCGACCTCAAGAACATCAAGCCCTCCGAGGTCGAGTTCGTCCAGCCGCCCACCGCCTTCACCCACGACGACCCGAATCCGAACTTCCGGGAGAAGAACTCGCTGGTCCAGCCCCAGACCCGCGACCTCTTCACGCTGATCCGGCTGGACAAGCCGCTCAGCGGTGGCGAGGACCACAGCGGAGCGCAGCCCGGTACCCCGACCACCACCCCCAGCGCACCCGCGCCGCCGGTGGTGGACCCGGCCACGGTCAGCGTCACCGTGCTCAACAGCACCGCGCAGAAGGGCCTGGCCGCCGCGACGGCCGAGAAGCTCGCCAAGCTCAAGTACAAGGCCGAACCCGGCACCGGCGCGCCGAAGAACCTGGCCGCCAGCACCGTCCGGTACCCGAGGGCCGACCAGAAGGACGCCGCCCTCGCCATCGCCCTGGCCCTCGGTCTGCCCGAGTCCGCCGTCACGGCGGGCGGCACCGGGACCGGCGTGCTGGTCACCCTGGGCGCCGACTACCACCCGACCGCAGCCACCCCGGCCGCACCGGTGCCCACCGCCTTGCCGTCCGACGTGGCGGTGCACCAGGCGGACGAGACGGGTTGCACCAAGGTCAAGTAACCGGCCGGGCCTGAGAGACCCTGGACGTCCAGGAGTTGGGGAGAGCCTGCCCGGCTACGTCCGGTCCGCCGTCCACGGCCCGACGCCGAGCCGGCCGGTCGTGCCCAGGTCGAGTTCCGGGATCACCATCACGGGATCGGCGCCCGGCGTCGCCCGCACCCGCAGGTACGGTGCGTTCACCGGGTCCTGGACGCCGAGCTCGACCGTGTTGCGCCACACCACCGTGGCGCGGGCGCGCTCCCCCGGCTGCACCGCCAGTGGCTCGGGCGTCCCGTCGGCACCGGTCCCGCTCGCGATGGCGCCGCCACCCTGCACGACCTGCACGCCGTCCACCACCGTGTGCCTGTCGTCGAGGATCTGGAGCCGCGGGTAGCCGTTGAGCCCGATGGTCGCGGTGCCACAGTTGTCCAGATGCAGTCCCACCACCCGCAGCCCCATCGCGGCGTCGCCCTCGTCCGCGCGGATCCGCATCCCCGACGGCGGACAGGCCCCCGCCTCGGCCGGCGCCTCGGCGGTCGGCACGCTCCGCACCTTGGCGATCCGCACCCGCCGCGGGCTGTTGGACGGTGATGCCGTCCCGGCCACCACCGTGCCCTTCACCGTCTCCCCCGGGCCGACCGAGCGAACCGCCTGCTTCGGGGTGGCCAACGCCGTCCCGGTAGCCGACAGGAACGCGAAGGAGATCGAGTAGACGAGCGGACCGGCCTCGTGGTTGGTGACCTCGAAGTCCGCGCAGACACCGCGCACGGCCGTGATCCTGACGCCGTCCTTCTCCAGATCGCTCGACTCGCCGAGCGGCCTCGGCGTCGCCGACCCGCTCGGACCACCGCAGGAGGGAGCCCGGGGCAACGGTTCCGCCGACACCACCCCACCACGGCTCCCGGGGCCGGCAACCTGCGACCCGCACGCGGTCAGCGTCAGCGCAGCGGCCAGGAGAACGGGAAGGGCAGAGAAGGATCGACGCATCCCCCGAGTCGATCAGCCCACCCCCACGAGCCGCCGTGATCCGGGCCACACCTTCTGCAACAGCCTTGTCACAGCCGTAACTTCACCACCCGGTCGGGCGCTTCCCGCTGCGCTGGGGTCCTGACCTGCCGCGTCCCTGCGGCAGGAAAGGGAGGATCTATGGTGGTGCAGGTGACGGCTTTCGACGGGTACGAGCGCCGGACGTGGGCCGGGCGGGCCGAGGCGTATGCCGGGAGCTTCGCGAGGCTCTGCGCGTATCCGGTTCCGCAGGTGCTGGACGCGGCAGCGGTGGGCCAGGGAGTCCGGGTGCTCGATGTCGGAACCGGGACCGGAACGGTGGCTGCGGCGGCCTGTGAGCGCGGCGCGAAGGTGACCGCAGTGTACGCCGAGCCCGGCATGGTGGAGCTGGCGGCGCAGGCCGCCCCGTCGGCGGAGGTCATGACGGCCGTCCTGCCGGAACTGCCTTTCGAGGACGGCACGTTCGATGCGGTGGTCGGCAACTTCGTGCTCAACCACGTCGGCCGTCCGAGAGTCGCGCTCGCGGAGCTGCGTCGGGTGCTCCGCCCCGGTGGGCGGGTCGCCCTGACGATCTGGGCGGTCCCCGCGCCCGCCGGCCAGGCTCTGCTGGGCCGGGCCGTGCAGGCGGCCGGCGTGACCCGGCCCCCGCATCTGCCCCCGCTCGCCGCCGAGGACGACTTCCCGCGCGACCCGGACGGTCTCGCCTCCCTGCTGGCGTCGGCCGGACTGCACGAGGCGGCCTGCCGGACCATCCACTGGGATCACCGCGCCGACCCCGAGGAGTGGTGGAGCGGACCGGCGTCCGGAGTGGCCTTCATCGGGCAGCTTCTGCTGAGCCGACCCGAACCGATCCGCGCGGAGGTCAAGCACCACTTCGACCTGCTGTCCCGGGAGTTCCTCGGCGAGGACGGCCGACTGGTCCTCCCGCACGCCGCCCTGCTGGCCACCGCCCACCGCTGAGCCGAATCCGCTCCCGGCAACCCGCCGGGAGCGTGCCCACGCCCACTCGCGCTGCGGCCGCCGGCCCGCGCCGGATCGGTACTCGCTGGGTTCACTGCGGCCCGCAGCCTGACGAAACCCGGGCGTCAGACGATCAGCGGCACCGCGTGGATCTCGTCCGCCCGGTGCCCGGCCCGCTCGTGGATCCGCTGGACCGCTTCCTTCGACGGTGCCTCGGACAGGCAGTACACGACGCCCGCCTCCGGGTCCGCCCACGCCTGCTCGAAGTGCACACCTTCGTCGGCCTCGATGGCGAGGTCCGCCATATGGGCCGCGCGGAGTTCCTCCGCCGTGATGCCCGCCATGTTCTGGTGCACATCCATGAACTTCGCCATGGTCCCAACACCTCCGGTGTCCATCGGCCGCAGCCCGGCCGGGCGGGGCCGTCCCTCACTCCAGGGTGCGCTCGACCGGACGGCTCGGCACGACAGCGCGGGAGCCGGGCCGGCCCAGGTCCGTACGGGTGGACTCGCCGGTCACCGTCCGGAGCCGCCCGGTCCCGGGCCGGGCCGGATGGTGACGTTGCCTGGCCAGGTCCCCGCTCTCCGGAAGAGGCCCGATCCATGCCCCGTGTCCCCACCCGCCGACTCGTCGGCGCGCTGCTCGCCCTCGCCACCCTGACCCCGCTGGCCCTGACCTCCCCCAGTGCCCAGGCGCTCCCGCCGACGGCTGCCGTCGTCCGCGCCGCCCACCCCGACGGCGCGCCGCACCAGGAGCTGGATCCCGCGCTGGTGGCGCGCCTCGACGAGGCGATCGCGCGCGTCCGCTCGGAGGCCGGCATCCCCGGCGTCACCGTCGGCCTGTGGCTGCCGGGCCGGGGTACGTACGTGCGCTCGACCGGGGTGGCCGACACCGCGACCGGCCGGCCGATGACGCCCGACCTCAACATGCGGATCGGCAGCGAGACCAAGACCTTCACCGTCACCGCACTCCTGGAGCTGGTGGACGACGGACTCATCGGGCTGGACGACCCGATCTCCGCCTACCTGGACTGCGTCCCCGACGGCGAGCACATCACCATCCGCCAGCTGGCGGAGATGCGCAGCGGCCTGTTCTCGTACACCTTCGATCCGGACTTCGTCCAGGCCCTGCTGAGCGAACCGACCCGGTCCTTCACCCCGCCGGAGCTGCTGGACTACGCCTTCCGGCACCCGAACGTCTTCGCCCCGGGTTCGGCCTTCGAGTACTCGAACACCAACATCGTCCTGCTCGGCCTGGTGGTGGAGAAGCTGACCGGGATGCCGCTCGCCGACGTCATCCACCAGCGCGTGACCGGCCCCGCTGGGCTGCACCACACGTTCCTGCCCGAGGGCGCCGAGTTCCCCGAGCCGCACGCGCACGGGTACACCCGCCAGACCCTGTCCGGTGAGGTCGCCGACACCACGGACTGGAACCCGAGTTGGGGCTGGGCGGCCGGCGCGATGATCTCGGATCTGCACGACCTGCACCGCTGGGCCAAGGTGGTCGCCACCGGCACCCTGCTCTCGCCGGCCACCCAGACACAGCGGGAGCAGTTCCTGTCGCTGCCCGGTTTCAGCGACGGCGGGTACGGCCTCGGCCTGTTCCGGACCCACGGCTGGGTCGGGCACAACGGATCGCTGCCCGGCTACGAGAGCGTGACGATGTACCTGCCGGAGCAGGACGCCACCATGGTGGTCCTGCTCAACACCGACATCCCGTACGCCGGTTCGGAGCCGAGCACACTTGTCGCCAACGCGGTCACCTCGATCGTCACCCCGGAGAACGTCTACCAACTCCCGGTCCACGGCTGACCGTACGGCGCTGACCACCCGGCGACCGGACCGCCCTCCATCAAGGCGGCTCGGTCGCCGGGTGTTTGCGTTCAAGTGGTGAATACTGAACGGCCTATTGACGGCCTGTCACTCCATGGATTCACTGGACCCCGCCGCCCCCGGCAGGCCCGCCCCCACCCCACGGGCCCGTCCCCCACCCCCGGCAGTACTGCGCGTGTGCATCTCCCGCATCGAGTGGGAGCGCTCCCACTCGTCTGCCGGACCCCACAGAGAGGACCAGCGACGTGCTCCACCCCGTACGCCGCCTGCGCGATGCCCTGTTGACCATGGCCCTCGCGTCAACCGCCCTGATCGCTCCCGCCGCCGCCCAGGCCGCCGCGCCCGCCGCAAGCGCTGCTGCCGCCACCACGACCGCCACCGCAACCGCCGTCGGCTCCGGCTACTGGCACACCAGCGGCCGTCAGCTACTGGACGACGCCAACCGCCCGGTCCGGATCGCCGGCATCAACTGGTTCGGTTTCGAGACCGCCAGCTACGTCCCGCACGGACTCTGGGCCCGGGACTACAAGAGCATGATTGACCAGATCAAGTCGCTCGGCTACAACACCATCCGGCTGCCCTACAGCGACGACATCTTCAAGGGCACCTCGCCGGTCAGCCTCAACACCTCGGGCGGCATGAACGCCGACCTTCAAGGACTGAACTCACTCCAGGTGATGGACAAGATCGTCGACCAGGCCGGAGCGACCGGCCTCAAGGTGATCCTGGACCGCCACCGTCCGGACTCCAGCGGGCAGTCGGCGCTCTGGTACACCGCCGCCGTCCCCGAGTCCACCTGGATCAGCCACCTCAGCGCCCTCGCCACCCGGTACGCGGGCAAGCCGACCGTGATCGGCATCGACCTGCACAACGAGCCGCACGACCCGGCCTGTTGGGGCTGCGGGGACACCACCGTCGACTGGCGCCTCGCCGCCGAACGGGCCGGCAACGCGGTGCTCGCCACCAACCCGCAGCTGCTGGTCTTCGTCGAGGGCAACCAGACCTTCAACGGCAGTTCGTACTGGTGGGGCGGCAACCTCCAGGGCGCCGGCCAGTACCCCGTCCGGCTGAACGTCGCAGACCGGCTGGTCTACTCCGCGCACGACTACGCCACCAGCGTGGCCCAGCAGACCTGGTTCAGCGACCCGTCCTTCCCGGCCAACATGCCGGGAATCTGGGACCGCAACTGGGGCTACCTGTTCCAGCAGAACATCGCACCGGTGTGGGTCGGCGAGTTCGGCACCACCCTGCAGGCGACGGTCGACCAGAAGTGGCTGAAGTCGCTGGTCCAGTACCTGCGGCCGACGGCCCAGTACGGGGCGGACAGCATGAGCTGGACGTTCTGGTCCTGGAACCCCAACTCCGGTGACACCGGCGGCATCCTGAACGACGACTGGACCACCGTCAACACCACCAAGGACGCCTACCTCGCCGACATCAAGGCACCCGGCTTCGGCCAGAGCGGGGGCGGCGGCAGCGATGTCCAGGCCCCCTCCACCCCCACCGGGCTCACGGTGACGGGCACCACCGCCACCTCGGTCTCGCTCTCCTGGACCGCCTCCACCGACAACACCGGCGTCACGGCGTACGACGTCTACCGTGGCACCACCCTCGCCGGTACGGCCTCGGGCACCACGTACACGGACACCGGGCTGACCGCCGCCACCGCGTACTCCTACACCGTGCGGGCCAGGGACGCGGCCGGGAACGCCTCGGCGGCCTCCGCCGCCGTGAGCACCACCACCCCGGGCAGCGGCGGCGGCAGCGCGGGCTGTACGGCGGGCTGGCATCTCGACAACCAGTGGAACCCGGGCTTCACCGCCACCGTCACGGTGACCGCCACCGCCCCCACCAAGTCCTGGACGGTGCGCTGGACCTGGCCCAACGGCCAGCAGCTCAGCAGCGCCTGGAGCGCCACCGTCCAGCAGTCGGCGAGCTCGGTCACCGCGACCAGCCTCGCGTACAACGGCACGCTGGCGCAGGGCAGTTCGACCACCTTCGGTCTCCAGGGCACCTGGACGGGGGCCAACACCGCCCCGACGCTCACCTGCACCGCCGCCTGACCGTCCCCCGGCAGGGGTGGGGCCGCCCGACCACGGCGGCCCCACCTTGTCGCTACTTCGACGCCCCGCTCCCTCTGGTGAAGACTCGAGCCCTTCCGTCAGGACAGCCGCTCGCGCGCCTCGCGGAGCGCCGAGGCGAAGCCCGCCGCCACCTCCACCGGGTCGGTGCCCTGGGCCTCGACCTCGGTGTGGCCGCGGGGCTGCTGCTCGATCCGGGTCCGGCACGGCAGCGCGGTGTAGGAGCCGGACTCGAACTCCCACCGCAGCCGCTGCCCGGCCCACTCCCCACTGAGCGAACCGTCCTGCTCGACGACGGCCCGCAGGTAGTGGACCGTCCGGCAGTCCGGGACGCGGTCCCAGACCGGCCGGGGGCCGGTCCACTCCTCACCCTGTTCCACCACGCGGGCGTAGTCGTCGTCCTCGGCGTCCTCGCCGAGCTGGGAGTTCCACAGCGCGGTGATCTCGTCGGCTATCGCGCGGGTCGTGACCTGCAGGGTGTGCACGCCCGCCCGGAGCAGGTACCCGGGCTGCGCCTCCGGGCCGGTCTGACTCTGCGGATTCTCGGTCACGCTCCGATTCTCCCGCAGCGGCCGGCCCCGGCACGGAGCGGGGCCTACGGGCTCAGCGCTCCGCCCAGTCGGGGCAGACCGGCTGGTGCCACCGGGTGCGTACCACCGCCCCGCCGAGCAGCCGGTGTTCGCTGCTCCAGGTGCGGCAGCACCCCGACCGCACCTGCGGGTTCTCCCGCCGGGCGGCCGGACCTACGGGGAGCGGGCCCGCGACGGGCCGGCCGGTGCTCGGGGCGGCGGCTGACGAAGGCCGGGCGTGGTGGCGGCGCCTGCGCGCCTGCGAGGAAGAGGAAGAAGTGGTCACACCCAGCCCCTCCCACCGAGGGCCCGCTCCCAACCCGCATCTCACCCGAACAGGCGACTGCCGAACCGGCCGAACCGCTGACACGGACGAGGTCGCGGTCAGTCGTGGTGGGCGCCGAGCTCGTCCAGGTACCGCAGACGTCGGATGCACGCCCGCGCGCCGAACTCGGCGGCGTACACGTCCACCTCACCGCCCGCCTGCACCCACCGCCCGGTGAGCCGGTCCGCCACCGCCCAGGTCTCGCGGCCCCGGTCGTCCGGGGGCAGCCGCACCACCTCGTACCGGGGTGCGGCACCGTCCACCGGTGGGTCACCGGCACCTGGGCCGGCGACCTCGGGAGGCGCCTCGGACCGTGGTAACAGCCCGCCAGGGCCCCCGCTCGTCATGCCCACCACATTAGAGGAACGGCGTCGTTGACAGTGTGTCAACGGATCATTCCGCCGGTCAGGTGCAGAGCTGACTGGCGGTCACCGCCCGCAGCCCGAGCCGCTGCAGCCCGTCCAGTACAGCGGGCAGCGCGTCCACGGTGCCCTGGTGGCCCATGTGCAGCGCCACCACGGAGCCGCCCTGCACCGAGCGGAGCAGCCGCCGCTGGAGCAGGTCGGCGCCCGGGTCGCTGTAGTCGCGCGGGTCCACGTCGAAGGACAGGCAGTGCTCGTACCCCACCAGCCGGGCCTGTTCCCGGACCATCGGGCTGGCGTACTGGGTGGCCGACGGCCGGAACCAGCGGCCGATCGAGCCGGTCAGCCTGCGCAGCCGCTCCGCGCACTCGGCTATCTCGGCGTGCGCCTGAGCGGGGCTCAGGGCGTTGATGTTGAGGTGGTTCTGGGTGTGGTTGCCGAGTTCGTGGCCACCGCGCAGGATGCGTTCCGCCATCTGGGGCTGCTGGTCGAGCCAGCGGCCCACCGCCAGGACGGTCAGCCGTACGCCGCGCTGCTCGGCCCGCTCCAGCAGTGCCGTGGCCTGCGCCGGGTCGCCCTCGCCGTGGAAGGTGAGCGCGACCTCGGCCCGCCCGCGCGGCCCGTTCACCACCTCCACCGGTGTCCCGGGCGCGAGCGGCGCCACCGCTGGGACCACGGCGCCGGACGGCGCGGGCGCACCGGTGGCGGCGGGGGTCGCGGGCGGGGTGGGCCTGAGGCGGAGCGAGTACCCGGCCGGACCCTCCGGCGGGTCGCTCGGCGCCTGGACAGGCGTCCCCCGGGTCGGACCCGGCGCGCACGCGGACACCGCACCGACCGCGGTCACGGCGGCGAGCCGGGCGGCGGTGCGCAGAACTGAGCGACGGTCAGCAGTCATCGCGCACCAGCATAGGGACGACGGAAGGCCCGAACGAATCGAACGCGCTCGACCGGACCAGCGGAAACTCCGTCACCGGGCCACCCCCACGCCGATACCGCGACCTGCCTCGGCCGGTTGGCCGAGTTCCGTCATCTAGACCGAAAGTTGACCATTCTGCGGGCGAGTCGTGGGCCACCGTGCTCCTATCGTCGGCCGCATGCCCCCACAGCTCAGCCGGCCCGCCGCCGCCCTGCCCGTTCTGCCGTACCGCAAGCCCACCCGGGGCCGCGACTACTGGGTCCTGGACGACGTACTGCCCAACATCGACGAGATCCGCGCCCGCGCCCTGGCGGTCGAGGAGTGGGACGAGGGCTACCCCCACAAACCGGAGGCCTGGCCGGGCCTCCGCACCATGCCCGCCCTGCTGCCCGCCGAGCTCGCCCGGGTCGAGGCACAGGTCAGGAAGGCCACCGGCGCGTCCAAGGTCTGGGCCCTCACCGAGGCCGAGGGCGGCACCTTCAACCACAACTGCGTCCAGGTGGTCGGCGCCGGCGAGTGCGAACCGCGCCCGCACACCGACTCCCGTGCCCTCTGCCGCTACGCTGCCGTGCTGTACCTGAACCCGGACGTCCCCAAGCAGTGCGGCACCAGCTTCTACCGGCAGAGCTTCCCGGGCGGCCGACTGGGCGGCAACCTGGTCACCGCCCCGCACAACAACCTGGTCGACGCCCTGGGCACCCGCTACGTCCCGGCCGACTCCTTCACCGAGGACATCGCCGTCCCGCACCGCTACAACCGTCTGCTCCTCTACACCGCCAACATGATGCACACCGCCAGCTCGTACTGGGGCAGCACGCTCGCGGAGAAGCGCATGACCGCGGTCTTCTTCTGGATGGCCTGACAGCTCCGTCACTTCACCCGGCCCTCAGGTGAGGACCTCCGCCGCGGCCCGGCGGAGGTCCGCCACCGCGTCCGCCTGCCGTTCGGCGTTGGCGGCCAGCCGGTCCAGCAACTCCGGGTCCAGGCCCGGGTGGTGGTCGGTGATCTGCCGGAGGGTCTGCCAGAGCAGGGTCTTGCCCCGCATACCGAGGAGCAGGGCCTCCAGCTCCAGCAGGTCACTCAGCGGCGAGCGCCGGGCCAGCCGCCCGTTGGACTTCAGGCGACCGGCCCGCTCCGCCAACCAGCCGGCGGCGATCTTGTACCGGCGCACCGGCAGCCCGAGCTCCCTGATCAGACCGACCAGCGTCTCGCGGTCCTCGGAGATCTCGGCGGCCAGTCGGCGGAGCTCGACGCCGGCGTCCTGGGTGGGGTAGGCGCGCGCGGCGCGGCGGCAGAGCGCCAGGCCGCCGGTGGCGCCCGCCAGGTGGTCGTTGAGGTAGACCGCCAGCCACCGGCGGCCGTCGGCCTCGCCGGAGCGCCGCAGCTGCGCCTGTCCACCAGCGGTCCGTGGTGCGTGGGTGAGGTTCATGCCGTGCGGCTACCCCGTCGTCCGCAGCTCACGCCCGGAGACCCTCGCGGCTCACATCCGCACGCGAGGTCTCCCAGGCGGGCGCCCGGGAGACCTCGTCACCGCCGGTCTACTGCATCGGCCGGCGGACCTCCTGCACGGCCGTCTGCCCCGTGTTCCTCAGGTCGTCGGCCGCCTGGCGACCGGTGTCCTGCGCCGTCGCCTTGCTGGTCTGCACGGCGTCCTGAGCGGTGGCCTTCACCGACTCCACGGCCTCTGCCGCCGGTTCGCGCAGCTCGTCCCTGACCTCCTGGACGGCCTCGAGGGCCGCCTGCTTGGCCGGCTCGAGAACGTCTCCGGCGTGCTCGCGCAGCTTGGCGGCGGCCTGTTCCTCCGCCTGACTGGTCGGCAGCAGTGCGGCGGCCAGCAGTCCGGCGCCGAACGCCATGATGCCGGCGGCCAGCGGGCTGCCCTGGGTCCGGCGGCGCACCTGGGAGGGTGCGTCCTGTACCGCCTCGCCGATCCCGGCCGCAGTGTCCTTCACCGTGGCGGTCATCTGCGTGGTGGTCTCCTTCGCGGTGCCACCGATCTGCCCGGCCCGGTCGCCGATGCTTCCGGTCCCGGTCCGGTCGGCGGTGGTGTCGTGGGCGCTGCCCATCACTCGCTCCTTGATTCCGGTCAGCCTCCGGTGGGCGGCCTGGCTCGTCCGGTGCGCGACCCGCCCGGGGGCCACCCGGTCGGCGAGCAGGTCGACGTTGTGCGCGAGGTGCGCCCGCCGTGCCTCGACCTCCGCCCTCAACTGGTCGGGTGTCGCGCCCATGCTGCGTCCTCCTTCAGGGTTTCGATGGTCTGCCGGGGCGCCGGCCGGACCTCGCGCAGGCGCTTGCGCCCGACGAGGAACAGCACCGCTCCGCCGACCGCCCACAGTCCGGTCACCACCAGGGCGGCCCAGGCCAGGTTCATCACGTTGCCCAGCGCGAACACCACGGTGAGGCTGCCGAGCAGCAGCACCAGGTGCCCGGCGTAACCGGCTCCGGCGAGCATGCCGGACGCCTTACCCGCTTTGGTGGCCTCCTGCTTGATCTCCGCCTTCGCCAACTCGATCTCGTCCCGCACGAGTTGGCCGAGGTCGTCGGTGATCTCGCCGATCAGGTCACCCAGCGAGCGGTCCTCCGGCGGCTCGGTGCCGGGCGGCTGGGCGGTCGGCGGCCGGGCGGCCGACGGAACCGGCCCCGTCGCCCCGGTCGCTTCGGCACGGGTCTGCCCCGCGCGCTGGTCCGCGTACGAGAGCGCCACGACTCACCTCCCCACCGTCGGCGGCTGGACCCGCCCGTCTCCGGCACCGCCGTAGACCGGCGTCACGTGCGGGGGCTGGGACTGCCCGTACCCCTCGTACGCACCCGTCTGCCTCGGACCGGTGGCCGTCGAACCGATCGCGCCCGCCTGCGGACGCGGTGGGACCGGCGCCGCCGGATCGGGGCGGCCGAGCCGCTCCGGCCGGTCCGTCGCCGGCGTCGGGGTGGCCGCGTCCGAGGGCACGGTCGACTCTGCGGCCACGCCCTTGCCGGAACGGCCGATGGCGAATCCCGCCACGGCCGCGCTCGCCAGGAACAGACCGGGCTTGCGGCGCGCGAAGTCCCTTACGTCGTCCAGCAGTCCGTCCGGCCCGCGCCGCTCCACGTGGTCGGCCACCTGGTGGCCACCGGCCGCGACCTGCCGCAGGGCGGTGGTCGCCGTGGAGCCGGGCTTGCCGTGCTCGGACATCTCCCGCAGTTCGTCGGCGAGCCGGCGTACGTTCTCGGCGAGCCGGCCGGTCTGGGAGCGGGCCTGGTCCCGCAGTTGCTCCCGGGCCTCGCCCACCAGGTCGCGCGCCTGCGTGGTGGCGTCCTCGACCACCTGGGAGGTCTGCTCCCGGACGGTGCCCACCACCTCGCCGGTGGCATCCGCCACCGTGCCTGCCGCGTCGCTCGCCCGCTCCCGGGCACTCTGCGCCGCAGCCGTCACCGGCTTGCTGTTCTCCTGCCCGGCCGGCCTGCCCGGGCTGGTGTACTCGCTCAAGGCTCCTCCTCACTTCGTGGATCGGATCGTCCTCGAAGCCCACGCCTGCCCCGCCCGAGCCAGTCCACACACCCGATCTGACAACACCCGGACAGGCCCGTCAGCCGGCCGCGACTCCCGGCACCACGAGCCCCGATTCGTACGCGATCACCACGGCGTGGGTCCGGTTCTGCGCCCCGAGCTTGGTCAGGACGTTCCCGACGTGCGTCTTCGCCGTCTCCGGACTCACCGTGAGCGTCTCCGCGATCTCCGGGTTGGAGAGGCCGGTGGCCATCAGGCGCAGCACCTCCTCCTCACGCCCCGTCAGCGCCGCCCCGGGCAGCGCCTGGGGGGAGGCCAGCGGGCGGGCGGCGACCATCCGGCGCAGGGCCGCCGGGAAGAGGATCGCCTCGCCCGCCGCCACCACCCGCACCGCTTCGGCGATCTGCCGGACCGGCAGCCGCTTGAGCACGAACCCACTCGCTCCCGCGCTGAGGGCGGCGGTGACGTAGTCGTCGTTCTCGAAGGTGGTGATCATCACGACCTTCGGCGGTTCGGGCGTCTCGGCGAGCAGGTGCCTGGTGGCCTCGATCCCGTTGCGACGCGGCATCCGTACGTCCATCAGGACCACGTCGGGCCGCAGCAGCAGCGCCCGCTCGACCGCCTCGACGCCGTCGGCGGCCTCACCGGCCACCGTGATGCCCGGCTGCGCCGCGAGCAGTGTCCGCAGACCGCTGCGGGTCACCGCGTCGTCGTCCGCGATCAGCAGGCTGACGGGCGCCGCCGTGCCCGGGTCGGAGCCACTCATACCGACGACCGCACCGGCAGTCGGACCGCCAGCCGCCAGTGCTGCGACCCGTCCACGCCGGCCTCCAGCTGACCGTTCAGCAGCCGCACCCGCTCGGCCAGTCCGGGCAGACCGTGCCCGGAGGTCGGGAAGGCACGCGTCCCCCCGGTCCGGTTGACCACGCTGAGCTCCAGCGCGTCCGGCCCGGCCGCCACCCGGACCTGGATCGGGCCGCCGGCCCCGTGCCGCAGGGCGTTGGTCAGCCCCTCCTGCACGATGCGGTACGCCGCCCGGGAGAGCGTCCCCTGTACCTGCGTCAACTCGCCCGACAGCTCGGGCTCCACCACGGCGCCCGCGTGCCGCAGCCGGTCGAGCAACTCGGGCAGGTCGGCCAGGGACCGGGTCGGCGCCGTCCCGGCCTGCTCCTCGCGGAGCACTCCCAGGACGTAGTCCAGGTCCTCCAGCGCGGCCCGGGTCGACTCCTCGATGCTGCGCAGGGCGGCCCGCGCCGCGGCCGGGTCGGCGGCGAGCACCTCGCCCGCCACCGCTGCCTGGATGGTGGCTGCGGTCAGCGTGTGCCCGATCGAGTCGTGCAGCTCGTGGGCCAGCCGGTTGCGTTCGGCCAGCTGCTGCTCCCGTTCGGCGGCCAGCGCGAGCCGCTCGGCCGCGGACGGCCCCAGCAGCCTCGGTGCCGACCACCGCAGCGTGTTCGTCACCGCCACGCACACGGCCAGCGCCAGCAGGACGCACAGGAACGCCAGCACCCAGCTCCAGCCACCCTCCACCCGCACCGACCAGTCGAACAGGGTGATCCCCGCAGGGCCGCGGGTCCAGTCCCCCGGCAGCGCCAGACCGGCGGCGAGCAGCGCGCCGCTCGCCAGTGCTCCGATCCACCCCACGGCCACGTGCAGCACCAGCCAGAGCGGGGTCCGCCAGCGGTCCGCGCCGGACGACCCGGCAGGAGGTGTGGGCAGCGGCACCTTCAGCAGCCGGCGGGCGGCCCCGGCCAGCACCCGCCGGGTGACCGGGGGCAGCCCGACCACACCGATCAGTGCCGCCCAGGCCAGCAGGCAGAGCCCGGCCTTCACCCCGTCGGGCGCGGACGGCCAGGCCGCCGCCGGCAGCAGCGCGAACAGCGCGAGCGGCAGGCTCAGCAACGCGCCGCAGTAGGCGAACAGCACACCCGAATACGTGGAGCCGCGTAGCAGCGGCCGGATTCCCCTGATCATGATCGCCAGTATGACCGGCCGCCTCAGCGGCGACCTCCCCCGATCGGGGGAGCATCTTTCCCGCGTGCCGACCGGCCGAAGGCGAGGTCAGAGCACGTCGTCGAACTCCCGCAGCAGCCGGGCCTTGGCGCGGGCACCGACCACGGACCTGACCGGTTCGCCGTCGCGGAAGACCATCATCGTCGGCATCGACAGCACCGCGTACGCGGCCTGGGTCTCCGGGTTGCGGTCCACGTCGAGCTGCACCACCTTGAGCCGGTGCGCCTCCTCGCGCGCGATGTCCGCCAGGATCGGCGCCATCATCCGGCACGGCGGGCACCAGTCGGCGGTGAACTCCACCAGTACCGGCCCCTCCGCCGCGAGCACCTGCTCCGCGAAGGTCCGGTCCGTGACCTCGGCCACCCCTGTGATCTGCACTGTCGTCCCCTTTATTCGGTCTCGTCCTCGGCGACCGGCGTTCCGGCCACCAGTTCACAGCGCGGCGGTTGCTCGGCGGCGGTCGCCAGCGCGTCCCTCGACTCGCGGGCCCGGACCAGCTGGGCGCCGACCTGCTCCCGGACTTCGTGGAGCCGGGCGATGCACGCGTCCAGCTCGGCGAGCTTGCGCTCGTACACCTCCAGCGAGGCCGGGCAGGAGTCGCCCTGCGGGTGGCCCGCCTGGAGGCACTCGACGAACGGCCGGGTCTCCTCAAGACCGAACCCGAAGTCCTGGAGGGTGCGGATCTGCTGGAGCAGGCGCAGGTCGTCCTGGCTGTACGCCCGGTACCCGTTGCCGGAGCGCCGCGCGGGCAGCAGGCCCAACTGCTCGTAGTACCGCAGCGTCCGGGTCGTCGTGCCCGCCCGCTCGGCCAGCTCACCGATCCGCATCTCGCGCTCCTTCCGGGGTGCCTCTCCGCACCGCCTGGAACGACCGTAGACCTTGCCCCTGACGTCAACGCCAGCACCCGTGACGCAGCGCGGCCCGGAACCGTGGCGACCCGGTGGGCCGGACGGTTCCGGGCTGCTGCCCGTACGGGGTGCCGTTCAGTTGTCCTGGGCGCTGTCGGACTCGGCCTGCGAGGCCGCGCTCTCGGCGGCGTCGACCTTCTGCTGCATGTCCTTGACCTGCGCGTCGTCGGCTCCCGCCGACTGACCCGCCCGGTCGGGCGTGCCCTGGCTCCCGCCGGTCGGTCCGCAGCCGGTGAGCGTCAGGGCGGCGAGGGCCACGAGCGCCGCCGCCCCGAGGCCGAGCTGACGGCCCGTCACTTCGCCGGGGCCTGGCTGTGGCCCTGGGCCGCGCACCAGGTGGCGACGGCCTTGAGGTCGTTCTGCCGGGTCTCCAGCGTGGGCAGCAGGCTCTTGCGGAAGGTCAGCCGGTCGTTGAGCAGGGTCTGGATCTCGGTGTGGCCGGCGGTCCTCGCGTTGGCCACCCGCTGCTCCATGCGGGCCACCGAACCCTTGACGGTCGCGTCGCCCTTCAGCCGGGTCAGCGAGTCGCTGACCCGCTGCTCGGTCTTGGGCAGCCGCTTGCAGATGGACTTGGCGCCGTCGCCCTTCGGCGCGCTGGCGGGCTTGGTCTCGGCCTGCGCGGGCATGGCCACCAGCAGGGTGCCGGCCAGCGCGAGTGCTCCGGTGAGGACGGCCTTGCGGTTGCTGAGCATGGCTGGATCTCCTTCGACGACAGGTGCGTTGGCCCGTGGCCGGGCCGGTCGTGGAGGAGGCTAGCGCCGTTTCTTGTGGTTTCCTTGTGAGCTCCCCGGGACGCCCGCCGGGCCGTCAGGAGCGGTCCCCGGCCAGCCAGTCCCGGCGCATCGAGAGCTGTACGGGCAGCTCCAGCGTCGCGGCGTCGGTGCGCAGCAGCGGCAGCCGGACCTCGAACCTGCTGCCCGCCCCCTCCGGCCCGGGGCCGGCCGTGACGGTGCCCCGATGCAGGGCCGTCTGCTGGGCCACCAGAGTCAGCCCGAGCCCGGAGCCGGGGCTGTCCGGCCTGCGGTGGAACCGGGTGAAGACCGCCTGCCGCTCCTCGGGCGCGATACCGGGTCCGCGGTCGTCCACGGTGAGCACCGCGTGCTCGCCCTGGGTGCCCAACCGCACGGTGACGGTGGCCGGTTGGTCCGGTCGGTGTCCGTGCACCACGGCGTTGCCGAGCAGGTTGGCCAGCAGGATCCGCAGTCCACCCTCCCAGCCGAACACCCTCACCTCGGCCGGGGTCTCGACGGACAGTAGGACTTCGGGGTGCCGCCGCCGGGTCTCGCCGATCGCGTCCTCGACCAGGTCGGCGAGGTCGATCGGGGCGAACGCCGAGACCTCCACCAGGTCCCCCTGTGCCAAGGTCCGTAGCGCGGTGAGCAGTTCCTCCAGCCGGGCATGGTCGGCCCGGAGGTCCCTGACCACCTCGGCGCGCTCCCCGGCGGGCAGGTCGGGGTGCGCCGCGAGCACGTCGAGATCGGTGCGCATGCTGGTGAGCGGGGTGCGGAGCTCGTGCGAGGCGGCGGAGGAGAACGACCGGGCGGTGTCCAATGCCTGGGCCGTCCTGGCTGCCTGCTCGTCGTAGCGGAACAGCAACATGCCGATGGCGGTGGCCAGTTCGTCCACCTCGGTGATCCGGCTCCGTCCGGGGACGAAGGCGGCGGCACCGGCCCGCGGATCGAGTTCGGCGGCCCGTCGGCTCAGCCGCCGGATGGAGAGGGTGGCCCGCCGGGCCAGCCCGAAGGCGACCAGCCCGGAGACCGGCGCGGCCAGCAGCGAGATCAGCAGCACCCGACGGCGTACGGCGGCCAGCTGCGGTCCGTCGGCGGCGGCCGGCGCGATCAGCCACAGCGTGCCCGACGCCGTGCCGTCCACCCGTACGGTCAACACCCGCCAGACGTCGCCGTGTTCGCGTACGGTGACCGGCCCGCCGGGCACGGTGGGCAGCCGGGCCGGGTCGGTCGGGGCCGGACCGCCGGACAGCACCACGACGCCGTCGGCGGCGGCCACCCGGACGCCGGAGTCGAGCGCGTCGCCGAGGACGCGGCGGCTCTGGTTCTGCTCGACCTTGGGCCGTCCGCCCCGGTCGGCGGTCAGCAGCGCTCGGGCGGCCGGCAGGACGGCGGCGGCCCGGTCGTGCAACCGGGCGTCCTGCTGGCCGCGCAGGTCCCGGTTGACCAAGCCGAGCAGCAGGGCACCCGCGCCCAGCACCAGCAGCGGCACGACCACCGTGACCGACAGCGCGATCCGGGTGGAGAGCTTCACGAGCCCTCCCCCGCCTCGGAGCCACCGGTGGGCAGCCGCAGGACGAAGCCGACGCCCCGCACGGTGTGGATCAGGCGCGGCCGTCCGCCCTCCTCCAGCTTGCGCCGCAGGTAGCTGACGAAGGTGTCGACGGCGTCGGTGCGCACCTCGAAGTCGTAGCCCCAGACCCGGTCCAGCAGGACGTCCCGGCTCAGCACGATCCCGGCGTTCCTGACCAGCTCGGCCAGGAGCTCGAACTCCCGGCGGGTCAGGCTGAGTTCGATGCCGTCCCGGTGCACCTGCCGGGTCTCCTGGCTGATCACCAGCGGCCCGGCCCGGAGCATCGTGGAGGGCGGCGCGGGCCGTCGCCGGAGCAGCGCCCGCAGCCGCAGCACCAGCTCCTCCAGGGCGAAGGGCTTCACCAGGTAGTCGTCCGCCCCGGCCTGGAGGCCGGTCACCCGGTCCGTGAGTTCGTCCAGGGCCGAGAGCATCAGTACCGGCGTCTCGTCACCCTGGGCCCGGAGGCTGCGGCAGACCTCGGTGCCGGACCGGCCGGGCATCGAGACGTCCAGCACCAGCACGTCGGGCGCCGCCTCGGCCAGCAGCCGCAGCGCGTCCTCCCCGTTCTCGGCGGTGCGGACGGTGAAGCCGCTGAGCCGCAGCCCGCGCTCCAGCGAACGGCGGATGGCCGCGTCGTCGTCCACCACCAGGACCCGTCCGGCAGTCATCGGGCTCTCCTCCCGCCCCGGGCCGACATCGCGGGGCGCCCTACGCTCTCACGCCACCCCTGACACGTACGGCCGGGGGTCGGCTCACCGTCACAGGACGGCCCGCCGCCGCTCCCGCGCGGCGCACACGCAACCGGCGGCGGCCTCGACGCTCGTGCAGTCGGCCCTCCTCGGCGGCCGTCCGCATGCCTCGGCCGACCCTGCGGTCAGGCGCCCGATTCACCCCGAGCTCGGGAGGCCGGAGAGCAGGGCAGCGGCAGCTCGGTCGAAGGGGGCGATGCTGCCCGCAGCGCGACACAGGATGTGGGCGCCTTCGAGCGTGACGATCATGAGGGTGGCCAGCTCATCTGCCTGGGCCGCGCTCATGCCGGCGCGGGTGAGTTTTCCGGCGAGCTCGCCGCCCCATCCGGCGAACGCCTCGGCCGCGACACCGCGCAGGCTGCTCTGGTCGGCCGTGGCCGCACCACCGTCGACGGTGACCGCCGCGACCGCGCAGCCGCCGCCCTCGGCGGACGCCTGCAACACGGGACGGACACCGGCGAGGAAGGCCTCCACGACCTCGCGTGGTGTGCCGGCCGGCAGTTCGTGCAGGTGGCCGCGCACGTCTTCGGCGTTGCGCCGGGCGGCTTCGAGAGCGAGCTCCTGCTTGCCGCCCGGGAAATGGTGATAGATCGCTCCGCGCGCGGCACCACTCTCGGCCAGGACGTCGGTGAAGGACATCGCCGCCAAGCCGTGGCGCTGCAATAGTCCGATTGCTGCGCTGATCATGCGGGATCTGGTGTCCGCGGCCATCGCCACCTCCTTGACTAGTACGGCCATCCTAGTGCATGCTCAACCCGCTAGTACGGACGTACTAGCGAGTGGGCTGAACAGCCCCCGGAACCGGAGGTTCATGATGGGGAAGACGTTTCTCTACACCGAGATCCAGGCGGCAGTGCCGTTCGAGCAGTTCGACTGGCACCAGGTCAACGCGGCACTGAAGACCGCCCCGGGCCTGATCCGCAAAACGTGGCTGTCCGGCCTCGGCACCCACACCATCGGTGGCTTCTACGAGTTCGACAACGCCGAGAACGCCCTGGCCTTCGCCCAGGGCCCCTTCGCCGAGGAGGCCCGCCGGGCCGGAGCCCCGGCGACGACACGACTGTTCGACGGCGACATCGTCAAGGACGCCAGTGTCGACCTGAACTCGCCCTACTACGCCTGACACCCCGGAATGCCGCCGAGTTGACGCTGAACCGCCTCGCCCTCCCCGGGGCGAGGCGGGCCGCCGCACCATTCCGGAACGGCGGCCGTCGGGAGCATGAGAAGACCGTCGAACCCGAAACGGCATTCGACGGTCATGGAGGTGGAGACAGGAATCGAACCCATGTACACGGCCTTGCAAGCCGCTGCCTCGCCTCTCGGCCACTCCACCAGGCGGTTCGAGGCACCAATTTAGGGCGTTCGTCACTGAATACCCGTCAGGACACGCCGCGGGACGCCACATTCTCCGCAATGTAACGAATGCCTTTTCGAATCTCCCCGACGAATTCGGTCAGAAGTCCTGTTCGGTCCACCCCACAGCGCCCGGCGGCCACGCCCGTGGGCGGGCCCGGCGGTAACCTGCTGCGAGCAGCGCCCGATCAGCGAAGATGGGATTCACGCGTGACCGTCAAGGATTCCCGGCCGACCTTTTCCGTGGGCCCCGTATTCACCGGACCGGCCACCAGGTGCCAGTACAAGAGCCTGCCACTGCGGGACCTGCCCCCGCTGGGTGTCGTCCGCCGGGCCCGGCTGGTGCTCGAGGACTCCCGCGAGCGGCGCTCGGGGATCCCGGCGCCCGGCAAGCCCTCCGCCTTCTCGGTCGGCGAATGGGTGCGGGTCAAGGACGCCGAGGAGATCCGCGCCACCCTGGACGACCAGGACCGTCACCGCGGCCTGTGGTTCACGGGCAGTCAGTGGTCGTACTGCGGCCGCACCTACCAGGTCGAGCACGTGGTGCGCCGGATGGTCGACGACCACTACCGGATGCGCCGGCTCTCCGCCACCACCAGCCTCAGGGGTGCGACCTGCCTCGGAGCCGACCGGTCCGAGGGCTGCGGTCTGGCCTGTGCGCTGCTGTTCCGGGACGAGTGGCTGGAGCCCTCCACCGAGGCGGCCGCCGAACCGCTGACGCCCGGTCAGTACGTGACGGTCCGTAGCCTGGACGAGATCCGGGCCACCCTGGACGCCGACGGGCGGCTGCACGGCGTGCCCTTCCAGCCGGGCATGGCGCGCTTCGCCGGGACGAGCCACGGCGCGACACCGGTCCTGCACCGGTCCCTGGCCCGCTGGCAGCGGCCGGTCGGCGGGGACTGGTACGTGCTGGACAGCCTGCGCTGCAACGGCGAGCCGCTGCCCCTGACCGGCTGCGACCGGCAGTGCGCGCTGCTCTGGCACTCCTCCTGGCTGCACCTGGGAACCACCCCGACCCGGTAGCCACGGACGTACCTCTGGACACCTGGCTCTCCTTGCCAGGACACTGACAAGTCGGCAGGCATCGTTCGCCTGTTCTTCACCTGAGAAGCGCGGCCATGTCCACCACCGCACTCCTAGGGTTGCGGCGCTCGGACACCCCCTCTGCCCACGCCGACTCGCCCGGAGGACATCCACCATGACGACGAATCAGTCAGCTCCGACCCCCGCCCGTCCCCGTCGCAAGCTCACCGCCGTCGCCGCCGCCACCGCCCTGGCGGCCGGCTCGCTCGGCCTGTGGGCCGCCGCCGGCGGCAGCGCCCAGGCCGTCGTCGGCCTGCCCTCCCCGGACCACGTGGTGGTCGTGGTGATGGAGAACCACGCCTACTCGCAGGTGATCGGCAGCTCCAGCGCACCGTACATCAACAACACCCTGAAGGCGGGCGGCGCCAACCTCACCTCCTCCTTCGGCCTCACCCACCCGAGCGAGCCCAACTACTACATGCTCTTCTCGGGCAGCGCCCAGGGCCGTACCGACGACAGCTGTGTGAGCGTCGGCTCGATGTCCGCGGCCAACCTCGGTTCCGAGCTGATCGCGGCCGGCAAGACCTGGGGCAGCTACAACGAGGGCCTGCCGAGCCAGGGTTCGACCACCTGCAGCAGCGGCAGGTACGCCCAGAAGCACAACCCGTGGTTCGGCTTCAAGAACGTGCCGACCAACACCGCGTTCACCATGACGCAGTTCCCGACCGACTTCACCACCCTGCCGAAGGTCTCCTTCGCCATCCCCGACCTGTGCAACGACATGCACGACTGCTCGGTCGGCACCGGCGACACCTGGCTCAAGAACAAGCTGGGCGCGTACGCCACCTGGGCCAAGACCCACAACAGCATCCTGGTGGTCACCTTCGACGAGGACAACCGGCTCTCCGGCAACAAGATCCCGACCGTGATCTACGGCGAGCACGTGACGCCCGGCAGCAGCTCGTCCACCACGTACAACCACTACAGCGTGCTGCGCACCCTGGAGGACCTGGCCGGTCTCTCCACTCACGCCGGCAACGCGGCCGGCGCCTCCGACATCACCGGCATCTGGAACTGACGCCCGTGTACCTCGCGGACTCCCGCAGCACCAAGGCCCCCGCCGTCCCGGACCAGCGTCCGGAACGGCGGGTGGCCGCCGTGCCCGGCACCGTGCTCGCGCTCGGCGCGGTCAGCCTGGTCACCGACGTGTCCTCCGAGATGGTCAGCGCCGTGCTGCCGCTGTACGTGGTGGCCGGGCTCGGACTCTCGCCGCTCGGCTTCGGGCTGCTGGACGGGATCAACAACGGCGTCGGCGCACTGGTCCGCCTGCTCGGCGGCCACCTCGCCGACCGGGGCGGCCGCGGACCGAAGACGGTGGCCGTGGTGGGCTACGGGCTCTCCGCGCTCTGCAAACCGCTGCTCCTGCTGGTGCACACCGTCCCGCTGATCGGCGCGGTGCTGGCCGTGGACCGTACCGGCAAGGGCCTGCGCACCGCACCCCGGGACGCGATGATCTCGCTGGCCACCCGGCCCGAGCACCGGGGACGGGCGTTCGGCGTGCACCGGGCGATGGACACCACCGGCGCGCTGCTCGGACCGCTGGTCGCCTTCGCCGTGCTGCGGGCCACCGTGGACGGGTACGACGCGGTCTTCGCGGTCAGCGGCTGCGTCGCCGCGCTCGGCGTCCTGGTCCTGCTGCTCTTCGTACCGTCGGCCCCTGCCAAGGCAGTTGACCCCGCTCCCCGGCCCTCACTCCGCGACTCGCTCGACCTGCTCCGGCTGCCCGGCCTGCGGCGGCTCGGGGTGTGCGCCGCGCTGCTCGGCCTGACCACCGTCAGCGACTCCTTCCTCTACCTGCTGCTGCAGCGTCAACTCGGGCTCGCCACACACCTGTTCCCGCTGCTTCCGCTCGGCACCGCCGCCTCCTTCCTGCTGCTCGCCGTACCGCTCGGCGCGCTCGCCGACCGGATCGGCCGCCGCCGGCTGTTCCTGGCCGGGCACGTCCTGCTGCTGCTGGCCTACGCCCTGGTGCTCACCAACAGTTCGGCGGTGCTCCTGGTGCTGGTCCTGCACGGCGGCTTCTACGCGGCCACCGACGGCGTACTGGCCGCGGCCGCCGCCAACGCCGCGCCGGAGGACCGGCAGGGCTCCGCGCTCGCCCTGGTCGGCACCGGACAGGCGCTGGCCCGGTTCGTCTGCTCCCTGGTCTTCGGCGCCGCCTGGAGCGCCTGGGGTGGTCACACCGCGCTCGCCGTCACCGCAACCGCCCTGTCTTGCACGGCGGTTGTCACCTTCTTCCTGCTCCGCAGCTCCGCCGACGAGGTCACCGTATGAAGAACTCCACCCGCCTGCTGGTCCTGCTGCTGGCCGTCGTCCTGCTCGGCGGGATCGGCACCGGCGCGGTGCTGTACGCCGCCGACCGGGCCGACCGGCGCGACCAGGAGCAGGCCGGCGGCCCGGCCGTCCGGTCCGGCCCGGTGTCGCTCCGGCCGCCCGGCCCGCAGCTGGTCTTCCGCAACCTGGCCTGGGGCGCGCACCGGGACGAGATCACCACCGTCCCCGCCGACCGGCCGGACGGTGAGCGGACCGCCTCCGGCCTCAAGTGCCTGCGCTTCCACGCCGCTTCGGGCACCGGCATCTGCCTGCAGGCGGTCCGCGGCGCGCTGGAGGACACCTATCGCACCGTCGTGCTGGACGCGGATCTGCACGAGCGGCACGTCTTCCCCGCCGCCGGCATCCCCACCCGGGCCCGGGTCTCGCCCTCAGGTCACCTGGCCGCCTGGACGGTCTTCGTCAGCGGCGACTCCTACGCGGGCACCGACTTCTCCACCCGGACCGAGATCGTGGACACCAGGACCTGGGCGCTGGACGACAACCTGGAGACCTTCGCGATCGTCAAGGACGGGCACCCGTACCAGGCGCACGACACCAACGTCTGGGGCGTCACCTTCGCCGACGACAGCCGGTTCTACGCGACGCTGGCCACCGGCGGCCAGACCTACCTGGTCCAGGGGGACGTCGCCGCCCGCACCCTGACCACGCTGCACCAGAACGTCGAGTGCCCCTCGCTCTCCCCCGACGGCACCCGGATCGCCTACAAGAAGCGCGCGCCCGAGGCTCCCGGCGACGCCCCCTGGCAGCTCTACGTGCTGGACCTGCGCACCATGACCGAGACGCCCACCGCCGAGCAGCGCAACATCGACGACCAGGCCCTGTGGGCGGACGACGGCACCCTGCTGTACTCGATGCCGGGCGACTTCGGCGCCGACCTCTGGTCCACGCCCGCCGACGGCACCGGAGCCCCTCACCGGCTCCTCACCGCCGGGGTCGCGCCCGCCTACCTCGGCTGAACGGCAGCGGCCCGGCCCCCAGGACGGGGGCCGGGCCGCGGGCCGGACGGACGGGGACGTCAGCTCTGCTGGTCCTCCGGGAGGGTGATGATCCAGCGGCTGTCCTGACGCGGCCGCAGGTAGAACACCCAGTACAGGCTGGCGACGGCGGTGATGCCCGCGGTCCAGGCCAGCGCAGTGTGGTCGAGATGGGCCAGCACCCAGCCCAGCAGCACGATCAGCAGGAGCGGCAGCACCGGCCAGAGCGGCTGCCGCCACGCCGCGGCGGTCTTGTGGTGCTTGCGGCGGGAAAACAGCGCGGCGAACGCGACCAGCAGGTAGAGGGCCGCGACGGCCACACCGGTGATGTTCACCAGCTGCTCCTGCGGCACGAAGCAGAGCACCGCGCCGGGGATACCGACCGCGAGGGTCGAAACCCACGGGGCGCTGAACCGGTTGAGCGTGCCGAACGCCTTGTTGGCGGGGGCCGGCCAGGCCTTGTCACGCCCGGAGGCGAACAGCACGCGGGAGTTCTGGATCACCATGACGATGCCGGCGTTGATGATCGCCAGCGCGATGCACAGGCTGACGAAGGTGCCGACCGCCGAGCCCGACCACCCGGCCACCAACGCGGAGATGTCCCCGGCCGAGAGCGCATCCAGGTCCGGCGCACCAACGGTGATCGCGATCACCGGGATCAGGATGACGACCACGGAGAGGCCGAGCGTCCACAGCACGGTGCGGGCCACGTTGCGCCGGGGGTTCTCCAGCTCCTCGGAGAGGTAGATCGCGGTGGAGAAGCCCTGGGTCACGAACAGCGCGGTGCCCATCGCGGCCAGGATCGCCGCCATACCGACCGTACTGGTGCCGCCCGCGCCGTCGCCGACCACGCCGTGCAGCAGGCTGCTCGCGCCCCGCTGGCTGTGCGAGAAACCGAGGAACGAGACCACCGCGCAGGCGATCACCTCCAGGACCAGGAAGATGCCGGTCAGCCAGGCGTTGGCCCGCAGGTCCAGCAGACCCGCCACGGTGGCCGCGATCATCACGGCGGCACCGGCGAACCGGGGATCCACGTCGATGATCGGTGCCAGGTACTGCGAGGTACCGATCGCGATCAACGAGGGAACGATCATCACGACGATCAGGGACTGGATGAACACCAGCCACCCGGCGAACCGACCCGCCAGGGTGCCGACCATGGCGTACTCGCCACCGGCGCTGGGGATCAGGGTGCCCAGCTCCGAGTAGCAGAACGCCACGGCGATGCAGATCAGCGACCCGATCGCGATCGCCATCGCGGTGTGGGTGCCCAGCGAGCTGAACAGCTCCGGCACGATAACGAACAGCGACGACGCGGGCGTCACGCACGACAGGGTGAGCAGCGTGCCGCCCACCACGCCGAGCGAGCGGGAGAGCTTCTTCGGCACATCTGCGGGCGTCGGGGACGCCACCGCCGACACCGGGATGGACGGGTCAAGCGTGTCGGTCATGAGGGGTTCCGATCGGCTCAGCGCGAGGGGGCGCGCGGTGGGGCGGTGTTCACCGGGAGCGGTATCTCCTCCAGAAGGCTGAGGTTGGCGATAGACGTTGTCGCTCCCGGATCGCCATGGAAGCGGGCAGACCGCGCCCCGTCAACGGCCGAAAGGCTTCGGAATTCGTTGCCGACCAGCGGGTATTTCGCCGGATCCGTCGCACAGCGCGATCTCTGCGTGCGGAGATTCCAGCGCCGCGAGCCCTAGTCAGCAGATGAATCCATGGCAAACAGTCAATGAAACCTACGATCCATCATCACCGCTTCGACTTCGCCCGCCGACCGCCTCCCCGCCCCGGCCGACCGCCCCCGCGACGATAACCGCAGCTCAGAGCGGGGAAGTCGTCCATAACGTTTCAGCCAGCGGACGATCTTCGCCACAGCGTGTGTCTGAGCGTCAACCCGACGCCACAATGATCGGCATGAGAACGATCTACGCCATCGCGGGATCCCTGGTCCTGCTCGTCACCGTCGCCAGCATCCTGCGCACCCTGGTGGTGCCCCGCGGCCTCTACTCCGCGCTCGTCAACCGGCTCTGGGCGGTCCTGCGGGCCACGCTCCGCGCGATCTCTCCGTTCGGCGGCTACCACGTGCAGGACCGGGTGCAGACCTGGCTGGCCCCGCTGATGCTGCTCGGCATGCTGACCACCTGGCTGTTCGGGATGCTGATCGCCTACACCCTGCTACTGCACGGCTTCTCCCTGCTGGACTGGTCGGTCTCGTTCCGGGAGGCCGGTTCGAGCCTGTTCACCCTCGGCTTCGCGAGCGGTGAGCGCCTGCACCTCTCGGCCCTGGACTTCCTGGCCGCCGCCACCGGACCGCTGGTGATCGCCCTGCTGATCGGCTACCTGCCCACCCTGTACGGGGCCTACAACCGGCGCGAGGTGGAGGTCACCCTCCTGCAGTCCCGGGCGGGCGAGCCCGCCTGGGGCCCCGAGCTCCTGGCCCGCCAGTCGCTGGTGGACACCGAGACCGCGCTGCCGCAGCTCTACCGCGACTGGGAGCGGCTGGCCGCCGACGTCGGCGAGGGCCACTCCAACTACCCCGTCCTGCTCTCCTTCCGCTCCCCGCAGCCGCACCGCAGCTGGGTGGTGGGCCTGATCGCGGTGATGGACGCGGCCGCCCTGCAGCTCGCCCTCTGTCCGAAGTCCGCCCCGCCCGAGGCCCGCCTGGTGCTGCGGGCCGGCTTCACCGCACTGCGCGACATCGCCAGGACCCAGCGGATCGCCTTCGACCCGGACCCGCATCCGGACGGCCCGATCCGGCTGACCTACGAGGAGTTCGACGCGGCCGTCGCCCTGGTCACCGCAGGCGGCATCACCGGCGAGCGGGCGGCCTCCGAGGCGTGGCCGCACTTCCGGGGCTGGCGGGTCAACTACGAGTCCCTGGCGCACGAACTCGCCCGCCGTACCGACGCCGTACCGGCGCTCTGGACCGGACCGCGCGACTTCCCCGCCGCCCCCATTCCGCCGAGCCGCCCGGCCGACCGCCGTCCCCGGCAGCCCATCTGAGCCCGAGCCCCGGTCAACCCCGGGGGGCCGGAGGCGCGGTGATCCGTCGACCGGTGCGTCGACGATCCACCCGCCGGCCACCCCCGGCGGCGCGCCGGTCAACGGGCCCGGCTCAACAGCCAATTCTGTCTGAACAGTTGACCTCCTTGATGCGGGCATGGCAGCTTTCTCCGGCCTGGGCGTTCCAACCGGTTGCGCGCCGGGCGATCCCCCACAAGGAGACCCATGCTCAAGGGACTTACCGCCGCACTCGGCACCGCCGCAGTCGTCGCGGGCCTGCTGACGTCAGCCGTCTCGCCCGCACAGGCGGTCCAGGCAGGCGATCTGACGTCCACCATCGCGCTGAGCAACTGCTCGGCGTCCCTGGTGCGTTACCCCTCCTCGGTCGACACCGACCGGGCGCTGATGCTCACCAACGGCCACTGTCTGCCGACCATGCCGAGCGCCGGCCAGGTGATCCAGAACACCACCGCCAGCCGCTCCGGCACCCTGCTCAACGCCGCCGGCTCCTCGCTGGGAACCGTGCAGGCCGACAAGGTGCTGTACGCGACCATGACCGGCACCGATGTCGCGCTGTACCAACTGACCGACACCTTCGGGTCGATCACCAGCAAGTTCGGCGCCACCGCGCTGACCATCAACGACACCCACCCGGTCGACGGCTCGTCGATGTTCATACCTTCGGGCTACTGGAAGCAGACCTGGAACTGCTCCATCAACGGCTTCGTGGACACCCTCCGCGAGGACGCCTGGACCTGGCACGACTCGATCCGGTACAGCTCCGGCTGCAACACCACCCACGGCACCTCGGGCTCGCCCATCGTCGACGCCACCAGCAGGCGGGTCGTCGGCATCAACAACACCGGTAACGACGACGGCGCGATGTGCACGCTCAACAACCCCTGCGAGGTGGCGGCCGACGGCACCACCACGGTCACCAAGGGCCAGAGCTACGGCCAGGAGACCTACTGGTTCACCACCTGCCTCGGCACCAACCGCGCCATCGACCTGAGCCTCAGCGGCTGCCTGCTCACCAAGCCGGCCGGCACCAGCGTCTCGGTGACCAACCCGGGCAGCCAGACCACCGCGCTGAACGGCTCGGCCGACCTGCAGATCAGCGCCACCGGCGGCACCGCACCGCTGACCTTCACCGCCACCGGCCTGCCGACCGGCCTCTCGATCAGCTCCACCGGCAAGATCACCGGCACCGCGACGGCCACCGGCACGTACAACGTGACCGTGACCGCCAAGGACGCCGCCAACAAGACCGGCAGCACCGCCTTCAGCTGGATGGTCGCCGGCGGGGGCGGCACCTGCACCCCGGCCCAGCTGCTCGGCAACGCGGGCTTCGAGACCGGCACCGCCGCCCCGTGGACCACCACCTCCGGCGTCGTGGACAACGGCACCTCCCAGCCCGCCCACACCGGCTCCTGGAAGGCCTGGCTGAACGGCTACGGCTCCGCCCACACCGACAGCGCCGCCCAGACCGTCACCATCCCCGCCGGCTGCCGGGCCACCCTGAGCTACTGGCTGCACATCGACACGGCGGAGACCGGCAGCACCGCCTACGACAAACTGACCGTCACCGCCAACGGCACGACCGTCGCCACGTACTCGAACGTCGACAAGAACACCGGCTACGCCCAGAAGACCGTCGACCTCTCCTCGTACGCGGGCCAGTCCGTCACCCTCAAGTTCAACGGTGTCGAGGACTCGTCGCTGAAGACCAGCTTCGTGATCGACGACACCGCCGTCCAGACCAGCTGACCCGGGGCGCCCGGCGGCAGCGGCCGCCGGGCGCTTCCCCACTCGACCCCCTACGGACTTGCGTCCGCCTCACCTGACGGCCCCGTGTCGGCCGACTTCGAGCCACTGCCGAGGAGTGCCCCCGAGGACGTACCGGCGGACGGGGCCGAGGAGCCGCCCTTGCTGGCGGACCCGGGCCCGGATGCCGGTCCCGACGCCGGTCCTGAGGCCGGGGCGGACCCGGGCGCGGAGCCGGACGCCGGGCCGGACGCCGGGGCCGAGCCGGACCGCGAGCCCGAGGGCGGGACCGAGGGTGAACCGCTCACCTGGTGGGAGTACGACTGCCCGCTCGACGGGTCGACCACCACGAGGTCCTTGAGCGGCGAAGGCGCCGGGCTCACCGCCACCACGTTCTGCTCCTTGAAGCCCGGCCACGGCGTGCCCGAGTAGGCCGGCGGGGTCGCCGACAGCACGGGCGGCAGCAGCGGGTTCCCGCAGGCGCAGCGCACCCGGGGCACCCCTCGGGCGTCGATCAGCACGGCGCTGCCGCTCTGCAGCACGGCCTGGTACGGCGTGGCGACGCCGTTGGCGAAGCCGTGGTTGGTCACCCGGGTGTCGACCCGCAGCACCACCGAGGTGAGCGAACGGAGGTAGTCGCCGATCGCCGCCGGATCGATCCCCTCCACCGTCGCCCAGGCCTTGGCCTTGTCCGGGTTGGCGTTCAGGAACTCGATCAGGCGCGGCACGTCGCAGCTGGCGACCTGCTGGCTGCCGCCGTACAGGCCGGGATCCGATCCCTGCACGGGACGTCCGTCGGTGCCGGTCGCCGAGGCGCTGCCCACCGAGGCCGACGCCGCCGAGGCGGTCGTCCCGACCGCGACCGAACCGGTGAACGGGTCGGGCCCCTGGGCCGCGACCGGCTGCAGGGCCACCTGCGGGGCGGCCTCGGTCTTGGTGCCGGAGTCATGGTGCCCCTGCGTCGTGAGCACCACGGTCAGCACGGCGGCCGCCACCACCACGCCGGTCAGCAGCGCGAGCATCTTGGGCTTGCGCCACCACGGCCGGGGCGGCCGTCCGCCGGAGGCCGTCACCAAGGTCCGGCCGCCGCCGGGCGGCTGCGCTCCGCCGCCCGCCGCGCCACCACCGACCGAGCCCGCACCTGCCGACCCGGCAACGGTCTCTCCGGCACCACTGGAACCGGCAGCCGGCGCCCCGGCCCCGGAGGACCCGGAGAGCGGGCCGGACGGTGGACCGGACGCACCTCCGCTCACGGTCGGCCGCCCGGCAGTCGGGGTGGGAGAGCCACTCGGCGGCACCGACGGCGGGCCGGACGGCGGGTGGGACGGTGGTCCGGACGGCCGCCCCGCCGAGGGGTCGGGCGGCGGCGGATCGGACGGCGGTTGGGAACTCAAGGCCTACCTCCACAACTGGTCTCCCCCGCTGCCCCATTGTTCCGACGCCCGCACCCGGTGGCTCGCCGGAGTCCGCCGGGTGGCCCAAGCTGGAGTGACGCGACCACGGCACCGCACGTCCGCCAGGAGGCGCCATGCTGCCGACCGAAACCGCCGCCGGGCCCGGCCGGGCGGCCACCGTCCTCGGCCCCTGGGCGGACGCCCTGCTCGCCACTGTCGTCACCCTGCTGGCGATGGCCGCGCTCGCCACCGCGGGCCTCTGGCTGGCCGGTGCGGATGACCTGCCGGGGTCGGCGTTACCCGCCGTGGTCGCGGCGACCGTTCTGATGGCGGTCGGTGTCCCGGTCCAACTCACCGGCGGCGCCGCCTTCCTGGCCGAGGCACACGGTGACCTCTCCGCCCTGCCGCTCTCGGTGACCCTGCTCGGCGCGCTGGCCCTCGCCCGGCTCTTCCTGCGCCCGCTGCGCCTGCGGGCGGTCGCGACGCCGGGTGAGCTGGCCGGCCGGGCGGCCCGGACGGCGGTGCTCTGGCTCGCCCTGCTGCTCCTGCTCCGGCCGCTGGCCCAGCACAGCTTCACCATCAGGACCGGCGACCCTCTGGCGGACGAACTCGGCGCGGCCTTCGACGCGGCGCCGACCGCCGGCTTCCGCACCGGCCTGCTCCCGACCCTCGGCCTGGGCCTGCTCTGGCTCGCCCTGGTGCTGCTGCTGACCCTGGTGACCGCCCGTGGCGCGCCGCTGCCGCCGAGGCTGCTGCGGTACCGGGCGGCCGTCCGGCCCGCCGCCCACGCGGTGCTCACCCTGCTGCTCTGCACGGTGGTGCTCGGCCTGCTGGCCGGGCTGGTCTCGGCCACCGTGGACGGGCATCCGCGCCGGACCCTCGCCGTCCTCCTGCTCGCCCTGCCGAACCTGGCCTGGCTGGCCCTCGGCGTGGGCTTCGGCGCGTCCTGGCACGGCTCGGCCGGCGGCGATCTGGGCCTGCCGGTGCCCCACCTGCTGACCGACGTCCTGCGCACCTCGGACCACCGGGACGTCACGCTCGACCTCGGCACCCTGGCCGCGCAGGACGGCCGGGCCTGGCTGCTCGCGGCGCTGGTCGCGCTCCTGTTGCTGCTGACCGGTCTGGGCGCGGCCCTGCACTCGCCGCCCGACCTGCCGCTCTGGCGGTACGCCGCCCAGCTGGCGGCCGCCCTGGCCCTCGCGATGGTGCTGATCGGCCTGCTGACCCGGATCTCCGCCGAGGTCGGCCTCTCCCTGCTCGGCTTCGACGCGGCGGGCGGCGGCCTCTCCCTCTCCCCGGACCTCCTGCGCTCCGTCCCTCTCGCAGCCGCCTGGGGCGGCCTGGCAGGCCTGCTCGGCGCCCTCGCCGCGCGTCCCCTCCGGTCCCGCCCGACGGCCCCCACCTCGGCCGCCCCGGAGTCAGGGCGGAGCACCTGACTCCGGCTCAGGACAGCCTGGACCGGCCGGGCCGCGAACCGGCCCGCGCAGCCGTCAGAGGGCCTGCCAGCTTCCGAGGGTTGTGGTCCCCGTCCGGAAGTAGATCCTGCCGTCCGTGCTGATGGCGAACACGTGGATCACCGAAGCGCCGTCCACGACGGCCGCCGGGCCGTCCACCATCGTGCCGCCGAGATCCTGCCAGGCGCCGTACGACCCGTTCGGTCCGGTCCTGGCCACCACGCTCACACCGGTGGTCCGGTTCCGCTCGAACAGCACCACCTGGCCGTTGACCGTCGCGGCGGCCGGCTCGCCGACGCCGCCGTGACCGCCGGTGTTGATCGGTGACGCGTTCCACGCTCCGCCCACCTGGTTCTGGTAACTGACCAGCATCATCCCGGTCCCGACCTCCCGGTAGGCGAGGTCGATGCGACCGGACTGGCCCACTGCCGCTTTGGGCGGGCTGGCGGGCTGAGCGTTGGGGATCGGACCGGGACCGGCGAAGGTCCCGTTCGGTGCGCCCTGCCACCAGCCCAGGATGCTGGTCCGGGTACTGCCGAACACCTCGATCCGACCTTCGCCGTTGCGGACCGCGGTCACCGGATCCTGCAGGTCGCTGCCGCCCATGTCGGCCCAACCTGCGCTCCACGAGCCGTTGATCGAGGTCTGCCACTTGTGGCTGAGGCCGCCGCCCGCGTTCTTGACGAACATCTCCAGCCGCCCGTCCTGGTCGGCGGCCACCACCGGCATGCCGACCTGGGCCTCGTAGCCGCTGCCCTGGTTCGGGTTGCCGTGGTCGGTCCAGGTGGTCCGCCAGCCTCCGTTCGGGGTGTTCTGCGGCAGGGAGACGATGTGGTGGTCGGTCAGCCTGCGGGCGAACAGCTCCATCCGGCCGTCCTGGTTCATCCCCACCGCCAGGGCCGGAGCCAGCCGGCCCCCCGGATCGGAGAACCGGAGCGGCCCGGCCCAAGTCCCTTGCAGTGTCCGCCAGTAGGTGTCCGGTGCGCCGTTGCGCACCACGAACACCTGGGGTCTCCCGTCCTGGTTCAGCCCGGCCCAGGACGTGCCCCGGGACCAGCGGTAGTACATCCGGGACAGCCACTCGGAGTGGTAATTCCCGGTGGAGTGGTCATGGCTCTGGTACTCGGCGAAGATGCCGAGCTTGCCGCTCGCCGCCGTCGGCTCCAGGTTCGCCGGGCAGCTCTCGATGTTGTAGTCCCGGTAGTTCACCTGGACCACGTCGTACGGGTGCAGGAGTACGGCATCCGCGACGAACTGCGCGGCCGCCACGTGGTCGGGGTGGTCCTCCGTGTACCGCTGGTCGGGGAACTCGTCATGGACCCGGAGCACGGCGGGCCGGTAGGCGTCCAGCAGCAGGCGGAGCAGTTCGACCACTGCGGCGGCGGTGTAGGTCGTCCCCGGTGGCAGCAGGCTGCCCTGCGGGACGACGGCCGTGTCGGTGCCGCCGGCCCGGATGGCCGCGAGACCGGAGTCGTGCAGGTTCACGAAGATCAGCTGCACACCCGGCCGCTCGCGCAGGGTGTACTTCTCGACGGGACGGGCGTTGAGGGTCCACAACTCGGCGTCCCAGCGCGCGTACTCGTCAGTGCCGGGACTGCTGTCGCTGACGCCGGCCATGCGCGACTGGGCGTTGAGGACGCCGAGCTGACGTTGACGGGTCCGTCCCGGGTCTCCGGCGGCGTCGAAGCAGATCGACGGGCAGGGGTCGCCCGTCCTGTTTCCCGCCGTGAGGAACACGGTGACCATCGATGCCCCGGAGCCGGCCGCCGCCGCCAGGTCCGGGTTCATGAACAAGATGTCGTCGTCCGGGTGTGCCACCACCTGCATGATCACGGTTCACGTTCCTCACTGCGTCCACCCGGTGCGGTCGTCCGGTGCTCCGAGGGCGGCCGGGCATTCCGGAGTCTCGGATGACGGGGGTGCAGCCCGGGCGGGAGGAGAGTCGCTCTACCGAGATCGGAGATCTTGAGGCACGGGCCGACATCTCATATGATCGCCTGATATTCCCCCCTTCAAACACACTTCGTACACAGATCCTCCGTTATCGAGGAGCTGCCGCCACACAGTGAAGCCGGGAACGCAGCCCTGCGCCGCGATGTCGGCCCCGCTGCCTCGCGCGGCCGTCGCCGCCGGGACGGACGAACCGTTCAGCGCTCACCCGTCTCGAAGACCGGCCAGGCCCAGGCGGGCGGAGCGGGCACCGGTTCGGGCAGTGAAACCACCGGGACGACCTCCGTCGGGGTCGGAACGCCGGCCGACGGAGCGGCCGGCTCCGTACCGGCCGCCCGCAGTGCGGCGACCAGCGCGAGGCAGCTGTCGAAGCGCTGGTCCGGGGTCTTGGCCAACCCCCTGGCCAAGACCTCGTCGATCGCGGCCGGCAGGTCTGGGCGGAGGGCGACGATCGGCGGTACGGGGTCGTTCAGGTGGGCCCAGAGCAGCGCCAGGTCGTCGTCGCGGCGGAACGGCGGTGCGCCGGTGAGCTCCTCGTACACCACGCAGGCGAGGCTGTAGACATCGCAGCGGCCGTCCACCGGCTTGCCGGAGATCTGCTCGGGTGCGACGTAGTCGAGGGTGCCGACGAACTGGCCGACCGTGGTCAGGCCGGTCAAGGAGAGGGACTTCTTGGTGAGGCCGAAGTCGGTCAGGTAGACGTGTTCGGGGTGGTCGCTGTCGGTCCCCTCGGCGACCAGGATGTTGCCGGGCTTGACGTCCCGGTGGACCAGGTCGTGGGCGTGCGCGGCGTCCAGTGCGGAGGCCACCTGGGCGGTGATCCGCAGCGCCTGGCGGACCGTCAACGGGCCCTGCCGGTCGAGCAGGGCGCGCAGGTCCCGACCCTGGACGTAGCGCATCGCGATGTAGAGCACGCCCTCCGCCTCCCCGGCGTCGTACACGGGGACGATGTGCGGGTGGTCGATCGCGGCGGCGACCTTGGACTCGCGGGCGAAGCGCTGCCGGAAGACCTCGTTGCGGGCCAGTTCGGGGGCGAGCAGCTTGACCGCGACGATCCGGCCCAGCCGCAGGTCCTCCGCCTGGTGCACGACGGCCATCCCGCCGCGCCCGATCACCTTGCCCAGCCGGTAGTTGCCGAGCTGGCGCCCGGTCAGGTCGGACGGCGCGGTGGTGCTCACCCCGGGCTCCGCCCGCTGTCGGCCGGCTCCACGGTGGCGAACGTCTGCAGCTGGGCGCCCTCGCAGTAGTACCAGCGGCCCCGGTCGAGGTCGAGCAGCCAGGCGGCCGGACCGTCGACCACGGCACCGATCCGCAGACCGGCGCTGCGGCTGCGGAAGGCCTCCAGGTCGATCCGCCCGTCGGCGTAGTCCTCCACCAGCCGCCGGTAGGTGCCCAGCGCCGACTCCAGCGCGGCGAGCAGCGCCCGGGGGTCGGCGGTGGTGGCCAGCGGCTCGGCGGTGCCGGGCGGGCGGTGCGGCAGGCTGATCAGCAGCCGGCCGTCCACCCAGGCGGACCAGGCGTTGGAGCAGACCACCCGGGCCCAGTCACCGCTGGTCTCGGTCAGCATCACCGGCAGCAGCGGGTCCAGCCGGGCGGACTGCCGGGCCGGGTCGGGGCTGTCCCAGGTCGGCAGCCCGCCCTCGGGCACGACATGCGTCGGCCGGAACTCGTACGGGCTCGTCATCGCCGCTACCCGCGCATCACGGCCGGCTCGTGCCGGCGCAGCAGCCGGGCGACCAGCAGGCCGAACAGCAGCGAGAGCGCCGCGAGCACGCCGAGGTCGAGCAGCCAGATGCCGAGGCTGTGCTCGAACAGCGGGTCCTGGGTGAGCTTGCCCGGCACCACCTGGCCGAGGTCGATGCTGGCCGCCATCGCCGCCAGGGCCCAGCGGGACGGGATCAGCCAGGAGAGCTGGTTGAGCACCAGGACACCGTTCAGCTGGAGCAGCGCACCGCAGAACACCACCTGGACGATGGCGAGCAGCACCAGCAGCGGCATGGTCACCTCCTCCTTCTTCACGAGGGCGGAGATCAGCAGGCCGAGCATCATCGCGGTGAAGGACAGCATCGCGACCGCGATGGTGATCTCCACCAGCGGTGGCAGCACCACCCCGCCGCCACCCTGCGGACGGAGTTTCACCCCGGCCAGGCCGACCATGGTGAGCACCACCGCCTGGGTGACCGTGATGGTGCCGAGGACGACGATCTTCGACCAGAGGTAGGCGGATCTGGACAGGCCGACGGCTCTCTCCCGCTGGTAGATGGTGCGCTCCTTCACCAGCTCCCGGACGGCGTTGGCGGCGCCGGTCAGCACGCCGCCGACGCAGAGGATCAGCAGGCCGTTGAGCGCGGTCTCCTGGGTCAGCGTGCTGCCGGCCAGGGCCCGGGCCATCGCGCCCATCACGAACGGCAGCGCGATCATGACGGCCAGGAAGGTCCGGTCGGCGGTCAGCGCGGTGGCGTAGCGGCGGACCAGGGTGCCCAGTTGGGACCACCAGCCCTGCGGCGGCCGGACCGGCACCGGGGCGACGGCGGCCGGGGCCGGCCGGGCCGGGCGGGCCATCGCGTCGGCGATGTACCTGCGGTGCGCGTCCGAGTCGCGGTACTGACCGGCCCAGTCGCGGGCCCGGTCGTTCTCGAACGCCTCGAAGGCTTCCGGCCACTGGCCGAAGCCGACGAATTCCAAGGTCTCCCCCGGTGGTCCGTAGAAGGCGATCTTCCCGCCGGGGGCGAGCAGCAGCAGCCGGTCGCAGAGGTCGAGGCTGAGCACGCTGTGGGTGACCACGATGACGGTGCGTCCGTCGTCGGCCAGGTCACGCAGCATGTGCATCACCGACCGGTCCATGCCGGGGTCCAGGCCGGAGGTGGGCTCGTCCAGGAAGAGCAGCGAGGGTTTGGTGAGCAGTTCCAGCGCGACGCTGACCCGCTTGCGCTGGCCGCCGGAGAGGCTGGAGATCACCTGGTCGGCGCGCTGTTCCAGGCCGAGTTCGGTGATCACCTCCTCCACCCTGGCGGCCCGCTCGGCAGGCTCGGTGTCGCCGGGGAAGCGCAGTTCGGCGGCGTAGCGCAGCGCGCGGCGGACGGTGAGCTGGGTGTGCAGGATGTCGTCCTGCGGCACCAGGCCGATCCTCCGGCGCAACTCGGCGTAGTCGCGGTACAGGTCGCGGCCGTCGTAGCGCACGGTGCCCCGGTCGGCGGGCCGCAGGCCGGTCAGGGCGTTCAGCAAGGTGGACTTGCCGGCGCCGCTCGGGCCCGCGACGGCCAGCAGGCACTTCTGGCCGACCGGGAAGGTCACCTGGTCGAGCAGCACCCTGCCCTCGCCGACCTCGACCACCAGGTTCTCGACGTTCAGGTCGATGTCGCCCGTGTCGACGAACTCCTGCAGCGTGTCGCCGACCAGGCAGAACATCGAGTGTCCGATGCCGACCAGGTCCTCGGGCCCGACCGGGGCGGTCCGCACCGGGCTGCCGTTCAGGTACGTGCCGTTGTGGCTGTCCAGGTCGGTGATCTCGTACCGACCGTCGAGGCGGGCGCGGAGTTCGGCGTGGTGGCGGGAGACCGAGAGGTCGGCCAGCACCAGGTCGTTGTCGGTGGCCCGGCCGATCCTGATCACCCTGGTGGGCAGGGGGCGGACCCGGGTGGGTGGCCGGTAGGAGCCGGTGAGCATGGTCAGCGCGGACGGCGCCCTGGCCGTGGCGGGCGCCTCGGGCAGCGCGCTCAGCGTCGCGGCCGGGCCGTCCTCGGCGCTGCCGAACCGGACGGTGCTGCCCGGGCCGAGGTCCAGGTGGCTGACCCGGTGGCCGTACGCCCAGGTGCCGTTGGTGGAACCGGTGTCGTCCAGGGTCCAGTGGTCACCGTCGGCGTGCAGCACCGCGTGGTGCCAGGACACTCGGGGGTCGGTCAGCACGATCTCACCCGTGGGGTCCCGGCCGACGTGGTAGGTGCGGCTCGGGCTCATCACCTGCGAGTCGCCGTCCGTCTCCAGTACGAGCTGCGGCGCGAAGGGCGCCACCTGTGGCTCTCCCATACCAACGATGCTAGGCCCGGGCCTCGCCGGGAGCCTGGCGAGAGCCGGTGGCGTCACGTTCGGTTGGCGTGATCGGGCCATGGCGCGTTCCGGCAGGTTCGAGGCGTTGTTGCGCCCGCTCCGGGGTTGTTTGACTGGTTCCCTCCCCGACCCGTCCCGATCCGGAGGCGTGCCACCGATGACTGCCGACGCTCATGCCGCCTTCCCCCTGACCGAGATCCAGTACGCGTACTGGGTCGGCCGCGGGCCCAACTTCGTGCTCGGGAACGTCGCTCCGCATGCCTACTTCGAGCTGGAGGGCAGGCGGCTCGACCCGGCGCTGCTCACCCGGAGCTGGCGCCGACTGCTGGAGCGGCACCCGATGCTCAGGGCGGTGGTCGACAAGGAGGGACGCCAGCGGGTGCTGCCCGAGGCGCCGCCGTTCGAGGTCGGCTTCGAGGACCTGTCGGCGGCTCCACCCGCCGTACGGGCCGAGCGGCTGGCCGCCACCCGGGCCGAGATGTCGGAGCGGGTCCACGACCCGGCCGAGTGGCCGCTGTTCGACATCAGGATCAGCCGGCTGGCCGAGCACGATCGACTGCACGTCAGCCTGGACCTGCTGATGGTGGATCTGGCCAGCATCACACTGCTCTTCACCGAGTGGAGCGCGCTCTGCCAGGACGAGGCGGTGCGGCTACCGCCGGTCGACGTGACCTTCCGGGACTACGTGCTGGCGCTGGAGGCCGGGACCGACGCGCCGCGCTACAAGCGCTCGCTGGACTACTGGGCCTCCCGCGCCGAGACGCTCGCGCCGCCGCCCGAACTCCCGCTCGCCAGGCCGCCGGCGCAGATCCACAAGCCCCGCTTCACGCACCGCGAGTACCACCTGCCGCCGACCGAGTGGCAGCGCTTCCAGCAGCTCGCCGAGCAGCGCGGTCTCACCCCGACCGCCGTGCTGGCCACCGTGTTCGCCGAGGTGCTGGCGGCCTGGAGCGGCACCCCGAGGTTCAGCCTGAACCTCACCGTCTTCAACCGGCTGCCGCTGCTGCTCGCCGAGAACGAGCGCGGCCACCGCACCGTCCATCCTCATCTCCGGCGCGTGGTGGGCGACTTCACCTCGATCTGCCTGCTGGAGATGGACACCACCGGCGACCTGCCGCTGACCGAACTGGCCACCCGCACCCAGACCCAGCTGCAGCAGGACCTGCGGCACCGCTACGTCAGCGCGCTGCACACCCTGCGGGAGCGCCGCCGCCGTGGCCTGCAGACCGGTTTCGAGGGTATGCCGGTGGTGTTCACCAGCGGGCTCGGCACGGTCTCCGACGCCTCGGGGCCGATGGAGTACTTCGGCGACATCAGCTACCGGCTGAGCCAGACCCCGCAGATCTGGCTGGACCATCAGGTGCTGGACGTCACCGGTTCGCTGGACCTGACCTGGGACGCCGTCGAGGAGCTGTTCCCCGAGGGCGTGCTCGACGACATGTTCGCCGCCTACTGCGGGCTGGTACGGCGGCTCGCGGAGCCGGCCGCCTGGGACGAGGGCCTCGACGTCCCGCTGCCGGCCCATCAGCTGGAGGTCAGGGAGCGCGCCAACGACACCTCGGGCGAGGCGCCCGGCGGGCTGCTGCACGAGGCCCTGTTCCGGGGCGCCGCCGCCCACCCCGACCGGCCCGCCGTGCTGCACGGCGGCGGCTCGGTCAGCTACCGCGAACTCGCCGACCGGGCGGCCGCAGTAGCCGAGGGCGTCGCCGGGCTCGCCGCCGGGCCGCTGCGCGACCGGCTGGTCGCCGTCACGCTGCCCAAGGGCCCGGACCAGGTCGCGGCCGCGTACGGCGTGCTGCTGGCCTCGGCCGCCTACCTGCCGGTCGGCCCGACCCTGCCGACCCGGCGGCGCGAGGAGCTGTTCGAGAGCGGCGAGGCGCTCGCCGTGGTCACCGACCGGGCACTGGACCGGCAGCTGGACTGGCCGGCCGACCTCCCCCGGCTGCACTCCGACGGACCGGCCGGCGCCGTACCGCTCGCGCGGGCGGAGCCCACCGACCTCGCCTACGTGCTCTACACCTCGGGCTCCACCGGCCGCCCCAAGGGCGTGATGATCGAGCACCACGCCGCGCTGAACACCGTGCTGGACATCAACGAACGGTTCGGAGTCGGCCCGCAGGACCGGCTGTTCGGGCTGGCCGACCTCGGCTTCGACCTCTCGGTGTACGACCTCTTCGGCAGCACGGCGGCCGGCGCGGCCCTCGTCCTCCCCGACGAGGACCAGCGCCGTGAACCTGCCCACTGGGCCGAGCTGATGGACCGTCACGGCGTCACCGTCTGGAACTCGGTGCCCGCCCAGATGCAGATGCTGGTCGAGCACCTGGAGCAGGCCGACCGTGTCCCGCCCGCCCTGCGGCTGGTGCTGCTCAGCGGCGACTGGATACCGCTAGACCTGCCCGACCGTATCCTCGCGCTCTGGCCGGACGCCCGGGTGATCAGCCTCGGCGGCGCCACCGAGGCGTCGATCTGGTCCAACTGGCACCCCGCCGACCAGGTGGACCCGGACGCCCCGAGCATCCCGTACGGCAGGCCGCTGCGGAACCAGGCCTTCCACGTCCTCGACGCCGAGCTGCGGGACTGCCCGGTCTGGGTGCCCGGCGAGCTGTACATCGAGGGCACCGGCCTGGCCCGGGGCTACTGGCGCGATCCCGAGCGGACCGCCGCGAGCTTCGTCCGGCACCCGGTCACCGGGGCGCGGCTGTACCGGACCGGCGACTTCGGGCGCTATCTCCCGGACGGGGTGCTGCAGTTCCTCGGCCGCCGGGACGGTCAGGTCAAGATCGGCGGGCACCGGATCGAGTGCGGCGAGATCGAGGCGGTGCTCGGCCGACACCCCGGCGTGGAGTCCGCGGTGGTGGTGAAGTCCGTGGACGAGGGTGGCGGCGCCAAACTGCTCGGCTTCGTGGTGCCCGACCGCGCGGACGGCTCGCTGCTGGTGACCGGTACGGCCGACCCGGCGGAGACCGAACGCTGTCGCCGGGCCCTGCACTCCGCCGCTCTGCTGCCCGCCCCCGGCCCTGGCAGCGCCGAACTGCGCAGCGCGTGGGCCGCGTTGAACCAGGTGTACGTGGCGGCGGCGGCCGCCGCCTTCCGTGCCCTCGGCCTGCCGCACACGCCGGGCGAACGCTTCGACCCGGCCGCGGCCCTGGCCGCCGGGGTGGCCCCGCGCTACGAACGCTGGCTGGCCCGCGCCGTCGGCGTGCTGACCGAGCAGGGCCTGCTGCGGCACACGCCCGACGGACCGGAGGTGGCCAGGACCTTCCCCGCCCTGATTTCCGACCAGGTGGCCGCGGACGCCCGGGCGGCCCTGCACGCCACGCTGGAGGTCCCGGAGGACCTGATCGACTGGATGCTGTCGCTGGCCGGCGGCCTGGCGGACATCCTCACCCAGTCCGTGCACTCCGCCGAGCTGTACGCCTCCGACCGCACCCCCGAGGTCTACGCCCGGCTCTTCGGGCCGGCCTACGCCGTGGCCACCGAGGCCGTCCGCCGCCTGGTGGCCGACTGGCCCGAGGACCGCCCGATGCGTGTCCTGGAGGTCGGCGGCGGGTACGGCACCCTGACCCGGCACCTGCTGCCGCTGCTGCCTGCCGACCGCACGGACTACCTCTTCACCGACATCTCGCCGTACTTCACCGACCGGGCCACCGAGGTCTTCGGTGACCACGCCTTCCTCCGCCCCGGCCTGTTCAACCTCGACCAGGCGCCCGAACTCCAGGGCCACGAGGGCCTGTCGGCCGATCTGGTGATCGCGGCGAGCGTGTTGCACGACATCCGCCGGATCGGGCCCGGGCTGGAGACCCTGCGCTCGGTGCTGGCACCCGGCGGCACCCTGCTGATGGTCGAACAGACCGCCTTCCACCCGTGGTTCGACCTCACCATGGGCCTCCAGCAGGGTTTCGACGGCTACGAGGACACCGAACTCCGCGGCTGGGGGCACCCGTTGCTCGACCGCGGGCAGTGGGCGGATCTGCTCACCGTTACCGGCTTCGCCGGGAGCACGGTGCTGACCAGGCCCGAGGACGGCCCGGCCTCGGTCGGCTTCGACGTGATCGCCGCCCAGGGACCGCTGACCACCCGTCGGTTCGACCGCGAGGCACTGCGCGAGTACACCGCCGAGCGGCTGCCCAAGCACATGGTCCCGACCCGGCTGCTCGCCCTGGACCGGCTGCCGCTCAGCCGCACCGGCAAGGTGGACCGCGGTGCCCTCGCCAAGGCCGGGGTCCGCAGGACCGGCCGCAGTAGGGCCGCACGGCCTCCGGTGACGGACCGTCAGGTGAAGATCGTGGAGATCTACCGCACGGTGCTCGGCCTTAGCCAGGTGGACCTGGCGGACGACTTCCTGGAGGCCGGCGGCGACTCGCTGCTCGCCGCCCGGATCTCGGCGGCGCTGCACCGGGCCCTGGGCGCCGAGGTCCCGGTCGGCGTCATCCTGCAGCACCCCACCGTGGCCGCACTCGACAGCTGGCTGGAGCCGCTCCTCGGCCCGGCCGCACCCCTGGACGACCGGCCGGACACCGGCCCCGCCGGAAGCGAGGAGACGGCATGACCCGGCAGCAACTGACCGAATGGCTACGGGAGTACCTGGCGGACCTGCTCGACGTGACGCCCGAGCAGATCGGTACGGACCTCCCGCTGGAACAGCTCGGGGTCGACTCGGCCACCACGCTGGTGCTGAGCGCCGACCTGACCGCGCACCTCGGGCGGGAGATCCGGCCCGGGGAGATCTTCGAGCACCCGACCGTCGAAGGGCTGGCGGCCCATCTCGGCGGTACCGCCCTCGGCGTCCCCACCGAGCCCGCGACGGCCGGGTGATCGCAATGGACGCACCGTCCGTACCCCGCTGGGCGATCCGCGCACCGGGTGCCGACCCGGACGCCCGGACGCTCTACTGCCTTCCGCACGGCGGCGGTTCGGCCGCCGAGTACGTCCGGTGGGCCCGCGACCTGCGCAAGGTGGCCGTCTGCGCGGTCCAACTGCCGGGCCGGGGCTCCCGCTTGGCGGATCCGCCGCACACCTCGATGGCCGAACTGGTCCGCTCCCTGCTGGCCGGCCTCGACCCGGCCCCGCCGTACGTGTTCTTCGGACACAGCCTCGGCGCCCTGGTGGCGTACGAGCTGGCGCAGGCCCTCTACGCGGCCGGGCGGCCGCTGCCCGAGCGGCTGATCCTCTCCAGCCATCCGGCGCCGCACCTGCCCCGGCAGCGCACCCGCCTGCACCGGCTGCCCGACGAGGAGCTGCTGACCGAGGTGGCCCGGCTGCACGGCGGCATCCCCGAGGAGGTGCTCGCCAACGCCGAGTTGCGCCGGTTGACGGCGGTCTGTGTCCGGGCCGACTATCAGATCGTGGAGACCTACAGCTGGGAACCTCGGCCACCGTTGCCGGTGCCGATCACGGTGCTCGGTGGGCAGCAGGACGTGGTGTCCGCCGAGCAGTTGGCGGCCTGGGTCGAGCACACCACCGTGGGGCCGGTGCAGCAACGCACCTTCCCCGGCGGGCACTTCTACTTCCGCGAGCGGCAACGGGCCGCCGTGCTGCGGACGGTGGAGGCGGCCGCGTGCTGACCTTCGCGGTGGCGGCGCTGCTGCTGATCATGATCCCGGGCCCCGACCAGGCGTTGATCACCCGCAACGCCCTGGTCGGCGGCCGGTCCGCCGGGCTGTTAACCATGACCGGCGGCATGCTCGGCCTGAGCGTCCACGTCAGCGCGGCCTCACTGGGCGTCTCGGCCCTGCTGCTGGCCTCGGTCACGGCCTTCACCGTGCTCAAGGTGGCCGGCACCGTCTACCTGGTCTGGATGGGTATCGCCACGCTGCGCAGCGCCCGCAGGCGCGGCCAGGAGAGCGACGGTGTCGACCAGGACCGCTCGCTCTCCCGGACCCGGTGCCTACGGCAGGGCTTCCTGTCGAACGCGCTCAACCCCAAGGTGGCGCTGTTCTTCGTCACCTTCCTGCCGCAGTTCCTGCCCGACACCCGGCACACCCTGGGCAGTGCCCTGCAACTGTCCGCCGTCTTCGTGCTGCTGTACCTGCTCTGGTTCTCGCTCTACACCGTGACGGTGGACCGGTTCGGCGCTTTCCTGCGCCGCCCGGCCGTCCGGCAGCGGATCGAGCGGTCCACCGGAGCGCTGCTGATCGCCTTCGGCGTCCGGCTGGCGTTGCAGCACTAGACCGGTACTGACGCGGCGTTCAGACCAGCCCGCGCGCCCGGGCCAGCACCCCGGCCTGGAAGCGGCTGTGCGCGCCGAGGTTCCGGGTCACCTCGGACACCAGCCGGCTGACGGTGCGGACGGAGACGCCCATCGACCGGGCGATCCGTTCGTCCGTCAGCCCGTTGGCCAGCAGCCGGAGCGAGGTCCGGTGCTGCTCGGTCAGCCAGTCGCCCTCGGGGCCTCCTGCCACCTCGGCGGGCCCGGCGTACGGGAAGGCCCGCAGCCAGTGGTCGTCGTAGAGGGCGGCGTACGTCCGCACCAGCGCGGCGCCGCGGATCACGATCAGCGGGTCCTCGGGTTGGTCGGGCCGGGGCGGCAGCAGGGCGACGTCCAGGTCACCGATCACCAGGCTGCACGGGACCTGCGGGGCGAGCCGCAGCTCCACCCCGACCCGCCGTACTTCGGCCAGGTATTTGCACTGCCAGCGCGCCGAGTTGAAGCCCTGCGGGTAGATCGCCCGGACGGTGACCCCGCGCCGGACCATCCGGCCCTTCTCGGTCAGGAAGCTGCCCAGGCTCTGGCTCATGGTCCGCGACGGCACCGTGTCCGCGTGCAGGGTACGGCTCTGCGCCCGGGGCAGGTCGGCGAAGTCGCGCAGCACCCGCTGCTGGTTGCGGAGGCCGGTCACCACCTCCACCTCGACCCGCTCGGTCAGCCGGGCGGCGGCCGGCCGGTACCGCTCCAGCAGGGATTCGGTGGCGCTGACGATCGAGGTCAACTCCTGGCAGTGCGAGCTGAGTACGGCCCGCTTCTGCCGCAGGGTGCCGAGCAGACCGAGCAACGCGGTCTCCGGCTCGACCACGTCCGTCTCCCCGATCGCCGAGCCCGGCCGGACCAACCGCAGCGCGCGCAGCTCGGCCCAGGCCGAGGCGGCCTCCCTCGGGTCCAGTCCGAGTGCGGGCGCCGCCTCGGCGGGGCTGCGCGAGTCGTTCTCCCGCAGCCACCGATAGAGCAGCGGTCCGGCGCTCTCCTGCCGGGCCGGCTCGCCCGCAGAGCTGTTCGTCACCATTCCCCACTCCTCATTCCGGCGGCCGGAACACGACTGTCCCTCGGCATTCCGGGCCAGTGTCAGGGAACGTACTACCGGCGGACCTCTTCCATCGTGCTCTCCTGTGTTCCCGCTGGTGGTCAACCTGGTTGATCCGCTGGGCAATTCAGGAGTAGCCGCGCATTGCCGCATTCCCCGCATACTCACGGTGTAAAAACCGGCAGAGCGCGAAATAGCCGCCCGGAACGGCAGAGGAAAGAGGGCCAGAACATGATCGAGCTGGACACGGTGAACCTCGAGATCGACGGACCCACCGCCACGATCTACCTGAACCGACCGGACAAGAAGAACGCCATGAACCCCCAGATGCACCAGGACATGAACCAGGCCCTGGACGCGATCGAGGAGGCCGGGGACGTCAAGGTCGTCGTGGTGACCGGCAACGGTGACAGCTTCAGCTCGGGCATGGACCTGGAGGAGTGCTTCCTCAAGCCGTACGAGGACCCCCAACTCTTCTACCGGACCAACCTGGTGGCGCTGAACTGGTTCAAGCGCCTCAAGGCGTTCCCCGCCGTGACCATCGCCAAGGTGAACGGGTTCTCGTTCGGCGGCGGGGTGCTGGTCACCGGCATCTGCGATCTGGCGATCGCCGACGAGGCCGCACTGTTCGGGCTCTCCGAGATCAATTTCGGCATCTTTCCCGCCGGCGGGGCGAGTTGGGCTGCCGCCCACAACTTCTCCCGTAAGCAGGCGCTCTACTACATCCTGACCGGCGACACCCTGACCGGCGCCGAGGCGGAGAAGTACGGCCTGGTCAACAAGGCAGTTCCGGCAGACCAGTTGGACGCCGAGACCGACAAGCTGGTCCGCCGGCTGGTCAAGAAGAACCCGGTCACTCTGGCGCTGGCCAAGCAGGTCTACGAGCACAACCGCGCGGTGGACCTGCCGGCCGCGATCGACTACGACCAGGCCAAGCTCTGGGAACTGTCCCGGCTGACCGGCAACGAGTGGATCAACGTCGCGCTGAAGCAGTTCGAGAAGCGCAGCTACCAGCCGGGCCTGAGCACGTACAGTCGGGCGGAAGTGACCTCATGATCTTCGCCGGCCCGCACCCGCCGGTGCCCGTACCCGAGACCTCGTTCACCTCCTTCGTCCTGCAACGGGCCGAGCAGTACGCCGACCTGGTGGCGACCGTGGACGTCACCGGCGCGAACGCCCACACCTACCGGGAGCTCGCCTCCGCGATCGGCCGCGCCGCCGACGGGCTCCGGGCCCGCGGCTTCCGGCGCGGCGACGTGCTGGCCATGCTGGCGCCGAACCTGCCCGACTACCCGATCGCCTTCCACGCCGCCGCACTGGCGGGCGGCACCGTGGTGGTGCTCAACCCGCTGGACACGGTGGACGATCTCGCCGCCCACCTGAACGAGGCCGGGGCGCGGCTGCTGGTCATCTCGCCGACCGAGCTGGACAAGGCGCAGCAGCTCCTGCTGGGCACCCCGCTCGAGGAGATCATCGTGCTGGGCAAGGCCGACGGCGCCACGCCGTTCGCCTCACTGCTGACCGACGGCCCCGCGCCCGAGGTGGCGGTGGACCCGGCCCGCGACGTGGTGGCCCTGCTGCACTCCAGCGGCAGCACCGGCCACCCGAAGGGCGTGATGCTGACGCACCGGAACATGATCGCCAACGTGCTCCAGACCAGTACGGTCGCACCGCTGGAGGCGGACGAGAAGGTGCTCGCCGTACCTCCCTTCCACCACGCCTTCGGCCTGATCATGGTGATGAACGCCAGCCTGCTCCAGGGCGCCACCCTGGTGACCATGCCGCGCTTCGATCCCGAGGCGTACCTCCAGGCGATCCAGGACCACCGGATCACCCGGCTCTACGTCGTGCCGACGATCGCCGTCCTGCTCGCCAAGAGCCCGCTGGTGGACCGCTACGACCTCTCCTCGGTCCGCGAGATCGTCTCCGGCGGCGCCGCGCTGGACCCGGAGACCGCCCGGCTCTGCCGCGAGCGGCTCGGCTGCCGGATCGGCCAGGGGTACGGCCTCACCGAGGCGCTGGTGTCGTTCATGCAGCTCGACCACTCCGAGGCGCCCGGATCGGTCGGCCGGAACACCCCGAACATCGACTGCAAGATCGTCGACCTCGACACCGGCAAGGAGCTGGGGCAGGACGAGGACGGCGAGATCCTGATCCGCGGCCCGCACGTGATGAAGGGTTACCTGAACGCCGAGGAGGCCACCCGGCAGGTGCTCGAACCGGACGGCTTCCTGCACACCGGCGACCTCGGCCACGTGGACCGGAACGGCGAACTGTTCATCGTGGACCGGATCAAGGAGCTGATCAAGTACAAGGGCCAGCAGGTCTCCCCGGTCGAGCTGGAGGCGGTCCTGATGACGCATCCGAAGGTCGCCGACGCCGCGGTGATCGGGGTGCCGGACGAGGAGGCCAGCGAGATCCCGAAGGGCTTCGTGGTGACGCGGGAGCCGGCCACGCCCGAGGAGATCATGGCCTTCGTCGCCGAACGGGTCGCCCCGTACAAGAAGCTCCGCCGGGTCGAGTTCATCGAACAGATCCCCCGCACACCGGTCGGCAAGATCCAGCGTCGCGCCCTGAGGGAGTGGGGCAGCACCACCCGGTAGGGCCCCTGCGGGCCCCGACCAGCTGTTCGGGTCGGGGCCCGTCGACCTGATCTGACGTACCGTCATCAATTCGATCCTTTGGAGGACTTCATGAGCGACCTGTCCGGCCGGACCACAATCGTCGTCGGCGCGAGTCGTGGCCTGGGCCACGGGATCGCCACCGCCTTCGCCGAGGCCGGCGCTCCGGTGGTCGCGGTCTCCCGCACCGCGACCGTCTACCCCGAGCCGGCCAACGGCGCGGGCGGCATCCAGCCGGAGACCGCCGACGCCGGTGACCCCACAGTGGTGGCCGACCTGATCGACCGCCACCAGCCGCAGACCGTCGTCCTGGTGGCCGGCGCCACCCCGCACATGCGTCCGCTGCAGCAGCAGACCTGGGAGACCTTCTCGGCCAACTGGGAGAGCGACGTGCGGATCTCGTTCCACTGGCTGCGCGAGGCACTGCTCACCCCGCTCCGGCCCGGCAGCCGGGTGGTGGTGTTCAGCAGCGGGGCCGCGCTGGCCGGTTCGCCGCTCAGCGGCGGGTACGCGGGCGCCAAGGCCACCCAGCGCTTCATCACCGCCTACGCGCAGGAGGAGGCGGACCGGGCCGGGCTGGAGATCGGCTTCACCACGATCCTCCCCCGGATCACCCCGCTGACCGGCCTCGGTCGCGCGGCCGCCCGGGCGTACGCGGCCCGCGACCATCGCGCGGAGGAGGAGTACGTCCAGCAGTTGGGCCCGCTGCTCTCCCCCGAGCAGGCCGGCGCCGCAGTCGTCGAACTGGTGCAGGCGGACGCCGCCACGGTGGCACCGGCCTACCTGCTGACCGGTGCCGGACTGAAGAAGCTGGGCTGATGGGAGAGCCTGTCCGCATGGCTGATGCCCGTACCCGGCGGGGTACGGGCATCAGCCGTGCCGTGCGGCTGGTCAGTCGAGGTAGCCCCTGGCGACCAGGGCCTCGCCCATCTCGTCGTACAGTGCCGGGTCCTCGGGCGTTATCGCGCCCAGCCCGTCGACGTAGCGGTTGTACATCGCGAAGGCCGCCGCGATCAGCACCGTGTCGTGGATGCACTCGTCGTCGGCGCCCGCGGCCCTGGCCCGCTCGATGTCGGCCGGGGTGACCGCCAGACCGCCGATCTGCACCTGGCCGGCCAGCATCAGCAGGGCGCGCAGCCGCTCGTCGACCGGGGCGGTGCTCAGGTCCTGCCGGACCGCCTCCACCAGCGCGAAGTCGCCACCGAGGGCGTGCGCAGCCGCCGCGCCGTGGGCGCCCGTGCAGAACCTGGTCCCGTTGCGGGCGGAGACGTAGGCGGCGATCAGCTCGCGCTCGCCCACGCTGAGCGGGGACTCGCCCCGGAGCAGTTGCTCGGCCAGCTCGCCGAGTCGGCGACCGGAGGCGGGCTTGGTCTTCATCAGCCCCCGAATGCCGGGGATCGGGGCCGGCAACGCGATGTGCGGCATGGGGATCAGCCTCCGTGTCACGTGGTGGACCCGGACGGCCTCCGTGCGGGTCATAACATCGTTATACATTAACGGACTCAACTGTCCGTCAGATGCCACGCGCCGTCAAGCCGCCGTGCACAGCCCAACTCCCCGATGAATGACCCTCGTTCAGCCTCGGGTCAGACCGACCGCCCCGGCCGCCAGCTCCGGCTGCGGCAGCTCCCAGCAGTCGAGCTCGGGCAACGCCAGCAGGATCGGCAGGTCGAACGGGCAGAACTCGCGGGTCTCCAGATCCACCTCGATCGGCTGGTCCGCCCGCACCGTCACCGGCCGGCTGGAGCCGATGAACAACGGGCTGCGCTTCCACGGCTGCGGTTCGACGTCGTGCACCGCGACCACCGCCGCCCGCAGGTGCCACACTCCCTCCTGCACCCCCGACAGCAGGAACTCCCCCGGCCCGTCGAGGATGTCACAGGCGACCGGCTCGCCCTGCACGATCGGATCGCTGAACGCCGCCACGTAGATCCGGGTCGGTAAGCCGACCTCCGGCGATCCGACCGAACCACGCACCGCGCAGGTCCGACGGGCCGCCGCCGACCGGAACGCCCGGGTGGCGACCGGCATACCGGTCCGGGCCAGCGTGCGGTACCGCCCCGGCGAGAGCCCGACGCTACGGGTGAACCGGCTGGTGAACGTGCCGAGGCTGTTGTAACCCACCTGGTACGAGATGTCGGTGACGCTCAGTTCGGTTCTCAGCAGCAGGTGCTTGGCCTTGTGCAGCCGGATCGCGGAGAGGAACCGCCCCGGCGAGGTGCCGGTGAGGGTCCGGAACACCCGGGAGAAGTAGAACTTGCTCAGGATGGCGGTGTCCGCGATGTCGTCCAACGAGAGCGGTTCCTCGTAGCGGTCCCACATCGTCGCGATCGCGCGCTCGACTGCGTCTTGCATGACATCACTCCTTCGGTCGGGTCCGGGGGGCTCCGAAGCGAACTCGGCGGTGCCGGGCGGAGGTTCCGTTCACTCGGGGTGGTGCATCCAGGCGCCCACCCGGCGGGCGGCGGTCAGACTCGCCCAGGCCGTGATGCCGACCAGTGCCTCGTCGTCAGCGCCCGCCGCGCGGGCGGCGTCGATCACCGTCTCGTCCACCGTGTAGGCGGCGAGCGCGGTCAGCAGCGCCAGCCGGGCGGCCGGGCGCTCCTCGGCCGGGCGCGACTCGACGGCCGCGTCGGCCCAGGCCCGGCCCAGGCCGGGCGGGCGCCCGTCCCAGCGCTCCACGGTGTCCAGCACCAGGGCCCGGACACCGTCGGGCAGAGCAGCCCGTCCGGCCGCCTCCACGGCGGCCGCCGCCCGGGCGAAGGCCGCCGCGATCTGCGGGCTGGCCGCCGCCCAGGACAGGTCCTCGGGCAGCGGCGCGGCGGGCAGCAGACCCAGCGTGCCGCCCGCCTTCGGCTCGGCCCTGGCCGCCGAACGGAGCAGCCAGGTGAGCACCCGCATCACCGGCCGCAGCGAACTCTCCGGTGCTCCGGGCGGCAGCGGCAGCGCGCCCAGGAAGACGTTCACCATGCGGTTGAGGTAGTGCATGATCACCACCGATCCGAGCAGTTCGGGCAACTGCTCGACGGCGAACGGGAACCGGGTCTTCGCGGCGGTGTCCCGGACCGCGCCGTCCCGGACCCAGCCGGCGACCGCACGGACCGCCGGGTCGGCCACCAGCTCGAGCCGGCCGTCCCGGATCGCGGCGCTGTCCCTGCCGGGCGCCAGGCTGTGCAGCATGGCGGAGTGCATCCGGACGCAGAACGGGCACTCGTTGGCCACCGAGACCGCCGCGGCCACCGCCTCCTTGGTGGTCCGCGCCGCCACCCCCGTCACCAGCATCGACTCCCTGAGCATCAGCCAGCTCGCGGCGAGCGGACCGTACGAGGGCGAGTGCAGCGCGATGGGCGGGGCCAACACCCCGAAGTCACGCTCCAGTTCGCGGTACACCTCGGCGATACCGTCGCGCGCCGCGTCGAACGGGACCGGCTTGACGTGGCGCACCTGGAGCAGCGACAGCCCCCGCAGTGAGGACTGGACGAACCTTCTGTGCACGGTGCGCTCCTCGATCGGTCGGGCAGCGGGCGGTTCGGAGTTCGCGGTTCGGGTCTTGCGGGCGGTTCACGGCTTGCGGGCGGTTCAGGGTTTGCGGGCCACCGCGCACCACAGGGCCGGTGACCCGGTCGGGGCGGCCGGTGACTCGGGCCGCCAGTCCGTGGACAGGACCATGCCGGGGTCCTCCAGTTCGAGGCTCCGGTCCAGCAGGGCCAGCGCCTCCGCCCGGCTCCGGCGGACGATCCGACCGCTCCAGTCCGGCACGATCCGTTCCATCGCGGCGTCCATCAGGTGGTCCCGTTCGTGCGTGGCGAGGTGCCCGAAGGCCACCCAACTGCCGGAGGGGACCGCGTCCACCAGCAGCTGCACCAGGCCGGCCGGATCGTCCGCGCCGGACACGAAGTGCAGTCCGCCGAAGAGGACCAGCCCGAGCGGGCGTGACAGGTCCAGTACCCCGGCAGCGTCCCGGAGAATCCGATCCGGGTCACCCAACTCGCCGTGCACGTAGGCGGTCGGGCTTCTCGGCTGCTCCCTGAGCAGCTGCCTGGCGTGGGCCACCACGCCCGGGTCCCGGCTGACGTACACCACCCTGGTGGCCGGGGCCATCCGCTGGGCCACCTGGTGGGTGTTGCGCATGGTGGGCAGGCCGGCCCCGATGTGCAGCAGCTGCCCCAGGCCCGCCTGGCCGACCAGATGGCCGACCATCCGGCCCAGGGCGGCCCGGGCGGCCCGCAGTTCGGCTCGCAGATCGCCGGTCGGCCAGACCGCGCAGGCCCGGTCGGCGGCCTCCCGGTCGGCCGGGCCGTGCGCCTCGCCGCCCAGCAGATAGTCCATCGCCCGGGCCAGACCGGAGGTGTCGAACTGTTCGGTCACACCATTCCTTAGGGGAGTCTGAGGGGGTAACACGGACTCGGGAAAAGCGCTATTCGCTCAGGGGATCGGGAAGAAGGCGCGCACGAACTTCTCGAACATCCGATCGCCGATTGTCCAGCGCATCCGGGGCAGTAGTCGAGAGGGCACCCCGATCCGGTACCGGATCCTCGGGTTCTCACTGCTCACCGCCTGCTCGATCACCTTGGCAACGGTCTCAGCCCGAACGGCCATTCGACCTCGCCCGGTCGGCTTGTCGGTCTCCCGGTACGCGCCGTGCCAGTCGACGAAGTACTCCCAGAACTCGTCGTAAAGGCCGCCGCGCTCCTGTCCGGTCATCCCGAGGTCGGCGACCGACATCGGTACGAATCCGCCCAGCACCGGCGAGGGCTCGATCAGCACCACCTTGATGCCGAACCGCGCGACCTCGTGCCGGAGCGAGTCGCCGATCGCCTCCAGCGCGTGTTTGGTGGCCTGGTAGTACCCCCGGCCCGGGGTGGCGAACTGGCCGAAGATGGACGACATCATGACCACCCGGCCGCCGCCCTGGGCCCGCATCCCGGGCAGCACCAGCTGGGTCAGCCGGGACAGGCCGAAGACGTTGGTCTCGAACTGCCGGCGCACCTCCTCGACCGGTGTCTCCCCGATCGTGCCGTTCAGGCTGTAGGCCGCGTTGTTGATCAGCGTGCCCACCGCGCCGTGCTCGGCGGTGATCTTGTCGACGGCCTCGACCATGGACCGCTCGTCCGTCACGTCGAGGTAGAGCACCTGGATCCCCTCGGCGGCCAGCGGCGCCAGGGCCTCCAGGTTGCGCCCGGTCGCGTACACCGGCCAACCCGCCCGGTGCAGCCGCAGCGCCGCGGCCTGACCGGTGCCGGAGGACATCCCGGTGCCGGAGGAGGCGCCGGTCAGCAGCACCGCCCGGGACGCGGCCATCAGCCGACCGCCCCGTCCGCGCCGGTGTCCGCACCGGCGTCCGACTGGCTGGCGACCCGGCTGCGGGTCATCGAACTGCCGAGCCCGTAGCCGTCCACCAGACGGTTGATGAAGGCGAACAGCCCGGCGGTGAAGACCGCCTCCAGCAGCTCGTCGTTGCTCCAGCCGGCGGCCGCGACCCGGTCCCACTCCTCGTCGGTGATCCGGTAGGCACCGGTGCAGACCTGGGTGACCAGGTCCATCAGTGCCAGGTGCTTCGCGTCCAGCGGGAGTTCGCCGGGCTTGTTCGCGGTGGCGATCGCGTGGGTGAGTTCCTCACTGCCGCCGAACTGCGAGAGGAACCAGTTGTGGGTGCCCACGCAGTACGGGCAGCCGTTCACCTTGGAACTCCAGGCCGAGATCATCTCGCGGGTGGCCCGGGGCAGCACTCCGTCGCCGAATACCCCGGTGTAGCCCGTGATGAGAACCTCCATCAGATCCGGCCGGGTGGAGACCAGCCGAAACATATCGGGCACGAACGGAAGACCCGTCCTGCTCTTGATCAGGTCGTAGAGTTCCGCGGTCCTTCCGGTCGCGTCGGCCTCGTCGATCAGCGGGACGCGTGCCGCCGGAACCTGCTGTTCGGTCATGGAAGTGACTCCTTCGCCATGGACGGACATTCGCGGGCAACCCGATGTTGTCAGGACGGCGGAGCCCTTCTGTCTCCTAAATTGCCCTCTTCCAGCAGATCGGACGTCCGTCAAAACGCACCCCCTGATTTGCCCGGGGCAGCACCGCGGGCATATGCCGAGGGTGCCCGGAAACCGGCAGACCGCCGGAGCCGGACACGCCGAAGCCCGGGTGCCGTCATTCACGGCACCCGGGCTGGGCCGGACTTCAGACCCGACCGGTCATCAGGTGGCGAACTTGTCCGTACGGTTCCACCAGTTCTGCCCGGCGGTCGCGGCGTTCTCGTCGTCGTACTTGTCGTGGTGGCGCCACCAGTCCCACGGCTGCTCCAACTGGGCCTCCTGCCGGCCGAGCGGGGTCAGGTCGAGGTAGTTGTAGAAGTTCTTGAAGATGTCACCACCCCGGTCGTAGATCGAGTAGGTGTGGAAGACGTCCGTCCCGTCGGTCATGAAGACGCTCACGCCCGGCAGTTCACCCTGTTCGGTGGTGACGTGGTAGTCCACGTTGAAGTCCGAACCGAAGGAGGAGTACCACGGGAGGGTCCAGCCCATCCGGGCCTTGAACGCCTCCAGCTTCGGCAGTTGTCCCCGCGACACCATCACGAACGTGGTGTCGCGGGCGTTGATGTGGGCCAGGTGACCGACCGAGTCCGCCTGCATCGAGCAGCCGATGCAGCCCTCCTCCTGGTCCGGGCCGAACATGAAGTGACGGACGATCAGCTGGCGCCGCCCCTCGAACAGGTCGGCCAGCGAGAGCTCGCCCTGCGGGCCGTGGAAGACGTACTCCTTCTCCACCTTGACCATCGGCAGCTCGGGACGGGCGGCGACCACCTCGTCGTGCAGCCGGGTGAGCTGCTTCTCCTTCTCCAGCAGTTCCTTGCGCGCTTGGAGCCACTCCTCGCGGGTGGCGATCCTGGGCAGGTCGATCAACTCGGTCTCCTGACGTGTGAGTTCGGCTCCGCCGGTCTCAGCCGGCGCGGAGCCAGTCGGCGAGCCGTTCGCCGATCATGGTCGAGGTCAGATTGGTGTTGCAGTTGACGATGCTCGGCATCACCGAGGCGTCGGCCAGGTAGAGGCCCTCGGTGCCGTGCACCCGCAGGTACTGGTCGACCACGGCGCCCTCGTCCGAGGCCGTCCCCATCCGGGCCGTGCCGACCGGGTGGTAGGCGCTGTCCAGGCTCAGCCGGACGTACTGGCGGACCATGTCGTCGTTGTCGATCAGCTGGTCGTTGAGCACGATGAACCCGTCGCCCCGGCTGCTGATCCCCGGGTGGCTGACCAGCTCCCAGCAGGTCCGGACGGCGTCGACCAGCTTCTGCAGGTCGCGTTCGGTGGACAGGAAGTTCAGGTCGATGTCGGGTGAGGCCGCCGGGTCGGCGGAGTTCAGCCGCAGCCGGCCCCGGGACTCCGGTTTCTGGTCCACCACCATCACACCGAGGATCACGTTCCCGCCGGCCAGCATCTGCAGGTCGGGGAACATGGTCAGGTCGAAGTGGTTGACCATGTAGTACTGCAGGTCGTTGAAGTCGGTGGAGCCCTTCGCGGTGGTCCGCACCATGGTCTGCAGGAACGGGTCGGTGCGCTCGATCGCCCCCGGGGCCGGCTTCATGAAGATGCCGGTGCGCGGGTGGTCGATCAGGTTCTCTCCGACGCCGGGTGCGTCCAGCAGCACCTCGATGCCGAGCCGACGCAGGTCCTCGGCCGGTCCGATGCCCGAACGCATCAGGATGGTGGGCGAGTTCACGGCGCCGGCGGACAGGATCACCCGCTGCGCCCGGACCTGCTCGGCCGTCCCGCCGGCGGACACCTCCAGACCCACCGCGCGGGTCCCCTCGAACAGCACCCGGTGCACCAGCACGCCGGCCCGGACGGTCAGGTTGGCCCGGCCGCGGACCTCCGGGGTGAGGTAGGCCAGCGAGGCGCTGACGCGGACCTCGGTGTCCCTGCGGTTGGACGGAATCGGACCGATTCCGGTGGCCGTGGGGTTGTTGTGGTCGGTCACCTCGGGGAATCCCGCCGCCAGGCTGGCGTCCACGAAGGACTTCTGGGCCGCCGTCAGCTCCTCCGGACGCCAGCGCCTGATCGGGACCGGACCGCCCTTCCCGTGAATCTCGTCGCCCCCGAGATCGAGGTCGTCCTCCAGCTTCCGGTAATACGGCAGGACGTCCGACCAGGACCATTCGGAATTGCCCGAACCGGCCCATTCGGCGAAATTCTCCGGGACACCCCGCAGGGCGATGGTGGCGCCGACCGAGGACGATCCACCGGAGACCTTTCCGCGTGGAAAGAGGATCCGCCGGCCGTCGCTGATCTCCGCCCGGAACTTCCAGTCGTGCGCGCTCAGCGACATCGCGTTGCCGTCCCGGATGTCGTCCGGCAGGGCGCCCACGTCGGCAAAGTCGGGTCCCGCCTCCAGCAGCAGCACCCTGCGCGAAGGGTCCTCGCTGAGCCGCGCGGCGATCGCCGCGCCGGCCGAGCCCGATCCGACAACGACGTCGTCATAAACCTCTGTCATGGAACATCCTCGGGGTCGCGGAATCCGATAGGGGGACGTCTTCTCTCCCAGAGCTTCACAGCCGCCGTGTCCCGATGTCTTCTCCGAACGTGCCCTCCCGCCCACCGGCCGGAGCGGTGGGCAACATGAGAGAAGCGGGACCGCAAAAGGTGTCCCATGCTCAAAAACCAAGACGTCCACAAAAGGGGTTGACCAGCAAAATAGGGCCGAGCATCCATCACATTGTTATTACTGTGCGGAAACCCGCGCGGAGAGGGGAACGTCTTGTATCGCGAGCGAATTCGTAGACTCATTCCGGGAGTGGCGACGGTGGTGGTGACCGCGTCACTCTTCATCGCCGTCCGGAGCTCGGTCGCCGTGGCCGGGGGCGACGAGGTCGCCACGCAGTACAAGTTCCAGGAGATGCCGATCGCCTTCCCGGCCGGGTACGAGTCCCAGAAGATGAACACGGTCCGTACGGTGAACCCGTCGTACGAGAAAATCCGCTCCTGGGTCTCCTCCGTCGGCGCCGGCATCGCCATCAACGACCTCACCGGGCACGGCCTGGCCGACGGCATGTGCATCGTCGACACCAGGACCGACCAGATCGTGGTGACCTACACGCCCACCGCCCGCCCGGGCGACCGGTTCACGCCGTTCGTGCTGAACGCCGCACCGCTGCCGATGGATGCCGCGATGGCCCCGACCGGCTGCACTCCCGGCGACTTCAACGCCGACGGCCGGATGGACCTGCTGGCCACCTACTGGGGGCGCACCCCGGTCCTCTTCCTGGCGAACTCGGACGCCACCACTCCGGCCGTGGACAGCTACACACCGCGTGAGGTGGTCCCCTCCCAGTCGCTGGACGGCAAGTACCACGGCCCGCGCTGGAACACCGACGCGGCGTACGTGGGCGACCTGGACGGCGACGGCCACCCGGACATCGTGATCGGCAACTACTTCCCCGACTCCGACGTGCTGGACCCGCGCGGGCTGAACAACGTCCAGATGAACGACTCGCTCTCCAGTGCCCGGAACGCCGGCGGCGACCACGTGCTGCGCTGGGCCAAGTCGACCACCGGACCGGAGCCCGACGCCTTCTTCGTCGAGGAGAAGGCCGCCATCCCGTTCGACGCCTCCACCGGCTGGACACTCGCCATCGCGGGCGCCGACCTGACCGGCAAGGGCCTGCCGGACCTGTACATCGCCAATGACTTCGGCCATGCGCACCTGCTGTACAACCGCTCCGTACCGGGCCGGATCAGCTTCACCGAGGCCACCGGCCGGCGGGACGCGACCACCCCCAAGTCCTTCGTCCTGGGCAAGGGTTCGTTCAAAGGCATGGGCGTCGACTTCGCCGACGTCAACCACAACGGCAGCTTCGACATCATGGTCAGCAACATCACCGCCGCCTGGGGCCTGGAGGAGTCCAACTTCCTCTGGATCAACCAGGCGAAGGACAACGACGAGATGCGCGCGAAACTGGAGCAGGACATCGCGCCGTTCACCCAGGAGGCGCGCGAGCACGGGGTGGCCTGGACCGGCTGGGGCTGGGACACCAAGATGGCCGACTTCCGCAACGACGGCGACCTGGCGATCCTCCAGGCCGACGGGTTCGTGAAGGGCGAGATCGACCGCTGGCCGTGGCTCCAGGAGATGGCCATGACCAACGACGACCTGCTCTCCAACCCCCGGATGTGGCCCAACGTCCAGCCCGGCGACGACCTGGCGGGCGACGACGCGCTGGCCTTCTACGCCAAGACGCCGAGCGGGACCTACGCCAACATCAGCAAGGACCTCGGGCTGGCGGTGCCGACCCCGACCCGGGCCATCGCCACCGGTGACACCACCGGCAGCGGTCTGCTCGACTTCGCGGTCGCCCGCCAGTGGGGACCGCCCGCGTTCTACGCCAACCAGGCGCCCCGGCCGGGCAATTACCTCGACTTGCGGCTGTACCGACCGACCGGCACCGAGGGCGCGGGGCAGGGCCTGGTCAACACCGGCAGTCCCGCCTACGGCGCCACCGTCAAGGTGACCACGCCCCGGGGTACCCAGGTCTCCCAGCTCGACGGCGGCAGCGGCCACGGCGGCTTCCGGAGCTTCGAGGTGCACTTCGGTCTCGGCGGCCAGCAGGGACCGGCCACCGTGGAGCTCTGCTGGCGCGACGCCGCCGGCCAGTTGCACATGAAGGACCTGCAGTTGAAGCCGGGCACCCACTCGCTCCAGCTGACCAGTGACGTCCAGGAGGTTCCGAGCCGATGAGTACCGTCGCCCTGCCGACCCCCGCCAAGGACCCGCGCTACCTCGCGCTGCGGAACTTCGCCATCTCGATCTCCGTCTTCAACGCCTTCGGCTACACCCTGCTCGGCTTCGAACAGCCGTGGCTCTGGCCGTTCATCGCGGTGGGCACCGCGTACACCACCGAGCTCGCCTTCGAGGTGCTCAGCGCCTGGGCGCAGAAGCGCGTTCCCCGTTTCCGCGGGAACGGGGTGCGCGGCCTGTACGAGTTCCTGCTGCCCTCGCACATCACCGCGCTCGCGGTGAACATGCTGCTCTACGCCAACGACCAGATCCTGCCGGTGATCTTCGGCACGGTGGTCGGCGTGGCCGGCAAGCACGCCCTCCAGGCCCCGGTGGCCGGCCGGATGCGGCACTTCATGAACCCGTCCAACTTCGGCATCACCATGAGCCTGGTCTGCTTCGGCTCCTGGGTCAGCATCGCGCCGCCGTACGAGTTCACCGAGAACGCCAACACCTTCTTCCGGGTGGCCATCCCGCTGATCATCGTCACCTCCGGCACCGTGATCAACGCGATGCTCACCAAGAAGGTCGCGCTGATCGTCGGCTGGCTGGGCGGCTTCGTGATCCAGGCCCTGATCCGGCACTGGATCTGGGACGTGGCGATCTTCAACGCGCTCGGCCCGATGAGCGGCGTCGCCTTCGTGCTGTTCACCAACTACATGATCAGCGACCCCGGCACCACGCCCTCGCGTCCCAGGAACCAGTTCATGTTCGGCTCCTGGGTCGCCATGACCTACGGCGTACTGATGCTCTTCAACGTGGTCTACACCCTGTTCTTCGCGGTCACCGTGGTCTGCGGCGTGCGTGGCGCCGGCTGGTGGGTGGCCCATCTGATCAAGCGTTACCGGGCCCCGGAGTCCTCCGCCGGCAACGGGCTCGGCGACACCATCGCCGCCGAGCTGGGCAAGAAGACCGGCTCCGAGGCGGTGGCCGCATGACCTCCAACCCCAACCCTGCCAGGATCGCCGTCGTCGGCATCGCCTGCCGCTACCCGGACGCGGACTCACCGGGCGAGCTCTGGCAGAACGTACTCACCGGCCGCCGCGCCTTCCGGCGCCTGCCGGACGAGCGGATGCGCGCCGAGGACTACTACGACCCCGACCCGGCGGCGCCGGACAAGTTCTACTCGGCCAAGGCCGCCGTCATCGAGGGCTTCGAGTTCGACCGGGTCAAGTACCGGGTGGCCGGCTCCACCTACCGGGCCACCGACATGACGCACTGGCTGGCGCTGGACACCGCCGCGCGGGCCCTGGAGGACGCCGGCTTCCCGCTCGGCGCCGGGCTCGGCGAGGCCAACACCGGTGTCATCATCGGCAACACCCTCACCGGCGAGTTCAGCCGGGCCAACCTGATGCGCCTGCGCTGGCCGTACGTGCGCCGCACGGTCGGCGCCGCGCTGCGCGAACAGGGCTGGGACGACGCAGCGTTGGCCGGTTTCCTGGCGGGCCTGGAGGAGCGCTACAAGAGCCCCTTCCCGCCGATCGGCGAGGACACCCTGGCCGGTGGTCTGGCCAACACCATCGCCGGCCGGATCTGCAACCACTTCGACTTCAAGGGCGGCGGGTTCACCGTCGACGGTGCTTGCTCCTCCTCGCTGCTCTCGGTCGCCACCGCCTGCGACGCGCTGGTCGACGGGCGGTTGGACGTGGCCGTGGTCGGCGGCGTGGACCTCTCCATCGACCCGTTCGAGGTGATCGGCTTCGCCAAGACCGGCGCGCTGGCCACGGGCGAGATGCGGGTCTACGACAAGGGCTCGAACGGCTTCTGGCCGGGCGAGGGCTGCGGGATGATGGTCCTGATGCGCGATCAGGACGCGCAGGCCGAGCAGCGGTTCAGGTACGCCTCGATCGCCGGCTGGGGCTACTCCTCGGACGGCAAGGGCGGCATCACCCGACCGGAGGCCAGCGGCCACCGGCTGGCACTCGAACGGGCTTACGCCACGGCCGGGTTCGGCATCGAGACGGTGTCCTACTTCGAGGGCCACGGCACCGGCACGGCGGTCGGCGACGCCACCGAGCTGCGGGCCTTCTCCGAGGCCCGCCGGGCGGCCGACCCCACCGCCCCGCCCGCCGCGATCAGCACGGTGAAGGGCAACTTCGGGCACACCAAGGCCGCGGCCGGGGTGGCCGGGCTGCTCAAGGCCGTCCTGGCGGTCCGGCACCAGATCATCCCGCCCGCCACCAGTCACCACGACCCGCACCCCGAGCTCACCGGCGAACGTCCCGCCCTGCGGGTACCGGACCACGCGGAGCTCTGGCCGGCCGGCGCACCGGTCCGGGCCGGGGTCTCCTCGATGGGCTTCGGCGGGATCAACGCGCACGTGGTGGTGGAGCACGCCGACGGCATGCGGAAGACCGACGTCGGCCGCACCACCCGTCGGCTGGTCGCCTCCCGGCAGGACGTCGAGCTGCTGCTGGTCGACGCCGCCAGCATGGCCGAGCTGCGCGGCCGGGTGGCCCAACTCGCGACCCTCACTCACCGGTTGTCGTTCGCCGAGCTCGGCGACCTGGCCGCCACCCTGCAGCAGGAGCTGGCCGACCGGCCGATCCGCGCCGCAGTGGTCGCGGCCAGTCCCGAGCAGGCCGAGCAGCGCTTCGGCAAGCTGCTGACCCTGCTGGACTCCGGCGCCCGCTCGGTGCTGGACCCGAACGGCGGCGTCTACCTGGGCAATTCGGCGCTCACCCCGAGGATCGGCTTCCTCTTCCCCGGTCAGGGCGCCGGGCGGCGCGGCGACGGCGGCGCGATCCGGCGCCGGTTCGCCTCGGTGGACGAGCTCTACCGGACCCACGCCCAGCCGACCGACGGCGACCTGGTCGCCACCTCGGTGGCCCAGCCGAGGATCGTCACCGCCTCGGTGGCGGGCCTGCGGGTGCTCTCCGCGCTCGGCATCGACGCCGTCGGCGCGGCCGGGCACAGCCTCGGCGAGGTCACCGCGCTGCACTGGGCCGGGGCGATGGACGAGACCACCCTGCTGCGGGTCGCCGCCGCCCGTGGCCGGATCATGGCGGACGCCAGCGACGGCAACGGGACGATGGCGGGCATCGCGGCCGAGGCCGCGCTGGTCGAACCGCTGCTGGCGGGCGAGCCGGTGGTGATCGCGGGGTACAACAGCCCTGCGCAGACCGTGGTTTCGGGCCCAGTGGACGCGGTCGACCGGGTCTGCGCCAAGGCCACGGCCGCCGGTCTCGGCACCGCCCGGATCAACGTCTCGCACGCCTTCCACTCGGCGGCGGTCGCCCCGGCGGCCGAGGGCCTGCGGGCGCACCTGGCCACCGAGACCTTCGCGCCGCTGACCGAGCGGATGTTCTCCACCGTCACCGCGACCGAACTCCCGGCCGACGTGGACGTGGTGGAGCTGCTGACCCGTCAGGTGCTGGACCCGGTCCGGTTCGACGAGGCGGTCCGCGAGCTGGCGTCCGAGGTCGACCTGCTGGTGGAGGTCGGCCCCGGACGGGTGCTGCGCGGCCTGGCGGCCGAGATCGCACCGACCGTGCCGACCGTGTCGCTGGAGTCCGACAGTGCCTCGCTGATCGGGCTGTTCGCGGCCGTGGCGGCGGCGTTCACGCTCGGCGCGCCCGTCCGGCACGCGGAGCTGTTCCGCGACCGGTTCACCCGGCCGCTGCCGCTGGACAAGGAGTTCAGCTTCTTCGCCAGCCCCACCGAGCTCTCCGCCGAGGGCGAGTTCGTGCTCGCGGCCCTCCCGGCGGAGCGGCCCGTGTCCGCCGCGCCGCCGGTCGCGGTCGCCGCTGCCACCGCGACCGCCACCGAGCCGGCCGGGAACAGCCTGGAGGTACTGCTGCGGCTGGCCGCCGACCGGGCGGAGCTGCCGCTCGCCGCGGTCGGCCCGGACATGAACCCGCTCGACGAGCTGCACCTGAGCTCGATCACGGTGGGTCAGATCATGAACCAGGCGGCCCAAGAGCTCGGCTTCACCGCCCCGTTGGTGACCTCCGCCTTCGCCACCTCAACGCTGGCCGAACTGGCCGCGCTGCTTGACGAGTTGGCGGAGACCGGCGGGGACGGGGAGGAGCCGGGACGGATCGCCCCGGGCGTCGCTCCCTGGGTCAGGGCGTTCGAGGTCGAGCTGGTCCCGACTCCGGCACCCCCGTCCCGGAGCAGCGACACCGGCGGCGACTGGCAGGTCTTCGCCTCCGAGCGGCACCCGCTGGCGGACACCCTGCACCGGGCGCTCGGCGCGGCCGGTCTCGGCGGCGGCGTACTACTCTGCCTGCCGAGGGACTGCGGGGCGGACCACGCGGCGCTGATGCTGGCCGCCGCCCGCGCGGCGCTCACCGAGGCGGGCGCCGGGACCGGCCGGTTCGTCGCGGTCGGTGACCGGCGCGGAGCCGCCGGGCTGGCCAAGACGCTGCACCTGGAGGCCCCCGGCATCACCACCACCCTGGTCACCCTGCCGCTGCCCGACGACCTGTCGGCGGAGCGGGCGGCCGAGCTGAGCGCGCTGATCACCGCCGACGTCGCCGGCACGGTCGGGTTCGCCGAGGTGAGCCACGGTCCTGACGGCGTCCGCCGGGTGCCGGTGCTCCGGCCCCGTCCGACCTTCGACCCGGCGGCCGGACGCCCGCCCCTGGGCGGTGCGGACGTGCTGCTGGTCACCGGCGGCGGCAAGGGCATCACCGCCGAGTGCGCGCTCGAACTGGCACTGGAGACCGGCGCCGCGATCGGCCTGCTGGGCCGCTCCGACCCGGCCCGAGACCCGGAGTTGGCCGCCAACCTGGCCCGGATGACCCAGGCCGGCGTGACGTTCCACTACGCCCGGGCCGACGTCACCTCGGCCGACGAGGTCAAGGCCGCGGTGGACGAGATCCGGACCGCGCTCGGCCCGGTCAGCGCCGTCCTGCACGGCGCGGGCCGCAACGAGCCGCACGCGCTGGCCAACCTGGACGAGTCCTCGTTCCGGCGCACCCTGGCCACGAAGATCACCGGTCTGGAGACGGTGCTGGCAGCCGTGGACCCCTCGTCGCTCCGGCTGCTGGTCACCTTCGGCTCGATCATCGGCCGGGCCGGTCTGCGCGGCGAGGCGGACTACGCCACCGCCAACGACTGGCTGACCGACCTGACCCTGCGGATCCAGCAGGAGAACCCGGACTGCCGCTGCCTGGCCCTGGAGTGGTCGGTCTGGTCCGGGGCCGGGATGGGCGAGCGGCTCGGCGTCCTGGAGGCGCTGATCCGCGAGGGCATCGAACCGATCCCGACCGAGCAGGGAGTGGCGCTGCTCAAGCAGCTGCTGGCCGACCCCTCGGCCCCGACGTCGATGGTCGTGATGGGCCGGGCCGGCGGACTGCCGACCCTGGACGTGGGCCGGGGCGAATTGCCGCTGCTGCGCTTCCTGGAGCGGCCGCAGGCGTACTACCCGGGCATCGAGCTGGTCGCCGACGCGGACCTGTCGGCCGCCGGTGACCCCTACCTGGCCGACCACCTGCTCGACGGGGATCTGCTCTACCCCGCCGTGCTCGGTATGGAGGCGATGGCGCAGGCCGCCGCCGCGGTCACCGGGCGGTCGGGCGCGCCGGTGGCACCGACCCTCGAGAACATGGAGTTCCTCCGCCCGATCGTCGTCCCGGTCACGGGCACCGTCACCGTCCGGGTCGCGGTGCTGGCCACGGACGCCGACACCGTGCAGGCGGTGATCCGCAGCAGCGAGACCGGCTTCCAGGCGGACCACTTCCGGGCCACCCTGCGGTACGGCCGGCCGGCGCCGGTGGACGGCGCGCCCCGGCCGGTCGCCGAGGACGCCCCGCAGGTCCCGCTCGATCCGGCCCGGGACCTCTACGGCCCGGTGCTCTTCCAGGGTGGACGCTTCCAACGCCTGCTCGGTTACCGGCAGTTGGCAGCCAAGGGCTGCGTCGCGGAGATCTCCAACACCGCCACGGCCGGCTGGTTCGCCGGCTACCTGCCGCACGAGCTGGTGCTCGCCGACCCCGGCACCCGGGACGCGATGATGCACTCGATCCAGTGCTGCGTACCGGACGCCACCCTGCTCCCGGTCAGCGTCGAGCGGCTGCACCTGGCCGACCCGGCGGCCGTCAGGGCCGAGAAGCAGGTCACCCTGCACGCCGTCGAGCGCTCCAAGGTGGGCGACACCTACCTGTACGACCTCGACGTGCGCGACCAGGACGGCGTCCTGGTCGAGCGCTGGGAGGGGCTCAAGCTCCAGGCCGTCCGCAAGCTGGACGGCACCGGACCGTGGCACCCCGCGCTGCTGGGCGGCTACCTGGAGCGGCGGGCCGAGCTGATGCTCGGCTCCCCCGTCCGCGGAATCGTCCTACCCGACGGCGAACTGGCCGTGCGGGGCGTGGCGATGCGCCGGGAGCGGACCGCCAAGGCGGTCGGCTGGGCCCTCGGACGGGAGACGGCGGTGCGCTACCGGCCGGACGGCCGCCCGGAGATCGACGGCGAGCTGCGGGTCAGCTCCTCGCACGGCGGCGGCGTCACCTTCGCGCTGCTCGGTGAGCGGCCGGTGGGCTGCGACGTGGAGCCGGTGGTGGACCGGGCCCCGGCCGACTGGGCCGCCCTGCTCGGCCCGGACGGGTTCACGCTCGCGGAGCTGGTCGCCGGTGAGCTGGACGAGCCGCTGTCCCAGGCGGCGGCGCGGGTCTGGGGTGCCACCGAGTGCCTGCGCAAGACCGGCCGGGCCCAGGTCGCGCTGACCCTGGCCGAGGTGCCGGACACCCCGGACCGCTGGGTGGTGCTGCGCTCCGGCGGTGCCCTGGTGGCGACCTTCCCGACCGCCCTGAACGGGGCCGACCTGCCGGTGATGTTCGCCCTGTCGACGGAATCCGAGGAGTGACCGTGCAGCCGTTCTACGAGTACCGCCACCTGGTCGGCTTCGAGGAGACCAATCTGGTGGGCAATGTCTACTACGTCAACTACTTGCGCTGGCAAGGTCGTTGCCGGGAGATGTTCTTGCGGGAGATGGCTCCGGAGGTACTGGAGGACATCCGCGCCGACCTGAAGCTGTTCACCCTCAAGGTGGACTGCGAGTTCTTCGCCGAGATCACCGCCTTCGACGAGCTGTCGATCCGGATGCGGCTGGAGGACCTGACCCAGACCCAGGTCGGCTTCGCCTTCGACTACGTCAAACTGCCTGAGGCGGGTGGCGAGTTGCTGGTCGCCCGGGGGCGTCAGCGGGTGGCGTGCATGCGCGGCCCGAACAACGACACCCGGCCGACCCGGGTGCCGGAGGCACTGCGCAAGGCACTCGAACCGTACGCGGTCGCGCCGAGCGGCCCCGCCGGACGGGCCACCCGGCCCGTCCTCGTCCCGAGCGAGGTGTAGCCGATGACGTCCACCGACAGACTGCCCGCCGGTCCGGCCGCCGTCCGGACCGACCAGGAGCGGACCGAACTCCGGGGCGTGCTCGGCCGGTTCGCCACCGGCGTGACCGTCCTGACGGCCGGCCGGACCGAACCCCGGGGGATGACCGCGAACTCCTTCACCTCGGTCTCGCTCGATCCGGCGGTGATCCTGGTCTGCGTGGTCAGGACGGCGGCCGTGCACGAGACGATCCTGGCCGAGCGGGCCTTCGCCGTGTCGGTGCTGGCCGGGCCGCAGGAGAAGGCGGCCAGGCACTTCGCCGACCGTCACCGGCCGCGCGGCGCCCAGGAGTTCGACGCCGTCGAGACCACGCCGGGACGGTACACCGGGGCTCCCGTCCTGGTGGGTGCGCAGGCCTGGCTGGAGTGCGAGCTGACCGCCGAGTACGACGGCGGCGACCACTCCATCTTCCTCGGCTCGGTGCTGGACCTCGGGCGCTCGCCCGCGGACGACCCGCTGCTTTACTTCGCCGGCGGCTTCCAGCGGCTCGGCGACTGACGGGAGTTGTCCGAGAAGCCGGTGTCTCCCGCACGGGAGGCACCGGCTTCCGGCATGCCAGGACGGCGTCCGTACGCACCGCAGAAGGCCCGGCCGGTGAGTCCGGCCGGGCGTTCTGCGCTGGTTACGGGAGCCCTTGGTGTGGACGCGCCGGATATGGCTCAGTCGATCGGATGGACCGTCATCGGCAGCCCGCCCTGCACCCGCAGCGTGAGCATCGGCTCCGGCTTCGGCACGTAGCCCGGCGCCTTCACCAGCTTGAGCTCCCGCACCACCGCCGCGAGCACCACGGTGGCCTCCAGCATGCCCAGGCTGCTGCCGACGCAGTAGCGCGGCCCGGCCCCGAACGGGATGTAGCTGTACCGGTGCCGTCCGGCAGCCCGGCCGGGCGCGAACCGCTCCGGGTCGAACCGGTCCGGGGCGTCCCAGAAGCCGGGGTGCCGGTGCAGCGTGTACGGGCAGATCAGCACCTCGGCGCCGGCCGGGACGTGGAAGCCGCCGATCTCGTCCTCCTGCTGCGCCTTCCTCGGCAGGATCCACACCGGCGGGTAGAGCCGCATCACCTCCTCCAGCACCTGGGAGGTGTAGGTGAGCCGGTGCAGGTCCTCGGGGACCGGTTGGCGGTCGCCGAGCACCTCGACCACCTCGGCGTGGACCTTCTCCAGGACCAGCGGGTGCTGGTCGAGCAGCAGGAAGGTCCAGCTGAGGGTGGACGCGGTGGTCTCGTGCCCGGCCAGCAGCAGGGTGACCAGCTCGTCCCGCATCCGCTGCCGCCGGACCGCCTCGTCCGGTTCGCCGGCGGTGGCCTCGATCAGCCGGGAGAGCACGTCGTCGCCGTCGGCGCTCGGGTGTGCGGCCCGCTCGGCGGCCAGCCGGGTGGTGATCCGCTCCAGATCCGCCCTGGCCCGCCGGAACCGGCGCTGCTGGGGCAGCGGCAGCCAGGACGGGACGGCGCTGAGCGACATCATCTCGAAGATCGCCTGGTCCTGGACCACCTCGAAGGACTCACCGATCGAGTCGTACACCCCGAGGTCGGCGTCCAGCAGGGTGCGGCCGAGGATGCCGAGGGTCAGTTCGGTCATCTCCTCCCGGATGTCCACCGGGCCGCTGCCCGCGCGGGCGCGCAGCCGGGCCACCAGCTTGGCCGCCTCCTCGGCGATCACCCCGGTCTGCCGGGAGATCCGCTTCGGCTGGAAGACCGGCTGGATCACCTTGCGCTGGGCCCGCCAGAGCTCGCCCTCGCTGGTCAGCAGCCCGTCGCCGAGCGCCCGTCTGGCGTGCACCAGCCCGATGCCCTTGTGGTAGTTGGCGGCGTTGTCCGCCAGCACCCGCTTGGCGTGGTCGGGGTGGTTGAAGAAGAACAGCGTCTTCGGCCCGAGCGGCAGCCGGACGGCGTCACCGTAGCCGAGCGCCGCCGAGGTCATCACCGAGAGCCGGTCCCTGGCCATCCTGGCCAGCAGGCCGACCGTCCGGGTGGCGGGCGGTCCCGGCGGCAGCCGCCGGGCGGCCGCGGGCGCGCTCATGCGGTCACGTCGCGCTGCTCGGCCAGCTGCTCGGCGATCCGCTGCCGCCAGAGTTCGTAGCCGGGCACCGCGCCGTCCGGGCCGGTGGCGGGGCGCGCCTTGTCGCACAGCACGGCCGCCTCGTCGGGCGTCAGATCGCAGAAGAACCGGGCCGCCAGCTCGGTGTGCGGCGTGACAAGACCGGCCTCCACCCGGGCGGTGGCCGCGAAGGCGGACGCCTGCGCGACCTGCGGGCGGTAGCGGGCCGCCCGCTCCCAGAACAGCTCCAGCTCGGCCTGGTCCCCGCCGCCCGCGTAGGTGGCGGCCAGCCCGGCGCCGCTGTAGAGGTCGGGCCGCCGGTGCTCGGGGAAGCGGTCGAGCAGGTCGGCCACCACGTCCGGCGCGGTGCCCGCGACGAACCAGGTGGCGCGGCCGATGCCCTGGTCGATCGCCCGGTTCCGGTAGTCGGCCGGACCGTCCACCGGCCACGGGAAGTCCCGCTCCTGGTAGTGCTCGTGGACGTACTTCCGGGTGTGGAAGTACGCCTGGTGGAAGCCGTAGCCGTCCAGCACCAGCCAGCGCAGCAGCGGGTCCGGCGGGGTGATCGCGGCCCAGCGGAACCGGGGCAGTCTTGCCATCGCCCAGCCGACGCCGACGTAGGCCATGTAGCTGTGCTGCCGACCGCGGCCGGCCAGCAACTCGGACACCTTGCGGCCGTTGCCGAACGGCAGGCCGTCGAGCATCGCGCAGGCCATCGCCGCGCCTTCGTAGGCGAATCCGCGGAACGGGTCCGGCACCCCCTCAAGCCGGATCTCGGCATCGGCGACCGTGCGTTCCTCCATCACGTACGCGTAGCCGGTGAGAAAGGTCGCACCGACCGTCTCCAGCAGTTCCCGGGATTGCACGCTCTTCTCGTGGAATCCCCGCTTTGAGAGCTTCGTTTCCGAATGATCTGGGGTCAGGATTCTGCGCCTGAGCGCACGCCAAGAACCCGCCATGGTTCCCTCCGGAGAATCGGGCTGCCGAATGGGCGCAGCTGTCCAACCGAAATCCTGGCGGCTTTCCCCGTGGGCCGCCTACTCCGAACGTGCCCTGCCGAGGGCACGTGCGAAGAAGTCGACCACCGCAGGGACACCCAGAATCAAGCCGTCCTGTCCTGAACACCCCATCGGAGGAGCAGCAGACGTGACCGATCTGAGCGCCGCCCGGAAGCCCGCCCCAGAGACCTCCCGAACCCCACTGTTCGTCAACAGCACCTTCCCGCGCCGCCGGGGGCTGCTGATACTCCTCAGCATCGCCTTCGGACTCTTCCTCTCCTATGCCTGGTCCGCGAAGTTCGTGGACACCGAGATCGGCACCACCACCGCCAACGCCCTTCTCGGCCACGACGCCCACAAGACCCCGATCGCGGGGATCGCGGCCGGAGTGGTGTTCGCCTTTGTCACCGGCCTGGCCGGTTCGTTCACGGCCTGCAACATCGCGGTCTTCGGTGCGGTCGGCCCGATGATGGGCGAGCTGACGACCCGTCGGGACCGGTTCCTGCGGACCGTCAGGCCGCTGGGCTGGATGGCTGCGGGCATGGTGCCGGTCTCCGCCGCGTACGGTGCGCTGGTCGGCTTCGTCGGGACCAGGATGCCGCAGTTCTCCACGGCCTCGGGCCCGGCAGGCACGCTGTCACCGCGCAGCATCCAGTCCATGATCACGTTCGGCCTGATCGGGCTGGCGATGACCGTGCTCGGTCTGGCCGCGGCCGGTGTGCTCAAGGACCCGCTGGGCCCGCTCTCCCGGCGCTTCCCGAACGCGCCGATGCTGGTGCTCGGCGCGCTGGTCGGCGGTTTCCTGATCGGGCGCCCCTACCCGCTCTTCCGCGACCTGTTCCGGCACGCCGCGACCACCCACAACCCGCTGTACGGCGCGGCCGCCTTCACCCTCCAGTCGCTGGGCAACATTGTGGTGATGTCGCTCCTGGTGCTCGCCCTGACGTACGGTCTGGGCGGCCCGCTGCAACGCTGGCTGAGCGGCGGGCCCGGCCGGGTCGCGGCGGTGACGGCGGCGGCCTTCCTGGTAGCCGGCGTCTTCACGCTGGTCTACTGGGACGTGCGGATCCTCGGCCGGCTCGACTACATCTGGTTCCCCACCGCACCCTGGAACAACTGACCCACGGGCGGACGGACGGCGGGCCTGGCCTCAGGCCCGCCGTTCGCGTGCCCGCGCCATCGAGGCGAGGGTGGCCGTGGGCTCACCGCCGGCACCTATCAGCAGCCCGCTCACCTGGGCCTCGAAGCAGGCGTCCGCGTCGTACGGCGGCACCAGGTAGCCGCCGAACTCCAGGGTGACCAGTCCGTGCAGGGCGATCCAGAGCTGGTGCGCGACCGCCTGCGGGTCACCGGGCGACAGCCGGTCGGCCGCCATGCACCGCGCGACGGCGGCGACCAGGGTCTCCAGGGTGTAGCGCCCGTGCTGCCGGTCGTCGTCGGTGAGCGAGAAGCCGCTCAGCACCGAGCCGCCGAACATCACGCTGTACAGGTGCCAGTGCTCCCGTGCGTTCCGCCGGTACGCCCAGCCGAGCGCCCCGATGTCGGCGACCGGATCGGCCGTCCCTTCGACCTCGGTGAGGCTGCGGTTGAGGTAGCTGAAGCCCTCCCGCACCATGGCCCTGACCAGGTCGCCCTTGCCCCCGAAGTGCGTGTAGACGGCCATCGTGGAGGTGCCCACCTCGGCCGCCAGCCGACGGGTCGACAGCGCCTTGGGCCCTTCCTCGGCGAGCAACTTGGCCGCAGCCCGCAGGAGTTGGGGGGCAAGGGTCGGGTCGATCTGACGGGGGCTCACTCTTGACATCCTCTCACGACAGCAGGAACCTTCGTAGAACAGAGTTATATAACGCCGATATGCAAGGGGACGCCAGATGACCACCCGTCGCACCCACGGCACGTCGCACCTGCTGACCGGTGGCTACCGCCCGGTCACCGAAGAGGTCACCGAGTACGGCCTGCCGGTGCTCGGACAGCTCCCGGCCGGGCTCGACGGCACCCTGCTGCGGATCGGCGCCAACCCGCTCGGCCCGTCCGACCCCGCCACCGACCACGCCTTCGCGGGCGACGCGATGGTGCACGGGCTGCGCCTGCGCGGGGGCCGCGCCGAGTGGTACCGCAACCGCTGGGTGCGCACCGACCGGGTCACTCACGCGCTGGGCGAACTTCCCACCCCGGGGCCGCAGTCGGGGCTGTGCGACAACACCAACGCCGGCCTGGTCCGGCACGCGGGCCGCACCTTGGCGCTCGGCGACGGCGGCGCGCTCCCCTTCCAACTGGGCGACCAGCTGGAGACGCTGGCCAGGTACGACTTCAACGGCACCCTCCCGGCCGGCTTCGCCGCCCACCCGGTGGCCGACCCGCTCACCGGCGAACTGCACGCCGTGGCGCACCGGTTCGGCCGGCCGCAGCTGAGCTACCTCACGGTGGACTCGGACGGCCACGTCAGCCGGGCCGAGCCGATCACCGTAAAGGGCGCACCCATGGTGCACGCCTTCTCGCTGACCGACCGGCACGCGGTCATCTACGACCTGCCGGTCACCTTCGACCCGCGCGCGGCCGCGGCCGGCTCCCGGGTGCCGTACACCTGGGACGAAGGCCACGGCGCCCGGCTCGGGCTGCTGCCGCGCGGCGGCCGCGACGCGGACGTCCGCTGGCTGGAGATCGACCCCTGCTTCGTCTTCCACCCGGTGAACGCCTACGAGCAGGGCGACCGGACGGTGATCGACGTGATCCGGCACGAGCGCGTCTTCGACCGCGACCCGCTGCACCCGACCGAGTCCACCCCGGCCCTGTGGCGGTGGACCGTCGACCACCGGCACGGCACCGTGCTGGAGCGCCGACTCGACGGCCGCGCCCAGGAGTTCCCCCGGATCGACGACCGCTACGCCGGATCGCCGTACCGCTACGCCGTCACCGTCGGGCTGCGCCCGGACCGTGGCGGGGCGCTGGCCGGCCCCGAGCTGCTGCGCCACGACCTGCTCACCGGGCACACCGAGGTGCACCGGCTCGGCGCGGGGCGCGAGGCCGGCGAAGCGGTCCTCGTACCGCGCGGGGCGCACGCCCCCGAGGGCGACGGTTGGCTGCTCAGCCTGGTGCACGACACGGTCACCGACCGGAGCGAACTGATCGTCCTCGACTCCGCCCACTTCACCGGACCGCCGGTCGCCGTCGTCCCACTGCCCGTCCGGGTGCCGCACGGATTTCACGCCCAGTGGGTGGCGAATTCTCAACCGTGAGCCCGAGTGTGCCAGGCCCACACCATTGCGGACATGACACCACGTCGCTAGGCTCGTCCCTCTAATGCAGCAGCACAAATAGGACATCCACCCATCGGGAATGGAGAGATTCCTTGCATGACGCTGTCGAACGGGCCATCGCCACGATGTGGGAACGCTTTGACGAACCACTGACCCTGAACGATATCGCAGACAGTGCGATATTGAGCAAGTTCTACTTCTCACGCGTATTCCGTACCCTCACCGGCACCTCGCCAAGTAGATTTCTTGCCGCCATCCGCCTCTGTATGGCAAAAAAGTTACTGTTGGAGACGTCGGCCAGTGTCACCGACATCTCCTTCATGGTCGGGTACAACAGTCTCGGCACGTTCACCAGCCGGTTCACCCGCAGCGTCGGCGTCCCGCCCGCCCGGTTCCGGATGATGTCCGAACTCGGCATGGGTGCCACCCTGAGCGCACTGCGCGCGGTCGGCCCGACCGGACACAGCGGCTGCGTGGAGGGCGAGTTGTACGTGCCCGAGACCGAACTGCCGGTCCGGATCTACGTGGCTGCCTTCAAGGAGTCGATCCCCGAGGGCCAGCCGAAGGCCTGCGACATCCTCGACCGGAGCGGCTCCTACCGGCTTACCGGATTGCCGGACGGCCAGTGGTACGTCCGGGCCGCCGTGGTCTCCCGGGTCGCGCTCGAACCACGCCCCTGGGTGCGGCAGCCGCTCTTCGTCGGCTCCTCGCACCTCCCGGTGGTGATCTCCGGCGGCGGGACGGTCGAGGCCGATGTGATGACCCGTCCGCTCAGCAAGCTGGACATCCCGATCCTGCTCGCCCTGCCCGAGCTCGACGGCAGGCAGCCACTGACGGTCGGCCTCCCGGCCCAGCGGGTCGTCCGGCTCGCCCGCACGCCGGGCATCAGCCGGTCCGGCTAGCGGCACCACCCGGCCCACCGGGACGGCCACCAGGACCGCCCCGGCTCAGCGAACGGCGTCGGCGCGCACCGCCCGCCGTTGGCTCAGCCACCCGCCTCCCCGATGGCCTGCAGCAGCACCGGAACGGCCTCCCCCTGGAAGTCCACCCCGGGGTCGAAGCTGTGGATCATGCCCTCCAGCACCAGCAGGGACAGCAGCGGGAAGGCGAACTCCGCGGCCGCGAAGATCCCGAATCGACGCTGCAGCTTGAACAGCCGCGGCGCGAAGGCCGCCAGGTTGAACTCAGCCGCCACCACCGCGGACGCGTCCCCGACCAGCTTCTCCACCTCGGTCCTGAACGCCTCCAGGTCACAGTCGGCCGGCACCCGCGCGGCGCTCTCGATCACGATGTCCGCGCACCGGCGCCCCTCCCCGAGCGCCATCCTGAGGAAGAACTCCCCGAAGTGCCTGCGCACCCGGTCGGGGAGCCGGACCACGAACCCGGCGTCCAGCAGGACCACCTCCCCCGCCGCGTCCAGCCGCAGGTTCCCCGGGTGCAGGTCACAGTGGACCAGTCCGTCCAGGAAGAGCATCTGGTAGACCGCGCGCAGCACCCTCCGCATCGCGTCCCTGCGCTCCTCCGGCCGGTACGGCTCGGGCCTGAACTCCCTTAGGTCGTCCAAGAATTCCATCACCAGCACCTGGTCCCCGCCGAACCCCTCGACCGGCTCGGGCAGCCGTACGCCCTTCACCGTGGCCAGGTTGGCGCGCAGCCGCGTCAAGGAGTCGCGCTCGGCCGCCAGATCGGCCTGGGCCAGTACGGCGGTCCCGATCTGGCCGAGCATCTCCTCGGCCGGCAGCCGGCGCAGCCCGGGCAGTCGGCCGGTGGCCCGGGCGAACGCCCCGGCCAGCCGGAAGTCACTGCTCATCAGCGGCACGATCCCGGGCCGCCGGATCTTGACCGCCACCACCCGGCCGTCGGTCAGCACCGCGCGGTGTACGGTCGCGATGCTCCCGCTGCCCACCGGCTCCCAGTCGAACTCGGCGAACGGCCAGCCGGCCTCGGGCCCGAACTCCTCGGCCAGCACCGCCGCGAGCTGCTCCCGCGACGGCGGCGGCACCGTATCGGTCAGCCGCCCCAGCTCGTCGCACCAGCGCTCCGGCAGCAAGTCCCTCCGGGTGCTCAGCAGTTGGCCCACCTTCACGCAGAACGGGCCCAACTCGGTCAGCATCGCCGGTGCCCGCTTCGCCAGCCGCGCGGACACCGACCCTCCCCGGCCCCGCCGGAACACCGCCCCGCCCAGGGCGGCCGCGGTGTGCCGTAGCGTCACCGAACCGATCCGGACCGCCCGCCGGCCGAGGCCGGACCTTTCCGTGCCCGCGTAACCCATGAGGCTCTCCCTCGTCAGCTGTGCTCTTCGCCGACTGCTCCAGGACTGCCCTACAGATACTCAGCGTCCGCGGCCTGCCGGACTTCTCCTGACGTGCCCGTTCTGCGACTCCGGCGGGGACCGTAGCGTTCAGCGGTCGCGCAGCGCCCGCTCGGTCGGCTCCGCGGGCGGGCTGAACGGCCACCAGGTGAAGGCCGGCAGCCAGCGGTCGGCGGGCCCGCTCCAGGACAGTGCGCCGATCTGGTCCAGGGTGCGCCGCCCGGTGAGCGAGCGGAACACGTCGTGGTGGTGGCCGCCCACCGTGACCTCGGGCTCCCCCGGGCCGACCAGCCACTCCTGGCCGCCGGCCCGCACCCGCAGGGCCGGCAGGCCGAGTTCGGCCACCCTGAGGCCCATGCCCAGCGCCACCAGGTCCAGCGAGGCCGGGTAGGCGGGGTGGTCGAGCGGCACCGGCGCGCCGATCGCCCACCGCAGGTCGAGTTCGTGTGTCAGGGCGTCCATCGTCATGATCGGGCCGCGCAGCCCCTCCCCGAGCGGCGGCAGCTTCCCGGACAGCTCCGTCCACCGCTCCAGCAGCTCCGGCACGCCTGCCACGCCGTCGGGGTCGGGGTTCCGCAACGGCAGCACCTTGGTCCCCTGGGTGACCTGCCGGCAGACGTCCACCAGATGGTCGACCAGATCACGGACCGTCCACCCGTGGCAGGCCGGGACGGCGAGCTCGGCCAACTCCGGTCTGCCGCTGAGCAGTCCGATGACGCTCTCGCTGACCCGGTCGTAGCCGAGCCGGGGCGACAGTCGCTCCCAACCGGCCGGTGCGGAGCCGTCGGCCGTCATCCCTGTACTCCCGCCGCCCTGTGTGGGCCCGTTCGCCGTCATCCCCGTACTCCCGCCGCCCGGCCGGCCTGTTTGCGGCTCAGCTGTCCCCGGGCGTGCAGCCAGGAGATGGTGTCGCCCATCGTCTCGGCCAACGGCCTCGCCTTGACACCGTGTTCGGTACCGCCCTCGGCCCGGGCGGCCACCGCGCAGGTGTAGACGGCGCCGTACTCGGCCGGGATGTGCCACGGCCAGACGTGCTGCACCGCCCCGGTCAGCAGGCCGAACGGCAGCATCGCCCTGGCCGGCAGGTACGTCGCGGGCAGCTGCCGCCCGGTGGCCTCGCGGACCGCCTGCACGTACTGACGGGTCGTCAGGAAGTGCTGCGGGCCGAACTGCCGAACCGCTCGGCCGGCCGCGCCGGTGACCAGGGCGGCGTGCATCGCCGCCGTGTCCCGGACGTCTCCGACCGGGAGGTGACCGGTCGGCCAGAGCGGCATCAGGCCGCGCAACTCGTTGCGCAGCCGGGCGTTCTGGTCACCCAGGTACGGATCGTCCGGGCCGAGTAGGGCGGGCGGGTAGCTGATCACCACCGGCGCGCCCTCCTCCTGGTGCCTACGGGCCACGGCCTCGGCGGCCGCCTTGGTCGCCAGGTACGGCTCCCGGGGCCGGCCCACCGGTGAGTCGGTCCGGACCGTCGGCCCGGCGGCCGGGAAGAGCGCGCCCACGCTCGACACGTGGATCACCGCCCTGGCGCCGCTCTCCCGCCCGGCGGCCAGCACCAGTTCGGTCCCGCGCACGTTGGTGCGCAGCATCTCGCTCCGACGGCGGCTGTCGAAGGAGTACACCGAGGCCGCGTGCAGCACCACCTCCACCCCGTCGACCGCCTTCGCCACCGCGCCGGGGTCGGTGACGTCGCCGACCACCAGCTCCAACTGGTCCGGGTCGACGCCCAGCGGCAGCAACGCCCGCCCGACGGCGACCGGGTCGCGGACCAGCAGCCGGACCCGGCACCCCGTGCGCAGGACGGCCGCGACCGAGTGGGCGCCGACGAAGCCGGTCCCCCCCGTCACGCATACCAGCATGAGAACTCCAACCAGCGGCGATCACGTCCGGCCCGGGGTCCGGGCAGGCACCACAGCAATCGTGGGTCTGCCCGGCCCGCCCGGACTTCTCGCAGCGTGCCCCGCCGGAGTTCACCGACGAGGCGTCACCGGCCCGCCCGCGCCGGGACCGCCCCGCGCGCGTGCCGACCGGCCGTACGCGGGCTGCGTCCGGCCAGCGCCGCCACCGCGCCGGCCACCAGGAGCAGCCCGGCCGGTATCGCCGGCGCCAGGCCCTGCCGTACGCCCCACCGGTCGGCGAACCCGTCCACCGGCAGCCGGACCAGCTCCAGCAGGTGGGACGCGTCGTAGGTGGCCAGCGCGTAGGCCAGCGCCGCGTACCCGAAGGCGAACAGCAGCAACCAGCTGCTGCGTTCGGCCGCCGCCAGCAGGACCAGGGCCGCCGCCGACACCAGCAGCGGGGTGGCGCCGTTGAAGATCAGCAGCTGGGCCGAGCCCAGCGCGGCCGAGGGCGAGCGGAAGCCGCGCCAGTGGGTCACCGTCAGGGCGGCCGCCGCTCCGCCGAGCAGCACCATCACCGCCAGCGCCGGCAGCGCCCGCCGCAGCCGCCCGGCCCGCCGGTACCGCCGGGCCATCAGCCAGAGCGCGAGCAGCAGTGCGACGGCCCAGTAGCAGGCCAGCCAGCCTGGACGGGCCAGCGCCTCGGTGCCCAGGATGCCGCCGGTCGCCCGGGTCGGCACCGCGCAGACGCCGTCGGCGGCCCGGCCGCAGCGGGTGCCCGGCAGCCGGTACAGCGGCACCGAGAGGGCGAGCGACACGCCGAACAGCACGAGCACGAACCAGTACCGCCGTGCGGCCACTTGCCCTCCTCGGAGACAGCTGCCAGGCATCTTGCAGGCGTGACGGCTCCCGCACAAGGGGGATCACCACCGGAATCGGGTGGTCGGGACGGACGGCACGCAGCAGCGTCGCCGCCGGTCCTACCGCACGGCCGCCCCGTAGGCCGCCCACCGGCCGAGCGCGAACCCGTCGCGCACCTTCCTGACCTGCACCGCGCCCGCCCCGCCGAAGTGCGCCGGGATCACCAGCTCGCGTTCTTCCGAGGCCCGTTCGAGAATCCGGCGGCGGCTGACGGCCGCCTGGACCGGGTCCAGGCAGAGGCAGCTGCTGCAGCTCGGCCGGAGGATCTGGACCGGACTGTGCATCAGGTCCCCGACGAAGACCGCCCGGTCCCCGCCGGAGGAGAGTCGCAGGACGGCGGAGCCGGGGGTGTGGCCGGGCGCCGACTCCAGGGTGAGGTGCTCGTCGATCCGGTGCGTGCCGTCCCACAGGTCGACCAGCCCGGCCTGGTGGACGGGGCCGATGCTGTCCTGGTAGATCAGCCGGTCGACCGCGCGGGCACCCTTGGCGTACTCGTTCTCAGGGCCGAACCACCGCTCGTCGGCGGCCGGCAGCAGGTACCGGGCGTTCGGGAAGGTCGGTGCCCAACCCCCCTCCACGGGCGTGGTGTTCCAGCCCACGTGGTCGATGTGCAGGTGGGTGTTGACCACCACGTCCACCTCCTCGGGAGCGATCCCGGCCCGGGCCAGCAGGCCGGGGAAATCCCCCTGCCAGTGGTGGAACTGCGAGCCGGGCCGCTCGCGGCCGTTGCCCACCCCGGTGTCGACCACGACCGTCCGGCCGCCGCTGCGCAGCACCCAGGTCTGCAGCGCGCCCCCGGCCCGTTCGGTCTCCGGCTCCCAGTGGTCCGGCGCCAGCCACTCCCGGTTCTCCCGCCACACTTCGGCACCGGCTCCGGGTACGAGCTCCCGGGAGGGCATGAACGTCCCCCGCCACTCCACCAAGCGGATGATCTCGACATCTCCCAGCGTCATGCGCTGCACGCTCTCGTTCTCCATGCGTCCAACCCTACGGAGCGGGTGGTGAGTGGATCAATGCCTGTTGTGCTCAGCCGCATACGCATCCGTCTCACCGGTGAGGACTCCGTATGCTGATCCGATGGATGTAGTGAGCGATGCGATCTCCGCCGTCCGGCTCGGCAGCCCGTCCTCCAACCGGCTGCGGGTCACCGGGAGTTGGTGCACCCGGCTGGCCCCGTACGACGGGGCGGGCTTCCACGTGGTGCTGGAGGGCGGCTGCTGGCTGCTGCCGGACGGCGGCGGGGACCCGGTCTCCCTCGGACCGGGCGATGCGGTACTGCTCCCGCACGGCACCGGCCACGTGCTCGCCGACTCCCCCGCCGGGCCGGAGACCGTGGCGCGTGCGGTGCCGTTCGACCTGTACGCCGGGCAGGTCGGGACTGACGGTCCCGGTGGCACGGAACTGCTGTGCGGGAAGTACCGACTGGACCGCAGTCGGGTGCACCCCCTGCTGGCCGAACTGCCGGGCATCGTCCACCTGCCGAACCGGATCGGCAGCCGTCCCGAACTCCGTTCCGCGATCGACCTGTTGGGACGAGAGCTCGCGCAGGCCGGGCCAGGATCCTGCCTCGCCGTGCCCAGCCTGCTCGACCTCCTGCTGGTCTACCTGGTCCGGGCCTGGCTGGCCGGGGCGGCGGCCACCGGAGCGTGGCCCGCCGCGCTGGGCGACCCGGTGACCGCCGCCGCCCTGCGCGCCCTGCACACCGACCCGGCCGCCCCGTGGACCAACGACCGCCTCGCCGCCGAGGCCGGCGTCTCCCGCCCCACGCTGGCCCGCCGTTTCACCGCCCAGGTCGGTCGGCCACCGATGGCGTACCTCACCTGGTGGCGCCTCACCTACGCCGCCACCCTGCTCCGCGACACCGCCGACCCGCTGGCCTCCATCGCCCACCGGGTCGGCTACGCCGGTCCGTACGCCTTCTCGCACGCGTTCAACCGCGAGTTCGGCACCACCCCGGGTCGCTACCGGACCGAACGGCGGAACCGCCCGGCACCGGCGGCCCACTGAGCCGACCTTCGTGATCCCGGACGGCTGGCGCGCCGATCAGGGCAGCGTCCTGATCGTCCCTGCCGACCAGACCGTCCGGGTCGCGTTCCGCCCGGGCTGACCGGCCCGGGCCCTCCGTCAGTCCCGCACGAACCGCAGGGTGACCAGCTCGAACGGACGCAGCCGCAACCGCACCCCCTGCTCCGTCACCGCAGCCTGGCACTCCGGGAGTTGACGCTCCAGAAGATCGCAGACCTGCACCCCGGCGAAGGCGAACCCGGCCGCGATCACCGCCTCGGCGCGCCCGCCCATGCTCTCGTACAGGCGGACCACCACGTCCCCGCTCCCGTCGTCGGCGAGCTTGACCGCGCTCACCGTCACCGCCTCGTGGTCGACCTCGACCAGCGGCCGGACCTCCGCGTCGCCGGGCACCCGCCGCTCGGGCAGGTTGATCAGGTACCCCTCGCGGACGGCGTCGCCGATCTCCGCCCCCGGGACCAGCGCGTGCCGGAAGCTGTGCGCGCCCTGGTCGGTGTGCGGGTCGGGGAACCGGGGCGCGCGCAACAGCGAGAACCGGACCGTGGTGGTGGTGCCGTGGTCCTGCTCCCGGACCGTCCGGGTGACGTCGTGGCCGTACGTGGAGGCGGTCACCAGGGCGACGCCCCAGCCGGGTTCGGCCAGGTGCAGGAAACGGTGGTTGCAGGACTCGAACCTCGCCGCCTCCCAGCTGGTGTTGGTGTGGGTGGGCCGGTACAGGTGGCCGAACTGGGTCTCGGCGGCGTACCGCTCGGTGTGCAGGTCGAGCGGGAAGGCGGCCTTGAGGAACTTCTCCGTCTCGTGCCAGTCCACCTCGGTGCCGAGCTCCACCCGCTTGGCGCCCGCCGTCAGCCCGATCGTCTGCACCGCCCTGGACGCCCCGAACGCCCGCGACACCCGGATTGAGACCGCCGCCGGGGAGTCCGCCGAGACGACGAGCTCCTCGACACCGGTCAGGTCGGTGACGGTGTTCCGGTAGAACTGGTCGACGTCCCAGGCGTCCCACATGTTGGGGAAGTCCGGGTGGATCTGGAGCAGGTTGGCCGCGGCCCCGGGGGCGACCGTCTCCCGCCCGGCCGCGAGGTCGAGCACCGAGACCACCAGCCCCTGCCCGTCCACCTCCACCCGGAGCAACCCGTTGTCGAGCCGGTACCCGCCCTCCGGCCGGGCCGTCACCGTGCAGCCGCCCGAACTCTCACCGACCATCCGGCCGCCGCCGGCGGGCACCCCACCGCGCTCGTGCGGCGCGGAGTTGAAGACCAACTCTCGCCCGGCCGCCGGATCCCCCGCCAGCGCGCGCTGCGCCCGCTCGACGATCCCGGTCAGCTCGGCGGCCACCGCCGCGTACGTCCGCTCCGCCTCCCGGTGCACCCAGGCGATCGAGGAGCCCGGCAGGATGTCGTGGAACTGGTGCAGCAGGACGGTCTTCCAGATCCGGTCCAACTCCTGGTACGGGTAAGGGAGTCCGGCCCGCACCGCCGCCGTGGCCGCCCACAGCTCGGCCTCCCTGAGCAGGTTTTCGGCGGCCCGGTTGCCCTGCTTGGTCCTGGCCTGGCTGGTCAGCGTCGCCCGGTGCAGTTCCAGGTACAGTTCACCGACCCAGACCGGCGGGTTCGGGTACTCGGCCTGCGCCTTGGCGAAGAACTCGGCGGGCCGCTCCCACCGCACCCGGGCCGAGCCCTCCAGATCGCGCAGCCGGGCCGCCTTGGCCACCATCTCGCGCGTGGTGCCGCCGCCTCCGTCGCCCCAGCCGGTCGGCGCGATGGAGTGGCTGGCCACCCCCTTGTCCTTGAAGTTCCTCGCCGCATGGGCGATTTCGCGCCCGTCCATCGAGCAGTTGTAGGTGTCGACCGGCGGGAAGTGGGTGAAGATCCTGGTCCCGTCGATGCCCTCCCACCAGAACGTGTGGTGCGGGAACTTGTTGACCTGGCTCCAGGAGATCTTCTGGGTGAGCAGCCACTTGGACCCGGCCGCCTTGATGATCTGCGGCAGACCGCCCGCGAAGCCGAAGGTGTCAGGCAGCCAGGCCTCCTCGTTCTCGATCCCGAACTCGTCCAGGAAGAACCGCTTGCCGTGGACGAACTGACGGGCCATCGCTTCGGAACCAGGCATGTTGGTGTCCGACTCGACCCACATGCCGCCGGCCGGCACGAACCGTCCGTCCGCCACCGCCTTCTTGACCCGGGCGTACACCTCGGGGCGGTGCTCCTTGATCCAGGCGTACTGCTGCGCCTGCGACATCGTGTAGACGAAGTCCGGCTCGTCCTCCAGCAGCGCGGTCATGTTGGCGGTCGTCCTGGCCACCTTGCGGACGGTCTCGCGCAGCGGCCAGAGCCAGGCGGAGTCGATGTGCGCGTGGCCGACCGCGCTGATCCGGTGCGCCGAGGGCTCGGCGGGGGTGGCCAGCACCCCGGCGAGCTGCTCCCGGGCCGCCGCGGCGGTCGCGTTGACGTCCTGGAGGTCGATCGCGTCCAACGCCCGTTCGACGGCCCGCAGGACGTCCCAGCGGCGGGCGCCGTCCACCGGCAGTTCGGCCATCAGCTCACCGAGCACCTCCAGGTCGATCACCAGCTGCCAGACGGTCTCGTCCAGCACCGCCAGGTCGATCCGCTCCAGCCGGTACTGCGGCTCGTTCCCGGCGGTCTCCTTCTCGCCCAACTTCGTTGGCAGGAACGGGTGGTAGTCCAGCACCACCGGGTTGGACGCGGCCTCGACATGCAGCAGCACCTCTTCACCCCCGACTGCGGGGGCGGCGATCCGCACCCACTGGTTGCGGGGGTTGAGCCCCTTCACCGGGGTGCCGTCGGGCCGGTAGACCAGGCCCTCGCACTGGAATCCCGGCATGTTGGCGTCGAAGCCGAGGTCGATCAGCGCCTCGACCGTCCTCCCCGCCCACTCCTTCGGCACCGTCCCGCTGACCGTCAGCCAGCTGGTGCCCCAGGGCGCGCCCCAGCGCTGTCCGGCCGCGATCGGGGTGCGCGGGGCGGCGATGCCCTCGGCCACCGGCACCGGCTCGTCGGGCGCGGTCCAGATCCCGACCTCCAACGGCACGGACTCCGGGTACACCGCCGGGCGGATCCGCTCCGCGAGCACCCGCTTGAGCCGGGACTCGACCAGACTCCGGTCGTCATGCATGACACACACTCCGTGAAGTACTCGGTGACAGGGTGGATTTCAGCTCTGTTCGACGTCCTCGACCGTGACCAGCTCGGTGATGCCGCGTGCGGCCAGGTGGTCCTGGTCGGTGGCGTGCCCGGCCAGCACCACGGCGGGACGCGCGTCCCTCGCGCTCAGTCGCATGAAGGCCTCGAAGTACGCGCCGCCAGGGGCGCAGGTCGAGCGCTTCGCCGCCGCCTCCGACACGTCCAGCACCAGGGCGGTGCTGCGCGGCGGTGGTGGGCGCCAGCCCGTACGGACCTCCTCGACCGCGCGGGCGATCGCCCGGCCGGCCGGCTTGACCCGCCGGTCGTTGGTCAACAGCCCGAGGCTGTACTCCAGTTCGGGGAAGTCGGCCAGCGAGCGGGCGACGTCGTGCGAGCACCACCAGGTGATGCCCCACAGCCCTGGGCAGTCGAGCGCGCCCGCCACGGTGGTGCGGACGAAGTCGGCCGCCTCCCCCGGCAGGATGTGCGGTTCGGGGGCGCCGACCTCCTGGAGCCAGACCGGCCGGGCCGGGTCCTCGGCCCAGGCCTTGGAGAGCTCGATCAGGTACGCGGCGTGCTGCCCGACCGCGACCGATCCGGCGCCGTGGCGCTGGGCGGTGCCGTTGAACACCCAGGAGTGCACAGCCGTAGCCGCGCCGATCCGGGCGGCCTGAGCGGGCGTGAAGGGGTGGTCGTCCTGGTACCAGCACGCGTCGTACTCGGCGTGCAGGTGCAGCCGCCCGGGCGCGCCCCGTTCGCAGGCGTCCAGCATCCGGCCCAGCCAGGCGGCCGCCTGCTCCGGAGTGACCCGGTAGGGGTCGGGGTGCGGGTCGCCGGAGAACTGGTTGATCTCGTTGCCGACCGTCATCCCGAGGAAGTTGGGCCGCTCCGCCAAGGCCGAGGCCAGGGTGTGCAGATAGCGGGCCTGACCGTCCAGCACCTCGGGGTCGGTGAAGATGTTCCGCCGGTGCCAGCTGGTGGTCCAGGACGGGAGGAAGTCGAAACTGGACAGGTGACCCTGCAGCCCGTCCACCGCCACGTCGAGCCCCCGTTCGGCCGCCGCGTCCACCAGCTGCACCAGGTGCTCGACCGCCCGGGGGCGGATCAACGTGCGGTTCGGCTGGAACAGCGGCCAGAGCGGGAAGACCCGGAGGTGGTCGAGGCCGAGTGCGGCGATAGAGTCCAGATCGGCCCGGACCTGGTCCGGGTCGAAGTCGAGCCAGTGGTGGAACCAGCCTTGGCTCGGTGTGTAGTTGACACCGAATCGGGGAGTGCTGGTGGTCATACGGGGAACGGCCCTCCTCTGCGGAGCACGCGCGGTCAGCCTTTGACCGCGCCTTCCTCGACGCCCTTGAAGAAGAAGCGCTGGAGGGTGGCGAAGACCACGACGACCGGCAGGAAGGCGATCATCGTGCCGGCCGCGATCAGCCGGGGGTTGGCGCTGAACGTGCCGTTCAGGTACTGGAGTCCGACGGTCAGGGTGTACTTGCCCGGATCGTTCAGCACGATCAGCGGCCAGAGGAAGTCGTCCCAGGCGCCGATGAAGGTGAAGATGACGACCACGCTGAGCATCCCCCGGACGTTGGGCAGGCCGACGTGCACCAGCCGCTGCCAGACGTTGGCGCCGTCCACCAAGGCCGCCGCGTCCAGGTCCGGTGGTACGGCCTGGAAGGCGGTGCGCATCAGCAGGACGTTCAGCATCGCGACCGCCCCGGGCAGCGCCACCCCGGCCAGCGTGTCGGTCAGGCCGAGGCTGCGCACCGTGACGTACTGGGAGACGATGGTGACCTCGCCGGGCAGCACCAGGGTGGCCAGGAACAGGCCGAGCACCAGCCCGGCTCCCCGGAACCGCAGCCGGGCCAGCGCGAACCCGGCCAGGGTGGCGCCCACCGCGTTGCCGACCACCGCGATCGCAGCCACCACCAGGGAGTTGGCGGCGTAGGTCCACACCGGGATGGTGTCGGCCACCTTGCCGTAGTTGGCGAGGGTCGGCTCCTGCGGCCAGAAGCCCGGGGTCCTGGACCAGACGTCCTCGCCGGGGCCCTTGAGCGAGGTGGACAGCTGCCAGAGGAACGGACCGACCGTCAGCAGCAGCACGACCGCCAGCAGCAGGTATCGCACCGTCCGCTCGGCGGCGGACGGAGTGTTGAAACTTCGGGTCCGCGCCTGTCGCACCGTCAGGCCGCCTTTCGGTTCAGCCGCGCCAGCAGCAGCATCGGGCCGATGGTGATCAGGAAGAGCAGCAGGCTCAGCGCCGAGGCGTACCCGATGTGCCCGGTGAAGCCCCGGCTGTACATCTGGATGAGCATCACCACCGACATGTCGCGGCCGCCCGGGCCGCCGGTGCCGTGCGAGAGCACGTACAGCTCGGAGAACACCCGCAGCGCGGAGACCGAGATCAGCACCGAGATCAGCATCATGGTCGGCCGTACGCCGGGCAGGGTGACGTGCCAGAACCGGCGAAGCGCCGGGGCCCCGTCGACCGCGGCCGCCTCGTGCAGCTCGCGGCCGACGTTCCCGAGCGCCGACAGGTAGATCACCATGTAGTACCCGAGGCCCTTCCACACCGTCAGTCCGATCGCGCTGAACAGCAGCAGCCAGCGGTCGGTGAGGAAAGACACCGGGCTGTCCGCGACGCCGAGTTGGCCGAGCACGCCGTTCACCAGCCCCCGGTCGTCCAGCACCCAGCCCCAGATCAGCGCGACCACCACGGCGGAGGCGATCACCGGGGTGTAGAAGGCGGTCCGGAAGAAGGTGATTCCGGGCAGTCGCTTCTCCACCAGCAGGGCCAGCAGCAGCGGGAGCACGGTGAGCAGCGGCAGGCAGATCAGCAGGTAGACGATGCTGTTCAGCAGCGCGTCGGCCAACTGAGCGTCGCTGAAGGCGCGTTCGTAGTTGGCCAAGCCGGTGAACCGGCCGCCGCCGAGCGGCTTGGCGTTGGTGAACGACAGCACCACCGTGTTGAGCGCGGGCCACAGGTTGAAGACGGCCAGCCAGACCACGGCCGGAGCGGCCAGCAGCCACGGGGTGAACCAGCGCCGGTGGGTCATCGGGAACCTTTCCGATCCGAGGGGGTCAATCCTTGAGCAGCTGGTTGCAGCGCTCGACGGCCGTGTCCAGCGCCTGCTTGGAGCCGGCCTGACCGCTGATCGCCAGGGCGATCTGCTGGTTGACGACCGTGCTCATCGCATCGTTGACCTGGACCGGTTGCAGCATCTGCGCCTTGGCCAGGGAGTTGAAGGCGATCACCTTGGCGTCCCCCGCGTTGCTGCCGTCACCCTTGCTGAAGAAGGCGTCCCCGGCCGAGGCCCTGGTCGAGGGGAAGATGCTGGTGAGGTGGGCGAAGGCCGCCTGGTTCTCCGCGTCGGTCACCCAGCGGGCCAGCGCGACGGCGGTGGCCGCGTTCTTGCTGCCCTTCGCGACCGAGAGGCCCTGGACGTAGAGCGGCGGTGTACCCATCGCGGCGGACGGGACCACCTTCGGCGCCAGCGTCGGGTTGTCGGTGGCGAGGCTGGTGATGTAGTTGGCACCGCCGGTGGTCCAGGCGACCGTACCGGCGTTGAAGAGCTTGGCGTTCCCGGCGTAGGTCTCGGTCAGCACGTCCTTGGGGAGCAGCCCCTCCTTGAAGGCGGCCACGTACTTGTCCAGCACGGCGGCGGCCTCGGGGGTGTTGAACGTGAAGCTGCTGCCGTCGTCCGCCATGATCTTCACGCCCGCGTTGGCCAGGTCGCCGAGACCGGGCTTACGGCTCATCAGGTAGGCGGCGCCGCCCGACTTCTCCTTGACCGTCCTGGCCTGCGCGATCAGCTCGTCCAGGCTGGTCGGCACCTTCTTCGGGTCGAGGCCGTACCGGGTGAGCAGCTCCGAATTCCAGTAGTTCACGTCGGTGTTGAGGTACCAGGGGTAGCCGTACGCGCCGCTGCGGCCGGCGAAGCGGTACGCGTCGACGCCGCCCTTGACGTAGTCCTCGGTCAGCTTCGGGTCGGCCGCGGCCACGTCCAGCAGCATGTTCTGCTTCGCCAGCGGCAGCGCGAAGTCGGGCGGGAGGTTGACCACGTCGGGCAGCGAGCCGCCGGCCGCCTGGCTGAGCACCTTGTCGGAGTACCCGTCGCCGGGCTGGTCGAGCCACTCGACCTCGGTGCCGGGGTACTTCTTCTCGAAGGCGGCGATGACGCCGTCCATGTAGCTGGTGAACTTCGGTTTCAGGGCCCAGGTCTGGATCGAGACCTTGCCCTTCACCTCGCCGGTGATCGCTGCGCCGTCGGCGGCGGTGCCGGAGTTGTCGCCGAGTCCGCAGCCCGCGAGGGTCGACAGGGCGAGCGCGGTGACGGTCAACCGTACCCGGTGGCTTCTTCGCATCAGAGGGGTCTCCTGGTGTGTCCAGACGAGGATGAGCCTGACTAAACCGCTCTAGTGACCGGGGACTATGCCCGCGATCCGATGCGCCGTCAAGGGCCTCTGCGTCAACTCGCGGCTGCGACAAGCTTTCTGCGCGCCTGACGATCACCCAGCCCGTCCGGCACCCTTGACGCCGTCAGCTAAAGCAATTTAGCCTCCGGGGCGGCATGCCAACCCGAGCGCACCTCCACCCACTTCGCTTGGATTCGGAGCACCGGATGAGACGACATCTCCCACTCCTGCTGACCACGGCGCTCACCGCGGCCGTTCTCGGGATCGCCCCCACCTCGAACGCCACCGAGTACCCCACGGCCACGGCGGCCGCCGGCAACCAGCCGTTCGCCTCCTACTGGTTCCCGAACAGCATCCTCACCTGGGACCCGGCCACCGATCCCGACGCCAGGTTCAACCGCTCCCGGGTCCCGCTCCGGCCCCGGGTCTCCTACCCTGCCCTCAAGGCCAACGCCAACGCCCGGACGGGGGAAGGGAAGATCGCCTCCCTGGTCTCCTTCGGGCCCACCTCCAACAATCCCTCCCAGGGCTCGGCCGACCCGAACTACTACGCCTTCGGGTACTGGCAGTACGTCGACAAGCTGGTGTTCTGGGGCGGTTCGGCCGGCGAGGGCCTGATCCTCGCCCCCAACCCGACCGTGATCGACGCCGCCCACCGCAACGGCGTGAAGGTCTACGGGACGGTGTTCTTCCCGCCCACCGCGTACGGCGGGCAGCTCCAGTGGGTCCGGGACTTCACCCAGAAGTCCGGCACGACCTACCCGGTCGCCGACAAGCTCGCCCAGGCCGCCCAGTACTACGGGTTCGACGGCTGGTTCATCAACCAGGAGACCGACGGCGGCGACGCCGCCCTGGCCACCGAGCTGCGCAACGAGCTGCGCTACGCCCGCTCGCTCGGGCCGGTCGAGTTCATGTGGTACGACGCCATGACCGAGGCCGGCTCGGTGACTTGGCAGAACGCGCTGACCTCAGCCAACGACGCGTTCCTCCAGGAGTCGGCCGAGCGGACCTCCGACTCGATGTTCGTCAACTTCGGCTGGAGCAGCTCCGGTCTGAACTCCTCCCGCACGCTGGCCCGTTCCCTCGGTCGCAACGAGTACGAGCTGTACTCGGGCATCGACACCGAGGCGAACGGCTACAACACCTCGGTCTCCTGGGACGCCCCCTTCCCGGCCGGCCAGCCGCACACCACCTCACTCGGCCTCTACCGACCCGAGTGGACCTGGAAGTCCGCCACCGACCGCGCCGACTTCTACGCCAAGGACTCCCGCTACTGGGTCGGCGCCAACGCCGATCCGGGCAACACGACCACCACCTCGGCCTGGAAGGGCCTGTCCACGTACGTCGCCGAGTCCTCCCCGATCACCGCCAAGCCCTTCGTCACCTCCTTCGACACCGGCCAGGGTGACTTCTACAACTCCGGTGGCGTACGGGTCGGTTCGAGCGGGTGGAACAACCTCTCGCTCCAGGACGTCCCGCCCACCTACCGCTGGTCGGTCAGCTCGACCGGCAGCAGGATCACGCCGTCCATCGACTTCAGCGACGCCTACGAGGGCGGCTCCTCGCTCCGGCTCACCGGGACCGTGGACGCCACCAACACCGTCCGCCTGTACCAGACCCAGCTGCCGGTGGCGGCCGACACCAAGCTGTCGGTGACCCTCAAAACGCCGACGGCACGGGCGAGCAACCTCCGGGCGGCGGTGGCCTTCACCGATGCCCCGACCAGCTTCACCACCCTCGACCTCGGCTCCACCACCGGCTCCGGCTGGGAGACCCGTACCCTGGACCTGTCAGCCTACGCGGGCCGGACGATCGCCCAGATCGGCCTGCAGACCGTCGGCAGCACGCCCTCCCTCGACGTGCGGATCGGCCAACTCCGGGTGTACGACGGCTCGGTGGACACGGCAGCCGCACCCACCGGCCTGACCGTCCTGGGCAGCACCGACGTCTCCGCAACCCGCAAGTCCCTGCGCCTGACCTGGACGGCCTCCGCCACCGGCTCGGTGCACCACTACGAGGTGTACCGGCGGAACGCCGACGGCACCCGGACCTTCCTCGGCGCCACCACGAACGACGCATACTACGTCCCGCGGCTCGACCGGGTCGGCAGCGAGCCCGCCACCACGCTGGACGTCGAGGCCGTCTCCACCGAGCTCGGACGCTCCACCACCGCGAGCACGACGGTCAACTGGTCCGCCGTCACCGCGTCCAACCTCGCACTCAACCGGCCGGCCACCGCCTCCAGCCAGTGCAACGGCAACGAGGGCGCGGCCAAGGCCGTCAACGGCAGCGTCTCGGGCGGCACCAGCGACAAGTGGTGCGCCCTGACCGCAAGTCCGTCCCTGGAGGTCGATCTCGGCTCGGTCCGACCGCTCACCCGCTTCACCGTCAAGCACTCGGCGGCAGGCGGCGAGAGCGCCTCCTGGAACACCCGCGACTTCACCATCCAGGTCCGTAACACCACCACCGATCCCTGGACCACCGCCGCCACCGTCACCGGCAACACCGCCGCGACCACCGACCACCCGGTCGTCCTGAACGCCCGCTACGTCCGCCTGGTCGTCACCAAGCCCACCCAGACCACCGATCCCGCCACTCGCATCTACGAGTTCGAGGCCTGGGGTACCTGACCCATGGCCCCCGGTCAGCCCCCGACGACCGGGTGGTGGACGCTGAGGTCGCCGAAGGCCGACAGGGAACGTGCCGGGTCGCCGGGCTGGTCCCGGAGCACGGCGTCCAGGAACGTGAGGGTCGCCCCGGCGACGACGCGCGGGCTCTCGGTGCGGCCCAGGGTGCCGACGATCGAGGGCACCGGCGGCAGGTACAGGGTGCCGTCCATGAAGGTGAGGTGTGCGGCGCCGGGGATGGTGAGCCGGTAGCTCGTCGCGGTGCTCTGCCCAAGGGCCTCGGTGAGACGGGGGAGGTAACGCGGGTCGGTCGCGGGGGTGATCGCCTGCGTGAGCGCGAGCGCCGGCTGCCGCAGGGCCGGCGAGGTGGGGCCGTGAGGGTAGCCGTCCAGATCGATGACGGCGTCGAACCTGCGGTCCTGCCGGGCTGCTTGCAGGGCGGCAGCGCCTCCGATGGAGTGGCCGGTCACCGCGACCCGGCCGGTGTCCAGACGTCCGGTCAGCGGGTCAACGGTCTCCCCTCGGTCCAGGCCCTCCAGCCGGGTGAGGACGAAGCCGAGGTCGGCGGCCCGGACGGCCGTCCAGTCGGCCGCGAGCGTCTCGTCCCTGTCCCGGTCGCCGGTGGACGCGGTTTCGGCGTGGATCGTCCGACCGTCGGCGAGCACGACGGCGGCCGAGTCGTACGGATGGTCGAGGGCGGCGACCAGATAGCCGTGACTGGCCAGTTCCTCCGCCCAGGCGGTGTTCTGGGTCCTTACTCCGCCCGACCCGGGCGAGAACAGCACGATCGGGAACCGTTCGCCCCCACCGGCCACCGGAGCGTCGACGACTGCCCGGGTGTGCGCCTCCGGGACGCCGTCGACCAGGAAACCGGGCAGACCGACCGCGCCGGCCAGGGCATCGGAGACAGTACGCGCCTCGTGCTCCGTGCGTCCGAGGTACTGGGCCCGCTGCGCGCCTGCGGGACTCCGCTGCGCGGGGTACCAGAGCTGGACCACCACCGTGCGGAGGTCGTTCGGGTCGGCGGTGAAGCCCTCGGGGCGCAGCGGGTCGGTCCACTGCACCACGCGGGTGCCGACCGCGAAGTCGCCCGACGGTTCGGGGAACACGGGAACGGGGAAAGCCCAGGCGGCCACTGGGCCCATGGCGATCAGACCGGCGCAGGCCGCCGACCCCGGCAGCGCCAGCCACCACCGGGCCCGCCACGACCTCCGTCCGGTCCGGCGTCGCAGCAGCGGCGCGAGGGCGAACGGCAGCACGACGGCAGCACCCACCAGGACGGGCAGCAGCTGCCAGCGGATCCCCACCACGCCCAGCACGGTCGCGGACGGCACGAGAACCGCCCCCGCCGCGATCGTGACGCGTGGTCGGGCGGCGGGCGGAAGCCAGCGGGCCACCACCAGAGCGACGGCACCCAGCAGGGCAAGGATTTCCAGTGGCGACATGGACAGCCCTTCAATGATCTCGGTCATCCCGCCATGCTGGGCGCCGGGGCCGCGCTGCCGCATCGATCCCGGGTCGCCGTCGGGTGCGACCGGGGTCACCCTCCGGGGCGGTCCCGGTGCGACCTGAGTGGCAGCCGGGCGCCCCGGATCAACGGCCGCCTTGCGACCACGGGAGGTGGTGGGACTCATCCTGCGGTCGTACCTCGGCCCGCTCCAGTCCGACCGTGGACTCATGTGCTGCGCGGGCCGGCGGCCTACCGTGACAGGGCCGCGGTGCGTGCCGGGCAGCGCGAGACGTACGGGCCCGTCCCCGACTCGGCTCCGGCCGCACGCGGTGGTCGCCCCGACCGGGGCCACCACGACGCCGAACCGGCAGGGACGTGTGATGACCGAGACGGCCGTCGAACCGGGCAGTGCCCGCCCGGTGCGCTACGGGTACCGGGTGCGGCGAACGAGGTACGCCGACCTGCTCTCGGTCCTCGCCGCTCGACCGGCGCGAGCGGTCCGAGCCGCCGGGCGCCGGATTCGCCGACTACCGCCTGTGGTAAGGGACTTGCTGGTGCCGGCGCTGCTCCTGCTCAACCTCGTGACCACCCGCGAGCCCCACGAGCTCCCGGTCACGGTAGCCCTCACCGCCGCCCTGACACTGCCCCTGCTGTGGCGGCGCCGGGCCCCGCTCACGGTGTTCGGCGTCGTGGCCGCCGCGGCTTTCGTCCAGTGGCTGATGGACGTTCAACTACCGGCGGACATAGCCCTCCTGGTAGCGCTCCATACGGCGGCTGCCACCTCGGGCCGGCGCGCCACACTCATCGCCGCGGCCGTCGCGGAGGCCGGGGCTCTGCTGGCCTGCCTGCGCTGGGCGACCGACGGGGCCTTCCTGACCCCCTTCGTCGCGGCGACCGCGCTGGTCGTCGCGGCCGCCGTCCTCGGCGTCAACGTGCGGACCACGCGCGCCTACCTCGCGGCCCTGGAGGAACGGGCCGAACGCCTGGAGCACCACCAGGACCAGCAGGCACGACTGGCCGTCGCCGAGGAGCGGACCCGCATCACCCGGGAGATGCACGACATCGTCACCCACAACCTGTCCGTCATGGTCGCGCTCACCGACGCCGCCGTCTACGCGCAACACCGGTCGCCCGACAAGGCCACCGCCGCGATGCTCCAGATCTCCGAGACGGGCCGACAGGCCCTCACCGACATGCGGCGCTCCCTGGGCATCCTGCGGACCGACGAACCCGACGCGGAGCGCCACCCGCTGCCCGGTATCGCCCAACTGGAAGCTCTCGCCGAGCAGATGGGCGCCGCCGGACTGCCAACCGACATCGAGGTCCACGGCAGCCGCGCCCACGTACCCGCCACCGCCCAACTCACCGTCTACCGCCTGGTGCAGGAAGCCCTGACCAACACCCTCAAGCACGCGCCCGCCGGCACCCGCGCGGAGGTCCGGATCCGGTGTTCGACCGAGTCCGTCGGCGTGGACATCACCGACGACGGCCGGTGCCCGTCACGGCCCGGCACCACACCGTCCGGCCACGGCATCCACGGCATGCGCGAGCGCTCGGCCGCCTACGGGGGAACGTTGCAGGCCGGACCGCTCCCGGGCGGCGGCTGGGGAGTCCGCACCCGCCTGCTCCTCGTCGGCAGCGGAGCGGCGTCCGCGTGACGATCCGCATCCTGATCGCCGATGACGAAGCCCTGCTCCGGATGGCCTTCAGCACCGTCCTGGACGCCCAGCCCGACATGACACCGGTCGGCGAGGCCACGGACGGCGGCCACGCGGTGCGCCTCGCCCGGGAACTGCGCCCCGACGTCGTCCTCATGGACGTCCGGATGCCGGGCACCGACGGGATCGAGGCGACCCGGCAGGTCATCCGGGCTTCCCCGCAGAGCAGGGTGCTCATCCTCACTACCTTCGACCTGGACGAGTACGCCTTCGCCGGGCTCAGGGCCGGGGCCTCGGGCTTCCTGCTGAAGAACACCAGGCCCGAGGAACTCCTCACCGCCATCCGCAGCGTGGCGGCGGGCGACGCGGTGGTCTCCCCTCGGATCACCCGCCGCCTGCTGGAGAAGCTCCGCCCGCACCTCCCCGACGGCAGCCGCCCCGCCCCCGACGAGCGGCTGAGCCGGCTCAGCGCCCGTGAGCGCGAGGTACTCGTCCAGGTGGGCCGCGGCCTGTCCAACTCCGAGATCGCGGCCACCCTGCACCTCGCGGAGGCGACCGTGAAATCCCACCTGGGCCGCATCCTGCAGAAGCTCGAACTCCGCGACCGCACCCAGGTGGTGATCCTGGCCTACGAGAGCCGCCTCATCCACCCGGCATGACGCGAGGACATGCTGTCCGATGCGTAGCGGTGATCTCGGGTGACCGGGGCTGCTGCCGGCCACCGCGCTGGGATAGGGTCCGGAGATCAGTAAGCCGTCCGGAAGGGGGCCGGTCCGCGCCATGTCAAGAGAACTCGTCAAGGCGTCCCGGGTGCGGGTCAGCGAGCTCACTTCGAGCACCGACCTCTACCTCGGCGTGCACATCGCCGGGCCCGGACTCACCTTCGACATCAGCTGCTTCGGCCTCGACGCCGAGGAACGGCTGAGCGACGACCGGTACTTCGTCTTCTTCAACCAGCCGCACAGCCCCGAGCAGTCGATCCGGCTGCTCGGCGCGCAGCAGGGCGACTCCGAGTCCTTCTCCGTGGCGCTGCCGCAGGTGCCGGAGGCCGTCCACAAGTTGGCGCTGACCGCGACCATCGACGGCGCCGGGCAGATGTCCCAGGTGGCCTCGGGGTACGTCCGGATCGTGGCGGGCGGTACCGAGGTCGGCCGGTACAGCTTCACGGGCACGGAGTTCAGCACCGAGCGGGCCGTGATGCTCGCCGACGTCTACCGCCGGGGCGGCGAGTGGCGGTTCGCCGCCGTCGGCCAGGGGTTCGACGGGGGGCTGCAGGCGCTGCTGGAGAACTTCGGCGGCGAGGTCCTCGACGAGTCCGAAGCGGCCCCCGGTGCAACCGTCCCCGCCCCGGCCACCGAAGCCGTGCCGGCCCCTGCACTCGTCCCTGCACCGGCTCCTGCACCGGCGGCCGCCCAGCCGACCGAGTCCGTCCCGGCCGGTGTCAAGGTCTCGCTGACCAAGTACACCGAGGTCCCGGAGAGTTCGGGCTGGGTGCAGCAGAACGACAACCTGGTACGGGTCACCCTGACCAAGGGTCAGGACGTGCTCGCACTCCAGGGCAGCATGGTCGCCTACCAGGGCAGGGCCGACTTCGCGTACGAGGGCTCCGGTGTGCTGAAGAAGCTGGTCGGCAACCTGACCGGCCAGCCGCTCAAGCTGATGCGGGTCTCCGGCGAGGGTCAGGTCTTCCTCGCCGACGAGGCGTGCGACCTGCACATCGTCCGGCTGGAGGGCGACTCGCTCTGCGTCGGCTCGGACCGGCTGCTGGCGTTCGACGCCGGCCTGGAGTACGAGGTGCGCCGGATCGAGGGCGAGGGCCTGCCGAACGGCGGCTTCTTCACCCTCCAACTCAGCGGACACGGCATGGTGGTGGTGAAGACCAACGGCATCCCGGTCGTGCTGCCGGTCACGCCCGCCCCGGAGACCTTCGTCGACATCCAGGCGCTGGTGGCGTGGTCGCGGGGTGCCCAGGTGATCACCACCGCTCCGGTACGGATCCGCCGCTCCGCGTACGCCGGGCACGCGGCCGAGTCGCACAGTCTCCAGTTCCGTGGCGCGCCGGGGAACCTCGTCGTCGTCCAGCCGTTCGAGGTCTGAGGACCGAGGAGGAGTCATGCAGGCACAGTTCCTCAGGGGTGGCGGGCTCGGCACCCACCGACCGACCGACAGCACGACCCGGATGACCAACCACGGCAAGGCGATCTGCCGGGTCGCGGTGACCGCCACCTCGGATGTCTACGCCAAGGCGGGCGCGATGGTGGCGTACGACGGCTTCCTCCAGTACGAGGCCGTGTCGCAGAACTTCCGCCGGGCGCTGGGCGAATGGGCGTCCGGTGAACGAAACCCGCTGCTGCGCTGGTCAGGTGACGGCGCGCTCTACCTCGCCGACCGGGGCGCGGACGTGCTGAACCTGCACCTCGACGACGAGAGCCTGTCGGTGAACGGCTCTCACCTGCTCGCACTCGACGCCACCCTCCGGTGCACGGTGGATAAGGTGAAGGGCGCGGCCATGATGGCCGGGACGGGCCTCTACAACGTCAAGGTCTCGGGCACCGGTTGGGTCTCCGTCACCTCCCGCGGTGTGCCGGTGGTGCTCGACTGCGCCGAGGCGGAGACGTACGTCGACCCGGACGCGCTGGTGGCCTGGACCACCGGTCTCGACGTGCGCTCCCGCCGGTCCATGAAGCTCGGCGCGCTGGTGGGCCGGGGCAGCGGTGAGGCCGTGCAACTGGGCTTCCAGGGCGTGGGTTTCGTCGTGGTACAGCCCAGCGAGGACACCGCAGACCGTCTCAAGATCCGCGGCTGAGAACCGAGTTCGAGGAGCCCCTCCGTGCAGAGCCCCCTCCTGGCGCACACCGCAGGCACCGGCACCGACCGCTTCGGACTGCAGAACCCGCAGTTGCTGCGGGTGGTGCTGGACGGCACGTCCGAAGTGCTGGCCCGCAGCGGCGCGATGGTCGCGCATGTCGGCAAGATCGCCTTCGCCGGCTGGACGCCGCCGACCGGCAACCGCCGAGACCGGCGGCGTGAGCCCGACGTCCTGGACCTGATGCGCTGCTCCGGCACCGGCACCGCCTACCTCGCCAACCTGGCTCAGCACCTGCACGTGCTGCCGCTGAACGGCGAGAAGCTGGTCGTCACCAACACGTACGTCCTGGCGCTCGACGCCTCCTTGGACTGGCACGCGGTGGCCGTCGAGAACGGCGACCGGATCGCCGGGGTCGGTTCACGCGCGGTGGAGTTCTCCGGCACGGGGAGTCTGGTGCTGATGACCTCCGGCCGCCCCCTGGTGCTCCCCGTCGAGCCCGGCCGGTACGTCTACGGCGACGCCGACGCGGTGGTCGGCTGGTCCTCCGGGCTCGAGGTGCAGCTCCAGGCGCAGACCAGCAACACCGAGGCCTGGCGCCGTCGCGGTACCGCCACGGAGGGTTGGGAGCTGTCCTTCACCGGGCAGGGCTACGTGATCGTCCAACCCAGCGAGCTGCTGCCCCCGCAGCGGGTGCCGCGCGGCTGAGACCACGGCGGGCGGTCACTCACCGTAGATCTAAACCGCTCTAGTTGACGCACCGTTGGATTGATTCCCCAGCCGCCTCCCGCCCTCATCTGACGTGTTCTCAACAAGAGTTCAGCCCTGCGCTGTCGGTAAACCGGTTGATGACCCGTGCACTATGCTCCGACCAGATCCGACAGGTCGCAGGAGAGGCGGCATCCCCGTGGCTAGACCGACCATCGCGGACATCGCCCGGCAGGCCGGCGTGTCCAAGGGCGCCGTCTCGTTCGCCCTGAACGGACGGCCCGGGGTCAGCGAGGAGACCCGCCGACGGATCCTGCGGATCGCTGAGGAGATGAACTGGCGGCCGCACAGCGCTGCCCGTGCGCTCGGCGGTGCGAAGGCGGGCGCGGTCGGCCTGGTACTGGCCCGCCCGGCCCGCACCATCGGCGTCGAGCCGTTCTTCGCCCAACTGCTCTCCGGCCTCCAGGCGGGCCTGTCCGCGCACTCCACCGCCCTGCAACTGATGGTGGTCGAGGACACCGCCGCCGAGATCGAGGTGTACCGACGCTGGGCCTCCGAACACCGGGTGGACGGCTTCGTGCTGGTGGACCTACAGGTCCGCGACCCCCGGATCGCCGTGCTGGAACAGCTCGGCGTGCCCGCCCTCGTACTCGGCGGTCCCGGTCGCCACGGCACCCTGCCGAGCGTCTGGGCCGACGACCGGGAGGCGATGATCTCCACCGTCGACTACCTCGCCGCGCTGGGCCATCGGCGGATCGCGCACCTGGCGGGCCTGCCCGCGTTCCAGCACACCCAGCGCCGGATCCGCGCCCTGCGCGACAGCGCGAAGCGCCTCGGCCTGACCGAGGCCCTCTCGGTGCCCACCGACTTCAGCGACGCCGAGGGCGCCGCCGCCACCCGTACGCTGCTCACCCGAACCCGGCGGCCCACCGCGATCATCTACGACAGCGACGTAATGGCGGTCGCCGGGCTCGGTGTCGCGATGGAGATGGGCGTGTCCGTTCCGGGCGAACTGTCGATCGTCTCCTTCGACGACTCCACCCTCACCCGGATCGTCCACCCACCCCTCACCGCCCTCTCCCGCGACACCTTCGCCCTCGGCGAGCAGGTCGCCCGCACCATGCTCGCCGCCATCGCCGACCCCGACGCGGTGCACGACCTCAAGAACCCCACCCCCCGCCTGACCGTCCGCGAGAGCACCGCCGCCCCGTACTCGGACTAGCTGCTCCGCAGCCGCGGGAGCGGGGGTACGTGCCGGCCGGCCTCCCGGATGTGGGCCTGAAGCAGGGCCGACTCGGCGCCGGTCAGAGCGAGTTCCTCGGTGCTCCGGCGGTGGTATCCACTGCGTCACCCAGCAGCAGCCGGTCGCGTGACCGTCCGCTCCGGGCCGCAAACCCGCGGCACGAGACGTACCGAGTTCCACGGCTAGGACCCGCCCCTGGAGCCCCGGTTGCCGTATCGCCGACAGCCGGGGCCCGGGGTCGGCGGGACTACTTCTCGCAGAGGGCCGTGTCCAGCAGGGTGTTGAGCTGCTGGAGCGGCGGGTTGGTGGCGAGGTAGGCGTTGGTCATCACGGAGACGTGCCGGCCGTCCTTGGTGACCATGGTCTCGCTGAGGTAGCCGGGGACCGCGCCGTTGTGCCCCCAGGCTTCGCCGCCGCAGGAGAGGGTTGTCCTGACGATCCCGAGGCCGTAGGGGATCGGGGTGACGGTGCTCGGCTTCTCCATCTCCGCCAACGCCGCCGGTGACACGACCCGACCGGTGGTCAGGGCCTCGTAGAAGGTGCTGAGGTCCTCCAGCGTCGAGATGACCGCGCCGGCGGAGCTGAAGACGGAGGGGTCGTAGTCGAGGACCGGGCTCCAGAAGTAGAACGGGCCGAGCCGCGCGCCGTGGTAGCCGGGTACGGCCGGGGCCGGCAGCGCACGGTTGCCCGGGACCGGGAAGACGGTGCCGGTCAGGCCGAGGGGTTCGATGATCCGCTGCGTGACGGCCTGGTGGACCGGTATGCCCGTCACCTTCTCGACGAGCAGGCCGAGAATCAGGTAGTTGGTGTTCGAGTAGGTGAAGCCGCCGCCCGGCGCGGAGACCGGGGCCCGCTTGAGGCCCTCCCGGACGAGGGTGGTCAACTTGTAGGTGCCGTCCGGTTCGACCAGGGCGATGGAGGCCAGCGGGTCGTAGGCCGCGACCCCGCTGGTGTGCTGGAGCAGTTGACGCACGGTGATGCGGGTGCCGTCGTAGCCGTTGCCGGTGACGGTGCCCGGCAGATAGGTGTCGATCGCCGAATCGAGGGAGACCTTGCCCTCGTCGACCAGTTGCAGAACGGTCGCCGCGGTGAAGGTCTTGCTCTGGCTGCCGATCCGGAAGTGCTCGTCGGAGCGGATCGGCTTGACGGTGTTGATCGTGCTGGTACCGGCGGACAGCGTCCACGAACCGGCGGCGTTGCCGGCGTACACCGCGGCACCGGGGCCCGCAGCGGCCTGTAACGACTTCAGTGCCGCGCTGGTGGCGCCGTGCTCCTCGGCGGCGTGGGCCGTGGTCGTTCCGGTCAGCATGACGACCGTCGCGGCCGCTGCACCGACGAGGGCCGAGAGGCGCTTCCTGCTGTGCTTCATCGTGTGGCTCCTGCTCAGTGGGTGATCCAGGTGCCCCTGGTGGGGTTCCAGTGGATGGTGGCGTTCTGGAACTGCTGTGCGGTGCCGCCGGGTTCGGCGAACTCGTCGCTGGTGGGATAGCCGAGGGCGGCCTCGTGCCCGGAACCGTGGAACGCGTCGTAGATGGCGTCGTGGACGATGTGCGTGCCGGTGGCGGGCGACCAGAGGAAGAGACCGCGTTCGAAGAACTGGTAACGGCCCTTGGTCCCGTCGGGTGCCGCCGAGGCGTCGGCCTCGTCCATCGTCGGGAAGCCCCAACGGCGTTCGGCATCCGTGGCCCAGAACCTGGTCAGGATGTCCCCGTACACCGCGTACGCGACATCGGGGTGCCACAGCACGATCCCGCGCTCGAACTGCTGGAACCGCCCACCCTCCGACGCGTCACGTTCACCCCGGACCGGCTGCCCGAGCGCACCGCCCGGACCGCCCAGGGCTGCGTACTTGGCGCCGATCGTCCCGTACGGCATGAGGTCGTCGAGCCGGTCGTAGCGGCGTGGTGCGAAGCCGCGGAGCCCGTCGTTCCAGACGCGCTCCTCGGCGACCTGTCCGAAGTCGTACTCCTCCCGGACCACCGGACGGGTGTGGGCGGCGTCGGCCCAGTGCAGGAAGAGGGCCACGTGGTCGGTGCCGTCGGCGTCCTTGAGGAGGGCGTCGCCGGGCTGGAGGTCGTCGGCGGGGATGTCCCGGGTGACGTTCCACAGGTCCCAGGTGGTCAGCGAGGTGCCGAGGTGCCACGCCATCGAGACGAAGCCCGAGCAGTCCGGGCGGTAGCAGCCGTACTGGTTCTCGTGGCAGCCGGTCCAGCTGTAGGGGACCTGTTCCGCGATCCAGGACCAGGAGCGCTCCATCACCTCGGCGCGTCCGAGCGGTTCGTCGGGGCCGGCCGCGTGGGCGGCCGGCGCGGCCGGGAGGGCGAGCGCGCAGACGGCCAGAGCCAGGCCCGCGGCGCGTGTGAGTCGGAGGAAGAACCTCATCGTGTGGCTCCTGCTCAGTGGGTGATCCAGGTGCCCCTGGTGGGGTTCCAGTGGATGGTGGCGTTCTGGAACTGCTGTGCGGTGCCGCCGGGTTCGGCGAACTCGTCGCTGGTGGGATAGCCGAGGGCGGCCTCGTGCCCGGAACCGTGGAACGCGTCGTAGATGGCGTCGTGGACGATGTGCGTGCCGGTGGCGGGCGACCAGAGGAAGAGACCGCGTTCGAAGAACTGGTAACGGCCCTTGGTCCCGTCGGGTGCCGCCGAGGCGTCGGCCTCGTCCATCGTCGGGAAGCCCCAACGGCGTTCGGCATCCGTGGCCCAGAACCTGGTCAGGATGTCCCCGTACACCGCGTACGCGACATCGGGGTGCCACAGCACGATCCCGCGCTCGAACTGCTGGAACCGCCCACCCTCCGAGGCGTTCTCCTCGGCACGCAGCGGGGCACCGAGCGGGCCGCCCCCGCCGCCCAGGTCCTGGTACTTGGCGCCGATCGTCCCGTAGGGGGCGAATGCCTCGGTCATCAACTCGCGGGCCCTGCCCTCGGCCTGGTCGTAGCGGTCGGGGTAGGCGGAGCGCTGGACGGCCTGGGCGAGCTGACCCGGGGTGCTGCCGGTGTGGTCGGGTTCCATCTGCTGGGCGACCTCGAAGAACTTGTTCGCCGCGTAGTCGACATCGAGGCACTGGGCCGGGGTGCACCAGTCCATCGACGGGCGCTGCTGGAACACGCCGAGCGAGTCGTCCTGCCCGCAGGCGAGGTTGTTCATCCGGGTCTCTACCCATCCGGTCTCGAAGCCGGCGAGCATCACCTTGGCTGACACGCCCCGGCGTTGGCCGACCTCGTAGACCTTGCGGGTGACGGCGACGTCCCGGTCGGGCGGGATGGCGCAGTAGGCCGCGGCCGTCGCGGAGTGGTTCAGCGGACCGGGTACGGGCCCGGCTCCTCGTGCCCCGGCCGGGCCGCCGAGGGCCACCATGGTGCCGGCGAGCAGCAGGACGGCGGCGGCGGAGGCCGCGCGCCGTGCGGCGGGTCTGGTCATGCTTCTCCTTCGTCTGCGGGCTGCGAGCGGTGCGTGACTAGGGGTTGATCCCGTCGAACTGCAGTACCCGGTATGGAGGTTGGTGCACGACCCCGGGCCACTGGGAGACGATCAGGGTGAGCGAGGTGGCACTCGCGCTGCCCGGGTGGATGTAGCCGCCGTACAGGGTCTGGACCTGCGGCTTACCCCAGTGGCTGGCCGGCCAGCGGTTGTCGCCGACGATCTGCGGCTTGGCCGCCGTCCACGCGGCGTCCGGCCGGGGCGCGGTGCGGGTGGAGATGGAGTAGTCGGTGACGTCGAAGTAGCTCATGCAGTACCGGTTGCCGATCCGCTTGACCGAGAACTCGCCGATGTTGTTGCCGGTCAGGACGGGCGAGGGTCCGACGGCGGTGGTCCACTGCCAACGGTCGTCCAGGTAGGCCCAGTTCTGCTGGGCGCCGAAGTTCCCGGCCCGGAAGTCGTCGGGCCAGATCCGGAACAGCTGGATCGCGCCGCCGTCGGCGGTGTTGCGGTGGGTGCCGTTCCAGCGCTTGGAGAAGATGTACAGCCAGCCGTCGGGGTCGATTCCGGCGAACGACCACATCCCGTACATGGACTGGTTCACGCCCTGCATGTCGCCCGGCCAGTGGTACGGGTAGTCGTGCCAGCTGACGCCGTGGTCGTCCGACCAGGCGACGCCGGACATCACGGACCCGTCGTAGCCGGCCGGCGGGGTCCAGGTGCCGACCGAGGTGTACTGGATGTAGGTGCGGCCGCCGAACTCGATGCAGTCGTTGGGGATCCGGCTCACCTCGAAGCCGAACCCGTTGTCCGCGTTGGTCCGGTAGTCGAACAGCTGCCCGGCCCGGCCGCCGGTGGGCATCGCCCAGGTGAACGAGATGGGGGACGAGCCAGAGGCGTCGAAGCGATCCTGACAGAGCATCAGTGGCGAGCCGAGGTAGTCGCCGTACTGCTGCATCCCGGCCCAGGTGTCGCCGAAGACGTAGCCCCAACTGCCGTCGTGCTCGCGGTAGTACGGGATGCCCAGGTCACTGGAGCCGATCCCCTGGCCGGCGGCCGAGTCGCCGGCCTCGTCGCACAGCGGGGTGCCGTGCTGAGCGGCGAAGGCGGGAGCGGCCGGGGCGAGACCGGCCAGACCGGCGCCCAGGGCCAGGCCGCCGCCGGCGCGGAGGACGGTACGGCGCGAGACGGCGGGACGATGGTCCGACGGGGACGATTCGGGCATGGTGGTTCCTCCGTGGGAAGACGGGGTGGTGGAAGTGGACGGCCTGACGGCCGGTCAGCCCGCAGCGGCGAAGGCGGTCGCGAGACGCGGGACGTAGTCGGCGAAGGCCGGCGCCCAGCAGCCGTAATTGTGGCCGCCGTTGCAGGTCGGAGCGAGCGACGCGCCGTTGCCGTAGTCGACCAGACGGCTGGGAATGCCCAGGTGGTCCAGCCGGGCCTTGACAGTCGCCGACGCCGCTGCGGTGTTGACGTCGATGACGTCGTTGTTACCGGTGTAGAGCGCGATGCCGGTGCCGGACAGCTTGGCGAGGTTGACCGGTGCGGCCGGATCGACCGCCTTCCAGACCCGGTCGGCGTTGAAGACCGAGTACGGGGAGCCGAAGATCGCGTCACTGTCCACGTAGGAGCCGTAGCCGGTGCAGGCACCCGAGCCGGAGGTGCTGACCGCGCACCAGGCGCCCGTGACGTTGAGCTCGGTGGCCAGGACGGCCGCGCGGATCTTCCACTGGCCGAAGTCGATGCCGCCGGACATCACGGCGACCTGGCCGAACAGGTCGGGCCTGGCCTCGGCGTAGTGCAGCGAGCCGTAGCCGCCCATGGACAGCCCGACCACGGCCCGGTGCGCCCGGTCGTTGACGGTCCGCAGGTTGGCGTCGATGAACGGGACCACTTGGGTGAGGTGGAAGGTCTCCCAGTTCGCCGCCCCCTCGGCGGTGTTCTGCATCAGCCAGTCGGCGTACCAGCCCTTCAGCCCGCCGTCCGGCACCACGGTGATCATCGAATCGGCGTGCAGGGCCGGGGCGGCCGCGACGTCGTCCACCCCGCCGCCACCGCCGTGCAGGAAGTAGGTGACCGGCCAGCGGCGCCCGGGGTCGGTGTCGTACGCGGCGGGAAGCAGGATGCGGATCCGGTGCGTCCCGGAGAGCTGCTTCGTGGTGACTGTGAGGGTGAAGTCGGTGGGGCTGTGCACCTCGGTGGCGCCGGGGACCACGGTCAGACCGTAGCCGTCGGCGAAGACCGGGAGGGCGGAGGCGGAGACCGCGTAGGGTGCGGCGGACGCCGGATCGGCATGGGCCGCGCCGGTGCCCGTCAGGGCGGCGAGCGCGAGTGCCGCGCCGAGTGCGGTGTGGCGCAGGGAGGTCATCGGGAGCCCTTCGTCGGGGTGCCCGTGGCGGCGTGGACCGCCGCGGGCCGAACGTCCCGATGCTGGCCTCCCGCACCGCCCGGTGGACAGGTCAGGCCACCGGCCATTGGTGACCGGCTGTCAGGCCGCTCGCAAGTGGCCGGTGCTGGGCTCCACCGGTCAGGGGCCGCCGGTCAGGGCGGGTGGGTAGGTGGCCGGTGCGAAGTCCGGGTGCCGGCGGCGGAAGGCACTCCCGAGGTGGTGCTGCAGCCGGACGTGGCGGAACTGGTAGACGGCACCGGTCTGACGCAGCACCCCGCGCCGGTAGGCGTCGTCCAGGAAGGCGGCGGGGTGCCAGGGGAGCCGGCCGGTCAGCGGCAGCCAGAGGCGGGAGAGCAGCAGCCACTGCCCCCAGGCGGTGAAGGCGAGCACGTAGGAGGCCGTGCCGCCGAGGCCGCCGACCGCGCCGATCAGCAGGCTGTCCTCCAGACCCCAGGTGAGCGGTCCGAGTGTGCCCTGCAGCAGCTGGACGATCACGTGCCCGCCGAAGGCGATGGCCAGGGTGAAGGTTGGGACCAGGAACAGGAACTGACGGCTCACCGTGGTGCGGTTCGAGGACAACAGGCCGACCGGGGTGGCCGCCTCGGTGACGTCCACGGGGGCTTCGAGCGCGGCCATCAGCCCGAAGACCAGACCGGCCGCCGAGCCGAAGACCAGCCCGAAGACCAGCATGTCGGTCAGGGCGCTCCGGACGAGGTGCGGATCGGTGAGCGAGGTCCCCGTGGCCAGCGCGTGTTGCAGGGTGAGGGTGGCGGCGCATCCGATCCCCATCACGGCCCCGCCGAACAGGCCCTGCCCGAAGCGGACGGTGAAGGTGCGCAGCGGTCGGTGGCCGAGGCCGCGGTGGGTCGCGCGCAGCGTCAGCCGGACCCGGGCCGGTTCGAAGGCCGTCCCGCCCCCGGTCCGCTCCGCCATCGCGTAGACGGAGCCGAAGGCGAGCCCGGCGGCGGGCCCCATGAGGGCGCCCTGCAGCAGGAGTTCGGCGATGCCGAGCGGGGTGAGCAGCAGACCGACCAGCCAGTCCGCCAGGGTCACGCACAGGGCGGTGGCCAGCACGACGGCCAGCGTCCGGGCCGGACGGGTCACCAGGTCACCGAGCTGCCACCAGGCGACGTCCTGCCGCTCGCGGTCGAGCCGGACCAGGTGGTGGGCGAGGTGACCGAGCCAGCGCTCGGCCCGCGCGGGGTCCGCGTACGGGGTCCTCGGCTGCCGTCCGGTAGCGTCCCGCTCCGGGGTGCGGCGCCGGTAGACGGCGGGCACGAAGCCTGCCAGCAGGTGCTCCTCCAGGCTCCGGGCGGACGGAAACCTGGTGGCGTCGAGGAGTTCGGAGGGATCGCGGCCGGGCGTCTCGCTGTACAGGGTGCGGGCCAGGATGACCATCAGCGGCGTGGTCAGCACCGTGGCGAGGCCCTCGCCCGCCGGGGTCTGCGGGGCGCGGAGCCGGGCCAGCACGGCATCCCATGGCGTCCCGGGCGTGCCGGAGCCGTCGCCCTCGCCGGACGGGACGGCCCTGGTGGTGCGGGGCAGGTAGCCGACGAGGTCGTCCAGGGTGACGTCGGTGAGCTCGATGCCCCCGGCCCAGACCAGCGGTGCGTGGGCCGCCCGGACCGCTTCGGCGTACTCGTCGCGACGACTGGTGAGCACCAGCGGCGAGGCGGTCGCGTTGAGCGCCTCCAGGGCCTCGCGGCGCAGACCTTCGGCCATCTCGTCGAACCCGTCCAGGACCGGGAGGACGAGGTCGGCGTCGACCAGCGCGGCGGCCAGGGTCGTGCCGTGCGGGCCGCGGGCGGCCAAGTGGGGGTGGTCACGCAGCAACCGCCCGATCAGCCAGTCCCGCAGTGCGGTGGTCGACGGGTTCCAGGAGCCGATGCTGAAGATGACCGGCACCCGGGAGTGCGGGACGGGGGCGTCCAGCAGGTCCAGCGCGAACCTGATGGTCAGGACGGACTTGCCCGAGCCCGCCCGGCCGAGGATCGCCAGCCGTCCGGAGGGGATCCTGAGATAGACCTCGGCCACGCTCCGCAGGTCGCCGCCCAGATCCACCTCGCGCGGCGTCTCGCCGGGTCCGAGGCGCTGGATGTTCTCCGGGAGGTCGGTCAGGCCGGTCGGCGCGGGCTGCCACCGGACGGGCAGCGGGAACGGGTCGTGCACCCGGCGGTGAGCCTCCTCGTGACGCCAGCGGCGTCGGACCTCGGTCGCCAACTCACGGGCAGCATCGGCGAGCGGGCCGTGGACGGGCGGGCCGGGGACGGGCGGGCCGGGGACGGGCACCGGGGCGGGGTTGGCGGGCAGGGGTTCCTTCACGGGGCCCTCGCCGCCCGATCCGGCGAGGGTGGCCGCCAGGCGCAGGCGGTCCTGCTCGCCCAGCCCGAGCGCGTCGGCGAGCAGGTTCACCGTCCCCATCCGATGGTTGGTGGAGGTGCCGCTCTCCAGCCGGCGGATGGTGCGCACGCTGACCCCGGACCGTTCGGCCACCTGTTCCTGCGTCAGGTCGGCCTCATCGCGGAGCCTGCGTAACAACATGCCGAGATCGTCTGTCACCGCGAGTCTCCCTACCCAGCAGTACGAACGGCGGTGAGCCTACCCGCGAGCACCGGTCACAGATGGCCGGTTCCCTGTCCTGTACAGCGAACATGACAAAGGTCACCCTCGGGGGCGGTGTCCCCGTGCGCACACCGACGGAAGCCAGGAAACCTGGGTGGCGGGACCACGACTGCCGACGCTCCGGTAGGTTCACACCAGTCGGCGCACTCTCAGTCGACCACGAACAGCCGGGCGCCCTCCGCCGTGCTGGAGCGGTGCGGCTGGGCGTCGTCACCGACCTGGTAGCTGCTGCCCGCCGTGAGTGTGACCACCTCGCCGTTGCCCAACTCGGTGGTGAGCGACCCTTCGAGGACCAGCAGGATGTGGCCCCGGTCGCACCAGTGGTCGGCCAGCTGGCCCCGGCTGTACTCCACCATCCGGACCCGGACGGCCCCGAACTCCCTGGTCCGCCACGTGGCGAGCCCCGTCTCCCACTGGTGCTCGGTGGCCGCGACCTGCGACCAGTCGGTGGTGCCGAACGGAATGTCGATCATGTCCATCCGGCGAACGTAGCGGGATCGGGGCGGGCGGCGAGTACGTCTACGGCGCCTTGACATCGGCCTGGCCTCCGCCGCGTCACACCGGCGGTCTACCATCGGCGCATGGTGACCGTACTGGTGAACGGCCTCCCGGCGGCCGGCAAGTCCGCCCTCGCCCGCGCCCTGGCGGGCGAGTTGGGACTGCCGCTGTTCAGCAAGGACTCGATCAAGGAGACCCTGGCGGACACCCTCGGACCGCAGCAAGCCCCCGGCACGGACCCGCGCGAGTGGAGCACCGCCCTCGGCCGCGCCGCGGCGGAGACCCTCTGGACGCTGCTGGCGTACGCGCCGGACGGTGCCGTCCTGGAGAGCCCGTGGCTGGCCGACACCCGTCGGTACGCGGTGGACGGGCTCGCCAGGGCCGGTGTGCGGCAGGTCCAGGAGGTTTGGTGCGAGGCGCCGTTGGCGGTCCTGCGCCGTCGCTACGCCGAGCGCGCCGCCGACCGGCACCCGGTGCACCTGGACGACCAGGCGGACGCCGAGGAGCGGTGGGAGCGGTGGAGCCGGGCCGCCGAGCCGCTCGGGCTCGGGCCGGTGCACCGCGTTGACACCACGCGGCCGGTGGACATCGCACTGCTGGCCCGCCGGATCAGCGGCCGACCGCGGGGAGCATCGCCCAGTCGATGGCCGACAGGGTGACCATCGACAGCAGGGTCGAGCAGAGCACTGAGTTGCGCGGCAGGGCGGTGCTCAGACCGTACTCTCGGGCGTAGACGAACACGTTCTGCGCGGTGGGCAGCGCGGAGCAGAGCACCACAGCGAGCAACTGACGGCCACTCAGCTGGAGCAGGGCGCCGACGGCCAGCGCGACCAACGGCTGTATCAGGTTCTTGGTGAGTACGGTGACAGCGAGCTCGGCGCGCGGCGAGCTGCCGGTGGTCGGCGGGCGGCCGTGCAGGGAGAGGCCGAGGGTGATCAGCGCGGTGGGGACTCCGGCGCCGCCGAGCAGCACGCAGGAGTGGCCGAGCGCCGTCGGCAGCTGCCAGCCGAGGGCGGAGCAGGTGGCCCCGAGGGCGGAGGCCAGGATGACCGGGTTGCGCAGCGGCATCCGCAGCAGGCGGCCCAACCGCCGGTCCGGGCGGCCGCCGTCGCGACCACCACCGGTGGTGGCGTCCAGCGCGGTCAGGATCACCGGCGTCACCAGCAGCACCTGGAACAGCAGGACCGATCCGATGAACGAGGCGTCACCGAGCACCTGGACGGCGACCGGGATCCCCAGGTTGGCGGAGTTCACGTACCCGGCCGCCATCAAGCTGATCGCCCGGTCGGCCGGCTTCCGGTCGAACAGCCACCGGGCCGCGGCCCACCCGAGCAGCGAGGCCGCCAGAGTGCCGACGGCGAAGGCGAGCATCGAGGTGTTGGCGAAGCTCCCCAGCGGAGCCCCGGCCAGCATGGTGAACAGCGCAGCGGGCATCGCGACGTGGAACACGAAGCGCCCGAGCACCGCCTCGGCCTGCTCGCCCAGCAGGCCGGTACGCCCGGCCAGATAGCCGACGGCGGTGAGCGCCCAGATGGGCACGAAGCTCGACAACAACGGTTCCACGGTCATGGCGCACCATCATCGTCCCCGGTCCCTGCGTCGGTGCAGGTGGGCCGGGGACTTGGCCGCGAATCCCACACGGGCGCTCCGGGCCGGGCGACGCTACGATCACTTGCCCATGGACGTGAACGAAGCAGTCGAGATGGTCACCGTCCCACCCGGGCGGGTGACGCTGTCGGACCGGCGGACACAACGGAGTTGGCAGGCCGAGCTCGCGCCCTACCGGCTGGCTCCGCATCCGGTCACCCAGGAGCAGTACGCGCAGGTCACCGGTCTGCGGCCGAGCACCGCGCAGGGTGACCGGCTGCCGGTCGAGGGCGTCTCCTGGCTGGACGCGGTGCGGTTCTGCAACGCCTGGTCCACCCAGCAGGGGCTCACGCCCGCCTACCGCCTGCCCGGGGACGCCGAATCCGTCGAGTGGGACACCACCGCCGACGGCTACCGGCTGCCCACCGAGGCCGAGTGGGAGCACGCCTGCCGGGCCGGCACCACCGCCGCCCGCTACGGCCCGCTCGACGAGATCGCCTGGCACCGGGGCAACTCCGCCGAACGCATCCACTCCGTCGGCGGACGGCAGCCCAACTCCTGGGGCTTGTACGACATGTTGGGCAACGTCTGGGAGTGGTGCTGGGACGTCTACGACGCCGAGGTGTACGGCACCTACCGGGTGCTGCGCGGTGGCGGTTGGTTCGACGAACGCTGGAGCTGCCGGGCCTCGGTCCGCCGCCGCAGCCACCCGACCTTCCGGATCGACGACGTCGGCTTCCGGGTCGCCCGGACCGTCCCGGCACCTGCCGCCCTACCGTCGGACCAGGCGGCTAGGTTGAACGGATGACCGAAGCACAGAACAAGAGCGAGCCCATCAGGCCGAAGCAGTTCCACGAGACCGCCGGCCTGGCGGACTGGCGGGTGCTGGGCGAGGGGGCGTGCGCGTACTTCCGCACCGGTTCGTTCCCGATGGGCGCCCAACTCGTGCAGGCCATCAGCGAGTTGACCGCCCTCGGGGACGGTGCCCCGGACGTCGACCTGCGGCCCGAGGGAGTGACCGTGCGCCTGATCGCGGTCACGGAGGACTACTACGGGCTGACCGAGCACCACCTCGAACTGGCCCGGCAGATCTCGGCGGTGGCCCGCGCGCTGGGCGTCCCGGCCGATCCGGCCGCCGTGCAGACCGTCCAGGTCACGGTGGACGCCCTCGCCGGTCCCGAGGTGGTGGCGTTCTGGCGCGCCCTGCTCGGCTATCGGGACCGGGCGAACAGCCCCGAGGACCTGATCGATCCGCAGCGCCGGGGGGCACCGTTCTACTTCCAGCAGATGGACGAGCCGCGCCCGCAGCGCAACCGGCTGCACGTCGACGTCTGGGTACCGTACGACCAGGCCGAGGCCCGGATCGCCGCGGCGCTCGCGGCCGGCGGCCGCCTGCTGAACGACGCCGACGCGCCGTCGAACTGGGTGCTGGCCGACCCCGAGGGGAACGAGGCCTGTGTCGGCGCGGCCGGCTGGACCGGCCCGGAGCCCGGGCGCCCGTAGGGGGGAACGAGCCCGGGAACACGAAAGGCAAGAGGAAAACCCACCTCTTGCCACTTCTAAGATATAGCGCACAGGGGGCCTTGCCGCAAGGCCCCCTCCGTGCCGCAGAATCGCTGGCCTGAACCAGAAAACCTGCGGATTCGGGAGATTCACGAAAGTGCGTGTGCTGTTGTCAGCTGACGGGTCGTTCGATGACGTCGCAGTGCGGGTGTGCGCACTGCCGGACTTCGCAGGAATCACCTCGGATCGGAGCCGCTGACATGAATCCTCTGACCACCAGCGTGTTCGACCTCCCCGACCGACTCTCCGCCAAGGCCGATCCTGCCCTGATCGCCCGCGACGAGCAGCACTTCGCCGCCGTCGGGGAGAGCCTCGAACAGACCATCGCCGAACTGTCCGACCGCCTCGACGCCGAGCTCAGGGCGCCCGGCGGCCTCGGCCGCGAGGCGATGGACCGCGACATCGAGGTCCACCGGCTGACCGGCCGCCTGCGCGCCCTGCGCCGCTTCGGCCTGGACCTCTGCCTCGGCCACATCGTCGGCGAGGACGACCCCGAGCCGGTGTACATCGGCAGGCTCGGCCTCACCGACAGCACCGGCCGCCGACTGCTGCTCGACTGGCGCTCCCCCGCCGCCGAACCGTTCTTCGCGGCGACCCACGCCAACCCGATGGGCCTGGCGAGCCGCCGCAGGTACCGCTGGTCCCACGGCCGGATCAACGACTACTGGGACGAGGTCTTCACCGCCGACGGCCTCGAAGGGCACGCCGCACTGGACGACCAGTCCGCCTTCATCGCCAGCCTGGGCAGCAACCGCTCGGCCCGGATGCGCGACGTGCTGGCCACCATCCAGGCCGACCAGGACGCCATCATCCGGGCCGGGTCCCGCGGCACACTGGTGGTCGACGGCGGTCCCGGTACGGGTAAGACCGTGGTCGCCCTGCACCGCGCCGCCCACCTGCTGTACTCCGACCCGCGCCTCGGCCACCGGCGCGGCGGCGTGCTGTTCGTCGGTCCGCACCAGCCCTACCTGTCGTACGTGGCCGACGTCCTCCCGAGCCTCGGCGAGGAGGGCGTGCAGACCTGCACCGTGCGGGACCTGGTCGCCGAGGGAGCTAAGGCGCCGGTCGAGGCCGACCCGGAGGTGGCCCGGCTGAAGTCCTCGGTGCAGCTGGTCCGGGCGATCGAACCGGCGGTCGGCATCTACGAGGAGCCGCCCACCGAGGGGATGGTGGTCGAGACGCACTGGTCGGACCTCTGGCTGAGTGCCGAGGACTGGGCCACGGCGTTCGAGGCACCGGAGCCGGGGACCCCGCACAACGAGGCGCGTGACCAGGTCCTGGAGGAGCTGCTCACGATCCTGATGGACCAGGACGACGGCGAGGCGCCGCCCGCTCAGCTCCGGCGGTCGCTGCTGCAGAACCGGGAGCTGATCACCACCCTGAACCGCGCCTGGCCGATGATCGAGCCGACCGACCTGGTCGGCGACCTCTGGTCGGTGCCCGCCTACCTGCGCAAGTGCGCCCCCTCGCTCACCCCCGACGAGGTCAGGAAGCTGCAGCGCGAGGACCCCACGGCCTGGACGGTGTCCGACCTGCCCCTGCTCGACGCCGCCCGGCAGCGGCTCGGCGACCCGCAGGCGTCCGACCGCAGGAAGCGGCACCAGGCCGCGGTCGCGGCCGAGCGCGCACGGATGGACGACGTCATCGAGCACATCCTCCAGGCCGACGACGACGGCGAGGGGGCGGTCACGATGCTGCGCGGGCAGGACCTCCAGAGCACCCTGGTGGACGACGGCGCGCTGCCCGGCACCGACCCGGAGCCGCTGGCCGGCCCGTTCGCGCACATCGTCGTGGACGAGGCCCAGGAACTGACCGACGCCGAGTGGCAGATGCTGGTGCTCCGCTGCCCGTCCCGGAGCTTCACCATCGTCGGCGACCGCGCCCAGGCCAGGCACGGGTTCACCGAGTCCTGGCAGGAGCGACTGGAGCGGGTCGGGCTCGACCGGATCGAGCTGACCTCACTGAGCGTCAACTACCGGACGCCCGAGGAGGTCATGGCGGAGGCCGAACCGGTCATCCGCGCCGCACTTCCGGACGCCAACGTGCCGACCTCGATCCGCAGCAGCGGCCTCCCGGTCAGGCACGGGTCCGTCGCCGAGCTGGAGTCGGTCCTCGACACCTGGCAGGCCGCGAACGCGGAGGGGGTCGCCTGCGTCATCGGCGATCCGACCTTCCGGCCGACCTCCCGGGTCCGCTCGCTGACCCCGGAGCTGTCGAAGGGGCTCGAGTTCGACCTGGTCGTACTGGTCGACCCGGACACCTTCGGCACCGGCATCGAGGGAGCGGTGGACCGCTATGTCGCGATGACCCGGGCCACCCAGCAGCTGGTGGTGCTGACCAGTGGCTGACCCCGGCGCTCACCCGAACTGCTGAACCCTCCGGGCTCCCCACATGGACGGCGCGGCGAAAGGGTAGTCCGAGTACGAAGGTTCATCACGGACACCGGGAGACCCGCATGCCGCCCACCCGCATCCTGGCCACGGTCGGAGCCGCCCTGGCTGCCCTGCTCTGCACCGTCGCCGCAGCCCCCGCCGAACCGCTCCAGGCCTCGGCCTCCTGCAAGGGCGCCGCCTGCAACGGCAAGGACCCGATCTCGGCGGGCTGCGACCAGGACGGCAGGCTGGTGGAGAGCGTGCCGCTGGCGACCGACCGGAGCATCAAGGTCGAGCTGTTCCACAGCAGCGCCTGCCAGTCCAACTGGGCCCGCAGCGTCGGCGCTCCGAACGGCGGCGCGGTGCTGGTGACCAACAAGCGGGGCGCCCGGTACGTCCGGAACACCGACGGCGCCAGACGGTACGTCTGGACGCCGATGGTGGACGGCACCGTCCAGGCCCAGGCCTGCCTCGGCCCGCAGAACAGCGATGCGCTGACCTGCACCAGGTACCACTGACCACCCGTCAGCCGGGCGCCTCCGAGCGCAGCTCCGCCTCGGAGGCGCCCGACCGCACGTGACCCAGAGCCTGCCCGCCGATGTCCGCCATGCCGTCCAACTGCTCCCGCCACCAGGCGGCCATGTCCGACTCCGTCATCGCCGACCAGTCGGGCGTACGCTCCGCCTGCGCCGAACCCAGGCGGCGGGCCAGCGCGACCAGGTCCCGGCCGGTGGTGCCCCGCGCCGCCTGGTAGGCGCTGAGCAGGTCGCTCCACGAGTCGGCCTGCCGCCAGGCCACCTCGAAGGCGGTGGCGTCCTGCAGGGCCTTGGCCGCGCCGCTGGTGTTGTGCGGGCGGACCACGGAGGCGGCGTCACCTGCCAGCAGCAGGCGCTCCGCCACCGTGAGCCCGGTCTCCAGGTCGTAGATCGGCTGTACGGAGGTCCGCTCCGGCGGGGTCAATCCGATCACCCCGGCCCAGTACGGCGGCAGCCGGTGCTGCGCCAACCAGGCGAGCTGGTCGGCGAGTTCGCCGATCACCTCGCCCGGCGGGAAGCTGGTCGGGTCGTCCAGCCGCAGACCGGTCTCCGGTGGGGCGGCGTAGAACACCCAGTTCACCATCGGCCCGTCGGGCCCGGGGATCCGGTAGATCACGCAACTTCCACCCGGGATACCGATGGTGACGGTGTCGGTGACCGGCCAGTCGGTGCCGCCGTCCGCCGGGGTGCCCAGCGCGGCCAGCCGGTCGGCGGGGTAGCTGCCGCGCCAGCAGACGTAGCCGGCGTAGCTCGGCCGGACGCCCGGGCAGACCGCCTCCCGGACCACCGACCGGTAGCCGTCCGCGCCCACCACCAGGTCGAACCGCTCCAACGACCCGTCGGTCAGGCGCACTTCGGCCCGGTCGGCGTACCCCCGTACGCTCTCGACCGCCGCACCCTGGCGGTGGACCACGGCGGCCGGGGTGGCCGCACGCAGCCCGCGCCAGAGCAGGCCCCAGTGGTAGGAGTGGAACGGGAACGGCTGATCCCAGATCACCCGCCCCGTCCTGGCCTCCCCGTCCCTGACCAGCCACCTGCGCCGGGTCAGCCGGTGGGTGGCGATGTCCGGGGCGAGCACACCGGTGGCTCGCAGCTCGACGGCCCGGTCATTGTGGATGCAGAGACCCACGCCGCGATCCGCCAACTGCCCACTGGTGCGCTCCAGTACGACCACCTCGTCGGCACCCGCCCGGGCCGCCGCCGACGCGATCGCACAGCCCGCGATGCTGCCGCCGACCACCGCGACCCGACCTCCGCGCATTGCTGCTCCTCCCTCGGGCGCCTGCCGTTCGGCAGCGTACTGTCCCTCCCCACTGCGGCACTTGCGTACACGCTCGGGGGATCGGGGCGTCACCGCACCAGGGTGGCCCCGGCCCAGTCGGCGTGGTCACTGTTGATGCCGTCGCCCGCGTCCGTCACCTTCAGCACCAGCTGGTTCACACCCACGACACTGACGTCGACGGGCTGCGTCGCGCTCACCGGCGTCATCACCGCCGGGCTCTCCCACAACTTGACGCCGTCGCCCCAGACCTCGAACCGCACGGTCGAGTTCGCGCCGACCTCGTCGTCCACGCCCACGTCCGACCGGAACCGCGCGTACCCACCGTTCAACGCGTACGTGATGGTGCCGTTGGCGTGCGTACCGATGCCCTTGGCGTACGTGGTCCCGTTCAACCTGATCGGGTTCCCGTAGACGCTCCGGTCCTTCTCGACCGCGCCGAAGTCGCTCCTGGCGCTGCTCCAGGCGAGGTCGCTCAGACTGACCGTCTGTCCGGTCCCGCCGCTGGTGACGGCGAGGGTGTTGCCGGCCGCGGAGACGTTCTGGGCGGCGTCGACCGCCTTCACCGTGAAGGTGTACGGCGTCAGGGGCGTCAGTCCCGTCGCGGTGTAGCTCGTACCGGTCGAGGTACCGACCAACACGCCGCCGCGGTAGACGTTGTAGCCGGTCACGCCGACGTTGTCGGTGGAGGCCGTCCACTGCAGGTCGACGCTGTTCGACGTCACGTTGCTCGACGCGAGGTTGCCGGGCGCGGTGGGGGCCGTGACGTCGGTCGTCGTGGTGCTCGCGGTCACGGTGGCACCGGCGGCGACCGGTATCGTCACGTAGGACACCGTCTTGCCGTACAGCGTCTTGGTCTGTGGCGTCCGGGCGACGCCGTTCACGGTGATGGTGGCGGGGGTGCCGTAGAACTCGGCGTCCCAACTGACGGTGCCGCCGGAGTTGTTGGTCAGGGTGGAGGCCGTCGCGCCGTTGTGCTTCAGCTTCAGGTCGTTGTCACCGACCTTGAGGTGGTCCATCTCCACCCACGGCGTCTCGGGTGTCAACCGCGAGATGGTGGCCACCTTGTCGTGCGGGGCGTCGGGCTGCACGCCCATCATCCCGTCGACAACGCTGCTGACCGCCAGAAACGAGACCTCCGGGTAAGTGTTCCGGCCGGTCATCAGCTTCTTGAGCCAGGACCAACCTTCGTCGGACCGGTTGTACTGGTAGTACATCTCCGGCAGGTACGAGGTCGCCTCGACGTTCAGGCCGTCGTCGTTGGCGGCGATGAAGTCCAGGTAGCTGTTGGTCCTCGAGCCGTAGTCACCCAGCCCCGTCAGCATCATCAGGAAGCTGGCCTCGTGACCCCAACTGCTGTACCCGGTACCGGCCGCGTCCTTGCCGCGGACGTACCGGTTGTTCGACGCGTCCCACCAGTTGGCCTCGAAGGTGTTCCGCACCCGCTGGGCACGGTCGGCCCACTTCGTGCCGTTCGCGGCGTCACCCTTCGCCTTGAGGATCTCCGAGTAGGCCAGCATCGACTGGTACTGGTACCCGAGCGAGTCGGCCGCGGAGACGAGGTTCTCGTTCGGGAACTCGAAGAACGTCGCCGTGTACTCCCCGGCCTGCTTCCTCGCGACCGGCTGCTCGGCAGCCGGGTTCGCGTCGTTCCAGGTCACCTCGTGACCGGCGAGGAACTGGTTCATCGTCGAGTCGTAGTACGCGGCGAGCGTCGGATCGTTGATCCAGTCCGCGTTGCCCGTCCACTGGTACTGCTTGTACGCCTTGGTCATCAGGTTGAACGGCGACGGCAGTTCACGGAAGCCCGTGCCGTCGATGTAGTACATGGCCCCGGTGGAGCTGTGCGCCCACAGCGGCCACCCGTTCTGGCCGGGCTTCGCGGCGTCACCGGCGAAGGTCTTCATCATGTTCAAGGTCTCGGCGTCCAGACCGAGGTCGTGCGCGCCGTCCGACTGGTGGGAGATGTCCCGGTTGTAGTACGACTCCCGGTTGGTGTACGCACCCCAGTAGCCGGGCGCCGGCGCCGGGTGCGTGGCGTCCTTGAGCCGCCACCACTCCGGTTCGTGACCCATCATCGGGTTCCCCGGGTAGAACGTCATGCCCAGGGCCCGGTCCTTGCCCCAGGCGAAGCCGTCGTTCAGGGTCGCGTTCGGGGAGTCGATGGTCAGGGTGCTGGTGGGCGCCCCGACATGGGCCTGAATGGTGATCCGGTCCACCCGGGGCACCTCACTGACCGAGGTGGCCGTCAGCTCGATGACGTCACCGGCCTTCAGCACGACCTTGCTCGACGTCCTGGTGTCGATGTTCATCGGGTCGGTGTAGTCGGTGCCGTACCGCTGCGACGTCGCCCAGGAATCCACCGGGGCGGAGTTCACGGTGATCTTGTACGTCACCCCGTTGGCGGCCTTGCCGTTGTAACGGGTGATCAGGTCGTAGGTCCCGGCGGACCCGTTGAAGGTCGTGCGGGCGCTGCTGGTCTGCCCCGCCGCGCCCCGGGCGTAGGTGACGTTGTCGACGGTGGTGCCGTTCCAGGTGTGATTCACCGTGTCCGTCGCGAAGTTGGTCAGCGACATGCTCTCGGCTTCGATCACGTAGGGGCCTGCGGCCGACACCGCCACCGAGGGCGTGCCGGGGACGACGACTGCGGTACCGACCACGGCGAGTACAGCAGATAGTGCACAGGCAAGACGACGACGCATGAGCGATCGATCCTTCCGGGTGGGGGCGTGCCTGATACGGGGACGGCCGATCGCGACCGCCCCGGCTGTGGGGGTGTGAGGGTCCAGGGACGGCGTCTCGCGCCGTGTTGGAAGTGGTTGAAGTGTGTGGCCTATTGAGTACTTCGCGGTGAAGCGGTGTCAAGAGCCCTGCACGGGCTCGTCGGGCCGGTTCTGCAAGCCCGTCAGATCGCCACCGCTGCTGTCCCCCACCTGGATTTCACCCGATAACACCAGGTCAACGGTCATTTCGAGCGGGTTCAGCCGAGGGCTTCCGGCACCCTGGAGCGCCTCGAAAACTCACGATCCTTACAGCTTGATGCTGACGTATATGATGAAAGCTTTCATCGATCTGTTGCATGCACGAACAGGAGTGAGCTAGTGTCCTGGCCGGTAGGGTCGGATCATGGCAAGCGATGAGTCGAGCGTGCGGGTGGACGCCTGGATCTGGTCCGTGCGGCTCACCAAGACCCGGTCCCTGGCCGCTGCCGAGTGCCGGGCCGGACACGTGCGGATCAACGACGAGCGGGTGAAGCCCGCGCAGGCCGTCCGCGAGGGTGACGTGGTCCGGCTGTTCCACGCCGGACAGGAGCGGATCGTCACGGTCCGCAAGCTGATCCGCAAACGGGTCGGCGCCGAGGTGGCTGCCGAGTGCTACCGGGACGACACCCCGCCCCCGCCCCCGCGCGCGGAGGTCGAGATGGCGGGCATTCGCGACCGGGGCGCCGGACGGCCCACCAAGCGCGACCGCCGGGAGATGGAGCGGCTGCGCGGGCAGTGACCGGCCGGTGATCGCGCAGGCCGCAGAATAGGGGCATGTCACGACGCACCAAGCCCTCGCCGCGCCCCGCCGCCACCGCCGCCTGCCCCTGCGGCCTGCCCGCGACCTACCGCGACTGCTGCGGCCGCCTGCACCGGGGCGAACTGGCGGCCGGCACCGCCGAGCAGCTGATGCGCTCGCGGTACAGCGCGTTCGTGGTCGGCGACGAGGCGTACCTGTTGCGCACCTGGGCCTCCGCCACCCGGCCGCCGTCGGTCGACTTCGACCTGGAGCTGCGCTGGCAGCGGCTGGAGGTGCTGGCGAGCACCGAGGGCGGGACGTTCCACACCGAGGGCACGGTCACCTTCCGGGCGCACTACCTGCACCAGGGCGAGGAGGGCGTGATGAGCGAGCGCAGCGGGTTCGTCCGCGAGAACGGCGCCTGGATGTACCGGGACGCACTCGAACTGAGCTGACGCCACCGGGCCTGCGTGGCACCGGCCGGGGGCGGCGGCCGGTGCCCTGGGGCGAGGTGCGAGGATGGCCGTTCCCGCCAGCCGTGGGCGGGCCTCTCAGCCGACCGGCCGGGTGCTCATCCAGCACCGGTATCAGGGGCGACGCGAGCGGGCCCGACTCGCTGCGCACCCCGGCAGCCGGCAGCGGTGACCCTCTCCTCCTCTTCCCTTCCTCAGGAAGTTGCGCCCTCATGCACGTCTCCGCCCTACCCTCGCGCGCCCTCGCGGCCGTGGGTTGCCTGACGCTGGCCGCGTGCGGCAGCGTGGGCCCCGCCACCCCCGGCTCGAAGTCCGACCTGCGCGCCCGGCTGCCGCAGTCCGTCCTGGACGCCGGCGTCCTGAAGATCGCCTCCGACCTCAACTACCCGCCCGTCGACTTCAAGGCCGGCGACGGTAGCCCCACCGGTGTGGACCCGGACCTCGCCGCCGCGCTCGGCGCGTACCTCGGACTGCGGGTGCAGTTCGTCGACCTGCCGTTCGCCGAGGTGCTGCCCGCTGTCCAGGACGGCAAGGCCGACCTGGCGATGTCTGCGGTGATCGACACCCGCCGCCGCCAGCTGGGCACGGACGACACCGGGAAGCAGACCGGTCCCGGCGTCGACTTCGTCGACTACTTCGTCACCGGCACCTCGATTTTGGTCAGGCAGGGCAACCCGCTCGGCATCGGTTCGCTCGACGACCTCTGCGGCCGGACCGTCGCCCTCCAGCGCGGCACCGTCCAGGACGAGATCGCCGAACTCCAGACCGGCGCCTGCACCAGGATTGGCAAGCCCCTGCGCATCCACCGCCTGGACACCGACGACCAGGCCCTCGCCGAACTCGCCTCCGGCGCGGCGGTGGCCGACCTCAACGACTACCCGGTGGCCGACTACAACACCCGCACCGGCCGCGGCAAGGGCACCTTCCAGGTGACGGGCGGTCAGTTCGGGGCCAGCCCGTACGGGATCACCGTGCGCAAGGACCGGAGCGCCCTGCGCGACGTCCTGGCCAAGGCCCTGGACCAGCTGATCCGCAACGGCGAGTACGACAAGGTGCTGGCCAAGTGGAACGTCCAGGGCGGCGCGGTCACCAGCGCCGTCGTCAACGGCGGACGCTGAACCGCAGGACGCGGTCGTCCCCCGTCTGGGGGCGGCCGCGTCCGTCGGTGTTGCTGGTGGTCACCAGCAGCGTGCCGTCGCTTTCGGTGAGCACCGTACGCAGCCGCCCGTACTGCCCGGTCAGGTGGGCGACCGGCGCACCGCCGTCCAACGGCACCTGCCACAGCCGGGTGCCGCGCAGGGCCGCCATCCAGATCGCGCCGTCGGCGTAGGCGATCCCCGACGGCGACGCCTCGGCAGTGGTCCACTGGGCGTACGGATCGACGTACCCGGGCCGCCCGGCCTTGCCCTCCACCACCGGCCAGCCGTAGTTGCCACCCGGCTCGATCAGGTTGAGTTCGTCCCAGGTGTTCTGGCCGAACTCGGCTGCCCACAGCCGTCCTTGGGGATCCCACGCCAGTCCCTGCACATTGCGGTGCCCGAGGCTGAACACCACCGAGCCGGGGAACGGATTGCCCGGCGGCGGGGTCCCCTCCGGCGTCATCCGCAGGATCTTGCCGCCCAGCGACGCCAGGTCCTGGGCCAGCGAGGTGCGGCCGATCTCACCGGTGCCCGCGTACAGCATGCCGTCCGGACCGAACGCGATCCGGCCGCCGTCGTGGTTGCTGCCCTTCGGAATGCCGGTCAACACGGGCTGCGTATCGGTGAGTTGGTCGTCCCGGTAGGTCATCCGGACGATCCGGTTGTCCTGCTCGGCGGTAAGGTACGCATAGACCCTCCGGTCCTCGGCGAACCCCGGCGAGAGCGCCAGCCCGAGCAGCCCGCCCTCCCCGCCTGGCACCACCCCAGGAACAGCACCGAGGTCCACCCGCGCCCCACCCGCCGGTGACACCCTGGTGATCCGCCCCTGGTTCCGCGACCCCACGAGCAGCTCCCCGTCCGGCAGCCGGGCCACGCCCCACGGCGTGTCCAGCCCCTCCGCCACCGTTCTGACCGCCGGACCCACTGCCGCCGTCGGCGTCGGGCTCGGCGCCGCCGGGCCGCCCGCCTCGCAACCGGCCAGCAGCAGGGCGGCGAGCAGAACGGCGACGGGTGCGGCTCTCACGGCGACCTCCTGAGGGCTTCTGCCCTCCAGCACACCACAGTCACTTCGGGACGGCGGCCAGCCCCGTGCAGCCACGCAGGCCATCCCGGCGCTTCAGTGAGGCGGCGGCCACGGCACCTGTCTCGGGCATGGGCACCCCCTGCGAGTTGACCTGGGCCGGAGTGAAGACCTCCCCGGTGACCTTGCCCGTGCCGGTAAGAGTCAGCGTGGTGACGCCGGTCTCGTTGGAGTTGGCGTAGCTGGAGGTGCCGTACCAGAGGAAGTTGCCGAACCCGTAGGCGACGTAGGTGTCGCCCAGCATCCCGGCACCGAGCATGGTGTGGGCGTGGGTGCCGACCACGGCGGAGGCCCCGGCGGCGGCGAGCCGCTTGGCGAGGGCGGTCTGCGCGCTGGTCGGACAGGCCACACCCTCCTCACCCCAGTGCAGGAAGACGATCACCACCGGGGTCTCGGTCTTTGCCTTCAGCACCGCCTTTACCAGCGTGTCCGCCTCCAGCGCTGAGGCTATGCCGGGCTTGTCCGCGCCGGCCCGCCACTTCTGGTTGGTCAGGTCGACCACCTGGCTCGCCGCAAGCACCGCGACCTTGACGCCCTTCACCTGCGCCATGTACGGCGCGAACGCCTCCTCGGCATTCTTGCCGAAGCCCACCACCGGTATCGGCGAAGCAACCTTCGCCGCCAGGGTGTCGGCCAGCCCGGCCGCGCCGAAGTCCACCGCGTGGTTGTTGGCGAGCGAGACGATGTCCACGCCGGAGTCCTGGAGCACCTTGAGCGATCTGGCCGGCGTCCTGAAGGTGTACGTCTTCGGCTCCGGCGCACCCCGGTCGGTGATCGCGGTCTCCAGGTTGACCACCGAGAGGTCGGCCGCCTCGAGCTTCCCGGAGATCGGTCCGAGCGCCTTCTCCGGAGCCCTGACGTTGAGCCGGGCCTCGGTCCTGCCCTCGAAGTGCACGTCACCCGCGAAGGCCACGGTGATGGTCCCGGCCGGGTTCCCGGGCGCGGTCGGCGGCGTCGGACTCCCTGCCACCGCCGGGGAGCCGGACCCGGCGCCCCCGTTCACGTGATCCGCGGCCGGAGAGTTAGGTGCGGAACTGCACGAGGCCAGACAGGTCAGACCGACCAGCAGTACGGCAGCGGACATGGCGCGGCCCATTGGTTTCCCCCCGGAGTAGATATGCGGAGAGACTACCCACCCGCCCCACAGCTCCTCCACACCCCCTCCACGAATACGGAAGGAGTCACTCCGAATCCCCTCCGCCTTCACCTCGGCAACGCCCGCAGCCCACACGGTGAGCGCACGCCGCCGAGCGTGCTCACGGTCGGCGACCCCCTGGACAACGTGGGCGGATGCCCCTGCTCAGCCTGCACAACAAGGCCGTCCTGCCGCCCGCCTCGGGCGCGACCCGGCGCTCCATCAGATGGAACTGGGCGACCTCGACGACCTGCTGTGGCCGCACACCACCTGCTACACGCTCGACACCGGCCAGTACGTCGGCGCCCGGGACGACTCCGGCACCCTGATGGCCGTCGCGGGTGTGCACGTCTACTCCCCCACCCACCAGGTGGCGGCCCTCGGCAAATGTGACCACCCGTCCCACCATCCGGGGCCAGGGTGCGGCCTCGGCCTGCGTGGCCGAGCTCTGCCGCAGGCTGACCGGCACCGTCGACCACATCGGGCTCAACGTCCGCGCCGACAACACCACGGCCGTACGCCCCTACGAGCGCCTCGGCTTCACCCACGAGCTGGACTTCGAGGAGGCCGTCCTCACCGCATGCTGACCCCGGTCGCGGGTCCTCACTCCCCTCCGGACGGGTGTCGCCGCCGTGACCTGCCGAGCCGGGTTCAAGGAACGGCGGAAGTCACCCGGATGCCGGAGCAGCCCACCGGAGCGGTACGGCCTCGCGGCCGCCCGGCAGGGCCGCTCACGGGCAACCGGCAGCTCCACCGGCCCCGCGTGACTACAGCGGGCCCGGGAAGCGCTCGGCGAGGCCCCGGAGCAGACGCGCGTACGCTTCCCGCTGTGGCGTCCGGGGTTCGACCCGGCCTTTCTCCCAGGTCCAGATGGTCTCGCGTTTCACCCGAAGGGCGTCCGCGATCTGCTGCTGGGTGAGACGGGCGGCCTTGCGCAGGCGGGCCCGCTCCTCGGGGGCGGGCAGCTCCTCCGCTTTCGCGAGCAGTGCGTCCACTGCTTGGAACAACGACCCCGGTTCCGTCATTACGCCACCTCCGCGCAGTACCCTAGCCTCGATGTCACTGCGGATCTAACACCCACGCCGGTGCTGCCGGTGGAGTCCTTTCGGCCATTGGGCGCAAAACCGTGGTCCACGTCACGTAATTCGATCCGTAACGGATCGACCTGCCCCGCGATGAACGGGGAGGTGTTGTCGCGCGGGAATGAGTTCCCGTACCGCGTTGTCCCACTCCCCCTTGTGAGAGGCTCCTCGTGTCGCTCAGCTCGACCAGCAGGGTTTCAGTCGCCGAGAAGAAGCGTCCCGCCAAGCGGGCGGCCGCCAAGGCCGCAGTGGCCGCTCCGCAGACCGCACCGTCCTCCGAGGACGGCGGCGACTGGGAGGACGACAAGGAGCAGGCCGCCGCCGAGCCCGAGGAGCAGGAGGGCGGCGTCTTCGTCCTGTCCGACCGGGACGACGACGACGCGCCCGCTCAGCAGGTGTCCACGGCCGGTGCCACCGCCGACCCGGTCAAGGACTACCTGAAGCAGATCGGCAAGGTCCCGCTGCTCAACGCCGAGCAGGAGGTCGAGCTCGCCAAGCGGATCGAGGCCGGCCTGTTCGCCGAGGACCGGCTCGACGTCGACGACAGCCTGACCCCGCAGTTCCGCCGTGAGCTGGAGCTGCTCGCCGAGGACGGCCGCCGGGCCAAGAACCACCTGCTGGAGGCCAACCTCCGCCTGGTGGTCTCGCTGGCCAAGCGCTACACCGGCCGCGGCATGCTCTTCCTGGACCTGATCCAGGAGGGCAACGTGGGTCTGATCCGCGCGGTGGAGAAGTTCGACTACACCAAGGGTTTCAAGTTCTCCACGTACGCCACCTGGTGGATCCGGCAGGCGATCACCCGAGCGATGGCCGACCAGGCCCGCACCATCCGCATCCCGGTGCACATGGTCGAGGTCATCAACAAGCTGGCCCGCGTGCAGCGCCAGATGCTCCAGGACCTGGGCCGCGAGCCCACCCCGGAGGAGCTGGGTCGAGAGCTCGACATGACCCCCGAAAAGGTGGTCGAGGTCCAGAAGTACGGCCGGGAGCCGATCTCGCTGCACACCCCGCTGGGCGACGAGGGCGACAGCGAGTTCGGCGACCTGATCGAGGACTCCGAGGCGGTCGTCCCGGCCGACGCGGTCTCCTTCACCCTGCTCCAGGAACAGCTGCACTCCGTCCTCGACACCCTCGCCGAGCGCGAGGCGGGCGTGGTCTCGATGCGCTTCGGCCTGACCGACGGCCAGCCGAAGACCCTGGACGAGATCGGCAAGGTCTACGGCGTGACCCGCGAGCGGATCCGCCAGATCGAGTCCAAGACCATGTCCAAGCTGCGCCACCCGTCCCGCTCGCAGGTCCTGCGCGACTACCTGGACTAGACCGCCTCACGGACCTCCGTCGGCTCGGTTGCGGGCCGGGTCCGGCCGGTGGTGATGCCCCGCTGCTCGGCGCCGGGCCGTTCGGCGAGCGCGGGGCGGCTTCGGCCAGGTGGCCCTGGTGCAGGCGGGGCGGTGGCGATCAGCAGCACGGTCCTGGCCCCAGGGGGGCCGAACGTCACCTCAGAGCGCCCGTCGCATGCACACCCGCGGCCCAGCGGTCCAGGCCGTGGGCCGCCTCCCGGGCCCGGATCGCCCGCAGGCCGGGACCGACCTCGTCGCCTTCGATCACCTCGAAGCCGCAGCGCACGTAGTACGGCGCGTTCCAAGGGACTTCGGCGAAGGTCGTGAGCGTCAGCGCTGGGAAGGCGACGGCGGCGCGTCCTCGGCGATCTCCGCCGCGCCGACCTCCCGGAAGCACCGGCGGCGGCCAGCTCGATGCTCTGCAGAACCGGGAAGTCGGCTGTACGTACGGTCCGAATGCGCATGACCGTGTTCTCCACGCCGACCTGCCAGTCACCGTCGCCCCGCTCAGCCGACGGCCGCGCCGAACCACTTCGACAGCGGCCCGACCAGCTCCTGCTGATCGTCACCGACCCAGGCCACGTGACCGTCCGGCCGCAACAGCACTGCGGGGACGTCCAGCTCCTCACTGACGTCAACGACGTGGTCGACCCGGTCCGCCCAGCCGTCGACCGACAGCCGGCCGGTCTGGTCGAACAGCAGCCCACGGCCGCCGTGCATCAGCTCGTAGAGGCGGCCCCGCTTCAGCTGTACGTCCCGCAACCGCCGACCGAGCAGGTCGTCGCCCGGACCGAAGTCGTAGCGGACGCCGACCGCGGTGATGATCCCGGTCATGTACCGGTTCACCTCCTCGAAGTCCATCAGCCTCGAGAACAGCTCCCGCAGCGCGGTGGCCCCCGGATCGGTCCCCAGCAGCGTGACCTGCGCGCGGGTGTTCTCCAGCACGGCCGCGCCGACCGGATGCCGTTCGGCGTGGTAACTGTCCAGCAGCCCGTCCGGCGCCCAGCCGGCGACCGCGGCGGCCAGCTTCCAGCCGAGGCTGAACGCGTCCTGCACGCCGAGGTTGAGCCCCTGCCCTCCGGTCGGCGGGTGGATGTGCGCCGCGTCCCCGGCCAGCAGCACCCGGCCGACCCGGTAGCGCTCGGCCTGCCGGGTGGCGTCGCCGAACCGGGACAGCCAGCGCGGCGAGTGCGCGCCGAAGTCCGTACCGGCGACCGCCCGCAGCTGCCGCCTGAACTCCTCGAGGGTCGGCGCGCTGCGGTCCTCCGACACGCCGTCGGCGGGCACGACCATGCGGTACACCCCGCCCGGCCGGGGATTGACCCCGAACCGCAGCTGGGTCTTCCGGACCTCCGCCACGACGGCGTCGATCACCTCCTGACTGTCAGTCAGCATCAGCTCACCGAGCAGGGTCTCGACCTTGGCGGGCTCGCCCGGGAAGCCGACTCCGATGAGCTTGCGCACCGTACTACGGCCGCCGTCGCAGCCGACCAGGTAGCGCGAGCGCAGCCGCGTGCCGTCCGCCAGCTCGACGGTCACCCCGTCCGCTTCCTGGCTCAGGCCGACCAGCTCGCTGCCGCGCCGGATCTCCGTACCGAGTTCGAGCGCCCGCTCGTTGAGCAGCCGTTCGGTGACCGGCTGCGGGGTGGCGAGGCCGTACGGGTGGGCGGTGTCCAGCTGGTCCGGCCACGCCTTCATGATGCCGCCGAAGAGACCGCCGGCCTGGAACTTCTCACTGACCGCCAGGAACCGGTCCAGCAGACCGCGCTGGTCCATCACCTCGACGCTGCGCACGTGCAGGCCCTGCCCTCGGCCCTGATCGGTGGGCTCGGCCAGCTTCTCCAGCACGATTACGTGCACGCCGTGCAGCCGCAATTCGCAAGCCAGCATCAGACCGGTCGGCCCGCCGCCGGCCACGATGACGTCGATCATCAAAACCCCCATGGAAATCAGCCGGTTCCGGCTTCGGTCGACGATTGTCCGTGATCACCCGGCCCTTGCCGCAAGCCCCCCTGTGCGCTATAAGTTGAGAGTGGCAAGGAGCGTGTTCACCTCCTTGCCTCTGCCGTGTAGAGCGCTGTGAGCTCCGCACCCAGCCTCGCCAACTCGTGACGGGCCTCCGGCGGGTGCAGCACCTCCACCCGGGCGCCGAGTCCGGCCAGTTGGGCCACCACCACCTCGGGTGACGGTCCGTTGATCTCCAGCTCGCTTCCGCCGTCCGGAAGTTGACTTACCATCCGCAGCCGTCCGCCGAACAGCCGGTGCAGGACTGCCGAGGCGTCGGACCTCGCCCGTACCCGGACGGTGGCGGCGTGCAGCCGCTCCTCCATCCGGGCGGCCAGCTCGCGCCAGACCATCGCCAGGTCGAACCCGTCCGGCCGCTCGACCGGATCACCGGTGGCGACGGCGGAGGTCACCCGGCTGAGCCGGAACGACCGCAGACCGTTGGCCGTGTCGGCGACCAGGTAGCCGACGCCCGCCTTGGTGGCCAGGCCGAGCGGGTGAACGGTCCGCTCCCCGGCGGACCGCCCCGGGGTCGCGTAGCCGAGCCGCACCTGCACGCCCTCCACCACCGCTCGCTGGAGTGCGTCCAGGTGCGGTTCGGCGGCCGTGGAGGTGGCCCGCGACCAGTCGGTGGGATCGGCGAACCCGGCCCGCGCGGCGGCCTCGGCGGCCGGGCGCAGCGGCGCCGGCAGGGCCCGAACGAGCTTGCGCAGTACGGTCCTTGCCTCCGGCGAGGTGGCGGCAGGGCCGGTGGTCAGAAAGAGCGAGCGGGTCTCGTCGGCGGTCAGGCCGGTCAGGTTGGTCCGGGCTCCGCCGACCAGCGACCAGCCGCCGTTCCGGCCGCGCTGCGAGTAGACCGGGATACCAGCCGTGGCCAGCGCCTCCAGGTCCCGGCGGGCGGTGCGCTCCGACACCTCCAGCTCAGCGGCCACCTGGGCGACGGTCACCTGCCCTCGCTCCTGGAGAAACAGCAGGGCGGCGACCAGACGATCAGCTCTCATGACAAGTCAGTCTGCCGGTAAAAGTGGCCAGAAGATGGCCACTTAAGCGCTCAGAGTGGAGTCATCGCCGCGAACGAGCGCGGCACACAGGACAGTTGGAGCTGACCATGATCGTGGTGACCGGAGCGACCGGAAACGTCGGGCGTCCGCTGGTGCAGGCCCTGGCCGGAGCCGGTGCGCAGGTGACCGCCGTGTCCCGCACGGCGACCGAGCTCCCGCCCGGCGTACGCCACCGGGTGGCCGACCTGACCGACCCTCAGGGTCTGCGGGCCGCCCTGAGCGGTGCCGAGGCGCTCTTCCTGCTGATCGCGGGCTCGGGCCTGGAACTCGACCCGGACGCCCTGCTCGGCGCCGCGAAGGCGGCCGGAGTCCGCCGGGTGGTGCTGCAGTCCTCGCAGATCGTCGGCACTCGGCCGGACTCTCCCTCGCACGCCGGGCTGCGCGCCTTCGAGGAGGCAGTCCACCTGTCGGGCCTGGACTGGACGGTGCTGCGACCCGGCGGCTTCGCCTCGAACGCCTACCTGTGGGCCGAGGCCGTCCGCACCCACCGCACGGTGGCGGCGCCGTTCGGGGACGTGGGCCTGCCGGTGGTCGATCCTGCCGACCTCGCCGAGGTGGCGGCCGCCGCGCTGCTCGGCGACGGCCACGCCGGGCGGACGTACGAACTCACCGGCCCCGCACCGATCTCCCCGCGCGAGCAGGCCGAGGCGATCGGCGCTGCCCTGGGCGAACCGGTCCGCTTCCTGCCGCAGAGCCCCGCCGAGGCCCGGGCCCAGCTGCTGCACTTCATGCCCGAACCGGTGGTGGACGGCACCCTCGACCTCCTGGGCCGCCCGTCGGCCGCCGAGCAGCGGGTCAGCCCCGACGCCGAGCGGGTGCTCGGCCGGCCCGCCCGTCCGTTCGCCGCCTGGGCGCAGCGCAACGCCGCGGCCTTCCGCTGAGCGGCCCGGCCGTACCGTCAGCCCCGCCAGGCGGTGGCCTCGCCGCGCTCCGGCTCAGACCGGCTGTGCCACCACCTCGACGCCCGGTTCGACCGGGGCGGCGCGCTCGGCGGGCCGGTCGAGGGCCCAGGAGGCGGCGGCGATCAGGAAGCCGACCGCCGCCAGCCCGGCCCCGACCAGTGCCGGTGACACCCAGCCGAACCCGGCGCTCAGCGCCAGGCCGCCGAAGAACGCGCCCTGCGCGTTGGCCAGGTTGAACGCCCCCTGGACGGTCGCCGAGGCCAGCGTCGGCGCACGCCGGGCCTTCTGCAGCACCAGGGTCTGCACGGTCGGTACGGTCGCGAAGCCGAACAGCCCGATCAGCACCACCGTGACCGCGGCCGACCACTCCGTCCGGGCGGTGACCGAGAACGCCGCCAGCACCAGCGCCATCAGCAGGAAGGTGGCGCAGATGGCCGGCCGCAGCGCGCGGTCGGCGGCGTACCCGCCGATCACGTTGCCGAGCGTCATGCCGACGCCGAACAGGGCGAGCACCACGGTGACCGAGCCCTCGGAGAAGCCGGCCACCTCGGTGAGGATCGGGGTGATGTAGCTGTAGCAGGCGAACAGTCCGGCGCAGCCGAACACCACCGTGCCGAGCGCGAGCCAGAGTTGGCCGCTGCGGAAGGTGGAGAGCTCGCGACGCAGCCCGGCGCCGGGGTGGCTCGGGAGGGCGGGGACCAGCCGGGCGATGGCGAGGGTGCCGAGGCCGCCGATCGCGACGACCACCAGCATCGCGGCCCGCCAGCCGAGTTGCTGCCCCAGCAGCGTGGCGACGGGCACCCCCACGATGTTCGCCACCGTCAGGCCGGAGAACATCACCGAGACGGCGCGGGCCCGCAGGTGCGGGGCGACCAGTTCGGCGGCCGCCACCGCTCCGGCGCCGAAGAACGCGCCGTGCGGCAGGCCGGTGATCAGCCGGGCGGCGACGAGCAGCGGGAAGGTGGGCGCGACGGCGCAGAGCAGGTTGCCGACGGTGAAGAGTCCGGCCAGACCGATCAGCACGCCCTTGCGGGGCAGCCGGGCGCAGGCCGCGGTGAGCAGCGGGGCACCGATCACCACCCCGATCGCGTACATGGTGATCAGCCAGCCGGCCTGCGGGATCGAGACCCCCAGGTCCCCGGCGGTCTGTGGCAGCAGGCCCATCGCGGCGAACTCGGTGGTGCCGATGGCGAAGGCGGTGACGGCGAGGGCGACGAGCGCCAGCGGCATGTGGGTTCAACTCCAGGTCAGGAAGGGGGGCGGTCGCCGCTGACCGCCGTACGTGGAGATCGGGCCAGTCTAGCGAGCACCCGTGAGCGTACGGATCCGGTGCAGTTCGCCCACGATGTCGTTCAGCGTGTGACAGTCCGCCGGGGCGGTGGCCGGGGCCGGGGCCGCCGGGGTCAGGCCGTCGAAGGTGTCGGCCAGGGCAGCCAGTTCGGTGGTGACGAACCGGGCGGTCGTGGCCGCCGGTGCGGGACGGCCATGGTCGAGGCGGACGGCGCAGGCGGTGGTGGCGTCGACGATCCGCTCGGCCCGGACGGTGACGGGCAGCCAGTTCCGGTCGGCGTGCAGTTCGGCGGCGGCGGTCTCGGCGGCGGCCCTGGCCTCGGCCAGCGCCCGGTAGGCGGTTCGCCGCAGGGCGGCCCGTTCGGGGCCCTCGGGTGCGCCGGAGAGTACGTGGTCCAGGTAGTGCCTGGCGTGCCGCAGCGCGACCGCGAACCGGTGGCCGACACTGGTGCGGGTCGAGGCCAGCCGGGGCAGGTGGCCGACCACCAGGACGATCGCGCAGGCCAGCGCGGTGTCGGCGAGCCTGGTGCCGGAGGCCCGGGTGTCGCCGCCGAGCGAGACGAAGGCGAGCACGGTGACGGTGATCACGGCGGTCTGGGCGGCGAAGTGACGGGCCGCCAAGGGGATCAGCGCACCGGCCACTGTGACGGCGGCCACCTCCGCCCCGCCGGTCGGCCAAGCGGCGAACAGCAGCACCCCGAGCGCGGTCCCGACGAAGCGGTTGACCACCCGGGAGAACAGCGGGCCGACGTCCGGCTTGACCAGGAACGCGGCGGTGACGGGAAGCCAGTACCAGTAGTCGGCACGCAGCAGCAGCGCGACGGCGGTGCTGACGGCGACGCAGACCGCGACCCGCAGACCGTTCTCCCGCCCGGCGGGACCGAGCGGACTGGCGCCCGGACGGCTGCGCGGCGGCACGGCGGACGGGCCGGCCGGGTCCGCGAAGGCGAGCGTGGCGTCCAGTACGGCGCGGTCGAAGGCGCTGCGGGCGGCGGTGTCGGAGCTCGGGGCGGGCAGGGCGCCCGGCAGGGCTCCGGCCCGGACGGCGGCGGCCAGCCGGCGGGGTCCCTCGGCGATCCGGGGCGGCAGCGGGGTGCCCTCCCAGAGCAGTGCGACGCTCGCCTCGCAGAGCGCGGCGGCGGCCGCGAACCGTCCGAGCAGCCGCTGCTGACCGGCCCCACCCGAGCCCGTCCGCCGCCAGAGCCGCAGCGCCTCGTCGGCCTGGTCGAGCGTCCCGGTCAGCCTGCGCCGGGCGGCCTCGGCGGCCGGGGTGCCGACGGCGTCCAGCGCGTCGGCGAGTGCGTCGAACACGGCGGCCACCGCATGCCGCTCCCCGTCCGCGCCCGAGGGGCTGACGGTCAGTCGGAGCAGCAGCGGCCAGAGCGCTCCGGCCAGGAAGCAGAACGCCTTCACCCAGGGCGGGGTCCCGAGCGGCATCCCGGCGCCGACCGCCGTCAGCACCAGCAGTTGGACGGCGGCGGCCGCGCAGACCGGTCCCGCCACGCTGACCGCGCCGGAGAGCAGCCCGACCAGGGTCAGCAGCGCCAGCGCCCACCAGCCGGGGGAACCGCCGCCGAACCACCCGAGGGCGCCGGCCAGGGCGGGTACGGCGATCCGGACGGCGGCCACCCGGCGGGTGCCGGGCCGGTCGTTGAGGGTGGCGAACATCGCGCCCAGTCCCGCCGCGACCGCTGCCGGACGGTGCCCGGTGGCCAGTCCGACGGCCAGCACGGGCCCCATCCCGAGCGCGCCCCTGAGCAGGGCCGGCCAGGGCACCGGGCCGCGCTGCCAGCGGAACGGGTGGGTGAGCCAAGCGGGCGACTGGGGCACGGTCCTCCTTCTCGAGCGGGTGTGCCGCCAGCCTACGGGCGCCAGTTGTCCGTTCCGCTGCGCCGCCGTTACGGGAACGTGAGCGTTCCCCGGTCCTGGCCAGGTGCCAGAATGGCGAACCGGCGCGCCGCACCCGATCGCGTGCCGGGAGGAGAACCACCGTGTCGGACGCCCTGCTCGCCGCCCTGGACGTCGGCGGCACCAAGATCGCGGCAGCGGTGGTCTCACCCGACGGCGCCGTACTGGCCAGGACCCGGCGGCCCACCCCGGCGGACCGGGACGGCGAGGCCGTGCTCGCCGCGGCCGCCGAGGCGCTGGCCGAGCTGGCCGACTCCGTGCACTGGCCGCGGGTGGCCGCCCTCGGCATCGGCAGCGCGGGTCCGGTGGACATCTCCCGGGGGACCGTCAGCCCGGTCAACATCCCCGGCTGGCGCGGGTTCCCGATCGTCGAACGGGTTGCCGCGCTCCGGGCCGTCAAGGGCCTGCCGGTCACGCTGGCCGGGGACGGCATCGCGATCGCGGCGGCCGAGCACCGCTACGGCGCGGCCCGCCCGTACCGGAACGCACTCTGCCTGGTGGTCTCCACCGGCGTCGGCGGCGGACTGGTGCTGGACGGCGAGCTGCACTTCGGCACCACGGGCAACGCCGGGCACATCGGCCACATCTCGGTGGACTTCGACGGCGAGGCCTGCCCGTGCGGCGGCCGGGGCTGCCTGGAGCGCTACGCCAGCGGCACCGCGATCGCTCGCCACGCCCTCGCCACCGGCTGGCGGCCGCCCGCTGACGACGCGTCGGCCGTCGCGGTCGCCGCCTCGGCCAGGACCGGTGACCCGCTCGCCCTCGCCGCCGTCGACCGGGCCGCCCGCGCACTGGCCGCGGGCATCGCCACCACCGCCACCCTGGTGGAACTCGACGCGGTGGTGATCGGCGGTGGCGTCGCCGAGACCGGCGACCTCCTGCTGACCCCGCTCCGCACCCACCTGACCACCTACGCCGCCCTGCCCTTCACCACCACCCTCCAGCTCCACCGCGCCCAACTGGGCACCGACGCAGGCCTGGTGGGCGCCGCAGCGGTGGCGGCATCCCTACTGGAGAGCTGAGGCCCCGCCGCCCCGCTGCTGGTGGCTACCCGGCCACCCGGAGCAGCAGCTTGCCGGTCGAGGTCCGGCTGCCCATCAGCGCGTGGGCCTCGGCCACCCGGTCGAGCGGGAACTCCGCGGTGACCGGCAACTCCACGCCGCCCTCGGTGACGGTACGGAAGGCTCGTTCGGCCAGCGCGCGCAGCGCCCCGGGGGCGGTCCTGGCGAGCGTCAGGATGGAGAAGCCCGCCACCGAGCGGCCGTGCGTGGCGAGGTCCGACTGCCCGAGCTGCCAGGCCGGTTCACCGCTCGCGTTGCCGTAGGACACCAGCCGCCCGTACACCGCCAACGCGTCCAGGCCGCGCCGCAGGGTGGCCCCGCCGACGGGGTCGAGCAGCAGGTCGACGCCGCGTCCGGCGGTGGCGCGGCCGACCTCGGCCACGAAGTCCGAACCCGGGTCCACGAACACCTCGTCATAGCCGAAGCCCCGCGCGTACTCGGCCTTGGCGGCCGAGGAGACCACGCCGTAGACCGCACCGGCCCCGGCGGCCCTGGCCAGCTGCCCGGCCACCGTGCCGACTCCGCCCGCGGCGCCGTGCACCAGGACGCTCTCGCCCTCGCGCAGCCGCCCGACCTCGTGCAGCAGCGCGTACGCGGTCGGCAGCACGGTGGGCAAGGTGGCCGCCGTCCGCAGGTCCAGCCCCGGCGGGAGGGCGAAGACGGTGCTCGCCTCGGCGAGTGCCACCTCCGCGTAGCCCCCGCCGGCGGTCAGCGCGGCCACCTGCCGGCCCGGCGTCAGCCCGGTCACCCCCGCGCCGACCGCGCGGACCACGCCCGACACCTCCAGCCCGGGCACGAACGGGAGGGCGGGTACCCGGTAGCCCTCGGCCCGCGCCTTGAGGTCGGCGAAGTTCACCCCGGCGTAGGCCACGTCGATGGTGACCTGCCCCGGCCCCGGCCTGGGCACCTCGGCCCGTACCGACCGGAGCACCTCCGGACCGCCGTACTCCTGGAACTCCACCGCGCGCATGACAGACCCCGCCCCTCGGCATGTGTTCAATCGAAAGCGAACACTCGGAGTGTATGATTTTCATCGAACACTAGGCAAGAGGAGATCGGCATGCCGGACGAGACGGCCAGCAGCGGCCACCGCGCCGCCCCGGTCCACCGCGATCCGGACCGGGTGCCGGTGGAGGCCGCCCTGTCGGCCCTCGCCGACCCGGTCCGCATCCAGCTGGTCCGCGAGCTCGCGGGCGACCCCGACTGGACCCGCAGCTGCGGCAGCTTCGACGTCCCGGTCGGCAAGGCGGCGCTCAGCCACCACTTCACCGTGCTGCGCGCGGCCGGCCTGGTCGAACAGCGGGACCAGGGTGCCAAGCGGGTGAACCGGCTGCGCCGGGCCGAGTTCGACGCCCGCTTCCCCGGCCTGCTGGATCTGGTGCTGCGCCCCGAACTCCCCGCCTGACCAGCCCCCCGACGCTCCACGGCGGCCCACCGCACCCCGTGGGACCATGGCAGGACGGAAGTCCGACCCCGGGGCGGTGGTCCGATACATGCCTACCGACGAGCCGGGCCTCGGTCCCCTCCCGTCCGGCCTCGCCGACGGCGAGCCGGACCAGGGCGGCCTGCTGATGGTCCCGATCGCCACGGCGCTGATCGCGGCCGACGGCCGCATCCTGCACTGGAGCACGGACGCTCAGGCACTGCTCGGTTACACGCCGGAGGAGGCGATCGGCGCCCGGGCCGCCCAGCTGCTGGTTACCGAGGAGCAGCGCCCCGACGTCCAGGAGCTGTTCCGTTCGATCCTGGAGGGCCGGGCCTGGTCCGGGGTCTTCCCGGTGCTGCACCGCAGCGGCCACCACGTGAACCTCGAGTTCCGAACCCACCCCGTGCTCGGCCCCGAGGGTCTCCCGCTGGTGCTCGCGGTCGCCTCCGACGTGACGGCCGTGCACCGCCTGCGGGCCGACCTCGCCGTGCTGAACGGCTTCTTCACCCAGGCACCGGTCGGCATGGCGGTGTACGACACGGAGCTGCGCTTCGTCCGGCTGAACGAGGCACTGGCCCGCACCAACGGTCTGTCGGTCGAGGCCCAGCTCGGCCGCCGGGTCACCGAGGTGCTGCCGGGCATCAACGGTGCCGAGATCGAGGCGGTGATGCGGCGGGTGCTGGAGACCGGGGAGGCGGTGATCGACACCCGCTCGCACGGCCGGACCCCCGGTGACCCGAACCACGACCACGCCTGGTCCGCCTCGTACTTCCGCCTGGAACGCCCCGGCGGCGGCGTGCTCGGGGTGAGTTCGACCATCGTGGACATCACCGAGCGCTACCGCGCCGAGTCGGAGGCGGCCCGGGCGCAGCAGCGGCTCGCGCTGCTGAACGAGGCCAGCACCCGGATCGGCACCACCCTCGATCTGCAGCGCACCGCCCAGGAGCTGGCCGAGGTGGCGACGCCCGCGCTGGCCGACACGGTGGTGGTGGAGGTACTGGATTCGCTGGCCCGGGGTGAGTCGGCCGCTCCGCCCAGCCCGGCGGACCGCTCGGCGGTGCTGCGCCGGATGGCCTTTCACACGGTGCCGGGCTCGGCCATGACCCCGCTGGCACCGCTGAACGCCGTGCATCGCTACCCGCCGTCCGCCCCGTTCGCCTGGGCGTTGAGCCACCGGCGCCCGGTGCTGCTCCCCGCGATCGAGGGCGCCGCGCTGCACTGGTTCGCCGACACCCCCGAACTGGCCCGGCAGATACGCACCGACGGCGTCCGCTCGCTGATGGCGGTGCCGTTGATCGCGCGCGGAGCTGCGGTCGGGGTGGCGGCGTTCTACCGGAACGTGACGGAGCGCCGCTACGACCAGGACGACCTGGCGCTGGCCACCGAGCTGGCCGCCCGGGCGGCCGTCGCGGTGGACAACGCGCTGCTCTACACCCGCGAGCGGGACGCGGCCCGGCAGCGGCAGCAGGCGCTGGACGAGACGCACGCCGCCCAGCAGCGGCTGCTGCTGCTGAACGAGGCCAGCACCCGGATCGGCACCACCCTCGATCTGCACCGGACCGCACAGGAGTTGGTGGAGGTGGTGCTGCCCCGGTTCGCGGACTTCGTCACCGTCGACCTGCTGGAGTCGGTGGTGGAGGGCGAGGAGCCCACCCCGCCGCCCGATGGCGGGCCGGCGATGCTGCAGGCGGTCGCGGTGGGCGAGGCGCTGGGTTCGGTGGTGATGGCGGGGGCGGCCGACGCGGTGGGCGAGGCGAGCAAGTCGGCGCAGCTGTACGCGGAGAGCCTGCGCAGCCGGAAGTCGATCCTGGTGCCCGAGGTGGACGAGGCCGCGCTGCAGCGGATCGTCGCCGCGCCGGAGCGGGTGGCCCCGAGCCTGGCGGCCGGCGTGCACTCGTACCTGATGGTGCCGTTGCTGGCGCGCGGGGTGGTGCTGGGCGGTGCCGAGTTCATCCGGACCGGCAACACCCCGGAGCCGTTCACCGAGGACGACGTGGCGCTGGCCGAGGAGTTGGCGGCCCGGGCGGCGGTCTGCATGGACAATGCCCGGCTGTACCGGCGGGAGCGGGAGACCGCGCTGACCTTGCAGCGCAGCCTGCTGCCGCAGGAGGTGCACCGGACGCTCGGGCTCGAACTGGCCCACCGCTACCTGCCGAGCAGTGTGATCAGCGAGGTGGGCGGCGACTGGTTCGACGTGGTGCCGCTCTCCGGCGGCCGGGTCGCGCTGATCGTCGGTGACGTGATGGGCCACGGCATCCGGGCGGCCGCGACGATGGGCCAACTCCGCACGGTGGCAAGGACGCTTGCCACCCTGGAGCTGGAGCCGGCCCGGGTGCTGCGGCGGCTGGACGAGGCGGCCGCCGCAGTCGGCGAGGACCAGTTCGCCACCTGCGTCTGCGTCTTCTTCGATCCGCTGGACCGCAGCTGCACGGCGGCCTCGGCCGGCCATCTGCCACCGGTGATCGGCCACCCGGACGGCACCGCCGAGCTGCTCGAACTCCCCTCCGGGGCACCGCTGGGCGTCGGCGGGGTGCCCTTCGACAGTCGGCGGTTCACGCTGCCCGAGGACGGCATCCTGGTGCTCTACACCGACGGCCTGGTAGAGCGGCGCGGGCAGGCCCTGGAGGACGGCATCGACCTGCTGCGCCGGACGGTGGCCGACCGGCGGCCCACCCTGGAGCAGACCTGCGACGCGGTGCTGACCACGCTGGACGCACCCGCGGGCCAGGACGACGTGGCCGTGCTGATGGCGCAGGCCCGCCCGGTCGGTGCCGACCGGTTCGTGATGCTGCCGCTCGTCGACGACCACGCGATGGTCGGCCACGCCCGCCGGTTCGTCCGCCGGACCCTGACCGACTGGGGCCTGCCCGGGCTGGTCGACCAGGCCGAGCTGCTCACCAGCGAGCTGATCACCAACGCCCTGGTGCACGCGGGCTCGCCGGTCGAACTGCGCATCCTCCGGGACCGCCTGCTGACCATCGAGGTCGCCGACGTGGACAGCCGGCCGCCCCGGCTCAGGCACGCCAAGGACGCGGACGAGGGCGGCCGCGGCATGTACCTGGTCAACGAGCTGGCCCACCGCTGGGGCAGCCGGGCCACCGAGGTCGGCAAGGTCGTCTGGTACGAACTGGAGGCGCCGCCCGGCTGACGCCCGCTCACTGATCCGACCCGGGAGAACGACGTGTCCCTTCGCAGACTGAGCACCCTGCCGTGCGGACGGCGTGGCAAGTGGGTGGTCCTGGTGGTCTGGCTGGCGGTGCTGGTGCTGACCGGCCCGCTGGCCGCCAAGCTGGCCGGCGCCGAGGACAACCAGGCGTCCAGCTGGCTGCCGGGCGCCGCCGAGTCCACCCAGGTCCTGAGCACCCAGCGCGCCTTCCAGCCCGTCGAAACCGCCCAGGCCGTCGTGGTCTACGCCCGGCCCGGCGGGCTCACCCCGGCCGACCGGGTGGCGGCGGCCCGCGACGCGATGGCCTTCCCGAGCGCGCCGCACGTCCGCGGCCCGGTGGTCGGTCCGGTCCCGTCGGCGGACGGGCAGGCGATGCAGACCATCGTCCCGGTCGACATCGGCACCAACGGCTGGCAGGACCTGAAGCCCGCCGTCGACAGCCTGCGGGCCACCGCCGCCGAGGACAGCCAGGGCATGACCACCCACGTCACCGGGCCGGCCGGGATCGGCGCCGACCAGGCGGCCGCCTTCGCCGGGATCGACAGCACCCTGCTGCTCGCCACGGTCAGCGTGGTGATCGTCCTGCTGCTGCTCACCTACCGCAGCCCCGTGCTCTGGCTGCTTCCGCTCTTGGCCGCCGGGGCCGCCCTGACGGTGGCCGAGGCGGTGATCTACCTGCTGGCGAAACACGCCGGACTGACCGTCAACGCCCAGAGCGCGGGCATCCTGATCGTGCTGGTGCTCGGCGCCGGGACGGACTACGCCCTGCTGCTGACCGCCCGCTACCGGGAGGAGCTGCGACGGCACCGGGACCGGCACGAGGCGATGGCGTTCGCCCTGCACCGGGCCGGGCCCGCGATCGGCGCCAGCTCGGCCACCGTGGTCGCCTCGATGCTCTGCCTGCTGGTCGCCGAGATGAACTCCACCCGGGGTCTCGGCCCGGTCTGCGCGATCGGCGTGCTGGTCGCCCTGCTGGCCATGATGACCCTGCTGCCCGCGCTGCTGGTGGTGCTCGGCCGCTGGGTGTTCTGGCCGGTCCGCCCGTCCTACGGCACGCCGGAGCCGACCGCGCACGGCCGCTGGGCGCGGGTCGGCGGTGCGATCGCCCGCCGGCCGCGCCGGATCTGGATCGGCACCGGTCTGGCACTGGCCGCCTGCTGCCTCGGCCTGTTCGCGCTGAACGCCAACGGCCTGAGCCAGGCCGGGAGTTTCACCGGCACGCCGGATTCGGTGACCGGGCAGCAGGTGGTCAACCAGCACTTCCCCGGCGGCACCGGCGCCCCGCTCACCGTGGTCAGCGCCGCCGACCGGGCCGGGCAGGTCAGGGCGGCGACGGTCGGCACGCCCGGCATCGCGGCGGCCACCGAACCGACGGTCCGTCAGGGCACCGCACTGTTCTACGCGACGCCGACCGATCCGCCCGACAGCCGGGCCGCCAAGGACACCGTCGACCGGCTGCGCGGCACCGTGCACGCCGTTCCCGACGCCGACGCCCGGGTGGGCGGCAACACCGCCGTAATCCTGGACGCCGGGCGGGCCGCCGCACACGACAACAAGGTGATCATCCCGCTGGTGCTGGGCGTGGTGTTGCTGATCCTTGGCGGGCTGCTGCGCGCGATCACCGCGCCACTGGTGCTGATCGCCACCGTGGTGCTCTCCTACGCGGCCGCGCTCGGACTGAGCGCGCTGGCCTTCGAGCACGTCTTCGGCTTCGAGGGCGCGGACCAGTCCTTCCCGCTGTTCGCCTTCGTCTTCCTGGTGGCACTCGGCATCGACTACAACATCTTCCTGATGACCCGGGTCCGCGAGGAGTCGCTGCACCGGGGCACCAGGGACGGCGCGGTGGCGGGCCTGGCCGCGACCGGCGGGGTGATCACCTCCGCCGGCCTGATCCTGGCCGCCACCTTCGCCGTACTGGGCACCCTGCCGGTCGTCGGCCTGGCGGAGATCGGGTTCGCGGTCGCCCTCGGCATCCTGCTGGACACCCTGGTGGTCCGCTCCGTCCTGGTCACGGCCCTGACCATGGACCTCCGTCATCGGATGTGGTGGCCGTCCGCACTGCGCGACTGACTACTCCGGAGTCACGTACGCCCCCGAGATGCCGCCCCGACGACTCATCCCTCCCCCACCCCTGCCCGCCAGCCGCCCGCAGGGCACCTACTCCGGAGTCACGTACGCCCCCGAGATGCCGCCGTCGACCAGGAAGGTGTTCGCCGTCATGAACGACGAGTCGTCGCTCGCGAGGAACGCCACCGCGGCCGCGATCTCGGACGGCTCCGCGAACCGCCCCAGCGGGATGTGCACCAGACGCCGGGCCGCCCGCTCCGGGTCCTTGGCGAACAGCTCCTGGAGCAGCGGGGTGTTCACCGGCCCCGGGCAGAGCGCGTTGACCCGGATCCCCTCCCGGGCGAACTGCACGCCCAGCTCGCGGGACATCGCCAGCACCCCGCCCTTGGAGGCGGAGTACGAGATCTGCGAGGTGGCCGCGCCCATCACCGCGACGAACGAGGCGGTGTTGATGATCGAGCCCTTGCCCTGCCGCCGCATGTGCCCGATCGCGTACTTGCAGCACAGGTACACGCTCGTCAGGTTGACGTCCTGGACCCGCTTCCAGGCCTCCAGGCCGGTGGTCAGGATCGAGTCGTCGTCCGGCGGCGAGATGCCCGCGTTGTTGAAGGCGATGTCCAGGCTGCCGTAGGTGTCGACGGCCTGCTGGTACATGGCGATCACGGCCGCCTCGTCGGTCACGTCGGCCTGGATGAACAGACCGTCGACCTCGTTGGCGGCCTTGGCGCCGCTCTCCGCGTCGAGGTCGACGCAGACCACCTTCGCGCCCTCGGCGGCGAACCGCTTGGCGGTGGCCAGGCCGATCCCGCTGCCTGCTCCGGTGATGACGGCCACCCGGCCGTCCAGACGCTTGGTCATGTCGACTACTCCTGATCCGTTGCGATGAAGACGTTCTTGGTCTCGGTGAAGGCGTTGAGTGCGTCGGGGCCCAGCTCCCGGCCCAGGCCGGACTGCTTGAACCCGCCGAACGGGGTCGAGTACCGCACCGAGGAGTGCGAGTTGACCGAGAGGTTGCCCGCCTCGACTCCGCGCGCGACCCGCAGCGCGCGGCCGATGTCCCGGGTCCAGATCGAGCCGGACAGGCCGTACTCGGTGGCGTTGGCGATCCGCAGCGCATCCCCTTCGTCGCGGAACGGGACCACGCTGACCACCGGGCCGAAGACCTCCTCGGTGAAGGCCCGGTCGTCCGTCCGACCCGGCGTCAGCACGGTCGGCGGGTACCAGAAGCCCGGACCGTCCGGGCAACTGCCTACCAGATGAGGCTCGTTGACGTACGACGCGACCCGGGCCCGGTGCGCGGCCGAGATCAGCGGTCCCATCTCGGTCTTCTCGTCCGCCGGGTCACCGACCCGGACCGCCCGCACCGCGGGCTCGAACGCGGCCATGAACTCGTCCAGCACGCTCGCCTGGACCAGGATCCGGGAGCGGGCGCAGCAGTCCTGCCCGGCGTTGTCGAAGACCGCACCGGGGGCCGAGGCCGCCGCCTTGGCGAGGTCGGCGTCGGCGAAGACGATGTTGGCGCTCTTGCCGCCGAGTTCCAGCGTGACCTGCTTGACCTGGTCGGCGCACCCGGCGGCCACAGCCTTGCCGACGGCGGTCGAGCCGGTGAAGACCACCTTGCGGACGGCGGGGTGGGTGACGAAGCGTGCCCCGACCACCGGCCCGCGCCCGGGCAGCACCTGGAGGACGTCGGCCGGAATGCCCGCCTGCCGGGCGAGTTCGGCCAGCCGCAGGGCCGTCAGCGGGGTGAGCTCGGCGGGCTTGAGGACCACCGTGTTGCCGGCCGCGAGAGCGGGGGCGAAGCCCCAGGCGGCGATCGGCATCGGGAAGTTCCACGGCACGATGATGCCGACCACGCCCAGCGGCTCCTGGAAGGTGAGGTCCACTCCCCCGGCCACCGGGATCTGCCGGCCGAACAGCCGCTCGGGGGCGGCGGCGTAGTACTCGATCACGTCCCGGGCGTTGCCCGCCTCCCACCGGGCGTTGCCCACGGTGTGGCCCGCGTTGGCGATCTCCAGCTGCGCCAGGTGCTCGCGGTCGGCGTCCACGGCGGCGGCGAAGGCGCGCAGCAGCCGGGCCCGGTCGGCCGGGCTGACCCGCCGCCAGCTGTCGAAGGCGGCCGCCGCCCGCTCGATGGCGGCGTCGGTCTCGGCGAGCGAGGTCATCGGGACGGTGGCGATCACCTCCTCGGTGGCGGGGTTGACCACCTCGAAGAGATCGGGCTGCGCACGGCTCACTGGGTGCTCTCCTTGATCAGGGCCTGGAACAGGCGCGGGTCGGTCGGGTCGGTCTCGGGGTGCCACTGCACGCCCAGTACGAAGCGCCCACCGGGCAGTTCGACCGCCTCGACGGTGCCGTCGGAGCTCCGGGCGGTGACCGCCAGGCCCTCGCCAGGGCGGCTGACGGCCTGGTGGTGGTAGCAGCGGACCTTGGCGTGGCCGCCGAGGATCGCGGCCAGTCTGCTGCCGGGTGCGGTCTCGACCTCCCGCCACCGGAAGGTGGCCGGGGCGACCTGGTGGTCCGGCGGGTCGAGGTGCTGGACCAGGTCGCCGCCGAGCGCGACGTTCAGCAGTTGCATGCCTCGGCAGACGCCGAGCAGCGGGAGCCCGCCGTCGAGGGCCGACCGGGCGAGCGCGAACTCCCAGCAGTCCCGGTCCTGTTGGGGTGCTCCGGTGCGCGGGTGCGGTTCGGCGCCGTACGAGGCCGGGTCGAGGTCCGGGCCACCGGCCAGCACCAGCCCGTCCAGTCGGGCCAGCACCCGGGCGGCGCCCGCCGGGTCCTGCGGTGGCAGCAGGACGGGCAGGCCGCCGACCCGTTCGACGGCCTCGACGTAGCTCTGCGGGATCAGCGCGGCGGGCTGTCGCCAGACGCCCCACGCGGCCTCGTCCCGGTAGCTGCTGACGCCGATCAGCGGACGCTCCGTCACAGCCGCTCGAATCCGCGGCGCCGCTCCCAGTCGGTCACCGCCGCGTCGTAGGCGGCGAGTTCGACCCGTCCGGCGTGGGCGTAGTGCCGGACCACGTCCTTGCCGAAGGCCAGACCCGCCACCTCGCTCGCCTCGAACGCCGCCACCGCGTCGCGCAGCGTGCTGGGCACCCGGGGGGCGTCCGAGGCGTACGCGTTGCCGGTGAACTCCGGTTCCAGGGCGAGCTGCTGGTCGACCCCGTGCAGCCCGGCCGCGATCAGCGCGGCCAGCGCCAGGTACGGGTTGACGTCCCCGCCGGGCACCCGGTTCTCGAACCGCAGTGAGGGGCCGTGGCCGACCACCCGCAGCGCACAGGTCCGGTTGTCCCGGCCCCAGGCGATCGCGGTGGGCGCGAAACTGCCGGGCACGTACCGCTTGTAGGAGTTGACGGTCGGCGCGAGCAGCAGCGAGAACTCGGCCAGACAGGCCAGCTGCCCGGCCAGGAAGTGCTCCATCGTGCGGGAGAAGCCGCCCGGGCCGTCACCGGCGAACACCGGCCGGCCCTGCTCGTCGCGCAGACTCAGGTGGACGTGGCAGGAGTTGCCCTCGCGCTCGTTGTACTTCGCCATGAAGGTCAGGCTGTAGCCCTCCTGGTCGGCGATCTCCTTGGCGCCGGTCTTGTAGACCGCGTGGTCGTCACAGGTGGCCAGCGCGGGGCCGTACTTGAAGGCGATCTCGTGCTGGCCGAGGTTGCACTCCCCCTTGGCGGACTCGACGGTCAGCCCGGCGCCGGTCATCTCGTTGCGCAGCCGGCGCAGCAGCGGCTCGATCCTGGAGGTGCCGAGGATCGAGTAGTCGACGTTGTACTGGTTGACCGGCGTCAGCCCGAAGTAGTCCTTCTGCCAAGCCTGTTCGTAGCTGTCCTTGAAGACGATGAACTCCAGCTCGGTGCCCGCGTACGCCTGCCAGCCGTAGCCGGCGAGCCGCTCGAGCTGACGTTTCAGCACCTGCCGAGGTGAGACCGCGACGGGTGTGCCGTCGTGCTGGAGCACGTCGCACTGGACCATCGCGGTGGCCGGGTGCCAGGGCACGGTCCGGAGCGTGGCGAAGTCGGGCTTGAGCACGAAGTCGCCGTAGCCGGTCTCCCAGGAGGAGACGTCGTAGCCGTCCACGGTGTTCATGTCGATGTCCACGGCCAGTAGGTAGCCGCAGCCCTCGGCCGCGTTCTCGACCACCTCGTCGAGGAAGTGGCCGGCCGCGATCCGCTTGCCCTGGAGCCGGCCCTGCATGTCGGTGAGGGCGAGCACGACGGTGTCCACGGCTCCGTCCGCGATCAGCTCGCGCAACCGGTCGAGGGTGAGTCGGGCGCTGCTCATCGCTTCTCCAATACGGTGGTCGGCTCGTCCTCGGCGGTGACCTTGGGGCCGGTGAACCAGTGCCGGGCCGACGCCAGCCACCAGAGCCCGGCGAAGCCGAGCACGGCGGCGACCGCCACGGGGGTGTAGTTGAAACTGACGGCGGTGACCGGGCTGACGGTGGGCAGCATGAACAGCACCGTGATCACCGCCGTCCAGCCGACCGCCACGCTACCGACCAGCTTGCTCCAGCGGCCCAGATGCCACGGGCCGCGCTGGAAGGCATCACCCTGACGGAGTCTCAGGAACACCGGGACGACATACGCGATGTACAGCCCGATCACCGAGACCGAGGTGACGGCGGCGTACGCGGTGGCGTTCCACAGGTACTGCGCGCCGAGCACGAACGCGCCGCCGGTGGCCAGCCAGACGGCGGCGGTCGGGGTCTGGGTGCGCGGGTTGATCCGGTGCCAGATCCGGGAGCCCGGCAGCGCGCCGTCCCGGGAGAAGGCGTAGATCATCCGGGAGTTGGCGGTGACCGAGGCCATCCCGCAGAAGAACTGGGCGCCGATCACGATCAGCAGCAGCAGCTTCGCACCGCTCACCCCGATGGCGTCGATGAAGATCTGCGCGGGTGGCACCCCGGTCGAGCTGCCGAGCGCGCCGTCGTAGTCCCGGATCGCGAAGGTCAGGCCGAGCAGCAGCACCCAGCCGGCCACCAGCGAGACCAGCACCGAGTTGACGATGCCCTTCGGCCCGGACCGGGCGGCGTCCCGGGTCTCCTCGGTCATGTGCGCCGAGGCGTCGTAGCCGGTCAGGGTGTACTGGGCGAGCAGCAGGCCGAGCATTGCGACGTAGAAGCTGTTCTGGAAGCCGGTGTTGTTGACGAACTTGGTGAACACGAAGGAGGCGGAGGCGTGTTCGGCCGGCAGTAGGACCAGTGCGCCGACGATCACGGTGACACCGACCAGGTGCCACCAGACGCTGACCGTGTTGAGCAGCGAGACCAGCCCGACGCCCCGGGTGTTCAGCAGCCCGTGCAGGACCAGGATCACCGCGAAGATCAGCACGGTGTGGGCGGGGCTGGCGGCGTAGCCCCACTGGAGTTCCAGGAAGGCGTTGGTGAAGAAGGCGGCACCGAAGTCGACTCCGGCGGTGACCGCGACCTGGCCCATGAAGTTGAAGTAACCGGTGAACCAGCTCGTCGCCGCGCCGTTGCGCCTGGCCAGTTTGGCGGCCCAGTAGTAGAGCCCGCCGGCGGTCGGGTAGCTGGAGCAGATCTCGGCCATCGCGAGCGCGACGCACAGGGTCATCACACCGACCAGTGGCCAGCCCCAGATGATCAGGGCCGGGCCGCCGGTATTCAGGCCGAAGCCGTAGAGGGTGAGGCAGCCGGAGAGGATGGAGACGATCGAGAACGAGACCGCGAAGTTGGCGAAACCCGACATCGAGCGGGCGAGCTCCTGGGTGTAGCCGAGTTCGCGCAGTCGGTGTTCGTCGTCGCTGAGAGTGTGCTCGGAGGACATGCGCACCCCTTGGGGGTTCGGTGGGGGAGGTCCGAAACGTGCGCCCACGGCATGGTGGAGATCAATGGACTGAAACCGGACCATTGATGTGGTGAGCATGTTTCACCCCGTGCGGTAGTCGCGTCAAGGGGGTCTGGATACGATGCCCGCGTGAATGACGACGGCGGGCTGATGGACTGGCAGGGCGGCGCGATCTTCCGTCCGGTCCGGACCGGCAACGCCTTCGAGGAGACCGTCGAACGCATCCTGGAGGCGCTCAAGCTCGGCGTCTTCGGGTACGGCGACCGGCTGCCCGCCGAACGCGAGCTGGCCGCGCGGCTGCACGTCAGCCGGGAGACCCTGCGTGACGCGATCCGCTCACTCCAGCTGGCCGGCTGCGTGGAGTCCCGGCGCGGCCGCTACGGCGGCACCTTCGTCACCTACCGGCTGCCGCCCCCCGACCCGGACCTCGGTCAACTCCGCCGGGCCGTCCAGGACATGGGCGCCGAGCTGGAGGACGCGCTGACCTTCAGGACGGTGCTGGAGACCGGCGCGTCCGAACAGGCCGCCCGGCGCGCGCTCACCGCCGAGCAGCGCGCGTATCTGACCCAGCGCCTCGACGAGCTCGAGCGCTCGGGGCCGGAGGAGTACCGGCAGCTCGACTCGCGTTTCCACCTGGCCATCGCCGAGCTGACGGGCTCCCACTCCCTGGCTGCCGGAGTGGCCGAGAGCCGGATGCGGCTGAACGACCTGCTGAACGCCATCCCGGTGCTCAGCCGAAACATCGACCACGGCTCGCAGCAGCACCGGGCCATGGTGAGGGCCATCCTGGACGGTGACGTCGAGGGCGCCAGACGCGCCACCGAGGAGCACCTCGAAGCGACCGCGGCGCTGCTCCGCGGCTTCCTGGGCTGAGTCCCCACTGCTCAGTGCTGGTGCTCGTGGTCGTGGTCGTGCTGGTGACCGTTCACGTGCTGGTGGGACTGGTGGGACCCTCGCACCACCAGATGTTCCAGCAGCTCCCGGGTCGCCTCGGTGACGGCGGCCACCGCCCGGTCGAACGCCTCCTGGTTGTGCGCCGCGGGCGCCCGGAACCCGGAGACCTTCCGGACGTACTGGAGCGCGGCCGCGTGGATGTCGTCCTGGGTCACCTCGGGGGTCACCGGGGCGCGCAGGGTCTTGATGCTTCGGCACATGCCTCCAGTCTGCCCCCTTACGCGCCCCTCACAGGTGACAGGGGGTGATGGACCGCGTCCCGGGGTACGGTGGCGGGTAACTCTTGACGCATGATCATTCGCGGCCGCGAGGCCGGACAGCAGCGGGGAGACGCAGTGGAGACCTGGGCGACGTGGACCACGCAGGGCATCCGGGCCGGGCACGGCGGTGTCCTCACCGAAGAGCTGGGAGCCATCACCGGAGACCTCACCCTGCACACCACCTGGGTGGACGGCGAGGCCCGGATCACCATCCAGTACACGGGGGCGCAGGACTGGTTCACCGTGGTCGGCAGCCCCGTCACGGTCACCGACGAGACCGCTGCGCGCAATCTGCACCAGGCCATGGTCGAGGCCACCAAGGCCGGCGGGGGGTCGCGCGTCCCGGCCTGAGGAGCTAGGGCGTCCGGCGGCTGTTGATGATCATTCAACTGCTAGGCTGCGAAGGCCAAACGGGGGGCTCCGGGCCGATCCGCACCGGTTCTCCGGGTGCGGTGGGTTTGCTGTGCGCCCCGTCGTACTCGACCGCCAGGAGCACTCTTGCTGCCCACGAGCACCCACCGCCGCCGTGTCCTGCCCTTCGCCGCCGTCGCCATCGCCGCCTCGCTGCTGGCGGGTGTCGCCCAGGCCGACACCACCACCCCGGCGGACCCGAAGCTGATCGCCGACCTGGACGCCATCCTCGCCGACGCCCGGCTCGCCACCGCCCAGGCCGGCGTGCAGGTCGTGGACACCACCACCGGTCAGGTGGTCTACCAGCACCAGGCCGACGCGCTGCTCACCCCGGCCTCCACTCTCAAGACCATCACCTCCGCCGCCGCGCTGGATCTTCTCGGCGAGAACCACGTGTTCACCACCGAGGTCCGCACCACCGGCAGCCGCTACAGCTCGGTGCTCAACGGCGACCTGGTCCTGCGCGGCGGCGGTGACCCGAGCCTGCAGCCGAAGGACCTGGACGACCTGGCGGCCCAGGTGGCTGCGGCCGGCATCACCACCGTCACCGGCCGGGTGCTCGCCGACGGCAGCCGCTACGACTCCGTCCCGCTCGGCCCGGGCTGGGCCTGGGACGACGAGGCGTACTCGTACAGCCCGCAGATCTCCGCCCTCACCGTCGCCCCCGACGCCGAGTACTCGATGGACACCGTCAAGGTGACCGTCACCCCGGCCGCCACCGCGGGGCAGCCCGCTACGGTCACCCTGTTCCCCGCCGAGGCGCCGGTGAAGTTCGCCGGGCAGATCGCCACCGGCGCGGCCGGAAGCGGCAACAGCGCCGGGGTCGAGCGCCGACGGGGCGTCAACGAGCTGGCTCTGACCGGCAGTCTGGCCGTCGGTTCCGCCCCCGCCGACTTCTTCACGACGGTGGAGAACCCGACCGGCTACACCGGCGACGTGTTCGCCGGTGCGCTGGCCCGGCACGGGGTCAGGGTGATGCGCCCGACCACGGCCGCCACCGGTTCGGAGACCTCGCAGGCCCTGGTCGGCCACGCCTCCCGCCCGCTCGGTGAGCTGCTGGTCCCGATGCTCAAGCTGAGCAACAACGGCATCGCCGAGCACCTGCTCAAGGAGATCGGCAAGGTCAAGGGCGGCCAGGGAAGCTGGAGCGCCGGAGTCACCCAGGTGAACGGCTTCCTCAAGGCGAACGGCCTGGAGCTGCCGACCGGCCGCCAGGTGGACGGTTCCGGCCTCTCCCGCTACGACCTGGTCACCGCCTCCAAGCTGACCGCCCTGCTCAAGCTGGCCCCGGGCAAGCCGTGGTTCAAGACCTGGTACGACGCCCTCCCGGTGGCCGGTAACCCCGAGCGGATGGTCGGCGGCACCCTGACCGCCCGGATGCGCGGCACCGCCGCCGAGAACAACGTGCACGCCAAGAGCGGCTCGATGGGCGGCGTCGACAACCTGGTCGGCTACGCCACCGCGCCCGACGGCCGTCGGCTGGCCTTCTCGATCCTGGTGAACAACTTCCCGGGCGCGCGCCCGCGCAGCGTCCTCGACGCGATCGCCGTCCGGCTCGCCACGGGCCCGGCCGCCACGCCGTCCGCGCCGGCCCTGAAGTCGTTCAACGCCCCGGCGCTGCGCGACGCCCCCACCGAGGTCCCGGCCACCCGCTGGGAGGAGTGCGAGACGCTCGGCCACTGCTGAGTTCCCGTCAGCGGCGCCCCATCCGTCCTCCGGGTGGGGCGCCGCCGTCGTTCGGTAGCCGACCGGGCGCCCCGGCGCACGGCCCCCCGCGTGCGGGAGCGCGGGACAGGTCCATCCGGGTGACGGGACCGGCATCGGCCCCGGGACGCGCACAGCCCGGAACTACGCTGGCGGCGGTTCAGTACCCGTGCGGGCCGGGCACGGTCCGCCTGGAGTTTGGAGGCCGTCTTGTCCGGAGCCAGGGCCATGCTGCAGACCGCCCGGAGTTACCTCGGCTACCACGAGGGCGCAGGCAACCAGAACCGCTTCTCGGCCGCGATGGGCCGCCCCGCCGAGAGCTGGTGTGCCGACTTCGTCGCCGCCGTCGCGGCGGAGAGCGGCAACGCGGGCCGCTACCCCGATACCGCCTCCTGCTCAGTCGCCCGCGACTGGTTCGAACGGCGCGGCCGACTCTCGCTCTACCCCGCCATCGGCGCCCAAGTCCTGTTCGGCACCCCGGAGGGCCCGTACGGCCCCGGCGGCGAGCACACCGGTCTGGTGCTCGCCTACACCTCGGACTCCATCACGGTCGTCGCGGGCAACACCAACAACGACGGCTCCGCCAACGGCGACGGCGTCTACCGCCGCACCTATCAGCGCCGCTCCCGTTACGTGAACTCGTACGGCTACCCCGACTTCCCCGAGGGCCTGGTCACCGCCGACCCCGCTTGGCGCGGCCGCGCCGGCGTCCGCTACTTCGGGCACCAGGCGGACGAGTCCGACCTGCCCGCCCCGCTGATCCCCCGTCAGGTGGTCATCGACGGCCGCCCCTACGGTCCCGGCGCGGTCGGCGACCACATCACCACCCTCGGCCGGATGCTGGTGGCGGCCGGCTGCTCCCACTACACCGAAGGCCCAGGCCCGGTCTGGGGGCCCGCCGACACCGAGAGCTTCCGCCAGTACCAACTCAGCATCGGCGACACCGGAGCGGACGCCGACGGCATCCCGGGCCCCCGCCAGCTTCACCGTCTGGAAGCCGACTACGGCGACCAGATCTAATGACTGCGGGGTTCGCCATGGCAAACCCCGCAGCCATCCGCCTGCCCGGGGACCTCAGCTGCCACCGCCCGAGGCCCTGAGCGCCGGTACCTCCGGTGAAGGCGCCGTCGTCGTGACGGCTGCCTCCTGCCCCGCCCAGTGGCGGATGCCCGCGATGTCGATGCCGAAGGGCGGGGCCGCCTCGAACGGGGCCAGGCCCTCCGCCGCCCGGGCCAGCAGGGCGGCCGCGCCGGTCGGGTTGCCCCGGGCGGCGTGGGTGAGACCGACCGCGTACTGGGCGAGGGCGCGCCACAGCGGCCGTTCCGGTCCGGGGGCGGCCTTCCAGCGGTCCTCCAGCACCTCGTGGGCGTGGAACGGCATTCCGGCGTCCAGCAGTTGCTGGGCCTCGGTGAGCGTCCGCTCAGCCGAGCGTTGCACTCCCTCGGGCTGGCGCGGAGCCCCCTGCGCGCCGTACGGGAGCGGTCGGCCCAACCCGTCGCGCGGCCGACCGTTCCGGGCCCGGCCCGCCGCGTCGCGGTCCCGCCCGGGACGCCGTACGGCGCGGGGCGGCGCCGCGGCCACCGCCCCGCACTGCTCGCAGGACCCAGCCGCCGGGCCTTCGCTCAGCCGCCCGCACTCCGGGCAGACCCGCTCGAGCCAGCACGCCGCGTCCCCGCCGTCGTTCTCCACCTCAGCCATACCGCGATTGTCCCGCGTCGCCGAACGTTTCCGGTCAGCGCAGGGTGGATTCGTCCGCCTCGCCCTCGCGGTCGCCCTCCGCCTGCGACTCCTCCCAGGCATGCGCGACCTGGTAGGAGGTGACGCCCTCCTCCGGGTCGGCGGCCCGGACGTCCTCACGGTCGGCTGCGGCCTTGCCGCTGAACTTCTCCTGGATCTCCGACATGACGGCTCTCCCAACCTGCTCGGCTACTCCCAGCGTGCACTCATCGCGCCCGGGCGGCCAGATCCGGCAGCAGCGAGGGGTTCACCAGTTCCAGCACCGTCCGGACGTCCTCCGCCGCGGCAGCGGGCCAGAGCACCGCCCGGGCCGAGCGGTAGCGCTCGGACAGCCGCTCCCGGTCGGCCTCCGTCAGGGCCGCGGCCCTGGCCGGGTGCGAGTTGTGCGCGTTGTCGGCGATCTTCAGCAGGGTGGCCGCCTGGTCGGTCACCACCTGCCGGAGCATCTCCGGATAGCCGACCCCCGGCACCCGGGTCACCCGCCGCACCGTCGCCACGACGCTGAACGGCACGCCCGCCCGGAGCAGATCGTCGGCCGTCACCGGAGTGTCCTCCAGGACGTCGTGCAGCAGCCCGGCCATCCGGAGCCCGACCCCGAACGGCGCGACCCCCGCCGCCACCGCCCGGACGTGCTCGATGTACGGCACCCCGACCTTGTCGAACTGTCCGGCGTGCGCCTCGGCCACCAGGGCATCGACGTCGGCAAGGCTCAGCGTGGGCACAGGGCTCTCCCCGGAAGGTTACGGTCCGTCAGCCGGTCGGCCGCCGGGTCTGGCGCGACGATACTGACTTCGGCTTGTCAGGGTGAGGTTGGGGTGTCGAAGGTCAGGCCGGTGCCGGCTATGAAGCCGTCGAGCGTGTCGGGCCGGTACTGGAGGCGTTTGAGCAGGTTGCGCACGAGGGCTTCGAGTCGGTCCAGGGCCATGACGGCGAGGTTGGCCAGGCTGCGTTTGACATGTGCCCAGACCCACTCGACGGGTTTGAGGTCGGGCGAGTAGGAGGGGGCAGGAGGAACACCGTCAGCCAGGCGCGTTCAGTGACCAACTCACGCACGGCGGGGGGATTATGGGTGTTCAGACCGTCCCAGACCAGCACGATCGGTGCGCCTTGACGAGCTGGTGGACGCCGTCGATCGGTGCGATGAGTCGCGCTCGCCCATGCTGCGGCGCTTGCCTCTGCCCGCCGGGTGTGTGCGCAGGCGGTGGCACAGCCGGGTGCGGGAACCGGGCCGCACGGCGATCAGCCGGGCCACCGACACACGCCCCGAGCGACGGCCGCTGACCGTCACGACCGGGGTGATGCCGTGCCGGCCCCGGGTGCGTCCACGGGGCGGACGGCGGGTGAAACCTGCCTCGGCCTCGAAGCAGATGCAGCCCCCGCAGGCCGCCCGCGCCCTTTCCCGCCGGCGGAAGGGAAAGACCGGAGGCCCTCAGGTCACCTCTGCGACGTGGCCCGATGGCTCACACCGCCTCCACCGACCCCGACCACCTAACCCGCGCTCTTCACCGAGGCCTGCGACACATCCACGTCCGGTTCTCCTCGTCGACGGCTGCCCGACGGGCACCGGCCCGTCGCTCACCCCGCCGGCCCATCTGGAAGATCTCGGTGGGGCCTTTCCTCCTGCCGCCCGCTACGGTTCCTGGCCACCGGCGGTCGGGGCCAGGCTGCGCACCACGTCGAACTCGTTGCCCTCGGGGTCGGCCATCACCACCCAGCTCCGTCCGGGGCCCTGGCCGACGTCCACCAGGGTCGCGCCGAGGCCGAGCAGACGGGCCGCCTCGTCCTCGGTACTGGCGTCGATCGGGCTGACGTCGAGGTGGAGCCGGTTCTTGCCGGTCTTGCCCTCGGGCACCCGAATGAACATCACGGTGGGCGGCATCTGGCTGGCCCGGATCGCCTCGGCGGTCGGCTCCCAGGAGGCGATCTCGACCGTGCCCTCGCTCCGGTCGATCACCGTGAAGTCCAGCACCGCGCACCAGAACGCCGCGAGCCGCTCCGGGTCGCGGCAGTCGACGACGAGTTCGGTAAACCTGCTGGTCATGGTTTCTCCGGAGCTGTGGTGGTGGAGGTGGGGGTGTGCAGGATGCCGTCGAACGCTTCGAGAACGGGGGTGTGCAACTGGACGCCCTGCAGGCGGATGCGGTCGGGGCCGGTGAGGCCCGCCGCGCGGGCCGGCCGGAGGTCGGTGACGGCGAGGCCGAGGCCGGCGTCGGTGAAGGCCGCTTCGATGCTTCCGGGTGAGGGCGGCTCCAGCGGCGTGCCGTGGACGGTGAATCCGAACCGAGCCGCCTCGTCGCGACGCATCTCGGCGGTGTGGCCGGCGGTGCTGGTCAGGCCGAGTGCGAAGTATGTGTCACCGAGGGTGTTGTGCAGGTGTTGTCCCATGGGGAGTCCCGTGAGCAGGCCGTCGAAGGCGACCGGCGTCTTCTGGATGTGCGCGTTGTGGGCCACCAGTACGACGCGGTCGGCGGGTTCGAGTCGGTCCAGGTGCCACAGCAGTGACTCGGCCATGAAGAGGTCACGCGCGGAGGCGTCGGCAGTGAGGCCGTTCCCCGCGAACAGGCCGGCCATGGCCCGGAAGGTGTGGTCGCCGTGGCAGGCGGCCTCCAGGCATCGCAGGGCGAGCTCGTAGCTGTGCCGGTCAGCGCGGGTCAGGTACAGCGGTTTCAGCGAACGGAAGCGGATGCGCAGCCGCGCCAGGAGCGCGCTCAGGGCGTCCTGTTCGGCAGCGGGCAGGCGCGCCCAGGCGGGCGCGGCCACGGCAGCGGAGTCTCCGGCGAAGGTGGCGGCGATCGCGGTCGCTCTCCGGACCAACGGGAGGGTTTCCGGGTCGACTCGGCGCAGGTAGTCGGCGACCGGGCCCAGTGCGGGGAGCAGTGACCCGCCGGCCGCCGGAATGTCGATGCCCGCGAAGCGGACCGGCGTCGCGGCGGTGCGGTTGTGCCGGCGGACGAAGCGGATCGGCTCGTGGAGGCCGATCGGGACCGCGGTCGCCAGAAGCGCGGTGAGGTCGTCGTCCGCGCCCTGCCCGTGAGCCCAGGTGTCGACGGGAGCGGCTTCGCAGAAGCCGTACTCGAACGCGAGGACAGTGAAGCCGCAGCGTTCGACCAGGAACCGCAGGATGCGGTGGCGCAGTGCCGTGAACTCGTCGATGAAGTGGGAGTGCTCGCCCAGGGCGACCACCCGCGCCCCATCGAGGATCTCGCGCAGCGGTTCGAGATCGTCCAACGGTGCCGCGGGGTCGAGGTGGCTGAGTGGGACGGCCCCGCGGCGGAGCCAGTCGGTGAAAGGCGTTCGGTCTGGTGCGGTGGGCATGGCTGCTGACTCTTCCGTGCGGGGACGGGGGGGGGTGGTGGCACCTGGCCGGTCACGGCTGCGGGCGGGCCGGCGCCGCGTGCTCCAACTCCTCGACGCTGCCGGACATCAGGGTCCGCAGGTGCTGGGTGATGTGATCGGTGGGCCAGTCCCACCAGGCCAGTGCGAGCAGCCGGGCGATGTCCTCTTCGCTGTAGCGGGAGCGGATCAGGCGGGCCGGGTTGCCGCCGACGACGGCGTAGTCGGCGACATCCCGGGTGACCACGGAGCCGCTGGCGATGATCGCGCCGTTTCCGATGCGCACGCCGGGCATGACGGTCGCGCCGTGGCCGAGCCAGACGTCGTTGCCGACGACGGTGTCGCCGCGGTTGGGCAGGCTGGTGAGCAGGTCGAAGTGGTCGGCCCAGAGGCCGCCCATGGTGGGGAAGGGGAAGGTCGAGGGGCCGTCCATGCGGTGGTTGGCGCCGTTCATGATGAACCGCACCCCGGTGGCCAGCGCGCAGAACTTGCCGATGACCAGCCGCTCCGGCCCGTAGTGGTACAGCACGTTGCGGGTCTCGAACGCGGTGGGGTTGTCGGGGTCGTCGTAGTACGAGTACTCGCCGACCTCGATCAGCGGGGAGGTGACCAGTGGCTTGAGCAGCACCACCCGCGGCTGGTCGGACATCGGGTGGAGGACGGTTGGGTCGGGCATGGCGGGCTCCCTGGCAGGTGGGCGGCGCTGGCTCGGTGAGCGGTTGCCGACACAGTCACTCGAAGAAACGGCACGTGCCGTGCCGGTGCAGTAGCCTGCCCAGTTCATGGAGCAGTGTCAAGCACGGCACGTGCCGTGCCACTACAGTGGGGACATGACCACTGCCCGCCGTCACGGCCCCGACCTCACCGAAGCCATCATGCGCACCACACTGGAACTCGGACGGGAACTCGGCTACGCCAAGCTCAGCATCGAGGCGATCGCCGCGCGGGCCGGCGTCGGCAAACACACCATCTACCGCCGATGGGCCTCCAAAGGGGCGCTGCTGCTGGACTCGCTGCTGTCGGTCAGCCCGTCGGACCTCGACTATCCCGACACCGGCGATGTCCTCGCCGACCTGCGCCAGCAGATCCACGAGGCCGTCGACCTGCTGGGCGGGGCCCCGTTCGGCCCGCTCTTCAGGGCTCTGGTCGGCGAGGCCCAGCAGGACCCCGGCGTCGCCGCCGCGCTGAACGAACGCTTCATCGTCCCCCAGGAGGCCAGGACCGTCGCACGCCTGGAGAGGGCCCGGGAGCAGGGCCAACTGTCCCCGGACTTCGACCTGGAGCTGGCGATGGCGGTCCTCTCCGGACCGCTGTACTTCCGACTGTTGATCACCCAGGAGCCGCTGACCCACGGATATGTCGACCGGATTCTCGACGCGCTCTTCACCGGGATGGGGCCCCGACCCTGATCTGATTGGACGTTACTGACGTCGGCTCGTCAGGGTGAACCTTCGCGAAGTTCCTGATGGGTCTGGAGCGGTGACTGTATGCGGTGGGCTGTGAGATCTGCGGATGGGGGCGGGCTGACCGCCGCGGGACGTGAGCGCCGGGAAGCTGTTCGGGTGTAGGCGGCCGAGCTGTTCGAGCAGGAGGTCAGGCCGTCGGAGGTCGCGCGACGGCTTCGGGTGAGCCAGAAGTCGGCCTACCGGTGGCATGGGTTGTGGCGAGCCGGAGGAGCCGAGGGGCTGACCTCCCGTGGTCCAGGTGGGTCGCGGTGCCGTCTGTCACCGCGGTGCCTGGAGAAGCTGGCTGTCTGCCTGGAGCAGGGTCCAGCCGCACACGGCTGGGTGGAGGACCAGGTATGGACCGCAGCTCGGGTGGCCACGCTGTCCGGCAGGAAGTTCCACATCGCCTACAGCGTCTCCGGGGCGACGAGGCTGATGCACCGGCTCGGTTTCACTCCGCAGGTTCCCGCGCGCCGGGTCGCCGAGCGCGACGAGGCGGCCATCGCCGTGTGGAAGGAGGCGACCTGGGCGGAGGTAAAAGGGCGCGGGCGGCCTGCGGGGGCTGCATCTGCTTCGAGGCCGAGGCAGGTTTCACCCGCCGTCCGCCCCGTGGACGCACCCGGGGCCGGCACGGCATCACCCCGGTCGTGACGGTCAGCGGCCGTCGCTCGGGGCGTGTGTCGGTGGCCCGGCTGATCGCCGTGCGGCCCGGTTCCCGCACCCGGCTGTGCCACCGCCTGCGCACACACCCGGCGGGCAGAGGCAAGCGCCGCAGCATGGGCGAGCGCGACTCATCGCACCGATCGACGGCGTCCACCAGCTCGTCAAGGCGCACCGATCGTGCTGGTCTGGGACGGTCTGAACACCCATAATCCCCCCGCCGTGCGTGAGTTGGTCACTGAACGCGCCTGGCTGACGGTGTTCCTCCTGCCCCCTCCTACTCGCCCGACCTCAAACCCGTCGAGTGGGTCTGGGCACATGTCAAACGCAGCCTGGCCAACCTCGCCGTCATGGCCCTGGACCGACTCGAAGCCCTCGTGCGCAACCTGCTCAAACGCCTCCAGTACCGGCCCGACACGCTCGACGGCTTCATAGCCGGCACCGGCCTGACCTTCGACACCCCAACCTCACCCTGACAAGCCGAAGTCAGTAACACCGCCCGGACGGGCCGGCCGCGCCGGGCCGGGGCATACTTCGACCGACCCACCGACCCACCGACCCACCGAGCCACCGACCCACCGACGAGAGGCAGGAGACCGATCCCGTGCGGGTGCACCCCATCTCTCCCGGGCGGCTGGCCGAACTGCTCGCCGACCGGATCGCCGACCTGTCCGCCGACGGCCGCCGGGTCCGGGTGGCACTGGACGGTGCATCCGCCGCGGGCCCCGGCGCGCTCGCGGACGCGCTGGTCGAACCGCTCCGCCTGCGCGGACGCCCCGTCCAGCGCGTGTCGGCGGCCGACTTCCTCCGCCCGGCCTCGGTCCGCCTGGAGTACGGCCACCAGGACACCGACGCGTACCACGACATCTGGCTGGACGACGGCGCGCTGCTGCGCGAGGTGCTCGACCCGCTGGAACCCGGCGGCACCGGCAGGATCCTGCCCAGCCTCCGGGATCCGGCCACCGACCGGTCCACCCGGGCCGGGTACGTCGAACTCCCGCCCGGCGGCGTCCTGTTGCTGGACGGCCCGCTGCTGCTCGGGCGCTGGCTGCCGTTCGAACTCACCGTGCACCTCTCGCTCGGTCCGGCCGCGCTGGGCCGCCGGACCGCCCCCGAGGAGCAGTGGACCCTGCCCGCGTTCGCCCGCTACCAGGCCGAGGCCGACCCGAGCGCGCTCGCCGACCTCACCGTCCGCTGCGACGACCCCAGGCACCCCGCCCTGATCGAGCCCGAGCCGTCCTGAACCAGCCTGCGGGTGCTGCGCGGCGCGATGATCCCTCCGGCTAGCGTGTCGGTATGGAACTCACCCAGATACGTCTGCTGGTCTCCGACTTCCCCGCCGTCTACCGCTTCTACCGGGACGTGCTCGGGCTCAAGCCGCAGTTCGAGGCCGAGAACGGACCGTACGCCAAGCTCAGCCCCGACGCCGGACACGCCGCGATCGCGCTGCAGGACCGGGAGCAAATGGCGGGTCTGCTGGAGCAGTTGGGGACGGACGCGGCGGGACACCGCTCGCTGGTGGTGCTGCGGGTCGACGACCTGGACGCCACGCACACCGAACTCACCTCGCGCGGAGCCCGGTTCGTCCGGGACCCGGCCCCGATGGGTGACCGGATGCGGGTCGCCCACCTGGCGGACCCGGAAGGGAACCTGATCGAGTTCCAGGAGTGGCTGGCGCTGCGCGAGCCGGCCAAGGACGCGTAGCAGGCACCTCACCGGGGGCCGGGGCCGCGCTGGCAGCGCGGGCACCAGTACGCGGGCCGCTCCCTGTCGTGCTGGGCGGCGCGGATCGGGGTGCCGCAGCGCAGGCAGGGCCGGCGGCCCCGGCCGTAGACCCAGTTCTGTCGGCCGGGGCGGGGGTCCGGGGTGGTCGGGTGGCCGAGCCGCTCCTTGTTCGCTTCGAGCAGCTGGTGAGCCCTGGCCGCCAGCCGCTCCAGGACGGGGAGGGCTTCGGCGACCGGCGTCCACGGGGTGAGCCCGGCCAGGAAGCACAGCTCGTTGGCGTAGATGTTGCCGATCCCGGCCAGATTGCGCTGGTCCAACAGGGCGGTACCGAGCTGCCGTTCGGGATCGGTGGCGAGTCGGCGGGCCGCCTCGGCGGCGTCCCAGTCGGGGCCCAGCAGGTCGGGGCCGAGGTGGCCGACCACGGTCTGTTCCTCGGTGGTGCGGAGGAGCTGCACCACCGGCAACCGGTACCCGACGGCCGTCCGCCCCTCGACCCCGAGGACGGCCCGGATCTGGTGCCCGGCTCCCCCGGTCCACCGCTCCCCCGGTCCGTACAGCGCCCAGCGGCCGTCCATCCGCAGATGGGTGTGCAGCGTCAGCCCACCCTCGAACCTGGTCAGCAGGTGCTTGCCGCGCGGGACGGTACCCAGCACCTGGCGTCCCGTCAGGTCGGCGGTGGCGTGGGCGGGCACCCGCAGGTCGGCGGCGATCAGCGGCCGGCCGGTGAGCGCGCGGTCCAGCTCCCCGGCGACCCGGTGGACGGAGTCTCCTTCTGGCACCCGTCCATCATGCCCGCTTCGGATCGGCGTACCGGGCCCCGCGTCGCTCCGCTGTTGGAGGACTCGGACCGTGACGGCATCGGTGAGGGTGGGCTGGTAGGGCGAAAGGGTCAGGCGTTTGGCCGGGACACCCCGGCCGAACGCCTTCTGTACTGCTCGAAGACGACACCGCCCCCGCCGTGTTGGCGACGATCTGTTGAATCCACCTGTTCGGGGGCGGCGCGTCGTGCGTACCGATCGGGAGCGGGTCAGTCCTTGCCGGGCACCGCCAGGATGCAGAGCAGGGAACAGGCCACGGCCGACGACGGGGCGGTGGTGGTGGGAGTGGTGCCGGCGGGGGCGTTCGCGGCGACGAAGCTCGCGGAGGCGGTGTTTTTCAACGGGAGCGCCAGCAGCAGGGAGTCGCAGTAGACGGCGCGGCTGGTGCCGACCGCGAGGGCGAAGGTGCCGGCGGCCTGTCGGCAGGCGGGCGTGCTGGCGTCGTTGACGGTGACGGACGCGGCGTCGACCGGTCCGGCGTTGCTGACGGTGATCCGCCAGTGTGCGGTGCCGAGCAGGCCCAGCAGGCCGACGGGGCTGGTCTTGGCCCAGGGTCCGGGGCCCCCGGGCAGGCAGTCGTGGGAGTTGGCTGAGCCGCAGATCTCCTTCTCCACGGTGACCCGGGGCTGGCAGCCGGTGCCGGGCGCGACCGCGGTGGTGAGGGTGTTGGAGGTGAGCGCGCCGTTCGCGTCGTTGCCGTTCGCGGTGTTGGTGACGGCGGTGGCGGTGCAGGCGGCCGCGACGGTGGTACGGAAGCAGACCTGCGGCCCGTCGCCCCGGTACTCGACGACCAGGGTGGGGTGGTTGCCGTTGGCGAAGTCCGTGGAGGTGGTCAGCACCAGTTGCGCGGTGACGGTCAGGGCCGGGTGCGCGGCGACGGAGATGCCGGACAGGTCGACCGTGCCGTCGGCGCCGAGCGCCGGGGTGGCGACGGGCGTGCCGTCGGGGTCGGTGACCAGGACCCGGGACGCCGACAGGGTGATGTGCGAGAGGTCGATGTCGGTCAGCCGGACCTTGTCGTAGCCCTGGACGTGGCCGCTCGCGCCGTCGCAGTAGAAGTCGCCGGGCTTGAGGGTGACCGAGGCGCCGCTGTGCACGCAGGGGCTGGCGCCGGTCGCCGGGTCGAGCGAGAACAGCACACCGGCATCGCCGAGGCCGATCAGGCAGCGGGTGGTGGAGTCGTAGCTGTAGCCGTAGTCCCGGGTGTCCCCGCCGTGGGCGCTCGGGTGCCCGGCCGGGAGCGGGAAGCCCGCGCAGGGGCCGCCGGTGGCCCAGTCGTGGCAGACGGTCGCCCCGGAAACGCCGCCGCCCCAGACGGGGAAGTAGCTGCGGGTGCCGGAGTCGGTGGTGACGGGCTCGGGATTGAAGGTCAGCACTCCGCCGGCCAGCGTGCCGAGGCTGCTCGGCGCGGCGTGCGCGGAGCCGTCCAGGCCGTAGCAGGTGGTCAGGACGTTGGCGCCGCCGACGGTGCTGGTGCAGACGCCGTCGGGGTGCCCGGCGGTGTCGTACGCGGTGTAGGCGTTGTAGGTGTAGTAGTTGGCGTTCGGCCCGGCGAGGTGCGGGGTGGCCCAGCCCGCACAGGTGGTCAGGGCGGCGGTGTCGAAGCAGCCGAGCGCGGGCGGCCCGGGGACGGTGGAGGTGCCAGCCTGCGGCGAGCTGGAGACGAAGACCCTGTCACCGACCGCGGTGAGCGCGCCGAAGTAGAGCGCGGTGGGCGTGCTCGGCAGGTCGCGGTTGCCGGGGGCCACAGCGGCGTACGGCTGGCCGGCGCACGGGGTGCGGGTGGCGAGCGCCAGGCAGAGCACCCGGCCGTCGCTCGCGACGCCGTACAGGTTGTCGCCGGAACGCACCAGGCCCGCGAGGTTGTTGACGCTGCTGGGCGAGCCGCCGGTGGGGGTGAGGGCGGTGAAGCCGCAGTTCGCCTGCGCGTCGAGGTCCAGGCAGCCGACGCCGACCGCGGCGGCGGTGACGGCTGGGTACAGCACCTGGTTCGGGTGCGCGGGGTCGAACACGTACTGCGGGGTGAGTGGGCTGCCGATGTCACCGGTGGCGCCGCTGCCGAGCGGGCCGACGGCGGCGTTCAGGGGGCGCGGCCACGGGCCGCCGGTGCACGGCTGACCGGCCGTCAGGCTGAGGCAGACCACCTGCGGGGCAGTGCGCGCGGCGTGGTGGTAGATGTTCCAGGACTGGATCTCGCCGGACGCCGTCCGGTGCAGGATCGGGGTGAACCCGTCACCGCCGGTGGACTGCGCGGTCGGCTGGACGGGGGCGAGCAGCAGCGGGGAGACGCCGGTGCCGATGCCGCGCAGCACCGGGTTCTCGGCCCGGACGGCGGTGGTCGCGGTGCCGGTGTCGGTGGCGCCGAAGGTGCTGCCGTCGGTCGACCAGGACGGCGCCCACCCGGGCGGGACCTTCAGCGAACCGGGCACGTACGTCTGGGAGCTGCCCGCGCCCGCGATCGGGTCGGTGACGACGGCGGACGCGGCGGCCTCGCCGGAGGTGCCGCTGCGGTAGGTGACGGCCCAGTTCAGGGTGTCGCCGTGCTCGGCGGTGGCGGTGCCCGGGTGGGTGGCGTTCTGGACGGTCTTCACCAGCGCGGACGCCCCGGCGGTGTCGGCCGGGCTGGCGCCGGCGCCGGGGGCGATGCTCCCCAGGCCCAGCAGCAGGAGTGCGGAGGTGACGGCGGCGGCCGTGGCGGTGCGCAGCGGACGGCGGCCGGTGCGGCGGCTTCGGACGGGGATCGGCATGGGGGGACGCGGGCTTCTCAGCACTGGTTCTCCACCTCTGATCGGCAGTCGGATTGACGGGTCGTCAGACCGGACCGTTGCTCAGGGTAAAGGTTCGGTAAGTGCGCGGCGGATCTACTTTTTCGTATTGGTCACATCATGAACGAATATGACTCAACCGCCCCCTCCCGGCCGCCAGCACCGGCCCCGCACGGGCCGATCGTCCTCGAACTGCACTTCGATGCCCGTCCATCCGTTCCGTCCGAGAGCCCCTCCCGCGTCCCTCCCAGCCACCCGTCCGGTCCGGTGCGGACCGGAACCGCGGGGCCCCCGGGGCCCCGCGCAGCTTCGAAATCCCGGACGGACGCCTGCAACCGACGGGCCGACCTGACGCGTGTTCAGATCCGTTGATTCACAACGTCCAGGGGGGACACGCCATGCCCAAATCGACTGCCGTTCTTCGTGCTTCGCTGCTCTCAGCCGCCGCTGCGCTGGCGCTGGCCGCACTGACCGCCTGTGACCCGGGAAGCACCGTACCCAGCGGTGCACCGTCGGCTGCGCCCGCCGTCACACCCACCGGCTCGGGCAGCACCCCGGCATGTGGGGCGCCGGCAGACGCCCAGTGGGTGTACGTGTCGTCGGCCGCGCGGACGAGTGACGGCACCACCACACTCGGGGTCGCCCCGACCAGGGTGACGTGCAGCTCGGAGGGGCTGGACCCCCAGGTCGAGGGCACCGGTGTCGAGGCCCGAGCGGTCACGGTCACCGCCGACGCCGGCGTGCAGTTGCTCACGCCGGGCAAGCAACTCCTGGCCGGCACCCCGGCCGACCTGCCGAAACTGTTCGCCGCCCACGCCGCAGGCCAGGACAGTACCGGCGGTTTCGGTTGGCACGGCAACATCTACACCATCCGGCTGAACGCGGCAGGACAGATCACCTTCGTCGGCCAGGGCCCCTGGTCGTCGCTCAACACCGCCCCGCCGCAGTGACCTGCACTCACGCCTTCAGCCAGGGGTTCACCTCACCGGCCACCCGCGTCGGGCCACTGGTGGTCACCGCCCGGGCCCTGTTCGGTGGGGACCACCATCGGAGCTGACCCTGACGGGCGCTCCGTTCAGCGGTTCCCGGTGCGCTCCGCAGCCGCGGTGACCCGGATCGGCGCGGGCCGCCGGGGCCGCACGGTGGTGCCGTTCAGGGCGGCCACGAAAGCGGCCAGTTCGCGCTTCTGTCCGGACGTCATGCCCCGCTTGGGCACCGCGGTGAAGGTCAACCGGTTGATGTACAGGAACAGGAACTCCGGATCCTCGACGACCTTCCGGTAGTGCCGCCACGCGATCTCGGTGTGCAGACCGGGACGCCGGACCGTGACGGCGTCGTCGGTCAACTCCACCTCGGTCGTCCCCGCGGCCTCGGCGAGGGCTCTGCGGACGCCTTTCCGGGTGCCCAGGGTCAACTGGTGGAGGACGAACGCGCCTGCCAGCAGCGCGGCTGCTGCGAGCGGGTGGTTCCCCAGTGCGAAGAGCAGCACACCGTCGGAGACCAGGGCGATCGCGCAGATCCACAGCACTCGCCGCCGACGCCGCAGGCCCAGCTGCGAAGCCCGCAACAGGTCGGCGAACGAGACCTGGTACGACGTACTGATGTTCAACGCTTCCCCCGGCGAGTCCGTGACGAGAGCTGAACTCTAGAGAGAGATCATCTTCTCGTCCAGACGGTCGAAGGCCGAGCGGTGGGCGTGCACGGCGACCTGCACCCGGACAGCGTGCCGACGGCTCCCCCGTGTCCCGGCCGGGGTCTCCGCCGCTCTCGCGCAGCGGCTGAACCGGCCGGGACAGTAGCGCGAAGCTGAACTCGAGAAGACGAGGCCAGAACGGCCCGTTCCCCTTCGATCAGCAGGCGTTCACTTGAACCCGGCGGAAAATGAAAGGCATTGCCCGCGCTTTGGTGTAGAATCTGAAGTACAGAGGGTGGCCCTGGGGGCCGGCATCACGGAGATGCCACCGGACCATCCGTCGACAGGGGGAACCACCATGAGCTTCCAACTCGAGGCAGCGCGGGCGACGATCGACAACCGTCTGCGTGAGGCCGAGGACCACCGCCTCCGACGTGCGCTCCGGCTCCGGAGCCGTGCCGAGCGCGCCACCCAGCGCGCCCGCCAGGCTCTGACCAGCCTGACCGCGTGAAGACCGCAGCAGCGGACGGGCCGTCACCGAAACACCGGTGACGGCCCGTCCGTGTTCCGCGGGTCGTACGCACCACCGAACAGTCACGCCGCCGGGTCAGACGCCGGGCAGGCCGGTCTCCAGGCCGTCCAGCGCGTGTGAGCAGAGGCAGTCGCGGGCTGCGGGCAGGCTCTCCAGGGCCTTGAACAGCACGGTACGCAGCCGGTCCACGTTCCGTCCGAACACCTCCAGCACCTCCGCGTGGGTGACGCCCTCGCCGCTCTCCACCCCCGCGTCCAGGTCGGTGACCAGGGCCAGCGAGGTGTAGCAGACGCCGAGTTCGCGGGCCAGCACCGCTTCCGGGTGGCCCGTCATGCCGACGACCGACCAGCCGTTCCCGGCGAACCAGCGCGACTCCGCCCGGGTCGAGAACCTCGGGCCGCCGATCACCACCAGGGTGCCGCCGTCCACCGGCTCCCACGCGCAGTCCCGCGCCGCCGCCAGCGCGACCTGCCGCCCGTCGGGGCAGTACGGGTCGGCCATCGAGACGTGCACCACCTCGGGCCGACCGCCGCCGGGCAGCGGGAGGCCGTCGTAGTACGTCTGCTGCCGACCGTCGGTCCCATCCACGAACTGGTCGGGCACCACCAGCGTCCCGGGCCCGTACTCCTCCCGCAGCCCGCCCACCGCGCACGGCCCGAGCACCTGGCGCACGCCCAGCGAGTGCAGCGCCCACAGGTTGGCCCGGTAGTTGATCCGGTGCGGCGGCAGCCCGTGGTCCCGGCCGTGCCGGGGCAGGAACGCCACCGACCGCCCGGCCACCTCCCCGACGAACACCGCGTCGCTCGGCGCCCCGTACGGAGTCTCGACCACCACCTCGGTCACGTCGTCCAGCAGCGCGTACAGACCCGACCCCCCGATCACACCGATCTCGGCGCGGACGGGACGGGCGGCGCTCTCGCTCATGGTGACGGCCTCTCAGTCGGCGGTTCCGGCACCCACCACTGTACGAACCCGGGCACCCCGAGGGGCCGACCCGCGCGGGCACCGGCCGCCGACGTCCGGCAGACCCGGGCACCACCCCGCCAGGCGCACACGGGACGTCCCGCTCCGCACCCCGCCGCCCCGCCGGGGCACCCCCGCCAGGCGTACAGTGGCCCTCCCTTGTGAGAGTTGGAGTCGGTGGAGATGAACAGAGTGCGGGTCGCCGGACACCGGGCGCTGGCTTGGCGTGGGGCGACCGAGGGGGCCGAGGCGGCGGTCCTGGTGCTGCACGGCGGACAGGTCGCCAGCGAGCGGCGGCCGGGGCCGGTCAACCTGCCGGGGCTGCGGATGCAGGGCTTCGCCTGCGCGGTGGCGCGCGAGACCACGGGCACCAAGGTCGCGCTCGGCTCGGTGCGCTACCGCTACCGGGGCTGGAACGGCGAGCACGCCGACGCCGCCCGGGACGCCACGGCGGCCCTCAGCGACCTGGCCGAGGACCTCGGCCCGGTGCCGACCGTGCTGGTCGGGCACTCGATGGGCGGCCGGGCCGCCCTCCGCGCCGCCGGGCACCCCTGTGTGGTCGGCGTGATCGCGCTGGCTCCGTGGTGCCCGGCGGGCGAGCCGGTGGCCCAGCTCAGGGACCGCACCGTGGTGACCCTGCACGGCGACCGGGACCGGGTCACCGCCCCCGGGGCCACCCGCGACCTGGCCACCCGGGCCCGTGAGGCCGGCGCCCGGGTGGCCGGCTACACCGTGCACGGCTCCGGCCACGCCCTGCTCCGCCGTTCCGCCGACTGGCACCGCGCGGCCGCCGAACTGACGGCCGGCCTGCTCGGCCTGCGGCCGCTCCCCGCCGAGGTCGCCGACGCGCTCGCCCTGGGCGCCGCCGACGTCGGCGGCCTGGGACTCGCCCTACCGCTCTGACGGAACGTCGGCCGGCGCGGTGGCCCGCGCGTACGCCGCCGCGCGGATCGGCGAGGGGCCGCAGGCCCAGACCATGACCCGTCCGACGGCCCACGCGGCCGGACGGTCCCAGACCGCCCGCACCAACCAGGGTCGCCGTACGCCCAGTTCGGCTCTCGCCCAGGCCGGGAGCAGGTCGACCGAGGCGTTGGTCAGCAGCCGGACCGCGAGCCGCTCACGTCGGCTGCGGCCGAAGCCGCGCAGCAGCCGGAGCACCTCCAGCGCGGGCGGTGTGACCCATAGCCCGGGCCGGATTCCGGCCAGGTACTCCGCGACCTCGGCCCGGGACCGGGGTGTCGCGGCTGCGCCGAGCCGTTCGGCGACCCGCACCGCCTCGGCGTAGTGGTCGTCGCACTCGGCGGCGCTCAACGGCGTGGCGGAGAAGCGCTGGTATCCGGTCAGGAAGCAGTACACCTCGGCGGTGTGCACCCAGGTGAGCAGTTCCGGATCGTCGGCGCGGTACGGGCGGCCGTCCGGCGCCGTGCCGTGGATCCGCAGGTGGACCCTGCGCACCGCCGCGATCGCCTGTTCGGCCGCGGCCGTCGAGCCGAGCGTGGTGCTGGTGACGAAACGTGCCGTCCGGTTGAGCCGCCCGGTCGGGTCGGCGCGGAAGTCCGAGTTGGCGTCCACGGCGGCCATCGCCAGCGGGTGCAGGGCCTGCAACAGCAACGCCGCGAAGCCGCCCACCAGCATCCCGGCCGGATGCCCGTGCACCCGCCACACCACACTGTTCGGGCCGAACAGCCCCGGATCCCCGGCCGGCCGGTCGTAGCGCTCCAGGTGGAGGTCGTCCCCGTGCACGGTGGCGTTGATCTCGGCCGTCGGCCGGGCCCGCAGCGCGGCAACCGGCGTACACCGCGCACTCCCTGTCATGTCCCGCCCGCCCCTCGCCGCCCGGACCCTACGCTACCCGGGTCTCCTGCCGAACAGCAGGGCACGGTAGGACCGGTTCGGCCGCGCTGCCGAAACCGGCTCACGGCCTCAGCTCCGTTGGTAGCGTCGGTGTGTGACAGATCAACAGCGCGACACGGCCAGCGGACTGACCCGACGTAAGGCGCTCGCCGCACTCGGCGCGGGCGGCGCCGCCTGGCTGCTGCGCGGCACCGTCGGCCCGGACAGCGCGCAGGCGGTCGGCACCGCCCCCGCCGGGCTCCCGGCCGGGCTGACGCCCTACCAGCGGGTGTACGAGAACTGGGCCGGCGAGGTCCGTACCGACCCGCTCTGGGTCTGCGCGCCGAGGACCCCGCAACAGGTCGCCGACGTCGCCGACTGGGCCCACGCCGGAGGATGGCGGCTGCGTCCGCAGGGGCACCGGCACGGCTGGTCGCCGCTCACCGTCGCGCCCGGCACGCCATCCTCGGCCCGGGTGCTGCTGGTCGACACCACCCAGCACCTCACCGCCGTTGCCCTGAACGGGAGTTCGGTGTCCGAAGCCCCGACTGTCCGGGTGCAGACCGGGGCCTCGATGGAGGACCTGCTCGCCGACCTGGCCGGCCACGGTCTCGGTGTCACCGGCTGCCCCGCACCGGGCGACCTCACCGTCGGCGGCGTGCTCGCGATCGGCGGTCACGGCACCGCCGTACCGGCCAACGGCGAGACCGCGCCCACCGGCCACGGCTGGGGTTCGCTCAGCAGTCAGGTCGTCTCGCTCACCGTCGTGGCCTGGGACAGTGCCCAAGGCCGGTACGCGCTGCGGGAGTTCCACCGGTCGGAGGCCGACACCGCCGCCTTCCTGGTCCAGCTCGGCCGGGCCTTCCTCACCGAGGTGGTGCTCCGGGTCGGCGCCGACCGGAACCTGCGCTGCGTCAGCCGCCTCGACGTCCCGGCCGACGAACTCTTCGCCGCACCCGGGGCGTCCGGCGGCCGGACCTTCGCCGACTTCGTCGACCGGGACGGCCGGGCCGAGGCGATCTGGTACGCCTTCACCTCGCACCCCTGGCTGAAGACCTGGCGGGTCACGCCCGCCCACCCGTTCGCCGCCCGCACCGTCACCGAGCCGTACAACTACCCCTTCTCGGACAACATCCCGAAGCCGGTGGCCGAGCTGGCAGGCCAACTGCTGGAAGGCGCCTGGGGGTTGGCTCCCACCTTCGGCCAACTCCAGTTCCTGATCACGAAGATCGGCCTGACCGGCGACCTGACCGACGTGCTGCTCTCCACCGGCCTGCTGCGCAGCCTGCTCACCGGCGAGCTGATCACCCACCTGCTCGCCGACGGCCTGCACTCGGACCTGTGGGGCCCCTCCCGGGCCCTGCTCCAGTACGTCCGCCCGACCACCCTGCGGGTCACCGCCAGCGGGTACGCGATCCTGACCCGGCGTGCCGATCTCCAGTGGGCGGTCAGCGAGTTCGCCGCCTACTACCAGCGCCTCCTGACGGAGTACCAGCAGCGCGGCGAGTACCCGGTGAACGGCGCCGTGGAGATCCGGGTCACCGGCCTGGACGACCCGGCCGCCTGCGGCGTACCGGGCGCCCAGGCACCGTTGCTCTCCGCCCTGCGGCCCGACCCGGCCCGACCCGAATGGGACACCGCTGTCTGGGTCGACGTCCTCAGCCTGCCCGGCACCCCCGGCCTGCACCGGTTCTGCCGCGAGCTGGAGCAGTTCCTGCTGCGCACCTTCGACGGCACCAGGGCCGGCCTGCGGGTCGAGTGGTCCAAGGGCTGGGCCTACACCGAGGACGCCGCCTGGGCCGACCCGGACGTGCTCGGCCGGGCCATCCCCGACAGCCTCCGCACCGACGGCGGCCCGGGCTGGGACGAGGCGGTCGCCGTGCTGGACCGCCACGACCCGCACCGGGTCTTCGGCAACCCGCTCCTCGACGGGCTGCTCCGTACGCCGTGACGCGGGGATCTCGGGCGACCCGGGATCTCAGCCGCAGTGGGTCCAGCCGCTGGTCCAGGACGAGCTCTGGTAGGAACCGCCCCACTGCACACAGGTGTTGGGAGCATGCTTGGTGACAGGCCCCGCGTAGGAGGCGAAGGTTCCCGGGTCGCTGCCGGAGCTGCCGTCCTTGATCGCAAGGGTCGCGTTCATCGGCACCGGGCCGGCCGGGTTGTTGACGATCGTGGTCACGCAGTTGTCACCGGTGGCGCTCTTGTAGAGCAGGTACACGGTGGCGCCGCCGAGGCTGTGTGAGTCGATGACGTTGAACCCGCTGCCGCACACCTGGACCGGGGTGTACGACTTGCCGGCGGGCGGCGGTGAGGTCTGCGGGCTCCCCGGCGTGGGAGTGGCACCGGGCTGGACGACGGGCGGCCGCGCCGACGCCGACGCGCCGGCCGAGGGCGGCGGCTTGGTCACGGAGCCGGCCGGGTGCGAGGTCTCGGCAGAAGCGCTGAGCGAGGCCGAGGGCAAGGCCAAGCTGGGGGCCTGCGCCGGGACTGACTCGGCACCAGGTGACGGGCTGTCCTCGGCCCGCGCGGAGGCGCTGTCCTCCGTTGTCGCGGCCGCCGCCCGCGCAGGCTCGGCCCCCGAGTCGCCGGGGAGCACCATGGCTATCATGCCGCCGATGGCCGCCGTCGCCGCGACACCGGCCGCCACGGCACGGAGCTGTCTGCGGCGCCGCAGCTGCTCGCCGTGCTGCTCCGCCAGGGCCGCCCAGTCGGGCTCCTGCGCCCTGGTCACCACCGGTTCGACGCTCCAGCCCGACCCTGATCCCTGGTTCTCCGTCATGGGCCGAGATAATAGAACACCCGTCAGTTCGCCCTACTCCCGGCCGCTTCGAAGCCTCGGAGGATCCACCGCACCCCGGCGCGTGCCCGACGGAGTGGAAGAACGGCCCGTCGGCCCCGGCAGGCGTCCTCACCCCCGGTTCAGTGCCTCGACCACGGCCGCCGGCAGGCCGAGCAGCCGCAGTACGGCCGGAGCGCCGTCGCCCACCTCCGCCGCCGTCCCGGCGGCCGTACGGAAGCGCAGCTGTGCCGTGGCGTGGTCGCCGCGCAGTTCGGCGACGTGGGCCAGTCCGGCGAGCGCCCGCACCCGGTTGGCCAGGGCCTTGATCCAGCGCGGGTCGATCCGTTCCAGCGCCTCGGAGTACAGCCGTTCCGCCGCGACCAGGTCGCCTCCGGACAGCGCGAGGTCGGCCTGCCCCCGCAGGGCGGCCGCGAGGGCGTCCGCGCTGCCGGCGCCGGTGGCCAGTTCGGCGGCCCGCGCGTAGTCGACGGCGGCCTCCGGACGGCCGTCGGCGGCGTACTGGTCGCCCCGGTTCACCAGGAGGTCGGCGACGTCCTCCAGGGCGCCTAGCTGTTCGGCCAGGGTGAGGGCGCGGTCGGTCAGCGCGACCGCCTCGACCCGGTCACCGCGCCCGGCCGCCAGTCCGGCGCGCATGTCCAGGGCCAGCGCGGCTCCCCAGCGCTCGCCCAGCGCACCGAACTCCTCACCGGCCAGCGTGAAGGCCCGCTCCGCCCCCGGAATGTCGCCCGTCCCGAGGAAGCCGAACCCCGACACGTACCGGGCCACCGCCCGGGCCCACGGCTCGGGGCAGTCACGCTGCGCCGAGACCAGCTCGAACGCGCTCCGCCGCTCCTCGGCCTCCGACTGCCCGGCGCTGCGCAGCATCCACGCCAGCAGCGCGACGGGGTACCGGCCCGCACGCTCACCCGGCCACGCCACGGCCAACGCCCGCTCGGCCGCGAGGCGGTGCTGCTGCCACAGCGGCTGCCCTCCGGTGCCGGACGCCGCGAGCAGCACGCACACCGCGTACTCCTCGCCCAGCCCGGCCGGGGGCCGCTCGCCGATGGTCCGCAGCAGCGCGGCGGCGTGCGGCGCGATCGAGGCGGCCGTACCCCGGATCCACAGGTGGGCCGAGGCCGAGGCCAGCAGCTCCAGGGCGGTCGGCACCTCCTGCGCCGCGACGGCCCACCGCACCGCCGCCGGCAGGTCGTCGTGCACCGCGGAGACCACCGGCAGCCACTCCAGCTGTCGGGCCGTTCGCAGGTGCGGGTCTGCGGTCCTGACCACCCGTCGGACGTAGCGGGCGTGCGCCCGGCCGGCCATGTCCTGCTCACCGGCCGCCGCCAGCTGTTCGGCGGCGAAGGTGCGGATCGTCTCCAGCATCCGGTACCGGCCACGGCCGACCTGGAGGAACGACTTGTCCGCCAGCGACTCCAGCGTCCCGCCGTCGGCGTCGCAGACCTCGGCCGCCACCTCGGCCGACGCACCCCCGACGAAGACGGCGAACCGTCGGGCGGCCTGCCGCTCGGGTTCGGAGAGCAGGTCCCAGCCCCACGCGACCACCGAGCGCAGGGTCCGGTGCCGCTGGTCAGCCGTCCTGGTGCCGCGCGCGGCGATCCCCAGCAGGTCGTCCAACCGTCCCGCCAGGTCGGCGATCTCGAGCGTGCGCAGCCGGGCGGCGGTCAGTTCGATGGCCAGCGGCAGGCCGTCCAGGGCGGCACAGATCCTCCGTACGAGCGCCGGATCGGCGGTGAGGCCGCGCCGCACGGCGGCGGCCCGGTCGGTGAACAGCCGGACCGCCGCGTCCTCGCCGAGCGGGCCGACGTACTGCAGGCTCTCGCCGATGATGCCGAGCGGCTCGCGGCTGGTGGCCAGCACCCGCAGCCGGGGGCAGCTCGCCAGCAGCCGCGCCACCAGCGCGGCGGTCTCCTCGATCAGGTGCTCGCAGTTGTCCAGGACCAGCAGCAGCGCCCGGCCGGACAGCGCGGTGACCAGGCGGTCGAGCGGCGGCCGCGCACTGTCGAGGTGGAGCCCGCCCTCGCGGAGGCCGAGCGCGCTCAGCAGCGCCTGGGGAAGTGCGGTGCCGTCGCGCAGCGGGGCCAGTTCGACGAAGCAGACCTCCTCGGCACCGCCCCGGGGCAGTTCGACGGCCAGCCGGGTCTTGCCGGCGCCGCCGGGGCCGACCACGGTGACAAGGCGGGCCACCCGCAGCAGCTCCACGGTCTCGTTCAGCTCGCTCGCGCGGCCCACGAAGGAGGTCAGCTGCGCCGGCGGTGCGGCCGGGGCCGGGGCCGCCTCCGAGCTGAGCAACTCCCGGTGCAGGGAAATGAGTTCGGCCGAGGGGTCGGCGCCGAGTTCCTCCGCCAGCCGCCGCCTGGTCTGCTCGAACACTACCAGCGCCTCGGCCTGACCGCCCTCGGCGAACAGCGCGCGCATCAACAGCGCCGCCAACTGCTCCCGGAGGGGATGGCGGCCGACGAGTGCGCGCAGCTCCGGTACGGCCGCGCGGTGCTCGCCGAGGCGCAGCGCCGCCTCGAACCGGTCCTCCAGCGCCCCGAGCCGCAGTTCGTCCAGCCGTACCGCTGCCGCCCGGGCCGTCTCACCCTCGGTGATCTCGGCCAGTGCGGGCCCCCGCCACAGGGCGAGCGCCTCGCGCAGCAGCACGACCGCCTGTTCCGCGTCACCGTCCCGCAGCGCGGCGCGGCCCTGACCGGCCAGCCGTTCGAACCGGGAGGTGTCCACGGCCTCCGGCTCGACCACGATCCGGTAGCCCGTCCCGGCCCGCTCGATGGCCGCCGCCTGCCCCAGGGCCGTCCGCAGCCTGGACACCTGGGACTGCACCGCGTGCGCCGACAACTCGCCGCCGGGGTCCACCTCCTCGGCCAGGCGGTCGACGGAGACCACCTCACCGGGGTGGACCAGCAGGAGCGTCAGCAGCGCCCGACGGGCCGGGCCGCCGAGCGGGACCTCGGCCCCGTCGTCGCGCCAGGCCTTGGTCTCACCGAGGATTCCGAACCGCATGCGGCTGATTATCCATCAGATACGATCACGACCGGCCCGATCGCGCCGAGGCAGGTCAGCCCGATCGCGCCGAGGCAGGTCAGCCCGATCGCGCCGAGGCAGGTCAGCCCGATCGCGCCGAGGCAGGTCCCGCGCGGTCACGCCGGCACGATCGGCCCGAGGTAGGTCCCGCCCGACACGTCGACCGTCTGGCCGGTCACCCAGCGCCCCCGCGGGCCCGCCAGGAACCCGACCACGTCGGCGACGTCCTCCGGCTCGCCGAGCCGGCCCAGCGCGGTGATCGACTCCAGTCCGGCGACGATCTCCGGGATCGCGGTGTGACCCGCCGTCAGGTCGGTCCGCACGGCGCCGGGTGCCACCGTGTTCACCGTGATCCCCCGTCGGCCGAGCTCGTTGGCGAGCGAGGGCGCCATCGCCTCCAGCGCGGCCTTGCTGACTGAGTACGCGATCTGCGTGGAGACCGCGAACCGGCTGGCCGTCGACCCCATGTTGATGATCCGGCCACCGTCGTTGAGCAGCGGCAGCGACCGCTTGGTCACGAAGAACGGCGTACTGACGTTGACCGCCAGCAGCGCGGCGAACTCCTCCTCGGTGACCTGCCCGATCGAACTGCCTGACATGATGCCCGCGTTGTTGACCAGGATGTCCAGGCCCTCGGCGCCGTGTGCCTCCAGTCCGGCGGTCAGTCCTTCGAACAGTCGGTCCAGCGCGCCGCTCTCGCCGAACCGGGCCCGGACGGCGAACGCCCGGCCACCTGCGGCCCCGATCCGCGCCACGGTCTCCTCGGCGGCGTCCTGGTTGCCGCCGTAGTGCACGGCGACCAGGGCACCGGCCGCAGCCAGCCGCAGTGCGACCGCCCGTCCGATCCCCCGCGAACCACCGGTCACCAGCGCCGACTTGCCGGTCAGCTCACCCATGGTCGTGCTCCTCTGTCCTGGCCGGCCCTCGGCGGATCCGGCGATGACCCGAGACTGCCGACCACCGCTCACCGCGGGCTCACCAAGGGCTCACACCTGCCCCACGGGCGGCGCCAGACCGGCCGTGCGCGCGGCGAGGCGCGCCTGAACGGTGAAGAGCCGGTCGCGCGCCTCCTGCTCCAGCTTGTCGAAGTGGCCGTACGCCTCCAGGGTGACGAAGCCGTGCACGGTGGCCCAGGCCAGCATCAACGCCTCCTCGGCTTCGGGCACCAGCGGGCTGCCCCGCCGGCCGCGCTCCGCCGTGTCCGTGACCAGGTCGACCATGTGCTCCATCAGCCGCCGGCCCGCCACTGCGGTCGGACCCTCCGGCGGAGCCGCGTAGCCGGGCACCGGGGAGCCGAAGATGAGGGCGAAGCGCTCCGGATTCCGCTGGGCCCAGGTGCGGTAGGCCGTGCAGGTGGCCAGGAAGCGGCCGTCCAGATCGTCCGCCGGCACCGTGTCCTGAGTCGCCGTCAGCGCGTCCGACAGACCGTGGTACGAGTCGGCGACCAGCGCGGTGAGCAGCTCGTCCCGGTCGGCGAAGTACCGGTACAACGCGGGCGCGGTCATCCCCATGCTCCGGGCGATGTCGGTGAAGCGAAGGTTCGCGCTGCCGTGCAGGACGATCAGGCCGAGGGCGGCCTGCTTGATCTCCTCCACGGTGCCGGCCCTCATCCGCTCCCGGCGGCTCGGTCCGCCGCTCACCTCGGTCGGCCCACCGGTCATCGCATCTCCATCGCTCCGTGTGCAGTCACAACGTTGACAAACCGTACCCATCGAGGGAAACGTTACGCCTCATAAGAAGCGTTATGAAGCGTAACGCCTTCCCGGGGCGGAGCGCCTCACCACATACGGAGGACGTCATGGCCCAGGGACCGCACGCCGACCGGCGGGCAGCCACCGGACTACCCGACAGACCCGGCCCGCTCGGCCGAATAGCCGGCTGGAGCTTCCGGAACCGGGGCCGCACGGTGCTGCTCTGGCTGCTCGCCGCCGTCGTGGCCTTCGGACTCTCGGCCGGCCTCAGCGGGAAGTACAGCGCGGACTACAGCGCACCAGGCTCGGACTCCAAGCAGGCCCAGCAGCTGCTGGCGCGGGACTTCCCCGGGCTCGGCGGCGATGCGATCAGCCTGGTGCTCGCCTCCGACGGCAGCGTGACGGACGCCGCGACCCGCACCCAGGTCCAGGGCCTGCTCGCCAAGATGGCCGAGGTGCCGCACGTCAAGGGCATCGACGACCCGTACGGCCCGCGCGGCAGAGTGGCGGCCGACGGCCGCACCGCCCTCGGACAGATCCACCTCGATGTCGCCAACGCCCCCGACATGCCCAAGGCGGACACCCACCGCCTGCTCGACCTCGCCCGCACGGCCGACGGCGGACTGCACGTCCACCTCGGGGGCATGTCGGTCCAGCAGGCCGAGCAGGGCTCGATCGGCTCGGAGGGCATCGGCGTGGCGGCGGCCACGCTGATCCTGGTGCTCACCTTCGGCTCGGTGGTGGCCGCCGGCCTGCCGCTGCTGACCGCGCTCGGCGGGCTCGCCGTCAGCAGCACGCTGCTGCCGGTCCTGGCGGCGGTCATGCCGGTCCCGGACTGGTCGACCTCGCTCGCCGCGATGCTCGGCATCGGCATCGGCATCGACTACGCGCTGCTCCTGGTCACCCGGTTCCGCGAGTGGCGCGCCGAGGGGCTGGCCCCCGAGGCCGCCACGGTCGCCGCCCTGGACACCGCGGGCCGTGCGGTCGTGGTCGCCGGGATGACCGTGGTGGTCAGCATGCTCGGGCTGTTCGCGATGGGCCTGTCGTTCATGCGCGGTGCCGCAGTCGCTGCCATCCTCTCCGTACTGATCGTGATCGCCGCGTCCATCACCCTCTTCCCCGCCCTGCTCGGCTACTTCGGCCGGCACATCGAGCGCCTGCGGCTGCCGCTCCCCCGGCGCCGCACCACCCAGGCGGAGAGCACGGTGCCCACCGGCTGGCTGCGCTGGAGCAGGCTGGTCGAACGCCACCGCGTCCTCGGCGCCGTCACCGGCGTGGTCGTACTGCTGGCGCTGGCGGCACCCTTCCTCGGCGTACGCTTCGGCTTCCCCGACGCGGGGAACGACCCGGCCGGGCGCTCCAACCGGCAGGCGTACGACGCGGTGGCCGCCGGCTTCGGACCGGGCAGCAACGGACCGCTGCTCCTGGTCGCCGAACTGCCGCCGGGCGCCCCCGCCGACCTCGCGTCCACGCTGCCCACCGCGCTGCGGGCGGCACCCGGTGTCGCGGCCGTCACCCCTCCGGTGCCCGCCGCCGACGGCCGTTCGCTGCTGCTGACCGTCGTTCCGGTCAGCGGTCCGCAGAGCACGGCCACCAAGACCCTGGTCCGCGACCTCCGCGACCACGTCATCCCGGCCGCCACCGGCCCCGGGGTCCCGGTGCACGTCGGCGGGGCGACCGCGAGCGCGATCGACAGCACGGACAACATCGCCGGCCGCATCCCGCTGCTCGTCGGCGGCGTGGTCACAGTGTCGATGCTCCTGCTGCTGGTGGCCTTCCGCAGTCTGGCGGTCGCGCTCAAGGCCGCCGTGATGAACCTGCTCTCCGTCGGGGCGGCGTACGGCGTGGTCGCCCTGGTCCTCCAGGGCGGCACGGCCGGGCGGCTGATCGGCATCGACAACCCCACCCCGCTGCCCGCCTTCGTGCCCGTACTGACCTTCGCCGTCCTGTTCGGCCTCTCGATGGACTACGAGGTGTTCCTGGTCAGCCGGATGCGCGAGGCCTGGCTGCGCTCGGGCGACAACGCCGAGTCCATCGTCAGCGGGCTGGCGGGCACCGCCCGGGTGATCACCGCGGCGGCGGCCATCATGGTCGCCGTGTTCGCGGCCTTCGTCCCCTCCCCCGACCTCCCGATCAAGGTGATCGGGGTCGGCATGGGGTCGGCCATCCTGATCGACGCCACGCTGGTCCGGCTGCTGCTGGTACCAGCCGTGATGCACCTGCTCGGGCGCGGCAACTGGTGGCTGCCGGCCTGGCTGGACCGTCGCCTGCCCCAGCTCCACGTCGAGGGGCACACCGAGTTCTACCAGCCGGCGACCGCCGCTACGGCGACCCGCTCGCCGGCGACGGTCGGCTAGCGGTACCGAAGCCGGGTGTGATCCGCAGCCTGCGGATCACACCCGGCTTGCTGCCGCCGGACCGTGATGGGGCGTCACATGTACCAGTGCGTGTCGCCGGTGTTGTCTTCCGGTGATGTCATCGGAATAATTCACGCACATTACAAATCCGGACGGAGAGACGCCCCCATGTTTCGATCCCGCTCCCTCAAGTCCCGCCTCTTGGGCATAGTTGCCGCGGTCGGCCTCGCGGTCGGGCTGAGCCTCCAGGCCGCCCCCCAGGCCACCGCGGCCTCGCTGACGCAGATCACCAACTTCGGCACCAACCCGACCGGTCTGCTCATGCACCTCTACGTGCCGGCCAACGTCAGGGCCAATCCCCCGATCCTGCTGGCCATGCACGGCTGTCAGGGCACCGGCCCCTACATGCACTCGAGTACCGACTTCGCGTCCCTGGCCGACCAGTACGGCTTCCTCGTCATCTACCCCTCGACCAACCCCAGCGGAAGCTGCTGGGACGTCTCCTCCGACCAGGCGCTGACCCGCAACGGCGGCAGCGACCCGGTCGGGCTGATGTCGATGATCACCTACACGGAGCAGCACTACGGCGGCAACGCCAACGCCGTGTACGTGACCGGCGAGTCGTCCGGCGGGATGATGACGAACGTGATGCTCGCCGACTACCCGGACGTGTTCAAGGCGGGCGCGGCGTTCATGGGCGTGCCCTACCGCTGCTTCTACACCGGCTCGGTACGCGGCTGGAACTCGGCCTGCGCACAGGGCCAGGTCTCCAAGACCCCGCAGCAGTGGGGCGGTCTGGTGCGCACCTCGGGCTACCCCGGCTACACCGGTCCGCGTCCGCGCGTGCAGCTGTGGCACGGAACCGCCGACACCATCCTGAACCACAACAACCTCGGCGAAGAGATCAAGCAGTGGACCGACGTCCTCGGCGTGAGCCAGACGCCGACGACCACCGACACCCCCGTGGCCAACTGGACCCGTACGCGCTACAACAACAGCGCCGGCACCCAGGTCGAGGCCTACAGCATGGCCGGGTTCGGCCACCAACTCCCGGTCCAGGGCACCCCGATGGCCGCCTACGCGATCCACTTCATGGGCCTCGACACGACCTCCTCCGGCGGCGGCTCGACCGGCGCCCTGCGCGCGGTGGACGCGGGCAAGTGCCTGACCGACGCCAACACCGCGCTCGGCACCCAGCAGCAGATCTACACCTGCAACGGCGCCGCCAACCAGACCTGGACCCGCACCGCGGCGAACCAACTGACCGTCACCGTGGGCGGCACCACCCTGTGCCTCGACGCCAACGCACACGGCACGACCGCCGGCACCAAAGCGATCGTCTGGTCCTGCAACGGCCAGGCCAACCAGCAGTGGCAGCTGAACTCCAACGGCACCATCACCGGAGTCCAGTCGGGCCTCTGCCTGGACGTGGCCGGCCTGGGCACCACCGACGGCACGCCCGTCCAACTCTGGACGTGCAGCGGCGGCAAGAACCAGCAGTGGAAGCTGGGCTGATCCTTCTGTGCTCCTCGGTGGGGCCGACGAGACACGCCGACCCCACCGAGGAGCAACCACCTTGACGCGACGCCGCAGTGAGCGGCGATCAGGTCCCGATACCAGGCGCCCGACCCGCGCTCGCCGGACACGAACGCTCCTGACAGCACAGCCAGGGCCGAGTGCGGAAGACCGTGTCGCAAGTGCCCCAGCGTGACCAGCACCCGATCGACGAACACCAGACGACGCTTCGGGCCTGCATCGGCCTCGCAGCGGCGATCACCGCCACGCCTCGCGCTGCCTACGCCTGCCGCCGCTCCCACTGCTCCTTGGTGATCTCGTACCGCACACCCCCGTGTTCGGAACCCTCGACCGCCATCATGTCGTCCGGCGTGGCGATGCTCTCCGTGAGCGTCATCCCGAGCTTCTCCATGACGTTGCGGGAAGGGCGGTTCACGGTCATCGTCTCCGCCCAGACCATGCGGATCCCGAGCTCGGCGAACCCCTTCGCCAGCAGCGCCTGCGAGACCTCCGTAGCGTAGCCCCGACCCCAGGCCGCACGGCGCAGGCGGTAGCCGAGTTCGGCCTCCTCCCGAGGGCCGCTGCGGAGCGGCCGCAGGCAGAACCAGCCGACGAACGCGCCGCCGTCCTTCTCGTGCGCGGCGAACAGGCCGAGCTCGTGATCCCAGCGCTCGTAGCCGGCGAGGATGCTGGGGATGGCGAGGTCGCGGATCTCCTCCGGAGGAGTCGGAGCGCCGCCGGTCAGGTAGCGCATCACCGCCGAGTCGCTGTCCAGCTCGACCAGCAGATCCGTGTCGGCGGCGGCGAAAGGGCGCAGGGTCAGGCGCTCGGACTCGAGGTAGGTGGTCACGTGGGGATCATGGCCGAGGCGGATCTGACGGTCCAACCGTTTTCGGACCGCGTCCGTCACCGGTGGGGTGCGGGAGGAGCGGCATGGCAGGGCCGCCTTCACGTCATGGCCGACCCGCCGCTGTCGCTGCCCGAGTTCAGCAGCCGGAACGCGGGATCGATCCCGACCACTGATGCTCCAACAGAGCCCCGGCTCTGGCTGCTCGATCCCCGGACGCGGCAGGTGCAGCGCCGGGGGCGATCCTCAGTCAGCCGCCCCGGTGCGCGGCTGCGGACGGCGACGTGGAGCCGGTCCGCTGCCGCGGGGTCACGGCAGCGGGTGGCCGGCCACGGCACGGGCGTAGGAGCGCAGGGCACCACGCACATCACCGACGGACTCCCGCAGGGCAACGCGGCGATACGGTTCGCACGCCCGGGCGCTCCAGGGGGACGCACAGCGGACCCTCGCCGGTCGATCGGGCCTGTACGGATCCAGCCGTGGCGGTCGTTTGGTGCGGCCGGAGTCTCCGTCTCCTGTCTGTCGGGCGATGCCGATCCGGGTCGCCGTCCCCGGGCTACCTCGCTTGCCGAGCCCGATGGGCCGCGATCAGCTGGCGATACCAGGCGTACGAGGCCTTCGGGGTACGGCGCTGCGTGGTGAAGTCGACGTGCACGAGGCCGAATCTCTGAGTCAACCCTTCGGCCCACTCGAAGTTGTCCAGCAGTGACCAGGTGAAGTAGCCCCGTACGTCGACCCCCTCCGCCACCGCCGCCTCGACCGCGCGGAGGTGGCCGTCCAGGTAGGCGATCCGCTCCTGGTCGTCCAGCTCCTCGCCGTAGGAGCAGCCGTTCTCGGTGACGGTGACGGGCGGCAGGGCGGCGCCGTAGCGGGTTCGCAGCCCGGTGAGGAGTTCGCGCAGTCCGTCCGGGACGACCGGCCAGCCGAAGGCGGTGCGGGGAACGTCCTCGATCGGGGCTTCGGCGAAGGGGAGGCCGGGGTCGGTGGGCGCGGCGATGCGGGTGGGGTTGTAGTAGTTGACGCCGAGTCCGTCGAGACCGGGGCCGGCGATGAGCTTGAGGTCGCCGGGGCGTACCGCACCGCCGAGGTCCTCGCTGACGCCGAAGGCGGAGAGGTCGGGGTAGCGGCCCAGGAGCAGGGGATCCGTGAAGAGGCGGTTGTGGAGGGCGTCGTACGCCTCGGCGGCGGCGAGGTCGGCGGGCGCGTCGGAGGCAGCCCGCACCGGCGTGAGGTTGTTGGCGATCAGCACCTCCAGTCCGCGCTCGCGCATCAGCGCGGCTGCCAGCCCGTGGCCCAGCAGTTGGTGGTGCGCGGCGGGCAGCGCGTCGAGCATCAGGGCCCGGCCGGGCGCGTGGATGCCGAGCGCGTAGCCGTAAACCATATGCACGAAGGGCTCGTTGAGCGTGATCCAGGCGGGTACGCGGTCGCCGAGCCGGTCGACGACGGCGGCCGTGTACTCGGCGAACCGGTACGCGGTGTCGCGGTCCAGCCAGCCGCCGGTCTCCTCCAGGGCCTGCGGAAGGTCCCAGTGGAAGAGCGTCGGCAGCGGGGTGATGCCGGCCTCCAACAGCGCGTCCACCAGGCGGTCGTAGAAGGCGAGCCCCTCCTGGTTGACCGGGCCGGCCCCGGTCGGCTGGATGCGCGGCCAGGCGATCGAGAACCGGTAGCCGTCCAGGCCGAGGCCGCGCATCAGAGCGACGTCCTCGGGCCAGCGGTGGTAGTGGTCGCAGGCCACCGCCCCGGTCTGCCCGTCCCGAACGGCGCCGGGGCGGGCGGCGAAGACATCCCAGATGGACGGGCCGCGTCCGCCCTCCTCCACGGCGCCTTCGATCTGGTAGGCGGCGGTGGAGGCTCCCCAGCGGAAGCCCGCCGGTAGGTCGAGTCGCTTCGGCACAGCCTGACTCCCTGCTCGATGACGATGGACGAGAACACATAAACATGAGCGATGCTCATATTAGTGCGCCGCCACCGAAACACCAGACGCAGTCCCCAGGCTCACCAGCCGCAAGCCTTCCTCGCCTGCGGAGCCGACACCCGAAGGCCAGGAGAGGCGGATCGCATGTCCGCTCGGGTGATGGCTCGTTGGACACGACCAACGCCGGCCCGCAGCATGGCCGAGCCGATGGGGAAAGCCGAGCCGGCCTGTGCTTCAGCCGGTTGAAGCATCGTTCGACCACGTTGCGGAGACGGTACATCTTCCGGTCGAAACCGGGTGGCCGGCCGCCTTGCGCGCCCCGGTCGAGGCGGCCGAGGGCTTGGTCGACGCGTTCGGGGATCGTGTGCGCGATGCCGCGCCGTCGCAGACAGGCGTCTTTTGGGAGCTGTAGCCCTTGTGGCGATGACGTGGTCGGGCCGGTGTCGCTCGGACCGGCTGCTGCGGCTCTACAGCCCGGTTTCCTGTCGGTGGGTTCCAGCCGTCAGCGCCCAGATGATGAAGATGTCGATGGCGATCATGACGATGGCCCAGAACGGGTAGTAGGGCAACCACAGGAAATTGGTGATCATGTTCAGCCCTGCGGCGATCACACCGAGGATCCGTGCCCACATCGCACCGGTGAAGAGCAGGAAACCCGCCACCACGATCACGATGCCGAGAATGAGGTGCAGCCAGCCCCAGCCGGTGACGTCGAACTTGTAGACGTAGTTCCCGGTGATGACGTAACGCTCGTCGTTGACGATGGCGCCGATGCCCTCGAAGATGGCCATCGTTCCGCCGAAGATCATCATGCAGGCCGCGAAGACGGTCCAGCCGGTGGCGAAGTGCTTCCGGCTGACGGGAGCACCCGCGGGCGCTCCGCTGACGTTGCTGGCCATGTTCGGCTCCTCGGGAGTTGAACTGTTACCCGTACCCGCGGGATGCGGGGAACGACCCCCTTCACCAACGTCCCACGACCTCCGCAAGGCTGCTACTCACACCTGTCAGCGGCTCCGCACGCCCCGGCCCAGGAGGCAATGGGCAGCCGCAACCGGTCACTTGCTGTCAGACAGGGCCCTGGACCGTCCACTCGGGCGGCCACTGACCGTGCGACCAGCTCGGCAGGTGCCTACGTCGGACCGCAGCGCAGACCGCGCCCACACCAAGGGAGACGACAGATGCCACCACCTCCGAGACGCCCGTTCTCGACACCCTCATCGCCATGACAGACAGCCGACTCGCTCGAACGGTGCGGTCTGGCTCCGGACATCCTGGTCCTCACGCGGATCGCCGCGCTGGCGGCGATGGACGCACCAGCGGTCGACGACGCAGGAGCACATGACCGCTGCTCAACTGCAGGACGTCCTGGTGGCGATCGCGCCGATCGTAGCCTCTACGACCTGCTCGGCATCGAGTCGCCCGAGGTCATCAAGGGACATCCGCAGAGCCCGCTCGAGGGCGAGAGCCTCGCCTCCTCGCTCACCGACCCCGCCGCCCCCGGCAGCAGACCCAGTTCTACGCGATGCTCGGGCAGCGCTCGATCCAGCACGACGGCTGGGCACGATCGAAGCCTCGGTGCGGCTGGACCTGCCGATCTGCTGCAGGGTTGCCCAAACACACTGAACGTAGCGGGTCGACGCGGCGCCGGGGGCGGAGGCGGAACGGCGCGACCGACCATGCCTTTCGGCACGTTCCGGCTGGGTCCAATGACCCCACTGAAGTGCTCCGAGGTGCACTGGTGGCCGACAGCGGGCCACACAGAGGATGGAGGTGAAAGTGAGGCGCTCTCCACCTGCGCCGACTGGCCGAGGACAGTGATAACGATGGACGAGATCAGCCGAGCAGAGTGGTTTGCCATAGGCGTGAGCGGCTCGGCGTTGGCTGGAGCCGCCCACGCCGTGGCCGGAGCGGCACACATCGCCAGGGCGGCGGTGAGGCCGGCAGCCGAGCCGAGTGGCGACGGCGACCCGGGTATCGAGGTGAACAGCGGGCCCGGAGGTTGGATCCTCTTCAGCGCCCTCGTCCTGGCGAGCGGGGCCATCTACCGCCTCGTCGCCGACACCGGAGAGATGGTGAAGGAGATCCTCAACGTCACGGCCCGGCCCACCACCTGAGGCAGGCGGGCGCAGAGAACGAGGACCAGGTCCCGGGATGTCGACGAGCACCGCCGCAGGACGCCTCATCGCCACCTGCAACCCGCTGGGACGACGGGCTGCGGGCGACGAGTCGGCGCCCCGAATCAGGGGCCGTGGTGAGAGGCTGGGGCTGTGGAGGATCCCCCCGTCGACGCCCCGGCGTCCGCGCTGTCCCGCTTCGTGCTACGCGCGGCCCTGGCCGACCCCGGCCACCTGCCCGAACTCCTGGCCAACTTCGCCGTCCACCATCTCGGGCAGCGCGCCGCCACCGCGGTCGCCCGCGCACGCGAAGAGCACCCCGGGGCCGGTGACGCCGAACTGTCCGCAATGGTGATCACCCGGGGGCGCCGGGTCAGCGAGAGCGAGGGCGCGTGCGTGGGCGGCCCGTTCACGGTCCTCGTCCCGTTCGCGTTCTGCACCGCGCTGCTCACCCAGAGCCGAATGATGCTGGAACTCGCAGCGGTGACAGGGCGGGAGCCCACCGAAGGCGCGCGGGCGGCGGAGCTGCTGGTGATCCAGGGCGTGTATGGGGATGAGGAGGAGGCCGCCGCCGCACTGGAGGCCGCCGCCGCGGCGCGGCCCGACGCTCCTCCCGGCCGTATCACCGCCCTGTGGCGGGTCGTGAAGCGGATGGCCCATCTGCTCGGCGTGGTGACGCCCGAGGGGCGCCCGGTGTCGACCGCCGTCCGCGTCGGGCAGTGGGTCCTGCTCGGTGGGGTGTTTCTGATCGGCCTGATCGCCCCGCTGGTCTGGCTGCCCTACCTCGGCTACTCCTACCACCGGGCGGGCCAGGAGCTCGGGGAGCGGGCCTGGGCGTACTACCGGGGCGAGGCCACCGCCTGGCCGTCTCGGCCGACCCGGCCGACCCGGGCCGGCCGGGCCCGGCCCGCACAGGTCGCCGGCACCCTCAGGACGCTGCTCTCACTGCTGGTGCCGATCGGCGCGGTGGTCCTCGTGGTCGCCACCGGCGCCAAGCTCGCGGGCGGCCGGTACCCGCTGCTCGCGATCGTGCTGGTCACCTCGTCGACCGCGGTCGGCACGATCTGGTACCTACGGCGCCGGCGCGGGTCGACGGACTGACCCGCTGCCCGGTCTGTCGCGATCGAACCTCCCGTTCCCTGCCTCCGTCGGGGCAGCCGACGGGATCAAGACCAGCGCCCTGTCCACGTCCTCCGGCCTGCCCGGCCCGATGCTCGACGTCGTCCTGGTACCCACCCTGCTCACCACCGTCGGCATCGGCTCCCTCATCATCACCGGCCTCGACTCCTGGACCGGCCTGGGCGCCCGCCTCGTGACGCGACGGGTCCACGGCCCGCTTCCGGGCCGTCAGCCCGAGGAATCCGGTCCGCCGGTACCGCCGTCGGTGCCCGCAACGCCGGGAGGCGGGACGACGCCGGAGAAGGCAGGCCGGCTGCGCCGGTCGAGTCCTACGTTGACGGCACCCAGAATCACGCGTGCGGCGATGCCGACGAACACCAGGTCCCCGAGCATCTGCAGAACGACCAGCACCCGGGCCACCTCCTCCGTGGGAACAATGTCGCCGAAGCCCACGGTGGAGAACACCGTCACCGTGAAGTACACGGCATCCACCCGCGTCAGCGGCTGAGTGAACGATCCGGACTCGCTCCGCGCCATGAGGTAATAGGCGGCCGCGAACAGAAGAATGAACAGCGGAACGCTCGTGGCCAACGCCTCGATCCCTTTGAGCCGCGGGTACGGAGATCGAACGATCGACCGCGTCTGCCACACGACGAGAGCGCACACCACAACCAGTCCGCCAAGGAGACCGACCGCCGTCGCGACCCCGAAAGACTGGTCCAGCGGCAGCAGGAAGTACGCCACCACCAGAACGGCCGCAGTCAGCAACGACCGCGTCAGAGCCCACAGCAGAACAACGCGGCGCCCGCGTCCGGTCCCCTCGGACCGCGACGGTCCCCTCACCCCCGTCCCCATCAGCCACCGGTCCACAGCAACAGCCCGTCGATCCTCATGAAAGCCAGCATGCGGACTCCGGCCCGCTTTACCCCAACCACGGGCCGGTGTGTCCCCGCCCATTCCACCAGCCAGTCGGCATCCTTGCTCGACCTCCGGCACACGACCGGCCACAGCATTGCTATAGGACACGTGGCCCCCCAGAAAGCCTCACCCCAGCGCCTGAGTCGGCTCACCAGGTCGCAGTGGACCATCGAGAACCCCGGCTCCACTTCATCCGCCACCCGTGCTGTTGCCTTGGATCACGGAAAGAGGCTGGCATCGATGCCGAGCGGTCGTGCAGCTGCAGCTCCGAATAGCGCGGACCGACCGTCAGGACGCCGAGCATTATGCGGCCGAGGCACTCGCCGCCGCGGTCGACATCGCCCCGACCCTGCTGGAGATGGTCGGCGTCCACCCGTCCGATACCGCCACCCGCCACCCGCGCTCAAGGGCCCGCTCCCTCACCGGCGTGCTTCGACGGCGGCACCATCCGCGACGGCTTGCTCACCGCCGTGGAATCCGTCCTGGCCCTGGACGCCGGCTTCTGGTTCGAGTTCGCCGACCCGGAGGCACCCCAGCGGGTCCAGGCCGGACAGCTGCGCCCCGACTGGAACAAGCGCGGCTTCCTCGTCGCCCGGTACCGCACCCTCCTGGAGAACCTCATCACCGCCGAGATCGGCACCGACACCCGAGCCTGGGTCACCGAACGCCCCCGCCTCCTCGGCTGGCCCACCTGACACGGCGAGACCGACCAGCCCGCAGCCGCGGCCGCAGCCCGCGCCTGACCCGACCGACAGGTGGCGCGGCTGCCGGACTCCCACCACCGCACCACCCCAGGTTCGCCCGGAAGCGACGGTTTCACCCTGTTCGGGTGGTGCGCCGCACGCCGTCGCGGCTCCACGGTGGAGTTCCGAGCTTCGCGTCCGAAACCGAGATGGGAGATCGACGATGGACCTCGCACTGCAGGACCTGGCCGTGGACTATCCGCTGCTCAACGCGTTCTGGACGATGTGCCTCCTCTTCCTCTGGATTCTCTGGTTCATGCTGCTCTTCCGGGTCATCTCCGACATCTTCCGCGACGACTCCCTGAGCGGCTGGGGCAAGACCGGCTGGCTGGTCTTCGCGTGTGTCCTGCCGTTCCTCGGTGTCTTCGTCTACGTGGTCGCCCGAGGCCGTGGAATGGGAGAGCGCGACGTGCGGCAGGCCCGAAAGCGCGACGAGGAGTTCCGCTCCTACGTCCGGGAGGCCGCGGCCCCCAACACCAGTGACGACCTCGCCCAGCTTGCCGACCTCAAGGCACAGGGCCACCTCACAAACGACGAGTACGAGCAGGCCAAGGCCAAGATTCTGGCCTGAGGACGCTCGGGGATGGAGCTGCTCCATGGATATCGGCCCGGTCGAATACGTCGTCATCGCCTTCCCCGGCAACCGGTTCAAGGGTGAGATCGCGCCGGAGCTGCGGCGACTCGTGGATAACGGCACAGTCCGGATTCTCGACCTCACCTTCGTCAAGAAGGACGCGAACGGCACCGTCAGTCACGTCGAGTTGCAGGCCCTGGACCCCGACGAGGCGTCGGTCTTCGAGGAGGTCGAAGGCGAGGTCGGAGGGCTCTTCAGCGCGGAGGACCTGGACCTGATCGCCCAGGAACTCGACCCGGACTCCTCAGCCGCCGTGATCGCGTGGGAGAACACCTGGGCGGCCCACATCACCGGTGCGATCCAGCGGGCGGGCGGCCTGTTGGTGGCTCATGAGCGGGTACCGGCACCGGTCGTGGCGATGGCACTGGAGGCCGCCGTCACGGCATGACACGCATTCACGAGATCCCCTGAACCACGTGATCGATGGGAGAAGGAAGCATGTTGGGTCGTCCGTTGGTCCGAGCCGGTCGTCCAGGTCTGGTCGGCACGGCAGCCCGTACTGCGGTGGTCGCGGGCACCGCAACAGCTGTCTCAGGACGCGTCGCCAGGCGCCAGGCCGAGAGGGCGGCCGCCGATCAGGCGGTTGCGGCCCCGCCCCCGGTGCAGCCCGCAGCACCGGCGCCACCGAGCGCCCCGGACGAAGACACCATCGGCAAGCTGGAGCGGCTGGCTCACCTCCGTGACCAGGGAGCACTCTCCGAGGACGAGTTCGCCGCAGCCAAGGCGCACCTACTGAATCTGTGAACCGACCGGTCACAGGGTGGTCGACGCTCCACCCAGACGCGGCACCGCCTCACTCTCCGAGGCGGTGCCGCGACGTTCCGCCACCGAAACGACCCGGCCGGTTGCGGCACTCGACCGATCGGGTGAAGGTCGAACTGAGTACGCACCCAAGCACTCTCGACTCCTCACGGGGAGCACCATGCCCCACAGCTCCGCACATTCCTCGGTACCCGTTTCGACCGGGCGGCAGCAGCAGACCTCGCGGCCACCGGCCCAGATGCCGAACGGCGACCCGGTTCTGGCGGCCCGCTTCGCGGTGCCTGCGCTCCCGAAGAGTTTCGTCTGCAGGCCGCGGCTCGTCGAGAAGCTTTCGGAGGGCGCGCGGGACTGCCCGCTGGTCCTGGTGAACGGCCCGGCCGGCGCCGGAAAGACGCTGCTGGTCGCTGACTGGGTCAGCTCGGCACCAACCCCGGTGCAGGCTGTCTGGCTGACCTTGGACCGGGAGGACAACGCACCCGGCGTCTTCTGGACGAACGTGCTCGCAGCGTTCCGCCATCACGGCATGACGCTGCCGCACGACATCGGCAGCCCCTCCGGCTCGGACGAGGTGGACCCGTCCCTGCTCGCCCGGCTGGCATTCCGTCTGAGCGGGGAGGACGTTCCGAGGCTGCTTGTCCTGGACGAGTTCGAGCGGGTGTCCTCGGCAGAGGTGGCGTCCGAGCTGCATGCCATGCTCCGCCACGCCGCTCCAGGTCTCCGGCTCGTCCTGATCAGCCGCACCGAGCCGCTGCTGCCGATCCACCGGTACCGCGCCGCCGGCGAGATCACCGAGATCCGCCGCGCGGACCTTGCCTTCACCCCGGAGGAGACGGCAGAGCTGCTCCGTCGGCACGGGCTGTCACTGCCCGACGGAAGCGCTCGCGCGCTGACCGAACGGACGGCGGGCTGGGCGGCCGGAATCCGGCTGTCCGCCCTCGCCGCCCAGGGCGCCGCCACCCCGGAGACGTTCCTCGAGGAGTTGGAGGCGGATCGCAGCGCGATCGCCGACTTCCTGTTGGCCGAGGTGCTCGATGCCCAACCTGTCGAGACCCAGGATCTCCTGCTGCGGACGAGCATTCTGGATCGGACCAACCCCGACCTGGCGAACGCCCTCACCGGACGGCAGGACGCCGAACGCATCCTCTCCCAGCTGCACCGCGTCAACGCGTTCGTCGAGCCCGTCGGCCACTCGTGGTACCGGCAGCATCCCCTCTTCACGGAGATTCTCCGGATGCATCTGCGCGCCCGGCACCCGGGCCTCGAACCGGAACTGCACCGCCGGGCGGCCCGGTGGCTGTCCGGAGCGGGTCAACTCTCAGAGGCGCTCCCCCAGGCCGCCGCCGCCGGCGACTGGGCGTTCGCGGCGGCTCAGTTCGTCGGCAGTCTGGCCATCGGGCAGTTGTTCACCGGCCTTGACGCGAACCGGTTGGCCGATCTCTTCTCCGGCATGCAGCCGCAGACCTCGGGTGCCGCCCCGGAGGTCATCCGTGCGGCACGTGATCTGGCCCGGTACGACGTCGGCAGCGGACTCGAGCACCTACGAAGAGCAGAGAAGTACCTGCGCGACGGGAACCCCGCCCATCTCCCGGCCGTCCAGCTGAGCTGCGCGTTCCTACGGGTTCGGGCGGGCCGGCTGCTCGGCTCCGCAGACATGGCCCAGGCCGCCGCCGAAGCCGCCGCGAAGCTCGAACACGTCGTCCCCGCCGAGCTCCTGGAGCAGCACCCGGAACTGCCCGCCCTGCTGCGAGCCGATCTCGGATCCGCCCTGCTCTGGGAAGGCCGCTTCGACGCGGCCAAGGCGGCGTTCTCGGCCGCTGTCGGCGTCTCCGACAGCACTTCCACGATCTGTCCCAGGTACGAGTCACTGTGCCGGCTCGCCCTGATCGACCTGCTGCGTGGCTGGCTGGGCAGGGCGGAGACCCAGGCCCGGCAAGCGGCGTCCGAAGCCGAGCGGTTCGGCAGGCCGTTGGCTTCCCGTACCGGCGTGGGGCAGCTGGTCCTGGCCGCCGTCGCCATCGACCGGGACCGCCTGTCCACGGCGCAGACGGCCCTCGACCTCGCAGGTGAGTCGCCCGCAAGCCGCCAAGATCCCGTCGTCGCGATGGGGCTGACCATCGTCCGTGCCAGGTTGCTGACTGCCGGCGGAGACCCGCCCGGGGCCCTCGCCTCCCTCGCCGAGACGAACGAGTCGGCGCCCGCCGGGACCCGCTCTCCCTGGGTCAGCGACCACCTCGCCCTGGCAGCCTCGGCAGCGCACCTGGCCGACGGAGATCCGGAGGCCGCACTTCACACACTGGAAGCGCACGGGCAGGGCAGCCCGGAATGCGCCACCGTTGCGGCTTCGGCGCATCTCGCCTCCGGCAGGACCAGGACAGCCCTGGAAATCCTGAACTCGATCCCTCGCGACCGCGGCAGCGGTCCGGCCGTCACCGTACGAACCCTGCTGGTCCGCGCGCAGACCGCCACGGCGCTCGGGGACGAGGCCGCAGCCAGGCGACTGGTGGCCCGCGCCCTCTCCAGCGCCCGGCCCGAACTCCTCCGGCGTCCGTTCCGCGACGCCGGGCCGTGGTTGAGTCGCCTCCTGCACAGCCGGGCCGCACTGGTCCAGGGGCACGACTGGCTCGCCCCGGGCCTTGACGCCGATCTGCCCCGACCGGAGCCGGGCGGTGGCCCCGCCGCCCCCGTCGAGCCGCTCTCCCATCGTGAGCACGAGGTCCTCGAACGGGCGGCACAGCTGATGTCGACCGACGAGATCGCCGCCGACCTGTACCTGTCCGTCAACACGGTCAAGTCCCACCTCAAGAGCATCAACCGGAAGCTCTCGGCCACCCGACGTGGAGAGGCCGTCCGGCGGGCCAGAGAACTGCACCTGCTCTGACCCGCGCGGCCAGCCCCTCGCGGGTCACCCAATGGAGGTGGTGCCCTTGTCGACCCGCTCGGCACGCGTGCCGACCCGGCTGCTCGCGGCGAGCAGCGCCAGGACGGCGAGCAGGACGAGCAGGATGGCCACCAGCAGCAGAACCGTAAGACCATCGCCGTGCTGCTCGTACTCGCCCTGGTGTTCGCACTGTGGGACCACCCGACCGTGCCGGGAGACGGCCATGAAGGCCACCGTCGTCCGGGAGTTCACCGGGCCGATCACCGTCGAGGACCGCCCGCTGCCGGAGCCCGCCGCGCACCAGGTCCGGGTCCGGATCGAGGCCAGCGGGCTGTGCCACACCGACATCCATGCCGCGCGGGGTGACTGGCCGGTCCGGCCCGCGCTGCCGTTCGTCCCGGGTCATGAGGGAGTCGGGATCGTCGACGCGGTCGGCGCCTCGGTCCGGTGCGTCCAGGTCGGCGACCGCGTCGCCCTCCCCTGGCTGGCCGACGCGTGCGGCCACTGCGACCAGTGCGTCTTGGGCTGGGAGACCCTCTGCCTCACCCAGCACAACACCGGCTACTCGGTCGACGGCAGCCACGCCGAGTACGCGCTCGCCCACGGTGACTACGTGGTTCCCGTCCCGGACGGCGTCGACCCGCTGGACGCCGCGCCCCTGACCTGTGCGGGTGTCACCACCTACAAGACGGTCAAGCTGGCCGGCGCCCGACCGGGCACCCGGGTACTGGTCTCCGGTATCGGCGGACTGGGCCATCTGGCCCTGCAGTACGCCCGGTTGGCCGGTGCGGAGACGGTGGGAGTGGACGTCACCGACGACAAGCTGGCCCTCGCCAGGGAACTCGGCGTCGACCACGTGGTCGACGCCAGGACCGAGGATGTCGCGGCCAGGCTACGGGCACTGGGCGGCGCCGACGCGGCGATCGCGGTCGCGGTCGCGGTCGCCGTCAGCAACGAAAGCTTCCGGGCCGCGTACGGCTCGCTGCGCCGGGGCGGCACGCTGGTACTGGTGGCGCTGCCCACCGACGGACGGCTCGAACTGCCGGTATTCGAGACGGTGTTGAACGGCACCAAGGTGGTCGGCTCGATCGTCGGGATGCGGCAGGACCTGGCCGAGGTGTTCCGGCTGCACGCCCTCGGTCGCACCCGGGTGATCCGGGAGAGCCGACGGCTGGAGGACATCAACGCGGCCGTCGAGGAGGTGCTCGCGGGCAAGGTCTCCGCGCGTCTCGTCTTCGATCTGCGGTGACCCGGCCGCAGGATGGCAGTCCCAGGAAACCCGAGAAGAGTGAGGCGGCGGACATGGCGGACATGGCGGTCAGGTGCGTGGTGGCGGCGGTGGACGGATCGGCCGGGAGTCTGCGGGCGGTCGACTGGGCCGCTGACGAGGCTTCACGCCGGCAGGTGCCGCTCAGGCTGGTACACGCCAGCCTGTGGGAACGGTACGAGCCGGAGACCGAGGACGGGGACGGACCGCTGTCCGCCCGCACGGAGGTCCGGCATGTGGCCGACGCTGCGCGGGCGAGGGCCACCGAGCGGCAGCCGTCGGTGGAGACCGTGACCGAGGTGATCCCGGAGGAGGCCGTGTCCGCGCTGCTGGGGCTGGGCCACCTGGCTCCGGTCCTGGTGCTGGGACACCGTGGTACCGGAGGCTTCGCGGGGCTGCTGCTCGGCTCGGTCGCACTACGGGTCGCCGCGCGGGCCGCCTACCCCGTGGTGGTGGTGCGCAGCGAGCCGTCCGCGCCGGTGGGACGGGTGGTTCTCGCGCTGAGCGAGGACCAGGACGAGGCGGCCGCCGCAGCCGCGTTCGCGGTCGCCGAGGCACGGCTGCGGGGGGCGGAACTGGATTTGGTGCACGCCTGGCAACGCGACTCGTTCCTCTCGGGCTCGTCGGTCCTGCTGGCCGACACCCCGGCGCAGGAGCTCGCCGAACGGCTCGTGGCCGGTGCCGCGCTGCCGGGCGCCGAAGGGCTGACCGTCCACCGGCACGCGCGTCGGGGCCGCGCGGCCAAGGTCCTGCTGGACGCGGCCGCCGACGCCGACGTGCTCGTGCTCGGGGCGGCGCGGCGACACGGCCTCGGCGGGCTGCAGCTCGGCTCGGTCAGCCACGCGGTGCTGCACCACGCCCCGTGTCCGGTGGCCGTGGTGCCCGCCGGCTGACGGTACGTCGCCAGGGCGGGGCCCGGGTCGGACACTGTCGGTCCGACCCGGGCCCCGGCGCTCGGCGGTCTCAGTCGTGCGGTACCACGGCCACCGGGGAGTGGGCGTGGTGGAGGACGGCATGAGCCACCACCCCCAGGCGAGGCGCGGCCGTGGGGTGCCCGGGCGCACGTCGGCCCAGCACGACCAGGGATGCCTTGCGGGAGGCCGCCTGCAACGCGTCGGCCGCGCCGACGCCCACCACCTCCGCGTGCGTCGGGACCTCGGGGTACTTCTCCCGCCAGCGGCCCAGCGCGTCCTGGAGGTGCACCAGCCGGTCGGCCGCCAGTGACTCCCGGATGGCAGGCTGCTCCACCTGAGCCTGCGTCACGTACCGCCGGACCGGGGGCCTCCAGGCTTCCACCGCCCGCAGAGCGGCCCCGCGCCGGGCCGCCTGGTCGAAGGCGAAGGCGAGCACGGCGTCGCATGGCCGGTCACCCTGCACGCCCACCACGACCTCGCCCGCGGTGTCGGCCGTACCGTCGTCGGCACCGTCACGGACGAGGACGACGGGGCACCGTATGTGGGACGCGGTACGGAGCCCGACGGAGCCGACCAGCGTGCCGACGACGACGCCGAGCCCTCGGGAGCCGAGGACCAGCAGGCCCGCCCGCTCCCCCGCGGCGGCCAGGGCGTACGAAGGGCTGCCCGTGACCCGCACGCAGGAGATCGCCAGTTCCGGCAGTGCGGCCGCGATCCGGTCCCGGATCTCGGCCACGGGCTCCGGCAGCCGTTCCACCGGTTCGCCCGCGGGTGGGAGCACACCGCCTCCCGCAGCCGCGACGTGGACCATCCGCAGGCTCCGTCCGCTCCGACGGGCCTCCTCCGCGGCCCAGCGGGCGGCGGTCTCGCTCTGTGCCGATCCGTCGATCCCCACCACTACGGACTGGTTCATGGCCTGTGGCCTCCATCGTCTCGGTGTTCCGACCCGCCGCGGCGTGGATTCGCGCGTGCGCCGTCACCGGACACTCTGCTGCCGCCTGCGCGGCCCGACCCAGGGGCCGATCAGCCTCACGGCGGACCCGAAGGTCCCGGTACACCGGAGGCCGCCCGGCCCTTACCCGCAACTCCCCTTCCGGCGGAGGCTGGTGGAGCCTGCCGAGCGGTGCAGGCGCGCCGCACGGCGCCGGCTCCCGGCCTCTGGACGGAACATGATCGACAGCACTCGCGAGCGCAAGGCCTATCTGGTCGGCGGCGGTATCGCCTCGCTCGCCGCGGCCGCCTTCCTGGTGCGCGACGGCGACTTCCCGGGCGAGAACATCCACATCCTGGAGGAACTCCCGCTGGCCGGCGGGTCCCTGGACGGACGGCGCACCGACGCCCACGGCTACGTGACCCGTGGCGGGCGGATGCTGGAGGAGGAGGCCTACACCTGCCTGTGGAACCTGCTGGAGACCATCCCCACCCTGGAGAACGACCAGCTGAGCGTCCGTCAGGAGATCCTGGACTTCAACGAGGAGGTTCCGACCGAGGCCAGGGCCCGGCTGATCGACAAGGACCACCGGATCCTCGACGCCTCCCGGCTCGGCCTCGACACCCACGACCGCATCGAGCTGGCCCGGCTGCTGGCACTGCCGGAGTCGGTGATCGGCGCCCGCAGGATCGACGAGTTCTTCTCCGAGCACTTCTTCGCCACCAACTTCTGGGCGATGTGGCGCACCACCTTCGCCTTCCAGAACTGGCACAGCGCCATCGAGCTCAAGCGCTACTTCCTGCGCTTCGTCCAGGAGTTCCCGCGCATCCACACCCTGTCCGGCGTCCGCCGCACCCGTCTCAACCAGTACGACTCGATCGTCCGCCCGCTCATCGCCTGGCTGGCCGGGCGCGGGGTACGGATCGAGCACGGCGTCAGGGTGACGGACGTCGACTTCGCCGAGGCCGACGGCGTCCGCCGGGCGCGGCGGCTGCACCTGGAGCGCGGCGGCCAGCGGGAGAGCGTCGAACTGGACGAGCTAGACCTGGCGTTCGTCACCCTGGGCTCGATGACGGCGGACGCCTGCTACGGCGCCGACGACACCGTGCCCGAGCTGGTGCGGGACAAGCGCGACGGCGGCTGGGCGCTCTGGGAGACGCTCTCCCGCAAGGCCCCCGACTTCGGTCGGCCGGCCGTCTTCAACGGGAACCTCGCCGAAGCCGCCTGGGAGTCCTTCACCCTGACGATGCGCAGCCCCGTCCTGCTCAAGCGGATCGAGGAGTTCAGCGGCAACGCGCCGGGGACCGGCGCGCTGATGACCTTCAAGGACTCGAACTGGCTGCTGTCCGTCGTCGTTCCGCGTCCCCCGCACTTCGACGGCCAGCCCGCGGACGTGTTCACCCTGTGGGGATACGGACTGTTCATCGACACCCCGGGGGACCACACCGGCAGGACGATGGCCGAGTCGACCGGCCGGGAGATCCTGGACGAGCTGCTCGGTCAGCTCGGCTTCGACGACATCGCCGACGAGGTCCGCGCCACCACCACCGTCACGACGGTGATGATGCCGTACATCACCAGTCAGTTCGCGCGGCGGACGGCCGACGACCGGCCGCGGGTGATCCCGCACGGCGCCAGGAACTTCGCCTTCCTGGGCCAGTACGTGGAGATCCCGGAGGACGTGGTCTTCACCGTGGAGTACTCCGTGCGTGGCGCGATGCACGCCGTGTACGCGCTGCTCGGCTTGGACATCCCCGTCCCGCCCGTCCACCACGCGCTCTCCGACCCCAGGACGGCCTTCCAGGCGTTGAAGGCCGCGTTCGCCTGACCCGGCACCAGACCTGACCTCCCATCACACTCCCCAAGAAGGACGGTTCCCATGACCAAGTACCTGCTCGCCGGCGTCGACGGTTCCCCGCGCAGCACCGCGGCCGCCCGGTGGGCCGCCGACGAGGCAGCACGCCGGGGGCACGGCCTGCGGCTGGTCCACGCGCGGACCTGGCTCGACGACATCCACGCGGACCCCGCCCAGCCGACGGATGTCCGCGGCCTCACCCTGCGGATGCTCGCGGACGCGGAGCAGGAGATCCGGCGCTCCCACCCGGGCCTGGAGGTGCGGACCGAACTGATCGGTGGCGGCGAACCGATCGAGGAGCTGGTCGGGGCCGCGACCGGGGCCGAGCTGCTGGTCCTCGGATCGCGCGGCCTCGGCGGGTTCGCGGGGCTGATGGTCGGCTCGGTGGGCCTCGGCGTCGCCGCCCGCTGCGAGGTGCCCACGGTGCTGGTCCGGGCCGACGGGACCGACGAAGCCGAGGGCCGGGGCGGTCCCGTCGGGCGGGAGGTCGTGCTCGGCGTCGACACCCGCGCCCCCTCCGATGACGTCATCGACTTCGCGTTCCGGCAGGCCGCCAGGCTCGGAGCCGTGCTGCGTGCGGTCCACGGCTGGACGCCGCCGCCGGCCTGGGGATACGCCGGCTGGGTTCCCCCGCTGGGCGAGGCGGACCAGTTCCGCGCGATCGAGGCCGAACTGCTCACGGAGGCGTTGGCCACTCGGCGCGAGAAGTACCCGGACGTGGTCCTGGCCGAGGACAGCCGGATCGGCACCGGCTCCTCTACCCTGGTGGACCTTTCCGCCGATGCCGCGCTCGTGGTGGTCGGACGGCGTCGCCGCCCGCACGGCGCGGGGATGCGCCTCGGGCCGGTCGCCCACGCCGTCCTGCACCACGCGAAGGCGCCGGTCGCCGTCGTGCCGCACGACTGAGCGTGAACGCGAGTTCCGGGACCGGGGTGGTGCTCACGGTCAGCCCCTGCTCAGGTGCGGCCGGCGCCGGGCCGGCGTGCGCCAGGCGGAGGCCGCAGGTGCGCTCGTCGCGGTGGACCACGCTGTCGCGGCCGGATCCCGCCTCGATGAACAGGTGGAAGTCGTTGTCCATCGCCTCCATCTCGAACACCGCCGCCCATGCTGCCCGCCGGGGCAGGCTGTAGGACTCGTGCCGCATGATGTGTCGTTCCTCCGCCGGGCGTACCCGCCGGCGCGGGCGGTGCTCACGGCCGTCCGGACGGTCCCAACTCTCGGACCCGGTCGGCGAACCCATGTGTGCACCGCGGGACACGCGGTGGATCGAGTCGCTGGCCCCTGCTCAGAACACCGTGGCGGCACACCCGAATTCGACGGGTCAGCTCGCCATGGGGCTGGCCGTCGCCGCGGAACTGACCAAGTAGCGACACGGGCCGGTGGGGCGGGCGTCGTCATCAACGCCCGCCCCACCGGCACCCCACCGCCTGCGGCGGAGCCGACCACGGCGCTTGTACGGAACTGCTGTTGACCAGCCGTCACACGGTCCGACTTCAAGGACGGAACATGACCATCACGGTGTCTCCCGACGACAGATGCGTGGACGCGGCTGCCACCGCGCGTTTCACCGCCTCGCCTACGCTCGCCGCGGCGCTGCAGGCGATCCTGGCCGACCTCGTCGAACTGCACCTCCAGGGGAAGCAGGCGCACTGGAACCTGGTCGGCCCGGGCTTTCGGGACCTGCACCTGCACCTCGATGAGATCGTCGACGCCGCCCGCGAGGCCGGCGACACCGTCGCCGAGCGGATGCGCGCCCTGGGCGCCGTACCCGACGGCCGCTCGGACACCGTCGCGACCACCACGACGCTGCCCGCTTTCCCCGAAGGGGAGCAGCCGACCTCAGCCATCGTCCACCTGATCACCGGTCGCCTGTACGCCGTCGTCGACACCGTGCGCAGCCTGCACGACGAGGTTGACGCGGAGGACCCGACCACGGCCGATCTTCTCCACGCGGTCATCAGCACCCTGGAGCAGCACGCCTGGATGATGGACGCCGCCGGTCGCTGACCCGCGCCGGGCGACCGCACCCGGCAGGGGGCCAGGCACCCAGCGCCTGGCCCCCACCTGCGGAGAGCGCCGCAGGCCCACTACGCCGACGGAGGCTGACCTTCACCTTGGTCGCGCCGGCTGTCCGCCCGCCCAGGACGGCGGGCCGGTCCCGTATGCGTCCGGCCCGGGCTCCGGCCATCGGCGGATCAGGCTTCGACAGGCAGGCGGGCCGCCAGCCGACCCCGGTAGTAGTCCACCACCACGGCGATCATGATGACCAGTCCGGTGATCATCTGGCGCTGGAAGTCGGAGACGCCCATCAGCAGCAGGCCGTTGGTGAGCACGCCGAGCAGGCAGGCGCCGAGCAGGGTGCCGATCATCGAGCCCTTGCCGCCGGAGAGCGAGGCCCCGCCGATCACCACCGCCGCGATGGCGCTGAGCTCGTAGCCGCTGCCCAGGATCGGGCTGGCGATGTTGAGCCGGGCCATGTAGGTGATGGCGGCGATGCCGACGGTGAGGCCACTGATCACGAAGACGGCGACCTTGACGATCGAGGTGCGGTGGCCGGAGAGCCGGACCGCCTCCTCGTTGCTGCCGATCGCGAAGACCAGGCGGCCGAACACGGTGCGGGTCAGGACCAGGTGACCCACCACGACCATCGCCAGTGCGATCCAGAACAGGGTCGGGATGCCGAGCACGGTGGAGGTGCCGAAGCGGCTGAACGCGGCCGGGAAGTCGTACACGGTCTTGGCGTCGGTGTACTGGAGGGCGGCGCCGCGCGCCACGTTGAGCATGCCCAGCGTGATGATGAACGACGGCACCCGCCAGCGCTCCGAGACGAAGCCGTTGACCAGTCCGCAGCCCATCCCGACCAGAGCCGAGACCACTACCGCGAGCAGGATCGCGACCGGGGTGGAGAGACCCTGCGCGGTCAGCAGCGGGCCGGCCACCACCGCCGACAGAGCCATCACCGAGCCGACCGACAGGTCGATGCCGCCGACCAGGATGACGAAGGTCATGCCGACCGCGAGCATGGTGTTGAGGGTGATCTCGGTGGCGATGTTGGTCAGGTTGTCCGAGGTGGCGAACTTCGGTGCGGCGACGGTGAAGACGGCCAGCAGGGCGAGCAGGGCGATCCCGATCCCCGCCTCCCCCATGACCTGGCGGGCGAGCAGTGCCGCGGAGCGGGGCTTGCGGGTGAGGGCGGCAGAGGTGGTCATCGGATGTCACCGTTCGTTGAAGTGGCCTCGGCAGGCGTGGGGGTGGCGGATACCTCGGCTGTCGGACGGGCAGCTGCGGACGCGTCGGCGGGGGACGCGTCAGGTGCGGGAGCCGGGCCGGAGGGCGGCGCGGTGGCGGGGGCGGACACGTAGCCGGAGTAGGCCAGGGTCAGGATGTGCGAGCTGTCGAACTCCTCGCGGGGCACCTCGCCGGCGATCCGGCCCCGGGAGAAGACCAGGATCCGGTCGCAGATGCCCATCAGCTCGGGCAGGTCGGAGGAGACGACCAGCACGGCCTTTCCGGCCCGGGCCAGATCCACCAGCTGCTGGTGGATCTCGTAGCGGGCGCCGACGTCGATGCCCCGGGTCGGCTCGTCCACCATCAGGACGTCGGTGTCGGCCAGCAGCCAGCGGCCGAGCACGACCTTCTGCTGGTTGCCGCCGGAGAGCGTGCGTACGGGGTGCCGGACGCCGGGGGTGCGGACGGCGAGGCTGTCCACCGCGTGCTGGGCCAGCCGGTGTTCCTCCGCCCGCCGGAGCAGGCCGCCCCGGGAGACCTTGTGGGTCGCGGTCAGGGTGACGTTGGCGGCCAGCGGCATGTCGAGCACCAGCCCCTGGCTCTTGCGGTCCTCGGTGAGCAGGCTGATGCCGTGCCGGACCGCGTCCCTGGGGGTTCGGATCTGCGCCGGTACGCCCTTGACCAGGACCTTTCCGCCGACGGCCCGGTCCGCGCCGAACAGCGCCCGGACCGTCTCGGTCCGGCCGGAGCCGACCAGCCCGGCCACGCCGACCACCTCGCCGGCCCGGAGCGCGAAACTGACGGGTTGTCCGTCCTGCGGCTGGAGCCCCTCGGCCCGGAGCAGCTCGGGACCGGGCTCACCGGGCAGGTACGGCGGGTACTCGTGCTGGAGGTCCCGCCCCACCATCAGCCGGATCACCTCGGCGGTGTCGGTGTCGGCGAGGTCGCGGGTGGTGACGTACTTCCCGTTGCGGAAGACCGTCATCCGGTCGCCGATCTCGAACACCTCCTCCAGGTGGTGCGAGATGTAGAGCACGGCGGTGCCGCGTGCGGTGATCCGACGCAGCAGGGTGAACAGCCGCTCGGTCTCCCGGGGGGTCAGGGTGGCGGTGGGTTCGTCCATCACCAGGACCCGGCAGTCCTGCCAGAGCGTCCGCGCGATCTCCAGCAGCTGCATCTGGGCGATGCCGAGCCGCTCGACCTTCGTCCGAGGGCTGACGTCCAGGCCGACCTCGGCGAGCAGTTCGGCGGCGCGACGGTTCAGTTCCCGGCGGTCGACCAGGCCGAACCGCCGCGGGAAGTTCTGCAGGAAGAGGTTCTCGGCGACGGTGAGGTTCGGCAGCAGGTTGAGCTCCTGGTGCACCACCTGGACGCCGGCCCGGATCGCGGCGGCCGTGTCGGCGGGCCGGTAGAGCTCGCCGCCGAGGGTCATGCCGCCACCGTCCGGCTGCTGGATGCCGGCCAGGATCCGGACCAGGGTCGACTTGCCTGCGCCGTTCTCACCGAGCAGGGCGTGCACCTCGCCGGGGAGCAGTTCGAGCCGGACGTCGTCGAGGGCCTGGACACCGGGGAAGTGCTTGCTGATACCGCCGGCAGTGAGCACCGGGGCCGGAGGGCTGGTGTCGGGTGTGTTCATGGGGTGGGCTCGCCTTCCGGCTTGGGGCGCGGGTCGGATGCGGATCGAGGGTTCGGATTGGGGCGCGGGCCCGTGGGGAGCGCGGGCCCGCGCCGGTCCGGGGCCGGGTCAGCCGAGCTCGGCCTTGGTGATCACCTTGATGTCGGTCTTCACCCAGGCGCTCACCTGCTCGCCGGCGATCTCCTTCATCGCCACGTCGATGCCGTCACCGGCCTGCTTGGCGGCGTACTGGTCCACGGTCGCCACCACGGTGCCGTCCTGGACGTAGGGGTGGATGGCGTCGACGTTGTCGAAGGCGGTGACCTTGATCTGCCCCTGCTTCTTGGCCGCCGCGATGGCCTTGATGGCGCCCAGCGCCATGTTGTCGTTGGAGGCCATCACGCCCTGGAGGTCGGGGTGGGCGGTGATCAGGTTGGTGGTGACGGTGTAGGCCTGGTCGGTCTCCCAGTTCGCGGACTTGGAGTCGAGCACCTGGAGCCCGCCGGCCGTGGCGGCGGCGTCGAAACCGGCCTTGCGCTGCTGGGCGTTGGCCGCACCGGAGACGCCTTCGAGGATGACCACCTTGCCGCCGGTGCCGAGCGCCTTGGCCAGTACGTCACCGGACTTCTGGGCGCCGGCGGCGTTGTCCGGGCCGACGAAGGGGACGTCGAGTCCGGCGGCCTTGAGCGCGGCGTCGTCCAGCTTGACGTCGATGTTGACCAGCTTCATCCCGGCCTTGGAGGCTCGCTGCAGCGGGGCGATCAGCGCGCGGGAGTCGGCGGGAGCGAGCACCAGGGCGGCGGCCTTGTCGGTGATGCACTTGTTGATGGCGGCAACCTGGCCGTCGATGTCGGTCTCGTTCTGGATGCCGGTCGCGTTCAGGGTCAGGTCTCCGCGCTGTCCGGCGTGCTCCTCAGCCCCCTTCTTCATGGTCTGGAAGTACTCGTTGCCGAGCGACTTCATCACCAGGCAGACCGTGGGCTTGCCGCCCTTCGCGGCCGTGCCCGTCGACTGGGAGTTGTCGCCCTCCTGTCCGCAGGCGGTGAGGCCGGCGGCGAGGACGAGAGCGGTGCAGGCGGTCAGGGCGAGCTTGACGTTCATGAGGGTGCGGCCTTTCGGGGTGGGGGTGGGATGACACGAAGGTGCGGCAGGCGCGGTGGGGGGAAGGTCGCGCTGCGGGTGACGCTTCGTCAGAACGGGACGCCGGCCCGGAGGACGACGTTGGCGTACGGGGTGGCCTCGCCGGTCCGGACCACGGCGCGGGCGGAGCGGGTGAGCTCCTTGAGGCGCTCGTGCGGGAGACGGCCGACCTGGTCGGTGAGGCCGTGCTGCTCGAACCGACTGTCGAGACCGGCCAGCAGGGCCGGGTCGGTCAGCTCCTCGGCGAGGTCGGCGTGCTCGACCACGAGTTCGTCGAGGACCGCCTCCAACACCTGGAGGAACGGCGGGTCGCCGCGCCGCCAGACCAGGTCGATGCTCTCCACGCCCGGCGGTACCGGGAGTCCCGGGTCGGCGACCACCAGCAGGTCGCCGTGGCCGAGCGAGCTGATCAGCTGGAGCAGGCGGGGGTGCCAGAGGCCGTCAGTGCGCATGCCGCACCTCGGTTCCAGCCCCGGAGGCTGCGGCGTCGGCCGGGTCGGCTGCCCGCGCCAGCAGGGCGTCCACCTCGGCCCGGGTGGGCAGCGAGTGCTGTGCGCCGGTCCGGGTGGCGGCGAGCGCGCCGGCCGCGCAGGCCCGCCGAACGGCCTCGGCGAGCGGGCGGCCCGCACCCAGCGCGATCGAGAGCTGGGCGCAGAACGCGTCGCCCGCGCCGACGGTGTCCACGGCGTCGACCGGGAAGCCCGGCTGGCGGAGCCGCCCCTGCGGACCGGCGGCGACCGCGCCGGCCGCGCCGAGGGTCACCACCACAGTGGCCGGGCCGAGTTCGCGCAGCCGTTCGGCGTGGGCCGTCCAGTCCTGCTCGCCATGGAGCGCGTCGGCGGCGAGGCCGAGCAGTCCGGCGGCCTCGGTCTCGTTGACCACCAGCACGTCCACCTGGCCCAGCAGTTCGGTGAGCACCGGCCCCGGATCGGGCCGGGGCGCGGCGTTCAGCACCGTCAGTGCTCCGGCGGTGCGGGCGGCGCGGGCGGCGGCCATGACGGTCGGCAGCGGCACCTCCAACTGGAACAGCACCGTGTCGGCCGGACCGGCGAGCGGACCGTCCGTCAGCGACTCCAGCGCGGGGACGTCGAGATGACGGTTGGCGCCGGGCGAGAGGGTGATGGTGTTCTCGCCGTCCTGCTGGACCACGATCATGGCCAGTCCGGAGGCCGCGCCGGGCAGGTCGGCGACCGCCCGGTCGTCGACGCCCTCCCCTGCGAGGCAGCTGCGCAGTTCGGTGCCGAACGCGTCGTCACCGAGCAGTCCGACCATCCGGACCGTGGCCCCGAGGCGGGCGGCGGCGACCGCCTGGTTGGCTCCCTTGCCGCCGGCGCCTCGGACCACGTCGGCCCCCTGCACCGTCTCGCCTGGTCCGGGCAGCCGGGGGACCGTGATGGACAGGTCCATGTTGAGGCTGCCGACGACAACCAGTCGTTCAGTCATTGCTCTGTGCTCCGTGGTTCTCTTGGTCAGGGGTGGGGCCCGGGCCGGCCGGGGTGGCTGCGCTCCCGGCGGCCGTCGGACGGTCGGGGTCTTCCCCGCCCACCGGGTCCGGGCAGCCGCAGGACCCTCGGGCCAGCAGGGTCACCGGCAGGACGTCCCGGGTGATCGGCAGGTCCGGGGTCTTCATCCGGTCGAGCAGCCGGGCGATCGCGGTCCGGCCGAGCTCCTCGACCGGCTGGCGCATGGTGGACAGGGCCGGGGTGGTGTACGCGCCGCCCGCGATGCCGTCGAAGGAGACCAGCGCCAGGTCCTCGGGCACCCGGATGCCGAGTTCGGTGGCGGCTCGCAGGACGCCGGCCGCCTGCTCGTCGGAGGTGACGAACAGGGCGTCCACCGAGCGGTCCCGGGAGAGCAGCGCCCGGCCGGAGCGGTAGCCGTCCAGCAGGCCGAAGGAGCCGTGCAGCAGCGGTGCGGCATCCGGGCAGGACTCCCAGCCCGTTCGGCCGACCGACCCGGAGCCCGCCTTGAGTCCGGCCTGCTCCAGCGCCCGCCGCCAGCCGACGACCCGGTCGACGGTGGGGTGGATGCCGAGCGGGCCGGCGATGCAGCCGACCCTGCGACGGCCGTGCCCCAGCAGGTGTTCGGTGGCCTCCTGGGCGCCGCGCGTGTTGTCGACCAGCACCTGCGAGATGCCGGCTCCGTCCAGGGCCCGGTCGAAGACCAGGCTCGGGACGCCGCTGCGGGCCAGCTCGGTCCGCCAGGGCTGATCCCCCTGAGCGGGGATCAGCACCAGACCGTCGACCTGACGGTCCAGGAAGGTCCGGATGTATCCGGCCTCACGGCCCGGGTCGTCCACCGTGTTGCCGACCAGCAGGGTGTAGCCGGCCGCCCACGCGTGATCCTCCAGCGCCCGGGCCAGCTCCGCGAAGAACGGGTTGGCCGCGTCCGGGACGACCAGTCCCAGCGTCATGGTGTGGCTCAGGCGCAGCGAGCGGGCCACCGCGTTGGGCCGGTAGTCCAGCTCCCGCACGGCGGCCAGGACCCGTTCCCGGGTCGCTGGGGCGACAGTCCTGGGCCCGTTGTTGAGCACGTAGCTGACGACCGAGGGCGAGGTGCCCGCGAGTAGTGCCACGTCCTGCCGTGTTGCCATGGTGAAGCTCCCGGAGCGCGGTCATGAGGGAAAATGCCCCCTCAACACGAGTTGGCAACTCGTGTTGACTGCGGGCTCCGGAAGTATGAGAAGCAACCGGCGCAACTGCAAGAGGCCGGTCGGAACCGTTATCGGGCGTCTATCTGGGGCCGAGCTCGTGGGTCACGAGGGCGGCCTGCCGGACCGCCGCAGGTTCGGCGGGGAACCCGGAGGAGGTCGTGACCAGGGATTGTGCGGCTTGGTGGCCGCCGGGACCGACACGCTGAGCCGGTACGGGTTCGACCCGTATGTGCCGACCGGCCCACCGGTGACGGACAGCGGGCAGTCGCCAGTCCTGGATCGGGAGTTGACGATCCTGGGACAGCCGACCTATCGGCCGATTCACGACAAATACGGCTTAACACCAGCGCGATGGAACGTCTTGACGGAACATCACCCATTGGGGCAAGGCCATGAAATTCGGATCAGTTAGGCTCACGGGCAACTCTCGGGGAGGGAACACCAGATCGATGACCACGCCTTTGCTGCCGTTCAGTACTGAACGGCTCCTGTTGCGCCCGTTCACGCCGGGCGACCTTGATGACCTGTACGCGTATCAGGGCCTCCCCGAAGTCGCTCGCTACCTCTACCGGCCGCCGCTCACGCGTGAACAGTGCGCACAGAGCCTGACGCGGCGTGCGGCCGGCACGGCGTGGGCCAAGGACGGTGACGACCTGGTGGTCGCCGTCTGTCCGGTCGGAGAGGCGAAGGTCGTCGGTGAGGTCGTCCTCAAGCTCGCGAGCGCGCGGGCGCGCCAGGTAGAGATCGGCTGGATCTTCAACCCGGTGTACGGCGGTCGGGGTTACGCCACCGAGGCCGCGCGTGCGATCGCCGCGCTGGCCTTTGCCGAGCTGGGTGCTCACCGGCTCTTCGCCCGCCTCGACGTGCTCAACACCGGGTCGGTGCGGGTCTGCGAGCGGCTCGCCATGCGCCGGGAGGCGCACCTGGTCGAGAACGATCTCGACGACGAGCGCTGGGGAAGCGAGTACGTCTACGCGATCCTCGCCCGAGAGTGGAAGGTTGATCCGACCTGACAACAGGGCTCGGCCGGACAAGCCGATGAACTGAGCACTTGGCCGTCCGGTCGGCCATGACCACGCAGCTGGTTCTGGTGGACGCCCGCATGGGGAGCGGAGTCCCGATAGAACGGCGTTGTCCTCCAGCGGTGGCCGAAGGTGTCTCCATCCCTGGTCATCTGGGCGAGTTGACCCAAGCGTCCCCTGTCCCGCTATACCTACAAGGACCTGCGCGTCGACCGAGGCACACACCGCCCGCTCCTTGGACAGGGGCCCGTGATCGCCGGCCGGTGACCTCCCCGCGCGTGCCTGACGCCGGAAGACCCGCTGTCCGCCCGAAAGGCGAATGCGTCCGAAGGTCTGTCAGGGAAGGGTAAAGGTCGGATAAAGTCAGTCTCGGTGTGCCGGGAAGCCTGGTCGGCAAACAAGGGACAACTCTCTTGTTTCTCCGCCGATCCGAGGACGGCTCCCGTGGTCCTTGTTGCCGTGTACGGGGCCGCGCTGCCTGCTGCGGTCCTCCTGCCGAGCCTGGTGACCCGTTCGGTGTGGTTCCCTCGCTGCCGATCTCGCGGATCCGTTCCCGGATCGTCGTGTACGGGCTGCCGACGTTCCAGGCCGGTGTGGCGCTGACGCCGGGCCCTGACCTGACGTCACAGAATGCCGCTGTCCCGCCCGTACGCAGACCGACCGACCTGACCAAGACCGAGGAGTCCTCCGATGCGCGCACGTGACCTCGCCGAGCCCTATCCGACCGTGGGCCTGGACGACCAGGCGCTGGAGGCGGCCCGGCTGCTGGCCGAGAATCGGCTGCCGGGTGTCCTGGTGGTCGACGGTCCCGGCATGCCGCACGCGCTGCTGCCCGCCTCCCAGCTGGTCCGCCTGCTGGTGCCCGGCTACGTACTGGAGGACCCGACGCTGGCCGCCGTCATCGACGAGGCCCACGCCGACCGCCTCTGCGCCGCCCTGGCCGGCCTGACGGTCCGCCAGTGTCTGCCCAAGGACGCCCCGGCCCCGGCGGTCGCCGACGCCGACGACACCGCCATCGAGATCGCCGCGCTGATGGCCCGCACCCGCAGCCCCCTGGTCGCCGTCGTCGAACGCCCCGTCGGCCACCCGAAGGCCGCCGGCGAACTGCTGGGCGTCATCACCGCCTCCCACCTGCTCCACCGACTCCTGGGGAACCCGTGAACAACTGGCAGGCCTGGGCCGCGCTCGCCGTCTTCGCCGGCGCCTACGTCCTGATCATCACCGAATGGGTCCACCGGGTCGCCGCCGCCCTCGGCGGCGCCGCCCTCATGCTCGCCCTCCGCGCCACCGACGACGAGTCGGCGTTCTTCTCCACCGACTCCGGCATCGACTGGAACGTCATCTTCCTACTCATGGGCATGATGATGATCGTCGGAGTACTGCGCCGCACCGGTGTGTTCGAGTACCTGGCCATCTGGGCGGTCAAACGCGCGAAGGCCAGGCCCTTCCGGGTGATGGCCATGCTCGTCGTCATCACCGCCCTCGCCTCCGCGCTGCTCGACAACGTCACCACCGTGCTCCTCGTCGCCCCCGTCACCCTGCTGATCTGCGACCGGCTCCGTCTCAAAGCCGCGCCGTTCCTGATCGCCGAAGTCCTGGCCTCCAACATCGGCGGAACCGCCACCCTGGTCGGCGACCCGCCGAACATCATCATCGCCAGCCGGGCCGGCCTGACCTTCAACGACTTCCTGGTCCACCTCGCCCCGCTCGCGGTCGTGCTGACCGCCGCCCTCGTGCTGATCTGCCGCCTCCTGTTCCGCGGCTTCTTCGTCCACGACGAGGACCGGGCTCAGGAGGTGATGTCCCTCAGCGAACGCGAAGCCGTCCACGACCCCCGCCTCCTCACCCAGGGGCTGGCGGTCCTGGCCCTGGTGATCGCCGGCTTCGTCCTCCATCCCGTCGTGCACTACGCCCCCTCCGTGGTCGCCCTGCTCGGCGCCGGACTGCTGGTGGCCGTCTCCAAGGTCGAGGTCAAGGACGTCCTCGCCGAGGTCGAATGGCCCACCCTGGCCTTCTTCGCCGGACTGTTCGTCATGGTTGGCGCCCTCATCGAGACCGGCGTCATCGCCACCGTCTCCCAGGCCCTCGCCCACGCGACCGGCGGCAACGCCCTCGGCTCCGTGATGGCCCTGCTCGGCGCCTCCTCCGTCCTTTCGGCGATCGTCGACAACATCCCCTACGTCGCGACCATGGCACCCATCACCTCCGACCTCGTCCACACGGTTGGCGAACCACACGGCGTGGTGCTCTGGTGGGCCCTCGCCCTGGGCGCCGACCTCGGCGGCAACGCCACCGCCATCGGCGCCTCCGCCAACGTCGTCGTCCTCGGCATCGCCGAACGCAACCGGCAGCCCATCACCTTCTGGACCTTCACCCGCTACGGCCTCCCCGTCACCGCCGTCACCATCGCCATCTCCGCCCTCTACCTCTGGCTCCGCTACTTCGCCTTCGCCTGACCGGCCATCACCCGGTTCGAGATCGGCCGAGCACGGTCACGGTGTAAGGTCGCGGGCGGTGTGCCGGGAAGTCTGGTCGGCGATCGGGAGGCCCTTCTCTTCTCACGCCCGGAGGCACCATGACGCCCCACCCCACGGTCGGCACCGCCCGCTCCACAGTCTTCGGCCGCCGAGCGGGTGAACGGTGAACGCGCCGGGCCCGCTGGCGCAGCTGGGTCACCAGTACCTCGGGGTGCTCGCCGAGGTGTCGCGGACGGGCAGGTACCTGCGCCGTCGGGAGCTGGAGAGCCTGCGTGCACTGGGTGAGCAGGGAGCCGAAGACGGCTACGGCCTGCGGGAGTTGGTGGCGCACTGCCTGGGTGCCACCCGGAAGGCGTGGCAGGCCCTTCCGGGTATAGCCGAAGCCGCCACCGTCACCGAACTGCGCGCTACCAGCGACGCCGTACTCGCGGCCATGGACAGCGCGCTGGCCGCTCTCGGCGAAGGGCATGAGCGGGCACAGCAGCTGATGGTCCGCCAAGAGGAGGCGGCGCGCCGGGAGTTCATTGACGACCTGCTGTTCGGACGCAGCGATCTGGGCCTGCTGGCCGAACGGGCGGAACGGTTCGGTCTTCGGCTGGGCCGGACCCATGCGGTGGCGGTGGCTCTGGGCGAGGAACCGTACGACGACGTGCACCCGGTGGTGCGCCGGGTGGAGCGGGAGTTGGTGGGGCGGTTCGGGCAGCGGGACGTGCTGCTGGCGACCAAGGACGGCCGGCTGGTGTGCATCGCCCCGGACAGTGAGCGGGCGGTGCTGGACGCCTTCGCCCAGTTGACGCTCCGTCCGGGCGCCGGCTACCGCTCGGCCCGCCGGGTCGCCAGCGGGCGGCGGCACTCGGGTGCGAGCGGGGTGGTGCGCAGCTACGAAGAGGCCCTGGGAGCCCTGGACTTCGCTGACCGACTCGCTCTGCCGGCCACCCTGCTCAGGGCGGAGGAACTGCTCGTGTTCCCGGTGCTGATGCGTGACCGGGCGGCGATGGCCGACCTGGTGCGCACCGTGCTGGGGCCGCTGACCGGAGCACGCGGTGGGGCGCAGCCGCTGCTGGACACCGTCACCGTGCAGGCCGAGGCGGGGTACGTGAACGCGGAGGCGGCCCGTCGGCTGGGCATCAGCGTGCGGACCCTCGGCTACCGGCTGGAGCGGATCAAGGCGCTGACCGGGTACGACCTGTCGGACGCGTTGCACCGCTACACCCTGGAGACGGCCGCGATGGGCGCCCGGCTGCTGGGATGGCCCGCGCGGCAGCTCTGACACCCCGACCGCAGGTGCGCGTTCCCGGCCGTCAAGGATGCGTCAAGATTGCCGGATCCTGGCAATGTGCACCGGGTGCTCCGACTGTCACCATCGCTGTGCGCCGACGTCACGGCGGGCAGCGCGAGGGGATCGGGGGCGGAGCAGGGTGCACGGGTTCGTCGAAGCCGCGCTGGGCTATCCGGCGGCTCTGTTCGGCTTCGCGCTGGTGGTGGTCATCGGGTACTGGGGGTTGGTACTGCTCGGTGGCATGGGTGTCGACGTCCTCCACGGGGGAGACGGCGTCGGCACCCACGGGGGCACCCTGACCGGCTTCGGCCTCGGCGGGGTGCCGGTCACGGTGGCGGGATCGCTGCTGATCGCCATTGCCTGGTTCGTGACCCTGGCCGGGTCCGCCATGACCTCGGGCACGGCAGCGCGGACCGGGGTGCTGGCCGCCGCACTGCTCTGCTCCTGGGGCGGTACCCGGATGCTGCTGCGGCCGCTCGCCCGGCTCTTCCCGCCGCAGCGGGCCGTCTCGCGGCGGGACTTCGTCGGCCGGCTGTGCGTGATCCGCACCGGCCGGGTGGACGCGCACTTCGGACAGGCCGAGGTGACCGCGGAGGACGGCTCGTCGGCGCTCGTCCAGGTCCGGTCGCTGACCGAGGAACCCCAGCTGACGATCGGTCGGACCGCTCTGGTCTACGGCTACGACCACGATGCCGAGCACTTCCTGGTGGCCCCGTTCGATCCGGCCCTGCTCGGTTTCTGAACCTTTCGCACTTCTCTCAAAGGACCCGTGATGGACACCATCGCCGTGGGCCTCGGCGTAGTCGTAGCCGTGGCCCTGCTCATCGCGCTCGCGCTGCTCCTGCTCACCAGTCGGCTGTTCCGGAAGGTGGAGCAGGGCAAGGCGCTGATCATCTCCAAGACCAAGAAGGTGGACGTCACCTTCACCGGGGCGATCGTGCTGCCGGTGCTGCACAAGGCCGAGGTGATGGACATCTCCGTGAAGACCATCATGATCGGCCGCACCGGCCGGGACGGGCTGATCTGCCGGGACAACATCCGCGCCGACATCCAGATCTCGTTCTTCGTCCGGGTCAACAAGACCACCGAGGACGTCATCAAGGTCGCCCAGGCGATCGGCACCGCTCGGGCCAGCGACCAGGCGACGCTGCAGGACCTGTTCGCCGCGAAGTTCTCGGAGGCGCTGAAGACCGTCGGCAAGCAGCTCGACTTCACCGACCTCTACACCAAGCGGCACGAGTTCCGCGACCAGATCGTCCAGGTCATCGGCACCGACCTGAACGGCTACAGCCTGGAGGACGCGGCGATCGACCACCTCGAACAGACGCCGATGTCCCAGCTGGACGCCAGCAACATCCTGGACGCCCAGGGCATTCGCAAGATCACTGAACTGACGGCGATCGAGCACGTGCGCACCAACGAGTTCCAGCGCACGGAGGAGAAGGAGATCACCCGGCAGAACGTGGACGCCCGGGAGACGGTCCTGGAGCTGGAACGCCGGCAGGTGGACGCGGAGATCCGCCAGCGTCGCGAGATCGAGACGCTGCGCGCCACCGAGGAGGCGGTGATCGCCCGGGTCCAGGAGGAGGAGCGTCTCAGTGCCCAGAGCGCGTTCCTGAGGACCGAGGAGCACCTCGGCGTCCAGCGCGAGAACCAGGCCCGTGAGGTGGCCGTCGCGCAGAAGAACCGCGAGCGGGTCATCGCGATCGAGACCGAACGCATCGAGAAGGACCGCCTGTTGGAGGTCATCGGCCGCGAGCGGGAGACCGAGCTCGCTCAGATCGCCAAGAACAAGGAGGTCGAGCAGCAGAAGCGCGAGATCGCCGACGTGATCCGTGAACGCATCGCGGTGGACCGCACCGTTGCCGAGCAGGAGGAGAGCATCAAGACCCTGCGCACGGTCGAGGAGGCCGAGCGGCTGCGCAGCTCCGTGGTCATCGGGGCCGAGGCCGAGGCTCAGGAGAAGCTGGTCAAGGACATCAAGGCGGCCGAGGCGGCCGAGCAGTCGGCCGGCCACAAGGCCCGCGAGTCGCTGGTGCTGGCCGAAGCGCGGCAGCGGGCCGCCGAGTTGGACGCGACGGCGAAGATCCGCCTCGCCGAGGGCATCCAGGCGGAGGCCGCCGCCGCGGGCCTGGCGCAGGTCCAGGTCCGCGAGCGCGAGGCCACGGCGATCGAGCGGGTCGGCCGGGCCGAGGCCGTCGTCCTCGCGGAGAAGGCGCAGTCCGCCGCGCTCGAGATCGGGGCGAAGCTCAAGGCGGAGGCCGAGGGCCTGACCGACAAGGCCGCCGCGATGGCGAAGCTGGACGAGGCGAGCCGCGGGCACGAGGAGTACCGGCTGCGCCTGGCCATGGAGAAGGACGTCCGGCTGGCCGGCCTGGAGACCCAGGTACGGATAGCCGAAGCCCAGGCTGCCCTGGTGGCCACCGGCTTGGAGAAGGCGAACATCGACATCGTCGGCGGCGACACCGTCTTCTTCGACCGCCTGGTGCAGTCCGTCACCGCGGGCAAGGCCGTCGACGCCTTCGTCGCCCACTCCGACACCGCCCGCACCCTGGCCGGGCCCTGGCTGGACGGCAGCGCGAGCTTCACCGAGGACCTCACCCGGGTGCTGTCCGCAGTCTCCACCGCCGACGTGCAGAACCTCACCATCTCGGCCCTGCTGATGCGACTCATCGGCTCCGGCGACGAGCAGGCCGGCCAGTACCGGCAGTTGCTCGACGTGGCGAAGAACCTGGGCCTGGCCGAGGCGCCACTCGCGGCCCTCGACGGAACGAAGAAGTAGGCGGGAACGAGCGGTGGACCAGGTCGTCGACACCGGAACGTACGAGGTGCTGCGCGCGCGGCTGTCCGCAGCCGCGGACGAGCTGACCGAACGGGCCCGGGCGCTGAACACCCGGCGCCTGGAGGTGTTCGGGGCCAGCGAGCTCCGCCTGGGGAGCAGCGGCCGGCTGCGAACGGCGGGCCCCTGCACACCGCAGGACCTGGTCGCGGTGGGAGGCTTCCTCCTCCTCGGCCACCGACCACCCCTGAGCGTGGGTGGTCCGCTGGCGGTCGGCGACGTCCTGACCCTTCACGAGAAGGACCTCGCCCCCGCCGGCCCCGACGCCGTCCCCGGGCTGCTGGACGACCCGCGCCTCCAGCAGGACTTCGCCGAACTCCACCGCTACTACCGCGAAGCCCGCATCGAGCAGCTGCGACTGACCGACGGCAGGCTGCTGGCGGTCTTCCGCACCGGTCCGGCCGCCGGGGACCTGCGTGTCCTGCGCTGGCAGCTGAGCCCCGACGGTACGCCCCGGTACCTGGACGCACGCGGCGAGCGTGACCACGTCCGCCCTGACGGGCAGCAGCTGCACTGGGCCGGGGCGACCCGCGACGACCACGTACCGGGCCCGACTCCGCAGCTCTCGCTCGGCGGCGAGCTGCTGCTCGCCACCGGTGGCGGCACGCTGACCCTCAGCACCCCCGCCGGACGGGTTCTGCACCGGGAGCCGCTGGACGAATCGCTGCAAACCCTGGCCGATGCCGAGATCGCCCACGCCCGCCTGGACACCCTGCTGGTCGTCCGCATCCGCCCGTACCAGGAGGAGACCGTCCGGCACCTGGTCTGTCACCTGCCCTCGGGGCGGATCAGCAGGATCGACGCCGTGGGCCAGGCCTGCCTGCATCTGCCGGGTGACCAGGGTCTGGCGTTCCCCGGCGGCTACCACCTCACCGACGGCACGGTGCGGACCTTCGACCAGCCCACCGACGCGCTCGGCTACGAGCGCACGGTTCTCGCGCCCAACGGCGAGGACGTCCTGTACGCGTTCCGCGACGAAGCCACCGGTCGCACACTGCTCCTGCCCTACAACACCGTCCGCCAGGAAGCATCGGTCCCCCTGGCCTGCCAGGGCTACGCCCTGCTCGACGACGGCACGCTCGCCGCCCTGCGCACCTCCGAGGACGGGCCCGGCCGGCTCCACACCGTGCAGCTGTGGCAGACCCCGTACGTCAGCGAGCGCCACGCCGCCGCGCAACCGGCGGGCGACGGCCCGCTGGCGCGGATCGGGAACGCCGACCTGGTCACCGGCCTCGCCGACTGCCTCGCCCTCGCCCGGCTCGCCACCGCCCCCATCGACACCACGCACGGCTACACAGCCGTTCTGGCCGCCTGCTCGCGAACCGCCGACCGCCACCACTGGCTTGCCGAGCCCGGCCTCGGCGACCTGCACCAGCCCCTCCGGACGATCCGCGACACGGCCCGCCAGGTCCTCGCCGAGCACGAGAGCGTCACCCAAGTCACCGCGCACGCCGCGCAAGCCGTCGACCAGGCCGCCGAGCGGAGCGCCGCTCTGCTGCGCCTCACCCGCGGCGAGAACCTCACCTCCGCAACCGCCTGGGTCACCAGACTCGGCGAACTCCGCCACGCCCAGGGCCAGGTGGAGTCCCTGCGCGAACTGCGCCGGGCCGACACCGCCCGCATCGACCGGCTCGCAGCGGACCTCCTGGACGGCCTCACCGAGGCCGCCCGACGCGCCGCCACCTTCCTCGCCGAGCCCGACGCCTTCGCCGACCACCTCCGGCAGGCCACCACCCTCACCTCCGCCGCCCGGACCATCACCACCGCCGCCGAAGCCGCTCCCCTCGGCGAGCAGACCGAGCACCTCGCCGAAGCCCTCGCCACCGTCGGCGACCTGGTCACGACCCTCGACCTCACCGACCCGACCCTGCGAACCGGCATCCTGGAGCGCCTCGCCGCCGTACTCGCCGAGACCAACCGCGCCACCGCCACTCTCGCCGTCCGCCGCCGCGAGCTGCGCACCCGCGAAGCCACGGCCGAGTTCGCTGCCGAGACCGCTCTCCTCGCCCAGGCGACCACCGCCGCCCTGGCCGCCGCCGACACCCCCCAGGCCTGCGACGACCAGCTCGGGCGCCTGCAACTGCGCATCGAACAGCTCGAAACCCGCTTCGCCGACGCGGACCCGGCGCTGACCGAGCAGCTCACCGATCGCCGCACCGAGATAGACGACACGCTCACCACCCGCAAACAGACCCTCCTGGACGAGCGGGCCCGCCGCGCCGACCGCCTCGCCGACTCCGCCACCCGCGTCCTCGACGCCCTGCGCCGCCGCCTCGCCACCCTCAGCGGGCCCGGCGAGGTGGACGCCGCACTCGCCGCCGACCCGATGGCCGCCAAGATCCGCCACCTCGCTGAGCAGCTGGCCGACTTGGGGGAAACCGCCCGCGCCGAGGAAGTCACTGGGCACCTGCGCGCAGCCCGCGAGGAAGCCCACCACGCCCTGCGCGACCGCGGCGATCTGTACACCGACGGCGGAACCACCCTGCGGCTGGGCCGCCACCACTTCGCCGTCACCACCCAGCGGCCCGAACTCACCCTCGTCCCCTGGCAGGGCCGTCCCACCTTCGCCCTCACCGGCACCGACTACCGCTCACCCGTCACCCGCCCCGACTTCGACGCCACCCGCCGCTACTGGGACCAGCACCTCCCCTCCGAAACCCCGGACATGTACCGGGCCGAGTACCTCGCCGCGAGCCTGGTCCTCCAGTCCCAACCGCTCGGCCTGGAGGCCCTGAACGAGGCGCAGAGCACGGGAAGGCTGCTGGAACTCGTCCGCCGGGAAGTTGAAGCGCGTCCCGACGAGGGGTACCAGCGCGGCGTCCACGACCACGACGCCACCACCATCCTGGACGCTCTGCTCCACCTGCACGCCGACGCCGGACCGTTGCGCCACCCGGCCGCCGCCCGCGCCGCCGCCCAGCTCTTCTGGGCCCACGGGACCGACGAGACGACCCGGAGCGCCTGGACGACCCGCGCCCGTTCACTCGCGCTGGCCCGCAGCGCCTACGGCCCGATCCCCGCCTTCGAGGCCCTCACGGACGAACTCGACTACCGGATAGCCGAGTTCACCGACCGGCTCGGCCTTGCGGCCCCGCCACGCGGCGGCTCGTACCTCGCCGAGGAACTCGCCCACCACCCGCACGGTTTCGCCATCGCGGCCCCCACCACCACGCTGCTGGAAAAGTTCCACGCCACCGAGGACGCGCCCGGCCTCACCGACGCGTTGAAGGCGCTTCCGGACACCCCCGCCGACCTCGCGGTGCGCCACCAACTCGCCTACGCCTGGCTGGAGTCGTTCGCCGTCTCCACCGGCGAGGCCCTCGACGGAGGGGACCTCGCGGAGGCCACCACCGCGGTGCTGTGCCCGGACCTTCCCCGCTTCCCCGCCACCGGCACGCTCCGGACGACCCTGACCGGCCTACTCGGCGACCACCCCCGCCTGCGCAACGGCACTCTCATCGTCCGCCTGGCCGAACTCCTCAGCCGCACGGCGGACTTCACCACCCACCAGGTCCCTGGATTCCGCGCCTACCAGCGCCTGCGCACCACCCTGCTGGACACCGAACGCCGCCGCCTGCACCTGCATCAGTACCGCCCGGCCCCACTGAGCGGTTTCGTCCGCAACCGCCTCATCGACGAGGTCTACCTCCCGCTGATCGGTGACAACCTCGCCAAGCAACTCGGTGCCACAGGCGACGCCGCGCACGCCGACCGCAGTGGGCTGATGCTCCTCATCTCCCCGCCCGGCTACGGCAAGACCACCCTCGTCGAGTACGTCGCCGCCCGGCTCGGCCTGCTCCTCGTCAAGGTCAACGGCCCCGCCCTCGGGCACCGGACCACCTCCCTCGACCCCGCCGACGCACCCGACGCCACCGCCCGCCAGGAGATCGAGAAGCTCAACTTCGCCCTCCACGCGGGCAACAACGTGCTGCTCTACCTGGACGACATCCAGCACGCCTCAGCCGAACTGCTCCAGCGCTTCATCCCGCTGTGCGACGCCCAACGCCGCATCGACGGCATCCAGGACGGCCAGGCCCGCGGGTACGACCTGCGCGGCAAGCGCTTCGCCGTCGTCATGGCCGCCAACCCCTACACCGAGTCCGGCCACCACTTCCGCATCCCCGACATGCTCGCCAACCGCGCCGACGTCTGGAACCTCGGCGACGTCCTGGCAGGCCGCGAGGACCTCTTCGAGCTCAGCTTCATCGAGAACTGCCTCACCGCCAACGCCCACATCGCCCCCCTCGCCGGCCGTGACCGTGCCGACCTCGAGGTCCTGCTGCGCCGCGCCTCGGGCGAGCCGGCCGACGAGCCGCTCTCGCACCCGTACCCGCCCGCCGACCTCGACCGGATGACCGCCGTGCTGGCGAAGCTCCAGTACGTCCGCGACACCGTCCTCACGGTCAACCGCGCCTACATCGCCTCGGCCGCCCAGAGCGACCACAGCCGCACCGAACCGCCGTTCCGCCTCCAGGGGTCCTACCGCGACATGGCCAAGCTCGCCGAACGGATCGTGCCCGTCATGGACGACCGCGAGCTCGACGCGCTCATCGAAGACCACTACCGCGCCGAAGCCCAGTCCCTCGGCGCCGAGGCCGAAGCACAGCTCCTCAAACTGGCCGAACTCCGCGGCACCCTCTCCCCCACCCAGGCCGACCGCTGGGCCGCGATCAAGGCCGGCGGCAGACATGCCTCGTGACGTCCTGCCCGCACTACAGCGCCCGCCACCCGTGAAGGAACTGTCGGCGCGAAAGGTGGCGCTGTCCTGGTAGGGCTCGGCGTCCAGGTGACGCGCGCTGAGCCCGGCAGCCTCGAACTCCGCAGCGGAGATCTCCCACTCCACCAGATCGGGGTCGAAGAGGTCCACCACCGGAGGATTGAACGGCCAGTCGTCCGGACCGCTCCTGAGAACCGTCCCCTCTTCCGTCAGTTCCACCTGCCACGGTCTGCGGCCGTCCGGGCCGACTTCCATCAGGTAGACCGTCGGGTCGTCGTGATCGCCGTCCCGGCGCCGACGTACGTGCAGCATCTCCCGGTCCGCCAGGGCAGCGAAGCCGGGAAGTCCGCGCTGACCATCACGCTTGGCCTTCAGCCCGTCGAGCCCCGGGGGCATCGTCGCGGCGTCGATGTCGACCTCATAGTCGCGCCTCGCCGCGACCTCCGAGGCCGGCGCCAGGACCGTCAACCGCTGCACCTGCGGATCCCCGGGCCTGACGAACCGCAGCGGACCGGTGCTGGCGCAGTACCTCCCTCCCTGCAGCCCCGAGCCTCGCGAAGGACTGCACGCTGCCGTGCGTGGGGTGGGGACGGCGGGGGTAGTCGCCCGTTCATGACTGGTGTGGTGGAGGCAGGGCTCTGGGGTCTGGTGGCGGGATCGGCACTCCTGATCGGCGCGGCGGTCGGGTACGGGGTGAAGGTGCCGCAGTGGGTGGTCGCGTCGGTGATGGCCTTCGGCGCCGGGGTCCTGCTGTCGGCGGTGTCCTTCGAGTTGCTCGGAGAGGCCTACGACGAGGCAGGACTGGCGCCGGCCGCGGTCGGGGCGCTGGGAGGGGCTCTGGCGTACACGGTCGGCAACGTGGTGCTCGCCCGGCGGGGGGCCAGGCACCGCAAGCGTTCGGGACACGGCCGGTCGCAGCCGTCCGAGAGCGAGCAGCAGGGCTCGGGCACGGCGTTGGCGCTGGGTGCCCTGCTGGACGGCGTGCCGGAGTCCGCGGTCATCGGCGTGGGCCTTCTCCAGGGCGGTGCGGTCAGCGCGGTGACGGTGGTGGCGGTGTTCCTGAGCAACATCCCGGAGGGTCTCTCCAGCGCTGCGGGCATGCGCGCCGCAGGCCGCAGCAGCCGCTACGTGTTCACGGTCTGGGGCACGATCACCGTGGTCAGCGCGGTGTCGGCGGTCCTGGGCTACGCGCTGCTCGGCGGCACGTCGACGGCCCTGGTGGCGGGGGTGACGGCCGTGGCGGCCGGCGCCATCCTCACGATGATCGCCGACACGATGATCCCCGAAGCCTTCGAGAACGCCCACCTCGCGATCGGCCTGATCGTCGTCTGCGGCTTCCTGCTGTCCTTCGCCCTCTCCCACGCCTGACCCACCCCTGCCGTCTGCGAGGAACGGCGGCTTGTCAGCGCTCCCGCGACGCCGCACCACCCGGGCCTCTTTCGACGACCGTCTCCGCCCTGCGCATCCGCACCCTTCTCCAGCAGCGCTGATCTCCGTGGCAGTCCCTGACAGTCACCGGTACTTGACATCATCTAGTACCAGGGACAGTCTGGGTCTGTGACCCCCAGCCATGACCCTCAACTGCTCAAAGGCGTCCTGTCGCTCCTGCTGCTGCACCTCCTGGCCGAACAGGAGTCCTACGGGTACGAGGTGGCCCAGCGCCTGCAGGCCGCCGGTTTCATTGACGTTCTGGAGGGCACCGTGTACCCCGCCCTCGCGCGGCTCGAGCGCGAAGGGCGGCTGACCACCAGGCTCGTCGCCTCCTCCAGCGGTCCCGCACGCAAGTACTACCGGCTGACCGACGCCGGGCACCTGGCCCTGGCCGCCGGTACCACCGGCTGGGCCCGGCACGTCGCCAGTGTCGACGCCGTCCTCGCCCGCCCCCTGCCCACCGCACCGCAGAAGGGTTCCTGACATGCCGCACACCGTCACCTGGCTGGATCGGCTGCGCATCGAATGGGTCGTCTGGTCGCTCGACCAGCGCCTCTACGACCTCCCCTCCCGTACCCGGATCGCCCGGCGCCGCGAGGTCCGCGCCAACCTGCTGGCCGCCGCCGCGGAGATAGGCGCAGCCCAGGCGCTACGGCGACTGGGCGGCAGCCGCGCACTGGCGCAGGAGTACATGGACGCGGAACTCGGCGACGGGCCGCGATACTCCTGGAGCGCTGCCGGGATCTTCCTGCTCACCACTGCCCTGCTGCTCAACTTCTTCCTGGACGAGGCGGCGAACGCCTACCAGCAGGCGATCGCCGCCGTCGGCCCGCACATCGACGGCGCGTTCACCTGGAGCGGCGTCGCCGGGCTGCAGAGCTCCGTCACCTTCGTCTTCCACCAGGGCCAGGCCAGCCGCTCCGGCGGCGCCTGGACGCCACTGGTGTACGCGTTGCTGCTGGTCGGGACCGCCGCCAGCGGCCGCCTCTGGCGGATTCTGCCGCGCCACCGGAAGCGGAACTCGCAAGCGGTGAGCGAGAGCCTGGCGGGCTGAGCCGCTCGCCGCAGAGCGGTCCTGTGCCGCCGTCGGTCGGACGGGACTCCTCCCGTCCGACCGACGGCGGGCGTCGGCCTGCGACCGGCTCTCAGTTGGCCTTCAGCGGGCCGGCGAAGGACTTGCGGAGGGCCGACGGGCCACGACGGGGAGCAGCGAGGCCGGGATCTTGCCCTTCAAGGTGCCGGGCTTCCTGGTGAGCCCTCGACTCCAAGCTCTTCGGGCCGGGCGGCGGCTGGCTCTTCCGCCTGACCCTTCCCCCAGGCCGTGCACCTCGAAGTGTTCACAGGATGAAAACTCGCGAGGACACGTCCACCCGGCCGACGCCGGACGGGATCGCTTCCGCACGCCGCCCGAGCGCGTCTCCCCGGAGCGCACCTACGTCTCCCTGCCGGCATCCGAGGCCGAGCCAGCGGGGACGGGTACGACCACGACGAATGGCTGGCTCGGAACACCTCGTGCGGCAGCCTCATCTGTGGACGTCATTGCGAGGTGAATGACGTTCACCTACAGTGGTGAACGTCATTCACCTTCGAGGGGGGTCCGCTGTGGCCACTGATTCGCCATCTCCATCCCCGACCTCGTCCCCGTCCGCCGACCGCCGTGTCCTCGCCGTTCTGGCGGCAGGCGGCATCGTCACCACGCTGGTGCAGACCGCCATCGTGCCGCTGCTGCCGCAGTTGCCCCGGCTGACCGGCGCGGCGCCGGTCGATGTCGGCTGGGTGGTCACGCTCACCCTGCTGACCGGGGCCGTCGCGACGCCGTTGCTGGGGCGGGCCGGGGACATGTACGGCAAGCGGCGGATGTTGTTGGTCGCGCTCGGTGCGCTCGCCCTCGGGTCGCTGGTGTGCTCGTTCGCCTCCACCCTCCCTTGGCTGCTGGCCGGCCGTGGCCTGCAGGGGGTGGGGGCCGCGGTGGTGCCACTGTCGATCAGTCTGCTGCGGGGCGTGCTGCCACCGCATCGGACGGGTTCGTCGGTGGCACTGATGAGTTCGACGGTGGGGATCGGCGCTGCTCTCGGTCTGCCGCTGGCCGCGCTGCTGGTGCAGTTCGCGGACTGGCACGCGATGTTCTGGGCCATGACCGCGCTCTCGGCGGCCGTGCTCGTGCTGGCGTGGTGGGTGCTGCCGGAGGAGCCGGTCCGGTCGCCGGGGCGGTTCGACCTGGTCGGGGCGTGCGGGCTGAGTGCGGGGCTGGTGCTTCTGCTGCTGGCGCTGTCCAAGGCGGGTGAGTGGGGGTGGGAGAGTCGGCGGGTTCTCGGCCTGTCGGCGGCGGCGCTACTGATCCTGGCGGGGTGGACCGTCCAGCAGCGCCGCGTTGCGCATCCGCTGGTGGACGTGCGGCTCGCGATGCGTCCGGCGGTTCTGCTGCCGCATGTGGCCGCGTTGCTGGCCGGATTCGCGTTCTACGCCAACTCCCTCGTCACCGCGCAGCTGATCCAGACGCCCCGGGTCACCGGCTACGGCCTGGGTCTCTCGGTGGTGGCGGCGGGTGCGTGCCTGCTGCCGAGTGGCGTGATCATGGTCCTGTGCGCTTCCCTGTCCGCCCGGCTGGCCGCCGCCCGTGGGGCCAAGGCCACGCTGACCGTGGGCACGGTGGTCATCGCCGCCGGGTACGGGCTGCGCTTCGCCGACAGTCGGCAGCTGTGGGCGGTCATCGCCGGTGCGGCCGTGGTGTCGGTCGGCACGGCGCTCGCATACTCCGCGCTGCCCATGCTGATCATGCGGGCGGTGCCGCTGGAGCAGACCGCCGCGGCGAACGGCCTCAACGTCCTCATGCGCACCATCGGGCAGGCCCTGTGCAGCGCGGTAATCGCCACCGTGCTGGCGCAACACACCCACGTGTTCACCGGCGGGTCGGGCACGGCCATGGCGGCCCCTACCCTGAACGGGTACCGCGTGGCGTTCGCCGCGGCGGGGGCGGTCGCGTTGCTGGCCTGTGCGGCCGCCCGCCTCATCCCGCGCCAGCCGCGACCAGCGCCGTCCCCCCTCCAGGAGGCTGAACACGATGCCCGGCCCGAGCTCCGCCTCCCCCCGTCCCGGCCGCCCGCGAACGACGTCCAGCAACCCGCCGGGACCGGTGCCCGCGTCGCCGACGCCCGGCCCGGCACCGGACGGCCCGGCAGCGGACGGGGCGGCACGACCGCGTGACGCCGAGGCGCGGCGCGCGGAGATCCTCGCCGCCGCCCGGCGGGCGTTCGCCCGGCATGCCTACGCCGACACGACCATCGCCGCCATCGCCGATGACGCGGGCGTCAGCCCGGCGCTGGTGATGAAGTACTTCGGCTCCAAGGAGCACCTTTTCAACCAGGTCTTCACCTTCGACGCCGACGCCACCGCCCTGTTCGACGCCCCGTTGGACGGCCTCGCCCGGCACATGGTCCTGCACCTGCTCGCCACCCAGCGCGGCCAGACCCGCGACCCGATCCTGCGCATCGCCTTCTCCCGTCACCACCTGGAACTCGGCGGACAGGCCCGGGCCAACTTCCGCACCCAGGTCATCGACGCCCTCGCCGCCCGGCTCTCCGGACCGGACACCGCACTACGGGCGGAACTGGCCATCGGTGTGCTGCTCGGCCTCGGGGCCCTGTACGCGACCGTCCAGGCAGACCGGCTGACGAGCCTGCCCCCGGACGAGGTCGCCGATCTGTACGTCCCGCTCCTGCAACCCCTGCTCGACGGCGAGGCTCCGGCGCGTCGTTGAGCAGTACGTTTCCCTGCACCCCCCGGTGATCTTCCACCGGGTACGCCGCTCACAGCAGTGATCCGGCGTCAGACGTGCACGTACCGAACACTGGAGGTTTTCATGGCCAAGGGCTACTGGGTCAGCGTCTACCGCACCATTTCCGACCCCGAGAAGCTGGCTGCCTACAACACGCTGGCCCGCGAGGCCGTCGCGGCCGGAGGCGGCCGGACGTTCGTTCGCGGCGGGCAGGTCGTCGCCCACGATGACGGCATCGCCGAGCGCGTCGTCCTGGTCGAGTTCGACAGCTTCGAACAGGCCGTCGCAACCCACGCGAGTGAGGCCTACCAGCAGGCGCTGCTCGTCCTGGCCGACGGCGTCGAGCGCGACTTCCGCATCGTCGAAGGCGTTTGAGCGTCACGGCCTGCCGCACGGCGAAGGCGTACTACACCGCCGTGCGGCCCGTTCTCGCCCACCGGCGACCACACGCTCACCCGGCCACTCAGCTGCCCGGCCCGCCGTCCCCCGCCGCCGCGACCACGAACCAGTCGGCCGGCAGGGCGACCCGGGTGCCGTCCGGGTTGCGCTCGCTCATCGCGAGGTCGGTCCCGCCCTGGTCGAGGATCTCCAACCCGGCGCCGCGCAGCAGCTCGGGCAGTTCCCCCGCGGCGACCTCGGCCGGACGGAGCTGGTGCTTGCGGACCTGGCGAAGCTTCTCCGAGGGACCACCGGGCCGCTCGGCGGCCTGCTGGAGTACCGTCTTGGCCGCAGCGGTCGGCTCGACCACGAAGCCCCGGCCACGCCGACCGAGCAGCAGCGCGACGGCGGCCGCGACCGGCGCCCGGTCGTCCGGATCGCTCTGGTGGAGCACCGCCCGCACGTAGACGTTGGCCTCGCCGAGCCGCCCTACCCCGACCAGGTCGGTGAGGTCGAGCTGCTCGAACTCGGCCACCGCGTCGTGGTCCGCCCGACGGGCGTGCGCCACGGCCGAGGCGGAGAGGTCGACGCCCACCGCTCGCGGGAAGTGCCCGGCCAGGTAGCGGGTCTGGGTGCCGTTGCCGCAGCCGAGGTCGACGATCGGCAGTGTCCGGTCGGCGTGGGCGGCGAGCAGCGCGGTGTGCGGGGCCGCCGTCAGCGACGGGTCCGCGTCCCAGAACGGTTCGCCCGGCTCGCCCGTGTTCTCGGCCCAGAAGCCCTCCCACGCGCGGACGTAGCGCTGCGAAGTACTCATGCCCAGGTCTCCCGTGTGTCGTGGCGGCGCGTACCAGCCTCCGTACCGGCGCCGGGGCCTGCGGAAACCGCGCGCCCGGATCCTTCACGCCGTGTTCGACCCAGCGCCGGAGAACCACCCGCACGGCGGACGCCGGCCGGCCCGGCGGCGGCTGCGTCAGACGGCGTCGCCCGGCCCGGGGGCCGACGGCAACGCCGCGAGCGCGTCGCGCAGAGCCGCCCGGGAGGTGACGCCCGGTTTGGGGAACACCCGGTAGAGGTGGGAGCTGACGGTGCGCGGCGACAGGTGCGTCCGCTCGCCGATCTCCTTGTTGGTCAGGCCGCTCGCGGCGAGTTCGGCGATCCGCTGCTCCTGCCAGGTCAGCGCAGCCGGGTTGGTGGCGGAGTGCGGCGTCGGCGCTCCGCAGGCCCGCAGTTCGGCGCGCGCCCGCTCGGCCCATGCCTCGGTACCGAGGTCTGCGAGGCCCTCGACGGCCTGCCCCAGGACCTGCCGCGCGGCCCTCGGCCCCCTACCACCTGGGCGACCTCCACGAAGCCGTCAGCCAATTCAGAATCTCTCTGGCGCTCTGCGAAGAGATGCCCCTCACCATCGGAATCACGGCAGCCGACACACCGTCAGAACGTATTACCGTAACCGCACGGACGGCCTAAGGTGATCGGGATGAGCGATGATCCCGTGATGCTGCGTCCTGTGGACGAGAGTGACCTGTCGGTGCTCGAACGGTTTCTCACGGATCCTGAGGCGACCGGACCGTTCCAATGGCTCGGCTGGTCGGATCCCGGGCGGTGGAGACGACGTTGGGCGCAGGACGGTCTGCTCGGCGATGACGGCGGCCACCTCATGGTGGTGGCCGGTGGCGACAAGTGCGGCTTCGTGGCGTGGCGGAAGATCGTGACGTCGCGGAGCTCGTACTGCTGGAATGTCGGAGCCCAGCTGCTGCCGGAGAGCCGGGGCCGTGGGGTCGGCACGCAGGCCCAGCGGCTGCTGGTGCGCTACCTTTTCGCGCACACACCGGTGGTCAGACTCGAAGCGGACACCGAGACGGAGAACATCGCCGAGCAGCGCGCGCTGCAGAAGTCCGGCTTCACCCGTGAAGGCGTGCTGCGCAGCACCGTGTTCCGGGACGGGCAGTGGCGGGACGTCGTCCGCTACAGCGTGCTCCGCGGCGACAGCCCCGGACAGTGGTGACAACTCAGCCGAACGCTGGGAGCAGGTGACGACCAGCCCGACCATCCGGTGACAAGAAGCGTGGCCAGTGCACCGCTGCAGCCCGGATCAGTCGCCGATTCCCGTACCTCTGGGCCGACGCCCTGCGGATCGTCTCAGCCGCTCCCCGAAGCCCGCTTCCTTGACCACGCGGCGGCGTCGACCCCGTACCGGGCCAGGAGGCGCGCGAACTGGACCTGCTCCTCCGGCGACCAGGCGGCGGTGATCTCCTGGAACGCCGTGCGCTGCTCGGCGGCGAAGCGGTTGCGTTCGGCCTCGCCGTGCTCGGTGAGTTCGAGCACGGTACGGCGCCCGTCGGCCTGGGAAGCCGCCCGGCGCAGCAGCCCCTCCTCGATGCAGGCGGCGACGGTCCGGCTGGCCACCGGCTGGGCGACACCCATCTCGGCGGCGAGGCCGCCGACGGTGGTCTCGCCCGGCGCGTCGGCGATCACGTTGAGCACGAGATTGCGGGAGAGGTCCTTGCCCGACGCCGGTGCGCGCCGCCGCAGCCGGGACAGCGCCGGGCCGATCTGGTCCAGCGCCAGGTCGTCGGGGGACCGCTCGGAGGGGGGCACGCTGCTCATGTGCCTGAGTCTAGGCCCATGCCCCACATTTGCATACCTGCCGATAAGTCCATAGCATTAGGTATGTAAATGCACTGAGCAAGGAAACGAGGGGGACTGCCATGACGCTCACCGCGATCACCAACGCCCGGGTATTCGACGGGGAGAAGAGCCTCGGCGTGCAGACCGTGGTCATCGACGGCGGGAGGATCACTCAGGTCGGAGGCGACGCCCCGCGCGGCAGCGAGATCGTCGACGGCCACGGCGCCACGCTGCTGCCGGGACTCATCGACGCCCACGTCCACTCCGCCCCGGACTCCCTGACACTCGCCCTGCGGTTCGGAGTGACGACCGAACTCGAGATGCAGGGGATGAACACCCGGGAGAACCGGGGTGCCATCACCGACGACGACACCGTGGCCGACGTGCGCTCCGCAGGCTTCGCCATAACGCCCCCCGGAGGCCACCCCAGCGAGCTGATGCCCGAGGGGTACCGGCCGAAGCGGGACCTCCCCCCGGTGATGCCGCTGATGCCGTTCTCCACGACGCCCGAGGAGGCAGCCGCCTTCGTCCCCCAACTCCTCGCTCGGGGTTCCGACTTCATCAAGTTCATGATTGACGACGGCACCGTCGAGGGGCACCCCGGCCTGCCCGTCCTCGACCAGGCCACCGTGAACGCCGGTGTGGCGGAAGCAAAGAAGTACGGCGCCCTCACCGTGGCCCACGCCCTGACCGTGGAAGCCACCGCGATGGCCGCCGAAGCCGGCATCGACGGCGTCGTCCACCTGTTCATGGACCAGCCGCACACCGCCGAGATCATCGGCCTCATCAGGGACGCGGGCATGTTCGTCGTCCCCTGCATCAGCCTCAACGCCTCGATGATGGGCATCACCGGCAGCGAACTCGCCGACGACCCCCGGGTCGCCGCCCGCCTCGACAGCCGGTGGGACCGGACCCTGCGGTCCAGCTACAACCGCTACCCGCAGGGCAGCCTCGACGACGTGTACGACAGCGTGCGCGCCTTGGACGCCGCCGGCGTCGACATCCTGGCCGGTACCGACGTCTCCATGCCCGAGACCTTCTTCGGCGGCCTGGCGCACGGCGCCAGCCTCCACCACGAACTGCAGTACCTCGTGGCCGCAGGCCTCACCCCGGCCCGCGCCCTGCGGGCGGCCACCGCGACCACGGCCCGCTGCTTCCGCCTCAGCGACCGTGGCCGCATCGCCGAAGGCCTCCGCGCCGACCTCCTGCTGGTCGACGGCGACCCGACCGGCAACATCAGCGACACCCTCAACACCCGCGCCGTCTGGCGCCGCGGTGCCCGCCTGGCCCTTGAGAGTCTTCCGTCCTGAACCCGCAGATCGCGGAGCCGGGTGACCAGGGCCGGCCACCTCGTCACCCGGCTCCGCGGGCCCCGAACGGGCCGAGGCTACTCACCGTTCCCTCGCCTGGAGCACGAGGGAGCTCCAGCGGACACTGTCCCGGCCGTGGAGATCGGGACGCTCGCTGCTCAGGATCGTCAGCAGGCCGTGCACTGCACCCAGCTCGACGGTCTCAGCAGCGGTCACGTCGAACATGTGGCGACCGTCGGGTACGGGACCATGGCGGAGGTTGACGAAGAATCGGCCGCCCGGCATCAACAAGGCGGCGATCCTGGCCATCGCCTGCCCGCGCTCCTCGGCGTCCAGATGCATCCACACCGCAGTGGCGAAGACCGCGTCGAAGCGACCCGGGCACTGGCGAAGCGTCAGGTCAGGGAGAACGTCGTCGGTCCACTCGATTGCGCTGCCGGCATGGATTCGCTGTCCGTGTCCCCGTAGCTCCGCCGTCGGCTCGGCAGCCACGACCCTGTGCCCCAGGGCCGCCAACGCGGCCGCATCGCGTCCGGTTCCCGCACCGACGTCGAGGATCCGTGCGGGCCCGACGGGCACCAAACCCATTACGTCGCGGTGGACTTGGCCGAAGGTGACCTCTTCGTACTGGACTGCCAGCACGTCCGCCGCCCTCGCGTACCCGGCGGTTCCCCTGGGGCGGCCGATGCTGTCCCCGTCGGCACCCGATCGATCAATCACGATCGAAGCGTACCGACCCGCAGATTCTCCGCATTACTCCAGGTGTCAGCCTTGCCGGCTGGGGAGCACAGCCAGGGCCTGGGACCGCCTTGCGACGAGCTCGTCGTAGGTACCGTCGCACTCGGCCCAGCGGTGCGTGACAACCCGCTCGACCAGGATCTCGTCAGGAGTGGGGATCAGCGAGAGCAACTGCATGGCCTCGGCGGCGACTTCGTCGCGGGGCAGTGCCTGCGGGTTCACCTTCTCCTACCCTGCCGTTGCGACCGCCGGGGGACGAGCTCGACGACACTGACGCCGGTGCCGTCCAGCTGCACACGCAGTGCCTCGGAGTAGGCGTGCACTGCGGCCTTCCAGGCGCCTCCCCTCAGGTCCTCGAATCCCTCGCGCGCGTCCTGAACCTCGCCGACGTGGAGCGGGCATCTGCTCGGCCTCGCGGCCGCCCGCCCCACAGCACCCCGACGCAAGCGACCCGCGAACGTACCGGCACGGGTGCACCAAAACCCCCCGTTCGTCGAACTCGTCGGAGAGCTCGCCCTGTCCAGCCAGCGGTTCCGCACTCTGTGGGCCCGGCACAACGTCCGCAATCTCGACGGAGGCACCACTACCGTCCAGCGCCCCGTCGTGGGCGAACTACGGCTCCACTGCGACAAACTACCCATCGACGACGTCATCCTCGTCGTCTACTACCCCGACAAGGACAGCGACAGCGACGAGAAACTACAACTGCTCACCTCGCTCTCACACACCGAACCCACCGTCACGATGGAAGGATCTCGGGTCGGTCGTGGCGCTGACCGTGCCGGTGGTGGGCGAGGCCGGACTTGAACCGGCACAGCCGAAGCGGGGGTGTTACAGACCCTTGGGCTCTCCAGTGCCCAGCTCGCCCTTGGCGGAGGAAGTGGGGGTCGAACCCACACGGGTGCTCGCGCACCCCAACGGTTTTCGAGACCGAGGCCGGCGCCACCTCTCGGCTGGCTCCTCCGTGAACCGCCTTGTCCTGCGCGGAGAGTGCGCGGATCGAACGCGCGCGGGCTTCCACCCGACTACGGCTTAGCAAGCCGCTGCCTTACCACTCGGCCAACTCTCCAGGTGCTGCGCTGCCGGACGAGGATTCGAACCTCGAACTTCCTGATCCAGAATCAGGCGTGCTGCCAGTTGCACCATCCGGCACTGCGGGGCGGCCATGAGAAAGGCCACCCGTTCGGGGTGTCCCCGGGGCGGCCTGGCACGAGTGGGTGCCGGTCTACCGCGCGGAGGGATACCCCTGGCTCTGCTGGGAGCTCGAGGAACGCTGATACGACTGACTGTTGCTCATGACGCGCGTTCCTCTCCGTGGCTGTGGTGCCGGGCTGATGCGCCTACTCTGCGGCAGACCGCCCCAGGCGGGCAACCGCATTTCCGCGTGCGGTGGTGCATGGGCGTCCTGCTAGGCCGTGTCCTGGCGATCAGGTAGACCGTTGATGGGACTGTAGGACATAGGGGTGATCTGACGGACGCTCAGTGGGAGCGGTTGGTGCCGTTTCTGCCGGTGAGCAATGGTCGTCGTGGCAGGTGGCGGGATCATCGGCAGGTGGTCAACGGGGTACTGTACCGGATCCGCACCGGTGTGCAGTGGCGTGACCTGCCGGAGCGGTACGGCCCGTGGAAGACCGTTCACGAGCGGCATCGCCGCTGGTCGGCAGGCGGCACGTGGCAACGGCTGCTCCAGCGGGTGCAGGCCGAGGCGGACGCTGCCGGGGCCGTCGACTGGGATGTGTCCGTGAACTCGACGTCGGTGCGGGCCCACCAGCATGCCGCGGGCGCCCGGCATACGCCGCCGGCCAAAGGGGGGCTCCACGCCAGCGGTCAGGAACGCTCGGATGTGGGCGGAGCTGGTCGCCCTGCTGGTGGAGGTGGTGCGGGAGGTGAGGCGCTCGGCCGCTCGCGCGGCGGTTTCACGGCCAAGCTCCACCTGAGCGCGGACGGCCGCTGCTGGGTGCTGTCACCGGTCCCCACGCCCGGTCAGCGAGCCGACTGCACGCAGTTCGAAGCGGTGATGCAGCGGATCAAGGTGCCCCGCCTGACCGCCGGCCGACCTCGAACGACACCGGACAGCGTCAGCGCGGACAAGGGCTGCAGCAGCCGGCGGACCCGCCGCAACCTGCGCGGACGCGGGATCCGGCACGTCATTCCGGAGAAGGCCGACCAGACGGCCAACCGGGTCCGGCGCGGGAGCGCCGGCGGTCGGCCGCCTGGCTTCGACAAGGAGCGGTACAGGAAACGCAACACCGTCGAGCGGGCGATCAACAAGCTGAAGCACTTCCGCGCCGTCGCCACCAGGTACGACAGGCGCGCCTACGTCTTCCTCGGCACCGTCACCGCCGCAGCACTCGTGATCTGGCTCCGCTCGTGATCGCCAGGACAGTGCATAGGGCCTGTCCGATCCCGAACCGCCTACGGCCGTCCAGTCGACTCCGGGGTCGGTGACGCCGATGAGCAAGGTGGCGACCTCTGCCCAGCAGCCGGGGAGGAGTTGATCATGCCGTGCCGGACATGATCAAATTCATCCGGCCGCAGTCCACCTCAGCGGGTGGCCTGGCGCAGCATCGGGGGGAGATGGTGAAACTGAAGGCCACGCGCGTCCGGCTCCCGAAGCCGCACTCAGACATGGTGTCACCCCCGTCGAGGCCGGACGACGGATCACCCATCAACAGGTGATGCACGTCGGTCCGGCTCTCGGCCGCGCTGCCGCCGACTCGGCTCCGACCGCGTCGTGCAAGAGCGTTGACGCTCTACCCACTGGCTCCATGCGGGTTCGCGCGCTCCGTATCGGCTGCCGTTCCTCTCGGGCGAGCCGCCCGTTTCCAGTCCGTTGTTGTCTGAAAGGTTGTCATGAAGAACACCGTGCGTCGCACTGCGGCGGTCGCCGCTGCCACCCTCGCTCTCAGCCTGGCGAACACCGGGTCCTCACAGGCCGTCTCCGGTACTCAGGACTTCATCGTCTACGGCGCAACTCCCAAGTGCGCCACGCCTTACGGCAACGGAACGGCCAACGGCACGACGCTGACGCTCTGGGACTGCACGGGCTCCAGCGCCCAGAAGTTCCAGTTCTTCAGCTCGGGCGAGGTCAAGCACGTCGAGAGCGGCAGGTGCATCACTCCTCGGGGCAACAGCTACTCGAACGGCACGGTCCTGACCCTCTGGGACTGCACCGGCGCCAGCGTCCAGAAGTGGAACGTCGGCAGCCACTACAACCGGGGCAACAACCGGACGACTCCGCTGTTCAACTCAGGCCAGTGCATCACCAATGAGGGCAACAGCTTCGCGAACGGCACCCAGATGACCCTGTGGACCTGCGACTCGTCCTGGCCCGCTGTCCAGGACTGGGCCGTCTGGCTGTAGCAGTACCGCCCGACGCCGGTAGGGGCGGTGCCCATGCCGGGCCGAGGCCGCGCCGCGTGGTTGGGGAGGTGCTCACGCCGGTTCAACGAGCCGGGTGTTGGCCGGTGGCGAGCCATTGCCCAGCCGGACGGCGCGGCCGACACCGCCGGACGCGAGAAGGGCAGCCAGCCCGACGCGGGCGCCGACCCCAAATCGACCAACCGGCCACCGCCACCGCCACCGACGACGTCGCGGAGCAGGCCGGATCGGGCGCTCGAGGCCGTCGACGCCGCATCTCGCGCGACCCGAACGAAACCGAGTCCTTCGTTCGGGTCGCGCAGCGGGCACAGAGCGCCGACGGCTACCAGGTGATGACGACGTATCCGTCAGTGCCGCCCCGGCCCGCGGCGAAGGAGCTCCCGCCGGCGCCGCCCGCTCCACCCTGTCCGGCCCCGGCCGGGACCTTCGCCCCGGCGAGGTCGGCGCGCTTGCCCGCCGTACCGGCAGTGAAGTTCTTCGCGTTGCCCGCCCTGGCGCTCACCGCCCCGGTACCGGTGGAGCTCATTCCCCACGGCGCGTCGCACAGGTAGCCACCGCCCCCTCCGCCCTCGCCGCCGATGGTGTCCGGCTTGTTCCCCTCACCCCAGGCCCCGCCCAGCCCGGCATGGTCGAGGGAACCGCCCCCGCCACCGCCACCTGCGCCACCACCGCCACCCGGCCGCGCACCGACGCCCTTGGCGAAGCCGCCACCGCCCCCACCCCCACCGCCACCGCCGGCCAGCGCGAGCAGGCTGGCGTCCTTGGTGTAGACGGCCGATTTCGAGCCGCCTCCGCCACCGCCCGCGCCGCCGCCGTCGTTCTTGTTGCCCGGTGAGCCGTTGGAGCCGCCGCCCGAGCCGCCGCTGCCTCCGGACCCGCCCTCGACCCGACCCTCGACGCCCCGGGGTCCCCCGCCGCCCGCACCACCGACCCGAACGCCGATCTTCGAACCGGCCCCGGAGACCTTGCACTTGGCGATGCCGCCGGCCCCGCCACCACCGCCCGCGCCGCCGGTGCCATAACCCTGCGAGTACACACCGCCCCCGCCGCCCCCGGCACCCGCACCCACCAGCACCGCCGTGAACTCATCCACCCCCGACGGTAGGGTGAACTCGTAGTACCCGGGCTTGTCGAACACCTTCGACCCGGTCGCCGCCTGCGCCGGTGCCGCCCACGCCCCGTTGCCCGCCAGCACCGTCGCGAGCACCACACCCGCCGCCCGCCAGACCCGCTGCCTGCCCATGTCCCGCTCCTCGCCGCACTCGACCTCGCCCGGCATCACCCGGCCGGACGGACCGTTCCAACGACACGGCCACGGCCCCGGTCACCGTGCGAGACCCGGACGGCCCCCTCCAACATCCGTCCGGTGCCGGGCGTCTGGCCCGCAGCGGGCCCGCCGTCTTCCGGGGCGGCGAGCACGGTCGTGTGCAGAGCCGAGGATTTGCCACGGATGGCCAGTTGAGAGATCACGCTCCGTACGTCGTTTCGGGGCCTCCAGAGCAACCGGCCGGACTGCCTCAGCCCTGGTCGGCACCGACGACCTCCGCCTCGCGGGTCGACACCGTCGTCCGTGCCGCCCGGCTGGCGATGTGCTCGGCCACGCAGTTGGCGTCCCGGTCGACCCCGCCGATCAGCATGGAGGCGAACTAGTACTGGAACCGGACCCCGGCGAAGTACAGGCCGGGCTCCGGCGACACACCTCGGTCGTGGACGGGGTAGCCGTCCTCGTCCGTCACCAGCATGTCGATCCAGTCATGGTCCTGGCGGAAGCCGGTGCACCGGAGCACGTTCGCAGCCTCGATCACCCGGCCGTCGCCGAGAACCGGCAGCCCGTCGCGCACACCGGTCACCCGGTCGAGCACCCCGCTCGACTCCGGCGGCGCCCGTTGTTCAGACCTGGGAGAGCGTGAACGACGGCAGGAAGCCGAAGACGACGATCAGTCCGATGGCCGGGTGCGCGTCCTCGAATGGAGTTGGATGCGGACGGCCGCGGACCGCTCCTGCACCTCGACGCCCAATACCTTCACCGGGTGATCGTCAGCGAACGGGAGGTCGCTGAGGCTTCCGGTGCCACCGTATGCGTTCAGGACGATGTCCAGTCCCTGGGCCTCCCCTGCCACGATCTTCGAGCGGGCACGCTCCATCCTGCGTGCCCAGCCCGGGTGGCCGCATTCGCCGAGTACTCGCACGAAAGCGTCGAGCGCGGTCATCAGCTCCCGGGGGGTGTCGATCATGGAGTAAGTATGTACCGCTGTTCGACTGCGGGATCACAGCAGCTGCCGCAGCTGTCCTGGAGCTCCTCAGCGCGTTAGCCACGCACTCCGACCGATGCCGACCCGTGAGCCGTCCAGCGCGCAGGTCCCACCCCTCACCGAGCCGCACCTCCTGTTCCCGGAACCGGGTGGACGGGATGTGCGAAACAAGTGGTGCGCGCCGCCGACGCCTTGCTCACGGCGGTTGCAGGCTCAGTGTTCTTGCCGGGGTGAGTGTGGTCCGGTGTCCTGCAACCGGCCGGGCTGCGGAAACCTCGGGGGTGGGAAAGCTGACGGCCAGGAGCGCGCGGTCATCGGGGAATTCAGCGCCGGGTTGGTGGTTCAGGAACAGGTCGCACAGCTCTGTGGCAGTGAGGCCGACAGCGGTGTGGGCCAGGGCTCGGAGACGGCCCAGGCCGATGTCGAGGTTCTCGCCGCGCCGTTCGATCAGCCCGTCGGTGTAGAGCAGGACGGTGTCGCCGCGCTGGACATTGACCGCCGCGTCGAAATACCGCGCCCCCTCCATGGGGCCGACCGGAGGTGCCAGGGCCTGGTCGAGGTAGCGGCTGGTGCCGTCGGCGCTGATCAACAGAGGCGGCGGGTGACCGGCTCTGGCATAGCGAAGGAGGTGGGTGCGGCGGTTGAAGACCAAGTAGCAGGCGGTGGCCATCCGTTCGGGGTGATACCGGCCGACGAACTCGTTGAGTTCGCGCAAGACCTCGGCGGGGTGCTGCCCGCAGCGCATGGCGATGCCGCGCAAGGCCGCGGAGATCTGGGCCATGACGGCAGCTTCGGCCAGGCCGTGCCCCGCGACATCCCCGATGGTGAGCCCGATCTGGTCGTCGTCGAGAGGGTGGACGTCGTACCAGTCGCCGCCGACCTTGACCTGGTCGGTACCGGCCGCATAGCACCCGGCCAGGTCGAATCCGGGGATGGCAGGCAGGCGCGGGAGCAGGCTCAGCTGCAGACGCTCGGCGACTCGGTGCTCGTGCTCGTACAGGCCCGCACGGCGCACCGCCTGCGCGACCTGTTGGGCGACAGCCCTCAGGTGTTCGGCCTCCAGTCCCTCCCCCGGTCCGTGACGCACGAGGAGACTGCCCAGATTCACGCTGTCCGCTTCGAGCGCAGCCCGTACTGCGGTGACGTCAGGACCCGCCGCCTCTGCGCCTTCAGTCGCTCCGCCGGGTGGGCCGGGGACCCGTTCGTCGAGGTCTGTCCAGGTGTCTCCGGCCAGGGCGAACAACGTGTCGGCCGGTTCAAGCGAAGGGATCAGTCGGCGTGAGTGCAGTTGCAGGTCGACGCTGGTGGCGTTCAGCGCGGCCGGAGCGGTCTCCTGGACCGCGTGGGCGACCTCGGCCAGGGTGGCGGCCGAGGCGAGAGCAGCGGTCAACTGGTAGAGGTGCTGGAGGCGCAAGCGTCCGCTCTTCTCGGCAGCCAGGAGGCGCTCGCGTTCGGCTTCGGTCGCGCGGCGGAAGGCAATCTCGCGGTTGAGCGCCGTCACCTGCTGGCTCAGGACCACGAACTGGTCGGTGTGGTCCAGGCGGGTCATGTGCAGCTGAACGGCCGGCTGCCGCCCGTCCCACCAGGTGGCGCGGGCGCCGTGGCAGCGGAAACGCACCAGGTGACCGTCGGAGTCACGGACGGTCAGTGAACCCGGTAGCGGGTCACCGCTGCGCAGCCAGTGATCCATGTGCAGGCGAAGGAGAGCCGAGTCCTCCGCGGCGAGGTGGAACAGGTCGGCGCCCGCGCGCAGGTGAGTGACGAAGCGGGTGGCGGCCGGGTTGGCCGCGAGGATCCGGCCCTCGGCCGTGCACAGCAGGACCGGGTTGGGCAGCAGGCGGGCAATGGCCTGGAACAGGCCCAGGCTCATTCGACCACCCGCCCGGCGGCGAGGGCCCCCGGGGCCGGGGGTACGTCACCGAAGTACTCCCGGCCCCGGTCCCCGACCGCGCCCGCCTCGGGCACCAGGTGCACGACCACGCGGCAGCCCGCCGCTCCGCGGGCGATCGTCTCCACAAGTTCGACCTGCGCGTAGCCGAGGTTGCGCGCGGCAATGGTGCCGAAGATGTTGGAGGTCATCATGCACATCGACTCACGGCCGATCACCTTCTCCGCGAAGGGACAGCTGCGGGTTCCGAGCACGATCCTCTGCTCGTCCTGCTCGATGACGTAGAAGTCGCCGTTGATGCGTTGCTTGAGATCTACCAGCACGTCTGCGACCTGTCGGCGGGAGAGCCGGTCAACGGCGAGAGCGCCCGTATACATGTCGTCGATGTGAGTACCCACGCTCTGCCCTACCAGACTGATGTAGCCGGACGCCTCCGCCAAGCCGACGACCGACTCCAGTGAGGTCGCCAACTCTCGCACCAGCGTGCGTAGGAAGATGTCCCGGTCCAGAGGGATGTCGGCGTCTGTCGTGTGCGTCATCTTTTCGCTCCCGTCGCGCCCGGCCATAGCGGTTTGCGCAACGTCACCGAGCGACGCATGTCAATGACGGCGATCACCGTCCGCGCTCGACTCGCCTGCCCCCAAACGCGAGCTTCAGGCGCGGACTGCGAGAAGGGTGACCCGGGCCACGGTTCTCACTGTCGTCACCTCCACGTGTCGCGCGCCGGACTCGTGGCAGGGCTGGTTTCTCGGGGTCATGCCGTTGAAGGAAGCTGATCGATCATGGTGGGACCGCCGACGCTGCCGACGGAGGAGAAGGTCCGGATCGTGCGATCCTGGCGCGCCGTTGCCAAGGCCGCACGGCGGGCGTAGGTGTCCGAGCGGTCGGTCGGGACCTGGAAGCGCCAGTTCCTGGAGTCCGGCCGGGCCGACCCCGCAGGAAAATCAGCCCCTCCACCTCGCCGGCCAGGCCGAGCGACTCGCAGCGGGAAGCCGAAAGGGCCGCGTCGACATGGTCCTCGAACCTCTCCGTCCGACTGTCCTTGGGGATCCGCTCGCACTGCCTCTGCGGGTGGTCTATGAGCCGAGACACGATAGTTGGAACCAGGGTGGTGTGCTGACCTGGCGGTTCTGACCTTGCGGGACAAGCTTGTTGGAACCATCTGGTCACGCTTCTTGCAACCTGCGGTGGATTTGTCCCGCCAGCAGGGCACCTTGGGTGCGGGTCCTCGACCGGCATGAGTCCTCGTGCTCAACGAGACTTCTACAAGCCGCCGAACCATCCACTCGCAGCTTCCGGCGCACCGCTCGCGGAACCAAGGCGCCTGCCCGCAGTGGCGGCTACCACCCCGAGCACATCCCCGCGTTCCTGGAACAGGACTGGTACCAGAAGCACCTCGCTGACCTTCAGTGCCACTCCCACGTCAAGACCATGCGACGCGTCGGAGCCGTCCTCCTCGTTCAGTGGGCGGCGGGCGGCTCCATGGGGGACGCTGCCGCCTTCCTGGGAATCAACCTCACCGGGGGCCAGTACGCCGCCACCAGTGGGTTCTACCAGTGGCTCAACAACGACGACTCCGGCCGCTTCACCCACGCGCTCACAGCCATTGCCGGTGATCTTGATAGCTCGGTCGACCTCACCGACTACCAGCGGCGTCGCGAAGCACTGCGCGGCTGGTCTCTCGCTCCTGACACCTGGAACGACATCGTCGCTGAGTTGCCACCGGTTCCCGGCCCTGTCCGCCCCAACCTGGACGACCGGAAACGGCAAGAAGCGTCCGCCTTCGTCTGGGCCCACGTCACACGAGGCGAGCCCCGCTTCGCTCCACGGCCGATTGACCGACCAGCCCGACCGTGTGCGTCGGGATTGGCCCCTACGACGCTCCAGCACGTGGTTCCAACTTTCACGGCCGGATCCGCTCAACCACTACGCGGCTCTGCGGCAACTCCTCGTCCGACACGCGGAGGATCTCACCAGCAAGATCGATGCCTCTCCGCTCGGCTATCGATCAACGTCGACGTGAACCCCGCGCAGCTGAAGCCGAACCTTCAGGAACTCCATCTCCGACAACGTCCCTACCAGGCCATCGTCGCTCAGTTCCCCGACCAGCTCACGAGCCCGCGACAACGAGGCCGCCGAGACCTCCCGAAAGACCTTCAAAGCTGGGACGAGACTGGGAAGCGGATCGACCAACCGCAGCCTGACGGGTCCGTGCGCCGCGAGTAGAGCCTCCCGGACATCATCAGGTGCTGGCCCCGGGCCGGCGTGTTCGCACAGGTAGGTGCCGCAGGACCTGCAAGAGAACTCGGCGTCCCACCACAACTCATCGCGAAGGATGAACTGGTTCACCTGTCGCACCGCCATACTGCCGCACTCGCAACGCGATGCGATCTTCGCTGTCTGACCAGTCACCCGGGCTCCCTGACGTTCCACTCCCGCGGCAGATCCTCGCCGCAGAAGACGCAGACGAAGTCTTCCTCCCGCACGATGTTGAGCTCCCGGCAGGAGCGGCATTGGCGGAAGACCACCTCGTGTGTGAACCCGGACTGGCGATGGATCCCAATCCGGTCCAGGGCCTCGGCCACGGCCACGGCCGGCCATGAGCTGGCGTCCGGGCAGTAGCCGGTCGACTGGTTGCTGACCTCCTCGACCACCCACTGTCCGGACTCCTCGCGGAAGCTCATCTCGCCGGCGCTCAGCACCTCTTCACCGCCGGCGCACACCACGTGCTCGCTGCGGCGCGGAGCCAGTCGCAGCACCCCGCCGCTGTCGACGACGAACGTGAACGGCTCGGCCAACTCATCCAGGGTCAGCGCAGAGACCCACTCGCCGAAGTCCGCCGACGAACGAATGCTCCGACCCTCACTACCCGTCCGGACGAGCGCCTTCAGCCCCGCCGGACCCACATACCGATACCTCTGCCCCCGCGTCTCCACGCACACCAACCTAGTGGCTCACGTCGCCAGGACCCCGGGGATTACGGGCTCTGACAAAGACCATGAGCCTTGACAGAGACGGGACTGCGGCGTCGACGTTGGCCATCAAGCCTCGGTGCCAACAATCAAGACCAGGTTCCAACTACCGTGTCCCGGCTCGGTCTACCAGCGGTACCAGCGGTGGCGGCCGCCGGAGGAGTGAGTGCCGCGGGCAACTAAGCCGACCAGCCACACCACAAGCACAACGAGCGCCACCCACCAAAGGATCTTGACGGCGAAACCCGCGCCGAACAGGACCAGGGGCCAGCAGCAGCACAACAAGAAGGGGCACCATCGCAACAACCTCCGCCCAGGGCCTGATCAATTTCGGCGAACGCCTGCCCCGGCCGATGGCCCATATTCGTGCGAATCTTCCGCCCAGGAGGGGGCAGGCGCCTTCGTGCACCGAACAACACGCTCGACTCCTGGAGGCCCAAGTGAGCACCCACGACAAGATTGAGAACACCGGCGACAAGGTCAAGGGCAAGGTCAAGGAAGGCGCCGGCAAGCTGGTCGGCAACGAGCGCCTGGAGGCCGAAGGCAAGGCCGACCAGGTCAAGGGCGACGTCAAGCAGGCTGGCGAACACGTCAAGGACGCCTTCAAGCACTGACCACCCGAACGACCTGCGGGCCCCGACCGAAAACCGGTCGGGGCCCGCAGGTCGTTCACCCGTACTCACCGTCGATACGGGTCGGCGGGCCACCTCGGCCGCCTGGCCGGCGCGCCGATGGCTCGACGCGAGAGCCGCTGAGACAGAGTGACGGTTGGCCCCCGACCTGAGCTGCTCTGAGTTTGGTGGAGTCCCTGAAGCCAGGGTTACGATCCTGGCGTAAGGAGAACCGCCTGCTGTGCCAGCACCACGTAAGTACCCCGACGAGCTCCGTGAGCGCGCGATCCGCGAGGTCCGCACCACGGGCCGCCCGATCGCGCACGTCGCGCGGGACCTCGGCATCCACAAGGAAGCCCTACGAAACTGGGTCCGCCAGGCCGAGGCCGACGCCGGAGAGCGCGACGACCGGCCGACCAGCGACGAACTCGAGGAACTCAAGCAACTACGCCGAGAAAATGCGGAGTTGCGGCGGGCGAACGAGATCCTCAAGGCCGCCAGCGTGTTTTTTGCCCAGGAGATCGACCGTCCCCGGACGAGGCCGAGCAGGTGATCGACCACCTGCGCGACGGCTTCGGGGTCGATCCCGTATGCCGGGTTCTGGACCTGTCACCGTCCACCTACTTCGCCCGCAAGCAGCGGCCGAAGTCCGCCCGACGGCTCCGCGACGAACAGCTCATGCCACTGATCGCCCAGGTCCACGACGAGTCCGGAGCCACCTACGGTGCCCGGAGGATCACACGCGCGCTCAGGCGCAAGGGCGTAGAGGCCGCCCGGTGCACGGTCGAGCGGCTGATGGCCGAGCTGGGCATCGAAGGCGTCATCCGCGGCCGGCGGCGCCGCACGACGATCCCGGAGCCGACCGCGCCCAGGCCACCGGACCTTGTCGACCGCGACTTCACCGCCGAGCGGCCCGACCAGCTGTGGCTCGCGGACATGACCTACGTGCGGACCTGGTCCGGCTGGGTCTACGTCGCGTTCGTCCTGGACGTGTTCTCCCGGACGATCGTCGGCTGGCAGGTCGCTGACCACATGCGGACCGAACTCCCTTTGGACGCGCTGGAGATGGCCCTGTGGCGCCGGAGAATTAAGAAGGGCTCCGGGCTGATTCACCACAGCGACAGGGGGTCGCAATACGTGTCCATTCGCTACACCGAACGGCTTTCGGAGATCGGCGCCGCCGCGTCGGTCGGTTCCGTCGCGGACTCGTACGACAACGCGATGGCCGAGGCCCTGAACGGCACCTTCAAGGCCGAGTTGATCGAGATGCAGGGGCCGTGGACCGGGTTCGAGCAGGTCGAGCGGGCGATCTTCCAGTGGGTCACGTGGTACAACGAGGAACGGCTCCACTCCGCCCTCGACTACCTGCCGCCGGCCGAGTACGAACGCGACTACTGGCGGACCCAGGCCGCCACCCCGCAGTCCGCCTGAACACACAATCACGGACTCCACGAAACTCGGGACAGCTCAACCACTATGCAGCTCGTCCACTGCGCACGATCGAACCGCCCCCCGGCACTGTTTGTGGTCCGCCCGCCGCCGTTCCCGACCGGGCGCCGCTTCCTCCGCAACACGTCAAGGCCGTTGTACATCCTGCCCGCTACGACCACCGTGTCCCACCTCAAACCGAACGGCCGACGGACGGCCTCGGCCACATTTCACCCATGGACGACGTTGGTGCAACCGCCGGCGGGGCACGGTGCGCCGACCTGACCGTCACGGCGCAGGCCTACGGCTCGAGTTCCCGCTGGGCGGGGGCGCGGAGTTGACGATGCGCTGCCGACGGTGGAGCATGCGGGCGCAATTCAGCCCGCCGGGTGCTTTCACCTCTGCAGTGGGCAGCGTCCCGGCGAAGCCCGGCCGGTCGGCTCCCGGTGCCGCAGGTCTTGGGCATTCTGGAAACGCACGGCGCCCCGGCTCTGAGACGTCGGGCAGTAGCCGCCGCGCGGCACGTCACCAGTAGTGCTTACGTCCTCCGACCTCATGGCCGACGGCGCCAAGGATCCACAGGATGGCTCCGATGACGATGAGGGCGATGCCGATGGTCCACAGGATCGAAATGCTGGCGACGAACCCGATGACGAGAAGGATGAGTCCAAGGATGATCACGACTACCTCCGAAGAAGGTCTCCTTCCACTGTCGCGCTGTTCGCCCGACACGGCCACAGGCGGGAGCGCCGCGCGCAACGCAGGCCGGTGACTGTCGGTGAAGCAGACGAAGGCCGACATGGGAGCGATGCCCGGGCGTAGGGCGTAGTCCCCTCCAGAGAGTGCGGCCGGCCTTACAGCAGGGGCGGGTGCGGCCCCGGTGCGGTGGGCAGGGCCTCTTCGACGATGGTGCTGGTGCTGGCCTCCCACGGCTCGGAGGCGATCAGGCCAGCCCCGGTCACGGCGAGTACCTGTTGACTTGCTGCTCGGCGTATCAGTACAGGCCGAGGGTCTTGGCAATGTCCTCGCGCTCCTGCATCCGCTGGTGTCCCTGGTCGCCCAGCGAGTTGAGGACTCCTGCGATGACGGTCTCGGTGACGGCCAGGGTGGGGGCGAGGCTGTCGTAGGGCGACGGTGAGGTGACCTGGCTGGGGAGGACGACCTCGGCGTGAGCTGCGACGGGAGAGAGCCAGGTGTCGGTGAACAGGATGACGCGGCCGCCGTGCTCCTGAACGAGCTGCGCCATGGCGACCTTGTCGGGTTCGTAGCGGCGGTAGTCGAAGACGACCAGGACGTCGCGGCGGCCGAGGGCGGCGAGGGCGGCGGTGCGCTCGACGTCACGGTCGGGCAGGAAGCGGACGTCGTCGCGCAGTTGCATCAGGTGCAGGCCGAGGTACTGGGCGAAGAGCTGGGTGAAGCGTCCGCCGGCCAGGGTGATGCGTCGCTTGGGGTCGGCCAACAGCTCGATGGCCCGGTCCAGGTCGTGCTGGGGCAGCTCGGCGAGGGTGCGGCCGATGGCGGTGACGAAGGCAGTGGAGGCGCGCTGGAGGAGGCCGGACTGTGCGTCGGCATCATCCCCGGGGGTGGTGAAGAGGGACAGTGGGGAGGCGTTGCGTTCGTCGAGCTCGGTGCGCAGGGCGGCTTGGAAGTCGGGGAAGCCGCGGTAGCCGAGGCGGGTGACCAGGCGCAGGACGGTGGGGGCGCTGACGGTGGCGCGTTCAGCGAGGGTGGCGACGGTCTCGAAGCCCGCGGCGGGCCAGTTGGCGAGCAGGACGCGGGCGACCTTGCGTTCGGCGGGGCTGCATTCACCGAGCCGGGTACGGATCTGCTCGGCGATCGGGGCGGCGGCCGACATGGTGGCTGGTCCTCTCGGGTTGGTGATCGGGGAAACGATATCGGCTGCGGACGGCGGAGCCCGGACCGCTCGGGGGACGGGCGGGCCGGGCGGACCGGATTCGGTGGGGGTGGCCGGGTCAGCGGGGGCCGATGGCGATGTCCAGGCCGGTGAGGGTGGCCGGGGTGGCGCCGTCGGCGGTGTAGGCGCGCGAGGAGGGGTTCTCGGTGAAGGTGACCTGGAAGCCGGGGCCGCTCTCCCAGGTGGTCGCGGTGGCGGTGTGCTGTGCGGTGGTGGCGACCAGGGCGCGGGCGGTGCCGGAGAAGGAGTACGGAGTGCCGCTGGGGTTGGCCACCGAGTAGAAGATGTCGTTGTTGGCCGGCACCGGGGCAGTGCCCACCGGCTTGAACGGCCGCTTGGCGGGGGCGGGTCGGGTACGCCGACTGCGGGGGTCGTACTGGTCGCCGTCGGTGAGATAGGTGTAGCCGACCGAGCGGATCGACCATCCGCCGGGGCCGGTGGCGACCCGGGCGTGGCGCAGGTCCAGGACCGAGACGCCGTGGTTGCCGAGTACACGCAGGTTCTCCTGGCGGGTGCCGCCGTTTTCGACCTCGAGGGCGGTGTCCTCGTCGAGGGCGAAGACCTGGTCGTGGCCGGTGTCGGCGGCCAGGCGGACGGCGCGGCCCTCGCGGCCGTAGGTGCCGGTGTGGGTGTCGATCAGACCCGAGGCCAGGAATCCGAAGCCGCCGGCCGGGAGATAGCCGAGCCGGGTGGGGTCGTCGAAGTAGCCCGGGGCGGAGCCGTCGCGCAGGGCCTGGTAGCTGTCACCGCCGGTGACCATGTCGGGGCCGGAGGCGATCTGGGCGCCCGCGCTGGTGCCGGCGACGACCGCGCCTGCGGCCAGCTTGGCGCGGATGGCGGCCAGGACCTTGGAGTCGGTGTGGGCGGGGCCGTGCAGGAGGCTGGTGACGTAGCGGTACTGGTCGCCGCCGCCGAAGAAGAACCCGGTCATGGAGTTGACCTGGGCGAGGACGGCTTCGGAGTCGGCGGCTTCGATGTGCTCGATGTCGACGGGGATCCACTGGGCGTCGGCGGCGCCGTGGGCCTTGAGGACGTCTGCGTAGTAGGAGCCGTTGCAGGCGGAGTTGGAGCAGGTGTCGGGGTCGGCGGCATTGGGGTCCTGGCTGGGCGGGACGGAGGCGGCGGTGACGACGCCGATGCGGGCGCGCTCGGGCCCGCCGGCCTTGGCGATGATCTCGCGGTAGATGCGCGCGTCCTTGAGTCCGCCTCCGACCAGGATCAGGGTGCCGCCACCCGGCCGGTGGGGGGTCTCGGCGGCCGCAGGTGTGAGGGTGGCGGCGACGCAGACCGCGGCGGTGACCGCGCTGACGGTGACGGTGCGAAGGGTGACGGCATGCGATGGTGCGGCGCGGTGCACGGGCGCTCCAGGAGGTGGCTGCGTGGTGGGGGTGTTCCGGGGCCGGGCTCGGCTGTCAGGGCGTGCCCGGCCCCGGGGTTCCAGCAGGCCCGGTGCGGAACGGCCTGCCGGGGTCTTGGCCGGTCCGTTTCGGACCGGGTCCGGTCAGCGCTGGTGGCCGAGCCCGGCGCAGACGGCGGCGAGGACGGCGATCCTGGCCGGGACGGTGGTGGTGTCGAGCCACTCCTGGGGTGAGTGGTCGGCTCCGCCGACGGGGCCGAGGCCGTCGAGGGTGGGGGTGCCGGCGCCGGCGATGAGGTTGGCGTCGCCGACGCCCCCGGTGGCGGCCGCGCCGAGGGTGAGGCCGAGCTCGGTGGCGGCCAGGCCGGCGAGGTCGAACATGGCGCGGGCGGCGGGGGTGCCCTCCATCGGCGGGCACACGTCGAGGCGTTCGACCACCGCGGTGGTACCGGGGACGTAGGGGCGGACGGCGAGCTCGCGCACCGCCCGCTCGGCCTCGCGCAGGCCCTCGGTGGTGGTGGCGCGCACTTCCAGGCGCAACTCGCCGCTCGGACACACCACGTTGGTGCGGTGGCCGGCCTGGATGACGCCGACGTTGACGCTCACGCCGTCGATGCTTCCGTTGAGGGCCTGGAGGTCGACCAGCAGGTGGGAGGCGGCGAGGGCGGCGCTGGCGCCGCGTTCGGGTTCGACGCCGGAGTGGGCGGCGCGGCCGGTGACGGTGACCAGGAAGTCGGCGACGCCCTTGCGGGCGACCACGAGGTCGCCGTTCTCGCGGGCGCATTCGAGGGCCAGCGCGTAGTCCGCCTGGGCGGCGAGGTGTTCGGTGACGGGCCGGCTGGCGGGTGAGCCGATCTCCTCGTCGGGGGTGGCCAGCAGGATGATCTCGGCGTGGTCCCGCCAGCCGGAGCGCAGCAGGAGTTCGAGGGCGGCGATGCCGGCGAGGAGGCCGCCCTTGTCGTCACTGACTCCGGGGCCGTAGGCGATGGTGCCGTCGATCCGGAAGGGGCGGGCCGCGGCTGTGCCGTCGTCGAAGACGGTGTCCATGTGGCCGGCCAGCAGGATCCGGCGCCCGCCCTGGCCTGGTGCGAGACGTCCGGTGCGGCGGGCGATGAGGACGTCGCCGGTGCGGACAGGCCCGTCGGGCGTGATGCGTTCGGTCGTGAGGCCGAGGGCGTGCAGGCGTGCCTGGAGCCAGTCGGCGACTCGGTTGACGCCCTCGGGGCTGTGGGAGCCGGAGTCGATGGCGACGAGTTCGGCCAGGTCGGCGAGGTAGCGGGGCATCAGGTCGTGGGCCAGGGGCAGCAGACGAGCTGCGGCGTAGGCATCGACCGTGGCGGGGGCGTTCACAGGACCTTGGACAGGAACGCCTTGGTGCGCTCCTGCTCCGGGTTGCCGAGGACCGTACGGGGGTCACCGGCTTCTACGACGATGCCGTCGTCCATGAACACCGCGACGTCGCCGACCTCGCGGGCGAAGCCGATCTCGTGGGTGACCACCACCATGGTCATACCGTCGGCGGCCAGGTCGCGCATGACGTCCAGGACGTCGCCGACCAGCTCCGGGTCAAGCGCGGAAGTGGGCTCGTCGAAGAGCATCAGCTTGGGCTTCATGGCCAGCGCGCGGGCGATCGCGACGCGCTGCTGCTGGCCGCCGGAGAGCTGGGCCGGGAAGTGGTCGGCACGGTCGCCCAGGCCGACCCGCTCCAGCAGGCGCTGGGCTTGGGCACGGGCGTCGCTCTTGTTGACGCCGGCGACCTTCACGGGCGCCTCGGTCACGTTCTCCAGTGCGGTCATGTGCGGGAAGAGGTTGAAGCGCTGGAAGACCATGCCGATCTCGCGGCGGCGCTCGGCCACCTCCGCCTCGCGCAGCTCGTGCAGGCGGTTTCCCGCCTGTCGGTGGCCGACCAGGGTGCCGTCGACGGCCAGTTTGCCGCCGTCGACCTTCTCCAGGTGGTTGATGCAGCGCAGGAACGTCGACTTGCCGGAGCCGGAGGGTCCGAGCAGGCAGCACACCTGGCCGCGTTCGACGGTCAGGTCGATGCCCTTGAGGACCTCGAGCCGTCCGTAGTGCTTGCGCACGCCCTCGGCGTGCACCATCGGCTGGGCCACGGTTCAGCCCTTCAGGTTGCGGGTGGCGGGGAACGGGGTGGTGGTGACGCCGACGAACATCCGGCGCAACGGCGAGACCCGGGCTGCGCGGGTGGTGCCGCGGCCGTAGCGGCGCTCCAGCCAGGCCTGCGGGACGGACAGCACGGTGGTCAGGGCCAGGTACCACAGCGCCGCGACCACGAGCATCGGGATGACCTGGTAGTTCTGGGCGTAGACGTCCTGGATGTTCGACATCAGGTCGTGCGCGGCGATCACCGAGACATAGGCGGTGGTCTTGAGCATGTTGATGGTCTCGTTGCCCATCGGCGGAATGATCACCTTCATCGCCTGCGGCAGCACGATCCGACGCATCGTCAGGGCGGGCTTCATGCCCAGGGAGTGGGCGGCCTCCGTCTGGCCGGGGTCGACGGACTGGATGCCGGCACGGACGATCTCGGACGCGTACGCGGCCTCGTTGAGGCCCAGGGCCAGCAGGGCCGCGATCGAGGGGGTGAGCAGGCTGTTGGTGTCGAACTCCACGAAGGTGACCGTGGTGAACGGGATGCCGATCATCATGTGCTTGTAGAGGGCGGCGGCGTAGGCCCAGAAGATGATCTGGACCAGCAGCGGGGTCCCTCGGAAGAGCCACACGAACAGCGTGGACAGGCCGTACAGCACCGGGTTGGCAGACAGACGCATGACCGCGACCAGGGTGCCGAGCCCGAGGCCGAGAGCCATCGCCGCGACGGTCAGCCACAGTGTGGTGACCAGGCCGTCGAAGATCAGGCCGGCGAACAGGTAGCGGCCGACCACGTCCCAGTGCAGGTTGGGGTTCTTGGCCAGGGAGCCGACCAGGCCGACCAGGCCGACCAGGGCCACTGCGGCGGTGATCCAGCGGCCCCAGTGGCGCACGGGAACCGCCACCAGGTCACCGGGGCCGGGACCGGCTGTGCTGCCGGTGCCCGGGGTGTGATGCTGGGTGGTGGCCATGTCAGTCCACCGCGCCGTTCTTGACGGCCTTGGCGACGGCGATCGAGGCGACGCCGTACTTGTCGTAGATCTTGGCGAGGGAGCCGTCGTCGATCAGCTGCTGCAGGGCCTTCTGCACGGCGTCGGTCAGCTCGGGCAGGGACTTGGCGATGGCGATGCCGTTCGGGGAGGCGTTGTAGCCGCCGGTGGCGGCCGGGTCGTCGACCAGCTCGAAGGCGGTGCCGTCGTCGGCGGTCTTGGCTGTCCAGCCGCCCGCGGGCTTGGTGAGGACGTCGGCCGCCACCTTGCCGGAGCGCAGGGCGAGCTGGGCGTCGGAGTCCTTGGGGAAGGCCTGGACGTCGATGGCGGGCTTTCCGGCGGCCTTGCAGGCGTCCTGGTGCTTGGTCAGGAGCTTCTGCTGGTTGGTGCCGGTCTGGACGGCGGCCTTCTTGCCGCACAGGTCGTCCAGGGTGACGATCTTGTCGGGATTGCCCTTCGCGACCATGATGCCGGTGCCGGAGTGGGAGTAGGTGACGAAGTCGACGACCTGCTCGCGTTCCTTGTTGTCGGTGATGGCCGAGACGGCGGCGTCGTACTTGCCGGCCTGGATCGCGGGGACGATGCCGTCGAACTTCTGGGCCTGGAACTCGAACTGGACGCCGAGCTTGGCGCCGAGGGCCTGGCCGAGGTCGTAGTCCAGGCCGGTCATCTCCTTGCCGCCCTCGGTGACGTACATCTCGAACGGCGGGTAGGGGACATCGGTGGCGACCCGGACCTTGCCGGCCTTCTTCACTGACGCCGGGAGCGCGTCGTGCAGGGCCGCGTCGCGGGCGATGGAGACGCCTGCGACGGTGACGGCGCTGGTGGAGGCCGTGCCGGAGGTGGTGGTGCTGTCACCAGAGGAGCCGCAGGCGGTGAGCACGAGGGAGCCGCACGCCACGAGGGCGGCCAGCATCGCCGGTCTGCGGGAGACGGTGAAGGTCACGTCGTTGCCTTTCGGAAACCTGGACGGCGCTGGGGGCTGCACCGCTGGCCAGGACGTTACAACGAAATCCAACTGATGGCTACATGTAACGAGGGATACAAATAGGTAACGCCGGACAGCCCTCCATGAACCTGCTGATGGGGCATCAGCAGGTGATCCCTGTGCTCGAATATTTCATTACATCTATCGCGAGTACTTCTTGGTCTGTATGTTCCATTCCTGCACCAGCACGGCAGGGGTATCACCGTGCCGGGCACTGCTCGCCTGCCCTGCCCCCACGCCGGGCCGGCTCTCCTCGCCGACGCCGCACTCCCCCTGCGGCCCGGCCTCCCCCACAGGAGCTCGCATGCGCTCGTACGCCCACCGTCCGTCCCTGTGGCGGACCGTCGCCTTGATCGGCACGGCCGCACTCGGAACCACCCTGATCGCGCCGGCCAGTACCGCTGCGGCCGCGGGCTCCGGCCCCGGCACACTCGTCCTGGCCGGAGGCGCCGTGGCTGCGACCAACACCGCCGTGTACGGCACCTTCGTCGCCAAGGCGGGCGGCTCCTCGGCCCGGATCGGCGTCGTCACCGCAGCCTCCGACGTCCCCGCCAACGACCCGAACGCGAACGACCCCGCGAAGTGCTCCAACTCCGTCTGCAACGGTGCCTACTACGCCGACCTGCTCAAGAGCGGCTTCGGCGCGGCCGACGCGCAGTGGATCCCCATCGACCTCGACCACCTCGCCAACAGCTCCAGCCGGACCGTCGTCGACCAGATCAACTCCATGACCGGCTTCTTCTTCGGCGGCGGCGACCAGAGCCGCCTGGTGACCACCCTGATGAAGAGCGACAACGCCGACACGCCCGCCCTGGCCGCGATCCGCGCCAAGTGGACCGCCGGCGCCGCCGTCATGGGCACCAGCGCCGGCACCACCATCGCCAACGGGCGCGACATGGTCACCGGCGGGGAGAGCTGGGACGCCCTGCGCTACGGCTCCTACACCACCCCCAGCACCACCTACCCCGACGACCTCACCTACCGCCCCGCCGGCGGCTTCAACTTCTTCGCCAGCGGCCTGCTCGACACCCACTTCGCCGCCCGCGGCCGCCAGGGCCGCATGGTCCGCCTGGCCGCCGACACAGGCCACAACCGCGCCTTCGGCGTCGACGAGGACACCGCCCTCGTCGTCGACTCCCCCGGCACCACCGGCGAGACCACGACCGTCGTCGGCTCGGGCGGCGTCTCCGTCCTGGACCTCAGGTCCGCCACCACCGGCACCTCAGGCGGCTACTGGGCCGTCGACAACGTCAAGTGGTCGTACCTGACCAGCGGCGACACCTACAACCCCGCCACCTGGACCGCCGCCTCCACCAAGGCCGCCTACGCGCCCACCACGGGCACCGTCGGCACCCGCTGGAGCGACATCTTCTCCTCGCCCGAGCCGAACACCGCGCATCCCAACCAGATGGTCAAGATGGCCACCGAGCTGGCGAACGCCGGACGCAGCACCACCCAGTACGGGATCAGCTACGAGAGCGGCCCACGCTTCGAGGCGGACCTCACCAAGAACAGCGACTACAAGGCGTGGAAGAGCGGCACCACGGTCTCCTTCGCCAACCTCACCACGCACCTCTACGTGTACTGAGGACACCGCGCGAGCCGTGATACCGCTGCGGGGCCGGTCGTCATCCGACAACCGGCCCCGCAGCGTTGCGATGGCATCGCATCCAGGAGTCCCGAGCACTCCCCCTCACGGGATCCCGGCCGGCAGTCCGGGCGCCCCGGCCGCGCGCGCGGCGATGGCGACGTCCCCTATCCGCCGTTCGAGATGTACGTATCGGAAGGCAGCAAGGAGATCACCGGTGTCGACTACGACCTGGGGCAGGCGATCGGCGCCCGCCTCGGGATCAGGTTCGAGTTCACGGGCCAGAGGTTCGATGGTCTGCTTCCCGCGGTCCAGGCCGGCAATTTCGATGCCGTCATGTCGGCGATGACCGACAAGAAGGAGCGCCAGCAGGCGGTCGACTTGGTCGACTACATCAACGCGGGCCCGGGCTGGCTGGTGGAGAAGGGCAACCCGGAGAACATCAAGGTCCTCACGGACGTGTGCGGCAAGAGCGTGTCGGTGCAGACCGGAACCAACCACCAGCGGCTCCTCGACCAGCGCCAGGAGCAGTGCAGGCAGCAGGGCAAGCCGGCCATCACCGTGCTCGCCTTCACCAAGGACTCCGAGGCACAGCTCGCGCTGCGAGCGGGCAAGGTCTCGGCTGACCTCCTTGATGAGGTCACCGCGGCGTACGTCGCCGGCACCGCGGACAACGGCGTCACCTTCGACACGGTGGTCGGCAAGGAGGCCGTCGGCCCCACCAGCGCGTCACCCATCGGAATCGGCGTCTCCAAGGCGGTGCCGGGGCTGACGGAGTCGATCCGGGACGCCCTGCAGTCGCTGATGGACGACGGTTCCCATCTGAAGATCCTGGATGCCTACCACGTGCCGAACATCGCGATCCCTTCGGCGACGATCAACGGCGCGCTCGACTGACAGCCGCTGCCGCTGCCGGGCGCGCCCGGCACGTCGGGCCCGCCCGGCAGCGGCAGCGCGTCGTTCAGCTTCGAGGTGGCGGCATCGCCCACCGGACCGTCCGCACCACGGCGCACCCGAGCGGGCGGGCGGACACGTCGAGCAGGCGGGTGGCGGGCAGGCCGAGCAGGCGGCGGTGGTGCGGCTCCAGCAGAGCGACCGCCGCTGCCGCCAAGGCGCCATAGGCCGGGCGGGCCACGACCGTGATGGGCGGACGCAGGAGCAGGAACCGCGCGGCCGATCTGGCCGGGCCGCTCTGAACGAGCTCAGGAAGGTAGGCGGCGAGCCGGGCGTCGAGAGCGGCCTCGGTGCGCGGCGGGTCCTCGGCACCGAGGGCGGTCGCCAGGTGTGCGGCGTCGGCCACGTACCGGTCGCGGCCGGCGGGATCCAGCGGGCCCTGTCCGTACGTCTGGTGGGCGCGCAGGAAGCAGTGGGTCTGGGCGGTGTGAATCCATCCGAGCAGGTGCGGGTCGTCGGCCTGGTAGGGCTGCCCGGCCGGTGTCGTTCCGCGGATGCGTGCGTGGACTGTGCGGACCCGGTCGACGGCCGCCTGGGCGTCGGTGGCCGGGCCGAAGGTCGTGACGGCCAGGAAGGTACTGGTGCGCTGGAGCCTGCCCCAGGGATCGCTGCGGTAGCCGGAGTGGTCGGCCACGGCCGCCATCGCCACTGGGTGCAGGGACTGGAGCAGGAGAGCTGCCAGGCCGCCGACGAACATCGCGGCGTCGCCGTGCACGGTGCGGATCTCACGACCGGGGCCGAACCAGCGCGGCCCCGGGGCCGAGTGGATGCGCTCCCTGACAGCCCGACCCTGGGGCCCGGCGATCCGCGCGAACAGCTCGTCGCCGATCCGCTCGCGCGGACCCCAAGGATCCAGATGCCAAGGCATCATCGTGTCCCTCGCCTCACCAGCGGGTTCGGGCGCCTCGGAAGGGAGCCGTCCGGCGGCCTGCCGCGTGGCGGGGCCGGAACTCACCATCCGGCGATCCTGCCCACCGCGAACGCGGCGAGCACGAGCGCGGTCGCGAGGATGAGGGTCAGCGGGATCCAGCCCGGCCACGCGGTGCGCAGCTCGACCGACTCGGGCGTCGAGATCGCGTGGCTCGTGGAGGCCTCGCACTCGGGCGTCTCCGTGGGGGACGGTCCGGCGGCGCGCCGGCCTGTCGGTTCGGGAAGGGACATGATCGGCTCCAAGAGAGTGCTTGTCACAGGTGAAGGCCGGCAAGTCGCCGGAACGCGATGGCCAAGGCGATCGCGCCGAGCACGGCTGCGACCGCGGCCCATGGTGTGACCGTGCACGCGAGTGTGGCTGCGGCAAGTACCAGCACGGCCGCCAGCGATGCCAGCGCCGCCAGTCGGCGGGGCTGCCAGATCCACAGCCGGACGGGTTTGGTGCGGCGGCCGAGCATTCGCTGCAGCCGGGGATCGGTCGCTTTCAGGGCGCACTCGATCTCGTCGATGAGCCGCCTCTCGTAGGCGGTCAGGGGATGAGCCATGGCCTCCACCTCCAGGATCCCCACCGTCGCCCAGCACCGCCTGGTGTGCTGGTTGCAGCGTTTGCGCACCGCAACGGCCGCCTGCTCGGCACCGTGCGGGAGCGTCGCGTCGGGCGCCGGATGTGCCGTCAACTGACCCATGCTGCAGGCACGTTCAAGATGTCAGGGCAGCACCGGGAACCGGATCGGCGGTTCAGCCGCGGTCGGCCGGGTGGGCTCGTTCGGTGATGTTGCGCGCCATGCCCCCGAACACCACCGTGTGGAACGGTGCGACGGCCCACCAGTAGGCGTGCCCGGCGAGCCCGTGGGGATGGAACAGGGCCCGCTGCCGGTAGCAGCTGCCCGGCCCGTCGGGTTCGACGGACAGCTCCAGCCAGGCCAGCCCGGGCAGCCGCATCTCCGCGCGCAGCCGCAGCAGCCGGCCCGGCTCGATCTCCTCGACCCGCCAGAAGTCGAGGGAGTCGCCGACGCGCAGGCGGGCCGGGTCCCGCCGCCCCCGGCGCAGCCCGACGCCACCTACCAGCCGGTCCAGCCACCCCCGCAGGGCCCAGGCGAGGGGGAAGGAGTACCAGCCGTTCTCCCCGCCGATCCCTTCGATGACCTGCCACACGGCATCGGGGGCGGCGGTCACCCGGCGTTCCTTGACGTCCTGGTAGAGGCTGCCGCCGGCCCAGTCGGGGTCGGTGGGCAGCGGATCGCTGGGCGCACCTGGCAGCGAGGCCGAGGACCATCGGGTGGCGACCTCGGCGTCCTTGATCCGGCGCAGCGCGAGGGCAACGGCACGGTCGAACCCGGTCAACCCGGCGGGCGGGTCGGGCACCCACCGGGCGAGGTCGTGCTCGCCGCAGACCACCTCGTGGCGCAGCGACTCGACCAGCGGGCGGGCGATGGAGTTGGGGACCGGTGTCACCAGGCCGACCCAGTGGCTGGATAGTCGGGGCGTGAGGACCGGCACGGGGACGATCACACGGCGCCGCAGCCCGGCGATGCGGGCGTAGCGCTGCATCATCTCCTCGTAGGTGAGGACGTCCGGCCCGCCGATGTCGAAGCTGCGGTTCAGCGCGGCGGGCAGCCGGGCAGCGGCGACCAGGTAGTGCAGGACGTCGCGGACGGCGATGGGTTGGATCCGGGTGGAGACCCAGCGCGGGGTGACCATCGCCGGGAGGCGGTCGGTGAGGTGACGGAGCATCTCGAAGGACGCGCTGCCGGATCCGATGATCACCGCGGCGCGGAGCTCGGTGGTGGGCACGCCGCTGTCGCGCAGGATCCGGCCGACCTCGGCGCGCGAGCGCAGGTGGGGTGAGAGGCCGGTGGGCGGGACATTCCGGGGGACGAGTCCGCCCAGGTAGACGATCCGGCGCAGGCCTGCGGCCGCAGCGGCGGCCCCGAAGGCCCGGGCCGCCTCGCGGTCGGTGGTCTCGAAGGACGGTCCGGTGCCGAGCGAGTGGACCAGGTAGTAGGCGACGTCGATGTCCTGGAAGGCCGCCGGGAGGGTTTCGGGGCGGGTGACGTCGCCGGTCGCGGTCTCCACCTCAGCCCGCCAGGGCTGGTCGCGCAGGCGGCCGGGCTCTCGCACCAGGCAGCGCACCGCGTGCCCCTGTGCGAGGAGTTCGGGCACCAGCCGACCTCCGATGTAGCCGGTAGCACCGGTGACCAGGCAGCGCAGGGCGCGGGACGGTTCCAGGTCCATGTCTGCTTCTCCGTTCGGCGTAGCCGGTGCGGGTCGAACAATCTGGACGCCGGACGCCGCGGTCGCGCCGCAGGATCCAGCTCACAGGTCACCCGCGGATTTCCTCCGGCACCGGGCCCGCGGTCTGGCCGGGGGTGCTGGGTCCCGGCGGGTGGGCGGTTCGTTCCAGTAGGTCGACTGCTGCTGCGAGGGTGCGGGGGCTCGACGCGCCGGGAGGCGGGCCATGGCGGAGCCAGCCCGGCCCGGCGGCCACCACGAGAGCCCGGGTGCGGGAGCCGCGGGCCCCCCAGGTGGCAGCGCCCACCAGTCGGGCAAGCTCCTGGTCCGCAGTGCGGTGGTCCTGGGACCAAAGCATCACGGCACACGGCCCCAGCCGATGGACGGCGTCCACCAGAGCTCGGCGCGGCACCGCCGCGCCGAGCATGCGGAAGGGGAGCTCTCGTTGGGACAGTGCCGCCGCAGTGGCTTCAAGGGGCAGGGTGTGCTGCTCACCAGGGCCCGCGGCCAGGAGGACCGGGCGGCCCGGTCCGCTCGCGATGGAGGCGATCGCCGCTTCGCGCAGGACGCTGGAGACATGCCAGGACAGCAGGTGCTCGACCTCGACGTACTGCTCGCCGTCCACCGCCCACTTGCGGCCCGCCGCGCGCAAAGCCGGCATCATCACCTCGGTCCACGCCTCGATGACACCGTGTTCGCTCACCGCCTCGCGCAGAATCCTGACGGTCTCCGCCGCGTCGAGCCGGACGGCGGCGCGGGCCAGTCCGCGGCATTCGGGCCGCACGCTCCCAACGCGCAGTGCCCTGCCTCCGCTGGCGCCGCGCTCGGGAATCTCCCGCGCGACGTCAGCGGGTCGGCTGGGTACAGAGGTTGCCGGTTGTCGGGCGTCGCGTTCGGCCAGAGCCGCACGGGCCGCTTCGGCGGGCGGAACTCCGCGGGCGGTGAGGTGGCACATCGTCTCAAGGACAGCGATGTCGCGTGGGCCCCAACGGCGGTGATGGCCCTCGTGTCGGTGTTCGGGGCCGATGCCGTAGCGACGCTCCCAGGAACGGATCGTGGTCGGCGACACACCGAGCAGAAGAGCGACATCGCCCGTGGGCAGGGCCGCCTGCTCCACCGGATCGGCTGCCTCGGCAACAGGGCTCGGCCGAGCGGGTGTGTCATGGCCGGCCGACGATGTCTCCATGGTGTCAACCTCCCTTGCGCTGTCTGCCGGGTCACCAGCGCGAGGTGCCGGGACGACCCTTGAACGGGCCAGTGATCTCGCTGGTGATCCAGCCGCCGTAGAAGTCGCCGGCTTGGGGGCGGACCCTTTCGCCGTCCACAGTGCAGCGATCGACCAGGCCGGGGTAGAACGCGAAGGTGCTGCGGAGCTGGCCGTAGCCGGGAAGCGGGTCCGGATAGCTCCATGCGGCACGCGGGACGTGGCGCCCGGCTACATCGAGATCCCAGTAGCAGGCGAGGCCCTTCCACTCGCAGACGCTCGCAGCGGGGCTTTGCGTGAGCAGTTCCACGGCGACGTCGGCGGCCGGGAGGTAGAAGACCGGGGGGTGACTCGTCTCAAGTACGCGAAGCGCGGATCGGGTGGAGGCGATGAGCGTGTCAGCGAACCAGATCTCGACCACCCGCCCGGAAGCGGCTTCGACGGCCGGCGGCCGAGGGTAGTCCCAGACCGATTCGCGGGCGGCGTCCGGCTCCTTCATCAGGCTCCTCCGATCCTGCGTTCCGTCGCTGCGGTCTCTGTGGGCTGCGGTGATTCGCCGCCACGGCTGGATTCCAAGCCCAGGGCCGACCTGAGTCGGAGCAGGCCGTCGCGGACGCGGGTCTTCACCGTGCCCAGAGGCGTGTGGGTGAGAGCGGCTATCTCGCGCTGTGAATAGCCGCCGTAGTAGGCCAGGACCACCGCTTCCCGCTGGACTTGGCTCAGGCCCGCCAGCGCGGACCTGACCCGGGCCTGCTCGATGGAGCGCACCACGCGGTCCTCCAGCGCCTCACTGTCGGCGGGATCCTGACGGGCGATGCGGTCGTCCCTTTCGGTCGAGGCCCTCACCGAGCGAACCCGGTCCACCGCCCGACGGTGCGCGATGGTGAGCGCCCAGGTCGTGACGGACCCGCGGTCGCTGCGGTAGGTGGCTGCGGTGCGCCAGATTTCGAGCAGCACTTCCTGCGCGACCTCTTCGGCGTGGGCTCTGTCGCGAAGGGTGCGCAGGGCCATTCCGTACACCGGCCCGGCTATCCGGTGGTAGAGCTCCTCGAAGGCCTGCTTGTCTCCTCGCGCGACACGTTCGAGCACGGCTGCCGAGAGTTCGGCCGTCGGCTGCTGCCTGCCATGAGCGTGGCCGGCTCGCATGGTGCGCATCGGATTGTTCACGGTGAAACCGTGCATCGTTTCGACACCATGGGCCCACTTGAACCGTTTGTGCAGCGAATTGATGGACTCCCCAGGGCGGGGCCTGTGGCGCGGGGCGGCGGCCACCGACCAGGCGCTCCGTTGTCAGGTGGCCTGCGATGCCTGGCCCTGGCGGGTCAGCTGCACCAACGATGCGAGTGCCCCTGCGAAGGGTGCTGGCTGCACGCTGGCGGCCTCAGAGCAGCAGGAGAGATGATGATCACCGAGCCCCTGTCGGCGCATCCCACCAGGCCCGTACGCGTCCCTGTGCTGTCGCAGTACTGGCGTCACCCCCTCTTCATCCACTGGCCCGTCAACCCTGCCGCGGTCGCGCCCCTCCTGCCGCCCGATGTGATGCCCGACCTGTGGAACGGGACCAGCTGGGTTGGGCTCGTGCCGTTCCAGATGGAGCGCCTGGGCCCGGGCCGCGGCCCGGGCCTTCCGTACTTCGGTACCTTCCCGGAGGTGAACGTCAGGCTCTACTCGGTGGACCGGCAGGGACGCCGCGGCGTCGTCTTCCGTTCGCTGGAATCCCCTAGGCTGGCGGCGGTTCTCGCAGCCCGCGCATCCCTGGCACTGCCCTACCGGTGGTCCTCGACACGCCTGGCGATCGAAGGCGATTCCTACTTCCTCGCCACCCGCGCACACTGGCCGTCACCCGCCGACAGGACGTGTGTGCTGACCGCGCACATCGGCCGGCGGCTGCCTGCCCCCGGCCCGCTCGCCGACTTCCTGACCGCCCGATGGGGCCTGCACACCCGGGTGCGCGGACGAACCGTCTACCTGCCGACCGACCATCCGAGGTGGCCGCTGCACGAAGCACGCATCGGCGGCCTGTCGGACCACTTGGTCCGCGCCGCCGGCATCGATGTCCACGGCCCGCCGGCCAGCGTCCTGTACTCCCCCGGTGTGCCCGTGCGCTTCGGCGCCTGGCAGCACGTGTAGGCACGCGCGTGAACCCTGCGCGGGATCAGCCGACGAGCGGCGCCGCAGGCGACAGCCACCTCACTCCTCTCCCCCGGACCGGCGACCTCTGTGGGAGCCGACCACAGTGGCGCCTACCCATCACGGCCGGCTCAAGTTGCTCAGCGCGGCGGGCCCTGCAGGCTGTTCTGGCCTCGGACGCGGTCAGCCTGACTGCGCCGACGATGCCGTGGTCAGCAACCGGTAGGCCTCGGCCAGTTCGCCGGCCATCGCCTGGGCCGAGTAGCGGCCGGTCACGGTGCTCGCTCCGGCTGCCGCGATCGAAGCCAGCTCGTCACTCGGCACGGCCGCCAAGGCGGCCAGCATTGCGGAGAGGGCGGGGGTCGAGTGCGTGGGCAGAAGAAAACCGTTGACACCGTCGTCGATGTAGTGGGGGACGCCACCGCGCTGAGGTCCCGCTGCCGGCAGGCCCGCATCCATGGCCTCAAGGACTGCGAGACCGAACTCCTCTTTGGCACTCGGGCAGACGTAGACCGGCGGGTACGGCGCTTGCTCCGCGGCCAGCACCCGTTCGAGAAGCCGGACGTGGTGGTTGGGCAGCGCCGGCCAGCAGGCCAGGTTGCGCCGCGCCATCGGCTCCGCGGAGACGAACTTGGCGATGCGCCCGCGCATCTCACGCTCGGCCGCCGTTCCGGAACCAGCCGAGCCGCCGACCAGAAGCAGCGTCGTGCGGTGGTGCAGACCTGCTTCGATCCACGCCTCGACCAGCCGGTCCTGCTGCTTCACGGGATGCAGCCGGCCCACGCTGAGGAACATCCGCGAGCTGCGGGTGCCCGGATCCAGGCCGTCCTCCCGGTCGCCACCTGCGAAGAGCCGACGCATGAGCTCCACGGCCAGAGCCGTGTCGCCGCCCGCCCGACTGAATGGAGGGATCCCCTCGGCGGGCGATACGACCCTTCGCCTGCGGCCGCTGTGTGTGAGCTGCGGGAAGTGGGTCGCGAGTTCGCGGATTCCGGTCGGCCCCGGGATGGTGACCAGCAGGTCGCAGCGGTCCGCGAGGACATCGGCGGCGAACACACGGTGAAGGTCCGCACGCAGGGCCGCGGCCGGCTCGGTGCACAGGGCCCTGCCGATGTCGCGGTGCCGCTCCCCCATGGTCCGGTGGGGATCGGGCGTGACGGTGAAGGCGAACCGCGCGCCGCTGCGGCGAGCCGCATCCGCCACGGCGAGCGAACTGTCGTCGGCAAAACGCGCGTGCACCACTGCGGGCATGGCACCCGGGAGGGCAAACAGACGCGCCATCCACCACGCCAAGCCGGCCCGTAGCTCCGGTGCGTTCACCGGAGCCGCCGCCGGCCCCGGTACGGGAACCCGCAGGAGCCAGTGCCCGGTGCCGAGCCGTGTCACCAAGCCACCGCCCAGGTCGTCGCCGCACGCGGGCGCCAGGGTCAGCACCCGGGCGATTTGGCCAGTGGCGGCGAGGGCATCGCCGAGAGCGCCCAACAGGACACTCATTCCCCCGCTGGCGCCGACACCGGGCTCCTCCAGTCTTCCGAGCATCATCGTCTGCGCCACCACGATCCCTCCGGCCGGAGCGGCCGGAAGCCCCGCCACCGCACGCCGGAACCCAGCGCCGGCACGGTGCCCGGGAGCGGCTCGCTGCCAGGCGGCCGAGAGCAGCAGCGCCTCGTACCAGCCCGACGACCGCCCGCGGCCGACGGGAAGGACGCGCGCTCCGCCCCGAAGCCCCGACAGGTAACGCCAGGCCGCCTGCCGGACCGACGGCTCGTCGCTGTGCGCCACGGCAGCGCATTCCGCGGCGACCAGAGGTGACAGTGCGTGCTGCTCGGCGAGGTCGAGGAGACAGGCCCGCTCGCTCGGCGGAACGGGCAGCAACAGGCGGCTTCGCAACGCCGCCGTGGCGTCGGCCCGGAGTCCCGCCCTCACCGTAACCCCCCAGGCCTCGGCCAAAGCGCTGCGCTGCAGCACTCCCCCGCCGGCCAGTCCCACCAGCCACCAGGGATCGGCCGGTGTGCCGGAACGGGCAGCGCGCCGCAGTCGCGCGGTGACGACGTCCTCGGGCAGCAGTGCGCGCTCGGCCCAGGCGCTGGTCAGGCGGCCGTACTCCGCCCGGGCCAACAGGGCCAGCAGATCGTCGCCGCCCGGCTCGTCCAACGCGGGATCGAGGTGGTGGCGTCGCCACCGCACCAGTGCGTCGGAGTCGGCCGGCGGGAAGCTCTCTGTCCGGCCGCACGGTCGGTGCGCCATCGGAACGTCCTTTCCTCGCGGGTGTCACCTCCCTTTCGGTGCCGCGCCGCCGAAGGGATGGCGCGGCACCCGGCACCGTTCCGCCGCAGGTGTTGGCATGGCACGATCTGGGGCATCAGCACCACCCCAGGTGTCCCCCGAGCGCCCCCGGCCTCGCCGACAGCGGAGAGTGACGTGCCCCGAGTCGTGTTGATCAGTCCCCCGTTCCAGTCCCACGCCGCGCCGATGAGCACGCTCGGCGCGGCGTTGCGAGAGGAGGGGGCCGAGGTGACGCTGGCGTGCGCGCCGGCCTTCGCGGACCTGGCCGCCCGGCGCGGCCTGGACTTCACCGAACTCACCGTCACCCGCAACGCGAACACCGGCGTCGCCGAACGAACGTCCCAAGCCGTTTCGGAGGCCGCACGCCTGCGGGAGTTCCTGGAGGCCACCCGCGAAGGAGCGATTCCCACCCTGCTCACTCAGGCACGCCACAGGGCGGCCGACATGCTCCCCGACCCTGAGGGGGTCTTGGAGAGCGTGCGAGCCCTGGACAGCCGGTTGAAGGCCGACTGGTACCTCGTCGACCAGCTCAGCTACCCCGTGACGCTGAGCATGCACTGCCTGGAGCTGCCTTACGCGACCTTCTGCCCCGGCCACCCCAGCTACATCCCGACCCTGCCCGATGCCTACTTCGGGCTCCCCCGGGCCTGGCCGAAAGCACTCCGCCCCTCACCCGAGGACCTCGACGAGCTCCTCGCGGCCGTGAGCGCGAACGACCAGGCGTTCACACGCTCCTTTCGCGACATCGCCCGTCGGCACGCACCCCACCTGCCCGAGGTGGAAAGGGCATTCGCACTCTGCTCACCACAGGCCGTGGTCTTCAACTACCCCCGGCTGCCGAACCTCCCCCCTCCTCCCGGCCGGCCCACCGCGATCTACTCCGGCCACTGCACACCACCGCCCGTGGAAGCCGGACTGGACGAGAAATGGCAGGCCGTCGTCACCCGGCTGTGCTCCGGCGGCCGCCCTCTGGTGCTCATCGCCTTCGGCACCTTCCTGTCCGCCCGCCACGACGTCCTGCGCACCGTCACCGAAGCGGTGCTGACGCACACCGAGGCGTCCGTGATCGCCGCCGCCGGGGACCGCGTACCCGAACTCTCCCGCAGTCCAGTCCTGGCAGCCGCCTCCCCCGACCGTCTCCACATCGCGGACACCGTGCCTCAGCAGCAGCTGCTGACCCACTGCGCCGTCATGGTCCACCACGGCGGCAACAACTCGTTCACCGAGTGCACCGCTTACGGCGTCCCCTCCCTCGTCCTTCCCTTCTCCAGCGACCAGTTCGTCATCGCGCACGACGTGGAACAGGCGGGACTCGGACTGGCGCTCGATCCCAACAACGCGAGTCCGTCCGCAGTCGGCACGACAGTGAACCGGCTGCTGGCCTCACCGGGCGAACGGATCAAGTCGTTGGCCGAGGCGGTCCTCTCGACAGGGCCGTGCCACGCCGCGCGGCAACTCCTCAACGTGATGCCCGGCAGACCCCTGATCTCGTAGGTCGCGTGTCCTGCTGTGCTTCCCCTCGGCCGTGCCGGCCCGAGCGGCGCTCCCTCAGCGGGCCGTCGATGAGCGCCCCCTGTCGCAGATCGTGACTCCGTCGCTCATTCGCCTGTGGGGCGGAATCGTCAGAGAGTGCGACGCTTCGGCGATCACTCTCGGTGGACATCGCAGTGCAGCAGGCTCATCCGCATGTCCTTCGTCGAGTTCAGGCGCGTCCTTGGTCGCAGACGCGGGCATGACGCCCCGAGCTGGTGCCGGGCGCGGACGATCAGGTCCCGGAAGTCGCGCCACCCGAAGCCCTTCGGCTCCTCCCTGCGGCCCCGGTACTCGCGGATGCGGTAGAGCAGGCGGGACCGTTCACCGGGCTTGTAGCAAGCCATTCCGGCCATCGACACCCGGCCCGAGTCCCGGCCTCGCACCCTGGCGACGGGGGTTCGGCCGATCCGGCCCCAGGTCCTGGCGCGCGGCGGCGTCATCAACTGCCCGGCTTCGTCCTCGAAGACGATCCAGGCCCCGAGGGCCGCCGCAGCGCTCCTACCCGCGGCCAGGTTGCCTTCTTCCACACCTCGACCGCCGTGTCGCCGCGCTCGATCGCCCGCCGGGCGGGCCGCTGCCAAGACCAGCCGTGCCGCTTGAGCAGGGCCCACGTGCCCTCGACCGTGTACGAGACGTGGAACAGCCTGCCGATCAGCGTCTTGATCCGCACGAGCGTCCACCGCTGGTCCGCCCAGCCGTGGACGAGCGGACCGCGCTCCAACTCCCGCTCCAGCCTGGCGATCTGGTCCGGGCCGAGCCTCGGCCGACCCGGTGAGTCGTGGAACCCCACCCCGGCCAGCTGCGGATACTCTCCGATGGCCCGCTTCGTGGTGCCGATCGGCGCGGTGGTCCTCGTGGTCGCCACCGGCGCCAAGCTCGCGGGCGGCGAGTACCCGCTGCTCGCGATCGTGCCGGTCACCTTGTCCACCGCGGTCGGCACGATCTGGTACCTACGGCGCGGGTCGGCGAACTGACCCGCGCCCGGTCTGTCGCGATCGAACCTCCCGTTCCTTGCCTCCGTCGGGGCGGTCGGCGGGGGGACCGGGCCGACCGCCCCGGTGGGGCGGTCGCTCACGCATGGGCCGGCGGGGGTGCGCCGGGGGCTGCCGGGGGTGGTGTGCGGTCGCCGCCGGGGCCGGTGTCGAGGAATTCGCGGATGGCGAAGGCGAGGGCCACGAAGAAGGTGATCCACAGGACGACGGCCCAGGTCGGGTAGGACCAGGTGGCCAGGATCACCGCGGCGACCAGCAGGATCGCCGCGCCGATCCAGCCCTTGAAGCGGTGCACGAAGGGACCGACCGGTCCGAGCTTCATGCCGAGCGAGTACAGCGCGTCGCGCAGGGAGCCGATGATGCGCCGGCAGGCGGTGCGCACCGCGACGGCGGGCCGGGACGGTCCGATCAGGAAGGCGCCGACGGCGGTGACCACGGCGACCGCGCCGACCGCGCGGATGGTGGCCCGCATGAAGCGGATGAGGGTGTCGTAAAGGGTGCCGGCGGCGGCCTGGTTGGCGCCCGGTGGCAGGTGGTCAAGGTAGAACGAGCGGAAGACGGTAAGCACGATGCCGAGCAGCAGCATGGCCAGCGCCACCCCGACGGTGGCGCCGATCAGCGCCCGGCGGCGGTTGTGGGCCAGGAACACGGCGCAGGCACCGATGAGGATGGTGACGATCGGCAGCCAGGCGCCCATGATCTCCAGCAGGCGGAAGTACGTTTTGACCTTGCCTACGTCCTTCGAGGAGAAGACCACGAAGTTGGTGTGGACTTCGGGGATCTTGGCGGCCGGCCCCACACCGGCGTTGACCAGTTCGTCCTTCACCTTGGCGACGATCGGTGCGATGTCGATGGAGACCTGGTTGTTCTCGATGACGACCGCGCCGCCGCCTTTACCGGTGAGGGCCTTGTCCAGGGCGGTGTGGACGGCCCGGTTGGCGTCGACCCAGAGGGTGGCGAACTGCTCGCTGGTGACGACCTTGTTCACGGTCGAGCTGACCAACTGGGTCAGACCGCTCTTGATCGGCCCGCTCAGGTTGTTGATCAGGTTGGCGGCGTTCGGCGGCACGCCCTTCTCGGCGGCGGCGTCGGAGAGCTCCTTGACCACGGCGTTCACGTCGATCTGGTCGAGGACGACCGTGGTGACGCGGCCGGTGACGGCCTGCTGGATGTCGGCGTCGGTGGCGAGCGGAGCCATGGTCTGGACGTAGCGGTCGGTGTTGCCGACGAAGTCGGACGTCCACACCGCCAGCACGGACAGCAGGGACAGAAGGGAGGTGATCACGATGAGCACGACGGCGCCCGAGGTTCGCCAGCGGTGGTGTTCTTTCTTGCGCGGGGCGGCCTCCAGCACGGCGATCCGCTCGTGCAGCCGGGTGATCTCGTCGGCGTCCCCCGCCGCCGCGACGCGGGGCCGGCCGGGTCCCGGCGGTGGTGCGGGACGGTCGGGGGGAGGCGGCGGTGCCGGGGTCTGCTCGGGGGGACCTGCCGTGCCGGGCCCCTCGCCGCCGGCGGATTCGCTTGAGCCGGGCTCAGGTGGGGTCGCCGCCATTGCTCCTCCTCGGGTGGGCGGCCGACCGTCGGCTGCCGCATGCCGTTCCAGGAGAAACGTCGGGCGGCGCGCGCACCACCGGGAGTCGGCGGTATGGGTGGGTGCACCCGGCTGACGGGGTGACAGCACATCTGTCGGTGCATGATGGCGCCGCCCGCCGCTATGGCCCAGGCGTGCTCCGTGTGCCTCGATGCGGTTCACCCGTGTGGCGCTTCCGCCGTGAGGGATGCCGCCGGTCGGCCCGATGATCGGAGCACCGCCTGCCGGCCGCTGAGGGGCAGGCAGTGCCGGCGCCCGGTTCCCGGGCGGGCCGAATGCCAAGGAGGCGATGCGCATGTCCGCCGACCCTCCCGCGCCTGCCGAGCCGGCCGCGCCCGCGGCGGCGCCGCAGGATCCGTTCGAGATCGTCCGCAGCCGCAGCTACGTCGCGCTGCTGGTGATGGCGGCGCTGCTGGGCGCTCCGATCTCGGCCGCCGCGTACGGCTTCCTCGCCCTCGTCTCCCAGCTCCAGTCGCTGGTCTACAACGACCTGCCCAAGGGCCTCGGCTTCCACGGCACCCCGGATTGGTGGGCCGTGCCCGTGCTCGCCGTCTCCGGCGTCCTGGTCGCCCTCACCATCCGGTACCTCCCCGGTCGGGGCGGGCACGAGCCGGCCGACGGGCTCAAGACCGGCGGCATCCCGTCGGCGGCCACGGTCCCCGGCGTGGCCCTCGCCGCGATCGCCTCGCTCAGCCTCGGCGTCGTCCTCGGCCCGGAGGCCCCACTGATCGCTCTCGGTGGCGGCTTGGCCGTCGGCGCGATCCGACTGCTCAAACGCGACGCCCCGCCCAACGCCCTCGCCGTTCTCGGCGCGGCCGGCAGCTTCGCGGCGATCAGCGAGCTCCTCGGATCGCCCATCCTCGGCGCTTTCCTGCTGATGGAAGCCTCCGGCCTGGCCGGCCCGATGCTCGGCGTCGTCCTGGTACCCGGCCTGCTCGCCGCCGGCATCGGCTCCCTCATCTTCACCGGCCTCGACTCCTGGACCGGCCTCGGCACCTACTCCCTGTCCCTGACACAAGTACCGACCGCCGACCGGCCCACCCTCGCCGCCTTCGGCTGGGCGATCCTCGCAGGCCTGGTCGCCCCGGTCCTCGGCGAAGTGATCCGCCGCCCGGCCCTGCGCATGAGAATGCAGATCCAGCGGCGCAGGCTGCCACTCTCCGTGCTGGCGGGTGCGCTCATCGGAGCGCTCGCCCTGCTCTACGCCACCATCACCGACAAGCCAATCTCCGGAGTGCTCTACTCGGGCGAGAGCACCCTCGGCCCCCTGCTGGCCGACCACGCCACCTACTCCGTCGGCACCCTGCTCCTGCTGGTCGCGTTCAAGTCGCTCGCCTACAGCGTCTCGCTCAGCTCCTTCCGCGGCGGCCCCGTCTTCCCGGCCCTGTTCGTCGGCGGCGCGGGCGGCCTGGCCATGTCCCACCTGCCCGGCCTGGACGTCACCACAGGCTTCGCCATCGGGCTGGGCGCGCTGAGCGTCGCCATGCTCAGACTCCCGATGACCTGCGTCCTGCTGGCCACCCTGCTGCTCGGCTCCCAGGGGCTGACCGTCATGCCACTGGTGATCGTCGCGGTGGTGGTCGCCTACGTGGGGACCCTGCGCCTCACACGGCGGAGTGCCCCGGTCACCGGCGAACCCGAGCCCATCGGGGCGCCCGCCTCGTGACGCGACGGGTCCACGGCCCGCTTCCCGGCCGTCAGCCCGAGGAATCCGGTCCGGCGATACCGTCGTCGGTGCCCGCAACGCCGGGAGGCGGGACGACGCCGGAGAAGACAGGCCGGCTGCGCCGGTCGAGTCCTACGTTGACGGCACCCAGAATCACGCGTGCGGCGATGCCGACGAACACCAGGTCCCCGAGCATCTGCAGAACGACCAGCACCCGGGCCACCTCCTCCGTGGGAACAATGTCGCCGAAGCCCACGGTGGAGAACACCGTCACCGTGAAGTACACGGCATCCACCCGCGTCAGCGGCTGAGTGAACGATCCGGACTCGCTCCGCGCCATGAGGTAATAGGCGGCCGCGAACAGAAGAATGAACAGCGGAACGCTCGTGGCCAACGCCTCGATCCCTTTGAGCCGCGGGTACGGAGATCGAACGATCGACCGCGTCTGCCACACGACGAGAGCGCACACCACAACCAGTCCGCCAAGGAGACCGACCGCCGTCGCGACCCCGAAAGACTGGTCCAGCGGCAGCAGGAAGTACGCCACCACCAGAACGGCCGCAGTCAGCAACGACCGCGTCAGAGCCCACAGCAGAACAACGCGGCGCCCGCGTCCGGTCCCCTCCGACCGCGACGGTCCCCTCACCCCCGTCCCCATCAGCCACCGGTCCACAGCAACAGCCCGTCGATCCTCATGAAAGCCAGCATGCGGACTCCGGCCCGCTTTACCCCAACCACGGGCCGGTGTGTCCCCGCCCATTCCACCAACCAGTCGGCATCCTTGCTCGACCTCCGGCACACGACCGGCACGGGGTTGCCGTAGAACACGTGGTGCGACGTGGCTCTGGGGCCCCGCCTGGCCCTTCTCACACGCGGCTCTGCCGACACCGTGCGGCGAGCCGGAGGAGGAGGGCAGCTGGTGGTACGGCAAGGGGCCGTATGGCCCCCCAGTGCGCCCCGTCCGGCCCCTTCCGGGCACTGGACCCAGGCCTACGGTGGCTGTACGGCCTTGATTCCGGGTCTTTCCGCCAACCGAGTCTTCAAGTGTTCGTGATGCACACCGACGACCTACTGCGTACGCAGACCCTGCTCTATCAGGACACCGCCGTGATCTCCCTGGACGGCGAACTCGACCTCGCGACCGGCCCCCTTGTCACCCGTGCCGTCACCCAGGCACTCGCTGCCGGTCCCCGTCAGCTGGACCTGGACGTCGCCGCCCTCACCTTCTGCGACGCCGCCGGCCTGCGGACGATCCTCTCGGCCCGCAGGGCCTCCCGCGTCCAGCACGCCGAATTCCAGCTCGTCGGCGTCCAACCCCGCCTCCACCGCATTCTCGCCCTCCTCCGGGTCACCAGCCTCCTCCCGCCCCACCCGCTCCCGCCTGACCGTGCAGTAGCACCAGGTGCGGGGCCCAGCCGAGGTCCGGGCGGCCGAAGCCTTCCGGCAGGTCACCCCGGAGGCGAGGGTGTCGACGGCTTCGTCGGCGGAGTCCTTGAGGAGGTGGCCGTAAAGGTTGACGGTGACGGCGAGCGTGGAGTGGCGCATGGTCTTGGAGATCACGGCGGCAGGGAGGTTCTCGGCGATCATGATGCCGGCGGCGGTGTGGCGCAGGTCGTACAAGCCGATCTTCGGTAGGCGAGTACGGCGGTACGTTTGCGGAGCTGGTCGAGGACCCACTGCGGGCGAAGCAGCGAGCCGTCCGGTGCGGCGAAGGCGAGTCTCTCCAGGCGTCCCTCGGGGCGAGCGTTCATCTGGATCGCGGCTTGGCGGTGGGGCGGCCATGGCCCTCGGGGAGAGGCTGATCCAGGCGCGACTGGCCTCGGTCTTGGGTTCACGGAAGCGGGTCGGGAACTCCGTGTCGGCGCTTCGACATGTCCGCCTGTCACCTGGGCGCATCCATGCCCGACATCAGGCGGTGGCCAAATGCCTACGCCCTCGGCGCTCGTGCCGTGCGACTGCTGACAGCGATCGCACAGAAACTCGTGTGACGGATGGCTGCTCAGCCCGGCACCGGCGGGCCGACCGTCCGGCGACACCGGTCGTGCCGGCCGGTGTCGCTCGGACCGGCTGCTGCGGCTCTACAGCCCGGTTTCCTGTCGGTGGGTTCCAGCCGTCAGCGCCCAGATGATGAAGATGTCGATGGCGATCATGACGATGGCCCAGAACGGGTAGTAGGGCAACCACAGGAAATTGGTGATCATGTTCAGCCCTGCGGCGATCACACCGAGGATCCGTGCCCACATCGCACCGGTGAAGAGCAGGAAACCCGCCACCACGATCACGATGCCGAGAATGAGGTGCAGCCAGCCCCAGCCGGTGACGTCGAACTTGTAGACGTAGTTCCCGGTGATGACGTAACGCTCGTCGTTGACGATGGCGCCGATGCCCTCGAAGATGGCCATCGTTCCGCCGAAGATCATCATGCAGGCCGCGAAGACGGTCCAGCCGGTGGCGAAGTGCTTCCGGCTGACGGGAGCACCCGCGGGCGCTCCGCTGACGTTGCTGGCCATGTTCGGCTCCTCGGGAGTTGAACTGTTACCCGTACCCGCGGGATGCGGGGAACGACCCCCTTCACCAACGTCCCACGACCTCCGCAAGGCTGCTACTCACACCTGTCAGCGGCTCCGCACGCCCCGGCCCAGGAGGCAATGGGCAGCCGCAACCGGTCACTCTCTGTCAGAGAGGGCCCGGCGGGTCCACTCGGGCGGGTCACTGTTCATGCGGTCAGCCCGGCAGGTGCCTACGGTCGGACCGGAGCGGCCTTCCGGCCGCCCCGGTCTGCGCACGCAGCGCAGACCGAGCACCCACCAAGGGAGACGGCAGATGTCCACCACCTCCGAGACGCCCGTTCTCGACACCCTCATGGCCATGACCGCCGATTCGCTCGAGCGGTGCGGCCTGGCTCCGGACATGCTGATCCTCACGCGGATCGCGGCGCTGGCGGCGATGGACGCACCAGCGGTCTCCTACCTCGCGCATCTCGAGCCGGCGATGCAGGAGCACATGACCGCTGCTCAACTGCAGGACGTCCTGGTGGCGATCGCGCCGATCGTCGGCACCGCCCGGGTGATGTCGGCCGCGACCCACATCACCGAGGCACTGGGGATCGCCATCGCGGTCGCCGACGCGGGGAACGCGAACCCGAACACCATGTAGTCGCCCATCCGGTCGCCGCTTCCGTGCCCGGATCGCCGAGGCCGCTGACCCTCGTCGGACGTGGGGTCATCGGCCGCCCCGGGACGGAAGCGGCCGCTAACGCGAAATCAGGAATGAGGATCGGCGTGAAGGGCTTCAAAGGAAGATCGCTCTGGACATCCGGGAGTCGGAACCGGACTGGGAGCCGTACCTGGCGCCGAAGGCTCCCAAGGGCACCCCGAACGTCCTGGTGATCGCGATGTCGGCTACGGCACGATGGACCGATTCGGCGGCCCGGTGCAGACGCCGAAGATGACGCGGATCGCGAACATGGGCCTGAAGTACTCGAACTTCCATACCACTGAGCCGTGTTCGCCCACCCGGGCGTCGCTGCTGACCGGCCGCAACGCCACCTCGAACGGGATGGCGACGATCGCCGAGTTCAGTTCCGGCTTCCCCGACATCTCCACCCGCATCCCGTTCGAGAACGGCTTCATCTCCGAGGTCCTGGGCGAGCACGGCTACAACACGTACTGCGTGGTGCTGCAGGCGGCGCGCGGACACTCCAACGCGCGCTTCGCCAGGGCGCCGGGTCTGGACCTGGACACCGTGCGCCGCTGGCGGGCCGGTTCGCCGAGGTGGGCCTGCCCGACCTCAACGACCGTCAACGCCGCAGCCGCCCACCGACGTTCGCAGCACAGGCAGCCAGGTCAAGGCGCTGGGCTGCCAGCTGCCCGCCGCGAACGGCGTCTCGGAACTCATCCGTCCCGTCCGACAACCGGCGACATCCCGGCGGCAGCGGCCCGCGAGCGAAACGGGGCATACTGGGCGGAGTCCGACGGTCCTCCGTGAAAGGCATCGCCAACAGTCGGGGTGCGCAGGCGACGGCCATGACCGACTGGCAGGCCGAGCGGTCCGGCGTGGAGTCGGGACGACCGGCCTGTTCTCGCTCCCCCTGCCGCTACCTGTGTGCGGGCTCGGGAGTGCCGGGGTGCCGGTCGTAGGCGAGGAACGCCGCACCGCCCTTGAGGACGGTGTGGTCGGTGAGCTCCCAGGCAGTGGGCACGAAGGCTGCCGTCCGCCCGAAGAGGGGTATGCCGGAGCCGATGGTGAGCGGGCTGAGCTTGACGATCACGCGGTCAATCTCTCCGTACAGTGCGCCGGCCAGTTCCCCGCCGCCGACGAGCCAGATGTCCTTGCCGTCATCGCGCTTCAACTCCCGCACCTTCGACACCGGGTCGTCGGCGACGAGTTCGATGCCGGGGGCCGGGCTCTCGGTCAGTGTCCGGGAGAAGACCAGATGCCTGAGGTGGGGGAAAGCGTCGCTCACGCCGGCCGCGAGGCCGATCTCATAGCTCATGCGGCCTTCCAGGACGGTGTCGAAGCGGGTGCCTTCGGTGCTGACACCGAGCGCGGCCCGCGCCGGCCCCGGCAGGGTCTCGGGGTACTCCTCGATGATGTGCCGAATGTAGTCGGCGGACGGGGACCAGAAGCCGCCGGGGCCGGTGGGGTCGGAGCCGTCGGGACCGGCGATGAAGCCGTCGAGCGTGGAGGCGATGAAGTAGACGAGCTTGCGCAAAACGAGTCCTTTGCCGATCGGTCGAAGTGACTGGTGCCGGGGTGCGGTACCCGGGGGTGGGCGCTAGCGGGATGTCATTTCGTGGCGGTGGGGAACGGGCCGACGATGCGCTGCACCGCGTGCGCGACCAGCTGGTCGCGCTCGGCGTCCGTGAAGACCTCTGGCAACGTGAGCTGCTCAACGATCAGCCAGTTCATGGCCGCGTACATCAGCAGGACGGCGGTTGCACCTCCGGGCAGGCCGGCGGCCTCGTGCCGGGTGACGTTCTCGTCGATGTCGGCGCGGACCCGCTCCGTGAGCAGCGTCCGCAGCTCCGGCCTTCTGGTGGCCTCCAGCCGGAGCTCCAGCAGCGCCAGGTGCCCGGACGGGAAGGCTGCGACCCTGGCGACGCTCTCCCGCAGCATGACGCCGTACGACGCTGCGTCCCGTGCCTGGTCGAACATCTCGGTGAGCGTGCCCTCTTCAGGTCTGAGTCGCTCGTAGACGCGGACGCCGGCCTGGACGAGCAGATCGTCGCGGTTGCGGAAGTAGTTGGACGTCGTGCCGATCGGCACGCCCGCCTCCTTGTCGACGGCGCGCTGGGTCAGGCCGCGCGCGCCCTCGCGGGCGAGAACCTCGATGGCGCCGTCGAGCAGCAGAGCCCGACGGGCCGGGTTCTGACGCATCTCGTACCTCTCCCTCGTTCGGAATGACCTCAGTAGATCACTGCGACTGAAGTACGTCAACTGACGTGGTCTCGTGGATCGGCGAGTGCAGCCGCCCACCGAGTGCAAGGGGGCCGGCGCCTTTTCAACGTCTCGGTCTCAACGTCTCGGACCGACAGGAGCCACCGATGAATCGACGGCAGGCAGCGGCACGGCGGCCGGGTTGTGGCCCGGTCTGGTTCGTCTCGAGGCCGCCCGCTGCGCGCGACGCGGGGCCGGCCCGGAATTAGGCTCGGGCCCTGTGAGTATCAAGACGACCATCGGGGACCTGATCGAGGACGCCGAGCGCCAGATCCGAGACGGGGCGTGGGTGGTCCGGGAAGGTGAACAACTCCTGGCCCGCCGGGCCGCAGAGGGCCTCACCGAAGCCATCGACGTCCCCGCCGACCGCCAGAGCCTCCCCGACACCCTCCGCCTGGAAGACCTACGCGAGGCCCTCGCCGTCCTCGCCATCACCCTCGCCCGCACCCACGGCCACCTCGCCTGGTTCCTCGGCGGCGCCAGCACCGCACTCTCCGCCATCCTGCAATGGCGCTCCCTACCCGCCGCCCCCGGCTACGACTTCCACACCACCATCCCCACCCCCGACCAGTACACCGACGCCGAAGAAGCCGTCACCCTCCTCCACGACGCCCTCCTCCGCATCGCCACCTGACCCGCGTTCGCGATGTCGGTGTCCTCCGACAGGCGATCTTGGCCAGCGGCCGACGGGAGCAGGCCTGGCATCCTGTGGGGGTGCCGAAGAAGCAGAAGCGCGCAGTGGCCCTGGCCGAGATGGTCGCGGCCCTGCCGTCACCAGCGACGGGGGGCCCATGCGGCTCGTACGTCGACCCGCCCGTGGCAGCCCGCGGCTTCACCGACGCCGATGGCACCTGCTGGCGGCTCGCCCGCGGGCCGCTGGACCCCCGCCGGGCCAAACGGCTCGCAGTCGATGCCGACGTGATGTCGATGGGGACCTCCTACGACGACGAGGCCGGACGGTGGCTTCCCCGCTTCCTGGCGGAGGCCGAGCGGCCGGCTGCCTGGCTCGAAGCGCGGGCCGGGTTCGATACCGCCCACCTGCCGGTCCATGAGGCGTACGAGTTCACGGCGGACGATGGCCGCGTTCTCCTCTTCATCGAGACGTACTGCTGAGCTCGATCCCGCGGCAGCGACCAGACGCCCTCGACCGGATTGAGGGGGCATTCGCAGGTGGCTGGTAGACGGTCAGCCGGCCCCGGGTGGCGATGAACTCTTTCGTCGCAGCCGCCCACTCCCCTCGGCAGACGAAGCAGGTGATCAACGCGGTCCACACCTCGGTCATTCCGGCATAAGGTCGTCGGTGGCGCGCACGGCCTACTGGAGGCGCTCGAGGGCATCGGGCACCTGTTCCCGACCGATCACAGCGATGTCAACGACGTACTGGCCGTAGCGGAGTTCGCCGCACCAGATCTGGCACCCCTCTTCCATGAAGGCTTTGTCCTGTATGAGGCAGGTGTAGGACTGGTCATCCGCCTTGAAGCTGCCGGTCAACCGGACCGACTGGTAGGTCCATGGCTTGTCGCTTTCCGATCGGTGACGCCGGTGAATGTAGAGCCAAGCCCAGGTCGGGGAATCGAACCGCCTGATCCGCTGCGAGAAGCAATGGCGCAGGAAGTCGCTGCCGTGGAGCACGAAGTTCCGGGAATTACGACGGGTGGCGGCGGCAGTACGGAGCAACATTGGTCGCGCCTCGCCGTAACTCGAACGGGCGTTCGCAATCAACGTCGGGCAGGGTGCCCGGGTCCGTCTACTGCCCCGCTCCGAACCCCGCAGCACCGCCAATTGCCTTCCCCTACGCCGTGGTGCCTGCGGCCTCCGGAGCCCGCCCGGTTCATGAGGGCGTCGGTGCCGTCGAGGACGAGGCCGCGGCGCCGGCAAGCTGGAAGCTGGCCGGGCACGCGGCGTGGCCGCCTCTCGGCGTGAGGGCAGCCCGGTCGGTGGGCCAGTAGCCCGGCGGGGCGAGGACGACCACGGCGTACTGCCGTGTGCTGGTGGCGGTGCCCGCCATGGCCTTCGGCGCCGGCGTTACGCCTGACGGGCCACAGGATCGGCCTGGCGGACGCGGGTGGTGGTGCGCTTGTAGAGGCGGGTGCCGAGGGTGCGCCACAGGAGGCGGGCGGGGGCGGGCATCTGCGAGAGGAACAGTTGCTGCTCCTCAGCGGTCGCGTCCTCGAGGATGGCGCCGAGGAAGATCAGGAGCTTGGGCTTGGGAACGCTGCGGCGCCCTCGTTCACCCACCTCGGTCCACTCGCGACGCGTGATGTGGTCGGCCATCAAGGGCAGCAGCTGTGCTTCTTCGTCGTCCATGTGGGCGGTGGCGTCTCGGTCGAGTGTCCGCAGGGCGTCGGCCAGCAGCAGGGCGCTGTCGTGGTCGGCGTGGATGCGCCACCGGTGCGACAGCTCGACGGCCGTGGCGAGCGCGGTGGCGATGGACTCGTGCTGGTCGGCCATCCGCGCGACGACATCGGCGCCGGGGACGGCGCGCTCGCGCAGCTTGGGCCACAACAGGTCGTCCTCACCTTCGTGGTGTTCACCCAGAGCGCCGAGCACCAGGTCCAGGTGATCGGCGAGCACAGCGGTACGCCGCAGGTCGCCCGGGGTGGCGGCTTCGATCAGGCCGGCCAGCAGCGGTATCTCGCGACGGAAGACGCGGTGCAGGACAACCATCTCCTGCGGGTCCAGAGGCTCGTGGGCGGGGGCCGGGCCGGCGGTGGTAGGCATCGGGGTCCAGTTCTGCGCGGGAGAATGATCATTTCGGCAAGCCCGCATCCTAGTGGTCCTCGTCCTACCAGCAGAGCCCCGGACGCGCAGAGGGTGGGAGAAGCGGTAATTTTCGTCGGCGCGCGGTGCTCCACCGCCCGCGGAAGCTCAGCCGCTTCCAGGGTCTGTCCGGCCGGGCACAGGCACAGGTGGCGCCTTCTGGGCAGCACAGCGTGGTGCGGCACGTCAGGCATTGGATGCCGGCGTGCACCCGTACGGCTCGTTGCCGGGTGCCGTGTACCTGGACACGGTGTCGGGCCTGCCCGTAGGCGAGTTCCCGTTCGGACCTGCGCCGCACCCGGGCGGGCCGCCCCGCCGCGCGCTCACGTCGGCGACCGCGGCCACGCGGCAGTCGTAAGAACCCGTCAGCCACTGAACCTTGCCGGGTTCTTGACGGCTCGACAGACTGGCGCGATGTCCTTCATACCCGAGCCCAGAAGCAGCGCACCCGCCGGTCCGGCCGGTGGCCACATGGTGGTGTGCGGTGACGATGCTCTGGCGTACCGGCTGACGGTGGAACTGGCGTCGCTGTACGGCCGACGGGTGACCGTGGTGCTGCCTTCGGTGCAGCGCGGCCATGGCCCTCAGTTCGCCGCGCTGGCCGCTGACGGCCGCTGGGCGGTCACCGTCCGGGAGGCTTCGGTGCTCGACGACGCGGTACTGGAGGCCGCTGGAGTAACGGAAGCGGTCGCGCTGGCTCTGACCTCGGGTGAGGACCAGGTCAACATCCATGCCGCGCTCCGGGCCCGGCGGCTCAATCCCACCGTGCGCCTTGCGGTACGCGTCTTCAACCGGAGGTTGGGGGTGCGGGTCGAGCAACTGCTGGACCGAGCGGCGCTGGCCCGCGATCCCGCTCTGTCGGCGGTCGCGCTGGAGGCGTCCACCACGGTGCTGTCGGCCTCGGCGACGGCCGCACCGGCGATGGTGGCGGCCGCCGTGTCCGGCCGCAGTCACGTGGTGCAGGTCGACGGACGGCTGCTGCGGGTGGCCGAGACAGCGGCGGGCCAGGACCCGGTGCCCGGCCAGGTCGCAGTCCTGGCAGTGTCCGGCGGCCAGCGCCCGGCCGATCCGCCTGACCTGCTGCTGCCCGACCCGGCCGCCGACGCGGGCGCCGGGGGCAGCAGGCTGGTGCTGGAACTGCTCGGCTCCGACCAGCCACCGCGACGACCGCGCCGGCTGCCCGGCCTCGCGGGCCTGCCGCTCGGCGCGCTGTTCTCCCCCCGCCTGCGCTGGGCTCTCAGCGCCCTGGCCGCCCTGGTGGTCTCGTTCGCGGCGCTGACCTGGTGCATCACCGGCCAGAGCCCGCAGCACGCTGCATGGCTGGCACTGCTGGACGTGCTCGGCATCGCCGATCCGGCCGAGGAGGCGGTGTGGGGCCGCAAGGTACTGCAGATCCTCTCCGCGATCAGCGGGATGCTGCTCATGCCTCTGCTGATCGCCGTCGCCCTGGAAGCCCTGGGCACGTTCCGCACCCACTCCGTCCTGCGCCGCCCACCCCGCCGCCTGGAGAACCACACGGTCCTGGTGGGCCTCGGCCGGGTCGGGAGCCGGGTCCTGGAACGCCTGTGGGAACTTGAGGTCCCACTCGTGTGCGTCGAGAGCAACCCCACTGCGCTCGGCGTCGCGCAGGCCCGCGCCTACGGCATCCCGGTGGTCATCGGCGACGCCACCCAGGACGGCGTCCTGGAAGCCGCGCGGATCACCCGGGCCCAGGCCCTGATCTGCCTCACCAGCGACGACAGCACCAACATCGAGACCGCGCTCTACGCCCGCGAGTGCCACCCGGACATCCGCGCCGTACTGCGCCTGCTCGACGACGACTTCGCCACCGACGTCTACCGGGCCCTGAAGGAGTCCTACCCGTCGGCCGTCACCCGCAGCCGCAGCGTCTCCTTCCTCGCCGCGCCCTCCTTCGCCTCCGCCATGATGGGCCGCCAGGTGATCGGCGCCGTCGCCGTCGGCCGTCAGGTCATCCTGATCGCCGCCGTCGACGTGGCCGCCAACCCTTACCTGGAGGGCCGCACCGTCGAACAGGCCCACCGACCCGGCGCCTGGCGCATCCTCGCCATCGACCTCGCCGAAGCCGCCGACCGCACCCCCGACCTGGCCCACTCCGACCCCGGCAGCTCCGAGCTCATGTGGAACCCGCCACCCAACCGTCCGCTCGGACGGGGAGATCTGGTCGTCCTCGCCGCCACCCGCGAGGGACTCGGCCAACTGCTGAACCCCCAGCCGCTCGGGCACCCCGGCACACCCCAACCCGTCCCGGGCGCCTGAGACGCAGCCACGCCCACCAGCACCTTGTGGCCGGACAGTCCCCACCCGATCGGTTGACTGCCCGTCAGCCAGTTCCCCGAGTGCCGTCGATGATCGTCGTGTGGTGAGTTTGAAGCAGGTGGAGCTGCGAGGCGCGGAGTTGGCCGTCGGCTGAGCAGGCGGGTACCGCGACGCCTCTGGTCTGCGCAGCACCTACTGAAGGCCGGCGAGGGAGCGGTGGGCGAGGGGTACCCGGAGCGGGTCGAATGCCGGGTTCAGGGTGAGAGCGCGGGTGAGGTCCGTGCGAGCCTGGTTCGTGTGGCCGAGCGCCTTGTGGATCTCGCCGCGGTGGTAGAGGAAGAGGGGGTTGTTCCAACCGTGGGCGAGTGCCTTGTCAGCGTAGGTGAGGGCTTCGCTGTTGGCGCCGGTGCGGTGGAGGGCCCAGGCGAGGGCGTCGGCGACGAGGACGTTCTGGCGCCGGTCCCATTCCGCTCGCAGCAGCCGGACGGCCTCGGGGGCGGCGCCGTGGTCGGCCTGGTACTGGCCGAGGGAGAGGTCGTCGACGACGCCGTTGGCGGCCGCGAGGTGCTGTTCGGCGGCGAGTAGGCGGTACTGCTCGGTGGCTTTCTCGGGGTGGCCCACGGCTTCCTGGAGCTCGCCGAGTTCGAGGAGGTACTGGGGCAGGGGCAGCTTGGCGGTGGCCTGCGTGTAGTGGGTGATGGCGTCGTCGGTGCGGCCGATGGCCGCTTCGGCGCGGGCGGTGCCGGCGAGCGCGGGGGTGTAGGAGGGGTCGATGTCGAGAGTTTGCCGGTAGCCGGCGAGGGCGTCGTCGGCGCGGCCCCGGGCGAGGTCGAGTTCGGCGAGCTGGTAGCAGCAGAACGCGCGGTCACTGGGCGCGAACGCGTCCTGGAGGGCGCGGGTCAGGGCGGTGCGGGCGTCGTCGGTGCGGCCGTGCTGCTCGAGGTCGTAGGCGGCCCGGGTGAAGGACGCCGTGCCCGGTCGGAGGTCGAGGAGCTGCTGTACGGCGTCGGTTGCGCCGGCGTCGTCTCCGAGCTGGGTGCGGGCGTCCACGAGGACCGCGTAGGCCGGCCAGTGCGCGGGTGCAGCGGCGATCGCCTGCTCCGCGTACCGGCGGGCCAGGGCGAATTCGTGGCGGGCGTTGGTGAGCGCACCGAGGCCGGTGAGCGCCTCCACGTTGCCGTCCGGCTGGAGGCTCGTGGAGCGTCGGAGCGCCTGCTCGGCCTTCGGGTAGTACGAGGAGTCCGCGGTGAGCCGGGCCTGTTCGACGTACTCGGCACCCAGGCGCGCCCAGACGGCGGCGTCGCCGGGCAGTGTTTGAAGGTGCTGCTGGTCCTTGGCGATCGCGGTGTCGAGCGACCCCCGCCGCTCCACACCGGCCGTCCTCGGGCCATCGGCCGCGGCCGGTGACGGTGCAGGCGTGCGGCCGGCGGTGCCTGCGTAAGTGAGGGCAGCAGTCAGGGCTGCGGCGGTCAGGACCAGGGGAAGGCGTCGCACGGCGGGTGTCCTGTCGGTGATGCGAGGGCGAGCGGGAGGGTCGGCGGCCACCCTGGGGCAGCCACCGACCGGTACCGTGCTACTGGGCCTGGTTGACAGCCTTGTTGTAGGGCAGGGCGAGGTACGGGAAGCTCGCGGAGAACGGCTTGTCGGTGGTGTTGACCTTGTCGCCCGCGGCGAGGGCGGGGATCAGGTGGCCGGGGGTGGCACCCTCCATCACCTGCAGGGCGATGTCGACGACGTCGTCGGTCAGACGGCGGCCGTTGGGGAAGCCCTGGAAGTCGCCGTTGAGGACGCCGAGACGGTCGGGGACGGCGGTCATCGGGGTCGACATGTTCAGGCGCAGCTCCTCGGCGGGCACGAACCGGTTGGGGTCGATGTCCTGGTTCATGAGCTGCGAGTTGAGGTCGACCGCGTACGGGCCGTTGGCTGCCTTGGCGATGCCGGTGAGGAAGATCTCCTGCAGGTCGGTGCGCGGGGCCGCCGGGGCCGGGAGGCCGTAGATGGCCTGGACGAGCTTGGGGACCTCGGGGTCGAGGACCTTGGCGACCACGGCGGGCTGGTTGTGGTCCTCGGACGGCGGCAGGGAGTTGAAGGCGTCCTTCAGGCCGGCGGGCAGCACGACCTCGTTGACGAGCGGGTTGCCCAGGCGGGAGACCTGGACGAACTTGCCGGTCGGGTCGGCCTTGCCGGGGCTGAGCTTGAGGGTCTGCTTCTCGGTGCTCGACCAGATGCCGATGACGGGGTTGCGGGTGGCGTCGCCCTTGTAGGCGAGGCGGCTCTTGGGGATCTGCAGGGCGACGGAGTTGACGTTGTACCCGGCGAGGGTGTTCTGCCCGACCTCGGACAGGTTGCCGCCGTAGAGCAGGTCGAAGACCCGTAGGTCGAGGAAGAACGGGTCCGCTGCCTGGGTGGCCACGGTCTGGCCTCCGCCCGGGAGTTGGACGGTGGCCTGCCGGCGCAGCGTGCCGTAGTCGGGCATGGAGGCCTTCCCGGTGTTCGACGGGGCGACCTGGCCGTGCTCGACCAGGGTGACCGGGTCGCAGTTCGGACGCAGCTCCTCCAGGGTGTAGTACTGCCGGAACAGCAGCGTCGGGTCGTTGAGGTTGTTCACCGGCCCGTTGTTGTACAGGAAGGTGTTGGTGCCGCGCTGGTCGTCGGTGTGGAAGGTCCAGCGGTAGGTGATGTCGGGCTTGCCGGTGCCCTGGGAGTCGATGTTGATGTCGTAGTGCGCGCCGTCGGCCCACGGGTAGAAGTTCGGGCCGCCGTTGGGCTCCTGGAAGGGCAGCCAGTTGGCGATGAGGGTGACCGTGTCGGCGTTGTCCGGGCTGGTGAACGCGTAAACGTCGGTGTTGTCGACCTTGGGGTCGGCGGCGATCAGCGGTGCCTCGCGGTGGCTGGAGGCCGTGGAGGTGCCGGCGCCGGCGCCGAGCAGGGCGGTTCCGGCCATGCCGAGGGCGAGCGCGGTGAGGATCGCGACGCTGCGGACGGGCACGCCGGTACGCGGGGTGAGGCGGCCAAGAGGCATCAAGGGTGGGTCTCCGCTTCCGTGACAGAACAGGGCTGCTCGCCCCCGTGTCGGGGCGAGCAGTGGTCCGGCGGGTCAGTCGAGAGCACTGTCCGCTGCCGTTGTCGAGCCGTTCGTAAGGAAACGGGTCCCGGCCTGGTCCTTTCACCCGGTCGGGCCACGGACGTCACCCACACGGTCTTGCCCGCACGGTCGAGCGGGCCCTGTCCTACGAGGGATCGGCGGCGTTCGCCGACTCCTGGTCCTGGGATGCGGCGGCAGTGGCGTCGGCGGAACCTCCCCGGACAGAAGCGGATTGCGGGCGGGCGAGGCCGACGCGGTGCCGCGGGCGCGCTGCCAGGCGAGCGCCGGGAGCCAGCCGGTGACGAACAGGGCGACCACGGCGAAGCCCGCCGTGTTCAGGTCGAGCCGCTGACGGGGTCCCAGAACCGGCCGCCGAGGAAGAGCCGGTCGGCGTGAAGCGCGAGCAGTTCGACGGTGCCGATGACGAGCGCGACGGCCACGGACAGGCCGGTGACAGCGAGGTTGTAGCGGACCTTGCGCAGCGGGTCGGCGCAGGCCCACCCGTACGCGAAGTTAGTGAACGTCCCGTCGATGGTGTCGAACAGACACATGCGGGCGGCGAACAGGACCGGCAGCAGCCGGCGGCCGGTAAGGCCCGCCGATGCCCAGTGATCCGGACGCTGACGGTGCGGGCTTCCCCGGGAGAGTGACATCCGCTCCTGCCCCGGAGTGTCGTCGGGCGCAACCGGGCCGGGACCGTGAGCGTGTCCCGCGCGAGTGCCAGGCGCCCGCATCCCGCACCTGCTCCTCGGAGGCATCGCGTGGCCGTCCCTCGGTCCCTCGCACGAAGCGGCGCCGTTCTCGGCGGCGCCCTGACCCTGCTCGCCCTTGCGGCCCCGCCCGCGCCGGCCCACCCGCTCGGCAACTTCTCGGTCAACCATTACGTCGGTCTCACCGTCCATGGCGACGGTATCGACGCGCTCGCCGTCACGGACCTGGCCGAGATTCCCACACTGCAGGAGCAGCCCCAGGTCGACCTCGACCACGATGGGAGCGCTCAGGATTCCGAGCTCGCCGCCTGGGCCGGTCGCCGGTGCGCCGAGACTGCTCACCGGCTGAAGCTCACCGACTCGTCGGGTTCGGTGGCCTCGTGGACGGTCACCGACGCGTCGTTCCGCTACCAGGACGGCACGGCGGGGCTGACGACCAGCCGCCTCGAGTGCCGCCTGCACGCGGCTGTTCGCGTCGCCCGGGTCGGGTCCGCCTTCCGGGTGGAAACCGGGGCCGATCCGACACGGGTCGGTTGGAACGAGATCACCGCCCGCGGCGACGGCGCCACGATCGAGAGCTCCGATGTGCCGCAGAACTCCGTGTCCCAGGAGCTGCGCGACTACCCGCGCGACCTCCTCGACAGCCCCAGGGGCGTCACCGAGGCCGCGTTCCGCGCCCGGCCCGGCGGCGGGTCCGCCACCGTCACCAGCTCCCAGGCCGACCCGTCCGCGGGCGGACCGTCCGCCTGGCTGGCCGCCCTGGACGCCCGCCTCGCCCGCATGGGCGCCGCGCACCACCTCACCTGGCCGATCGGCCTGCTCGCTGTCTTGCTGTCGATCGTCCTCGGCGCGGGACACGCCCTGCTTCCCGGCCACGGAAAGACCGTCATGGCCACCTACCTCGCCGGCCGCCGCGGCAGCCGGCGCGACGCGCTCACCGTCGGCGCCACCGTCACCCTGACCCACACCGCAGGCGTCCTCATCACGGGCCTGCTGCTGACCGTGTTCTCCTCGCTCGCCGGTGACACCCTGCTCGGCTGGCTCGGCGTCATCAGCGGAGCCCTGGTCGCCCTCGTCGGCGCGTCGCTCCTGCGCGACGCCGCCCGCGCGACCCGGACCTCCCGTTGCGAACAGACGGTGATCGAGCCTCTCCACGCGCAGCCCGCACCGCTCGTGGCGGCGGGTGTCGGCAGCCACTCCGCAGCCGACACCCACCACCCGCACCCGCACGACCACGACCACCCGCACAGCCACAGCCACAGCCACAGCCACAGCCACGATGCGCACGAGCACCGGCACAGCAGCGGGCATCCTGATCTGCCGCACCAGCACCACGACCACGCGGGGCATCACCACCGCCATGGTCTCTTCGGCCACAGCCACCGTCATCACGGTTCCGGTGCCGACCGGCCCAGCCGCCGGACCCTGATCGGCCTCGGTGTCGCGGGCGGCCTGGTGCCGAGCCCGTCCGCACTTGTCGTGCTCCTCGGAGCCGTCGCACTGGGCCGCACCCTCTTCGGGGCCGGGCTCGTCCTCGCCTACGGCGTCGGCATGGCCGCCACCCTCACCGCTGCGGGACTCCTGCTGGTCGGCGTCGGAGACCGCATCGCGGAGGCGGCCGACAGCCCGATTCTCGGCCGCCTCCGCCGCATCGCCCCTTACGGCGGCTGGCTCACCGCGCTCCTGATCCTGACCGTCGGCCTCGGAATGGCCCTGCGCAGCCTGCCCGCCGTCCTCTGACCCGAGCTCGAACAAGGAGACGACGCCCCGTGACTCTCACCTCGACCTTCCGAGCCGCCCGGCGGCTGACCACAGCCATCGGCGCTGCCGCGATTCTCGCCGCGTGCGCCGGCACCGCCGACGGATCCTTCGACGCCCAAGCCGCCACACCGTCGCCGAGCTGCCTCCAGCACCAGAAGGAGACGCCGGGCACCCGCTACACCGGAGGTGAGAAGTCGGACCCGACTGCGGTCCTGGAGATGATGCGGTACTACACCAGCAACAGCCACCAGCCCTACTGCGACGCAAAGCCGGACACCGACACCGACCGGGCCTGGCACCAGCTCTACACGCGGCTCGGCGGCGACCCGTCCCGATTTCCCGGCGCCTGAGCGATCGGCGGTCACCACCGGCTCAGATACCACCGCGCGGCAGGCGGTCACCACCGGCTCAGGTACCACCGCGCGGCACACCGTCTCCTGGGCCGCAGGGTCGGCAACTTCGGCCTGACTTCCGCGTTCTCGCTCCATCCCGGGATCGGGACCACCGGGGCTGGTGAGCCTCACCGTTCCGGAGCGCGGCGGGCCACCGTCTGCGGGACAGTGGAGGGGGTATCGGCAGGCCTGTGGACTTGGCCGACGACGGTGGTATCGGGAGGTTCACGATGACTTTTGTCCAGATCGTCGAGTGCCGCACAGAGCAGCCCGACGAACTCAACCAACTGATGGACTCCTGGATCGAACAGACCCAAGGCAAGCGGACCGCCACCCACACCATGGTCGGGTCCGACCGGGAGGACGCCCGGCACATCGTGGAGATCGTCGAGTTCCCCTCGTACGAGGCGGCGATGCGCAACTCCGCCCTGCCGGAGACCGACCGGATCTTCCGGGAGATGGTGGCCCTGTGCCAGGAGCCGCCCATCTTCACCAACCTGGACCTGGTGCGGGACGAGCAGCTCCTCAAGGATGCGGCCCGCCGGCTGCTGATCGAGCCGACGAACGGGGACATGTCGGCGGTCGACGAGCTGGTCGCGCCGGACTATGTGGACCACGACCCGTCGATGGACGCCGACACGGTCGGCCCGGCGGCCGTCAAGGAGATGATCGAGGGGTACCGCCGCGCCTTCGACTTCACCTTCGACATTCAGAGCCAGATCGCCGAGGGCGACCAGGTGTGCACGCGCTGGATCTGGCGCGGCACGCACGTCGCCGAGTTCATGGGCGTGCCGGCCACGAACAAGGTGATCGAGTCCTCCGGAATGACCATCTGGCGCTTCGAGGACGGCAAGGCCAAGGAGGGCTGGTGGAGCTGGGACGCCGTGGCCATGATGAAGCAGATGGGGATGATGCCCGGCTGACCGTCCGCGGCGGGTGCGTGGCCGAGGCAACGCTGCAGGTACGTCCACGACGCAGCGACGGCTGCCGACATGCGGCGAGGAGACGCGCGCCTCGGAATGGTTCGCGCGAGGGATATATGGATTTTGTCGGCTTAACGTCGGGTGCGTCCTAGGGCGGTCTGCTGGTGGATGAACGAGGTGAAGCTTCCCCCGCTGGCGGGTCGCCCCGGCAGATCGTGGACAGCGCGGGTACAGCAGAGTGCATCATCGACGCCCGAGGGCGTGTGACGCACTGGAACGGCCCAGCTCTGCGACGTTCTCAGCAGTGCCGACGGGTCGCTGGACGACCTCTGCGACGCCGTCCTGGGCGAGCTGATCAACGGACGGCCACAGGACGACATCGCCCTCCTGCTCGCACACACCCGGGCGCTGGACCCGGGACGGGTCGCCACGTGGACCATCCCCTCCGATCCGAGCGCGGTCACCCAGGCCCGTAAGGACGCAGCCGAACGCCCGTCCGCCTGGGGGGCGGATTTGACCTACGCCACCGAGCTGATCGTCAGCGAACTCGTCACCAACGCGATCCGCTACGGGGGCTCCCCGATCACCCTGCGCCTGATCCAGGACCGCACCCTGATCTGCGAGGTCTCCGACAGCAGCAGCACCGCTCCACACCTGCGCCGCGCTCCCACCTTCGACGAGGGTGGCCGAGGCCTGATGCTCGTCGCCCAGATGGCCCAGCGCTGGGGCACCCGTCACATACCGACCGGAAAGACCATCTGGGCCGAGCAGAGCCTCGTTCCCCGGAAGTGTACGACTGCGCTGGTGTCGGTCTCAGGTGGCCGAAGGGCGGCCGAGCCAGAACAACGCGAGGTCGATGTCCCGCGGGGTCCACTCTTCCTGGCGCTCCCGTCCAGCAACGACCAGGTTCTCCACAAGCTGCATGTACCTGCCGTATCGGCCCTTGGTCGAGGTCAGGGAGAGGCCCAGTAGCTCAAGGCCCGACTGCGCCCTCTCGTCGTACACGGCCATGCGGTGAGGGGCGGCTGCGGTCAGCAACGCGGACGCGAGGGCATCACCCTTGTTGAAACCCGGCAGCGAGGTCAGTGCCGCCCTTCCCTGCCGAGCGGCCTCGGCGAGTGCCAGTCGCTCGTCACGCACCAACTCGACAGCCGGCGCCGTCGCCCTTCGGACGGCCACGTCCGGCGTAGCCAGCAACTCCGCTGCCCAGGGCGTGTTCGCTCGAAGGCGCTTCCAGAACAGCAGCGCACCGATGTCCGACTTTCCGATGCTGCCGGAAAGGACGATGCGCTGCGAAACCTCCAGCAGCACCTCGTCGTAGGCGGCTGACACCGTGGACAGATAGCCGCTGCGCGCGGCGTGAAGCCGGGACCAGCCGTCTTCAGAGATCACTCGTCGTCCTTGCGTGGCAGCTTCAGTACACCCTCGTGTCCCGAACGGTCAGCGACACGGATGAGGTGCTTCACCTTCTTGTCGACGGAGCCGCAACGCCGCCACAGTCCCCAAGGCCCAGAGGGGCCCCGTGGCCGTGGAGTTGACGACCAGTCAGGACTGTAGCCCATGCCCGTCGCTGTCCCGGAACGGCCGCACTCTCAGGAGTTGTCGGTGCGGGGGAAGACGTACGCGTCGAGGACCAGGCCGAGTGCGACTGCGGCCGGCACCGCGACCAACGCTCCCACCAGGCCGAGGAGCGCGCCTCCCAGGAGGACCGCGACCACCGTGACGATCGGGTGAACGTCGATGACGAACTTCATGGCCCGGGGCATGATCAGGTAGTCCTCGAGGAGCCGGAAGGCGATGTAGAAGCCGGCGGTGGTGAGGGCGATCGGCAGGGACACCGACAGGGCGACCAGGCTGACGACGACACCACCGATGGTGGAGCCGACCATCGGGACCAGGTCCATCAGTGCGACGAAGACTCCGAGCGCCCCGGCGTAGGGGACGCCGGTGGCCGCGCACCAGGCGAAGGTCGCCAGGCCCGCGACAGCGGAGGTCAGCACGTTGCCCAGCATGTAGCGGCCCGTTTGGCGAAGGATCTCCTCGGTGATGTCCTGCACCCCCTGGCGCCGACTCTGCGGCACGAAGCGGTAGCAGAAGGCCTTGATCACGGGCAACGCTGCCATGACGTACAGGGTGACACTGGCGACGATCACCGTGGCGGTGACGGTGCTGAGTAGCAGCTGGCCCGCGCCGAGCACGCCGCCGAACACCCCTGAGGCCGAACTGCTGGAGCTCAGCTGCTCCTTGGCTCGTTCGATCAGGTGGTAGTGGTCCTCGATCCGGCCCAGCGTCGACTGGTGGTCGTGCAGTTGTTGGAGCCAGCCCGGGACGGCATGGACCAAGGAGCTCACCTCGTCGCTGACCGGTGGGATGACCACCGCGAGGATGGCGGTCATCAGCCCGGCCAGTCCCAGCACCACGAGCGCAACCGCCCAGGCCCGGCGTAGGCCGAAGTGCTCCACCCAGGCGACCACGGGTTCCAGGCTGACGGCGATGAACACGGCGAGCAGCAGTAGCGTCAGCAGCGAGGTGAGTTGGAGCACCGCGTCCGTCAGGTGCCAGGCCACCAGCGCCCCCATGCCGAGCGCGAAGCCCACGCGGAACCACGACGTGATCTTCGGCGCCGTACGCCGGGTGGTCGCCATCCGGCTGCGCGGTCCGCTGCCGCGGCGGGCCAGTGTCAGGTCGCGGGCGGGGTTCCCCGCGCTTGGGTCTGGGTCCATCGTCTCTCCTCGGGCCCTCGTAGGTGGGCAGTTGCCCCCTCGGCGGTCACCGTCTTCCCCCGATAGGCACTGCAGTCCCTTCGAGGAGGTGCCCGATATCGGGAGGGGCACGAAAGCCGTACCGGCGGCGGGGCGGGGTGACGAGCTGCCTCGTCACCCCGCCCTGCCGCCGGTCACCGTCAGACCGTCTACCAGCGGTACCAGCGGCCTCGGCTGCCGGAGGCGCCGGTGCCACGGGCCACGAATCCCAGCAGCCAGACCACCAGGACCACGATCGCCACCCACCACAGGGCCTTCAGCGCGAAACCGGCACCGAAGAGAATCAGAGCGAGCAGCAGAACGAGAAGAAGCGGAACCATGTCGACCTCCGTAGTCAGTGTCGGCAGTCCGCCTGCCCTGACCCACGGCACATATGCGGGGGAATCTTCCGGCTGATCGGGGGCAGGGTTCCGGTGGGATCCCCGGAGATCGCGCGTACCGCTCGATCGTCCAGGACGGCAGAGACCACGGATGCCGAACGTACGGGTTCGTGCAGGGTCCTGGAAGCAGCCGTGGCGGGCGGCGCGAACCGACTGGCTCACACCACCCGCCACGGTCCAGCCGCTTGGGTCACTCCCGGGCGCTGGGGACCTTCAGCGGATCGCGGGGGGCCGTCGGCTTGGCGGCCGCGAGTTCCTCGCCGAGATCCACCAGTCGGTTACGGCCCATGGCCTTGCGGACCTCGGGGAACCAGTCCTTCTCCTCCTCCTCGACGTGGTGGCGCACGTTCTCCATCAGCACCGTCATCTTGGCGTCGAACCGCTCGTCGGCCGGGTCCATGCCCGTGAGCTCGGAGAGCATCCACAGCACGACGTGGTGCTCCTCGACGCTCTCCAGCACGTGGTCGCCCGTGTCAGGGGCGGCCTCGCGGGCGGCGGGGTAGAAGATCTTCTCCTCGATCCAGGTGTGGACCGTCAGCTCCTCGATCACCTGGTCGGCGATCTCCCGCTTGTGCTTGTGCGCGTTCTCGCCGGCCTTCTCGAACTCCTTGAACAGCTTCTCCACCGTCTGGTGGTCTTCCTTGAGCAGCACGATCGCGTCCACGGACAGTCTCCTCAACAGCGTTTTCAGTACAGATGGTTGAAGCCCCGTCAGGCCTCCGATGGCCGGGCCGACGCTCGCGACGGGGAGAGGTCAGGCAGCGGTGGGGGGTGCGGGGAACCGCTCCCAGACCCGGTGGTCGCCGAGCAGGTCGGTGACCTGGCCGACGACCCGTTCGGCGGCCCCGCCGCACACGACGCCGGGTGCGTCGGTCGGGATGCCCACCGCCTGGAGGGCCTGCTCGGCGTCGCCCCAGGCGCCGATCGCCTTGGCGTGCCGCCACGTCTCGGTGAGCAGCAGGGCGAGGCGGGGGTCGAGGGCGGTGGTGAGGGCGGGCAGGTTGCCTGCCTTGGCGTCGAGGCCGGGGTCGGCGTCCGGTGCGGGAGCGGGGGCACCGGCGAGCAGGACGGCGTCGAACTCCACGGACCGGGCGGTGGCGAAGGTCCGCTGAACGGGCACGTCATCGGCCACAGGCGCGCCGGTGGGCCCGATGACCAGCGCGATCATCCCGGCGGCCGCGACCGCGTCCCGGGCCTCCCGCACGCCGGTGAGATCGCCGGCGGGATCGGCGATGATGCCGATCACCCGGCCCTCGATCGGCCACCTCGCGCCGAGCTGGGACAGGGCCGGACTCGGCTCGACCTCGGCGAGTCGCTCGGAAGGCTGCGGGACGGGCAGGCCGAGTCCCCGGGCGACCTCGGCGCACAGGCGGGGGTCGATGTTGGCGAGCACCCGCAGCATGCGTTCCTTGATCGCCTGCTCGTAGACCTTGGACAGTTCGAAGGTGTAGGCGGCGATGACGTGCTGCTGCTCCACCGGCGTGAGGCTCAGCCAGAACAGCCGGGGCTGGCTGAAATGGTCCGCGAACGTGGCCGGCGCCTCGCGGACCCTCTCGGCGGCCGCCACAGGTGTCGGGTACTCGACGTACCCGCCGTCGGCCGCGCCCGCGAAGAACGGGCAGCCGCCGTCGAGGGAGTTCGGCTTGTACGGGGCGACGCCGGTGTGGACGGCGTCCTGGTGGAAGCCGTCGCGGAGCATGTCGTTGACCGGCGTGTGGGTGCGGTTGATCGGGATCTGCGCGAAGCTCGGGCCACCGAGCCGGGTGATCTGGGTGTCGAGGTAGGAGAACAGGCGCCCGGCGAGCAGCGGGTCGTCGGTGACGTCGATCCCAGGCACCAGGTGCCCGGGGTGGAAGGCGACCTGCTCGGTCTCGGCGAAGTAGTTGCTCGGGTTCGCGGTCAGGGTCATCAGGCCGATCGCCTGGATGGGGGCGAGCTCCTCGGGGACGAGCTTGGTGGGATCCAGCAGGTCGATGCCCTCGAACATCTGGTCCGCGGTGTCGGGGAACACCTGGATGCCGAGCTCCCACTGCGGGAAGGCACCGGCCTCGATGGCATCGGCGAGGTCCCGGCGGTGGAAGTCGGGGTCCATCCCGTTGATCAGCTGCGCCTCCTCCCAGACCAGGGAGTGCACCCCGGCCTTGGGCTTCCAGTGGAACTTCACCAGGCTGGAGGCGCCCTCGGCGTTGACCAGGCGGAAGGTGTGGACGCCGAAGCCCTCCATCGTCCGGTAGGAGCGCGGGATGCCCCGGTCCGACATGTTCCAGAGGGTGTGGTGAGTGGCTTCGGTGTGTAGGGAGACGAAGTCCCAGAAGGTGTCGTGTGCGGACTGCGCCTGCGGGATCTCCCGGTCCGGGTGCGGCTTCGCGGCGTGCACGATGTCGGGGAACTTGATCGCATCCTGGATGAAGAACACCGGGATGTTGTTGCCGACCAGGTCGAAGACGCCCTCGTCGGTGTAGAACTTCGTCGCGAAGCCCCGGGTGTCGCGCACGGTGTCGGCCGAGCCGCGCGAGCCCAGCACGGTGGAGAACCGTACGAACACCGGCGTCTCGACCCCCTCGCCGAGGAACACCGCCTTGCAGACCGCGCCGGCCGTCCCGTAGCCCCGGAAGACTCCGTGAGCGGCCGCGCCCCGCGCGTGCACCACCCTTTCGGGGATCCGCTCGTGGTCGAAGTGCGTGATCTTCTCCCGCAGGTGGTGGTCCTGCAGCAGCACCGGCCCCCGCGGTCCCGCTTTCAGCGAGTGGTCGCTGTCCGCCACCCGCCGCCCCTGAGCGGTCGTCAGGAACGCACCGTCCTGCGCTCGGGCGTCGTCGCCCGCCCCCGCCCGGCCGGTGGCGGACAGGGCCGCCGGCGCGGCCTGGTCCGGCTTCGGCGGTAGCGGCTCCCGAGGCTCGGTGGGCTCGGCCACCGTCGGCGGCTCGGCGCCCGGCGTTCCGGGTACGTCGGGGCGGTCGCGCTCCTTCAGCTCGGCAATGGCCTCGGCCACGGCGTCGACGACCTTCTGGACGGGGTTGGACTTGTCCATCGATTCCTCCGGGTCAGCGGATTGTCGGCCCTGCGGCGCCCGCTCGGTCCACACCCTGTGCGGACTCTCGCGCGCTCGTTGGTCTGGCGGCTGACCGCCTGCCCCGTCGCGTGGGACGTACACGTCGGGTTCGACCACGAGGGTGGCGCCTGGGGCCCACCCTCCGAGCGCCGGGCGGCAAGCGCCAGGCGGGTGCACCTGTCCGGGGCACCGCAGCGACCAGGCCCGTACGCGCGGCGGCGGGGCCCCGCACCTCGCCGGTACAGGGCCCCGCCGCTGTCGCGCTCCGGTGTCAGAGGGCGGTGCCGCCGGTGTAGTAGCCGTCGACCCGGTCGCGGTGGTCACGGCTGTCGGTGTGCTGGTCCCTGTCGAACTCGGGCGAGTTCTTGATCTCGTCCTTCGTGCGGTTCACCCACACGGTCTTCTCCACCGCGTCCACCCGGCTGATGGTGCCGGCCGGCAGCAGGACCTCACGCCCGAAGATCCACGGGCCGGTGTCGACCACGATGTGCGCCGTGTCCACGTCCTCGGTGTGCTTGTCCACCTTGCCGATGTGACCGTCCGTGGCCTCCACCCGGAACCCGGTCAGGTCCGTGCCCGCCGTGTAGCCCTCGGCGCTCTCGTAACCCCACAGTCCGCTGCTCACAACTGCCTCCTCGTCGGACGAACTCGATCTGACGGTGGGTCGGCTACCCCCACTTCAGGCAGACACACCTCCCGATTCCCGCACCTTGAACCGCGCCCGCGACCCTGGCAACAGCCGCAAGGCCCAGCGGCCGTGGGGGCGACACGGATCGGGAACGGGGGTCAAATGCGCTTGGTGGTTCACCCTCCGCGACCCACTCGGCGTCGCCTGACCCACCGGCCGACCACCGTCAGCGTACGACGCAACCGAACTTGTCTGACCAAGTTCGGTCCGCGTTCTTCCCCCGGACAGTACGGCCCGATATTCATGTCCCGTTCATGGCGACAGCCGTGGCATCCACCCTCACCGAACGGGACGAGGTTTTCCCCTTATGCGACTGCGTCGGAGCGCCCTCAGCGGCCTGCTTGCCGCCCTCCCCCTCCTCGGCGCGCTGCTGGTAGCCGCCCCCTCTCACGCGGCGACGAGCAGCGGCAACCTGATCGTCAACGGCGACGCCGAGACCGGCGGTTACTGCACCAACGACTGGAGCGCGGCCAGCACCGTCCCCGGCTGGACGGTCCAGGCCGGCGGCATCAACAGCATGTGCTACACGGCCGGTTCCTTCGGCCTGCCGAGTGACGGCAACGCGCCCGGCAAGTCCTTCTTCGGGCCGGGCAACTTCGGTGACGGTGCGATGTCGCAGACCGTCAACGTCGCCTCGGCGGCGGCCGCGATCGACGGTGGCGCGGTCACCTACAACCTCTCGGGCTGGCTTGGCGGTTGGACCACCTACGGCGGGTACGCCGCCGTCAGCCTGCACTTCAAGGACGTCGGCGGCCGTTCGGTCGGCGCCACCGCGAAGCTGCCCACGGTCTCCGCCACCGACCGGGGCCTGGCCACCAAGTTCCTCGCCCGCGCCACCACCGGCGCCGTCCCGGCCGGGACCAGGTCGATCCAGGTCGAGGTGCAGTTCCTGTCCACCTCGAACGAGACCGGCTACCTGGACGACCTCTCGCTGACCCTCTCCACCCCGGTCACGGCACCGGCGCCGGTGGCTCCGCCGGTCTCCCAAGTACCGGGCTACGACCACGTGTTCACGGTTATGATGGAGAACACCGACTACGCGCAGATCATGAACGACCCGGCGGACACGCCGTACATCCACAGCCTGATGTCCCAGGGCGCCACTCTCACCGACGCCCGCGGCGTCTACCACCCGAGCGACGAGAACTACCTCGCGATCGCCGGCGGCGACACCTACGCCAAGGGCGCCACCTACTGGCCCAACATCAACTCCCCGCAGCGCAATCTGGGCGACACCATCGAGGCGGCCGGCAAGTCCTGGAAGGCCTACGAGCAGGGCATGGGCACGCCCTGCAACACCAACAAGAACTACGACAGCGAATACATGCCCGACGATGCGCCCTTCATCAACTACACGGACATCAGCGGCAATCCGGCGCGCTGCGCGGCGCACCTGTTCGACACCACGCAGCTGACCACCGACCTCCGGTCGGCGGCCACCACGCCGAACTTCTCCTGGATCGCCGCCGACGACTACTACGACGGCGAGGGCTCCGGCAACGGCAACGCGACCAGCCTCAAGGTGCAGGACGGCTGGCTGCAGCAGACCCTCGCCCCGGTGCTGGCCTCCCCCGCGTGGACCCAGCAGCGCTCGCTGCTCCTGCTGACCTGGGACGAGAGCGCGAGCGAGGGCTACAACCACGTCGCCACCATCGTCCTCGGCTCGCAGGGCACCGTCCCGGCCGGCACCAGCAGCCCGCTGCACTACGACCACTACGGCATCGGCCGCACCATCGAGTCGGCCCTCGCCCTCCCGGGCCTGACCGCAAACGACACCTACGCGACCACCCTCAACGCCGCATTCGCGCCCGCCACGCCGGCCATTCCGACGCTGACCGGCGACCTGAACGCGGTGACCAACGGCGGTAACCTCACCCTGCGCTACGCCCTGCCGAACACCTCGCAGATCAACGCCAAGAACTGGGTCGGCATCTACCCGGCCGGCGTCACCCCGGGCTCCCAGTCCGCCCTCGCCTGGTCCTACACCCCGTACCGGAGCGGCGCAGTCACCCTCCCCACCAGCAAGCTGAACGGCCCGGGCACCTACAGCGCCTACTACCTCGCCAACGACGGCTACTCGGTCCTGGCCGGCCCGTTCTCCCTCACCATCGGCTGACGGTCGCGGGCAGGCAGTCGGCGATCAGGAGGCAGTCCCGCTCGACTGCACCGCCTCCCGGCTGCCGACCTGCCCCTGGCCCTGGTCCAGCGCCACCCGCAGGCCCTCACCGACGGCGGGCGCGGCGCGCGGGGCGGAGAGCGTGAGCAGCAGTCCGCTGCCGACCACAGCGGCGGCGAGCACGGCCAGCAGCGGGCTGACGGTCACGCGGCGCGATAGGTCCACTGTCGCCCTATGTCGATGGTCGGACGATGGCGCTTACGCCGGGCAGGGGTGGGGCACGAGCAGACTGGACACCACCCGCTCTGCGGGTGGTGTCCAGTTCACCGGAGACGTCTCCGATCAGGCGTACTCGACCATCAGGCGCTGGTCTCGTGGCTCACGCGAGGAGCCTGCCCTTGGCCTTCTGGAACTCCTCGTCGCTCAGGGCACCCCGGGCGTTGAGATCGGCCAGCTTCGCCAGCTCGTCCGTCCGGTTCGGTGTGCCGCCGTCGGCTGCCGAGCGGATGTACTCCTTGAACGCGGCGTCGGCCCGCTGCGCCTCTTCGAGGTCCCTGCGCCCCATCGAGTCGCCCCGTGCGATCAGGTAGACGAGTACGCCGAGGAACGGCAGCACGATGACGAAGAGCGTCCACCCTGCCTTGCCCCAGCCGCCCATGTCGTGGCTGCGGAAGATGTCCGTGATGATCCGGAACAGCAGGAAGAACCACAGGACCCACAGGAACAGCCACATCATGGTCCAGAACAGGTTGAGCAGCGGGTAGTCGTCCATCACGGCTCCAGTCGGTCAAAGGACAGGTCCACGCAGAAGCGCGTGCTACCAGCGTCGGCGACGACCTGGCAGCTCACCCGGCCGCAGGGCGTTCGTTGCGCCGTCCGGGGTCCGGGTCGACGGCGGGATGCTCGGGGTGGCGGTGCCATGCCGCCGACGGAGCCGGCGAGCCGTGGACGCGGCGGACGGCGGTGCGTCACGGAGTGACGATGGCGAAGCCCGGGTCCGGAGCGGTGAGATGGCTCAGCAGTTCACCGATGACGCCCAGCTCGCCGTCGACGGCGGCCCCGGCCCGGGCGAGCAGTGCGGCGGGGTCCGGTGCGCCGAGCAGAACGGCGCGCAGGTCCGCTTCGCCGAGGGTGATCGTGACGTCGGGTTCGCCGACGGCCGGGCCGTCGCCCCTGACGTGGGTGAGGACTCCGTTGTGCAGGCGCTGGGTGACCGCTTCGCCGTCGCGCAGGTTCCAGCGGATGGTGAGGTCGGCATCCCAGCTGCCCGGGCCGTCGACCCGGATGGCGAGGGAGTCGAACAGCTGGTCGAGGGACAACGCGGCGAGGAAGTCGGGCGAGGTGGCGCTGACCGGGGTGCCGACCGCGCCGTCGCGCAGCTCGAGTGCGCCCGTCAGGTAGAAGTTGCGCCAGGTGCCGTTCTCGCTGCCGTAGCCGAGCTGCTCCAGCGCGGCGGCCTGGAGCGCGCGGGCCTCGGCGTTGCCGGGGTCGGCGAACACGACGTGGTTGACCACCTGGGCGACCCAACGGTAGTCACCCTCGGCGAAGGACTGCCGGGCCCGCCGCAGCACCTGCTCCGCGCCGCCCATGAACTCGACGTAGCGGGTCGCGGCCTCGGTCGGCGGGTGCTCCCACAGATGGGCGGGGTTGCCGTCGAACCAGCCGAGATACCGCTGGTAGACCGCCTTGGTGTTGTGGTTGACGGAGCCGTAGTAACCATGGGTGTGCCAGGCCCGCTCCAGGGCCGGCGGCACCTGCATCTGCTCGGCGGCCTCCAGTGCGGTCAGGCCCTGGTTGAGCATCCGCAGGGTCTGGTCGTGGAGGTAGCCGTACAGGTCGCGCTGCTCGGACAGGTACGTGATGACGCGCTCGCGGCCCCAGACCGGCCAGTGGTGGGAGGCGAACGCCACGTCCGTGTCCGCCCCGAACAGGGTGATCGCCTCGGTGAGGTAGCGCGACCACACGTGCGGGTCGCGGACCTGGGCGCCGCGCAGGGTCAGCAGGTTGTGCAGGTTGTGGGTCGCGTTCTCGGCCATGCACAGCGCCGCGTGGCCGGGGAAGAAGATGTTCAGCTCGGCCGGCGCCTCGGTGCCGGGGGTGAGCTGGAAGACCATCCGGATGCCGTCGACGGTCTCGCTCTGCCCGGTGGTGGTGATGTGGAGCGTCGGCGGCACGAGGCCGACGCTGCCGGTCGAGGTCGTCTGACCTAGGCCCGCACCGACCTGCCCGCGCTCACCCCTGGGCAGGCCCGACCCGTACATGTAGGCCGCCCGGCGGGCCATCGCGGTACCGGCGTAGACGTTCTCACTGACGGCGTGCTCCAGGAAGCCCTCAGGAGCGATCACCGGTACGCCGGCCGCGATGTCCTGCTCCCTCAGTAGGCCGCGTACACCACCGAAGTGGTCGATGTGGCTGTGGGTGTAGAGCACGGCGGTGACCGGGCGCTCACCTCGGTGGGCGCGGTAGAGCGCGAGTGCGGCGGCGGCGGTCTCGGAGGAGATCAGCGGGTCGATGACGAGGACGCCGCGCTCACCCTCGACGATCGTCATGTTCGACAGGTCGAAGCCGCGCACCTGGTAGATCCCTGCGGTGACCTCGAACAGGCCGTGGTCGGCGGCGAGCCGGCTCTGCCGCCAGAGGCTGGGGTTGACGGTGTCGGGGCACTCGGCGGCCAGGAAGCCGTACGCCTCCAGGTCCCACACCACGCGCTGGCCCTCCTTGATCAGCGGCTCGGGCGCCGTCGCCACGAAACCCCTGCGGGCGTCCTCCATGTCCTGGGTGTCCTCGAACGGGAACCGGCCGAGCACCGCCGCGTTGGCTGCGGCGATGCCCGGCTGCGCGGGCAGGGGCTCGGTGCGCTGGGTCATCTCGGACTCCCTCGGACAGCAGCGACGGGTAGGGCTTCCCTGTCACCCTCGCGGCCCACGACAGTGCCCACGAGCAGGCATGAGCCGAGCGGGTGAAGGGATGCGAGTGGCGTCCGCCCGGAGCGGCCGGGCGCTCGAATGCTGGCCGGATGTTCACTGGAGTGCGCGCATGGGTCCTGCCGGAACGCCAGCGGCGGTCGCTGACGGAACTGGCCGATGACCTCGACCTGGCCCGCGGCGACGTACGCGCCAAGCAGTCCGCGTTCTGGATCATGCTGCTGCTCTCGGCGGTCATCGCCGCCGGCGGCGTACTGACCGACTCCACCGCCACCGTGATCGGCGCGATGATCATCGCACCGCTGTCCACGCCCATCATGGGCATCGCCCTCGGCGCCGTGCAGCGCCTACCTGACCTTGGGGTTGCTGTTCGCCGCAGTAGGTGCACTGCTCGCGGCGAGCACGGCCGGCACCGTGCTGGTGCACCTCTGGACCGCCCGTACCACCGACGCCGCAGCCTCCTGGCTCTCCACCACGCCCGACGCTCAGGTCGTCAACGGTTAGGCCCGACCTCGGTCCCTGTACGTCACCGTCCACACCCCCGGCGACCTGCCCCCCGTGGACCGCCTGCTCGCCGACCTCGCGGGGGAGGTGCCCGACGGTATCCCGGTGGTCGTCACCACCACCCAGGGCAGGCGGATCGCGGCCGGACGCGTCGGCGGCTGACCGGACGCCACAAACGGGCAAAACGCCCATACTTGATCACATGGCAGAGAAAGTAGCTGATCCGAAGCGCCCGCCGACCGTCACCGTCCGCGGCAAGGACGTCCGGATGCGGACCATCGGAATCGTCATCCTTGCGGTCCTGGCGATCTGGTTCATCGCCGCCAACACGGCCTCGGTCAGCATCCACCTGTGGATCCCGACCGTCACCCTGCCCCTGTGGGTGGTGCTGGCCGTCACCCTCCTGGTCGGCGCCGCCATCGGCTGGCTCGTCGCCCGTCGGCGAGCGAAGGGGTAGGACCCCGGCAGCCACGGGGAGCACACCGGCGCGGGACGGACCGTCCCGGACGGCGTACCTCCCGCCTTGGTACCGCGCCCGCGTGCCGACCGCACCTCCAACTGCTACCAGCCCGGGAACCGCGACGCTCGAGTGCTGCCTCCTGCGGTGCGGGTCAGCGGGTCTCGATGACGACCTTCTCGATGACCACTTCCTGGAGCGGCCGATCGTTGCCGCCGGTCTCGGCGGCGGCGATGGCGTCGACGACCTTCTGGCCGGCGCTGTCGGTGACCTCGCCGAAGATGGTGTGCTTGCCGGTGAGCCAGGTGGCCGGGCCGACGGTGATGAAGAACTGGGAGCCGTTGGTGCCCGGCCCGGAGTTGGCCATGGCCAGCAGGTAGGGCTTGGTGAACGCCAGGTCCGGGTGGAACTCGTCCGCGAACTTGTACCCGGGCCCGCCGGTGCCGTTGCCCAGGGGGTCACCGCCCTGGATCATGAAGCCTTCGATCACCCGGTGGAAGACCGTGCCGTCGTACAGCGGTTCGCTGCTGGGCTGACCGGTCTTCGGGTCGGTCCACTGCCGCTCGCCGCCGGCGAGGTCGATGAAGTTCTTGACGGTCTTGGGCGCGTGATTGGGCAGCAGCCGGATCACGATGTCGCCGCGGTTGGTCTTCAGCGTCGCGTAGAGCTCTTCAGCCATGGCAGATCCTTCGGGGGTAGGTCCTGTACGTGCGGCCCAGTCTGCGAGCCACCCGGCTGCACCTCGGGCCAACGCCGCGGCAGATCACCCGTACGAGTGGACTCCTCGGCCCGGCGAGGCAGCCGGAGGCCGAAGGCCGTAGTTCACCCGAAGGGCTCGTTGCCGGGCCGGACGTCTGGGCAAGTCTCGGCGACCAGAATCTTCCTTGTACGAAGGGATCAACATGCGGGTTTCACGACGGCTCCGGGCCACGGCGTCGGGCGCCCTGTCTCTGCTGCCGGCGGGCGCGCTGTGCTGCGCGGCGCAGGCCGCCGGCACCACCGGTTCGGCACGCACCACACAGGCATCCGCCTGGGCCGCCGAGGACAGCTCGGACGACAGTTACATCCTGGACGCATCCAGCAGCACGATTACGCCCAAGCCGTGTCGCAAGGGCACCCCCCTGACCATCACCGTGCACGGCAGGCTCAAGGAGGCGGCTCGACCGTCACCTGGACCGCGCCCGCCGACGGCGGCAGCGCCATCCAGGGGTACGTGGTGACCGTCGTGAACGATCCCGGTGACCCGGTCGGCGCCGAAGCGGTCCTGGGGACGGTGCCCGGCACCGCGACGTCCCTGGCCGTCCCGGCCGACCGCGTCGCGCAGCTGGAAGCCGACCACACCGGGGGACAGGTCACCGCGGTGAACGAGCGCGGGCAGGGCCCCGCCCCGGCCCTGTCGCACCGCGCCCCGTGACGGCCCCAACGGCAAGCCTGGCCCGACGCGGTGTCGCGTCGGGCCAGGTGGCGGGGTGGTGCGGTCAGGCCGGGCAGTTGCCCAGGACGACCTTTCCGCCCGACTGCGAGGCGGTGGCCGGATCCACCATCAGGCACAGGTTCGTCCACTTGTTGATGAACCGGTAGGCCGCCTGGTCGCCGAGATTGGTGGGCATGATGTTCCACATCTGGTTGTCGGAGATCCAGCGGGTCTCGCAGGGCCACCAGAACAGCTGGGTCCCGGCCGGCGGAGGAGTGCCGTTGTTGTAGGGGGTGGTCAGGCACTGGCCGTTGTTGGCCTTGATGAAGTAGTAGCCCATGCTGTCGAAGGTGGAAGGCATGGCGGCCTGCCACTGGTGGCTGCTGGGCGGGGTGCTCTGGCAGGTCCGCTGCTGCACGACACCGCCCTGCCCGGAGCTGTCGAACTGCGGCCCGCGGGTCATGCACCGGCCGTACTTGCTGTCCACGTATGTCTTGTCGGACTTGACCACCCAGATCGCCGGGCTGCTGTTCCTGGCCTCGTAGTACCTGTTGCGGGCGATGATGTCGTGCACCAGCGCCCAGCCGGGGTAGTCCATCATGACGATGCCCAGCCGGCGGTGGGCGGTGTCGTTGTTGAGGTAGTTCATCAGTCGCACGTTGATGCCGTCGACCCAGACCAGGTCCTTGCCGCGCAGGACGCTGTAGCCGCCCGCGTACTCGGAGGGGACAAGTTCGAACGGTGCCCGGGAGGCGGAGGTGTAGGTCACGAAGGTCTGGTCGGCGGAGGTGTTGCCGGCCTTGGCGAGGTTGTTGCTGACCAGGCTCCACTTGGCCGGAGCGTCGGCGGCGTTCCAGATGTCCTCGGTGTTGTCCGAGAAGCCCTTGAGGCCGTAGGAGTCTCCGTTGCCGGCGTTGAAGACGGACAGCACGATCTTGCCGCGAGCCTGGCCCAGCGTCGGGGGGTCACTGCGCTTGCCGTTGTTGTAGAACAGCCCCGCGTACTGCTTCGCGTAAGCGTCGAAGAGGGCGGTGTGGCTCGCCGCCGGGTGGTCGTCCGTGCAACTGGCGATTGAGCCGTCGCACTCGGCCCGCAGGCGCATCAGGATGGTCTCGCCCTTGTGGGCCGCGAGGAAGGACTTCGCCTTGGTCAGGACGTCGTCGAAGTTGGCGTTCTGGTAGGAGGCGCCGTGGTGGATCACGAACTTGTCGTTGATGATGCGGACCCGGATGTCGACCGAGCGGATCCCACGGTCCAACTGCGCGGTCAGGGTCGCCGCGCTGTCGCCGAAGTCCTGCTGGGTCTGGACGCTGGAGCCCCCGTGGATGGCCAGCGTCTCGTGGGTGCCGGGGATGGACATCGCCGTCAGCGGCGTGGTCGCCCCCACCTTGCCCATCCAGTCCTGCTGGTCGGCCGAGCCGAGGTTCTGGAACGCGTCGCGGTTGTCCCTCCCCTCGGCCACGGCGGTGTGCGGGGCGGCCAGCGGGGCCACGACCAGGGCGAGGGTCGCGACGGCGGTCACCGTCGCGGTCCGGGCCAGGCAACGCAGACGCCGCAGGGCAGCACCCGGCGGGCGGACGGACGTGGCGGGGGTGTTGAGCATGGTCACCTTTCGCAGTCGGGACGGCCGCACTCGTACGGCCCCCCGATGCTGGCCCGGGCGACGGTTCCGGGGGTAGAGCCGCCGGGGCACGATGGTGGCGCCTCGAGGGCAGGATTCGGCGACCCAGAGATCACGCGCCCCGCCGACCCCGAAGTCTGGCCCCTCGACCTCCTCCTGACCGCGCTCCGCGGCCACCCCTCCGCGCGGCTCGTCTGACCGTCGCCTCCGGCGGACGCCTGCCGAGGCTCAGTCGAGGCTTAGGTCAGGTCGGGTGTAGAAGGACTCGACGCCCCGCCAGGGCGAGAGGCCGCCCAGTGATCGGGCCAGGCGCCGTTGGGACGGGGCGAGGGAGCAGCGGGCCGCATTGACGAACATGAGACAGTCGAGCCAGGTCCCCCACGCTGAATGAGCGGGGCTCCCCCGGGCCACCCCGCGCCGAAAAAACCGAACCACCGGAACGAACGTCAATTCTCGCGCAGGGCCGCCGACATGGAGGCCCGAAGTCCTCTACCGGCCGTCACGGCCCGGTCGAGGGGCGCCGCCCCGGTACGGCCCAAGCCGGTACCGGGGGCAGGCGGAGGCTCTTACGAGCCGGCGACGTAGTACACCGACCCGAAGAGCCGCAGACGCGGGGCGGGGGGCCTTTGCGGAGGCTGGGCCTGTCCCCTGCCTCTCAGGGGCGGGTGATGCCGTCGACGACGGGCACCGGTCAGCGGCGGCCGCCGACCCGGCGGTCGTCGGCCAGTGCGGTCAGCGGGCCGTACTCGCAGGCAAGCTCGTTCCACGTCAGAGCCTCACCGCAGCGAGCCGGGAACTCCTTCGGGTCGAACTCGGGCATGGTCCAGGTGCCAGTGCCCCGGTCGCGCAGCCACAGGTCCCCGTCGCCGTCGACCACGGTCGGCGGGACCGGTACGGGCTCGGCCTGGTCGACGGGCTCCCAGGTGACCCGGCCCGGGTGGGAAACGCGGCGCAGCTCAGTGGTGGCCAGCCGCGCAGCCAAGTCACGGGTGGACTCCTCCGCGTCCTTGACCGACGCGAGCCGGAATGCGTCGTTCAGCACGGGCAGGGCTGGATTCTTGCTGCGCTTTGAGCTCATACGCTGACTACCTCCGTAGGGGGCACCGCATCCGTTATGGCGCCCCGTAGAGGACAACGGTATCCGAGGCAGGATCCGGGCCGGCTGCGACCACTGTCAACGATCACGGCGATGCCCAGGGAAACCGTGGGCCGTCACCCCGCGGGGTGGGGCCTCTTCGCCGGCCTGCCCGTCATGCACCGCTCGCCCACCTGACGCGCCCCGGCTGCCCCACCCGCCCCGGTCAGGGCGGCGTCGGGACCCACGTCAGCCGGGGCGGTGCCGGCGGCGAGCAGGAACACAACGGAGATTCAGTCGAGGCAGAACTCGTTGCCCTCGATGTCCTGCATCGTGATGCACGACTCGTTGACGCCATCGGCGCGCTGCGTCAGCACGTGTTTCCCACCGAGCGCCACCAGCCGTGCGCATTCGGCCTCGAGTGTGGCCAGTCGCTCGTCACCCACGAGCCCGGCGCCGACCCGCACGTCAAGATGCACCCGGTTCTTGACCACCTTGCCTTCGGGAACTCGCTGGAAGAGCAGGCGCGGCCCCACACCCGAGGGATCCGTGCACGCGAAGTAGATCTCGTCCTCGGGCGGCAGCGTCCGGTGGTACTCCTCCCACGTGGCAAAGCCCTCCGGGGCTGTCGGTACGACGTACCCCAGCACCTCACACCAGAAGGCGGCGAGGCGCGCGGGTTCCGCGCAGTCGAAGGTCACTTGGATCTGCTTGATCATTGACATCGGCGCATGATAACAGGAGGTACTGCTCATATCCCCGGGCGGGTGGATCCACACGTTGCCCTCCGACCGTCCGGGCCCGGTAGCCCCCGTACCATCGCGCGCGGTGCGCCTCAGGACCGCGTACGCAACTACGCGTCAGCGGCCGGGCGCTCACCACAACCGACGGCCCCGCAGGCCGTCCGGGTGAGCGTCGTGTGCAGCCGGCGCACCGCGCGTTCGGCGTCGGCGAGTTCCTCCGGGGTCGGCACGACAGTGCCGAACGACCGCCGCGGGTCCGCAGGCAGGGCCCGCCAGTGCAGGACGGGCGTGAAGACCGTGCTGGCCCGGGAGAGGAACCAGGCCAGCTGGCCGTGGGTGCGGGCGGTGCCGATGGCCAGGACGGCGAGCACCTCGCGAAGGCGCTCCAGGCGGTCGATGACCGGCAGCTGCTCCTGCTCGGCAGCCGGACCCACCTGCTCCGCGAGACCGTCTGCGGTCTTCATGGCCAGCGCAGCCTCCGGGGGCGCGAACTGCCACAGACCACCCCGGACCTGCTCTTCGGCCTCGGCCGCGAGGGCCACCACCTGGGCGCCCATGGGGAGGCCCGGCGGCGGGCTGTCGGTCGGCGGAACTGAGGACGGGGTCATGGCGGCCCTCCCGGAGGCACACGGCACCCCGGGACGGGTGCTCCCTTCACCCTCGTCCACCGCGGCACCCGCCCACAGCTGCGGCAGCGAAGCATCCGCCCTGCGCAGCTGCCAGAACGAAACCGGAGTTGCCTGTCCGGCGGTGGCGCCACGTACCGTCGACAGACCAGGACGGAGACGCCGTGCCGACAGGCCGACAGAAGGGTGGGTGTGATGGTCGAGTCGTTGTCGTTCGACAGTACGAGCATGGAGGCCACGGAGGAGTTCCTGTCCGCCGCCTACACCCCGATGCGCATCGGGAAGTCGGTGCCGGACGCAAGGGCGCGGATCAGCCGCCAGGCGGCGGGACCGCTCAGCGCGGACCGGCTGTCCTTCGGGTTCGACATGGCGTACGACGCCGAGAGCCTCGGCCGGGTGTGCCTGATCAGCATGCACGCGGGCACGCTCGTGGACCGGACGGGCGGCGAGGAGACGGTGTTCGGGCCCGGCGAGACCTTCCTGATCGCCCCGCCGGACACGCCGTACCAGGGGGAGGTCCACAGCGCTCAGTACACCATCGCCATGTTCGACAGCAGCCTGCTCGACGCGGTGAGTGGCCGTGGGGTCGGCGCCCAGGAAGGGGCGCCGGTGCGCCTGACCGGGCTCCGTACCGTCGACGAGGCGGCCGACCGGCAGCTCGGCGCGGCGGTCGCGTACGTGCGCGACCACGTCCTCGACAACGCGGCAGCCTGCGAGAGCGACCTGCTCCTCGCCACCGCGGCCCAGCACCTCGCGGCCGTGACCCTGGCCGCCCTGCCGCACACCGCCCGCACGGACCCGGTTCCGGCCGACCGGACCGACGCCACGCCGGTCACACTGCGCAAGGCGATCGCGTTCATCGAGACCAACGCCGAGCGTGAGATCTCGCTCGCGGACATCGCCGCCGCCGCCTTCGTCACGCCGAGGGCGCTGCAGTACGCCTTCCGCCGTCACCTCGACACCACGCCGCTGGCCTACCTGCGCCGGGTGCGCCTGGACGCGGCCCACCGGGCGTTGCTGGCCGCCGACCCCGGCACCACCACGGTGACCGAGATCGCCATGCGCTGGGGCTTCGCCCACGCGGGGCACTTCGCGGGCCTCTACCGCGACGCCTACGCGCGGACACCGGGCGATGCGCTGCGCCTGCAGGCCTGAGCCGGGCACCGGGGGCCGATCCGGCATCCGACGGTCACGATGCGCCCGCCCGCCAGGTGTCCGCTCACGCAACTCCTGGGGCAGCGACGGGACCCGGCACACCGCTGGCCCCGATCAGGCGGAAGATTCCCCGCATATGTGCCGTGGGTCAGGGCAGGCGGACTGCCGACACTGACTACGGAGGTCGACATGGTTCCGCTTCTTCTCGTTCTGCTGCTCGCTCTGATTCTCTTCGGTGCCGGTTTCGCGCTGAAGGCCCTGTGGTGGGTGGCGATCGTGGTCCTGGTGGTCTGGCTGCTGGGATTCGTGGCCCGTGGCACCGGCGCCTCCGGCAGCCGAGGCCGCTGGTACCGCTGGTAGACGGTCTGACGGTGACCGGCGGCAGGGCGGGGTGACGAGGCAGATCGTCACCCCGCCCTGCCGCCGGTCACCGTCAGACCGTCCCGGGGCCACGGCGCGGGTTCGTCGGCAACGACCCGGCGCCGTGGCCGCAGGGTCAGGGCGTCATGTGCAGGCGCAGGGTCAGGCCCTGGCCGGTCGCGCGGATTTCGACGAGGTCGCAGAGCTGATGGACCATCCACATGCCGCGGCCCCCGTCGGTGGAGGCGAGACGGGGGCGGCTGCGGCCCACGAGCGGGTCGCTCAGCTGCCCGCCGTCGCAGACCTCGGCCACCGCCGCTCCGTTCGCACCGGTCCACAGGCGCAGAGTCCCGCTGCCGCCTCCGTGGGCCACGGAGTTGGCGGTGGCCTCACCGATGGCGAGCAGGAGGTCGCCCCGGCGCGCGGACGGCAGGGCGGTGCTCCGGAGCCAGGCATCGGCCTGGCGGCGGACCTGCGCCAACTGCCCGGCGCTGTAGGCCAGTACCGTGGCATCCCCGGGTTCGGGCAGCGGCTGGTCGCAGTCGGCGGAGACCACGGCGGGGTCGACGTAGGCCGTACTGGCGAAATCCTCGCCGTCGTCCCAGATGGTGGGATGGGTGCGGCGGGCGTCCGCGACGACGCTCTCTGGCAGCGCGGTGACGTCGTAGGGGCACAGGATTGTGGCGCCGCGTCGGGCGAAGGCGGTGTTGATGAGCGCTTCGTGACGGGTGGCTTCCAGGATCTCGGCGTGAGTGCGTCCGGCCCAGATCGGCTCGCCGACGATGCGCGCGGGCCGGTCGGGGTGCCGGTCGGCGAAGCCCTGCAGCGCGGCCAGGATCCGCCCGGGATTGCGCCCCAGCACCGTCATGTCGACGAACTCGACGTCGCCGTCGGCATCGTCCAGCGCGGAGCGCAGGACCTCCAACGGGTCGGTGGGGACGGCGATCAGGCAGGGCTCGTCGGCCGCCAAGGCGGCGCGGGCGAAGGCGCCGACCGTTTCCACGTACTCCCGGGTGGTGCGGTAGAACAGCGCGGGGTGCACGAAGGGTCCCGTGGAGACGAGGGGGCGTGCGGTCTCGGTCATGCCGTCATCTCCAGGTCCCTGCACTCATCGGGAAACATCTCCGCCACCTTGCGCAGTGAGGGGGCGCGTGGTGCAGGACCAGGTGGCGGTTCTCGCGGCCCATGGCCACGGTGGCGTGGGCCAGCGCGGCGGCGCCGTCGGCGGTGACGAAGTCGACGCCGCTGAGGTCCACGTTCACCACGGACCGTGGCAGGCGGGAGATGGGGGCGAGTACCGCGGCGAGCTCCGTTCTGCTGTCCAGGTCGGCGCTCCCCGTCAGTCGAATCGCACCGCTCGGCAGCGGCCGCGCCCTGAGTCCGGTGCCGTTCTCGGGCAGGTCGGCGCTCGGGAAGTCGTGGTGGGTGCTGGCGGCGAGGGTCGCTGGGGAGCCGGCGGCAGCCCGGGCGGTGTAGAGGCAGATCCCGGTGACTGGCAGATCCGCGAAGACCTCGGTGTTCAGGCGCAGTTCGTATTCGAGCAGGCGGTCAGCGCCGGGCAGCTGACCGGAGGCCCAGTCCATGTCGCCGATGGCGCGCGGGCCGGTCCACCCCCGGGACAGGGCCTGCCGGCAGCTGTCCCGGGGGTCGGCGATCATCAGGTCCGGGTCGAAGGGCAGGCGGCGCGGATCGGAGTCGGCGGCGGCGCGCATGCTCCACTGTCCGCGCTCCAGAGCTGCGCTCAGGCCGGGCACCTTGGCGCGCACCCGGTCGGTCACCTCTTGGGGGGTGTGGGAGTAGGCGCAGTGAGGTGCTCGCCGCGACGTGGAGGCGGCTCGCCGTCTGTCGTGGGGGCCACGGCTTCTCCTCGACTCGGCTCCGCCCGGCCGCCCTGTCTGCGACCGCGACCGAGCCTACAAGAGCACATGCCACTCCACAGGGCCGGGCATCGGACGTGATCCTGGCACGGCTGGGCGCAGCGGCGCCGGTGGACTGCTGCGGGGATGAGGGCCGGGTCCCTGCCATCGCCAGAAGCGGCTTCCGCGACTCGTCCGGGGTGAACCTGCTGCTGCAGAGCCGGCTGAGGGTTCAGGAAGCCGGCCACGCGTTGCGGCTTGCCACCGTCTCCGGCCCAGGTGAGACGACTCTGGAGCTCACCGGGGCATCACAAGTCTTCTGCCAGTACGCCGGTGTCGCCGACGCGTTCGAGGTGTCCTGATATTTCCGGGCTCGCAGGGCGAAGCCGATGGTGTTCACCGGCGTTCTTGGGGCACGCGCCCAGAGAGCTTCTGCTCCGCTCTCTGTTCAGTCCGACCGATCTGCGAGGAATGGTAGATGGCAAGCGACGAGGGCCCGCCCGGGGCGGAACCGGCGGCCCCGACACCCGGCGGGCAAGTCAGGCGCCTGAGGCTGCTGGGCGTCCCGAGCCCGGTTGCCCGCGGTCGGGAGTTCGCCCGCCGAGCCCTCGACGACTGGCACGCTCAGGATCACGACGACATCCTGCTGCTCGTCAGCGAGCTGCTGAGCAACGCGGTCCTGCACGCGGGCGGAGCCCGCGACCTGGTGCTCTACGCCGTCCCGGAGCGGCTGCGGATCGAGGTCACGGACGCCAGCCCGAACCTTCCGCGCCCCAGGGAACCGCGCGGGGCCGGCGTTCCGGGAGGCCATGGCCTGCACATCGTCGAGAAGCTCGCCGACCGCTGGGGAACCGTGTCCCGCGAGGACGGCAAGTCGGTGTGGCTGGAAATCGTCACTCCGCTTGCAACTCCCTGAGTCGGGCCGGCACGCCGCCTTGAGCGGCCTACTGCCGCGCCACACCGGCTGGGAGACAGAAGGGAGATACCGATCAGCGCGGGGTTTGAGACGTATCACCGATAGTGATAGGGGTAGAGACGTCGAACGGCGACCCCCACGGAAGGAACGTCATGACGATGCCCCGCGTTCTGCTCACCGGCCCGCGGCCGGTACGCGACGCCCGGACGTCGGGGGCCCCTGCCTCTTCCTGCGGGGAACCGGTGGAGCTGCCGCACATCGAGGATCCCGGCGCCGTTGCACCGGCGGACGCCCGTGAGCTGTCCCGCGCCCTGCTGTCACGGTTGAGCAGGCTTGAGGAGGGCAGCGCCGACTACTCGTACGTCCGCGCGACACTGATCGAGCTGAACGTCTCGCTCGTCAGGTACGCGGCGCGTCGTTTCGTCTCCCACTACGCCCTCAGGCCCCTGCTCGCCGCCCTGCCGGAGCGCGACCGCACGATCATCTCGTTGCGATTCGGAGAGGAACTGACCCAGGCGCAGATCGGGGAGCGGCTCGGTGTCTCACAAATGCACGTCTCGCGCCTGCTGACCCGCGCGCTGGCAGTCCTGCGCACCGGCCTGCTGCACGACGACCACTGAGTCCGCAGACCCGCCCTGTTCCCTCAGTTCGCACGAGCCGCGACGTGCGCTCAGGCGGGACCGAGCCGGGGCGCCCGGGTCGCGCCATGAAATCTCTCCTCCGCCAAACGTTTGGCGCTGTGTCAGCGGGCAAGCGGGACCTACAGTCCGTCAGCACCTGGAGGTCGTCATGACGTTGTTGCTCGCTCCGCCGCCGCCACCCGGCCGGGCAGGGCCCGCCCGGGCGAGCTGGGCGTCACAGGGCACGGACAGCGCGACCACGACCGTCGGGACGCCGCGCGCGGGGTGAACCTGCTGCTGCTCTCGCGCGATTGACGGACGACTCCAGCTCGAGGAGATGTAGATGCCAGTTCTGGTCCTGCTGTCAGCACCGTTTCTTCTTGCGGTGATCTTTGTGGTCGCGGGTCTGCGTCGCCCCACCCGCGGATTCATCCCCTCCCGGCGGCACCAAGTGGCCTGCGCCCGTAAGCGTCTTGCCGAACGCCATGCCCTGCGCGTACACCCGTACGGGCACACGGCCGTCGTCGCACCCGCATACCCTCACGGCGCGTCAGCGCGCGGATGAGCACCTGTTCAACCAGCCCCTTCCCAGCTCATTCCCCTCGGCGTCACTGCCGCCGGCCGTGTTCCCGGACGGCAGTTGACCAGACTCCCGTGGGAGGTTCGCGCGCTGACGAGCTGCTGGGGTAGCCTCTCGGCGGCGCGTTTCCCGTACCCCCCGACTACCCGCGAGGCAGCCGCTCCACGGGATCAGGCAGGGGACGGGAGCGGGCCGATGGGGCCAAGTGTTCTGTTCTACGGAGGCGATCTTCAATGGGCGGCACGACGAAGACCGGCACCGTTCCGCCGGGGCGCAAGCCGCAGGGATCCGGGCCGGCCCAGGTCGGTGAACCCGAGCTGCGCCAGCTGCTCGCGGGCCTGACGGCGGTCCGCGACGGTGACTTCGGCACCCGGCTGCCAGGCGATGCCGACGGCCTGCTCGGCGAGATCGCCACCGTCTTCAACGGCATGGTCGACCAGCTCTCGCTGTTCACCTCCGAGGTGACCCGCGTGGCCCGCGAGGTCGGCACCGAGGGCCAGCTGGGCGGCCAGGCCGAAGTCCCCGGGGTCTCGGGCACCTGGAAGGACTTGACGGACTCCGTCAACGCGATGGCCGGCAACCTCACCTCCCAGGTCCGGGACATCGCCCAGGTCGCCACCGCCGTCGCCCAGGGCGACCTCTCCCAAAAGATCGACGTCGCCGCGCGGGGCGAGATCCTCGAGCTGAAGAACACCGTCAACACGATGGTCGACCAGCTCGGCGCCTTCGCCGACGAAGTGACCCGCGTGGCCCGCGAGGTGGGCAGCGAGGGCCGCCTCGGCGGCCAGGCACAGGTCCCGGGCGTGGCCGGCACCTGGCGTGACCTGACCGACTCGGTCAACTTCATGGCCGGCAACCTCACCGACCAGGTCCGCAACATCGCCCAGGTCACCACGGCGGTCGCCAAGGGCGACCTGTCGCAGAAGATCACGGTTGACGCTCGGGGCGAGATCCTCGAGCTCAAGAGCACCGTCAACACGATGGTCGACCAACTCTCGGCCTTCGCCGACGAAGTGACGCGCATGGCGCGCGAGGTCGGCACCGAGGGCATCCTGGGCGGTCAGGCCGACGTCAAGGGCGTCTCCGGCACCTGGCGGGACCTGACCGACTCGGTCAACTTCATGGCCGGCAACCTCACCGCGCAGGTCCGCTCGATCGCCCAGGTCGCCACCGCCGTCGCCAAGGGCGACCTCTCCCAGAAGATCCGCGTCGACGCCCGCGGCGAGATCCTGGAACTCAAGGACACCATCAACACGATGGTCGACCAGCTGTCCTCCTTCGCCGGCGAGGTGACCCGGGTGGCCCGCGAGGTCGGCACCGAGGGGCGGCTCGGCGGCCAGGCGGACGTCCGCGATGTCTCCGGCACCTGGCGCGACCTGACCGAGTCCGTCAACTTCATGGCCGACAACCTCACCGCGCAGGTCCGCTCGATCGCCCAGGTCACCACCGCCGTCGCCAAGGGCGACCTCTCCCAGAAGATCCGCGTCGACGCCCGCGGCGAGATCCTGGAGTTGAAGGAGACCATCAACACGATGGTCGACCAGCTGGGCGCCTTCGCCGACGAAGTCACCCGGGTGGCCCGCGAGGTAGGCACCGAAGGCAACCTCGGCGGCCAGGCCACCGTCCGCGACGTCTCCGGCACCTGGCGCGACCTCACCGACAACGTCAACGTGATGGCCTCCAACCTCACCGGCCAGGTCCGTTCGATCGCCCAGGTGGCCACCGCCGTCGCCAAGGGCGACCTGTCGCAGAAGATCAACGTCGAGGCCAAGGGCGAGGTCGCGGCGCTCGCCGGGGTGATCAACACCATGGTCGACACCCTCTCCGCATTCGCCGACGAGGTGACCCGGGTGGCCCGCGAGGTCGGCACCGAGGGGACGCTCGGCGGCCAGGCCCGGGTGCCCAACGTCGCCGGCACCTGGAAGGACCTCACCGACAACGTCAACTTCATGGCCCACAACCTGACCAGCCAGGTCCGCAACATCGCCCAGGTCACCACCGCCGTCGCGCGCGGCGACCTGACCCGCAAGATCGACGTGGACGCCCGGGGCGAGATCCTCGAACTCAAGACCACCATCAACACCATGGTCGACCAGCTGTCCTCCTTCGCCGCCGAGGTCACCCGCGTGGCCCGCGAGGTGGGCAGCGAGGGACGGCTCGGCGGCCAGGCCGAGGTCGAGGGCGTCTCCGGCACCTGGAAGCGCCTGACCGAGAACGTCAACGAGCTCGCCGGCAACCTCACCCGCCAGGTCCGCGCCATCGCCGAAGTCACCAGCGCCGTGGCCGCCGGGGACCTGACCCGCTCCATCACCGTGGACGCCTCCGGTGAGGTCGCCGACCTCAAGGACAACATCAACTTCATGGTCGAGTCCCTCCGGGAGACCACCCAGGCCAACGAGGAGCAGGACTGGCTCAAGACCAACCTGGCCCGGATCTCCAGCCTGATGCAGGGCCGCCGCGACCTCGCCGTCGTCGCCGAACTGATCATGGACGAGCTCACCCCGCTGGTCTCCGCCCAGTACGGCGCCTTCTACCTCGCCGAGGAGACCCCGGACGGCACCCAGCTCTCCCTGGTCGGCTCCTACGCCTTCCCGCCCGGCGCCACGCCCACCCGCTTCGCCCTCGGCGAGTCCTTCGTCGGCCAGGCGGCCCGCAGCAAGCGCACGATCGCCGTCGACAGCCTGCCGCCCGGCTACGTCAGCGTCTCCTCGGGCCTGGGCCGTGCCGAGCCCCTCTCGCTGGTCGTCCTGCCGATCGTCGTCGAGGAACAGGTCCTCGGGGTCATGGAGCTGGCCACCGTGCACAGCTTCACCCAGGTGCACCGCGACTTTCTCGACCAGCTCATGGAGACCATCGGCGTCAACGTCAACACCATCGTCGCCAACGCCCGCACCGACGAACTGCTCGGCGAGTCCCAGCGCCTGACCGCCGAACTCCAGACCCGCTCCCAGGAACTGCAGTCACGCCAGGAGGAACTCCAGGCGTCCAACGCCGAACTCGAGGACAAGGCCGCACTGCTGGCGGCCCAGAACCGCGACATCGAGACCAAGAACCTGGAGATCGAACAGGCCCGCCAGGAGCTGGAGGACCGCGCCCACCAGCTCTCGCTGGCCTCCAAGTACAAGTCCGAGTTCCTGGCCAACATGAGCCACGAACTGCGCACCCCGCTCAACAGCCTGCTGATCCTGGCCCAGCTGCTCGCGCAGAACCCCAGCCGTAATCTGACGGCCAAGCAGGTCGAGTACGCCGGCATCATCCACTCGGCCGGCTCCGACCTGCTCCAGCTGATCAACGACATCCTCGACCTCTCCAAGGTCGAGGCCGGGAAGATGGACGTCACGCCGGAACGGATCCCGCTGCGCAAGCTGCTGGACTACGTCGAAGCCACCTTCCGACCGATGACCAGTCAGAAGAGCCTCGCCTTCGCCGTCAAGACAGCGCCCACCGTCCCGGCGGAGCTGCTCACCGACGACTACCGGCTGCGCCAGGTGCTGCGCAACCTGCTCTCCAACGCCGTCAAGTTCACCGAGAAGGGCGGCGTCGAGCTGCGGATCGAGATGGTCGAGGAGTCGTCGGCGCCGGAAGTGGCCCGCTGCGGCGGCCCCGTGATCGTCTTTCACGTGGTGGACACCGGCATCGGCATCGCGCCGCAGCACCTGGAGAGCGTCTTCGGCGCGTTCCAGCAGGCCGACGGGACGACCAGCCGCAAGTACGGCGGCACCGGCCTGGGCCTCTCCATCAGCCGGGAGATCGCGTTCCTGCTCGGCGGCGCGATCACGGCCGAGAGCACCCCGGCGCACGGCAGCACCTTCTCGCTCTACCTGCCCGTCGCCCGGCCCGACTACGCCGAGCTGAGCGCGCAGAGTGCCCGCGCTGCTTTGGAGGCCGCCGACCCCTCGCAGGAGGTCGCCGACAGCGAGCCGCGCCCCGCGCCCGCGCCGGCCCCGGACACCGTCCAGGCCAAGCGGCTGCTGGTGGTGGAGGCACGCTCGCGCGGTCTGCTGTCGCTCGTCGCGGAGAGCGCGGTCGCCGAACTCGCCGACCTCGCCAGCCACCCGGGCCACGGCGACCCGCGCGGGCCGGTGGAGATCATCACCGTCATGGGAGCTCAGGAGGCCGCTGCCGCGCTGGCCACTATGCCCTGCCACTGCGTGGTCCTCGACCTCGATCTCCCCGCCGGCGCCGCTCTGGGATTCCTGGAGCAAATGGCCCACGACGCCGCGCTGCACGGCGTTCCGGTCCTCGCACACAACAACCGCCGGCTGATGACGGCGCAGGAACAGGTCCTGCAGGAGCGCGCAGCCTCCCAGCCCCTGGAACTCATCTCCAGCCTCGACGAACTGCGCGAGCGCATCGCCCTGTACCTGAGCGCGGACCAGCCGGGCGACGTGCTCCCGCTGGTGCGGGCGGACGAGCCCGCCGCAGCCGCACAGCTGGAGATCGACGACCTGCTGGCCGGGCGCACGGTGCTGGTCGTCGACGACGACGACCGCAACCTCTACGCCATCACCGGGATCCTGGAACTGCACGGCATGCGGGTCCTCCAGGCCGAGAACGGCCGTGCAGCGATCGAAACGCTCACCGAGCACGGCGAGATCGACGTCATCCTGATGGACGTGATGATGCCCGAGATGGACGGGTACACCGCCACCGCCGCCATCCGTTCGATGCCCCAGCACGCGGATCTTCCGATCATCGCCGTCACCGCCAAGGCGATGGTTGGCGACCGGGAGAAGAGCATCGCCTCCGGGGCCAGCGACTACGTCACCAAGCCGGTGGACGCCTGGGACCTGATCACCCGCATCAAGCAGCAGCTGACCGTCTAGACGGCACTTCGCCCCCACCGAACCCGAATTGCGAGGAGCGAGCGCCGTGCACAACCTCAACCAGCCAGCGATTCCCGTCCCCCGCGCAGATGCCGCCGGCCGGTCCTCCCACGCGGCCCTCGGCACCGCCGTCGACGGCGCCGGGCCGTCGACGGACAACCCGGACCACGGAGCGGTCGGCCGGCTGGCCCACACCGTGGAGCGGCTGCGGCGCGAACTCCAGCAGGCCAACGAGGAGGCCCACGGGCGCGCCCTCATCGACCTGGCCAAGGGCATCCTGGTCGAGCGGCTGCGATGCAGCCCACTGGAGGCGGCAGGACAGCTCGAGAAGCTGGCGGCCCAGGTCGGGTCGTCGATCATCGAACTGGCCGCCGACCTGCTCAACCAGGCATCCCGCGACCGGATCACCGACCTCGCCCGCGAATTCGTCTCCGAGGTGGCCACGCCGCCCGGGCCGTCGCTTGGCCTCCGGCTACGCAGCGCCGAGGCCGGCGCGACGGGCGACGCCCAGGCGGTGGCGCACTCGATCCTCCAGCACGCGGTGCAACCGCTGGGGGCCAGGGCCGTGGCGATCTGGGCGGCCAACGCCGACCAGTCCCTGTCGCTGGTGGCGAGCGCGGGCTTCACGGAGCAAGAACCACTGCGCTGGCGCCACGTGCCACCCGGCGTCCCCACACCCGCCCGCCAGGCCCTCGACCACCGGGCCGCCACCGCCTACGACACCCTGGCCGCCGCAGCACTGCCGTCGATCGGGCAGCACGAGTTCAGCGGAGGCCGCATCGCGGTGCCCGCCGGCACCGGCGGCCGGATCACCGGCGTCCTGGAAATCTGCTGGCCGAATCCCCTTCCGGAGCAACCGAACTCCCTCAAACGACAGTTCGAGGTGCTCGCCGAACTCTGCGCCACCGCGCTCGAGACCGCGCCTGCGACCGAGCCGGCCGGCCCGGCGGGGCGAGGTGGTGACCCCCGGCTCACCGAGCTGCTCGAGCTGACCGACGGCCTGGAGGACCCGTGCCTGGTCCTGCAGCCGATCACCGACGCCGCCGACCACCCCACCGACTTCCTGATCCGCCACGTCAACCCGGACTTCATCGACTTCGCCGGCCGCCCCCGCAACCTCATCGTCGGTGCCCGGCTCCTGGACGCGTACCCGCTGGCCGCCGAGCCCGGCGGCCTCTTCGAAAAGATCGAACACGTCCTCGCGACCGGCGAACCCTTCAGGGCCGACCGGATGACACTCGCGGCCACGGTCGACAGTGTCTCCCTCACCACCGCCGCCCGTGTCAGCATCAGCCGCCAGGGCGCCCACGTCCTGCTGGTGTGGAAACTGGCCGACGGCATCCCCAAGGTCGCCAGCCTGCTCCAGCACGCCCAACGCCTCGGCCGGATCGGCGGCTTCGAGGAGAACCTGCTCACCGGCGAGATCGCCTGGAACGACACCCTCTTCGACCTCCACGGCCTGCCACCCACCGCACCGGCCATCCCCCTCGACCAACTCGCCGCCCACGCCCACCCCGACGACGCCCAATCCATCGGCCGGTTCCTGCGCGCCCTGCTCCACCACCACCGGCCCACCTCCACCGCCTTCCGGCTCCAGCGCGCCGACACGTCCGTCCGCCACATCAGGGTCGTCGCCGAACCCGTCCTCGACGACAACTCCCGTCTCATCGCCGTGCGCGGCGCCTACCAGGATGTCTCGGCCCAGCACTGGACCGAGGTGGCGCTCGCCGCCACCCGCGACCAACTCGCCCACACCGAACAGGAAGCCGCCGAACGCAGCCGCCTCGTCCTGCAACTGCAGCACGCCATCATGCCGCCCAGCCGAGGCCCCGTGGACCTCCTCAACCTGCGCGTCGCCGTCCGCTACCGGCCGGCGGAGAAGGACCACCTGATCGGCGGCGACTGGTACGACGCGGTGACCCTGCCCAGCGGACAGGTCCTGCTGTGCGTCGGCGACATCGCCGGGCACGGCATCGAGGCCGCCACCGGCATGGTCGCTCTTCGCAACGCCCTGCGCGGACTGGCTGCAACCGGTGCCGGACCAGCGCAGCTCCTCGCCTGGCTCAACTCCGTCACCCACCACCTGACCGACAACGTCACCGCCACCGCCGTCTGCGCGCTCTACAACCCCGTCAACCGCCGCCTCCGCTGGGGCCGCGCGGGCCACCTGCCCCCGATCCTCCTACGCGACGGGACGGCGAACACCCTGCCGACGGTCGGCGGCATCCTCCTGGGCGCCATCGACGGAGCCGACTACGAAGAGGGCGAGGTCCAGCTCGAGTCCGGCGACACTCTCCTGCTGTACACCGACGGCCTGATCGAGCGACGGGACTGCTCCGTGGAGGACTCGCTCACCAACCTCCTCGCCCTCACCCAGAGCAACCAGTCCTCCGAGGCACCGAACGACTTGGACCACAGGCTCGACCAGCTGCTGCGATACACCGACGCGGACACCGACGACGACACCTGCCTCATCGGCGTGAGGGTGGGCTGACCTTCACCACCAGATGGGTTGTGGTCCCTAACTCCGAAGTGGCCCCAGCACTTTGGAGAAGCACTTGAGCGAGCTTCCCTTAGCCCAGCAGCTCACGCTTGAAGAGCACGGTGCACCAGCCGTCCGTGCCGTCGCGCTCGATGTCCTGGGCAATGCCCACGACCTCCCAGCCGTTCTGTCCCGCCTCGTTCAGCGTTCTCACGCTGGCCGCCTTCTCCAGCTTTTGCAGTCGAACTGTCCAGTATTGCCAACGCCTCATCATGTCCCGTCCCTGGAAAGCTCGTTCGCACTCCTGGTCATCGCTACCCACCGGCCCCACGAACAACCGTCAGGAGGGTGCCCCTGCGCCACGACACCGAGCGTGCCACCGTGCGACGCGCATCCACCAGCGGCCGACCTGGCGCATCGCGCGCTTACACCAACACACTGCAGCCCTCCCCCAGCGCGGCAAGCTCTGCAGAGAACTTGTCCGCGGCTGCTCTCCACCTGGCCAGGTCTGCCGGGGAGTTGTTGGGGAGCGCCGCCGCCTGCGCTCTGGATGCGGCTGCCAGGCCCTTGATCGCCGCTCGAACCTTCGGGGTCTGCGCTGCACTGACGTCTGCTTCAAGATCAGCAGCTTGACGGTTCAGGGTCACCGCGACGGCTTTCTGCGCCGCCTCACCCTGCACGTTGGCGTTGATCAACCCGGTGTACGACTCCATCGTCGAGATCGCTGCTTCGCAGCCGCGGTCCGGGGTTTTCACCGGCTCCGGGGAAGGCCAGGGGTTGAAACTGATCGGCGGCGGGGGGCTGTGGCTGGTCAGCGAGGGGCTTGGCGAAGCGCTTGGGGAGGCGCTCGAATCTCCCACGCCGAGCTTCTCCCCAACTTGGTCGATGTTGGTGATCCCAAGGAACGCCAACAGCCCGACAATCGACGTCGCTACACCGAGCCAGGCCGAGACCTTTGCACTGTCTTCCACGCCCATCCCCGATCCCCCCAGACGAAGCGTCCCTCAACTTCCCGCCAACTCGCCAGACCCCAAAGGCATTTGGCCGGAGCACACCGACCATGCTAGGCGCGAGGCAGGAGGTAGACCCTGGCTTGCCGCATTGAAGTACGAGACCGTGACATGCGTCGTGTCGGCGAGATCGAGACCTGGATCAACCTGGACTTCACCGTCCGCTACGGATCGACACAGAAGCCGAGTCCGGCGCGCCCGCTGCGGCCCCAACTGGCTCACGTCAGCCGTGGCAGCAGTCCCCATCCTCACAGTCCGCATGTGAAAGGCGTCAGTGGCGGCAGCCGGCATCGGGAACCCGTGAACGTGAGAACCCGCGACGAGTGTCCCCAATCCGGCTACGTGCCTCGGCCGTTCGCCGTACCGTGGTGGGCTGCTGCACCGAGCAGTGAACCGATGACAACTGAGCGACCGGGCGGGGACTGGTGTCCCGTTCGGTCGCGTGCCGGTAAGGCCTGCGGACGGGGTCCGCGACGGGGGAACGACGACGTGCCGGGGGGCGGTTGCCGTACGCGCGTGTGGCGAGGCGGGGGAACTGTCCCTTCTGCCGGCCGGACTGCGCACGGCTGCCGTCAGCGCCACGCCTCGGTGGCCACCGGGAGTTGCTCGGTGCGAGCCGCAGGGATCACCACCGCCGCGTTCGCCTGGAAGGAACATGATGAGTACTCACGTCCCGCCCGCCCCCTACCCGTACCTGCTCGGCTGGTTCACCGCGGGGGCGCCCGACGCCGCCCAACTCGCCGACGAACTGAACGTCATGGCGCAGGGTCCGCACTTCGCGCGGCTGCTGACCGCCCTCAGGCTTCACGGCGAACTCGACCACTTCCGTACGGCCCTGCTAATGACGTTCCCGCAACTCGACCTGGCTGCACCGGAGTTCGTTCCAATTCAGCAGCCACTGACCGCCCTGGCGAGTGCTGGACTGAAAGCCGTCGGCGTGTCCTGCCTGACAGCGATCGCGCTCGGCGGGCCGGAGCCGGCCTTCAACCCCGCGCTCTTCACCTCGACCGCCACGGGCCTGTGCTACGACAACGTGCCCGTCTTCGGCACGGTCGGCGGCGTGCGCCACCGCGTGTTCGTCTCCGGCAAGGGGAAGCTCTACATCGTCAGCGCGGACCACGACCTCAAGGGCTGGCTGCAGCGGGCGAACTCCGACCTGGCCGTGACGGGCATCCACAGCGTGGCGCCCGACGACTACGAGAGCGGGTACAACGCCCTGGAGGCGGTCGGCAACCTCACCTGGGACTGCTCGTACGGAGAGTTCGACACGCCCGAGCACCTGCTCCAGGCGATCTCGAAGAGCGAGGCGTTCGGGAAGGTGGCCTGGGGTGCCTCGTCCTGCCACGCCGGATGGCTGTCCTCGCTGATGCCGACGCTCGCCACCTGGGGCGACATCCGCATCCCGGGCGGGGTGACGGTGACGATCGGTCAGAACGTCCACACCGCCGCGGCGATCGGCAGCGCCTGGATCAAGGACATGGTGGGGATCGACTGCCCGCAGTCGCTGTTCCCCCCGGAGTGGGAAGCCGGGGTCAGAACCACGCTGCTCCCGCGAGCTGCCGCGAGCACCGACCTCGTGGCCGTCACGACGTTCTGCAACTTCCTCAAGCAGAACGGCTTCAAACGCGTGGACAAAGCGCCACTGGCGGAACGGAACAAGCGGATCACGTTCCTCATCGCCAAGCGCCCTGCGGACAAGGCTACTCTGCGAGCGCTGCCCAACATCAACCTCTACTACTCCAAGCTGTTCTGATCCAGCACCGCCTTCGGAGCGGACGCCTGCAGTCGCTTACCTGTTGACGAGTCAGGCAATCCCGCAGACCACCGGAGAGCGGAGTCGCTAGCCGCAGAACCACAGGGGAGGCCGAGCGCGCGGGCGGGTGGAAAACGACTGGCCTCTACCTGACGACGCGTCAAGATCAGCGCCCAGCATGGCGGATGGACCGAGCCACCCCGCCCCGAGCGATCGTCGTACGGCGGAGCGGTCGGCGACCCGGGCCGCTCGGGCACCCGTCCGAGATGGCTGGAACAAGCACTCCGATCCCACGATATGCGAACGCCGGTTCGACCGGCGGACTGTCGTCCAGGCCCGACGGGAGGGCCGGTCGCCCATCGGGCGGGCCGGTCCGGGGCCGGCGTCGTCGTGGCTGATCAGCGGGCGGCGGACACGGGGCCGGGCGGACCGGCAGCCGGGCGACTGCGGCGTGAGGCGCGGGGCGGGAGGGTGCTACTAGGGGGCGGAGCCGGGTCGGACGGCGGGCCGGAGAACCGGCCAATGTGCCGAGGGCACCCTCACAGCGGGGCGGGCCGCGATCTAGACTCGGCGCCACGGTGGGTGTTCGAACGGTGGCGATTCCGTGCCGATTCGTGGACCCACGGGGGACCAGGCATGTCCGCACCACCCGCGTTCGCGCGCCCGCATGTCGTACCTCTGCCCGGCACGTTCATCACCTGATGGGAGTCTGTCATGTCAGAGAACTCGGTCTCCAACGGCCTCAACGACCTCGACCTCCAGGACCTCGACCTCAGCGAGCTGACCGTCACCACGCTGCGCGACACCGTCGCGCTGCCGGAGAACGGTGGCTCCTGGGGCTCGTGTTCCTGCCAGGGGTCCTCGTCCTGCGCCCAGCCCGCCCAGTACGACACCAACCTGGTCTGACGATCCGTCAGACCGGTTGGCCGGAAGGCCCCGGGAGCGCTGCGCGGCCGACTGCCCGCGGGATGTTCCCGGGTTTCGCCGGCACCCGCCGAGGACCGCGCCACTGAGCGGTCCCCGGAGCTGCTGAGCGGCCCTCAGCGGCACTGAGCACACCACGGGCCCCGGCGCGTTCCGCTGTGAACGCGCCGGGTTCCGCTCTGCCCGCACCCTTCGTCGGAGGTCGCCCGCCGTGCCCGACCGCGCCTCGTTCCGGGCCACTTCGACGCCCGCGCCGTCGGCCGAGGTGTCCGCCGCGGCCGGAACTGCGGCCCACGCCCCGGCGTACGCGCTGGTGCGCGCCACCGTGCTCGCACGGGCCCCGCAGTCCGTCGCCACCGCCCGCGTTCGGGAGTTGCTGGCGCGGCTGACCGCCGGGGAGGCCGCCGAGGCCGCCCTCCGGCCGGTGCTCTGCGATGCGCTGTACGCCAGCCGGGCCGGACACGACCAGGAGTTCCACCGCCGGATCGTCCTGCCGCTGCGCCGGGACCTGCACAACGGCCGCCCGCCGCAGGCCGCGCAGCTCGACCGGCTGGGTGACCTGCCCACCCGGGTCGCCCTCCTCGCGCAGTGGCTGGACCTGCGGGCGCGGCAGGCAGAGCTGCGGACCGCGCTCGCGGCGGCCCTGCCGACGGCTCTCGCGGCGGAGCGCGCCGCGCTGGCCGAGCTGTGCCGACAACCGGCTTTCCGCCGGGCCGTCGCGCTGGGCAGCGCCGAGCTGCTGCGCGCCGTGCTCGGCGCCTCGGAGCCGGGCGGTACCGGCGGTGCGCGCGGCGGCCGGGCCGCGAAGGAGGAGGCCACGGTGCTGCGTCACGCGCTGCGGGCCACCGACAAGACCAGCCCGCTCTCGTGGTTCACCACGGTCGGCTGGGTGAGCGACGCACCGGGCCCGCCGGCGGCGGAGTCGGCCCCGCACCCGGTCGTCCAGGTCAACCGGACCTTGGTGACCGCACTCGTCCAGGCCCTGCTCGACCAGCCCCGGCGGGCCCGCAGCCTGCCGCACCGGATGACCAGCGCCGCCCGCACGGAGGACGGCCGGACCCACTACCAGCGCACGCGGGTGGCGTTCGTCGGGGGCCGCTACCTGGCCGCGCACGAGGACGAGGTCGCCCTCGCCGCCCGGCCGGAGCTGGCGTTGCTCGCCTCCCTCGCCGAGACCCCCGAACCGCCGGAGCAGCTCGCCGAGCGCCTCGCCAGGGCGCTCGGGCGCTCCCCCGGCGACCCGGCGGTGGAGCGCTTCCTCGGTCAACTCCTCGACGCCCGACTGCTGGTGCCCACCGAACCGGTCGACCCGCAGAGCGCGGACCCGTTGGCCGAGCTCGCCACCTGGCTCCGGCAGTGGCCGGAGGACGCCGGTCTGGCGCGCAGCATCCGGGAGCTCGCCGAGCGCACGGCAACGTACGCGGACCTGCCCGCCGAACACCGGCCAGCGCTGCTCACCGCCCTCACGGCCGACTGGCGCCGGCTCCTGGCCGAGGCCGGCCGCCCCCTGCCGGACGAAACCGGGCCGCTCACCGTGCTGAGCGAGGACGTCCACGCGCCCGCCCCGCCGGACTTGCTACCGGACGCCGCCGACCGGACCGCGCTCGCCGAACTCACGCCCCTGGCAGAGCTGTTCGACCACGGGCACCTGACCGGACGGGCCGCCAGGGACGCCTTCGTCGCCCGGTACGGCGCCGACGGGGTCTGCCGAACGCCCTGGGAGTTCGGCGCCGACCTCGGGGGTGCCTGGGCCGAGGTGCCGGTCCCGGCGGACATCGCCGCGCTACGGGCGGAGTTCACCGGTCTCCCGGAGACGGACGGGGAGGTCGTGCTGTCCACCGAACGGATCCGGGCGCTGGCCGACCGGCTGCCCGCCTGGACGGCGGCCCGGCCGCTCAGCTACTCCTGGTTCGTCCAACCGGAGCCTGCGGAGGGCCTGTTGTGCGTCAACCACGTCTACGGCGGCTGGGGGCGCTTCAGCAGCCGGTTCCTCGACGCCCTCCCGCCGCAGGCAACGACCGAGCTCGCCCGGCAGCTCCGGGTCGGGCTCGGTGCCGGCGCACGGGCGGCGCAGCTGCGTCCGGTGGGCGGCTTCAACGCCAACCTGCATCCGCTGCTGCTGGACGAGGAGATCGGCCCCGACCGGCGGTGGTCCGCGCTGGCCGAGGCGGATCTCGACCTGGTCCACGACCTCCGCAGCGACCACCTGCGCTTCAGGCTGCGTGCCACCGGCGAGTACCTGGACCTGCTCTACCTGGGCTTCCTCTCCCCCACGATGCTGCCGCAGCGGCTGGCACCGCTGCTCGCCGACCACCCGAACGGCGTGGTGGTGTTCCAGTCGCTGCTGGCCCGCACCACCATGGCCGCTCCCGGCGGCGCGGTCGTGCGCAGCTCACGACTGCGCTACCGGCACCTCGTACTGGCACGCCGCCGCTGGCAGCTGCCGCCCCCCGTGCTCGACGCGCTGCGGGCCGAACTGGCCGCCGATCCGGGCCCGGACGGCGTCCCGGTCACCACCGTCACCCGTTGGCGCGCCCACCTGGGCCTGCCCGAGCAGCTCTTCCTGCACCCCGTGACCCGGCCGGCCGGGAACCTCCCGGCCGCCGACGCCTTCCTCGACCGCCTCCGCGCGCCCAAACCCCAACCCCTGGACCTCGGCAACCCGCTCCACCTGAGACACCTGCACCGCTGGCTGGCCCGCCACCCGCACGGCGTCCTGCTGGAGGAGGCCCTGCCCCTGATCGGCGGGCATGCGGAACCGACCCGGGCGGTCGAACTCGTCGCGGAGACGTACCGCCCGGCCCGGCGGGTGCCCGTCTCCCCCGAACCACCCGTGTCCGCCGGGACCGCCGGGACCGCCGGGACCGCCGCGTCGGTACAGAGCCGAGGAGTCGCCCGATGAGTGAGCCGACCGAGCCTGCTGCCGCCGGGTCCGCCCGCGACGTGGTGCTCTCCTACTACCGACCGACCAAGGCCGGCGCACTGCGCGAGGCCGTCCTCCCGCTCGCCCGGCAGGCGGCGGCAGCAGGGTTGCGGGTGCACGTCGAACGGCACTGGCGGTTCGGGCCGCACCTGCGACTGCGGCTGGACGGCCCGGCCGAGCAGGTGGCCGCCCGGGCGGAACGGTCCGCCGACGCGCTGCGGGCCTGGGTGGCCGACCACCCGTCCGTCGCCGACCGGACGGATGCCCAACTGCTCGCCGAGGCCACCGTGGCCGGCCGGGCCGAACTGATCCCGCCGCCGTACGGACCGCTGGTGCCGGACAACACCGTCCGGGTGCTGCCGGTCGACCCGGCCGCCACCGCCGACCTGACCGCCCTGCTCGGGACCGAACCGGCCGCGCTGCGCACCGAGTTGATGCGCAGCGGACTGCCCGCGCTCGGCTCCGCCTGCGCGTTCCTCGGGGAGCACGGCGATACGGCGGGCGCCCGGGTGCAGCTGGCGGTCACGGCGCTGGCGGCGCACGCGCACAGCCATCCGGGCGGCCTGGTCGGGGGCCACTACTCCTTCCTCTCCCATCTGGAGGACTTCCTCCTCCACGAGGACCCGGACGGCCGGCTGCGGGCGGCCTTCGAGCAGCGGTGGGAGCGCAACGGCGCGGCCGTCACGGAGCTGGCCCACCGGGTGCTGACCGGGGAGGCCGACGGCTGGGAGCAGGACTGGGCGCACTGGTCGGCGTCGGCCTGGCGGTCGGCCGAGCAGCGGCATGCCGCCGGGGCTGACCTCTCCGGCCGGGGCGAGGAGTACCGGACCCGGGCCGCCGCCCTCGGCGACCCGACCACCGCCGAACGGTGGGACTTCGAACTGCGCACCCGCTACAGCGAGTTCCACCGGTTGCTGGCGCGCACCGACCCGGATGGGACGATGTTCGGCCGCGCCGAGTACCTGATCTACCGGACCACCACCAACGCCCTGTACCGGCTGCTTGCGATCTGCGACGTCCGACCGGTCGAGCGCTACCTGGCCGCTCATCTTCTGGTGCGCAGCGTTCCCGCGCTCACCGGGCACGACTGGCAGGACTACGTCACCCGGGTGATCGCCGACACCGAGGGGGCGGCATGACCGACCGACCGGACGCTGGGCAGCTGCGGCTGCGTCCCGGGGTGGCGGTGACCCCGCTGCGGGAGGGGCTGCACCTGCGGGGCCGTACCGGCAGTCTCACCCTGGAGGGCAACCGCTCGCTGCCCGCGCTGTGGCAGGCGCTGTCCGCGCGGCTGGGCAGCGATCCGGGGACCACGGCCGTGGTCCCCCCGAAGGTGGCGGCGGCACTGACCGCGCTCACCGACCACCTGCGCGCGCACGACCTGGTGGTCGACCCTCTCGGCGACGCCGAACTGCCGCCCTGGCCGGGCGCGGTGGCGGCCCGACCGCAGGAGGCGGTGGCAGCTCTGGCAGCAGCACACCCGACGGTCGCCTCGGCGGACCCGGGCGGTCCGGTGGCCCGCGCGGTGGCCCGCGCCCTCACCCGGGGCGGCGGCGTTCCGACGCTCGTCACCGACCCCGCCCTGGCCACCGGCCAGGTGCTGGTGGTCGCGGGCGAACCCCCGGTCGCGGTCGGCCTCCAGTGCGATCCGGACGGCGGATTCGTCACCGAGCCCGCTGCTCCCGAGCGCGCCCGTGCCGATCTCGCCGCGCTCGCGGAGCGCCTGCGGGAGGATACCGGTGCCGCGCCGGCCGGCACCGGTACCGTCCCGCGAGCACTGCCCCTGCTGCTCGCCGGCGCGACCGCCCAGCGCCTGCTGTGCGCGGTGGCCGGGTTGCCGGACCCGGCGCGGGCGGCGGACCCCCGGCTGCTCCCCGGCCGCCCCGCCGTCCTGGTTACCGAGGCCCGGCCGCTCCGCGCCGAACACCGCCCCTGGGCGGCCGGGCCCGGAACCACCGCCGCCCCGCCCGCGAACCTCGAAACGGCCCTACGCCGCATCGCGGCACTCGGCGACCGGCGGCTCGGTGTGTTCGACGCACCCGCGCCCGGCGCTCTCCCCCAGCTGCCCGCCGCCCTGGTGTCCTGCCGTACGCCGGACGGGACCCTGGTGGCCGGGGCACCCAGGACCGACCTGGCGCGGCTGGCGGGGGCCGTCCGGGCGGCCGAACTCCGTTGGCCGGCGGCCCACTCGGGGGGCGCGGTCGCCGTCGTCGTGGGTGCCGATCCCCGGCATGCCGAGGGTCGGGCCCTGCGGCGGGCAGCTCTGAGCATGCCGGGGGTCGGTGACGCGGGCACCGCGCCCGCCGACGCCCTCCTGGAGCATCCGCAGACCCGGCACTGGACGACGACCCTGAACCGACAGCTGCGCCGCGAGGTAGAGTTGACGGTCCGTCAGATCACTGACGGCGCCTTCCTGGCCACCGTGGAGGGGAGCCGGGCCGTCGAGGCCACCGCCGCCGACGCCGTCACCGTCGCCGCGATCGGCGCGCTCACCCGGCTGACGGCCCGTACGCTCGACCTGGCCGCCGTCCACCACAGCGCGTTCAGCGGCGCTGCCGCCCCGCTGGCCGCCGCCGGGCAGCAGCTCGCCGACTGGACGGACGAGGGCTGGACCAGCCGTTGGATCTCCCAACTGGCCGATAATGAAACGGACTTGCAGATCGCACTGAGCGAGCTGACCGGACTGCGCACCACCCCCTGGCAGCCCGGCACCGGAGCTGCTCACCCGCTGGGGGACGCGCTGGCGGGCTGTGGCTTCACCGTCCTCATACCGACGGGAGGCCGTCGGTGACGGACCTCTCCGACCTTGCTCCTTCAGACCCCGACCTTCCCGTCCTCGACCTCGCGCAAGCGCTGGCGACCCGCAGCGGCACCGCCGTGGTCCACCTCACCGCCTGGACGCTCGGCCAGGCCGAGCAGTTGAGCCGCCACGCGCTGGCGCACCCTGTCCGGCTGGTGCCCGTACGGGAGGACGGGGCGCTGACGCTGATCGGACCGGCACTCCACCCGGGCGCGCCCGCCTGTCTGCACTGCACCGAACTCCAGCGGCTGGCCACCGTCGGCGGCCGGGTGCCCTGGCAGAGCCCGACCCTGGCCCTCGCAGGCACCGGCACCCCGGCCTTCACCGAGGCGGTGCTCGCCCTGGCCGCCGACCTTGCCGACGCCGACCCCGACGCCACGTCCGACCCGGGCCCGGATCCGGACCCGGCCGCATCGGCCGGGACCGCCGCCCCAAAAGCCGGGCGGAGCGCCCCGACCCACGCCACCGTCCACTCGCTGCACGGCGACCGCGCCACCTGGTCCACCCATCGGGTGCGCCCGGTGGGCGGCTGCGCCGTCTGCCACCCGCTCCCCGAGGACGTCCCCGACGCCTCCCGACTGCCCGGCGGACCACACCCGTTGCCCGATCCGGCGGTGCTGCGCGGCGCCAACGAGCAGAGCACCGATGGCGGCAACGCCAACGGCCGGCTGCGCGCCGAACTGCACGACAGACGGTTCGGCCCGATCCGCAGCCTGTACCGCACCGAGGACTCGGCCTTCGCCCTCACCTCCGCCCTGGTCACCGATGGCCGGACGGCGGAGGGCGGCGGCTACGGACGCTCGGTGGACTTCCGCTCCAGTGAGCGGGTGGCCCTGTTCGAGGGCGTGGAACGGCTGGCGGGCATGCAACCGCTCGGCCGCCGCAGCGTCCTGCGCGGGAGCTACCTGGACCTGGCCGCCGCGCACGGGCCCGACGCCGTCCTGGACCCGGTCCGGCTCGGCCTGCCCGACCCCGGCGAGCACCCCGCCCGCAGCACCGTCCCGTTCACGCCGGAGCTGGTGCTCGACTGGGTGTACGGCTGGTCGCTCACCCACGGACGCCCGGTCCGCATCCCCGAGCACCTGGCGTACTGGGACCCGCCGGGCCGCGACCGTCCCCGGGTGGCGTACGAGTCCTCCAACGGCTGCAGCCTGGGCAACAGCCCTGAAGAGGCCGCGCTGTACGGCCTGTTCGAGGTGGCCGAGCGCGACGCGTTCCTGATGGCCTGGTACGCCCGGACCCCGCTGCCGGCCGTCGCCGTCCCGGTCGAGGACCCCGAGGTGGCCGGTCTGGCCGGCCGCGCCGGGCTGCTCGGCTACCGGCTCACGCTGCTGGACGCCACCAACGACCTGGGCGTCCCGGCCGTCCTCGCGCTCTGCCGCTACCGGGGCACCCACCCCGGCGCCCCGCGCACCTTCCTGGCCGCCGGGGCCCACCACGACCCCCGGGTGGCGATCCGTTCGGCCGTCGCCGAGGTGGTCACCAACGTGCAGGACGCGCCCCGCCGCCCGACCGACCCCGGCGGGGCCCGCGACCCGGAGCGGCTGCGCGCGATGCTGGAACGGCCCGAGCTGGTGGTGGTGCTGGACGACCACGTCGGGCTCAACACCCTGCCCGAGGCGCAGCCCCGGCTGGACTTCCTGTTCGCCGGGCCGCCCCCGGTGCCCTGGCAGCAGCGCTGGCCCGGCGCCCCCGAACCGGTCGACGACCTGGCGCAGTTGCTGGCGCGCACGGTCGAACGGCTCGCCGGGGAGGGGCTCGAAGTCCTGGTGGTCCGTCAGGACGAGCCAGGTGTCCGCGACCGTCTCGGACTGTACTGCGCCAAGGTGATCGTCCCCGGCACGCTCCCGATGACCTTCGGCGAAGCCAACCGGCGCACCCGCGGCCTGCCCCGCCTGCTGACCGTCCCGCACCGACTCGGCCGCACCGCCCGTCCGCTGCGGCACGACGAACTGCCGCTCCACCCGCACCCGTTCCCGTGACCCCCACCCCACTCCTGCTGCCGTCCGGGAAGGACGCGATGACGACCCGACCGCTGTCGACCGCCCGTTGGCACAGCCTGCACCTGGCGCTGCCACTGTCCCCCGACCGGACCGACGCCTTCGTCACCGAGGACCTCGCGCCGCTGATGGACGGGGTGGCGGGCCCCGGCTGGTTCTTCATCCGCTACGGCGAGGGCGGGCCACACCTGCGGGTCCGCTTCCGCGAGACGGCGGGCGACCCGGACGAACTGGCGGGCGAACTCGGCCGGCTGGCCTCGCTGCGCCCACCGCCGGACGGGCCCTGGGCCGCCCGGCACGGCGAGACCAGCAGCGTCCCGTACGAGCCGGAGACCGAGCGCTACGGCGGGGCCGCGCTGCTGCCGATCGCGGAGGAGGTGTTCGCCCACTCGACCCGGGCCGCCGTCCAAGCCCTGCACACCCTCGCCACCGCCCCCGGCGCCCGACTGCCGCTCGCGCTCGACCTGGCGCACACCACCACCCACGCCCTGGGCCTGGACCCACTGGCCGCCGCCCGCTGGCTGCGCCGGCACGCCGCCGGCTGGCGTTGGGTGACCGAGTACCCCGTGCTGCCCGGAGCGGCCGTGCACAGCCGGGTGAACACGGTGTTCGCCCAGCAGCGCCAGAACCTGGTCGCCCGAGCCGGTGCCCTGTACGAGGCGCTCGACGCCGGGACGGCCGCGCCCCGGCTCGCCGAGTGGTCGGCCCGGGTCGCGGAGGCCGCCGCCCGGATGCGGGCCGAGGCACCGGAGCAGTCAGAGGAACAGCTCCTCTGGGTGTGGGGCTCGCAGTTGCACATGCTCTTCAACCGGCTGGGCGTCGCACCGGACGAGGAACGCGCGGTGTGCCGGCTCGCGGGGCGGACGCTGGTGGAGACGGCGCAGCCGTTCACCTTCTTCCCCGAGGGCATGGACGCCCCGGACCGCCAGTACCTGGAGCGCAGCAAGTTCCAGATCGGGCGGCCCACGGACACCGAGCTGCCCCAGGTGCCCCCGGCCGAGCCCGCCCGACCGGCCTCCGGTGACCTGCCGCTGCCCGCCGACCCGCTGCCCGCCGTCTCACTCGCCGACGCGCTGCACACCCGCCGCTCCACCCGGGGCCGGCTCACCGGTCCGCTGACGGCCGGTCAACTGGGCGGCCTGCTCTGGTCGGCGTACGCACCCAACCGCCCCACCGGCGACCGGCCCTACCCGAGCGCGGGCGCCATGCACGCCGTCCGGGTCCGGCTGATCGCCCTCGCCGTCGACGGTCTGCCCGCCGGCACCTACCACTGCCTCCCGACGCTCCGTTCGCTGCGCCCGATCGGCCCCGCGCCCAGCACCGACCAGCTCAGCGCCCTCTCCTACTATTTCTCCCGACCCGAGTCCGACCCGCACGCCCTCCTGGTGGAGGACGCACCCGCCCTGCTCGCCGTCCACCTCGACCTCGCCCACCTGCGCCGCCGCTACGGCCTGCGCGCGCTGCGCCTGGGCCTGCTCGAAGCCGGGCACCTGACGCAGAACCTGCTGCTCACCGCCGCCGCCTTCGACCTCGGCAGCACACCCCTCGGCGGCCTGTTCGACGACCTCGCCCACGAACTCCTCTCCCTGGACGACCTGGACGAGCCGATCCAGTACCTCCTGCCGATCGGGCGACCGGCGGCCTCCGCCTGAACACAGCTGTGGGGTGACTGTCACTCAGTCCGCCCGGGAACCTCCGGGCCTCGCAGTTCCGAGGGCAGGAACGGGCACGTACGACGACAGCCGTGGCGCGCTACCAGGACGAGGGGATCAAGGGTGGCGCGTACATCGGCTGCGGTCACCGGCTCGCGGTGACGGTCGACCGTCGTCGACCAGCGTGATGAAGACCGCCGGCCGCGCCGGCAGGGGCGGGGTCACGTCACCTTCTCGACGGGACGGTGACAACAGGGCACGCGGCTCGGTGCAGCAGTCCGTGCGGGACCGGGCCCAGCCGCAGGCCGGTGAACCCGCCCTGGCCGCGGCGGCCGACCACGACGGCGAGTGCGTGCTCGGACGCCTTGGCGAGTTCCTCGACCGGGTGGCCGACCAGCACCTCGTGGGTGGCCCGGACATCGGGGTAGGTCACGGAGAAACCCGCCGTGCTCTCGTGCAGCAGCCGACGCCCCTCCCGCAGCGAGAATTCCTCGGCGGCCAGGGCGAGGAACGGTGGCTGCCACACCCAGATCGCCCGCAGCTCCGCGTTCCGCAGCGCCGCGGCCCGGTAGGCGTGCTCCACGGCCGCCGCCGACCAGGGACTGCCGTCCACGCCCACCACCAGGTACGGCGGGTCCTGGGTGATGTGTTCGGGTGCGCCCACCACCACGACCGGGCAGTGCGCCTGGGCGCTCACCGGCACGGTGACCGAGCCGACGCTGAGGACCTCCTCGACCCGGGACAGACGGCGGGAGCCGAGCACGACCAGCTCGGCGTGGGCGGACTCACGGCAGAGCAGGTGGGACGCGGTCCCCTCCCCGAGGGCGGTCGAGGTCTCCAGCCCTGGGTGTCTGGTGCGGGCGGTGACCTCTGCCTTCTCCAGTGCCTCGGCCCCTCGTTCGCGCAACGCCTGCTGGTACCTGCCCTGCTCGAACGGGCGGTGCTCGTGGAGGACGGACGGTACCGCGTGCACCAGTCGCAGTGGCACGTGTCGCCGCTCTGCCTCGTCGGCGGCCCAGGCGACGGCCATCGCTGACGGATCCGGGGTTTCCACTCCCAGGACGATCGGGCGGCGTTCGTTGGCGGATGTCATGGCTCCTCCACCGGTTCGATGGGCGCGTGCGTGGCGGCCCTGTCCCCACGGTAGGCAGGCCCGGGCCGGTTCAGCAGGGCCGAGTGGCCCTCGCCCACAGGGCCGCTCGCTGCGCCCGCTCGGTGACGGCGACCCGGAGGCGGGCCGCTGCGAAGCCGATGAGCCCACCGCTGCCGACGCCGCGAGTTCCGCCGGGCCGAGCGGCACGGTGCCCAACTGCGCCGCCAGCAGGGCCAGGAACAACACGCTCTGCCAGGGCAGCCCGGCCTCTCGGGCCCACAGGCCGGCAGCGGGGCGAGCACGATGTCCCACGATGGCGGGGGAAGGCACGGTGATTCGTCTCCGATCCCCACGCGCGAGCAGCGGGCCCGCGTGTGGAGGTTGCTCAGTCCGCTAGGAGGAGCGGGTCGGGCAGGGCCACGGTCAACGGCTCGCCGCCCTTGCCGCTCGGACAGTGGTGGCTCCGGGCGTCCGGTCCGGGGAAGTGGACGGCCACCCGCCGAGTATCGGCCCAGCGCACGTCGTACGGCGGGGTGCCGTCCGGGTGATGGAGGGCGACGACCTCCCGGTCCCGGGGGGCTGTGCCCGGGAGGGAGCCCCGAACGATGATGCGGTCCCCGATGGCGACGTCACTTCGGGCTTTCTGGTCGTGCGGCGAGGCCCCCGAGCTCCAGCACAGCCGGTCGACCCTGCTCCGGTCCAGTGCCGAGTGGCCCTGTCCGGCGGGTCGGCCAGCTCTCGCTCCGGCAGCCGACCCGAAGCAGAGTGGGCGGTACCCGCGCGGGTATCCCGTCAGCGGGGCGCTTTCCGCCGTGCCCGGAGCGGCGATCGACGTGGAGGTGACGGATGGCAGGCTCGGCTTCGGCGATCGAACTCAGGGGGCTGACCAAGCACTACGGGCCGACCGTGGGTATCGACCGGCTCGACGTCACGGTCGCCACCGGTGAGGTGTTCGGTCTGCTCGGCCCGAACGGGGCGGGCAAGACCACCGTGCTGCGCTGCCTGGCAGGGCTGCTGCGACCCACCGGCGGACAGGTCAGGGTGCTCGGCCTGGACCCGCTCGCCGACCACCGCAGACTGGCCCCCGCGCTCGGCTACCTGCCCGGGGAGCTGCGGCTCTACCCCGAGCTGACCGGCCACCAGACCCTGGACCTACTGGCCGACCTGCAAAGCGCCCCGACACCCCGGCGGGCTGAACTGTGCGACCGCCTCGGACTCTCCGGGTCGGTGCTCTCCCGCACCGTGCGAGAGTACTCCCGGGGCATGAAGCAGAAGCTCGGCCTGGTACAGGCCTTCCAGCACGACCCTGATCTGGCGGTGTTGGACGAACCGACCGAAGGCCTGGACCCACTGGTCCAGGAGACCTTCTTCGAACTGCTCGCCGAGGCCCGGGCAGCCGGCCGGACCGTCCTGCTCTCCAGCCACGTCCTCCCGGAGGTCCAGCGGGCCTGCGGCAGGGTCGCGATCGTCCGGGCGGGGCGGCTCGTGACGGTGCGCAGCGTCGCCGCCCTACGCGAGGCACGGGCCCGCCGGGTCCGGCTGGTCTTCGCCGACGGGCTCGGCCGGCGGCCGCTCGGCGCGGCAGACCGCTGGCAGCCGCAGTGGCAGGACGACCGCGTCGAGCTGCTGGTGCCGCCGCACGAAGTACTGGGCGCGCTCCGCGGCCTGCTGAACCTCCCGGTGAGCGATCTGACGGTCGAGGAGGCGGGCCTGGACGAGGCGTTCCTCGACCTCTACCGCGAATCCGCCGCGACGGCTGAGGAGGAGTCATGAGAGCACGTCTGCCGCTGCTGTGGCTGGCGCTGCGCCGGCGTCGGCGGATGCTGACGGCCCTGCTGCTGGGCATGGTGCTGTTCGAGACGCTGATCGTGGTGATCACCGGCACCCTCTCCCCTGTGCAGCTCTTCGCCGGGGGCGGTAAGACCCCGCCGGGGGCGTTCAAGGCTTTCAGCGGCTCGACCGGGGCGGTGTCGATCGCCAGCTACCCCGGGTTGCTCGGCGCCGGGCTGGTCCATCCGTTCTGGATCGCCATGCAACTCACCGCGGTCGGTTCGTTGGCCGCTGCCGCCGTGGCCGCCGACGTCGAGGCGGGCACCCTCGAACTGCTGATGGTCCGTCCGGTCTCCCGGGCCCGACTGCTGGGCGAGCGGACGGCGGCGCTACTGGTCACCGCGCTGCTGCTGAACCTGGCGGCCACCCTCACCATCGCGGCCGGGGTGGCACTCTCCCCTGACCTGCACCGGGAGGTGCCGGTCAGCGGCGTGTTCGCGGCCGGGCTACTGGGCTACGGCTTCTCGCTCTGCATGATCGGACCGGCCCTGGCCGTGTCCGCCGCCGCCCGGAGCAGGGCCCAGGTGCTCGGCACGGTGATCGCCTTCGGCGCGGTGGGCTTCGCCCTCAACTTCGTCGCCCTCGCCTGGTCGCCGGCCGCACCACTGCGCTACGCCAGCCCGTTCCACTACTACACACCCGGCGACGCGCTCGCCGACGGCAGCGTCCCGTGGGGCTCGCTCGGCCTGCTGTCCCTGGTCGGCGTGGCCGGAATCGGCGCGGCCTTCGCCCTGTTCGCCCGCCGGGACCTGGCCCGCTGACCGCTGCCCCCGGAGGCAGGGCCGACCGGCCCGCGCGGGCCACCCTCCCGACCCTGTCCGGCGAACGGTACTGCGGTCAGACTGGAGAAAACCGCATCCGCGGCCCGTACCGAGGAGGGTGTGCCATGCCCGCCGTCTCCCTCTCCCACCGCCAGGCGGTCGACCGGACCCCGCCGGTCCGGCATTTGCGCCGTGCCTTCGGGCACGAACGCAGTACGGTGTGCCGCGCCGTCGACCGTGCCCGCAGCCGGGCCCTGCTCGGTCTGACCCTCTGTCTCCTGGCCGCCTCGGTGGTGGCCGCCATGAGCGCCCTGACGATGCTGGACGGGCTGCGGGCCGACGCCCACCGGCTCGCCGCGCACCGCCATCAGGTGACGGCGACGCTGGTCACCCCGGCTCCGGAGGGGCCGGCGCCGACCTCCCGGGCGACCGGCGTCTGGACAGTTCCGGCGGCCCCGCCGCGCACCGGCGTGATCGACGCGCCCAGCGGCACTCCCGCCGGTACGGAGGTGCCGCTCTGGGTGGACGACGCCTTCCTGCCGGCCCGCCCGGCGCGTTCCGACGGGGAGATGGCCACGACGGTGAGCGCCCAGGGCATCGGCGTGTTCGCCGCGCTCGGCGGCGTGGCCTGGGTCGGCTACCAGGTCCGCCGCCGCGCCCTGGACCGCCGGGCGCTCCGGTCCTGGGAGTCCGACTGGGCCGCAGTGGAACCGCAGTGGTCGGGCCGCCGCCTCTGAACGGAGCCGGCCCCTCAGAGCGTGAAGGTCCGCCGCTCGCCCGGCCGTACGGTGCTGGCGGTACCTCTGACACGTACCTGGACCGGCTGGCGGTCGCTCTCCGGTAGGCCGACCGTCACGGCGCTGCGATCCACCGTGATCGTCACTCCCCAGTGGCCCCGGTAGCGCAGGTCGAGCTCGAGACGCCCGAGCGCGTGCGGCAGCCGAGGGTCCAACCAAAGTGCGTCCTCGCGGATCTCCAGGCCGGTGTAGCACCGTTGCAGCAGGTCGACGGTGCCGGCCATGGCGCCCAGGTGGATGCCCTCGGCGGTGGTCCCGCCCTGGAGGTCCTGGCGGTCCGCGGCCAGGGCGTCGCGGAAGAACCGCCAGGACGCCCGCCGGTCCGAGCGGGCCAGCACCCAGGCGTGCACCACCGCGCTGAGCGTGGAGCCGTGCACCGTGCGGCGCAGGTAGTAGTCGACGGTGCGGCGCAGCAGCTCGTGCCCGGCCCGGTAGCCGAGCCGGCGCAGCAGGTCGCGCACCTCTTGGGCGGAGAACAGGTAGAACAGCATCAGGGCGTCGGCCTGCTTGGACGCCTTGTAGCGGTTGACTGTGTCGCCTTCCGCCTCCAGGATCCGGTCGAGCCTGCGCAGGTCGGGGTAGTGGCGCCGGTAGCGGTCCCAGTCCAGCTCGGCCAGGCGGTCGTAGCCCTCGAACTGACTGAGCACTCCGTCGTGGAACGGTACGTGCAGGTGCCGCCCGATCTCCTGCCACCGCTCCGGTTCGCCGGGGTCGAGTTCCAGACGGTCCGTCAGCTCCCCGCGTCGCCGGGCGGGGAGTACGTCGAACGCGTCCTGGGCGCGCGCGAGCACCCAGGACGCGAGCACGTTGGTGTAGGCGTTGTCGTCAAGGCCGGGCCGGTCCGTCCAGGGGTAGCCGTCGTGGTACTCGTCCGGGCCGACCACGCCGCGGATCGACCAGCGCTCGCGGACCGGGTCGTGCACCGCGAGGTCAGCCCAGAAGCGGGCGATCTCCAGCAGCATCTCGGCACCGGTGGTGGCGAGGAAGTCCGTGTTGCCGGTGGCCTGGTAGTACTGCCAGATGTTGTAGGCGACGGCCGAGCCGACGTGCCGCTGGAGGTGACTGTGGTCGGGCAGCCAGCGCCCGGAAAGCGGATTGAGGTGCAGCTGTTGGGACTCCTCCCGGCCGTCGCCTGCGCTCTGCCACGGGTACATGGCCCCGCGCAGTCCTGCCTCGCGGGCGGCCCGGCGGGCCGCGTCCAGGCGGCGGTGGCGGTATTCGATTACCGCCCGGGCGAGTTCGGGGAAACGCAGGTCGAGCAGTTTGAGGACGAACAGCTCGTCCCAGAAGACGTGCCCGCGATAGGCCTCGCCATGCAGGCCCCGGGCCGGGATGCCGACGTCGAGGTCGACCGAGTGCTCCGAATAGGTCTGCAACAGGTGGAACAGGTGCAGGTGAAGCGTCCCGGCCCCGTCGAAGTCCGCCTCGATCCGGCACCTGTGCCACAACTCCTTCCAGCGGAGCGCGTGTTCGCGAAGCAGCTGGTCGAAGTCGGAGGCCCTGGCCACGAGCAGTCGGGCGGACCGCAGCGGTGCCCCGCCCACGGGGTCGCGGGAGGTGTACACCGCCACCGTCTTCTCCACCGTCACGGGCACCCCCTCGCTCACCTCGATGGCCAGGGTCTGGGCGGCCCAGCCGTCCCGGAACTCCTCGGTCCGGACCACCGGCACGGGGATGCCCGACCGGTGGACCAGCGTGCGGGCGGCCAGCGCCAGGCGGAGCCCTGATCCGGTGGTGCCGACCTCCAGGTGCAGGAGGCCTTCCCCGTCCACCCCTTGCCCCATGGGGAACCAGTGACGGCTGGTCAGCCCCCGGTAGCGGGCGACACCGGTGTTGGCGACTGACCCGTCCAGCGCGGAGCGCGCTTCCAGGCGCCCCGACCAGTTCTCCGGCAGCAGCTCGGTCTCCAGCGCGAGCAGGTGCGGCTGTACCTGGCTGGCGATCCGGCGCTGCACCAGCCTGGTCCGGCGGCCCAGCGCGTCCACCACCAGCGCCTGCCTGGTCAGCACGCCCGTGTGCAGGTCGAGTTCCAGGTGCTGGCTCTCAGGGGCCCCGGTGAACCACTCGCCACCGGCCGGGCGGAACGTGAACGGCAGCCAGTTCGGACAGTTCAGCAGGTCCTCGTTCTCGACCTCGCGGCCCGCGACCACCGAGACCGTCCGGTCGTAGCAGCCCGCCAGATAGGTACCGGGGTAGTGGACACCGTCCGCCTGCGACTCGGGAGCCGCCGCCCGGCTGACCAGGTAGCCGTTCCCGACCGCACAGAGCACCTCGCGCACGCCTTCCGACCTCGGGTCGAACCCCTCGTACACCAGCCGCCAGGCGTCGACCACCCTGCCCCGGCCCGCGACCACGGCTACTCCTCCGCGACGATCATGCTGCCGGTCGTCGCCCCTCCGTCGACCACGAACTCCGAGCCGGTGGAGTAGGTGGCCTCCGTGACCAGGAAGAGCACCATCCGCGCCACCTCCTCGGGCGTGCCGAACCGGGCCATCGGCTGGCCGGCGGCGATGGAATCGTCCATCGCCGCCGTCATCGGCGTGGTGATCGGACCGGGGTGGACCGAGCAGACCCGGACACCGCCCGCAGCGAGCTCCAGTGCGGCGGACTTGGTCAGCCCGCGCAGGCCCCACTTGCTCGCCACGTAGGCGCCGATGTTCGCGTAGCCCATCAGACCGGCGGTGGAGGAGATGTTGACCACCACCCCGTCGCCCGAGCGCCGCAGGGCGGGCGCCAGGGTGTGCAGGCCCAGCCAGGCGCCGTAGAGATTGACGTCCAGGACTCGCCGGAAGTCCTCGGGGGCCTGTTCCTCGATGGTGCCGAAGGCCAGCACGCCGGCGTTGTTGACCAGGACGGACACCGGCCCGCCCGCCTCCTCCGCGTCGGCGAGCAGCGCGGCCCAGTCGTCCGGTTCGGTGACGTCCAGGTGCCGGAACCGGGCGGGTGCGCCAAGCTCGGCGGCCACCTCCTGGCCCTCGGCGTCGAGCACGTCCGCGACGGTCACCCGGGCACCCTCCGCAGCGAAGACCCGCGCGACCGCCGCGCCGATGCCCCGGGCGCCGCCCGTCACCACTGCGGCTCTTCCGTCCATGCGTCCCATCACACTCTCCTGCCGTCAGGGGCCACCGGTGGCCCCGGCCAACCCGGTGTTGCGGCCGCGCGCCGTGGTGGGCGGGCCGGCGCTCCGTCAGACCAGCTGCCTGCCCCACTCCCTGGCCCGGGCGAGCTCGCCCTCGCGCAACGGACCCTCGGCACCCTGCACCACGAACCCCTCGGGATCGGCGACCAGGTCGAAGTGGTGGTGTGCCAGGCGGCGGGCGATCCCGCCCGCTGCTCCGCCGCTGCCCCTGGCTTCACCTCTGGTGTCGAAGGCAGCGGCGTGGGCAACGGAGCCCGCGTCGGGCAGCGCGTGGAACCAGCTGCGCAGTCCAGGGGTCGCGGCCACCGGCTCGGGACGGCTGCCGGACGGCGACTCCGGGCCCTCGTCCTTTCGCGCCTTGGGGCTCGCAGCCAGTCGGCGGCTGAGGCCCGACGACATTCCGTGCATGTGGGTGGGCCCTCCGACGACCAGGAGGTCTGCGGAACGGGTCACCTCCGGACCGGCCGCCGAGACCTCCAGGCACCGGACGTCCGCATCCGGCGCCGCCTCGTGGACCCCCTCGGCCACCGCCTCGGCGATCCGGCGGGTGTTGCCGTACATGCTCTCGTAGACGATCACTGCGTGCATGGTCCCTCACCTCTCTCGTGCACGGCCCGGTCCTCGCCGTGCCGGCTTGTCGATCCGTGGCTGGTCCGGCACGACCGCGACCGGGCAGGGCGCGTGGTGGGTCGCGGCCCGGCCTCCTCGCCTCCCGGCTGGTGACCGCCCGACCACGACCGAACCTGGACCAGCTCCACCGGCCATTCCCGGTGCAGCCCTTCCGCGACGTGCAGCCCTTCCGCGACGGCCCAGTCGGCGGCGGCCACACTGTCCGGCGATCCGGCGAACCCGACCTCGGTCGATGCGTCCACGGGAACCTCCTCGGCGCGGTGTGCCGCGCCACGCTCAGTCGTTCGGAAGGTCCGGGGTACGGATCCGGCGGCCGGTGATCGTGTCCGGTTTGATCCGGAGCCAGGTGTCCCGGTGCCCGCCCGCCCAGGGGCGGGGGTCGGCGTGCCGGGCGAGCCACTCCAGGACCTCCGGTTCGGTGACCTGCTCCGCCGTCCCGGTGACCAGCACGCTCCAGCCCTGGCCGAGCGCGTCGTCGAGCTGGTCCACCTCGAACGCGACCCGGCTGCCCGCTGCCCGGGCGAGCACGCCGTCTGCCGTGGTGCGGTAGAGCAGGGTCGCGTCCTGGACGCGGTAGTTGACTGGCAGCGCCAGCGGTCCGTCCGGCGTGGTCAGGGCGACCCGGCCGACCCCGCGCGGTGCCATCTTGGCCCAGCACTCCCAGGCCGCCAGCTCCTCCGGTACGGGCTCGGTGCCCCGGCGCCCTGGGCCGGACGGCGTGCCCCGGGCGCTGCCGAGCAGGCGGCCGACCGCGGTGTCGAGTGCGCCCGCGAGCCTGGTGAGGGCGTCGATATCGATCGCGGCCGGGCTCGTCTCCAGGTAGTCGAGGTAGTTGACCGCCATACCGGCCCGCTCCGCCACCTGCTCCCGGGTCAGCCCGAGCTGCTCACGTCGGTGCACGACCCTACGACCCAGGTCACCGGGGTGCGCCGACCGCGCCGTGGCCCGCTCTCGATCCCTCGCACTCATGAACATCTCCGCCTCCTCGCCCGCCCTCGTCGGCGTCGCCGCGGCCTTCCCACGCCTCTGGTCACCTTCATCGTCCCTTCCGAAGCACCCCACCGGCAGGGCCGGTCGGCCCCCGCCGCACAGCCGGTGGGCCCTGTCGCGTGCACCGAGTCGGGCACACGGTGGAGCTGAGGCCCCGACCGGGCCGCCGAGAGGAGACGGCGATGTCCACCGCCCAGTACCCGCCGCCCACCGAGGCACTGCTGACCGACGGTAGGACCGCACTCATCCGCCCGCTCGGCCCACCGGATCACGACGCCGTGCTGGACCTGCACGCCACGCGCATGTCCGAGGCCAGCCGCCGGATGCGGTTCTTCGGTGCCAGCCGACGCGCCCCGGGGCTCGCCGCCGACCGGCTGTGCGGGCCGCCCCGTCCCGGTTTCCTGGCCCTGGGCGCCTGGGTGGACGAGGAGCTGGCCGGCGAGGCCGACTACGAGAGCGCCGGCGACGGCACCGACCGAGCCGAGCTCGCGGTGGCCGTCGCCGACACCTGGCAGCACCGAGGGGTGGGCACCCTGCTGATCGAGCACCTGCTGCACGCGGCCAGACAACGCGGCATCCGCACGATCGAGGCCGACACGATGGCGAGCAACCTGGCCGTCCACCGGGTCTTCTCCGACCTCGGACTGCCCGTCCACCGGCACCTCGAACAAGGCGAGATCAAGCTCAGCGTTCCGCTGGACGAGAGCGACGAGCGCTACCGCACTGCCGTCGAGGCGCGCGGCCGCGGTGCCGCCGTGGCGAGTCTGGCCGCACTGCTGCGTCCCCGCTCGGTCGCTGTCGTCGGCGCCTCACGCCGACCCGGCTCGGTCGGCCGCAGCGTCCTGGTGAAGATCCGCGAGGGTGGCTTCACCGGCCCCCTGTGGGCGGTCAACCCGCACGCCGAGGAGGTGGCGGGTGAGCCGGCGTACCCCACCCTCACCGACGTGCCGGGCACACCGGACCTCGCTGTGCTGGCTGTACCGCCGCAGGTGGTGCCGGGGGTTGCTGCGGAGTGCGGGCTCGCCGGGGTGCGGGCCCTGGTGGTGCTCACCTCCGGGCTGGACGCAGGGCAGGCCCGGCAACTGCTGCACGCCTGCCGCCGCTACTCGATGCGGCTGGTCGGCCCGAACAGCCTGGGCATCGCGCAGACCGACCCGCAGGTGCGGCTGGACGCCGAGTTCGGGGGCGCCTTCCCACTGCCCGGCAGCGCCGGGGTCGCCGTGCAGTCCGGCGGCGTGGGCATCGCCCTGCTGGAGCGGCTGGCCTGGCTCGGCATCGGGGTGTCCAGCTTCGTCTCACTCGGCGACAAGTACGACGTCAGCGGCAACGATCTGCTCCAGTGGTGGGAGAGCGATCACCGGACCGACCTGGCACTGCTGCACCTGGAGTCCTTCGGCAACCCGCGTGCCTTCGGCCGCACCGCCCGCCGCGTCACTCGCACCATCCCCGTCCTGACCGTGGACGCGGGCCGCTCCCCGGCCGGGCGGCGCGGCGCCGCCTCGCACACGGCCGCCGCCGTCACCCCGACCGTCACCCGCGAGGCACTCTTCCGGCAGGCCGGAATCACCGCCACCCGCAGCATCGCCGAACTGATCGACACCGCGGCCCTGTTGCACTCCCAACCGCTGCCGGGCACCGGGGGCGCGGTCGCCGTCGTCTCCAACGCGGGCGGCATCGGCATCCTCGCCGCCGACGCCTGCATAGAGGCGGGGCTGGACGTGCCCGCACTCCCGGAGGACGTCACCGCCGAGCTGGCCGCCCTCCTGCCACCAGCTGCGGGCACCGCCAATCCGGTGGACACCACCGCCGCCATCGGCCCCGCCGAACTACGGTCTTGCATCGACGTGTTGACGCACAGTCAGGCGGTGGACGCCCTGCTGGTGTGCCTGGTGCCGACCGCACTGACGCCCGGGGCGGACCAGGACCTGCTGCGGGCCCTGCTGGACGGCCCGGCCCTGGGGCGTGTCCCGGTGGCAGCAGTCATGCTCAGCCAGGAGATACCGACCCGCTACCGTCCCTGCGCGGGCGGCGGTCAACTTCCTTCCTACGCCGACCCGATGGCCGCCGCCCGGGCTCTCGCCCATGCCCGCGACCGGGCCCGGTGGCTGGCGAAGCCGCCAGGAGTCGAGGCACAGGCCGCCGGTTGCGACCCGGATGCGGCCCGGGCGCTGGTGGCCGGCTTCCTGTCGGCCGAACCGGACGGCGGCTGGCTCGACCCGGCCCGTACCGCCCAACTCCTGCTCTGCTACGGCCTGCCGCTCACCCCCTCGGCCCTGGCCACCGACGAAGCCGGCACCCTCGACGCCGCCCGGGCACTGCGTGGTACGGGCCACGAGGGCAAGCTCGTGCTCAAGGCGTACTGGCCCGGCCAGGTCCACAAGAGCGCGAGCGGTGCCGTCCGCACCGGTCTTGCCGACGACGGCCAAGTGCGCACCGCCTACCACGAGTTCGCCGAGCGCTTCGGCGACCGGCTCGCCGGGGTGCTGGTGCAGCCGATGGCCGCGCCCGGCCTCGAACTCCTCGCCGGCGTGGTGCAGGACCAGGTGTTCGGCCCGCTGGTGGTCCTGGGACTGGGCGGCACCGCCACCGAGGTCCTGGACGACCGGGCGGCCCGGCTCGCCCCGCTGACCGAGGCCGACCTCACCACGATGGTCACCGAACTGCGCGCCGCGCCGCTGCTGCTGGGCCGCCCCGGCTTCCCAGGAGTCGATCTGACAGCAGTCGGCCGGGTGCTCGCCGGACTCTCCCGGATGGCCACCGACCTCCCGCAGCTCGCCGAGACCGACCTCAACCCGCTGATCGCCTCGCCCGACGGCCTGGTCTGCGTGGACGCGCGCGTCCGGCTCAGGCCCGCCGGCACGTTCGACCCCTACCTACGGCAACTGCGGCGTCCGTCCACCGGTCCGACGGAGGAGGAGCGATGAACCACAGCATCCTCGACGGAACCCCGACCGGACACCATCCGGAGCACGCCTTCGGGCAGGCACCGGTGGCCGACTGGATGAGCCGCTCGGCCGTCGCGGTCACCCCCGACACCGACTTCACCACCGTGCTCGCCGCGATCACCGCCTCACGCCGTGGCGTGCTGCCGGTGGTCACCGTCGACAACCTACCGATCGGTGTGATCGCCGCCTCGGACCTGCTCGCCGCCTACGCTCGCAGCGGTGGCCCGGCGGAGCTCACCGCCCGCGCCTTGATGACCTCGCCGGCCGTCACCGTGTCCGAGCAGCTGACGGTGGCGGCCGCTGTCCGCACCGCCCTCACGGAGTCGGTCCACCATCTGCCGGTGGTCGACGCGGACGGTCGCCTGTCCGGCCTGCTCTCTCCGCATGATTTGTTGGACGCACTACGCAGCAACGACGAGGCGCTGCGCACGGAGGTCCTCGCCGAGGTCCTCGTTCCGGGCTCCGGTGTGGCACCGGACAGCCTGCACGTCCGGTGCGAACGCGGTCACGTGGTGCTGAGCGGGCGCACCCGAACCCGGGCCGACGCCGCCGCGATCTGCCTCCGGGTGGCCCGGATCGACGGCGTGGCCGGGGTGACCGACCGGCTCCGCCGGGACGGCGACGCGCCGGCAGGAGAGGGGGCCCGGTGACCCACTTGCCTCGGCGGCCACTCCGGAGCGGGGAGTCGGTGATCATCGACCCGCGGTTGGTCGGGGCCGCTGTTCTCGACGCGGACGGGGTCCTGACGGACTCCCGGGCCCTGCGTGCAGCTGCCTGGCAGGACACCCTGGACGCCTACGCCGTCCAGTACGCCCGGGTCACCGGCCGTCCGCTGCACGGCTCCGTCCTGCCGGTCGGTCACCTCATCGGGCTGACCGCGCTGCTGGACCGCGACACCGCCGCCGAGCTGCTCCGGGCCTACGGCTACCGGACCGACCTGGCCGAATGGCATCTCGGCCCGTCCGGCGCGGACCTGCTGAACCTGCTGGTCGGTCATTCGGACCGACGTTTCGCGGAGCTCCTGCGCGCCCAGGGCGCCCGTGCCCGGCCCGGCGCGGCCCGGTTGCTGCTCGACCTGCGCTCCGCGGGCATCCGCACGGCGGCGGTCTCCACCGGCAGGCACTGCGAGGAACTGCTGCGCAGCGCCGGGCTGATGCACCTGCTGGAGCGCACGGTCGACGCCACCGACGCCGACCGCCACCGCCTCGGAGGCCCACCGGATCCCGCCCTTCACCAGCTCGCGTTGAAGCTGCTGCACAGCACGGCCGGGCGGGCAGTCCTGCTGACGGACACCCAGGAGGCGGTGACCGCCGGGCGGCGCGCCGGGTTCGGCTGCATCATCCCCCTCCCCCGGAGCGGGTCGGCCCTTTCCGGCGGCGGCCCGGAAGTGGACCTGGAGTCCGTCACCGTGCCGCCCGGCACCTGGTGACCCGCCCTCAGCGGATCAGTACCCGCTCTCCGGAGCGGGGAACGACAGCGGTCCAGCCCAGTTCCCGGTCGATCCGGTCGCGCAAGGCGTGGGAGCCGTCGGGCTCGCCGTGGACCAGGTAGGTGGCGCTGGGCGGTGGGGCGTGGCGCAGCCAGTCGATGATCTCGTCGGCGTCGGCATGGGCGGAGAAGGCGGGGACGTTGACGACCTCGGCGCGGACCGGGACGTAGCCGCCGTACATCTTCAGCACCCGGGCGCCGTCCACCAAGTCTCGGGCCCGGGTGCCGGCGGCGGCGTAGCCGACCACGACCACCGTGTTCCGCGGATCGGGCAGCAGCCGGCTGAGGTGGTGGACGACGCGGCCGCCGGTGGCCATGCCAGAGGCGGAGACCAGGACCGACGGTGTGTCCGATTCGGCCAGGGCGAGCGACTCCTGGAGCGAGCGGATCAGGGTGAACGGCTCGGGGCTCAGTGCGCTCTCGCCGGCCGCCAGCGCCTCGGGGCGCAGTTGGGGAGAGCGGATCTTGAAGGCCTCACGGTAGATCTCCAGCGCGGCCAGGGCCATCGGGCTGTCGACGTACACCGGAGTGTGGGCGGGCAGGCGACCGGTGGTGCGCAGTTCGGCTAGCTGGTGCAGCACCACTTCGGTGCGGTCGACGGCGAAGGAGGGGATGACGACGGTGCCGCGGCGGGCGAGGGTGCGTTCGATCGCGGTGGCGAACCACTCGCGGGCGGAGGTCTCCTCGTGCCGGCGGTTGCCGTAGGTGGACTCCATCAGCAGCACGTCGGCCCCGGTGAACGGCTCGGGTGGGCGCAGCAGCGGATGGACCGGCCGCCCGAGGTCGCCACTGGCGGCGAGGGTGTGCCCGTCCGCGAGGGTCAGGTGGGCCCAGGTGGAGCCGAGGATGTGCCCGCCGTGGTGCAGCCGGAGCACCAGGTCGCCGGTGATCTCGATGTCGGTGTCCAGCGGTACGGGGTCGAGCATGGCCAGGGCGCGTTCGGCGTCCTGTTCGTCGTAGAGCGGGACGGCGGGCCGGTGTTTGGACCAACCGTTGCGATTGGCGTGGTCGGCGTCCTCCTGTTGCAGGTGGGCACTGTCGCGCAGGATCAGTTCGGCGAGGCGGGCGGTGTCCCGGGTGGTGAGCACCGGCCCGCGGAAGCCGTCCTTGACCAGGCGTGGCAGGTAGCCGCAGTGGTCGAGGTGGGCGTGGGTGAGCACGACGGCGTCGATGTCGGCCGGGTCGAGCGGCAGCGGGCGGCGGTTGCGGCGGCGCAGTTCGGCCAGGCCCTGGTAGAGCCCGCAGTCGATCATCACCCGGTTACGGTCGGTCTCGATCAGGAACTTGCTGCCGGTCACCGTGCCGACCCCGCCGAGGAATGTGAGCAGTCCTGGGCGGGGCGTGGGTTGAGGAGAGTTCGAGTCCATTTCCGGCCTCCTGCCGTGAGTTGCGGCCCTTCCATCGTGCGGCTGCCGCAGGGCGCTGTCCTGGGCCGTTGTGGCACTGCTCCAGGGTCCGAACGGCCCTTTCCCGGCCGGCGCCGCCGGACCAGAGTTGGAAGTACGAACGTCGTCCCGAAGGAGTGAGGACCATGCAGCACCGCACCGTCGACGACGTGATGACCCGCGAGGTCGTCACCGCCGGGCCGGACACCCCGTTCAAGCAGTTTGCGGCTCTGTTCCTCCGCAACGACATCACCGCGGTCCCGGTCCTCGACGACGAGGGCCGACCGCTCGGGATGGTCTCCGAGGCCGACCTGATCCGCAAGGAGGCCGTCCTGCCGGATCCGGACGGCCATTTCCCCGGCCGCTGGTCGAATCCCGGCGAGCGCGCCCGGGCCGAGGCCGAGACGGCGGGTGGACTGATGTCCAGCCCCGCCGTAACCGCCCGCCCCGGCTGGTCCGTCCCCGAGGCCGCCCGCGCCATGGACAAGCACAGGGTCAAGCGCCTGCCGGTGGTGGACGAGGCCGGTCGGCTGGTCGGCATCGTCAGCCGCCGCGACCTGCTCCAGCTGTTCCTGCGTCATGACACGGCCATCCGCGAGGAGATCACCCACGACGTGCTCGGCACCACCCTGCGGCTGGACCCCGACACGGTTCGGGTCGTGGTGGCCGATGGCGTGGTCACCCTGACCGGGCGCCTCCTCCGCAGAAGCCTGATCCCGGTCACCGAACAGCTCTGCCGCGGGGTGGACGGTGTCGTCGCGGTCCACCAGAGCCTCGACTGGACCGAGGACGACACCGGCAGGCCGATCGAACATCCCCAGCCTTACCACCCAGCCACCTGACACCGTGACGGCACGCCTCCGGCCGCCGCATCGGCACCAACCGGGCCGACTGGGCATGCACGGCTTCGGGGCCTCGGCACACCTCCTCACCGACATCCCCGTCCTGAACTGCCAGCGGCACTCTTCCAGGAACGGACCCTGCGCAGCGTCACGGCGAACACTTGCGCCGACGGCCTCGCCTACCTCACGGAGACCGTCCGGAGCCGTCCCGCCGTCCGCATCCGCCGCTACCCATGGGGCAGGCACCCGCCGCCCTCGGCGACCTGGCGGCCGACCGGGTGACCGGCGTCGCGGTCCTGGTGACCGGCTGAAGCCCGCCCACGGACGCAGGCGGGCTCCCGTCAGCCGTGCAGGGGTGGGTCGTTCGCGGCGGCATCGGTCGTCGCCGCGCGCAGGAGTTGGTGTCCGAGCTCGATCAGGGCACGTCCCACGGCGAACTCTTCGCCGATCTCCGGTACGGGCGCGTCGTGCGGACTCCGCTGGGCGGTGGTGTGGCTCTCCAGGGTGTTCTCTCCGGTGTCGAGGACGGCGTGGACCTCCGTGAGGTCGCCTTCCTCGGAGAGGTCGAGGCGAAGGGCCCACTGCTTGGTGCGGGCCGGATCGGCGTGCGTGGTCATGTCGGAACCTGTCCCTTCGTTTCAGGCCGGCAGCGCCGGATCGCTTCGGACGGTGGCGCAGTGCTCCCGGCCGAGAGAGCACTCAGGGGACACTCAGCCGCTCGGGACCACCGCGACGGAGCAGGACGCGTGGTGGAGCGCGGCGTGGGCGACCGGCCCCAGCCGCGGACCGACCGGCCCGTGCCGCTTCCGGCGGCCGACGACCAGCAGTCCGGCCTGCGAGGTCGCCTCCACCAACGTGTACGCGGCGCTGCCCATGATCGTCTGTGGGATGACCTCGACCTGCGGGTACTTGTCCTGCCACGGCTGCAGCACCTCCGTCACCGCCTGCGTCTCGGCTGTCCCCGGCAGGTCTCCCATCCCCGCGATCACGCCGTACGCCATGGACCCGCCAGTCGGCGGACCCCAGACGTGCACCACGCGCAGCGGCGCCGACCGGAGCAGGGCGGCCTCGAATCCGAAGGCGAGCACCGCGTCGTAGGGGTGGCGCAGGTCGAGGCCGAGAGCAACGTCCCGGAACGGGGTGCCGGTGGACGGTTGGCCCTCGGCGTCGGGCTGGTGCTCGTCCTCGGGCACGGCACCGGCCCGGACCAGCACGACCGGGCAGGTGGCCCGGCCGAGGACCTCCTGGCTCACCGAACCCACCAGGAAGCCCTGGATCGAACTGAGGCCACGTGAGCCGAGCACCAGCAGCGTGGCCCGATTCGCGGCGGCCTCCAGCACGGCCGCCGGTTCGTCCGGAATGTGAACACCGGACACCTCCAGGCCAGTGAGCCGCCCCCGGAGTTCGACCTGCTCACGGCTCAGCTGCCGCTTGGCCCACTGCACGGCGTTGTCACCGCCCAGTTCATGGTTCTTCGACCACGGCCAGGCCTGGACGAGTTCCAGGGGCAGCGAACGGCGCAGTGCCTCTCTCGCCGCCCAGTCGGTGGCGGCCAGGCTTTCGGGAGATCCGTCGTAACCGACGACTACCGGTCCTTGCATGATGTCCTCCTGCTGCCGAGTGCTCCGTCGAGCTGGATGGTCCTTTCACCGTGCACCGTCCGGATGGGAACTGGCCAGGGCCGACCGGCCTTTGCCGGGGTCGTCCTGCCACAGACCCCTCACGGCGCGCGGCGGCCGTGTTCCTCGGCGGCCCGGCGGGCCTGGTCGACGATCTCGGCGGCCGCGTGCTCGCTGACGCCCAGCGCGTGGATGAGCCGGTGGGTGCCCCAGCCGTGGCGGGCGAGCAGGACGGCCAGCGGGTGGTGCCCTGTCTCCTCGACGGCGGGCCGAGGCGGCGCGGGCGGAACGGGAGCGGGCGGGGCCGACGCGGTCTCGCGGCGACGCATCAGCGCCCGCCGCAGCTCGTCTGCGCCCCAGACGAGGAACGGGAACGGTGCCACGAGCGCCAGTTGAGCGGGGCTGAGCGCCGCGGTCCCGAACACGCCGTGCAGCGGCGGCAGGTAGACGATCGCGGCGGCGAACGCCAGCGAGAAGCCGATGCCGCCGAGTAGCCGGGGATTGCTGAACACGCCGATCGCGCGCAGCGGGGCCCGCTCGGTGCGGACCGCGAAGGCCGTGCCGATCTGGCAGGTGACGATGCCGAGCCAGGTCACCGTGGTGGCCTGCTGGTACGTCAGGTGCAGAGCGGTGCCGGGCCCGGTCGGGTCGCCCGGGCGCCATCCACCAGCCAGCAGGGTGACGAAGTAGCCGGCCATCACCAGGCAGGCCGAGATCACACCGAAGAAGCCCCAGGCCCGGGCCAGCATCGCCGGCTGGATCACGCGCTCGCCGCGCGGGCGCGGGGGCCGGTCCATCAGTCCGGGCTCGGCCTTCTCCCGGCCCAATGCCAGCGCCGGGAGGGTGTCGGTGCCGAGGTCGACGGCCAGGATCTGCATCACGGTGAGCGGCAGCGGGACCGCGCCGCCCGCGAGTGCGAACACCAGGAAGGGCACCACCTCGGGGACTGCGTGGGCGAAGATGTAGACGATGAACTTGCGGATGTTGTCGTAGGTGCGTCGGCCGGCCTCGACCGCCGCGATGATCGTGGCGAAGTTGTCGTCGGTGAGAACCATCGTCGCCGATTCGCGGGCGACGTCGGTGCCCGAGCGGCCCATGGCGACGCCGATGTCGGCGCGCCGCAGGGCGGGAGCGTCGTTGACGCCGTCGCCGGTCATCGCGACGGTGTGGCCCTCGGCGCGTAGCGCGTCCGTGATCCTCAGTTTGGCCTCGGGAGAGGTGCGGGCGAAGATCACCTCCTCGCCGCGGGCAAGCAGGGTGTCCAGTTGCCGCTCGCCCATGGCAGCCAGTTCGGTGCCGGTGACGACGCGGGAGCCACGGTGGCCGATGCCGACCTGTCCGGCGATGGCGGCGGCGGTCAGCCCGTTGTCGCCGGTGACGACGTGCACGGTGATCCCGGCACGGTGGGCCAGCGCGATCGCGTCGGCGACCTCGGGCCGGGCCGGGTCTGCCAGGGCGATCAGGCCGATCAGGCACAGGTTCCGCTCGGCCTCCTCGCGTCGGTCGGGCGGCGCCTGGCCGACAGGCAGTGCGCGCCGCGCCACGGCGAGGACCCGAAGTCCCCTGGCGGCCAGGGTGCCGACCGCTCGGACGGCCCCGATCCGGTCGGCGGCCGTGAGCAGCCGTTCCGTACCGTGATCGAGGAGCCGGTCGGCGCGCGCGAGGACCTCCTCGGGCGCGCCCTTGGTGTGCAGGACGACCGTGCCGTCCCCGGGGTCGGCGGTGGTCATCAGCTTGACGCGGGGATCGAAGCGGTACAGGGCCCGGCGCTCCAGGTCGCGTTGCTCCGGCGGCCGTGCCAGGCCGATCCGGTCGGCGAGGTCGAGCAGGGCGGTCTCGGTCGGGTCGCCGTGGCCGGCGTCCGGGTGGGCGGTCGTGCAGGTCGCCGCCGCCTCCACCAGCACGCGGACCTCCGGCGGGGCGTCTGCCGGAGCATCGACGGCGCACTCGCCCCTCGGCGTCCACACGGCTGTCGCCTGCATCCGGTTCTCGGTCAGTGTCCCGGTCTTGTCCGTGCACACGACCGTGGTCGAGCCGAGGGTCTCGACGGCGGACAGGCGCTTGACCACGGCGCCGCGCCGGGCCAGATCACGGACACCGGAGGCCAGCGCCAGGGTGATGGTCGGGAGCAGGCCCTCGGGCACGTTGGCCACGAGCAGGCCGAGCGCGAAGCTCACTGCGGCGGCGAGTGACAGGCCGGCTGCGAGGCCGATCGGCAGGAAGGCCAGTCCCACACCGATCGCGACCAGCGCGATCAGCCGGGCAGCCCTCTTGACCTGGTGCTCCAGCGGGCTCTCCTCGCGTCGGGTGCGCTGGCTGAGCGCCGCGATGCGGCCCAACTCGGTGTGCATCCCGGTGGCGGTGACCACCGCCTGCGCCTGCCCGCCGGTGCACGTGGTGCCGGAGAACAGCAGGTCGCGGGCGTCCAGCAGCGCCCCCTCGATGTCCACCAATTCCGCGGAACGGAACGCCGGTTCCGACTCGCCCGTCAGGGCCGACAGATCGACCTCGACGCCGCCGGACAGCAGCCGGGCGTCTGCGGATATCCGCTCGCCCTCCTCGACCACCAGCACGTCCCCGGGGACCAGCGAGGCTGCCGTGACCTCCTGTCGGATCCCGTCCCTGACCACGGTCGCCTGCTCCGGAAGGAAGGCCGCCAGCGCCTCCACCGCCTTCTCGGCCTGCTGCTCCTGGGCGAAGGCCAGCATGGCGTTCAGTGCGATCACTGCCACGATCGCCACCGCCAGCGCCCGGGCCCCGCTGACGGCTGCGAGCACGGCCGCGAGCGCGAGGAGCAGGGCCAGCGGGTGCGTGAACTGCTCGACGAGCTCACGGGGCCAGCGCCGCCCGCCTCTCCGGGAAAGGGTGTTCGGGCCGTACACGGCCTGGCGGCGGACCGCCTCGCGTTGCGGCAGGCCCTGGCTCGACGTGCGCAGGTCCCGGAACAGCAGCGCGACCGGCTCACGGGGATCCGGGGCATCCGGACTGTCGGCTCTCCGGACTGTCCCCTGCCCGAGACTGAGGGGCTCGTCGGGGTTCATGCGCTCGACGGTGGGCCGGTCGGGACCACGGTGACGGCAGGGCAGTGGGCGCGGTGGAGGAGGCAGTGCGGGACGGGGCCGAGCACGATCTGCCGGCGTGTGCTGGCGGATGTCATGGCTCCTCCACCGGGATCGTCGGGCTCGACGGCGGTTCCTCGCCCTTGCTCGTAGCGTACGAAGCGGGCCGCAGCGGCTGGAAGGGCCGAGCGGCCCCATCAGGCCGGACCATGGGAGAGAACGGCACATCCGGGCCGGTCGGCCCTGCGAATCGGGCCGGGGGCCCCTCGGCCGCCGCCGGCGCGCGGCGCACCGTGAGAGCAGATCGACCGTGACACCGCCCAGAGCGCAAGGAGATGTCCGCCATGACCGAGCCGTCGCTGACCCTCGCCGAGTTCCGGCTGCTGGCGGCCGCAGGGGGAGCCGCGCCCTCGCTGCACAACAGCCAGCCCTGGCGCTTCCGCCCGACGGCCGACGCGCGCGGCCTCGAGGTGTACGTCGACCCTTCGCGCGCCGTGCCCGTCACGGACCCGGACGGCCGGGCCCGGTACATCTCGGTGGGCGCCGCACTGTTCAACCTGCGCCTCGCCGCAGGCCACCTCGGCAGGGAAGCGTCGGTGCGGCTGATGCCGGATCCGGCGGCACCGGAGCTGGCGGCCGTGCTCGACCTCTCGCGACCGGCGGACGCACCCGCGGCCGATCTCTATGCAGCCATCGGGCAGCGCCACTCCAGCCGCCGGCCGTTCGCCAATCGCGACGTACCGGAGGCCGTGATCGGGGAACTGATGGCCGCCGCCGACGCCGAGGGCGTCACGCTGTCACCGCTGGAGGAGGCGGGCGTGCGCCGGGTGCTGGCACTCACCGCCGACGCCGAGGAGCGGATCGCCGCCGACGTGGCCCGCCACGCCGAGACCCGTAGCTGGCTGCGCCTGGACGAGCCCGCCGCCGACGGTATCCCCGCCGCCGCTCTGGGTCCGCTGGACCACGAGGCCCGAGTGCCCATGAGGAGCTTCACCGGATACCCCCAGGCGATGCCGTCCGAGCGCTTCGAGGCGCTGCCCCAGGTCTGCACTCTCACGACCCACGGGGACCTGCCGGTGGACTGGCTGCGCGCGGGGCAGGCGCTGGAGCGGGTCTGGCTGGTGGCGACGACCCGTGGTGTGCGGGCCAACGTCCTGCACCAGGCGGTCGAGTGGCCGGACACCCGCGCGTTGCTGCGCGATCCGTCCGAGGGCCCGGGTCATGTGCAACTGGTGGTCCGGGTCGGCTACGGCCAACCCGGGACGCCTTCGCCCCGTCGGCCGGTGGCGGAGATCCTGGATCTGACGGACCGGCAGGTGGATCAGCGATGAGGCACCGCACCGTCGGCGAGATGATGTCCCGTGATGTCGTCCGCGTCGCACCGCAGACCGGCTTCCGCGAGATCGTGGCCCTGCTGCGCGAGTTCGACATCACCGCCGTGCCGGTCGTGGACGACGACGGGCGGCCCGTCGGAGTCGTCTCGGAGGCCGACCTGATGCGCACCCAGGCCGCCCAGGAGGACCCGAGCGGCCTCTTTCCCGCGCCTGAACTCCCCAACGCCGGCGCGGCCACCGCCCGGGAGCTGATGACCAGTCCCGCCGTGTGCACCACCGCCGACGCCAGCGTGGTGGCGGCCGCCCGGCTGATGGGGCGTCATCAGGTGAAGCGACTGCCCGTGGTGGACGCGAGCGGCCGCCTCGTGGGCATGGTCAGCCGCAGTGACGTGCTGCGCGTGTTCCTGAGGGACGACCAGGCGATCCGTCGGGAGATCGTGGAAGAGGTCCTCGCCGGGACCGAGGGCGTCAGCCCCGCGGCGGTCGGGGTCGAGGTCGAACAGGGCCGGGTCGTGCTCAGCGGCAGCATCACCCCGCCGTACCTGCTGTCGATCGTCCTCCGCCTGTGCCGTGCGGTGGACGGAGTGGTCTCCGTGACCGACCGGACGCAGGAGCGGAAGGGGCCGGGTGCGGCAGGCGTTCAGCTGTGACGCCGAAAGGATCCGGCCCTGGACCCTGCTGGGGGCGCCGAGCGCGAGCCGCCCGGTCCTGTTCTCGGTGGCCGGGCGACGAGTTCGGGTTCGGTCGAGCGCGGACTCAGGCTGCGTCGGATTCCGCGGCGGCCACGTGCTGCTTGACGGCGGCGAAGCTGTCCGGGGTGACGGAGACGGAGTCGATTCCGGCCTCGACCAGGAAGCGGGTGAACTCGGGGTCGTTGCTCGGGCGTTGGCCGCAGAGGCCGACGGTTCGGCCGGCCGCGTGGGCAGCGGCGATCAGGGTCTCGATGCTGCGGGTGACGGCGGGATCGCGTTCGTCGAAGAGGTGGGCGAGCAGCTCGGAGTCGCGGTCGACGCCGAGGGTGAGCTGCGTGAGGTCGTTGCTGCCGACGGAGAAGCCGTCGAAGCGCTCGGCGAACTGCTCGGCGAGCAGGATGTTGGAGGGGATCTCGGCCATCACGTACACCTGCAGACCGTTCTGGCCACGGGTCAGCCCGTGGTCGGCCATCACCGCGAGGACCCGGTCCGCCTCCTGCGGCGTGCGGCAGAACGGGATCATCACCACGACGTTGGTGAGCCCCATCTCGTCGCGGACCCTGCGCAGCGCCCGGCACTCCAGCGCGAAGCCCTCCCGGTAGCGCTCGTCGTAGTACCGGCTGGCGCCCCGCCAGCCGATCATCGGATTGGCTTCGACCGGCTCGAACGGCTTCCCGCCGACCAGCCGGGCGTACTCGTTGGTCTTGAAGTCACTGGTGCGCACCACCACCGGGTCGGGCCGGCGGGACGCGGCGATCCTCGCGACGCCCTGGGCCAGGCGGTCCACGAAGTACTCCGTGCGGTCGCCGTAGCCGCCGCTGAGCTCGTCCACCCGGCGGCGGTCCTCGGACGAGAGCCGCTCCGGGTGGACCAGCGCCATCGGGTGCACCCGCACCTGGTGAGCCACCATGAACTCCATCCGGGCCAGCCCCACCCCGTCCGCCGGCAACCGCCACCAACGGAGTGCGGCAGCCGGGTCGGCCAGGTTGAGCATCACCTTCGTGCGGGTGTCCGGCAGCGAGCCGAGATCGGTCTCCGACTCCTCGAAGTCGACGCGCCCGGCGTACACATGGCCCTCCGCGCCTTCCGCGCAGGAGACCGTCACCTCCTGGCCGTCCGCCAGTACCGAGGTGGCCCGGCCGGTGCCCACCAACGCCGGCACCCCGAGCTCACGACTGACGATCGCCGCGTGCGAGGTACGCCCGCCGTGGTCGGTCACGATCGCGGCGGCCCGTTTCATCAACGGCTCCCAGTCCGGGTCGGTGATCGCCGTGACCAGCACCGCGCCCGCCGGGAAGCGCTCCAACTCCACCGGACTGTCGAGCGTGCACACCGGTCCGGCTCCCACCGCCTCACCGACCGCGATGCCGTCCACCAGGCGCTCGCCCGTGCCGGTCAGCCGGTAGCGACGCAGTACCGTGCCGCGCCGCCGGGACTGCACGGTCTCGGGCCGGGCCTGTACGACGAACAGCTCGCCGCTGCGGCCGTCCTTGGCCCACTCCAGGTCCATCGGGCACCCGTAGTGCCGCTCCACCGCCACCGCCCACTGGGCGAGCCTCCGGACCTCTCCGTCCTCCAGCACCCGCGTGGCCTGTTCCTCCGGCGAGGTGTCCACGGTGCGGGTCAGGCCGCCGTCCGCATAGACGGCCTTGCGGCGCTTGGAGCCGATCGAGGCCTGTAGCACCGGATTCAGCCCGGGGTCGGCCAACGACGGCTTGAACACCACGTACTCGTCCGGATCCACCTGGCCACTGACCACCGTCTCGCCCAGCCCCCACGCGGCGCTCACCACGACCACGTCACGGAAGCCGCTCTCGGGGTCCAGGGTGAACATCACCCCGGCCCCGGCCAGATCGGAGCGGACCATCAACTGCACCCCGACCGACAGCGCCACCGCGAGGTGGTCGAACCCGAGGCGCTCCCGGTAGTCGATCGCCCGGTCGGTGAACAGCGAGGCGTAGCAGCGTCGGCACGAGTCCAACAGGGCCGCGCGGCCTCGGACGTTGAGGAACGTCTCCTGCTGGCCGGCGAAGCTCGCCTCCGGCAGGTCCTCGGCCGTCGCGCTCGAGCGCACGGCCACATCCGGGTCGGCCTGCCCGGTCTCCCGGGACAGCTGCTCGTACGCACCGGCCAACTCCTGCTCCAGGTCCGATGGCAGCGCGGTGGCCAGGACGGCGGCGCGCACGGCCGCACCCACCTCGGCGAGCGGAGCACCGCCGTGCAGGCGGGCCAACTGCTCGGCGACCTGTTCACGCAGGCGGCCGGTGGACAGGAACTCGCGGTAGGCGTCGGCCGTGGTGGCAAAGCCGTTGGGCACCCGGACACCGGCCGGGCCGAGGTGGCCGACCAGTTCACCGAGGGAAGCGTTCTTACCACCGACCACACCGACGCCGTTGCGACCGAGGTCGGCGAACCAGATCACGCGGCGCATGGCTGCTCCCGGTGTGTTCAGTACGGCAGTGGGCGGCCCGATCGGGTCCGCAGGGTTCAGCGGCGGACGTGGGCGGAAGGGAGCGGAGAGCCGGGCGGTGATCCTGACCAGAGTCATCGCTCGCACCCTCTCAGCGGTTCGGCGCACGGGTCCGTCGTTCTCACGATCGCCCTCGCCCACCGCCGGCCGCAGGGGTCCACCGACCCGGTTGGTGGTCCGAGCAGGGCACTGCGGTGGGGGCCGACCGGCCCACCTCGGGGTACCCCTCGGCCCTGTCCCCGGCGCCGAGGGCGAGGAGTGCCGGTCGCGCAGTGCACTCGCCGAACAGAGCATGGCCATGTGCAGTGAAGTGGTCCCGCGCCAACGGTAGATCCGTACGAGACCCGATCGTCGGCGATGTTCCCCAGCCGCATGGGTACCGGGTGACGGATCAGCTCACCGAGGAGCCCGTGGCCGGACGGCAACGGGCCCCAGGGCCGGTCGGCCCAAGGTCGGGGCCGCCCGGCGCTGGGCATTCGTCCCGTTTACGGGCGACCCTGGAAGAGACAGGGGCACAGTCCGACCGGAACTCCACGAGGGGTGAACGCAACCATGAAGGCACTGACCTACCACGGACCGGGCCGACGGACCTGGGGCGAGGTCCCCGACCCCACGGTCCGGGATCCCGAGGACGCCGTCGTCCGGGTGGACGCCGTGACCATCTGCGGCACCGACCTGCACATCCTCAAAGGCGACGTCCCCGAGGTCACCGAGGGCCGGGTGCTCGGGCACGAGGCCGTCGGCACGGTAGTCGGGACCGGGCCGGGCGTGCGCACCGTCGCGCCCGGTGACCGGGTGCTGATCTCCTGCATCTCCGCCTGCGGCCGCTGCCGGTACTGCCGGGCGGCCGTGTACGGCCAGTGCACCGGCGGCGGGGGCTGGATCCTCGGCCACCTGATCGACGGCACCCAGGCCGAGATGGTCCGCACCCCGTTCGCGGACAACTCCCTGCACAAGCTGCCCGAGAACGTCACCGACGAGGCCGCCCTCCTGCTCGCCGACATCTTCCCCACCGCCTACGAGGTCGGCGTCCGCAACGGCCGGGTCGGACCTGGTGACACCGTCGTGGTCGTCGGAGCAGGGCCGATCGGCCTCGCCGCCATCACCACCGCACGGCTCTACAGCCCCGGCCGGATCATCGCCGTCGATCTCGCCCAGCACCGCCTGGACGCCGCGAAGGTGGCCGGCGCCGACACGACCGTCAACGCCGCAGACGCCAACGGCGACACCATCCGGGCTCTCAGCCCCGACGGGCTCGGCGCCGACGTTGCCATCGAGGCCGTCGGCATCCCGGAGACCTTCGAGCTCTGCACCCGCGCGGTCCGCCCCGGCGGCCGCGTCGCCAACGTCGGCGTCCACGGCAAATCTGCCACCCTCCACCTCGAAGACCTCTGGATCAGGAACCTCACCATCACCACCGGCCTCGTCGACACCCACAGCACACCGCTGCTGCTCGACATGCTCGCAGCCGGCCGCCTGGACACTGGTGGCCTGATCACCCACCGCTTCGGACTCGACGAGATGCAGGACGCGTACGACGTCTTCGCCGACGCCGGGACCAGTGGCGCCCTCAAAGTCGCCCTCTTCCGGACCTGACCCGGGCCGGTCATCACGAGGAGGACACCGTGACACTCCCGCCCCGCCCCAGCACCTCCCCGCGCCATCGGCCGACCCGGCCGCGATCGCACGCCGCATCACCGAGCAGCACCACCGACTCGGCATCGGACGCATCGCCCTGCCCGGCGAGGCAGGTCCGACCGTACTCCCGGTCAACCACACCGTTCATGCCGAATCCGTCTTTTGCCTCACCGACCTAAGCTGACCCGGCAACCACACCGGCCGGCCGGATATCTGCGTGTCCGGCCAGCCCGGCTGCACTGCCCTCCGCCGTCCCGCCAAGTCCTCTGCGCAGCAGTGGTTCAACTTGATCTTTAAGCTCGCTGGTCACCCGACTTGCTGATCTGCGGTTCCTGGAGCGACGTGACTGTCTCCGTTGAGGCGGTGCGCGTCGTTCCGGCATGCGGCTCGGCAGGACATGTTCGTGCCCGTGTTCTGACGCCGGTCCTGATCGGCTCCACTGCGTGCGGGTCCAGGTGCAGCATGCCGAGGAAAGCAACGTCATCGACCTGAAGCAGGCCGACAACGACATCTACAACACCCGGAAGTACACCCCCATACCCGACCCGGAGACGCAGGCCGCCTGGTCGGCCGCCAGCGAGCACATCGGTGCCGGGCTGAAGACCGTCCTGAGCGTCTACAGCCTCGTTCCCAAGTCGAGCATCCCGCCGGACCAGGCCAGGGCGACGGCCGACCGCGGCCGGGCGGAGTTCGACGCGGGGCTGACCGAGCTGAAGACCGTCGGCACCCGACTCCAGGCATTCGGCCAGGTTTGACCCGCACCGCCCCGGAGCCCGGTTGCGACAGCTGCGGAAGCCCAGGCAGAGAACGGTCCTCCGGCGCTGGCTCTTCCACTGGTGGCCGTCACCAGGCCAGGTGCTTGAGGGAGTTGATGAGGGCGCCGGTTCGGCGCAGGTGCAACGCTCGGCGCAGGCGTGGCAGGTCTTGTCGGCGGGGTTTCGCTCAACGGCTCTGAGCGACGACCGCTCTGACGGGGCCGGGAAGCGGTCCGTGGGCGCGTGCCGCTCCCGGGGGCTGTCCTCCGGTACCGGCGGGGCCCTTCCCTGTTCGCCAACTGCATTCACTGATTTGGTTTTTAACCATTCGTTACGAGCCGATCCCTTCTCTCGGAGTGGGATGAGCCGCGAGGCTTCGGACTGTTCCACCGCGACGCCCGATCGGCGCGTCCGGAATCCCGGGAGGAGCACCGCACGTGCCCACAAGGCAACGACGTCAGCTGTTCATGTGTGCCGTCACGCTGACCGCACTCGGTCTGACCACCAGTCAGGCCATTGCCGCCCCCGCCCCCGCGACCCAGCTGCGCCCTTGGCAGGCCCGTCATCTGGCCGAGATCGGCCACCAGCACGCCCAGAAGGCCGGGACGGGTCAGGTCGGTCCGGTGTTCTCCGCCACGGCCGAGGGCGGCGGCGAGGACGAGGGTGACGAGGCGGAGAACTCCGCCGAGGCCACTGAGCAGTTCACCGAGGCCCGCACTGCCCCCGGCGTGGTCGCCCCCGGCGCGTACGGCGCTGCCTGGGCCCAGCTGCAGTCGATGCCGCACACCGGCGGCTCCTGGGACCACGTGACGGACAAGCCGTACAACTCGGACGACCCGCGCTACCGGGACATCAACTCCAATTCCAGCGGCGGTTCGGGCTTCGTCACCGGCCGGATCACCGGTGTGGCAGCCGACGACGACGGTTACGTGTACGCGGGCGGCGCCAACGGCGGTGTGTTCCGTTCCCGCACCGGCGGCGGCCACTGGCAGGCCATCTCCGACAAACTGCCCTCGCTGTCCACCGGCGCACTGAACCTCGACGGCCGCGGCCGGCTCTGGTACGCCACCGGCGAGTCCAACACCGGCGCCACCTCCTACGTCGGCACCGGCGTGTACCTGCTGGCGGACCCGAAGGGCGGCGAGTTCCAGCCCGGCAACCGGATCGGCGGCGCCGAGCTGGAGTCCACCACCATCCACGCCCTGCGCTTCGGTGGCGACCGCGTCTGGGCGGCCACCAGCCGCGGCGTGTGGAGCCACTCGACCACCGACCTGTCCGGCCCGTGGACGCTGGAGTTCGCCCCCAACCCGAGCTACCTGCCCGGCGGCGCCGACGCCAAGGCGCCCAACGCCCCGTACAAGAACATCGCCAACGACATCGCGATCGACCCCAAGGACCCGTCCAAGGTGGTCCTCGCGGTCGGCTGGCGCAGCGGTGACACCTACAACGGCTTCTACTCCAAGGCGGCCGACGGCAGTTGGCAGCGGATCAGCGACCTCGGGGAGCTTCCCACCGGGGCCGGCGACGTCGGCAACGTCACCTTCGCCGCGTCGAAGGACGGCTCGCGCTACTACGCGGTCGAGCAGTCCCCCACGAAGACCGCCACCGACCCCGACAGCGGGCTCCAGGGTGTGTACGTCTCCAAGTCCGGCTCGCCGATGGGCCCGTGGACGCTGATCGCGGACAAGGACAGGCTCAAGGGCTCCGGCTCGGCCCTCCAGGACGACGGTTACCAGCCCGGCATCCAGTCTTGGTACAACCAGTTCCTCCAGGTCGACCCCAACGACGCCGGCCACGTGTACCTCGGCCTCGAGGAGGTCTTCGAGACCACCGACGGCGGCGCCAACTGGACGACCCCTGGCCCGTACTGGAACTTCGGCTTCGGCTGCTGGTCGATCGACCCGGCCAAGCAGACCGGCGACTGCTCGCCCACCACCCACTCCGACCAGCACGCCGTCGCGATCGGCAGCAACCACGGCCGGACCAGCGTCTACGTCGGCAACGACGGCGGCATCTACAGCCGTCCGCTGCACGGCGCGCTCGACGCCGGCGGCCACGCCAAGGACTGGAAGTCCCTCAACGACGGCACCATCGACACCCTGCAGTACTACTCGGTCGGCGTCGGCAAGGACCCGAAGGACCCGTCCGGGCGCGGTGTGATCGTCAGCGGCGGCCTGCAGGACAACGGCGAGTCGATCCTGCGCGCCCGCGACAAGGTGATGGGTTCCAACTTCGGCGGCGACGGCGCGGACACCATCGTCGACCCGAACAACGGCTGCAACACAGCCGAGGAGTACGTCTACCTCTCCATCGCGGTCACCAACAACTGCGCTGTCAACGACGGCTCCTGGACCACCGACGCGAGCAAGGCCACCACCTACTCCGTCGCCCCGCCCGACAGCGCGCTCGGCGGTGGTGGCGCCCGCTTCATCGCGCCGATCGCCACCGACGACAAGAACACCAACAGCTGGGTCGCCGGCGGCCGGCACGTCTGGGTCCAGGACAACGGCTTCGCGATCCGTAGCGGCGACGAGTGGAAGTCCGCCTTCGACCTGGGCGCGGGCCACGTCGCCAGCGCCGCCGCCTCGTCAGGCGGCACCGTGTACGCCGGCTGGTGCGGGCCGTGCAACAACCAGGGCTTCACCCGGGGCATCGCGGTCGGCAACGCCGACGGCACCGGCTGGCACCAGCTGACCCTCCCGGTCGACGGCGCACTGCCGAACCGGTACGTCTCCTCCTTCACCGTCGACCCCGCCGACGCGCACCACGTCTTCGTCTCCTTCAGCGGCTTCTCCCGGTCCTGGACCGAGGGCCCCGGCGCGGGCGTCGGCCACGTCTTCGAGAGCCACGACGGCGGCGCCACCTGGACGGACGTCTCGGCCAACCTGCCCGACGTCCCGGCCGACTCGCTGCGCCTGCTGTCGGACGGCGGTGTCGCCCTCGGCACCGACCTCGCCGCCTTCTACCGCGCCCCCGGCGCCAAGGACTGGAAGGTGATCGGCGGGAACCTGCCCACCACCACGGTGATGCAGCTGAAGACCGGCCCGGACGGACAGCTCTACGCCGCCACCCACGGCCGCGGCATCTGGTCCTTCGACCTGCACCGCCTCGGCCGCGGCCACCGCGACGACGAGGACTGATCCCCTCGACCGCACCATCCCGGTGCCCGGCCCGATGACCGATCGGGCCGGGCACCGGGGCGTCGAGTACACGGCGCGGGAACCCGCCGGTGGGCACCGGCGTCGAAGTGGCATGCGACCGGACCCCACCTGAGGAGGCCACATGACCCGCTACGTCCTCGGCGCGACAGCGCTGCTCCTGACGGTCACGCTGGCGGCGTGCGACTCGGCGAACCCGCCGGGGCCGCACCCCGCGACCAGCACGGCCGGGCCGGCCCCCAGCGGATCGCCGGACCGCTCCTCCTCAACGACGGCGAGCCGCAGCCCCGCCGGCCCGCCGCCGGTCGCGAGCAGCCCCACCCGGGTCCCTGCCGGAACGCCGGTAAAACCATCCCCGAGTACGACGCCCCCGCCGCAGCAGGTACGGCCCCCCAGCGGGACGCCTACGGGCGCACCCAGCCCGGCCGACCCCGAGAACCCCGTCGATCTCCAGCACCGAAGCACCCCACCGGCCAGAGGGTAGCCGGGCTTCGAGCGGAGCCCTGATCTGGACATGACGCGGCATCAACGCCACACCGCGCGGAAATCGATGGTCCGTCCGAAACCGGCCAGGCGATACTGAGCCACCATGACACGCGATGAGTACTCGGTCGGTCCGGCGTTGCGCCGGGTGCTGGCTCAGACAGGCGGACCGGAACTGCTGGACCTGCTGGCCGAGGAGTTGACCGGGACCGATCTGACCACGCTGCTCCTGGAAGTCTTCCGACGCCGCGCCGATCGGCTCACCCCGCCCGAGGTGATGCGGCGCTATCGCTCCGACCGGTTCGTGGCCCCGGCCCCGACAGGCTTCGCGCAGTTGCGACGGGCCGAAGACTTCCTGCTCTCCGCACTGCCGGACGACTTCCAGATGCTCACCTTGGCCCCGCTCGTACCCCTGGCGACGCATACGGCGGTTGCGACCGTTGACCCGCGCAAGGTCGTCGCCACTGTCCGTGGCAGCGAGGTCGCGGCCGACCCGACCAACGCCCTGGCCCTGGAGGCGGCCCAGCGGAGATCCCAGGCCCTGGCCGCCGATCCCCGCTCGGCCGTGCCGGTCCGGCTGGCCGCCAGCCAACGAGTCGTGCGTGCCCAGCACTTCGACGCGCCCGGCATGCTCGCCCACTTCCAACTGTTCGCCCTGGTGACCGCCGGCCGGGACACGGGCAGCCGGACCTTCGAGCAGCAGCACCTGGTGGAGCACCTGCATTTCGCCGTCCGGGCGATGGCACGGGCCGGAGTACGCCGGACCGAGATCCGCATCACCTGCCTGGACGAGTACGCCGCTCCGATCCTGGCCCACGCACGGACAGAGCTGGCCGGAACACCAGATGTGGACGTCATCGACGATCCCGACCGGCCGACCGGACGCGGCTACTACTCGGACCTGTGCTTCAAGATCTACGCCACCATCCACGGCCGGCAAGTTGAGGTCGCGGACGGCGGGTTCGTCGACTGGAGCCGACGCCTCATCGGAAGCCGCAAGGAACGCCTCCTGATCAGCGGATTCGGCGTCGACCGACTTGCCACAACGCAGACGCCACCCACTGACACCCAACCGTCGCCTCCACACCGGAGCAGCTAGGCCCTGTCCGGGTGCGTCATCTCGACGCCGGTGACCATCCCTGCCGGGACGTCGTCCACGCAGGCAATCAGAAGGTGATGGCGCTCGTCCGCGAGGAACCGCTCGGTTGCCTCCTGCAGCGGGGGATCATCGAACAGGTGCCCGGCATCCTTGACGGCCTCGACCTGAGTGACGCGGCGAATCTCCATGCGGAGATCCTGACAGGTCTCGGGCCGGCGGCCACCGCCTTTCTCGTCGGATTCACCACGGCGAACGCCGCCTGATGCTGCACCGGTCATGCTCGGCTTCACCCGGCGTGACCCGATCCTGGGTCCACCACGCTGACGGGGTCGCCGACCTGTACCTGGTCGAAGAACCAGCGGGCGTCCTCGGTGCTCAGCCCGACCGCCCCGGCAGTGCGGTTCTGGTGGCCGAAGGTGTCAGATCCGTACCACTGCATGCCGCAGACGAAGGCCCAGCGACCGTCCTCCGCGACCAACCGCACGCACCAGAGCAGCGTCAGGTCGTACTCACCCTCGCCGGACGGCTCCAGCCTCGGCCCGCTGCTGCTCACGTGCAGCGAGGCGTGCTTCTCCGCCACCTTCATGACGCCCGTCGGAGTGGGGAAGTCGGGCCGGCCCGCAGTCGCCGGCAGGGTCCGCAGTGTGGTGGTGCCGGACTCGACCCGGACCGTGTGCGCGGTGAGGTCCACGTAGCCGGCCACCGCCCTCGACGGCGTGGCACTCGCACTCGGCGGCGGGGGAAGCGCAGGCGCGGGCACAGGCGCAGGCCAGGTGGTCGCCGGTACGACGGCACCCTGCTGACGCCCCGGCAGAGCAACGCCCAAGCCCACCGCGCACACCACCGCGGCTACCCCCAGAACTGCCGCCCGCCGCCTGCGCCGCCTGCCCGCGCCCCGGCGGCGCACGGTCTCGTACGGCAGCGGCAGCGCCACCGGCGCCTGCGCGTACAGCCCGCTCAGCGCCGAGGAGATCCTGTCGTCATGCTCGGAACGCGCGTGATCATCCAGCTCAGGCACAGTGGTTCATCCCTTCCGAACCTCGGAGGGTGCTCCCCGCCTCCGGTTCGTCGCGAAGCTGCTCCGCGAGCGCGGCGCGCCCCCGGAAGAGGCGGGCCTTGATCGTGCCGACCGCCGCCCCGGTCTCCTCGGCAATCTGCGGGATGCTCAGGTCACATAGGTGGTAGAGCACGATGGCCTGCCGCTGCGCCGCCGGAAGCGTGCGCAGCGCCGCCACCAGGGCGGTGTGCTCCGGCCCCGGCCCGGCGGCCTCCTGCGGCTGCGCGTGCATGCGCTCTCGCTCCAGCACCCGGCCGCGACGGGCCCGCCGCCACCGGCTGACCGCCAACCGCCAGGCGACCGTACGGATCCACGCCTCGGGCGGCCCGATATCGGACGAGAACCGGGCCCGCCTGCCCCAGCCCCGTACGAAGGCCTCCTGGACGGCGTCCTGTGCCTCGCTGAAATCCCCAGTCATGGCGTACAACTGCCTTACCAGTATGGAGAACGAGGACAGATAGAACGCGCTGTACTCCTCGTCGGTCATCCCGTGTGCCGCTCCGTCTTCTCGATCGGACGCCCCTGCATCCACCGACTCCACGCACGGGACGCGGACGGGGTTGCACCGAATCCGTGGCGGAGTCAGCGGGAACGCGCCGGGCGGAACAGAATCGAAGCAGCGGTTCCCGGCCGGCCCCAGGAGTGCAGTGATGGACGACAGCAAACCCCGTGAGTCCGACCAGCTCGTACGGGTCTTCCTCCTCGACGACCACGAGGTGGTGCGCCGTGGGGTCCGGGACCTGTTGGAGGCCGAGCCGGACATCGACGTGGTCGGGGAGGCGGAGACCTGCGCCCAGGCGCTGGCCCGGGTGCCCGCGCTGCGGCCGGACGTGGCAGTGCTGGACGTACGGCTGCCGGACGGTGACGGGGTGACGGTCTGCCGTGAGTTGCGGGACCGGATGCCGGGGCTGGTGTGCCTGATGCTCACCTCCTTCGACGACGATGACGCGCTGCTGGACGCGATCATGGCGGGGGCCGCCGGGTACGTGCTGAAGCAGGTCAAGGGCGCCGACCTGGTGCACGCGGTGCGGACGGTCGCCTCCGGCCAGTCGATGCTCGACCCCGCAACGACGCGCAAACTCATGGAGAGCCTGCGCCACCACGAGGAGAGCGGACCGGACGCCGCGCTGGCCCAGCTGACGCCTCGTGAACGCGAGATCCTCGTCCTGGTCGGGGACGGGAAGACGAACCGGGAGATCGGTGAGGAGCTCTACCTCGCCGAGAAGACCGTCAAGAACCACGTCTCCCGCCTGCTCGCCAAACTCGGGGTCGAGCGCCGCCTCCAGGCCGCTGTTCTGGCCGCCCACGCCGAACCCGAACAGCACCCGGGCCGCCCGCACTGACCACCTCGGCCCCGGGATCGGTGCCAACCGGCCCAAGCTGCCCCGGGCGGAGCGGGCGCACACTGACAGTGAGAGCACCAGCCCGACCCCGGAGGCCCCGATGAGGTACTGGAACCACCACGGCATGAACGGCTGGGGCTTCGGCCTGATGACCGTCGGCCTGCTGCTCGTCCTGGCTCTCCTCATCGTGTGCGGCCTCGCCCTGTTCCGGCACCTGGACCGCCTGCCCCAGCAGCGCCCCGGCTCCTGGCCCCCACCGACGGCTGCGCCGGACCCGGAGCAGGTGCTCGCCGAGCGGTACGCCAGGGGCGAGATCGACACCGACGAGTACCGTCACCGCCTGGAGACCCAGCGCCAGGGACGCCGGCCGGACTCCGGCTGACCTCACCCCTGAGAGGCCGTCATGTCCGCCATCGCGCTCGACGCCGCCGCGCCGGAGAAGCTGGAATCCGCCGCCGTGGCCGTGCCGTCCCTCCAAAGCAGCCAGCCCTGGCGCTTCCGACTGCGGCCCGAGTCCTGGACCCTCGAGGTCGTTCGTCCGCCGCGGAACTGATCCGGCTCGGATACGGGCCGGAAGACTCCCCCACGCCCCGGCTCCCGGTCACCGACGTGCTGGAGTCCGGCGACTGACACGTCTCACCCGGGCAGTAGTACCCGCCAGACCAGCTCGGTGCCCCCCACGTCGAGCGCCCGGGCCTCGAAGCTCCCACCGAGCGCAGTGGCCCGGTCGGCCAGGTTGGCCAGACCACTGCGCCGCCCGTCCGCGGGCAGACCACATCCGTTGTCCGTCACGGTGAGGATGAGTTCCTTCCCCGTGGCGGCCACCGTCACCTCCACCGCAGTCGCCGCAGCGTGCCGGGCGGCGTTGGACAGCGCTTCCTCCAGCACCGCGAGCACCTCACCGGTGACCTGCGCGGGGACCGTCACATCGAGCAGGCCGGTCATCCGCAGTCCCGGAGCGAACCCCAGGACGTGCGCCGCCTGCTCGACCGCCACGACCACCCTCGCCCGTAGCCCTCGCGCGGCCGGCCCCGCCTCCCTGGCCCGCAGGCCGAAGATGGTGGCCCGGATCGTCTTCGACGTCTCGTCCAGGTCGTCGATCGCCCGCAGCACCCGGTCGACGGCCTCCGGGTGCTCGATGAACCTGGTCGCTCCCTGCAGGGTCATCCCGGTGGCGAACAGCCGCTGGATGGCCAGGTCGTGCAGGTCCCTGGCGATCCGGTCGCGCTCCTCCAGCATCGCCAACTGCTCGACGTCCCGTCGCCGTTCCGCCAGCTCCATCGCCACCGCCGCCTGCCCGGCGAAGCCCACCAGCGGGCCTGACTCGTCCGCCTCGAACAGCGGCGCACCCGCCGCCCGCGCGAGCATCAGCACACCCCGGAGACCGTGCTCCGGCGTGCCGATCGGCACCGCCACCGCCGGCCCGAGACCCTGCCAGCGGGGCGGCCCGGCGGTGATCCGCGGATCCTTGGTGACGTCAGAGCTGACCACCAGCTCACCGGAGCGGGCCGCGGCCCCGGCGAACGAACCCTCCGAGGGCACCACCAGGCCCCGATGCCGGTGTTCACCCAGTCCGACCGCGATCCGCACCTCCAGCTCGTCGGCACCCGCCACCGGCGCTGCGACCATCGCCAGGTCCGCGCCCGCCGCCTCGGCCGCACGGGCCACCAACAGGTCCAGGACCTCCTGCTCGGAACTGCCCGACAGCAGACTCCGCGTCACCTCGGCGCCCGCCGCCAGCCACCGTTCCCGCAGCCGGGCCTGGGCGTAGAGCCGGGCGTTGTCGATCGCCACCCCGGCCGCCACGGCGAGGGTGGCCAGCACCGACTCGTCCTCCGGGTCGAACTCGCCGCCGCCCCGCTTCTCGGTCAGGTACAGGTTCCCGAACACCTTGTCCCGTACCCGGATCGGCACCCCGAGAAAGCTGCGCATGGGCGGATGACCGGCCGGGAACCCGTACGAGGCCGGATGGTCGGCGATGTTCCCCAGCCGCAGCGGTACCGGGTGACGGATCAACTCACCCAGCAGGCCGTGGCCCGCCGGCAACGGACCGATCCGCTCGATCTGCTGCTCCGTCAGCCCGACCGGGATGAACTGCGAGAGCCGCTGGTCGTCCCCGATCACCCCCAGCGCGCCGTACTCGGCGTCCACCAGAGTCACCGCCGCCTCTACGATGTGCCGTAGCGCCTGCGCCAGCTCCAGGTCCCGGCCCACCGCGAGCACCGCCTCCAGCAGGCTGTGCACCCGGTCCCTGGTCCCCCTCGCCGCGTCCAGGCGGGCCTGCAGCTCGTCCAGCAGCTCGTCCAGGCGCAGCTGCGGCAGCGGCGCCCGGTCTGTTCCTGGGACGTCGCCCACCGGTTCCTCCAGGGCACTCGCGGCGGTCCGCGAGCCTCCCTCCCAGCCTATGCGGCACAGCACTGTGCCGCCCGGCTCATGGTGGCCGACAGGGCCGACCGGCCCAAGGCCAGATCCACCGGCCCCCGCCAGCCGTGCGAGTGGCCAAACCTGGCCTACTACCGGTGGCGCTGCGGCAGGCAGACGGTGAAGACGGTCCCGTCCGCGCCACTGGCGACCTCGACCTCGCCGCCGTGCGCGGCGACCACGGCCCGCACGATCGCCAGCCCGAGGCCGGTGGAGCCGGTGGAGCGCGAGCGGGCACGGTCCCCGCGGACGAAGCGCTCGAACACCCGCCCCAGCAGCTCGGGCGGAATGCCGGGCCCGGTGTCCATGACCTCCAGCCGTACCGAGTGCTCGGCCGCCTCGAGCCGCAATGTCACCTCAGTGCCGGATGGGGTGTGCGACCGGGCGTTCGTGAGCAGGTTGGCGATCACCTGGCGCAGCCTGTCGGCGTCCCCGCGGACGACCACAGGCTCTGTGGGCAGGTCGAGGCGCCAACTGTGCTCGGGCCCGGTGGCATGGGCATCCGCAACGGCGTCCAGGGCGATCCTGGTCAGGTCAACCGCCTCTTCGGCAAGCGGGCGACCGGCGTCGAGACGGGCGAGCAACAGCAGGTCCTCGACGATCGCGCCCATCCGCCGGGCCTCCGCCTCGATCCGCTCCAACGAGTGGTGCACGGGCTCGGGAACCGGGCCCGGGTGGCGCAGCGCCAGCTCGGCATGGCCTCGCACCGTCGCCACCGGCGTGCGCAGCTCATGGCTGGCGTCTGCGGCGAACGCGCGCAGCCGTTCCTCGATCTCGTGACGGCGGTTCAGCGCGGCGTCGACGTGGCCGAGCATCCGGTTCAGTGAGGCGCCGACTCGGCCTACCTCGGTGCGCGGGTCGTCATCGGGGACGCGTTGCGACAGGGCGACCGCGCCACTGTCCAACGGCAGCTCGCTGACCAGTTCGGCCGTGGTCGCCACCCGCTCCAACGGTCGGAGCGACCAGCGCACCCAGAACGTGCCCGCAACGCCGACAGCGACCAGGGCTACGGCGAATACCGTCAGCTCCAGGCTGATCAGGCGCTCGGTGGTCTCATTGACCGGGTGGAGGGGAAGCCCGGTCACCAGGACATCGCCGTCGCGGCCGGAGACGGCGCGCAGCCGGTAGTCGCCGAGAGCGCTGATCCTGGCGCTGTTGGCTGCGCCGTCCACCGGCAGCTGTGTCATCGTTCGCTGTTCGGCCGCAGTGAGCGTCACCGTGTCGTCGTCGCCGGGCTGGTGGGCGTCGTCGGCGTCGCCGTCGACCACGCCTGCAGCGGTGACCTGCCCGGACAGCAAACGGGCCCCGAAGGTGCCGGGTGCCTGGGCTCTGGTGTCGGCGTCGCCGGCCGGAGCTCCGTGCTCCAAGCTCGCCGCGTACCGTCCGCCGGCGTCGGCCAGCTGCTGGTCGAGCCGGTCCACCAGGAAGTGCCGCAGTGCCCCGGTCGTTGCCAGCCCCACTCCGCCGAAGGCCAGCACGAGCAGCGCGAGCAGCCCCGCGACCAGACGGGCCCGCAAGGTCCGCGGAACGAGTCGGGAAGCGGGCACGGACGGGCGGATCACGGTACGGCCTTGATCAGGTAGCCGGCCCCACGGACGGTGTGAATCATCGGTGGCCGTCCGGCGTCCAGTTTCTTGCGCAGATAGCTGATGTAGAGCTCGACGACGTGTGCCTGCCCGCCGAAGTCGTACGACCAGACGGCATCCAGTAGTTGCGCCTTGCTCAGCACTTGGCGCGGGTGACGCATCAGATGGCAGAGCAACGCGTACTCGGTGGGGCTGAGCTCCACGGGGTCGCCGCCGCGGGTCACCTCGCGGGCCTGCTCGTCGAGGACCAGGTCGCCGAGGACCAGGGCGTGCTCGGGCGGACCGGTCAAGGCCCGCCGTTCGGTTCGGCGCAGCAGGCTGCGCAATCGGACGACCACTTCGGCCAGGCTGAACGGCTTGGTGACGTAGTCGTCGCCGCCTGCGGCGATGCCCGCGATCCGGTCCTCCACGGCGTCCCGGGCGGTCAGGAAGAGTACGCGCACCTCGGGCCGCTCCTGGTGGAGGAGGGCGAGAACTTCCATGCCGTCGAGGTCCGGCAGCATCAAGTCGAGCACCACGGCATGCGGTTTCCAGGCAGCCGCGATCTCGACGGCTTCCCGACCGCGGGTGGCGCCCCGGGTCTGCCAGCCTTCGTAGGCCAGGGCGCCGCAGACGACATCGACGAGGTCGGGTTCGTCGTCGACCACGAGGATCCGCCAGGTCGGCTGCGCGCTGGGCTCCACTGTGCTCCCGGGTACTGGTTCAGGACGGCAGGTCTCATTGTGACCGTCGGCGATGAGAAAGTGGTGAGATCCGTCGCCCCGATGCCCTGGGCGGACACCACGTTGACCTGCGGCGGAGGGGATTCTTGCGGCTCGTCGAGGGACCTGGACTCAGAGGGAACTGAGAGGTTCCGGTGGCATGGTTGGCCTCCTTGGCGGCACCGTGCCGGCCGAGGTCGGAAGGAGGTCCGTGATGGCCGCCGCAGTACCGCAGCGCGCTCCCGCCGGCAGTCGGCACGCGCACCGCGTACCACGCCGCTTCCCGGTTGCCACCGTGCCGGCCGTCGTGCTGGGCGCGGTCGCACTCGGTGGGCTGGGGGTCCTGGCCATCTGGTGGCGCGGTACCGGCTCGGTGACAGGCGCGGCCGGCTGGCTGACCGGCGCGGGCCGGATCACCGGCCTGCTGGCCGGGTACGCAGCGCCGGTCCTGCTACTGCTGATGGCCCGGATACCGGTCCTCGAGCGAGAGGTCGGCGCGGACCGCATGGCCCGCTGGCACGCCTTCGGCGGCCGCTACCTGGTCTCGCTGACCGCCGTGCACGTGCTGACGGTCGTCTGGGGCTACGCGCTGACCGGCGGTCACGGGCTGCTCAAGGAAGGGGTGGACATTGTTTTCCACTACCCCGAGATGATCAAAGCGTCGCTCGGCACCCTGCTGATGCTCGGCACCGGTGCGGTCTCCGCCCGTGCCGCCCGCCGCCGGATGTCTTACGAGGTGTGGTACTACCTGCACCTGGCGACCTACCTGGCGGTGGCCCTGGCCTTCGGCCACCAGCTGGCCACGGGGGCGGATCTCGGCGACGGGCCGGCCCGTTTCGCCTGGTGCGGGCTGTACGTCGGCACTGCGGCGGTGCTCGGCTGGTACCGGCTGGCCGTTCCCTGGCTGCACGACCGGAGGCACCGGTTGCGGGTGGCTGAGGTCCGGCCGGAGGGTCCGGGCGTGGTCTCGGTGTTCCTGACCGGAAACCGCCTGAGCGAGCTGCGAGCCGAGCCGGGTCAGTTCTTCCGGCTGCAGTTCCAGGCCCCCGGACTCCGCTGGGCGGCCAATCCGTACTCGCTGTCGGCACCGCCGCACCGGGACTTCCTACGCTTCACGGTGAAGGACCTCGGAGCGCACAGCAGCGCGGTGGCCGGACTGCCGTCGGGCACCAGGGTGCGTGCCGAAGGGCCCTACGGCGCGTTCACCGCACGGTTGCACCGTAAGCACAAGGTGCTGCTGCTGGGCGCAGGTGTCGGAGTCACCCCGCTGCGGGCCCTGTTCGAGACGCTGCCGGGTGAGGTGACCCTGGTGCAGCGTGCCCGTGGACCCGAGGACCTGCTCTTCACGGCCGAGCTGGCGGCGGTGGCAGCGCGGCGTGGCGGACGTGTGCACGCGTTGACCGGCTCCCGCGCCGAGGTCGGGGATCTCGGCGGGGCCCTGCGCCGGTTGGTTCCGGACCTGGTCGACCACGAGGTCTACCTGTGCGGCCCGGAGCAGATGGCCGAAGAGGCAGTCCGAGCACTGCGGGCCGCCGGTGTGCGGCCCGACCGTATTCATCGCGAGTCGTTCGCCTTCTGAGGAGCCCCGTCATGCGCCGAGCCGTCGTCACCAGCACCGCCACTGCCGCCGGGGTCATCCTGTTGCTGTCGCTGAAGCCGCACGACAGTTCCCCCGCCGCAGTGATCAGTTCGCATGGCGACACCGATATGTCTGCGGGCCCTACCGCAGAGACACCGTCCCCCCGCCCGTCGGCCACCGCACCAGGGTCGCCGGGCAGTGCGGCCCCGGCCCGCTCGGTCACCGGCAGCGCCGTCGACACCCGGTACGGACCGGTGCAGGTGAAGGTCACCTTCGACGGGGCGAAGATCACCGCCGTGGACGTGATCCAGTACCCCACGGAGGACCGCCGCGACAGAGAGATCAACAGCTACGCGCTGCCGGTCCTCAACCGGGAGGCGATCGCCGCGCAGAGCGCCGGCGTCGACGTCGTCTCGGGGGCGACCTACACCAGCAACGGGTACATCCGCTCGCTGCAGAGCGCTCTCGACAGGGCGGGCCGGTGAGCCCCGTGCCGGAGGGACCTCTCCGCCATGCCGAGCACGTGATGGGGACCGTCTTCTCCCTCACCGTGCGCGACCCCGGCCCGCGTACCGGGGCAGCGGTGGAGCAGGTCCAGGCCCGGCTGCACGAGCTTGACGCGGTCTTCTCGACCTACCGGGAGGACAGTGACATCAGCCGCCTCGAACGCGGCGTAACCACCGTCGAAGGTTGCCACCCGGACGTGGCCGAAGTGCTGGCCCGGTGCCGGGAGGTCGCTCAACAGACCGACGGCTGGTTCACGGAACGCCCCTCCGGACGGCTCGACCCGAGCGGGTGGGTCAAAGGCTGGGCGGTCGAGGAAACATGCCGCATCCTGTGCGCGGCAGGCTCCCGTGTGCACTGTGTGAGCGGGGGAGGTGACGTTCAGACAGCGGGCGGGCCCTGGCGGATCGGTGTGGCCCACCCACTACTGCCAGGCACGCTCGCGGCCGTACTCTCGGGCACCGACCTCGCCGTGGCGACCTCGGGCACGGCCGAGCGGGGTGCTCACGTCATTGACCCGTTCACCGGCCGCCCGGCCGTCACATTCGCCTCGCTGACCCTGGTCGGCGAGGCCGGCACCGGTCTGGCGCGCACCGACGCATGGGCCACCGCCGTGTACGCGATGGGCCCTGAACGGGGGCTGGCCTGGGCCGAGCGACAACCCGGAGTGGAGGCGCTCGCCATCCTGCCGGACGGCTTCCACCGGTGGACAGGTGGTCTTGCCCGGCACCACCCGCCCACCGGACCGGCCAACTGGACGCTGCACGCCGCGCCCGGGCTTGCCCGGGCCCTTGGGCCGGCGCGCTGACCATCACCTCTACCCACGTTCTCGCCGGCCCGGTCGGCCCTCGTACGGGTGCGTCGGGGTACGCCGATCACCTGGGGACGACCTGCCGCCCGGAACCCGCATCCGCGACAGTCCACGATGTCCTGTCGCACTCGGGAGGTCCGGGGTTCCTACCCTGAGCCGCAGGCTTACCAGGTCGGTTGAGAACTGTGCACTCGCGCGTTCTCAGCGGATCTGATCGCGGTCGGCCGGACCCTGTTTCCGACCCGCTGAGGTGTCGTCGATCCGGTAGTCGATGGTGCTGGTCACCGCGATCACGCCGTCCACCGCTCGGCAGAGCCGTTCGACGACCGCCAGCAGGCTGCGGTGTTCGACGGTGCCGGCCAGGGTGACCTTGCCTTCGGTGACCTCGACGGAGACGGCCGTGGGCGCGAGGCCCAGGGTCCGGTCCAGGACCTCTCCGCGGAGCTCCTCCCTGATCGCCTGGTCCCGGCGGAGGAAGAGGCGCAGCAGGTCGCTGCGGCTGACGACCCCGACCAGCCGGCCGGCCTCGTCGACCACGGGCAGCCGCTTGAGGTGCTTGCGGTCCATCAGCCGGGCCGCCTCCACCGCCGTCCACTCCGGGCGGGCGCAGACGGCCGGGCGGGTCATCAGACCCTCGGCGGTGGTGGCCCTGCTCTTGGCCTGGGCTGCGGCGTTGAGGCGCGGGGTGAGAAGCAGGCCGGCCGGGTCCTCCTGTGCGGCCTCGGAGAGGAGCAGGTCGGCCTCGGAGACCAGACCCAGCGGGCGGTCCTCGGCGTCCAGGACCGGGACGGAAGTGATGTCGTGTTCGGCCAGCAGGCGGGCGATGTCCTTGAATCCCGTGTCGGGCCGCACCGACACGACGGCCCGGGTCATCAGCTCTCCCACGATCCGGTGATGCATCATCAGACTCTCTTCTCTCAAGTGGTAGCGGTCAGTTGGTCTGGCAGTGGCGGACGACGACCACCGGGCAGGGTGCGTGCGAGGACGTGAACCGTCTACACCGACCACGATCCTGCTCTGCCGGTCAAGTTCCCGGTCGTTGACCGCAGTTGTCTCCGTGCTCATGCCTGCCTCCCCGGTCCGTCGGGTGCTCCCAGCCTGGCCCGCGTCGTCGGAACGGCGAAGGGCCGTGGGGTCCCCGTGCCCCGGGACCTATGGCCGCCCGCCCAGCACCTCGCCAACGGCGCGGCCAGCGGTTCCAACAACCCGGCCGCCGACTACCACCTCGTCTACGCCCTGCACCTGATCGCGCTGGCCGCCACCGGAGCCGGCAACACCTGGGGGCTGGGCCGCCGTTGGGCCGCCCTGCCGGTCGTCCGCGACCACTCCTGGCTTCGCTGACCGCCGCTCCCCCACCAGCTCCGCCCCGGTCGGCCGCGCACCCCAGCACGGCCGACCGCCGCATGCCCGGCCACCGGACGGCCTGACGGAAGGCGAAGCCCGGACCGGGCCAGGCGGCCTCCGGGACACGTACCGCCGGCCGCCTCCGGAGCCGCTGCTCAGAACACAGGCAGGCCCTGCGCGGCAAAGGCCGCACGGGCAGCAGCGGCCTGCTCGGCCGTCGTTCCGGGCGTGGCGGCGAGGGTGAACTCCAGTCCCATCGCCCGCCACTTGGCGGCGCCCAGGGTGTGGAAGGGCAGCACATCGACCCGGGTGACGTTGCCGAGCGAGGCAGCGAAGGCGGCGACGCCCTCGACGTTCTCGGCCGGGTCGGTCAGTCCTGGTACCAGGACGAACCGTACCCAGACCTCCTTGCCGAGGCCGGCGAGGCGGCGCGCGAAGTCGAGGGTGGGGGCCAGGTCCCGGCCGGTCACCTGCCGGTGGAGCCGCGGGTCCCAGGACTTGATGTCGAGCAGGACCAGGTCGACGTCGGCGAGCAGCGCGTCACTCGCCCGGGTTCCGAGGTAGCCGGAGGTGTCCAGGGCGGTGTGCAGGCCCAGTTCGTGCTTGAAGCGGTGGAACAGCTCTCCGCTGAAGGCGGGTTGGAGCAAGGGCTCGCCCCCGCTGATGGTGGCGCCGCCGCCACTGGTGTGGATGAACCGCACGTACTTGGCGGCTTCCTGGACGATCTCGTCGGCGTCGGCGCGGCGGCCGTCGCGCAGGCGCCAGGTGTCCGGGTTGTGGCAGTAGAGGCAGCGCAGCGGGCAGCCGGACAGAAAGGTGACGAAGCGGGTTCCGGGGCCGTCGACACCGGTGGACAGATCCCAGGAGTGCAGCATCCCGGCGACCGGCCGACCGGTGACGGCTGCCGCCGGGGTGACCGCGAGCGGGCCGGGCGGGGGGACCTCGGACCAGGCGGGTGTGCTCATGTCGGGCTCCAAAAGAGTGCGGTGCCGGCGCCTCTGGTCGAGGACGGCGCCGGCACCTGGTCGGGGTGGTGGGAGAGCTACAGTGCGTCGTGGAAGGTCCGGTTGACCACGTCGAGCTGCTGCTCGCGGGTGAGGCGGACGAAGTTGACGGCGTAGCCGCTGACCCGGATGGTCAGCTGCGGGTACTTCTCGGGGTGCTCCATGGCGTCGAGCAGGGTGGCGCGGTCGAGCACGTTGACGTTCATGTGGAAGCCGCCGAGTGCCGTGTAGCCGTCCAGCACGCCGGCCAGGTTCCTCACCCGCTCCTCGGGGCTGCGACCGAGTGCGTCCGGTGTGACGGTGTTGGTCAGCGAGATCCCGTCCTCGGCCTCCCGGTAGGGCAGTTTGGCGACCGACAAGGCGCTGGTGACGTAGCCGTGGCGGTCGCGGCCGTTCATCGGGTTGGCGCCCGGGGAGAACGGCTCACCCGCCCGGCGGCCGTCCGGCGTGTTGCCGGTCTTCCTGCCGTAGACCACGTTGGAGGTGATGGTCAGCACCGACTGGGTGTGCTCGGCGTTCCGGTAGGTCGGGTACTTGCGCACCTTCGCCATGAACTGCTCGACCAGCCGTACGGCGATCGCATCCGCCCGGTCGTCGTTGTTGCCGTAGGCCGGGTACTCGCCCTCGATCTCGTAGTCCGTCACCAGGCCGGTCTCGTCCCGGATCGGCCTGACCGTGGCGTACTTGACGGCCGACAGCGAGTCGGCGGCCACCGCGAGCCCAGCGATGCCACAGGCCATGGTGCGCCGGACGTCGCGGTCGTGCAGGGCCATCTCGATGCGCTCGTAGGCGTACTTGTCGTGCATGTAGTGGATGACGTCGAGGGCGTGCACGTAGGTCTCGGCCAGCCAGTCCATCTGCTGGTCGAGCTTGGCGAGCAGCTCGTCGTAGTCGAGGACGGCGCCGGCGATCGGGCCGGTTTCGGGGCCGACCTGCACTCCGGACTTCTCGTCGCGGCCACCGTTGACGGCGTAGAGCAGGGTCTTGGCGAGGTTGACCCGGGCGCCGAAGAACTGCATCTGTTTGCCGACCGGCATCGCCGAGACGCAGCAGGCGATCGCGGTGTCGTCACCGAACCGCGGGCGCATCAGCTCGTCCGACTCGTACTGCACGCTGGAGGTGTCGATCGACACCTTGGCGCAGAACTCCTTGAATCCCTGCGGCAGTTGCGGAGACCAGAAGACGGTCAGGTTCGGCTCCGGCGCGGGCCCCAGGTTGTAGAGCGTCTGCAGGAAGCGGAAGGAGGTACGGGTGACCAGCGGCCGCCCGTCCTGCCCGATGCCGCCGATCGACTCGGTCACCCAGGTCGGGTCGCCGGAGAACAGCTCGTCGTACTCGGGCGTGCGGAGGAACCGCACGATCCGGAGCTTGATCACGAAGTCGTCGATCAGCTCCTGTGCCTGTTGCTCGGTCAGTTCTCCTGCCAGCAGGTCACGTTGGAGGTAGACATCGAGGAAGGTGGAGGTCCGGCCCAGCGACATCGCCGCACCGTTCTGCTCCTTCACGGCCGCCAGGTAGGCGAAGTAGAGCCACTGGACCGCCTCCCGCGCACTCCCGGCCGGATCGGAGATGTCGTGGCCGTACCCGGCGGCCATCTCCTTGAGCTCGCTCAACGCGCGGATCTGTTCGGCGAGTTCCTCGCGCCCGCGGATCACCTCCTCCAGCCGGGCGGGGTCGTGCGGCAGTGCGTCCAGCTCCGCCTTCTCCGCCCGCTTGACCGCGATCAGCCGGTCCACGCCGTAGAGGGCGACCCGCCGGTAGTCGCCGATGATGCGGCCGCGACCGTAGGCGTCGGGCAGTCCGGTGACGATTCCGGCCTTTCGGGCGGCCAGGATCTCGGGCGTGTAGGCGTCGAAGACGGCGGCGTTGTGGGTCTTGCGGTACTCGGTGAAGACCTTCGCCAGCTTGGGGTCGACCGGGTAGCCGTAGGTCTTCAACGCGCCCTCGACCATCCGCCAGCCGCCGTTGGGCATGATCGCGCGCTTCAGCGGGGCGTCGGTCTGCAGACCGACGATCAGCTCGCGGTCCCGGTCGATGTAGCCGGGCGCGTGCGCGGTGATGGAGGAGGGGACATCGTGGGCGACGTCGTACACGCCCTTGCGGCGCTCCTCGGGGAAGAGGTCGGTGATCTGCCGCCACACCGCGGTGGTGCGCCCGGTCGGGCCGACCAGGAAGGAACCTTCGCCCTCGTAGGGGGTGTAGTTGCGCTGGATGAAGTCCCGTACGTCGACGGTGTGGCGCCACCGGCCGGCGTGGAATCCGTCCCAGGCGTCCAGGATCCGTTCGTGCTGCTGCGTGGTCATGTCGTGTGCTCCCGTCGTGCGGTAGGTGGGGTCAGGCCTGGTCGCCGTAGTAGGCCTGACGCATCAGCCACTGCATGTCGGCGAGCATCGGCATGCGCGGGTTGGCCGGGGCGCACTGGTCCTCGTAGGCGTTCATCGCCTGCTCCGGCAGGGCCGCCAGGAAGGCGGCCTCGTCGACTCCTGCGTCCTTGAACGACCGCGGGATGCCTGCCCGGTCGCGCAGCTGCTCGACCGCACGGGCCAGCGACTCGACGCCCTGCTCCGGGGTGTCTGCAGGCAGGCCGAGCGTCCTCGCGATCTGCTGGTAGCGCTCCGGCGCCACGTAACTGCCGTACCTGGGCCAGCCGGTGACCTTGGCCGGGGACGAGCCGTTGTAGCGGATCGCGTGCGGCAGCAGGATCGCGTTGGTGCGGCCGTGGGCGACGTGGAAGGTAGCGCCGAGGGTGTGCGCCATCGCGTGCACCACGCCGAGGAAGGCGGAGCCGAAGGCCATGCCGGCGATGGTCCCGGCGTTGTGCAGCTTCTCCCGGGCCACCGGGTCGGTCGGGCCGTCGGTGACGGCCCGCTCCAGGTACTCGAAGACGAGCCTGACGCCCTGGAGTGCGAGTCCGTCGGTGAAGTCGTTGGCGTAGACCGAGACGTAGGTCTCGATGCAGTGCGTCAGCGCGTCGAAGCCGGTGTCGGCGGTGACGCCCTTCGGCAGGTGGGTGGTGAGTGCCGGGTCGCAGATGGCGACGCTCGGGGTGAGCGCGTAGTCCGCCAGGGGGTACTTCTGGCCGCTCTCCGAATCGGTGATCACCGCGAACGGGGTGACCTCCGAGCCGGTGCCCGAAGTGGTCGGGATGCAGACCAACGTGGCCTTCTCCCCCAGGTCGGGGAAGGTGAAGGCGCGCTTGCGGATGTCGAAGAACTTCTCCTTGAGGTCGGCGAAGTCGACCTCCGGGTGCTCGTACATCAGCCACATCACCTTGGCCGCGTCCATCGGCGAACCCCCGCCGAGCGCGATGATGGTGTCCGGCTGGAAGCCGCGCATCAGCTCGGCGCCCTTGCGGACGGTGTCGATGCTCGGGTTCGGCTCGACGAAGTCGACCACCCGCACCTCCACCGGCTCACGGCGGCGGTCCAGGATGCCCCGGATCCGCTCCAGGTGACCGATCTCCACCATGGTCCGGTCCGTGACGACGACAATCCTGTGCGCGTTCGGCATGCTGGCCAGGTACTTGACCGAGTTCCGCTCGAAGTAGATCTTCGGCGGGACCTTGAACCACTGCATGTTGGTGTTGCGCCGCCCGATCCGCTTGATGTTGAGGAGGTTGAGCGCCGAGACGTTGCCGGACACCGAGTTGTGGCCGTAGCTGCCGCAGCCGAGCGTGAGCGACGGGGTGAAGGCGTTGTAGACGTCGCCGATGCCGCCCTGCGAGCTGGGCGCGTTCCAGATGATCCGGCAGGCCTTGACCGCGTGGCCGAACTCCTCGACGAACGCCGCGTCCTCGGTGTGCACCGCGGCCGAGTGGCCGAGCCCGTTGAACTCGACCATCTGCTGGGCCAGTCGGACACCCTCGGCCCGGTCGGCGGCGCGCAGCACCGTCAGCACGGGGCAGAGTTTCTCCCGGGTCAGCGGCTCGGCGGGACCGACCAGCTCGGCCTCGACCAGGATGATCGAGGTGTCGGCGGGCACGGTGAACCCGGCCGCCTGCGCGATCAGCGCCGCGGACCGGCCGACCACGGCCGCGTTCAGCCGGTCGAGGGCGCACGAGGCGCCGTCACCCGTGCCGAACAGGTGACGCTCCAGCAGCGCCTTCTCCTCCGCCGTGGCGAGGTGCGCCTTGAGCCGGCGGAACTCCGCGATCGCCGCGTCGTGGATCTCGGCGTCGAGGATGACGGCCTGCTCGGAGGCGCAGATCATGCCGTTGTCGAAGGACTTGGACAGCACGATGTCGTTGACGGCGCGGCGCAGGTCCGCGCTCCGCTCGACGTAGGCAGGCACGTTGCCTGCGCCGACCCCGAGCGCGGGCTTGCCGCAGGAGTACGCGGCCCTGACCATCGCGTTGCCGCCGGTGGCCAGGATGGTGGCCACGTCCGGGTGGTTCATCAGCGCGCCGGTGGCGGCCATGGACGGCCGGTCGATCCACTGGATGCACTGGGCCGGGGCACCGGCCGCGACCGCCGCGTCCCGTACGATCCGGGCCGCCTCGGCCGAGCAGCGCTGCGCGGCGGGGTGGAAGGCGAGGACGATCGGGTTGCGGGTCTTCAGGGCCAGCAGGCACTTGAAGATAGTGGTGGAGGTGGGGTTGGTCACCGGCGTGATGCCGGCGACGACGCCGACCGGCTCGGCGATCTCCACGATCCCGTCGATCTCGTCCCGGTGCACCACCCCGACCGTCTTCGTCCGGCCCATCACGTGGGTGACGTTCTCGCAGGCGAACACGTTCTTCACGGCCTTGTCCTCGAAGACCCCGCGCCCGGTCTCCTCGACCGCCAGCGCCGCGAGCCCGGTGTGCTGGGCGAGCGCGGCCAGCGAGGCCTTCCTGACGATGTGGTCGACCTGCTCCTGGGTGAAGGAGGCGTACTCCGCGAGGGCCGTCAGGGCCCCGGCCACCAGGGCGTCGACCGCACCCGGGGCGCTGTCCGGCTGCTCGGTCGGCGCTGCCTGTGGCGCTGGGGCCTGTTCGTGGGAGTTCTGGCGGCGGGGCATCTGGGATCACCTTCCGGGTCGTCGTCATGGGTCGGCCGCCTGCGGCTGTCGCGCGGTCCGGCACGTCTCCGAGCCTTCCCTGTCAACTGGTCTCAGGGGAGCGGCGGTTGGGGCACTGTCGCGGGACCAAGGTCCCGGGTGCGGTCGAGCGGGTGGTCCCACCGCAGGCCCGGGGCCGTCGGTCCGGTGACGGACCGGTGCCGTCGTCAGGTTTCGGGCACCAGGACCAGCGGGCAGCCGGTGTGGTGCAGCAGGGCGTGCGCGACGGGCCCGAGCCCGCCGCCGGAGTCCCAGGGCCGCCGCCCGAGGACGAGCAGCCGGGCCTTCTGCGAGGCTTCCACGAGCAGGCTCCCTGCCGCCGCCGGTTCGGCCTCGACGGTCACCCGCACCTCGGGGTAGGACGCCGTCCAGCGGGCCAACAGCGTTCTGGCAAACTCGCTCTCACTGCGGCGCAGTTCCGCACGCCGGTCAGCCGGTGCCGTCAGCTCGGGCGGGAAGGCGTGCAGGACGCGCAGGGGCAGGCGGTAGCGCCGCGCGGCATCGAACGCGAAGTCGAGAGCAGCCGCGCCGGGTCGGCGGCTGTGCAGGCCGACCACGACCTCCTCGCGCGGCGCGGGGCCCGCCGCCACACTCGGCACCACCACGGTCGGGCAGCTCGCCCGGGGGGCGACCCGCAGCGTGGTGGAGCCGACCCGCAGGCCGTGGAAGCCGCCGTCGCCGCGCGCCGCCAGGACCAGCAGTTCGGCGTCCTCGGCTGCCGCCACCAGAGCGACGGTGGCCAGGTCGTGGATCTCCTCGGTGTGCGCACACACCTGCGGATGCCGCACGGCCACGGCATGCTCGGCCTCGTGGAGCACGCTCGTACCATCCAGGACGGCGGCACGCCCCTGCCTGAGTCGGCTCGGCAGCAGGTGCGGCATGAGAGGCACCGCGTGCAGGATGCGCAGCGGGCGATCGCGCAGTGCCGCCTCCGAGGCGGCCCAGTCGGCTGCGGCCAGGCTCGCCGGGGAGCCGTCGACTCCGACGGTGACGGGAAGGCACATGATCGTCAACTCCCTCCTCGGGGGCGCGGGACCGCGCCTGCCACCCAGCGTCACAGCGCGGTCGTGCCCCACACAGGGCCGACCGGGCCAGACCCTCCGCTCCTGTCCGGGACCTTCGGGCACCCCCGCCCGACTTCCGGCGGGGTGCCAGAGGCTGCCTGCCGACCAGCGCAGGCGCGCCATCTGACGGCGGGGAACGAGCGGAGCCGGGAGCGGCCCCACGCCACTCCCGGCTCCATGTCGATCCGGCCCGCCCCCACGACGGACCGGGAGCGCGACCCGCGTACCTCGGACGGTTCGTCAGACGCCCTCTCCCGTCCGCTTCAGACTGTCGTGCGGGCGGCCTGCGCGCCGAGGGCCGAAGGTCCCGGCTGCGGCGCCAGGGGGCCCGGACGGCCGGCCCTCGGGGTGGTGACGACGGTGGTGCCGGTGGTGCCGCTCAAAGTCCCCAGGGCGTCGTCGAGCGGGCCGATCGCGGCCAGGCCGCCCGTGCGTTCGGCGCAGGCGGCTGCGGCCCGCGCCTTGGGCCGCATCGAGCCCTCCGACAGGTCGAGCGCGCGCAGCTGCCCGGGGGCGGCCCACACCAGCGGGGCCGGGTGGGCGGCACCGAAGTCCGTGAAGAAATGGGTGACGTCGGTGAGGATCAACAGGGCGTCGGCGCCGAGCTGTTCGGCGAGCAGGACGGCGGCGAGGTCCTTGTCGACGACGGCCTCCACTCCGCGCACCCGGCCGGTGTCGGCGTGGCGGACCACGGGCACACCACCGCCGCCGGCGCAGATCACCACGGCTCCCCCGCGCAGTGGTTCGCCGATCGCGCGCGTCTCGAGGAAGGCCAGCGGTGGCGGGGAGGGGACCACGCGTCGGTGGGCAGGGCCGTCGGGCAGCAACTGGGCGATCCGCTCGTGCCAGGTCTCGGCGGGCTCGCCCATCGAGACCCAGACGTCGGTATAGAGCTAGTCGGCGCCGGCCCACCGCACCGCCCCGTGACAGGGACCTCCGTCCCTCCTGCGGACGCCGCCCGTCCCGACCGGAGGCCCGAGGGTCCCGCCACCTGCCGAATCGCCTGACGCGGCCTCAGAGTGCCTGGGGCGGACGGGGGCAGGGACCTCCGGCCCACCCCGGCGGTCCTGTCGGTCCCTGGGCGCACCAGGGCGGCCGCCCGGAGAGTGGTCGGGCAGCCCGCCAGCCCACTCGGCAGCACCGAAGGAGTACGACCATGTCCACCGCACCCGTTCCGGCCCGGGCCGCAACCCCGATCCGACCGTGGCACCGGCACCTGAGGCGAGCCGTCGGGGTCGAGCGGAACCCGCTGAGCCGTCCGCTGGACCGTGCCCGCAGCCGCGCGCTGCTCGCCGCCGTCCTCGGTGTTGCGCTGTCGGTGCTGCTCGGCACCGGCACCGCTCTGGCCGACCTCAGGCTCGCCCAGCACCACTCCACGGCAACGCTCAGCCGCCTGCACCACGTCGAGGCCGTACTGCTCGGCCCGGTCCGTGGGGTCTCCGCGCCACACTCGTTCGCACCGCCTTCGTACCAGGCACAGGCGGCCTGGACGTACCCGTCCGGACAGCCCCACACGGCGACCGTCTCCCTGCCCGGCCGGGCCACGGCCGGCTCCACCACCCCCGTCTGGGTGGACGACGCCGGCACCCTCGCCGTCCCGCCGCCCACCGGGGCGGACACGACCGCCGACGCGATCTGCATCGGTCTGTTCACACTCGGCTGCCTCTCCGTTCTGGTGGCCACCGGCCTCGGCCTGCGCCTGCGCACCCTCGATCGCCGGGCGGACCGCTCCTGGCAGCGGTCCTGGGAGCGGCTGGAACCGCTCTGGACCGGCCGAGCCGCCCGCAAGCCGGGCACCACCGACCCCCGGAACCGCTGAAAGGCCGTATCGGTCTGCGAGAATCGACCAGCTGGGGGTCGGAACGAGGAGGACGCGCATGGGTGGGGACGAGACACGGTCGCGGATTCCGCACCTCAGACTGGACGAGCTGCTCGAGGAACTGCAGGCCCGGATCGACGCCGCCCGTGGGACCCGGGACCGGGTCCACAGTCTTCTGGAGGCGGTGCTCTCGGTCGGCCGGGAACTCGACCTGACCCAGGCGCTGCGTCGGATCGTCGAGGCGGCCGCCGTGCTGGTGGACGCCCGCTACGCCGCTCTGGGAGTGATCGGCCAGGACGGGAAGACCCTCTCGCAGTTCCTCACCGTGGGCATGTCCGAGCAGGAGATCACCGCGATCGGGCCCCACCCGACCGGCAAGGGCCTGCTGGGTCAGCTGATCCACCACCCGGAGGCGCTGCGGCTCGGCGACCTCTCCTCGCACACCGCCTCGTACGGATTCCCCGCCAACCACCCGCCGATGCGGACCTTCCTCGGCGTGCCCGTGCGGGTCCGCGAGGAGGTGTTCGGCAACCTCTACCTGACCGACAAGCGCGGCGGCGAGGACTTCGACGCCGACGACGAGTCGGTGATCGCGACGCTCGCGGTCGCCGCCGGCGTGGCCATCGACAACGCCCGCCTGTACGAGGAGGCGCAGCATCAGCAGCGCTGGCTGGCTGCGAGCGCGGAGATCACCCGCAGCCTCCTCTCGGGCAGCTCGCGTGAGCAGGTGGTGGAGCTGATCGCGCAGCGGGCCCGGGAGATCACCGGCGCGGAGCTGGCCGATGTCGTGGTCCCGGAGGAGGGCGGCGAGAGGCTCCGCCTGGAACTGGCGCTCGGCGGCAACGCGCACGCCCGGCAGAACATGGTCGTGCCGGCGCAGGGCACCCTGTCGGGAACCGCCTGTGCGCAGGGCTCCCCGGCGACCACCTCCGACCTGGCCCACGATGCGCGGCTGCCGGCCGATCCACGGCGCTCGGAGGGCCTGGGCCCCGCCGTGGCGGTCCCGCTCGGACGGACGGCGGGGCACATCGACGCGGTGCTGCTGCTGGCCAGGTCGGCGGGAGAGGCGGAGTTCACCGAGCGGGAGATCAGTCCGCTGCTCGGGTTCGCCGACCAGGCGGCCCTGGGGCTGGAACTGGCGGCACGGCGTCGTGACGCGGAGCAGCTGGCGATGCTGGAGGACCGGGACCGGATCGCGCGCGATCTGCACGACCTGGCGATCCAGCGGCTCTTCGCCACCGGGATGACGCTGCAGAGCGCGGCCCGGTTCATCGACCACTCCGGCGCCTCGGACCGGGTGCTTCGGGCCGTGGGCGACCTGGACGAGACCATCAAGATCATCCGCTCGACGATCTTCGGGCTGCGGGCCCGGGACGAGGGCGCTTCACAGGGACTGCGGGCGCGCGTGGTGCGGGTGGTGGAGGAGGCTCAGGCGGCCCTCGGCTTCGCACCGAGGCTGAGCATGGAGGGGCTGCTCGACACCGACGTACCGGGCGAGGTCGCCGACCACGTGCTCGCGGTCCTGGGTGAGGCGCTCAGCAACGCGGCCCGGCACGCGCAGGCCGCGCGGGTCGAGGTGGTGCTGCAGGCGACCGGCAAGGAGGTCGTGCTGACGGTGCGGGACGACGGCGTCGGCGTGCCCGAGCAGGGGCGGCGCAGCGGGTTGCGCAACCTCGCCGAGCGGGCCGAAGGTCTGGGCGGCGCGATGGAGTTGACGGGCCCGGCGGACGGCGGCACCAGCTTGGTGTGGTCCGTACCGCTCGGTCGTTGACCCAGGAGCGGTGTCACTCCACCCGGACGTCGGCGGCGGGCAGGGTACGGCCGGCCACCAGTTCGTTCCGGATGCGGACGGACACCAGGCCCGTGGGCTCGGCGGAGCCGGGGTGGGCGAGATCTTCGACCACGTCGGCCCGGCCGAGGACGGTCACGGTCCAGCCGCTGCCGTCCGCCTCGTCGACCTCGCTCACCTCGAAGGCGACCAGCGCTCCGGAGATCGCGCGAACCAGCTCGGAACCGGCCGCAGCGCGGAGCAGCACGCTGCCGTCGCCGGCCAGGCGGTAGCGGACCGGCAGGACGGCCGGCAGAGCGCCGACGGTGTAGACGACGCGACCCAGCGACCGCGCGGCCAACAGCCGCTGGCACTGCCGCTCGTCCAGCGTGGTGTGGTCGGGTGTCATGACATCGATCCTCGTCCCCGGCCCGTCCCGACGGGAGGGGCCCATGGTCCTCACGCCCGGGCCGGGTGGCCCTCTCGGCGGTACTTCCGGTCCCGTCGCCGGACGGGCGGCCCAGGTGTCCGGGAGCGCGGGGCTATCGGCCGCGACGGCTCGCGGCGAGCTCGTGGGCGGCCAGCGTCTGGGTCGCGATGACCGCGGCCTGGACACGGCGCTCGACGCCGAGCTTGGCGAGCAGCCGGGAGATGTGGTTCTTGACGGTCTTCTCGGCGAGGTAGAGCCGCTGCCCGATCTGCCGGTTCGTCAGCCCTTCGCCGATCAGCGTCAGGATCTCCTGCTCCCGCTCGGTGAGCTGGGGGAAGGCCGGGGCCTGCGGAGCGGCGTCGCCGCGCAGCCGGGCCATCAGCCTGGTGGTCGCGCCGGCGTCGAGCATGGACTGCCCGGAGGCCACCGTGCGCACGGCGGAGACCAGGTCGGTGCCGCTGATCTGCTTCAGGACGTACCCGGCGGCACCGGCCATGATGGAGTCCAGCAGCGCCTCCTCGTCGTCGAAGGAGGTGAGCATTAGGCAGGCCAGCTCGGGCATCTTCGACCGGAGCTCCCGACAGACCGTCACTCCGTCTCCGTCGGGCAGCCGCATGTCCAGCACGGCGACGTCGGGGCGGAGCGCCGGGACACGGGCGAGTGCCTGCTCGACCGTGCCCGCCTCGCCGACCACCGTGAGGTCGGGCTCGGCGTCCAACAGGTCGTGCACCCCTCGCCGGACGACTTCGTGGTCATCGAGGAGGAACACCTTGATCGGGGCGCTCCGCTGCCGTGCTGCGCTGTCCGCCATGAACATCTCCGAACTCTGGGGCCGCTGCCACAGCGGGAGGAATGAAGCCTCAGGTAGTTTCCCGGATGTGCCGACTCTCCCCTAGGGCCGGATGGCCCTTTCTTTCGTCCGGTGCCGCCGGGACCTGCGTCTCCTGATCCATCCGGCGGGGCGGGCGCTCGGAACGGCCCTGACGACGGTGCCCTCACGATAGGCGTCGGTCGGCTGCCGCCGCCGTGCCGGTACACCATCGCGATCACCCCCCGGCTCTGCCTCCCGGTCCGTCCCGCCGCGCCGCAGCGGGGCCGGTAGGGGTTCGTCGGTCCCTGGTCACCGCCCATCGGGCCCCTCCTCCCAGGAGTGCGCCGGGAGACAGTGGAGGGAAGGGGGCGGGCGGGCTGGAAAGTCCGGTGGACGGCGAGGTGCTGTCGGCATCTTCGGCAGTCGATGAGTCCATGGTCACCGGCGAGCCGATGCCGGGCACCCAGCACACCGGGGCACCGTGATCTGAGCGACCGTCAACGGCACCGGGTCCCTGCGGCGAAGGCCGACTCTGAGCGACCGTCAACGGCACCGCGTCCCTGCGGGTGCCGGCGGCGAAGGCCGACGTGGACGCGATGCTCGCGCATCGGCGCGGCCAGGCCCACTGTGGTGGTCGAATCGACCGCTTACCGTCTGCCGGACTGGCCCGCGACCACAGTGGCGTCCATGACCGTCGACTTGCTCGAGTCACCGGACGCGGTGTTCAGGTAGGTCTTTCACCGGGAGCTCAGATTGTCACCCAGCCTGACAGCTCACCGCCATGCCGGGTGCGGGCGGCTCGTGGGTCGGTGCGGTAGACGAGGGTCCGTGCATGGGTGAGGTGGTTGACCGGGAGCACGGTGGGGCTGGGCTCGGTCGGCAAGGCGATGCGGCCGATGCCACGGGCCCCGATCCGGTCCCAGCACTCGTCCTCGGTGAGCCGACGGAGACCCCGAACACGCGCTGTCGCCCGTCGTCGGGCTACGGGGCAGGGGCAGGTCCACCGGCATGCGCCTCGGCTCCGTACCCCACGGTCTGCTCCACCGGGCCCACTGCCCCGTCGTCACCGTCCCCCGCACGCACCGACCGGACGCTGCCACGGACCGTCGGTGTCTCGCCGGGAGTTGGGCAGACCGCGGCAGTGCTGTCCAGGACGGACCGGCCGCAGGGGCACCGAGCATGCCGTCGAGGGCCGCCCGGCCCTGGCAACGGGCAACGTGTCACCGTGGTCAGTGGCGGTTGCCGAGGGCGAAGAGCAGGATCACGAACCCGGCGAACAGGTGGGTACCAGCGACGTAGATCGAAGCGCGGACAAGCATCGCCTTGCGTTTGGCCTTCTCGTTACGGACCGCGTCACTCATGGTCGGTGCTCCTCGTCCGGGTCGGCGTGACCCTGAGCCCGGAAGGGAAACGCAAGAGCTTTCCTTCCAGGCGCGAGGTCCAGCACGCCGGCCGACTGGAGTTGCTTGCGGGCGTAGGCGATGGCCTCCGGCGTGTTGGCGAACACCCTGCCCTGGTCGCGCAGTTCATTGAGTACGCCGAGGGCGTCCAGGGTCTGGAGGTGCTCATCACGCACACCGGAGACCAGGACCTGGACGTGGCGGCGGCGCAGTTTGTCGATCGCGTCGCGCAGGATCAGGGCACCGGTGGCGTCGATGGCGGTGACGCGCGACAGACGCAGGATGACGACCTTGACGATGGTGGTCTCGGCGAGCTGGAGCAGGAAGCGGTGGGCGGCGGCGAAGAACAGCGGGCCGTCGATCCGGTACGCGGCGATGTGCTCGGCGAGCAGCGCCTGTTCCTCCTCGTGGTGGTCGGCGGATGCCAAACCCTCGTACAGCGGGACCTGCTGGAGGCCGGAGGCGCGTGCGATCTGACGCAGTGCCAGTACGCCTGCCACGACCAGTCCGACGATGACGGCGGTGACCAGGTCGAAGGCGAGTGTGGCGCCTGCGGTCAGCGCGAGTACGGCTGCCTCGCCGCGTCCGCTGCGGGCCAGCGCGCGCAGGGACGCTACCTCGACCATCCGGACGGCAGTGGCGATCAGTACCCCGGCCAGCGCGGCGAGCGGGATCCCCGACACGAGCGGGGCGGCAGCGAAGACCACCACCGCCAGCACCGCGGCGTGCACCAGCGCGGCCAGCCGGGAGGCCGCCCCGGAGCGGACGTTGACGGCGGTACGGGCGATCGCACCGGTGGCCGCCACGCCACCGAACAGCGGGGCGACCAGGTTGGCCAGGCCCTGGCCGAACAGTTCGCGGTCGCTGTCGTGCCGCTCCGCCACGCTCATCGCGTCGGCGGCGGTCGCCGACATCAGCGACTCCAGCGCGGCAAGCGCCGCCACGGCCAGCGCCGCCGTGACCAACTGCGGAACAGCTCCCAGGTCCAGGAACCCCAGTGACGGCGCGGGGAGCCCGGCGGGCAGGTGCCCGATCGTCGCCACGTCCAGGTCGGCGAAGGTAGCGACCAGTGTCGCGCCGACCACCGCGAGCAGAGAGAACGGAGCCCCCGGCCGCAGCCGGGCACCCGCCAGCATCACCACCGCCACCCCGGCCGCGAGCGCGAGCGCGGCTACGTTCGGATGGCTGACGAAATCGGCCACCGCCTCGAACGCGGTGACCACCACGCTCTCCGCCCTGCCGGGCGTTACCCCGAGGGCAGCAGGGACCTGCTGCAGGCCGATCACTCCCGCGATGCCGAGTGTGAAGCCTTCCACCACTGGAGCAGGCACATACGCCATGAAGCGCCCCGCCCTCGCGATCGCCAGCGCGATCAGCAGGACCCCTGCCAGCAGACCCACCGTCAGCACCCCGGCAGCGCCGTGCCGGTGAACGATCGGCACCAGCACCACCGTCATCGCTCCGGTCGGCCCGCTCACCTGGAAGTTGGAGCCGCCGAATATCGCGGCCAGCGCACCTGCCACCACCGCCGTGGCCAGCCCCGCTTCGGCCCCCGCACCGGAAGCCACTCCGAAGCCGAGCGCCAACGGCAGCGCCACGATCGCCACGGTCAGCCCGGCCAGCAGGTCCCTGCGGGGAGAACGGCCCATCGAGGCCAGCACCTGACGGTCCGGCAGCACGGCCCGCACTCGCCCCCACCCCCGAACCACCAGGGCGGCCCGTCCCGGAGTGCTCATGCGCTCTTCGCCCCGGCGCCCGCGCTGCGCAGCTCGGCCAGCAGCTCGCCCTGATCGGTGATCATCTCGGTGAGGATCCGGCGCGCGGCCCGCAACAGCTCCGCCACATCGGGCGTACTCAGGGCATAGACGACCGTATTGCCCTCGCGGGTGGCCGTCACCAACTGGGTACGCCGCAGGACCGCGAGCTGCTGGGACAGACTGGAGGGCTCGATCTCGATTTCCGCCAGCAGGTCGCGCACCGGGCGCGGACCGTCCTGCAGGATTTCCAGTACCCGGATTCGGGCCGGATGACCGAGCGTGCGGAAGAACTCCGCCTTCGCCTGGTACAGCGGGACCGCCATCAGCTCTCGCCTTCCTCTTCCTCCGCGACGTGCGGCATCCGCACGCCATGACGGGCCGCCATCCGCGACAGCCCGGCCACCCGGCCCGCATACGCCTGCTCTACCGCCCCGCCGTCGACTCTACTTTCTGGAACAAGCATCTATGAATGTGAAGACTTCTTCAAGTAGTGGCCGACTCCGGCACCGGGAGCGAAATGCGCGGTGGCAGTGCGCCGGATGGCACCCCGGGCCCAGAACCAGCACAGTACGGCACCGGCCCACCCCGAGGGGCCATCCAGGCACCCGCACAGGGATACCCCACGGGGTAAACTTGCCCGGAACGACCACACTCTGGGGGCATCGAAATGCAGGTAGACGACGACTCGGTCGGCGCGGTTCTCAACCGCCTTCGCCGCGCCCAGGGCCAGCTCGCCGGTGTCATCGCGATGATCGAGGCCGGGCGGGACTGCAAGGACATCGTGACCCAGCTCGCGGCGGTCTCGCGCGCACTCGACCGGGCTGGGTTCAAGATCGTGGCCAGCGGCATGCGCCAGTGCCTGGCCACCGCCGACGGTGACGCCCCGCCGATGAGCGAGGCCGAGCTCGAAAAGCTCTTCCTGGCCCTCGCCTGACACCTCCGCAACGAGCCGCGACCTGAGACCCGGCGGCCACCTCGCGGCGCACCCGCACATCGAACAGGCGCAACACCTCGCGCAATGCCTCCCTCCGGCGAATGCTGACGTATTCTGGATATACCCCCAGGGGTATCTTGAGGGCGAGCGGTAGACATCGAGGCGTCTGCCGACAACCCAGAGGAAGGCGCACCGGTACTCGACGTACACGAGACGTCGCCATCCCCACCCTCCACGAACGGAGCTCAGCATGGACTACGGGATTCCCGTCACCCTCGACCTGCCCTTCCCCGACGCCGTTGGACGGGTGCGCGCCGCACTCGCCGAACAGGGCTTCGGGGTCCTCACCGAGATCGACGTCCGCGCCACGATGCAGGCCAAGCTCGGTGAGGAGATGGAGGACTACCTCATCCTGGGCGCCTGCAACCCGGCGCTCGCCCACCGCGCGCTTCAGACCGACCGGCGTATCGGTCTCCTGCTGCCGTGCAATGTCGTGGTCCGCGCGGCGGACGGGCGCATCGTGGTCGAGGTGATGGACCCGCAGCTGATGGTGAGCATCACCGAGCAGCCCGCCCTCGAAAGCGTCGCCGACGAGGCAGCCGCCCGACTGCGCGCGGCACTGGACACGCTCACCGGCTGACCGGCCGGCACCCCTCGGGCCTGCCCACGGCGGGCCCTTCTCTTCGGCCTCAGATATACCCCCACCCGTATTATGCGGCTCTGCCGGGCCGCCCCAGGAACGGAGCACCACGTGAAGCACCCGGGCACCGCCCCCGCCCCACCGTCGGCCCAGGCCTCCGCCGCCCCCCACCCGGAACCGACCGGCCCTTCGGGCCTGCTCGGGCGACTGGGCGCCTGGTCGGTGCGGCACTTCAAGGCCGTCCTGGCCGGTTGGCTGCTGGTCGTGATCGGGCTCGGCGCGTTCGCTCCCCAGGTCACCGGCGCACTGTCCGGCGCCGGCTGGCAGGCCAACGGCTCGGAGTCCGTCAAGGTCAGGCAGGTCGCCGAGCAGCACTTCGCGGGCAACGCCTCCACCGCCCTGCAGATCGTGGTCACGGCCGACCGGCCGATCGGTGACCCCGCCGTCCAGCAGGTGATCACCAGGGCGAGCGGGATCGCTGCTGCCGACCCCCGGATCTCCACCGTCGTCCCGCCGCAGCCCGGCGCCACCATCAGCCAGGACGGCCGCACCGCCATCCTGCTGGCCGGCGCCAACGCGTCCCCCGACGACATGGTCCGCGCCGCCGACGACCTCAAGGGACCGCTCAACGCCGTCTCCACCGACGGGATCACCGTCCACGCCACCGGTGCCTCCGTGCTGTGGAGCGACTTCAACACGGCCAACCACGACGCCATGATGAAGTCCGAGATCGTGTCCTGGCCGGTCACCCTCGCGATCCTGGTGCTCGCCTTCGGCTCGCTGGTGGCGGCAGGACTGCCGCTCCTGCTCACCATGGCCGGGCTCGCCGCTTCCGCCGGCTCGCTCGTCCTGATCAGCCATCTGTTCCCGGTCTCCATCTGGGCGATGAACTTCGCCATGATGTTCGCCCTCGCGCTCGGCATCGACTACGCGCTCTTCCTGGTGGTCCGCTTCCGAAGTGCGCGGATGGGCCGATCGCTGTCCGGTACCGAGGCGGTTGCGGAAACCATGGATACCGCCGGCAAGGCGGTCCTGCTCTCCGGGGCGACCGTGTTGGTCAGCCTGTCCGCCGTGATGCTGGTCCCGTCCCCGGCGTTCCGCTCAATGGCCGGCGGCATCATGCTCGCCGTGCTGTTCGTCCTGGCGGCCACCCTCACGCTGCTGCCCGCGGTCCTCGGCAAGCTCGGCCCCCGCGTCGACGCCCTCGCCCTGCCCTGGGTGAAGACCGGCGAACACCGCTCCCCCCGCTTCGCCGCCTGGGGCGAACGCCTGTGGAAGCACCCCTTCCGGTACGGCGCCCTGGCGCTGGCCGCCCTGATCGCGCTCGCCGCGCCGGTCATCGGCCTGCGCACCGCGATGCCGTCCATCACCGTCATCCCCGCCCACGACAGCGCCCGCGCCGGATACGCCGCCGTCCAGGAAGCGTTCGGCCCCGGCGCACCCGGCACCCTGCAGATCATCACCCCCAGCGGGCAGGCCGCCTCGCTCGGCGCGCAGATCGCCCGGACGCCCGGCATCGCCGGCGTGATCCCCGCCCAGCCGGCCGCCGACGGCTCCGGCTGGTCGATGATCCAGGCCATACCCTCGGTCGACCCGTCCAGCCCGCAGCTCGGCTCCACCGTGGACACCCTGCGGGCCGAACTTCCGCACGACGTCCTGGTGGGCGGCGCGGCGGTCGAGAACCTCGACCTGCAACACCTGCTCACCGAGAAGACCCCGCTGGTCATCGGCGTCGTCATGGGCCTCGGCTTCCTGCTGCTGCTGGTCGCACTACGGGCTCCGCTGATCTCCGCGCTCGGCACGCTCGCCAGCCTGTTGTCGACCGGCGCCGCGTTCGGCGTCGCCCGGCTGGTCTTCCAGGACGGCCACGGCGCGGGACTTCTCGGCTTCAAGCCGCAGGGCTTCCTGGACGGCTGGGCGCCGGTGTTCTTCTTCGCGATGATCTTCGCGATCGCGATGGACTACACCGTCTTCCTGCTCGCGTCCGCCAAGGAGCACTACGAGCGCAGCGGTGACCCGAAGGAGGCGATGGTCGGCGCGCTGGCCCACTCCGGGCGGGTGGTCTTCGCGGCGGCCGGCGTCATGGTCGCGGTGTTCTTCACGTTCGCGCTGTCCGGGCCGCTGCCGCCCAAGGAGATGGGCATCGTCCTCGGGGTGGCCGTCCTGCTGGACGCCGCACTGGTCCGCCTCGTCCTGCTCCCGGTCATCCTCCGGCTGACCGGACGCGCCGCCTGGCACACCCCGGCCTGGCTCGACCGGGTCCTCCCGAAGATCTCCTTCTCCCACGGCTGAGCCGCCCGAACCGCCGGTGGCGGGAGCGCTCTTCAGGGCCCCGCCACCGGCGGTTCCGCAGCGCTGTCGGGCAGGACCGTCCGTCGACAACCGGCACGCAGGCAGACCAGCGGCAGGTGGACACGGACCGGGCCGTGCCGGGAATCCCGGCACGGCCCGGTCGAGCGGCATCCGCCGCTCGCTCAGCGGCGGCCCAGCAGCCTCGCCAGGAAGCCTCCGCCCCTGCCCGCGCCGTCACAGCTACAACGGTCGCCCTTGCGAACTCCGGCGAGGACCTGCTCGACGTGCATACCGCACCCCGCGTAGGTGACCTTGCCGCAGGCACGGCACGTAGTACGTCGGCACATCACAGAACTCCTAGTGCTCCGGTCGGATCCCGATCCTTCAGAGACCCAATATACCCGTGGGGGTATTGGATGCCGCAGGTGTGCAACGGTCTCGGCCCTCGCGCCCGCTGCCTCGCCCTTCCGCATCCGTGCGTCGGTCCACCCCACTCCGAGCGGCGCGGGTCGGCCCGGTCGAGGTCGCTTCGCCCGGCCGGGGAACCGTATGCCGTCGGCCTCCCGTGCCCTGCACGTGGTCCGTCCGCGGGCAGGGCACGGGAGGCGGCCCGGTCGGCGGCCTTCGCCTACTCTTCCGAGTCCGGGTGCGGATAGTGGTGAACCCGGGCATCCGGCCCGGGGAAGACCTCGGTCACCCGGCCGGTGTCCGACCAACGCACGTCGTACGGCGGACTGCCGTCCGGATGGTGCAGCGCCACGATCTCGCCATCACGGCGCGCTGTTCCTGGGCGGGTGCCCTCGACGATGATCCGGTCCCCTACAGCGGCTTTCATCTCGTACTCCCAACCTGTGCGGGGCGTCGGGGTCCCCACCCGAAGCCTGCCGCCGGGCCCTCGTTCGGCCCTCGCACTCCCATCACACCGCGCACGCGCGCAGCTCGCCAGGTCCAGCCGGTGCAGCAGTGCGCACCACCCGCGGCCGACCGCGTCGATGTCGGCCGCACCGAGCGGCAGCGGGCGGCGGTCGCGGCGGCATGGCTCGGCCAAGCCCTGGTGTCTGTGCTCATGTCTGCCTCCGGACGGGTGCCTCCAGCTTTCGTGGTGAGGCCGGTTCAGCGCCCTTGTTGTGGGCTGGACCGGCCCTGACGGTGGGTCCGAACGGCCCTGTGCGGACATCCGCCCGGGGCGGACAGTGTGAGTACGGGACCACCACCGAGGAGTGAGGACCATGCAGCACCGCACCGTTCACGACGTCATGACCCACGAGGTCGTCACCGCCCGGCCCGACACGCCGTTCAAGGAGGTCGCGGCGCTGTTCCACCGCAACGACATCACCGCGATCCCGGTCGTCGACGACGAGGGTCGCCCGCTCGGCATGGTCTCCGAGGCGGACCTGGTCCGGAAGGAAGCCGTCCTGGCCGACCCCGAGGGTCGCACCCCGGGGCGGTGGCTGGACGCTCACGACAGAGCCCGCGCCGAGGCCGAGACCGCCGGTGGGCTCATGACCAGCCCGGCTGTCACCGCCCACGCCGACTGGTCCATCCCCGAGGCCGCCCGCGCCATGGACAAGCACAAGGTCAAGCGACTCCCGGTGGTCGATGAGATCGGGCGGCTGGTCGGTATCGTCAGCAGGCGCGACCTGCTCCAGGTCTTCCTGCGCCACGACGCCGCGATCCGCGACGAGATCAACCACGACGTGCTCGGCCAGACACTGTGGCTCGCGCCGGGCGCCGTGCAGGTCACCGTGCATGACGGCGTGGTGACGCTCACCGGCCGCCTCCCGCGCAAGAGCCTGGTCCCGATCACCGAGCAGCTGTGCCGCGCCGTGGACGGCGTGGTCGCGGTCCACCAGACCCTCGACTTCACCGAGGACGACACCCACCTCCGGCTCGAACACCCCCAGGCCTACGGCACCGGCCCGCGGCGATGAATGGGGCGGCTCCGCCCGGCCTGGCCAGGAAATGACGTTCTCTGCCGCGGCGACGTGCTGCTCGACGGCGGCGAAGCTGTTGGGGTGACGGAGACGGAGTCGATGCCGGCCTGGACCAGGAGGTCGGTGAACCCGGGGTCGTCGGGAGCCAGGCCATCGCGTGGATCAGCAGGTCCTTCGTCACCGCGCGTCAGACCTTCCTCCTTCATCACCGCGAGCACCTGGTCCGCCTCCTGCGGGATCCGGCAGAACGGGACCATCACCACGCCGTTGGTCAGACCCGTCTCGTCCCGGGCCCTGCGCGGCGCCCTGACGTCGCTTGCCCCCACCACCACCGGTCCGGACAGCGGGACGCCGGGATGGTTCCCACCCCCCGAGCCGTGCGGTCGACGAAGCAGGAGGACTGATCCGGGTACCCGGCGGTAGCAGGTCGACCTGTCCGTGGTCGTCGTCGGAGAGCCGCTCCGGGTGCACCAGCGCCATGAGGCGAACCCGCACCTGATGGGCCACCATGGACTCGATCCGGGCCAACCACGATCCGGGGCGTTCGGCCGCAGGGGCGCCTGGTCCCGTCCCCCGGATCCGCGAGGTGTCGAGGGAGTTGGGCCGTCCGGCTGCGTACGAGCGAACGTTTCGGCGACCCCCGCGAGTCCTTGCTGTCGGCCGGGGGCGCGGCGCGCACGGGCGCGCGGTCGAGACTCCGGCCGCGACCTCCCCGTGATCAGGGCGTCGGCGGGAGATACTTCGTCGGGTCGGTACGACGGACCGAGGCGCAGGTTTCCGTGGGACTCCTGTGCCGGGCGGGAGCGACCTTGATCCGCGTTCTTCTCGTCGAGGACACCGGCCTCATGCGCGGCGCCCTCACCGCCCTGTTGGCCAGGGAGGCGGACATCGAGGTCGTCGCGGAGGTCGCGGGCAACGGTTCGCTCGTCGCCCGGGCGCTCTCGATGCGGCCGGACGTCGCGGTGATCGACATCGACTGCCGACGGGGCGAGGAGCTGTTCCGGGGCGGCCAACTGTCGGCGCAGCTCCCGGAGTGCCGGCTCTTCCTGGTCACCGGTTCGCAGCCGCCGGACGGCCTTCGGAGGGTGCTCGCCGAGGGTGTCCCGGGCCTCATCGGCAAGAACGCGCCTGCGGAGCAACTGGTCGAGGGCATCCGCAAGGTGGTCGACGGCCACCGGTACATCGACCCGGAACTCGCCCTGCTCGCGATGAAGGCGTTGGAGAGCCCGCTGACCGCGCGGGAGCTGGAAGTCCTGCGGCTCGCCGCCGAAGGCGCCCCCACGGGCGAGATCGCCTCGCGGCTCTCACTGTCGGTGGGCACGGTCCGCAACCACCTGTCCGCGGTGGTCGGCAAAGTGGGAGCGCGCAACCGGGTCGACGCGATAAGGATCCTCCGGGAGTCCGGCTGGCTGTGAGCGGGCGCCGGGGCCGGCGGATTCCCAGTGGCCGACCAGGTCGCGGTAGAGGGAGGAGTCGGCCAGCAGCTCCTCGTGGGTGCCCAGCCGGGCCCGGTTGCCGTCCAGCACGAGGATCCGGTCCGCCCGTAGGGCCGAGCTGATCCGGTGGGCGAACACGATCAGGGCGCCGGGTCGGCGGGCGAAGGCCCGCTCGGCGACCGCTTCGGCGGCGGGGTCGAGGTGGCAGGTCGCCTCGTCCAGCAGCACCAGCCGGGTGGGTGGCAGGTACGCGCGGGCAAGGGCGATCAACTGTCTTTCGCCGGATGAGAGTTCCGCAACATCGAGCGGCGCGTCCCAGCCGCCGAGCCGCTCGGCCAGCGGTCCCGCGCCCACCGCGCGGACTGCGGCATCCACCTCTGCAGGGGTGGCCTCGGGAGCGAGGTAGGTGACGTTCTCCCGGACCGTCCCGGCGAACACGTACGCCTCCTGGGGGATCAACACCCGGTAGCGGAGCAGTAGTTCGGGTTCGCTCGTGTTCAGCGTCCGGATCGGCACCCCGCCGATCCGGACCTCTCCGGCCTGCGGTCCGAGCAGCCCCGCGGTCACGGCGGCGAGGGTGGACTTCCCGGCGCCGCTCGGCCCCACCACGGCCAGGTGCTCACCCGGGCGGAGCAGCAGGTCGAGGCCCCGGATCACCGGCTCGGCGGCCCCGGCGTAGCCGAAGGTCACCCCGCGCAGCTCGACGCCGGGAGCCGGGGTGGACGAGGAGGCCGGCGGCACCGGGACGGGCCCAGCTGCCGGAGGACCAGGGTCCTCCGGCAGCTGGGCCGCCTCGGCGATCCGGCCGAGCGCGACCACCAGCCACAGCCCACTGCCGCCGAGCCCCCGGACGAACTCCTGGAGGGCCGGTTGCAGGCCCTGGGACAGGTAGACCATCGCGCCCAGGATCGCGCCGGTCGTCACACCGCTGCGCACCAGCCAGGGCGTACCGACCAGGATCAGCAGCAGCGGGACCCAGCCGCTGACTCCCAGCGCCGTGGTCCGCAGCGCGGTCAGCCGGGCCAGCGACCGGGCGGCCGAGGCGGCGGCGTCGACCCGGGCGCCGGCCCGTGCCGCGACGCGTTCCTCGGCGCCGCAGGCGGTCACGTCCCGCAGCCCGGCGATGAGCGTGACCGCGCCCTCGGCAAGGCGCTCGTCCGCCAGCACGACCGCCCGTTGCCGCCTGGCCATCGCCCGGAGCGCCGCGAGGAACAGACCGAGCCCGACCAGCATCGGCGGCAGGACCAGGAGCAGCAGGACCGGGTCCAGGCCGGCCAGGCCCAGCAGCACGCTGGTCGCCGTGACGACGAAGGTCTGCACGAACATGATCACCGCGCCGTACGACTCCCGGACGATCTCCACCTGTTCGGTGAGGCGGGCCACGCCGGCGGTGTCGGCGGGGCCACCCAGCCGGGCGGAGCGGTTCAGCGTGCCGTGTGCGACGAGGGCGACCAGTTCGTCCCGCAGCGGCTCGACCACGGTGGCCAGGCTGAGCGCGACCTGCCGGGTGCCGAGGGCACCGACCAGGGTGGCGGCCGCCAGCAGCCCCAGCCAGGCGAAGCCCTCCCCGGGCCGCCCGGCCAGGAATCCGTGATCGACGGCGCGGGCGACGACCCAGCCGGAGAGCAGGACCGGTACGGTCCGCACCAGGGTCCAACCCGCGAGCCGCAGGAACTCCCGGCGCCGCCGGTGCAGCGCCGAGCGCAGCAGCTGCCCGGCCGCCGCGTTCACGGGGTGCCTCCCGACCCGGTCGGCACCGGCTCGAAGACCGCCCGGTACGCCGGGTCCGCCCACAGCTCGCCGTGCGTCCCCTGCGCGCGGACCCGGCCCCCGGCGAGCCAGACGACCAGGTCGGCCCCGGCGGCCGTGGACGCGCGATGCGTCACCACCAGCCGGGTGCGGTCGGCCAGGGCGCCGGTGAGCACACGACTGATCTGATGCTCCGTCACGGTGTCCAGGCTGGCAGCGACGTCGTCCAGCACGAGCACCCGCCCGGCCTGGAGGAACGCTCGTGCCAGCCCGACCCGCTGCATCTCCCCACCGGACATCGGGGCGTCGCCGAGCGGGGTGCGGTAGCCGTCGGGCAGGTGCCGGATGAACGCGTCGGCCCTGGCCGCCACCGCCTGGGCGGTCACCTCCTCCACGGTCGGTGCCGGTGCTCCCAGCCCGATCGCGTCGCCGACCGTCTCACCGAGCAGCGCCGGGCGTTCGAATCCGTACGCCACGGCACTCCGCAGCTCCGCCCGGGTCAGGTCTGGCAGCGGGACGCCGTCGAGGAGCACCTCCCCCTCGTCCGGGTCCACCAGCCGTCCGGCCAGCGCGGCCAGCAGTGACTTGCCGGCGCCGGAGCGCCCCACCACCGCGACCAGGGCACCGCCCGGGACGGCCAGGTCGAGTCGCTCCAGGACGGCGGTGCCGTCCGCCGCGCGCTTGGTCACCCGCCGGAACTCCACTCGCCCGTCGCCGACCGGGAGTTGGCCGGTGCCGTACCGGGCGGGCGGCTCGGCGAGTACGGCGGCGACCCGGGCGGCGGTGGCCCGGGCGAAGGCCAACTGGCCTGCGGCGGAGACGATCGAGCCCACGCCCATGGCCAGCAGCACGTACTCGCTCGCGGCGAGCACCTGGCCCGGGGTGATCCGGCCGCGGCTGAGCTCGAAACCGGCCACCGCCAGTACGGCGACCTGCAGCAGCGGGACCACCAGGGCGTCCCGGGAGTTGACCCGGGCGACCGCCCGCCACATCCCCTGGCCGTACCGGTGCAGCTCGGGCAGCGGTACCAGCGCCCGTTCGGCCTCGCGCTCCACCGTTCCCGCCGCCGCGACGGACCGGATGCCGGCGAGGGCGGCGGTCAGCCGGGCGGCGATCCGGCCCTGGGCGTCGAAGTAGTGCTCGTTGAGATCCGAGACGTCGCGGACGAAGGTGCGCACCAGGAGCACGATCAGTGGCATCCCGGCGAGGAAGGCGAGGCAGAGCCAGGGATCGATCAGCGCCAGTGCGACCACGCCGCCGACCGGGGGGATCAGCTCGGTGACGGCCCAGACCAGGCTCGCGGTCGAACCCCCGGCCCGGCCGGTGTTGCCGACCAGCCGACTGAGCAGGTCACCCGCGTCGAAGCGCCGGGTGGCCCGGGGGCCGAGGTCCAGGACGTGCCGCAGCAACCGGTGGCGGAGCCAGGCGGTGGCACGGCTGTTGGCCACTCCGGCGGCGAGGTCGTCCGCCGCGTCGCACAGCACCAGGAGCGCGATCAGGATCGCGGAGAACGCCAGCCAGAGCGCCGGATCGCGGTTACCGAGCACCGCGTCCACGGTGCGGCCCATGACGGCGGGAAGCACGACGTAGACCCCGGCGAGCAGCGTCGAAGCGGCGGCCAGGACGCCGACCCACACCCCGCCGCGCCGGACTGCCGCGAGCAGCAGGCGGTCTCGACTGCGGTCCACCACGGGCCGGCTCCGTTCGGGAGGGGAGCGGGGTCACCAGGGGCGGCCCCGCTGTCTTGTCGGTGTCACAGGATCCACAGCCCGCACAGCAGGCTCAGTGCGCTGTACCTGTTGTTACAGCCCTTGCTGGCCCGGCTGCCCGCCGGTGCGGCGCTGGGTTCGGGCGTGAGGCCCTGCAGGTCGAGGAGCGTCATGACGATTCACCTCCCTCCGAGATCCTGGTCCGACAGGTCGGTCCGTGCGCCGCGTTCGACCCGCCCGGAGGGGGCGAGGAACGGCAGATGCACGGGGTCCTGGTGCAGAGCGGCGCCGAGGGCGAGCAGCACACCGGCGCTCCCGGTGGCCAGGTCCATCGAGAACCGCATCAACTGCTCGCCGGGGAAGACGAGTCGGCCGTCGCGCGTGCAGGCGTACCGACTCAGCCGGCGGACCTGGGCCGCGACCACCGGGTCCCGCTCGGCGGCCGTGCCCGGCGGATGCGCCCGGCTGAGGTGCAGGATCATTCCGGCGATCCCGTCGAACAGCCCCGGCTCCAGGTAGAACGGCGCGGTGGCCGCCCGGCGGATGGCGGCGGCCGCCCGGGCGAACTGCTCGTCCTCACGGTGCGTCAGGTAGTCGTCGAGGACGAGGCCGATCCCCACACTGCCGTCGGCCAGGTAGGGCATCGTCCGGAAGCCCTCGTTGACCTCCATCGCACCGTCCTCGCGCAGCAGGCAGCGCCGGAGGTCCTGGCGCAGTGCGGTCCCGGCCAGTTCGAGGAACTCCGGCTCGCCGGTCGCCTCGTACAGCCGGACGAACAGCAGCGCGGGCCCGGCCGATCCGCGCAGCAGTCCCGCGTACGGGTGCTCACCGCCGCTCAGCTCGGGTACGCCGTCGGCCGGGCCCAGTCGGTCGGCGACGGCGCTGGTCACCTGGAGCGCGGTGTCCAGCAGTCCGCGCTCTCCGGTGGCGGTGGCGAAGTGCAGCAGGTTCAGGCCGATGCCGGCCAGACCGCCGTGCAGGTCGAGCCCCAGCTGCTCCCAACGCTCGCCCAGGCACATGTCGAGCGCCTTCAGCGCCTCAGCCCGGTGGCCGAGGTGGTCGAGCACGTACGCGACGCCGTGCAGGCCGTCGTAGAAGCCCATCCGGGTGCCGGACTCGGGGTGCAGTGCCCGCCGGATCAGCCAGTCCTCGTACTGCGGGTGGCGCCCGGCGCCGGTCACGTCCAGCGCGTACAGCACCCCGGCGGCACCGTACGCGAGGCCGAGACCGCCGCCGGTGGTGAGGAACTGCTCGATGTCACCGGGAAACAGTCGGTCCTCCCGCTCCGGCGTGGCGGCGGCCAGGACGGCGCCGGCGATGGAGTCCCGGGCCCGCAGCCAGCCCTGACGGTCCGGTACCAGCTCCGGTTCACCGTCGTGCCGACGGTCGTTTCCGGCGATCAGCCGGACCGCCTGGTCGAGGAACCCCGGAGGGACCGGGAACGCCCGGGCCGCCTCGCGCGCGAACTGACCGGCCTTGGTGGGGTCCAACGACACCAGGCCGGTCAGCGGCATGAAGAGGAACAACCTCAGACAGGCCAGCGCGTAGTCGTCGACCTCCTGCCCTGAAGTGCCCTCGGGGGCGACGAAACCGGGGGCCGCGAGGGCCTGGTGCCCCGCCTCCGTCACGTCCGACGCGCCCTCGAAGTCGATCAGCGCCACCCGGCCGTCCGGGCGGACCAGGATGTTGTCCGGGTGCACGTCACCCACGACCACACCGCGCGCGTGCACGGCAGCCACCGCCTCCTCGACCTGCCGGACGACGTCGACAGCCCAGGAGGTGTAGTCGGCGAAGGCCGCGTCGTCCGGTTCCAGCGACACCAGGGGGTAGCGGTCGAGGAACTGCTCGTTCAGGGTCTTGCCCTCGATGAACTCCTCGACCAGGAAGTGATGGTCCCCGAGCACGAACTTGTCGTACAGCACGGGCACGCAGTCGAGCCCGCCGAGCCGTTTCAGGGCCTCCCGCTCGCGCCCCAGCCGGGCGACCGCGTCGGCACCGTCGAGCGTGAGTCCCGCGTGCGGCCGGGCCTCCTTCAGCACGACGCGCCGGTCGCTGCGCAGGTCCACCCCGGCGTACAGGCCACCGCCGTTGGAGAAGTGCAGCGCCCGGTCGAAGCGGTACGGGAGGTCGGTCACCGTCGTCCGCCGGCTCTCCTCGAGGTGGGGCCGCAGGAAACCCGGCAGCTCGATCCACCCGGGCACCTGGAACGTCGGCCCGCGTTCGTCCGGGACCAGCCGGCCGTCCCCGTCCTCGATGGCCGGCCGCACCTTGCCGTCGGCCGAGGTGCAGTACCGGTCGGCGAAGGCCCCGTACCGCACGTACAGCGGCCCGCGCCCCCACCGCAGATCGCTGAGGACGTACGGTCCCGCCCGGCCGTCCAGCTCTTCGCCCAGCTCGCTGAGCACCCGTTCGAGCTGGGCCTCGTCCCGGGGGTAGATGGTCACGAACTTGCCGCTCGCACCCCGGTGGGCGTACTTGGCGTTGGCGATCAGCAGGAACTCGCGGTTGGGCAGGAACTTGAACGGGATGCCTCGCGGGACGCAGTAGTCCCATGCGGCCGCCAGGATCTCCTCGGCGTTGTCGAGCGAGGCCGAGGCATGGATCTTCCACCCCTGCCGGGGCAACGCCGCGTCGCGCGGGTGACAGGCGACCCAGTCGCCCCACTCCTCCCGTACCCACCCCGCCGGCAGCGGCGCACGGACGGCCGCGAAGTCGCCGTTCCCACCCCGCCCACGGGTCGGCGCGTCGTAGAACGACGGATCCACGAGGCAGTACACCTCATACCGTTTGTCCACGTGAGCCTCCGCACCGGGGTCGTGCGCTCCGTGACGCACTCCCACCGCCACGGCTGGCGACTCCCCCGCCCTCGGGGCACCGGAACTGCGGCTCGGACAGCCGAACGCCCTTCCGGTGCCTGCCAATTCCGACGATCCCAGGGCCGTCCCCCGTCCACCACCACCGCTCGTCACGCGCTGGGCGTGAGATCCGCACCCTCGTCCCATGCGTTCCTCACGGGGTGAGCGCGAGGCCTCGGCGGCCATCTAGGAGCTCCGCCGCTTCCAGAGGCCGGTATACCGACGAGCCCAGGCCGAGAACCATCCTCGGCCTGGGCCGCGGTGGGCCGCGTCAGTGGTGGGTGGTCGCCGAGATCTGAGTGAGGACGGCTGTCGCCTGCGCCGGGTCGGCGCGGAGCCAGTTGGTCAGGTGGTCTCGGACGGCCTCGGCGACGCAGGTGCGGACGGGCCCGTCGCCCGGGCGGTCGCGGAGGGCTCCCTCGAACTCGGGGCGATCGAGCTTCACCGACACGATCGCTGTCAGGCCCGCCCCGAGCTGGGTGGGGGTGAAGTCGAGGTCGGACGGGGTGAGCAACCCCTGCTCCCGGGCGTACGCGTTGATCGCGACCGCCAAGCCGTCACGGAAGCCGAGCTCGTGCGTGCCGCCACCGAGGGTCGGCCGGCTGTTGGCGTAGCTTGCGACCCGCTCCTCGCGGGAGTCGCACCAGCGGAGAGCCACCTCGACGGTTCCCTCCATCTCCGGGCACTCGCGTTCGAAGCCGAACACCTCCAGGTGGAGCGGGGCGCTCTGCTCCGCGATGTGGTCCCGCGGTCCGCCCGGGAAACGGAAGCGGACCGCCCGATGCGACGCGGGGTCGCGGTCATCGGTCAGGGTGATGTCCAACTCCCGGTTCAGGAAGGCCAGTTCCCGGAGGCGCGCGGCCAGCACGTCGAACAAGAACTCCAGCGTCTCGAAGATCTCGGCATCGGGCCGGAAGGTGATCGTGGTCCCACTGCCGCCGGCCGGTCAAGTGTGGGCGGGCGGCGCGACGGCCACACCACGCTCGTACTCCAGCACCCAACGGGCCCCGTCGCGTCGTACATCGGCCGTCAGGCGGCTCGACAGTGCGCTGACGGCGGCCAGTCCCATGCCGAAGCAGCCGCCGGACAGCGAGCGCCAGGCGACAGGCCGTGCCCCGCCGCCGAGCACGGTCAACTCGGTCTTCAAGGGCGGGTCGTCGCTCTGGCACCCGTGCTCGGTTGGCAGGCCCGTGCCGTCGTCGGCCACGCGGACGTCGCCGTCGGCAGTGAGGGTGATCTCCACACGGCTCGCGGCGCCGTCGACGATCTCGTCCAGCGCCCGGTGGCGGCAGAGAGCCTGGTCATGTCACGCTCATATCACCTCAACCGACTTGAACCCCAAGGGAGTTCACATGAGAAGCCGGCAGCACCTGCTGATTCGCCTGCTGACGGTCGTCGCCCTCGTACTGGGCGGCACGACCCTGGTCGCCGCTCCGGCGGCGTCGGCCGCAGTACGGAGTGGCGCGACGACGACGATCTGTGGCTACACACCCGTTCCCACCGGCTGGGTGATCGTCAGTCAGACCTCGTCGGGCTGCAGCGGCTACGGGCAGCGCACCATCATGCAGCTCACGACCGAGACCACCGTCCAGGCCTGCGCCAACTCGCCCATCCCGGACGCGTGGGTGATCACCGCCATGCAGAACGGCGCGGGGTGCGCCGGCTTCCCGCTCTACACCCTCCTGAAGATCACCACCCAGACCACCGTCACCGACTGCGCCCAGTCGGCCATTCCGAACGGCTGGGTCATCATCGCGGTCCAGACCGCCGGCACGCCCTGCGGCACGTACGGGACGTACACCGTCACCCGGCTCACCACCCAGACCTCGATCGACGTCTGTGCCCAGTCCGCGATCCCTGACGGCTGGGTCATCACCGCGATCCGGACCGCCGACACGCCGTGCGGGGTGTACGGGCTCTACACCCTCGCGAAGATCACCAGCCAGACCAGCATGCAGGTATGCGGCAACTCCGCGATCCCGGCCGGCTGGACGGTCACCGGCCGGGGGCCGGGCCCGCAGTGCGGCAACTACACCGTCTACACCATCCAGCGCACCGCCTGACCCACCCGGCTGCCGCCCGCCTCCGGTCGCGCGGTGGGCGGCAGTTCGGGTCGGGCGAGCGGGTGCCCAGCATCGCCGCCCATCCGAGCGGCCCCCCTCTCAAGAGACCATCAGGAAACTCCCAGGAACGGCTCATCAGTGCATGACAGGCTGCTCGGGCGCCCACGATCCACTGACCTTCCGCGCGGATCCGTGCCCCGAGGAGACGCGCCTGTGACCGATCTGCACTCGTCCGTTTCACCAGCCGGTCTCACCTCACGACCGACCTCCGCCGGTCGCCTGCGGTTCGTCCGCCGGGCGGCCTGGCCGCTCTACCTCGTCCTGCTCGCCCGGTGGACGTACGTCAACGGCCTGCCCTACACCGAGGACCTGGTGTTCCTCTGGTTGATCGGCGCCCTGGTCACGGCCGCCGTGCACGGAGGCGAGGGCTGGCGCCGCACCCTGCTGGTCCTACGGGACTGGGTGCCGGTGATGGCGGTGGTGTGGACGTACTCTCTGCTGCGCGGCTACGGCGCGCACACCCCCTGGATGCCCCACCTGCGCCCCCAGTTGGCGTTCGACACGGCGCTCGGCTTCGGCGAGGCGTGGACGGTACGTCTGCAGCACGCGCTCTACACCCCCGGTACGGCGCACTGGTACGACTACGCCGCCGTCACGGTGTACATGTCGCACTTCTTCGTGGTCTTCGTGCTGCTCGCGGTGCTCTGGCGGCGGAACCACGCCAGGTTCCGGCACCTGCTCGCCTGCTACCTCACCGTCACCTACGCGGGCTTCCTCACCTACGTGCTCTACCCGGCGGTCCCGCCGTGGATGGCGGCCGCCCAGGGGCACACTCCCCCGGTGACCCGGATCGTCGCCGACGTGCTCTCCCAGGCCGAACTCCCGCGTGCCGCCTCGGTCTTCGAGGACGGCAGCCGGTTCGCCAACGACGTCGCCGCGATGCCCTCGCTCCACGCCGCGTACCCGATGATGCTCGCCCTCTTCTTCTGGCCGATCGCCACCCGCCGCACCCGCGTCCTGCTGGCCGCGTACCCGCTCGCGATGGCGTTCACCCTGGTGTACGGCGGGGAGCACTTCATCATCGACATCCTGGTCGGCTGGCTCTACGCCCTGGTGATCGTCCGCGGCGTCACCCACCTCATCGAGCGCCGAGCGAACCGTCGCCCCCTCCGGGCGGCCCCGGCGACCCGAGGCGGCTGAACGGCGGGAACAGGCTGGAGCCGCTCGCAGCAGCACGCTCAGGACAGGAACCCTCCAGGACGAGGGTCGATGGGGCAGAGGCTGATCTCGGTGCCTTCCCAGGGTTCGGTGAGCGCGCAGCGGGCGGCGGTGGCGCGGACATGCGGTAGGACGGCGCTGCCCAGGCTGTCGGCGACCCAGCCGGTGAGCACGATGATCTGGGGGTTGAACAGGTTGATCAGGTCGGCGATGGCGATGCCGAGGTACTGACCGGTCGTAGCGATCACCCGTCGGGCGACGGGGTCGCCGGCCGCGTGGGCGGCGGCCAGGGCGTTGATGGTCGCCGCCTGGTCGTCGGGGTGCAGGAGCGGGCTGTCCGGGTCGGTCTCCGCGAGGTGCTGCATGATGCAGGGTGCGCCCACGTAGGTCTCCACGCAACCGACGCAGCCGCGACGGCACTTGCGGCCGTCGATGACCAGGTTGGTGTGGCCCCATTCGCCGGCCGTGTTCCTGGCCCCAGGGTAGAGCGCGCCTTGGAGGGCCAGGCCCGCGCCGACACCCGTTCCCAGCGTGAGGACGGCGACGTTGTCGCGGCCGCGGGCGGCACCGAACCACAGTTCGGCGACGGTGCTGGCGCGCAGCGGGTTGTGGAGGATGACTGACAGGTCGGGGATCCGCTCAGCAAGCAGGGCCTGCAGCGGAACCTCGTTCCACTCCCAGTTCGAGGCGAAGACGGAGGCCGTGCCGTCCGGCCGTACCTGGCCGGGGATGCTGACGCCCACCCCGAGGATCCTGGCGCGCTCCACCCGGGCCTGCGCGATGGCCTCGTCGACTCCGCGGGCGATCCGGTCCACCACGTGGCCCGGCGAGTTGGCGTGCGGGTGCAGCTCGTACTCGGCTCGGGGCAGGACCCGCAACGCGGGATCGAAGACCTCGACGTGCACCACCCGGCCGACCTTGACCGCCACGCGGCCAACACGCTCCGGCATCCGGACCGGGGTGACGTTCACGACGGGTGCCGACCGGACCGACCAGAACGGCAACGCGCTCCAGCTGCACGGCCTGGGCATCGTCAAGGAGGGCAGCACCTGGTACGGCTTCGGCGAGAACAAGACCGGCCGGACCTCGGCGGGCACCTCGTTCCAGGAGATCCCCTGTTACACCTCGACCGACCTGGCGAACTGGACCTACCAGGGCCAGGCCCTGAGCAGGCGGACCAGCGGTGACCTGGGACCCAGCCGCATCGTGGAGCGGCCGAGGGTCGTCCACAACGCGTCGACCGGCACCAACGTGATGTACGTGCACATCGGCAGCAGCAACTGCTCCGAGGCCAAGGTGGGGGTCGCCACCAGCAGTACCCCGTGCGGCCCGTACAGCTACCGGGGAAGATTCCGGCCGCAGGGCAACCTCAGTCGGGACCTCGGCCTGTTCAGGACAACGACGGCACTTGCTACCTGCTGAGCGAGGACCGCAACAACGGCCTGCGCATCTACCGGCTGTCCGCCGACTACCTCTCGGTGGACAGCGCGGTGGCGGTGCTGGGCAGCAGCGGCAGCGTCGAGTCGCCCGCCATGATCAAGAAGGACGGTACCTACTACGTCCTCGGCTCCCACCTGACGGGGTGGAGGTGGAGCCTGAGCGACAACATCTACGCCACCGCCACCTCGCTGACCGGCCCCTGGTCGGCGTTCCGCGACTTCGCCGCCCCGGCACCCGTACCTACGGCAGCCAGACGGCGAACGTCATCACGGTCCAGGGCAGCCCCGGAAACACCTACGTCTACACCGTCGACCGCTGCGACGCCTCCGACCTGGGCGCCTCGAAGCTGATCTGGCTGCCCCTCACCATCCGGGGCACGGCGGTGAACCTCGGCGACGTTCCGAGCCAGTCGGCCACCGCAGGCGTCCTGTTGCAGCAGTGGACCTGCAACGGTCAGCCGAACCAGCAGTGGGCCCTCGACCTGACCGGCAGCTACACCGGCCGCAACTACGTGCTGGTCGGCGTCGGCAGCGGTCTGACCATGGGCGTCGCGGGCTCGACCGCCCAGGGAGCGGCGGAGGCCCAGGAGCTCGGTGGTGGCGCGAGCGCCAACTCCGAGACCTGGACCGTGTCCTGACCGGAGCCGGCCTTCCCGGGGCCTGACGCCCGACCCACCCGGACCGCGCCGCCGACGGCGGTGTCCGGGTGGGTCAGAGTCCGCGCCCGCGCCGGAACCGCGCCGGGGTGGTTCCGCACGCGTCGGTGAAGACCCGGTAGAAGCGGCTGACCGAGCCGAAGCCTGCGGCCACGGCCACCTGGCTCGCCGGCAGGTCGGTGGTCACCAGCAGCCGGCGAGCCTCGGCGAGCCGGTACAGCTTCACGTACTCGCCGATCGTGGTGCGTACGACCTTGCGGAACTGGGTCATGGCGTACGTCGGGTGGACGTTCGCCGCCGCGGCGACGTCCGAAACCGTGACCGGCTCGCGGAAGTGCCGGGCGATGTACCGCGCCATGGACACCGCCTGGCGCAGCGCGGGATCGTCCCCGGCGTACCGGTGCGCCGGGTCGCCGACCGCGGCGAGCGCCAGGCGGCGGACCCGCGCCTGTACCTCCAGCATCGCTATCCGGTGCAGCTCCTCGTCTCCTGCGGCCAGATCCACGGCCCACTGGGTGAACTTCGCCGGGTCACTCGCGTCGGCGCGGGCCGCGGGAGTGATCATCGGCACGCCCGAGAGCACGCGGGCCAGGAGCGGTTGCGGCAGCCCCCAGGCCAGGAAGTGGTCGAGGGGCACGTGCAGCCAGTGGACCCGGGCCGCCCGGCTCGCCACCAGCTGGTGCGGGATCGCGGCCCAGAACACCGCGAGGCCGCCCGCCTCGACTTCGAGCAGTTCGCCGCCGTAGAGGTAGAGCATCGACCCGCCGCCGGCCACGAAGTTGATCTCGAGATCGTCGTGCCGGTGCGCAGCCGTCATCAGGATCGGTTCGCCGGACCAGCTCCGCAGGTAGGACGGTTCGTCGACCAGGGCATCCTGAGAATCCAAGAAGTTCTCGCTTCGAAACGGTGCAGACATCGCCTGGAGGCGGATCCTATCGTCATGGAGCAATGCCGGTACCCGCGCCGTCGTGCGACCGGCAGCCGCTCACATCCGCTCTCGCGTTCCTCTGGAGCCCCGCGTGTTCTCACTCGGTATCGTCGGCGCCGGCCAGTTCGCCGGTTCGTTCGCCAAACTCTGGCACCTGCACCCGGACGTCGGTGACATCAGGGTCACCGACCTGATCCCGGAGCGCGCCGAGCGACTCGTCGCCGATCACCAACTCACGGGCACGATGGCCTCGTTCGAGGACATGCTCGACTCGGATCTCGACGCCGTCGCCCTCTTCACCCAGCGCTGGACGCACGGCCCGCTCGCCGTGCGGGCACTGCGCGCGGGCAAGGACGTCTACAGCGCGGTCCCGATGGCCGTGACCGAGGCCGAGATCGCGGACATCATCACCGCGGTCGAGGAGACCGGCCGGATCTACATGATGGGCGAGACCAGCTACTACCACCCGGCGACCGTCTACGCGCGCGAGCAGATCGCCTGCGGAGCGTTCGGCCGGATGTTCTACGCGGAGGGCGACTACGTCCACGACATGGACTGGGGCTTCTACGACGCGTACAGGTACAGCGGTGGTGAGAACTGGAAATCCACCGCCAGCTACCCTCCCCTGCTCTACGCCACGCACTCGATCGGCGGAGTGCTCGGCGCCTGGCAGACCCACGCGGTGAGCGTCTCGGCGATCGGCGTCCCGGACCAGCGCGGTGACGGTGTGTTCGACCGCGAGATCAGCCGGTTCGACAACGACTTCTCCAACGCGACCGCTCTGTTCGAGGTGGCGGGCGGCGGGAGCTTCCGCACGAACGAGTTCCGCCGGGTCGGGTACATCGGCAAGGAGTCGCGCTTCCGCTTCTTCGGCACCGAGGCGGTCTTCGAACAGCTCGGCTCGGTGAGTCTGTGGCAGGACAAGAAGGGCGAGCACGACCTCACCGAGCACCTGCACCCCACGCCCACCCTGTCCCCGGACGACCCGGCCCTCGCCCACGTCGCCCCGGAACTGCGCGGCGCCTTCGCCTCCGGCACGGCTCCCGTCCACGACCGCTCCCGCCTCCCGCGCGAGTTCGAGCACGCCCCCAACGGCCACGAAGGCAGCCACCACTTCCTCGCCGACGACTTCGCGGTGGCGGTCACCACGCGCACGCCCCCGGCGTTGCACGCCTGGACCGCCGCCCGCTACACGCTGCCCGGCATCATCGCCCACCAGTCCGCCCGCCAGGGCGGGGCACGGCTGCCCGTCCCCGACCACGGAGACGGCCCCGGAACCGCGTGACTTCACCCGATCGGTCCCATAACCAGAGGAACTGACCTTGTCCTACAGCATGCGCGCGGGCGGTCTGGAGCGGCACACCGCCTCGGAGATCCTCCGCATCGAGCCCTGGGGACCGGACGCCGTCCGGGTGCGGGCGTCGCCCGGGATCATCGACCCCGCCGCCCCCGGTGCACTGGAGAGCCCCCCGCCCTGCCCGGATCCCAAGGTGTCCGTGGCGGACGACGGCAGTGCCCGGCTGGTCAACGGCAGCCTGGCCGTCGAAGCCTCGGCGGACGGCCGGTTGAGGTTCTGCCACGCCGTCTCGGGCCGCGAACTCCTCACCGAGCGGGACCCGCACACGCACCACACCGGCGCGCGCGTCCACGCGGCGGGCGGCCGGACGGAACAGTCCTTCGAGGCGTACGACGGCGAACGGCTGCACGGTCTGGGGCAGCACCTGCACGGGCGCCTGGACCAGAAGGGCTGTGTGATCGACCTCGTCCAGAGCAACACCGTGGCGGCCGTCCCCTTCCTGCACTCCTCGCGCGGCTACGGACTGCTGTGGAACAACCCCGCCACCGGCCGGGTCGAACTGGGCGCCGACGCCACCCGGTGGACCGCCGATGCCGGCGGACGCGTCGACTACTGGATCACCGCCGGCGACACCCCGGCCCGGATCCTGAACTCCTACACCCGGGCCACCGGCCGGCCGCCCCTCCTGCCCGAGTGGGCGTCCGGCTTCTGGCAGTCGAAACTGCGTTACCGCACCCAGGACGAACTCCTGTCGGTGGCACGGCAGTACGAGGAGTGCGGACTACCGCTGTCCGTCCTCGTCTGCGACTTCTTCCACTGGCCGAGGATGGGCGACTGGCGTTTCGAAGAGAGTGAGTGGCCCGACCCCGCCGCCATGATCGAGGAGTTGGCGGACCTCGGGGTGCGACTCGCCGTCTCGGTGTGGCCCACCGTCGAGCCCGGCAGCGACTCGTACGAGGAGCTGCGCTCGGCCGGACACCTGGTACGGGACGCCGACGGGGGCCTGCTCACCTCCCCGTGGCCGTCCCGGTACGGCGGGGACGCGCTGATCCGACCGATGGCGTACTACGACGCCACCCACCCCGGCGCACGCGCCGCCCTGTGGCAGCGGCTCGACGACAACTACCGGGCGCTGGGCGTGGAGTGCTTCTGGCTGGACGCCTGCGAGCCCGACCTGCCCCCCGACCTCGCCGGGCGCGCCGTCTACGCGGCCGGGCCGGCCGCCGCGGTCGCGAACCTCTACCCGCTGGAGCACGTCCGCGCGGTGGCCGACGGCCTGCGCGCGGAGGGCGAGGACCGGCCGCTGTCGCTCGTCCGCTCCGCGTGGGCGGGCAGCCAGGCCCACGGGGCCCTGCTCTGGTCCGGCGACATCCCCACCACCTTCGACTCCCTCGGGCGCCAGATCCGGGCAGGGCTCAACGTCGCGATGAGCGGCATCCCCTGGTGGAACACCGACATCGGCGGCTTCTTCGGCGGCGACCCGGACGACCCCGCGTACCGCGAACTGCTCATCCGTTGGTTCCAGTACGGCACGTTCAGCCCCGTCATGCGGCTGCACGGGGACCGTGCGCCCAACTACCCCGCCTTCTCCACCGACATGACCGGCGGACCGAACGAAGTCTGGTCGTACGGAGCGGACGCGTACGCCATCCTCCGCCACCACCTGGAGCTGCGCGAGCGCCTGCGCCCGTACCTGCGGAGACTGTCCGAGGACGCCCACCGCACCGGCGCCCCGGTGATGCGCCCGCTGTTCTTCGGCTTCCCCGAGGACGAGCACGCCTGGGAGGTGGACGACCAGTTCCTGCTCGGACCCGACGTACTGGTAGCACCGGTGTACGAGGCGGGGGCCCGGACCCGCCGGGTGTACCTGCCGTCCGGTGCCCGCTGGCTCGACCCGGCCACCGGTCGCGTACTGGAGGGCGGAACGACGCACGACGCCGAGGCCCCGCTGGAGCACATCCCGGTCTTCGTCCGGGAAGGGGCCGAGGTCGAAATCAGCCTGGGCTGACCACCCCTGGAGCCGTTCCGCACAGGGCCGCTACGTCACGCGCCCGGACGGACCGGCGATAGCGGCCCCGGGCCGGGGACTTTCGGAACGCCCCGGCCGAGGACCGGCAGGAGGGGCGGGCGTGGCGGCCGCTCGCGCCGGTCACGCACCGACCGTGGCGGCGCTGGAGCGCGCGGGCCGTGCCCTCGGCCTGGCCCTCACGTCCGCCGTCGACCTCATCGAACCGGACGGTCTGGTCCTCGGCGGCGCCTGCGCCGAACTCGCCGACTGGCTGCTGCCATCCGCCCGGGAGGAACTCGCCGCCCGGGTGACCGTCCGGCCCTGGACGCCGGAAGCGCTGCGCCGCTCCGCCCTGGGCCGTCGCGGACCCCTGCTGGGCGCGGCGCTGGTGACGGTCCGTCGGATCATGGCGGACCCGACCCTGCTGCCCACCGGGTGCCCCGTTCCGGTCAGGATCCGGTGGCCTCTCGCTGACCTAAAGACTCTGTGGGTACGGTGAGTTGACCCAGCGGCGGCGATCTCCCGGTGCCCCGGGGGACGTCCCCACCTCATGCCGAGGGAGCACCGATGAACACCGTGGCCCTGACCTTCGACGACGGTCCGCATCCCGACAGCACGCCCGCCCTGCTCGACGCGCTGACCCGGGCCGGCGTCCGGGCCACCTTCTTCGTGTGCGGCGAACAGGTCCTCCGGCACCCGGAGTTGCTGCTCGCCCTGCACGAGGCCGGGATGTGGCTGGGCAACCACAGCCACACCCACCCGCACCTGCCGGGCCTCGACGACCAGGCACTGCGGCACGAGATCCAGTTGCCGCAGCAGCTGTTGCACGAGATGACCGGCAACTACCCGACCCTCTTCCGCCCGCCCTACTGCGACACCGACACCCGGGTGCGCGACGCCGCGGCGGCACTCGGACTCACCGAGGTGCTGTGCACCACCGACACCCGCGACTGGGCGGGCGCCGACGCCGAGTCCATCGTGCGCGCCGCCCAGGACGAACGGCCGGGCGGCATAGTGCTGATGCACGACCACGGCCGTCGGACCACCGTCGAGGCCGTACCCCACCTGCTGGCGGCCTGGGCCGAGCGGGGTCTGCGGCCGGGCCCGGTTCCGCCTCGGTGACGACGCCACCGCCCGGAAGGTGCGGAGGTGTCAGGAGACGGTGCCGGTCACCGTGGTACCGGACTTGATCGCGTGATAGGTGGCGGTCGCGCCGATCCAGAACCGGAAGGTGAGCGTCACGGGAGCGTCGTCCTTGAGCGACTTGAGGAAGTCGGCCTTGACGGTGGTGGTGTCGGCACCGTAGCCGGCGCGGTAGTTGTCGAACGACTGGAACGTGGTCCAGGAGGCCGGGCCCGCTGCGGTGCCGTCCGCGTAGGTGGACTCCACATGGGCCATCAGTTCACCGTTGAACCGGTTGGGGATGGTCAGCCCCGCGGCGGTTCCGGTGGCGTCGGACAGCACCGGCTTGTCGTAGGCGTCGCAGATCGCGGTGGTCATGCCGTTGCGCCGGGCCTCGTAGTTGACGTGCTCGAAGTACTTGAGCATCTCGCCGCGCTCGACGCGGCCGGAGTAGGGCGAGGTGAGCAGGCCGCACTCGCCGAGGTAGACGGGGATGCCCTTGGCGACGAGGGTGTCGTGCACCCGGCGGAAGCCCTCGGTCAGGTCCTTCTGGCTCGTGGCGCCGTAGGTCGTGCCGTTGGCGATGTTCAGGCTGAACGGGTACCAGCTGTAGTACTGCACGGTCGCCACCAGGTTGCGGTCGCGCACCCGACGAGCTTCACGACAGCAAGGAACCCCAGTCGACGCGCGACCGGGGTTCCTCAAGGTGGTGACTATCGGTCAGCGGGTGGACTCACCCAGGCCCGGTGGGCCGGGTCAGCGCTGCAGGGTGAGCAGGCCCGGCCGGTACGGCAGCAGCTCGTACTTGGTGCTGTCCCCGGGCGGCGGAGGGGTCCGGCCCTGGTAGAGCAGCTGCAGGTTGCAGGCATCGACGGTCATGGTCTGGTCGGGGTTGTTGCGGACCAGGTCACCGTGGCTGATGTCATTGGTCCAGGTGGCGCCGCTGTTGGCCTTGCCCGCGAAGGGGTTGGACTCGGTGGCGGCCTGCGGGGTCCACGTACCGGTGAGGCTGGTGGCGGTGAAGGAGCGGAAGTAGCGCTGCTCGCCCGTGCCCCGCGCCTCGACGATCATGAGGTACTGGTTCTGGCCCTGGACCTTGTAGACCTGCGGCGCCTCGAACAGGTTGACCGTCGTGTCGCTCATGACGGTCGTGAAGGAGCCGAAGGCCCCCGGGAAGTTCCCGATCGGCATGTCCGCCCGGTAGATCTTGCCGTTGTCACCGGCGAAGAACAGGTACATGTTCTGGCCGTCGGCGATCAGGGTCGGGTCGATCGGGCCGCCGCCGTCACCGGCCGGGACGCTGCCGGTGAACAGATTCTGCGGCGCGGACCAGCCGTTGGGGTTGGTGGGGTCGCTGGACGTGCGGTAGGTGAAGGTCCAGTTGGTGCCCCATCCCAGCGAGGCCAGCACCCATACGTTCTTGGGCGCGAAGTAGAACAGCTGGGGTGCCACCGCGCCCTGGTTCATCTTGGTCTGGGTGGCAGTCGCCATGTCCGACCAGTTGGTGAACGGAGCGAAGCCCATCGAACCCCAGTTGCCGTCGGAGTACGTCGCGTAGACCAGGTGCTTGCCGTTGTACGTGGTGGTGGTGAAGTCCTTCAGCGCGGCCCATCCGTTCGCCGGCTGTGCCAGCGCACCGGTGGAGCTCCACCGGTAGGTCGACGGAAGCGCACAGGAGGTCGCGGCCAGGCCGGTCCACTTCTGGTTGCCGGCGCCGGTGCAGTTCCAGAGCTGCACCGCCGTGCTGTTGGCGGTCCCGCCGCCCGAGACGTCCAGGCACAGCCCGGACTCCACGGCGACGATCGTGCCGTCGGCGTTCGCCCGCCACTGCTGGTTCGTACCGCCGTTACAGGTGTAGATCGCCACCCGGGTCCCGGCCGTGTTGGCGTGCCCCGGAACGTCCAGGCACTTGGTGCCGTACACGGTCAGCTGGTTGCTGTCCGTCAGCGTCCACTGCTGGTTGGTGCCGCCCGTGCAGTCCCAGATCTGCAGGAGCGTGCCGTCGGACTGGCTGAAGCCCGGCACATCGAGACACCGGTTGGAACTCACGCCGCGCACGGCGCTGGTGGTCGCCGCGTTGGCCGGACCGGCAACGAGCATCGAGGCCAAGGCGACCAGGACCGCGACGGCGGCGGCGAACACGGGGAGCGGACCTGTGCGGCTGACATTGGATCTGAACATGAGGAACTCGTCATCCTTGAGCCAGTGGCTCTGGTGGGGGAGGGAGACGACCGCAAATTGTTAGCGCTAACAAATGCTGGTGGCAGAGTAGCGGCGTGGGTGGAGGAGTTGGTTCCACGTTTATAGACCCGCCGCCTCGACCCTGTCCAGGCATGTGCACGCGCCGACCGCGATCCACCTCCGCACCCGCCCCGGAGGTTGTGACGGCTCCTGACGTCGCATCAGCCGGCGACAACGGCAGCGCTCGACCCCTTCGCGCCAGGCGCTTCCAGCCACCCGTTCACGGACGGCACCGAACGCGCCGTCACCATCCCGGGCGGCGAGGGCGCCAGTGGCAGCGCCGCGCAGCGTGGGTGAGAAACTGGTGGACTCACCACTGAGGGCGCGAACGAACCCCCACCCCACCGGCACTTCGGCGCCCCTGTCCGCCGGCGCGAGCCCAGTGCCCGAAGTGGCCACGCGGCCCCGCTCACGGGGCCCCGGCCGACCTGCCTCCCCGGCAGAGCTCTCCCTCACTGGCGCCGCGGCAGACACCCGGCACCCGGACTCGACGAATGTGCGCGTTAACAATCAGTCCTTGCGCGATGTCTTGACCGCGCCCCGCCCTCTGGTCATAGTGATGGCCGTTGCGACGCGACCGAGGCGGCGACTCCCCCCTCCCTCGCACGGCGCCTTCTCGGGCCGCATTGTTAGCGCTAACACCAGACTGCCTCCTCCTTCCACCCCCGCAGGAGTCTGTTCATGACCGTACGAACGTGGCTACTCCGTGTCCGGCGGCCGCTGGCAGCGGGAGCGACCGCTGTGCTGGCCGCAGGCTTACTCACCGGCACGGGTACCGCCCAGGCCGCCGCCCAGGGCCCGTGCGACATCTACGCCGCAGGCGGCACCCCGTGCGCCGCCGCGCACAGCACCACCCGCGCGCTGTTCGCCTCCTACAACGGTCCGCTGTACCAGGTACACCGGGCCTTGGACGGGACGCTGCAGGACATCGGAGTGCTGTCCGCCGGAGGCATCGCCAACGCCGCGGCGCAGGACTCCTTCTGCGCGGGCACCGACTGCACCATCACCCGTGTCTACGACCAGACCGGCAGCGGCAACACCCTGGTCTACCAGGGCCCCGGCGGGACCGGCGGCGCCGACACGGCGGCCACCGCGACCACCGAGGCACTGAGCGTGGCCGGCAAGAAGGCCTACGCGCTCTACATCAACCCCGGCAACAGCTACTTCGCCTACAACGCCAACGGGGGTGTGCCGACCGGTAGTTCGCCCGAGGGCGAGTACATGGTCACCAGCGGCAGCCACGTCAACAACGGCTGCTGCTTCGACTACGGCAACTCCGAGATCGACCACAAGGCCGACGGCAACGGCGCGATGGACGCGATCAACTTCGGTACGGAGTGCTGGTTCGGCGGTTGCAGCGGCACCGGGCCGTGGGTACAGGCGGACCTGGAGAACGGTCTGTTCTCCGGCGGCAGCAAGACGTGGAACCCGAACCAGGTCTCCCAGACCAGCCGCTTCGTCACCGCGATGCTCAAGAACAACGGCACCACCCAGATGGCGCTCAAGGGCGCAGGCACCCAGGCCGGGAGCCTCACCCAGCTCTACAGCGGCGCACTGCCCAGCGGCTGGAACCCGATGCACAAGCAGGGCGCCATCATCCTCGGCAGTGGTGGCGACTGCTGCCAGACCAACCGCAACGCGAGCGCGGGCACCTTCTACGAGGGCGCCATGGTCAAGGGCTACCCCTCCGACGCCACCGACGCCGCGGTCCAGGCCAACATCGCCGCGGCCGGCTACAGCACCGGCACCACCCCCTTCACCCCGGGCGCGAAGGTGTCGCTGCAAGCCACCAGCTCCTGCTGCACCGGCGACTACCTGCAGCACGACACGGGCGACGACAAGGTCGTGATCGCGCCGGTGACCTCCGGCAGTTCCGCCACGGACAAGGGCAACGCCACCTGGATCGTCCGCGCAGGTCTGGCCGACAGCAGCTGCGTGTCCTTCGAGTCGGCCAACGCGTCCGGCAGTTACCTCAGGCACTACGCGTTCCAGCTCCACCTCCAGCCCAGTGCCGGCACCACCCAGTTCGCCGCCGACGCCACCTTCTGCCCCAAGCCCGGAAACAGCGGTACGGGCTGGTCCATGCAGTCCTTCAACTACCCGGCCAAGTACCTCCGCCACTACGGCCTCACCGGCTACCTCGCGAGCAACGGCGGTACCAACGCCTGGGACAGCCCGACGCTGTGGGCCCCGGACACCAGCTGGCTCGCCGCCGCTCCCTGGAGCTGACCAGCGGCCCCGCCCGGGGTCCGGTGCCGAAGACCGCTGAATCCGCACCGGCCCTCGGGGCGTCAACCTGACCCGCATCGCCCGCAACCGGGCACCGGGGGTTCCTCGATGCTCACCTCACACCCCGCCCTGTGAAGGAGTTCTTCATGATCACACCACCCTGGATCCGCCGCGCCGGACGCGCGCTGCTCGGAGCCGGTACGACCGTGGTGCTCGCCGCCGGCCTGCTCACCGCCGCGGCCACCACCTCGCAGGCCGCCACCCAGGGGCCGTGTGACATCTACGCCGCCGGCAACACGCCCTGCGTCGCCGCGCACAGCACCACCCGCGCCCTGTACGGGGCGTACAACGGCCCGCTCTACCAGGTCAAACGCGCCTCCGACAACGCGACCAGGAACATCGGCCTGCTGAGCGCGGGCGGTTACGCCGACGCCGCGCAGCAGGACTCCTTCTGCGTGAACACCAGCTGCGTCATCACCGTCATCTACGACCAGTCCCCCAAGGGCAACAATCTCACCCAGGCGCTCGGGGGCCACTGGCCCGGGCCGGGCGCGGGCGGGATCGACAACCTGGCCAACGCCTTCGAGGCGCCGGTCACCGTCGGCGGCCACAAGGCGTATGGCGTCTACGTGGCCCCCGGGACCGGCTACCGGAACAACAAGACCAACGGCATCGCGACCGGCGACCAGCCCGAGGGCATGTACGCGATCTTCGACGGCACGCACGTCAACGGCGGCTGCTGTTTCGACTACGGCAACGCCGAGACGACCGGCAACGACGACGGCAACGGCACCATGGAGGCCCTCTACTTCGGCACCAGCACTGGCTGGGGCTCCGGCAGCGGCACCGGCCCCTGGATCATGGCCGACCTGGAGAACGGCCTGTTCTCCGGGGTCAACCGCGGCCAGAACGCGGGCGACCCGACCATCAACCACCGGTTCACGACCGCCATGCTGAAGGGCGGTCCGAACCAGTGGGCCATCCGCGGCGGCAACGCCCAGGCGGGCAGCCTGTCCACCTTCTACGACGGTATCCGCCCCACCGCCGGCGGCTACAACCCGATGAAGAAGCAGGGTGCGATCCTCCTCGGCATCGGCGGCGACAACAGCAACACCGGCCAAGGCACCTTCTACGAAGGCGTCATGACCCAGGGCTACCCCTCGGACGCCACCGAGAACGCAGTCCAGGCCAACATCACCGCCGCCGGCTACACCAGCGGCTCGACCGGGACCGGCACGCTGACCCCCGGCTCCCGGATCTCCCTGCAGGCCACCACCGCACCCTGCTGCACCTCCCACTACCTGCGCCACAACAGCGCCGACACCAAGGTCGTCATCTCCAGCACCAGCTCCGCCAGCTCCGCCACCGACAAGGCCGACGCCACCTGGATCGTCCGAGCCGGCCTGGCCAACACCTCCTGCGTGTCCTTCGAGTCCGCCAACAAGCCCGGCCAGTTCCTGCGCCACTCCAACTACCAGCTCTACCTGAACACCGACAGCGGCGGCAGCTCGTTCGCGGCGGACGCCACCTTCTGCCCCACATCGGGCAACAGCGGGACAGGCACCTCCTTCAAGTCCGCCAACTTCCCGACCAAGTACCTCCGCCACTACAACTACACGGCCTACATAGCCGGCAACGGCGGCACCAACAGCTGGGACAGCAGCACCAGTTGGGCCGCCGACACCAGCTGGCTGGTCGCCCAGCCCTGGGGCTGAGCCGCCAGGGTCCCACCGTCGCACACCGGCCCGCCACCGCTTCCCCAGCCGTGGCGGGCCGGCTGCTGCGTCGGAGCGGGAGCGCCGGGCACGTCGGAGTCCGCGTCTCGGGATCGGTTCGCATCGAGGGCCGACACCGGTGATCCGCTGCGGCACCGGCACCGTTCGTGGGCGGAGCCGCCGGGCTGGGCGGCCCGGACGTGGAACCTGACATGGCATCACTTGTTAGGTAAGCCTTGGCTGGCCTAGGCTCTCGCCGGGTTTCGATTCACCGGTCTGCGCGGGGGTGCGGCCGGCGGTCGGCGTACCGACTCCGCTCACCCTCGTCCGCGTCTGGAGAACTCCCTTGCGCACGCTCCCCGTCCTCGGCGCAGCCCTGCTCGCGCTACCGCTGCTGACCGCCTGCGGCAGCGACAAGCCCACCTCCTCCCCCGCCCCCGGCGCGGCCGGCGACAGGACCGCCATCACCGCCACCGAGACCTCCTGCGAGGTCGCCACGGCCGGGTTCAAGACGGGCGAGACGGTGTTCGCGATCAGCAACAAGGGCAGCCGGGTCACCGAGGTCTACGTCTACGGCGAGCACAACGGCACGTTCAGCCACGTGGTGAGCGAGGTCGAGAACATCGGCCCCGGCACCTCCCGCGAGATGACCGTCAAGCTCGCCGCCGGTGCGTACGAGCTCGCCTGCAAGCCGGGGCAGACCGGTGACGGCATCCGCACGAAGATCACCGTCGCGGACGACACGGCGAAGGCGTCAGCATCTCCGTCCGCTCCCGCCTCGCCCGCGGCCTCCGCGCCGGCCCCGGTCACCGCCTCCGCCACGCCGTCGAGCGACGGCGGGTACGACCGCGAGGTCGAGGTCGAGGCCACGGAGTACGAGCTCGAGTTCGAAGGCATGGACAAGTTCACCGCCAAGGCCGGTGAGCGGATCGGGTTCCAGCTGGAGAACAAGGGCACCGTCGAGCACGAGCTGGAGGTCTTCGGGCCCGACGGCAAGGAGATCGGTGAGGTCAGCCCGGTCAAGCCCGGCCGGAAGGGCGAGGCCGTCATCGCCCTCACCCAGCCCGGCACCTACACCCTCAAGTGCGGCATCGGCAGTCACGCCGGACACGGCATGACCACCACCTTCACCGTCAGCTGACCCAGGAGTCCCCTCATGCTCGGCAACTACCTGATCGGCCTGCGCGAAGGACTGGAAGCCAGCCTGGTCGTCTGCATCCTGATCGCCTACCTGGTCAAGTCCGGCCGCAGGGACCGGCTCGCGCCGGTGTGGGCCGGCATCGCCGCCGCCGTCGTCCTCAGCATGGCGTTCGGCGCGGTGCTCCAGTTCGGCTCCTCGCAGATGGGCTTCGAGGCGCAGGAGGCGCTCGGCGGCTCGCTGTCGATCGTCGCGGTCGGCCTGGTGACCTGGATGGTCTTCTGGATGCGCCGCACCGCACGGCACCTCAAGGCCGAGCTGCACGGCAGGCTCGACGCCGCCGTCGCGATGGGCACCGTCGCCCTGGTCGTCACCGCGTTCCTGGCGGTCGGCCGCGAGGGCCTGGAGACGGCGCTCTTCATCTGGACCGCCGTCCAGGCCACCGGCGACGGCTGGAACCCGCTCGTCGGCGCGATACTCGGCCTGCTCACCTCGGTGGTGCTGGGCTGGCTGTTCTACCGCGGCGCGCTGCGGATCAACCTGGCGAGGTTCTTCACCTGGACCGGCGCGATGCTGGTCGTGGTCGCCGCCGGGGTGCTCGCGTACGGCTTGCACGACCTGCAAGAGGCCGGCTGGATCCCGGGCCTGTACGACCAGGCCTTCGACATCTCCTCCACGATTCCGAAGGACAGCTGGTACGGCACCCTGCTCAAGGGCGTGTTCAACTTCCAGCCCGACCCGACGGTCCTCCAGCTGGTGGTGTGGGCCGGCTACCTCGTCCCCACCCTGCTCTTCTTCCACCGCCCTTCGGTCCCGGCCGCACCGAGGCCCGTCCCCGCCGCCGAGGTCCCGGCTGCCTGAGCCGCCCCGTGAGGTCGCTGCGCCCGATGATCTTGGTCAGACTCGGCCGCTAGGGTGGGGCCGTGTCTGTGACCAAGGATCGTGATGACATCGTCGGGCAGCTCGAACCGTTCCGGAAGGAGCTGACCGCGTACTGCTATCGGGTGCTCGGTTCCGCGTTCGAGGCCGAGGACGCGGTGCAGGAGACGCTGGTCCGTGCCTGGACCAAGTACGCCGGGTTCGAGGGGCGTTCGGCGCTGCGGACCTGGCTGTACCGGATCGCGACCAACGTGTGCCTGGACATGGCGCCGGCCGCACAGCGGCGGGCCCGCCCGATGGACCTGACCTCGCCGGTGGCGGCCTCCGCACCGGATCTGACGCAGCTGGAGGAGAACATCTGGGTGGGGCCTGTCCCCGACCGGCGGGTGCTGAACGGCGATCCGGCCGAGCTGGCCGTGGGCCGGGAGACGATCCGACTGGCGTTCGTCACGGCACTGCAGACGCTCCCCGCCCGGCAGCGGGCGATCCTGGTGCTGCGCGAGGTGCTGGCGTGGTCGGCGGCGGAGACCGCCGACCTGCTGGAGACCTCGGTGGCCTCGGTGAACAGCGCCCTCCAACGCGCCCGCGCCACGCTCGCGGAGGGCGGCGGGATCCCGGCGAGCGACACGTACAAGCCGCTGGACGAGTCCCAGCAGGCCCTGTTGGCGCGGTACGTGCGGGCGTTCGAGGCGTTCGACATCGAGGGCCTGCAGAAGCTCCTGCACGAGGACGCCGTGCTCAACATGCCGCCCTACCAGATGTGGGTACGCGGCGCGGTGGACCTGGGCGAGTGGTGGCTCGGTGCGGGCTGCGGCTGCCGTGGGTCGCGACTGCTGGCGGTGGAGGCGAACGGTTCCCCCGCCTTCGCACAGTACCGGCCGGCCGAGGACAAGAACGGCTGGACGCCGTGGGGGATCACCGTGCTGGAGATCACCGACGGGCGGATCAACACCATGACCAACCACATGGACACCGAGCGGCTCTTCCCGCTCTGGGGTCTGCCGATGCGACTCCCCGCCACCGGCTCCACCGGAGTCTGACGGTCCCTCGGAGCGCACCGCTTCCGTCGTAGCGGGAAGCAGCCGAAAAGAATCTCGGAATTGTTCGCCGAGGACCGATGAGTCCGCGCACCGTGTCCCGTCTGACCGGGTGAGAGCAACCCACACCCGAGAGACACAGGGAGCACCACCATGCGGAAGATCACCGCCGGACTGTTCATCGCCGCCGACGGCGTCGTCGAGAGCCCGGAGCAGTGGCACTTCCCGTACTTCAACGAGGAGATGGGCGCGGCCGTCGGCGCACAGCTCGGTGCGGCCGACACCGTGCTGCTCGGCCGCGTCACCTACGACGCCTTCGCCGGCGCCTGGCCCGCTCGGGAGGAGGCCGGCGGTGAGGACGCCCCGATGGCCAAGGCGCTCGGCGACACCCGCAAGATCGTGGTCTCCCGCTCGGAGCTGGAGTTCACCTGGCGCAACTCCGAGCAGCTCAAGGGCGACCTGACCGAGGCCGTCACCGCCCTCAAGGCGGAGCCCGGCGGCCCGATCGGGATGTCCGGTTCGACCTCCGTGGTGCGCGCGCTGCTGGCCGCCGGGCTGATCGACGAGCTGCACCTGTTCGTCCACCCGATCGCGGTCGGTCGCGGCCTCCGGCTGTTCGACGAGACCGCTGACCCGATCCGGCTGGAGCTCCTCAGCAACACGGCCTTCACCACCGGCGTGCTGCACACCGTCTACGGCCCGGCCGACAAGTAACCGACCGACCAGGAGTCTCAATGAAGAAATCAAGCCGCCTGCGCGACCGGCGCGGGGGTGAAGGTTCGGTTGTCGCGCAGGAGTGCCCACAGGACGCTGACCCGGCGGCGGGCGAGAGCGATGATGGCTTGGACGTGCTTGCAGCCTTCGGCGCGCTTCTTACGGTAGAAGTCCCGGTTGGGGCCGTCCTTGATGATGCTGGTCTGGGCGGACATGTAGAACACCCGTCGGAGGCGGCGGATGTAGCGTTTCGGCCGGTGCAGGTTGCCGGTGCGCCGTCCGGAGTCGCGGGGGACGGGCACGAGCCCGGCCGCCGAGGCGAGATGGCCGGCGTCCGCGTAGGAGCTCAGGTCACCAGCTGCGACGACCCCGCCAGCTACTTCCCCTCGATCGAGAAGAAGCACGGCCGACCGATCACCGAATGGCAGGACCTGATCCGCTCCTCCCCGCTGACCAGGCACATGGAGCTGGTCACCTGGCTGAAGACCGAACACGGCCTGGGCCACGGCCACGCCAACGCCCTGGTCGCCGCCACCCTCACCGAGAACACCTCCCGCTGACCCGCCCGAAAGGACCTGCCGTGACCGGCATCGTCTCCGCCGACGGCACCACCATCGCCTGCACCGCGACCGGTAGCGGTCCGGCCGTCGTCCTCGTGGACGGCGCGCTGTGCCACCGTGCGTTCGGGCCCGCCCAAGCGGTGGCCGAGCAGTTGGCCGCGCACCACAAGGTGTACACCTACGACCGGCGCGGCCGCGGCGACACCGCGCCGTACACCGTGGACCGGGAGGTCGAGGACCTGGCCGCCGTGATCGCCGCTGCGGGCGGGACGGCGGCGGTGGTCGGAGTCTCCTCCGGCGCGGCGCTCGCCCTGCGCGCCGCCGCGAGCGGCATCGGTATCAGTCGACTCGCCGCGTTCGAGCCGCCGTTCAGCACCGACGACGGGCAGCGCGCACGCTTCACCGGCTACGCGGCCGGCCTGTCGGCGGATCTCGCCGAGGGACGGCGCGGGGACGCGGTCGCCCGGTTCATGACGTTCGTCGGCGCGCCCGAGCCGATGGTCGAGCAGCTGCGCAGCTCACCCGTGTGGCCGGCGTTCGAGGCGGTGGCGCTCACCCTGGCGTACGACGCCGAAGTCCTGGGCGGGGCGTCCGGCGCGGACGTTCCGGCCGACGTACTCGCCTGGATCACCGTGCCCGTCCTCGTTCTCGACGGCGGCGCCAGCCCGGAACTGCTGCGTGCCGCAGCCCGTGCGGTGGCCGCCGCAGTTCCCGACGCCGAGTCCCGGACAGTGCCGGACCAGACCCACGACATCGCGGCGGACGTCCTCGCCCCGGCCCTGCTCAAGTTCTTCGCCGGCTGATCCCGTGGATCCACGGACGGCAGTGCGCGATCGAGGGCTGCCCGGGACCAGCGGCCGGTGCCGGTCGCCGTGCGCCGCGGCCGTTGACACCGCCCGGGCGGGCTCCTAGCGTGGCGCCGTCTATTACCCGCGAGTAGGGACTGCTGATGGCCGCGCCGCGCCCGTACGACATCGTCCTCTTCGGTGCCACCGGTTTCACCGGCGGGCTCACCGCCGAGTACCTGGCCCGGACCGTACCCGACGGGTGCCGCTGGGCGCTCGCCGGGCGGGACGAGGGCAGGCTCGCCGCCGTCCGGGCGAAGCTCGCGGAGGCCGATCCGCGCTGCGCCGAGCTCCCGCTGCTGGTCGCGGACGCCGCGGACCGCGAGGCATTGCGTGAGGTGGCCGCCTCGGCCCGGGTGGTGGTGTCCACGGTCGGCCCGTACCTGCGCCACGGTGAGCCGCTGGTGGCGGCCTGCGCGGAGAGCGGCACCGACTACGTGGATCTCACCGGCGAGCCGGAGTTCGTCGACCGGATGTACCTGCGGCACCACGAGCGGGCAGTCGCGACCGGCGCGCGACTGGTGCACGCCTGCGGCTTCGACTCGGTGCCGCACGACCTGGGCGTCCTGTTCACGGTGGAGGAGCTACTGCACCGTGGCGGCGCCGCGCCCCGCCTCTCCGTGGAGGGCTTCGTCCGCGCCGAAGGCACCGTCTCCGGCGGCACTTTCGCCTCGGCGATGACGGCCTTCTCCCGGCTGCGCGCGATGGCGCAGGCCGCCAAGGCCCGCCGCGCGGTCGAGCCCTGGCCGAAGGACCGCCGGGTCCACACGCCGGTCGGCCGCCCGCACCGGTCCCGGGCGGCCCGCGCCTGGGCCGTGCCGATGCCCACGATCGACCCGCAGGTGGTGTCCCGCTCGGCCGCCGCACTGGACGACTACGGCCCGGACTTCGCCTACACGCACTACGCGGCGGTCCGGCGACTGCCGATCGCCGTCGGCGGTGCCGCCACCGTGGCGGCACTCGCCCTGGCCGCCCAACTACCGTTCCTCCGGCGGGCCTTGGGGAAGCTGCGCAAGCCCGGCGACGGACCGAGCGCGGAGCAGCGGGCACGGTCCTGGTTCACCGTCCGGTTCGTGGCGCGGGCCGATGACGGGCGGACGGTCTTCACCAAGGTGTCCGGCGGTGATCCGGGCTACCAGGAGACCGCGAAGATGCTGGCCGAGTCGGCGCTCTGCCTGGCGTACGACGACCTGCCGCCTCTGGCAGGGCAGTTGACCACGGCCGTGGCGATGGGCCGGCCGCTGATCGACCGGCTGGTCGCGGCGGGTATCTCCTTCCAGGTGCTGGACACCCCGCCCGGGTTCGGTTCGGCCCCGACACACAATGCACGCACGAGCGCCGAGAGATGACGCGGACCGGAGGCGCCTGAGCCGAGAACTGCCGGTCCGAAGAAGCGAGTTCGCCGCCGACCAGGGACTCCGTGACCGGCAGCTCCGCAGGTCATCGCCCCGGCCGGGCGCGTTAGGGCCTGTCTGACAATTCGCGTCGGATCAGGCCGGGTCGTTCAGGGCCCCTCCTGCCCGATGCCGGGCAGGGAGGGCGCGTGCGATCGGAGTGCGGCCGGAGCCCACACGTAGCGGAGCTACTTGGGTGTTTCGGCCGTGCGGCGAGCGTGCGCGCAGAGGGGGTCCCCTCGGCCGGGGGCTGGGGGAGAGCCGGCCCCGGCGGGAATTGTCGGACAAGCCCTAGGCTCGGGGCGGGCGCCTCGCGGTGGTTCCGCCACGGGCGCTCCCATGCCCTGTCCCGTACGGAGGAAGAACCGCATGATCCTGATCACCGTCAAGTTCACCACCCGCCCCGAGTACAGCGACAGCTGGATGTCGCAGGTCGAGGAGTTCACCCGGGCGACGCGTGAGGAGCCGGGCAACGTCTTCTTCGAGTGGTCACGCAGCGTGGAGAACTCCGACCAGTACATCCTGCTGGAGGCGTTCGAGTCCGCCGAGGCGGGCGCGGCGCATGTGAACTCCGACCACTTCAAGACCGCTATGGCCGTCCTCCCGAAGGCCATCGCCACCAAGCCGCAGATCATCTACGTCGACGCACCCTCCGACGGCTGGTCCGAGATGGCCGAACTCTCGCCCACCGAGGACTGATCCGCCCCCATCGACTCCGGGCCGGGGGTGACCCCCGAGGCCGCCACCTGCGCAGACGCGCCGCCGCCGTGAGCTGACGCACCGCCGCCGCACAGGCCGTCCGCCCCGGTGACGACCGGTCACCCCCGGCCCCGGGCACACCACCGACCGCCGCGCCACGGGATCAGGCCGGTCCGACCGCCCGCAGGACGCGTACGCGCTTCCGCCGCGCAGCAGCAGCCCCTGGCCCGGGGCGCCCGGACGTCGCCGACCCCCTTGAAGCGTCCCGCCGGCCACCTCGGCGACCCCCGCCGACCTGACGGAGCGTCACGCTCGCACGGCTTCGCCCGCCTCGCACCCAGTCGGCATTCGTCCACCCCCAGGGTGCCCAGCGCAGCGCCCAGAGCCTAGCAAAGATGCAACATTTTGCGCGATCGTGTTGACATCTGCTCGTTAGCGGCCCGGATACTGCACCTAACTGCAGAGCTCGCGGTGTCTCAGCCTTCATCCCCCGCTCGCTCCGGTGCCGTGCGGTCCCTTGCATCTGCCGCCCGGCTCGGAGCACTGATCAGGAGGGCCACCCCTTGCCACTCCCACGCTCATGGGCCGACCTCGTCACCCGGCGAAACGGGCACCCGTCATCCGGTCACACCCCCGCGCCCCTCCCCCACGACCGGCGCGGCGCGCGCCTCAAGGCGGCCCCCCTGCCGCCCCGCCGTCGCCGCGTCGCCGCCGTCCTCCTCGCCGCCACCGTGTCGGTGGCCGGCGGCGCGCTCGCCCAGAACCCCGCCCAGGCGACGCCCCCCACCTCCGGATACACCGTCACCGTCGGTGCCAAGGGCGCCTGGACCCACCCGACCGACACCCCCGCCTTCCCCTACGTCGACAAGGACGGCACCTTCTACTTTCAGCAGTCCGCCGCCCTCTACGGCGCGACCCAGGGCCGCTTCTGGGACTTCTACTCGGGCGGCGACCTCGACACCGCGACCCGCAACACCACCCTCAGCAACGCGGTGAACCCCACCAATTCGAACGACAAGAACAACGACACCACCTGGCGGTGCAACAACAGCCCCACCGGCCTCGAGGCCACCGCCCCGCCCGCCGGATCCGGCTACTCCCAGAAGAACTTCTGTGACCTCGCGGGCCTCTGGGTCGATCCCGACACGGGCGACTGGTACGGCCTGGTGCACAACGAGTTCACCCCGCAGCCCTTCGGCGACGGTCTGCACTACGACGCGATCGACTACACCGTCTCCACCGACCAGGGCAGGACGTGGACCATCAAGGACCACGTCATCACCTCCCCGTACGGCACCAAGCGGGGTGACACCACCGCCTTCCCGAACCAGACGTACTACTACGGCGATGGCGACCAGCGGCTGTTCGTCGACACCGCCTCCGGGTACTTCTACGTCTTCTACGGGTCCCGGGTGGTCGACAAGAGCGGCAGTTGGAAGGCCTTCCACGAGCACGTCGCCCGGTCGCCGATCTCCGCGAAGATGGCCCCGGACTCGTGGCAGAAGTGGTACGACGGCGCCTGGTCCCAGCCCGGCAAGGGCGGCAGGGAGAGCAACATGGTGCCGGTCGGGGCCACCGGCGGCACCGGCTACACCCCCGCCTCCGCCGAGTACAACCCGGCGAACACCGGCACCGCCGACCAGCAGGTCGCCGCCGGCACGATGCCCGCCACCTCGCCGCTGTTCGTCATGGACATCAGCTACAACGCCCACCTCGGCCTGTACATCGGCGAGCCGCAGGCAGTCGACCAGTCCGGCAACGCGCCGCAGGAGCTGTACGCCACGGACGATCTCACCACCCAGAAGTGGTACCGGATCGGCGACACCGGCGGCTACCACACCGCCTCCTGGTACCGCTGGTTCCTGGACGGCGTCAGCAGGACCGGCAGCGGCATCGTCGGCAAGAACTTCCGTTCCTACCGCTCCTTCGGCTGCTCGGGCGGTGCCGGCGGCGAGTACGTCAACCTCACCATCGACAACACCGCCCCCGCCGCCCCGCCGGTGGACGTGACCAAGTCCTACCGGATCGCCAACGGCGCCGGCCGGGTGCTCGCCCAGGTCTCCGGCAGCTCCGCGACCACCTCGGCGGCGGCCGCCACCGGCTCCGGTCTCGAGACCTGGAGCTTCGCCGGCAACGGCGACGGCTCGTACCGCATCACCAACGGCGCCACCGGCCAGCTGCTCGGCGTCGACTCCGGCGTCACCGCAGGCCGCGCCTGGGGCGCCAAGCCCACCGTCACCGCCGCCCCGGCAGGCGGACCGACCGCCGGCCAGCAGTGGTGGGTGATCCCCGGCAGGTCCACCACCAACGCCTCCAACGGCACCTACCGGCTGGTCAACCGCTACAGCGGCCTGGTGATCGGCCTGTCCTCCGACACCTCACGCCCGGCCGAGACCACACCCACCCGGTTCTGGAGCAACACCACCGGCAGCCCGGTCGGCGGGAGCCGCACCGCAGCCGAACAGGCGCTGACCCTGACGGTGACCGGTGCCGTCCCCGAGACGGTGTCCGTGATCGGCCCCGGCAACCAGTCCACCAAGGTCAACACGGCGGTCTCGCTCCAACTCGCCGCCACCGACTCCGCCGGCAAGCCGCTGGCCTTCTCGGCGACCGGCCTGCCCGCAGGCCTGTCGGTCAGCACCGGCGGCCTGATCACCGGCACGCCCGGCAGCACCGGCAGCTCGGCCGTCACCGTGACCGCCACCTCCGGAACCGCCACCGGCACCAGCACCTTCACCTGGTCGGTGGGGGCCGTGGCGGACGGTACCCACACCGTCGTCAGCTCAGGCAAGGCCCTGGACGATCCGGACCACGCCACCGCCTCCGGCATCCAGCTCATCACCTGGACGCCCAACGGCGGCACCAACCAGAACTGGGTCTTCAGCCAGCAGGGCGACGGCTCCTACCAGCTCGTCAACGGCCTCTCCCAGCTGTGCGTGGACGTCAGCGGCGGATCCACCGCCGCAGGCGCCCAGGTGATCCAGGCGGCCTGCTCCGGGGCGAGCAGCCAACGCTGGCTGATCACCGCCGCGAGCGGCGGATTCAAGCTCACGTCCCAGAAGAGCGGGCTGCTCCTCACCACGGCCTCGACGTCCAACGGCGCCAAGGTCACCCAGCAGTCCGACACCGGCAGCGCCCTCCAGCGCTGGACCGTCAGCTGACCCCACCCGACGGCCGGGGCCCCGGGCACCACCCAGGGCCCCGGCCAACCACCTCGGGCACCACCGCAGCACCCGTCGACCGCCCGATCCGGGCCCGGTCAGCCGGACTTGACCACCTTGAGCACCTTGCCGGTGGCACCCGCGGTGAGGTAGCCACCGCCGTTGTAGTCATCCGACAGGTAGTACCGGATGGTGATCTCGTCGGCGAACCAGCCGTACGTCACGATGAGGTAGCGCGACTTGGGGTTGGCGACGCCGAGTTCGGTCCGGGCTTTGGCCAGCACGGTCGGGATCTGGTTCCAGTCGATCTTGGCGAGGTCGACCGTGTTCTTGCTGTTGACGGTGCCACCGGGATTTCTGGTGATCTTGCCGGCGCGGTAGTCGACGGTGTCGTAGTGCTTGGGGTTGTCCTTGGTCACCACCTGGGCACTGGCGTACTCGGGGTAGATCACCAACTGGAGAACTGCGGCGTTGCCCGTGGCCGAGCGGATCGAATCGATCATGCTGCGGGCGCCGTCGGGAGTGAGCAGGTCCTTCGCGGCGGCGACCGGAGGTTCGGGCGCCGGGGTGCTGCCGCCGACGACGGTGCTCCCTGTAGCGACGCCGGAGACCTGCGGGCCCGCGCTCACGCCGACGTGCTGCGAGGAGGAACCGGCGGCCTTGTGGTTCCCGGATCTCAGCGGCCCGAGGCTGAACGACCAGCCCAGCAGGCCCACCAGCGCCACCCCGGCCGCCGCCGCCACCACCGGGCCGGTGCGCCGACGAGCGGGCGACTGCCCGGTCGGTCCCGCCCGGTAACCGCCGGTGCCCTGGCCGGGCACCCGGTCGTACGGGCCGGCGGCGTGCGGCGCCACGCCGGTGTGGACGGGAGGCGTGTACGGAACGGCGGCATCCGTCCGGCCGCCGAGCGTGCCGTCGACGCCCTGCTCGGCCGCGGCGAGCAACCGGTCGAGCTGGACGGCGTCCGGCCGGGCGGCCGGATCGCGGGCCAGCAGCGCCATCAGCGTGGGGCCGAGCGGACCGGACCGCACCGGCGGCGGGAGCGGCTCGTCCAGGACGGCGGCCAGGGTCGCGAAGGTGGTGGCACGGCGCAGCGGGTGGTGACCCTCCACCGCGACGTACAGCATCATGCCGAGCGACCAGAGGTCCGAGGAGGGGTTGCCCTCCTGGCCACGGATCCGCTCAGGGGCGATGAACTCCGGTGAACCGATCAGCGCCCCGGTCGCGGTCAGGCTGCTCGACTCGCTCAGCGCGGCGATGCCGAAGTCGGTCAGCACCGGGGTGCCGTCGAGGCGCAGCAGGACGTTGGCCGGTTTGACGTCGCGGTGCTGGATGCCGGCGGCGTGGGCGGCGCGCAGCGCGGAGAGCACGCCCCGGCCGATCCGGGCGGCCTCCCGGGGCGGGAGCGCCCCCTGACCGATCCGGTCGTGCAGCGAGCCGCCGGCCACCAGCTCCATCACCAGCCAGGGATGGGCCAGTTCGGCGGTGTCCACGATGTGGTAGATGATCACCACATTGGGGTGCTGGAGCCGGGCCAGCGCCTGGGCCTCCCGGAGCACCCGCTCCCGCAGCTCGAAGGCCGCAGCCGGATCTGCGGCGAGCATCGCCAGGTCCGGCGAACGGACCTCCTTGAGCGCCACCTCGCGCTGCAGCACGATGTCCCGGGCCCGCCAGACCAGGCCCATACCGCCGCCGCCGAGCCGCTCGAGCAACTCGAACCGGCCGTCGACAAGCTGGGCGCCCGGCCCCCCTGTAGTCATGGCCGTCATCGTAGGGGCTCGGGCGGACAGCTTTCGAACGCCCGGAGCCGGTGACGTGTACTCAGCCCGCCACCCGGTCGTCCACCAGCCGCAGGCGGTAGCTGCCTCGCGGCGGGGCCACCGGCAGCCGGCCGGCGCCCAGTTCGGTCAGCAGGACGGTCGGGTCGGTGCCGACGGTCACCGTACGGGGCTCGCCGTCCAGCCGGACCAGCATCAGGCCGAGGTCCAGTTCGAGCACGTCCGGCAGCAGCGGCAGGGCGGGGCGACTCCGCACAAGGTGCTCGGCGAAGGCGAACGCCTCGTCGGTGGCGAAGAGTTCGGGCGTCCGCTGCCGCGCGTAGCCGGCCACCAGCTCGCGTACCCCGGCCTCGCCCAGGGTCAGCAGGAGCAGCCGGACGGTGTGCACGAGTGTTCCCGCCAGGGCGCCCGCGCGGAACTCCAGGATCAGTTCGCGCAGCAGGTCGATCGCCGGATCGGCGGCCAACTCCCGCTCCAGCGCCGTCCGGGGCTCCCGGCCCACGGCCAGCCCGCCGAGGGCGGCCTCCCACTCCTCCGGCGAGGGGCCGCCCACGGCCGGCTCCGGCAGGCGCACAGGGCCGCGCACGGGCACGGGCACGGACGCAGCGGCCGGCCACAGCTCCCGCACCCGGTCCGTCAACTCCCGTACGGCACCGGCCTCCAGCCCCGGGGCGGCCGAGGCGGTGACCTCGAAGAGCACCGCCCTGAGCGCGGGCAGCCGGGGCAGGACCCGCTCGGCGAGCCGGATCAGCTCCTCGTCGGGCAGACCGCTGTGAGCGTCCAGCCAGTAGCCCCGGTGCTCGAAGCCGCCGGCCAGGTGGACCTCCCAGACCCGGTCCAGTGGGAGTTCGGCGAGCAGCTCGTCGACCGTGCAGCGGCCGTTGCGCTCGTTGGCCAGGACGTTGTGCAGGTCCAACAGCAGCCCGCAGTCGGCCTGTTCGGCCACCCGGGCGGCGAAGGAGCCGTCGCCGAGCTCGTCGGGCCGGGGCCTGAGGTAGTTGGTGCCCAGCTCCACGGCGAACGGGACAGGCAAGGCCTCGGCCATCGCCCGGACCGACCGTACGCTGCGCCGCACGCCGGCCGGGGTCTGCCGGGGCGGCAGCATGAAGCCGGTCCGGAAGCCGCCGGCTCCGCCGGTCCGGTTGAACGCCAGGTGCTCGCTCACCCAGGGAACGGCCAGCCGTTCCGCCAACACGCCCAGCAGCAAAGTCTGTTCGGCGTCCGGCAGCTCCGATCCGCCGACCGGGTTGCCGATGCTGTGCAGCAGCCGGGCGCCCGGCAGGTCGGCCAGGCGGCGCAGGGCCTCGTCGTCGGTCGCGACGGTGCCGTCCGGGCGGGACCGCCAGAAGGTCTGCGGTTCGAGCTCGATCACGTCGAGCTGGTCGCCGCACTCCTCCAACAGCCCCTCCAGGCCCCGGACATAGGTGAGCCCGACCCCGAGGCGGGCCATCTCCCCGGCCTCCCCGCGCCGCCCGGCCGCCGCCTCAGCGGGCCCGGCCGGAGCTGCCCAGGGTGAAGTCGGCCGAGCGGCCGAAGGACCAGTCGAAGCCGGAGTGGCAGCTCGGGCAGGTGTCCTGGTTGACGGCGGCCTTGACCGGCGCGGCCATCCGGTCGAGGCGGTCCGCGGCGGAGAGCGAGAGGGTGATCTCGGCCGGGGCCTCGGCGACGGGTGTGGTGGACGGCACGGATACCTCCTGTCGGGCGCCCGGACTCCCGGGCACCGGTAGCGGGTGACGTGGGGGAAGCATGCCGTGGATCCGGTGGTGATCCGGTGCCCGAGCCGTGAAACTGCCGCAGAACTGCCGGTCGCACCCCACGTTGCCGCGCCAACTCCCCCACCAGGAAGGACACAAGCTCTCCCGGCACAGGAGATTCGCGCCTCGTCCGCCCGATGCGGCACAGTGGGCGCATGAAGTCGGACATCGGCCCTGCCGCCCCCACTCGGCGCCGCCCGGTGCAGCAGCGCAGCCAGGAGCGGTACGAGCGGCTGCTCGACGCCTGCGCCGGCCTGCTGGACGAGGTCGGGGCCAGCGCGCTGACCACCAAGGAGACCGCGCACCGCGCCGAGGTCCCGATCGGCACCCTGTACCAGTTCTTCGGCGGCAAGGAGGACCTGCTCGCCGCCCTGGCCGAGCGGAACCTGGACCGCTACCTGGACCGGCTGGCCCGCCGCCTCGACGCCGAGACCCCGCCCGACGTACCGGGCTTCGTCGACCTGGCGGTCGAGGAGTTCGTCGCGATGAAGCGGACCGTCCCGGGCTTCGGCCGGCTCGACTTCGGCCTGGTCGAGCAGCTCCCGGCCGGGATCACCGACGACCGGCACCTGCTCGACCGGGAGCTGGACAACAACGCCGCCGTCGCCCTCCGGCTGCGCACCCTCGGCGGCGGCCTGTTCGACGGCCCCGGCCACCCGCTGGCGCTCCGGGTCGCGATGGAGAGCGCCGACGCTGTCCTGAAGCTGGCCTTCCGTACCGACCCCGACGGCGACCCCGCCCTGATCGCCGAGTGCAAGCGCCTGCTCCGCCGCTACCTCACCGACCCCGGTGCCTGAGCGCCCAACGCTCCCCGCCCGCCGACCGGGCGCTGCGCCCTCACCGCTCCCCGCCCCCGGGTCGGGCGTTGCGACCGCCCCGTTCCCGCCGCACAGTGGAGAGCGGGACGGCAACCGCAGCCGACAAGGAGCAGACCATGCAAGCGACGGTAGGCGACCACTTCCACACCCACAGCAGGTCGGTCGGGATGGCGGACCAGCGGGGAGAGATCATCGAGGTCCGGGGCGCCGAAGGTGAGCCCCCGTACCTGGTGCGCTTCGAGGACGGCCACGAGGGTCTGGTCTACCCGGGCCCCGACACCGTGATCGAACGTCAGCAGTCCGCCCACTGAACCCAACTCCCCGGAGCCCCGTGGACACCCCCGCCCCACTCCCCGGCCCGTTCGAGCACCTCGCCCCCCTGCTGGACAGCTACGGCTACCTGGCAGTGGGGGTTCTCGTGTTCCTGGACAACTGCGCGATCCCGGTCCCCGGCCAGACCGTGCTGGTGCTGGCCGCCGTCTACGCGGGAACCGGCCGGCTCAGCATCGCCGCGGTGATCGTGATCGCCCTGGTCGCCGCGGTGGCCGGGAACAGCCTCGGCTACCTGCTCGGCCGTACCGGCGGCCACCGGCTGGTCGAGCGCTGGGGCCGGTACGTCCTGCTCACCCCGGCCAGGATGGCGCGCGGCGAGGAGTTCTTCGCCCGGCAGGGGGCCAAGGTGGTCACGGTGGCCAGGTTCGTGGACGTGCTGCGCCAGACCAACGGCATCGTGGCCGGGACCACCGGGATGAGCTGGCGGCGCTTCATGCCCGCCAACGTGCTCGGCGCGGTGCTCTGGGTCGGCGTCTGGGCGGGCGCCGGCTACCTGGCGGGCGGCAACATCGGCCCGCTGTACGAGCAGCTGATGCGCTACCAGGTGCTGGCGTTGGCGGTGCTCGGCGTCATGCTGGCCGCGCTGGTCGGTCACCGCCTCTGGCGGCGGCAGCACCGGAAGTGAGCCGCCGCCGGGGCCGTCACTCCGCGCGGCGGATCGAGTAGTTGAAGTCGGCGTGCCCGACCTGGGCCATCACCTTGAGCCAGAACGGCATCAGCATCTCCAGTGCCCGGGCCGCCGTGATGTCCCCGAGGTCCAGCACCGAGCCCTCCGGCCAGCCGAACTCGGTCAGCAGGGCCACCACCTGGGCCTTCGCCTCCGGATCGTTCCCCGCGATGAACAGGTTGTGCTCGCCGGGCACCCGGCCCGGGTCCACCATCACCTCGGAGTTGACGGTGTTCAGCGCCTTCACCACCCGCGCCTCGGGGAACTCGCGCTGGATCTGCTCGCCGACACTGTCGGTGTTCACCGGCTCCAGGCTCACCTCGCCCAGCGGCGAGAAGACCAGCGGGTTGGACACGTCGATCAGGACCTTGCCCGCCAGCGGCTCCGCCCCGGCCAGCCGGAGCGCCTGCACCGCCACCACGCCCGAGGTCGCGTTGACCACCAGCTCGCCGAAGGCGGCGGCCTCCGCGAAGGTCCCGGTGTGCCCGTACGGGCCGGCCTGCTCGGCCCAGGCCAGCGCGGCGGCGTTCTCCTTGCTGCGCGAGCCGAGCGTCACCTCGTGCCCCAGTGACACCAGCTTGCCGGCCAACGTCCGGCCGACCGTACCCGTCCCGATGATCCCGACCCGCATGCGCTGTCTCCTACTCGACCGACCGTGCGGCCACCCTAACTGACAGGGCATCAGCAGGACCGGAAGCCCGGGAACCGGTCAGAAAGGCCTCCGGTCGGACGGGCTTCCGGTCAGGCGGTCTTCCGTGAGGACAGCACGCAGAACTCGTTGCCCTCCGGGTCGGCCAGCACCCGCCAGGTCTGGTCCCCCTGGCCCACGTCGGCGAGCCGGGCGCCGAGCCCGAGCAGCCGGTCCACCTCGGCGTCCCGGTCGGCCGGGCGGAAGTCCAGGTGCAGCCGGTTCTTCACGGTCTTCGCCTCGGGCACCCGGATGAAGAGCAGGCCCGGCAGCCGGTCGGCCGCCGGGCGGATCTCGAACTCCTCGGGGTCCTCGTCGATCACCACCCAGCCGAGCGCCTCGGCCCACCAGCGGCCGAGCGCGGCCGGGTCGGCACAGTCCACCACTACCTGCTCCCATGCAAGGTCCATGGTCGGGACCCTACCGACCCGGTGCGGATTACTCCACGGTGACGCTCTTGGCCAGGTTGCGCGGCTTGTCGACGTCCCGCTTGAGGGCCACCGCCGCGTAGTAGGCGAGCAGTTGGAGCGGGATGTTGAGCAGCAGCGGGTCGAGCTCGGGCTCGCTGCGCGGGACCAGGACGGCGTGGTCGGCCAGCTTGGCGTCGGGGGTCCGGTGGGCGATCGCCAGCACCCGGCCGGCCCGGGCCTTGATCTCGCCGAGGGTGGTGAGGTTCTTGTCGAGCAGCTCGTCGTCCGGGACCAGCGCCACCGTGGGCAGATCCGGGTTGATCAGGGCGAGCGGGCCGTGCTTGAGCTCGCTGGCGGGGTACGCCTCGGCGTGCACGTAGCTGATCTCCTTGAGCTTCTGCGCACCCTCGCGGGCGACCGGGAAGCCCCGCACCCGGCCGATGAACATCATGCCGTCGTGCTTGGCGTACTCGGCGGCCAGCTCGGCGATCTTCTCCTCGTCCGCCAGGATCTCCCGGATCTGGCCCGGCAGTGCCTTCAGGCCGGCGACGATCCGGCGGCCGTCGGCCGGGGAGAGGTCGTGGATCCGGCCGAAGTGCAGCGCCAGCAGGGCGAAGGCGATCACGGTCGAGGTGAAGGCCTTGGTCGAGGCGACCGAGATCTCGGGACCGGCGTGCAGGTAGATGCCGCCGTCGCACTCGCGGGCGATCGCGCTGCCGACGGTGTTCACCACGCCGAGCACCCGGCCGCCCTTGCGCTTGATCTCCTGGACGGCGGCCAGCGTGTCGTACGTCTCGCCGGACTGGCTGACCGCCACGTACAGCGTGTCGGCCTCGATCACCGGGTTGCGGTAGCGGAACTCCGAGGCGGGCTCGCTGTGCGCGGGGATCCGGGCCAGCTCCTCGATCAGCTGGGCGCCCATCTCACCGGCGTAGTAGGCGGATCCGCAGCCGAGGATCTTCACCCGGCGGATCTCGCGCAGCTCCCGGGCGTCCAGGTTGAGGCCGCCCAGGTGCGCGGTGGCGAACCGCTCGTCCAGCCGGCCGCTCAGGGTCCGCTCGACCGAGGCCGGCTGCTCGTGGATCTCCTTGAGCAGGAAGTGCTCGTAGCCGGCTGTGTCGTAGGAGTCGATCTCCCAGTCCACGGTGGACGGCGCGCGGGTCACCGTCCGGGCGTCCTCGGTCAGGGTACGGAAGCCGTCGGCGCGCACCGTGGCCAGCTCGCCGTCCTCCAGGTGCACCACCTGACGGGTGTAGCGGACCAGGGCGGCGACGTCCGAGGCGACGAACATCTCCTTCTCGCCCAGGCCGAGCACGATCGGGCTGCCGTTGCGGGCCACCACGATCCGGTCCGGCTGGTCGGCGTCGACCACGGCGATGCCGTAGGTGCCGACCACGTGGCCGAGCGCGGCGCGCACCGCGTCCTCCAGCTCGACGCCCTCGGCGACGTGCGCGGAGACCAGGTGGGCCAGCACCTCGGTGTCGGTCTCGGAGCGGAACACCGCGCCGTCGGCCGTGAGCTTGGCACGCAGCTCGTCGGCGTTCTCGATGATGCCGTTGTGGACGACCGCGATCCGCTCGGCGTTGTCCAGGTGCGGGTGGGCGTTGGCGTCACTGGGCACACCATGGGTGGCCCAGCGGGTGTGGCCGATGCCGGTGGTGCCCTTGAACCGGGCCGGGACGGCGGCGGCGAGGTCGGCGACCCGGCCCTTGGTCTTGCAGACCTTGAGGGTGCCGGGCTTCCCGGTCACCGCCACGCCGGCCGAGTCGTAGCCCCGGTACTCCAGCCGCTGGAGCCCTTCGAGCAGGAACGCGGTGGCGTCCTTGGGACCGATGTAGGCCACGATGCCGCACATGGTGGTACTCCTCTGTCACGTCGTCGGGTGGGACGGGGCGGGCTCAGCCGTAGACGATCCGGCGCAGCTGCCGGGTGGACAGCTCGGGCGCCGCGACCCTGCGGGCGGTGAGCTCACCGGCCAGCCGGTCGAAGATCCTCTCGTTGGTCAGGCCCCGCGCCTGCAGCTCACCGTGGCGGCGGCGGACGTACTCCTCGGTGCTCTCGGAGAAGTACGCCAGCACCTCCGCGACCACCCGCGCGGCCTCCCCGGGCCCAAGCGGGGTGGTCCGGGTCAGGTGCGCGAGCAGGTCTTCGTGAGGGTGTGGTGAGACAGGCACGAGAGGGGAGCCTAGGCGTCGAACGGCCGTAGTCCAAGAATCCTGCCCGAAATCGGGCAGGGATCACGGTTTCGACTCCGCCCGGCCCCGGTCGCCTCTGCTGTGAGCGTCCTGTGAGAGTGTGTGGGATCGGTGACCGGGGGGTCCCACTCCTCGTTGACCAGTCGGCTGCCTTGGGGAACCGCCGACCCGACACATCCCGAATGGCCGTCAGAAACGTTCGTCTTCGCGCGGCTGACGCCAGGATGGGAGACGCAACCGTCCGAAGCGATCCGCCGGGGGACCACAGCTCATGCAACCGCGACTCTTCGCGATCATCACCGCCTTCCTGCTCGGCGCGCTCGGACTGGGCGCGGTGGCGGTCACCCAGTGGACCCCGCAGACCACCACCGCGCAGGTCGGTGCTCCGGCCGGACAGCCCGCCCCGGCGGCCCAGGGCGGCGGCCCGGCCGCCTCCCCCAGCCCGACCGGCGACCCGGCGGTGTGGACCCGCTCCACCCTGCGCAACAAGCTGATGGCCACGATGGAGGCCACCGATCCCGGCGTCGCGCTGGCCGAGCTGGACGCGATCAGCAAGAAGCTCCCGTACACCGTGCGGTTCTGCCACCCGATCGCCCACGAGCTCGGGCACACCGCGGTCAAGCGCTACCACGCGGACTTCCAGAAGGTGATCTCCTTCCCGCACGAGACCTGCGCTGCGGGTTACCTGCACGGCGCGGTCGAGGAGATGCTCAACGCCTCCACCAACCCGGAGGAGGACCTGCTCAAGCTCTGCGCCCCGGCCAACAACGGCAAGTGCATCCACGGCGTCGGTCACGGCACGATGTTCGTCGCCAAGCAGGACGTGGCCAAGGCCCGCGCGCTGTGCAACAAGTTCCCCAGCGACAGCCGGAAGATCACCTGCTCCGAGGGCCTCTTCATGCAGCTCTTCGGCCCCGACGAGGAGGACGAGAAGGCCAAGGCCAACCTCGACCCGGCCGCCCTCGCCAAGGACCCGCTGTACCCCTGCAAGGACCAGCCCGCGCTGTTCCAGTCCGCCTGCTTCTTCTACGCGCCGACCTTCTACCTGAGCTCGCACGACTACGCCAACCACGAGAACGTCTACGCCGACGCCCTCAAGTGGTGCCTCAACGGCCAGGCCAGCGGCGGCGCCAACGACTGCAGCCGGGGCGTCGGCTCCCGGACCATGAAGTACAACCTGGACCGCGAGAACTGGGCGGCCGACCAGTGCGCCACCGCCGCCGACTCCTGGCAGCGCAAGGCGTGCACCCAGGGCCTGATGAGCTACTACACCGTCAACTACACCGAGGCCGGCGCGGGCGCCCGGCTCTGCTCCAAGATCACCAACAAGGAGATCGCGGGCTACTGCCGCAGCGCGGGCGGCCTCTCCGGCACCCTGGACTAGGCAGGGACTAAGCTCCTGACCACCGGGTACGCCGAGGAAGCCGTGCCTCCATGACCCCTGATGGAGCAGCAGCATGAGCGACACCTCCGACGACTTCCGCACCGCCGCCCGGGCCGCCGCCGAGCTGGTCTCCGACTACCTCGACGCGGTGCCCGGCCGGCCGGTCTGGCAGCCGATGGACCCGGCCGACCGGCAGGCCCTCCTGGACCTCCCGCTGCCCGCCGACGGCGTGCCGCTGGACGGGCTGCTGGAGGTGATCGGCAGTCAGCTGATGACCGCTCCGATGGGCAACGGCCACCCGCGCTTCTTCGGCTGGGTCAACTCCGCCCCCGCCCCCGCCGGGGTGCTGGCCACCCTGGCCGCCGCCGCGATGAACCCCAGCTCGGCCGGCGGCGACCACGCCGACGTCCACCTGGAGCGGGCCGTGGTCCGCTGGATCGCCGAACTGGTCGGCTTCCCGCACCCGGCCGGCGGCGGCATCCTGACCTCCGGCACCTCGATGGCCACCATCCTGTGCCTGGCCGCCGCCCGGAACCGGGCCGGCCGCCGGGCGGGGCACGACCTGCGCCAGGACGGCCTGGCCGGGCTGCCCCCGCTGGTCGCGTACGCCACCGCCGAGACCCACTCCTGCGTCCGCAAGGCCGTCGAACTGCTCGGCCTCGGCAGTCGGCACCTGCGCACCGTCGCCACCGACGCCGAGGGGCGGCTCGACCCGGCCGCCCTGGCCGAGGCCGTGGCCGCCGACCGGGCCGCCGGACTGCTCCCCTTCCTCGCGGTCGCCTCCGCGGGTACGGTCGGCACCGGCGTGGTGGACGCCTTCGACCCGATCGCCGACGTCTGCGCCGCCGAGGGCCTCTGGCTGCACGTGGACGGCGCGTACGGCGCCTTCGGCGTCCTGGACCCGGCCATCGCCGACCAGTACGCCGGGATGGACCGCGCCGACTCGCTCGCCCTCGACCCGCACAAGTGGCTCGGCGTCCCGGTGGACTGCGGCTGCGCCCTGGTCCGCGACACCGACGAGCTGCGCTCCACCTTCAGCCTGGTCCCCTCCTACCTGCGCGACGAGGCGGCGGGGGCGCTCGGCTGGTTCTCCGAGTACGGGATCGAGCAGACCCGCCCGTTCCGCTCCCTCAAGGTCTGGGCCACCATCGCCCACCGGGGACGGGCCGGACTGGCCGCCGACATCGCCCGCTGCACCGAACTGGCCCGGCACCTGGGCGCGTTGGTCGAGGCCGACCCGGAGCTGGAGCTGCTCGCGCCGGTCCGCACCTCGATCGTCGCCTTCCGCTACCTGCCCGCCGATCCGGCCCGCACGGACGCCGTCAACCGGGACCTGCCGGTCGCCGTCCAACTGCGCGGCCAGGCCTTTGTTACGGGCGCGCTCCTCGACGGGCGCGAAATGCTCCGGGCGTGTCTGCTCAATGCCGCCACCACCGAAGCGGACCTGGACCTACTGCTGTCCGAAGTCCGTGCCGCAGGACGGGAACTGACGGAGCGTCCGACGGGTTCTTGATCTGAGGGACGGCAGTTCGGGTGCCATCCGCAGACATTTACCAACAGGTCACGGGGGATTCGTGATCACGAAACACCGGAAGAGCACGATGCTTCCATGGACACCACTTCACAGCCTTCCCGCGCCCAGCGCCGCAGCGCCAGAAACCACCGCCTGCGCCGCGACACCACCGAGCTCGCCGCCGTCTTCGTCGCGGTGGCGAGCGCCGACCTGGTCGCCAACACGGTCGTCCACGGCCACGACGGGCCGGTCCTGCTGGTCGCCTCGGCGCTCGCCCTGGTCGCCACGGCGGTCTTCCACGCCTGGTGGGCCCACCGGCATCCGCACGGACCTCCGACGCCCGACCCCGCCGCGCCGCCGGGACCGGACACCGGGGCGGGCGAGGTGACGGGACCGCTGCGTGACTTCGAGCAGACCACGCTCTGGCGGCTGCGCGCCACCGTCTCCGACTCCCCCGGCAGCCTGGCCCGGATCTGCACCGCCCTGGCCGGGCTCCAGGTCAGCATCGTCTCGATGCAGACCCACCCGCTGCCGGTCGGCGCCGTGGACGAGTTCCTGGTCCGCGCCCCGCAGCCGCTCGGCCGGGCCGACCTGACCCGGGCCGTCGCGTCCGGCGGCGGCCGCGACATCTGGACCGAACAGGCCGACACCCACGACCTGGTGGACGAGCCGACCCACGTCCTCGCGCTGGCCACCCGGACGGCCCTGGACGCCGCCGAGCTCCCGGTCGCCCTGCGCCGCCTCTTCGGCCGCTGCACGATCCGGCAGTTCCCGAACGGCGGCGCCACGGCCACGGCGGGCATCGACGGTCACCTGATGCGGCTGCCGGTCCCGTCCGGCGACCTGATCGAGCTCAACCGCCCGCACCTGCCCTTCACCCCGACCGAGTTCGCCCGGGCCCAGGCTCTGGTCGAGCTGGACTCGCTGCTCGGCCCCCGCGTCCCCAAGGTCGAGGCCCGACTCACCCTCCCCGCCGGAGCCGACCTGACGGTCCGCCGGGCCGACCCCGAGGACAAGGCCGCCGCCCTCGCCATGCACGGCCGCTGCTCCTCCGACGCCCTGCGCAAGCGCTACCACGGCCCGCTCAGGGACGCCGACCGCTACCTCGACCACCTGCTCGACCCCCGCCACGGCCAGACCCTCGCGGCGGAGACCCCCGACGGCCGGATCGTCGCCCTCGCCCACCTGATGTGGGACGACGACAGTGCGGAGATCGCCCTCCTGGTCGAGGACGCCTGGCAGCGCCGCGGCCTCGGCGTCGACCTGCTCCGCCGGATGGCCGCCCTGGCCCTGGAAGCCGGCACCCCCACCGTCTACGCGGTCACCCACGCCTCCAACACCGGCCTGATCTCCACCATGCGCCGCCTCTCCGCCCCCCTGGACTACCAGGTCGAGGACGGCACCCTGGTCATCACCGCCCACCTCTCCGAAGCCACCGAGCAGCTCCCGACCCCCTGGCCGTCCCGCTGAACCGAGTCCCTGGGCAGGGGCCCCCGGCTACCCCCCTGCCCAGGGACTCGGGGCGGGCGTCGCCGTTCCCGCCGTACGGCCCCTCGTCGCGTCCCGCCTCGCCGTCGGACCTCAAACTCTGCTCAAGAAGGGCACGTTGCCCTGTCCCGGGCCCTAGCCTGGGCCGGTAGGCATGCCGGTTCACCGGTGGCCCGAGCTGGAGGGGGAAGTCCGTGAAGCGCTTGGTCGGGACGTTGCTGTCGGGCCTGAGGTCCGTCGTGAGGCTGTTCCGCAAGCCGCCCCAGGGCCCGTTCTCGCCCGAGGCGGACAATTACCGGCAGTCCGGTGGGGGCGGGTGGCCGTTCATCATCTAGCGGGAGCAGGGCCCGAAGCCCTCTGAACGCTCCAGCGGCGGGGCGTCGCCGTTCCCCAGGGCACTGCCCTTCCGATCCTGTACCTGAGAGGGCGTCAGAAGTGCCCCTGCGCGGTGTCCAGGGACGGAGTAGGTAGGCTGGCCCCGTTCTGCCGCGCAAGCGGCGCCGCAGCAAGGAGGACCACAGAGCATGCCAGGCCCCGATTCGGACGCCGCAGCCGTACGCGACGCCTCGCTGCCCGCCCGTGCCAAGATCGCCGTGACGGCGGGCCGTGTGGCCGCCGCACTGTCGCAGAAGGCCGGCCGGGGCAGTGGCTCGGTGATCGGTGGCAAGATCGCCCTCAAGCTGGACCCCGACCTGCTGGCGACGCTCTCCGACCACCTCGACGTGGTGCTGGTGAGCGCGACCAACGGCAAGACCACCACTACCCGCCTGATCGCCGAGGCGCTGCGCGCCGCGGGCCCGGTGGTCTCGAACGCCCTGGGCGCGAACATGCCTGCCGGGATCACCGCCGCCCTCGCCGGTGGCGGGGAGGCCCGCTTCGGCGTGATCGAGGTGGACGAGAAGTACCTGGCGGGCGTCGCCCGCGACACCCGGCCGAAGGCCATAGCGCTGCTGAACCTCTCCCGTGACCAGCTGGACCGCGCCGCCGAGACCCGGATGATGGCCGAGAAGTGGCGCGAGGGCCTCCAGGACACCGAGGCGGTGATCATCGCCAACGCGGACGACCCGCTGGTGACCTGGGCCGCCTCGTCCTGCCGCAAGGTGGTCTGGGTGGCCGCCGGTCAGGCGTGGAAGGAGGACGCCTGGTCCTGCCCGTCCTGCGGTGGCGTGATGCAGCGTCCGGGCGACGACTGGTTCTGCCAGGACTGCGGCTTCCGCCGTCCGCAGCCGCACTGGGCGCTCCAGGGCACCCACGTGATCGACCCGCAGCGCGGCGCCTGGCCGATCCAGCTCCAGCTGCCCGGCCGGGCCAACCTGGCCAACGCGACCAGCTCGGCCGCGGTGGCCGCCGTCTTCGGCGTCGCCCCGCAGGTCGCGCTCCAGCGGATGCAGGCCGTCACGGCGGTCGCCGGCCGCTACGACGTGGTGCAGTACCTGGGCCGCGACGTCCGCCTGCTGCTCGCCAAGAACCCGGCCGGCTGGCTGGAGACCTTCTCGCTGATCGACCAGCCGCCGGCCCCGGTGGTGCTCTCGGTCAACGCGCTGGACGCGGACGGCACCGACACCTCCTGGCTGTGGGACGTGGACTACGAGCGGCTGTCCGGCCACCCGATCTTCGTGATGGGCCAGCGCAAGCTGGACCTGGCGGTCCGGCTGGAGGTGGCGGGTCTCCAGTTCCAGGTGGTGGACACCCTGGAGCAGGCGGTCCGGGCGGCCCCGCCCGGACGGATCGAAGCGATCGCCAACTACACGGCGTTCCAGCAGCTGCGCAAGGCGGTGGCGAACTGATGGCTACTCCCCCGTTCCAGGAGAACCCTTACCAGCAGCCCGCGTACCCCAGCGAGCCGCAGCAGCGGCCTCAGTCCGGAAGGTCCCAGAGGATGAGCGAGAGCAGCCTGCGCCTGGTCTGGGTCTACCCGGACCTGCTGAGCACGTACGGCGACCGGGGCAACGCGCTGGTCGTCGAGCGCCGGGCCCGCCAGCGCGGCCTGAACGTCCAGCGGATCGACGTCCGCTCGGACCAGGCGGTGCCGACCAGCGGTGACATCTACCTGATCGGCGGCGGTGAGGACCGTCCGCAGCGGCTGGCGGCCGAGCGGCTGGCGGCGGACCAGGGCCTGGTCCGGGCGGCCGAGAACGGTGCGATCATCTTCTCGGTCTGCGCCGGGTACCAGATCCTCGGCCACGAGTTCCTGAACGACCGGGGCGAGCGCCAGCCCGGCCTGGGCCTGCTGGACGTCTGGACCGGCCGGGGCGAGGGCGCCCGCTGCGTCGGCGACGTGCTGGCGGAGACCGACCCGCAGCTGAACCTCCCTCAGCTCACCGGCTTCGAGAACCACCAGGGCATCACCCACCTCGGCCAGGGCGTCAAGCCGCTCGCCCAGGTCCAGGTCGGCCGGGGCAACGGCACCGGCGACGGCACCGAGGGCGCCTGGCGCGACACCATTTTCGGCACCTACCTGCACGGCCCGGTGATGGCCCGTAACCCCGCCGTCGCCGACATGCTGATCAAGCTGGCGCTGGATGTGAACGCGCTGCCGCCGGCCGACACCACCTGGTACGACGCGCTGCGCGCGGAGCGGATCACGGCGACCCGTCAGCCGGCCTGAGCTGTCCACGGGTTGAGCGGGGGTCAACAGACCCCCGGATTCGTACGACAATAGAAGAGCTGAACGCACACCCTCCTGAGGCGTTCGGCGCAGTACCGCGCGGGCCGGGTCAAAGGTGACCCGGCTCACATCGGCGCCTGCCCGGTCGGACCCGGGCGCCGTATGGTGGAAGTCCGGCTGTCCGTTCTGTTCGGGAGTTGCAAAGCAATGCGTATTGGTGTGCTGACCAGCGGCGGTGACTGCCCCGGCCTGAACGCCGTGATCCGTTCCGTGGTCCACCGGGGGGTGGTCGACCACGGCGACGAGATCATCGGCTTCCAGGACGGCTGGCGCGGTCTCCTTGAGGGTGTCCACCGCCCGCTCACCCTCGACTCGGTGAGCGGCATCCTCGCCCAGGGCGGCACCATCCTCGGCTCCTCCCGGGTGCAGCCGAGCCACCTGCGGGACGGCGTCGAGCGCGCCAAGAAGTACTGCGCGGACCTCGGCATCGACGCGGTGATCCCGATCGGCGGCGAGGGCACCCTCAAGGCCGCCAAGCTGATGAGCGACGGCGGACTGCCGGTCATCGGCGTCCCGAAGACCATCGACAACGACATCGCCTGCACCGACGTGACCTTCGGCTTCGACACCGCCGTCTCGGTCGCCACCGACGCGCTGGACCGCCTCAAGACCACCGCCGAGTCGCACCAGCGGGTCATGGTCGTCGAGGTGATGGGCCGTCACACCGGCTGGATCGCCCTCAACGCCGGCATGGCGGCCGGTGCGCACGCGATCGTGGTCCCCGAGCGCCCGTTCCACATCGACAAGCTGACCGAGGTGGTCCGCGAGCGCTTCGACCGGAACAAGAAGTTCGCCATCGTGGTCTGCGCCGAGGGTGCCAAGCCCGAGCCCGGCTCCATGCACTGGGAGGAGGGCGTGAAGGACATCTACGGCCACGAGCGGTTCACCGGCATCGCCAACCAGCTCTCCCGCGAGCTGGAGCACCGCCTCGGCAAGGAGGCCAAGCCGGTCATCCTCGGCCACACCCAGCGCGGCGGCACCCCCACCGCGTACGACCGGGTCCTCGCCACCCGCTTCGGCTGGCACGCCATCGAGGCCGCCCACAAGGGCGCCTTCGGCCACATCACCGCCCTCCAGGGCACCGAGATCAAGCTCGTCCCGCTGGCCGACGCGGTGGCCGACCTCAAGACCGTCCCCGCCGAGCGCTACGTCGAGGCCGAGACCGTCATCTGACACTCCGGCAGGGCGGGCCCGCGCAGGTCACGGGCCCGCCCTGCCGCATGTACGGCGAGCCGCCCCCGGCCGACCCGGCACTCCTGGTTAGCGTGGCCGGATGGAGATCCTCGCCTACGGCGTCCAAGCAGACGAAAAGCCGCTCCTGGAGCGGGCCTTCGCGGGTCGGCACTCCCTCCGCACCCTCCCGGTGTTCCTCAACCGCGACACCGCCCCGCTCGCCGCCGACTACCCGGCCGTGAGCAGCAGCGTCAATGCCGTCCTGGACGCCGAGACCCTCACGCTGCTCGCCACCGGCGGCACGGAACTGATCACCCAACGCTCCACGGGCTTCAACAACATCGACCTCGACGCCGCCGCCGACCTCGGCCTCACGATCGCCCGGGTCTCCCACTACAGCCCGTACGCGGTCGCCGAACACGCCTGGGCCCTCGCACTGGCCGTCAATCGCCGGCTCACCCGCGCCGCCAACCGCTCCCGCGAGTTCGACTTCCGCCTGGACGGACTGCTCGGCCGGGACGTGCACGGGATGACCGTCGGCGTCATCGGCACCGGCAAGATCGGCGAGTGCTTCACCCGGATCGCGGCCGGTTTCGGCACCGAGCTCCTCGGCTGGGACATCGCCGAGAACCCGGTCTGCCGCGGGCTCGGCATGCAGTACACCGAGCTGCCCGAACTCCTCTCCCGCGCCGACCTGATCAGCCTCCACGTCCCCCTGGTCCCGGCCACCCACCACCTCATCGACTCCGCCGCCCTCGCCCGGATGAAGAGCGACGCCATCCTCGTCAACTCCAGTCGCGGCGGCCTCGTCGACAGCACCGCCCTGGTCGAGACCCTCCGCCACGGCAGGCTCTCCGGCGTGGGCCTGGACGTCTACGAGGAGGAGACCGGCGTCTTCTTCACCGACCGGTCCATCCAGGGCATCACCGATGACATCCTCGCCCGCCTGCTCACTTTCCCCCAGGTCCTGGTCACCGGTCACCAGGCCTACTTCACCCGCACGGCCGTCGGCCAGATCATCGACGCCACCGTCCGCAACGTCGACGACTTCGCCGCCGGCCGCACCAGCGAGAACACCCTGCTCCCGAGGGACTGACCCCCGCAGAAGCCGGGGGCGGTGCTCTACTGCGGTTCGGGGGCGGTGAGGCCCGGTGCGGTGCTCTTCGCAGGGCAGGCGTCCGCACCGGGTTGTTCGAGTTGGCGGATCAGTGCCTTGAGGGCGGTGACCTCGTCGTGCAGGGCCTGCTTGCCCGCCTTCGTGAGGTCGATCCAGGTGCGGGCGCGTCGGCCTTCGTACCCCTTCTCGACGGTGATCAGTCCTGCCTTCTCCAGGACGGCCAGGTGCTGGGAGAGGTTGCCGGCGGTCAGGCCGAGCGTGGTACGCAGGAACGTGAACTCCACCCGCCGGGCTTCTCTGGCCACGGCGAGGATGCCCAGGCGTACCCGTTGGTGCACGACGTCGTCGAGGCTGCTGGTCGGATGCTCGCTCACGTGGACGGCCGCCCTTGGAACCGTTGCTGCAGAACCAGGGCAGCGCTGCCGAGCAGCAGCACACCGCTTCCGGAGAAGAGGCTCCGGACGAGGGCCCACCCGCTCCAGGGCGCGAGGGCGGGAACACCGTCCAGGTCGATCATGAGGACCAGGTAGGCGCAGGTGACGGCCAGCAGCAGCCAGCTGCGCTCGATCCGGGCGAGCAGCAGCAGCGCGAGTCCGATCACGCCGGCCGGACTCACCACCGTGGTGAAGAGCTGGGACAGAAGCGTCGGTTCGCGGAAGTCGGGATAGGGCAGCACCTCCAGCGCCAGGCACATCTGGTAGCCGTGGACGAGCACGATCAGGAGGACGCCGAGGGTGAGGTACGGACCGACCCGGGTCCCCACACCGAGCCGCTCGGAACGGCGCAGGTAGAACCAAGCGGTCACACCGAAGGCGAGCAACGTCGCCACCGGGTAGTACCAGGCCGCCCACCAGAAGTTGTCGCCGAAGCTGTGGGGGGACACCAACACCCCTCCCAAGCGCACGGCGGCGAGCACCAGCAGCGGGAACCAGGCACCGCGCTGCTCACGGTGGACCCGGCGGACCAGGTCCCGCCGCATCGCCAACAGGCCAGCAGGATCCCCCGAGGACGGGGCAGGTGAAGTTGTCATGCAGAGAGGTTTGCATAACAAACTGATTCTGCATAGAGATGTCTCTGTACTTGTGCGCCAAGGACAGGGCTGCTCGACCGCGACATCACTGAGGCCCCCGCCTGCCTCGCTCTGGGCATGGGCAGTGTCGACGACTTCGAGGCCGAGTGCGCCCGGCTGATCCCGCTCGGTGCGGTACACGTGCGGACGCTGTACGACGGCACCGATTCGTGCATCCCGATGCTGGACATCGAGGGCAACGAGTTCCGCATCGATTGACGGCCCCGCCCCGCCCCGAGGTGAGTACGGGTACTCAAGCCTCCGGCGGCCCCGGTCCACGAGGATGGTGCGTGCCACCATCTCGAAGGGAACCGCCATGCTCAGCCGGATCGCCAGCGCGCTGATCCCCGTTCTCGGTCGACTGTCCGTCACCAGCGAGGTGGCGGGCCCGGTCGCGCCGGGCAGCATCGTGGTGGCCAACCACAGTTCGCTCGCCGACCCGGGTGTGGTGCTGGCCGCGCTGCGCACGCTCGGCACCGAGCCGGTGGTGATGGCGGCCGCCGGTCTGTGGCGGATCCCCGGGCTCGGCCGAGTGCTGCGGGCCGGCGGACACATCCCGGTGCAACGCGGTACGGCCCGGGCCGCCACCGCCCTCGACGTGGCCGCCGCTGCGCTCGCGGCGGGCCGCGTCGTGCTGATCTACGGCGAGGGCGGCCTGCCCCGGCGCCGGGACCCGCAGGATGCCGAGCCGGGTGCGTTCCGGACCGGTCTGGCCCGGCTCGCCACGGCCAGCGGTGCCCCCGTGGTGCCGCTCGGCCAATGCGGCGCCCGCCGACTCAGCTCGGGCGGCACGGCCAAGCAGCTGGCCGGTTTCGCCACCGCCCCACTGCGCCGCCCCGCGCTGCACGTGCACCTCGGTGCCCCGATCCGCCTGGCGGGCGACGTCTCCGACGCGACGGCCGCCGCCCACCGTGCCGTCACCCTGGCCTGGCGTGCTGCGGAGCGGCACCTGCCCGCCGACACCCGGCGGCCTGCGGCCCTCTGAACACCCGTTACCACTTCTGCGCTCCTCGGCGTGCGCCTCCATTTCGGAGGACGGACCATGAAGCCGACGAGCGGAGTAACTGTGAGCGAGGAAGTTTCCACCCCGGCCTCGGCCCCGCCCCCGGCCCCGGGCGACCTGGTCGTGCTGAGCAACGTCAACAAGCACTTCGGCGAGCTGCACGTCCTCCGGGACATCGACCTGACCATCGCCCGGGGCGAGGTGGTGGTCGTGATCGGGCCCTCCGGAGGCGGCAAGTCCACCCTCTGCCGGGCCATCAACCGCCTGGAGACCATCGATTCCGGCGAGATCGTCATCGACGGCAGACCGCTGCCTGCCGAGGGGCGCGAGCTGGCCGCGCTGCGGGCCGACGTGGGCATGGTCTTCCAGTCCTTCAACCTCTTCGCACACAAGACCGTGCTGCAGAACGTGACGCTCGGTCAGGTCAAGGTGCGCAAGAAGGACAGGAAGGAGGCCGACGAGCGGGCCCGCCACCTGCTCGACCGGGTGGGCGTCGCCTCCCAGGCGGACAAGTACCCGGCGGAGCTGTCCGGTGGACAGCAGCAACGCGTCGCGATCGCCCGGGCGTTGGCCATGGACCCGAAGATCATGCTCTTCGACGAGCCGACCTCGGCGCTCGACCCCGAGATGATCAACGAGGTGCTGGAGGTGATGCAGCAGCTCGCCAGGGACGGGATGACCATGGTCGTCGTCACCCACGAGATGGGCTTCGCCCGTTCGGCGGCCAACAGCGTGGTGTTCATGGCGGACGGCCGGATCGTGGAGAAGACGACGCCCGATCAGTTCTTCAGCAATCCGCGTAGCGAGCGGGCCAAGGACTTCCTCTCGAAGATCCTTCACCACTGACCGGACCCCACCAGCACCAGGAAAGATCATCATGAAGCTTCGTAAGGTCACCGCCGCGACCGCCGCCACGCTCGTGCTGTCCCTGACCGCCGCAGGCTGCGGTTCGGACGGTGGCGGCAGTACGGGCGGCAACAAGATCACCGTCGGGATCAAGTTCGACCAGCCCGGCATCGGCCTGAAGACCCCAGACGGCAAGTACACGGGCTTCGACGTGGACGTCGCCACGTACGTCGCCAAGCAGCTCGGCCACGATCCGGGCGACATCGAGTGGAAGGAGGCGAAGAGCGCCGACCGCGAGACGCTGCTCCAGCGCGGTGACGTCCAGTTCATCGCCGCCTCGTACTCGATCACCCCCGCGCGCTCGGAGAAGGTGGACTTCGCCGGGCCGTACCTGCTCGCGCACCAGGACGTCCTGATGCGGGCCGACGACACCTCCATCAAGACGCCGACGGACCTGAACAACAAGAAGCTCTGCTCGGTCACCGGCTCCACCTCGGCGCAGAACGTCAAGACGAAGATCGCGCCGAACGCCCAGCTCCAGCAGTACGGCGGCTACTCCGAGTGCCTGACCGGCCTGGAGAACAAGGTCATCGACGCCCTGACCACCGATGACGTGATCCTGGCCGGCTACGCCTCGCAGCCCGAGTTCAGGGGCAAGTTCCGGCTCGGTGGTTTCAAGCTGAGCAATGAGAACTACGGCATCGGCGTCCAGAAGGGCAGCGATCTCAAGGCGAAGATCGACACCGCCCTGGAGAAGATGGTCAGCGACGGCTCCTGGGACGCGGCGGTGAAGAAGAACTTCGGCCCCGCCAACTACCAGCCCGAGTCCGCCCCGAAGATCGGCGTCATCGTCAGCTGAACCGGACGGCCCACGGCACGCCGTGGGCCGTCACCGCCGTGGAAGGGCCGGGTGACCGTGTTCGACTTTCTTGAGGGTTACGACCTGCTCGGGGCTTTCTGGGTGACGGTGCAGCTCACCTTCTACTCCGCCATCGGCTCGCTGATCTGGGGGACCGCCCTGGCGGCCATGCGGGTCAGCCCGGTGCCGCTGATGCGCGGCTTCGGCACTTCCTACGTCAACGTGGTCCGGAACATCCCGCTCACGGTGATCATCGTCTTCACCTCGCTCGGCCTGTTCCAGACGCTCGGGGTCACCCTCGGCGCCGACAACTTCACCACCATCAACTTCCGGCTGGCCGTGCTCGGCCTGACCCTCTACACCTCGGCGTTCGTCTGCGAGGCGCTGCGGTCGGGCATCAACACGGTGCCGGTCGGCCAGACCGAGGCCGCGCGGGCCGTCGGTCTGAACTTCCCCCAGGTGCTGAGGCTGGTGGTGCTTCCCCAGGCCTTCCGTTCCGTGGTGGGTCCGCTGGCGAACGTGCTGATCGCACTGACGAAGAACACCACCGTGGCCGCCGCGATCGGCGTCGCCGAAGCCGCGTCCCTGATGCGGGAGATGATCGAGAACGAGGCCCAACTCATCCTCATCTCGGCCATCTTCGCGTTCGGATTCATCTGCCTCACCCTCCCGACCGGGCTCTTCCTCGGCTGGGTGAGCAAGAAGGTGTCGGTGAAGAGATGACGGCTCCGTCCACCCTGTACGACGTCCCGGGGCCGCGGGCGAGAAGACGCAACGTGCTGCTCACGGTGCTGTTCCTGGTCGCCCTCGCCGCGGTGATCTGGTGGGTGGTGCAGAGCCTCTCGGACAAGAACCAGCTCGAATGGGTCAAGTGGCGGCCCTTCTTCACCGACTCCCGCGCCTGGTCGACCTACCTGCTGCCGGGGCTCAAGAACACGCTGATCGCCGCCGCGCTCGCCATGGTCATCGCGCTGCCGCTCGGCGTGCTGTTCGGCATCGCCCGGCTCTCCGAGCACCGCTGGGTGCGGGCGGTGGGCGGCACGGTGGTGGAGTTCTTCCGCGCCATCCCGGTGCTGATCCTGATGCTCTTCGCGAACGCGGCCTACTCCGAGTTCACCGACGTCAGCCCCGACAGCCGGCCGCTCTACGCCGTGGTCACCGGCCTGGTCCTCTACAACGCCTCGGTGCTCGCGGAGATCGTCCGGGCCGGCATCCTGTCGCTGCCGCGCGGTCAGACCGACGCGGCCAAGGCGATCGGCATGCGGAAGAACCAGGTCATGCGCCACGTCCTGCTGCCGCAGTCGGTCACCGCGATGCTGCCGGCGATCGTCAGCCAGCTGGTGGTGATCGTGAAGGACACCGCGCTGGGTGGCGCGCTGCTCGGCTTCGCCGAACTGCTGGCGTCGGTCCGCCCGATGAGCGCGAACTACGGGGCGAACACCATCGCCAGCTTCACCGTCGTCGCGGTGGTCTTCGTCCTGGTGAACTTCTCGCTCACGTCATTCGCGAGCTGGCTGGAGGGCCGGCTGCGGCGCGGCAAGAGGTCCACCGGCGCGGTGGTCCGGGCGGACGCGGTCGCGGAGCTGGCCACGCCCGGCGAGCACGTGGGCCGCGACGACCTCGACGGCCCGAGCGGCCCGAGCGGCGCAGGCGGCACCTCGGCCAGGTGAGACGCCAGGAGCCCCGGACCTCTGCTCGGTCCGGGGCTCCTGGCGTGCGCGGGCGACTACTCGACGACGAGCTCGACCTCGATGTTGCCGCGGGTGGCCTTGGAGTACGGGCAGACCTGGTGGGCCTGCTTGACCAGCAGCTCGCCCGTCTCGCCCGCCAGGGCGTCCGGGAGCTCGACCCGCAGGACCACGGAGAGGCCGAAGCCGTCGTCGTCCTTGCCGATGGAGACCTCGGCGGTGACCGAGATCTCGCCGGTGTCCACCCGGGCCTGGCGGCCGACCAGGCCGAGGGCACTGGCGAAGCAGGCCGCGTACCCGGCGGCGAAGAGCTGCTCGGGGTTGGTGCCCTGACCGTTGCCGCCGAGCGCGGGGGGCATCGCCAGCGCGAGGTCCAGCTGACCGTCGGAGCTGACGGTGCGGCCCTCGCGGCCGTTGGCGGTGGCGGCAGCGGTGTACAGCGCGTCCATGGTGACCTGTCCCTTCGTGGCTCGGCGGCCGGTGTCCGGCTCGCCCTCTGCCGAGAATCATTGCACGCAATTCAGTTGTGCACAACTGAGCAGCGCACAGCTATTCTGGAACCATGACCGAGCCGACCGACGTACCCGAGACCGAGCTGCTGCGCCTGGACAACCAGATCTGCTTCAGCGTGCAGGCCGCCTCCCGGGCCTTCAACGGTGTGTACCGGACGCTGCTCAAGGACCTGGGACTGACCTACCCCCAGTACCTGGTGATGCTGGTGCTCTGGGAGCACGGCGATCTGCCCGTGAAGCAGATCGGCGAGTACCTGCGCCTGGACTCCGGCACCCTCTCCCCGCTGCTCAAGCGCCTGGAGGCGACCGGCTACGTACGGCGCACCCGCAGCACCGAGGACGAACGGTCCGTCACCATCCGCCTCACCGACACCGGGGCGGCCATGCGCGGCCAGGCGCTCTGCGTACCGCGCGGCATCCTGGAGGCCAGTGACCTCTCCGCCGAGGAGGCCACCACCCTGCACTCCCTGCTGCTCCGGGTCACCGGCTCGCTGGACGCCGCGGCGAACGCACCGGGGGCGGGTGCGGCCGCGGGATAAGGGGCACCTAGGCTGACCCTCGAAGCAAAACGGACGAACCGGACCCGCAGCGCGGCCCGGTCCGACCCGAACTGACGAGGGAAAGCAGGACCCGCCGATGGGCGACGGCATGACCGGGATGCACCACCACGGCGGGATGGCGCCTCTCGGCCCGTTCACCGTCGACTCCGCCCTGACCTGGTCGCCCGACTGGCCGTTCCTGATCGGCTGCCTGGTCGCCCTCGGGCTGTACGGCGCGGGCGTGGGCCGGCTGGTCCGGCGCGGCGACCGCTGGCCGGTCGGCCGCAGCATCGCCTGGGTCGCGGGCCTCGGCACCGTCCTGCTGGTGACCTGCACCGGGCTGAACGACTACGGCATGGTGCTGTTCAGCGCCCACATGATCCAGCACATGGTGCTCTCCATGCTCGCCCCCATCCTGCTGCTGCTCGGCGCCCCGATCACGCTCGCACTGCGAGCGCTGCGCCCGGCCCGCAAGGGCAGCGGCAAGGGCGCCCGCGAGCTGCTGGTGGCACTGCTGCACAGCCGGTACGTCCGGGTGGTCTCGCACCCGGCCTTCACCATCCCGCTGTTCATCGCGAGCCTGTACGCGCTCTACTTCACCCCGCTGTTCGACTTCCTGATGGGCTACCGGGTCGGGCACATCGGGATGATGGTGCACTTCCTGGCGGTCGGCCTGCTGTTCTTCTGGCCGATCATGGGCGTCGACCCCGGCCCGCACCGGCCGGGCTTCGTGATGCGGATCATCGAGCTGTTCATGGGGATGCCGTTCCACGCCTTCTTCGGCGTCGCGGTGATGATGGCGACCAGTCCGCTGGTGACCACCTTCACCTCCGCGACGGCGCCGCCCGGCACCGACCTGATCAACGATCAGAAGCTCGCCGGCGGCATCACCTGGGCGTTCGGCGAGATCCCGACCGCGATCGTGCTGATCGCGCTCACGCTGCAGTGGGCCAAGTCCGAGGAGCGCCAGGCCCGCCGCCGGGACCGGGCCGCCGACCGGGACGGCGACGCGGAGCTGGTCGCCTACAACGCGTACCTGGCCTCGCTCGACAGGCGCGGCACCCGGCCGGCCGACGCCGGCTGACCCGCCCCGAAGCCCCCGTCGCACCACGCGACGGGGGCTTCGTGCTGTCCGCCGACGCCCCGTCAGGCCCGGCGGGCCAGGCCCGCCACCAGGATGTCGAGGCCGAACTCGAACCGCTCGTCGCCGACGTCCCGGGTCAGCTCGCCCGCCAGCGCGACCACCAGCGGATAGCGGTCGGCGGGGATCGACCGGAAGAACGTCCGGATCCGTTCGCCGTAGGCCGAGGCATCCTCGGTGGACACCCGCCACCGGCTGCTCTCCTCGAAGGCGGTAGCGGTGACCAGCAGGGAGAGCACGTCCACGCCGTAGGAGGCGGTCCGGTCGTCCAGGCCGCCGGCCTTCAGCAGGCCGAGCAACGCCTCGGCGTTGTCCAGCGCGTACGGGGTGACCGGCACGTTGGCGGCCATCACGGCCCGGGCCAGGTCGCCGTGACTGGTCAGCGCCTTGCGGGCGCGCCGCATGTGGTCCCTCACCTGCTCCTGCCAGCGGGCCGGGTCCGGCGTCTCGACGGCGATCTCCGAGTAGACCAGGTCGAGGACCTGCTCCAGGAGCTCCTCCTTGTTGCCGATGTGCGCGTACAGGCTGGCCGCGCCCGTGCCGAGCTCCTGGGCGACCCGGCGCATCGAGAGCGCGTCCAGACCCTCGGTCTCGATGATCGTCAGCGCGGTCGCCACGATCCGCTCGCGACTGAGCGGCTGCCGCTTGGGCGCGGGCTTCTCCCGGCCGGGCCAGGTCTCGGGCCAGCTGGTCATGCGGAACCTCCGGAGTAGGCGACCCCTGAATCCTACCTTGACACGAACGGCGTTCCAGTCGTAGAACGGTGTTCGTCAAAGCAAACGCTGTTCGTCGATACGAACGCCGTTCCATCGAGGAGTCGCCATGACCGCCGTACTCGAAACACCCACCGAGGAACCCCTCCACCGCTACCGCTGGGCCGCCCTCGGCGTGGTCCTGCTGGTCGAGGCGATGGATCTGCTGGACGCCACCATCACCGGCGTCGCCTCCCCTGCGATCCTGCGTGACCTGGGCGGCAGCGAGTCCCAGATCCAGTGGATCGCCGCCGCCTACACGCTGGCCTTCGCCATGCTGATGGTCACCGGGGCCAGGCTCGGCGACATCTTCGGCCGCAAGCGGCTCTTCCTGCTCGGCGCCGCCGGGTTCACCCTCGCCTCGGCGGCCTGCGCCGCCGCGACCGACCCCGGTCTGCTGATCGGCGCCCGCGCCGTCCAGGGTGGGTTCGCGGCGCTGCTCATCCCGCAGGGCCTCGGCCTGATCCGGCTGATGTTCCCGCCCCAGGAGGTCGGTGCCGCCTTCGGGCTGTTCGGCCCGGTGCTCGGGCTTTCCTCGGTGCTCGGCCCGACCCTCGGCGGCTTCCTGGTGGACGCGGACTGGCTCGGCACCGGCTGGCGGATGGTCTTCCTGGTCAACCTGCCGCTCGGCCTGCTGGCCGTGCTCGGCGCCACCCGGCTGCTGCCCGCCAACCGCCTCACCCGCGCCGACGGCGCCGTCCGCCTCGACCTGCCCGGCATGCTGCTGGTCGCCCTGGCCGCGCTGCTGCTCGTCTACCCGCTGGTCCAGGGCCGCGAGCTGGGCTGGCCGCTCTGGACGTACCTGAGCATGGCCGCCGCGCTGCCAGTCCTGCTGGTCTTCGCCCGCTACCAGCGGCGCCTGAAGCGGGCCGGCGGCTCCCCACTGGTCGAGCCCTCGCTCTTCGGCCGCCGGGCCTTCACCGGGGCGCTGGCCAGCGGCGTGGTCTTCTTCGGTGCGGTCGCGGGGCTGATGCTGGTCTTCACCCTCTACCTCCAGCTCGGGCTCGGCTGGACCCCCTTGCACGCCGGTCTGACGATGATTCCGCTCTCACTCGGCCTGGTGGTCGGCGCGGTCCTGTCCGGCGCGGTGCTCGGCCCCAGGTACGGCCGCCGGGTGCTGCACCTGGGCCTGGCGGTCGCCGTCCTCGGCTCGCTCGCCGTGTGGGCCACCCTCGAGTACGGCGCCGACGGCCTCACCACCTGGCAGCTGATCCCGGCGCTGGTCCTCACCGGCCTCGGTCTCGGCCTGATCATGGCCCCGTTCTTCGACATCGCGCTCGCCGGCGTCGAGGAGCACGAAGTCGGCTCCGCCTCCGGCGTGCTGAACGCGGTCCAGCAGCTGGGCGGCTCGATCGGTGTCGCCGTCCTCGGCACCGCCTTCTTCGGCTGGGCCGCCTCCGACGGCTTCCGCCCCGCAGCGGGACGGACCCTCGGCCTGACCGCCGTCGGCCTGCTGATCGCCGCCGCGCTCGCCTTCCTCCTCCCCGAGCGGGCCCGCCCGCACGAGGACGGCGGCGGTCGCTGACCCGGCGTCAGCCGATGCCCTGGCGGTCCGGGGCCAAGGCGAAGGCCCGGTTGCCGGGGGCGGGGACGTGTTCGGCCACCGCCCGTTCCAGCAGGTCCCGTTGGGCCAGCAGGGGCGGGCGGCGGGCTTCGGGGGTGATCCTCAGGAGGTCGTCCAGCGCTGCCGCCAGGCGCCGGGAGACCTGGGGCTGGCCGCCGCCGCAGATCCGGATCTCGGTGAAGGCCAGGTCGACGGTGCACTGCCAGTCCGGGATCGGCACCAGCAGCACCGCCACCACGGTGGAGACCACCGGGACGGAGGTGACCTTGGTCGGGTCGGTGGTGTCGTCGTAGCCGAGCCGCACCAGCAGGGTGAACAGGAAGGGTGGCCAGGCAGGCCGAGAAGGTGGTCTTGGTGATCCGGCTCCGCACGTACAGCCGCAGCACCCGGGGACATCTGACTGGCCGCCATCTGCAGGGCCACCAGCGAGATCGAGAAGACCACGCCGATGAACGTCAGGATCGCCGAGCTCACCGTGGGGACCACGGCCTTCGCGCCACTGGTGAACGCCAGCAGGTCGGCCGCGCTGCCGGTCGCGGCGATCTTCTCGTGCACCAGCCGGGCGTCCAGCCAGGTGGTGGTCCCGGACACCAGCACCGCCGTCAGACAGGCCAGCAGCGGGGCGAACCAGAACGAGTCCCGCAGGTGCTCTCGCGCAGCGGCGACAGCGGTCGGTGGCGTGGGGGCCTCGGCTTCGGCGGCTGACGCCCCGCCGGCTGACGGTCGTTCACCTCGTCACCGTAGGACATCCGCTGTCGAACGGCCATCCGCACGTCACCTCCTCGGCCCAACCCCCGTTAAGCCTCAGCGGGCGGAACCGCAGGGCGAAGGGAAGACGGACATGAGGCAGGTTCCTCTGGAGATGCACCGGCTGGCACCGGGACGGGTCGTGGAATGGCGGTTGCGCTCCACGGCGCCACTGCTGCCGCCGCCCAGGTCGCCGGGCCTGGCCGCCGCCAGGAGAGCGTCGTTCAACCAGGAGAAACATTTCACCGCCGCCGAGGAGACCCGGGCCGGCGAGGAGCCCACCGCCTCCTGGATCGCGGTCACCTTCGAGGTGGCGGGTCCGCTGGACGAGTCGGTGATGGCCCGGGTGCTCCTAAACTTCGTCGGCCGCCACGAGGTGCTCCGCAGCGTCTTCCAGCGGCTGGCCGGCGAACTGTCCTGCAAGCCGGGGTCGGTCGAGGACATGTCCCTCGAACTGCACGAGGTCGGCGACTTCGACTCCGGTGAGCTCCTGGCCGGCCACCTCGCCGACCGGTTCAGGCACTGCATCGACACCCTCTCCTGGCCGCTGTTCACCGCCGGCGCGGTGCTGCGAGAGGACTCCGCGACGGTCTACCTGGCCTTCGACCACATCGTCTGCGACGGCATGTCGATGCCGATCGTCGTCCACGAGCTGCAGACCGCGTACGAGGCGGCGCTGCTCGGCGAGCAAGCGGTGCTGCCGTCCGCGCCCAGCTACCTCGACTTCGCCGACGAGCAGCGCCGCCGGTACCTGGCGATCGGGGCCGACGACCCACGGCTCGACTACTGGAAGTCCTTCATCGCCCGCAACGGCGAGTTCTTCCCGCGCTTCCCGCTCGACCTCGGGGTGCAGCCCGGGCGGATGTACCCGATCGTCAACGAGGCGTCCACCCTGCTGGACGCCGAGGAGGCCGATCTCTTCGAGAAGCAGTGCTTCGCGGTGGACGGCAAACCCTTCATGGGCGTGCTCGCGGCCTCCGCCGTCAGCCTGCGCGAGGTCGGCGGGCCCGGCGTCTACCGGGGCTTCATGCCGGTCAGCGAGCGCGGCGGCGGCCCCTGGGCGCACTCCATGGGCTGGTTCGTCAACACCCTGCCGATCGAGTTCGACGTCTCGGTGGGCCAGGACTTCGCCCAGGTCATGGCGGGCGTCCGGGCCGCGTTCACCGAGATGATCGGCCATCTGGACGTGCCGTTCGTCCGGGCCTGGGAGCTGCTGGCGCCCGAGGAGTTCGCCGCCCGGGACTGGCCCTACCCGGTCAACTTCTTCTCCTACATCGACATGCGCAAGTGCGCGGGCGCCGAGCGGTACGGCAACTGGCGGCCCACCTCGCACGTCTGGTCGGCCCACTCCAACGGCACCTGTACCTGGTTCCAGCGCGACGCCGAGGGCCTGCACATCAACTCGATCTACGTGGACACACCACGGGCCCGCCGCACCATGGGAGACCTGCTGGACGCGCTGCGCCGGACGGTCCAGGACATCACCCGGGCGGACACGGCACGGGTCTTCGTCCCCTCCGCGAGGTAGGACCCGAGGGGCTCACCCGGTCGGGCCGGGTGAGCCCCTCGGTCGGAAGGTGTCAGAAGGTGATCGTCCGGCCCTCGGCGGCGGCCTGGCGGGCGGTGTACGAGACCCCGTGCACCTTGAGCCCGGCCGGGTCGAGCAGGGTGATCACACCACCGTGGTTGCCGAGCTCGAAGCAGCCGGCGCCGTTGACGGTGAGCAGGGCGCCCGGGGCGAGCCGGGCGGCCGGGATCGGCAGCCGGTGCTTGGCCTGGTCCGCGAGCTGCCAGCCCGTCAGGTCGACCGGCGCTGCAGACGCGTTGAGCAGCGTGACGGTCTCCCGCTCGGGCGCCGGACCGGCCGGGTTGACCAGGGCCGCGACGATCCGGACCGCCTCCCCGTGCGGATCGGTCGGACGGCCCGGCGTGCTCGGCATGGTGTGCCCGGTGGCGTCGTCGGTGTGCCAGCTCTGTGATTGGAAGGCCAGGAACACCGCCACCCAGCGGTCCTCGGCGGGCAGGTGGATCAGCAGCCCGCCGTCCTGGTACACCCCGTCGTCGTTGCGGAACCGTCCGCTGTTGCCCTGGTTCAGGTGGATGTCGTGGACGCCGTTGCCGGGCCGGAAGCCGAACACCTTGTCCGGGATGTTCACCTCGGGGCCGAAACGCTGGCCGAACAGATAGACCGCCGCCGCCGGGTCGGCGATCGCCCGCTGGACGTAGTGGTCCAGCAGGTCGGCCAGGTCGTTGTCGACCCCCGGCAGGTCCGGCGGCAGGGTCCGCATCTCGGCGGGATCGAACAGGTTGCCCCGGACGAAGTCGAGACTGGCCGTGCCGGGCTTGGAGGACAGCCCGGTCCACCCGCTGCCGGCCGCCGGAAGCAGGCCGGTCAGCGGATGCCGGAAGTCGTCGACCACCACGTACAGCAGTTCCGAAGGCGCTTGCTGCGACAGCACATTGACCGCGGCACGGTAGTCGGTGCCGTGCGCGTCACGCAGGTGGATCTGGTAGTGCGGGGTGTCGGCGGCGCCTTCGCGGCGCCGGTCCACGGCGGTAGCGGCGAGCACGCCGTAGTTCTTCAGGGGCATCGGTGAGGTCCTTCGGCCGAGGCCACGTGGGCCGACTGTGATGGTCCTCACCGTTATCCCGTACCGAGCGGGGCGGGCGCGGCGAAGTCACCGGATGTTCACCAGGGAGTGCGCCACTGCTGGGACTTGTTGCCGGGCGTGCAGGTGACCATGGTGGCCTTGCTGCCCGACCCGTGGTCGGTCAGGCAGTTGGTGCTGCTGTAGTCCTTCAGGTAGAAGCTGCCGGAGCCGGTGTTCACCACCGTCCACTTGGTCATGAAGCTGAAGCCGGGGTTGAGTTCGGCCACGTTGCTGTCCGGGTTCTGCACCAGCGCGGGCTTGCCGAGGTTGCAGGGGTAGATGGTGTACCAGCCGCCCGGGTCGGCGGACGACCGGACCCAGCCGTACTCGGTCCGCCCGTTCACCACGGCGGCCGTGCCTGCGGCCAGGCCACCGGCCAGGCCGAGCTTCATGCCGCTCCCCACGCTGGTGATGTCGCCCGCGCCGTTGCACTCCGCTGGTCTGGCGGGCCCGGCCGGCGGCGGGGTGACGGGGGCCGCGGTGGTCCGCGTCGGCGCCGGGACGCTGCCGCCGCCCCCGCCGCCCGGTGTGCCGCCGCCGTTCGCGGCCGCACCGCCGGCCACCGCTCCACCGTTGTTGCTCGTACCGCTGCCGGAGCCGGCGCCCGTGCCGCCCGCGTTACCGGTGCCGGTGTTCGGCGCGGTGGCTCCGCCCGGCTGGTTCACGGTGCCCTGACCGGCGTTCGGGTCGGCCGGCGGCGCACTGGCCGGGGCGGGCGGAGTGGTGACCGCCGACGTCGGCGGGGATGCCGAACTCGCCTGTGCGGAACCGGAGTCCGTGCCGCCGATCACCGGGGCGGACGGGCTCGATCCGGCACCCTTGGCCTGGCTGCGCAGCGCGCCCTGGTCGATCAGGACGGCGGTACCCGCACCGGCCGTGATGACGATCGGAATGATCAGCGGAATCAGGATCCGGGAGCGCTTGCGCCCGGTCTCGACCTGGGTACGGGGTTCGTCCTTCACCGTGGCCACCACCGTCACGGGCGTGGCCAGCAGTGCCGGTGGCAGACCGGCGGCCGTGGCGGGTAGGGTCGCCGGTCCGCGCGTCCCGGCGATCGCGGCCCGGGCCGCGGCAGCCATTGTCGCGGCGTCGGGGTAGCGGTGCTCCGGCTGCTTGGCGAGCGCCGTGGCGACGAACTGACGGACCGCCGGGGAGAACGAGGGCGGCAGCCCCGGCGCGGGTTCCCGGACGTGCTTGATCACGATTTCGAAGACCGACTCGCCACCGAACGGCACCTGACCGGTGAGCAGCTCGTAGCAGACCACGCCGATCGAGTACAGGTCGGAGAGCGGGGTGGTGGCCGCGCCCTCGGCCTGCTCGGGCGCCATGTAGAGCGCGGTGCCGAGGACCGCGTGCGAGGCGGTGATCTTCGTGCTGGCGGCGGCCCTGGCGATGCCGAAGTCGGTCACCGCCACCCGGTCGTCCGCGCGGATCATCAGGTTGGACGGCTTGATGTCCCGGTGCACGATGTCCTGCTGGTGGGCGGCGTGCAGAGCGTCCAGCGCCTGCGCGAGCAGACCGAGCGCGCGCTCGGCCGGCAACGGACCGTCCTCCTCCAGCACCACGTGCAGCGGACGCCCGTCGATCAACTCCATGACGATGTAGGCGCCTTGGTCATCGGGACCGTCCGTACGCTCGCCGTAGTCGTGCACGTCCACGATGCCGGGGTGGCTGAGCGCGGCCAGCAACCGGGCCTCGCGCCGGAACCGCTCAGCGAACTGCTCGTCCTCCATCAGCGCGGTGTGCAGTACCTTGACCGCGACCTGACGCTCCAACACCTGGTCGTCGGCGCGCCAGACGTCGCCCATCCCGCCGCCACCGATCCGCTCGGTCAGCGCGTATCGACCACCGAGAACGGTCCCCCGACCCCACATACCGCGACTCCCCTTGTCATGCCCGGCCCCAACTGGCCACCGGCCGGGCACAGTCTGCCAGAGCCCTCCGTGAGGTCCAGCCCTCGGGCCCGGCCGTTACATCCCTGGTGCAAGCTCCGTACGTACCAGGCCAGCTCAGGGGACGTACCACTCCTGCGACTTGTTGCCGGGTTTGCACTCCTCCAGAGTGATCCGGCGGCCCGCACCGTTGTCGGTGAGACAGCCCATTCCGATGGAGTTCCCGAGGTGGACGGCTCCGGCCGTGCCGGCCGGCTCCACGTACAGACCCGGCACCGTCCCCATCTCACTGGACAGTTGGACCGTGTAGGTGCCGAGCGCCAGCCCCATCGCCGGCTTCGACTGGCTGCAGGGATGGAACTCGCTCAGGTTTCCCGACCGCACCCGCACCCACCCGTAGCCGGAGTACCCCCCTGTCACCACGGCAGTGCCCTCCTCGATGGCACTGCTCGGCAGTCCTAGCCTGCGGCCACTGCCGACCGAGGTGATGTGGCCCCAGCCGGCGCCGCCGCAGCCCGCCGGGACGGTGTCGACCGACGACGGTGGGGTGGTGGCGGGCGCGGGCGGAGTGGTGACGGGCGCTGGCGCTGGCGCGGGTGGCACCGAAGCATGTGTCGCCGCAGGCGGCTTGGGCACCGGTACGGGCACGGTGGTGGTGCCGCCGGGGACGCTGACCTGACCACCCGTCTTCGGCACGGTGCCACCGGGCGCGCTGCCGGTGTTCGGATCGGGTGCGGTCGGCGTACCGACCTCGGGCGCCGGCGTCTGCACCGCCGACGGCGTGGGCGAACTCGGTGACGGTTCAACGGACTTCGGCATCTCGGACCGCGACAGCGACGGACCCGCTCCGGCGGCCTCGGACCGCCCCGGACTGCGGTCGATCAGCAGCGCCGTACCGGCCCCCGTGGTGATGATGACCGGGATGATGAGCGGCACCAGGGCCCGGCGCCAACTGCGCTGCGGTCGGCGCTCGATCACGATGGTCTTGGGCTCCTCGGTGCCGGGCGGCACGACCGGTTCGGTCACCGGCTGGACGACCGGCGCCGCGGCGGTGGCGGGCAGCGTGGCCGGGCCGCCCCGGAGCGCGGCCCGCGCGGCTGCGGCCATCGCGGCGGCGTCCGGGTACCGGTCCTCGGGCCGTTTGGCCATTGCGGTCGCGATGAAGTCCCGTACCACCTGCGGAAAGAGCCCGGGCAACTGCGGCGCCGGCTCGCGGATGTGCTTGAGCACGACCTCCAGGACCGTCTCCCCTGTGAACGGGACCTGCCCGGTGAGCAGCTCGTAGCAGAGCACTCCCGCCGAGTAGAGGTCGGAGAGCGGCGTGGTTGCACCGCCCTCGGCCTGCTCCGGCGCCATGTACAGCGCCGTCCCCAGCACCGCGTGCGAGGCGGTGATCGTCGTACTCGCGGCCGAGCGCGCGATGCCGAAGTCGGTCACCGTCACCTGGTCGCCACTACGCAGCATCAGGTTGGACGGCTTGAGGTCCCGGTGCACGATGTCCCGCTGGTGGGCGGCGTGCAGCGCGTCCAACGTCTGGGCCACCAGCGCCAGGGCTCGCGAGGGCGGCATCGCGCCCTCCGCCGCCAGGACCTCGCTCAGCGGCTGACCGTCGATGAACTCCATCACGATGTAGGCGCGTTGGTCCGCCGAGCCGGGCTCCCCCTCGCCGTAGTCGTACACGTCGACGATGCCGGGGTGGCTGAGCGCGGCCATCAGCCGGGCCTCGCGCCGGAACCGCTCGGCGAACAACTCGTCGTCCAGCAGTGCCGGATGCAGCACCTTCACGGCCACCTGCCGCGCCAGCACGCCGTCGTCGGCCCGCCAGACGTCGCCCATCCCGCCGCCACCGATCCGCTCGGTCAGCGTGTAGCGCCCACCCAGCACGGTCCCCCGACCCCACATGCCCAAGGCCCCCTTGTCATGCCCGACCCCAACGGCTCACGGCGGGACCCAGTCTGCCAGAGCCGTTCGCGAGGTCCAGACCCCTGACCAGGCCGTTACCGGCCTGATGCAAGCCTCGTGCGCATCCGAACAGCTTGGGGGGGCGCACCAGTACGGCAACTTGTTGCCATCTTCGCCCCCTCCCTCCACGGTGACCCGAACGCCCCGGTCGACCCGGATCCGGTGGTGTGCGGCCCCCTCGCCACCGGCAACCCCCGTCCACCAACGCGCGCCATTGGATAGTCGGACCGCGTCACCCCGCCAACAGCCTTCGCAGCACGAGCGCGTCGGGCGCCAGGGCGGTCAGCAGGTTGACCTCCTCCCCCGGCAGGCGCATCAGCACGGCGTCCCGCCCTTCCTCCGGCGCCGCCGGAGCGGACAGTCCGATCGTCAGCAGCTGGCCGACCGCCCGGTGGCCGCCCAGGCAGGCGGGGCCGTCCCAGCCGGGGGCGCCGGGGCCGAGGTCAGTCTGCTGGTCGAGGATCACGCGGCCCGCCTGACGTACGGTCAGCCGGGAGGTCAGCCGCCCCGGACCGGCACCCCTGGTCCAGTCGTGCAGTCGGCCGAGCACCTGTTCCTCGCGGTAGCGCAGCCGGGCACCGGCGGCCAGCTCGATCCGGGTGGTGAGCACCAGGTGGCTGCCGGCCGCGGCGATCACCGGCTCCGGCGACCAGTCCAGCAGAGCACCCTCGCCGACCGTCAACCGCTGCTCCAGCCAGGCGGCTTCGGGCCCCGGCAGACTGATCGTGGCCGCCGCGCTGGTGATCCGCAGCTCCGCGCCGGGGCGCACCTCGGCGTGCACGGCCAGCCGGTCGCCGCCCAGCGGGGCGGCCAGCGACCCGATCAGCACCACGTGCGCGCCGGGCGCCGCGCCCAGGGTGCGGCGCAGTGCGAACGGTCCGCCGCCCGCCAGTTCGGGCAGGGCGGTGCTGCCCCGCCCGTCCGGCTCGGCGGTGACCCGGGCGGCAGCGGCGACGGCAGTGGTCACCGAACCTGCCAGGCGGCCAGCCGCTCCCGGACCCAGGCGACCACGGGCGCGACGCCGTCGGGGGCGGAGAGGGCGGTGAACACGGTCGGCAGGTCGCCGCGCTGGGCCTTGGCGTCCCGGGCCATCACGTCCAGGTCGGCGCCGACCAGCGGGGCCAGGTCGGTCTTGTTGATCACCAGCAGGTCGGAGGTGGACACCCCGGGGCCGCCCTTGCGCGGGATCTTGTCGCCGCCCGAGACGTCGATGACGAAGATCTGGTGGTCCACCAGACCCCGGCTGAAGGTGGCGGTCAGGTTGTCACCGCCGGACTCGACCAGGATCAGGTCGAGCGGGCCCACGGCGGCCTCCAGCTCCTCCACCGCCTCCAGGTTGGCGGAGATGTCGTCCCGGATCGCGGTGTGCGGGCAGCAGCCGGTCTCCACAGCGGTGATCCGCTCGGGCGGCAGGACGGCGTTCCGGAGCAGGAACTCGGCGTCCTCGGTGGTGTAGATGTCGTTGGTGACCACCGCGAGCGAGAGCTCCTCGCGGAGCACCCGGCAGAGTGCGGCGACGGTGGCGGTCTTGCCGGAGCCGACCGGCCCGCCGAGGCCGATCCGCAGTGCGCGCGGGTGGTCGTGCGTGGCGGTGTAGGAGTGCTGAACGGTGTCGTCGTAGGGGTCGACGTGGTCACGATGCAAAGAGTCGTACCTTCCAGGAGCTGTGCTGCTCGGCGTAGACGTCGAGCAGCGGGGCGGAGGCGGCGGGCAGCTCACCGGCGCGGGCGGCCTCCACCGCGCGCGCCGTGACGTCGTCCAACGCCGGTCCGAGCCGTGCCAGTTGGGCGGTGACCTGGTACGGATCCAGGCCGAGCAGCCGTACGCAGGCGGTGGCCGGGCCATTGACGCTCTCGTACGCGGCGACGGCCGCCGCGTCGGTCGGAGTGAGCCCGGCGGCGTGGGCGGTGGCGCCGAGCACCACCGGCTGGTGGGCGCCGCCCGGGTGATGGGCCTTCAGCTCGTCCAGCAGTGGGTGCGGCCAGGTGGCCCGGGCTGCCCGGAGCAGCTGGCGGCCGAGCCGGCGGCTGGCGGCGCGCTGGGCCGGGGACGGGGTACGGGCGTCGGCCGCCTCGTCCACGGCGGCCAGCCCGCCGGGGTCGAGCGCGGCCGCCGCCGCCAGGGCGGCGGTGGTCAGGCCGGTGGTGTGCAGGCGGCCGGTGAGGAAGGCGCCCATCGACAGGTGGTCGTGCACCCGTCCCGACCTGACCGCGGCCTCGGCCCCGCCGGAGTGCGCGTGCCCCCCGGCGGGGAACCGGCCGTCGGCCAGCAGGAGCAGAGCGGCGACCATCAGAACAGGAAGTACCGCTGGGCCAGCGGCAGTTCGGCGGCCGGGGCGGGGGTGACGGTCTCGCCGTCGATGGTGACAGTGAAGGTGTCGGGGTCGACCCGGACGTCCGGCCTGGCGGTGTTGTTCACCAAGTGGTCCTTGGTGACGCCCCGGGTGTTGCCGATCGCGGTGAACGGCTTGGCCAGGCCGAGCCGTTCGGGCAGCCCGTTCTCGATCGCCGCCGGGGCGGTGAAGTTGAGCGAGTTGGCGGCCGGGGCCCGTCCCTGGGCGCCGAACATCGGCCTGGGCAGCACGGGTTGCGGGGTCGGGATGGAGGCATTGGCATCGCCCATCTGGGCCCAGGCGATCTGGCCGCCCTTGATCACCAGGTCGGGCTTGACCCCGAAGAAGGCCGGGGTCCAGAGCACCAGGTCGGCCAGCTTGCCGGGTTCCACCGAGCCGATCTCGTGGTCCATGCCCTGGGCGATCGCGGGGTTGACGGTGTACTTGGCCACGTACCGCCGGGCCCGCTGGTTGTCGGCCCGGCCGTCACCGGGCAGCGCGCCCCGGCGGGCCTTCATCACGTGCGCGGTCTGCCAGGTGCGCATCACCACCTCGCCGATCCGGCCCATCGCCTGCGAGTCGGAGCTGATGATGGAGATCGCGCCGAGGTCGTGCAGGATGTCCTCCGCCGCGATGGTGGCGGGCCGGATCCGGGACTCGGCGAACGCCAGGTCCTCGGGGACGTGCGGGCTCAGGTGGTGGCAGACCATCAGCATGTCGAGGTGCTCGTCCACCGTGTTCACGGTGTGCGGGCGGGTCGGATTGGTGGAGCTGGGAAGCACGTTGAGCGCGGAGACCACCGTGATGATGTCGGGCGCGTGCCCGCCGCCCGCACCCTCGGTGTGGTACGCGTGGATGCCCCGCCCGGCGATCGCGGCCAGTGTGTCGGCGACGAACCCGGCCTCGTTCAAGGTGTCCGTGTGGATGGCGAGTTGGGCGCCGGACTCCTCGCAGACCCGCAGGCAGGCGTCGATCGCGGCGGGGGTGGCACCCCAGTCCTCGTGGATCTTGAAGCCGAGCGCCCCGGCCCTCAACTGGTCGTGCATCGAAGTGGTGTTGACGGTGTTGCCTTTGCCGAGCAGCCCTAGGTTGAGCGGCACGCCGTCCATCGCCTCGAACATCCGGGCCAGGTGCCAGGCACCCGGGGTGATGGTGGTCGCCTTGCTACCCTCGGCAGGTCCGGTGCCACCGCCGACCACCGTAGTGACGCCCGAGGAGAGCGCCTCGTCGGCGAGTTGGGGGCAGATCAGGTGGACGTGGGCGTCGATCGCACCCGCCGTCAGGATCTTCCCGTTGCCCGCGATCACCTCGGTCTCCGGGCCGATCACCAGCTGCGGGTGCACGCCGTCCATGGTCTCCGGGTTGCCCGCCTTGCCGAGCGCGCTGATCCGGCCGTCCCGGATGCCGACGTCGGCCTTGACGATGCCCCAGTGGTCCAGCACCACCACACCGGTGATCACCGTGTCCGGAGCACCCTCGGCCCGGCTGGTCCTGGCCTGGCCCATCGACTCGCGGATCACCTTGCCGCCGCCGAAGACGGCCTCGTCACCGCCCGCGCTGCGGTCCTCCTCGACCTCGATCAGCAGGTTGGTGTCGGCCAGCCTGATCCGGTCCCCGACCGTCGGGCCGTACAGCGCGGCGTACCGCTGCCTGCTCAGCCGCAGTGCGTACTCAGGCATCCAGCCCACCCCCGGTCTCCCCGCGCAGTCCGTACACCTCGCGGCGGCCACCGATCGGTACCAACTCCACCTCGACCGGGATGCCGGGCTCGAAGCGCACGGCCGTCCCGGCCGGGATGTTCAGGCGCAGCCCGTGCGCCGCCGAACGGTCGAACTCCAGGCCGGGGTTGGCCTCGGCGAAGTGGTAGTGCGAGCCGACCTGGACCGGCCGGTCGGCGCCGTTCACGGCGGTCAGCGTGATGACCGGCAGTCCGGCGTTCAGGCCGATCTCGCCGTCCCCGTAGAGGATTTCGCCCGGCGTGAGCTGATCGGCGGTCACCGGATCGGCCCGTGCACGGTGACCAGCTTGGTACCGTCCGGGAAGGTGGCCTCCACCTGGACGTCGGGGATCATCTCGGCGATGCCCTCCATCACGTCCTTGCGGCCGAGCACCTCCCGCCCCGAGACCATCAGCTCGGCGACGGTCCGGCCGTCCCGGGCGCCCTCCAGCACGTGCGAGGTGATCAGTGCGATCGCCTCGGGGTGGTTGAGCAACAGGCCGCGGGCCTGCCGGGAGCGGGCCACGTCGGCGGCGACGTGGATGAGCAGGCGTTCCTGCTCGTGGGGGGTGAGCCTCATGACGCGCACCTCGGGGGGAGTTCGGGTGGTGCGGGCACAACGCTGTGCCACGGGTGGGGTTTTCGGCGCGCGGTAACGCTCCGTCCGGGCCACCGTAGCGGACCGAGCGGGCACGAAGCGGGTGCCGGTCCGCAGCCTTCCGGGCATACTTTGACGGCTGTTTTCCGCGTGGTTTCCGCCAGGTTTCGGATCGTCCTGAAACGGCGAATACCGACCGGCCGCCCCGGGCCGAGGGGAAATGGCCTGTTTCAGCACTGTCCGCCGGAGCTTTCCGCAAGGTTCGGCGGACGGCCACCGCAGGGCGTCCCCCGGCTCCTACCGTACGGACGGCAGATACGCCGTTGACCCGGGAGACGACATGACGGACCTTCACCGCCCCGCGAGCACCGACGCCTCACGCCGCTGGTTCCTGCGCACCAGCGGTGCGCTGGGCCTCGGCGCGGCCACCCTGAGCACCGTCGGCGTCGGCGAGGCGTCGGCGGCCGACCAGGAGTCGGCCGAGCGCCGTCCCGCCGGCACCCGGCCGCCCGTACGCACCGGCACCGGCCTGGACCGGCTGCCGCACCCCCTGGTGATCGGCCACCGGGGCGCCAGCGGCTACCGCCCCGAGCACACCCTCGGCTCGTACCAGCACGCGCTGGACCTCGGCGCCGACGTGGTCGAGCAGGACCTGGTGCCGACCAAGGACGGCCACCTGGTGGTCCGGCACGAGAACGAGATCGGCGGGACCACGGACGTCGCCGACCACGCCGAGTTCGCCGCCCGCAAGACCACCAAGACGATCGACGGCAAGGCGATCACGGGCTGGTTCACCGAGGACTTCACGCTCGCCGAGCTGCGCACCCTGCGCGCCAAGGAGCGGCTGCCGCTCCAGCGCCAGCACAACACGCTGTACGACGGCCGTTGGGCGGTGCCGACCTTCCGCGACGTCGTCGAGTTCGCCCAGCAGCGGGCCCGCGCCGCCGGCCGCGAGGTCTGGCTCTACGTCGAGACCAAGCACCCCAGCTACTTCCGCTCCATCGGCCTCCCGCTGGAGGAGCGCCTCGCCACCGAACTGCGCCGCGCCGGACTGGCCGGGCGCAACGGCCGCGCCATCCTGCAGTCCTTCGAGCCGAGCAGCCTCCAGCGCCTCGCCAGGCTGGTCGACAACCCCAGGATCCAGCTCCTCAGCGACCGCAACACCCAGCCGTACGACTTCGTCCTCGCCGGCGACAAGCGCACCGTCGCCGACCTGGTCACGCCGGACGGCCTGCGCTGGATGGCCGGCTTCGCGCACGGCCTCGGCCCCACCACCAACCTGATCGCCCCGGTCGACCCGGCCACCGGCAAGCTCCTCCCCGCCACCACCCTGGTCGCGGACGCCCACGCGCACGGCCTGGTCCTGCACCCCTACACCCTGCGCAACGAGAACGCCTTCCTCCCCGCCGACTTCCGCCACGGCACCGACCCCAACGCCTACGGCGACTCCCTCGCCTGGGCCCGCTACCTGATGGACCAGGGCGTGGACGGCTTCTTCACCGACCAGGCCGACACCAGCCTCCTGGCCCGCGCCGACTTCTGGTCCGCCCACCACGCCGACTGACACTCGACCCGACCAGGGCCGCCCGCCCGTGGAACGCTTCGAACGCGGCGGGCGGCCCTGGGCCGGGCTCAGAACTGCTGGACGTAGTACGGCTCGACGGTCATCCAGCCGTTGCCACGGGCTCCGTTGAGACGGCCCGAGTTGGTGCGGGCGAGGGTGTACCAGGAGTCCACGTAGTCCGGGTCGTCGGTCCACCACGACTCGGGCAGTGCCGCCAGGACGGCGTTCACCAGCGGGATGTAGGCACCCTGGTCGGCGACGGTGAGCAGGACGGCGGCGACGGCCTGGGCGAGCGCCAGGTAGTTGGTGTCACCGTCGTCCTCCATCAGCACGACGTCCGCCAGGTCGTACTTGTAGTTCGACCAGTTCACCAGGATCTGGTTCGGGTAGTAGACGGTGCCGTCGTACTGCAGGTACGGCATGGCGACGGAGTCGACCCGCACCTTGCCGTCCGTTCCGAATCCGGTCACCAGAGCGAACATCTCGGCGGCGCCCTTGAACCAGGGCTCCTCGTCGTCGTTCACCCGGATCGAAGTGATCTTGGTGCTCCACCAGCCGCCTGCCGCCTGCGCGGTGGCGGACCCGTCCACGGCCGAGGTCGCGGAGCCCAACCCCCGGGCGCGCAACTCCTGCTGGAGCAGGTCGATTCCGGCCGTGAGCGTCTTGGTCGTGTCGAGGTCGAGGAGGTAGACCGGCCGGGTCGGCAGGGTGCCGGTCTCAACAGCGTGGGCCCGACCGGCGGTGTCGTAGGCGCGTACGGTCCGCGCGTGCTCGTCGGCGGCGGCGGTCGCCACCAGGGGCGCGGCACCGGCGTCCAGAGCCGTCCGCATCGAGGGGTCCGCCAGCTGGACCCGCAGCAAGGGGCCGAGGTCCGGGCCGAGGCCCTTGGCGGTGGCGATGCCGACGTCGGCCCGCGCGGTGGCCTCGGCCAGCCCGTGGGCGGCCGGGCCGGAGACGGCGGCGGCCAGCGGGGCGAGCGCGGTCGGGCCTGCGCCGGCGGCGGTCGCGGCGCGCAGGCGCTCGCGTACGGCGGGGTCGGCGAGGGCGGTCGCCAGGGTACGGGCGACGTCGTCCTCGATCACCGACACCCGGGTGGCGGCCGGGGCGCGCCCGGCCGGGGCGGGGAGCGGAGCCGGTTCGGCGAGGGCCTGGCCCGTGCCGAGCGCGAGCAGGGGCAGGGCCGCGAGCGCGACGACGGCGCGCCTCAGGCGGAAGGGGAGCATGCGGGATCTCCAGACTCGTCGGGTGAGGTGTCGGAGCATCGGTGCACGGTGCGGTGGAGCGTGCGGATCGGCGCCGCGCACAGGGCAACGGCGACGCCATGACAAGTGAACGGCCTCCCTGCCGCCGGATCAACCCCTGTCCCGCGAACTGCCGGTACACGACCACCCGACCGTGTGCCGCACCGCCGCACCGCCGCACCGCCGCACCGAGCTGACGGTTGGTCAGACCCGGACCACCATCGATCACGTACCTGACAGTAGGTCTAGTTCAAGCCGAGTTCATCGAATGCTCTCCCGACGTCTTGAAGCCCGTGAACCGGCCAGAGTTGACTACACAACACCTCGTTGCTTGACGAGCCCCCGTCACCCTCAACACGGAGCCTCGATGCCCCACACGTCCGTCCGCCGCGCGGTCGCACTCACCGCGGCCGCCCTGCTCGGCACGCTCGCCGCCGCCCCCGCCGCGCAGGCCGAGCAGGCGCCCGCGACCGTCGCGCCGCTCAAGGTGCTGACCTACAACACCTTCCTGATGAGCACCAGCCTCTACCCCAACTGGGGCCAGGACTACCGGGCCAGGGAGATCGCGTCCTCCGCGTTCTTCCAGGGCAACGACGTGGTGGTGCTCCAGGAGGCGTTCGACAACGCCGCCTCGGACAAGCTGCTCTCGCTGGCGAAGACCGCGTACCCGTACCAGACCCCCGTGGTCGGCCGCTCCACCAGCGGCTGGGACGCGACCGGCGGCAACTACAGCTCCACCACCCCCGAGGACGGCGGAGTGACGCTGCTCAGCAAGTGGCCGATCCTGCACAAGGAGCAGTACGTCTACAAGGACGCGTGCGGCGCCGACTGGTGGTCGAACAAGGGCTTCGTCTACGCCGTCCTGAACGTCAACGGCCAGCGCACCCACGTGCTCGGCACCCACCTGCAGTCCACCGACTCCGGCTGCTCCAGCGGCCAGCCCGCCACCGTCCGGGCCGCGCAGCTCACCGCCATGAAGGACTTCGTCGACAGCAAGGCCATCCCGGCGAGCGAGCCGGTGCTGCTGGCCGGCGACCTCAACATCAACTCGCACGACTCCGAGTACCCGGCCCTGCTCACCAACGGCAACCTGGCCCCTGCCACCTCGCGCACCGGCTGGGTCAACTCGTTTGACACCGTAGACAATTCGATCGCCGCCTACCGCTACCCGGGCGAGCCGAAGGAGGACCTCGACTACGTGCTCTACCGAGCCGACCACGCCCGACCGCAGAGCTACGGCAACGAGGTGCTGCGCTTCCACAGCAAGCCGTGGACGGTGGGCAGTTGGGGCAAGAGCTACACCTACAGCGACCTCTCCGACCACTACCCGGTGATCGCGGGCTGACCTCCCGCCCCGTGATCGGGCCGCCTCCGCCCTCGTCCTCCCGAGGGCAAGGGAGGCGGCCCGATCGTGTCGGCGGTGCCACCCCGGTTGCCTTCGGCATCCAACTCAGCCCTGTCGCCAGGGTGTTACCGGAATCCCTGCTTGGCCGGACCAGCGCCGGGTACACGCAGGGCACCGATCACGCCGACCGCACCGGGCCCGAGAAGGGAAGACCATGGCACCGTTCGGACGCCTCCGCAGACGAACCCGCCCCGACAAGGCCGCCGCACCTGATCCCGACACCCGCCGCGCCCCACGACGCCGCGTCATCCCCTGGTACCTGAGCCTGCCCGTGACACTGGCAGTTCTCCTCGCCCTCTTTCTGACCGGTGCGAAACTCGACCTCTTCCCCGCGGTGCCCAACCCGTTCGAGAAGCGGGACGTCGACCGCAGCCAACCCGTGCTGGTGCAGTCGATCCAGCAGATGAAACGCTTCACAGGCGCCCAGGGCAACTTCCAGGTGATCGTCGACCTCGACCACGAGGCCGCCTTCCTACCGTCCCAACTGCTCGGCAACCGCACGCTGTACGTGGCCGCCGGCACGGTGGACGCCTACGTCGACCTGGCCGGCCTCGGCCCGCAGGCCATCAGCGTCTCCGAGGACCGGCGGTCCGTGACGGTCACCGTCCCGCACGCTCAACTCGCTCCGGCGTCCATCGACTTGAAGCGCTCCTACATCTACCTGCAACAGCGCGGCTTCTTCGACCGGATCGGGGACTTCTTCAGCAGCAGCCCGGGCAACCAGCAACAGGTCGAACAGCTCGCCACCCGGAAGATCGAGCAGGCGGCCGGCGATACCGCGCTGATCGGCCAGGCCGACGACAGCACCCGCACCATGCTGACCGGCCTGCTGCACTCCACCGGTTTCACCACCGTGACGGTCACCATCGCCTGACACCCTCACCCGCCTCTCACCCGCGCCCCCACCAGGATGCCTGATCCGGCATGCAGCGCACAGGGCACCCGCCTACGGTGCGTCAGGAGGGGGCTACCCGACCGAGAGGTGTTTTCCGAAGGCAGGAAAGTTCGAGCTCGGCGGCTGATTTGATCAACAGTCACTACCGAACTCGATCTTTCCATGTTCTTGCAGGTCAAAGGCCATCGCACTGGGCGAGCAAACATCGCCCTTCACTGCCTTTCGCTCGCCTTCTTCACCGCAATGTCCCCACCGTGTCCCCAGCTCAGGCTCAACTGACCGCTTTCGTCGGGCCGTCGGCGGCCCACCTGCTCCTTGTCTCGCTGAGAAGGAGCCACCAGGAAAGTCCCCTCCCGACGCAAAACGGCTTCGTCCCTCATCATGAGGGGCGAAGCCGTCCGCACATTTGTGGGCAAGTCATTGACCAGCATACGGGCTGGACATCCGCAGTAGCGCACGAGGCCGCGCAGCAGATCAACGCTTTGGATACAGCAAGCGCAGAAGGTCCTCAAGGAGTCGGGCGTACAGCGCATCTGGATGGCTCGCGTGCTTGTGAGCGATTCGGATCGTTTGGACTCCGCACCGCACCCAGTGACGGTCTCGGTCCTCGTCGTCTGCGTTTCGGGTTCGACCATAGTGATGCGGGCCATCGACTTCGATGATGACGGCCCGTCCGTTGCCGACGACTGTGAAGTCAGGGCCCCGGAGGCCGACGTCTCGGATCTTCACTGCCGCCAGTGCTGTGCAGCGTAACCATGAACAACGGCTCCGCCCCCACTGCTCGGGGGCGGAGCCGTTGTTCCCGGTGCGGCGGGCGGAAGTCCTCGCTGAGTCGACGCGTGGTGGGCTATCTCTCGGGCAGTTCCGACGATCCGCTCTGGAACTCTGCCCGGAGCTTCCTCAGGAACTCCTGGAGCGGCTCGATGTGGCCAGGCGCCATGAAGGCAGACCGGAGCAGGCCGGCCAGCGTGTATTCGGGGTCGATGTTCAGTACCTCTGCCAGTGCAGCACGAGCCACAACCGTGTCGCCGAGCAGCCAGGTGTTCCATGCCAGCAGGGTCAGGGGCGCGGCGGCAAGCTCCTGGTACGGGGTGACGCAGTTGACCGCGAGATGCCGCCAGAGACCGGCGGCCGCAGGTCGTTCGGATTCCTCGGAGTACGCGCTGGCGAGGTCTCGGAACTCCCTATCCCGGAGCGCGATGAGGAGTTGGGCTGTCTGCTCGGTGTTGGGCATTTCGTCGAAGCTCAGCCGGTCGAGCAGCAGGCGATGACTTTCCGATGCCGCGATGGGTTCGGCTTCGGCCGTTGCCAGGGACCTACGCATTGCGTCGCTGTTGAGTGTGTCGTCGGGCCGTAGCATTGCCTGAATAGCGTCGAAGCTGGCGAAGGGTGCCTTTCCGGCGAGCGTGTACGCGGTGGAGATTGGGCCCGGGTTGTGGGAGCTGCGGACTGGTGTGGCGTCCGGCGGGCAGCAGTCGGCGTTCGTGCAGACGTAGGAGCTCCAGAGCCCTCCGGAGACGAGCAGGACTTCCTTCTGATGGAGTCCCGCTTCCCTGGCTGCCTGCATGAACTGCTTGGCGAGGCTGGTCGTCTCGACCACGACCTGGGCACGGTGTTGGCCGACTTCGGGGTCGCGGTAGAGGACTATGAAGATCCCGTCAGCGGGTTCGTTGTGGGCGTCATGGAGCCGGGTCAGTAGTTTGGTGCACTGGGTGGCTGCGGCCTCGGCTTCCTCGGGCTTCGGCATATCGAGTCGGAGCTTGAGGCCGATGTCCCTATGACCGGAACTGGTGCCGATCAGGACGACGGAGTTCTCCGGGTGGTAGCGGGGTACCGGCAGGTCTACGGCTGACCCCCACTCGCGCGGGGAGGACTCATGTCGTCAGCCAACCGCGTAGCGCGTGTCCGGCTGCCCCCCGCTCGCGCGGGGAGGTGTTGGTGGCCATCGGAAAGGCCAGGCAGGCGGCCACCAGGAGATTCCTAGAATTGCATTACGCAGCGTGACTAGATCTGGCGCTCGAGCGGGGTGCCGGCGGGTTGGGCGGTCCGGAGGTGGTCGGCGGCGTCCTGGACCTCCATGAGGAGAGTGTCGACGTCGTCGGTGGTGGTGAGGTAGTTGCAGACGCAGGCGCGCAGGACCGTTTCTCCGTCGTGGCTGACGGTGGCGAGGTAGGCGTGGCCGCGGGCCTGGACGCGTGCGGCCACCGCCGTGTGCAGGTCCGCTCGCCGATTGGGACGGTCTGTGTCGGGGTCGGCGACCAGGCGGAAGCAGACCACCGGCAGTGGGCCGTCGGTGCACAGTTCCAGTCCGGGGTGCTCCTGGACGCGTTGGCGCATGTACCGGGCGAGGTCCTGGTAGTGCTGGAGGAGGGTGATCACGCCGGATCGGCCGAGCTGGCGCAGGGTGGCCCAGAGGGTGAGTGCGCGGGTGCCGGGCCGGGTGAGCTCGATCGTGTAGTCGGACATCCAGGGCCAGTCCTGGTCAGCGTCGAGGTAGGAGGCGCGGAAGGTGAACGCGTCGCGCAGTCGGGCGGGGTCGGTGACGAGGGCGGCGCCGCAGCCGACGGGGACGGACAGGGTCTTGTGTGGGTCGACGGTGAGGGAGTCGAGGTCTGCGACGCCTCGGTAGAGGGGGGCCAGTTCGGGGACGAGGGTGCCGAGTCCGCCCCAGGCGCCGTCGGCGTGGTGCCACATGCCCGCGTGGTGGCACACCCGGGTGATCTCCTCGATCGGGTCGACGGCACCGCTGGCGGTGCTGCCGAGGTTGGAGACGACGCAGAACGGCAGCAGGCCGGCCGCGCGGTCCGCGTCGGCCATCGCCCGCAGGGCTTCGACGTCCATGCGCCGGTCCGCAGTGGTGGGCACCGCGCGCAGCCGCCACGGAGGAAGGCCGATCACGGCGGCGGCCTTGTTGACCGACATGTGGGCCTGGTCGCTGTGGTAAGCGGTCAGGCGCGCGTGGGCCTGGTCGTAGGCGGGGCCGTCGGCGGCGCCGTGGCGGCGCAGGAACCAGGTGCGGGCGGCGCCCAGGCAGAGCAGGTTGGCCATGGAGCCGCCGCTGGTCAGTACTCCGCCAGTGGTCGGTGCCATGCCTGCCAGGGAGGCCAGGTCACGCACCACTCCGCGTTCGAGGTCCATCAGGGCGTGCTCGCCCATGCCACAGGTCGCGTTGACCGCGGTGGCCAGCAGTTCGGCGATCACCCCGGCCGGGGACGGCGGTGAGTTGATCCAGGCGAAGAAGGCGGGATGGCCGTTGCCGGTCGGGTACGGGGCGATCATCTGGTCGACGAACTCCAGCAGGGCGCCGAGGTCCTGGCCCTCCTGCGGCAGCACCCCGGCTGCCAGGGCCTGCCGGTTCGCCGACGGGATGGGCCTGGCCACCGGATGCTGGGCGATCTGCCCGAGGTAGTCGGCGACCCAGTCCGCGGCGGCTGCCAGTTCGTCGCGGAACACCTTCGGGTGCACGGCCAGCGGCCCGGTGCCGCCACCGGACTCAAGCTGGGCCGAGGGCAGGCGGGGCAGGCAGCCGGTCTTCGGCGGTGTCGGCATCGGACGGTCGCACTTTCGCTCAGGAAGTCGGCCGGACGGCCATGATCCAGAACGACTGGCGCCTGCGTTGGTCACGGTCCTGGCTCAGCCGGAATACACCGCCCCGATTCCGGAGCCCGATGCCCGGAGGTCGACGACAAGGCTCGAACGTTCCCCGGCCCGGTGCCCCGGAGGCGACCGACGCCGATCACACACTGTTACCTGATGGCCATCCACCTGGAGCTGTCGTGCCCGTCATCCCGCACCATGCTGGCCACCAGCCGGGAAGATCCGGGCTCTGGCGCGAGTTCTGTGAAAGCCGCCCGGAGGTCTTGCCGGTTGGCGATCACGACGGGTGTCTGTCTCTGGGTTCCTGGCTGTCCTGTTTCCCCAGTTCGCGCTGCTGCAGGTGGACTTGATTCGATCGGTGGGCCGGTCCGTAAGGGTCCATGCTCGGAGTCGGACGCCGAAGGCGGAGTGCCCAGGCTGCGGAGCCTGGTCCGGGCGCGTGCACAGCGGCTACCAACGACGGGTCGGCAACACGGCGGTCTGTGGGCAGGAGCTGGTGCTGCACCTGCGGGTCCGCCGGTTCTTCTGCGATGCCGCCGAGTGCGGGAAGCGGACCTTCGCCGAGCAGATACCGGGCCTGACGTTCCGTCATGGCCGCTGCACGGTGCCGCTGCGGAAGGTCCGCGAGGCGATCGCGCTCACTCTGGGCGGCCGGGCCGGCTCCAGGCTCGCCGGGCACCTGGCAGTCGGGATCGGCCGCGATGCTCTGATCCGCCTGATCCGAGCCCTGCCGGACCCGCAGGCCGGGCCGGTGAGGGTGCTCGGCGTCGACGACTTCGCCCTGCGCGAGGGCCACCACTACGGCACGGTCCTGATCGACATCGAAGGCCGCTGCCCGGTCGATGTCCTGCCCGAACGATCCGCCGACGGCCTCGCAGCCTGGCTCACCGCGCATCCCCGGTGTCGAGGTGATCTGCCGCGACCGGGCCCGCTACTACGCCGAGGGCGCGGACCGCGGTGCCGGCACTGCCACGCAGGTCGCGGACAGGTTCCACTTGTGGAAGAACCTCGGCGAAGCGGCCGAGCGGTGGGACGCCGTCACGGCCGACCTCACACTCCGCTGGAACTCCGGCCCGGTCGAGGGCCACGTCAACCGCATCAAGATGCTCAAACGCCAGATGTTCGGCCGAGCCAAGCTCGACCTCCTCCGCACGCGCGTACTCCTCGCATCATGAAGATCACAGTGGTCGGCTTCTGTCCCGTCTCAGGCGAGTCGGAGCACCACGAACTGTTGGCCAGCAGTCGGTGAGGCTGAGTGAGATGGGCATTGCCGTCGTGGTCTTCACCTCAGCTGGCTGTCCTTGATCCGCTGCCGTGCCAGTGACGACGGGCGAGCGCACAGCCGCAGTTCGTCTCCCGGGTGGATGTCCAGGGTCACGGCGTCGAGCAGGCTCCCGATCGGCGGGTACTCGTCTGGGGTGAGGTGCCTGTTTTCGTCGGTCAGCAGCACGAGGTCGATGAACGCGGCGACATCAGATTGGGGCTCGACGATGGAGACCTCCACGCCGAAGCGCCCGCGGTGTCCGGTGACCTCACATTGGACGATCTGGTCCTTGTGAAGCCCGATGCTCACCCAAGGCCGACTGCTATCTGTCATGGGACCGCATCCTCCCACGCTGCTGAACTCGGCGTCACTTCATCACCCACCGCCTGGACGGCCTGCAGGACGAACCCCGCTCGGGCCGGCCACCCTCGATCCTTCTCGACCGGGTCGAGGAGGTCGTCATCGCCACCCTGGAGTCACCCGCGGGCAGGGACACGCACAGGTCAGGGGCCTCGATGGCCCAACGCACCGGCCTGTCGAAGTCGACCATCGGCCGGATCTGGAAGAAGTTCGACCTCAAGCCCCATCCGCAGGACTCCTTCAAACTGTCCACCGACCCGCAGTTCGTCGCCAAGGTCGTCGATGTCGTCGGCCTCTACCACCACCCGCCGGAGAAGGCAGTCGTGCTCTGCGTGGACGAGAAGTCCCAGATCCAGGCGCTGGACCGATCCCAGCCGGTCCTGCCGATGATGCCGGGCATGCCCGAACGCCGGACCCACGACTACTACCGGCACGGCATCACCAGCCTGTTCGCCGCCTTCAACATCGCCGACGGAACCGTCATATCCCAGCTCCACCGCCGCCACCGCGCGATCGAGTTCAGGAGGTTCCTGGTCCGGATCGACAAGGCGGTGCCCGCCGGGCTCGACGTTCACCTCGTCTGTGACAACTACGCCACCCACAACACGGCCGAGATCAAGACGTGGCTGGGCAAGCACCCGGGCTTCCGCATCCACTTCACCCCGACCGGCGCCTCCTGGATGAACCAGGTCGAGCGGTGGTTCGGCCTGCTGACCGACAAGCTCACCCGCCGCGGCGTCCACAAGTCCGTCAAGGCACTGGAGGACGACATCACCGCGTGGATCGACACCTGGAACAACAACCCACGGCCCTTCATCTGGACCAAGACCGCCGACGAGATCCTCAACTCCCTCGCCGACTACCTCACCAAAGTCGGCGCCGACAACCAGAGAACAGAGTGAAACTAACCATCAGACCTTCTGGCGCATCACACTGGACGCCGATCAGACCTTCCGGACCGGCCTCGACTTCCTCCTCGACGCATCGAAGCCCGCATCTCAAGCTGACACGCGACCGAGGGACCGGACGAGCGCCACCTGTGGCACCAGGTTGGCGCTGATGCATTAAAAGTCCGGTGAATCCCCTGTGAACCAAGTAAGTTGACGGTCAGTCACTTCAGGTCGACCGAGGGGGACGCGGCAACCGTCCAGCGGCCGACCACTGCGAGCTGTGGTGTCACACGTGGGGGGTACGTTGCGGCGGTCGGAGGACGAGCAGGTCGTGGCGGCGCTGGGCCGCGCCGGGGTGCAGGGTCTCGCCCCGGGAGAGATGCCGCTGTTCACTCAGCTGAGCGAGGCGTACTTCGCCCGCGGGGTCAGGCTCGACCGCTCCGATCGGGATGCGCTGTTGGGGTTCGGCCTCGACGCCGCAGTGGTGCTGCTGACACCGGTGGTGCTGGAGGCGTGCCGTCAGCTGTGGGGCGCGCTGAGCGCGAAGGCGGCGGAGCGGGCGGTGGACGGAGCCGGAGGTCTGCTGAGCCGGATCCGGCTGCGCCTCGGCAGGGGCGGCGCGCCACAGGACGGGGCCGCCCGGGTGGAGTTCACCGCCGAGGAGCTCGCCCTGCTGCGCACCGAGGTCACCAGGTGCGCAGCCGACCTGGCGCTGACGGATGCTCAGCAGCGCCTGCTGGCCGACGCGATCGTCGGAGCACTGGCCGTGCCCTCCCCAGCCCTGCCCGCCGGGGAGTGACGTGGGACCGGCCGGCGCCCGGGCGAGCGGACGGGCCGTCACCTCGGTCCTGTTCACGCTGCTCTCGCTCGAGGTGGCGCTGTCGACCCTGATCGTCGCCCGGGGAGCCTTCGCGATCTCCCCCGGTGGCCGGAGCTGGATCAGCCTGTGGAACCGGTGCCTGACCGCCCACCCGCTCGGCGGGGTGCCGACCGGCATCACCGACCTGCCGTCCTTCGCCGACTGGGGGTCGTACTCGAGCGGGCAGCTCGCCGCGGTCGAAGCGTGCGCGGCCCCCGCTCAGCACGACCAACTGCGCTGGCTCGTCGGCGGTCTGGTCCTCGTCCTGGCCGTCGCGGCGCTCCTGTACGCGGCGCATCCGCCGGTCCTCGCCCGCCGCTACCGCCTACGCGGTTTCGACCCCTCGGACGCCGCGCTGCTGCTGACCGAGCTGGAGCGGCTGCGACGGACGGCCGGTGCCGGACGCGTGCGGTTCCTCAGCCGCCCCTTCGATCCGGTGCCGTCGGCCTTCGTGGCCGGTCTGCCGGGTCGGCGCACGGTCGTCCTCAGCGCCGGACTCGTGGTGCGTCACCACACCGACCCGGCCGCGTTCCGGGCCACCGTCCTGCACGAGCTCGCGCACCTGCGCAACCGGGATGTCGACCAGACGTACGCGGCTCTGGCGCTCACGGGGGCGTTCACCCTGGTCGTGGGCGGGGCCGCGCTCTGGTTCGCGACGGCGGGCAGTGCCCCACCCGGGCTGGTGGCGGGGTTCGTCCTGCGGGTGGTCGGTCTGCTGATGGTGAGCGTGGTGCTGCTGGCGGCGCTGGTCCGCTCCCGGGAGTTCCAGGCCGACGCCCGGGTCGGTTCCGGGACTGCGGAAGGGGACGCGCTGGCGAGAATCCTCGCGAGTATGCCGACCCCGTCGCGCCGAGCACGGCTACGGCTGCACCCGGCTCCCGGCGCACGGCTGGCGGCCCTGCACGGCTCCGCGCCGTTGTTCGGGCAGAACTTCCGAGGGGGTCTCGGTATCGGCCTGGTCGCCATGGTCGGGCTGACCGGGCTGAGCCGGGCGGCATGGCTGCTGGTGTCGGACCCGGCCCAGGCCGCCTGGACCGCTGCGGCCATCGCCGTACCGGTGGCGGCGGCCGTGGTGGGTGGGCAGTGGCGTCCGGGCCCGCAGGCCCGGGCCGGGAGGGAACGGGCCGGGAGGGAACGGGTCTGGCCGTTCGCCCTGGGGCTGTCGGCCGGTCTGGCGCTCGGTCCGCTGCTCTCCCTGGAGACGGCGTTCGGACGGATCGACGCGCTGGGCCTGCTGGTCTGGGCCGTCGCCTGGGTGCCGCTCGTCGTCGCGCTCGCCACTCCGGTGACCTGCTGGGTGGTCCGAGGTGCGGCCACCGCGGCCCGGGCCGTCGGTGCGAGCCCGGCCGGGTCCGGAAGGACCGCGCGGGCCGCCCTGCTGACGGTGGTGGTCGTGCTCGCAACGGTCGCCTACACGATCGCGCTGCGCCTGGTCGACCAGGCGTTCCTGACGCTCGCTCCGCTGTCCGGGCAGGGCCCGGGCGCCGCGTTGTCCGCACTGGCGCAGCCGTTCGCGCTGCCCGGGCTGGCATACGCCTCCGCCGCCGTGCCCGCGGTGCTCGGCTGTGCCGTGCTGTCGGCCGCCGTGGTCGCGGGCATCGCGATCAGGCAGCGACTGCGGAACCGGCCGCCCTGGGCGGGCGAGTCGATGGCGGCGATCAGTGCGGGTTCGCGAGCGGGGCTGATCGCGGGTACGGCCGTGGCGGTGCTGATCCTGCTCTCCGCCTGGCAGGCGCACCAACTGCCGCTGCTGGAGCGGTGGAGCCACGAGTTCGTCATCCGCTTCCAGCTCTGGCTGATCCTGGCAGCTGATGTGATCGCACTGCTGGCCGGCCTGGTCGCGGCCGGCCGGGAGCCGCGTACGGGGCTGCTGCGCGGGGGGACGACAGCCCTCGTGTGCGCCGCCGTAGGGGCGTTCGCGATGGTCGTGCAGCCACTCCTCGGCCACTGTGCGGACGCCTTCGCACTGCGCCCGTCCAGCCGGGGGTGCCTGTCCGCGCCCGCCGGGGACGGCGTCGTTGTGATGGTCCAGCTGCTCCCCGGGGTGACCGGCGTGCTGTGCGTACTGCTGTTGCCGCCCTGGCTCGGCCTGCGGAGTTGGGTGGCGGGGCGGCTTTCGCCACGTCTGCGGGTGCGGCGGTGGGCGGTCGGCGGGCGCGGGCTCGCCCTGGCGGCGGTGCTGCCGCTGCTCGCCGGCCTGTACCTGGCCGGTCACCTGGTGACCCGGCAGAGCCGCGCCGCGCCGACTCTGGCCGGGGCGTCGGTCGGGGACCGTGGCTGGGTCGGGGCGGCCGACTACCGGTTCCGCCTGGCCCCCGGCTGGTTCGACGTCAGCTCCCAACCGGACGGCACCGGAGCGCACCTGCGGATCCGCCCGGAGGATTTCGTGCTGCGCGCCCAGGTCACGATCACCCGGACCACGGAGTTCCCGATCGACTCCGCCAAGGCGACCCTCCTCGCACAGGGTGGCCACGAGACCCTCGTCGGCGGACACCGGGCCCTCGTCCTCGAAGGCCGGCCACCGGGTGAGGACCGCTCACGCTTCGTCCTGGTGGAGGACGGCGGCGAACAGCTGCTCATCCACCTGTCGGCCCAGCCGCAGACCTGGCCGGACCGGGTGCGGGAGCTGGACACCATGCTGGCCGGCTGGCAGTGGACGGGGTGAGTGCAGGACTGCGGTGAGAACGTCGCACCAGAGGGTGCGAGGCCAGGGCTTCGGCAAAGTCTCGGGATGTCCGATTCGTGATCACGTGAGCCCGAGGGGGGCGAGTGGTCGCTGCGGGTCGCGGGCGTTGCGCCGCAGGGCAGTGGCGATGCTGCGGACGCCTGCGAGGCGGAGTGTGCCCTTGCCCCCGCGCAGCCAACACTCTCCACTACCCCCATCTCAGACGCGCGAGCCGGAACAGGAAGGCTCACGGCACTGCGACGGGCGCGAGAGAAGAGGGCCACACAAACCCCGATGCAACCAGCTCCTGCGTAGCCGCATCTCAGGGAACAGGAGCGCGGTGGCCGACCAGTTGGTCGGCCACCGCGCTCCTGCGTTCCCGCAGGTGATGATCTGTCCCCACCGCCGTCATGTCCCCACAGCGGCGTCTGCTCCAAACAGGGCAGGGTGCCGCCGACCTGTCCGGCATCCACCCGGATGCCTCAGTTGGCATGCAGCACATGGGCTGTGAGCCTACGGTGCGTCAGGAGGGGGCCTTCAATCCGAGAGGTGAAACACCCATGGCAGGAAAGTTCGAGCTCTACACCGACCCGTCCGGTGTGCACCGGTTCCGGCTCAAGACGTCCAACGGCACGGTGGTGATCACCAGTGACCCGCACGAGAGCAAGGAACAGTGCATGAAGAGCATCGAATCGATCAGGAAGCTCGCGCCCTACGCGCAGGTGCAGGAGTCCGCATCGGCCCCGGCCTGAGCCCCCTGACCGTCGGAGGGCCGACCCCGCGCGAGGCGGGATCGGCCCTCCGAACCGTGGCGACGGTCTGCCGACGACCGGTCAGTAGACGCTGACGCCGTACGCGCTGAGCGCCTCCACCACCGGCTGGAAGAACGTCGTGCCGCCGCTGGAGCAGTTGCCGCTGCCGCCCGAGGTCAGGCCGTGCGCGGTGTTGCCGGAGAAGAGCGCACCGCCGCTGTCGCCGGGCTCGGCGCAGACCGTGGTCTTGATCAGGCCGCGCACGGTGCCCTCGGCGTAGTTGACCGTGGCGTTCAGCGCCGTGACCTGGCCGCTGTGCACCTTGGTGGTGCTGCCGCTGCGGTAGACGGTCGCGCCGACGGCGGGGGTGCTCGCGGCGGTGATCCGGCGGGTGGTGCCGTTGTAGAGGTCCACCGCGGACGGCGGGGTCGAGCCGTCCGTGTACCGGACAATGGCGAAGTCGTCGCCGGGGAAGCGGGAGTTGGTCGTGGTGCCGAGCTTGGTGCTCTGGCTCTGGTTGGCGTACCAGGTGGCCGCGACGTTCCCGCAGTGACCGGCCGTCAGGAACGAGTACGTGGTGCCGCTGCGCACGTTGAAGCCCAGCGAGCAGCGGTATCCGCCGCCGTAGATCGCGTCACCGCCGGCCAGCTTGGTGCTGAACCGTCCGGCCACCTGCTCCACCCGGACGGCCGCTCCCAACCGCTGCGCGGCCTGCCTGACCTGGGCGAACGAGGAACCGTTGACGCTTTCGTCCACCGACAGCAGCACCTGGTTGGTCACCGGGTCGACCGCCCAGGCGGTGCCGGGGACGGTGGCGGAGCGGTCCAGTTCGGCGGTCGCGGCGGCCAGCTGCGCGCCGCTGCGGGTCACCAGCTGGGGTACCGCACCCGTGGCCCTGACCTGCTGTGCGGCGGACTGGTCCGTGACGGTGACGACCAGTCGGCCACTGCCGTCCAGGTACGAACCGGCGGTGCGCTCCTCGCCCAGCGACTGCTGGAGGGCGGTGGCCACGGCGGCGGCCTGCTCCCCGGTCGGGGTGGCACGGGCGACGGCGGTGGACGGCAGGGCGAGTGCGGAGCCGGTGACGAGCATCGCGGCGGCGGCGAGCAGGACGGCGGAGCGGCGGTTCCTCATGGTTGTGGTCTCCCTCGTGGGGGCTCGGGGACCAGTGCGCCCGACCCGGGCGAAGCCTGCGGGACGAGGCACCGGCTGCTGAGCACCACCATCCGACCGCCCCATGTGCACGTCAACCCGAGCGTCCTGCCAAACCTTTCGTCAACTCCCCCTGTCGGCCGGAACGCCTGTCCACGGACACCGGATCTCTCCGAAAGCCTCACGCCTGACACCTGTCGGCCGTTCGAGTGCCGTGCCTAGGGTCCAGCAATGGACTACTGCGCCCCCTGCCGCCGCCACCTCAACGGCGCCCTGTCCTGTCCTGGCTGCGGAGCCCCCGCCTCGGCCACCGCACCCGTCGCCGAGCCGCGTACGGATACCGCGCCGGCCCCGGCACCGCGCACCGCCTCGCGCCGCCGCCGGTCTCGTCGACGCGGCCCCGCCGTCGCGGCCACCGTCCTGGCGCTGGCCGTCGGTGGGGCCGGGGTGCTCGCCCTGCTGCCCGGCCCGCCCTCGGCCGTACCCACCTCCGGTCAGGACCAGCCGACCGCCACACCCTCCGGCGCCGCCACGCCGACCCGCGCGCCCTCGTCAGCGGCGCCCAGCGCCAAGCCCTCCCCCACGGCCACCATCCGCCCGAGCACCACCCGCCCCACCGCAGGCCCGTCCACCGGCCCCGCCTCCGCCGCCCCGCCCGGCCCTGCCACCACCCCTCCGGCACCGGCTCCGGCACCGCCGTCGCCCGCACCGACCACCGCCCCGCCGAAGACGCCCCACCCCTCGGCCTCCCCCACCTGCAACCGCTTCATCTTCTGGTGCACCTGAGCACCGGCTGAGGTACGGCCGCTGATACCTTCCCTCCAAGGTCAGCACGCCGTGCGCTGAACCGTCGCCGGGGGCTTGCATGGAAACCGACATCGTCTCGACTCCGGTCCAGGTCGGGCCTCCTGACCGCGCGTCCGGCAAGGGCGCCAGGAGCGCCGTCGTCCAGACCGCCGCCGCCGTGGCGCTGGCCGCCGCCGTCCTCGGAGGCATGTGGGCGGCTGGCCTGTTCCGTCCGACGGCCAAGCCCGGACCCGCCGCGTGCAACCCGCCCAAGGCCACCGACTCCCCCGAGTACCCGGCCCTCTGCGCCGCGCTGAACCGCCGCGATCTGCCGACGCTGCTCGGCACGCCGGACCCCGTGTCGGTCGCGCAGTCCGGCGGCGGGCCGATGATCTTCGCGGACGGGACGGTGGAGTACGACGCCTCGGCGGAGGTGCAGCTCGGCAACACCCGGGTGCGGATCTCCGACAACCACCAGCTCTCGGTCAGGACCGCCACCACCTTCGCGAGCCTGCTGCCGCAGCCGACCTCGCTGCTCGGCCATCCGGCGGCCACCTACTCCGACCACACGCTGGCGCTCAACTTCAACGGCGCGACCACCACCACGGGGACCGGCGGCATCGCGAGGCACCTGGTGGTCGCCAAGAGCGCCGACACCAACGGCGGGTCCTTCGAGATCACCATATGGCGCCAGGACCGTGGCACCCCGGAGGACGCCGCGCTGTTCCGGATCGCCGACCAGGTGTTCCCCTCCCTCCAGGGCTGGACCCCCGGACCGTAACCGCTGACAGAGTGCAGCGCCGGAACCGGGTCGCCTGGCACTCTGTCCGTGGCCCATGCCTTCCGCCGGACGGTAGCCTCCCGGGCACGTCACCGAGCGAAGGCAGGTCCCCGTGGGCTCCACCGGTAGCAGTCCCGTCGTCAACGGCGGGGTGTCGTTCTGGTACTCGTCGATCGGACTGCCCGTCCCACGCCCCGGCCTCACCGGCGGGACGGACGTGGACGTCTGCATCGTCGGCGGCGGCTACACCGGCCTGTGGACGGCGTACTACCTGAAGAAGGCCGATCCTGGCCTGCGGGTCACGGTCCTGGAGCAGCGGGTCTGCGGCTACGGGGCCTCCGGCCGCAACGGCGGCTGGCTGTACAACGGCTTCGCCGGACGCGGCGCCTTCGCCCGCCGGTACGGCGCCGACCGGGCCCGGGCGATGCAGCGGGCGATGGACGACTCGGTACGCGAGGTGGTGGACACCGCCGCCGCCGAGGGCATCGACGCCGACATCGCCCGGGGCGGCGTCCTGGAGGTGGCCAGGACGCCCGCCCAGCTGACCCGGCTGCTGGCCTTCGCGGCAGAGGAACGCACTTACGGCGAGGACGAGTTGATCGTACTCTCCGCTGCCGAGACCACCGCCAGGATCCGGGTGGACGGCGTGCTCGGCGGCACCTGGACGCCCCACGGCGCCCGGATCCAGCCCGCGAAGCTGGCCCAGGGCCTGGCCCGGGTGGTGCAGGACCTCGGTGTGGTGATCCACGAGGGTACCGAGGTGACGGCCGTCCACCCCGCCACGGCAGGCCGCCGGGCCCGGGCCGAGACCGCCGCGGGGACGGTCACGGCCGACTACGTCCTGCGCGCCACCGAGGGCTTCACCGCCCGGCTGCGCGGCGAACGGCGGACCTGGCTGCCGATGAACTCGGCGATGATCGTCACCGAACGGCTGCCGGACTCCTTCTGGGCCGGGACCGGCTGGCAGGGCCACGAGGTGCTGGGCGACTTCGCGCACGCCTACATGTACGCGCAGCGCACCGCCGACGACCGGATCGCGCTCGGCGGACGCGGCGTCCCGTACCGCTTCGGCTCCCGGACCGACACCGACGGCACCACCCAGCAGCGCACGGTCGACCAGCTCCGGGACGTCCTGCACCGGTTCTTCCCCGGCATTGCGGACGCCCGGATCGACCAGGCCTGGGCCGGGGTCCTCGGCGTTCCCCGGGACTGGTGCGCCACCGTCGAACTGGACCGCGCCACCGGACTCGGCTGGGCGGGCGGCTACGTCGGCAGCGGCGTGACCACCACCAACCTGGCCGGCCGCACCCTCCGTGACCTGGTGCTCGGTGACCGCACCGAACTCACCGGACTCCCCTGGGTGGGGCACACCGTCCGCCGCTGGGAGGTGGAGCCGCTGCGCTGGCTCGGCGTGCACGGCCTGTACGCCGCGTACCACGCCGCCGACCGCCAGGAGGCGGCCGGCCGCGCCACCACCTCGCCGATCGCCCGCCTCGCCGACCGGATCTCGGGCCGCTGACCCTCCGGCCGGGCGTCGTGGGCCGTCGGCCAGCCCATCGAGGGAAAGCACGGTCCGCCGGCCGGGCCCGGCGTACGTGACGCGGGCGTGTCAGCGGGTCAGAATGGAGGGGCGCACCCAGCTCCAGGAGGCACACCGGATGTCCGAGTCGATCGCCGAGGTACTGGCGGGCCGTCAGGTCCAGCGGATCCGGGTCGGCACCGGCCTGCGGCTGGAACTGGCCGGGGCGGTCACCGTCCTGATCGACAGCGACTTCCGGCTGCTCGCCGCCGGGGGTGTGGAGCACTTCTACCCGCAGCTCGGGACCGGCGTCACCGGCGGCCTGACCGTGCTGACCGGCAGCCGCCTGACCGGGGCGGTGGTCAGCCCGGCGGGCGGCCTGGAGCTGGCCTTCGACTGCGGACGCCGCCTCGTCGTCCCGCCGGACACCGCCGAGCACCCCTGGCAGGTCCTCGGCCCGCACGGCCCGCTCTTCACCGCCGAGCCCGGCGGCTACCTGACCGGCTGACCGCCCCCGTACGCGGACCCGTATCCCCTCGCCCGTACCATGCTCCCGGACCACGACCACCAGGGGGACGGGAAATGTTCGGGATCATCAGACCGTGCCGGCACAGCCTGCCGGAGCCGCTGCGGGCCGCCTGGCTCGCCCATCTCTGCGGGCTCTGCCTGGCTCTGCGGGACGGTCACGGCCAGTTGGCCAGGACGGCCACCAACTACGACGGCCTGGTCATCTCGGTGCTGGTCGAGGCGCAGTCCGCAGCCAGCCGACGCCAGGCCGGGCCCTGCCCGCTGCGCGGGATGCGCGGCGCCCAGGTGGCCGACGGTGAGGGCGCCCGGCTGGCGGCGACCGTCTCGCTCGCGCTGGCCTCGGCCAAGGTGCGCGACCATGTCCTGGACGGGGACGGGGTGTTCGCCCGTCGGCCGGTGGCCGGCACCGCCCGTGCGGTCGCCGGGCGCTGGGACCGGCAGAGCGCCCGGGCCGGCGGCAGCATCGGCTTCGACACCGCCGTCCTGCTCGAAGCTGCGGACCGGCAGGGCGAGTTGGAGCGGACGGCGACGGCGGCCAGTCCGCTGCTGGCCCTCACCGAACCGACCGAGACCGCCACCGCCGCGGCCACCGCCCACACCGCCGTACTCGCCGGACGCCCCGGCAACGCGGCCGCCCTGCACGAGGTGGGCCGACTGTTCGGCCGACTGGCCCACCTGCTGGACGCAGCCGAGGACCAGGCCGAGGACGACACCAACAGCGCCTGGAACCCGCTGACCGCCACAGGCACCACCCGCGCCGAAGCAGAACGGCTCTGCCGGGACGCCGTCCACGGAATCCAACTCGCGCTGGCGGAAGTGAAGTTCACCGACCAGGCACTGCCGCACCGGCTGCTCGTGCACGAGACCAGGCGCGCGGTCGACCGGGTCTTCACCCAGGTCGGCCACGACACGCCACCCCACGGCCCCGCGCCCCACGGCGCCCCGACCCACCAGCAGCCGCGCACTCCCCGCAACCCGCTGGCCGGCTGCGCGATGTGGGCACTGCTCGCCTGCAGCTGCCAACTGCTCTGCTGCGAACACGATCACCCCTGGTCCGGCGAGCGCCGCGAAGGATTCTGCAAGCGCAACGACTGCTGCGACGCCTGCGACTGCGACTGTTCCGGCTGCGGCGACTGCTGCGGCGGTTGCGATGGGTGTGACGGCTGCGACTGCTGCTGCCCCTGCGACGGCTGACGGAGCGCCGTCGCGGAACGCCACTGCCCGGCAGTGATCCGTCGGGATCAACTGCCGGGCAGGAAGAGCGCGTTGGCGGAACTCAGAACTGGGTGCTGACGGTCACACCGCTGAAGTCGGTGCTGGCGTACAGGCTGAGGTAGCGGTAGCCCGCCGTCGGGTTGGTCACGGTGATGCTCTGGGTGCTGCCGGGGTTGGTGGAGGAGGCCGTGAAGGCGGTCGGCGAGGCCCAGGTGTTGGCGTTGTAGTACAGGAACGCGGTGCCGGTGCCGCCGGAGGTGCTGACCTTCAGCGTGGTGGTACCGGCCGGCAGGTAGACGTACAGGTAGTCGCTGTTGCCCGCCGTGGCCGCCCGGTTGGGCCGCGAGCAGTTCTGGCCCATGGCGTCGGTGCGGGCTTCGGTGCAGGTCGGCACCGTGACGGGGCCGCCACCGGTGAGCACGGTGACCGAGGTCGGGGTGGTGGCGATCCGGCCGGTGTTGTCGGTGACGGTCAGGGCGACGGTGTAGGTGCCGGCGACCGCGTAGGTGTGGCTCGGGTTCCGCAGGTTCGAGGAGGTCCCGTCGCCGAAGGTCCAGTTCCAGGCGGTGATCTGGCCGGCGCCGGTCTGCACGGACTTGTCGGTCCCGCTGACCGTGCCGCCGTTCACCGAGGTGGTGAACAGCGCGGTCGGGCCGGGCGCGTAGCAGGCCCCGGCGTTGCAGCTGGTCAGCCAGGCGTCGAAGTCGGCGTCGTAGCCGGTGCCGACGTTGTTGTAGACCGCGTAGCCGCCCTGGTAGTCACCGACCCGGAAGCGGGCCAGCATGGCCTGCACGTCCGCCGGGTGCTTCTCGAACATGTAGCGGACCGCGAGGTAGCCCCACGGGTAGACCCTGGTCGAGTCCGAGTTGCCGTACGTGTTCTGGAAGATGGTGCTCAGCTTGTACGTGTGCTTGCCCGCCTCCGTCATCGCGTCGGTGTCGGTCGCGCCGCGGTAGGTGTAGGACTCGTACTCGGCGACGCCTTCGACCCACCAGATGTTCGGGACGGAGGTCTGGGCGCCGAAGTTGCCCTTCATGTCGTAAATGCCGTCGAGGTAGTGCGTGTACTCGTGGTTGAGGTTCCACACCCGGGCCGTGTCGTTGAGGTTCCACGACTTCTGGTACATCACCGTCACGGCCTGGTTGTTCGGGTCGGTCGGGTCCATCACGGTCTGGCCGCCGTTGTCGGTGGAGTTGCCGTAGATGGCCCAGGAGTACGTGGTGTAGTCGGTCTTGTTGGCGAAGATCCCGAAGGTGACGGTCTTGTCGTACTGGTTCGGGACCGGCCCGTTGTCCTTGACCAGGTTGTGGAAGAAGGTGTCCTCACCACGCAGGCTCGTACAGACGGCGGCCAGTTCGGCGGCCGAGAGCGCCTGGGTCTGGAGGGTGCGGTTGTCGCAGACCAGCTGGTTCGGCAGCACGGCGGCGATCAGCTTCGCGGGCAGGTTGCAGACGTTGTAGTACGAGCAGTTGGCCGCGTCGTACTGGTTCGCCTGGTAGGCGGTGCCGACGTACAGCGGCCCGGTCCGGCCGACGATCGGGCTGGCGTCGATCACCCGCTTCACCAGCGGCTTGACCGCGGCCTCGACGGTCGCGCTGGTGCCCGCCATCCGGGACAGGTCGTTGCCCGCGTTGACGTCGAGAGCGGCGTTCGGGCCGCCGAGCAGGTCCTGGTGGTTGATCGCGAAGTCGGCCAGCACGGTGGCGATGCTCGGGTCCGCGCCGACGGCCTTGACGAAGTCGGGGTTCCAGCTGCCGCGCCAGAGTGCGTACCGCAGCGGAGCGTTGACCGCGCTGACCATCGAGGGGACGGCGTTGTACGAGTTGTCGTACGCGGTCAGGACCTGCTTGTACACGCCCAGGTAGCTCCCCTGAAGGTTGGCGCTGTCGGTGAAGATCAGCACCTGCTTGAGGATGTTGCCGTTGACGTCGGTGACGTCCTTCCACCGTGTTCCGGCGAAGAAGGCGTCCATGCCCGCCTTGGAGGCCGCGGTGAGCGAGGCGTCGTAACTGCCTACCGCACCAGCGTTGTTGGACTGGACGTAGTAGCCGGCTCGCAGGAACAGCACCAGCTGCAGGATGCTGTTCGCGTTGTCGCCGGTGTACGCGGCGGCGCGGCTCTTGAAGGCGGCCTCGACGGGCAGCATCTGCGACTGCTTGAAGACACCGCCCGCCGGGGTCCCGGTGAGGTCGAACAGCGTGCTGACGCAGTCCGTGGTCGAGCTCTCGACGAACGCGACCAGGTCGGCGCCGGTCCGGGTGGTGAAGTCAGCGGCGGTACAGCTCTGCGCGGCAGCCGCCGCCGCGGCCAACCCCGCCTTCTTCTGGGGCGGCGCCTGGACGGCAGCAGCCCCGACCGGCTCACCCATCGCGGCCTGGCTGAGCTGGGCCGACGACAGCGGAGCGGCGGGCGGGGCGAACCGGTCGGAGTCGGCCCCGAACGTGGCCAGCCCGGCCGGCTTCGGGGCGGCAGCGGAGGCCGCAGCCGCCGACGGCTTGGCGGCGGTGGAGGGGCCCGACGAAGCGATCGCCGTGGCGGGCAGCAGGGAGACGACCGTAGCGACGCCGGCTATGACGCCGGCGGTGAGGGTGGATAGCGGTGTACGCAGGCGCACTGCCAAGTCCTTTTCCTGTGGGGGGCACTCACGGAGCATCAGGCGGGACAAGCGGGGGACGTGGCGTGAATCCTGCCACCGAATGGCCATCAGAACAATGTCACAGGTCATATCTCATAACGGCAGACGGCGATCCCGACCGTCGTACCGCTCCTACCTGGCCGCCCCCTGGCCCGGCGCCCCGGGTCACCACATGCGCTGACCAGCGCCGAAGCGGCCGATCCGGCCGACACCTCGGCTCCCCCGTACCGGTGTCGTCGGAGCACTCATCAACGACAGCCACGCCCCGCAGGCACTACCGGTCGAAGTGCCGTGAGATCGCCGGGGCGACAGTCCCGCCCCTCCCTGCCCGGACCAGCGCCGCCACCTCCTGGCCTTCCGGCCCGCCGGGAAGCGGTGCCGAGCGCACGGATCGCCCCGCAGCCCGTTCCGTACGGCTCAGAGTGCGATGAGCCGTTCCTCGGCGAACGGATGATCCCCGGATTCCCTCGGCGGCCTCGAACACAGCACGCTCGGATGACGCTCCCCGCCAGCTGGCCGCCTACAGCGCAGCTGGGGGCGCGAGACGCCGGACCTGAGCAGGGGTGTGGCTGTAGTGGGCGGCGCCGCGCTCCACCGCGACATGGCGCAGCCGGGGGTTGTCGACGAGCGGATGGAGGTTGCCGTCCTGGACCACGGTGTTTCCGACCACGGCCACCTCGACGAGGGACGGGTGGTCTGCCAGCGCGGCGAGGGAGTCAAGGGGACCGCAGTTCTCCAGGACCAGCCGCTGCAGCCCTGGCAGTCGAGCGGCGAATTCCACGGACGGAGCTTTCGCGCCCACCAGCCGAATCTCTTCCAGCCGTTCGGCGGCAAGCAGTTCAGCGGTCTCGGTCAGGCGGCCGTCGTAGATCCACAGGGTTCGCAGCTCGGGTAGTCCGGCCGCACCTGCCAGGGAGAGTTCACCGGTGCGCGCGGCGCACTCGATCCGCAGGAACCGCAGATGCCGGTGCGCACCGAGCAGTTCCAGTGCACCACGCCGCCAGCTGAGCGCGGTCAGGGACTCGAGTGCAGGCAGGCCGGCGACGGTCTCCAGTCCGATCGCCACGGGTGCTTCCAGTTCCCGCAGGGCTCGCAACCCGGAAAGGTCGAGACGCCCCTTCTGCCGCCCGCTCACGTGCAGGAGGGTGAGGTCCCGGCATTCGGCGGTCGGCGTGGGGTTGCCGATGCCGAGCCCGAGTCGCAGTGAGCGCAGGTTCGGCAGAGCAGCAACGAAGGAGATGTCCACCGAGGCACCCGGGCGGTGGCAGCCGATCAGCAGCCCCTCGCACTCCCCGGACACGAACCGCTCGGCGTACTCGGACTGCCATGCCTCGCAGATGAGTTGCATCTCGGTGATGCTCGATCCGAGCTTCCTGATCTTCAACGGTCCTCCTCGGCTGCCTTGTGCACCCCCTCAGACAACCAGAGGAGTCGGACCGCACGGTGCCTCGACCCGCGCGACGGCGCAGCCCTCAGAGCTGCTCGACCTGCGGCGCCTGGGTGCTGACCACGCCCACCGCCGCGCCTCGCCGCTCGTCCTCCCAGTCCAGCAGATGCAGGTCGCCGTACCGCCCGCGCAGTGGCGAACCGTCCAACTCCAGCTCCGACAGGTCGACTTCGGTCAGCGTGTCGAGCGTGGTCCGCCCCAGCTTGACCATGGCCTCCTTGCGCACCCAGAGCCGCAGGAACGCCCGGTCCGGCTCGGCGTGCTCCCGGACCCGCCGCAACTCGCCTGCGCTGAGGACCCGTTCCATCACCTCGATCGCCGTCCCCCGGGTCGGCTGTTCGACGTCCACCCCGACCGGGTGGAGACCGGCCGCTGCCGCGACCACGCCCCGGCCGTGCGAGAGGCTGACCCGGACGTCCGGGAGCTCGGCGACGTAGGGCTTGCCGTGATCGTCGCGCGCACAGTCCGGGCAGCGCTGAAGCAGCGTCAGACCCGCCACCGGCCGACCCAGCAGCCGGGCCGCACACTCCCGTACGAGCAGGTGCGCCGCGACGAAATCGGTCCGCGAGGACTCCAGCCGGAAGCGGGCGGCCCGCGCGAGCTCGAGCGGCGTCAGCAGGTGCTCCCCGAGGTCAGGCCGCGCCAGTACCTCCGCGCTGTCCGCCATCATCGCCAACGGCGTCATCCGGTCCTCCACCCTCGCTGCGGTCCGCCCGAGCCTACCGTCACGCCTCCGGCCCCGGTCCCCTCTGCCTCCCGGAGCCTCGTTGACCATCGACGTCCTGGACCGGCCCCGAAAGCCGTAGCTCAGGGGATCGCGCGCCGGAAGCACCGACCGGTGTCATCCCCGCTGGGCCGGGTATGGGCACACCGAGCGAGGAGGTCAGCACCATGCCCACGAAGCGCACCCCAGGGCCCGTAGGAATGACCGTCCCGGTGCCCCCCGACCCCGACACCAGGCCCCCCGTCCCGGACCCCCTGCCGGATCCGGCCCCGCCGCCGTTCCCCGACCCGCACCCGAACCCGCCCCCGCAGCCGTTCCCGGCACCCGTCCCGGAGCCACCGGTGGGGCACTTCCGTCCCACGCCGTGACAGCCGGACGTGATCAGCAGGCCCCCGATGTCACCCCGCCCCTCCCGGAAGGACCCAGCTCCCGTTAGCCTCCGTCCGTGCACAAAACAGCGAAGCAGAAGCAGATCCTGGCGGTCTGCCTGGCCGGCGGCTTCACCACCATGCTGGACAACTCCGTCCTCAACATCGCCGTCCCGGCCCTCCGCAGCACACTCGACGCCGACCCGACCCAGATCCAGTGGATCGTGGCCGGCTACTCCCTGGCCTTCGGCCTCGCGCTGATCCCGGGCGGCCGGCTGGGTGACCTGCGGGGCCGCAAGCCCTTCTTCGTCACCGGGATCGCACTCTTCGTGGCCGCCGGACTCCTCGCCGCCACGGCCACCACGCCCTGGGTCCTGGTCGCGGTCCGCCTGCTCCAGGGAGCCGGCGCCGGCCTGGTGAACTCCCAGATGATCGGCACGCTCCAGGACGTCTTCACCGGCCCTGCCCGGACTCGCGCCCTCGGCATGTACCAGGTGACCTGTGCCGTCGCGATCGCCCTCGGCCCACCCCTCGGCGGCGCCCTGATCGCGCTGGCCGGGCCCGAGTGGGGCTGGCGGCTCGCCTTCCTGATCAGCGCACCGTCCGGCCTGGCCACCCTCGTCCTGGCGATCCGTCACCTCCCCACGCCGGTACCCCGCACCACCACCGCCCGCACCACGCTGGATCCGCTCGGCCTCCTCCTCACCGCCGCCATCACCGTCACCGTGATGCTGCCCTTCGTCCAGCCGGCCACCCTGGGCAGCAAGCTCGCCCTCGGCGTCGCCGCCGTCGCCCTCACCGGCGTGCTGGTGCTCTGGCAGCGGCACTACGCCGCGACCGGCCGCCAGCCGCTGATCCACCCGGCACTGCCCCGCTCGGCGCCGTACACCCTGGGCACGCTCACCGCGATGTGCCAGTTCGGTGCCGCGCTCGCCTCCAGCCTGGTCCTGGTGATGTTCCTCCAGGACGGCCTCGGCCTCTCCCCTCTCGCGGCCTCCGCCGTGACCCTGCCGTCCGCCGTGGCGATGGCGGTGGTGTCCTCGTTCGCCTGGCGGGCGGTGCAGCGGTTCGGCCGGCACGTGGTGCCGCTCGGCCTCTGCCTGGCGCTCGGAGCCCTGCTGCTCAGCGGACTGGCCGCGCTCTACGCACCGTCCGGCTGGCTCCCGGCACTGCTCGCCCTCGGCCAGCTCTGCACCGGCGCCGCCTCGGGCCTGACCGTCTCCCCCAACCAGGCCCAGGTGCTCCGGTACGCCCCGGCCGAGGCGGCCGGGGTCGCGGGCGGCATCCTGCAGATGTCCCAGCGAATAGCCGCCGCCGTCGGCATCTCCGCCATCTCGGGCATCTACCTGAACTCCTCCCCCACCACCCCGAACACCGCCTTCTTCCACGCCACCCTGGCCTGCCTGGCGGTGGTTTCGGCCTCTCTCGTCCTGGCCCTGCTGGCCAACCGGAGCACCCCGCGCTCCGAGGACGACCCGTCGGCCATGACCGGCCGTCAGGTCAGTGGGACTCACAGAGGCTCTTGAGCGTCTCGATGTCGCCGTTCATCTCCTCCGACACCGCGTTGTAGTCGCCGCCGACCATGCCCGTCAGGATGAAGCCCAGCTCCTGGAATCCCTGGGTCAGCCGCGTGATGATCGAGTAGACCCCGCCCGTAGCGTCCAGGCTCGCGCTCATCATGCCGTCGCGGGCCTCCTGGGCGGCGGCGATCCGGCTGCCCTTCGTCGTCCCCGCCACCTTGCCGTACCGGTTCAGCACCGCGTACGCGGGGTCGCAACCGCCCGGACGAACCGGCGGCAGCGTCAGCACGGGCACCGGCAGCGAGTGGACGGGCGACGGCGACGGCTTGGCAGTCGGGGACGGCGAGGGGGTCGGGCTCGGCTCGGGCTCCGGAGTGGGCGTCGACGCCGGGGTCGGCACAGGCGAGGGCGAAGGTGGCGGCTCCGGACTCCACGAGGCCGAGACGACGGGCACCGCCACCGGCGCCGGAGCCGCCTGCGGACTCGGCGGCACCACGTACGCGAGCACCGCCACTGCCGTCGCCACCGCCCCCGCGACAGCGGCCACCGCCGTCCAGTTCGTGCCGCCCGAGGGCGCCCCGTCGCCGTCCGGCGGGGCAGATCCGCTGTCCGTCATGCTTCATCGTGACGCAGCACCCGGTCGCGGGTCCATGCTGCCGATCCTGAACTCCAACGCCCGTGCTTGCACAGAGCAGTTCAGCCCTGAAGCAGCGTCAGGCCACCGCCAGCGCCACCCGTACCGCCTCGGCCACCGGCTCCGCGCCGGCGGTCACCTCCAGCGTGCGGCCGACCGCCGCAGGGGTGTCCAGCAGTTCGCGCAGCACCAGCGCGACGTCGTCGCGCGGCACCGGCGCGAACGGCAGGGACGGCACCGCCAGCCGGACGAACCCACTACCCGGCTCGTCCAGCAGCGCCCCCGGTCGCAGGATCGTCCAACCGATCTTCCGGGCCCGCAGGTCCTCCTCGGCGGCGTGCTTGGCCCGCAGGTAGTCGGTGAACTCCTGGTCCATCCCCGCCGCGCCCGCGCGTTCGATGCCCATCGTGCTGATCATCAGGTACCTGGGCACCCCGGCCAGTTCGGCCGCGTCGGCGAACAGTACGGCCGCTCCCCGGTCGACCGTGTCCTTCCGGGCACTGCCGCTCCCGGGGCCCGCCCCGGCGGCGAAGACCACCGCGTCCGCACCGCTGAGCCCGCCGGCCAGGTCCTCCAACGAGACCTGCTCCAGGTCGCACACCACCCCCTGGGCACCCACCCGGGCCAGGTCCTCGAGCTGCCCGGCCGACCGGACCAGCCCCTCCACCGAGTCACCACGCTCGGCGAGCAACTGCTCCAGCCGAAGCGCGATCTTGCCGTGCCCACCAGCGATCACCACATGCATGCCCCCGACGCTAACGCCGCGGCCCGGCCACCGCATCACGGACACTCGGGCCCCGGGCGCGCCGTACCGCCTGATCGACCGTCGGACCGGACCGAGGCAGCCCGTCAGAGCACCGAGCTCCCCGCCACCGCCCCCAGCCCGTACGTGACCCCCGAAGCGACCGCGACGATCAGCAGCTGACGCCCCGCCGTCCGCAGCACGCCCCGCCCGGAGCCGTACCCGAGCGCCCCGCCGACCGCCAGCGAGGCGATCGCCGTCAGCACCACCGAGGCGATCACCGCCGCGTCCCCGTCGGCGAAGAACCACGGCAGCAGCGGCAGCAGCGCCCCGACCGCGAACAGCAACAGCGAGGAGACGGCGGCCACCACCGGCGAACCGACGTCCCGCGCGCTCACCCCGAACAGGATCCGGGTGCTGGTGGCCGCCGCGTCCCGTCCCGAGGTCACCACACCCCGGCTGGCCCGGACGGCGGTCTCCCGGTCCAGGCCGCGTTCGCTCAGGCTCCGGGTCAGCTGCGCCAGCACCACCGGCGGCGACAGTTCCCAGGCCTGACGCAGCGATCGCTCCATGCCCTGTGCCACCTCCGCCTGGCTGCGCACCGAGACCCACTCCCCGGCCGCCATCGAGAGCGCCCCCGCGACCAGGCTGGCCAGCCCGGAGAGGCGTACGGTACCGGCGTTCACCGAGGCGCCCGCCACGCCGAGGATCAGGCAGAGGTTGGTCACGAGGCCGTCGTTCACGCCGAGTACGGCTGCGCGGATGCCGCCGCCCGCGACCCGTTCGGCGGTGGTCCGCAGGGACGCGAGTTCCTCGTCGGCCGCCGCGTCGTGCTCGGCGGACCGTTGTTCCGGCTGCCAGTGCGGCGCCAGCACCGCCCAGTCCGGGCCTGGTACGCCCATCCCTGCACACCTTCCTCTCGGGTCCCTGGCAGCGTACGGCGCAGCGGCTCTGACGGTCCGTCGGCGCCGCCGTGTCGGTTTGACGTTCTCGCCATCCCGGGGATACCTGTCCATGACAAATCCTTGCGAGGCTCCGACCAGTCCGTCCACCCCGCTGGACACCCCCTCCCCCGGTGTGGACATCCCCCAGCGGAGGTCCCGTGTCCCTCGATCAGTCCCCGTCCGTCTCGGCCCGGCCGTCCCTCCATCCCTCCCCGGCCGTCTCGGCCCGGTCCGACTTCGGCGCCCGGTTACGCCACTGGCGGCTGCTCCGCGGGCTCAGCCAGGCCGAGCTGGGCCGGCGGCTCGGCTACGACGACTCGCACATCAGCCGAGTGGAGAACACCCGTCGCTGGCCACCCGCAGGAATGGCCGAACGGCTCGACGAACTCCTCGACACTGCTGGCGAGTTGACGGGCCTCTGGCCGCAGGTGGAGCGGGAGCGCCGCCGACTGGCCCGGTACGGCCGACCGGGCGCCGCCGCTCCGGGAGCGGACGCGCTGGAGCAGCTGCTGACCGCCTACCGCACCGCCGCGCACGCGGTCGGCGGCCAGGCCCTGGTGGACGTCCTGGAGCAGCACGCCCGGCTGGCGGCCCGTCAGCAGCGCACCGCCCCGTCCGCCGAACGGGCCCGGCTGGGCTCGCTCGCCGCCCGCTACGCCGAACTCGCGGGCTGGGCCAGGTTCGACCAGCTGGAGTACGGCCGCGCGCTCGCCTGGTACGACTTCGGGCGGGAGTGGGCGGCCCTGGCGGGCGACCCGGCGGCCGCGGCACTGCTGCTGGCCCGGCAGAGCGCGGTGCACTGGGCCTGCGGGCACTCGGCCGCCGCGATCGGCACGGCCGGCGCCTCGTTCGAGCAGGCGGTTCGCGCGGGGCGGCCCGCCGCCCAGGCCCGCGCGCAGCTGGCCCGCGCCCGGGGGCACGCGCTGGCCGCCGACCGCCGCGAGACCGAGCGGGCCTTGGAGGAAGCCGCCCGGCTGACCGAGGCCGAACCGACCGCCGATGCCAGGATCCGCCTGCTGCTGGTGCACGGCACCTGCCACCGCGACCTGGCCGTCAGGACCGGCCGCCGCATCCACGCCCGGCTGGCCACCTTCGGCCTGGACGAGGCGCTGGCCCGGCTGCCGCTCGAACAGCAGCACTACCGCGCCCTGGTGACGGCCCGGCTGGCCGGCGCCCACGTCTGGGCCGGACGACCCGAGGCGGCCGGCACCGTGCTCGCCCGGGTCCCGGAGGCCGAGGGCCGGGTCGCACTGGAGCGCCGCCAGTCCGAGCGCTGGCTGTCCCGGCACACCCGGTGAGAGCATCCCCCTACGCATCCGTACGGCCCCTCCGCCCACTGCGGAGGGACCGTACCGGGATCACCGTCAGAGCGTCGCGGCCGCCGCCTTGATCGCCGACGCGTACGTGCTCACCTGGGTGTACACGCCGGGCAGGCCGGGCCGGGCGCAGCCCTCGCCCCAGCTGGTGATCCCGACCTGGATCCAGTTGTTCGCGGAGTCGCGGCGGAACATCGGGCCGCCCGAGTCGCCCTGGCAGGTGTCCACCCCGCCGTTGGCCAGGTCGCCCGCGCAGAGCGAGGCGCCGGTGACCAGGCCGGAGTAGGCCGAGGCGCAGTCGGCGTCGCTGACGAACGGCACCGCCGCCTTGCGCAGGTACCTCTGCTGTCCGCCGCCCTCGGTGGCGGCGCCCCAGCCGGCCACCGTGAAAGTGCCGCTGTCGTAGGCGGTGCTGCCCGCGATCGGCAGGGTGGTGACCGCCGTGCTGGTGACCGGGGAGGCGAGCTTGATCAACGCCCAGTCGTTGCCGTTCTCGGCGCCGGTGAAGCCGGGGGCCTGGTAGACCTTGCTGGACCTGATCTTCGTCGCGCTGCCGCTGTTCAGGTCCACCACGCCCATGGTCGCAGTGATGCTGCTGGTGTTCCCGCTGCCGTCGACGCAGTGTGCGGCGGTCAGCACGATCTGCTTGGTGAGCAGCGCGCCGCCACAGCCCATCGAGAGCCGGACCATGAACGGGAACTCGCCCTGCGCGGCCCGGGTCCCGCCCACCACGCCGGGGGTGGCCTCTCCGGCCTGGGCGGGCAGCACCATGGTGCCGGTCGCGAGCAGGGCGCTCGCCGCGAGCGTGGTCCAGCGTGCCAGTTGACGCTTCATCAGGTTCCTCCGAAGTGGGGGTCGGCAGGGCCCCAGCTTCGTTGTCGGGACACGGTCAGCGGCAGGGGAAACGAGTTGCCACCGGGAACTGGCAGAAGCACGGCCGACGGCGGAGGATCAGGGGCGTGAACACCGAAACCCCGGTCGAGCTGAGGCTCGGCACCGCCCGTGGCCGCTGGGTGCTGGCGGCGACCGCACTCGGCTCGGGCATGGCGATGCTCGACGGCACGGTGGTCAACGTCGCGCTCCCGACCATCGGCGCCGACCTGAACGCCTCGATGGCGGCACTGCAGTGGACAGTCAACGCCTACCTGCTGACCCTGGCCGGGCTGATCCTGCTGGGCGGCTCGCTCGGCGACCGCTACGGCCGCCGCCGGATCTTCCTGATCGGCGTCGGCTGGTTCGCGCTGGCCTCCGCACTCTGTGCCTTCGCCCCGAACGTCCAGCTGCTGGTCGCCGCACGCGCTCTCCAGGGCGTCGGCGGCGCGCTGCTGACGCCCGGTTCGCTCGCCATGCTGCAGGCCTCGTTCCACCCGGACGACCGCTCCGGCGCGGTCGGCGTCTGGTCAGGGCTCGGCGGCGTCGGCGCGGCCGCCGGTCCTTTCCTCGGCGGCTGGCTGGTCGAGGGGCCCGGCTGGCGCTGGGTCTTCCTGCTCAATCTGCCGCTGGCCGTCCTGGTCACCGCCGTGACGGTCCGTCATGTGCCGGAGACCCGCGACGAGGCCGCCGCCGGCCGGTTCGACGTGGCCGGCGCCGTGCTCGCCGCCCTCTCGCTGGCCGGGATCACCTACGCGCTGACGGCCGGCCTGCACGGCCCGTCCCTGCTCTGCGGCGCGGCCGGTCTGCTGCTGGGTGCGGCCTTCGTCCTGGTGGAGCGGCGCAGCGCCGAGCCGATGATGCCGCTCTCGCTCTTCTCGTCCCGGCTGTTCTCCGCCGTCAACCTGGTCACGCTCTGCGTGTACGGGGCGTTCAGCGGCATCTTCCTGATGCTGATGGTCCAGCTCCAGACCGTCTCGGGTTTCGCCCCGCTGACCGCCGGGGTGGCGCTGCTGCCGATCACGCTGCTGATGCTCGCCTTCTCCGGCTGGGCGGGCCGGTTGGGCCACCGGGTCGGCCCCCGGCTGCCGCTCTGCCTCGGCCCGCTGATCTGCGCGGCCGGTGTCCTGCTGCTGCTCCGGATCGGCCCGGGAGCCTCGTACTGGACGGACGTGCTGCCCGCCGTCACCGTGCTCGGCTGCGGCATGACCCTGCTGGTCGCCCCGCTCACCGCCACCGTGCTGGCCGCCGTCGACGTCCGGCACGCCGGGATCGCCAGCGGCGTCAACAACGCCGCCGCCCGCGCCGCCGGCCTGCTCGCCGTGGCCGCGCTCCCCGCACTGGCCGGCCTCACCGGCGACGCCTACCTCGACCCCGCCCGGGTCGACGACGCCTTCCACACCGCCATGCTCGCCTGCACCGGCCTGCTCGCCCTGGGGGCGCTGCTCTCCCTGCTCACCATCCCCCGCACCGCCCTCACCCCCGCCCACCCCGTCGCGGAACCCCCCTGCGACTGGTACTGCGACGGCACCGCCCCACCCATCGCCTCGGGTCCGGACAGCGCCGACACCCCGTAGCTACGGCCCCGCCCGGGTCATCCCCGTTCACCCGGGCGGGGCCTGAAGGTGGATCAGCAGCTGGACGCGTCGTTGATGTCCAACCCGGTGACGATCTCCCGGTACGAGAAGATCGCGGTGCCGTTGGGCGCGAGGCACCTGGCGATGGCCTCGCCCGTCGAGGTGTGACCCGTGAGCCGGACGGTGTCGTCGTTACGGGTGTTGACCACGTAGTCGGCGCCGGTCCCGCCCACCCCTGTCGCGCGGGCGTCCCAGCCGCTGTACATCCAGGTCGGGTGGTTGTTGTTGTAGTCGGTGGCCGTCACGTAGAAGCACACGTACGGGTACGGGCAGCCCTTCTTCACCGTCGCCGAGGCCGGCGACACCGCCAGCGCGACCATGCTGAGCGCGGCCCCCGCGACCGCGACCACCCTGGCCATCCTCGTTGCCTTCATTCGCTTCCAACCTTTCGTTTCGACTGGAAGCGATCCTGCCGCCCGCCACCGGCCCGGGGCGTCCACCGGAGAGTTGATCCTCAAGGCCCCCGTCAACTCAGGCTGTACCCGGCGGAGCTCGGCGTTGCGCTTGGCGGTCCGGCGCCGGCTCCGGCTGATCAGGGCGGCCAGCGGCGGCGCCAGCAGCGCCTGAATCAGCACCACGCCGGTCGGCAGTCCGGCCGTCACGCCGTCGTTGACCACCACCGCCATGGCCAGCGCCAGCGCCGGGACGGCGAGCCGGAGCGGCCGCAGCCCGCACACGCCCATCAGCGCGAGCAGCGGTGCCCACCAGTTCACCGACGGCTGGTAGCCCGCGTCGAGGTAGTACGAGAACGCCAGGCTGGACAGCAGCAGCACGGGCACCGGGAACCGGGGACCGGTACCGGAACGCCAGCGGCGCCGCCGTCGCCACGGTCAGCAGACCGGCCCACAGGTCGAACTGCCGCCACCCGTACGGCTGGTACTCGTGCCCGACCACACAGCCGGCCACCGCGAACGCCACCGCGGCCGAGCCGTCCAGCGCCTGACGCCAGGTGATCGTCCATCGCCCCATCACAGGGAGGGCAGCCCCGGCCCGAGCGGCCGTCGTCAACCCCACGGTTGATCTCCCGGCCGGACCCGGAGACAGAACGGCCGTGCCGTGACCAGCCCTCGCGGCGGATCACGGCACGGCAGGCTCGGTCCGCTACTACAGGATGTCGCCCGGGGTGTACTTCGCGGCGGCCGGGTACGCGGCGGCCACGGCCTCGATCCGGCGGACGACCTCGGCGACCTGGGCGCCGGCCGCGCCGGTGAACGAGAGCCGGTCGGCGAGCAGCGCGTCCAGGCCGTCCCGGTCGAGCGGGATCCGCTCGTCGGCGGCGAGGCGGGCCAGCAGCTCGTTCTCGCGGACGCCCTCACGCATGGCCAGCGCCGAGCCGACCGCGTGCTCCTTGATCACCTCGTGCGCGGTCTCCCGCCCGACACCCGCCCGCACCGCGCCCATCAGGACCTTGGTGGTGGCCAGGAACGGCAGGTAGCGGTCCAGCTCGGCCTCGATCACGGCCGGGAAGGCGCCGAACTCGTCGAGCACGGTCAGGAAGGTCTCCAGCAGACCGTCGAAGGCGAAGAACGCGTCCGGCAGCGCGACCCGGCGCACCACCGAGCACGAGACGTCGCCCTCGTTCCACTGGTCGCCGCCCAGCTCGGCGGTCATCGAGGCGTAGCCGCGCAGGATCACGGCCAGCCCGTTGACGCGCTCGCAGGAGCGGGTGTTCATCTTGTGCGGCATCGCCGAGGAGCCGACCTGACCGGCCTTGAAGCCCTCGGTCACCAGCTCGTGACCGGCCATAAGACGGATGGTCTTGGCCAGGCTGGACGGCGCGGCGGAGAGCTGCACCAGGGCGGTGGTGACCTCGAAGTCCAGCGAGCGCGGGTAGACCTGGCCGACGCTGGTGAAGACGTTCTCGAAGCCGAGGTGACCGGCCACCCGCTGCTCGAGCTCGGCCAGCTTGTCGGCGTCGCCGCCGAGCAGGTCCAGCATGTCCTGGGCGGTGCCGACCGGACCCTTGATCCCGCGCAGCGGGTACCGGGCGATCAGCTCCTCCAGCCGGGTGAAGGCGACCAGCAGCTCGTCCGCCACGGTCGCGAACCGCTTGCCGAGCGTGGTGGCCTGGGCAGCGACGTTGTGCGAACGCCCGGCCATCACCAGCTCGGCGTACTGGGCGGAGAGCTTGCCGAGCCGGACCAGTACGGCCACCGTACGGTCCCGGACGTGCTCCAGGGACTGCCGGATCTGCAGCTGTTCAACGTTCTCGGTGAGGTCCCGGGAGGTCATGCCCTTGTGGATCTGCTCGTGACCGGCGAGCTCGCTGAACTCCTCGATCCGGGCCTTGACGTCGTGCCGGGTGACCCGCTCGCGGGCGGCGATCGAGCCGAGGTCGACCTGGTCGATCACCCGCTCGTAGTCGGCCACGGCATTGGCCGGCACCTCGATGCCGAGGTCCTGCTGTGCCTTCAGGACGGCGAGCCACAGGTGGCGCTCGAGGACCACCTTGTGCTCGGGGGACCACAGCTGGGCCAGGGTCGCCGAGGCGTACCGGGAGGCCAGGACATTGGGGATCTGGGGCTTCGCGCTCACGCTTCGCAAGCCTAACAGTCCAGGTCAGCCCTGACCGCAGCGGGCTCGGCCCCGACAGCGCCTACTCGGTGAGCAGCGGCAGGACCTGCCGGCAGAGGCCCTCCAGTGCGACCCGTTGCTCGGGGCTCAGCGAGCCGAACGCGCGGTGCGCCCTGGCCATGTCGTCCCGCACCTGGGCCAGCACCTGGCGGCCCGGATCGGTGATGGTGACGATCTTCACCCGCCGGTCGCCCGGCGCGGCCTCGCGGTGCGCCAGGCCGAGTCCTTCGAGGCGGTCGACGATGCCGGTGACGTTCGAGGCGTCGCAGCCGAGCCGACCGGCCAGCGCCCGCATCGGGACCGGCTCCAGTACGGCCTTCAGTGCCTTGGCCTGCGACGAGCTCAGCCCGTGCCGGGCGGCGGCGGCCGCGAAGTCCTGGAAGTAGGCGGCGCCGACTGCGGCGACGGCCTCCATCAGGTCGGCCGTGGAGGGAGCGGTGGGGGTGCCCATGGGGATCAGGGTACGCACAGTTGCTTCAGTTCCTCCAGTTTTCATCACGTCAAGGGTTCCGCTCAGAGCACCAGCTGCTCGAACAGCCGACGCAGCTCGGCCTCCGGGTCGGCGGTCAGCCCGGTGTGCACCGGCCCCGGCTGGACCACCGCGCTGCGGGGCGCGGTCAGCCAGCGGAACCGCTGCCCGGGGCTGTCCCCCGCCGCCGGACCGGCCTGGCCGCCGCCGGTGCAGACCGCCTCGATGCCGTACAGCGCGCGCCGTACCCCGGCCACGTCCGCCACCGGGTCCAGCGCCAGCAGCCTGGCCTGGTCCAGGTGCGTCCTGGCCGCCAGGTGGGCGCTCTGCCGGCAGTACAGCAGGACCCCGATGTTGACGCACTCCCCGCGCTCGACCCTGGGCACCGCCCGGATCACCGCGTACTCGTAGTCGTGCAGCCCGGCGCTCACGCCGCCACCTCCGGGAGCCAGTCGCGCCGTCCGGCCAGCCGGGCCGTCAGCTTCTCCAGGTACGCCGCCCGGACAGCCTCCGGGCCGTCGAAGCCCGGCTCGTCGGTCAACCACACCTCGGGGATCGCGGCCACTGCCTTCGCCAGCGCCGCACCCGCCAGCGGGGCCAGCTCCCGGTCGGCCGCCGCCAGGTCCGGTTCGGCGCGCAGCAGCGCGTGGTCGGCGGCGTCGTACGGCCTGCTCACCCAGTTCGCCGCGCCCGCCCAGTGGTGGTGGAAGATCAGGCTGGCGCCGTGGTCGATCAGCCGCAGGCCGCCGGTGGCGACCAGCAGGTTGGGGTTGCGCCAGGACCGGTCGACGTTGCCGATCAGCGCGTCGAACCAGAGCACCCGCCCGGCGAGTCCCGGGTCCACCTCGAAGCAGAGCGGGTCGAAGTTGAGCGCCCCGCTGACGAACGCCATCCCGAGGTTCACCCCGCCACTGGCCCGGATCTGCTCCTGGATCTGCACCTCGGGTTCGCTCCGCGCCAGCACCGGGTCCAGGTCGAGCAGGACCAGCTCGGGCACCGGCAGCCCGAGCCCCCGCCCCAGCTCCCCGGCCAGCACCTCCGCCACCAGCGCCTTCCGCCCCTGGGCCGCACCCGACCACTTGAGCACGTACAGCCGACGGTCGTCGGCCTCGACCAGGCCCGGCATCGAGCCGCCTTCTCTGAGTGGCGTCACGTACCGGACCGCCGTCACCTCTTGGAGCACCCGGCCACCCTAGCCCGCGCCGTCAGGTGGCAGACCGTCACACCCCGTGCAAGGGTTGCGGATAGTTGTCACCCGTGTTCGAAGGACGGCTCGACCCCAGCACAGGTAAGGGATGGACGATGGCACGACCTCGAATCCTGATCGTCGGCGGCGGTTTCGCCGGCCTGGAGTGCGCGCGCCGACTGGAGCGCAAGCTCGCCCCCTCCGAGGCGGAGATCACCCTGGTCACGCCGTTCAACTACCAGCTCTACCTACCGCTGCTGCCACACGTCGCCGCCGGCGTGCTCACCCCGCAGTCAGTGGCGATCTCGCTGCGCCGCACGCTCCGCCGCACCCACATCCTGCCGGGCGGCGCGATCGGCGTGGATCCCCGCTCCAAGGTCTGCGTGGTGCGCAAGATCACCGACGAGGTGGTCGCCGAGCGGTACGACCAACTGGTGCTCGCTCCCGGCAGCGTGACCCGGACCTTCGACATCCCGGGGCTCCCCGACTACGCGCGCGGCATGAAGACGCTGGCCGAGGCGACCTACGTACGCGACCACGTGATCGCCCAACTCGACCTGGCCTCCGCCACGTTGGACCAGCACGAGCGCGAGTCCCGGCTGCAGTTCGTGGTGGTCGGCGGCGGCTACGCGGGCACCGAGACGGCGGCCTGCCTGCAGCGGCTGACCACCGCCGCCAGCAAGCGCTACCCCCGGCTGGACCCGCGCCTGATCAAGTGGCACCTGATCGACATCGCGCCGAAGCTGATGCCCGAGCTGGGCGACAAGCTCGGCGTCACCGCGCTGCAGGTGCTCCGGGCCCGCGGGGTGGAGGTCTCGCTCGGGGTCTCGGTGGCCGAAGTGGGCGCCGAGACGGTCAAGTTCACCGACGGCCGGGTGCTGCCCAGCCGGACCCTCATCTGGACCGCCGGGGTGGCGGCCAGCCCGCTGATCGGCACCCTGGACGCGGAGACGGTGCGCGGCCGGGTGGCGGTGACGGCCGAGATGCGGATCCCGCAGTTCGAGAGCATCTACGCGCTCGGCGACGCGGCGGCCGTACCGGACCTGGCCAAGGGCGACGGCGCGGTCTGCCCGCCGACCGCCCAGCACTCCGCCCGGCAGGGCCGGGCGGTGGCCGACAACGTGGTGGCCGCGCTGCGGAACCAGCCGCTGGAGCCGTATTACCACAAGGACCTCGGCCTGGTGGTGGACCTCGGTGGCAAGGACGCCGTCTCCAAGCCGCTCGGCATCGAACTCAAGGGCATGCCCGCCCAGTTGGTGGCCCGCGGCTACCACCTGATGGCGATGCGCTCGAACGCCGCGAAGTTCCGGGTCGGCGCCAACTGGATGCTGAACGCCACCGCTGGTGACGACTTCGTCCGGACCGGCTTCCTGGCTCGGCAGCCCGCGCGGCTGCGCGACTTCGAGTACACCGACGCGTACCTCACCAGGGACCAGGTCCGCGAACACGCGCAGGCCCTGCTGGCCAAGGGGTGAGACCCACAGGCACGAAGAAGCGGCGCTCCCGACCGATCCCGGTCGGGAGCGCCGCTTCTTCGTGAACCGCCGTCACAACTCGTCGTAGTAACGGCGCTCCTCGACCACCGGGCTCTCCACGGCCCGGCCTCCCAGCAGCCTGCGCCGCCGGTAGATCCGGGCGTACACGACCAGGCCGAGCAGCCCGGCGATCATGAGGATCACACCGACCATGTCGATGTTGACGCCGGACACTTTCCAGTCCACGCCGAAGGTCAGGATCGCACCCAACGCGAACAGACCGATGCAGCCACCGATACCCATCGGCACACTCCCTCCGAGGCAGGGCTCCGCGCCTTGCCGGCACGGCACCACGGAGCCGTCTACCCCGTTCCGGCCCGCTCACCGGGCCGAGTGGTGGAAGCCTTTCTGGCGGTGCGTCACCTGGCGGTCAGGTACATCCCGGTGGCGTCCTGGCCGGCCGTGTTGCGGCAGGACTGGCCGCCGGTGGGCTTGGCCCAGAGCAGGGTCAGGCAGCGGCCGAGGGCGAGCTGGCCGTAGTAGTTGGGGTGCATGGACTCGCGGGTGTCGCCCTGGGAGGCGCTCAGACCGGCGTCCACGAAGCGGGCCCACTCGCTGGTGGTGGCGCCTGGGGCCGTGGTGGAGGTGGCCTGCCTGGTGGCCTTGGAGCAGACCTCGCGGCCCGCGAGCATGTCGCGCAGGTCGAGGAACTGCACGCCCTTGGCGGTGGCGACCTTGGCCAGCTCGTCGGAGATCTGCGGGACCAGCGAGCCCTTCGCCCAGTCGGCGTCACCGTCCCAGAACGGGCAGCCGCCGGTGTCGGCCCGGCTCCAGCCGCTCTCGGGGTAGCGCATGTCGGCGCCGCGCGGGATCGGCGAGGGGTAGGACTGCAGCACGATCCGGTACGAGGAGGACGCGTAGCCGGCCGCCGTCATCACCGCGCGGATCTCGTCGATCGACTTGCCCACCCCGGCCATCGCGGCCGGCATCCGGGCGTCCACCGCCTCCTGCTGGTCGTCGTGGCAGTACGAGTACCAGATCAGGTAGTCCTTGACGCAGGTCTGGATCACGTCGGCGAAGCCGAGGTCGTTGCCGCCGATCGACAGCGTGATCAGCTTGACGTCGTTGGCGGCCGCGACGGCGGCGAGCTGGTCGGCCTGCGGCAGTTCACCCTTGTAGGACTGGCCGCCGTTGCTCGCCCGGAAGACGTTGGCGGTGACGGCGCCCGAGCAGGCCAGGTTGATCTGGGTCTGGGTGATGCCGGTGGCCGTACGCGCCTCGGCGGAGTCCGAACGGTCGCACCCGTTCGCGTAGCTGGTGCCGTACACGCGGGCGGGGTCGTAGCCACTGCCCGTCCAGGCCCGGTCGGTGCCGGCCCGGCTCCCGGAGGTGACGAGACTGTTGCCCTTCCAGCGCCCGGCCTCGCCGGAGATGTAGCTGTCCCCCAGCGTGACACTGGCGGTGGGGCCGGTGGCGGCCTGGGCGGGGGTGGCGAGGGCCAGCAGCGGTGCGGTCAGGACGGCAGCGGCCAGCATGGTGGCGGCTCTTCTGGTGACACGGATGGCGCGGGTGACGCTTCGACAGCTTTCGAGCACGGCGAAACTCCTGCGAACGGCCTCCCGGGATGTGGGGTCGGGAGGCGCGGGTGAGGGTGGGCCGCCGGCCGGTGGCGCGATGAATGTGACATGCGCACCGTTGTTACCGCTAGGTATCCGACCAGAGTTTCTTCCACGGCTCGTCCCAGGTGACAGACCGACTACGCCCCGTACGTCAGTTCGCCCGCGCCGACCCCGCCGTCAGCTCAACCGCGAGCCTGCCCGGGCCGGGAGCAGCACCGCCGCCAGGTCCGCCGCCAGCGCCGGGGCCAGCTCGACCGGCAGGGTGGCCACCGTGAGCCGGACGGCGGGCGGCGACTGCACCCGGAACCGCGCCCCCGGTGCGGCCACCCACCCGCACTGGGCCAGCCCGGCGATCACGCCGCTCTCCTCGGGGACGGGCACCCAGACGTTCAGCCCGCTGGCGCCGTGCCCGGTGATGCCGTGAGCCGCCAGCGCGGCGAGCACGGCCTCCCGCCGGGCGCGGTAGGCGGCGGCCACCCGGGCGGTCGGCGCCGCATCGGTACGCCAGAGCTCGGCCACGGTGCGCTGGAGCAGCAGGCTGACCCAGCCACTGTCCAGCCGCTGGCGGCCCAGCACCCGGCCGATGGTGGTCTCGTCCCCGGTCACCACGGCGACCCGCAGATCGGGGCCGTACGCCTTCGCGGCCGAGCGGACCACCGCCCAGTGCGGGGTGTCGGCGGTGGCCAGTGCCTGGTAGGGCTGGTCCACGATGCCGTGGCCGTGGTCGTCCTCGATCACCAGCGTGCCGGGGTGCTGAGCCAGCACCCGGCGCAGCTCGGCCGCGCGGGCCGGGGTGAGCGCGGCGCCGGTCGGGTTCTGCGCCCGGACGGTGACCACCACGGCCCGGGCGCCTGCGGCCAGCGCGGCGGCCAGCGCCTCGGGCAGCGGGCCCTCGTCGTCCAGCCGGACGGGGACCGGGCGCAGCCCCAGCGCGGGCAGCTGGTCCAGCAGGCTGCCCCAGCCCGGGTCCTCCACCGCCACCGGATCGCCGGGCCGCAGGCCGGAGCCGAGCAGCCGTCCGATGGTGTCGAGCGCGCCGGAGCAGACCGCGAGCGCGCCGTGGGGGATGCCGTCGGCCAGGAAGCCGGCCCGTGCCAGGGCGAGCAGCCCGGGGTCGGCCACCGGGTGCCCGTACAGCACCGGGTGCGCGTCGCCCGCTGCGGCGGCGAGTGCCACGGCGGGGCCGAGCGCGGGCAGCAGGGCCGGGTCGGGGTTGCCGTCGGAGAGGTTCCTGGCGCCGGCCGGGACCGGCATCGGGAGCTGGTCGCGCGGGCTGGTGACCGGCCTGGGCAGCACCCGGCTGCCCTTGCGTCCGGCGGTCTCGATCACGCCCCGGTCGCGCAGCACCCGGTAGGCGGCGGCCACCGTGTTGGGGTTCACGCCGAGTTCGACGGCCAGGTCGCGCAGCGGGGGCAGCGCGGCTCCGGGCTCGAGCAGGCCGGAGCTGACGGCCTGTTCGATGTCGGCGGCGATCTCACTGGCACGCCGACCCTTGATCAGATACTCTCCTAGCACAAACACCAGTATGCACTAGTACATAGAGGTTGTCATGTCGGACACGGCTTCTTACACCCGGAACGAGCGCACCACCCCGACCCGCTACCGCGACCGGGCCACCTGGGAGCGGGATGCGATCCACGCCATCCTGGACGCGGCCTACGTCTGCCACCTCGGCTTCGTCGCGAACGGGACGCCGGTGGTGCTGCCCACCATCTTCGCCCGGGTCGGTGACCGCCTCTATGTGCACGGCTCCACCGGCAGCCGCCCGATGCGCGGCGCGGCGGACCAGGGCATGCCGGTCTGTGTCACCGTCACTCTGGTCGACGGCCTGGTGCTGACCAAATCCGCCTTCAACCACTCCGTCAACTTCCGTTCGGTGGTCGCCCAGGGCATTGCCCGGCAGGTCACCGACCCCGAGGAGCTGGCGGTGGCGCTGGACGCCCTGGTCGACCACTGCGTCCCCGGCCGCTCGGGCGAGGTGCGCCGGCCGAACGCCAAGGAGCTGGCCAAGACCGCCGTGGTCCGCCTGGTCCTGGACGAGGTCTCGGCCAAGACCCGGGCGGACGGCGCCGAGGACGACGAGGAGGACCTCGGTCTGCCGTACTGGGCCGGCGTGATCCCGGTCCGCACCGTTCACGGCACCCCGGAGCCGGACGCCTCCACCACCGTGCCCCTGCCCGCGCACCTGCACGACTACCGGAGCTGAGGAGCCGTCACGTGCCGATCCGATCCTGGGACCGCGGCAGCGAGGACGAGTGGCGCGCCTGGCTCGCCGACGGACGCGACTTCGGCCTGCTGGCCGCCAACGGCCCGGAAGGCCGGGGCCCGGTCCTCGTGCCGACCCACTTCCTGCTGGCCGGCGACGAGATCGTGCTCCACCTCGCCGCCCCCAACCCCTTCTGGGCGGCGATCCGCGCCGACCCCCGGGTCACCCTGGCGGTGACCGACGACTACGCCTTCGCCGCCGGGGCCTGGCGCGCGGAGCCGTACGTACCGACCAGCTACTACGCCTCGGTGCACTTCTCCTGCACCGCCGATGCGGTCGAGGACCCCGCCGGCAAGGCCGCCATCCTGAACCGCCAACTCGCCCACTTCGAGCCCGACTGGCCGGGCCGCACACCGGTGACGGCGGGCCAGGAGCCGTACGGCGGCCTGCTGTCCGGCATCACCGGGCTGCGGCTGGCCATCGACCGGGTGGACGCCAAGTTCAAGTACGACGACAAGAAGCCGGTCGGGCAGCAGGCGGGTTTCGCGGACCGGCTGGCCGAGCGCGGCACCGGGCGGGACGCGGAGGCCAGGGCGCAGCTGCTGCGGCGCAACGCCCGGCGGGCGGGCTGCCCGCTGGGCTGACCCGTGCCGCCGCGCGGGTGGCGGCCGGATACGACATTTCGTCAGATCAGCGATAGAACACGCTTTTCAAGCGGCCACCTGGTGGAATACGGGGACATACCCTGTCCAATCGGCCGCGCTGGTGGCCGTCGAACCTCAGGAGCTCGTCGTGTTCACCGGCTCTCCGGTCCAGCCCGCCGACCAGACCCATCTGGGTCACGTGGTCTTCATCTCGGCGGCCGCCGCAATGGGCGGCTTCCTGTTCGGCTACGACAGCGCCGTGATCAACGGCGCGGTGACGGGTATTCAGAACCACTTCGCGGTCGGCAACGGCGAGACCGCCTTCGTGGTGGCGGTCGCGCTGCTCGGCTCGGCGGTCGGCGCGGTGCTGGCCGGGCGGCTTGCCGACCACCTCGGCCGGGTCAGGACGATGCTGCTGGCCGCCACGCTGTTCGCGATCAGCGGCGTCGGCTCGATGTTCCCGCCCAGCATCGAGGTGCTGGGCTTCTGGCGGGTGGTCGGCGGCGTGGCGATCGGCATCGCCTCGGTGATCGCCCCGACGTACATCGCCGAGGTCGCCCCGACCGCCTACCGCGGCCGGCTGGCCTCCTTCCAGCAGCTGGCCATCGTGCTCGGCATCACCGTCTCCCAGCTCGCCAACTGGGCGCTGAACGAGGCGGCCGGCGGCACCTCCAACGGCCACCTCGGCGGTGTCCAGGCCTGGCAGTGGATGCTCGGCGTGGAGGCCGTCCCGGCCCTCGTGTACGGCATCATGGCGCTGGCCATCCCCGAGTCGCCGCGCTTCCTGATCGCCAACCGGCGGGACGAGGAGGCACGCAAGGTGCTGCTGGAGGTCGAGGGCGACGGGATCGACCTGGACGCCCGGGTGGCCGAGATTCGCGCCGTGCTGGACACCTCGCACAAGCCGCGCCTCAAGGACCTGCTGGGCGGCCGCTTCGGCCTGCTGCCGATCGTCTGGATCGGCATCGGCGCCTCGGCCTTCCAGCAGTTCGTCGGCATCAACGTGATCTTCTACTACTCCTCCTTCCTCTGGCAGTCGGTCGGCATCGACGAGTCCAACTCGCTGCTGATCAGCCTCTCCACCTCGATCGTCAACGTGGTCGGCACCGTGATCGCGATCGCGCTGGTCGACCGGATCGGCCGCAAGCCGCTGGCGCTGGCCGGCTCGGTCGGCATGGCCGCCGCGCTCTCCACCGCCGCCTGGGCGTTCTCGTTCCGGCACGGCACCGGTGACACCGCCACCCTGGACGACACCCACGCCACCGTCGCGCTGGTCGCGGCGCACGTCTTCGTCCTCTGCTTCGCCTTCTCCTGGGGCGTGGTGGTCTGGGTGCTGCTCGGCGAGATGTTCCCGAACAAGATCCGCGCGCTCGCCCTGTCGGTGGCCGCCTCGGCCCAGTGGATCGCCAACTGGGCGATCACCGTCAGCTTCCCGACCCTCTCCGACTGGAACCTCTCGGCCACCTACGTCGTCTACGCCGCCTTCGCGCTGCTCTCCATCCCCTTCGTGGCGTACTGCATCAAGGAGACCAAGGGCCGGGCGCTGGAGGAGATGGGCTGACCGGTCGTCACCGGACCGGCGGGATCGGGACAGCGCGCCCGGTTCTGTCCTGATAATCGGATGACACCGTCCGCCGGTCCGGCGATAGTCGCCGGATGAAGAGCACCCGTTTCCCCTGGGCCGGCCGCAACTACCGGGTCCAGACCGCTGCCACGGTGATCAGCGGCATCGGCACCTCGGGTGCGCCGATCGCCACAGCGTTCGCCGTGCTCGCGCTCGGCGGCACGGTCACCGAGGTCGGGTACGTGACGGCCGCCAGGATCGTCCCGATGGTGTTGCTGCTCCTGCTCGGCGGCGCGCTGGCCGACCGGCTCCCCCGGCACCACGTGATGGTCGCCGCCAACCTGTTCAGCGCGCTCTCCCAGGCGGTGCTGGCCGCCCTGGTGCTGACCGGCCAGGCCGGCCTCTGGCACCTGCTGCTGCTCTCGGCGGCCGGCGGTGTCGGCTTCGCGTTCTACGCCCCGGCCGCCGAGGGCATGATCATGGAGTCGGTGGCCAAGGAGCACTCCGCCCGGGCCTTCGCGATCTTCCGGATGGCGCTGAACGGCGCCCAGATCGGCGGCGCGGCACTCGGCGGCGCGCTGGTCGCGGCGGTCGGCCCGGGCTGGGTGCTGGCGATCGACGCCGGCACCTTCTTCTGCGCCGCCGCCCTGCGGCTGCTGCTCGACCTGGACGCCCCGGTCCGCCAAGCGGACGGCGGGGGCCTGCTGGCCGATCTCCGCGAGGGCTGGCGGGAGTTCGCCGGCCGCCGCTGGCTCTGGGCGGTGGTGCTCCAGTTCAGCGTGGTGATGGCGGCGCTCGGCGCGGTGGAGTCGGTGTACGGCCCGGTGGTCGCCAACCAGCGGCTCGGTGGCGCGGACGCCTGGGGCCTGGCGCTGGCCGCCTTCGGCCTGGGGCTGCTGGCGACCGGACCGCTGATGGTCCGTTGGCAGCCGGACCGGATCCTCCTGGTCGGCAACGTCGGGGTCTTCCTCTTCGCCCTGCCGGCCGCCGCGCTCGCCGCCGGGGCCGCACTGCCGGTGCTCGCGCTCGCGATGTTCCTCAGCGGCGCGGGCATCACCGTCTTCGGCGTGAACTGGATGGTCGCGCTCCAGCAGGAGATCCCGCCCGAGCTGTTCTCCCGGGTCGCCGCCTACGACCACTTCGGCTCGATCGGGCTGATGCCGCTCGGCACCGCTGCGGCGGGCCCGGTCGCCCTGGCCCTCGGCATGGAGGGCGCACTCTGGACCTGTGCGGCGCTCGTCGTCCTGCTCGCGCTGGTGGTGCTGGCCGAACCCCAGGTCCGCCGCCTCCGCCGGGCCGCTCCCGACGTTGTACCGGAACGGGTGACCGTCATTTCCGGGTGACAGCAGGCAACCGTCCCCCGGATTCGCTCGTCCGACCATGTGACAACGGTGCCATCTTGGGGGGAGCCAAGTGCCAAAGCCGCTGCTGTTCCTGGACGTCGACGGAGTCCTCAACCCGGTCTGTCCGCACCCCGACGCGGGCTTCGACTCGCACACCCTGCTCGGCTACGCCGTGCTGCTCTCGGCCCGGCACGCCGCCTGGCTGCGCGAGCTGGCCGGCACGTACGAGCTCTGCTGGGCCACCACCTGGGAGGACCACGCCAACATCCACATCGCCCCGGCCCTCGGCCTGCCCCGGCTGCCGGTGGTCCGGTTCTCCGGGTACGTGCCGAGGCCGGACGACCCCAAGGTGCCGGTGCTCGACCTGATCGCCGCGCACAAGTGGGCCCCGCTGCTCCGGTACGCCGACGGCCGCCCGTTCGCCTGGGTGGACGACGTGATCCCGGGCAGCCTGCTGCGCCGCTCACTGCTGCGCCGGGACCGGCTGCTGCTGCCGGTGGACCCCGGGCAGGGCCTGCAGCGCCACCACGTCGACCTGCTGCTGCGACGGCCGCCCGGCACCGGACGGCTCGGGCAGGACTGCGCCTGACGTGGTCTCAGCCGGTCGGCAGCCAGCTCACGTGCCCCGCCAGCAGCGCGTACCCGACGAAGGCCACCGTGTCGATCAGCGCGTGCGCCACCACCAGCGGCATCACCCGGCCCCACCGGCGGTACAGCAGGCAGAACACCACGCCCATCGCCATGTTGCCGACCAGCCCGCCGATGCCCTGGTACAGGTGGTACGAACCGCGCAGCACCGAGCTGGCGACCACGGTCGCGGGCCAGCCCCAGCCCAGCTGCCCGAGCCGCCGGAGCAGGAACCCGAGCACGATCACCTCCTCGGCGATCGAGTTCTCCCAGGCCGAGCAGACCAGCACCGGCACCCGCCACCAGACGTCCGGCAGTCCGGACGGGGCGACGGTCAGATTGACCCCGGCCGCCTGCGCGGACAGGTAGAGCAGCAGGCCGGTGCCGCCGATCGCGGCCGCCACCGCCGTGCCCCGGCCCAGGTCCCGCCACCGCTGCCGGAGGTCGAAGCCGAGCACCCGCAGCGAGGCGCCCTCGCGCACCAGCAGGTAGCCGACCAGGGCGACCGGCATCAGGCCGCGCGCGATGTAGTACAGCTGCCAGGCCAGGTCCAGCCACGGGCGCCCGGGCGCGCGCGACGCGTTCAGGGTGGCGACCTGCTTGGCCAGCTGCGCGGGCTCGGTGAGCGAGCCCAGGAAGCTGATCAGCGCGCCTAGGCCGCTCATCCCGAACGAGAGCCCGAGCACCACCAGCAGCTCGATCCCGAGCAGTCGGCGCGAGGTTCCGGCGGTCCCGGGCGGGGTCGAAACGGTGGTCACCTGGACTCCCACGAGGATGATCGGCCCGGCGGGCCGCCGGGCCGATCATCCTCGCACACCCGCCTGAGAGCCGGTCGGCGAAGACCGGCAGGACGACCTGCCGGCCCGTTCAGCCCACCGGCCAGGTGTGCACGGGCTCGCCGCCGCGCATGTGCTCCAGGTAGCGCCGGGTCATCGCGGCGATCGCCGATGTGCGGTCCATCCCGTACCGCTCGCGCAGCAGGTGCACCGTGGCGGCCTGCCAGGCGGCGCCGTTGGTGCGGCGCAGGCAGCGCTGCTCGATGATGCCGAGGTACCGGTCCCGGTCGGCCGGCTCGATGCCCCACTCGTCCAGACCCTGCCTGGCCATCGGCAGCAGTTCGGTCAGCACCAGCTCGGTGGCGGCCACCGGCGCGGTGCCCCGGGCGCCCCGGCCGGCCTTCGGCCACTGCAGCACCGCGTCGATGCCGTGCCGGGCGGCGGTGTGGAAGTTCTCGTCCGCCTGGGCGAACGGCAGCCTGGTCCAGATCGGCCTGGGCTGCTCGGCCAGCACCCGGACCAGGCCGTAGTAGAAGGCGGCGTTGGCCAGCGTGTCCACCACCGTCGGACCGGCCGGCAGACAACGGTTCTCCACCCTCAGGTGCGGGACGCCGTCCGCGACGTCGTACACCGGGCGGTTCCAGCGGTAGATGGTGCCGTTGTGCAGGCGCATCTCGGCCAGTTTCGGGATGCCGCCGGAGGCCAGCACCTTGGCCGGGTCCTCGTCGTCGCAGATCGGCAGCAGCGGCGGGAAGTACCGCTGGTTCTCGGTGAACAGGTCGAGCGCGGAGTCCACCCAGCGCTCGCCGAACCAGGTTATCGGACGCACGCCCTGCGCCTTGAGCTCCGCCGAACGGGTGTCGCATGCCTGCTGGAACAGCACCGGCCTGGTCTCCCGCCAGAGCTCGCGGCCGAACAGGAACGGCGAGTTCGCCCCCAGCGCGAGCTGCACCGAGGCGATCGCCTGGGCCGCGTTCCAGACCGGGGCGAAGCGCTCGGGGGTGACCTGGAGGTGCAGCTGCAGCGAGGTGGCGGCGGCCTCGGCGACCATCGTGACCGACTCGACGGTGAGCCGCTCCACCCCCTCGATGTCCAGGGCGATGTCCTCGCCGCGGGCGGCCTGTATCTGGTCGCTGAGCAGGGTGTACCGGTCGTTGTGGGACATCGCGTCCAGGCCGGTGTGGTCCAGGTCCAGCGTCGGCAGGATGCCGACCATCGCGATCCGGGCGCCGACCTCCTCGGCCTTCCGGTCCGCGTAGCGCAGTCCGGTGTCGATCTCCTCGCGCAGCTCGTCGAGCACGTGGCCGGTGAGCCGGCGGGCGGCGATGTTCAGTTCGATGTTGAACCGGCCCAGCTCGGTCTGGAAGTCTCCCGAGGCGATCGCCGCCAGCACCTGCTCGTTGCGCATCACCGGGCGGCCCAGGTCGTCGGCCAGGTTGAGCTCGATCTCCAGACCGACCATGGCCCTCGGCCGGTCGAAACGCCCCTCGCGCAGCATCCGCTCCAGCGCGTCCAGACAGCCCTGCAGCTTCCGGCGGTACAGCTGCCGATCGGACAGTTCCGCGCGTGTCGCCACGACCTTCTCGCCCATGGGTGCCCCTTCACCTAGGTCGACCGTCCCTGCATCATGCCCCGCCGGAAGATTTCTAGTACGAGCTCGAACACAGCGGCCGAACAAGACTACTGACGGTGCGTCAGACAATACCCCGCTTGCTATCGCACACTGAACGTGATATGAAGGTCACCCTGTGCACCTGTTCGAGTAAAATTCGCACAGCTCCTGCCCGGTGCCCGCCGCTCCCGAAGCTCTCGCGACGGCAGGCCCGCGCCCACGCCGCGATCATGCCCAACCGGACACGGCCTGGTTCCCTCAGCGCCACGCCGGTATGCCGCACTCGCACGCCGATCTAGCACGGAGAGGCGACCAGCCATGACCCTGCAGACGCCCCAGCCCCCGTTGAGCGCCCTGCGCGCCGTCCTCGCCGCCCTGGACTCCGAGGCCGCGCTCAGCCCGCCGTCGGCAGCCGCCCTGCGCGGCGCCGAACGGCTGCTCCCCGCGCATCCGCTCGCGGTGCACGTGCTCGACGAGCCCGATGCCACCCTGGCCACCGCCCGCCGGACGGGCTGGCGCTTCCTGATCCGCTCGGGGAACGAGACCGCCGCCGCGGCCGAGGTGCTGGAGACAGGGGACGGCCACACCTTCTCGCACTTCACCGCCGGCCCCTACCTGGACTCCACGCTGCGCGCGCTGCGCCAGGCGGGGCAGCTCGCCCTCGCCTCCCGGGCCAGGCACCAGCCCAGGCTGCTCTCAATGCCGGGCCACTACGCCACCGCCCTCTGGCTGCACCATCCCGAGCCCGGCCCCTCGGTCGACCTGCTGATCCCGCTCGCCCCGGCCCCGCTCGGCATCACCTCCCACCGGGTCTACCCGGCCGGCGAGCTGCTAGCCCTGCTCTCCCGGCCCCTGGCCCTCGACCGCGCCTGAACCCGGCCTCACCCGAACGGGCCATCGGCGCCGCCCCGGGCGGGTCAGTCGCCGGTGGCCCGTTCCGTGCCATCCGGCGGCGGGCGCCATCTGAACGGGTGATCCCTGGCATCCGGTTGTGGCGCATGTCACGAAATCGCTGCGCGACGCTCCCGGGATGACGACACTGGGAACCGACGCGGGGGGCGAGCTGTCCTACCCGTCGGAGCGCCGGTTCACACCTGGGCCGGCGCAGGGGACCGGATCGTCGGGGGCGGAGCACCCAGGGGCTGCGCCGGCTCGGTCGGCCGGGTGCAAGCAGCGAAGCGAGGGTACGAAGATGTGCCAGCACCGTCCTGAGTGTCCGTCAGCGGAGTCCACCGATCACGAGGCGGCCGTCACCGTCGCCTGCCACCCCGACCAGGGATGGAGCCTGCTCTGCAACGGCGTCCTGCTCTTCGACGACACCGGCGAGCTGCTGCCCGACGGCCGGGTGATCGGCCCCCGCCGCCCGCTGGCGATCGCCTCCTGACCGAACGCCGGGTGCCCCCGGCGGAGTGACTCCACCGGGGGCACCTGTTCAGCGGCTCAGGAGCCGTACTCGTCCAGCGGCGGGCAGGAGCAGACCAGGTTGCGGTCGCCGTACGCGCCGTCGATCCGGCTCACCGGCGGCCAGTACTTGTCCGCCGGGTTCACGCCGGCCGGGAAGACGGCCTCCTGGCGCGAGTAGCCGTGCGTCCACTCGCCGGCCATCGTGGCGGCGGTGTGCGGGGCGTTGCGCAGCGGGTTGTCGTCCGCCGCCCACTCGCCGCTGCCGACCTTCTCGATCTCCGCGCGGATCTCGATCATGGTGTCGCAGAACCGGTCGATCTCGCCCAGGTCCTCGGACTCGGTCGGCTCGATCATCAGCGTGCCGGCCACCGGGAAGGACATGGTCGGGGCGTGGAAGCCGTAGTCGATCAGACGCTTGGCGATGTCGTCCACGGTCACCCCCGTCTCCTTCGTGAGCGGGCGCAGGTCGATGATGCACTCGTGCGCGACCAGCCCGCCCGGACCGGTGTAGAGCACCGGGAAGTGCGGGGCGAGCCGCTTGGCGATGTAGTTGGCGTTCAGCACCGCGACCTGGGTGGCGCGCTTGAGGCCCTCGCCGCCCATCAGCCTGACGTACGCCCAGGAGATCGGCAGGATGGCCGCCGAGCCCCACGGCGCGGCCGAGATCGGGCCGACGCCGGTGGCCGGGCCCGCCTCGGACTGCAGCGGGTGGTTCGGCAGGTACGGCGCCAGGTGCGAGCGCACCGCGACCGGGCCGACGCCCGGACCGCCGCCGCCGTGCGGGATGCAGAAGGTCTTGTGCAGGTTCAGGTGTGAGACGTCGGCGCCGAACTTGCCCGGCTTGGCCAGGCCGACCAGCGCGTTCAGGTTGGCGCCGTCCACGTACACCTGGCCGCCTGCCTCGTGCACGGCCGCGCAGATGTCGGTGATCTGGGTCTCGAACACGCCGTGGGTGGACGGGTAGGTGACCATCAGCACGGCGAGCTGGTCGCGGTGCTGCTCGATCTTGGCCTGGAGGTCCTCGACGTCCACGTCACCGTCGGTCAGGGTCTTCACCACGACCACCCGCATGCCGGCCATCACGGCGGAGGCCGCGTTGGTGCCGTGCGCGGAGGCCGGGATCAGGCAGACGTCGCGCTGGGTGTCGCCGTTGGCGCGGTGGTACGCGCGGACCGCGAGCAGACCGGCCAGCTCGCCCTGCGAACCGGCGTTCGGCTGGATGGAGACCGCGTCGTAGCCGGTCACCTCGACCAGCTGCTGCTCCAGCTGCCGGATCAGGGTCAGGAAGCCCTCGGCCTGCTCCACCGGGGCGAACGGGTGCAGCTGGCCGAACTCGGGCCAGGTCACCGGCTCCATCTCGGTGGTCGCGTTGAGCTTCATGGTGCAGGAGCCCAGCGGGATCATGCCCCGGTCCAGCGCGTAGTCCCGGTCCGCGAGGCGGCGCAGGTAGCGCAGCATCTGGGTCTCCGAGCGGTGGCTGTGGAAGACCGGGTGGGTCAGGTACTCGTCCTGGCGGAGCAGCGCGGCGGGCAGCGCGGCGGCGGTCTCCACGACCTCGGCGGTGACGCCGAAGGCGGCCCAGACGGCGGCCAGGTGCTCGCGGGTGGTGGTCTCGTCGCAGGAGATCGAGACCAGGTCCTCGCTGACCCGGAAGAGGTTCACGCCGTTGTCGCGGGCAGCGGCGACGACCGCCGCGGCTCGGCCCGGCACCTTGGCGGTGACGGTGTCGAAGAACTCACCGGTGGTCAGCTCGACGCCACCCGCGCGCAGGCCCTCGGCCAGCGCGGCGGCGTAGCGGTGGGTCCGGCGGGCGATGTCGGCCAGGCCGTCCGGGCCGTGGTAGACCGCGTACATCGAGGCCATCACGGCGAGCAGCACCTGGGCGGTGCAGATGTTGGAGGTGGCCTTCTCGCGGCGGATGTGCTGCTCGCGGGTCTGCAGCGCCAGCCGGTAGGCGCGGTTGCCGTCGGCGTCCACCGAGACCCCGACCAGACGGCCGGGCAGGCTGCGCGCGTACGCGGCGCGGACCGCCAGGTAGCCGGCGTGCGGGCCGCCGAAGCCCATCGGGACGCCGAAGCGCTGCGAGGTGCCGCAGGCGATGTCGGCGCCGAGCGAGCCCGGCGACTTGAGCAGGGTGAGCGCCAGCAGGTCGGCGGCGACCGCGACGATCGCGCCCAGGCCGTGCGCCTGCTCGATCACCGGGGCCAGGTCGCGGACCGCGCCGGAGGCACCGGGGTACTGGAGCAGCACGCCGAACACACCGCGCTCGGCGACCTCGGCCGGGATGCCGGCCGACAGGTCGGCGACGACCACCTCGACGCCGGTCGGCTCGGCCCGGGTCTCGATCACCGCGATCGTCTGCGGCAGGGTGTCCGCGTCGACCAGGAAGACCCCGCCCTTGACCTTGCCGACCCGGCGGGCCAGCGCCATCGCCTCGGCGGCGGCGGTGCCCTCGTCGAGCAGCGACGAACCGGAGGTGTCCAGCCCGGTCAGGTCGGCGACCACGGTCTGGAAGTTGATCAGGGCCTCCAGCCGGCCCTGCGAGATCTCCGGCTGGTACGGCGTGTAGGCCGTGTACCAGGCCGGGTTCTCCAGCACGTTGCGCAGGATCACCGGCGGGGTGAAGGTGCCGTAGTAGCCGAGGCCGATCATCGGCTGGAGTACCTGGTTGCGGCCCGCCAGCTCGCGCAGCTCGGCCAGCACCTGCGCCTCGCTGCGGCCGGCCGGGAGGCCGAGCGCGGTCAGGCTCCGGATCGCGTCCGGGACGGCGGCGTCGGACAACTCGTCCAGCGAGCCGTACCCGACCTGCGCCAGCATCTTGTCCTGGGCGGCGGCGTCGGGGCCGATGTGACGGTTCTCGAAGGGGCTTGACTGCTCAAGCTCGGTGAGGGTCGGCTGGGCGTTCATGGGGTCGAGGCCTCCTGGTCACGGACCGGCGGGGGCACGCACGCCGGACGGCAACACCACTGTGGGGCAGCGGAGCCGGGGACGAACGAGCCCGTCAGGCCTCCCCCTCTGTCATCGGTACCTGAGAGCTTCGCACGCACGCGGCGGCCGGAGCCGCCCCGTCGGCTTGCACCGTCGGTGAGGGTGGGGCCCGTCGGCTCCCTCGCCGTCGGTCCTGCCCTGCTTTCCAGAGTGACCTACCCCGCACGGTACGGATGCCTGAGAGATTCCGGGGAGGGTTTGCTCCTTCGGCGTCCCCGTGACACCACGCGAGCGGTGCGGGGACTCTCCCGAGCGGGCTCGGCAGTCGCGGCCCAGGGTACCAGCGGACCGCCGGTTGATCACGGGTGCCCCGGAGGGTACTCGCTGCCCCGGACGGGTGCGTCCGGCTCGCGGGGGTCAACCGGATGGCTTTGGGTGTGAAGTACGGCCGACCAGCTCCTTCGGCCGTCTCCTGACGGTGTGCCAACGGGGCTTTCGTACTTGCTGGAGGACAGCGTGCAGACCGACATCGACCCGCGAGACCTGATCGGCCACAAGGCGGTCGACCGGAACGGCGACAAGATCGGCACGGTCGACGAGGTGTACCTGGACGACGCGACCGGCGAACCGGAGTGGGCCGCCGTCCGGACCGGGATCTTCGGCCGGGACGCCTTCGTCCCGTTGACCACCAGCGAGTTCTCCGGGGAGGAGCTCAGGGTGCCGTACGACAAGTCGCTCATCAAGGACTCCCCCGACTTCGGGGTCGGCCAGCACCTCTCCCCCGCCCAGGAGCTCCAGCTCTACCGGTACTACGGCCTGGACGGGGGCAGCGCCGCTGCCCCGGCCGCGGCAGGCAATGGCTCGGGGCCCGGCAAGGACCTCGACTTCGGCACCCTCAGCAAGGACACCAGCATGAACGCTTCACCCGCCGCTCCGACGGTGGCGGCCGCCCCGATGGCTTTCACCACCGCCGCCGAGGCCCCGGCCGGCCGGCACCAGGCCGAGCCGCCGATGGCCGCGCCGCCCACCACCACCGCCCACGTCCCGACCGTGCCCGGCAACGCACCCGCCGACCCGGTGGAGATCACCTGCCGCGAGGAGCGGCTGGACGTCACCACCGAGTGGCACGTGTTGGGGACGGCGAAGCTCCGCAAGTACGTCACCTCGGAGCCGGTCGAGCGCAAGGTGCCGGTGGTGAAGGAGCGGGTCCGGGTGGAGCGGGTGCCCGTCACCGAGGCGGAGCGGGCAGCGCTCAGCGAGCACGAGATCGCCGAGGCGGTCGAGGAGGTGACGCTCCGGGAGGAACGGCCGGTGGTGCGCAAGTACCTGGCGCCGGTGGAGCGGGTCCGCCTGGTGGTCGAGCGCTTCACCGAGGAGACGGTGATCCGCGAGGAGCTGCGCCGCGAGCAGGTGGAGATCCACGACAGCACCACGGTCCCGGGTCCCGACGCCGCGCCCGCCCCGACGTCCCCGAACGGCGCCCAGCTGCGCCCGGAGCCGCTCCGCCCGGCCTGACGCCGCGCCACTTTGCCAAAGCTTCACCAAGCAATATTTGACAGAGTGAAGTATCTGGCGCCATGGTTACTTCAGTTCATTTACTTTCGTCCACCTGAAGCTCTCCGCACGGGTGGCCCGAACTGGAGGAAAATCCGTGAGGCCGAGCAGCGCGCGCGTGCTCCCCGCCCTGGTGTTGGCGATGCTGGCGTTCAGCGTGGTGCAGACCGCGGTCGTCCCGATCCTGCCTTCCCTGGCCAAGGAACTGGACGTCTCCGGTTCGAACATCACCTGGCTGATGACGGCGAACCTGCTGTCCGCCGCCGTACTGACCCCGCTGCTCGGCCGCTTCGGCGACCTGCGCGGCCGCAAGCCGATGCTGCTGGTCTCGCTCGGCGGCCTGGTCGCCGGATCTGCCCTGGCGGTCGGCACCCACTCGTTCACCTGGCTGGTGGTCGCCCGCGTCCTGCAGGGCGCAGGCGGCGGGGTGCTCCCGCTGGCGATCAGCATCGTCCGGGACGAGCTCCCCAGGGAGAAGGTCACCGGCGGCGTGGCGCTGATCAGCGCCTCGATGGGCGTCGGCAGCGGCCTCGGCCTGGTCGCCACCGGCCTGCTGCTGGAGCACTGGAACTACAAGTCGATCTTCTGGATGGGCCTGGCCTTCGGCCTGCTGGCCGTCGTCCTGGTGATCTTCCGGGTCCCGACCGACCCGGTCACCGACAAGAACGGCGGCGCCGACCCGCTCGGCGCGATCACCCTGGCCGGCTGGCTCTCCGCCCTGCTGGTCGCGGTCAGCCAGGGCAACACCTGGGGCTGGACCTCCAACCGCACCCTTGGCCTGTTCGCCCTCGCCGCGGTGATCGCACTGGTCTGGGGCCTGATCGAGGTCAGGGTCGCCCACCCGCTGGTGGACATGAAGATGATGGCCCGTCCGGCCGTCGCCTTCACCAACCTCTCCGGGATGCTGATCGGCTTCGGCATGTACGGCTCGTTCCTGGTCATCAGCAACTTCGCCCAGACCCCGGAGAAGCTCGCCCACTACGGCTTCACCGCCAGCGTGCTGCACGCCGGCGTGATGCTGCTTCCCTCCGCCGTCGGCTCGATGGTCGCCGCCCCGGTCGGTGCGCTGCTGATCGCCCGCCGCGGGCCCCGCCTGCCGCTGGTCCTCGGCGGCCTGCTCGGCGGTATCGGCCTGATCTACCTGGCGCTCCGCCACGGGGCCGAGGCCGACATCTACCTCTCCTCCGCCGTGTTCGGCCTCGGCGTCGGCCTCGCCTACGCCGCGATGCCCGCGTACATCAACGGCGCCGTCCCGGTCGAGCAGTCCGGCATCGCCAACGGCATGAACGCGGTCCTGCGCACCGTCGGTGGCGCCATCGGCACCGCCGTGATGGGCGCCATCCTCACCGGTGACCTGATCCCGCACCTGCCGGTCGCGCTGCCCACCCTGGCGGCCTACCAGCACGCGTTCTGGGTGGCCGGCACGATGTGCCTGGTCGCCGCCGTGGTGCCGTTCGCGATCCGCAGGATCAAGACCACCCCCGCCCCGGTCGAGGCTGCCGCCTCCGCCCCGGAGCTGGTGAAGACCGACGCCTGACGAGGCGTCCGACCGCGCGCTCAGGGACGGGTCGCGCGGTCGCCGGGCCCACGGCGGTACGTGAGGGCAATCACGACCGCACGGAACGGCCCTGCAACGGGAGCGGCCCCCGACACCACTGGACACGGTGTCGGGGGCCGCTCCCGTCCGTCAGTCCTCCTCGTCCGGGAGCACCATGCCAGGCCGCAGCGGCTGCGGCCTGGACGGCGTCAGCTCCGGGTCGTCCACCGCGAAGGTACGGACCCGGCCGATCTCGCTCTGCGGTGTCTCGAACCGCACCGTGACCCGGCCGACGCCGCTGCCCTGCACCCAGCCGGGGCCGAGCTGAGCGTGCGTCACGTCCTGGCCGGGGCGCCAGTGCCGGATCTCCTCCACCACCGGCTCCGGGTCGGCCCTGGTCTCCTCGCGCCCCTCCTCCAGCGCCGCCCGCTCGGCCCGCTCGGCCTGCTCCGCCTGCGCGAACAGGTCCTCCTGGGTGAAGTCGGCCAGCTGCGACACCCCGACCCCGAGCAGCCGGACGCCACCGGTGATGTCCACCTGCAGCGCCAGCCGCCGAGCCGTCTCGGCGATCACCGTCTCGTCGTCGGTGGGCGCCCGAAGCGTCTCGGAGCGGGTCAGGGTGGAGAAGTCGAAGCGGCGCACCTTGAGCACCACCGTCCGCCCCGAGCGGCCGCTCGCGTGCAGACGGCGGACGCAGCGCACCGCCAGCACGTCGATCTCCTCCAGCACCCGCCCGCGGTCCAGCAGGTCCACCTCGAAGGTGTCCTCGACCGAGACCGACTTCGCGTCCCGGTCCGGCACCACCGGGCGGTCGTCCTCACCGGTCGACATGTGGAACACGCCGAGCCCGTGCGAGCGCCCCAGCAGCTGGACCAGCTCCGCCTCCCCCGCCGCCGTCAGGTCCGCCACCTTCTCCAGGCCGACCCGGCGCAGCGCCTGCTCGGTGGCCGGACCGATGCCGGGCAGCGCCCGGACCGGCATGGTGGCCAGCAGCGCCCGCTCCTGCCCGGCCTCGACCAGCACGAGACCGTCCGGCTTGGCCTGCTCCGAGGCGATCTTCGCCATCAGCTTGGACGTGGCCAGACCGACCGAGGCCGTCAGGCCCGTCCGCTCGGCGATGTCCGCCCGCAGGTCGGCCGCGATCGCCATGATCAGCTCCGGCGCCGCCACCGGTCCGGCCGCCGCCAGCAGCGGACCGTACGGGCCCGCCTCCAGATCGACGAAGGCCTCGTCCACGCTGAGCTGCTCGACCAGCGGGGAGAGCTCCCGGAGCAGGCCCATCACCAACTCGCTGACCTGCCGGTAGGCCTCGAACCTGCCGGTCAGGAAGGCCGCGTTCGGGCAGAGCCGCCGGGCCTGGGCCATCGGCATCGCCGAGTGCACGCCGAACCTCCGCGCCTCGTACGAGGCGGTGGAGACCACGCCCCGGCCGCCGAGACCACCCACGATCACCGGCTTCCCGCGCAGGCTCGGCTTGGCCGCCTGCTCCACCGCCGCGAAGAAGGCGTCCATGTCGAGGTGGAGGATGCTCGGCACTGACCGCACGTCTCGATCATCCCGCAGGGGTACGACAGTTTCCGGGCGATCCGGTCCCGCTGTGTCAGGTGCCGGATCAGCGCGCCGCGTCCGCCAGTGCCCGGCTCAGGCCGTGCTCCTGCTCACCGAGGAACTTCGGGTCCGGCTCGAAGAGCGCGTTCAGCGCCGCCTTGCCCGCCCCGGGGATCTCCCGCAGCCCGCCGTAGTACCAGGTGCGGTCGTTCGGCTCGTCCACCCCGACCGCGTACGAGTCGATGCCCGCCGCCTGACAGAGCGCCAGCGCCCGGCGGACGTGGAAGGTCTGACTGATCAGCACCGCCCGCTCCACGCCGAAGATCCGCTGCGCCCGGGTGCACGAGTCCCACGTGTCGAAGCCGGCGTAGTCCTCGACCACCCGCGTCCCCGGCACACCGTGCTCCACCAGGTAGTCGCGCATCGCGTCGGTCTCGTCGTACTCGGTCCTGCTGTTGTCGCCGGTCACCAGGACGGCCTGGATCCGCCGGTCCTGATAGAGCGTCACGGCCGCGTCCAGCCGGTGGGCCAGGTAGGGCGAGGGCTTGCCGTCGAACAGGCCCGCCCCGAACACCACCGCCACCGGGGCGCTGGGCGCCTGCGCCACCGTGCCGACCCTGTCCCCCGCGCCGAGCCAGAGCCAGGTCATCGGCGCCAGGGCCACCGCGCTCGCCGCCACCACGGCCTGGAACAGCCGCCGCTGCACCGCTCGACGCATCGTCTCTCCCCTTGATCGTTCCTCCGGGGAGAGCGACGCGCGGTCAGCCCGCGCGGTTGCGGCGCTGGGCCAGTTCGTCGGCCGGGTCCTGGCCGACCATGGTCTCGCCGGTGTCGGTGCGCTCGGCGTGCAACCGGCTCAGGGCCGTCTCCAGCTCCCGCCAGACCGCGCCCACCGCGATCCCGAACACGCCCTGACCACCCTTCAGCAGATCGACGACCTGCTGCGGCGTGGTGCACTCGTACACGGTGGCGCCGTCGGACATCAGGGTCAGCCCGGTCAGGTCCTCGGCGTCGGTGCCGCGCAGGTGACTGACCGCGACCCGGATGTTCTGCAGGGACACCCCGGCGTCCAGCAGCCTTCTGACGATCTTGAGCAGCAGGACGTCGCGGAAGCTGTACAGCCGCTGCGAGCTGGCCGGGTAGGCCGTCCGCACGCTCGGCTCCAGCAGGCCCGTCCGGGCCCAGTAGTCCAGCTGGCGGTAGGTGATACCGGCCGCCGCACAGGCCGTCGGGCCCCGGTAGCCGACCAGCGCCGAGGTCGGCTCCAGCCGCTCGATCGCGGGCTGGCCCGCCTGGATCGCGGGGAACCGGCTGACCCTAGGCAGCTCCAGCTCGGCCCCTGCACCCTCGCGGGCCCGCTCCAGCACACTGCGCGCGGAGCGCGGGACGTGCACGGAGCACTGGCCTCCGACGGCTGCTTCGTCGCCCATGCCGCTCATGCCTACCTCCGTCCGCTCGTCCTGATGCCCCGTCGGCCCCCGGAAGGCGTAACCGACCGGAGCCACTCCTGACGGTAAGCAGTCGCCCCGGACCCGTCAACGATCGCCACGCCGGGCTCCGGTGACAATGTCACTCGGCGGAGTGGTTTTTCGTGCCCTTGGTGTGGGTATGCGAACGCCCTTTGGCAAAACCGGATTTGCGGACGGCCGGCGCGGCGGACTACTGCGACCGGGCTACTGCTGACCGCCGAAGTCCTCCGGCGAGATCTGGTCGAGGAACTCGCGGAACTTCTCCACCTCGTCCTCCTGCTCGTCCGGGATCGCGATGCCCGCCTCGGCGAGGACCTCCTCGGCCCCGAAGATCGGCGTACCGGTGCGCAGCGCCAGCGCTATCGCGTCGGACGGCCTGGCACTGACCTCCACGCCGCCGGAGAAGATCAGCTCGGCGTAGAAGACGCCGTCCCTGAGGTCGCTGATCCGGACCTCGGTGAGCTGCTGGCCGAGCGCCTCCAGCACGTCCTTGAACAGGTCGTGGGTCAGCGGCCGCACCGGAGTCATGCCCTGCTGGGCGAAGGCGATCGCCGTCGCCTCACCAGGACCGATCCAGATCGGCAGGTACCGATCGCCTCCTACCTCCCGAAGCAGCACGATCGGCTGATTGGAAGGCATCTCCACCCTGACACCCACGACGTCGAGCTCGTTCACATCGCAACCCTATGACCCCTGCCCCGGATATGAAAGCGCAGCCGGTCAGCGCTACGTCCGCGAACGCAGCCCCGCCTGCACCATGGCCGCGTGCAGCCGGACCGAGAGGGTGGCCAGCTCCCGCGCGGTTGCCTCGGCGTGGGCCCGGGTCTGGGGGTTGCGGTGGCGCCGGAGCGGGGCCACCACCTGGTCGATCAGGGCCACTTCACGCTCGGCCCCGGCCTTCACCGCCCGCAGGTGCCGCGGCTCCAGACCGAACCGGCCCAGCTCCGCCACCAGCCGGGCCACCTGGAGCGCCTCGCCGTCGTACCCGCCGTCGGGACCGGCCGAGATCAGCCCGTACGACTCCCACTCGACCAGCTCGGCCTCGCCGGCCTCGGCGGCCGCCAGCAGCTCGGATCGGCCCAGCCGCACCCCGCCGCCCGGGGCCACCAACTCGCGGTCCGCCTCCTCCAGCGGCCCAGGCCGGTTGTCGGGCGCGGGCAGCGCCGGGGGCGCCTCGCCGCGCTCGATCGCGTCCAGGTGCTCGCGGATCACCCGCAGTGGCAAGTAGTGGTCCCGCTGCATCCGCAGCACGTACGCCAGCCGGTCCAGGTCCGCGGAGCTGAACTTGCGGTAGCCCGAGGGCGTCCGCTGCGGCTCCACCAGGCCCTCCGCCTCCAGGAAGCGGATCTTCGAGATGGTGACCTCGGGGAAGTCGTCCCGGAGGAACGTCAGCACCGCACCGATGCTGAGCAGTTCGTCACCGCGCCGCCGCACCTCGCCCGCCCGGCGCGAGCCGGGGAGGGGCGAGAGCTCGACGGTGCTGGGGGTGTGCGCGGTCACTCGGGCTCCTGCCGACGTTGGGTTCAGTACCCCCGCTGGTGACTGGCGAAGAAGACCAGCCGGTACTTGCCGATCTGCACCTCGTCGCCGTTGTTGAGCTGCACCTCGTCGATCCGCTCGCGGTTGACGTAGGTGCCGTTCAGGCTGCCCACGTCGGCCACCGTGAAGCCGCCCGGGTGGCGCCGGAACTCCACGTGCCGACGGGAGACCGTGACGTCGTCCAGGAAGATGTCACCCTCGGGGTGACGCCCGGCCGTGGTCACGTCCGCGTCCAGCAGGAAGCGGCTGCCCGAGTTCGGGCCGCGCTGGACGATCAGCAGGGCCGAGCCCGGCGGCAGCGCGTCGATCGCCGACAGCACCTCGGCCGACAGCGCCGGAGTGGCGCCCGTGCCGGTGGTGGTGTTGGGGTCGTACGACTCCAGGCCGGAGATCGAGATCGTCGAGGTGGTCTCGGCCGCGCCCTCGGGCAGCTGCCCGCCGCGCAGCGCCGTACCGCAGTTGGAGCAGAAGCGTGCCGTGGCCGGGTTCAGGTTCCCGCACCGGAGGCACGGAGTCGGACCACCGGCCATCTGCGCTGCCTCCTGGTGCGGCACACCCGGCAGGGTGTGATCGGCATAGGGGTTCTCCTGGGCGAACCCTCCACCGGAGGTTGAGGGTCCCGTCTGGAAACCTATGCGCGGAGCGCCCGAACCGTCGGCCGACGCGCCGTAGCCCGCCGGATTCTGCCCGCCCTCGCGGTACAGCGGACGCTCGGAGTACTGCGCCTGGTCGGACGCGGGCCGCATCGCGGGCACGGACGACTCGTCCGCACGGCGGTGCCGCGCGGTCGGCTCCTCGACGGCCGCGGGGCGGCGGTTGGTACGGCCGAACAGCTTCGAGAACAGACTCACGGGCGAATCCCCTTGCGTGTGACAGACCCGCCCGCGGGGCAGGGTGTGAGGCTCGGACAGGCGGTCGGCCGGACTGGCGGCCGCGATCGGGCGAGCGGTACGTCCCAGTGTCTCCGACGCCGGAGCGGCCGCCCGCACCGGGGGCGGTCCGGAACTGACGGACCGTACGGAACTCGGGCCGTCACTTCGCCGCCGGCTTGGCGTACTGAGGAACCGTCGGAGCGGCCAGGGCGTCCACGACGACCTTCTGCTCCTGGGTGATGGTGGCACGTGCCTGCTGCTTCTCCAGGCTGCGCACCACGCCGCCCGGGATGTTCAGCGCGGGCGTCAGGTCCTGCGGGTTCCCCACCACGGTGAACCGGAACGGCGCCGAGACGGTCCTGCCGTCGACCTGCACGCCGTTGTCCGTGTCGGTGAAGTAGGTGCCTGCCACCACTCGCACGTCGTTGATCTGAATCGCCTCCGCCCCTGCGGCTCGGAGTTCCTGCAGGGTGTCCAGCAGCATATCCGCCTTCACCTGCCGTTGGGGATCATCGATCGTCAGCACGATCCCCGGGCCGGTGGCCCGGACCGTACCGGCCAGCACCCCGAGCTCCGTCGCCTTCTTCCTGGTCTGCTCCTGGGCCTCCTTGGCCTGGTTGGAGCTGTTCTCCAACTGCGCCAGGGACTGTTCCAGTTGCGTCTTCTCCTGGAGGAGACGCTGCTGACGGCTGTCCAGTTCGTCCAGGATCCGGACCAGGTCCTCCTGCCGCGCACCGCGCAGCTGGTTGTGGTCATTGGTCGACCGCACCTGTACCGCCAGCGCGAAGCCGAGCACCATCAGCAGCGTCGCCACCACGACCTGGCCCCGGGACAGCCGGGGCGGCCAGAGCGCGACACTCAGCCGACGGCGCGGGTCGTTCGCCGGCTCAGGCGTTGGCGCAGGCTGAGGCGTCCGTTCAGGGGCGGGCTCAGGCTCGGGGGGCGACTCGGGCTCCGGGGTCGGCTCGGGCCGCTGCTCCTCGGGATGTTCTTCCGCTGCCATCGATCCCCCTCCTCAGGCCCGGAACACGTGCCGGCGGATGGCCGCCGCGTTGGAGAAGATCCGGATGCCGAGCACCACCACCACGCCGGTGGACAGCTGCGACCCGACGCCCAGCTGGTCGCCCAGGTAGACGATGAGGGCCGCGACCACCACGTTGGAGAGGAACGAGACCACGAACACCTTGTCGTCGAAGATGCCGTCCAGCATCGCCCGGACACCACCGAAGACCGCGTCGAGCGCCGCCACCACCGCGATCGGCAGGTAGGGCACCACGGCGTCCGGCACCTCGGGCTGGACGATCAGACCGACGACCACGCCGATCACGAGACCCAGAACGGCAATCACGGTGTAGCTGCTCCTGAGGTGTCGGGCTGCGCGTAGCGCAGCGTGATGCCGAGCGCACCCGGCACGGTCAGGTTCTTCTGGACGGTCAGGGTGGACTTGATGCCGTACCCGTCCTGGATGAGCTTGAGGTAACGCCCCGCCTCGCCGTCCTGGAACGTCTGGGCGAACTTCGCACCGTCGCCGATCGCGAGCACCGTGTACGGCGGCACCAGCGGCCGGTTGTCCACCAGCACGGCGTCACCGGCCGCCCGGATCGCGGAGAGCTCGGTCAGCCGCTGCCCGTTCACCGAGACGGCTTCGGCCCCGGCCCGCCACAGGCCGTTGACGACCAGTTGGATGTCACGGTCCTTCAGCCGACCGGTGTTCTGGAAGCCCTCCGCCTCGCGCGGGTTGGAGACCGAGCCGCCTGCGCCGGTACCGGACGCGTCCTCCAGCAGCAGCTTCACCCCGGGGCCGCTCACGGCGGCGGTGCCGGCCCGGCCGGCCAGCTGCGCCAGCGCCTCGTTGCCGTCGGCCTGGAGGGCCTGGCTCTGCGCCCGGTCGACCTTGCCGCGCAGGTCCTGGATCTGCTGCTGGAGGTGGTCGGTGTTGCCGTTCGCGTCCTTGACCCGCTGCACCAAGGCGTCCCGCTCCTTGGCCAGGGTCGGTGCAGCCTGGCGTGAGGTGACCGCGCCGACCGTCACCACGACGGTGGCGAGCGCCAAGCCGAGCGCGAGCACCGCCTTGCCCTTGAGCGCGGTCGGCATCCGGCGCGGGCCCTCGCCCTCGTGGGCCCTGGCCGCCTCGGCGTAGCCCTCGTCCAGGCCGTGGTCCATCACGCTGGTCAGCAGGGACATCGAGGCGTCGGGGCGGGAGTAGCGTCCGTCCCGGTCACTCGGCGTCGGCGATGCTGGCATGCGGAACATCGTCCCATGTCGCGGGCGGCCGCCGTGCACACCCCCTGCCGTACACGCGGCGAATGACCACCCGATCGTGATCGTCCGCTGCCCGGGAACGCCGCGGGGCGGGCGGCCGTCGCCGCCCGCCCCGGGGTTTTCCGCTACCGACCTGCGCCGTCCACCACAGCGGCCCACTCGTCCAGCAGCAGCTGGGTGGCCTCGTCGTCCGGCCCCTCGGCCCACAGGTGGGTGACCGCCTCGGCCGGGTCGGGCAGGACCAGCGTCCACCGCCCGTCCGCTTCCACCACCCGCACGCCGTCGGTGGTGTCCAATCGGCGGTTGCCCGCCGCCTCGACCACCGAACGCATCACCATGCCCTTGGCCGCCCACGGCGTCGCGATGTCCCGGCGCTGGATGTGCGCCTGCGGGATCCGGGCGTCGATCTGGCTGAGCGTCAGCTGCGTCCTGGCCACCAGGCCCACCAGCCGGACGAAGGCCGCCGCGCCGTCCAGCACTCCGCTGAACTCCGGCACGATGAAGCCGCCGCGCCCGTCACCGCCGAACACCGTGCCCTCCGCCGAGGCCGCCTTGGCCAGGTCGTCCGGCGAGGTGCTGGTCCAGGTGACCTGGGTGCCGTGGTATGCCGCCACCTGCTCCGCGATCCGGGTGGTGGTCACCGGGAGCGCCACCTGCCCGCTGCGGCGCTCGGCCGCGACCAGGTCCAGCAGCACCAGCAGCGCCCGGTCGTCGCCGATCACCCGGCCGAGCTCGTCCACGAAGGCCACCCGCTCGCCCACCGGGTCGAACCGCACCCCGAACGCCGCCCGCGAGGAGGCCACCAGCTCACCCAGCCGGGCCAGGCCGGCCCGCCGGGACTCTGCGTCCTCGGTCGGCCGCGCCTCGTCCAGACCGCCGCTGACGGTCAGGGCCTCGACCCCGAGCCGGCCCAGGATGCTCGGCAGCACCAGCCCGGCACTGCCGTGCGCGGCGTCCACCACCACCTTCAGCCCGGCCTCCCGGACACCGCTGATGTCCACCGCGCGCAACAGGTTGCCCGCGTAGGAGTCGAAGACGCTGCCCGGGTGCGACAGGTCGCCGATCTCACCGGGGAACGCGCGCCGGTACTCCTGCCGCGCATAGACCCGGTCCAGCTTGCGCTGCCCGGCCTGCGACAGGTCGGCGCCGCGCTCGTCGAAGAACAGGATGTCCAGCGAGTCGGGTACCCCCGGCGAGGTACGGAGGAAGATCCCACCCGCACCGCCCCTGGCGGTGTGCTGGCGTGCCACCGGCAGCGGCACGTTCTCCAGGTCGCGGACGTCGATCGCGCTGGTCTGAAGCGCCGAGATCATCGCCCGCTTGAGCGCTCGCGCACCACGCGAGTGGTCACGCGCGATGGTGACGGTGGCGCCCTTCTTGAGCGTGGTCGCGTACGCGCCCGCCAGCCGGACCGCGAGCTCCGGGGTGATCTCGACGTTCAGGATGCCCGAGACACCGCGCACCCCGAACAGGTGCTCCTGACCGCGTGACTCCCAGATCACCGAGGTGTTGACGAAGGCGCCGGCCTCGATCGTCTTGAACGGGTAGACCCGGACGTTGCCCGAGATGATCGACTCCTCGCCGATCAGGCACTCGTCACCGATCACCGCCCCGTCCTCGATCCGGGCGGCCCGCATGACGTCGGTGTTCTTGCCGACCACGCAGCCGCGCAGATTGCTCTGCGGCCCGATGTACACGTTGTCGTGGATCACCGCCTTGTGCAGGAACGCACCGCGCTTCACGACCACGTTGCTGCCCAGCACGGTGTGCTCGCGGAGCTCCACCCCGGCCTCGACCTTGGCATAGTCCCCGATGTACAGCGGTCCGCGCAGGATCGCCTCCGGGTCCACCTCCGCGCCCTCGGCGATCCAGACCCCCGGGGAGATCTCGAAGCCGTCCAGCTCGACGTCGACCTTGCCCTCCAGGACGTCGGCCTGCGCCTTGCCGTAACTCTCGTGGGTGCCCACGTCCTCCCAGTAGCCCTCGGCGACGTAGCCGAAGACCGGCTTGCCCTCCTTGAGCAACTGCGGGAACACATCGCTTGACCAGTCCACCGACTCGCCCGCCGCGACGTAGTCGAAGACCTCCGGCTCCATCACGTAGATGCCGGTGTTCACGGTGTCCGAGAAGACCTGACCCCAGGTCGGCTTCTCCAGGAACCGCTCCACCCGGCCCTCGTCGTCGGTGATGGTGATCCCGAACTCCAGCGGATTCGGTACCCGGGTCAGACAGACCGTCACCAGCGCTCCCTTGCGCCGGTGGAACGCGATCAGATCGGTGAGGTCGAAGTCGGTCAGAGCGTCACCGGAGATCACCAGAAAGGAGTCGTCCCGGAGCGCGTCCTCAGCGTTCTTGACGCTGCCGGCCGTACCGAGCGGCGTCTCCTCGTTGGCGTAGGTGAGGTGCATACCCAGTTCTTCACCGTCACCGAAGTAGTTCTTCACCAGTGAGGCGAGGAACTGGACGGTGACCACGGTGTCCGTGAGGCCGTGACGTTTGAGCAGCCTCAGGACATGTTCCATGATCGGACGGTTCGCCACCGGCAGCAGCGGTTTGGGCATGCTCGAGGTCATCGGGCGAAGGCGAGTTCCCTCGCCCCCTGCCATCACAACGGCTTTCATATCTGGGTGCGTCCTCCTTCGCGGCTCTGGAATACCCCCTGCGCGGGGGTTCCATCAAACCGTTCCGAAGGCATCTCTACCCGGTAACCCTCTCTCGACGCACCGATGGGACGTGGGACTCGTCTCGTCCCACGTCCCATCAGGGGTTGTGTGCCACAGGTGAGGGGCGCGCAAAGGGGCGCCGCACGGGTGGTGCGGGGTCAGCCGGCGGCTGCCGCGGCGTCCGCCCTCACCAGCTGCCTGACCTGGATGGCGTACAGGATCCCGGCCCACCAGTAGAGCACCGTGCCCCACCAGATGAAGGCCCAGCTCACCACGCCGGCCGTGTCGGCCAGCCAGCCGTGGCCGTCACCCAGCAGCAGCAACGGAAATGCGTACATCAGATTGAACGTGGCCGCCTTGCCGAGGAAGCTGACCTGCAACGGTCCGTAACCGTGCTTGCTCAGAATCGGTAGCAGGGCACCGAGGAACAGCTCCCGCAGCAGCAGAATGGCGGTCAGCCACCACGGCAGAATTTCCCGCCAGGTCAGACCGACCAGGGTGGACAGCACGTACAGCCGGTCCGCCGCCGGGTCCAGGATCTGACCGAGCCGACTGATCTGCCCCCACCGGCGGGCCAACTTCCCGTCCAGATAGTCGCTGATCCCGCTCAGCATCAGGATGGCGATCGCCCAACCGTCGTTGTTGGGCCCGTCGAACACCGGCCAGAGAATCAGCCACAGGAAGATCGGAACGCCCACCAGCCGGCCCATGCTCAGCAGGTTGGGGATGGTGAGGACGCGGTCGGTCTGGACGCGCGTCTCCTGGACCTCCACTCGGGGGCCTCCCTGTACGGTACGTAATACGTTGCGGCACTGACCCTACAACAGAGAAGCCCCCCATCCGGTGAGGATGAGGGGCTTTCTGCGAATGATTGTTCGGCGGCGTCCTACTCTCCCACAGGGTCCCCCCTGCAGTACCATCGGCGCTATGAGGCTTAGCTTCCGGGTTCGGAATGTAACCGGGCGTTTCCCTCACGCTATGACCACCGAAACACTATGAAACTGTCAACCGCACCCCACCGTGACCATGGCAGGGGGTCGTTGTTTCAGAACAACACAGTGGACGCGAGCAACTGAGGACAAGCCCTCGGCCTATTAGTACCGGTCAGCTCCACCCCTTACAGGGCTTCCACATCCGGCCTATCAACCCAGTCGTCTACTGGGAGCCTTACCCTCTCAAGGAGGTGGGAATATTCATCTCGAAGCAGGCTTCCCGCTTAGATGCTTTCAGCGGTTATCCCTCCCGAACGTAGCCAACCAGCCATGCCCTTGGCAGAACAACTGGCACACCAGAGGTTCGTCCGTCCCGGTCCTCTCGTACTAGGGACAGCCCTTCTCAATATTCCTACGCGCACAGCGGATAGGGACCGAACTGTCTCACGACGTTCTAAACCCAGCTCGCGTACCGCTTTAATGGGCGAACAGCCCAACCCTTGGGACCTACTCCAGCCCCAGGATGCGACGAGCCGACATCGAGGTGCCAAACCATCCCGTCGATATGGACTCTTGGGGAAGATCAGCCTGTTATCCCCGGGGTACCTTTTATCCGTTGAGCGACGGCGCTTCCACAAGCCACCGCCGGATCACTAGTCCCGACTTTCGTCCCTGCTCGACCCGTCGGTCTCACAGTCAAGCTCCCTTGTGCACTTACACTCAACACCTGATTGCCAACCAGGCTGAGGGAACCTTTGGGCGCCTCCGTTACTCTTTAGGAGGCAACCGCCCCAGTTAAACTACCCACCAGACACTGTCCCTGATCCGGATCACGGACCCAGGTTAGACATCCAGCACGACCAGAGTGGTATTTCAACGACGACTCCACGACAACTGGCGTTGCCGCTTCAAAGTCTCCCACCTATCCTACACAAGCCGAACCGAACACCAATATCAAGCTATAGTAAAGGTCCCGGGGTCTTTCCGTCCTGCTGCGCGAAACGAGCATCTTTACTCGTAATGCAATTTCACCGGGCCTATGGTTGAGACAGTCGAGAAGTCGTTACGCCATTCGTGCAGGTCGGAACTTACCCGACAAGGAATTTCGCTACCTTAGGATGGTTATAGTTACCACCGCCGTTTACTGGCGCTTAAGTTCTCAGCTTCGCCAACCCGAAGATTGACTAACCGGTCCCCTTAACGTTCCAGCACCGGGCAGGCGTCAGTCCGTATACATCGCCTTACGGCTTCGCACGGACCTGTGTTTTTAGTAAACAGTCGCTTCTCGCTGGTCTCTGCGGCCGGCCCCAGCTCAGAGTGCAAGACTCATCACCAGTTCCGGCCCCCCTTCTCCCGAAGTTACGGGGGCATTTTGCCGAGTTCCTTAACCATAGTTCACCCGAACGCCTCGGTATTCTCTACCTGACCACCTGAGTCGGTTTGGGGTACGGGCCGCCATGAAACTCGCTAGAGGCTTTTCTCGACAGCATAGGATCATCCACTTCACCACAATCGGCTCGGCATCAGGTCTCAGCCTTAATGAGTGACGGATTTGCCTATCACTCGGCCTACACCCTTACCCCGGGACAACCACCGCCCGGGCTGGACTACCTTCCTGCGTCACCCCATCGCTCACCTACTACCCTGTTGGGTCACCGGCTCCACCACGTCCCTTTGTCCGAAGACTCCGGGCCGGCTTCACGGGCTTAGCATTCAGAGGTTCGACGTTGGCGCTTCAAAGCGGGTACGGGAATATCAACCCGTTGTCCATCGACTACGCCTGTCGGCCTCGCCTTAGGTCCCGACTTACCCTGGGCAGATCAGCTTGACCCAGGAACCCTTGGTCAATCGGCGCAAGAGTTTCCCACTCTTGTATCGCTACTCATGCCTGCATTCTCACTCGTGAACCGTCCACAACTGGATTCCTCCGCTGCTTCACCCGGCACACGACGCTCCCCTACCCATCACAGCCCCCGTTGGGGGTATTGCTGCAATGACACGACTTCGGTGGTGTACTTGAGCCCCGCTACATTGTCGGCGCGGAATCACTTGACCAGTGAGCTATTACGCACTCTTTCAAGGGTGGCTGCTTCTAAGCCAACCTCCTGGTTGTCTCTGCGACTCCACATCCTTTCCCACTTAGCACACGCTTAGGGACCTTAGTCGGTGTTCTGGGCTGTTTCCCTCTCGACCATGGAGCTTATCCCCCACAGTCTCACTGCCACGCTCTCACTTACCGGCATTCGGAGTTTGGCTAAGGTCAGTAACCCGGTGAGGCCCATCGCCTATCCAGTGCTCTACCTCCGGCAAGAAACACGTGACGCTGCACCTAAATGCATTTCGGGGAGAACCAGCTATCACGGAGTTTGATTGGCCTTTCACCCCTAACCACAGGTCATCCCCCAGGTTTTCAACCCTGGTGGGTTCGGTCCTCCACGAAGTCTTACCTCCGCTTCAACCTGCCCATGGCTAGATCACTCCGCTTCGGGTCTTGGGCATGCAACTGTACCGCCCTATTCGGACTCGCTTTCGCTACGGCTACCCCACACGGGTTAACCTCGCTACACACCGCAAACTCGCAGGCTCATTCTTCAAAAGGCACGCAGTCACGAGACACACAGCAAGCTGCATGTCCGACGCTCCCACGGCTTGTAGGCACACGGTTTCAGGTACTATTTCACTCCGCTCCCGCGGTACTTTTCACCATTCCCTCACGGTACTATCCGCTATCGGTCACTAGGGAATATTTAGGCTTAGCGGGTGGTCCCGCCAGATTCACACGGAATTTCTCGGGCTCCGTGCTACTTGGGAGAAGCTCAAGTGAGCCGCACAGATTTCGTCTACGGGGGTCTTACCCTCTACGCCGGACCTTTCGCATGTCCTTCGACTATCCATACGGTTTCTGACTCACCGACCGGCCGGCAGACCAATCAAGAACTTTCCCACGACCCCGCTCTGGCAACCCCTGCCGGGTCTCACACCAAAACGGTTTAGCCTCATCCGGTTTCGCTCGCCACTACTCCCGGAATCACGGTTGTTTTCTCTTCCTGAGGGTACTGAGATGTTTCACTTCCCCTCGTTCCCTCCACACACCCTATGTGTTCAGGTGCGGGTGACAGCCCATGACGACTGCCGGGTTTCCCCATTCGGAAACCCCCGGATCAAAGCCTGGTTGACGGCTCCCCGGGGACTATCGTGGCCTCCCACGTCCTTCATCGGTTCCTAGTGCCAAGGCATCCACCGTGCGCCCTTAAAAACTTGGCCACAGATGCTCGCGTCCACTGTGCAGTTCTCAAACAACGACCAGACACCCACCCTCGGCACCCCTGACAGGATGTCCTCAAGTAGGACCGGCACTGAAGCAACAGCCTCACGGCCGTTCCCTCAGGACCCAACAACGTGCCCGACACACCCGCCCTCACCGACCCACTTTCCACGCCGAAGCAGTACTTGTGAGGCCAACAGACCGTGTGTGCCGAATAGTCAACGTTCCACCCATGAGCAACCAACCGAGAGCATTCGTCCCGGTCTGGCTATGTGCTCCTTAGAAAGGAGGTGATCCAGCCGCACCTTCCGGTACGGCTACCTTGTTACGACTTCGTCCCAATCGCTGGTCCCACCTTCGACGGCTCCTCCCCTTACGGGTTAGGCCACCGGCTTCGGGTGTTACCGACTTTCGTGACGTGACGGGCGGTGTGTACAAGGCCCGGGAACGTATTCACCGCAGCATGCTGATCTGCGATTACTAGCAACTCCAACTTCATGGGGTCGAGTTGCAGACCCCAATCCGAACTGAGGCCGGCTTTTTGGGATTCGCTCCGCCTCGCGGCATCGCAGCCCTTTGTACCGACCATTGTAGCACGTGTGCAGCCCAAGACATAAGGGGCATGATGATTTGACGTCGTCCCCACCTTCCTCCGAGTTGACCCCGGCAGTCTCCTGTGAGTCCCCATCACCCCGAAAGGCATGCTGGCAACACAGAACAAGGGTTGCGCTCGTTGCGGGACTTAACCCAACATCTCACGACACGAGCTGACGACAACCATGCACCACCTGTATACCGACCACAAGGGGGCGACTATCTCTAGCCGTTTCCGGTATATGTCAAGCCTTGGTAAGGTTCTTCGCGTTGCGTCGAATTAAGCCACATGCTCCGCTGCTTGTGCGGGCCCCCGTCAATTCCTTTGAGTTTTAGCCTTGCGGCCGTACTCCCCAGGCGGGGAACTTAATGCGTTAGCTGCGGCACCGACGACGTGGAATGTCGCCAACACCTAGTTCCCAACGTTTACGGCGTGGACTACCAGGGTATCTAATCCTGTTCGCTCCCCACGCTTTCGCTCCTCAGCGTCAGTAATGGCCCAGAGATCCGCCTTCGCCACCGGTGTTCCTCCTGATATCTGCGCATTTCACCGCTACACCAGGAATTCCGATCTCCCCTACCACACTCAAGCCTGCCCGTATCGAATGCAGACCCGGGGTTAAGCCCCGGGCTTTCACAACCGACGCGACAAGCCGCCTACGAGCTCTTTACGCCCAATAATTCCGGACAACGCTCGCACCCTACGTATTACCGCGGCTGCTGGCACGTAGTTAGCCGGTGCTTCTTCTGCAGGTACCGTCACTTGCGCTTCTTCCCTGCTGAAAGAGGTTTACAACCCGAAGGCCGTCATCCCTCACGCGGCGTCGCTGCATCAGGCTTTCGCCCATTGTGCAATATTCCCCACTGCTGCCTCCCGTAGGAGTCTGGGCCGTGTCTCAGTCCCAGTGTGGCCGGTCGCCCTCTCAGGCCGGCTACCCGTCGTCGCCTTGGTAGGCCATTACCCCACCAACAAGCTGATAGGCCGCGGGATCATCCTGCACCGCCGGAGCTTTCCACCAACCCCCATGCAGAGGAAGGTCATATCCGGTATTAGACCTCGTTTCCAAGGCTTGTCCCAGAGTGCAGGGCAGATTTCCCACGTGTTACTCACCCGTTCGCCACTAATCCACTCCGAAGAGCTTCATCGTTCGACTTGCATGTGTTAAGCACGCCGCCAGCGTTCGTCCTGAGCCAGGATCAAACTCTCCGTGAATGTCTGCAGGTAATCCTGCAACCACTCGCGTTGAGCGGCACGGCAACCACCGGAATAGGCGGCCCCGCGCACTGCGTCCTCGCTAGTGTTTTACTTCATAAAGGAATCTCCAACCCCACAAAGTGAGGCCGGGGATGTCAACATATCTGGCGTTGACTTTTGGCACGCTGTTGAGTTCTCAAGGAACGGACACTTCCTTCGAGCCGCTTATCAGGCGGACCCTCCGGGTGCTTTGTTCGTGTTCACCAGCTTAGCAGATCCGTTTACCTCGTTTTAACCGAAGTTTTTCGAACCCGTCATCCGGTGTTCATCACCGTCTCGCGGCGACTCGACAAACCATAGCCCTTCTGCGGCGGAGTGCCTAATCGAGGCTCGCGCCCGGCGCCCAGAGCTCACCTGCTCGGCCCAGCGCACGCGCCCGACACCTCTCTGTGCCGCGCCGATCCGTGCGATCAGCGCCACGGACCCGCATGGCGTAGAGTGCGGCGCGTCAACCAAGAGGACTAGACCACTCGTGCCCCAACGAACCCCTGCCAGCAGGGGCGACGGTGGGACGGGAGAGCAAACGTGCACGCCGGAGGCAGACCCGCCACTCGGGTCAACAGTCGGCGTCGGCTTGCAAAATGTCCATAGTTGACATGATTTAGGCTTCAGCACGATCCCACCGCCGCTGCCTGCGGCGGCACGCTGTGCTCCGTACCTGGGAGGCTCCACCATGACCACTGTGACCTCGCCGCTGGCTGGTCGCGCCGTCGGGCTCGCCGCGGTGCCCGATCCCGTCTTCGCCGGTGCGATGGTGGGGCCTGGCACCGCTATCGACCCCGTGCGTGAGCCCACCGAGGCGGTCGCTCCGGTGGACGGCATCGTCGTCTCCATGCATCCGCACGCCTTCGTCGTGGTGGATGCCGACGGGCACGGGGTCCTGACCCACCTGGGCATCGACACCGTCCAGCTCAACGGCGAAGGCTTCGAGCTGCTGGTGTCCAAGGGCGACACGGTCACCCGTGGCCAGGCCGTCATCCGCTGGAACCCGGCCGAGGTCGAGAAGGCCGGCAAGTCGCCGATCTCCCCGATCGTCGCGCTGGAGGCCTCGCCGGACGCACTTTCCGGGGTGGTCGAGGCCGGTGACATCGCCGTCGACGGCAATCTGTTCGTCTGGAACTGACGGACCGAGAAGACCTGACGCGCCGTCCCGTCCCGCAGTCCGGGGTGGGGCGGCTCGGCCAGTACCCGGGTGAAAGGAACCCCCAATGGAACAGGCGCTGCGAGGCGTAGGTGTCAGCCACGGTGTCGCGATCGGCCAGGTCCGGCACATGGGCACGGCCGTGCTGGAACCGCCGGCCACCCAGATCCCCACCGCGGACGCGCCGCGCGAGCAGGCTCGGGCCCAGGCAGCCGTGGACGCGGTCGCGGCGGATCTGATCGCCCGCGGCAACCTGGCGGGCGGTGAGGCGCAGGCAGTGCTTGAGGCCCAGGCCCTGATGGCGCAGGACCCGGAGCTGATCGCCGACGTGAACCGCCGGATCGCCGTCGGCAGCAGCGCCGAGCGCGGCGTCTACGACGCATTCGCCGCGTACCGGGCGCTGCTCGCGGCCGCCGGGGACTACTTGGCCGGCCGGGTGGCCGACCTGGACGACGTACGGAACCGGATCGTGGCCCGGCTGCTCGGCGTGCCGATGCCGGGTGTGCCTGACAGCGACGAGCCGTACGTGCTGTTCGCCCGGGACCTGGCGCCCGCCGACACCGCGCTGCTGGATCCGACGCTGGTGCTCGGCTTCGTCACCGAGGAGGGCGGGCCGACCAGCCACAGCGCCATTCTGGCCCGGGCGATGGGGGTGCCCGCCGTGGTCGCCATGCCCGGGGCGACCGACCTGCCGGAGGGCGTCTTGGTCGCGGTGGACGGTTCCACAGGTGAGGTGCTGATCGACCCGTCCGAGGAGAAGCAGGCCGAGCTGCGCCGGGTCGCCGCCGAGCGGCGGGCCGCGCTCTCCGCCTCCTCGGGCCCGGGGCAGACGTCGGACGGGCACAAGGTGCCGCTGCTCGCCAACATCGGTGGCCCGGCGGATCTGTCGGCGGCGCTGGAGAACGGCGCCGAGGGCGTCGGCCTGTTCCGTACCGAGTTCCTCTTCCTGGACGACTCGGCGAAGGCGCCCAGCGAAGAGAAGCAGATCAAGGCGTACCGCAAGGTGCTGGAGGCCTTCCCCGAGGGCCGGGTGGTGGTGCGGGCGCTGGACGCCGGCGCCGACAAGCCGTTGGACTTCCTCACACCGGCGGAAGAGCCCAACCCGGCGCTCGGTGTGCGGGGGCTGCGCACCCTGCTGGAGCACCCCGAGGTGATGCGGACCCAGCTGCGCGCACTGGCCCGCGCCGCCGAGGGTCTGCCGGTCCACCTCGAGGTGATGGCCCCGATGGTGGCCGACCGGGTCGACGCCAGGGCGTTCGCCGACGCCTGCCGCGAGGCCGGGCTGAGGGCGAAGTTCGGCGCGATGGTGGAGATCCCGTCCGCCGCGCTGCGGGCCCGTTCGATCCTCAACGAGGTCGAGTTCCTCTCGCTCGGCACCAACGATCTTGCTCAGTACACCTTCGCGGCGGACCGCCAGGTCGGCGCGCTGGCCCGTCTCCAGGATCCGTGGCAGCCCGCGCTGCTCGATCTGGTGGCGCTCGCGGCCGAGGCCGCGAGGTCGGTGGGCAAGAGCTGCGGTGTCTGTGGCGAGGCGGCCTCCGACCCGCTGCTGGCCTGTGTGCTGACCGGCCTCGGTGTCACCAGCCTGTCGATGGGCGCGGCGTCGATCCCGTACGTGCGCTCGACGCTGGCGAAGTACACCCTGGCGCAGTGCCGGCGGGCGGCGGAGGCCGCCCGTGCGATGGACACCGCCGAGGAGGCGCGCGCCGCCGCGCAGCAAGTGCTCTCCGGCGAGTAGTCGACAAGCGAGAGGGGGCGTCCACCGGTCGGTGGACGCCCCCTCTCGGCGTTCAGCCGCGGCGGTCGCGGCCGAGCTGTTCGAAGAACCGCAGGTGGTCGAGGTTGTCGACCGAGCCGGGGTTGACCGCCTGTTCCAGCGGGGTGCCGGCGAGCAGGCGCTTGACCGGTACCTCGATCCGCTTGCCGGTGAGGGTGTGCGGCAGGCCGTTCACCGCGATCACCTCGTCGGGGACGTGCCGGGGCGAGAGTTCGGTGCGCAGCGAGCTACGGATCCGGCCCGTCAGGTCCTCGTCCAGGGTGGCGCCGGGGGCGAGCACGACGAAGAGCGGCATCCAGTAGCCGCCCTCGGCCTCCTCCAGGCCGATCACCAGGGACTCGGTGATCTCGGGCAGGCGCTCGACCACCTCGTAGATGTCGGCGGAGCCCATCCGGACGCCCTGCCGGTTGAGGGTGGAGTCGGAGCGGCCGTGGATCACGACCGTGCCGCGTGAGGTGACGGTGATCCAGTCGCCGTGCCGCCAGACGCCGGGGTAGGTGTCGAAGTAGCTGTCGTGGTAGCGGCTGCCGTCCTTGTCGCCCCAGAAGCCGATCGGCATCGAGGGCAGCGGTTCGGTGACGACCAGCTCGCCGACCTGGTCGGTGAGCGGTTGGCCGTTGACGTCCCAGGCCGCGACGGCGGCGCCGAGGCAAGGGGCCTGGATCTCGCCGAGGAACACCGGCAGGGTCGGGACGCCGCCGACGAAGCAGGAGCAGACGTCGGTACCGCCGCTGACCGAGGCGAGCCAGACGTCCTGCTTCACCTCGTCGTAGATCCACTGGAAGCCGTCGGGCGGCAGCGGCGAGCCGGTGGTGCCGAGGCAGCGGACGGCGGAGAGGTCGAGGTCGCGGCCCGGGTGCAGCTCGGCCTTGCGGCTGGCGATCACGTACGCGGCAGAGGTACCGAGCACGGTGGCGCGGGTGCGGGCGGCGACCGACCAGAGGGCGCCGGTGTCGGGGTGGCCGGGGCTGCCGTCGTAGGTGACGATCGTGGATCCGACCAGCAGGCCGGCGATGAGGAAGTTCCACATCATCCAGCCGGTCGAGGTGTACCAGAAGAACCGGTCCTCGGGGCCGAGGTCGAGGTGCAGGCCGGCCTGCTTGAGGTGCTCGACCAGGATGCCGCCCTGGCTCTGGACGATGGCCTTGGGCAGGCCGGTGGTGCCGGAGGAGTACAGCACCCAGAGCGGGTGGTCGAACGGGACGGGTTCGAAGACCGGTTCGCCCGCTCCCGACGTTGCTGTGGCGGCGGTCAGCGTGCTCCAGGGCAGGGCGCCTTCGGGGGCCTCGGTCCCGAGCAGCGGGACGTGCACCACGGTCTGCAGGGAGGGGAGTTCGCGGCGCAGTTCCGCGACCACCTCGCGGCGGTCGTGGCTCTTGCCGCCGTAGTGGTAACCGTCCACGGCGATCAGGGCGACGGGTTCGAGCTGCTGGAAGCGGTCGAGCACGCTGCGGGCGCCGAAGTCGGGGGCGCAGCTGGTCCAGACGGCACCGACGGCGGCGGTGGCCAGCAGGGCGACCACGGCTTCGGGGATGTTCGGCAGGTAGCCGGCCACCCGGTCGCCGGGGCGGATGCCGTGCTCGCGCAGTGCGGCGCTCAACGAGCCGACCTGGCGGCGGAGTTCGGCCCAGCTGAGTGCGGTAGGCGGCTCTCCGCTCTCGTCCAGGTGGAGGATCGCGGGCCTGTCCCGGTCGCCGGCCTGCTCGCCCCGGCGGAGGGCTTCGGCGGCGTAGTTGAGGCGGGCGCCCGGGAACCAGCGGGCGCCGGGCATGGACCGGTCGGTGAGCACCGCCTCCGGTTCGGTGCTGAACCGGACGTCGAACCACTCGGTGACGGCGCCCCAGAACCGGGGCAGGTCCTCGGTGGACCAGGCGTGCAGGGCGGCGTACCGGGCGGCGGCCTGGTCGTCGTCGGCGGCGGGCGCGAGCGGCGCTGCGGGCGCGCCGTGGTGTTCGGCGGCCCAGGCCTGGAAGGCGACGATCTGGGTGGCGACGGCGCGAGCGGGGTCGGGCCGCCAGAGCGGCTGATCCTGGGGTGGGGTGCTCACGGTGGTGGTCTCCCGGCCGGTCAGTGGGACGGGACCGGCTCGTGACCGCCCGCCCCGGAGGAGCGTTGACGGTGCTGGACTCTGCCACGTGATCGTCGCGCGCGCCAGGGTGGGCAGGCCCGCCGCACGCCTGCGGCGCCCTCGATGGGCACCGCCAGGTGGCGGTGCCCATCGAGGGCCGGACTCGGCGTCAGATCTGCCGTTCCCCGATGCGGGGTTTCGCGGTCCGGGAGCACTGTGGGTTGTGGCACGGTCCCGCTGTCCAACGGCTGGCTCCTGTGCCCGTACCGTCCCGTTCCCCTCCTGCGTACACCGCCTCCACCGAGGCATTGCAGCGACCGCAGGTCATGTCTTTCGGCTTGGCCGTCAAAGGCCCGGTGTTGTGCATGGTTGCATGCTATTCATCCGCCTTCCGGCACTGAGCAGATTCCCGCTATCGAAACGGAGGGTGGTCATTGATCCGGCGATTCGCCTTCCGGAACTGAGGTGTCGACACGGCGCTGATCAGCACCTTCTCCGGAAAGAGGGGCAGCAGTGACGGCTGACCGGTCAGTTCTTAACGTACTTGGCGTTCTGAACGCCAAGCCCCCCCGCACTGCTGGTCACGCGGTGCTTCACCACGCTCAGCGGTCCGAGCCCCGACAGTGCGCCGATCAGCTCCTCGGGGGTGGGGGCGGACGACTCCGTCGCGCTCACTGCGATGGTGTAGGTCCGGAGCAGGTGCTGCGGCCGAAGGTCGCCGAGGGAGCTCAGGTAGCGGACGGGGACCATGGCCCGGGGCGCGGGCGGCGGACCGTCCGGCCGGCCGAGGACGAGCAGCAGATCGGCCGCCTCCGTGGCGAGCCGCAGGCTGCTGCGCCGGTCCGACATCACGTAGCACCACTCGGCGGGGTGCTGGCCCCGGAGCAGCGGGAACCGGTCGCGCAGGGCCCGGAGCAGCGGGGTCACGTCCTCGATCGGCGCGCAGGGGCGGATCACGAACGACAACCGACTGCCGTCCAGGTCCCCGAGCCGCGCCAGGTCCGCCGGCTCCACCACCGTCACACAGCCCTCCGGGTCGGCGGTTGCCGGGCGGTCCTGCCGGTGGCCGTTCGCCTGGCCGAGCAGCAGGACCGTGTCCCCCCGTTCCCGGAACCTCCGCACCGACGCCCAGGCCCTGCGGGCTTTGGCACACTCCCCCAACCGGGCTCCCGGTACGCGGATCTCCCGTCGGCCTCTCCCCTGCTCCGGCCAGACCGGCAGGATCACCCGCCGGGTCCTCAGCACCGCCGACCACTCGTCGACGCATTCGCGCGCGAGGTCGGCGTACCGTTTCCGGGCAGCGACGGCCAGGCCCACCGCCCGCCCGTCCGGGTCCAGGTAGCTGACCAAGGGAACCGAGGCGGTACCCGGTCCGCCGGACGTGAGCGGCTGCTCCAGTGGGGCCAGTCCGGCGGGAACGCCCCGGTCCGTCAGCCAGGCACGCAGGAACGGTGCCGAGGGACAGTCCATCCGACCACGGCCGGGATGCACAACGCTCGTCGCCACCACCACGTCGTCGGGCAACTCCTCACTGGTTGTCAGCTGCTCAGACCTGCGGGTGCGGTTCATCGGTGCCTTCCCCCTGAAAATCGGCCTCGTCATATGACACAAGCATGATCTTCGATGGTTCGGCACTGCTTTCGCTCCGGATGGGATAGTTCACTCCGACGGCCGCCGAACACGAATTTACGATATTCGGATTGCATGTACCGCTCTCCCGCAATCCTTCCGACCGCCCGTGTCTCGTGGCGCCGCTATCGGGTGAAGGCGAGCACCGTGTTGTGGCCCCCGAATCCGAGGGAATGGCTCAGTGCCAGATCGATCCGCTGGGGACGGGCAGGGCCGGCGACCACGTCCACCCGGTCGGTATGGTCGTCGGGTGCCGTGAAGTTCGCGGTCGGGGGAACCGTCTGACGGACGATGCTGGCAACGGTGAGGACCGCCTCGATGGCTCCCGCGGCGCCCATGGTGTGCCCCAGGCACCCTTTGGCAGAGGTCACCGTGGGTGCGTGACGGGTGAACAGCTCGCGGATCGTGGTGGCTTCGGCCCGGTCGTTGAGCGGCGTACTGGTGCCGTGGGCGTTGATGTGGTCGACATCGGCGAGAGTGGCGTCCGCAGCGCCCAGGGCGGTGGTGACGGCACGGCGCAGGCCGGTTCCCCGTGGGTCGGGCGCGGTGGCGTGGTGGGCGTCGCTGGTGGAGGCGTAGCCGGCCAGGGTGGCGTGCGTCCGAATCCGGCGCGCTGCGGCGTGCTCGGCGCGTTCGAGGATGAGGACGCCCGCTCCTTCGGCCAGCACGAAGCCGTCGCGGTCCCGGTCGAAAGGGCGGGAAGCCCGGGCCGGATCGCCGGTGCGACGGGAGAGTGCGCCCATCTTGGCGAAGGCGGCGGCGCACAGTGGGGTGACCATGGCGTCGGTGCCGCAGGCCATGGCGAGGTCGCACTGGCCCGCCGTCAGCAGCAGGGCGGCGGTGATGACCGCCGTGGCGCCCGAGGCGCAGGCGGTGGAGGTCTGCAGGGACGGGCCCCGGATGCCCAGTTCGAGCGCCAGGTGGCCGGCGGCCATGTTTGGGAGGTACCCCGTGAGGGTGAGCGGCGACACGGTGGTGGGGCCGCCGGACAGCAGCCTGCGGTGCTGGGTCTCCAGGGTGCCGACGCCACCGGCGGCCGAGCCGACCACCAGGGCCACCCGCGCGCCGTCCCAGCTGCCGCTGGAGAGGCCCGCGTCGGCCATCGCCTCGTGCGCGGCGGCGAGGAGGAACAGGGTGCTGCGGTCGTAGCGCCAGGGCTGGCGGATCGGCACCGAGTCCGCTGCGAACCCGGGTACTCGGCCCGAGATGGCCACCGGCAGTCCGGCGAGCTCGGGGTCGGGACGGGCGGCGGAGAGGCCACCGCACACCGTCGACCAGGTCGCTTCGGTCCCGATGCCGCCCGGGGTCACCAGCCCGGTGCCGGTCACCACGATCGCCCCGCCCACTAGGTGCGCTCGGATTCGGTCGCAGCGGCCGCGAGCAGCTCGGTGATCCGGCGGGCGATCCCGTCGACGGTCTGGTCCGCATCCGCCTCGTTCTCGTCCAGCGGGACGTTCCAGTGTTCCTGGAGCGTCAAGTGGAGCTCGACGACGGCCAGGGAGTCCAGCTCCAGGTCCGCCAGGGTGGCCTGCGGGTCGATGTGCTCGGCGGGCACCTCGAACTTCTCGGTCAGGAGGGTGGCGAGGTGCTGGCTGACGGCGTCCATGCGTGGCTCCTCAGGAGGTCGGTACTGCTCAGTGGGGTGAGGTCGAGCTCCGGGCTCGGCGAGCGGGTCCGGGGGACGGCGGCGGGCCAGTTCAATGCCACGGAGGCCCAGGTCAGGCCACCGCCGAAGGCGGTCAGCAGGGTCCGTCGGCCGGAGGTGAGGGCGCCGTGGGTGACGGGATCGGCCATCACCAGCGGGATGGAGGCCGCCGCTGTGTTCCCGACGTCGCGGATGTTTCCGAACCGGTGCTCCGGGTCGATTCCCAGGCGTCCGGCGACGGCGTCGAGGATGCGCTGGTTGGCTTGGTGGCCGATGAACGCCTCGACGGTCTCCGCAGGCCAGCCCGCACGGTCGAGCGCCTCGCGCGCGGACGCCACCATGCGTCGGACGGCATGCGCGTAGACCTCGCGGCCCTGCATCTGGAAGGTGGTCCCCTTCGGGTCGAGCTGGGGTAGGTGCATCGGTTGCCGGGAGCCCCCGCCGGGGACGGCGATGAGCTGGTGGCCGCTCCCGTCGGCGCCGAGAGCGGCGGCCACGACCGCACCCGGCGCGTCGATCCGGCCCGGGCGCAGCAGGACGGCACCGGCGCCGTCGCCGAAGAGGGCGGCGGTGTCACGGTCGGTCGGGTCCACGATCGTGGAGTACGTGTCGGCTCCCACCACCAGCGGCGCACGGCACAGGCCGCTGTGCAGCAGGGCGGTGGCGGTGGTGAGGGCGTAGAGGAAGCCGGAGCAGACGGCACCGACGTCGAAGGCCGGCACGGTGCCCAGGCCGAGCCGGTGGGCAACGTACGGTGCGGTGGCCGGACAGGGCTGGTCAGGGGTGCTGGTGGCCAGGACCAGCAGGTCCGGGGCTGACCCGCCGTCGGAGGAGATGGCCCCCCGGCCGGCCGCGACGGCCAGGTCTCCGGTACTGATGCCCGGGGCGACCCGCCGCCGGTGGGCGATGCCGGTGCGTGTACGAATCCACTCGTCGGTCGTCCGGAGCCGGCCGGCCTCGATGACGGCGGCGTTGTCGAGGACCTGTTCGGGCAGGCCGGCGCCTATCCCGGTGATGACGGCGGTCGTCTCCTCGAAGCGCATGCCGGTCACGCCCCCGCAAATGGGGATGCAGGCTTGGGAATGCCCGCCAGGCCGCCGTCGGGGACGGTCAGCCCGCCGTCCACGACGATGGCCTGGCCGGTGATGAACGAGGCCGCGGGGGACGCCAGGAAGAGCGCGACGCGGGCCACCTCGTCGGCTTCGGCCCAGCGCCCCAGCGGAACGTGGCTGATCAGCCAGTCGGACAGCGGTGCGGCAGCGGCGGCGAACTCCGTCATGTCGGTCCTGGTCCACCCGGGGCAGAGGGCGTTGACGCGGATGCCCTGCCGGGCCCAGCCGACGCCGAGACTCCGGGCGAGGGACACCTGGGCCGCCTTGGTCACCGCGTACGCCTCCATCATGGGCGTACCGATCAGACCTGCCACAGATGACATCAGCAGCAGGCTGGCCCGGGAGGAGTCGGCCAGGTAGGGGTGTACGGCCCGGCACAGCGCGGCGGTGGCGTCGAGGTTGACGGAGATGACACCGTCCCACTGGTGCTGACCGGAGCTCTGGAACGGTGTCAGCACCGGTGTCAGATCCTCCGTCAGCGGCAGGGTGCCAGCGTTGTGGACGACGACGTCGAGGCCGCCGAGGGCGGCCGCCGCCTCGTGGACGATCGCTGCGGCCGCACCCGGATCGGCGAAGTCGCCGACCAGGGTGTGGGCCTTGCGTCCCCGGTCGTGCACGGCCTGCACCACGCCGTCCAGCGCTGCGGCGGTGCGCGCCGCCACCGCGACGTCGCAGCCCGCGTCGGCGAGAGCCTGCGCGGTGGCCCTGCCGATCCCCCGGGACGCGCCGGTGACCAGTGCGCGCGCGCCGTCGAGGCGGAAGGCGTCCAGGGCGTTGGGGGAGGTGCTCATGGTGGTGGAGGTGCTCATGAGGTCGGCCTTTCTTCGGGGCGGCTCCAGGTCAGCAGGGCGCTGCCCCACGTCATGCCGGCGCCGAACACGGTGAGGAGGACGGTGTCGCCGGGGCGGAGCGAGCCACTGGCGGCGGCGAGGGCGTACGCGGAACTGGCGGCGCCGATGTTGCCCACCTCGTCACCCACGACGACCATCTGCTCGTCGCGGATGCCGATCTCCTGAGCGAGGGCGCGCAGCAGGACCGGATTCGGCTGGTGGGTGACGATGCGGTCGATGTCCCGCAGTTTGAGCCCGTTGCGTTCGAGGCTCTCGTGGACGAGGCGGGGGAAGACGTCCTTGATGAACCGGCTGACGGCTCGTCCGTCCATCCGGATCGTGTGCGCCTGGTCGTGGAGGGTGGCCCGGCTGGCCGGTCGGCGGCTGCCGCCGGCCGGTATGAGCACGAGGTCGGCGAGGGAGCCGTCCGAGCCGAACGCGAAGTCGGTGAAGCCGTACGGCCTGGGGACCGGGCCCAGGATCGCGGCGGCCGCGCCGTCCGCGAAGAGCACCGCCGTGCCCCGGTCGGCCGGGTTGAGGAACTTCGAGTACGCCTCGACGCCCACGACGGCGGCGTAGCCCTTCGTGGGGTCCTCGCGGAGCCAGTCGTGCGCGACCTTGGCGGCGAACAGCCAGCCGGAGCAGGCCGCGCTGACGTCGAGGGCCACCGCCCGGTCCGCCTTCAGCAGCCCCTGGACGCGGCAGGCGGTGGACGGGCCGAGCTCGTCGGGGGTGGAGGTGGCGCACACGATCAGGCCGAGCTCGTTCAGGTCGACACCGGCGGCGTGCGCGGCGGACCGGACGGCGGCCGCGGCCAGGTCCGAGGCGGCCTCCTCGGCGGCCGCCACGTGGCGGGAGCGGACACCGGTGCGCTCGTGGATCCACTCGGGCGTGACGCCGATCGCCTCGGCCACCTGCTCGTTGGTGCGGATCCGTTTCGGCAGGTAGCTGCCGGTGCCCCAGATTCCGATCCTGGGCGGTACGGCGTCCGTGATCATGAGGGCCCTCCCTGGTGCCAGCCGAGCGAGTCGGCCAGCGCGCTGTTGAAGTCGGGGTCGCCGAGCGGGGCACCGACGACCGCCTGCGGATACCCGAACGCCCGTTCCAGCAGGTCCAGGTGCGGCAACAGCCGGTCGCAGAGCCGGTCCACGATCGCGGGCAGCTCTCGGACCTCCTCCGGCCGGAGGGTCCCGGCTGTCAGCAGGGGGCCGGCCAGCCGTCGCGCGGTCACCGCGCCGTAGAGACCCGCCAGCGCGTCCACGGCGGCTGACGACTCCGGCTCCTGGAGCCCCAGGTCGGTCACGACGCGCGCCACGTCCTCGGCGACCAGCCGCGCGGCGTACGTCTCACCCAGCTCACCGGCGTCGGAGAGCAGCGGATTCCAGACCGCGAACTCGTCCGCGCCCGCCGCGTTCCGGTCGCGCAGGCGACGCAGTCGGTCGGTGAGCCGTTGTTCGTGGGCGCGGAGGACGTAGGGCCACCAGCCCGGGCTGCCCGGGACCGGATGCTGGGCCTCCGGCTCGCCGGGCCGGCGAGCGTCGTCCGCACGAGCGCGACCGAGGTCGAAGAAGATCAGTTGACTGTCGCCGCCCGCCGCGTCGAAGGCACGGGAGAACCCGTGGTACGCGGCCAACCGGTTGACGTCCAGGTGCCCGGAGAACCCGCAGAACCGCTGGCAGTCGCCCGTGATCCGGGCCGCCGCGCGGACCGTGTGAGCCTTGTACGCGGAGAGCGGCCTGCTGATGGCCGACCAGGGTGCGAAGGTCATCGGCCCGTCGGTCTCCGGGTCCGGGCCGCCGCCGGCTGCGAGCCGCGACTCGGCCAGCACGGTCAGGGACCGGGATGCGGCGCAGGTCAGGGCGAACGCCTCGGCCAGGGCGCCCAGGACGCCGTGCTGCTGGGTGCGATAGTCGAGCAGCGCGGTGCCGGGCGCCAACCTCCCCTGGGTGCGGCGCCGACGCGCGTAGCGCAGTGCCAGAACGGCAGACTGCCGGGACATCGCCGCCAGCGCGGACGGCAGCACCGCCCACAGCACCTGTCCGACGCAGAGCGTGCGTTGCAGGCGCAGATCAGGTGAGCCGAGCCGGTCGTGGAAGGCACCGTCCGCGTCGATCTCGGCGCTGTCGCGCAGCCAGTGTCCGTAGGGGAGGCGGAGGTCGTGGAACCGGAACTGCGCGTAGTCCAGTGGAAGAGCGCTGAGTTCGATGGTGTCCGACATCTCCACTCCCGGCCGCAGGCCGTCCTTGTCCACGAGATCCACGACGAAGGAGAAGACCCCGCAGTCGGCGCCGGCGACCACCAGCCGGGCGAGCGCTGCGCCGATCAGCGGCCCGCCGTTCCGAGTGCCCGCGGTGAACTTCGCCGCCGTCGGATCAGGGCTGTTGAGAGTGAACCCCCGGCTCACCGGGTCGAATTCGGCGGTGGTGCGCGTCGCCAGATGGCTGTTGGCGCGGCCGACCTCGGTGATCATGAACACGCCCTTCGCGCGACCCCGCTCCAGTGCTTCGAAGTGGCTCTTGAGCAGGTCGTGGTCGGGGGCGAGCTGGTCCATCGAGTTCAGGGCCAGCAGGTAGTGGTTGATGAGCACCATGGTCAACGGCGGGTCGGCGGCGGCGACCCAGCCGAACAGCGCGCCCAACTGCTCCGGCCGGTCCAGCAACTCCCGCCCCGGTGGCAGGGAGTCGGCAAGTCGGCGCAGTCGGCGCCGGAGCCGGGGCTCGCGGTCGGTCAGGTCGGGGCCGGCCGGCCCCGGCCCGTCGGAGAGGGAAGCCCGGAGAGTGCGGAGGAACGATGCGGACACCGGCCCGTGGACGAGTTCGTCGAGGTGGGTGCGCGGCTCTCCCTGCGGCGGGGGGCCAGAGGACATGGCGGATCTCCAGAGGGGTTGGGGCGCCGTCACGGCGCGGGATCACCAGCGGAAGCCCGCGTCGCCCAGGGGCGCGTGGACGGTCGTGTCCGGTCCGGCGAGCACCCGCCGGGCGCTGCCCGCCAGCGCGCTGCCGGGCCCGGCCTCGAAGAGCGCTGCGGGCCGGGACCGGACCGCGAGGCGCAGGACCTGGGGCAGCTTGGACGGACGGACCAGACAGTCGGCCAGTCGACGGGGCAGGTCCTCGGTGGAGGTGTAGGCCCGCCCGGCGACCGCGGAGTAGACCACCGGACCGAGCGGGGCGACCGGATAGGCCCGTACGGCCTGCTCGAAGACCTTCGCCTGGTCGTGCAGACCGGGATGATGGGAGGAGAACGGCAGTCGTAGCCGCACGGCTGCCAAGTCCTCGCCTCGAGCAGCCAGTTCGACGGCCTCCAGGGCAGCCGTCGGACCGCTCACGATCGTCTCCCGGTCATCGTTGACGCAGGCGACCACAGCCTCCCCGGTCAGCTCCAGCAGGTCGATGAGGGTCTGGGCCGTCTCCTCCGGGCACCGCAGCAGCGTCAGCCCGCCGGGGCAGGTCGCGAGCACCTGGGCGAGGTCGTACGCGATCCTGGCACCGTCGTCGACGGCGAAGGCGCCGGCCGCCGTGAGCGCCGCGATCTCCCCGAAACTCACACCCAGCAGGCTGGCCGGTTCGCCCCGGGATGCGCAGAGCGCCCGATGGATCGTCATAGATGCTCCGAACAGGGCGAGTTGGGAGGTCCCGACCGGAGCCTCGGCCAGCTCCCGGCCGCCGGGGGGATGCGGGCCGAGCAGCCACGGGGCGAGTGCCGGCAGCCGGTGTTCGGCGGTGACGTCGTCGACCTGCTCGTAGACCTGCCGCGCCACCCCTCGCAGTCTCCCGCCCGGGCGGGTCTCCCGCACCAGGGAGGCGATCGTGAAGTCCCCCTGGCCGGGGAAGAGATGAACGATCGGCATACCAATTCCTTGTCGTAGGCTCCTCACCGTTCGGGCCGGCCGACGGAACGGGCAATCCGAGAATGCACGTCCCGGGCGGCCTACTTCCATGGCCTGCGGGCCCGACCTTGTTGAATTTCTCCGCGTGCTGAAACCAAGCAACTCCGTTCGCCGGAACAGGGTTGCCGGGCACACTTGCCACGGCGGCCGGTCAGCGTCCACAGTGGCCGTTACGCTCTCCGTACCTACGGCCCGGAACCCACGGACGTCTTGCGTATCGCAGAACCGTGAGTGGTCGAGGATCTGATACTTCGTGGGCCATTTCCTGCGTCCTGGGGGTTGCCATGGGTTCCCGACGAAATCCCAATCTGAGACTCCGTTCCCTGCTCGACGAAACCGGCTGGACCGGTCAGAGACTGGCCCAGGCCGTGAACCACGAAGGCGCCCGACGAGCGATGGCCGTCAACTACGACCGCACCGCGGTCGCGCACTGGCTGGCCGGCACCCGGCCGCGCGAGCACGTCTGCGCCCTCGTCTGCCAGGTGCTGTCCCAGGCCCTGGGCCGGACCGTCGGGCCCGAGCAGGCGGGCTTCGCCACCGAGCCCAGCAGCACCGCCTCCCCCTCCGCGTCTCCGCACGAGCGGCTGCGCGAGCTCGCGGAGAACACCCCGAGCGCCCGCCGCATGCTGCGCCTGCTGCCGTACTCGCTCGACCTGGATCTGCCCGAGCCCGCACCACCCCCCGGTCGAGACGGCGCCCCCAGGCGGATCGGCGCCGCCCACGTCCGTGCCGCCGAGCTGCTGGTGACGGTCTTCGCCGATGCCGACAAGGCGTTCGGAGGGGCACGCATCCGCCCAGCGCTGACCGCGTACCTGTCCGTCGAGATCGCCGCCCAACTGAACTGCGCGGCCGCGCCGTCGATCAGCCGGCGCTTCCACCAGGCTGCCGCGGATCTCGCCTATCTGGCCGGCTTCGTGTCCTTCGACGAGAATCTCCAGGGCGCGGCGCAGTCCTACTTCCGGATCGCCGCACAGCTCTCCGCCGCGGCGAACGACCGGCTCCGCCATGCGATGGCTCTCCGCCAGATGAGCGTCCAGGCCGTCTTCCTTGGGAATTCCGGACTGGCGTTGCAGCTCGCGCAGGGCGCGGCCAGGGACCGCAGCACCCTGCCGACCGAATCTGCGGCCTTCGTCACCGGGCAGGAGGCGCTGGCCTTGGCGTGTACCGGCGAACGGCGGCGGGCCCTGGCGTGCCTCGACCGGTCGCAACGCCTGCTGGACCGGACTCCCCCTGACAGCCACGTGCTGCTCGGCGGCTATCACGAGGCTGCCTTCGCGCACCAGCAGGCCGAGGTGCTCGCCGCCACCGGCGACATTCCGGGAGCCTGCGCGGCACTCGCCCACTCCCTGCGCCACCGACCTCCGGAGGAGGGCAGAGCGCGGATGCTCACCACGGCCCGCCTCGCGGGCCTCCAACTGTGCCAGGGCCACCTGGAACTCGCCTGCTCCACCTGGGACAGGTTTCTCGACGACTATCCGAGCGTCACCTCGGCCCGCGGGGACGCCGCGCTGCGCGAGCTGCGCACCACCCTGCGCGCGCACCAGCGGGTGCCGGCCGCACGCCGGGTCCTGGCCCGGGCCGGCCGGCTCCCGCTGCCGCGCACGGAGCGCCCCCCTGTGCCCCGGTCCGGCGCCGCACCGAGGCGCCGGGAATCCGTTCGGATCCCACTGCCGCCGACCGCCCCCGAGACGGGGGCAGGTCGGGCGGCACCGCCCGGCTCGGGGGCGGTGTGACCGCCTGGAGCCCACACCGCCCCCGGCTGCCGGGGCGTCAGGGAGCCCGCCTGATCCGCAGCTCCCCGGGCGTGGACTCTGACTCCCCGGGAGGACGGGCGCGCCACCGCCCGCGCGAGCGGTCACCGGGACCAGCCTTGCGGCGGCGACCCGGCCGCGCCTCGCCGGAGGGCGATGAGAAGGTCACGGGCGTCGGTGTGGCGCTGGTGCGGGACGAGAGCCGCCCGCATGGTCGCGCCGGCGTGCGCCAGCCGGGCCGAGCTGACCGTCGCGCCGCTGCGCAGGAACTGCTGCCAGGTGGCGCAGGCGGCCTCCAACTCACCCTCGGCGTAGTGGAGTTCGGCCAGTCGTGCCAGCGTCAGAGCATGTGAGCGCCGTTCGTGGGCCGGCCGGAGCCGCACGGCCGACGCCATCGCGGTCACCGCGCCCCGGGCGTCTCCGAGGTGCCGGCACACTGCGGCGCGCTGGTATGCCAGGGAAGCCTCGTTGTAGACGCCCGTCGCCGTGGTCGAACCATCCTCGGCTCGCGACAGGTACAGCTCGGTCCGGGTCAGCGACGCCAGGCACGCCGTGCGGTCACCACGGGCCGCCAGGGCGACGGCCCGTTGCCCCTCCAGGAACGCGGACTCGACCGCTCCGAGTCCGGTCCCCAAGGCGACCGCGCTCTCGGCGAGCCGCAGGGCCGCGCCGTAGTGGCCGAGGGAGCGCGCCTGGACGCTCAGCGCCCGCAACGCGACGGCCAACGTCCGCTGGTCCGCCGCCTCGTCGGCGAGGGCGGCACTCAGGCGGTACCAGTGTTGGGCACTGCCCTGGAGACGGTCGTCGAAGTGGACGAAACCGCCCAGGTAGGCGAGGCCGGCTGCGGACCGGAACAGGGCGCGCCGACTGGCCGGCGCCCCGGGCAGGCTCAACCACGGGACCACTGTCTGTTGGAAGTACGAACACAGCGTCCTGCGAACGGCCCCGGCTCCCAACTGCTGGTCGGCCGAGGACAGCAGTGCCGTCATGTCGTCGACCGCCTGGTGGTGGGCCACGGTGAGACGGGCCGCGCCGGGTCCGACGGTGCCCACGGTCGTCAGCCGTCCGGTCAGGACCGTCGGCACCGTGCGCAGGCCGCTGAGCAGGTAGGGAGGACGGCTCGTCGCTTCCGCGAGCAGCACCGCCAACCGGTTGCCGTCGTCGGCCGGGCCGGATGACGAAGGCCCCAGCCCGGCCTGGGCAACGGTCACCACCCGGCCGAGCCGGCGGCTGAACGCCTCCGCGACCAGCCCCGGCACCGGCGGCCTCGGCACGGATCCCGCCAGCCACTGGGCCACCGAAGGGCGCCGGTAACTCAGCGCCAGCCCGCTCTCCCGTCCCAGCGCGTTGACGGCGGACGCGAGGGACTCGCCGCTCCACCCGGCCTCGTCCAGCAGGGATCGCAGCAGGGTGTTCTGCTTTCGCGTCGCCGTCATCCGCGCTCCGATCGCCGGCCGGTGCGTCCGTTCGGATCCGCTCTGCTCTGGCCTTACCACGGACGCTCAGCGACTGGTTCCCATCCGGCCTCCCCGGCATACCCCGGCCGAGGGGGCTTGCGGTCTCACGGGCACGGCGCGCCCGATCGGCGCGGGCCCCTCGGACGGTGTCGAACCGACCGGGCGGCGCTCGGCCCGACCGCACTCCGACCGGGCGGCGCTCAGTCGAAGGTGCCCTTGAACCAGGTGTCGGCGACCTGGGTGTGCAGCGGGAAGGCGAGCGGGGTGGGTGTGTTGATCAGGTACCAGCCGTCGGTCTCGTCGGTCGGGACGGAGGGCGGCAGCTCGGCCAGCGCATGGGGCGGGAAGAGCGCGAAGAGCATCAGGAACGCACCACGCGGGTCGCTCCCGGTCTCGACCAGGCGGGCGCTCGCAGGGTCGGCGTCGATGCCGGCCTCCTCGCGGAGTTCGCGGCTGGCGCCCTGCTGCCACGTCTCGCCGAAGTCGACGTAGCCGCCGGGGAGGGCGAGTTCGCCGTGGCCGGGTTCGATGGTGCGGCGGATGACCAGCAGGCTGCGGGTGCCGTCCGGCGGTTCGACGGGGAGCAGCGCCACCGCGACGGGCAGGGGGTTGCGGTAGCTGATTTCGCCGCAGCCGGGGCAGGTGCGCGGCCAGAGGGTGCCGGCAGCCGCGTACGGCGTACCGCAGAAGTGGCAGTGCGAGTGAGGGCCGGTCATGGCGGGATCGTAGTGCCCCCGGTTCGACGCCGGGTCGGAGTCTCGCACATCGGACCCGGCACAGGGCGCTGAGCTGGGGCGTTCTAGAGTGCGGGAGAGTCGAGGAGGACATCATGGTCGGTTCGTTCGCCGAGGCGCTCGCGGCGGGGCCGCTGGTGCTGGACGGTGGGTTGTCGAACCAGCTGGTGGACGCGGGGCAGGATCTCTCGGACGAGCTCTGGTCGGCCCGGCTGTTGGCGGACGATCCGTCGGCGATCACGGCGGCGCACCGGGCGTACTTCGCAGCGGGTGCGCAGGTGGCCATCACCTCCAGCTACCAGGCGAGCTTCGAGGGTTTCGCCCGCCGGGGTGTCGGCCGGGAGCAGGCGGCCGCCCTGCTGGCGCGCAGTGTGGAACTGGCGCGGGCAGCGGGGCCGGGCTGGGTGGCGGCCTCGGTGGGGCCGTACGGGGCGGTACTGGCGGACGGTTCGGAGTACCGGGGCCGGTACGGGCTGACGCAGGGTCAGCTGGTGGACTTCCACCGGCTGCGGATCGAGGCGCTGGTGGCGGCCGGTCCTGACGTGCTGGCGGTGGAGACGATCCCGGACACGGACGAGGCGGCGGCGGTGCTGCGCGCCCTGGAGGGGGTCGAGGTGCCCGTCTGGCTGTCGTTCAGCATCGCGGGTGACCGGACAAGGGCGGGGCAGCCGGTCGCCGAGGCGTTCGCGCTGGCGGCCGACGCGCCCGGGGTGCTGGCAGTCGGCGTGAACTGCTGCTCTCCGGAGGACGCGGACGCCGCGGTACGGGTCGCGGCGCGGGCGAGCGGGAAACCGGTGGTGGTGTACCCGAACAGCGGGGAGAGCTGGCAGGACCGGGCCTGGCGGGGCGAGCCGACCTTCCGGCCGGAGCGCGTCGCGGCCTGGCTGGCCGACGGCGCCGGGCTGGTGGGCGGCTGCTGCCGGGTCGGTCCGGGGCAGATCGCGGCGCTCGCGGCGGCCGTGCGGAACTGACGGCTGCTGCCGGAAAGGTGCACGTCCGCCCGTCGGCCTGGCAGACTCTGTGCGATACCACTGCGGTCGACAATGTCGACCGCCTGTCAGCGGAGGTACGCAATGCCCGGCCCGATCCAGTCGCTGTCCCGGGCTGCCGCGATCCTGCGGCTGCTGGCCGGCGGCGAGCGGCGACTCGGTCTGTCGGAGGTGGCCACCTCGCTGGACCTGGCCAAGGGGACGGCGCACGGCATCCTGCGCACCCTCCAGCAGGAGGGTTTCGTCGAGCAGGACCCGGAGACCGGCAAGTACCAGCTCGGTGCCGAACTGCTCCGGCTCGGCCAGAGCTACCTGGACGTGCACGAGCTCCGGGCCAGGGCGCTGGTCTGGGCGGACGACCTGGCCAGGGCCAGCGGCGAGACGGTCTACCTCGGCGTGCTGCACCACCGGGGCGTGCTGATCGTCCATCACGTGTTCCGCCCGGACGACACCCGCCAGGTGCTGGAGGTCGGCTCGATGCAGCCGCTGCACTCCACCGCGCTGGGCAAGGTGCTGCTGGCGTACGACCCGGTGGCCCGCGGGGAGCTGGGTGAGGAACCGTTGGAGTCGTACACCTCGCGGACGCTGACCGACCTCGCCTCGGTGGACGAGGAGTGCGGGCTGATCCGGGAGCGCGGCTGGGCCGACGCGGTCGAGGAGACCTGGGAGGGCGTGGCCTCGATCGGCGCGCTGATCCAGGACCGGCGGCGTAACCCGGTGGGTGCGGTCTGCATCAGCGGTGCGGTGGAACGGGTCTGCGAGGACGGGTTCGTCCGGCCCTCGCTGGTGGCCTCGGTGCGCAGTGCGGCCCGGGCGATCTCCAGGGACCTGGGCGCCGGCCGATTCTGACGCTTGGTGAGATCCCGCAGGCGCGGGTGGACTTCGGTCCACCCGCGCCTGCGGTGTTTTGTCCGGATTTTCCGCCATACGGGCGCTGATTTTGCCGCGACGGAACCATCACCGTGAGTGATGGATCACAGGTGTGTCACTCGGCCTTGACGCGGGGGTGGCGACAGAGGGAAGCTTCCGCATGACGGTCGACATTGTCGAACGGTGTCCGGAGCAAACGGAACGCCACCGTCACGGCGCGACCCCGGGACGGGAAGCGCCGCACTCCCCCACCTGCTCCGGTCACGGACGAAGGAGTCCTAAGTGTCCGCGTTCTCCAATGGCGACATCTTTGTCGGCGAAACCCTCGGCACCGCCGCGCTGATACTCCTCGGTGGCGGCGTCTGTGCCGCCGTCACGTTGAAGAAGTCCAAGGCCGTCAATGCCGGCTGGCTGGCCATCACCTTCGGCTGGGGCTTCGCGGTCATGATCGCCGCCTACATGTCGGCACCGAAGTCGGGCGCCCACCTCAACCCGGCCGTCACGCTGGCGATCGCCGCCAACAGCGGCGAGTGGGGCAAGGTCCCGCTCTACCTCGGCTCCCAGCTGCTCGGCGCGCTGATCGGCGCGGCCCTGGTCTGGGTCACCTACCTGGGCCAGTTCCAGGCGAACGAGGAGCCCACCCTCGGCATCTTCGCCACCGGCCCCGAGGTCCGGAACCCGGTGCAGAACCTGCTCACCGAGATCATCGGCACCTTCGTGCTCTGCCTGGCCATCCTCACCCAGGGCCTCACCGCGGGCCTCGGCCTCTCCGGCACGGGCATCCTGATGGTCGCCTTCACGGTGGTCGGCATCGGCCTCTCGCTCGGCGGCCCGACCGGCTACGCGATCAACCCGGCCCGTGACCTCGGCCCCCGGATCATGCACGCGCTGCTGCCGATCCCGAACAAGGGCGGCTCCGACTGGTCGTACGCCTGGATCCCGGTGGCCGGCCCGCTCGTCGGCGGTCTGCTGGCCGGGGGCTTCTACCACCTGGCGTTCTGACGCCTCGTTGGTTTGCCCGACGCCCGCGCACGGGGACTGACTCTGGGTCAGGCCCAACCCTCTCTGAACTCCCATTCGAGCCGAGGATCCTCATGACCTCCACTGGCAACTACATCGCTGCGATCGACCAGGGCACCACCTCCTCCCGCTGCATCATCTTCGGTGCCGACGGCCGGATCGTCGCCGTCGACCAGCAGGAGCACCGCCAGATCTTCCCGCAGCCCGGCTACGTCGAGCACGACGCCGCCGAGATCTGGACCCGGGTGCAGTCCGTGGTCGCGGGCGCGCTGGAGAAGGCGGGCCTGACCAGGGACGACATCCGCGCGATCGGCATCACCAACCAGCGCGAGACAACCGTCCTGTGGGACCGGCACACCGGTGAGCCGGTGTACAACGCACTGGTCTGGCAGGACACCAGGACCGAGGCGCTCTGCCGGGAGCTGGGCCGCAACGTCGGCCAGGACCGCTTCCGCCGCGAGACCGGCCTCCCGCTGGCCAGCTACTTCGCCGGCCCGAAGATCCGCTGGCTGCTGGACAACGTCGAGGGCCTGCGCGAGCGCGCCGAGGCCGGCGACATCCTGTTCGGCACCATGGACACCTGGGTGATCTGGAACCTCACCGGCGGGGTGAACGGCGGCAAGCACGTCACCGACGTGACCAACGCCAGCCGCACCATGTTGATGAACCTCTCGACCCTCGCCTGGGACGAGAAGATCGCCGACTCCATGGGCGTGCCGCTGACCGTCCTGCCGGAGATCCGCTCCTCCGCCGAGGTCTACGGCCACGCGGTCGGCGTCCTGGAGGGCGTGCCGGTCGCCGCCGCGCTCGGTGACCAGCAGGCCGCGCTGTTCGGCCAGACCTGCTTCTCCCCCGGCGAGGCCAAGTCGACCTACGGCACCGGCACCTTCCTGCTGCTGAACACCGGCGAGCAGATCGTCAACTCCTACCACGGCCTGCTGACCACCGTCGGCTACCGGATCGGCGACCAGAAGCCGGTCTACGCCCTGGAGGGCTCGATCGCGGTCACCGGTTCGCTGGTGCAGTGGCTGCGCGACCAGCTCGGCATCATCTCCACCGCCGCCGAGATCGAGACCCTGGCCTCCACCGTCGAGGACAACGGCGGCGCCTACTTCGTCCCGGCCTTCTCCGGCCTGTTCGCCCCGTACTGGCGCTCCGACGCCCGCGGTGTGATCGCCGGTCTGACCCGGTACGTCACCAAGGGCCACCTGGCCCGCGCCGTGCTGGAGGCCACCGCCTGGCAGACCCGCGAGGTCGTGGACGCCATGCAGAAGGACTCCGGCGTCGAACTGACGGCCCTCAAGGTCGACGGCGGTATGACCTCCAACAACCTGCTCATGCAGAACATCGCGGACGTGCTGAACGCCCCGGTCGAGCGCCCGTACGTGGCCGAGACCACCGCGCTCGGTGCCGCGTACGCAGCAGGCCTGGCGGTGGGTTTCTGGCCCGACCTGGACACCCTGCGGGCCAACTGGCACCGCGCCGCCGAGTGGACGCCGCGGATGGACGACGCCACCCGGGAGCGCGAGTACAAGAAGTGGCTGAAGGCCGTCGAGCGCACCATGGGTTGGGTGGAGGAGGACGAGGAGAGCTGACCGTCACGCCGGTCGGGGCCAGCAGCGGCCCCGACCGGCCAACGCCGTTTGACGGCCGTTCGGAGACCACCGGTCTCCCGGAGGCCGCACCCGCACCATCGCACCATCGAGAGGAGATGCGGCGCCGCCCGCACCGAGCGCCGCACACACACCATGGCTACCATCCCGACTCTGGGCGCCGGCTACACCAACGGCCACACCGCCTCCCGTGCCGAGACCCGCGAGCTGCTCGGCAAGGCCACCTACGACCTGTTGGTGATCGGCGGCGGCATCCTCGGTACCGCGACCGCCTGGACCGCCGCCCAGTCGGGTCTCAAGGTCGCCATGGTGGACGCGGGCGACTTCGCCGGTGCCACCTCCAGCGCCTCCTCCAAGCTGGTCCACGGCGGCCTCCGCTACCTGCAGACCGGCGCGGTCAAGCTGGTCGCGGAGAACCACAAGGAGCGCCGGGTGCTCTCCAGCGACGTGGCCCCGCACCTGGTCAACCCGCTGACCTTCTTCGTGCCGGTCTACAAGGGCGGCCCGCACGGTGCGGCCAAGCTCGGCGCGGGCGTCTTCCTCTACTCCGCGCTCTCCGCCTTCCGGGACGGCATGGGCCGGGTCTCCACCGCAGCGCACGCCGCCCAGCAGGTGCCCGCACTCCGCACCGAGGGCCTGCGTTCGGTCGCGGTCTACGGCGACCACCAGATGAACGACTCCCGGGTCGCCGTGATGACCGTCCGCGCGGCCGTGGAGGCGGGCGCCGTGGTGCTCAACCACGCCGAGGTGACGGGCCTCCGCTTCACCGGCACCCGGGTGACCGGCGCCGAGCTGAAGGACCGTCTGGACGGCACCGAGTTCGGGATCAGCGCCCGCCTGGTGCTGAACGCCACCGGCCCCTGGGTCGACCACCTGCGCAAGATGGAGGACGCGGGCGCCGCGCCGTCCATCCGCCTCTCCAAGGGCGCGCACGTGGTGGTCAAGCGCCGTACGCCGTGGCGCGCCGCGCTCACCATCCCGATCGACAAGTACCGCGTGTCCTTCGCCATCCCGTGGGAGGACCACGTCCTGCTCGGCACCACGGACGAGGAGTACACCGGCGACCCGCAGGACGTCCGCGCCACCGAGGCCGACATCGACCAGATCATGGGCGAGGCCGGCCACGCGATCCGCGACGAGCACCTCGACCGCGACCTGATCACGTACGCCTTCGCCGGCCTGCGGGTGCTGCCCGGCGGCCCCGGCGACACCGCCTCCGCCAAGCGCGAGACCGTCGTCACCGAGGGCCGGGGCGGCATGCTCTCGGTCGCCGGCGGCAAGTGGACGACGTACCGTCACATCGGCCGTACGGTGCTGGAGAAGCTCGCCCACGTGCCCGGCACCGGCCTGCGCGAGGACATGTCGCCGATCCCGGCCACCGTCCCGCTGCCGGGCGTCGGCGCGCCGAACGCGGTGGCCCACCGCCTGCTGGTGGACCGCGAGCCGGGCTCGCGGATGGAGCCGTTGGTCGCCAAGCACCTGGCCTCGCACTACGGCACGCTCTCCTTCGAGATCGCCCACCTGATCGCGGAGCACCCCGAGCTCGGCGAGCCCATCCACGCCGACGGCCCGGACGTCTGGGCCCAGGTCGCCTACGCCGCCGACAACGAGTGGGCCTACACCGCCGACGACGTGCTGCGCCGCCGCACCACCATGACGGTGCGTGGGCTGGACACCCCGGAGATCCGCGCCGAGGTCGAGGCCTTCCTCGCGAAGCGAGGCACCAAGTAGGCAAGGCCTGAACGGCCCGGGTCCCCACCGCTGCGGTTGGGGGCCCGGGCCGTTCAGCTGTCCGGGTCGACGATGGTGACGTGGCCGGACCAGCGGCCCCGCCGCGAAGACCGGGCCGAGCGCACTCCACCTGCCGGTTGCTCCCGGGATCGTCGACGGCGGAACGTCCTGGGACGCCCGGTCGCGCCTGGACGATTCCCGGCGACTGACCGCCCGTCAGCTCCGGCCGCGCCGCCACCTGGGCGCCCGGGACGGCTTGGCGGCCGGCGCGGCGGTGCCGACCACTGGCTCGTCCCACTCGACCAGCGCCGCCGGGAACCAGGTCACCGGCGCGGTGTCGTCCCGGGTGTTGGCCCAGTCGGCGACCCGCTCGGCGTCGGCGCGTTCGGCCAGCAGACCGAACGGGCCGATCCGAACGTCCAGTTCGGCGACCGCCTGGTGGTGGAGGTCGCTGCAGAGCCAGGTGTGCAGGCCGCCGAGTTCGTAGCCGAGCACCTCCCAGCCGAGCCGGGTGCCGCCCTCGACCGGCACGGGCGGGGTGTGCAGGTTCTTGAGCAGGTCCGGGTCGGCGAACGCGCTCGCCCGGATCTCGGCCGCCAGCTCGGTCGCGCAGTCGTCCGGCAGCAGCATCGCGAGCAGCCGGGCGTCGGGGGCGACCCGGATTGACGCGCAGGCGGCAAGCGCGGCCTCCCGGGAGGGGAACCAGCAGCCGTCGGCCGGGAGGTGGTCGACCAGGCAGTCCGCCGCCGACACCAGCCGCTCGACGCCGGGCAGCCGGGCGTCCTCGGGCAGCTCGGCCCGGTCTTCGGGCGATTGGGGGACCGCAGGCAGGCCGGGCTCGACGACCAGGTAGCCGGCCACCCGCAGCTCGTCCTTCCTCGGCCCGCTCCGCCGGGCGCCCGACGGCCGCCCCAGCACGGGCAGCGGCTCGCAGACCTCCGGTACGCGGTGTTCGGTCAGCCAAAACAGGTACCCCCGGAGGTACGCCTCCAGGCCGCCGTCGATGTGGTCGACGTAGGCGCGCAGCCCGTGGGCCGCGTCGAGGTACCGATCGCGGTCCTCGGGCCGGGTGACGCCGCTCCACTCCTCGGCGGTCTCCAGCGCCCACTCCCGGACCCGGCCGCGCTCGCTCCACCAGCTCCGGACCGCGTCCGGTGTCCAGTGCCGGTCGCCGTCCATCGCGAAGCCGCGGTAGCCGAGCCGGAGATCGGCGACCAGGGCCTGGACCTGCCAGACGTCGTCGGGCTGCCGACTGACGAAGTCGCCGCCCGGGGTCCCGTCGTAGTAGGTGACCTCCGCGACATCGCGCGGCCCGATCGATCCGGCCTCGGTCTCGGTGCCGTAGAACGGGCCGGGCACGTTGCGCCAGTTCCGTTCGGCCCAGCGGCCGTCGAACGGGTCGGGCCCCTTGGCGATCAGGAACCGCGCCGCCGGTAGCGGGTCCCAATAGGTTCCGAACATCTCAGCTCCCCTGGCTCGGCCGTCCGGCCATGATGGCACCGACGGCCGCGCAGGAACCGATCACCCCGTCCACCCCTCATCTCCACGGGAGTTGACTCGGCGTCAACCCTCCTTCGCTCATCACCACCGAGCTCTGAGGAGTCTCCATGGTCGACACCGTCAACTCACTGGCCACCCGTCTTCACGAACTGCTGGTGGCGATCATGACTGAGGGCCCCGCCGCGGTGGGCACCGCTGGTCTGCACGACGTCATCGTGCGCGCCACGGCGCTCGGCCCCCAAGGCGCGTGGCTCGTCGCCGCAGGCCACGCAAGCCTCGGCGAAGTGGCCTGCCTGCACGGACAGGCGGACCAGGCCATCCGCCACTACGACGCTGCGGTGGCGGCCGGGTTCAACGACTGCGTGGCGCTCCACACGGCCCCCATGCGTCCGCTGCACCACGATCCCCGGTTCCGCTCCCTGTACCAACGGATGCGCGTCACCCAGGCCGACCTCGACGAGTTCTTCTGGCTGCAGCAGGAAATACAGATCGCGGTAAGGGAGGCCCGGCAAGCGACCGTCGACAACATCGGCCGCCTCGACACCGGGGTGTCGCTGCTCCCGCAGGCCCCCATGCCGACCCGGGAGCCGAACACCCTCGGTGTCCTGATCACTCGCATCGATCTCGCCGCGACCCAGAGCGCACTCCAACAGGCCGCCGTGAAGGCGGAGTTCCAGCGCAGCTCCGGCAACACCAGCCTCAGTCTCATGGACGACTCGTGGGACCACGACCGTGCCAGGCGCGATGCCTGGCACGCCGACGACGTGGATACCCGGCGCCAGCAGGCCGCCGACGCCCGGGCTTTCGTCGAACGCCCTGGCGCTGAGACCACGCTCATGCCCTGTCCGCCGCTGGGCTCGATCACCTACCCGGGCTGAGCAGTTGTCACCTCGCCCCCGCCGATCAGGATCGGCGGGGGCGAGGTGACAACTGCTCAGCCTTCGGTCAGCCAGTCCCCTTCGAGACCGTTGAGAACGAACCCGTTCTCGAAGCGCACCCGGTATCTGACCCGAGCGCCGACTCCGGGTCGGATACTCCCATCCGGATGACCCGCTGGTGGAGGTCATCGATCAGGCCGGCCGTGAAGCTGTCGAACTGGCCGCCCCGCGCGGCCTGTTCAAAGCTCGCGAGATTGTCCTGCGGCACGCCGCCGGCTTCCTTGGTCGAGCCCGTGACGACGCCCGCCAGGCCCTCGGCCAGGAACAGCGGACCAGGACGGCCCGTCCTGGCCGCTGTGTCGTCTCCGGTGACCTGTACATCCCGGGTCAGTCTCACCCTTGCGCCGCTCGCGTACGCCATCGTTGTACCCCGCTCGTTCGGTCCTGGCCGTGACCACGGAGAGCCTAGTCCTAGACGATCAGGCTCAGCGGGAGGATCAGGGCGATCGCGGTGACCGAGATGACGGTCTCCATCACCGACCAGGACTTGAGGGTCTGGCCGACCGTCATGCCGAAGTACTCCTTGACCAGCCAGAAGCCCGCGTCGTTGACGTGCGAGAAGAACAGCGAACCGGCGCCGATGGCGAGCACCAGCAGGGCCGCGTGCGAGGTGGAGAGACCGGAGGCCAGCGGGGCGACGATGCCCGCCGCCGTGATGGTGGCGACCGTGGCCGAGCCGGTGGCGAGGCGGATCAGGACGGCGATCAGCCAGCCGAGGAGCAGCGCCGAGATGTGCCACTTGGCGGACCACTCGCTGACCGCGTTGCCGACGCCGACGTCGATCAGGGTCTGCTTGAAGCCTCCGCCCGCGCCGACGATGAAGACGATGCCGGCGATCGGGGCGAGGGACTTCTCCATGGTGGTGGAGATCCGGTCCTTGGTGAAGCCGGCCGCGCGGCCGAGGGTGAACATCGCCAGCAGGGTCGCTGCGAGCAGGGCGATCAGCGGGGAGCCGATGAAGTCCATCACCCGCTGCGGACCGGCCTTGGGGTCGTCGACGACCACGTCGGCGAGTGCCTTGCCGAGCATCAGGACCACCGGCAGCAGGATGGTGGTCAGGACGGCGGCGAAGGAGGGGGTGCGCTCCGGCTTCTCGGTGGCGACGGGAGCGGGCGGCAAGGCCAGCGGGCCGACCCAGCGTTCGGCGAAGCGGGCGAAGAGCGGGCCCGCCACGACCAGGGTGGGGACGGCGATCAGCAGACCGAGCGCGAGCGTGACGCCGAGGTCGGCCTTGAGCGCGTCGACGGCGACCAGCGGGCCCGGGTGCGGGGGCACCAGGCCGTGCAGCACGGAGAGTCCGGCCAGGGCCGGTATGCCCAGGCGTATCACCGGGACGTTCCCGCGCCGGGCCACCAGCAGGACGATCGGGATCAGCAGCACCACCCCGACCTCGAAGAACAACGGCAGCCCGAGCACGGCGGCGATCAGCGCCATCGACCAGGGCAGCATCCGCCTGCCGGAGCGGCGCAGCACGGTGTCGGCGACGATGTCGGCTCCGCCGGAGTCGGCGAGCAGCTTGCCGAGCATCGCGCCCAGGCCGATCAGCAGGCCGACACTGCTGACGGTCGATCCGAACCCGGTGGCGAAGCTGCCGAGCAGCTTGTCGAAGGGCGCGCCCGCGACGGCGGCCAGCACTCCGGAGCCGAGGGTCAGGGCGAGGAAGGGGTGGAGCTTGAGGCGGGTGATCAGCAGGACGATGACGCCGATGCTGAGCAGTACCGCGAGCAGCAGGACACCGTCGCTGTCGGTGTGGGGCAGGGCAGCGGTCAGGGTGGTCACGCGGAGTCTCCGTTGACGGGGCGCGGGTGGTGGGGGATGAGCAGCCGGGCGGCGTGGTCGGCGAGGTCGGACGGACCCTGGGCGACGTCCAGTTCGAGGCCGGGCTCGTCGGCTTGGAGCGGTTCCAGGGCGGCGTACTGGGAGTCGAGCAGCGATGCGGGCATGAAGTGTCCGCTGCGCTCGGCCAGCCGGGACCGGATCAGGGCCTGATCGCCGGTCAGGTGCAGGAAGCGGGTCGCGGGAGCCTGGCTGCGGAGGGTGTCCCGGTAGCGGCGTTTGAGCGCCGAGCAGGCCACCACTCCCCCCGTCCCGGCGGCGACCCGGCCGCCGAGCCAGTCGGCCAGGGCGAGCAGCCAGGGCTGCCGGTCCTCGTCGTCGAGCGGGATGCCGGCCGCCATCTTGGCGATGTTGGCGGGCGGGTGGAAGTCGTCGGCCTCCGCGTACGGCAGGCCGAGGCGCTCGGCCAGTAGCCGGGCGACGGTGGTCTTGCCGACGCCCGAGACGCCCATCACCACGAGGGTGGGCGGCTGGTTCTCGACGCTGAGACCCATGGCTGGTGCTCCTGTTCTGGCTGGTCACGACCGACAGTGCCGCAAAGGTATGACTTATTCAAGAGGATGAAACCTAATCGTCATACATGTGCCCCCGGATATCATGATCCGATGGAGATCCAGGGCCTGCCAGGACGACTGCTTGCGGACCTCGGTCCGGCCATCGCCTCCGGCGAGATCCCGACGGGCGCGGTGCTCCGCGGCGAGGAACTGGAGGCCAGGTACGGGGTCTCCCGCACGGTGGTCCGGGAGGCGATCCGGATCCTGGAGTCGATGCGGATGGTCACCTCCCGCCGCCGGGTCGGCATCACCGTCCAGCCGAAGTCCGACTGGGACGTCTTCGACCCGTTGGTGATCCGTTGGCGGCTGGCCGGCGCCGACCGCCCGGCCCAGCTGCGCTCGCTCGGCTCGCTCCGGGTCGCGGTCGAACCGGCCGCCGCCGCACTCGCCGCCGTGCACGCCACCGACGACCAGCGCCGCGAACTCGGCGCCCTGGCCGTCGAACTGACGGTCACTGCCCGCGCCGCCGACCTGATCGCCTTCCTGCGGCACGACATCGCCTTCCACGCGACCGTCCTGCGCGCCTCCGGGAACGAGATGTTCGCCCACCTCGGCGACACGGTCGGCGCGGTGCTCACCGGCCGCACGGAGCACCAGCTGATGCCCCATCAACCGGAGCCTTACGCGGTGAAGTTGCACCGCGAGGTGGCCGACGCGATCTGCACCGGACAGGCGGAGGCGGCTGAGCGGGCGATGCGGACCATCGTGCAGGGCGCGCTGGCGGAGCTGGACGCGACGCTGGACGACTGAGCTCGCCGTCCGCGCACCCGCCCCTGGGCCCGGCCGGGTAGGGCCGATCGCCTGAATGGGTGAGCGCCGAGCGGGCAGGCTGGGTACGGACGCTCCGCTCACGCACGCCCTGGGGGTAGCCGATGCCCGCTGCACGCCGTCGCCGCCGTCTGCCGGACGAGGTGCGGGCCGCCGCCGTGCGCGCGTGGATGTTCCTCTCCTGCACACTGATCAGCCTGATCGTGGCCACGCTGGCCTCGTACGCGAGCAGTTGGCTGCTCGCGCCGGCGCTGATGGCCACTGCCCTCGGGGTGTTCGGCACCGCCTGGGGCCTGCTGGAGATCCTGATTTCCCGTCAGATCGCTGCCCAGCAGCAGCGCGGACCCGACTCGGCCGAACCGATGGCGGGCAGCCGTGAGCGGCGCCGGACCCGTGGGTCCGGCGCCGCCGCGACGGTGGATCAGGCTCGCTTGCGCAGGGTGTAGCCGTACTGGACCGGCCAGCGCGGCTCGGCGCCGAGCTCGTCCGCCGCGCGGTGCGGCCAGTACGCGTCGCGCAGCAGCTCGCGGCCGAGCGAGACCACGTCGGCCTGACCGCTCGCCACGATCCGCTCCGCCTGGGCCGGCTCGGTGATCAGCCCGACCGCCCCGGTGGGCAGCCCGGCCTCGGAGCGGATCCGGGCCGCGAACGGCACCTGGTAGCCGGGCCCGACCGCGATCTTCGCGTTCGGGTCGATGCCCGCGGAGGAGGCGTCCAGCAGGTCCACTCCGGCCGCGTGCAGCTCCTTGGCGAGCAGGACGGTGTCGTCCACCGTCCAGCTCGGCACACCGTCCAGCCAGTCGGTGGCCGAGGTCCGGTACAGCACCGGCAGCTCGGCGGGCCACACCTCACGGACGGCCGCGACCACCTCCAGCGCGAGCCGGCTGCGCCCGGCGAAGTCGCCGCCGTACGCGTCGGTGCGGTGGTTGGAGTGCGGGGACAGGAAGGAGTGGATCAGGTAGCCGTGCGCCCCGTGGACCTCCACCGCCTCGAAGCCGGCCGCCAGCGCCCGGCGGGCCGCCTCGGCGAACGCCCGGACCACCTCCTGGATCTCCTCGACCGTCAGCTCGTCCGGTACCTGGCTCTCCGCGCTGAACGGCACCGGGGAGGCACCGACCGGCTGCCAGCCGCCCGCCTCGATCGACAGCGGCTTCCCGCCCAGCCACGGCCGGTCGGTGGCGGCCTTCCGTCCGGCGTGAGCGAGCTGGATCGCCGGGACGGCGCCGTGCGACTTCACCAGCGCGGCGATCCGGGCCAGCTCCTCCTGCTGACGGTCGTTCCACAGCCCGAGGTCCCACGGCGAGATCCGGCCCTCGGGGCTGACCGCGGTGGCCTCGGTCATCACCAGACCGGCCCCGCCGGCCGCCCTGGCGCCCAGGTGGGCGAGGTGGAAGTCGGTCGCGACCCCGGTCTCCGGCCCCTCGGGCGCAGCGGAGTACATGCACATCGGCGCCAGCCAGATCCGGTTGGGCACGGTCAGCGAGCGAAGGGTGACGGGCTCGAACAGGGCACTCACGGTCGGCTCCTCGGTGGGGCTGCAGGGATGTTTGTACGATAGCTCTCGTAGTACGTCATCTGTCAAACTACGACGTTTCTCGTACTATTGACCCGTGGCCGACACCCAGCTCCCCGAACCCGCCCTGGCCGAGATCAGGCTCGCCGCGGTGCTGCACGCCCTCGCCGACCCGGTGCGACTCCGAATCGCCGCCGAACTCGCCCGCGACCAGGGCGAGTTGGCATGCCAGGCGTTCGACCTTCCGGTGACCAAGTCGACCACCACGCACCACTTCAAGGTGCTCCGCGAGGCCGGCGTGATCCGTCAGTGCCGCCGGGGCACCTCCCGGATGAGCCATCTGCGGACCGCGGACCTCGACACGCTCTTCCCCGGCCTGCTCGACGGCATCCTGAACGCCCACCTCGCGGAGGACGGGCGGAAGGTCTGAGCGGGGGCGTCAGTCGCCCTCCTCCTCCGGGGCGTGCGGGAGGGCGATGCCGTGGTGCGCGGCGATCCTGATCAGCGCGGTGACCCGGCCCCGGTACGCCTCGACCCCGTCGTCGTCGCCCGCCTCGCGGGCCTCGGCCAGCGCGAGCCGGGCCTGATCCAGCTGCTCACGGAGCTCTTCCTCGAACACACGTCAAGCATCGCACCAAACGGCCCGGCGGCCCTGGGGAGGCGGCGGCGCGGCGCCCGGTGGGCGACTGCCGTCGCACGCGACGCCGCCCACCAGGTGCCGAAGGTCCTCAGTCGGCGGGGCGCTTGAACATCCGCGTCGCGGTGATCTCGCCGTGGATGGCCGGCCCGTCCGGGTCCTGCGGCGCGGGGAGGCCGGGGCGCAGGTGTTCCTCCACCGAGATGTACTTCAGGCCCGCCCGCAGGTCGGCGTCGTTGCGCAGCCGGATCACCAGCGGGAACTCGGCCAGCGCCGTGGTGTCGAAGAGGCCGGTGGTGTAGATCAGCTGGACGCCGAGCGCGTCGGCCACCGCCCGCTGGAGCTCCAGCAGGTACGTCGCGTTGGCCCGCCCGATCGGGTTGTCCAGGAAGAGCGTGCCGGCGTGCCGCAGCTGGGACTGCCCCCGGTCGTTGGCCCGCAGCGCCGCCATCGTGCAGTACAGCGCGATCGCGGCGGTGAGCAGCTGGCCGCCGGAGAAGACGTCCGACATCTGACCGACGCTCACCCGCTCGGCCCGCAGCACCGCGTCCGGCTTGAGGATCTCCACCGCGACGCCCTTCGGGCCGATCGCGGCGGCCACCCCGCGCAGCAGCAGTGACATGCCGTCACGACGCAGGTCGGAGTTCTTCTTCACGGCCGACCGGGTGGCCTCGTCGATCACCTCGCCGAGCCGCTCGACCAGCAGCGCGTGGTCCGGGTCCTCGAAGCGGATCCGGAGGAACTCCTGCCCGGACCACTCCCCCAGGCCCTCCGGCAGCCGGGACAGCCGCTGGGCCGCGCGCAGGGTGGCGAGCGAGCTCTCCACCAGACCGCGCAGCCGGTCCACGATCGAGCCGCGGTTGCGCTCCAGCTGCGCCAGCTCGTCGGTGAGCACCCGCAGCCGGGGCGCGAAGGCGGTGGCCCAGGCGGCCGCGTGGTCGGGCAGTGCGGCGGCGGGCAGCTCGCGGATCTGCTGCCGGGCCGGTGTTCGGACCGCCTCGTACCTGGCCGCGTTGGCGTGCCGGACCAGGGCGTCCGAGGCGTCCCGGACGGCGAGCTCGGCGGCGGTCAACTCGGTGGAGGCGGTACGCAGCGCCCGGCGCGACTCGGCGGCGGCGCTCCGGGCCTCGGCGAGCGAGCCGAGGTAGGGCTCGGCGGGCTGCTCGTACTCCTCCGGGTGGTGGTCGCGGAGGCCGTCGCGGAGCTGCGCCGCGCTCTCGTCGAAGTCGGCGGCGGCGCTCTGCGCGGCGTCCAGGGTCCGCTGCAGGTCGGCCAGGGCGGTCCTGGCGGTCTCCACCAGTTCGCGCCGCTCGGCGAGGCGGGAGGTGGCGGTGCGCAGCAGCAGCTGGGCGTGCTCGGGGTCGGCCGGGACCAGGTCCTCCGGCAGCGCGGTGTGCTCCTCACCGCTGGCGGGGGCGGAGCGCTCGGCCTCGCCGCGCAGCCGGCCGAGCTGCTCGGAGGCGGTCGCCGAGCGGGCCTCGATGGTGGCGACCAGCTCCTCCGCCCGGGCGGCGGCGGCCTGCCGGGCCGGGCCGTCGGCGCCGTCCGGGCTGGCGAGCAGCTCCTCGGCCCGCAGTCGCACCTTGTTGGTGAGCCGGTCCAGCTCGGTGGCCGAGGCGGCCTCGTCGCCCTCGGCCCTGGCCTGCTCGGCCCGCAGGTCGGCGCCGACGCCGACCTTCTCGTAGAGCTGGGCAGCGGCCCGGTACGCCTCGCGCAGTGCGGGCAGCGAGGCAGGGGCCCCGGTGGGCTCCTCGGTCTCGGCGACGGCGGAGAGCTCGGAGCGTTCGGCGCGCAGCGTACGGGCGGTGCGGCGGGCGTCGTCGGCCGCGCGCTGGGCGGCCCGGCGGTCCTCGTCACAGGTGCGGGCCCGCTCGGCGCAGACCGTCTGGCGGCGGTCGCACTCGGCGGCGTCCTCGGTCAGCTCGCGCTGCCGGCGGGTCCAGTTGCCGCGCTCGCGGAGCCGGAAGGCCAGACCGGCCAGCGCGTCGGCCCGGCGGCGGGTGCGCTGGGCGGCCTCCCGGCGCTCCTCGTGCGCGGCGGCGGCGGTGAGCTGGTCGGCCTCGGCCTCGGCGTGCTCGGCGCGCAGGGTGGCCAGCTCGGCGGCGGCGGTCTCGGCCTGGGCGGCGGCGGCCAGGGTGGCTTCGGTCAACTCGGCCAGCGTGCCGGGCGGGCACTGCTGGTGCCAGGAGGCGAGCCGGGCGTTCAGCGCGCGGTCGGCGCCGAGCCGGGCGGCCAGCTCGCGGATGTGCTCCTCCCGGGCAGTGGCGCGGGTACGGAGCTGGCGGCGCTCCTCGTCGGCGGCGCCCTCGTTGTGCATCGCGGGGTTCGGCGGCACCAGGAAGAACGACGGCTCACCGCCGATCGGCGCGATCAGCGCGGCGGCGGTGCCGACCGCCACGGTGGAGCGCGGCAGCAGGGCGGCGGCCTGGAGGGCCTCCCTGGCCCGGTCGAGGGCCTCCGGGTCGGTGACCACCACGCCGTCGACCAGCTCGGGCCGGGCGGCCAGGATCGCCTCGTGGTCCGCCGGGTCGACCGACTGGGCCAGGTAGCGCCAGCCGGGCAGCGCAGGGATGCCGTGCTCGCCCAGGAACTCGACGGTGGCCAGCACGTCAGGCCCTGGCGGCAGCAGGCCGCCGTCGCCGAGCGCGGCCAGGATCCGGGAGTCGTCGGCGGCGGCGGTCCGCAGGTCGAAGAGCGTTCGCTCGGCGGTCGCGATGGCCGCTTCGAGCTGCTCGCGCAGCGCCTCGGCGTTGGCGTCCAGCAGGGCGGGGGTGAGCTGGCCCTCGTCCGGGCCGTCCTGATAGGGCGTCAGGGCGAGCAGCTCGGCGAGCCGGGGCTCGGCGGCCAGCGCGGCGGCGGCGCGCTGCTCGGCGGAGAGCGCGCGGTGGGCGTTCTGGTACGCGTCGCTGGCGCGGGCGGCGGCCAGCTCGGCGCGGGCCTCGGCGGCGGCGGTCTCCCTGGCCCGGGCGGCGGCCTGCTCGGCGGCGGCCCTGGACTGCTCCAGCGCGGCGGTAGCGGCCTGCTCCGCGTCGGCGGCGTGCAGGGCCGCGCGGGCCGGGTCCGGCTCGTCGGTGTCGGCGTCGATCCAGCCCGCCTCGACGGCCGCCTTGGTCTCCTGCTCCACCTCGGCCAGCCGCTGGCCCAGGTGGCCCGCCTCGGAGCGGGCCTTCTGGGCGGCGGTCGCGGCGGCGGTGGCCTCGGCCTGCGCGGCGGCGCCGTCGGACTGGAGCTCCCCGGCCCGCAGCTCCTCCTGGTCGGCCCTGCTCTCGGCGGCCCCGGCGGCGCTCTCCAGCGCGCGGGCCAGCGCCCCGGCCGCGCGGGCCCGGGCGGCGAGCGCGGGGGCGGCGTCCAGCTCGGCCTCCCGGATCGCCTCCGCGACCCGGGCCACCCGGTCGGCGGCGGCGCGGTGGCGCAGCACCGCCTCGGCGGCCTGCCAGGCGGAGTGCAACGTACGGGCCTCGGTCAGCTCGCGGCGCAACGCGGCGGCCTCGGTGGTGGCGGCGGCCAGGCCGAGGGTGGCGTGACGGTAGGTCAGCTCGGCGGTGATCAGCGAGTGCCTGGTGCGGTCCGCCTCGGCGGCGGTGACGGCGCTCGCGGCGGCCGCCACCTCGATCGCCAGGTCGTGGGCGCGCTCACGCTCCCCGCTCCCCCGGGCCGCGAGCGCGTGCGCCAGCTTGCGGGTACGGCGCTCGGCGGTCCGGTGCAACTCGCGGACCGACTCGCGCGCCGTGGTGGCGTCGACGATCCGCTGGAGCAGGTCGACCGAGCCCGCAGTGAAGTCCCGCTCGGCGGTGAGTTCGGCCCGGCGGCCGAGCTTGGCGGCGAAGCCGTGCACCAGGTCGGCCAGGCCGTCGGTGTCCCGGGTGTCGGTGACGGCGCGCAGCAGCAGGTCGGTGAAGTCAGCGTCGTGCTTGACCGCGAAGAGACCGGCCGCCTCGCCCTCGTCGGCGTTCATCTCGCGCTGGTAGCGGAAGAGTTCGGGGTCGAGGCCGAGGTCGGCGAGGTGCTCGTTCCACCGGTCGTGGCCGTCCTCGAAGACCAGCTCCAGGGCGGGGTACGCCTTGCCCGCCTCGGTCAGCGCGTCGCGGAAGCCCTTCATGGTGCGGCGACGGCCGCGCACCCGCTGGTCACCGGCCAGGCTGATCCGCTCGGCCACCGGCAGCGCGTCCAGGGTCAGGCCGTCGCCGGGGCGGAACGAGTACCAGGTCTCGGCGAACTTGCGCGGGTCGGACGAGACCTGACGGCCCCTCCACTCGCTGACCTTGCCGACCACGATCAGCTCGCCGGTGACGGTGTGCTGCCACTCCAGCGCCACGTGACCGCAGTCGTCGGCGAGCAGGAACTTGCGCAGCACGCCGGAGCTGGCGCCGCCCAGGGTGTTGCGGTGGCCGGGCAGCATCACCGAGAAGATCAGCTTGAGCAGGACGGACTTGCCGCCGCCGTTCTCCAGGAACAGCACCCCGGCCGGGGCCGGGCGCCGCTGCGGGCCCTCCGGCTCCTCGCCGAACAGGCCGATCTGCTGCGGCCGGGGCTCGGCCACCGGCTCACCGACTCCGCGCAGGTCGAGCACCGTGTCGGCGTAACGTGCACCGGCCGGTCCGATCGAGTACAGGCGGACCCGGTTGAGCTCGTACATGTGCGGCGGTTCTCCAGCTTGACGGTGGGTCGGAGGGTGGTCAGAGGGAGTGGAACGGCAGGCCCGCGTCGGCGACCAGGTCCTCGCTGTGGTCGGCGGGCAGCAGGGTGGCGGTGCCGTCGCTGACCGGGACGACGCCCAGGTCGAGCAGCTCGGCCATCGCGGCGCTGCCCGCCAGGTCGCGGACCTGGAGCTGGTAGCGGGCGGTGGTGCGGTAGGTGCCGCCGGCGTCGTCCGAGGTCTTCTGCAGGAAGCCGGAGTCGACCAGGAAGAGCACCGCCTTGGAGACGATGCCGATGGTCGAACCGGACAGCCGCCTGGCGTCCTTGGTGGCGCCGGTGGCGGAGCGGCGGGCCCAGACCCGCCAGGCCGCCTCCAGGCCGGGGGCGTCGGTGGTCGGGTCGGTGTTGGTGCCCTCCGCCTCGGCCCGCTCCTCCAGCCGGCGGCAGGCCTGCCGGACGAAGGCGTCGATGCCGTTCACCGTGATCCGGCCCAGGTAGCCGTCGTCGGCCAGGTCCTCCGGGCGGGGGAAGGCCATCGCGGCCACCGCGAGGTGGGCGAGCCCGTGCAGGAACCGGTCGGTGGTCTCCCCGGCGGCCCGGCGCGAGTAGTCGCCCATCCGGACCGCGAACACCGAGTCCTCGTCGGCGGCCACCGCCATGCCCGCCCGGGGGGAGACCTCCAGCACCACCAGGCCCATGCCGGTCGCCACTGCATCGGCCAGTCGGGCGAACGCCGGGTCCTCACGGTGCCGACGGATCAGCTCGGCGTACTCCGCGTCCCTGGCCGGGAGCAGCTTGGCCTGCAGGCCGAACGAGACCAGCCGGGCGGCGTCCGCCACGTCGGCGGGGGTGAGGGCGGCTGCCGCCGGGGCGACGTGCGGTTCGGCCTCGGGCTCCCAGGTGTCGGTGCTCACGAGTGGTACTCCTCACGGATTGGTGCACCCAGGGGCGCGGAGCTCTGGTGGTACGGCCCGACACGCATGTCAGCTTGCGTCCTTGCGGTCCGCCGCCATGCCGACCGCGTCGAGCAGGGCGCTGCCCACGATGAGGTCCGCGCCGCCGAACTCCTGGTCGTCGAGCCGGGTGCCGTCGTCCACGGCGAAGAGCAACCGCTCCTCGCCCTGACGGTACGCCGTCCCCACCGGGGGGCTGGCCGCGTGGATCGCGAGCAGCGCGACCAGGTACGGCAGGTCCGGGTCCCTCCGGCGGGCTTCGGCGAGCAGGCCGGAGAGGCGTCGGGGGGCGTCCGGCGGGAGGTCGAGGAGCTCCAGCGCGGCTTCCAGCTGGGCTTCGGTGAAGCGGCTGTCGTCGGGGGTGGCGACCAGGTCGGGGTCGGGCAGCTCGGCGCCGAGGTTCTCGCGCTCGACCGGCGGGGTGAGCAGCAGGTCGACCAGGTCGGTGAGCCGGACCGAGACCGGGGTGCGCAGCCCGATGCCTCGGGCGAAGAACGCGTCGGTGGGGCGGATGGCGTGCTCGACCGGCAGCTCCAGCAGCGGCGCGAGCAGTTGCCCGTACAGGTCGATGCCGCTGCGGGCGGTGGGGGCGGCGAACGCCTGCCGGTCCTGCTCGGCACGGAACAGCGGGCCGGCCTCCAGCAGGCGGGTCTGCAGCTGGGTGTGGCGGCGGATGCAGTCCTTGACGATGTCGACCAGCTCGGCGGCCCGGCGCTTCTGCTCGGCGTCCTCGGACTCGTCGCGGGCCTTGCGGATGTTGGTGAGGATCGCGTTCTCGTGCCGGTAGCGGTCGGCGATGTGGTCGAGCGCCTCGTCGATCAGGTCGGGGACGGCCTGCATCCAGTCCACCGCGCGGACGTTGCGCCGGGTCGCGTCCAGCGCGCGGCGCAGCGTCTCGGCGTACTGGACCGTGCGGTACCTGGCCTGCTCGGCGGCGAGCTGGGCGTCAGCCAGCCGGCCCCGGCTGATCAGCACCTCGAGCTTGACCTCGGCCGCGATCTGAGCGGACGTCACGTCCGTGTCGAGGGCGCCGACCAGGACGTTGACCGCCTCGTCGGTGGTGCGCAGGTAGACGCCGCCGTCCGGGCCCGGCACCTCCTCGATCAGCTTGAAGTCGTAGTCGCGCCGGACGTACGAGCCGTCGGCGCCGAAGGTGCCGTAGACGGCGCGGAAGCCGCGGTCCACGCTGCCGACGTTGATCAGCGACTCGAGCACCCAGCGGGCCACCCGCTCGTGCTCGGCGGCGGGACGGCCGGGGTTCTGCGCGGCGACCCGGGGGTGCAGGCGGCCGAGCACTATGTCGCGGTCGGCTCCGGTGTCGAAGTCCATGTTGAGCGTGACCACGTCGATCGCGGCGAGCCCGATCTCAGCCATCGCGTACGAGCTGTACTCGCCCGCCAGGTTGACCTTGCGGCTCTCCAGGTCGTGCAGCGGGGCGGTGCAGGCCAGCGCCTTGAGCCGACGGGCCAGCCCCTCGTCGGCGGCCGGGCCCGGTGCGGGCCGGGCGGCGCCGGGGGCGGCCGGCCGGAGCGTCTGCCCGGTGGGTCGGTCTGCGATGGCGGTCACGGTGGACAAGGTTAGAGGCTCACCCCGACAGAGTCCGAAACGACCCCGTTGTCCCCGTTTCCGAGGCGAGTTGAACATGTTCAGTTATCGCCCTAGAGTCAGCCCTGCGCAGGTCGGGGCAGTGAACCCGGTCCGCACTACCCGTAGGGGGTTCCACGACATGACCGAGGATCAGAGCGTCACCGAGGCCGCCACCCTGCGCCGGATCCGGCGGTGGATCGTGATCTTCATCGTCTGCCTGGTGCTCAGCGGCCTGACGGCCTTTCCGCTGGAGGCCGAGACCCGCTGGCTGGCCGGCCTGGTCGACGGCTCGCCGATCGCCGAGCACTTCCCGGCAGCCGCCACCTGGGTCGAGCGGGTCCGGGAGGGCGTGGCCGACACCAATGTCCGCTACCCCTTCCTCGCGTACGGCACCGATTGGCTGGCCTTCGCGCACTTGGTGATCGCGATCGCCTTCTGGGGGCCGTACCGGGACCCGGTGCGCAACGTCTGGGTGATCCGGTGGGCGATGACCGCCTGCGCGGCGATCATCCCGCTGGCGCTGATCTGCGGGCCGCTGCGCGGGATTCCGCTGGCATGGCGATTCGTCGACATGTCGTTCGGGGTCATCGGGGTGATCCCCCTGCTGATCGTGCTCCGGGGCATCCAGCGGGTGGAGCGGGCCGAGGCCGCGCGCAGGTCGGCGCAGGCGCTGGCCGCCTGAGCTGCCCTCAGGTCGGCTGACCCGCCGGGCTGTCGGCGGGGTACGGCCGCGAGGGGGGAGGAAACGTTCCGCCATCGGAGGGAGCGCGCACCACCCGGTGCGCGCTCCGGGCTCGGGTCACGTGCACACGCGCCCGCGCGCAGGCCCTACGATCACCCCAGGGCCTGAGGCCCAGCAGACGGCGACGGATGCCGGGAGCGGGAGGCGGGCGTTGGCGTGGCCGAATCGGTGATCGACCTCAATGCGGACCTCGGCGAGGGGTTCGGGCGCTGGACCCTGACCGACGACGAGGCCCTGCTCTCCGTGGTCACCAGTGCCAACGTGGCCTGCGGCTTCCACGCCGGCGACCCGTCCACCATGCGGCGGGTCTGTGCGCTGGCCGCCGAACGCGGCGTCCGGATCGGCGCCCAGGTCTCCTACCGCGACCTGGCCGGCTTCGGCCGCCGCCCGATGGACGTCCCGCCCGAGGAGCTGGCCGACGAGATCGCGTACCAGATCGGCGCCCTCCAGGTCTTCGCCCGGGCGGCCGGCTCCCGGGTCTCGTACGTCAAACCGCACGGCGCCCTCTACAACAAAGTGGTCATCGACTCCGAACAGGCCGAGGCCGTGGTCGCCGGGGTGCTCAGGGCCGGAGCGGTCTGCGACGGACCGCTGCCGGTGCTCGGCCTGCCGGGCTCCCGGCTGCTCGCGGTGGCCGAGGGGGTCGGACTCCCGGTGGTCACCGAGGCGTTCGCCGACCGGGCCTACACCTGGGCGGGCACCCTGGTGCCCCGTCGCGATCCCGAGGCCGTGGTGCACGACCCCGAATCAGTGATCGCCCGCGCGGTCGGCATCGCCAGGGACGGTCTGGTCACCGCCGTCGGCGGCGAGCCGGTCGCGGTCGAGGCCCGCTCCCTCTGCGTGCACGGCGACACCCCCGGAGCGGCGCAGTTGGCGTGGCGGGTGCGCGGCGCACTGGCCTCCGCCGGGGTACGGGTCGAGGCCTTCGTCTGATGCAGCTGACGTTCCGCCAGGTCGGCGCCGACGCACTGCTCGTGCGGGTCGCCGACGGCGAGGCCGTCGCCGCGCTCTACGCCGCGCTGCTGGCCTGGCGGGACGAACTCCCGGCGATCACCGAGATCGTGCCCGCCGCCCGTACCGTCCTGCTCGACGGCCTCGCCGATCCCGCCCTGACCCGGCAGTTGCTGGCCGGCTGGCAGCTGCCACCGCACCCGCCAGCCGACGGCCCGCTGATCGAGGTGCCCACGGTCTACGACGGCGCCGACCTGGCCGAGGTCGCCGGACTCTGGGGCTGCTCGGCGGCGGAGGCCGTCCGACTGCACAGCTCCTTCGAGTACCGGGTCACGTTCTGCGGCTTTGCCCCCGGCTTCGGCTACCTGACCGGCCTGCCCACCGCGTACGAGGTGCCCCGGCGGTCCACGCCGCGCAGCTCCGTCCCGGCCGGGTCGGTCGCCCTGGCCGGGCCGCACACCGGGGTGTACCCGCGGTCCTCGCCCGGCGGCTGGCAGCTGGTCGGCCGGACCTCGGCGGTGCTCTGGGACACCGGGCGGGAGCCCGCCGCGCTCCTCGCGCCGGGCGTACGGGTCCGGTTCACGCCGGTGGCGGACGCGTGACCGGGCTGCTGGTGGTGCGGCCGGGGCCGCTGACGACGGTTCAGGACCTGGGACGGCGCGGGGTGGCCCACCTCGGTGTGCCCCGGGCCGGGGCGCTGGACGAACCCGCGCTGCGGGCCGCCAACCGGCTGGTCGGCAACCCGGCCGGGACGGCCGCGCTGGAGACCACGCTCGGCGGGGTGGCGCTGCGCGCGGTCGGCCCGCAGCTGGTCGCCGTCACGGGCGCACCGGCGGCGGTCCGGCTGGACGGGCGGCCGGTCGCCTGGGGCGCGGCGGTCACCGTGCCGGACGGTTCGGTCCTGGATGTCGGGTCGGCCACCCACGGGGTCCGGTGCTACCTCGCGGTGGCGGGCGGTGTGGCCGTTCCGCCCGTGCTGGGCAGCCGCTCCGCCGACCTGCTCTCCGGTCTCGGCCCTGCTCCGCTGACGGCGGGTCAGCTGCTGCCGGTCGGCCCGCCCTTCCCGGACGGCCGGGCCGAGCTGATCCCGCTGCCCGCGCCCCCGGCCGAGTTGGTGCTCCGGCTGAGCCCCGGCCCGCACCCGGACTGGTTCGCCCCGGCGGCCCGCCCGCTGCTGGCCCGCTCCCGCTACCTGGTCGCCGCCGCGAGCAACCGGATCGCCCTCCGTACCGAGGGCCCTGCCCTGCCCCGTGCCGGGGCGGGCGAACTCCCCAGCGAGGGCATGGTGCTGGGCGCCGTCCAGGTGCCGCCCGACGGCCGTCCGGTGATCTTCCTGGCCGACCACCCGACCACCGGCGGCTACCCGGTGATCGGCGTCGTCCCGGCCGCCGACCTGCCCGCCGCCGCCCAGGCCCGCCCCGGCACCCCGGTCCGGTTCGTACCGCTCGCGCGCTGAAGCGACGGTCGGCCGGCCAAGCCCGACTCGTAGGCGGTGATGACCAGCTGGACCCGGTCGCGGGCGCCGAGCTTGCTGAACAGCCGGGCCACGTGGGACTTGGCGGTGGCCACCGAGATGAAGAGCTCCTCGGCGATCTCGGCGTTCGAACGGCCCCGGCCGACCAGGGTCAGCACCTCGCGTTCGCGCTCGGTGATGCCCTCGATCACCTTGGGGGCTGTTCCGCTGGCCGGGCCACCGAGGAAGTCGGCGATCAGTCGCCGGGTGACGCCCGGGGCGATCAGCGCGTCCCCGGCGGCGACCACCCGGATCGCGCCGAGGATGTCGTCCACCGCCATGTCCTTCACCACGAATCCGCTCGCCCCGGCCCGCAGCGCGCCGTAGACGTGTTCGTCCTCGTCGAAGGTGGTCAGCATCAGGACCCGGGTGGGACCGGTTGCGGCGGTGATCAGACGGGTGGCCTCGATGCCGTCCATACCCGGCATCCGAATGTCCATCAGCACCACGTCGGGACCCAGCTCCTGGGCCAGCCGGACCGCCTCGGCGCCCGTCCCGGCCTCGCCCACCACCTCAAGGTCAGGGTGGTCGGTCATGATCACCCGCAAGCCGGAGCGGACCAACGGCTGGTCGTCGGCGAGCACCACCCGGATGCTCATCGGGCCTCCGCCCCGGCCATCGGCGCGGGCGCCGCCGCCCCGGCCATCGCCGGTTCGGGCAGCGGCAGGTGGGCCGCCACCCGGAACCCGCCCTCGGGGCGAGGCCCGGCGCTGAACCGGCCGTGCAGCAGGCTGACCCGCTCCCGCATCCCGGTGATCCCGAACCCGGACCCCGCTGGGCCAGGCCTCCCCCGACCGTCGTCAAGGATCTCCACCGACAACTCCTCCACCCCATGGTCGACGGTCACCCGGCAGTGGCCGGTGCCCGCGTGGCGGACCACATTGGTCACCGCCTCCTGGACGATACGGTAGGCCGACAAGTCGACATCGGGTGGAAGTTGCCGCTGCTCCCCCGACCGGTGCAGCTCGACCGTGACCCCCGCGTCCGCCGTCGCCGCCACCAGCCGTTCGAGGTCGGCCAGACCGGGGGCAGGCGCCAGCAAGGTTTCTGACTGCGGGTCGGCCTGACGCAGCGCCACCAGCGTGCGCCGCAGCCCCGACAGGGTCTCCCTGCTGGTGCTCTCGATCGCCCGCAGCGCCTCCCTGGCCGCGGTGGGCTGGGTCTCGATCACCCGGCTGCCCACGCCGGCCTGGATCGCGATGATCCCGATGCTGTGGGCCACCATGTCGTGCAACTCCCTTGCTATCCGCAGCCGTTCGGCTGTCACCGCCTCGGCCACCGCCTGCGAGCGCAGCGCCACCGCATGCTCGCCGCGTTCCCGGAGCAGCAGGCCGCCCAGGCAGCAGGTGGCCAGCACCAGCAGCGCGATCAGACCGACGCCGAGCTGCTCGTCCGGCCCGTGCAGGAAGGCGAAGGAGCAGACGAACTGCAGCACGGACGAGAACGCGGCGGCGGTGATCCACACCCACCGCGGCCGGGTGGCGACCACGAAGCCCAGAACGAGGTCGGCCGCCAGGAACGGCAGGAACCGGTTCGGGCTCTGCCCCAGTCCGCCCAGCACCACCGAGAGGGTGCCGAGCAGCGTCAGCACCAGCGCCCAGAGCGGCGCCCGGCGCACCACACCGATCAGGAGGGCTCCCGCCAGCAGGGCCCCGAGCCCGTGCAGCCCCGAGGACCGGGGCGTACCGCCCACCAGTAACGCCAGGACGACGGCGTACGCCGCGCCTCCACCCCAGGCCATCGGCCGTGTGTTCGTCATGCCGCGACCCTAGCCGCCCCCGCCCGGCCGCACATTGGCCCACGGGCGTACGCCCCCGGGCCGGCCCGCCCCGGATGATTGCCGCCCGGGGCCCGATGCCCCGGCCGGGGCATCGGCGGCAGGGTTGCTCCCGTGATCGAAGTCAACGCACTCACCAAGACCTACGGCAGCAAGACGGCCGTCCGACAGCTCTCCTTCACCGTCAGGCCCGGCCGGGTCACCGGTTTCCTCGGCCCCAACGGAGCCGGCAAGACCACCACGCTGCGAATGATCCTCGGACTGGACGCCCCCACCGGCGGCACCGCGACCGTCAACGGCGTCCCGTTCCGGGAGCACCGGCGCGGGCTGCACCACGTCGGTGCACTGCTCGACGCGGGCCAGGTCCACGGCGGGCGCAGCGCCGCCGCCCACCTGTCCGCACTGGCCCGCAGCAACCGTATCCCGCTCCGGCGGGTGGACGAGGTGCTGGAGGAGGTCGGCCTGGCGCAGGTGGCCCGGCGGCGGATCGGCGGGTTCTCCCTCGGCATGAAGCAGCGGCTCGGCATCGCCACCGCGCTGCTCGGAGACCCGCCGGTGCTGATGTTCGACGAACCGGTCAACGGCATGGACCCGGAGGGCGTGCGCTGGGTCCGCGGACTGTTCCGGCGGTTGGCCGCCGAGGGCCGTACGGTCTTCCTCTCCAGTCACCTGATGACCGAGATGGAGCAGACCGCCGACGACCTGGTGGTGATCGGTCAGGGCCGGCTGATCGCCGCCGAACCGCTCCGGGCCTTCGCTGCCCGCAGCGCCCGGCCCGCCGTGGTGGTGGGAACGCCGCAGACCGCCGAACTGACCGTCCTGCTGGCCGCGGCAGGTGCCTCGGTCGAGCCCGTGAGCAGCGGAGGCGGGCAGCTCGCCGTCTCCGGCCTGCCGACCGCGCGGATCGCGGCACTCGCCCTCGAACACCGGATCGCCCTGCACGAACTGACCACCAGGACCGCCTCCTTGGAGCAGGCGTTCATGGAACTGACCGCCGACAGCGTCGACCACCTGGCAGGAGACCCCCGATGACAACCCTTGCGACCGCCGCACCGCCGGTCCGCTTCGGCGACCTGGTCGCTGCCGAGTGGATCAAGATGCGGTCACTGCGCTCCACCGCGTGGACGCTGAGCCTCAGTACGCTGTTCGTCCTCGGCTCAGCCGCCGCAGCCTCCCTGGCGGACCGTCAGCACCTCGCGGGCACCGCTCTGGAGTCCCCGGACTTCTTGTGTTTCGACGCCTTCCCGCCGGCCGGTTACGTCACGCTGATGCTGGTGGCCGGGAGCATCGGAGCGATCACCATGGTCAGCGAGTACGGCAGCGGCCTGATCCGCACCACCACCGTGGCCGTCCCCGCCCGCCGCGAGGTGGTCCTGGCCAAGGCCGCAACGGTCGCCACGGTCTGGGCCGTGGTCGGGGTGGTCGTCTCGCTCGCCTCGCTCCTGCTCTCGCAGGCGATCCTGAGCGGGTCGGACGCCGGGGTCCCGATCACCCATCCCGGTGTCGGCCGGGCGCTGCTCGCGGCCGTGCTGGTGGCACCGGTCTGCGCGCTGATCGGGTTGGGCCTCGGGGTGCTGGTCCGGCACAGTGCGGCGGCGGTGCTCGCCACCTGTTTCAGCCTGCTGATCCTGCCGATGCTCTTCGCGCCGACCAACCAGTGGTCCGCCGACGTCAACCAGCTGATGGTGGTCAGCGCCTGGCGGCGGCTGGTGCAGACCTGGGGTCAGCTCCCCGGCGATCCCATCCAGGGCGCCACCGTCACGGAGTCCTGGGCCGTTCTCCTGGTCTGGCCGCTGGTCACCCTGGCCCTCGCCCTGCTGGTGATCCGGCGCCGCGACGTGTAGCGCGCTCGGCCTGTCGCCTCGCTGGATATCCCCCTTTCCCTTTGCGCGGCAAAACACCGCAGGTGTCCGAGATTGGGCCCACCCATAATGCAGACGGGCATCAGGAGGGCAATGAGCGAGATACGGAACGGCGGAATGCGCGCCACGCGGAACTCAGTCACAGGGACATGGCCTCGCCAAGTAAGTCAAGACTTATCTTCGGGAAATTTTGATCGTATGGTGTGGCTCGAACCAAAGGAGCCCTCTGTTGTCGAAAACGAATGATCCCGCTGTGCGGGCGGTTGAATCGGAGCGGGATTATGTGTCCTCGTTGTATGAGGTGCTCACCGAGCGGATTTCCGAGGCGCGCGGAAACCGGGCACGTGCGCTGAAGGCCCCGGCCGACAGTGCCGGTGAGGCGTACGAGAGGGAACTCGCCGCCGAGCGTCTGGCCAAGGAAATCGGTCGGCTGGAGGGCGCCGAAAAGGGCCTGGTCTTCGGGCGCATCGACTGGACGGACGGCACGGCCCTGCGCATCGGGCGGATCGGACTGCACAGGGAGGAGGATGACCTGCCGCTGCTCGTGGACTGGCGCGCCAATGCGGCGCGGCCCTTCTACGAGGCGACACCGGTCCACCCGATGGGTCTGCGGCGGCGCCGTCACCTGCGCCTCGAGGAGCGCACGGTCATCTCGGTGAGCGACGAACTGCTGGACGGGACCGCCCCGACCGACCAGGACGTCGTCGGGGACGGCCCGTTGACCGAGGCTCTGTCGGCACGACGCACGGGCAGGATGCACGCGGCCGTCGCGACGTTGCAGGCCGAGCAGGACGAGATCGTCCGCTCGGGCCACCGCGGGGTGACCGTGGTACAGGGCGGCCCCGGCACCGGCAAGACGGTGGTCGCCCTGCACCGGGCGGCCTATGTCCTGTACGCGTTCCCGCGCGCCGCGGAGGAGGGTGTCCTGGTGGTGGGTCCGAACGCCCGGTTCCTCGACTACATCTCCCAGGTCCTTCCCTCGCTCGGAGAGAACGACGTCGTTCTGGCGACCTGCCGGGAACTGGCCGGAGTGTCCACGGACACGGTGGACCCGTTCGATACGGCCCGTCTCAAGGGCAGCTCCGACCTCGCCGACGCCTTGGCCGGCCTGCTGCGCGCCCACCAAGCCCCCGCGGGTGACTTCACCGTACGGGTCGGACAGGAACTGGTTCACCTCTCCGGCGGGGAAGTCGCCACGGCACGCGACGCCGCCGCGGCAGCCGCACCGGGGCACAACCCCGCGCGCCAGGTGTTCAAAGAGCTCTTGGTCGACGCCGTCACCGACGCGATGCAACGAGACATGGGCGACCTCCTGGAGCAAATCGACGCCGATGCCGAAAGGATGACGGGCATCGACCTCGACCGGTTCACGGGAGCCGCCCAGCGCCGTGCCGAAGGTGCGGCCGACCCAGGCCCGGTTCACGAACTGGACCGGGACGCCATCCGGGCCGATCTCCTCGGCGACGCCGGCGTCGACCGGGCGGTCGAGGCGTTGTGGCCACGGCTGGTACCCGGTGACCTCGTGAAGGCGCTCCTGACGAACGCCGACGCTCTCGCCGAGCGCCTGCCCCGCCTGACCACCCAGGAGCGGTCCCTTCTGCTGCGCGCTCCGGACCACCCGTGGACCGATGCTGACGTGCCGTTGCTCGACGAGGCTGCGAGCCTGGTCGGCGGGCCTCCCGAGCGGACGTACGGGCACGTCGTCGTCGACGAGGCGCAGGAACTGACCGCCATGCAGTGGCGGATGATCGTCCGCCACTGCCCGGCGAGGTCGATGACGCTGGTGGGTGATTTCGCCCAGGCAGGCCCGGTCGCGACAGCACGCGACTGGAAGGAAGCACTGAGCCCGCACGTCGGACCGCGGTTCAAGCTGCACAACCTGACCGTCAGCTACCGCACGACGCAGGAGATCCTGGAGAGCGTCCGGGACCTGCTCACGCGGATCGCTCCGGACCAGAAGCCCACACGGTCACTGCGAAGCGGTGAGAGCCCGCGCACCGTGACCACACCTCCGGACGGTTTGGTCACTACCGTCCTTCAGGAACTCCGCACCCAGAGCACCGCATATCCGGGCGAGCTTCTGGGAGTGATCTGCGCGGACAGCATGGTGAGCGAGCTGACGGCCCAGGGCATCGCTCACCACGCACGCGTCGTGCCGGCGTCCGAAGCTCGCGGCCTGGAATTCGACGGGGTCGTCGTCGTGAACCCCGAGGAAATCATCACGGGCCGCCCCGGTGGGGAAAGGGACTTGTACGTCGCCCTGACCCGGGCCACCAAGCGCCTCTGCACCCTCATTGTCCAGCCCGCCTGACGAGTCGGTCGACCTCGCGGGACGCGGTGTGGACGGCGTCCATTCCGTGGCCCTTCAGGGGCTTACCTCTGCGATCTCCCCGGTAGCGTGCGCCCTGGCCAGCAGCAGGTATCCCTGGCCGTTGGCCTTGATGCCGGAGCGCTCCTCCTCGGTGAGTTCGCGCTTCACCTTGGCGGGCACCCCGGCGACCAGCGAGCCAGGCGGGACCTGCATGCCCTGCGGGACCACCGCCCCCGCCGCCACCAGCGAACCGGCGCCGATCCGGGCGCCGTTGAGCACGGTGGCGCTCATCCCGACGAGTACGTCGTCCGCCACCGTGCAGCCGTGCAGCACCGCGTTGTGGCCGACCGAGATCCGCTCACCGAGTACCGCGGGGTAGCCCAGGTCGGCGTGCAGGGTGCAGTTGTCCTGGATGTTGGTGTTCGCGCCGACCGTGATCGACTCGGCGTCGCCCCGCAGCACCGCGCCGTACCAGATGCTCACGCCGGGGCCGAGGGTGACGGATCCGACCACCACCGCGTTGGCGGCCACGAACGCGGTCGGGTCGACCTTCGGCGCCCGGCCGGCGACCGCAGCGATCAGGGGCTCAGCCATGGGTTCTCCGTCGGACTCGTCCGGGTGGGTGACCCGGTCACCGTACCAACGCAGCCGATCAGCGCTCGGCCGCGGGGGCGGCGAACTCGGGCTGGTCCAACAGCCGGAGCCAGCTGCCGTCGGCCCGGCGGCGGACCACCTGGGCGCGGGCGCCGGTCCCGTCGGCGGGCGGGGTCGAGGTCAGCGCGATGCCGTGGTCTGGCGGGACACCCGGAACCCGGCGCTGCGGGAGCTGCCGGCACACAGCCGCCGGGCGTTCGGCGGCCAGGCCTCGGACTCAGCCCCCTGAGGCGCGGTGCAGCAGCCGGAAGCGTTGCGCGAGCACCAGGGTGTCGTCGTCCACCGTGAAGTCGGGCCCGAGTTCCGCGCGGACCTCCGGGCTGTACCAGAACTCCTCGTGCCCGGCCCGCCACTGGGCCACCGACTCGTCGCCCTCGCCCTCGTCCACGGCGTGCCGCAGGTCGATGTCGGCGAGCCGGACCACCCGGACGTCGGTGAGCTCGATCGCCGCCACCCGGCGTCCGGCCGAGTCGATCACCGCCGACCGCAGTCCGGCCTCGGGCAGCGGTTCACCGTGGTGCTCGTAGTCCGCCACCAGGGCTGAGGTGGTCGTCTTGGCACCGGAAAGGATCGCCGCCACCAATTGGTCGCGCAGCGGCCCGGGGAAGGCGAACTCCGTCACGGGCAGATCGTCGAGGTCCATGCCGCGCACGCTACCAACCGCGCGTCCGGCCGCCATCACCTTTTTCGCCCGGCTTGGGCGGTGATGTGACGGAGTGCCGGGGTCGGCTCCGGTGGCGGCCATCGGGGGTCCAGGTACCGGACTCCGCCGCAGTGACCGTCCCGGGACGGTGCCGCAGGCTGCCGAGGCCCGGGGCGACAGCCGTACATCTTGAAGCCTTATCATCTGCCTGCGCCGGACGGTGCCCTGAGCCCGGCACAGCCGGTGTGGCGGCGAGGGCGGCGCATCCCGGACTCCGTGAACAGAAGAGGACCAGAGCTGATGCGCACCCTCCCCCAGATACCCGCGGCGGGTGCCCGGTGATCGACTGGTTCCACGCCGCCGTGCTCGGCCTCGTCCAGGGGCTGACCGAGTTCCTGCCGGTCTCCTCCTCCGCCCATCTGCGGGTGTTCTCCGCCCTGATGGGCTGGCAGGACCCCGGGGCGGCGTTCACCGCGGTGACCCAACTGGGCACCGAGACGGCCGTGTTGATCTACTTCCGGAAGGACATCGCGGCGATCGTCTCGGCCTGGGTGGTCGCGCTCTTCAAGCGCGAGCGGCGCAGCGACCCGAACGCCCGGCTGGGCTGGTTCGTCATCCTCGGCACGCTGCCGATCGGCATCTTCGGGGCGCTCTTCCAGGACACCATCGAGACCACCCTCCGCGACCTGCGGGTGATCGGCACCACGCTGATCGTGTTCGGCGTGATCCTCGCGGTCGCCGACCGCACCCGGGCGGTCCGGCACGCCAAGCCGATCAGCGAGCTGACCCTGCCGCACGCCGTCGGGTACGGGCTGGCGCAGTCCCTCGCACTGATACCCGGCGTCTCCCGCTCGGGCGGCACGATCAGCGCCGGTCTGCTGCTCGGCTACAGCCGGGAGGCGGCGGCGCGGTACTCGTTCCTGCTCGCCATCCCGGCCGTGCTGGCCTCCGGCGTGCTGGAGCTGTTCAAGATCGGCGAGGGCCCGGCCCCGGCCTGGGGGCCGACCATCATGGCGACCGTGATCGCCTTCGCGGTCGGTTACGCCGCCATCGCCTGGTTCCTGAAGTACATCTCCAGCCACAGCTTCATGCCGTTCGTGGTCTACCGGGTGCTGCTCGGCATCCTCATCATCGGCCTGGTGACGGCGGGCGTGCTGGCCCCGGACGCGGGCGTGCCGGTCAAGTGAACTCGGCGCCGTCGCTCAGCTGCCTCCGGCCGAGCGACGGCGCCACCAGATCGCACCGCCGACCGCGACCAGCAGGACGGCCACCGCACCGACGATGATCCCGCCGTTGCCCGAGCCCCGGTCGGCGTGCTCCTCCTGGACGAGGGTCGCACCGGAACTCACGGTGGGGACGGCCGCCGAGGGCACAGACGTCGGAGCGGGCGACGGTGTCGGCGTCGGGCTCTGAGTCGGGCTCGGAGTCGGCGTCGGTGCGGCCAGCGCCACGGCGCCGGGAGCGGCCTTGGCCAGCTTGAGCACCGGGGCCGGGTTCTTCGGCTCGGTCCCGCCCTGCGGGACCTCGATCCAGCGGTCCACCTGGGTGTCGGTGTACATCACCAGGGTCTTGAAGACCACCTGCTGGGCGTCCGGCAGCTGACGCACCTTCACCTGGTACTCGGCGCTCTTCCCCGGTGCCAGACCGGGCCCGGCCAGCGAGAAGCCCTCGGCCCCCGGCCTGAACGTCCAGCCCTCCGGGGCCGTCACCAGGCTCACGTCGGCCGGCGCGATCCCGGCCGGCAGCACCACCTGCACCTCGTCGATCCCGGCGGTGTCCGACTCCCCCGCGGCCTTGAACGACAGCACCGCGTCCACCGCGAGGGCCTGGGCCTGCGGGGAGGTGACGCCGGTGTGCGCGAAGGCGGGGCCGCCGAGCAGCATCACCCCGGCCAGTACGGCGGTCGGTACGGCGACCCGGGCGGGCGTGCGGTAACGGTCCATCAGCGGCGGGGCTCCCTGGTACGGGCGGGCGGAGGGCCCGTCCATCATGCCAGTCGCCCCGCGCTCGGCGGCGCGGAACCGGGGCGTGTGGCCGGTTCAGGGCCTCCCGTCCAGTGCGCCGGTTTCAGTGCCGCCGGTTCAGTGCTCGGTCAGGCGCCCGCGGATGACCGCGTGCACCTCGGCCTCCTCGGCCGGATCGGCGGCCAGTCGGCGCAGCCGCTCCAGCACCCGGACGTCGCCGGTGGTGGTGACGTGGCGGGCGGCCAGCTCGCGGGTGGCCTCCTCGCAGTCCCAGAGGCACTCGACCGCTATGCCCCGGCCGAAGTGCGGGTCGGTGGCGGCCAGCGCACGGGCGGCCCGGCCGCGCAGTTCGGAGGAGGCCGCCTCGCCGTAGACGTGGCGCAGGGCGGGTACGGCTCCGGCGGCGGCCAGCCGCCCCACACCGTCGACCAGGGTGCCGAGACCGGCTCCGGTGACGCCGCGGACCGAGATCCACTGGCGCAGCCCGTCGACCACCAACGGACCGTCGGCCGGGTCCCCCGCGTCGGCCAGCAGCTGGACGGCGACCTCGCCGAGCGCACTGTCGGCACCACCGGTGGCGGGGTCGGCCCAACGGCGGGCGCGGGCCAGGGCGGCCGGGCCGCGCATCCGGCCGAGCACCGACAGGGCCGCGTCGACCACCCGCTCGTCGATGTCGGCGGCGGCGGCCTCGATCAGGTCGGCGACCTCCGGATCCTGCTGGTCCACCAGGTAGCGGAGAGCGGCTGTCCGGGCGCCGGGCGCACCCGTGCGGGCGGCCTCCAGCACGGTCTGCCGGTCCTCGGGCCGCACCACGGCGGCCAGGCAGCGGGCGGCGGCGGCCGAGCGGCGCTCGGCGGAGCCGCCGGGCTCGGCCTGGTCGGCCCAGGCCAGCACGTCGATGGTGCTCCAGCCGGGGGTGACTCCGCCACGGTTCAGCTGGCGCTGCCACAGGTCGAACGGGGACTGCTCGCTCGCGGCGGCGATCCGTGGATGGTGTGCGGCCCACAGCCGCCACGGCCGGGGCTCGTACGCGGCTCTGATCGCGGCCCTGAGCTCGGCGTCGCCCTGCGGGTCGGACGGGAAGCGGCCAAGCACCGAGGGGGCCAGCGAGAGCAGCGCGCGGTCGTCGTCACGGAGCGCCAGCTCGTCCAGGGCCCAGGCCCAGTTGGCGCCGACTGCGGCGTAGCCGCGCAGCAGGTCCAGGGCGTCCCGGCGGCCGTAGGCGGCGAGGTGGCCGAGCACCGCCAGGGCGAGGCCGGTCCGGGACTCGTCCGGTTCGAGGACGTCCTCCGGGCCGTGCAGGTGCTGTTCGAGCCCGCTGAGCGGTGCCTCCAGCTCCATGAAGAGGCGGGCGTAGTAAAGGGAGCGGTTCTCGACCTGCCAGTCGGCCCTGGGGTCGCTGGTGACGCACTCCTCCAGGGCGGCGATCGCTTCGTGACGGTCGGCCGCGAGCGCATGCAGCTGTCCGTCACCACGGCCTCGCTGGAGGAGGCCGAGGAGGCTGGCACTGGGCGCTATCACTGGCTCGAACATGACGTCAGCATCCGTTGCGGCGGTCGTGGTGGCAACGGGATTTCCGTCGCCGGGGGTTCTGATGGCTCCTGCAAGGGCGCCCGGGCGCCGGAATCACCGAAGGTTACCGCCTGGGCGCCCCTTACGCACACAGGGCCGATCAGGTCGGCTTCCGGACCCCGGCCGCGCATATGCCAGAGGAAGTTCCGTTAAGGATTTGCCGGAACCCCTCGCAGCTGCCCCGCCCCCGCGGCAGAGTCGGTCCACCGCTTGAGGGCCTACCCGTACTTCGTGAGGGGGCAGCGATGAGCACCGCCGTGTGGGACCTGCGCACCGACCAGGTCAGCTGGCAGCCCGAGGTCCACCGGCTGCTCGGGCGCGACCCGGGCCTGGGCCCGCTCAGCCTCGACCAGCTGCTCCGGGCGGACCGGCCCGCGCTCCGCCGGGTGGTCACCTCCGCACTGTTGCGCGGGCAGGCCGAATCCGGCCTGGTGCCGATCGAACGGCCGGGCGGCGAACCGTGCCGCCTCCAGGTCACCGGTGAGCCGATGCTCGACCAGGACGGCCAGGTGACCGCCCTGCGGATGTCACTCCGTCAGCTGGCCTGACAGCTCGGACCTCGCGGGCTCCGCCTGAAGACTCAGACCTCGCGGCGGGGCTCCGGTAGCACCGCGTGGATCTCCTCCCGGAGCTCGGCCACCGCCGGCACGCCCTGGTAGCGGCTGGACAGCCGGTACATCTCGCGCAGCCGGTCCCACGTCCGGGTCGAGGAGGTCTGGCCGATCGAGTTGAGCGCCAACTTGGCGTGGGTCAGCGCCCCCTCCGGCTCGCCGGAGAGCCAGTAGACCGAGGCCAGGGTGATCTCGTCGAGCAGGCTGGAGCGCTCCCGGCCGGTGGTCGCCCGTAGGTCCATCGCACGCTGGGCGTGCCGCTCGGCCAGCCGGGCCGCGCCCGGGTCGTGCTCCGCCAGCGTCCGGTAGACCAGCGCCTGCATCCCATGCAGCTCGGCCTCGTTGAAGGTGGCCATCCAGGTCGGCACCGCCAGGTCGCTGTGCTGGACGAACAGCTCCTCCGCCTCGCCGAGCACCCTGCGGGTGGCCTCCGCCCGGCCGAGCGCCGCCTGCGCCCAGGCCTCCACGGTGTGCAGCATCGCCCTGGTTTGCGGCAGCATCCGGTCGCCGCTGCTGGCCCTGGCCAGCTGCATCAGCTCCAACGCGTCGTCGGCCCGGCCGAGATGGAGCATCTGCCGGGCGGCCCGGGAGATCGCCTCACCCGCCCGGGGCCGGTCGTCCGCCTCCTTGGCCGCCTGCGCGGCGATCACGAAGTACCGCTGCGCGGTGGGCTCCAGACCCACGTCGTGCGACATCCAGCCGGCCAGCACCGCCAGGTTGGCGGCCACCGTCCAGAGCCGCTGCTTCACTTCCGGCCGCAGGTCGTGGGTGAGCAGGCCGCCGACCTCGTTCAGCTGGCCGACCACCGCCTTGCGCTGGAGGCCGCCGCCCCGGGAGGCGTCCCAGGCCCGGAAGACCTCCACCGACCGCTCCAGCGCGGTCACTTCCTCCGCGCCCACCGGGCCCGGCTCGTACACGTCGACGACCGGTCGGTGGCCGCCCTGGGTGATGATTCTTCGGGGCCCCGGCCGCCCGGCTGCGGAGGCCACGTCGGCGCCCCGCATCCAGTCGTAGAGGTTGTCACCGATGACTGCGCCGGCGGCGAGTGCGGTGCCCGCGCCCACCAGTCCGCGTCGGTTCAGCATGAGGTCCATTCCCGTGAACTCGGTGAGGACTTCAGCCGTCCGATCCGGCTCCCAGGGCTCTGCTGACGGCGTGCTGCCGGACCTGGTGGGCCGGTGTCGTTCCAGACCGAGGTCCTCAGTGGTGACGACACGGCCGAGCCGCTCGGTGAACACGGCGGCCAGCAGTCTCGGCACCGGATCGCGGGGGATCTCCCCCTGCTCCATCCAGCGCCGTACCCGCGAGGTGTCGGTGGACAGCTGCTGCTGGCCCATCGCCGCGCCCCGCCGGTTCACCAGCCTCGCCAACTCGCCCTTGGACCAACCGGTCAGGGCGAAGAGGTCGGCGAATCTGGCGTTCGGCCCCTTGCTCACGTGAAGCCCCCAGGTTCCTCGGCTGCTCTCGACCCTAGTGCGCTGGCATGTGCCGCGCGACCATTCGCCACGCTTCGCCAGGGTCCGCCACATGGTGCACCAGTGCCGGCCGGGTGTCAGGTAGAGATGCGCCACCCCGACTCCGGATCGGAAGGCCCGAAAACGGCTCAGGCACTGCCCTGACCCACCGTCAACGGACTTTCCGGGGCCTCATCCGAGGGGGTGGCGCGGCAGGGTGGCGCACTGGCGCCGGGCATGGCCAGGGCAGGCGCACGGCACGCATTCCCCAGGGTGCGCACCGTGATGACCCGTCAAGTTCCGTGCCCGGCGCCTGCGCTCCACCCCTCAGACCCCGGTGGTGCACCGAGACGGTGCGCACTCCGTCACACCGGGGCAGTCCGCAGCAGACACCGGCAGAGGCCAGCCGCCGGCCAGGAAGGGACCCTCACCAGCCCATGTACTCCTCAGCGACCACCGGCACCCCCACCCAGCCCCGCACCGCGCTGCGCCCCCCCACCGCAGCCGGCGGTCGCCCCGGTCAGGGCCCGGCCCCGTACCGCGACCCGAGGGCGCTGGCCACGGCACGCGGCCTGCTCCCCCGCCAGCCCGACCAGTCGGGGGCCCGCAACGGCACCGACCGGCTGCACCGCGGCCGCACCATCGAGGCCGCCACCGCCGACCGGCTCGATCCGGCCGCCCTGCAGACCCCCACCGTACGGGCCGCGCTCGCCAACATCGCGCGGATATGTCCTGGCTTCCTTCCCCGCCAGGTCCTGCGGGAAGGCAGCCGACACATCCTGATCGCCGGCACCATCGGCCGGGCACCCGTGGTCGCCAAGTGCCTCGCCCCGCAGGCACTCCGCAGCGAGAACGCCGAGCAGTTGATCGAACGCTTCCACCACGAGGTCTCGGTCTACCGGGCGTTCGTCCGGCACCGTCCGCCGGTCCGGCTGCCGCGGCTGGTGGCCGCCGACCACGACCGCTGCGTGCTGGTCATGGAGCGGGTGCCGGGCCGTCAGGCCGCCCGCGAGCGCCACCCCGTGAGCGCCCCGACGCCGGGCGAGCTGCGGGCGGTGCTCGGCTCGATCCGTTCGCTGAACCTCTGGCGGCCGCCGACCGACGTGTTCGGCAAGCCGCTCGACTACCAGCTGGAGATCTCCCGCTTCCACTCGGTCGGCCAACTCACCGACCGGGACGCGGGCGACCTGCGGGCCCTGCTGCACGGCCTGTCCGGCAGCCCGCTCCAGCTCTGCCACGGCGACGCGCTGCTCGGCAACATCCTGCTGGCCCCCTCGGGCCCGGTGCTGGTCGACTGGGAGCAGGCCGGCTGGTACCTGCCCGGGTACGACCTGGCGGTGCTCTGGAGCGTGCTCTCCGGGGACTCGGCCGCCCGCCGCCAGATCAGCCAGCTCGCGCAGTCCGGCGGGACGGTGGCGCGGGACGCGTTCCTGGTCAACCTGGTGCTGGTGCTGATGCGGGAGATCCGCCTGCACGACGTGCCGGGCGCGGGCGAGGAGCAGCGGATCATGATCCGCCGGCTCTACGACGACGCCGCACTCGCCCGCCGGGCGGTCCGCACGGCGGTCGGGACGCGCTGAGCCGGACGTCGTGCGGGGCGCTCGGCCGCACTACTGGGGCCGGCGCCGCGGTTCCCCCAGCCCCAGGGTCGCCGCCAGCTGCTCCAGGACGACGTCCTCCGGGGCCAGGTGGGTGCGACCGCTGAGGACGTCCCGGAGGTAGCGTTCGAGCGGGTGGCGGCGGCTGAGGCCGGGGTTGCCGGTGAGGGTGACGGCCTGTTGGACGGCCGCAACGGCGGTGCGGTTGATCAGCAGCTGGGCCGCGCCAGAGCGCGCGGCGGCCGCCTGCTCGCCCCGGCCCACCCGGGCGGCCAGCCCGTACAACAGCTCCTCGGCGCCGATCAGCGAGGACTCGATCTCGGCCACCGCCGTCCGGTACCGGGGCACGGTCGCCAGCGGCTCGGTCAGATTGGCCGGAGTCCGCTGGCCGAGGAAGCGGATCAGCCAGTCCTGGGCGGCTCGGGCGACGCCCAGGTGCACGGCGGAGAGGGCGAGTTCACGCCAGGCCCGGTCCAGCCGGTCGGCGGGCGGCTCCTCGGTCGGCGGACCGGCCAGGCCGACCACCGCGTCGGCGGCCACCGCGACCTCGGTCAGCAGCACGTCGTGCCCGGCGCTCGCCCGGAGCCCCAACTGGTCCCAGAGCGGATCCAGTTCGATGCCCGGGCTGTCGCCGCGGACCAGGAACAGGCCGGTCCGCGGAACCGTTTCGTCGGTCCTGGCCCGGACCGCCAGCCAGGCCAGCGCCTCGGCGCCCGCGCAGAACGTCTTCCGTCCGGTCAGCCGCCAGCCGCTGCCGTCCCAGCGGGCCACCGTGGCCGGCCGGCCGCCCGGCTCCGCGCGCAGCGTGTTCACCAGGGCCGGGCCACGGCGGGATTCGGTCAGCAGCCGGCGGTAGACCCTGGCCGGCCAGCTGCCGTTCCTGGCCTGCTCGGCGTGCTGGAGCAGGGTGAATGCGGTCAGCACCGCCACCGAGGCGTCCCCGCGCCCCAGTTGGGCGAGCACCTGGACGGTGTCGGCGAGCGTGCCGCCGGGGCCGCCGTAGCGCTGACCGATGGTCAGGGTGAGCAGACCCGCCTCGTGCACGGCCTCGATGCCCTGGTACGGGAAGGTGGCGTCCCGGTCGTGCTCCTCGGCCCGGGCCGCCAGCAGGTCGACCACCCGGGGCAGCCGGGCGAGGGCGTCCGCGACGGGTGAGGTGCCATCAGTGACGGTCATGGGCGGGTGCCTCCGGGCGGCAGCGTGGTGCGCGGCGAACTGCGGGCGGGCGCACCGGAGCCGGCGCGCGGAACCGTAGGGCGGCCTGGCAGCAAACGGCCGGAATCAGCCGGAGGCGGGCCACCGGAGGAGTCGACTCCCCCTCAGCGACCCGGACACGCCGCGCTCGCGGTGCGCCGCAGGTCCAGATAGCAGCGCCGCGTGAGCAGCAGGGGGCGACACGACATGCTGGTGACTGTACGAAGCGTTGATCACTACCGTCAAGCAAGGACTGGCCGGAATCAGCCCTGCTGGAACATGTCGGCCGGGAGCGGCTTGAGCAGCTGGTAGAGATCGTCGGCGATCGGACGGTCCCAGGAGGCGATGGTGACCTGGACACCGTCACTGCGGCCGAATTGGGCGCAGAACACCCGCTCCTCGCTGACCTTGACCTTGCGGACGATCAGCAGGTCGTCGCCGAGCATGACCGGGAAGTCCTCGGCCGAGACGAACTCGACCGGCTCCTCGTTCTCCAGCGCGGTGAGCAGCTGGCGGATCTCGAACGGCACGCCGTCCTCGGCGTCCCGGGCCGGCGATCCCTCGGGCAGGTTGCCGATGAACATCGCGGGGCCACGGCCGCCGAACAGGTCGTACCGCAGGAAGATGCCCTGACAGGAGCCGTCCGGGCCGCTCATCATCATGGCGCCGAAGTCGCCGGGCCAGTCGCCCGGATCCATCGCGAGCACGTCGAAGTCCGGTCCCGCGGGAGAGCCGGAGCGGCGGCGGAGAAATGACATGACACCATCGTACGGTGCGGTCACGCCCTGCTCACGGGGCGGGTGGGCGCTCCGGGCGAGTTCGACGCTCAGAGACCAATGTTGACTCTGAGCAACCGTCCGGGCTACGTTCGGTTCAGCACGACAGCCGCTGTGGGCTCGATCCACCGGGGGGCGGTGTTGTCGCAGCGCGCCCGCGTGCGCGTTCCTTCATGCACACCGTCGTGCGACACCCGAGTCACCCGCACAGGCACTTTCCGCTGTCCGTCGACCGTCGAGTAGCGTCTGAACCGAGCAGTACACACACAACACCCATAGACCAGGTTCGCGGGGCCCCGGCCCGTCGCAGCTCGCGGACCTGCCCGGGACACCGCCGCGTGGGGGCGTGCGGATCCCGGGTAACCCGGCACCGGCGTCCGAGTCGCTCTCGGCACCGGGGCCACGCCTCCCGGCGACGGCGCACCGTGGTGCGTCCGGGGTTCCACCTCGGGAGGAGGTCCGGCACTTGTGCCCGGACCGCACAGCAGGCGCCGTGCCTGGACGCGTGGGGGCGTTGGGCACGGCGTCTGTCTGCTTCATACTTTGGGCCGTGGCTTGTCGAACAGTCAACAAGTATCGGGCGACCAGATTTCTTTTCGGTGCCGGGCCTCGGCCCCGGACCACCGCCCGGCGCTCCCCGGCGAACTGACGGAGTACAGGTCAGACGGGGTCGAACTCGCCGTCCCGGGCGCCCAGTACGAAGGCCCGCCACTCGGCCGGGGTGAAGACCAGCACCGGCCCGCCCGGCTCCCGCCCGTCCCGCATCGCGATGTACTCGCCGACGAAGGCGATCTGCACCGCACCGTCGCCCTGGTCGCTGGAGAGCCACTCCGCCCCGGTGAGGTCCAGTTCCGGCTTGGGACCGGACCCTTGGGCCACCGCCCCGCCCTCGCCCGCTGCGCTGGTACCGCTGTCGACCGCCACTGGATGCTCCTCACCTGTCGAACGTGGCCCCAGCGTATCCAGCCCCGCCCGGCCCGCACGGGCTTGCCGCTTTCGCTCCTCCGCCCGGGGCCGGATCCGTCGTTCCGCTCCGCGTGGGGCAGGTGCTGTGCTAAGGACGGACACACCCGGGCGGATCCGGTCGCGGCCGGGGTGCGGCTGCGAGAGTGTTGTTCCACGTCCCGTCAGGCGACGTCCGGTCAGATTCCGTACCGCAGAAGCCCGAGGAGCAGTCATGGAACGCCGGGAGGACTCCCGGGCCGATGTGATTCCCATCTCACAGGCCCCGTCCGCGCCGCACCCCGGCGAGCCGGAACCCGGGGTGCCGCAGTTCCCCCGGTCGGCCGGGCTCGGGCGGGTCGGGGTGGTGCTGGTCTCGCACAGCCAGCGGCTGGCCGAGGCGGTCGCCGCGCTCGCGGTCGGGCTGACCAAGGCGGACGACGCGGCGCCGGTGGCCGCCACCGGGGGCAGTCTCGCGGACGGCCTCGGCACCAGCGCGGTCCTGGTGGCCGCGGCGGCCCGCCGGGTGGACCAGGGGCACGGGGTCGCGGTGCTGGCCGACCTGGGCAGTGCGGTCGACACCGTCCGGGCGCTGCTGACCGATGCGGACGAGCACGGGCTGCCGTTCCCCGTCCGGCTGGCCGACGCCCCGTTCGTGGAGGGGGCGGTGGCCGCGGTGGCGACCGCCAGCGCGGGCGGCGATCTGGCGGCGGTGCTGGACGCGGCCGAGGAGATGTACCGCCACCGCAAGCTCTGAGGGGCCGATCCACCCCCCGGCAGCGGAGTTCACCGGATCCGCCCTTCGGCGGCGGTCGCGCCGATAGCATGCGGCGCAGTGCGTCCGGGGCGGGGAGGCCGCGGGCCGACGGTGGGGGGAGCTTGAACATGCGGGTGGTCGTGACCGGTGGAGCCGGTTTCATCGGGGCCAATCTCGCCCGGGCCCTGCTGGCCCGTCCGGAGGTCGAGCAGGTGGCCGTGGTCGACAACCTCAGCACTGGCAGCAAGGCCAATCTGGCCGGCCTGGACGTGACCCTGCACGAGGGCACCATCCTGGACCGGGAGCTGCTGGACGGCGCCTTCGCGGGCGCCGACGCGGTGGTGCACCTGGCCGCGCTGCCCTCGGTGCCGCGCTCGCTGGCCGACCCGCTGGCCAGCCACCACGCCAACGCCACCGGCACCCTGGAGGTGCTGGAGGCGGCCCGCCGGGCGGGCGTCGGCTACCTGGTGGCGGCGTCCTCGTCCTCGGTCTACGGCGCCAACCGGGAGCTGCCCAAGCGGGAGACCATGCGGACGGCGCCGATGAGCCCGTACGCGGTCAGCAAACTGGCCACCGAGGCGTACCTGACGGCCTACCACCACTGCTACGGGCTGGGGGTGCTGCCGCTGCGGTTCTTCAACGTCTTCGGCCCGCTGCAGCCCGCCGGGCACGCGTACGCGGCCGTGCTGCCCGCCTTCCTGGACGCGGCGCTGGCCGGGCGGCCGCTGACCGTGCACGGGGACGGCGGCCAGAGCCGGGACTTCACCTACGTCGGCACGGTCACCCAGGTGATCAGCGAGGCGGTGGTGCGCCGGGTGGTGCACGCCGACCCGGTGAACCTGGCCTTCGGCACCCGGACCACACTGCTGGAGCTGATCGACGAGCTGGGCTCGGTGCTCGGCCTGCCCGTGACCACCGAGCACGTCGAGTCCCGACCCGGTGACGTCCGGGACTCGCAGGCCGACAACAGCCGGCTGAGGGAGCTGTTCCCCGACGTGGTGCCGGTGCCGCTGCGCGAGGGCCTCGAACGTACCGCCGAGTGGTTCCGGACCCTCTGACGTCGGCTCAGGCCGGGTCGCCCGTGAGCGGTGTGAAGGAGAACACCGCCTCGGCCTTCCCGGCCAGCGCCACCTCCAGCCGGTAGCGGTTGGAGTCGTCCAGGTCCGGCAGCTCGCCCGGGGCGAACCAGGCCACCTCCAGCGACTCCTCGTCGTTCACCCGCGCCTCGCCGGAGACCCGGCGGCAGCGGAAGGTCAGCTCCAGGTACTGGGCCTGGTCACCGTTCGGGTAGCTGAGCATCGGGGAGACCGTCACCGAGGTCAGCGCCTCCGGCTCGACCACCAGGCCGGTCTCCTCGAACACCTCCCGGACCAGGCCGTCGGCGGGCTGCTCCCCCGGGTCGAGGATGCCGCCGACGATCGACCACCGGCCGGTGTCGGAACGGCGGTTGAGCAGCACCCTGCCCTGCTCGTCCCGGATCACCGCCCCCACACCGGAGAGCCAGAGCGGGCGGGTGCCGACGAAGGAGCGCAGCTCCGTCAGGAAGGAAGGAATGGCCATGGGCCGACCCTATATGCGCTCGGCAGCCCGTCGGTGACCGCCCGGGAGCCGGTCCGGGGCCGGGCGCGCGCTCGGCGGGCTCCGGGTCAGCCGCCGCGGTGCGCCAGCGGGCGGGCCGGGGAGCCGGCCACCGTGGTGGCCGCCGGCACGTCCCGGGTGACCACGGCGGCAGCGCCCACGAACGCGTACCGGCCCAGCCTGCGGCCCTGGAGCACCACGGCGTTGCTGCCGACCGTGGCGCCCTGCTCCGCGTGCACCGAGCCGGACACGTTGCCACCCGGATAGACAGTCACCAGGTCGGCGAGCACCGTGTCGTGGCCGACCGTCGCGTTGTAGTGCACCTGGCAGTGCGAACCGAGCCGGACGCTGCTCGAGACGTACGCGCCTCCCATCACCAGGGAGCCGTGGCCGAGTTCCGTCTCCGGCGCCACGATCGCCTTCGGGTGCACCAGCGTCACCGGCCGCCCGCCGAGCCCGTCCAGCAGCGCGGCCAACCGGGCCCGCACCGCCGGATCGGCGATCCCGATCAGGTACCCGTCCCCGGCCGGCAGCTCCTTGGGCGCCCGCACCGGCAGGCCGCGGACAGTGCCGCCCTGCCCCCGGTCGTCCAGGAACCCGGCCACCGGGACGCCGGCCGCCAGCGCGGTGTCCAACGCCTCGCGGCCGACGCCGCCGGATCCGACGATCCACATGCTCGGTTCCTCCTCAGGTGACGGCCCGGGGCCGGTTTGGCCGGGCGCCAGGTGGGCGTACGGCCGGACCGGGCCTAGGCCGGGGTGGCCTTCTCCGGGGTCGGCGCCGCAGTCCCCCGAGCCGCCGGCCGTAGGGGGCTGGTCGCCGTCGCCTGCCGGGGCAGGACGATGCGGGTCGGGACCGGGAAGCCGGGGTTGACGCCACCGGCCGCGGTGATCCCGGCAGGCCGGAGCAGCTGACGAGCCGTCATCACCAGGATACGGAGGTCGAGTCGGGCTGTCCTGTTGGCGATGTACCAGAGGTCGAGTTCGATCCGCTCGGGCCAACTGATCGAGTTGCGGCCCTTGACCTGGGCCCAGCCGGTCAGCCCCGGACGGATCGCCAACCGGCCGCGCTGGCGCGGCGAGTAGTGCACCACCTGCTCGGGCAGCGTGGGCCGGGGTCCGATCACGCCCATCTCGCCGCGCAACACGTTCCACAGCTGCGGCAGCTCGTCCAGGCTGGTCTTGCGGAGCAGCGCGCCGAGCCTGGTGATCCGGGGCGCGTCGGGTTCGTCGGGGAACCGCATGTCCCGCATGGTGCGGAACTTGAGGATCTCGAACTCGGCACCGGCACGGCCGGTCCGGGTCTGACGGAAGAGCACAGGGCCGCCCATGGTGCAGCGGATCAGGATCGCGATCACCAGCCCGACCGGAAGCGCGATGCTTCCGGCCAGGACGGTGACCACGAGGTCCCCCCCTCGTTTCATTTCTCCCCCAGCGGGTGTGGTGTGAGGTGGGCTCAGCCGACCGACCAGGCCAACCGCTTGGCTCTGGCCACGGCCGCGTAGGTCTCCACTGAGACCGCCGCGACACCGCGCTGGTCGAACTCGGCCAGGGCGCGGCGACGGGCCGCCGCGCCCAACTGCTCACGCAGGGCAGGCTCGGTGAGGAGCCGGCCGAGCGCGGTGGTGAGGGCCCCGGCGTCGCCGGGCGGGGCGAGCAGCAGGTGCTCGCCGTGGGTGCCGATCTCGCGGCAGCCCCGGATGTCGCTCAGCACCATCGGCAGGCCGCTGGCGGCGGCCTCCATGGCGGAGCGGGAGAACCCCTCCCGGTAGGAGGGGAGGACGAAGACGTCGAGTGCGGCGTAGAGCTGGGGCATGTCGGAGCGGCTGCCGAGGAACTCGACCCCGGCCTCCTCCCCCGCCAGTGCGTCGGGCTTGTCGGCGTCCTGCGGGCCGACCCAGACGAACCGGGCCTTCCCGGCCAGCGCGCGGGCCGCCGCCGCGTACTCGACGATGCCCTTCTCGGCCACCCGGCGGCCGACTCCGGCCACCAGCAACTCGTCTTCTGGGACGCCGAGTTCGGCCCTGATCCGGACCCGGGCCGTGGGGTCGGCGCCGAACCGGGAGAGGTCCACGCCGTTGCCCACCACCCGGGAGCGGCGGGCCGGCACGAACCGGGACAGGGTCTGCCGGTCGGCAGCGTTCTGGTACAGCTCGGCGTGCGAGAAGCGGGCCGCGACGGCCTCGGCCCCGAGCACCAACAGCCGCTTGGCGAAAGGGTCGTGGGCCTGCGCCCAGAGTCCGTGGCAGGTGTTGACCACCACCGGGACTCCGGCCAGCCGGCCGAGGATGCGGCCGAGCACGCCGGTCTTGGGGTTGTGGGTGTGCAGGACGTCGGGCTGGATCCGGCGCAGCACGGCGAGCAGTTCGCGCGCCGCCGCCAGGTCGGCACCCGGCTGCCAGGCCCGGGTCAGCGAGGGCAGCGGCTCGTGCCGGACGCCGATCGCGTCGAGCTCGGCCAGGTAAGGTCCCGGCGCGCTGATGCCGTAGGTCTCGAAGCCGGACTCCACGTCCACCTTGAGTTCGGTGGCGAGCAGCAGGTGCAGGCTCATGTCCACCGTGGTCAGGTGGGCGACCCGGAGCGGCCGGCCCTCGGGGCCGCGCAGCACAGGACCCTCCGACCGTTGGGGGGTGGGTGAAGGAGCGGCGGCGGGGTGCGTGGCTCGGCGGTGCCGAGGAGGGAGTCCATGCGGAGCATCGGCGACCGACGAGAAGCCGGCGAGGTGCGCACCCCGCCGCCGCTCCTTCACCCACCAACGGTCGGAGGGTCCACGGGACGGCGTCTCAGGCACGGGCGCCGACCGCCTTCGCGGTGGCCACGATCCGGGCGTAGGCCCGCTCGGGGAGCAGTCGGCCGTACAGCTTGGCCCGGTAGAAGTCGATCGGGTCGGTGCGGCGGACCGGCACCCGGCAGAACCGGACCGGGTCGAAGCCGGGGCCGTTCCGGCCCACCTGGCCGGTCGCGGCAGTACGGAACCGGGCCCGCAGCGCGGCGTCCATGTGCGGGACGGGGACGCCCCAGGTGTAGGCGAAGTGCTTCGGGCGGATGCCGAGGTGCTCCTCGACGTCGTCGTTGCAGCCGTCCAGCTCGGCGGTGCTGAGCAGCGCGGGGCGGGCGTGGCTGCGGGTGTGGTTGGCCACCGTGCAGAGGCCGGAGGCCGCCATCTCCCGGAGCTGGTCCCAGCTCAGGCCGGGCGCACCGGACTCCTTCGCGGTCGAGCCCTCCCAGCGCATCTCACCGCCGACCCGGCCGCTGGCCAGGTAGACGGTGAACGGCAGGCCGCGCTCCTCGAGCAGCGGCCAGGCGTTCTCGTACACGTCGGCGAAGCCGTCGTCGAAGGTGAGCACGGTGCTCGGGGTCCGGCGGCCGGCCTCCAGCCGGTCGGTGGCCTCGTCCAGACCGACCACCCGGCCGGGCGGCAGCTCGGCCAGCAGGTCCAGCTGGGCGGTGAAGTCGGCTGTGGTGACGTCGAGTTCGTCGGCAGAGCCGCCGCCGACCCGGTGGTAGATCAGCACGGTGGCGCCTTCGCCGGGGACATCCCCGGTCACCCGCGCCAACTGCTGCTTGACCCTGCCCCGGACGCCTCCGGACACAGCACTGCCCGCCATCGTTCCCCCCTCTGCGCTGCCCTCCCCGGCGGCGCAAGTGGCCGTGCGCACGGCGGCAGTCGCCGACCGAGCGGGACCCACCCTAGGGGGATGTGTGGGACTGCTGCCGGGAAGTTGTGAAAGAAGCGCGCAGATAGGCCGAAAATCAGCCGGTCCGATCAGCCTGTCACCACGACGGACAAGATCTGACCGGGTCGGGGGATCCGCACGGCCGGGGCCGGTCCTGCCGGGCGCCCGGCGTCAGAGCGCGGTGCGGTCGTCCGAGCGGAGGAGCGCGAAGACGATCCGGCCCAGCAGCAGCACCCCTGCGGCCAGGCAGCCGGCCACCGCCATGGCCCAGGCCGGGCCGTCGGTCTCCGGGACCAGGACGGCGGTCACGATACCCATCGCGATACAGGCCGCCCCGACCACGGCCAGCAGCAGCTGGTGCCGACGTAGGGCCCCACCGCTCCAGATCCGGGCGGCGCGGCGCACGCCTGGGTCACGTTCCGTCTCTCCCATGGCACCCACCGTATACCGGGCCCTTGCCGAGGGGCAGCCCGAGCGACGTCCGGCGCACCCTACCGCCGCTCGTCCGGGCGATCCGCAGGCACCCGCGAAATCTCGCCGAAAGGCCGTACAACCATCGGTGCGGCTGGGTGGTCTCCACTACATTGAGCGATCCAGATCGAGCCTGCCTGCCGGGCGGGGCGGTGCCCACACACACCGTCCGCCGTCAGTCCGGTCCAGGAGAGTCAGCACCAGTTGAGAGCAGCGATCCAGGCCGTCCGCGGAGCAGGTTGGGAGTCCCCTCCGTGATCGGCCGAACCGAGGGCGGCGCCGCCGCGCCCCGGCGCCGGGGGCCGGTCAAGGCCCTCCGGTGGTACCACCACGCCGCACCGGCGACCGAGGGGGGCCCAGTGCCGCATACCGAAGCCACCACACTGAGCAGTACCGTCAGCAGCCTGCCGCCCACCGCCCGCACCACCAGCACGGCCACCGCCCACACCGGTCCGGAGCCCGACCGGGGCGGCTGGCTGCGGTTCTCGCCCGTCCAGCCGCTGTTCCGGGCCCGGGCCGCCCAGCGACTCGCGGTGCTCGCGTACCACGGGGTGACCGACCCCCGGTCGTTCGGGGCCCAGCTCGACCGGCTGCGGCGGCTGGCCACCCCGGTCTCGGTGCACGACGTCGACCAGGCGATCGCCGAGGGCCAGCCGCTGCCGCCGCGCTCGGTGCTGATCACCTTCGACGACGCCGACCGCTCGGTGCTCACCCACGCGCTGCCCGAACTGACGGCTCGCGGGATTCCGGCCGCCGCCTTCGTGATCTCCGAACTCATCGGCACCGACCGGCCGTTCTGGTGGCACGAGGCGGCCTTCCTGGCCAGGCACGGCGGTCAGGCCCGTTCACTGCGCAGCCACGTCCGCCCGGAGCAGCTGCTCTCCCGACTGAAGGCGCTGCCGGATCCGGACCGCCGCCGCAGCCTGCACGAGCTGCGGGTCAGCGCCCGCCGCCGGCCGCCCGGTCAGGACCAGCTCTCCCCCGAGGACCTGCGGGCCCTGCGGGACGGCAACGTCGCGGTCGGCAACCACACGCTCGGCCACCCGTGCCTGGCCCAGTGCGACGACTCGACCGTGCAGGCCGAGATCACCGGGGCGCACCAAGCGCTCACCCAGTGGCTCGGCGAGCCGCCGACCGCGTTCGCCTATCCGAACGGCGGGTACGACCCGCGCGCCGACACCCTGCTCCGGCAGCTCGGCTACCGGCTGGGCTTCCTGTCCGACCACCGGCTCGGCCCCCGGCTGCCCGTCCACCCGCTCCGGATCAGCCGGCTCCAGGTGGACTGCACCACCAGCACCCGGCGGTTCGACACGATCCTGTCCGGCCTGGAGCCCGCCGTGCAGCGCTGGCGCAAAGGGCCGGCCGTGACGGAGTGACCCCCGGTCGGCTCCCGGTGCAGGCCACCGGGAGCCGGTCGGTCTCAGGCCGCCGCGCGCCGGGAGCGGAAGTTCCTGACCTGACGGTGCAGCCGCTGGACGGCGACGAACCGCTCCATCCGGTTGGCCAGCGTCAGGCGGTACTTGAGCCGCAGCTGGGCGGGCAGGCCGTCGATCCGCTCGACGCCGATCGCCCGCAGCAGGCGGCTGACGTGCTCCTGGTAGGCCGCCCGGTAGGCCCGGTCGCCGTCCGGCACGGACCAGAAGAACATCGGGAGTTCCTCGACCAGCGTGTTGTGGTCGTAGGACCGCAGGTACTCGGCGTACTCGGGCTCGGTCCGCGCCGTCAGCCACTCCCTGACCAGCTCGATCGAGCGGATCCGGTCGATCACGCCCCGGGGGTCCGTCTTCACCTGGGTGATCGACAGGTCGCCGCTCTCCCGGACCCGCCAGTGGTAGATCGGCTCGGAGAGCACGTCCACGCTCTTCGCCAGGTAGTGCAGCGGCACGCTGACCGGGGCGTCCTCGTACAGGATGCCCTCGGGGTACAGCACCCCGGCGCCGTCGAAGAACGAGCGCCGGTAGACCTTGTTCCACGCCGTCCGGTCGGTGACCAGGCTGGGCACCTCGCGCACGTGGGTCCGCAGCCTGGTCTCGGCGAACGGACGGCGGTGCCCGTGCGAGGGGAAGAGGCCGGCCACCCGTAGCCGCAGCGCGTTGCCTGCGGCGAAGTCCGAGCCGGTCCCGTCCAGGGTGGAGACCAGCAGCTCGTACGCGCCGGTCGGCAGGGTGTCGTCACTGTCCACGAAGGTCAGGTACTCGGTGCCCGGGGTGAGGTGCCGCCAGCCGGTGTTCCGGGCCGCCCCGAGACCCTTGTTCTCCTGCCGGACCAGGCGAAACCGCGAGTCCTTGGCGACGTACGCCTCGGCTATGGCCGGGCTGCCGTCGGTCGAGCCGTCGTCGACCAGCACGCATTCGAAGTCCTCGAAGCTCTGGGCTGCTATCGAGTCGAGGCACTCCTCGAGGTAGCGCTCGACGTTGTAGATCGGGACGACGACGGAGAGTCGGGGAGACATCGGCTCCGTGGGCCTTTCGGTCAGTGGCTGCGACCGTGCGACCGGTCATCGACCTCTTGGTATACACGTAACCCGTCCCCGCTGGCCAGCAGCCGGTGGACCGCGGCCGACCGGCCCGGGGTGCGGGGCCGGAGCAGCGGGACGATCGGGGAGAATGGGGGCCGTCCAGGGCGCCGGATCAGCACGGTGCCCGTCCTGTACGGGGAGTTCCTGCGTGGTGTCCGAGAACCTTGAGCTGGTGGCCGACTGCGCGAACTGCTTCGGGCTGTGCTGTGTGGCCCTGCCCTTCGCGCGCTCGGCCGACTTCGCGGTCACCAAGGCGGCGGGCACGCCGTGCCGGAACCTGCGGACCGACTTTCGTTGCGGCATCCACACCGAGCTGCGCGCCACCGGCTTCACCGGCTGCACCGTCTTCGACTGCTTCGGCGCCGGGCAGAAGGTGTCCCAGGTCACCTTCGAGGGGCGCAGCTGGCGCGAGGCGCCGGAGACCGCGGGGGAGATGTACGAGGTGTTCCCGGTGATGCGGCGGCTGCACGAGCTGCTGTACTACCTGACCGAGGCGCTCACCCTGCGGGCCGCGAAGTCGGTGCACGGGCAGCTGCGCACGGCGCTGGAGCGGATCGAGGCGCTGACCAGGGGAACGGCGGCCGAGCTGGTCGCGGCGGACGTGCCTACGGTCCGTCAGGAGGTCGGCGAACTGCTGCTGCGGGTCAGCGAGCTGGTCAGGGCCGGGGTGCCGGGCAAGAAGCGCAACCACCGCGGCGCCGACCTGATGGGCGCCCGGCTGGCGGGGTCGAACCTGCGCGGCGCCAACCTGCGCGGGGCGTACCTGATCGCGGCCGACCTCAAGGGGGCCGACCTGCGCGAGGCGGACCTGATCGGGGTGGACTTCCGTGACGCCGACCTGACGGGAGCCGACCTCACCGGCGCGCTCTTCCTCACCCAGGCCCAGCTCAACGCGGCCCGGGGCGACGCGAGCACCCGGCTGCCGTCCGGGCTGCGCAAGCCCGGCCACTGGTAGCGGTCAGCGGGCTCAGCCGCTGGTGGCGGTCAGCGGACCCCGGGCGGGCTCGGCCAGCAGCCGGCCCTCGGGGTAGTGCAGCACGGCGGGCGGCAGGCTGCCGACCCGGCCGCTCTGGAGCACGGTGAGGGTACCGCCGCCCTCGGGGCGGCCGGGGCCGATCCGGCGGAGCGCCTGGGCGGCGACCGCGTCGGCGGAGCCGTACCAGGACGGCAGCGACTCCCCCGGGGTGGCGACGGCGGCGAGGATCTCGTCCGCCAGCAGTTCGTAGTGGGTGCAGCCGAGCACGATCGCGTCCGTGTGCGCGGGCGTCCGGGCGGCGGCGTCGGCCACGGCGGCCGCGATCGCCGCCTGGTCGGCCCGCTCCACGGCGTCGGCCAGCCCGGGGCAGGCCACCTCGGTGACGGTCGCCTCGCCGCCGAACTCCCGGATCAGCTGGTGCTGGTACGGACTGCCGGTGGTCGCCGGGGTGGCCCAGATCGCCACCCGGCCGCCGGCCGCCGAAGCGGGCTTGATCGCCGGAACGGTACCGATCACCGGCAGACCCGGCTCCAGCTCGGCCCGGATCACGTCCAGCGCGTGCACCGAGGCGGTGTTGCACGCGATCACCAGCGCGTCCGGTCCGAACTCGGCCGCCGCCCTGGCACAGGCCAGCGCGTGCGCGGCGATGCCCTCGGGCGTACGCGGGCCCCAGGGCATCCCGTCGGGGTCCGAGGAGAGCACCAGGTCCAGGTCGGGACGGCGGCGGCGCAGGGCCGCGGCGGCCGCGAGGAGTCCGAGTCCTGAGTCCACCAGTGCGATCTTCACGGTTCACGACTCTACTGGACCCGATCCGGAGCGGGCGGCCCGGCGTCCGGGCGCCTCGGGCAGGCGCTCAGCCGTCCACCACCCACCTGGACAGCCAGCCTGCCGGGTGCGCCACCGTCGCGGTGGCAGACTGCGAGCGTGACCGTACTGGCGTGGGTGTCGTTGGCGGCCTGGGTGTGGCTGACGTTGGCTCAGGGGTTCTTCTGGCGGACCGATCAGCGGCTGCCCGTTCCGGTGCCGACCGCCCGGTGGCCGGAGGTGGTGGTGCTGGTGCCGGCCAGGGACGAGGCCGAGGTGCTGCCGGTGAGTCTGCCCAGCCTGCTCGCGCAGCGGTACCCGGGCCGGGCCCGGATCATCCTGGTGGACGACCACAGCTCCGACGGCACGGGCGAGTTGGCCCACCGCCTCGGAGCCGACGGCGGCCTGCCGCTGACGGTGACCACTCCCCCGCCCCTCCCGCCGGGCTGGACCGGCAAGCTGTGGGCCCTGCGGCACGGCGTCGAGCAGGCGGGCGCAGCGGAGTACCTGCTGCTGACCGACGCCGACATCGCGCACCGGCCCGACTCACTGGCCGCCCTGGTGGCGGCGGCCGAGGGCCACCGGCTCGACCTGGTCTCGCAGATGGCCAGGCTGCGGGTGCAGACCGGCTGGGAGCGACTGATCGTGCCGGCCTTCGTGTACTTCTTCGCCCAGCTGTACCCGTTCCGGTGGAGCAACCGCCCCGGCTGCCGGACCGCCGCCGCGGCGGGCGGCTGTTCGCTGGTGCGCCGGACTGCGCTGGAGCGGGCGGGCGGGATCGCCGCGATCCGGGGTGCGGTGATCGACGACGTGAACCTTGCCAGGGCGGTCAAGCGCACCGACGGCCGAACCTGGCTGGGCCTGGCCGAGCAGGTGGACAGCGTCCGGCCCTACCCGGAGCTGGGGCAGCTCTGGCGGATGGTCTCGCGCAGCGCATACGCCCAGCTGCGGCACTCCCCGCTGCTGCTGCTCGGCACCGTGCTCGGGCTGACGCTCGTGTACCTGGTGCCGCCGGTGGCGACCGTGGCGGGGGCGGTCACCGGCGTGTGGTGGGTGGCGGCGCCGGGTGCGGCGGCCTGGGCGCTGATGGCCGGAACCTTCACGCCGATGCTCCGGTACCACAGGCAGCCGACGGCGGCCGCGCTGCTGCTGCCGTTCACCGCGCTGCTGTACCTGCTGATGACCGTGGACTCGGCCGTCCAGCACTGGCGCGGGCGGGGTGCGGCCTGGAAGGGACGGACGTACGGAAAAGTCATGGGTCAGAGTGACGGTCCTGCGCCAGACTGATCAGATGGACCGTCAACTCAGGGGCAGAATAGCCCACTCCGACCACCCGATCGCCGCACCGCTCTCCGACGCGAACGTGCAGCGGCTGCTCGACCGCGCCCTGCGCGGCCGGGACGGGCGGGTGCTCGACCTCGGCTGCGGCGAGGCCGCCTGGCTGCTCCGCGCCCTGGCCGCGCACCCGGAACTGCAGGCGGTCGGCGTCGACCTGGACGAGAGCGCGCTGACGCTCGGCCGGGAACGCGCCGAGGCGCTCGGGGTGGCCCGGCGGCTCGGGCTGCACCACCAGGACGCCACGGAGTTCCGCGCCCACCAGCCGTTCGACGTGGTGCTCTCGGTCGGGGCGTCGCACGCCTTCGGCGGGCTGCTGCCGACCCTGGCGGCGGCGGGCGAGCACCTGGCACCGGGCGGGCTGCTGTTGATCGGCGACTGCTTCTGGGAGCGGGAGCCGGACGCGGCCGCGCTGGCCGGGCTCGGCGTGCCCAACGCGGACGACCACGCCGATCTGACCGGCACCGTCCGCCTGGTCACCGAGGCCGGCTGGGTGCCGGTGCTCGGCCACATCAGCACCCTGGAGGAGTGGGACGACTACGAGTGGGCCTGGGCGGGCTCGCTCGCCGAATGGGCCCTGGACAACCCCGAGCACCCGGACAGCGCCGAGGCAGCCACGATCGCCGCCGAACACCGCATGGGCTGGCTCGGCGGCTACCGGGGCACCCTCGGCTTCATCACCCTGCTCCTCCGCCGCGCCGCCTGACGGTCCGTCGGGCGGGTCCTCGGAGGATCTGACCCCGCAGTGTCCGGTGCGGAGACAGCACGTACCGGGCACTGCGGCCGGCCGTTCCACGAGACAGGCCCTAGCGGCCGAGCAGCCTCGCGGCGGTCGGCTTGCTGTACTCGAAGCGGCTCATCTGCTCCAGGTCGCGGAGCCAACTCGCCGGGCCCGGTGGGGTGGTGACCACCTCGCGATAGAGGTCCTCGAAGGCGGTGGCCACGCTCTCCAGCGAGAACCTGCCGACCACCCAGTCCCGTCCCCAGGTGCCGAGCTCGGCCCGCCGGGCCGGGTCGGCGAGCAGCGGGCGGAGCTGCCCAACCAGCCGCGCGGGCGTTGCCGAGCCGTCGCCGAAGCCGTACATGCAGCGGGACGCGTGCGGCTCGACCAGCGGGCCGGGCTCGTGCAGTGCGGTGTACCCGGCGGCGCCGTGCACCACCACCGGCTTGCCGAAGGCCAGACCGCGCAGGGCCGAGCCGCCCATCCCGAGCACCACGTCGGCGGCCTGGTAGGCGGGCCGGGGATCGGCCAACTGGCCAGGTACCAGGACGGCTTGGCGCCCCAGTGCCGCGTTGGCGGCGGCCGCTGCGGACCGCAGCCGCTCCAGACTGGGACCGGCGCCGACCACGGCCAGCCGGACCCTGGGGTCGGCCATTTCGCGGACCGCCTCGATGGTCAGCAGCGCGCCCGCGTCCTTCTCCAGGTCGGGCACCAGCCGGGTCACGATGGCGAGCAGCAACTCGCCCTCCCCGATTCCGTGTTCGCGGCGGAAGGCGTCTCCGTCCACCACGCCGGGAGCGTCCGTCACGGTGTTCACCGGCGGTTCGATCAGCCGGACGTCGCGGTGGCCGAAGGCCCGGCCCTCCCCCATCAGGGCGCCGAGCCCGAGCACCAGCGGCTGGTGCCGGGGCAGGCCGCGCAGCATCCTGATGCCGTAGAAGGTGGTGATCACCGGCAGCCGGCCGAGCCGGCCGGGGCCGAAGAAGGAGTTCCGGGCGGCCCGGACCTCCCAGGCGTGCAGCAGCTGGCTGCCGTGCTGTTCGGTCACCTGGCTCAGCCGCTGCCGGACCACCCGGGCCGGGGTGTCAGGGTCGCCCTCGACCACGAGTTCCAGGCCGTGCCCGGCGGCGAGTTGAACCAGCGGGGCCGGTCCCTCCACCCCCTGGGCGAACAGCACCGGGTGGTGTCCCCGGTCGCGCAGGGTGCGCGCGATGTCCACCGCGTTCAGCTGCGCACCGCCCAGCGCGAGGTTGTTGAGGTGGACCAGCACTCTGAGGCCGTTCACCCGTTCACTCCTCCCAGCGGTGCGGGACGAAGACCGGTGCGGCCAGCACCACGGCCCGTGGCGGGGTGTCCAGCATCGGGCCGAAGACATCGAACTGTCCGACCGAGTGCCAGCTCATCAGCGTGCCGCCATCGGTCCTGCCGATGCTGTAGACACCCGCCCAGAGAGTATAACGGCCGCGCGGCAGCGGCAGGTTGGGGATCATGCAGGCGACCTGGTGGTCCTCGCCGGTCAGCCGGATCTCGTGGCTGATCTGGAAGATCGGGCTGGAGGTGCCCTCGCTGACGCCCAGGTGCAGCGTGGCGTCGCCCCGGTAGTCGCCGCCGAGGGTGAGCTCGACGGTCATCGGCTCGTCGGTGGTGAGGTTCTCCCGGCCCTCGCCGACGATCTCGTGCTTGAGCAGCTGGATCGGCTCGCCGACCCGGCCGCCCGCCTCTGACTGCGCCTCGATCGAGTCCCGGTAGCCGGACATCGCCTCCTTGATGCCCGCGTCCACCCGGATCGAGCCCTGCTCCAGCCAGACGCCCCGGCGGCAGATCGACTCGACGGCGGGCAGGTCGTGCGAGACGAAGACGATCGTGGTGCCCTGCTCGGCGACCTCGCGCATCCGGTCCAGGCAGCGCTGCTGGAAGACCGCGTCGCCGACCGCCAGCACCTCGTCCACCAGCAGCACGTGCGGCTCCAGGTAGGCGGCCACCGCGAAGCCGAGCCGCATCTGCATCCCGGAGGAGTAGTACTTGACCTGCCGGTCGATCGCCCCGCCGAGCCGGGCGAACTCCACGATCGCGTCGAACCGGGAGGCCACCTCCCGGCGCTTGAGGCCCAGCAGTGCCCCGAACAGGTAGATGTTCTCCCGGCCGGTCAGATCCGGGTGGATTCCGGCCCGGATCTCGATCAGCGCGCCGATCCGGCCACGCACGTCGATCACCCCGCCGTACGGGTACATCACCCGGGTCAGCATCTTGAGCAGGGTGGACTTGCCGGAGCCGTTCGAGCCGATCAGGCCGACCGACTCGCCGGGCTCGATGTGCAGGTTGATGTCCCGCAGCGCCCAGCGCCAGTCCTCGCCCCGGCCGCCGCGCAGCCTGCGGGTCAGCTGCTCGACCTTGTCGCGCAGGAGCATCCGCTGCTGGTCGGCCTTGAAGCGCTTCCAGACCTGCTCGGTCCTGATCGTGCCCAGGGGATAGCTCTGCTTGCTCGAAAGGTCAGGCGACATCGGCGATCCCCGTTTCCAGCTTCTTGAAGACCAGGTAGCCGCCGACCAGGAAGACCACCGAACTGGCGGCGGCGATGCCGGTCAGGGCGAGGTCGGGCGCCTGGCCGTACAGCAGCGCGCGGCGGTAGCCCTCGATCACGGCGCCCAGCGGGTTGACCCCGACGTAGACCTCCTGCAGCCTCTGCGGGATCTGCGACAGCGGGTAGGCGACGGGGGTCGCGAACACGCCCATCTGGGTGATGATGGGCAGCAGGTGGCGGACGTCGCGCAGGTAGACCACGGCGACCGAGAGCACCAGCGCCACACCGTAGGTGAAGGCGAGTTGGATCAGCAGCAGCGGGACCACCCAGAAGAAGGTGATCGCGGGCGGCGTCCAGAAGGCCAGGAAGAGCAGCCCGAGCACACCGATGCCGATCAGCATGTCCACGCTGGCGACCAGCATGGTGGCCAGCGGGAAGACCTCGCGCGGGCAGTACACCTTGTTCAGCAGGCTGAGGTTGTTGGCCAGGCTGAGCGCGCCCTGGTTCATCGTGTTGCTGAAGAACTGCCAGACGATCAGGCCGACATAGGCGAACAGCGGGTACGCCACCCCGCCGGTGTCGATCTTCACGGCGCGCTGGAACACCAGTGTGAAGATGGCGCACAGCGCCAGCGGCGTGAGCACCGCCCAGGCGAAGCCGAGCACCGCTTGCTTGTACCGGGCCCGCAGATCGCGCTCGGCGAGCGCGCGGACCAACTCCCGCGCCCCGAGCAGCTCCCGGGCCACCTGGGCGGGCCGTAGCCTCCGTTTGAAGATCAGTTCAGCGGGCGGACCGTCGGCCCCCGCCCGCCGCGCCTCGGTCTGGTTGTCGCGCTGGTCCAGGACCTGCGCGCGCTGTCCCCCCACGGAACCCCGCCTTCTCCGGTGCCGAGTGATTCACGTCCGAGGTACGAGCCTCGAATCCGGGCCGCTGCTGAGGCAGTTCGGCCGCGGCGACCACTCTGGCACAGAGTGTGCGGGCAGGGGGCTGGTTCGGTGAAGAATTCGGGCTGCTCAGAGCCTCTGTCGGCGGGGGGCGGGTGGAGGGGCGCTGGTAGGGTCAGTCGACCAGCCGGTCGAGCGCGGCGGGCATCCCGGCGACCCCGCCGTCCCGGCTCGGCTGCACCCGCTGGCCGCCCTGCACCAGTACGGTCGGCAGCTCGTCCACCTGGTACCGGGTCAGCAGGCCGCCGGCCTCCTCGGTGGCCTGCTCGACCGCCGAGGAGCGGTACGCCGCGCGGAACCTGTCCTGGTCGAGCCCGACCGTCATCGCCCAGGCGGTGGCGGTCCCCTCGGTGGTCACGTCGGTCTCCCGCTCACGCACCGCGCGGAACACGGCGAGCTGCAGCCGGTCCACCTCGCCGAGCTGCTCCAACGTGTAGTAGAGCCGGGCGTGGCCGCGCTGGGTCTGCTCCTCGCGGCTGCCCACCCAGACGGCGGGCACCCGACGGAGCGTCACGTCACTCCGGTGCTTCTCCGCCCACCGCTCCAGCGGGATCTCCAGCTCCTGGGAGTGCCCGCAGTCGTACCAGAAGAACTCGACGGCCTCCTGTTTCACCGCCCGAATCGGGCCCGGGTGGTCGATCCGGCCCACCAGGCCACCCTCGTGCGGTACTTCGGGGGCGGCGGCGGCCGGAGTGACGAGCAGTCCGCTGGCGACAACGGCCAGCACGGCGGTACGCAGAAGCGGGTTCACAGGCCGCATGCTGCCAGCGCCGGGGACGGCCGAGCCAGCTGACGGGCCGTCCGGAGCGCACTTTCGCCCGGACGGCCCAACCGCTCAGTCCTCGGTCTTGTCGAGCGGGACGGCCTGCTCGGGGACCGTGGGCTCGGGCACGCTCCGGTTCACGCTGTCGAAGAACCGCAGCAGCTCGACCGGGAACGGCAGCACCAGGGTGGAGTTCTGCTCGGCGGCCACCTCGACCACGGTCTGCAACAGGCGCAGCTGCATCGCGGACGGCGTGCCGTCCATCAGCCGGGCCGCGTCGGCGAGCTTGCTCGCGGCCTGGAACTCGCCGTCGGCGGTGATGATCCGGGCCCGGCGCTCCCGGTCGGCCTCGGCCTGCCTGGCCATCGACCGCTTCATCGAGTCGGGCAGCGCGACGTCCTTGATCTCCACCCGGTCGATGTGTACGCCCCAGCCCACCGCCGGGCTCTCCAGCATCAGTTCGAGGCCGCGGTGCAGGCCCTCCCGGCCGGAGAGCAGGTCGTCCAGGTCGCTCTTGCCGATCACCGAACGCAGCGAGGTCTGGGCCACCTGGGACATCGCGAAGGTGTAGTTCTGCACGTCGACGGTGGCCCGGACCGGGTCGACCACCCGGAAGTAGACCACCGCATCGACCCGGACCGAGACGTTGTCCCGGGTGATGCCCTCCTGGGCGGGCACCGGCATCGTGATCACCTGGATGTTGACCTTGCGCATCCGGTCCACGAGCGGGATCAGCAGCATCGGCCCGGGGTCACGGACACTCCCCCGGACCCGGCCCAGCCGGAACACCACGCCACGCTCGTACTGCTGTACCACCCGGACCCCGAAGACCACCCAGAGCACGGCCACCGCGCCCGCCAGTGCCAGAAATCCCATGTCCGACCTCCCCCGTGCCGGCCACCGGGGTGGTGGCCGCGCGGCACAGTATGCGCCCGTCCCGGCGGGTGGGACAGGGTGGGGGCCCTTGCCGGCGGATCGTTACCGTCCCGGCGCCACGTGCTCCAGCAGGTGCTGCCAGGAGTCGGTCACCACGGCCAGGTCGAACCGGGCCAGCGCATGTGCCCGGGCGGCGGCGCCGAGCGCGGCCCGGTCCCCGGCCAGCACCCGGCCGAGGGCCTCGGCCAGCGCGACCGGGTCGCCGGGCCGGACCAGGGCGCCGGTCAGGCCGTCCAGCACGACATCGCCGACCCAGCCCACATTGGTTGCCACGACCGGGAGTTCGGAGAGCGCGGCCTCGATCAGCACGCCGGGCACCCCTTCGCTGTCGCTGGTCAGCAGCAGCGCGTCGGCGGCCCGGTAGAGCACGCCGGGGTCGGGCAGCCGGCCGAGGAAGTGCGCCCGCTCGGTGCGCGCGAAGCTGCCGGCGAGCGGGCCGTCGCCCGCGAGCGCGAGGTGGACGTCCGGCAGCCGGTCGAGCGCGGCGAGCGCCAGATCGGGCCGCTTCTCCGGCGCCAGCGCACCGATCCAGGCGACCACCGGGCCTTGCGGTGGGAGGCCCAACTGAGCACGGGCGTCCCGCCGTTCGGCCGCATTCGCCGCCGGTCGGTACGCTTCGGCGGCCCGGCCGTTCGGGATCGTCCGGACGCGCTTCGCGGGCAGCCAGAAGCGTTCGAGGAGCACCGCCCTGGCGCCGTCCGAGATCGCCGAGACGGCGGCCGCCCGGTGCAGGAACGCACCCACCCTGAGCCGCCGGGACAGGCTCGCGGTCCAGTGCCTGGGGTCGCCGATGTTGACGTACACGAAGGGCACTCCGGTGCCCAACAGCCCGACGGCGCAGGCCTGGAGGGTACTGGAGCCGTGCGCCACCACGACATCCGCCTGCCGGGCGGCGGCCCGCAGCGCCCGCAAGGTGGCGGGGTGGTGGCGGGACGGGCCGAGGACGGGGGCGTCGTGGTCGGGGGGTGCGTCGGCGTGCGGCTGGAGCGCGCGGAGCGCGGACGGCGCGCCCCGGCGCAGCAGCTCGGCGTGCAGGTCGCGGGCGAGGTTCTGCGCGCCCCGGTGGCGGGGGTCGGTGATCAGGTGCAGCACACGGGGTCCGTCAGCCATGCGGCCAACCTTCGGGGAGTTCACGGGGCGGGTCAAGCGAACGGGGGTGCGGGTGCGACGCTCTTGCGGAGCCGGATCGAGGCCCGGGGCACTGTCCGCGAGCGGCCGACGGTCGTGGCCTGCCGCCCTCGCGCAGTTCCCCGCTCCCCTGGGATGCTCGCCCGGGAACGGCGCACCGCTCCCGTGCCCCTGGTGGGTATGCCCATTCGCTGGCGCCGAGCCTGTCCGGCCTGGGATGCTGACCGTCTGTCAGAGCGCGTTGGCCGGGGGGGTCTGCGCCGGGGGTCTCGCTGGGGGTTGCCGCTGTGCACGTGCTCTATGTGATCGACAGCGTGAGCCGGATCGGCGGTGCCGAGCAGGGTCTGGTGTCGATGGCACCGCAGCTGGTCCGCTCGGGCGTCCAGCTGGACGTGGCGTACCTGCGGCAGTCGCCGGGCGGCTTCCAGGCGGAGCTGACCCAGGCCGGTGCCACGGTCTTCGGTGTGCACGCGGCGGGCCGGGTCGGCGAACTCGCCGCGCTCCGCCGGCTGGTCCGCCGCCGACGCCCGGACCTGGTGCACACCACGCTGTACGAGTCCGACGTGCTCGGCCGCTCCGCAGCGCTGGCCAGCGGGATCCCCGTCGTCTCCAGCCTGGTCAACTCCGCCTACGGGCCGGAACACCTGCACGCCCGCGGTCTGAACCCGTGGAAGGTGCGGGCCGCCCAGGCGGTGGACGCGGCGACCGCGCAGGGCACCCGCCGGTTCCACGCGCTCACCAGGCACGTGGCCGAGGTGATGGCCCGTCGGCTGCGGGTCTCGCCGGACCGGATCGACGTGGTGCCGCGCGGCCGCGACCCCGAGGTGCTCGGCGCGGTGACGCCCGAGCGGCGGGCCGCCGTCCGGGACGGCCTGGAGCTGGCCATGGACACGCCCGTCGTACTGGCGGCGGCCAGGCAGCAGTACCAGAAGGGTCTTGACGTCCTGTTGGAGGCGTGGCCGAAGGTGCGGGCCGAGCTGCCCGAGGCGGTGCTGCTGCTGGCGGGCAGCCCGGGCGCGGAGACGCCGCGACTGCGGAAGCTGGCCGACCTCACGGGCAACGTCCGCTTCCTGGGGCCGCGTTCGGACGTGTTCGACCTGATGGCGGCGTCCGACGCCTTCGCGGTGCCGTCCCGCTGGGAGGGCCTGGGCAGTGCGGCGATGGAGGCGATGGGGGTCGGTGTCCCGCTGGTCTGCGCCGACGTGGCAGCGCTCCGCGAGACGGTCGGCTCGGAGGACTACGCGCGGCTGGTGCCGCCGGAGCGGCCGGTCGAGCTGGCGGCCGCGCTGCTGGAGACGCTCGGGGACCCGTCGGCGGCGGCGCTGCGCGTGAAGGCGGCCCGGGCGAGGTTCCTGACGCGTTTCACCCTGCACCACGTCTCCGGTCAGATGGTCGAGTTCTACGAAAGATCACTGCGCCGGGGATGAGATTGGCCAAAGTGCTTGCGCCGCACGTCACGTGCCGCAAGCATCAGCCCCGGGGGTATCGGGGCGAGTCGGCGACGTCGGGGGGTGTCGCGCGGCTGCGAGCCGCCACCGACCGTACGGAGCCGATCCCGCGTCCGGCCCGGCCCGCTCCGTACGGCGTACGCACCACGAACGCGAGGGGAACCAACCGGTGGAACCGGCTAGCCATTTCATGGTCCTGCGCCGCTACTGGCGCCTGCTGGCGGGCTGCACCGCAGCGGCCCTGATCATCGGTCTGCTGCTCACACCGGCGGTCGACACCGTCGACAACGGCAAGTGGCAGTGCAAGGTGGCGATCACTCCGGTGGCGGGCTCGGGCGAGGCGGTCCGGGCCGATCAGGTGCTCTCCTACGCCGCCGGCTCGGACGTCACCACCGCGGCCGCCAAGAAGCTCGGTGTCACGGACGTGGCCGCGCTGGCGGCCCGTCGTTCGGTCTCCGCGGCCAGCACCCAGATGCTGACCGTCACCGTCACCGGGCCGACTCAGCACGGCTGCGCGGACACCGCCGCCGCCTTCGCCGAGGCGATCATCAACGGCTACAGCCAGGAGTCGGCGAAGAGCGCGGGCGAGTCGATCAAGCGACTGGAGGCCCAGGCGGCCACCCAGCAGGAGCAGGTCAACAAGTTCCAGCAGCAGTTCTCCGCCGCCAAGCCGATCGACCAGCCCAAGCTGCAGCCGCAGTTGACGGCGGCGCTGGCCTCGCTGACCAAGACCCTGACCGCGATCAGCGACCTGCAGAACGTCAGCCAGACCGACGCCATCCAGCAGTGGGGCTCGATCGACGCCAAGGAGGCCGGCGGCAACCTGCTCAGCTCGCCGAACCGGGGCGTCCGGCTGGCCCTGGCGGTGGTGCTCGGTCTGGCCCTGGGGGTGGTGGCCGCGCTGATGCTCAGCCGGATGGACACCCGGCTGCGCTCCCGCAACGCGGTGGAGGAGGCGTTCAACCTCCCGGTGATCGGTGAGATCCCGCAACTCTCGCGGCGGCTGCGGCGGCTGCGCGACCCGCTGGTGGTGGCCCGGCCCTCCGACCCGGGCACCGAGGCGTTCCGTTCGCTGCGCTCCACCCTGCTGCTGACCGGCCCGCCCGCGCTCGCCGCGCAGCTGGCCGACGGCAATCTCAACCCGGCCGAGCTGGTCTCCCGGCGGCTGGCCCAGCCGGCGCCGGTGATCCTGGTGATGTCAGGACGCAGCGGCGACGGACGGACCACCACGGTGGCCAACCTGGCCGCCGCCCTGGCCGAGACCGGCCGCGAAGTCCTGGTGCTGGACTGCGACTTCCGTCATCCGCAGGCGCACGTGCAGTTCGGCGTGGGCGAGGGCCCGGGGATGGCCGAGCTGCTCAGCGGTGAGCAGCTGCCCGAGCTGGACGACCTGATCCGGCGGACCAACGTGGACGGCGTCCATCTGATCACCGGCGGCAACACCACCGCCTACCCCGCCGCCCTGGTGCTGCGCGCGGGCGAGGTGCTCCGCCGGGCCCGGCGGCACGCGGACGTGGTGCTGATCGACAGCTCCCCGCTGCTGCACGCCAACGACGCGTACGACCTGGTCCGGCACGCTGACGCGGTGCTGGTCACCATGATGGCGGGCAACGTCACACCGGAACAGGCCGACCGAGTCAGCGAGTTGCTCTCCCGGACGGGCGTTCCGGTGGCCGGGGTGGCGCTGCTCGGTACCTTCGGCCCGTCCGGCCGCCGCAACCGTGACGGCGGGCACGGCGGCGGCCAGCCCGGGGTGCCCGGCCCGGCCGGAACCCTCCAGCAGCAGCGCGAGGAACCCCGGCACCGCGCCTCCCCCACCTGGGCCCGACGCGCTCCGTCGCCGTCCGTGCCCCCGACCGTCGAGTCGGCCACCGGCGGCCACGAGGGCGAGCTCCGGTGACCGCAGGACGGATTCGGGTGCTCTGGCTGACCAAGGGCCTGGGCCGGGGCGGCGCCGAACAGTTGCTGGTCAACTGCGCCCGCCACGCGGACCGGGAGCGGTACGAGATCGAGGTCGCGTACGTACTGCCCTGGAAGGACGCGCTGGTGCCCGCGCTGGAGGCGGCGGGCGTCACGGTGCACTGCCTGGGCACGGCACCCGGGCGGCTCTGGCCGTGGCGGCTGGCCCGACTGCTGGCCCGGCGGCGCTACCACCTGGTGCACTCGCACATGCCCGTACCGGCGGCGGCGGCCCGGCTGCTCACCCTGGGCCGGCGGCGGCCGGCGCTGGTGCACACCGAACACAACGTCTGGGAGCGCTACCGGACCGCTACCCGCTGGGCCAACTCGCTTACGTACCGGCGCAATCGGGCCGTGATCGCGGTCTCGCACGCGGTGGCCGCGGCGATTCCGGCGGCCCGGCGGCGGGCCGGTGAGTTCGTCCATGTGGTGCACCACGGTCCCGATCTGGGCGGCGCGGCCGTCGGGCCGGCGGCCCGGGCCCACGCGCGGGCCGAACTTGCTCTGCCCCCTGACGCGTTGGTGATCGGCACGGTCGCCAACTTCACCCCGAAGAAGGACCAGGCCACCCTGCTGACCGCCTTCGGCCTGCTCCGCGAGCAGCACCCGGGGGCCAGGCTGGTGCTGATCGGCTCCGGTCCGCTGGAAGCGGAGCTGCGGGCAGCCGCCGGTGAGGGCGTGGTGTTCGCCGGCTCCCGGGCGGATGTGCCCGAACTGCTGCCCGGGTTCGACGTGTTCACCCTGAGCTCCCGCCAGGAGGGTCTGCCGGTCGCCCTGATGGAGGCGATGACCAGCGGCCTGCCCTCGGTGGTGACCCGGGTCGGCGGGATGCCCGAGGTGCTGGAAGACGGCGGCGAGGGCTTCCTGGTCGAGCCCGGCGATCCGGCCGGCCTGGCCGACGCCTTCGGGCGGCTGGCCGGGGACGCCAGGCTGCGCGAGCGCCTGGGCGCGGCCGCCCGGCTGCGCGCGGAGCGCTTCGACGTGGCGGGGGCCCAGCGGGCCGTCGAGCAGGTGTACGAGCAGGTGCTGGGGTCCTGACCTCGCCCGCCCCGCCCCTCCGAGAGGAAGACCACCACCGTGAGCGCCAGTCCCGAGCAAGCCCGGTTCGAAACCGACGAGCTGACCTGCCGTCCGCTCACCCGGGCCGACGACGCCGCCGTGCTGGCCCTGCTGACCACCTCACTGGCGGGCGGCCCGACCGGTACCAGGACAGCCGAGTTCTTCGACTGGAAGCACCGCCGCAACCCGTTCGGTGCCAGCCCCGGCCTGGTGGCCGTCACCCCGGTGGGCCGGATCGTCGGCGTCCGACTGTTCCTGCGCTGGGAGTGGCAGCGCGCCGGGCAGGTGCTCCGGGCCGTCCGCCCGGTGGACACCGCCACCCATCCGGACTTCCAGGGCCGGGGCGTCTTCCGCCGCCTGACCACCGAGCTGCTCGAACAGGTCACTCCCGAGGCGGAGTTGGTCTTCAACACACCGAACGGCAACAGCCTGCCCGGCTACCTCAGGATGGGCTGGCAGGACCTGGGCCAGGTTCCGGTCACCCTGCGGGTGGCCCGGCCGCTCTCCTTCGCCCGGGGCGCCCGCGCCGCACTCACCCGGCGCCGCGCCGCCGTCGGCCCGGTGGACTGCGAACTTCCCACGGCGGCTGACTGGTTCGGTACCGAGCCGCTCGCCGGGCTGCTCCGTGAGCGCGCGGCGGCCGACGTACCGGACACCCGGATCGCCGTGCCGCGCACCGAGGAGTTCCTGCGCTGGCGGTACGGCGATGCGCCGGGCCTGGACTACCGGGTGATCACCTGTCACCGGGGCGGTGAGCTGGCCGGAGTGGCGTTCGGACGGCCCCGACGGCGCGGCCCGCTGGTCGAGTTCACCCTCTCCGACCTGATCGTCAGGCCCGGTGACGGCGAGACCGCCGCCCGGCTGCTCCGCGCGGCGGCCCGGGCCGGCGGGGACCACGTGGCCACCCACCTGGCACCGGGCACCGAGGCTGCCCGGGCCGCCGTCCGGCTCGGCTACCTGCGCGCACCGCGCACCGGCCTCCGGCTGGCCGCCAGGACTACGGCGGGCCAACCACCCCCTGGCACGGCGGAGTTCCGCTTCACCCTCGGTGACCTGGAGGTCTTCTGATGGGCCGGCACCCGCTGCTCCGGCAGGTCCCCTGGCCTTCCGTGGTGGCCGGGACCCTGGTGCTCGGGTACGTCACCGTCTTCGTGCTGGCCATGGTGCACACCAGCTACGACACCTGGGGCGCGCTGCTGGTGCTGCCGGCCCTGATGGCGATCGGCACCCCGATCCTGGCGCGGGTGGCCGCCGCCAACCCGGAGCGGGACATCTTCCGCCTGCTGATGCTGGCGATGGCGCTCAAACTACTCTGCGCCTTCCCCCGCTATCTGATGGCCTTCGTGCTGTACGGCGGCGCGGCGGACGCCAAGATGTACCACCAGAAGGGCAGCGAGCTGGCGCTCTTCCTGGACCAGGCGGACTTCTCCGCGGGCTTCCACTACGACCTCGGTATGAAGGTCGCCGGCACCGGCTTCGTCATCATCGTCACCGGGGTGGTCTACGCGATCACCGGACCGTCCCTGGTGGGCGGCTTCCTGGTGTTCTCCTGGCTCGGCTTCTGGGGGCTGCTGCTGTTCTGGCGGGCCCTCCAGATCGCCTTTCCCGAGGCGGACACCCGGCGCTACGCCAAGCTGGTCTTCTTCCTGCCCTCGCTGCTGTTCTGGCCGTCCAGCATCGGCAAGGACGCCTGGATGATGTTCTGTCTCGGCCTGACCACCTACGGCGTGGCCCGCCTCCTGGACCGCAGGTTCGGGGCCTTCCTCTTCATCGCGCTCGGCTCGCTGGGCACCGCGATGGTCCGCCCGCACGTCACCGTGCTGGCGGGCGCCGGACTCACCGTGGCGTACGTGCTGCGCAAGCGGCCCAAGCAGGTCAGTGCGCTGGGGCCGCTGCGGATGGTGGTGACGGTGGTGGTGCTGGGCGCGATGGTGATGCTGATGCTGCAACAGGTCAACACCTTCTTCGGCACCACCGGCGGCAGTGGCGACTCGGTCAACCAGGTGCTCTCGGAGACCTCCCGCCGCACCTCGCAGGGCAATTCGGTGATCAACCAGGCACCCACCGAGGACGCCGCCCCTGCCTTCAGCCTCAATCCGGCCGGGCTGCCGATGGCCGTGGTCAGTGTGCTGTTCCGGCCGTTCCCGTTCGAGGCGTCCAACATCCAGAGCCTGTTCCAGTCGGTGGAGTGCTTCGCCCTGCTGGTGATGTTCATTCGGGGCTGGCCGAGGATGCGGCAGCTGCCCCGGCTCTTCCTGCGCCGCTCGTACATAGCCTTCGCGCTGGTGTACACGCTGCTGTTCTGCTGGGCGTTCTCGACCATCAACAACCTCGGCATCCTGTCCCGCGAGCGGGTCCAGGTGCTGCCGCTGGTGCTCGTCCTGCTGGCCGTGCCCAGGCCCGAGGGCGACCGCCAGGTGACCCGCAGGCGCAGCCGCCCGCCGGTCTGGCGGGTGCAGCCCGGGCAGTGGGGTCCCCGCCCGCCGACCACCGTGCTCCGCCCGGCCCGCGTCGGCGGTCCGGGCGGCCCGTCCCAGCCACCACCTCGACCCAGGGGGGATCGACCCGACCATGACTTCCACTGACGCTCCGTTCACCGACACCGACTCACCCGCCTTCCTCGGCGGCACGCCCGCCTTCCCCGAAGGACTGCCGCTGACCCGGGTCCAGGTGCCGGACCGGGCCGGACTGCTGGAGCGGCTCGGCGCCGTGCTCGACAGCGGCATGCTGACCAACGGCCGGACGGTGGCCGAGCTGGAGCAGCGCGCCGCCGAACTGCTGGGCGTGCCGCACGTGGTGGCGGTCTCCAACTGCACCGCCGGGCTGATGCTGGTGCTCCAGGCCGCCGGGGTGGGCGGCGGCCGGCCGGTACTGATGCCGGGCTTCACCTTCTCCGCGACCGCGCACGCCGCGCACTGGGCGGGCGGCACACCGCTGTTCGCCGAGGCCAGGGAGGCGGACATCACGCTCGACCCGGCGGACGCCGAGGCCCGGCTGAAGGCCGCCGACCGGTCGGCCGCCGTGATGGCCACCCACGTCTACGGAACGCCGTGCCAGACCGAGGAGTTGCAGCGGATCGCCGACGCGGCCGGACTGCCGCTGGTCTACGACGCGGCGCACGGCTTCGGCTCCAGCCGCAAGGGCGTGCCGGTGGGCAACTTCGGCCTGGCCGAGGTGTTCAGCATGAGCCCGACCAAGGTCGCGGTGGCGGGCGAGGGCGGTCTGGTCGCCACCCGGGACGCGGCGCTCGCGCAGACCCTGCGGCACGGCCGGGACTACGGCAACCCGGGCGACTACAACACCCTCTTCCCCGGTCTGAACGCCCGGATGAGCGAGCTGCACGCGGCGGTCGGGCTGACCTGGCTCGCCGGGCTGCCCGAGCGGGTGGCCCACCGGGGTGCGCTGGTCGCCGAGTTCGCCCGGGCCACCGCGGGGCTGCCCGGGCTGCGGCTGGCGCTGCCCGAGGAGGGTGACGTCTCCACCTTCAAGGACCTGACCCTGATCCTGGACGCCGAGACCTTCGGCCTCACCGCGGACGAGCTGGCCAGGGCGCTCAAGGCGGAGGGGATCGACACCCGGCGCTACTTCCACCCGCCGGTGCAGCGCCAGCAGGCGTACGCGCACCTCGGCCAGGCCGAGGCGCTGCCGGTCACCGACCGGCTGGCCGCCGCCGTGCTGACCGTGCCGCTGTGGACCCAGATGGACGCCGCGACGGTGCGCAGGACCGCCGAGGCGGTGGTCCGGATCCAGCCGTATGCGGAGCGCCTGCGCGCTGCCGGGCTCTGAGGCCACCGGCCTGCCGCCCGGTGTACGACGCGCCGGGCGGCAAGCCCTTTCGGGCCTCGCACGGGGGTGCGGCGATTAGGCGGATAGGGTGAACTCACTTGGACCACAAGGGGTTTGGGTGTGCAGAATGACCCGCTGGGCCTGCTGGCCCCACCCTCTCCCGGCCGGTCTCCCGGCCTACTCATCGTTTGGAGTTCCCGGTGTTCAAGGGATTCCGCAGCTTCCTGCTGCGCGGAAACGTCGTGGACCTCGCGGTCGGTATCGTGATCGGCGCGGCCTTCACCGCCGTCGTCACCGGCTTCGTCACGGCGTTCCTCACCCCGCTGCTCGGTGTCGCGACCGGCGCCGTCGGCGACTACAGCAAGCGCTCCTTCGAGATCGGCGGCACCAGCTTCCCGTACGGTGCGTTCCTGAACGCCCTGATCAGCTTCGTGCTGATCAGCGCGGTGATCTACTTCGCGGTGGTGCTCCCGGTCGGCCGGCTGCAGGCGCGGTTCGAGCCGGTCAAGGACGTCCCGGTGGCCAAGACCGACTGCCCGGACTGCCTGAGCTCGATCCCGGCCGCCGCCGTGCGCTGCTCGCACTGCACCTCGGAGCTGGCGGGCCGCCCCGGCTTCCCGGCCCAGGCGCTCGCCTCGCGCTAGACCCGCACGGCGCCCCGTCCGGCCCGGCAGCCGCACACTGCCGGGCCGCGGCCTGTCCGGATCAGGTCCCGCCCGGAACAGGGTCCGGATCGTGCCCCAGGGGCTCACGGAATGCCGGCACGCGCCCTCGGCGGGTCGCCGGATTCACGACCACACCCGGACACGACCCGTTGGCCGACTGTTCGACCCCCCGTCAGCCCGCTACCGCAACCCCTGATTGGCCGGAAAGCGACGGCGAAATGTCCGATCGTCATACTTTCGAGTGAGTTGTTCTGGCGAAGAGTACGTAAACACTGGAACTCCTACACCTCCCACTCTCCTCAGCAGGCGCATTGTGGGCTTACGGTATGCCCCATGACCTCGCCCCGCTCCTACGACGGAGTCGGCTACCCCTCTCCGTCCTTCAGCTCCGGCACGCCCATCTACGACAGCCTGGTCGCAGAGCGCGGTGTCCCGCAGATCGCCCCCATCAACGTGCCGGCCGCACTCCCCCCGGCCTCCTCCGGTTACGGCTACGGCAGCAACTATGGTTCCGGGTACGGCAATCCGGGCTTCGACAGCCCGGTGAGCAACCTGCCCGCGCTGCCGCCGGCCCGGCTCGCGCTGGGCCCGGGCCCGAGCAGTGGTGGCCCGGCCACCCAGTACATCCCGGCCCAGCCGGGCCCCGGCACGTACGCCGCCGCCCCGCAGCCGCCGCTCCCCGGCTACGGCGGGCAGCAGCAGCGCCCGGCGGCACCCGGTCCCGGCTTCCAGCAGTACCAGCAGGCCGGCCAGGCCTTCGGTGCGCAGGGCTACGCCACCGCCCCGAACTTCGCCCCGCAGGGCGGCCAGCAGGGCTTCAACGGCCAGGGCGCGCAGGGCTACCAGGACCAGAGCTTCGGCGGCAACCAGCTCCGCCCGGCCGCGCCGGTGGCCCCGGTCCGCCCGGTCCAGCAGCAACGCCCGCAGTACGCCGAGCAGGGCCAGTACCCGCAGCCCGGCTACCAGGGGAACGCCTACTGACCCAGCCGCCGCACCACCGGCCCGGCCCCAGGGGGGAGCCGGACGGAGCAGGGCACCACGGTCGTCCCGAGGGCCGCCCGGACCACGTCGCACCACGGTCCGGGCGGCCCTCGCGCGTGCTCCGGCGGCGGGGCGGCCCCGAGGCGGCGGCCCTCGTACGGAGCCGCCCTGACAACTGGCAGGATGGGCCCATGCCACAGCTCACGGGACTGCACCTCTACCCGCTCAAGTCCGCCTACCGGCTGAGCCCGGAGAGCGCCCAGGTCGAACCCTGGGGCCTGCTCGGCGACCGGCGCTGGATGCTGGTGGACGAGAGCGGCCGGGCGGTCACCCAGCGGGACGAGCCGACCCTCGGCCAGTTCCGGGTGCTGCCCTCGCCGGACGGCTCGCTGACCGTCACGGCCCCGGACGGCGCCCGGGTGGAGGTGGCCGCACCGGCCACGGAGGCCGGCGACCCCCAGGTGAAGGCCGAGGTGTTCGGCACCCTCTTCGCGACCGCACTGGCCTCCCCCGCCGTCAACGACTGGTTCGCCGGCTACTTCCCCGGTGTCCGGCTGGTGCACCTGGACGACCCGCTGAGCCGGCCGGTCGACCCCTCGTACGCGGGCCCGGGCGACACCGTGTCGATGGCCGACGGCTACCCGCTGCTGCTCGCCACCACCGGCTCGCTCGACGAGCTGAACGCCCGGATCGCCGAGGACCACCCCGACGACGAGAGCAGCGCGGCGGCCCTGCCGATGGAGCGGTTCCGCCCCAACCTGGTGGTCGACGGCACCGCGGCCTGGGCCGAGGACGGCTGGCACCGGGTCGCCATCGGCGGGCTCACCTTCCGGGTGGTCAAGCCGTGCGGCCGCTGCCTGGTCACCACCACCGACCAGGAGACCGGTGTCCGCCGCGGCCCCGAGCCACTGCGTGCGCTCGGCCGGCACCACCGGATCGGCCAGAAGCTGGTCTTCGGCCAGAACCTGATCCCGGAACGGCCCGAAGGCTCCACCGGCCTGCTCGGCACCCTGTACCTCGGCGACGAGCTGACCGTCCTGGAGTGATCCGCCGGGCACTGACGCGTCGGAACCGAAAACCTGCTCGCTCGTTGTACCGGGGTGTGGCAACCGCGCAGGCTGTTGACTGAGAGGTCGTCATGGGTGAGTACAGGGTCCGGGTCACGCAGGACAGCGCCTCGCGCTGGCGGCGCCGCGCGGGCGAGTACGAGACCCTGGCCGAGGCGGTCGCCGCCGCCGAGCCGGGCGACACGCTGACCCTGCGCGCGGGCACCTTCCGGGAGAACGTGCTGCTCGACAAGGCCGTCGAGCTGCGCCCCGCCGACGGCCCCGGCAGCGTCCGGATCAGCCCGCCCGGTGGCGTGCCGCTGACCGTCACCGCCGCCGCCCGGGTGCACGGCCTGGTGATCGAGGGCGGCGAGACCACCGCTCCCGCGGTGCTGATCACCGGCCCGGACGCCACCGCCGAGCTCACCGGCTGCCGGGTGGAGACCGCGGCCGCCGTCGGCATCGAACTCACCGACCGCGCCGAGGCGGTGCTGCGCGGCTGCACCGTCCACAACCCGAGCGGCCTCGGCGTACGGCTGCGCTCCGGCGCCGTCCTGCTGGCCGAGGACACCGAACTGGCCTCCTCCGCGCAGGCCGGGCTGGCCGTGCTGGACGGTGCGAGCGCCCGGCTGACCAACTGCCGGGTGCACCACGCGGGCGGCGCCGGGGTGCTGCTCGCCGAGCAGGGCAGCTCGGCCGAACTGACCGGCTGCGAGATCTACGAGATCCGCGGCAGCGGCGTCCAGGCCGAGTCCCAGGCGACCGGACGGCTGACCGACTGCGAGATCCATCGGGTCACCGGCAACGGCCTCACCCTGGACACCGGCGCCGAGCTGACCCTGACCGGCTGCCGGGTGCACGACCTGCCGGAGAACGCCGCCGACCTGCGCCGGGGCTCCCGGCTGCACCTGGAGAAGAGCATCCTGCAGGACTTCGGCCGGGGCGCTCTCTCGGTCTGGGAGCCAGGCACCCGGGCCGAGGCGGTGGCCAGCGAGATCCACTCCAGCAGCAGCGACTTCCCCGCCGTCTGGGTCTGCGCCGGAGCCGAACTCACCCTCACCGACTGCTCACTGCACGATCTGCGGGACGCCCTCTCGGTACTCGACCAGGGCTCCCGGGTGACCGCGCGGGACTGCTCGTTCAGCCGGATCGGCAGCTCGGCGGTCTCGGTCAGCGGCGGTGCCACGGTGGCGCTGGCCGACTGCCGGATCCAGGAGGCCGGCACCGGGCTCTGGTTCCGCGACCACGGCAGCGGCGGGCAGCTGACCGGCTGTGAGATCTCCGAGGTGAGCACCGGGGTGATCGTCACCAAGGGCGCCGACCCCGAGCTCTCCGACTGCACGGTACGCGGCGCGGTCGAGGCCGCCGTCTACGTCTTCGCCCAGGGCCGGGGCAGCTTCACCGACTGCCGGGTCTCGCACGGCAAGGGCTTCGGCTTCTACGTGCTGGACGGCTGCCGCACCGCGCTGACCCGCTGCCGGGCCGAGCAGAACGAGCAGGCGGGCTTCGAGTTCTCCGAGCCGGGCCCGGTCACCGAGGGCTGCGTCTCCGACGACGTGGCCCCGGCCGCGCCGGAGCTACCGGCCCCCAGGACCGCCCAACTCACCACCGCCGCCGCCCCGGTGGCCGCCGCGATCGCCCCGATCCCCGACTGCCGACCGGCCGACGAGGCGCTGGCCGAGCTGGAGTCGCTGATCGGCCTGGCCACCGTGAAGCAGGAGGTGCGCACCCTGATCGACCTGATCTCGGTCGGCCGCCGCCGCCGGCAGGCCGGGCTGAAGGCACCCTCGCTCCGCCGCCACCTGGTCTTCACCGGCTCCCCCGGCACCGGCAAGACCACGGTGGCCCGGCTCTACGGCGAGATCCTCGCCTCCCTCGGCGTGCTCCAGCAGGGCCACCTGGTCGAGGTCGCCCGGGTGGACCTGGTCGGCGAGCACATCGGCTCCACCGCGATCCGTACCCAGGCCGCCTTCGACCGGGCCAGGGGCGGGGTGCTCTTCATCGACGAGGCGTACGCGCTGGCGCCCGAGGACGGCGCCAGGGACTTCGGCCGGGAGGCGATCGACACCCTGGTCAAACTGATGGAGGACCACCGGGACGAGGTGGTCGTGATCGTCGCCGGGTACACCGCCGAGATGGAGCGCTTCCTGAGCGCCAACCCCGGTGTGTCCTCCCGGTTCTCCCGGACCGTCACCTTCCCGGACTACACCGCCGCCGAGCTGCTGGAGATCGCCCGTTCGCAGTGCGCCGAGCACGAGTACGCCCTGGCCGGGGCGACCGAGGGTGCCCTGCTGGAGCACTTCGCCGGGCTGGAGCGCGGCCCCGGCTTCGGCAACGGCCGGACCGCCAGGCAGGTCTTCGAGACCATGGTGGAGCGGCACGCGATGCGGGTGGCCCAGCTGGCCGACCCGTCCACCGAGGAGCTCCAGCTGCTGGTGCCGGCCGATCTGCCGGTGCCCCCGCCCCGGGTCGGCCTGACGATGTGAGCCACTCCGACGAGCCGACCCCGGTCTGACGCACCCGCACCGGTCTGACGATCTGACAGGATGGTGCGGGTGATCCAGCGAAAGGCCGTGCAGATGTCCGACACCAGCAACCTGCTGGCCGAGCAGCGCCGCGCGCTGATCCTCGACGAGGTCCGGCGCCGCGGCGGGGTCAGGGTCAACGAGCTGACGCAGCGACTGAACGTGTCCGACATGACGATCCGTCGGGACCTGGACGCGCTGGCCAGGACCGGAGCGGTCGAGAAGGTGCACGGCGGTGCGGTCGCGCCCGGCGCCCCGCTGGCCCACGAGCCCGGCTTCGAGGCCAAGTCCTCGCTGGAGCCCTCCGCCAAGGAGCAGATCGCCCGGGCCGCCGCCGCCCTGGTCACCCCCGGCAGCGCGATCGCCCTCTCCGGCGGCACCACCACCTACGCCCTGGCCCGGCACCTGCTGGAGATCGAGCGGCTGACCGTGGTGACCAACTCGGTGCCGGTCTCCGAGGTCTTCGAACGGGCCCGCCGTCAGGGCACCGGCGCCGACACCACCGTGATCCTCACCGGCGGCGTCCGCACCCCCTCCGACGCCCTGGTCGGCCCGGTGGCCGACCGTGCGATCCGTTCGCTCCGCTTCGACCTGCTCTTCCTCGGCGCCCACGGCCTCTCCGCCGAAGCCGGCCTGAGCACCCCCAATCTGGCCGAGGCCGAGACCAACCGCGCCCTGATCGACTCGGCCCGCCGCACCGTGGTGGTCGCCGACCACACCAAGTGGGGCGTGGTCGCGCTCTCCACCATCGCCCCGCTCAGCGCCGTGGACAGCTGGGTCACCGACCCGGGCCTCCCGTCCCCGGCCGCCGCCGAGGCCCGGACGCAGCTGCGCGAACTCCTGGTCGCGGACTGAGCCGCCCGCTACCGCGCAGCGTCCACCAGCGGCAGTTCGAAGTGCAGCGCGTCGCCGTCCGTGCGGACCAACGTCAGGCCGGCCTTGCGCAGCACGCCCTGCGAAGCCGGGTTGTCCACCGTGGTCTCCGCCCGGAACACCAGCGCACCGGCCGACCTGGCGTGCGCCAGCACCCCGAGCACCGCCTCGGTGGCATACCCCTGGCCACGGGCGGACTCGGTCAGTCCGTACCCGACCTCGACCGCACCCCGCTCGTCCGGGCCGCCATGGAAGCCGATGCCGCCGATCGCGGCGCCGTCCTCACGGCGGCGGATCTCGAAGTTCCCGAACGGGTGCGGGTCATTGCCGTCCTGACAGCCGTTCAGGAAGATCCGGGCGCCGGTCCTCTCCCCCTCGGCGGGGTAGCCGGGCGCCCAGACGTCGGTGGGTCCGGGTTCGCCGGCGGCCACCCGCGCGGCCTCCTCGGGGGTGAAGGGGTGCAGGGTCAGACGGGTGGTGTGAAGATCATCCATGGCGCACTGACTATCATCCGACCGGCACCGGGCGCCAACGGTTAATCAGCTCAGACTGCCCTCACCCTTGAGGAAGCGCTCCAACTCCACCTCGTACGGGGCGATGTCGATGCCCTGGCCGGCCAGCCAGTCGTCCGAGTAGTACTTGTCCAGGTACCGGTCGCCCGGATCGCAGATCAGCGTAACCACGCTGCCGCGCTCCCCGGCGGCCCGCATCTCGGCGACGATCCGCAGCGCGCTCCACAGCCCCGTCCCGGTCGACGCCCCGGCCGTCTTGCCGAGCACCTGCTCCAGCACCCGCATCGCGGCGATCGACGCGGCGTCCGGCACCTTCATCATCCGGTCGATCGCCCCGGGCACGAAGCTCGGCTCCATCCGGGGCCGGCCGATCCCCTCGATCCTGGAGCCCCGGTCGCAGGTGGCGTCCGGGTTGTGGTCGACCCAGCCCTCGAAGAAACACGAGTTCTCCGGGTCGGCGACGCAGATCCGGGTGTCGTGCTGCAGGTAGTGCACGTACCGGGCGATGGTGGCCGAGGTGCCGCCCGTCCCCGCCGTGGCGACGATCCAGGCCGGCTCCGGGTGCGGTTCCAGCCGCAGCTGGGCGAAGATCGACTCGGCGATGTTGTTGTTGCCCCGCCAGTCGGTGGCCCGCTCGGCGTACGTGAACTGGTCCATGTAGTGCCCACCGGTCTGCTCGGCCAGCTCCGCCGAGACCTCGTAGACCTCACAGGCATTGTCGACAAGGTGACACTCGCCGCCGTGGAACTCGATCAGATCGATCTTGGCCTGGCTGGTGGTCTTCGCCATCACCGCGACGAACGGCACCCCGATCAGCTTCGCGAAGTACGCCTCCGAGACCGCCGTCGAACCGCTCGACGCCTCGATCACCGGCTTCCCCGGCCTGATCCAGCCGTTGCACAGCGCGTACAGGAACAGCGACCGGGCCAGCCGGTGCTTCAGGCTCCCGGTCGGATGGGTCGACTCGTCCTTGAGGTAGAGGTCGATCCCCCACTCCTCCGGCAGCGGGAAGCGCAGCAGGTGCGTGTCGGCCGACCGGTTCGCGTCGGCCTGGACCTTGCGCACCGCCTCCTTGAGCCACGCCCGGTACGCCGGGTCGGTACGGTCCACGTCCGTGCTCTGGCTGGCCATCGCGCTGCTCTCCTCGGTATCGCGGTCAACTCCCGCGGGCGATACCGAGTGTAACCGATTACTACAATAAGTAACTTTACTGCCGCCCCCAGCTTCCCCTTATCGCCCCTCGGGCGGACGGGCGGGCGCAGCAAGGGGAGGCGGCCGCGAGGCCCTCACCTTCTCACCGCACCCGAGCCCGTCGGCTGACCCGCTCGCGTCCGGGCGACGCATCGAGGCGGACCGGACGAAGCGCGTTCAGGCTCCCGGAACCGGGCGCCGCACAGCGGTGAGGCTGCACACCCCGTCCACGCACTCGCGCTGCAGACGGCCACGGGAGACCGTCAGCTGCCGAAGGCATTCGTTGCGGACGATCCGGAACACCCAGGACGCGAGTGCGCCCGTCGCCCGGAGGCTGCCGATCTTCCGGTACAGGATGATCAGCGCCTCCTGCGCCGCGTCCTCGGCGTCCTGCGGCGAGGCGCACAGGGACCGGGCGAACTTGCGTACGTGGGGCTGTGACTCCGTGACGACGGCGGTGAGTGACGCGACGTCGCCTGCCTGGGCGGCCTCGATCAGCCGCTCGTCCGGCCAGGGGTGTCTTCGGTTCATGTCTCCTCCTCGCATCCGGCGGGCGCTCGTCAGGTCCGCTTCCTCCTGAGCCTCGTCAGGTGCCAGGTGCACGCACCCACCAGCAGCGTGCCGATCACCGCGATGCCGACGACCATGGTGCTTCTCCTCCTCTACGGACCCGGCCCGTGCGGCCGGTCACAGGGATGGGAGGCGGGGAGGCCCGGAAAGGATTCACGACGTGAGCCCGGACCGCAGTGCGATCCGGGCTCGTACCGGAAACGGCGTTGCGCTCCCTCACCCGCCGCTACTCCGCAGCGGGGATGCGGACCGCCGTACCGCTGACCCGGACGCGGGGGTCGCCCGCACGAAGTTCGACCCGGAGACGGCCGGGGCGGCCGAGGTCCTGGCCCTGGTGGAGGGTGAGGACTGCTGCGGGGGTGGTCTCGCCGAGCTCGCGGAGGTAGGCGCCGAACGCGGCGGCCGCCGCGCCGGTGACCGGGTCCTCGACCACGCCGCCGACCGGGAAGGGATCGCGGACGTGGAAGACCGTGTCCGACTCGCGCCAGACCAGTTGGAGGGTGGTCAGCTCACGGTCCGTCATGTAGCGCGCCAGGCCGTCGAAGTCGTACGCGAGGTCGGCGAGCCGGGCGCGGGTGGCGGCGGCGAGGACCAGGTGGCGGGCACCGGCGTACGCGATCCGGGGCGGCAGGCTGGGGTCAAGGTCGGCGGCCGACCAGTGGAGCAGCGCCAACGCCTCGGCCACGTCGGCCTCCGGGACGGTCAGGACGTGCGGCTCGACGCTGGTCAGGGTCGCCTCCAGAGCGTCGGGGCCGGCCACGACCGTGACCGGGACGGGGCCGACGCCGGTCTCGAACAGCAGCTCACCGGGGCCGATCCGTTCGGCCAGCGCGACGGCGGTGGCCACGGTGGCGTGCCCGCAGAACGGGACCTCCGCCAGCGGGCTGAAGTAGCGCACCGCGAAGCTGCGTTCGGACGACCCCGGAGTGAGGAAGGCGGTCTCCGAATAGCCGAGCTCGGCGGCGATCGCGAGTTGGGCGATGTCGTCGAGGCCCGTCGCATCGAGCACCACACCGGCGGGGTTGCCGCCAGCCGGGTCGGCGGTGAAGGCGGCGTATCGGAGCACCTCAGGCACGTTGTCGGTCATGACCGTCGGCAACGCGGCCCGGGGGCGGTCGATTCCCCGGTAACACCGGGGCCGTCGCGGACACCGAGGTTTAACCCGGCCGCCACCGCCCGGCACACGGTGGAGACCCCTTGGCAAACCCCCCGTCATGACGACCGGTCAGGCTGGACACACCACACGACGAAGGGACAGAAACCATGAGCGGCTTCGCAGTTCTCGCCACCACCATCGCCGGTCTCTACGCCGAGACGGACGACGGCTCCGGCTCCCCGCAGCGCGTCTCCGGCCACGAAGCCGACCGCCTGGCCACCCTCCCGCGGCACGAGCCGCGGCGGTCCCGGTCCGTCCGCCGCCCGCGCTTCACGGTGCGCCGGACCGCCTGAACGACACCAGCCGGCACCAACCGGACCCCTGCCGACGAATGTTCGACGTCGGCCGACATTCCCGTTCCCTCCGCCCTGACGCCGCGTTAGGCTCCCGCTGACCGATGATCATCAAGCGGGGAGAGTGCGTCATGCGCGTCAAGGATTTCGACCACCTGGTACTGAACGTCCAGGACGTCGAGCGGGCCCTGGAGTTCTACTGCGGGCCGCTCGGCCTGGCCCCGGTGCGGGTCGAGGAGTGGCGGGCCGGCAAGGTGTCGTTCCCGTCGGTGCGGGTCAGCCCGACCACCATCATCGACCTGGTCGCCCGGGAGCGCGGCGGGTCCAACGTCGACCACTTCTGCCTGGTCGTCGAGCCACTGGACTGGCAGGAAGTCATCGACTCCGGTGCCCTCACCGTGATCGAAGGCCCGGTCGGGCGCTACGGCGCCCGGGGCAGCGCCGAGTCGGTCTACGTCCAGGACCCGGACGGCAACGTGGTCGAGCTGCGCTGGTACCCGGAGGACGTCAAGGGCTGATCAACCGACCGCCAGCACCGACTGGGGGTCATTCAGGTACGGCGCCCAGGCGAGCTCGCCGGCGCCGACCAGCCCCGCGTGGGTGACCTCGGCGGACACGATCGGCACCCGGCCACTGCGGCCCCAGAGGCAGCGCTCGGCGACCACCGAGGCCAACCGGTCGGGGGCGGCGGCGAGCAGGTCGAGGTGCAGCCCGCTGAGCACGATGCGGTCGGGGTTGAGGATGTTGACCAACCCGGCCAGGCCGAGGCCGAGGCGGTCCACCACGTGGTCGACGGCGGTCCGGGCGGCCGGGTCGCCGTCGACCGACCGGGCCAGTTCACGGGCCTGGGCGAGCAGCGGCCGGTCCGGGTCGGGGGTACGTCCGGCAGCGGCGAACAGGGCCTCGGGGTCGGTCTCCGAGTTGAGGCAGCCACGGTTGCCGCACAGACAGGGCCGCCCCTGCGGATCCACCGTCAGATGACCGACCTCCAGGGCGAGTCCGGCGCTGCCGGTGTGCAGCCGGCCGTCGATCACCAGCGCCCCGCCGACGCCCCGGTGGCCGGAGGTCACCAGCAGCAGGTGCCTGGCACCGCGCCCGGCGCCGTGCCGGTGTTCGGCCAGTGCGGCCAGGTTGGCGTCGTTGGCCACCGCGCTCGGGAACGGGTCGAGGGCGCGTGGGCCCTGGTCCGCCTTGCGCACCTCCTCGGCGAACAGGTCGGCCACCGGCGTACCGCTCGGCCAGGCGAAGTGCAGGGCCACCAGCGCGGTGCCGTCCGGTTCGGTGACCGGGTTGGGCAGGGCGAGGGCGGTGCCGAGGCACCGTCGGCTGCTGGCCCGGGCCAGTTCGGCCCCGGCCTCGGCGACGGCGCGCAGCATCCGGGCCGGACCGGTGGCCGCGGGCAGCGGCAGGTGGACGGGCGGTTCGAGCCGGCCGCCGAGGCCGACCAGCGCGAGGCTCAGTCCGTCCGCGTGGATCTGGGCCGCGATCACCACCGGCCCTGCGGGGTCGACGGCCAGCCGGTGCGAGGGACGCCCACGTCCGCCGCCCGCCGGGCTGGAGTCGACGGTGATCAGGCCGAGGGCCTCCAGTTCGGCGCTCACCGCCCCGGCCGTGGCTCTGGTCACCTCCAGCGCGCTGGTCAGCGCGGACCGGGTCGGCGCCTGCCCGGTGTGCACCAGCGCGAGCGCCGGGCCGAGCAGCGTACGCCCCCGGTCGGGCGCGGCCCGCCGGGCGTGGGCCCCGGAGTTCTCGGCGGCGGCCAGGCGCGGAAGTGCGGCCGAGAGCGCGGAACCGCCCGCCCGCGCCCCGGTGCGCTCCTCGCCGTCCGGGGAACGCCGGGGTGACGGCCCGGCGGGAACGGAGCTGCGGGGGTCCTCGCCGGAGCGGTGCGGACTTGTAGGTGTGTGCGGCACACCCCTATTCTGCTTTTGTGCCGCTCCTAAACAAAACTCGCGCCCGTTCAACCGCCGACAACCACCCGGTCGGCCTCGCGCCGGCACCCGTCTGGACCACCGCCCGGATCGCCCTGACCGCCTTCTTCGCCGTCGACGGCTTCCTGTTCGCCGCTTGGGTGGTCCGGATCCCCGACGTCCGCGCCCAGGTGCACGCCACGCACAGCGCACTCGGCCTGGCGCTGCTCTGCCTCTCGGCTGGTGCCGTCGTGACCATGCCGCTGATCGGCCGGCTCTGCGTCAGGTACGGCAGCCGCCCGGTCACCGTCGCCTCGCTGGCCGCCCTCAGCCTCGCCGTGCCGCTGCCCGCGCACACCGGTTCGGTGCTCGGCCTGGGCGCCGTACTGCTGCTCTTCGGTGCGGCCTACGGCGCCGCCAACGTCAGCATGAACAGCACCGCCGTCGACCTGGTGGTCCAACTCCGACGCCCCGTCATGCCCAGCTTCCACGCCGGCTACAGCCTCGGCGGACTGCTCGGCGCAGCCGTCGGCGGACTGCTCGCCGACACCCTCGACACCACCTGGGCCCTGACCCTCAGCGGCGCGCTCGGCCTGCTGGTCACCGTGATCACCGGCGTCGCCCTGCTCCGGACCTCCACCCCCGCGACCACGACCTCCACCGCCACCACCCCGACCGCCACCACCGCCAGGCCCGTCGTAGCCACCCGGAGCCGCCAACCCGCCCGGAACGCCCGCCTGTTGGTGCTCCTGCTCGGCCTGGTGGCCCTCTGCGACGCCTACGGCGAGGGCGCACTCGCCGACTGGGCCACCCTCCACCTCACCGACGACGTGCACGCGAGCGCCGGACTGGCCGCCACCGGCTACGCCGCGTACGCCTTCGCGATGACCGCCGGGCGGCTGGGCGGCACCTGGCTCTCCGTACGGGCCGGGCAGACCCGGGTGATGCTCTTCGGCGGACTGACCGCTGCCGCCGGCATGCTGGTCGCCGCGCTCTCCCCCGCCGTCCCGCTGGTGCTGGCCGGTTTCGTCCTGATCGGCCTGGGCCTGGCCAACATCTTCCCGCTCGCCCTCGCCGCGGCCGGCGCGGCGGGCGGACCGCAGGGCGTCGCCACCGCCTCCACCCTCGGCTACGCGGGCATGCTGATCGGACCGCCGGTGATCGGCTTCCTCGCGGACGCCACCAGCCTCCCGCTCGCCCTCACCAGCGTCGCCGCAGCGGCCGCGCTGGCCGCCACCCTGTCACTGCTGGTCCGCCCGAGGCCCACCGCCCGCTGACGCGTCGATCCGTGGTCCGGTGCCCTGCTCCCGTGCCGGAGAGCAGCACCTACCCTGGGACCACCGATCCCCGGCTGCCCCGGCCGGACGGGCCCGACCAGCGAGGCAGGCAGATGACGATGGTTCAGGTACTCCGCGCCGACCAGCGCCCGGCCACCCCATGGCTGAACGGCGGTGGCATCACCCGCGAGGTGGCGGGGTACCCGACCGGAGCCGGGCTGGCCGACTTCCACTGGCGGGTGAGTCTGGCGGACGTGGCGCAGGGCGGTCCGTTCTCCCGGTTCGAGGGCGTCGACCGGGTGATCACCGTGGTCGAAGGCGCGGGGATGGCTCTCACGGTGGCGGGCACCGAGCACCGGCTCGCCGAACCGTTCAGGCCGTTCGCCTTCCCCGGTGACGCCGAGACCGGCTGCGAGCTGCTCGGCGGCCCGGTGGTGGACTTCAACGTGATGTCGCGTCGGGGGCGGGCCGCCGCCGAGGTCGAGATCGCGGACGGGCGGCGTGCTTTCACCGTCCCGGCGGACGCGGTGGTCCTGCTGGTCTGCCTCTCCGGTGGAGCTGAACTCGACTCGGCGGGCCTCCCGCTGGGTCGCTTCGACGCCGTCCTGCTCTCCGACCCCGGCGAGCACCTGCTCCACGTGGAGGGCCACACGGCGGTGGTGACGATCCGTCGGAGCGCCTGAGGTCCCGCCCTGTGGTCTGGACCTCTTGAGGGTTGCGGCCGCAGACTGCTGCGATGAGCATCGACTTCCCCGTGCACGGGCTGATGGTGCCCGAGCCGCAGGTACTACCGTTCGCCATCGGGTCGTTCGACACCATCGGGGAGCTGTCCCGGGCCGGTTTTCCGCACCGGCACTCGTTCTACGAGATCGTGCACGTCACGGGCGGGCGCGGCACCCACGTCGTCGACCTGGCGCACTGGCCGCTCGACCCGCCGCACCTGTGCGTGATCGCGCCGGGGCAGGTGCACTACTGGGACGAGGTGGACGGCCTCACCGGGCAGGTACTGCTCTTCAACGAGGACTTCCTGCTCTCCCATCCGGAGGACGTCACCGCACTGCGCACCCTGGCCGGCCGGCCGTGGCTGCGACTGACCGGCGCCGACCAAGAACTTCCTGCCCTGATACACGAACTGGACCGGGAGTACCGGATGCTGGCCGACGGATACTCGGGCGTGCTGCGCTCGTATCTGCACATCCTGATCATCCGCGCACTGCGCGCCTCGTCGTCGGGCGCGGGACCGGTGACACCAGGTCGTACGGACGAACTGGTGGCTTCGTTCCGGCAGTTGATTGCCGAGCCAGGCCGTTCGGTGACGGACTGCGCCCGGCAGCTCGGCGTATCCGCCGGCCACCTGCACTCGCTGGTCAAACAGGCCACCGGCCGTACGCCCGGCCGGCTGATCCGCCAGCAGCAGACCTTGACGGCCAAACTCCTGCTCGCTCGAACGGATCTGACGGTCCGCCAGGTGTCGAAAGAGTGCGGCTTCGGCGATCCGGCGTACTTCTGCCGGTTCTTCCGGCGGGAGACCGGGATGACGCCCGGGGAGTTCCGGGGCAACGCCGGAGGAAATCACCACGATCCCCGCCTGGAGTCCATCGCGGCTGCCCCGGACGGCCCGTAGGTTCACTGCTGGCCGCCGCGCCGCTCCCGGCACCGTCGGCTGTCATGAGCCCGGCATGGCCGCGCCCCCACAGCGGCCATGCCCTCGCCCGTCCCCCAGGAGACCCCCATGTCCCGAAACGACGAACCCAAGATGCACGAAACCGCCGTACCTGAGCGCCCGTTGAGTCGCAAGACGCTGCTGAAGGCTGTGACCGTCGCCGGTGCGGCGCCACTGCTGTTCGGCGCCGGGACCGCACTCGCCCGCGACCGGCGCGGCACGGGTTCTGCTCCCGAGCTCACCCCCGACTGCGACGACGGTGACGAGCCGACCGTCCCGCAGACCGAGGGCCCGTACTTCAAGCCGAACTCCCCGCTGCGCACCTCACTGGTGACGGCAGGCACCCCGGGCATCCGGCTCACCGTCAGCGGGTACGTCTTCGGCTCCGCCTGCCTGCCGATCGCCAACGTGCTGCTGGACTTCTGGCAGGCCGACGACAACGGCGCCTACGACAACACCGGCTTCACCTTCCGGGGCCACCAGTTCACCAACACCCAGGGCGCGTTCACTCTGAGCACGATCGTGCCGGGCCTCTATCCGGGACGCACCCGGCACATCCACGTCAAGGCCCAGGCCCCCGGGCGGCCGGTGCTCACCACCCAGCTGTACTTCCCGGGCGAGCCTCGCAACAACACCGACACCATCTTCGACGCCCGGCTCCTGATGAACGTCCGGCAGATCGAATCCGGCCGGGAGGGCACCTTCGACTTCGTCCTGAACGTCCCGCAGACCCCGACGCCCACCCCAACCTCCTCCAGCAGCCCCACCGCCACACCGACCGGCGGCAGTTGGGCTCCCGGCACCGCCTACCGGCCGGGCGACCGGGTGAGCTACGGCGGCGCGTCGTACCAGTGCCTCCAGGGCCACACCTCCATGGTCGGCTGGGAACCCCCGAACGTGCCCGCCCTCTGGCGCCGCCTCTAGCCCGGGGCACGCCCGGCCGACCGGCAAATGGGTTGCCCATCAACCGGGAACGCCGGGATGATACCGATATGTCGCGCACCTTCGAGGACCTCGTCGCCGAGGCCGAATCCGTCTCCGTCGACGGCTGGGACTTCTCCTGGCTGGACGGCCGGGCCACCGAGCAGCGCCCCTCCTGGGGCTACCAGCGCACCATCGGCGCCCGGCTGGCCGGAGTCTCCGCCGCGCTGGACATCCAGACCGGTGGCGGCGAGGTCCTGGCCGGGGCGGGGAGGTTCCCGCCCGTGATGGCCGCCACCGAGTCCTGGCCGCCGAACGTGGCGAAGGCGACCGCGCTGCTGCACCCGCTCGGTGCGGTGGTGGTGGCCGCCCCGGACGAGCCGCCGCTCCCGTTCGCGGACGGCGCCTTCGACCTGGTGACCAGCCGCCACCCGGTGGAACCGTACTGGTCGGAGATCCACCGGGTGCTCCGGCCCGGTGGCACGTACCTGGCCCAACACGTCGGGCCGTCCAGCGTGTTCGAGCTGGTGGAGTACTTCCTCGGGCCGCTGCCCGCCGAGACGTACCGGAGTCGGCACCCTGACGACGAGCGCGGCCAGGCGGAGGCGGCCGGGCTGGAGATCGTGGACCTCAGGTCCGAACGGCTGCGGATCGAGTTTCTCGACGTCGGCGCGGTGATCTACTTCCTGCGCAAGGTGATCTGGATGGTGCCCGGCTTCACCGTCGCGCAGTACCACGACCGGCTGCGCGAACTGCACGAGCGGATCAGGGCCGAGGGGCCGTTCGTGGCGCACTCCGCCCGTTTCCTGATCGAGGCCCGGCGACCCCACTGACCCGGACGTACCCGTCAGGCGCCTTCGCCCGGCAGCCGCAGGTCCCAGCCGATCAGCTCGCGGAGCTGGTCGGCGGTCAGGTCGCCCGACAGGGCGGTGGGCGGCTCGTGCCGGAACGGCGGCTGCCAGCCCTCGGCCTCGGACCAGCTGCGGACCACCTTCGCCGGCGCGCCCGCGACCACCGCGTGGTCGGGCACCTCGCCGCGCACCACCGAACCGGCCGCCACCACCACGTTCCGCCCCAGCTTGGCGCCCGGCAGGATCACCGCGCCGGTGCCGATCCAGCTGCCGGAGCCGATCTCCACCGGCTCGTTGCGCGGCCACTGCTTGCCGATCGGCAGCCCGGTGTCGTGGTACGAGTGCGCGGTGTCGGTGATGTAGACGTACGGGCCGGTCCAGACGTCGTCCCCGAGGGTGATCGACTGGTGGCCGACCAGGTGGCTGCCCCGGCCGATCACGCAGCCGCCGCCGATCCGGACGATCGGCTCGTCGCCCAGATCGAGCCCGGGGACGAAGCCGGCCGAGATGGTGACGCGTTCGCCGATGATCGAGAACGGGCCGATGGTGATCCACTGCTCGTTGAACACCGTCCCGAGCGGGAAGGACAGCTTGGTGCCGTCCCCCAGCTCGCGGAACCGGTACGGCCCCGGGTTCTGGTTGGAGACCGCGCCGATTCCCTGCACCCAGGTCCAGCCCCGGTGCACCAGCCGCCCGGCGAGTCGGCGGCCGCGGGCGCGGGCTGCGGTGGCGAGGGCACTGGCTTTCGGCATGGCCCCCACGCTAGCGGTACTGACCCGTCGGTAACACGGGGAGGGAGCAAGCTCACACCAGGTCAGAGCCACCCTGGCGGCACCGGGGTCAGGGCCGCGCCGCCTTCACCCCGTGCACGGCGGCGTACTCGGCCGCCAGCCACGGTCCGAGGTCCTCGGTGAACGTCCGCAGCACCTCCCGGTCCGCCGTCGGTGCGAGCGCGACCGACGCGGCCGTGCGCAACTGCCCGGCCCGCTCCGGGTAGTAGCCGCCGGCGATCTCGGCGGAGCGGGTCAGATCGCTGGTCCACCCGCCCCAGCGGGGCATCACCAGGGTGAACGCGGTCCTGACCAGCCGTCGGGCCACCGCCCGGTTCAGGGCGCGCGGCTCGACGGTGCTGGCGCGCCAGCGGGGCAGCGCGAGCGCCAGGTCCCCGTTGGTCTCCCGGGCCAGCAGCGAGGTCGGCCGGTAGCTCGGCAGCTCTGCGGCCAGGTCGGGCCCGAGCAGCGGGGTGCACAGACAGGCCAGGAACCAGCCGAGGTCGTACCGTTCCAGCTCGCCGAGCACGGTGGCGGTGTCGAAGAGCAGGATGCCGACGCCGTCGATCACCCCGTGCCCGGCGTCCAGCGCGGCCTCCAGGGCGTCCGCGTCGGTGCGGTCCGCCCCGGTCGGCGGGCGGTGCAGGACGAGCAGCAGGTCCAGGTCGGAGCGCCCCGGGCGGGCGGTGCCGCGCGGGATGCTGCCGTACAGGTAGCCGCTGTGCAGCCGGTCCGGGCCGAAGGTGTCGGCGATCCCCCGCCGGGTGGCCTCGACCAGGGGGCCGAACTCCGGCTGCACGCGGTCGAGCGAGCCCTCCCGCGCGATGAAACCCCGGTCGTCCAGCCCCTTGTCGATCATGCTCCGTACGGTACTACTCCACTACTCCGCCCACGGGGCAGGTCGGCGCTCCAGGAAGGCCCGCATGCCCTGCTGTGCCTCGGCCGAACCGAACAGCCGGGCGGACTGCGCCACCCGCTCGTCCGCGTCCCGCTCGAACGAGGCCACCACCCCGGCGTTGGCCAGTCGCTTGCTCTCGGCCAGGCCCTGCGGCGAGCCCAGCCGGATCGCGTCCAGCAGCACCTTCGCGGCGGCTGACGGGTCGTCGGCCGCCTCGGTGACCAGACCGATCCGGGCCGCCTCGGCGGCGTCGAAGGTCTCACCGGTCAGGTAGTAGCGGGAGGCGGCGCGCGGCTCCAGCTTGGGGCGCAGCGGCAGCGAGATCACGGCGGGCGCCAGGCCGAGCCTGACCTCGGTGAACGCGAAGGTGGCCAGCGGTCCCGCCACCACCAGGTCGGCGGCGCCCAGCAGTCCCAGCCCGCCCGCCCGGACGTGCCCGTTCACCAGCGCCACCACCGGCTTCGGGCAGTCCACGATCGCCCGCTGGAGGTCCACCAGTCCGCGCGGCCCGACCGTCGGGTCCGCCCCGGTGGCCTCCGACAGGTCGGCCCCGGCGCAGAAAACCTTCCCGGTATGCCCGAGCACCACCGCCCGGACGGCGGGATCGGCCGCCGCCTCGGCCAGACCGCGCGTCAGCTCGGCCATCAGCCTGCTCGACAGGGCGTTGCGGTTGTGCGGGGAGTCCAGCTCCAGGGTGGTCACGGCATCGACGGTGCTGACGCGGACGAAAGGTACCTCGCGGGTCATCGCGCTGTTCCTGCTTTCCGGCTGAGGGTGGCTGGGCTCGGGCCGGTGGGCCCGCCCGACAGGACTCTGACATGCCCACCCACCTCCCCACCAGAGGCCCGCCCGGCGAAACCCGCTGGTCATCTCCGGGCCGCTGCGGCAGCATCACCCCTCATGTCCACCGACCGACGCCTGCTGCTCGCGCCCCGGATCAACGAGACCGGCCTGCAGCTGCTCACCGCCGCCCACGCCCGACGGCCTGCCCGCCAGGACCGCGACCGGCTGGCGGCCGCCGCAGGACGCCACGCCGCTGGTGCACCTCTACGGCGGCCCGCTGTACGCCGACGCGGTGCGGTGGTGGTCGACGTCGGGCTGCTCGCGGACGGTGGCTGGGCCGTGGTGGAGGCCAACCCGGCGTGGGCCAGCGGCGGGTACGCCTGCGACCCGGACGCGGTGCTCGACGTGGTGCTCCGGGCGGCCGGTCCGCTGAGCGAGCTCCGCGCGGCGGACCGGCCGTACTGCCGGGAGCTGCCGGTCGTCACGGGGTAGCTGCGACCTCGGAGGCGACCGGCCTGCTCCGCTGCGCCCAGCGGACGGCGGCCGGCATCGCGGCGGCGCCGACCAGCATCAGGGCGCCGAGCAGGATCCAGCCGAGCAGCCCGTTGGTGATCACCACGGTGGTGATCAGCACCGGGCCGAGCATCAGGGCGGCGGCCAGCCCGGAGTTGAAGACCCCCTGGTACGCACCGTGGTTGCCGTCGCCCGCAAGGTCGTAGCTGAGCGCCCAGCCGGCCGCCTGGCAGAAGATCTCGCTCAGCGTCTGGCAGGCCACCCCGGCGATCAGCAGCACGGCGGCCAGCCAGCCCGGCAGGCCGTGGGCCAGGCCGATCAGCAGGCAGGCGGCGATCAGCAGGCCACCCCGGCGGAAGATCCGGGCGGCGGCGGTCGGTTCCTCGGTGCCCCGGGTGGCACGGACCTGGAGAAGCACCACCAGCACGGTGTTGACGATCAGTGAGACCGCGACCAGCACCCGGGGCGCGTCGGTGTGCTCCACCACCCAGAGCGGGACCCCCACCTCCAGCATCGAGAACTGCAGCCCGAGCAGCCCGTTCAGCACGCTCACGGCCGGGGAGGACGAATGCACCGCCTCCAGCTCGAACTGGACGACCTGGCCTCGGCCGCGTTCGCCTGCTCCCCGCTCCAGGAGGCCGTGCTCAGCCTGCGGATCTGGACCCACCCTGGGGCCTACCACCCGGCGCAGACCGCCTGGTTCGAGCTGATCAGGCCGGAGTTCGAACGGCTCCCGCAGGCGGCGTTGCTCCGCTCGCTGGTCGCCTCCAACCGCTACGTACCGGACTTCCTGACGCCCCGTCCGGCCACCCCGTTCCCGGACTTCCGCAGCGAGCTCGCACTGGTCCGGGCCTTTCCGCCGGAGCGGCTCGCGACCGAGCTGACCCGCACCCACCTGCCGCACGACCGGTGCCTGCCCGCACCGCTCGCCGACGGTCTGGCGGCCGACCCGGCCGGGCTGCTCGCCGAGATCGCCGACGCCCTCGCCGCGTACTGGGACCGCTGCCTGGCCCCCGCCTGGTGGCCCCGGGCCCGCTCCGCCCTCCAGGCCGACATCGTGCACCGCTCCCGGATGCTCGCCGAACGCGGCGCGGCCGCGCTCTTCGCCGACCTGGACGGCCGCCTCGCCTGGGCCGACGGCGTGCTGTCCATCCGCAGGAACTGGGCCTCCGGCGACGCCGAGGTGATGGTGGCCCGCCGGGGTCTGGTCTTCTCCCCCAGCTGCTTCGTCCGCGGCGCCGTCACCTCGATCGGCGACGAGTACCCGCCGTCGATCGTCTACCCCGCCCGAGGCCAGGCCACCATGGCCCCCTCACCCCGGGCCACCCCCGTCCCCGAGGCCCTCGAACTCCTCCTCGGCGCCCCCAAGGCCCGCCTGCTCGCCCTCCTCGAAGAGCCCACCTCCACCACCGAACTCGCCGCCCGCCTCGGCGTCACCCCCGGCGCCGTCAGCCAGCACCTCTCCGTCCTCCACGCCACCCGCCTGGTCACCCGCACCCGCAGCGGCCGCCTGGTCCTCTACACCCGCAGCGCCCTCGGCGACCAACTCCGCACCTGACCTGTGGCCCGGTACCGTAGACGCCGACGGCAGCCACAGACCCCGACGGCACCGAGAGGGTGAGCCCGTGTGAGCGCACAACCCATCGCGTACGGCGACGTCGACCACGAGGCCGCCCTGAAGTACGCCGTACAGCTCATCGACCACCGGTGGGCGCAGGTCATCGAGGGGCGGATCGTCCTGGTGTCACCCATGTGGGACCACGAGAAGGTGGCCGCGAAGATCCGCCGTCAGCTCGACCAGCGCGTGGACGAACTCGGCTGTATCACCGGCTCCGGCAATCTCGACCTGCCCGGCTCGCCGAACTGGTACATGCCCGACCTCGCCGTCATCCCCGAGGACCTGGCCGCCGGGGCCGGCGCCCTGGTCCCGGAGCAGACTCTGCTGGTGGTCGAGGTGACCTCGGAGTCCAACGGCGACACCGACCGGATCACCAAGCGCAAGCGCTACGCCCAGTACGGCGCACCGCTCTACCTGCTGGCAGACCGTCAGAACCGCGAGTGCACCCTGTTCTCCGAACCGCACGACCTCGGCTACGCCGTCGTGGACGGACCGCACCCCTTCGGCACCCCGATCGAGCTGCCCGAGCCCTTCGGCCTCACCCTCGACACCGCTGGCTTCTGAGATCGGCTGAAAGGCGCTTGACGCCCCGGGGGGCCGCCGGTTTCCTGCTGCGATGGACGATCTTCGCTTCACGCCGGTCCGTGGGGATGTCGGGCTCCGGGACTGGCAGTACGTGCACAACGCGATCATCCCGACCGACCCGCTGTCGCTCGACGAGATCCGCGAGCGGGCCGGGCGGAACAGGCTGGAGGTCGCGTACCTCGGGGGCACGCTGGTCGGGTGCTCCACCGTGCGGCTGCCGGCCGAGGGGACCGCGACCGTGATCGCCCGGGTGCTGCGGGAGCACCGGCGGCGAGGGATCGGCGCGCGGCTGTACGGGCACGCCCTGGCGTACGCGCGGTCGCTCGGTGCGGCGGTGATCGAGACGGTGGTGCTGGAGTCCAACCGGGACGGGTTGCGGTTCGCCGAGGCGCAGGGGTTCGTCGAGATCGAGCGGTACCTGCTCCCGGGGGACACGGTGCCGTTCATCGATCTCCGGCTGGCCTGACCCCGGCGGGCGCGGCACACCTCCCGGCACGAGAGAATGACCTCATGACCGACGAGCACAACGAAGCACCGAAGTCCGCGAACGAACGCAGGGAGCAGCTGTTCCAGGCCATGCGCAAGGGTGGCGGCGCCTGGGACTGGGTCCGGGCGCGGGAGACGTACTACGAGCACCCGGACCCGCGCACGGTCCGTCGCGACCTCGAACAGCTGCGCAAGGCGGGCCGGGTGTTCCGCGACCGCGAGACCGGCCTGTACGAGGCGGTCGGTTACTGAGCCGCGGCACCACGGTGGCCTCCTCCCGGACGGGAGGAGGCCATCGGCGTCAGCGGGCCGCGATCGAGGCCAGCCGACGGGCCGCCCGGTAGTCGCGCATGATCTGGGCGAAGGTGGTGTGCCCCTGGGTGGTGCGGGCGAACGCCCGCCAGGCCGGGCCGACCAGGCAGACCGCGGCGTGGAACAGGTGCGGCCGGCGCTCGAAGGCCCCCAGCATGACCTTGCCCGCGCGCATCTCGACCCCGAGGCCCGCCTTGATCGCGAAGGCGTAGTTCAGCGCCTGCCGCCGGACGTCCGCCGACCCGTCCGCCTCGGCGATCTTCACGGCCCACTCGCCCGCCAGCCGGCCGGAGCGCAGCGCGTACGAGATGCCCTCCCTGGTCCACGGCTCCAGCAGCCCGGCCGCGTCGCCCGCGACCAGCACCCGGCCCCGGGACAGCGGCGAGTCCTCGGCCCGGCACCGGGTCAGGTGACCCGACTCGATGCTCGGGGTGAAGCCGGACAGGCCCAACTGCCTGATGTAGTCGGCGAGGTAGCCCTTGGTCGCCTCGCCGTCCCCGCGCGCGGAGATCACCCCGACGGTGAGCGACCCGGACTCGGTCTTCGGGAAGACCCAGCCGTACGAGCCGGGCAGCGGGCCCCAGTCCAGGTGGATCCGGCCCTGCCAGTAGCGGAGCACCGACTCGGGGACCGGGATCTCGGCCTCCAGGCCGAGGTCGATCTGGTCGAAGGTCACCCCGACGTGCCGCCCGATCCGGCTGGCGCTGCCGTCCGCGCCGACCACCGCGCGGGCCTCGATCCGGCGGCCGTCCGAGGTGGTGACGGTGACGGTCCGTCCGGCACCGGCCGGCTGCTCGACCCCGGCCACCGTGACGCCGGTGACCAGCACCGCCCCGGCCTGCTCGGCCGACTGCACCAGGCGCAGGTCGAACTCGTCCCGGTTCACCAGCCCGAACAGCATCCGCTTGGAGCGCCGGGTGCGGGTGAAGCGGCCGCCGAGCGCGAAGGTGACGGCGTACACCCGGTCCTGTAGCGGGAGCTTGAAGTCCTCGGGCAAGCTGTCCCGGGACGGGCCGATGATGCCTCCGCCGCAGGTCTTGTAGCGGGGGTGCTCGGCCTTGTCGAGCAGCAGCACCCGACGCCCCTGCCGGGCTGCGCCGTACGCGGCGGAGGCCCCGGCCGGACCGGCGCCGACCACCACGACGTCCCAGACACCCGCCAAGGGGTCGGGTCCGTCCGACACTTCGTCAGCGTCCGGCCCGGGCGCGGCGGGCGGGTCGATGCGGTCCTGGCCGAGGGAGCTACCGGAGTCAGTCACGGACAGCAATCCTAGTGCCGATGAGCAGGTGCGGAGCCAGCCGCCGGGCAAAGACCCTCCGGCAGTCTGCGGCCTATCATCGATCCATCCCTGACAGCGCCATTTCATCCGCACCCTACCGGAGTGAACCGATGACTCAGCAGTCCCTGGCCGCGGCCGTCCGATCCCTGATGCCGCGGGCCAAGGCCGAGCTGGCGGACCTGGTGTCCTTCCAGTCCGTCGCCGACCCCCGGCAGTTCCCGGTCGAGGAGTGCGAGAAGGCCGCCCGCTGGGTGGCCGCGGCCCTCGCCGCCGAGGGTCTGACGGGCGTTCGGCTGCTGGACACCCCGGACGGCACCCAGTCGGTCTACGCCGAACTGCCCGGCCCCTCGGGCGCGCCGACCGTGCTGCTGTACTCGCACTACGACGTGCAGCCGCCGCTGGACGACGCCGGGTGGCTCTCCCCCGCCTTCGAACTGACCGAGCGGGACGGCCGCTGGTACGGGCGCGGCGCGGCCGACTGCAAGGGCAACATCCTGATGCACCTGACGGCCCTGCGGGCGCTGCGCCAGGTGGACGGCGCCTACCCGGTCGGGCTCAAGGTGATCGTGGAGGGTTCGGAGGAGCAGGGCACCGGCGGCCTCGAACAGTACGCCCAGGCGCACCCCGAACTGCTCACCGCCGACGTCGTGGTGATCGGCGACACCGGCAACTTCGCCCCCGGCCTTCCGACCGTCACCGCCACCCTGCGCGGCATCACCGAGGCCGCGATCACCGTCACCACCCTGGCGGGCAACCTGCACTCCGGAGCCTTCGGCGGCGCCGCCCCCGACGCCCTGCAGTCACTGATCAAGGTGCTCGCCTCCCTGCACGACGAGCACGGCGACGTCGCCGTGGACGGCCTGCGAGCCGACCAGACCTGGCTCGGAGTCGCGTACCCGGAGGAGCAGTTCAGGGCGGACGCCAAGGTGCTGGACGGCACCGCCCTCACCGGCACCGGTACGGTCGCGGACCGGCTCTGGGCCCGCCCGGCCGTCACCGTCCTCGGCATCGACGCACCGCCGGTGATCGGCGCCACCTCCTCCGTCCACTCCACCGCCCGGGCCCGGGTCAGCCTGCGCATCCCGCCGGGCATGGAGCTCAAGACCGCCCAGGAGGCCCTGGAGGCCCACCTGCTGGCCGCCGTCCCGCTCGGCGCCCACGCCGAGGTCGAACGCCTCGGCGGCGGCAGCCCGTTCAGCGCCGACACCACGGGCCCGGCCTACGAGGCGATGGGCGCCGCCATGCACGAAGCCTTCGGCACCCCGATGGTCACCTCCGGCGAGGGCGGCTCGATCCCGCTCTGCAACACCCTGCACACCCTCTACCCCACCGCCGAGATCATCCTCATCGGCGTCGAGGACCCCACCACCCAGATCCACGCCGTCAACGAGAGCGTCGACCCGTCCGAGCTGGAGCGGATGGCCCTGACCGAGGCGCTCTTCCTGCGCAACTACGCGGCGTTGAAGGGTGGTGCCGGGTCCTGAACCCAGCCAGGCGGCCTCCGAGTGCATGGACGGTGAGGCCGGCGGCCAGGCCGGCGCCCGCACCGAAGCAGAGCTCGGCGATCAGCCCGCGTTCCCGGCGGGCGAGCCGGTGCACGGCGCCGGCTGCCGTGGCCAGCGCCAGGCCGGTCAGCGCCGTCCTGGTCAGGCCGGGAGCCCGCATCCGGTGGCGGGCGAGCAGGGCCAGACCGGCGGCCGAACTCCCATACTGCAGCAGGGTGTAGAGCGGGATCCCGGCCACCTCGGTGTTCAGGACGGGGAGGGCGCGGACCCCGGCCCGGCCCTGGTGGGTGAAGGAGTCCCAGCAGACGTGGGTGGCGGCGCCGATCGCGGCCGAGGCGGCGAACCAGCCGCACCGCTCGGCTTGCACCGGGCGCGCCGCCGGGCGGACCAGTCCGTACCACCACCAGGTCAGCCCGCCCGCGATCAGCACGTCCACCGTCGGCACGGCCCACCAGCGGTGCGTGACGCCGCCGAAGCCGTAGCACCCGCGGAGCAGCGAGTCCGCGAAGAACGGCACGTCCGGCGCCATCGACCCCGCCATCAGCCCGGCCGCGACCAGCGGCCCCCGCGCCCGAGCCCCGTCCAGCAGCGGAAGCACGGCGGCCGGGTGACTGAACGTGAAGGGCATCGAACCATCCTGTCAGAGCCGGTCCAACTCCTCACCGATCGCGCGCCGGAGCCGGTCGTGGCCTTCACCGAGGCGGTGTTCGGCCGCCGGGTTGGTCCAGTGCGTTCGCGGATACAGCCAGACCGGCCCGCCGACCAGTTCCGCTGGTTCCCATGCGTAGCGGGGCCAGACATGCGCGTGCAGGAAGCCGTCGGTGTTGCCGAGGATCTCCAGGTTGACCCGGCGGAAGGCCGGGTCGAGCCGACGGCAGGCGCGCTCGACCGCCTCGCCGAGGCGGTCCATGTCAGCCAGGAAGGCCGTGCGCTGAGGGCGGGTCAGCTCGGAGAGCCGCTGTACCCCGGGCCGGTCGGTGAGCAGCACGGCATAACCCGGCAGGAACTGGACGTCGCCGATCACCGCGAACCCGGCCGTGAGCCGCCGCAGCACGGTGGGGTTCTCGCCGCGCAGCGCGGAACCGATCCGGTCGTGGCGCCAGTCCGCCCGTGGGTCCCGCGAGTCGTCCGTCATTCCGTCGACGCTACCCGGGGGTCGGAGCGCCGACCGCCGCCGGGAGGCCCGCCTCCAGGTAGCGCAGCTCGCCGCCGGCCCGGGCGTCCAGGGCGGCGGCCAGGCGGCGGAGGCGGTTCGGCGGGAGGAGGGTGGCGGCCTCGTCGAGGGTGACGAAGCGCCAGCCGCGCAACTCCTCGGCCGGGAGCCGGAGGGCGCTCCGGGCGTGGGCGTCGAGCCGGCCGCCGTCGTACATCAGGCGCAGGCCGCCTCTTCGCGGGCCGGTGCGGGGTTCCCAGTCCACCGCGAGCAGGCGCAGTGCGGCCGGTTCCAGCCGGAGGCCGAGTTCCTCGGCGGTCTCCCGCAGGGCGGCGTCGGTGGGTGCCTCGCCGCGTTCGACCACGCCGCCGGGGAACTCCCAGGCGGGTTTGTAGACCGGATCGACCAGCAGCACCCGGTCCTGGTCGTCGAAGAGCAGGACCGCGGCGGCCACGGTGTCGCCGGTGGTGTCGGCGCTCTGCACGATCGGGCAGACCGCGACGCCGTCGTTGACCAGGGCGGCCAGGTGCTCGGCGGTCTGACGCGGGGTCAGCCCTGCGGTGTCGATCAGTTGGGCGTCCCGGCTGAGCCAGCGGCGGGCCAGCCGGTACTGGGGCAGGTGCTCCCGGCACCAGCTGCGGACCCGGGCGCTGGCCGCCGGGTCCCCCGGGCACTCGTCCCGGCTCTCGATCCGCTCCTGCAGGATCGTTTCCGCAGGGTCCAGGACGAAGTGGTGCACCGCCAGCCCCCGGGCGGCCAGCCCGCCGAAGATCTCGTCCCGGTAGTCCTCCCTGAGCAGGGTCATCGGCACCACCAGCGGCCCGGGCACCTCGGCCAGCAAGGCCGCGGCCACCTCGGGCACCAGCCGCCGCCAGGCGGCCAGGTCCTGGTAGTCGGAGACGGTGGCCATCCGGTCCGCCGGCAGGATGTGCCGCAACCCGTGGCCGACGAGTTCCGGGTCGTAGAGCACGCTGCCGGGCAGCAGCTCCACCAACTCCCGGCAGGCACTCGTCTTGCCCGCTCCGAACGTGCCGTTGACCCAGACGATCACAGTCTGCCCCTGCCTTCCGCCACCCGGATGGCCCAGCCCACTCCGGCGCCATCGAGGTGGTCCCCCGTCACCGCCCCACCCATGCCTACCGGCCGGTACCGGTGTCGGTTCCCGGCCGTACGGCATGTGTCAGCCGCACACTCGGATCTCCTGACCTGCACAGGTCACTCCGTCCACGGTGCGTCAGTCCCGCTCCAGCAGCTGCTTCTTGAGCACCTTGCCCATCGCGTTCCTGGGCAGCTCGTCCACCAGTACCACCCGGCGGGGCCGCTTGTGCACGGAGAGCCGCTCGGCCACGAAGGCGGTCAGCTGATCCCCCGTCACCACCCCGTCGGCGATCACGAACGCCACCACGGCCTGCCCGAGATCCTGGTCCGGCGCACCGATCACCGCCGCGTCGGCGACCGCCGGGTGGTCCCGCAGCGCGGCCTCCACCTCGCCCGCGCCGATCCGGTAGCCGCCGCTCTTGATCAGGTCCACCGAGGCCCGGCCGACGATCCGGTGGAAACCGTCCGGACCGATGGTGGCGACGTCGCCGGTGCGGAACCAGCCGTCGGCGGTCCACGTCTCCGCGTCCGCGTCCGGCCGGTTGAGGTAGCCGCTGAACAGCGTCGGCCCGGCGACCTGGAGTTCGCCGACCGTCTCGCCGTCGCCCGGCACCGGGCTGCCGTCCTCGGCCACCAGCCGGGTCCTGACACCGTCCAGCGGCAGCCCCACGCTGCCGGGGCGGCGTTCGCCGTCGGCGCGGGTGGAGACGGTGATCAGCGACTCGGTCATGCCGTACCGCTCGATCGGCGCCTGCCCGGTCAGCGCGGCGAGCCGGTCGAAGACCGGGGTCGGCAGCGGGGCGCTGCCGGAGACCAGCAGGCGGGCGGTGACCAGCGCCCGCGCCGAGGGTTCGTCGGCCGCGATCCTGGACCAGACGGTCGGCACCCCGAAGTACAGGCTGCCGCCCGCCTTGGCGTACGCCTCCGGCGTGGGTCGGCCGGTGTGCACCAGCCGGCTGCCGGTGCGCAGCGCGCCCAGCACACCGAGCACCAAGCCGTGCACGTGGAACAGCGGCAGCCCGTGCACCAGGGTGTCCTCGGCGGTCCACTGCCAGGCGGCGGCCAGCGCGTCCAGGTCGGCGGCCACCGCGCCACGCCGGATCACCGCGCCCTTCGGCGCCCCGGTGGTGCCGGAGGTGTAGAGCACGAAAGCCGTACCCTCCACCCCCGGCTCGGCGTACGTGCGGCTCGAACGGGCCGTCAGCTCGACCGGCAGCGGCTCGATCCCGTCCGGTGCCGCCGTGCCGACCGGCAGGGCCAGCAGCGTCGCCCCCGAGTCGCGCAGGATGTGCGCACGCTCCTTCGGTCCGGAGTCCGGCGGCAGCGGCACCACGGGGACGCCCGCCAGCAACCCGCCGACGGTGGCCACCACGGTCTCGGCGGTCGGCCCGGCCAGCACCGCGAGCGCCGGTGCACCCGCCACCCGGTCGGCCACCGCCGTTGCCGCGCCGAGCAGTTCCTCCCTGGAGAGTGGCCGTCCGTCGATCCGCAGCGCGTCGGCGGCGTCGCCGTGGCCGCCCTCAAGTGCCGTCAGCAGTCCCATACCGGGGACTCTAGTGCCGCGCCCGGCAAGGTTTGCCCTGTCGCGTCGTTCAGGGCCCCTTCCTGCCCGGCGCGGCACTGGCGGAGGGGGTCAGGCGCCGGCCGGGGACGGGCGCCGCCGGACCGCGCCCAGGGTCGCAGCCGCACCGGCCGCCGCGCAGCACACCAGCATTCCGGCCGTCCCGCCGAACGCCGTGACCGGACCTGCCCGGTCCACCAGCACGCCCCCGGCCGCCGCGCCGAAGGCGGCGCCCAGGTTGTAGGCGGTGTTCACCCACGCGCCCGCCTCGGTCCGGGCGCCCTCGGGCACCAGCTCCTCCACCAGCTGGTACGCGGTGATCAGCAGTACGTCCGTGCAGGCGCCCGCGCACAGCAGCGCCATGGCCGTGGCGGCCAGCGCGTCGACCGCGGGTACGGCGTAGCAGCAGGCCGCCGCCGCGACCAGCAGCACCGGCCGCCGCCGGAGCGGGCCACGCCACCGGTGGCCGCCGTACAGCAGGCCGCCCAGCACGCCACCGACCGCGAACAGCGTGGTCAGGACCCCGGCCGCCACGGTGCCCCGGGCGACCACGATCGCGAGCTCGCACACACTGAACGCCGCGGCCGCCCCCAGCACGGGCAGCAACATCGGCCGGAATCCCTTCACCCGCAACGGGTTTCCGGAGCGCACTCCCCCGGAGCACACGCTGCCCGGCACACCCCGCAGGGCCGCCGCCAGCAGACCGAAGCCGGTCAGCACCAGCAGCGTGCAGACCCCGAGGGCGGCCGGAGCGCCGAGGGCCGCGACCAGGAGACCGCCGAGCAGCGGGCCGAGCGCGAAGACGGTGGACTCCGCCGCCGTGTCCAGGCTCAGCGCGGACTGCCGCTGCGCCTCGTCGGCGACCAGCCTGCCCCAGAGCGTGCGCATCAACGGGCCGACGGGCGGCGGGAAGACGCCGGTGATCAGCCCGAGGGCGGCGATCAGCGCGGTGGGGGCGTGCGCGGCACAGGCGGTGGCCGCTGCCGCAAGCAGGGCAGTGTAACTGACGGACAGCCAGGTCAGCGCGGCGGGCCGGCGCTCCACCAGCCGGGCCCTGGCGGGCCCGAGCAGCGCGGTGACCAGTCCGAACAGGCCGGCGACGGTGCCCGCCACGGCGTACGAGCCGGTGCCCTCGTACAGCGTCAGCAGCAGCGGCAGGCCGATCACGCCGTAGCTGAGCCGGGCGAACATCGCGGCGGTGAAGAGCCGGGGGGCGTGCGGAAGGGTGAGGACAGCGCGATAGGACGCGCTGCCCCGGGAGGGGCGTGACATGGGGTGATCTCCGATGAACGGGCGCGCCGAGGCTCAGCAGGGCGCGTACGGGCGCGACGGGGCGTGGCCTACGGCACCGGCCGCCCCTGTTCGCCAGGGTGCGCGGTGCGGTCGGGCTGACGGCCCGTCAGTGCGGATCGGAGGGAATCACGGACGGAAGCATAGCCGGACACGGCGGAGCCCCGCCGGAGGAGTTCCGACGGGGCTCCGCTGACACCTGACCGGCTCAGCCCTTGCGGGTTTTGACTTCGGTGGTGAGTTGGGGGAGGACGGTGAAGAGGTCTCCGACGACGCCGTAGTCGACGAGTTCGAAGATGGGGGCTTCGGGGTCCTTGTTGACGGCGACGATGGTCTTGGAGGTCTGCATGCCGGCGCGGTGCTGGATGGCTCCGGAGATGCCGGCGGCGATGTAGAGCTGGGGGGAGACCTGCTTGCCGGTCTGGCCGACCTGGTTGGTGTGGGGGTACCAGCCGGCGTCGACGGCGGCGCGGGAGGCGCCGACGGCCGCGCCGAGGGCGTCGGCGAGGTCCTCGACCACGCCGAAGCCGTCGGCGGCGCCGACGCCGCGGCCGCCGGAGACGACGATGGCGGCCTCGGTCAGCTCGGGGCGGCCGGAGGAGACGCGGGGGGTGCGGGCGGTGACGGTGGCGGCGTTGCCGGTGAAGGCCACCTCGACGCTCTCGACCGTGCCGGCGGCGGGGGCCGGCTCGGGGGTGGTGGAGTTCGGCTTGACGGTGATGACCGGGGTGCCGTGCGTGATGGCGGACTTGACCTGGAAGGACGCGGCGAACACCGACTGGGTGGCGACCGGGCCGCTCTGGCCGGCTTCGAGGTCGACGGCGTCGGTGATGACGCCGGAGTCCAGGCGCAGGGCGACGCGGGCGGCGATCTCCTTGCCCTCGCCGGAGGAGGTGACCAGGACGGCGGCCGCGTTGGTGGTGCGGGCGATCTGGGTGAGGGCATCGACCTTGGGGACGACGAGTTGGTCGGTGAACTCGGCGGCGTCGGCGGTGTAGACCTTGGCGGCGCCGTATTCGGCGGTCCTGGCGGCGATGGTGGCGGTGGCGGGGCCGGCGCCGAGGATGACGGCGGCGGGCTCGCCGAGGCGGCGGGCCAGGGTGAGCAGTTCGAGGGCCGGCTTGCGGACCACACCGTCGGCGTGGTCCACGAGAACCAGGATCTCAGCCATGATTTTTGTGCTCCTGATGGTCGGGAGGTGCGCTGACGGGGTCAGATGAACTTCTGCTCGGTGAGGTAGGCGGCGAGGGCCTTGCCGCCTTCGCCTTCGTCCTTGACGATGGTGCCGGCGGTGCGGGCGGGGCGGGCGGTGATGTCCTGGACGGCGGTCCAGGCGCCGGTGAGGCCGACGGTGTCGGCGTCGATGCCCAGGTCGTCGAGGTCGTAGGACTGCACCGGCTTCTTCTTGGCGGCCATGATGCCCTTGAAGGAGGGGTAGCGGGCTTCGCCGGACTGGTCGGTGACGGAGATGACGGCGGGCAGGGTGGCCTGGACCTGCTCGGTGGCGGCGTCGCCGTCGCGGCGGCCGGTGAGGGTGGTGCCGTCGAGGGTGACCTCGGACAGGAGGGTGGCCTGGGGGACGGCGAGGCGTTCGGCGAGGAGGGCGGGCAGGACGCCCATGGTGCCGTCGGTGGAGGCCATGCCGCAGACGACGAGGTCGTAGCCGGTGGTTTCCAGGGCCTTGGCGATGATGGCGGAGGTGCCGATCACGTCGGTGCCGTGGATGTCGTCGTCGTTGACGTGGACGGCCTTGTCGGCGCCCATGGACAGGGCCTTGCGCAGGGCGTCCTTGGCGTCGTCGGGGCCCACGGTCAGGACGGTGACCTCGGCGTCGCCGTGGGTCTCGGCGATGCGCAGGGCCTGCTCGACGCCGTACTCGTCCAGCTCCGACAGGAGGCCGTCGACGGCGTCCCGGTCGGTGGTGGTGTCGTCCGCGAAGCGACGGTCACCGGTCGCGTCGGGCACGTACTTCACACAGACAACGATCCTCAAGCTCACGGCCTGTCTCCTGTACTGGTCTCGTCCGGCGGCTGCGGCTGTGCAAGCGGGCGCGAAATCGTCACGCACCCGCTCCGGGCAGCGGATTCCTGTGCCCGTCCGGAACTTGCTGGCAGCATACTCGCGAGTAGCTTAGCCGTCACTACTGGCCAGTAGCTTAGCTCTGCCCAAGCCCGGACGGGTGCTCCGCACCCCGCGTCGCCCCCGACCGCGGACGGCCCGGAACGGCCGCACTGCCGTCTGCGCCCCATCCTGCCCCAGGCCGGGCCGCCCACCCGCTGACCGGGCGGCAGATCGACTGTGAGATTGAACGGTCTTGACAGATTCACCTGGCCGGACGGGGCCGGACGGACCCTCAGATGCCGTGCCCGCCCTGCTCACTTCACCGTGCCTGCCCTGCTCACTTCAGCGCGTCGCGCGCATCTCGCTTCACCGCGTACGGCGCATCAGATCGCCTCGCCCAGCGCGGCGATCACGTCGGCCCGGCGCGGCTGACCGGCGGCCCGCCGCACCTCCCGGCCGTCCGAGTCCAGCACCAGCACGGTCGGCGTCCGCAGGATGTCCAGCCTGCGGACCAGGTCGAGCTGCTGCTCGGCGTCCACCTCGACGTGCGCCACCCCCGGCACCAGCTCCACCACCTCGGCCAGCACCCGCCGGGTCGCCCGGCACGGCTGGCAGAACGCGGTGGAGAACTGCACCAGCGTGGCCCGCTCCCCCAGCCCGGCCCCGAGGTCCCCGGCGGTGAGCACCACCGCCCCGCTCTTCGCCCGCATCCGTAGTCTCCCGTCCCGCCGGGCCCGCAACAGGCCGAAAACGCTCGCCACCACGATCACCACAGCGCACACCAGCAGCCCGGTCATCGCTCCAGTGTGCGGCATCTCACCACCGGCCCGGCCGGGGGGCGTACCATCACCGCCATGGACTCCAAGCACCTGACCCGCCGTCGCGTGGTCGACCTGTGCCGGGTGACCGCGAGCGGCTGTCGCTGACCTGCCGTCAGCCCGCTCGTCCCCCCTCGTCCTGGAGTCCCGATGCAGATCGACCCGCGCGGGCCGCGCTTCGCCGCCGCGCTCACCTCCCTGGTGCTCGCCACCGTCCTGATCACCGGCAGCGGCCGGCTGCTCGCCGTCCAGGCCGCCGTCTTCGCGGCCGGCACGCTGATCGGCCTGCAGTACTCGCCGTACGGCTGGCTCTTCCGCGTGCTGGTCCGGCCCCGGCTCGCGCCGCCCACCGAGCTGGAGGACGCCCGGCCGCCCCGGTTCGCCCAGGCCGTCGGCCTCGGCTTCGCCCTGGTCGGCACCGTCGGCTACCTCACCGGCCTGACCGGGCTGGGCCTGCTGGCCACCGCCTGCGCGCTCGGCGCGGCCTTCCTGAACGCGGCGTTCGGCTACTGCCTCGGCTGCGAGATGTACCTGCTGCTGCACCGTGGGCGGGCCCGGCTGGGCGCGGCGCGCCGGTAGCGCCGCCGGTCCCGCTGTCGTCACCGGTCGGACAGGCGTGACATCCGACCATCGTTCGGGGGATCATTCGGGTGTATCACCCGGGGCCACCGTGGCCTGCCGTGCCTCCGGTCCGGCTCGCCCGCACCCCGGGACCACCTGACCGGGCCCCGAGCCCGTGGGAAGTAGGGCTTACCGTGGCAGAGTTCGTCTACCCGCCGGTGATCGGCACCGCGCTCGCCGTGTTCCGGGCGCTGGACGTCAAGATCCAGATCATCGGCGCGGAGAACATTCCCGCCACCGGCGGCGCGGTGCTCGTGAGCAATCACATCAGCTACCTGGACTTCCTCTTCGCCGGGCTCGGCGCCTTCAAGGGCGGCAAGCGCAAGACCCGCTTCATGGCCAAGGACGACGTCTTCAAGCACGCCGTCTCCGGCCCGCTGATGCGCGGCATGAAGCACATCCCGGTGGACCGGGCCGACGGGCAGCCCGCGTACGACGCCGCCGTGAAGGCGCTGCGGGCCGGCGAGGTGGTCGGCGTCTTCCCCGAGGCCACCATCAGCCGCTCCTTCACCCTGAAGAAGTTCAAGACCGGCGCCGCCCGGATGGCCGCCGACTCCGGCGCGCCGCTGCTCCCGGTCATCCTCTGGGGCACCCAGCAGCTCTGGACCAAGGGCCGCCCGAAGACCCTGACCAAGCGCCACGTCCCGGTCACCATCATGATCGGCAAGCCGATAGAGCTGGCGCCCGGCGACAAGCCCGTCATGGTCACCCGCCGCCTGCGCACCGCCATGACCGAGATGCTCGAGCAGGCCCAGCGCGACTACCCGGGCAAGCCCACCGGCCCCGACGACACCTGGTGGCTCCCCGCCCACCTCGGCGGCACCGCCCCCACCCTCGAGGTCGCCGAAGCCGAGGACGAGGCCGAGGCCGCCGCGCGTGCGGAGCAGCGCAGCCAGGGCTAGCGGGTCCCCGGCTCAGCGCCCGTAGGTGTCGATGTTCTCGATCCGCCAGCTGCCGTCGGTGCGGACGGCGTCGACGGCGAACATCGCGGCGGAGTAGCCGGCGGCGTCCGTGGCCCCGTCGGCGGTGCTGGTGTTGCGCTGGTCGGCGAAGACCAGCACGCGGGCGCGGTCGCCGTCGAGGGCGGTCACGGCGGCGTCGGTGACGGTGGTGGTGAGGACCAGCTTCTTCGCCGCCGCCTGGGCCCGGACCTGGGCCAGCAGGGTGGCGTGCTGCTCCACCGCTCGGCCGGTCAGCAGGCGGTGGGCGGCCTGGTCGGTGCGGGCGGGGTCGGCGTGGGTGAAGGAGAACAGGGCGTTCACCGCCTCGGTGATCCGGCCCTTGACCTCGCTGGTGGCGGCCGGGTCGGAGAGGGCGGTGTTGTGCAGTCCGGCGTCGGCCCGCAGGTCGGCGGCGGCCACGGCCGACCAGGCGCCGAAGCCGCCGGACAGGACGGCCAGCGCGAGCAGGACGGCGGGGAGCCGACGTCGGCGCGGCGGCCGCACCGCCGGGGCCGGGGCGACGGGCGGGCGGGTCGCGGCCAGTCGGCGTTGACGGTTGATCAGGTGGCGGGTGGTGGTCGACATGGCGGCGATGCTCCTCAGTGCCCGGCGGGGGACGCGGACGGTGTGGCCTGCGCGGCCGAAGCGGTGGTGCCCATCGGGGCCTGGCCGAGGGCGCTGAGCTTCCAGCCCTCGCCTGTCCTGGTGAGCCGGCCGAGCATCCGGCTGTCCTTGGTGACCGGCTGCTCCTGCCCGGTCCGTACGGTGATCCGGACCGCGACCATCACCGCGGCCTGACCGGACCCTTCGTCGAGTTCGGTGACCGCGCCGTCCAGTACCCGGGCGGTGGTGACACTCTGCGCCTGCTTGACCTGCTTCTCGAACTCTTCCCGCCCCTGCACCAGTTGGCTGTGCAGATCGCCGGTGGTGGACTGTTCCCAGAGATCCAGTCCCGGCGTCAGGGCGGCGTGGTCGAGGGTGTTCAGGTTCTGTACGGCCTGCTCCCCCGCCGCGAGCGCCCGGTCCCTGGCCCGGGCCAGGTCGGCGGAGCCGTCGTGTGCGGCCGCGTACCAGGACCAGCCGCCCCAGGACGCCGCCACCACCCCCGCCAGCAGCAGGCAGGCCGCGAGCACCGGCAGCCGGTCGCGAATCCTACGCACCGTCATCCACTCCTCCGTGGTCACAGGGACTTCAGTTGGGTGATCAGCCAGCGGCCGCCGTCGAGCCGGGCGCCGACCAGGAGTTGGGCGGCGGTGCGGGTGGGCGGCCCTGCCGCTCGCCGGGCGCTCTGGTCGAGCAGCACCAGCAACTCGGCCCGGTCCCCGGTCAGGTGGACCACTCCGGTGCTCACGACCCGACTGGTGAGGGTGAGTTGCTGCTCACCGACCCAGCCGGTCAGCTGTTCGGCGAGCGCCCGGTACTGCTCCTCCGCCGCTCCCCCGAAGACGGCCCTGGCCGCTGTCCTGGTGCTCTCGCTGTCGGCGGCCGAGTAGGAGAAGGCCCGTCCGAGTGCCGCCCCGACCTCCTCGGCGACCCGGCCGGTGGCCGCCCGGTCGGTGAGCGCCCGGTCGGCCGGGTCGGCACCGCTGCGTATCACCTGCCCGCTGATCACGAGGGCGAGCCCGGCGAGCAGGACCAGGGCCGGGGCGGCCCACCGCAGGTACCTCACACCGCCTCCACCGGCACGGTCGCCAGGTCGGCGGCCTTCCAGCCGTCCCCGGTCCGGGTCAGCGACACCGTGACCCGCCGCCGGTCGGTGCTCGACGTGCCGTTGGCGGCCACCAGTTCGAGCCGTACCACGGCGATCATCCGGGCCGTCCCGCCCGCCGCGTCGAGCTCGGTGAGGGCGGCTCCGGCGACGGTCGCGCGCACCGTCAGGTCCGGCGCCGGGGCGGCGCCGAGCCGGTCACGCAGCGGCGCGCGGGTGACGGACAGCCAGCGGGCCCGGGTGGCCGCCGGATCGGCGGCGTCCGCGCTGGTCAGTACGGTCACGGCCGTCCGGCCCGCTGCCAGCGCACCGGCCCTGGCCCGCTCACCGGCCGTGTCGCTGCGCGCCTGCCAGTGGCTCAGCCCACCGAGCACCAGCACGGTGAGGGCCACCGCCCAGACCCGGGTGGCCCTCACCGCCCGGCACCCGGCGTCGCGGGCGCGACCGGGGTCGGGACGCCGCCTCTGGGCGCGTTGCCCGACCCGCGCACCGAAGTCCCGCTCCCCGCCGGTGCGTTGCAGCGGGCCTCGGCGTTGAAGGAGCCGGGTGAGGTGTCCAGGCCGTTGCGGAGGAGAGTGCCCTGGTAGCCGTCCGTGCAGGGCAGTGGCGAGAAGAAGGTGACGGCCATGCCCAGCCGGGCGCCGTCGGCGGTGACCGCGGTCGCCCCGGCGGCGGCCGCCGCCGGGAGCCGGACCAGGAGTTCCTCGATGCCGTGCTGCCGGGTGACGCCCAGCTCGGCGGTGGTCAGCAGGTTGGCCAGCAGCACGCTCAGGCCGGGATCGAGGTCCTTCACCAGCGCGCTCACCTGACCGGCGGCGGCCGGCCCGGTGGCGATCAGCTTCCGCAGGTCGCCGTCGGAGCGAGCCAGTTGGGCCGACAGCTCGGCCGCGCCGGTGGCGAAGGAGCGGATCGCCGAGGACTCCTCGGTCTGGGTCCGCAGCACCGCCTCACCGTCCACGATCAGCCGGGTGGTGGCGGGCAGCGCGCCGCTCGCCGCCGTCAGGAAGCCCCGGCTGCCGTCCAGCAGCGCCTGGAGGTTGTCCGCCTGCCCGTTGAAGGCGGTGCCGAACTCGTCCACCACGGTCCGCAGCGAGCTCAGCGGGACGGAGCCCACCAGCGCGTCCACCCGGCCGAGCATGTCGGTGACCGGCGCCGGGACGCCGGTGTCGGCGCGGGCGATCTCGGAGCCGTCCCGCAGGTAGGGCGGCTGGTCGGTGCTGGGACGCAGGTCGAGGTACTGCTCACCGACGGCGGACAGGTTGGCGACCACGGCCTTCAGCCGGTCCGGGATCGGCGGCGCGTCCCGGGAGATCCGCAGCTCGGCCCGGACGCCGTCCGGGGTGAGCCGGATCGGGCCGACCCGGCCGACCGAGACACCCCGGTAGGTGACGTCGGCGTGCTCGAACAGACCGCCGGTACGCTCCAGTTGGACGTCGACCTGGTAGTAGCCGCGCAGCCCGACGTACCGACCCAGATCGGCGTGCCGGACCGCGATGTAGCCGAGCACCAGGACGGCGATCAGCAGGAAGCCGAGGTTCTTCAGCCGGACGGCGAGGGTGAGCATCAGCGCGCCTTTCCGGACGGTCCGGTGACGGAGGGCAGCGGCAGCGGCAGCCGCCGGGCGAGGGGTTCCGGATCGGGCCCGGGTGGCGGGTCCGCGGTGTCGTCCGGGTCCAGCTCCGGGATGATTCGGGTGCCCGGCGCGGCGGCCAGGTCCAGGTACACGTTCAGGTAGTCGCCCTTTACGCCGCGCAGCACCTCGTCGGTGAACGGGTAGGTGAGCAGCACCTGCAGCGAGTCCGGGAGCGCCCTGCCCGCGTCGGCCAGCCGTTGCAGGGTGGGCGCGATCGCCTTGAGGTCGGCCACCAGGTCGTCCCGGCTGCGGTTGACGGTGTCGACGGCGACGCCGGAGAGGGTGTCCAGCGAGCGCAGCAGGGCGACCAGGTCGCCGCGCTGCTCCTCCAGCACCGCCAGCCCCGGGCTCAGCCCGGTGAGCACGGTACCGATCTGCTGGTCCCGGGTGGCCAGGGTGCTGGCGAGCCGGTCCATACCGTCCAGCGCGGCGGTCAACTCGGCGCGGTGGGCTTCCAGTTCGCCGGTGAAGGTGCTGAGCCGGTCCAGCACCGAGCGGATCTGGGCCTCGTTGCCGGTGAGCGCCTTGCCGAGCTCGGTGTTGATGCTGCGCAGCTGGTCGATCCCGCCACCGTTGAGCAGCATGGAGAGCGCGCCGAACACCTCCTCGACCTCCGTGGACCGGCCGGTCCGGTCGGCCGGGATCACCGCGCCGTCGGCCAGCCTCCCTTGGGCGGCCTCGGTGGCGGGGGGCGCACTGAGCCGGACGTACTTCTCGCCGAGCAGGCCGGACTGCGCCAGCTGGGCGTAACTGTTGGCGGGCAGGCGGACGTTGCCGTTCAGCCTGAGGGTGACGACGGCGGTCCAGTCGTCCGGGGAGAGCTTGATCCCGGTGACCCGGCCGACCGCGACGCCGTTGACCTTGACCGCCGACTGCGGGACCAGGCTGAGTACGTCGGCGAAGCTCGCGGACACCTGGTACGGATGGTCGCCCAGGTCCGCGCCGCCCGGCAGCGGCAGGTCCTGCACTCCCCCGAAGCTCGCGCAGCCGGTCAGCAACACCAGCGGCAGCAGAACGAGTTGACGTCTCATCGGCCGACTCCGGGCAGTGGTAGCGGCAGGGCGGCGATCTCGGTCAGATCGGCCCGGCCGGCCAGCGTTCCGGCGGCCGGGTCGTAGGCGCGCAGCAGGTTGCCGGCGGCCAGCGGGGCGGTGTCGAGCAGTTCGGCCAGGGAGGCCCGCTGGTCCACCAGGCTCTGCGTGATCGGGACCAACTGGTCGACGCTGTGGGCCAGCCGGGTCCGGTTCTGCTCGACGAAGGTCCTCACCTCGCCGAGGGCCACCGCGAGGTTCTGCAGGGCGAGCCCGAGCTCTTCCCTGTCCTCGGCCAGGAAGCCGCTGACCTCGGCCAGCCGCTCCGTGGCCGAGCGGACCTGGGTGTCGTTCTCCCGCAGCATGGTGGTGAACGACTGCAGTTGGGTGAGCGTGCCGAACAGGTCGTCGCTGCGGCCGGAGAGGGTCTTGGCCGCCCGGCCGAGCTGTTCGATGCTGTCGCCGATCGCCCGGCCGTTGCCGTCCAGGTTGCGGGCCCCGGTGTCGAGCAGCCGGGACAGCGCTCCGCCGGCGTTGGCGCCGTCCGGCCCGAGCGCGGTGCTCAGGTCGGTCAGGCTCTGGTAGAGCTGGTCGATCTCCACCGGTTCGGCGGTGCGGTCGACCGGGATCACCGCCCGGTCCGCCAGCAGCGGCCCGCCGGTCCAGGCCGGGGTGAGCTGGATGTAGCGGTCGGCGACCACGCTCGGGGCGACCACCACGGCGGAAGCCGCGGCCGGGACCTTCACCCCGTGGTCGAGGGTGAGCTGCACCCGGACCCGCTCCCCCTCGGGACGGACGGTCTCCACGGTGCCGACCTTTACGCCGAGCACCCGCAGGTCCGAGCCCGCGTACACGCCCACGGCGTGGTCGAAGTACACCGTCACCCGGCTTCCCTCCGGGCCGGGGACGGCGATCAGGGCGGCCACCAGCGCGGCGACGGCCGCACCGGTGCCGATCAGGACGGAGGTCCTGGTGCCGGGCCGCTTCATCCCTGGCCTCCTTCCGGCCGGTTCGGCATGCAGCCGGTGGCGGGTGACGTCCCGTCGGGCAGGTAGGACCGGGGCACCACCCCGCACAGGTAGGTGTCGAACCAGCGGCCGTTGCCGAGCGTGTTGCCCATCAGCCGGTAGTAGGGACCGACCAGGGCGAGGGTCTGGTCCAGGCTCTGCTGGTTGGCCCGCAGGACCCCGGTGACCCGGTCGAGCGCGGCCAGCGTAGGGGCGAGCTGCCGCTCCTGGTCGTGGACCAGGCCGGTCAGTTGGTTGCCCAACTCCGCAGTCCCGGTCAGGAGTTCGTGGACGGCGGTGCGGCGGCGCCGGATCTCGCCGAGCAGCTGGTCCCCGTCGCTGAGCAGGGCGGCGAACCGGCTGTTCTGGTCGCTCACCGTCTTGCTCAACCGCGCGCTGCCGCCGAGCAGCCGGGCCAGCTGGGCGTCCCGGTCGGCGACGGTGCGGGAGAGCGCCGAGAGGCCGTCGGCGGCGCTGCGCACCGATGCGGGGGTGTCCTTGAAGGTGTCGGTGATGGTCCGGAAGCTCTCGGCCAGCTTGGCGGTGTCGATCGCGCCGAGCGTCTTGCCGAGCCCGTCCAGCGCCTGGGTGACGTCGTACGGCGAGGTCGTCCGGGTGGCCGGGATGGTCAGGTCCGGGTCCTGTTCGGCCGCGCCGAGCGGGTCCAGGGCGAGGTACTTCTCGCCCAGCAGGGTCCGGATGCCGATCGCCGCCGTGGAGGCGTCGCCGAGCCAGGTGTCCTTGATCCGGAACGCCACCCTGACCTTGGCCCCGGTCAGCCCGACCCCGGTCACCCTGCCGACCTTGGCCCCCGCCACCCGGACTTCGTTGCCCGCCCGCAGTCCGCCCGCCTCGGTGAACTCGGCGGTGTACTCGGTGCCCTGGCCGAACAGCGGGAGCCCGTCGGCCTGGTACGCGACGGCGGACAGCAGCAGGACGAGCAGCAGCCCGACGGCTCCGACCACGGTCTGGTTGCGTTCGCGCAGCGGCTTCAGCGGGAGGCGGCCCGTGCGCAGCGGTCTCAGCGGGAGGCGGCTCATCCCTGGCACCTCGGTTCGGTGACGGTGATTCCGGTGGGCGGGACACTGCCGTCGCTGGTGCCGACTCCGGAGACCGCGGCCTGGCAGAGGTAGAGGTTGAACCAGGACCCGTAGGACGCAAGCCGGCCCAGCGTGCGCAGCTTCTCCGGGCTGCGCTGCAGGAAGCTCTCCAGCTGGGTGCTGTGCTCGGCCAGGCCGGTGGAGAGCCGTCCGAGTTGGCCGATGCTGTCCTTGAGCGGTGGGCGGCTGTCCTTGAGCAGCCCTGCCGTGCTGGTGGTGAGGGCGCCCAAAGCCTGCACGGCCTCGCCGATCGGCTGCCGGTCCCGGGCGAAGCCGGCCACCAACTGCTGGAGCGTGGCCACCAGTTCGGTGAAGCCCTGCTCGTGGGTGTTGACCGTGGCGACCACCGTGTTCAGGTTGTCGATCACCCGGCCGATCACCTCGTCCTTGGCGGCCAGCGTGCCGGTCAGCGAACCCACGCTGCGCAGCAGACTGTCCACGGTGCCGCCCTGGCCCTGGAGCACCTGGACGATCTCCTCGGCGAGGCGGTTCACCTCGGTCGGGGAGAGCCCCTGGAAGAGCGGCTGGAAGCCGCTGAACAGCTGGGTCAGGTCGAGCGCGGGCCGGGTGCGCTCCAGCGGGATGGTCGCGCCTGGAGCCAGTCGCTCGGCCAACGGACCTACGCCACGTTCCAGTTCGAGGTAGCGCTGCCCGACCAGGTTGAGGTACTTCACCGACGCGGTGACCGAGGCGGGCAGCTGGGTGCCCCGGCGGACCGAGAAGCCCACCTGGGCGTACCTGCGGTCCACCACCGTGACGCTGTCCACCTCCCCGACTCGCACCCCGGCGATCCGCACGCTGTCGCCGACGGTCAGGCCGGTCACGTCGGTGAACCGGGCCCGGTAGCCGGCCGTGTCGTCGCCGAGACCGGTGTCGGCGATGCCCAGCGCCAGTGCGGTGGTCGCGAGGGCGGTGACCAGGATGAAGACCAGCGACTTGGCGATCGGCGCGAGCAGACCAGGGCGTCTCATCCGAGCTCCACCTCCGCCCCGCGCAGCAGCGGGCCGGCCAGCACGCTGCTCCAGTCCGGCAGTTCGCGCCCTGGGGCCAGGAGCTCGTTCACCAGCGCGTTCTCCTGTGGTGAGTTGGGCAGGCCGAGGCCGAGCGCGGCGGGCATCGGGAAGCCCTCCCCCGCCGTGGCGGCGCCCGGGGTGCTGCCGTGGCCGGTGTACGGGGTGTCGTAGCAGGTGGGGCCGCCGGTGGCGGTGTACGCGGGAGCGTCCTTGCCGGGCAGGTACCTGCCCCGCGACGGCATCGTGGAGACGGTGACGTGCAGCCCTGGCCGGTCGGTGCCCTTACCGAGCGCCTTGTCCATCACCGGGACGAAGTCGGCCAGCGTGCGCAACGTGCAGGGGAAGGCGGGGGCGTACCGGGCGAGCAGTTCGAGGGTGGCCCGGCTGTCGGTGGAGAGCCGGATCAGGGTGGACTCGTTGCGGCGCAGGAAGTCGGTCAGGTCCTGGGCACTGGTCGTCCCCGCCGCGTACAGCGCCCGCAGACCGCTCTGCTGCTGGGCCAGCGTGCCGCTGGTGGTGGTCAGGTCGGTGAGCGCCTGGACGACCTCGGGGGCGGCGTCCCCGTACGTCCGGCTGACCGTCACCAGCTGGCCGATGTCCTTGGTGAGGGCAGGCAGTTCGGGGTTGAGTCCAGCCAGGTACGAGTCGAGTTCGACCAGCGTGGAGCCGAGTTGGGCACCCCGTCCACGGAGCGCCGTGGAGACGGCGTTCAGGGTGGCGGAGAGCTTCTCGGGCTGGACGGCGGAGAGCAGCGGCAGCAGGTGGTCCAGGACCTGCTCGAGCTCGACGGCCTCGGCGGACCGGTCCTGGGCGATCACCGCGCCCGCCCGGAGCGGGCCGCCGGAGGCGGCGGCCGGTGGCACCAGGGCGACGAAGCGCTCGCCGAACAGCGTGGTGGGCAGCAGCTGGGCCGTGACCCCGGCCGGGATGCCGGTCAGCCGGTCCGGATCGAGCGCCAGCGTCAGCCGGGCCCGGTCCCCGTCCGCACCGACCTCGCGGACCCGGCCGACCACCACACCGCGCAGCTTCACGTCGGCGTTCACGTGCAGCTCGTTACCGACGGCGGTGGTCTCCAGGGTGACGGTGGCCTCGTCGGCGAAGGTCCGGTCGTAGACGGCCACGCAGACCCCGGCGAGCAGCGCGGGCACCAGCAGGAAGACCGCCCCGGCGGCCAGCCGGCCGGATCGACGCGGGCTCATCCGGCCACCCGCACCGTGGTGGTGGCCCCCCAGATGGCCAGCGAGAGGAAGAAGTCGGTGATGCTGATGATCACGATGGCGTTCCGCACCGACCGCCCGACCGCGATGCCGACCCCAGCCGGACCGCCCTTCGCGTGGAAGCCGTAGTAGCAGTGCGCCAGGATCACGATCACGCTGAAGACCAGCACCTTGAAGCCGGACAGCAGCACGTCCGCGGGCGCCAGGAAGAGGTCGAAGTAGTGGTCGTACGTACCGGGTGACTGCCCGTTGACCAGCACCGTCACGGCGCGCGAGGCCGCGTACGAGGAGAGCAGGCCGATGCCGTACAGCGGCAGCACCGCGACCACCCCGGCGATGATCCGGGTGGTCACCAGGTACGGCAGGCTGCGCACGCCCATCCCCTCCAGGGCGTCCACCTCCTCGTTGATCCGCATCGCGCCGAGCTGGGCGGTGAAACCCGCGCCGACCGTGGCGGAGAGCGCGAGCCCGGCCACCAGCGGGGCGATCTCGCGGGTGTTGAAGTACGCCGAGACGAAGCCGGTGAAGGCGGCGGTACCGAGCTGGTTCATCGCGGCGTGGCCCTGCAGCCCGACCACGGTGCCGGTCGCGGCGGTCATCCCGATCATCACCCCGACCGTGCCGCCGATCACCCCCAACCCACCGCTGCCGAAGGCGACTTCGGCCAGCAACCGCTGCACCTCGCGGAAGTAGCGATACAGCGCACGGGGTGTCCAGAGCAGCGCGGCCAGGTGGAACAGCAGGTGGTCGCCGGTCCGTTCCAGCCAGGCCAGCCGGGAGCGGCGGGGCGGCTCGGGCGGGCCACCCGGCGGGGTGGCGCGGTCCAGCAGGGCCATGGCTCAGGCTCCCTTCTGCGGGACGACCCGCAGGTAGACCGCGGTGAGCACGACGTTGACCACGAACAGCAGCAGGAAGGTGATCACCACGGCCTGGTTGACCGCGTCGCCGACCCCCTTGGGGCCGCCGCGCGGGTTGAGGCCGCGGTAGGCGGCGACGATGCCCGCGATGAAGCCGAAAATCAGCGCCTTCAACTCGCTGATGTACAGGTCGGGCAGCTGGGCCAGCGCGGAGAAGCTGGCCAGGTACGCACCCGGAGTGCCGTGCTGGAGCACCACGTTGAAGAAGTAGCCGCCCAGCGTCCCGACCACGGAGACCAGACCGTTCAGCAGCACGGCCACCGCCATCGCGGCCAACACCCGTGGCACCACCAGCCGCTGGACGGGCGAGACGCCCATCACCTCCATCGCGTCCAGCTCCTCGCGGATCTTCCGCGAGCCGAGGTCGGCGCAGATCGCCGCGCCGCCGGCCCCGGCGATCAACAGGGCCACGATCAGCGGACTGGCCTGCTGGATCACCGCCAGCACGCTCGCCCCGCCGGTGAAGGATTGCGCGCCCAACTGCTGGGCGAGCGAACCCACCTGGAGCGCGATCACCGCGCCGAACGGGATCGACACCAGGGCAGCCGGCAGGATCGTCACGCTGGCCAGGAACCAGAACTGCTCGATCAGCTCCCGAAGTTGGAACGGCCGCCGGAAGGTGTCCCGGACGGTACCGGCGGACAGCGAGAGCAGCTGACCGGTGTGCCGCAGCGCGCCGGTCACCGTGCCACCTCGAGCCTGCGCAGCAGCGCCCGGCGCGGCGGAAGCCCGGGCGAGGGCTGCAACTGCTCCGGCAGCGGCCGGGGTTCCTCGACCGGTACGGTCTCCTGGGCCTGCAGCTCCTGGTCCTTCTCCTCCGACATGCCGATCGGCCCGGCCCGCCGTCCACTGAGGAACTGCCGCACCACCGGCTGCTCGCTGCGCAGCAGTTCCTCGCGTGAGCCGAACGCGACCAGCTCCCGGCGGAACAGCATGCCGATGTTGTCCGGCACGGTGGCGGCGATGTCCAGGTTGTGGGTGACGATCAGCATGGTGGCGTCGATCTGCGCGTTCAGGTCGATCAGCAGCTGGGAGAGGTAGGAGGTACGGACCGGGTCGAGGCCGGAGTCCGGCTCGTCGCACAGCACGATCTGCGGGTCCAGCACCAACGCCCGCGCCAGTCCGGCCCGTTTGCGCATCCCACCGGATATCTCGCCGGGCAGCTTGGCCTCCGAGCCGACCAGACCGACCATCTCCATCCGCTCCATCACGATCCGGCGGATCTCGTCCTCCTTCTTCCGGGTGTGCTCCCGGAGCGGGAAGGCGATGTTGTCGAAGAGGTTCAACGAGCCGAACAGCGCGCCGTCCTGGAACATCAGACCGAACAGCCGACGGGCTCGGTAGATCTCCCGCTCGGGGCTGTTCACCATGTCGACACCGTCCACCAGCACCCGGCCGCGCTCCGGCTTGAGCAGCCCGATCACGGACTTCAGGAAGACCGTCTTGCCGGTGCCGGACGGCCCGAGCAGTACCGTCACCTCGCCGGGCGGCAGCGTCAGGCTGACGTCCTCCCAGACGGTCTGCCGCCCGAAGGACTTGGTCAGCCCCTCCACGGTCACCTCGATTCCCATGGCACCTCCCGGTTCTCTCGCTCAGCTGTGCGGTGCGGTGCGCTGTGCTGCGGTCAGCGGCGGTGCGGCAGCGGTGGCAATTCGATCTCCGGCTCGCACCCGTTGGGCTGGTCGCTGGTCGGGGTGCAGATCGCGCCCTGGATCAGGTTCAGGGTGTTCCCCGGCCCGGAGACGGCCGCCGTGAACAGCCGGTCCAGGTTCTCCCCGCCCGTCCCGCAGCCGGTGAACGGCGGGATGGTCAGGTCTCGTTGGGCCAGTGGGCCGCCACCCTGCAGGGTGTAGTCGGGCTTGCCGTCGCCGCCGCCGGGCAGGTAGTCGTCCTGACGGCCCTTCAGCTCCAGGTTGACCGGTCGGACGGTCCGGCAGTTCGGGCCCACGTCCAGCGGGGTCCCGTTGATCTTCACGTCGTAGATCCGGAGCGACTGGTAGCCGCCGATGGTGAACTCGGCGGGCTGGTCCCAGTCCGAGTTGCCGGTGGCCACGATGGTCAGCAGCCCCTCCGGGATCAGCTCCATCTTGGCGGTGGTCGGCATGAAGCCGTAGGTCAGGAAGGTGGTGTCCGAGGGCGGCAGCTTGAGGTAGCCCAGCGAGTCCGCCTCGAAGTACGGCTGCTGGCCCGGCTCCGGATCCCAGAGCGTGACGAAGCGTCGGGTCAGGTTCAACCCGGCCAGGGCCGGCCGCCGCTCGGGGTCGTTGACCACCGATGCCTGCCCGAGCTTGTGCACGTTGGCGAAACCCACGGCGAAGGCACAGGCCGGAGTCGGCGGGAACGGGTCCATGTCGGGGAACGGCAGCACCATGGCACCGGGCGGCACCGGCGGCAGCCGGGCCTGGTCCAGGTCTCCGATCGGCGGGTCGGGGCAGGTGTTCACTCCCGAGTGCAGCACTTGGGCGGCCCGCACTCCGGCAGTCGCCCTGCCGGGTGCCGCGTCCGACGGGGCCCCCGCCACCGCGCCGGCCAGCAGCGCGGCGACGAGTACGGCGGCGGGCCGCGCGGCCCGGCTGCGGCGCACTGCGTACCTCATGGCTGAACTCCTCGGAGCAGGGGTGGGGTTACCGACCGCCGCCGCTGCGAGGCGGCTCGGGACGCAGGACACTACGGCTCGGTAACAAGACGTCACAAGTGATCGCACGCGGACAGTTGACGGGGGTGGCACCAGCCGGGATTTCCTGTCACCTGATGACAATTCCGTCGGCCCCGATTGGTCGCGCGGCACACGTTCCGCACACGGAACCCCGACCCGGGATCGACCGGGTCGGGGCCCGCGACGGCGCCGGATCAGCTCACGGCGAGGTGATGACCTGAGGAGCGCTCAGGACGTACGCGGCGTTGTAGACCGCCGGGTCGTTGTTGTTCAGCAGGCCGAGGCAGCTGCCCGACACGGCGTACGCGTGCAGGTCACCGCCGCTGATGGTGAGGGTGTTGGTGGAGTTGTTGTAGCTGCCCGTGAGGGTGGCGGCCGTGGTGCTGGTCGGGCCCGCGAAGTCGGCCGTGCAGCCGGCGCCGCTGATGTGGGCCTTGACGCCACTGAGGTTGCCGGTGGTGACGCCGGTGGCCGCGTTGTAGCTCAGCGCGTTGAGCGACCAGGGCAGGTTCAGCGGCGTGACCGCGAAGGTGATGCCGAGCGGTCCGGAACAGCTGGACCAGCTCACCGAGGTGATGCTGGAGATCGGCAGACCGTTGCTGGTGGGTGCCAGGGTGCCGGCCGCAGCCGACGAGGTGCAGGTGAGCTTGGTGCCGGTCTTCGTGTCGGTGAGCTTCGGCGACACGGCCTTCGCCGTCCAGGCCCCACCGGGGCTGGCGGTCCAGGTGGCGGTCGTACTGCCGGTGGCGGCGCTCGGGGCAAAGGTGAGGCCGACGGCCGCGGTGAGCCCGGCAGCGGCGACCAGGGCGCCCTTGACATGCTTGCGCACGGGTGGTCCCTTCTGTGGGGATGACGGTTCCGGGCAGGCCGACTCCGCTGCGCACAGCGTGGATCGGACCGCACGGCACCATCGGAAAGCGGGGCGGTGGGTGGGGCTGCCCTCGCTGGCCGGGACATTACGCGCGGGTAATCAAGCCACGCAACGGCATGCGCCTGCTTCCGGAAAACCCGGCTACCAGCGGGTATTTTCTTGTTCCCGGCACATCAGAAGCACTTCCGGACTTTGTCCGGAAGTGAGCGCCGCGTACGACCGGCACTACTCAACTCCCGTGCCGGTCAGCAGTGTTCTCCGCCCTGAGTACTGTGCTCCGGACCGCTCGTGCTCTATCTTCGGCGAACCACCACATGTCGTATGCGTGCGGCCCAACGGCCGGACGTCAGGGGGACCCATGGCCACACCGCGCAAGGCGCCTGGCTTCACCGCGTCGATCGACCGGATACCACGCGAACTGGCCACCCTGATGCGCCCCGAACTCCCTGGCCTGCTCAAGGAGATGGCCGCCGAGATCGTCGGCATCATCCCGGAGTACCGGGAACTCCTGGCGGGTCCCAACGCCAAGGTGATCCGGGTCGGCATCGAGCAGAACATCGCCACCTTCGTGGACCAGGTCGCCGCCCCGACCGCCACCACCTCACTGCGCGACGAGATCTGCCGGCGCTTCGGCCGACACGAGGCCTTCGAGGGCCGCAGCCTCGACATGCTCCAGGACGCCTACCGGATCGGCTGCCAGGTCGCCCTGCGCCGGGTCCGCACCGTGGGCCGCCGGCACAACCTGTCGGCCGCCGTCCTGATGGCCTTCGCCGACGCGCTCTTCGCCTACATGGGCGAGATCGCCGAACTCTCCCGCGAGGGCTACCTCCAGGCGATGGCGGAGCTCGGCGAGGAACCCGACAACCGGCGCCGCCGACTGCTCCGCCGCATCCTCGGCGGCACCACCGTCGCTCGCGGCGCCCTCGCCGAACTGGCCGAGCACGCCGCCTGGCCGCTCCCCGAACAGGTCACCCTGGTCGCCCTGGCTCCCGGCTCCCGCCCGCACCGGGCCGCCCTGGACCGCGACATCCTGATCGACCTCGCCGACCGCGAACCCCATCTGCTGCTGCCAGGACCGGTCGACGACGACCGCCGCCCTGCCCTGGCCGCCGCACTCACCGGCTGCCGGGCCGCCGTCGGCCTCACCACCCCGCTCGCCGAGGCCGCCGAATCGCTGCGCTGGGCAAGGCAGTTACTGGTCTTCGCCGACACCCCACTGACCTACTGCCAGGACCACATGGTCCAGCTCTTCCTGCTCGGCGACCCCGCCCTGGTGCAGCAGATCACCCGCCGCTACCTCGCCCCGCTCGCCGACCTCACCCCCACCCGCAGGACCCGCCTGCTGGAGACCCTGAGCGCCTGGCTCACCACCCGGGCCACCGCCGCCGAACTCGCCGAACACCTCGGCGTCCACCCGCAGACCGTCCGCTACCGGCTCCGGGTCCTCGAACGGGCCTTCGGCGACCGGCTCGCGGACCCCGAGGTACGGTTCGCCACCGAGGTCGCGTTACGCGCCGCTGCGGTGGGCCGCCCGAACCGCTGAACCCGCCGCCCCACGGACCGTCAGCCGTTCTTCCCAACCCCCGGCGGCAGCAGGCAGGATGGCCGTGTCACCTCCGGCAGCGCCATCCAGCGAAGGGCCGTACCATGACCACGATCACGCATCGTCGGATCGAATCGACCAGCGGACTGTCGATGCACATCGCCGAAGCGGGCAGCGGTCCCCTGGTCCTGCTGCTGCACGGCTTCCCCGAGAGCTGGTACTCCTGGCGCCATCAGCTGGTCGCCCTGGCCGAGGCCGGCTACCACGCGGTCGCGCCCGACCAGCGCGGCTACGGCGGGTCCGGAGGCCCCGACGAGGTCGACCAGTACTCCCTGCTGCACCTGTCCGGTGACGTCCTCGGCCTGCTCCCCGCGCTCGGCGCGGACCGGGCCGTGGTGGTCGGCCACGACTGGGGCGCTCCCGTCGCCTGGACCAGCGCCCTGCTCCGTCCCGACCTGGTCCGCGGTGTGGTGGGACTCTCCGTCCCGCCGTTCCCGCGCGGGCCGATGCCGCTGCTCCAGCTGTTCCGCCAACTGATGGGCGACAGCTACTACATGGTCCACTTCCAGCAGCCCGGAGTCGCCGACGCCGAGCTGGCGCGGGACCCGTACATGACCTTCCGCACCGTCCTGGCCGGCCGCCCGCTGCTCAGCCCGGAGGGCCTCCCACTGGTCACCGAGGGCAAGGGCTTCCTGGACATGTTCACCGTGCCCGCAGACCTGCCGGACTGGCTCACCGAGGACGACCTCGCCCACTTCGCCGCCGAGTTCACCGCCAACGGCTTCAGCCGCCCGCTCAACTGGTACCGCAACCTCGACCGCAACTGGTACCTCACGGCCCCTTGGCATGACGCCCGGATCCTGCCGCCCGCCCTCCTCATCCTCGGCGAACACGACCTGGTGGTCGCCAACGACGGCGCCCGCGCCGGCCTCGCCACCCTCAAGGACCTGGCCCCCAACCTCGCCGAACCCCTCTGGCTCCCCGACTGCGGCCACTGGACCCAGCAGGAGAAGCCCAAGGAGGTCAACCAGGCCCTGCTCGGCTTCCTGGACGGTCTCGCCGCGTAACTCTCCAGGATCTGAAATGCAGAAAGCCCCCCGGCTGATAGCCGGGGGGCTTTCTGTGAATGATTGTTCGGCGGCGTCCTACTCTCCCACAGGGTCCCCCCTGCAGTACCATCGGCGCTATGAGGCTTAGCTTCCGGGTTCGGAATGTAACCGGGCGTTTCCCTCACGCTATGACCACCGAAACACTATGAAACTGTCAACCGCACCCCACCGTGACCATGGCAGGGGGTCGTTGTTTCAGAACAACACAGTGGACGCGAGCAACTGAGGACAAGCCCTCGGCCTATTAGTACCGGTCAGCTCCACCCCTTACAGGGCTTCCACATCCGGCCTATCAACCCAGTCGTCTACTGGGAGCCTTACCCTCTCAAGGAGGTGGGAATATTCATCTCGAAGCAGGCTTCCCGCTTAGATGCTTTCAGCGGTTATCCCTCCCGAACGTAGCCAACCAGCCATGCCCTTGGCAGAACAACTGGCACACCAGAGGTTCGTCCGTCCCGGTCCTCTCGTACTAGGGACAGCCCTTCTCAATATTCCTACGCGCACAGCGGATAGGGACCGAACTGTCTCACGACGTTCTAAACCCAGCTCGCGTACCGCTTTAATGGGCGAACAGCCCAACCCTTGGGACCTACTCCAGCCCCAGGATGCGACGAGCCGACATCGAGGTGCCAAACCATCCCGTCGATATGGACTCTTGGGGAAGATCAGCCTGTTATCCCCGGGGTACCTTTTATCCGTTGAGCGACGGCGCTTCCACAAGCCACCGCCGGATCACTAGTCCCGACTTTCGTCCCTGCTCGACCCGTCGGTCTCACAGTCAAGCTCCCTTGTGCACTTACACTCAACACCTGATTGCCAACCAGGCTGAGGGAACCTTTGGGCGCCTCCGTTACTCTTTAGGAGGCAACCGCCCCAGTTAAACTACCCACCAGACACTGTCCCTGATCCGGATCACGGACCCAGGTTAGACATCCAGCACGACCAGAGTGGTATTTCAACGACGACTCCACGACAACTGGCGTTGCCGCTTCAAAGTCTCCCACCTATCCTACACAAGCCGAACCGAACACCAATATCAAGCTATAGTAAAGGTCCCGGGGTCTTTCCGTCCTGCTGCGCGAAACGAGCATCTTTACTCGTAATGCAATTTCACCGGGCCTATGGTTGAGACAGTCGAGAAGTCGTTACGCCATTCGTGCAGGTCGGAACTTACCCGACAAGGAATTTCGCTACCTTAGGATGGTTATAGTTACCACCGCCGTTTACTGGCGCTTAAGTTCTCAGCTTCGCCAACCCGAAGATTGACTAACCGGTCCCCTTAACGTTCCAGCACCGGGCAGGCGTCAGTCCGTATACATCGCCTTACGGCTTCGCACGGACCTGTGTTTTTAGTAAACAGTCGCTTCTCGCTGGTCTCTGCGGCCGGCCCCAGCTCAGAGTGCAAGACTCATCACCAGTTCCGGCCCCCCTTCTCCCGAAGTTACGGGGGCATTTTGCCGAGTTCCTTAACCATAGTTCACCCGAACGCCTCGGTATTCTCTACCTGACCACCTGAGTCGGTTTGGGGTACGGGCCGCCATGAAACTCGCTAGAGGCTTTTCTCGACAGCATAGGATCATCCACTTCACCACAATCGGCTCGGCATCAGGTCTCAGCCTTAATGAGTGACGGATTTGCCTATCACTCGGCCTACACCCTTACCCCGGGACAACCACCGCCCGGGCTGGACTACCTTCCTGCGTCACCCCATCGCTCACCTACTACCCTGTTGGGTCACCGGCTCCACCACGTCCCTTTGTCCGAAGACTCCGGGCCGGCTTCACGGGCTTAGCATTCAGAGGTTCGACGTTGGCGCTTCAAAGCGGGTACGGGAATATCAACCCGTTGTCCATCGACTACGCCTGTCGGCCTCGCCTTAGGTCCCGACTTACCCTGGGCAGATCAGCTTGACCCAGGAACCCTTGGTCAATCGGCGCAAGAGTTTCCCACTCTTGTATCGCTACTCATGCCTGCATTCTCACTCGTGAACCGTCCACAACTGGATTCCTCCGCTGCTTCACCCGGCACACGACGCTCCCCTACCCATCACAGCCCCCGTTGGGGGTATTGCTGCAATGACACGACTTCGGTGGTGTACTTGAGCCCCGCTACATTGTCGGCGCGGAATCACTTGACCAGTGAGCTATTACGCACTCTTTCAAGGGTGGCTGCTTCTAAGCCAACCTCCTGGTTGTCTCTGCGACTCCACATCCTTTCCCACTTAGCACACGCTTAGGGACCTTAGTCGGTGTTCTGGGCTGTTTCCCTCTCGACCATGGAGCTTATCCCCCACAGTCTCACTGCCACGCTCTCACTTACCGGCATTCGGAGTTTGGCTAAGGTCAGTAACCCGGTGAGGCCCATCGCCTATCCAGTGCTCTACCTCCGGCAAGAAACACGTGACGCTGCACCTAAATGCATTTCGGGGAGAACCAGCTATCACGGAGTTTGATTGGCCTTTCACCCCTAACCACAGGTCATCCCCCAGGTTTTCAACCCTGGTGGGTTCGGTCCTCCACGAAGTCTTACCTCCGCTTCAACCTGCCCATGGCTAGATCACTCCGCTTCGGGTCTTGGGCATGCAACTGTACCGCCCTATTCGGACTCGCTTTCGCTACGGCTACCCCACACGGGTTAACCTCGCTACACACCGCAAACTCGCAGGCTCATTCTTCAAAAGGCACGCAGTCACGAGACACACAGCAAGCTGCATGTCCGACGCTCCCACGGCTTGTAGGCACACGGTTTCAGGTACTATTTCACTCCGCTCCCGCGGTACTTTTCACCATTCCCTCACGGTACTATCCGCTATCGGTCACTAGGGAATATTTAGGCTTAGCGGGTGGTCCCGCCAGATTCACACGGAATTTCTCGGGCTCCGTGCTACTTGGGAGAAGCTCAAGTGAGCCGCACAGATTTCGTCTACGGGGGTCTTACCCTCTACGCCGGACCTTTCGCATGTCCTTCGACTATCCATACGGTTTCTGACTCACCGACCGGCCGGCAGACCAATCAAGAACTTTCCCACGACCCCGCTCTGGCAACCCCTGCCGGGTCTCACACCAAAACGGTTTAGCCTCATCCGGTTTCGCTCGCCACTACTCCCGGAATCACGGTTGTTTTCTCTTCCTGAGGGTACTGAGATGTTTCACTTCCCCTCGTTCCCTCCACACACCCTATGTGTTCAGGTGCGGGTGACAGCCCATGACGACTGCCGGGTTTCCCCATTCGGAAACCCCCGGATCAAAGCCTGGTTGACGGCTCCCCGGGGACTATCGTGGCCTCCCACGTCCTTCATCGGTTCCTAGTGCCAAGGCATCCACCGTGCGCCCTTAAAAACTTGGCCACAGATGCTCGCGTCCACTGTGCAGTTCTCAAACAACGACCAGACACCCACCCTCGGCACCCCTGACAGGATGTCCTCAAGTAGGACCGGCACTGAAGCAACAGCCTCACGGCCGTTCCCTCAGGACCCAACAACGTGCCCGACACACCCGCCATCCACCGCGTTCCACGCCCCGAAGGACAGTACTGACGGCTTCAACCGTGTGTGCCGAATAGTCAACGTTCCACCCATGAGCAACCAACCGAGAGCATTCGTCTCGGTCTGGCTATGTGCTCCTTAGAAAGGAGGTGATCCAGCCGCACCTTCCGGTACGGCTACCTTGTTACGACTTCGTCCCAATCGCTGGTCCCACCTTCGACGGCTCCTCCCCTTACGGGTTAGGCCACCGGCTTCGGGTGTTACCGACTTTCGTGACGTGACGGGCGGTGTGTACAAGGCCCGGGAACGTATTCACCGCAGCATGCTGATCTGCGATTACTAGCAACTCCAACTTCATGGGGTCGAGTTGCAGACCCCAATCCGAACTGAGGCCGGCTTTTTGGGATTCGCTCCGCCTCGCGGCATCGCAGCCCTTTGTACCGACCATTGTAGCACGTGTGCAGCCCAAGACATAAGGGGCATGATGATTTGACGTCGTCCCCACCTTCCTCCGAGTTGACCCCGGCAGTCTCCTGTGAGTCCCCATCACCCCGAAAGGCATGCTGGCAACACAGAACAAGGGTTGCGCTCGTTGCGGGACTTAACCCAACATCTCACGACACGAGCTGACGACAACCATGCACCACCTGTATACCGACCACAAGGGGGCGACTATCTCTAGCCGTTTCCGGTATATGTCAAGCCTTGGTAAGGTTCTTCGCGTTGCGTCGAATTAAGCCACATGCTCCGCTGCTTGTGCGGGCCCCCGTCAATTCCTTTGAGTTTTAGCCTTGCGGCCGTACTCCCCAGGCGGGGAACTTAATGCGTTAGCTGCGGCACCGACGACGTGGAATGTCGCCAACACCTAGTTCCCAACGTTTACGGCGTGGACTACCAGGGTATCTAATCCTGTTCGCTCCCCACGCTTTCGCTCCTCAGCGTCAGTAATGGCCCAGAGATCCGCCTTCGCCACCGGTGTTCCTCCTGATATCTGCGCATTTCACCGCTACACCAGGAATTCCGATCTCCCCTACCACACTCAAGCCTGCCCGTATCGAATGCAGACCCGGGGTTAAGCCCCGGGCTTTCACAACCGACGCGACAAGCCGCCTACGAGCTCTTTACGCCCAATAATTCCGGACAACGCTCGCACCCTACGTATTACCGCGGCTGCTGGCACGTAGTTAGCCGGTGCTTCTTCTGCAGGTACCGTCACTTGCGCTTCTTCCCTGCTGAAAGAGGTTTACAACCCGAAGGCCGTCATCCCTCACGCGGCGTCGCTGCATCAGGCTTTCGCCCATTGTGCAATATTCCCCACTGCTGCCTCCCGTAGGAGTCTGGGCCGTGTCTCAGTCCCAGTGTGGCCGGTCGCCCTCTCAGGCCGGCTACCCGTCGTCGCCTTGGTAGGCCATTACCCCACCAACAAGCTGATAGGCCGCGGGATCATCCTGCACCGCCGGAGCTTTCCACCAACCCCCATGCAGAGGAAGGTCATATCCGGTATTAGACCTCGTTTCCAAGGCTTGTCCCAGAGTGCAGGGCAGATTTCCCACGTGTTACTCACCCGTTCGCCACTAATCCACTCCGAAGAGCTTCATCGTTCGACTTGCATGTGTTAAGCACGCCGCCAGCGTTCGTCCTGAGCCAGGATCAAACTCTCCGTGAATGTCTGCAGGTAATCCTGCAACCACTCGCGTTGAGCGGCACGGCAACCACCGGAATAGGCGGCCCCGCGCACTGCGTCCTCGCTAGTGTTTTACTTCATAAAGGAATCTCCAACCCCACAAAGTGAGGCCGGGGATGTCAACATATCTGGCGTTGACTTTTGGCACGCTGTTGAGTTCTCAAGGAACGGACACTTCCTTCGAGCCGCTTATCAGGCGGACCCTCCGGGCGCTTCGTTCGTTCTTTCGTGTTCCGAGCTTATCAGACGTTTTCCGCTCCGTTTTCCGGAGTTTCATTCACCCGACTCGCTTTTCTTCGCCCCTCGCGGTGCGACTCCGGAACTGTACGGGCATCGCCGCCCCACAAGCAAATCGCCTCCGCCCAACACCTCCGGCCCGGCCGAAGCCACGCTCACCACGCCTCTGAACAGCACTTTTCTCCTGTACGACCATCTGCCCGGAGCCCGGCCGCCACCGAAATCGAGTGGCCCGCCCCTCCGGCCCGACCTCATCCTCGTGCCATGGATGAACCCAAGCAGCGCATCCGCGCGCACTGCTCGGTGACCACGGTCACCGTCTATCAGGCCTACCGTCCCGAGATCGGCCTGCCTGCCGCCCGCGACGGCCGGTTCCCCGCCGCATGGCAGCGCGACCGGATGACCTGGATCAAGCCCTCGTTCCTCTGGATGATGTACCGCTCCGGGTGGGGCCTGAAGGAGGGACAGGAGACCGTGCTGGCGGTCGAGATATCCAGGGCCGGCTTCGAGTGGGGGTTGCGGCACGCCTGCCTCTCCCACTACGAGCGCGGCCTGCACCCGGACCGGGCCGCCTGGCAGCGCGAGCTCAGGCGGGCGCCCGCCACGGTCCAGTGGGATCCCGAACGCGATCTGCACCTGCAGCCGCTCCCCTACCGTTCGCTGCAGCTCGGACTCAGCGGTGAGGCGGCAGCCCGGTACGCGGACGAATGGACGGTGTCCGTCACGGACGTGACGCCGCTCGCACACCAGGTGCACGCCTTGGTCCGCACGGGAGACCTGGCCGCAGCCTCCGAGCTGCTTCCCGAGGAGCAGCCGTACCCGGTGGAAGAAGGTGCTCTCGCACACCTCTTCGCCTGACCTGCCGCCACGCGAAACCCCGACCCGCACCGGCAGTCGCGCTCAGGCGCCTCGTCGTCCCCGGTCTACCCTGGCCGCATGGGTACCCCTGTAACCGCCGAGGACCGGGAATCAGCGCTGGAACCGCTCGCCGAGCTGGTGGCCCGGCGGGGAGTCGTGGTGCTGAGCGGCGCGGGGCTGTCGACTGAGTCGGGCATCCCCGACTACCGGGGGGAGACGGGGAGCCGGCGGCGCGGCTCACCGATGACGTACCAGGAGTTCACCGGGAGCCCGGAGGCCCGCCGCCGCTACTGGGCGCGTAGCCACGCCGGGTGGCGGACCATCGCGCGGGCCGAGCCGAACGCCGGGCACCGGGCGGTGGAGCGGTTGCGCCGCTCGAGCCATGTGTCGGCGGTGATCACGCAGAACGTGGACGGCCTGCACCGGGCGGCCGGCACCCGGCAGGCGGTGGAGCTGCACGGCGGGCTGGACCGGGTGGTCTGCCTGACCTGCCGTCACCTCACCCCGCGCGCCGAGCTCGACCGGCGGCTGACCGAACTGAACGGGGACTTCCGGCAGGCAACCGCCCAGGCGGACGGCGACGCGCTCCTCCCCGACGAGCTGGTCGCGTCGTTCCGGGTGGCGCCGTGCGAGGAGTGCGGCGGGGTCCTCAAGCCGGACGTGGTGTTCTTCGGCGAGAGCGTGCCCAAGCCCCGGGTGGAGCGTTGCTTCGAGCTGGTGGCGGCCGGGCAGGTGCTGCTGGTCCTCGGCTCGTCCCTGACCGTGATGTCGGGGCTGCGCTTCGTCCGCCGGGCCGCCCGGGACGGTACGCCGGTGGCGATCGTGAACCAGGGCCCGACCCGGGGCGACGAGCTGGCCGTCGCCCGGATCGCGTTGCCGCTCGGTGCCGCCCTCACCGACCTGGCCGACCGGGTCAGCGGCACGGCTCCCCTACCGCTCCGCTGACCCGGCCCTGAGCCGAAGGCCGTCGACCCTGGGCCGAAGGCCGTCAGCCCCGCCCCAGCTCCTCCGCGATGGCCGCCGCGAAGGCGTCGATGTCCGCCTCGGTGGTGTCGAAGGCGGTCATCCAGCGCACCTCGCCGGTCTGCTCGTTCCAGAAGTAGAACCGGTAACGCTTCTGCAGCCGCTCGCTGACCTCGCGCGGGAGCAGCGCGAACACCGCGTTGGCCTGCACCGGCCGGACCAGCTGGACGCCGTCGATGCCCTCGACCGCCGTCGCCAGCCGCTGCGCCATCGCGTTGGAGTGCGAGGCGTTCCGCAGCCAGAGGTCACCGCTCAGCAGGGCCTCGAACTGCACGGACACGAAGCGCATCTTCGAGGCGAGCTGCATCGACATCTTGCGGAGGAACTTGAGGTTCCTGACCTTCTCCGGGTTGAGCACCACCACGGCCTCGCCGAGCAGCAGCCCGTTCTTCGTACCGCCGAACGACAGCACGTCGACCCCGGCGTCCGTGGTGAAGGCGCGCAGCGGCAGCCCGAGCGCGGCGGCGGCGTTGGCGATCCGGGAGCCGTCGAGGTGGACCAGCATGCCGTGCTCGTGGGCGTGGTCGCAGATCGCCTTGATCTCCTCGGCCGTGTAGACCGTGCCCAGTTCGGTGTTCTGGGTGATCGAGACGGCGAGCGGCTGGGCGCGGTGCTCGTCGCCCCAGCCCCAGGCCTGCAGGTCGATCAGCTCGGGGGTGAGCTTGCCGTCGGGGGTGGGGACGGTGAGCAGCTTGAGCCCCGCGATCTTCTCGGGGGCGCCGCACTCGTCCACGTTGATGTGGGCGGACTCGGCGGCGATCACCGCGCCCCAGCGCGGCAGCAGCGCCTGGAGCGCGACCACGTTGGCCCCGGTGCCGTTGAAGACGGGGTACGCGTCGGCGCGCTCGCCGAAGTGCTTGCGGAACACCTCCTGGAGGTGCTCGGTGTACTGGTCCTCGCCGTACGCGACCTGGTGGCCGCCGTTGGCAACCGCGAGCGCGGCCAGGATCTCCGGGTGGACGCCGGCGTAGTTGTCGCTGGCGAAGCCGCGGACGGCGGGGTCGTGCCGCCGGACCGCATCGGTGGTGGCGGGGGCGGTCATCGGGCTGTCAACCACAGGTGCTGTCCGTTCAGTTCTGCTGCGGGGCGGTCCCAGAGGCCCGCCAGGGTGTCGGCCAGGTCGGCGGTGTCGGTGAAGCCGGGGAACTTGGCCTCGGGCTTCTCCGTACGCATCTCGGGGGTGACCAGTGCCTTGATCACCAGGATGGTGGCCGCGGCGGTCGGCACGCCATCCGCCGCGGTGGTCTCCTTCTTGAAGGAGTCGGCCATCGAGAGCGTCCACGCCTCGCTCGCGGCCTTGGCGGCGGCGTACGCGGCGCCGCCCGCGGTGGGCTTGTGGGCGGCCGTGGCGGAGATCATCGCGTACCGTCCGGCGGCGCTGCGGACCAGGGCGGGCTGGAAGGCCAGCGAGGTGTGCTGGAGCGTGCGCACCACCCGGTCGTGCAGCCAGTCCCAGTCGTCGATCCGGCTGTCGAAGAAGGTCTTGCTGCCGCGCCAGCCGCCGACCAGGTGGAAGACGCCGTCGACGTGTCCGTGCTCGGCCTCCAGGTGGTCGGCCCAGTCGTGCACCTCCTGCGGGTCGAGCAGGTCGATGACCTGGCCGCTGACCCGGGAGCCGGGGACCTGGGCGCGGGTGGCGTCCATGACCCCGTCCAGTCGCCGGGCGTCGCTGCCCGCCGCGATCACGGTGGCGCCGTCGGCGGCGAGTCGGCGGAGGACGGCGCGGCCGGCCGCGCCGGTGGCGCCGGCCACCGCGATGACCTTGCCGTCGAGCTGACGGGCGCTCACGCGGCGGCTCCCCGGGAGTCGGCGGAGGCACCGGTGATGCCGGTGGTGGCGGCGATCACGCCGCTGAGCTTCTTGGCCAGGGCCTCGTAGAACATGCTGAGCGGGAACTCGTCCGGCAGCACGGCGTCGCACAGCGCCTTGTTGAGGGCCTTGCCCTCTGCGGTGCCGAGCGGCAGCGCCTCGGGGCCCTTGGCCCAGGTGGAGGCCGGGTGCGGGGTGAGGTAGCGCGAAACCAGCTGGTAGGCGGCGATCCAGTGCGCGGTCTTGGGCCGGTCGATGCCGTCCCGGTACAGGGTCTCGATCTCGCCGCAGAGCGCGTTGGTGACCTCGGCGACCCGGTCCCAGTCGATCGAGAGCCGGTTGTCGCGCCAGCGCAGCGCGTCGTGCTTGTGCAGGTACGCGAAGAGCAGCTGGCCGCCCATGCCGTCATAGTTGCGGACCCGGTCGCCGCTGACCGGGAAGCGGAACATCCGGTCGAACAGGATCGCGTACTGGACGTCGCGGCCCTGGTCGTACCCCTCGGCCTCCAGGCGGACGGCCTCCTTGAAGGCAGTCAGGTCACAGCGGAGCTCCTCCAGGCCGTACATCCAGAACGGGCTGCGCTGCTTAATCATGAACGGGTCGAACGGCAGGTCGCCGTGGCTGTGGGTGCGGTCGTGGATCAGGTCCCAGAGCACGAAGGTCTGCTGCGAGCGCTGCTGGTCGGTGAGCAGCTCGGCCGCGTCGGCCGGGATCTCCAGGCTCAGCTGCTTGACCGCGCTGGTGGTGACGGCGCGGAAGCGGGCGGCCTCGCGGTCGCAGAAGATGCCGCCCCAGGTGAAGCGCTCGGGGGCCTGGCGCACGGCGACGGTCTCAGGGAAGAGCACGGCGGAGTTGGTGTCGTACCCGGCGGTGAAGTCGGTGAAGGTGATCGGCACGAACATCGGGTTGTCGAAGCGGGTGCGCTCCAGCTCGGCCAGCCAGTCCGGCCAGACCACCTTGAGCAGGACGGCTTCGAGGTTGCGGTCCGGGTTCCCGTTCTGGGTGTACATCGGGAAGACCACCAGGTGCTCCAGGCCGTCCTCGCGCTGGTCGGCGGGCTGGAAGGCCAGCAGCGAGTCGAGGAAGTCCGGCTCGCGGTAACCGGTGTCGGCCCACTTGCGCAGATCGGCGAGGACGGCCGTCAGGTAGGCGGTGGAGTGCGGAAAGAGTGGGGTGAGCTCCTCGACCGCGCCGAGCACGGTCTCCACCAGCGGGTCCACGGCGGACCGCTGGACGGTGGAGAGGTCGATGGAACCGTCCTTGGACTGCAGCGGACGCAGGGCCTCGACGGCTTCCTTGAGCCGCAACCAGGCGGGGTGGGCCGCGTGGTCGGCCGGGGTGACTCCGGAGAGTTCGGCCGCCACAGTCAGCCCGGGCGAAAGATTCTGCATCAGAGACCCACTTAGACAGGAGTTATTTCGACAGGACCACCATAGATTCGAAAGGTTCTCCTGTTCAAGGGGGGTCGCAGGGACACTGGCGTGAACGGCGCCGCGTCCGCCATTCGGACACTTGGATGGACGATCTGGACAGTTCCGCCGATGGGGTGCGAACCTCCCGCCATGCTCCCGGCGGTGATCCCCGTGGCGGTCCGCCACCTCGACCTGCTCCGGGTGCCCTCCTGTTGTCGCGCGGACCGTTGTCGCCACCGCCGCTGACACCTCGTCGGGGGCACCGCGGAGTCGGTGCCGTACGCCGACCATGCCCGCTGCCCGGGCACCCCGCCACTGGAGTGCCCCCGTGCGCACCGGGCAGTTCCCTCCAGGCAAAACTCACCTCCTCTGCCCCATGGAGCCCCTCGTGACCACCTTTCCTGGTACGTCCCGTCTCGCCCCGCTCGCCGCCCTGCTGACGGTGGCGGCGCTGCTCACCGCCTGCGCGCCGCAGGAGGAGGGCGGGACCTCCGGTGCGGCGGCGGGCGGCTGCCGACAGGGCGCGCTGGCGACCAAGAAGTCCGGCACGCTGACCGTGGGCACCGACAAGCCCGCGTACGACCCCTGGTTCTCCGAGGACAATCCTTCGAGCGGCAAGGGCTTCGAGTCGGCCGTGGCCTTCGCGGTGGCCGAGCGGCTGGGCTACGACCGGTCGAAGGTGAGCTGGGTGGTCAGCCCGTTCAACAAGGCCTTCGCCCCGGGTGCCAAGGACTTCGACTTCGACATCAACCAGGTGTCGGTCAGCGAGGAGCGCAAGCAGTCGGTCGACTTCTCCTCCGGCTACTACGACGTCCGGCAGGCCGTGGTGGCGCTCAAGGGCTCCAAGGCGGCGGATGCCAAGGGGCTGGCCGACCTCAAGGGCGTCAAGCTCGGCGCGCAGGTCGGCACCACCAGCCTGGCCGCGGTCACCGACCAGATCGGCCCGAGCACCCAGCCCGCCGTCTTCGACGACAACGACCTGGCCAAGGCCGCGCTGAAGAACGGTCAGATCGACGCCCTGGTGCTGGATCTGCCCACGGCCTTCTACATCACCGGCGCCGAGGTGACCGATGCCAAGGTGGTCGGCCAGCTCGCCACCTCCGGCGCAGGCGCCGAGCAGTTCGGCCTGGTGCTGGACAAGGGCAGCGCGCTCACCGCCTGCGTCACCCAGGCCGTGGACGCGCTGCGTGCCGACGGCACGCTGGCCAAGCTGGAGCAGCAGTGGCTCTCCGACGCCGTCTCCGCGCCGGTACTCAAGTGACCACCGGTACCCGCCCGTTGACGAAGGCGTACCAGCCGTCCGAGCGGCGGTTGGCCCGGGAGGCGTTCCGCCGCCGCCGGGCCCGCCGCTCGGTGCTGGTGGCCACCGCGAGCACCGGGCTCACCGCCCTGGTGCTCTACCTGGTGGTGGTCAACTCCCCCGGCTGGGAGCGCACCAGGGAGACCTTCTTCAACGCCCACTACGCCCGGCGGGCGCTGCCCGAGGTGCTCAAGGGCCTGTGGGTCAACCTCACCCTGATGGTGGTCTGCGGGGCATTGATCCTGGTCTTCGGTCTGCTGCTGGCGGTGCTGCGGACGCTGCGCGGCCCGGTGTTCCTGCCGGTCCGGCTGCTGGCGACGGCGTACGTGGACTTCTTCCTCGGCCTGCCGATGATCATCTGCCTGCTCATCATGATCACCGGCGTACCCGCACTGCGGCTGACCGGGGTGACCACCGACCCGCTGGTGCTCGGTGGTGCCGCCCTGGTGCTGACCTACTCGGCGTACGTCTCCGAGGTGTTCCGGGCCGGCATCCAGTCGGTGCACCCCAGCCAGCGGGCGGCGGCCCGTTCGCTCGGGCTGACCCATGCCCAGTCGATGCGGTACGTGGTGCTGCCGCAGGCGGTGCGGCGGGTGGTGCCGCCGCTGCTCAACAACCTGGTCAGCCTGCAGAAGGACACCGGGCTGGTCTCGATCGGCGGCGTGATCGACGCGGTGTTCGCCGCCAAGATCATCACCTCTCGGACCTTCAACTACACGCCCTACCTGGTCGCCGCACTGGTCTTCATCGTGCTCACCATCCCGATGACCCGGTTCACCGACTGGGTCACCCACCGGATGAACCGCCGTCAGCTCCAGGGGGGCGCCGTATGACCGGTGAACTGCCGGGCCCCGAGCCCGTACTCCGCCTGGAGGCGGTCCGGAAGTCGTTCGGCGGCCACCTGGTGCTGCGCGACGTCGACCTGACGGTGCCCGCCCACTCGGTCACCGCTCTGATCGGGGCCTCGGGGTCGGGCAAGTCGACCCTGCTGCGCTGCGCCAACCTGCTGGAGGAGATCGACGACGGCGCGATCTTCCTGGACGGCGAGGAGATCACCGAACCCCGGGCCGACCAGGACGCCGTCCGGCGCCGGATTGGCGTGGTCTTCCAGGCGTACAACCTGTTCCCACACCTGACCGTGCTGCAGAACGTCACGCTCGCGCCCCGCCGGGTGCACCGCAGGGCCAGGGCCGAGGCCGAGGCGCACGCGCTGGAGCTGCTGGACCGCCTCGGGCTGGCGGCCAAGGCCGGCGAGTACCCGGACCGGCTCTCCGGCGGGCAGCAGCAGCGGGTGGCCATCGTCCGGGCGCTGGCCACCGGGCCGCGACTGCTGCTGCTGGACGAGATCACCGCCGCGCTCGACCCCGAGCTGGTCGGCGAAGTTCTTTCGGTGGTAAGGGACTTGAAGGACCAGGGGATGACCATGGTGCTCTCCACCCATGAGATGGGCTTCGCCCGCGAGGTGGCCGACCAGGTCTGCTTCCTGGACGGCGGAGTGGTGCTCGAACAGGGGCCGCCGGAGCAGGTGCTCGGTGATCCGGCCGAGGAGCGGACCAGGCAGTTCCTGAAGCGGATCATCGCCTCCGGACGGCTCGCACCCGGGAGTTGACCGCCCGTCACACCTCCGTGCGCCCCCGTTCGCGCCCTACTGGCACCGGGCCGGATCGGTGATCGTGGACCTTGAGTCCCGGCACACCGGTCTGGAGGGGGCGCCGTGCACGGTCCGGTCCTGGTCAGCTGGCTGCTCGCGGCCCTCGCCGCCGCCTCGGCCGGGTACGGTCTGCACCGGCTGCGGGCGGGCCGGGGCAGCTGCGGGCCCGAGAGCTGGGACTCGGACGCGGCCGAGGCGCTGATGGGCCTCGGAATGGCCGGGATGGTACTCAGGCCCGGCATCGTCTGGGGGTGGCTGTTCGCGTTGCTCGCGCTGGCCCTGCTGATCGGCGCCCTGGCGCCGGGCATCCCCCGGGCCCACCGGCTGCACCACGGCGTCGGAACGCTGGCGATGGCGTACATGGGCCTCTCCCCGGCCGGCCACCACGGCTCGACGGGGCTGCCGGCCGTGACCGGCGCCCTGCTGCTCTACTTCGGCGGGTACACCCTCTGGACGGGCAGCCGGCTGCTCTCCGCCCCCGGCGGCCGGACCGCCGGCGGCCGGGTCACCGTCGCCGGGCCGGCCGACGTCTCCCGCGCCTGCCGGACGGCGATGGGCGTCGGGATGTTCGCGATGCTGCTGACCATGTGAAGCGGCTTCGCGGGCGGTGCGAGCTTGGTCACTGGCGCGGCACAATGCGTTCCTAAGAGACCCGCCGAGCGCGTAGGTTGGACCTACGGCGCACGGTCGCGCCGGTGCCCGCCTGGGGGAGCGCCTGCCATGACGGCTCTGTTCGGTCTGCTGCTGCTCGGCGTTCTGCTGTCCACCGTCGCGCCCCGCCTGCTGGCCCGGGCGTCCTGGGCCGAACGCGAACCCGTCCTGGCGCTCTGCGCCTGGCAGTGCCTGGTGATCGCGGTCCTGCTCTGTTGCCTGCTCAGCCTGCTGCTGGCCTCCTCCGCCGCCCTCCCCGCGCTGCGCGACCTGCTCTTCACCGGCGCCCCGCACGGCGTCGAGGCGGCGTACGGCCTGGCGGGCTCCGAGGGCTGGGGCCGGCTGGCCGCCGCGCTGCTCGCGGCCGGCGGGGTCTGGACCGCCTGGTCGCTCGGCCGGGAGGTGCTGGCGGCCCGTGCGCTGCGCGACCGCCGCTTCGCCGAACTCTCCGATCGGGCCCCGGAGTTGCCGGGCGGCCTGGCGCTCCCCCGGCGGACCGGCGAGCAGCTGGTGGTGCTGGAGAACGTCCGCCCCGAAGCCTGGTCGCTGCCCGGCCCTGGCGCCCGTCTGGTGGTCACCACGGGCGCGCTGCAACAGTTGAGCGACCGTGAGCTGGCGGCGGTGCTCAGCCACGAGCGGGGGCACGTCCGGGCCAGGCACCACTGGCTGGCGCAGTCCGCGCAGGCGCTGGCCAGCGGCTTCCCCGGCGTGGGTGTGTTCAGCGCGTTCCGGGACCAGGTGGGCGAGTTGGTGGAGCTGGCGGCCGACGACCGGGCCGCCCGGCGGCACGGGCGGGTGACCACGGCGCTGGCCCTGGTCGAGATCAACAACGGCCGCGGGGTCTTCGGCTCCTGCCCGCCGCAGCAGCTGGCACAGTCCCCGCACCGGGTGGACCGGCTGCTGCTCGGGGCACCCCGGCTGCCCGTCCATCACCGGCTGCGGCTCACCCTGGCGGCACTCGCCACACCGACCGCGGCCGTACTGCTCGCCGTGGCACCCGGCCTGCACGCGCTGCTCTGACGAGGGCCGGCTACTCGGCGGCGCAGCCGGGACCGGACAGCGTCCGCGCGAGCACCTCGCGGTGCACCGGACGCGCCTCGAGGTACCGCTGCCGCCCGGACTCCGTGAGCGTCACGAAGATGCCGCGGCGGTCCGCCGCGCACATCGCCCGCTCGACCAGCCCGGCCTTCTCCAGCCGCCCGATCAGCCGGGACAACGCGCTCTGGCTCAGGTGCACCTGGTGCGCGAGGTCCTGGACGCGGAGCTTGCCGTGCTCGAGCGCCTGCTCGTCCTCGAAGAGCCGCTCCAGCACCTCGAACTCACTCATGCCCAGACCGTTCAGCTCACCGAGCTCACGGTCCATGGCGCACGCGGTGGCCGCGTGACGGGCCAACAACTCCCGCCAGCCTGCGACCAGGGCCGCCTCGTCGGCGGCGACATCGAGTTCTGACACGTGCCCGAGGTTAGCATGCCTCGGCACTTAGTGCGAGTGCATTTTATTTACTTGCATTGGTTGCACATGCATGTACTGTCTTCCCCGTGACCACAACCCGAGAGCCTTCGGCAACCAGCTTTCCCGCCAGCCCTTCTGACGCCTCGTCCGTCCACGGTGACCACACGTGGAGCCCCCGCCTCTGGGGCACCCTGATCGTCCTCTGCGCCGCCCTGTTCCTCGATGCCCTCGACGTCTCGATGGTCGGCGTCGCCCTGCCCTCGATCGGTGACGACCTGCACCTCTCCACCTCCACCCTCCAGTGGGTGGTCAGTGGCTACGTCCTCGGCTACGGCGGCCTGCTGCTGCTCGGAGGCCGGGCGGCCGACCTGCTCGGAGGCCGGGCGGCCGACCTGCTCGGACGCCGCGAGGTCTTCCTGATCGCCCTCGCCGTCTTCGCCGCCGCCTCGCTGCTGGGCGGCCTGGTCGACGACGGCGGCCTGCTGATCGCGGCCCGCTTCGTCAAGGGGGTGGCGGCCGCCTTCACCGCTCCGGCCGGTCTCTCCATCATCACCACCACCTTCGCCGAGGGCCCGGCCCGCAACCGCGCCCTGAGCATCTACACCGTCACCGGCGCGAGCGGCTTCTCCCTCGGCCTGGTGCTGAGCGGCCTGCTCACCTCGGCCGGCTGGCGCTTCACCTTCCTGATGCCCGTCCCGGTCGCGCTGATCGCGCTGGTCTTCGCGTTCCGCCTGCTGCCCCGTCAGCCCCGCCCCGAGCGCGGCACCGGCGGGTACGACATCGCGGGCGCGATCACCGGCACCGGCTCGCTCCTGCTGCTGGTCTTCACCGTCACCGAGGCGCAGAGCGCCGGCTGGGCGAGCGCCCGGACCATCCTGTCGCTGGTCGTGGTGGCCGCCCTGGCCGCCGCCTTCCTGGTGATCGAGCAGCGCACCGCGCACCCGCTGGTCCGGCTCGGCATCTTCCGCAACGGCGGGGTGGCCCGGGCCAACCTGACCGCACTCGCGCTGTTCGGCAGCTACGCCGGCTTCCAGTTCGTCGCCACCCTCTACCTGCAGCGCCTGCTCGGCTGGTCCGCACTGGAGATGGCGCTGGCCTTCCTGCCCGCCGGTGCGCTGGTCGCCCTGTCGGCCACCAAGATGGGCGCCATCGTGGACCGGTTCGGCACCGGGCGGCTGATGCTGGGCGGCGTGCTCTCGCTGACCCTCGGCTACGCGCTCTTCCTCCGGCTGGACGAGCACAGCAGCTTCGTCGGCCTGGTGCTGCCGAGCATGATCCTGCTCGGCATCGGCTTCGCGCTGGGCTTCCCCTCCGTCAACATCGCCGCCACGAACGGCGTCTCGGACGACGAGCAGGGCTTGGCCTCCGGGCTGGTGAACACCGCCTTCCAGGTCGGCAGCGCCCTGGTGCTGGCCGCCGCGACCGCGGTCATCACCGCGGGCAGCAACGGCGGGCAGAGCCCTGCCGCACAACTGGACGGCTACCGCCCGGCGCTGCTGGTGATCACCGGGATCTCCCTCGTCGCCTTCCTGGTCACCGCGGTGGGCGTGGCCGTGGAGCGCACCGGGAAGCAGCCGGCGGCGGTCCCCGACTACGACTACTCCGCGACCGCCGTCGGCGCCAACGCCGAGGCCCTGTCGCAGCACTGACGCCACGTCAGCGCGGAGGCCGGCTCCACCAAACCCCCGTGTTGGTGGAGCCGGCCTCCGTCTCCGTACTCGGGTACCCCAGAGGGAACCCGTACCGGCCCTGCCAGTATATTGGCCAGGAGCCAGTCAACGTACGGAGCAGACACGATGGCACCTCGCGGGGAATCGGTCAACGAGGAAATGCGCCAACGCTCCCGACTCCGCATCATGCGGGCCACGGTCGAACTGGTCGACCAGCACGGATACGCCGGGACCACACTGGGCGACATAGCCGAGTGCGCGGGGCTCGCCCGGGGCCTGCTGTCGTACTACTTCGAGAGCAAACGACTGCTGATGCAGGCGGCCACGCACCGGATGATGCACCTGGCACTCAGCGGGGCGCTGGCCGAACTGCCGGACGGGAGCGACCCGGACGCCCGGCTGGCCAGGGCGATCGACGCGGTGCTCGGGCTGGCGCTCGACCACCCCCGGGTGATGCGCTCGCACCTGGCGCTGATCCTCGACCCTGACGTCGGTGCCTTCGTCAAGGACCCGGAGCAGCGGCAGTTGGGCGCGATCCTGCAGGACCTGCTGCAGGCGTGGGGTGCGGCCGATCCGGCCGCCGAGCACGCGGTGCTGCGCAGTGCGCTGATGGGCGGTTGCATCGGACTGCTGCTGCCCGGCGCCTCGGTCTCACTGCCGCCGATCAGGGCCGACCTGTTCTTCCGCTACGGCCTGGCCTGGGAGCTGGGTGTGCCGCCGCAGCCGGTCGCACCGCCGCGCTGGCAGCCGCCGGTCAGGACCGCGGGGGTCAGGTGACGCCGGGTCAGTTCCCGGCCAGGATCCTGGTGAGCAGGTCCTTGGTCTGCTCCGGGGTGAGGCTGTCGACGCAGAGCCGCTCCATCACCTGGACGTAGGCGTCGACGTCATCGCGCTTGTCGAGGTAGAGCGCACTGGTGAGCTGCTCCAGGTAGACCACGTCGGCCAGGTCCTGTTCGGGGAAGCGCAGGATCGAGAACGCGCCGCTCTCCCCGGCGTGCGCCCCGAACCGGAACGGCATCACCTGGATCACCACGTTGGCCTGCTCCGAGACGTCGAGCAGGTACTGCACCTGGGCCCGCATCACCTTCGGGCCGCCGACCGGGCGGCGCAGCGCCGCCTCGTCGATGACCGCCCACAGCCTCGGGCTCGGCCCTTCGGCGAGCAGCTTCTGCCGCCGCAGCCGCAGGCTGAGCCGCCGCTCCAGCTCCGCGTCGGAGATGACCGGGCGGGTCTGCCCGAAGACCGCGCGGGCGTACTCCTCGCACTGCAGCAGGCCGGGGATGAACTGCACCTCGTAGGTGCGGATCTGGGCGGCGGCCTCCTCCAGACCCACGTAGGTCTGGAACCAGCCGGGCAGCACGTCGTTGAAGCTGTGCCACCAGCCGGACTTGTTGGCCTCCCGGACCAGCCCGAGCAGCGCCTCGCGCTCGCCGCCGTCGTCCACGCCGTACAGGCTGAGGAGGTCGGCGACGTCACGCTCCTTGAAGGAGACCCGGCCGAGTTCCATCCGGCTGATCTTCGACTCCGAGGCGCGGATCTGGTACCCGGCGTCCTCCCGGGTGATGCCGCGGGACTCGCGGAGGCGACGGAGCTGAGAACCGAGCAGAATACGGCGCACCATCGAACCGCCGCCGGGCTGAGCTGTGGTGGTCATGCCGTAAACCTCCGCCGTGGGCAAACAGCGCACAGTCTGCCATCAGTTGGGCGCTCTGGGTGCCGGTACCGACGGAACGATCTTCCGGTTCTCCGCCTCAGACCCCATCATGCACGTGCATCCGACGCTTGCATATGCCAAAAGTACGACTGCACGTGAATCGACTCTTGCATCCGCAGTGTGCGCAGAGGACCATGGTGCACGTGCACCTGCACGCCCCTGGCACCCTTGCGGGTACCGCGTCGAACCCATACGCGTTCCCGCACACGTATCCGGCCGCGCCCCCGCGCGGCCGGTTCTCCGTGTGCGCGTCTGGTCGGTCGAGGCGGTGGCCGTACGGCCTAGCGAGTCGGAGGTGACCGGCATGACCCCGGCGGGTCCAGCCGTGTCCGCCCCCTTATGGGAGGAGCTCTTCATGAGCACCGGTACGGCCATCGCGGTCGACCCCCACGTGGTCACCTGCACGCTCGCTCCCCGCTTCGAAGCCGTCAGAACCGCCCGGGAGTTCGCCCGGTCGACGCTGCACGGCTGGGGCCTGGGCGCACTCTTCGACGATGTCGCGCTGGTCGCCTCCGAGTTGGTGACCAACGCCCTCCGGCACGCGCTGGAGAACCGCTGCGACGCCGCGGCGGCCGAGCCGGCCCGAATACTCGCCGAGGCGGTCAGGCCGGGCGAGACGGTCCGACTGCCGGCCCAGCCCGGACCGGACCGGACCGTCGAGCCCCACCTGCCGATCCGGATCAGCCTGGTCCACCGCTCCCCGCAGCTGGTCTGCGCGGTGAGCGACCCGAGCACCCGGGGTCCGGTGGCCAGGGAGCCCGACTTCGTCGCTGAGTCCGGGCGGGGGCTGCACCTGGTGGACTCGTTCAGCCGGGCCTGGGGCTGGCACCCGCTGGCCGGCGCGGGGAAGGTCGTCTGGGCGGTCTTCGAGGCGGAGAACGCCGAGGCCGCGGGGCGCCACCGACGCTCCGCCTGAGGCCCTCCCCGGGGGAAGACATGACGAAGGCCGTCGCGGTGATTTCCACGACGGCCTTTGATGCACCCCCCGGGTGACGCCGGATCAACCGGCCAGGTGGTCGAACTCCCCGTCCTTGGCACCGAGCAGCAGGGCGGTGATCTCCGCCCGGGTGTAGATGAGCGCCGGCCCCTCCGGGAACCGGGAGTTGCGCATCGCGACGTCGCCGCCGGGAAGCGCCGCGAACTCCACGCAGTTTCCCTGGGAATTGCTGTGCCGGCTCTTCTGCCAGACCACGTCTTCGAGGTCCGCAGCCGCCATGCCGTTGTACGTGTTCTGCATTCGAATTCTCCCCGACGTGCCTGGCGTTCGCCTCACTTGACGTGATGATAGCTCCAGTGCACGTGCATCAGCACGGGTGTCTGCGCGTGCACCGAATGGGCATCATCCCTCCACCCGCCATGCTGAACGGCCGAGTTGACTTCACGTATGCGGACAAAGCCGAGCGATTCGTGGACATACCGATGACTGCCCGTACTCGAACTCCACCGGGTTGTCGATCTTGGCCGGCTCGCCCGCCCGTCTCACGGATCGTCACTCCGTTCGGACTGTGACGCCGATCACCGTCCGGAGAGCGGGCCGACTGTGGGACGGTGCGTCCGATGTCCTACGATCTCCGCCATGAGCACAGCAGCCATCCCGGGCGCGCCACTGCCCGTCCGCACCCCAGGCTCCCGTGCGCGGGGGCGCCACCGCCGTCCCGAGCGGCCGGAGATCCCGGCGGGTTCGCCGTCGTTGGTGCTGGCCGTCCCGGCCGCCGCCGGACCGGAGTCCCGCCCCGTGGTCGAGGAACTCCTCTCGATCGTCCGGGGTGAGCAGCCGGGCATCGAGGCGGCCGCCGCGTACCTGGGAAGCACCGACCCGGAGTACCCGACCATCGCCGGGCTGCTGGCGCAGGCCGCCGAGGCCGGGCTCCCCGCGCCCGTCGTGGTGCCCCTGCTGCCCGGCCCGCACGGCTCCCTGACGGAGCTGCACCGCCTGGCCGCCGAGACCGGCGCCATCGTCACCGACGTGCTGGGCCCGCACCCGCTGCTGGCCGAGGCCGTCCACGTCCGGCTCTCCGAGGCCGGGCTCGCCCGGGCCGACCGGGCCCGCCTGTTCGCGATCGCCACGGCTGCGGACGGCGTCGTCCTCACCACCGCCGGCGGCGAGGAGGCGGCTGCCGCCGCCGGGATCACCGGAGTGCTGCTGGCTGCGCGGCTCGCGGTGCCGGTCGTGCCCGCCGCCCTGGACGTGCCCGGTTCGGTGCTGGCCGCCGTCGAGCACCTCCGCGCCACCGGGTCGGTCCGGCCCGCGCTGGCCCCGCTGGTGATTGGCCCCGAGGCCGACCCCGAGCTGCTGGCCACGGCGGCGGAGGAGACCGGCTGCCCGGGGGCGGCCCCGCTCGGCGCCTACGCGGCGCTCGGGCAGCTGATCGCTTCGGCGTACCTCTCCGCTCTGGAGATCGCGCTCGCCGACGAGGCGTAGCCGTCTTCGCGGGGTCCTGAGCTTGCACTGCCAGGGGCCCGGGGAACGACGACGACATCGAGGTCGCCGTTCCCCGAGCCCTTCCGCTCAGGTGAGGCGCGCCGTGCGGGCCGCCGCGTCGTGCAAGGTCACCTGTGGGGTCGTGACCGGGCGCGGGCCCGGGGTGGCGGTGGTGGGGGTGCGGCTGTTGTCGCGGTGGACCTCGACGGCCTGGGACTGGCCGGCCCGTCGGAGGACGATCCGCTTGGGTTCGGGCAGGGCGGGGTCGAACCAGAGGTCGGCGCCGCCGAACTCGCAGTCGAGCACCGCGACGTCCTCAGGCGCCCCGCCGTCCACCGCGCGGAACGCGACGCCCGCCTTCCGATAGCCCATCAGCCGACTGCGGGTCACCAGGACGGTCTCGCCCGGCAGTTGGTGGTGCATGGTGGAGACCGCGAAATCCGACTGGCCGGCCCCGTCGATCAGCAGGCCGTCCAGCACCGTGCCCTTGTCCCGGCCGAGGGCGTGCAGCGCCACTCCCCCGCCCGCGTTGCCGTACAGGACGCTGCCGGTGTAGTCGAAGTCGTTCAGGTAGGCGCCGTGCTCGATGCCCCATCCTCCGTTGTGGTAGGCCACGAACTGGCCGACCGCATGGTGGTGTTGGGCGTTGAGCCAGACGAAGATGCCGTTCTCCAGGTTGTTGTGCGCCAGGCAGCGTTCGAAGGTCCAGACGCCCTCACTGGTCTCCGGCCAGTGGTAGCCGGAGGCACCGTTCGCACCCTGCACGCCCACCGCCACGCAGTCCCTGGCCACACCGCCGGTACCCGCGCCGAGACTGAACCCGGTGAGCCGGTAGCCGCGCGGGTTGGGGTCGTAGAGCGTCCGGGAGGCAACGCAGGAGTCGTACGTGATGTCGTCGGACGGGCCCTGCGGCGTCCTGGTGTCCAGCGGCCCGTCCCACCAGTAGGCGTCCTCCCGGGTCTGGTGGCTGATGCAGCTGCGGAAGGTGATGCCGTGGCTGGCGTGCGGGACGAACGCGTGGCTGCCGGTGTCGCGGACCACGACTCCCTCGACCACGGTGCCCCGGCTGGTGTCGCCGAGCATGTGGAAGTGCAGCCCGTACCGGCCGAGCACCGGCTCGGTGAGCGGCTTGCCGTTCCACTGGTCCTTGCCGGGCGCTCGAGGGCCCAGCCAGCGCAGGGCGGCATGCCGGACGTCGGACGGGCGTGAGCTGGTCAGGTGGACGTGGGCGCGGCCGTTCTCGGTGCCCTCGATTCGGACATTACGGGTCAAATTCAGCACCTCGGCCCCGACGGTGACACCCCCTCCGGTCGCCACCCGGGGGTGCGGGTGCCTGAGCGGGCCGTCCAGGGTCACCGCGCTGCCGCTGATAGCGGCGATGGTCCGCAGGTCGTACCGCTCGGAGAAGCCGTCGGCGTCCGGCGCGCCGGTCGGGGTGATGGCGAGCTCGTCGCCCGGGCGCCAGCCGGTCGGTGCGGTGGTGAGGGTGACCGTGGTGGCGCCGGCCTCGAGTGCGCCGGCCGCGCGCACCCAGGCCGTCCTGGCGGCGCCGTCCAGCCGCAGGTAGCCCGCTCCGGTGACCCAGAGGCCGGTGTCGGACGGCACCAACGTCATCCCGCCGCCCTGAAAGCGGCGTTCGTCCACATTCGGGAAGCGCAGGGTGTGCAGGGCGGCGTCGGCCGGGGCCAGCGTCAGGCTGCCCTTCACCTCGACGTTGCCCGCCGAACTGAGCACCACCGATCGGTCGGCCGCGAAGGTCAGCGAACCGGAAGCTTCGATCACCAACGAACCAACGGTCACATCACCGTCCAGCACCACGTGGTCGGCGATCCGAACGGCTGCGGTGGGATTCGGCAGCGCGCCGCCCCATCCGGCCGGATCGGACCACGGCCGGGGCGGCGCGCTCGGCTCCGGGGAGGGCGACGGCGAGGCGGACGCCGGGGAGGACGGCGACTGCCCGTCGTGCGCATGGGACGCCTCCGGAGGAGGTGGCGGCAGAGCCGAGGCGCCGTCAGGGGCGTCGGCGGTGCGCCGGACCAGCTCCTCCACCCCGATCGCGGCGACCACCGTGCCGGCCGCGATCCAGCCGAGTACCTTCCTGCGCCCGGCCGTTGCCGAGTCGTTATCTTCCGGCACCGGTCCGGGTCCCTTCGCGTGCCGCATGGTGCCGCGTACCCCTCCCCCGGGCCGCATCCGCGGCCGCCTCGCCTGAAGCATAGGCAAGTCCCTTGAGTGGCAAGGGCTTTGATCAGATTCGATCGAAATCCGTCAGCGGAACGACAGCTTCCGGTTCATGGAGGTTCCGTAAAGAAACCTTGATCAGCCTCACACAGGTTTGCGGTTTCAACTTGAGTCTGCCTACCGTGCTCCCCTGTTCGTGGCCACACGGACCCAGTTCACCCGGAACGCCGAGTCCTGCCACCGGGTGAACAGGCAGCGCAGCAAAGCACCATGGCAGGGGCGGGGGAACCACAGGTAAGTCGCCTGCGATTGGTCCGATTCGACCGATTTCAGGCTTGGGGTGAAGTCGTGCTCACACACGACCGGGCAACTCCAGCCCGAATCCGACAGCTCACCTCGCAGGCGTGGGAGAGGAACGCATCTTCATGCTGTCCAGCAGCGCGTCCAAGCGCACCCGCCGTCTGATCGCCGCGACCGGCGTGGTCGGCATCGGCCTCTCGGTCCCGTGCTTCACGGCCGGCTCCGCCTCCGCCGCCTCCGTCTCCACCTGGGACAAGGTCGCCCAGTGCGAGTCCACCGGCGACTGGAGCATCAACACCGGCAACGGCTTCTACGGCGGCCTCCAGTTCACCTCCAGCACCTGGGCCGCGTTCGGTGGCAAGCAGTACGCCGCGCAGGCCAACCAGGCCTCCAAGGGCCAGCAGATCGCGATAGCCGAGAAGGTGCTCGCCTCCCAGGGCCCCGGCGCCTGGCCGGTCTGCTCCGTCAAGGCCGGTCTGACCAAGGGCGGCGGCGCTCCTCAGATCGACACCTCGGCGACCACCCCCAAGGCCGCCACCCCGAAGGCGGCCGCCCCCCAGGCCGCCCCGGCCCCCCAGGCCGCCCCGGCCCCGAAGGCCGCCACCCCGGCGCCGAAGGCGGCCGAGCAGCAGACCACCACCACGACCACCGCGGCCAAGTCCTACACCGTGGTCGCCGGTGACTGGCTCTCCACCATCGCGCAGAGCCAGCACGTCGAGGGCGGCTGGGAGAAGCTCTACGAGCTCAACAAGGCGATCCTGCCCGAGGGCCCGGACACGATCTACCCGGGCCAGAAGCTGGCGCTCGGTGGCACCACCACGGTGCTCACCAGCGCGCCGAAGCCGACCGCCCCGGTGCCGGCTCCGTCCTCGACCGGCACCGGCACCGGCACCCGGACCGCCAAGAGCACCAAGGCCGCGTCCGGCGCCGCCGTCACCACCACGGTGGCGGCGACCGGCAGCAAGGCCGCCGCGGTCAACTTCGCGCTGTCCAAGGTCGGCCAGGCGTACGTCTACGGCGGCAGCAGCAACGGCGGTTGGGACTGCTCGGGTCTGACCCAGGCGGCCTTCCGTCAGGCCGGGATCTCCCTGCCCCGGATCGCCAACGACCAGGCGGACGCCAGCACCCGGGTCTCGCTGGACCGCCTCCAGGCCGGCGACCTGCTGTTCTGGTCGAGCAACGGCAGCAACTCGGGCGTCTACCACGTCGCCATGTACATCGGTGACGGCAAGTACGTCGAGGCCGCCAACCCGCGCTCGGGCGTGCGGACCGAGTCCATCGCCAACTGGGCGCCGGACTTCGCCGGTCGCGTCTGACCCGCTCGCCGCTGCCCCCGGAGACCTGGTCGGCTCCGGGGACAGCGGCGTGCGCGCGGCGATTATCCTTACCGGTGATGTGCGCCTTCGCTCCGTTGGTCATGTCGCGGAGGTACCCAACGACGAGCGAGGACCGGCCATGACCGAGCAGCCCACCGCGACCCAGCGGATCGCCGAGACCATCCGGCCCGCGATGCTCCAGGGCCTGCAGAACGCCGACCTCGGTGGGCCCTCCGGCACCCAGCACATCAACGCGTGGGCGGACTGGATCGCCGAAGCGGTCTTCCACACCGTGGTCCAGCCGCTCGCCGCCGAACGCGACGCCTTCGCCGACCGGGTCGACACCCTCAGCGAGATCGCCAAGCGGCACAAGACCGACTACCTGGACGCCGTCCAGGACGTCCAGCGCCTGACCGCCCGGGTCACCGAGCTGGAGGCCGAACTCGCGGCGCTGCGCGAGCCGTCGGCCGAACCGCCGACTGAGCTGCCGACCGTGCCGACGGCCGACTGAAACCTCGCCGCCCCTGCCCCGGCGGCTCTATGCTGCGGCGGTATCCCGCGAGCAAGGAGCCCCGCATGGCCAAGGTCACCGTCTCGCTCGACGCCGACTTCGCGATCGAGCTGATGCTGCTCTCCGGTACCAGGAACCCGCAGGACGCGGCCGAGTTGATCCTCCGTGACTACCTCGCCCGGGGCCGCCGCACCGAGGCCCGCACCTCGGACGCCGCCGACGAGGCCCGACTGGTCGACCGGCCCGGCCCGATCGTCCAGGAGGGCTGACGCCCGGACTGCGGACAGCAGTGTGGGGCACGAGGGAGAACCCTCGTGCCCCACAAGGCCGTTCGCTCAGCTGCGCGGGTTGGCACCCGTCGAGCCGCGCATCACCAGCTCGGGCTGGAACATGAACTCGGCGCGCTGGCCCGGGCTTCCGCCGACCTCCTCCAGCAGTGCGTCGACGGCAGCGGTGGCCATCGCCTCGACCGGCTGGCGGATGGTGGTGAGCGGCGGCTCGGTGAAGGCGATCAGCGGGGAGTCGTCGAAGCCGACCACCGAGACGTCCTGCGGGACCGCGAGCCCCCGCTGCCGGACGGCCCGGATCGCGCCGAGCGCCATCATGTCGCTGCCGCAGACGATCGCGGTGCAGCCCTTGTCGAGCAGCGCGTTGGCCGCCGCGTGGCCGCCCTCGACGCTGAACAGGGTGTGGTGCACCAGCCCTTCGGCCTCCGCCTCACTCAGGCCGAGCAGCTCACGGACGGCTGCCGTGAAGCCCTCGATCTTGCGCAGCACCGGCACGTACCGGCGCTGGCCGACCGCAAGACCGATCCGCTCGTGGCCGAGCTCGACCAGGTGCTGGACCGCCATCCACATCGCGGCCCGGTCGTCCGGCGAGATGAACGGCGCGGCGATCTTCTCGCTGTAGCCGTTGATCAGCACGAACGGGACCTGACGCCCCGTCAGTTTGGCGTACCGGTCGTGGTCGGCCGTCGAGTCGGCGTGCAGGCCGGAGACGAAGACGATGCCGGCCACCCCCCGCTCGACCAGCATCTCCACCAGTTCGTCCTCGGTGGATCCGCCCGGCGTCTGGGTGCAGAGCACCGGCGTGTAGCCGTGGCGGCTCAGCACCTGTTCGATCACCTGGGCCAGTGCCGGGAAGATCGGGTTGCTCAGCTCCGGGGTGATCAGCCCGATCAGCCCGGCGCTGCGCTGCCGCAGCCGGGTCGGGCGCTCGTAACCGAGCACGTCGAGGGCGGCCAGCACGGTCTGCCTGGTCGTGGCCGAGACCCCTGCTTTGCCGTTGAGGACGCGGCTGACGGTCGCTTCGCTGACCCCCGCCTGCGCCGCGATGTCCGAAAGTCGCGCCGTAGTCACGATCCCAGAGCCTATTGCAACCATGTCAGACCGCCCACCAGATGGTGCTGTCCGCCGGCAGAACCGTCTCACCGTCCACCGCGACGGCTTCGGTGGAGGAGAGCAGGATACGGCCGGGAGCGGCTATCCGGACCGGCTCGGCACCGGCGTTCACGGTGCAGACGAAGGAGCCGCGGCGGAAGGCCAGCACGTCGGCCGGCGTCTCCAGCCACTCCACCGAGGTGCCCGCGCCGAGGTCCTGGTGCTCCCGACGGATGGTCAGCGCGCTGCGGTAGAGCTCCAGCGTCGAGGTCGGGTCACCGGTCTGCACCTCCACGCTCAGCCCGGCCCACTCGGCCGGCTGCGGCAGCCAGCTCGGGCCGCCGACGGTCGGGCCGAAGCCGTACGGCGCCTCGGTGCCCGACCACGGGATCGGCACCCGGCAGCCGTCCCGGAAGCCGTCCTGGCCGGCCTGGCGGGAGAACGAGGGGTCCTGACGGACCTCGTCGGGCAGGTCGGTGACGTCCGGCAGGCCGAGCTCCTCGCCCTGGTAGACGTACGCGGAGCCGGGCAGCGCGAACATCAGCAGGGTGGCGGCGCGGGCCCGGCGCAGGCCGAGCTCACGGTCGCCTGCGGTACGGATCTGGGTGCCCAGGCCCGGCGGGTTGGCGAAGCGGGTGGCGTGCCGGGTCACGTCGTGGTTGGACAGCACCCAGGTCGCCGGGGCGTCCACCGGGCGCATCGCGTCCAGCGAGGTGTCGATCACCTCGCGCAGCTCGGCCGCGTCCCAGGAGGTGCCCAGGTACTGGAAGTTGAAGGCCTGGTGCAGCTCGTCCGGGCGGACGTAGTTGGCGGTCCGCTGCACGGTCGGGGTCCACGCCTCGGCGACGCCGATCCGCTCGCCCGGGTACTCGTCCAGGATCTTGCGCCAGGCGCGGTAGATGTCGTGCACACCGTCCTGGTCGAAGAACGGCATCACGTCGTTGCCCAGGAGCTTGAGCTGGTCCGAGCCACCGAGGTCGGGCAGGCCGGGCGCCTTCACCATGCCGTGCGCGACGTCGATCCGGAAGCCGTCCACGCCCATGTCGAGCCAGAACCGCAGGATCGAGCGGAACTCGTCGGCGACCGCCTGGTTGTCCCAGTTGAAGTCGGGCTGCTCGGGCGCGAACAGGTGCAGGTACCAGTCACCGTCGGTGCCGTCCGGGTTGACCGTACGGGTCCAGGCCGGGCCTCCGAAGATGGACTCCCAGTCGTTGGGCGGCAGTTCGCCCGTCGCGCCCTTGCCGGGACGGAAGTGGTAGCGCTCCCGCAGCGGCGAGGACGGACCCTCGCGCAGCGCGCGCTGGAACCACTCGTGCTGGTCCGAGGAGTGGTTGGGCACCAGGTCCACGATGATCCGCAGGCCCAGCTCGTGCGCGTCCCTGATCATGCCGTCGGCGTCCAGCAGGGTGCCGAACATCGGGTCCACCGCGCGGTAGTCCGCCACGTCGTAGCCGGCGTCGGCCTGCGGCGAGGCGTAGAAGGGGGAGAGCCAGACCGCGTCCACGCCCAGCGCCTTCAGGTACGGCAGCCGGCTGCGGACGCCCGGCAGGTCACCCATGCCGTCCCCGTTCGAGTCGGCGAAGCTGCGCGGGTACACCTGGTAGATGACCGCGTCCCGCCACCAGCCTCTGGAGGCAGCACCGTTCGCAGCGATGGGCTCGGCGGCGGGCCGGGAGGTGTCGGCCAGGTTCTGGGTCATGGACAGTCATCCCTTGGGGACTAGGTGTCGTCCCGGCGGCCCGGGGTACGGGCCGCCGGTACGCGGCAGAAGGCAGAATCAGGAGCTGGATTGACGGTACGTCAGGACTTGGCCGCACCGGCGGTCAGTCCGGTTACCAGGTGACGCTGGACCAGGTAGAAGACGAGGGCGGCCGGCAGGGCGATCAGCACGGAGGTGGCCGCCATCAGGTTCCACTGGCTCTCGTACTGGCTGACGAAGGTCTGCAGACCGACCGCCAGGGTGTACTTGCCGGAGCTGAGCAGGAAGGTGGAGGCGAAGGCCACCTCCGCCCAGGCGGTCAGGAAGGAGTAGAACGCCGCCACGGCCAGGCCCGGCCGGGCCAGCGGGATGACCAGGCGCCAGAAGGTGCCGAACGGGCTGAGCCCGTCCACCCGGCCGGCCTCGTCGATCTCCACCGGGATGGTGTCGAAGTAGCCCTTCAGCAGCCAGGCGCAGTACGGCACGGTGGTGGCCGAGTAGACGATGATCAGGCCGGTGTAGCCGTCCAGCAGCTTGAGCGAGGCGAGGATCGTGTACATCGGCACGATCAGCACCGCGATCGGGAACATCTGGGTGACCAGCAGGGTCCACATCAGCTGGCGGTGACCGGGGAAGCGCATCCGGGAGACCGCGTAGCCGGTGGTGGCGGCGACCAGCACACCGAAGACGGTGGTGCCGCCGGCCACGATCACCGAGTTGAGGAACCAACTGGCGAAGTCGGTCTCGAAGAGCACCTTGGAGTAGTTCGAGAAGGTGATCTTGTCGAAGATCTGCCCGGGGTGCAGGTAGTCCATCTTGTCCGGGCCGAGCGAGATGAAGCCGATGTACAGCACCGGGAAGAGGGCCACCAGGCTGGCGAACACCAGGGCGACGTGCGAGAGCACGCGGACCAGCGGGCTGCTCTCGCCGCGTCGGCGGACCTTCACCGGGCGGGCCGGGCGCGGGGCGGGGACGGGGTTCTTGACGGTCTCTTCGATGGTGGCGGTCATCGGGAAGCCTCTTCGTTCCGGGCCAGCCAGCGACGGTAGAAGCTGGTGAAGACGATCAGGATGGAGAGCAGCAGCACGCCGTAGGTGGCCGACTGGGCGTAGTCGCGCGGCTGTTGGCCGAAGCCCAGGCGGTAGGCCCAGGTGACCAGGATCTGCGCGTCCGGGGCGCCGTTGCCGAACAGCAGGAAGATGACGGCGAACTGGTTGAAGGTCCAGATCACGCCGAGCAGCACCACCGTGGAGGAGACTGTGCGCAGGCCGGGCAGGGTGATGTGGCGGAACTGCTGCCAGGGGGTGGCGCCGTCCATCTCGGCGGCCTCGTACAGCTCGCCGGGGATCGACTGCAGGCCACCGAGCAGCGAGACCATCATGAACGGCACGCCGACCCAGGTGTTGACCAGGATGGCCGCCGCCTTCTGCGCCAACGGGTCGGAGAGCCAGGCGGGTTCGGGCAGTCCGAGCGAGCCGAGCAGCCCGTTGACCACGCCGCCGTCGGCCAGCATCAGCCGCCAGGAGAAGATCGTGACGAAGGTCGGCACCGCCCACGGCAGGATCAGCATCAGCCGGTAGAAGCTGCGGCCGCGCAGGCGCTGGTTCATCAGCATGGCCAGCGCCAGACCGGTGGAGTAGGTGAGGGTCACGCAGATGACCGTCCACGCGACGGTCCAGACGAAGTGCGACCAGAAGCGGTCGTAGGAGCCGGGGCCCCACAGGACGTCGGCGTAGTTGTGCAGGCCGATGAAGTCGTAGGTGGCCGGGATCTCCTTGACCCCGATGGTGCGGGCCGAGTTGAGGCTGTTGGCGTCCGTCAGGGTCAGGTAGAAACCGTTGATCAGCGGGTAGCCGACCAGCACACCGAGCACGATGACGACCGGGGCGACCATCGCGTAGGCGTACCAGTGCTTGCTGTACGAGAGCTTGACGCGCGCCACCAGGCCGGGACGCGGGTCCTGGCTGCCCTTGGTGGGAGCGCCTTGCACGGCGACTGCCATGAGTTGACACCTTTTCGGGAGGTCCGCCGCGGCTCGCAACGGTGACTGCTGCTGGTACGGGAAGGTCCGCCCGGGCCACCTCCGTCAGGTGGGCGGCCCGGGCGGTCCGGGCTAGGGGCTCCCGGCGATTGGGGGGTGGAAGGAGGAGCGGGTCGGGGGCCGAGTCTGGGCGGTGCCGACGAAGGAGTAGCAGCGGAGCTGCGGCGACTGAGGAGAAGCCGTCCAGGCGAGAGCCATCGGCACGCGACGCCGCCCCCCAATCGCCGGGAGCTCCCTACTTCGAGAAGCCGGGGAGCAGCTTCAGGTAGTCGACAGCGGTGGCGTCCAGACCGGCCTGGGTGCTGCTCTGGTCCTGGACGATCTTGCCGAGGTTGGTGCCGATCGAGCCGAACAGCGAGCTGTACTCCGGCAGCTCGGGGCGCGGCTGGGCGGCGGACAGGATCGCCTGGAAGCCGGCGATGCCCGGGTCGGCCTTGACGTCGGCGGTGTACGCGTCGGCGCGGGTCGGCAGGGTGGAGTTCTTCGTGGCCAGGAAGGTCTGGCTCTCGGCGGAGGTGAGGAACCCGGCCAGCTTCTCGGCGGCGGCCTTGTGGGCCTTGTCCGCGCCGGCGTAGACCGAGACGTTGTGGCCACCGGTGGGGGCGCCGGCCTTGCCGGTGGAACCGGCCGGGACGGCCGCGATGCCGAGGTTCTTCTTGTCGGCGAAGGCGGAGCCCTTGTAGATGTTGGTGATCTCCCACGGGCCGTTGATGACGGCCGCGACCTTGCCGCTGGTGAAGGCGTCCATCATGTGCGCGTAGGCGTCGGTGGTCACGTCGGCCTTGACGGTGCCGGGCGCGGTGAACATCGACTTGTAGGTCTCGATCGCCTTGACCGCCTCGGGCGAGTTCACGGTGATCTTCTTGCCCTTGGCGTCCACCATGTTGGTGCCCTCGCCGTACAGGAACGGCATGGCGAAGTAGCCGTCACCGGCGCGCATGAAGAAGCCGTCCACGCCGGCCTTCTCCTTGAGCTGGGCGGCGGCGGTCTTCAGCTCGTCCCAGGTCGCGGGGGCCTTGGTGATGCCCGCCTTGGCGAACAGCTCCTTGTTGTAGAGCAGGCCCAGGGTGTCGGTGACGATCGGGGCGCCGTAGACCTTGCCCTCGTACGTCGCCTGCTGGATCAGGCTCGGCTGGAAGGCGGCCTTGTCGGTCATCGCCGGGGTGCCGTCCAGCGGCTCCAGGTAGCCGGCCTTGGCGAAGGCGGAGGTCCAGCCGACCTCGGAGCGGAAGGCGTCCGGGGCGCCGGTGGCGCCCATCGCGGTCTGGAGCTTGTTCTGCGCCTGGTCGAACGGGACGTTCTCGAACTTGACCTTGATGTTCGGGTTGGCGGCCTCGAACTTCCTGACCAGGGCCTCGTAGTTCGGCGCCTCGTTGGTGGCGTTGGAGGTGTCCCAGTAGGTGATGGTGACCGGGCCGTCAGCAGCCTTGTCGTCGGATCCGGAGCCGCTGCTGCCACAGGCTGCCATGGTGACCGCGAGGGCCGCAACGAGGGCAGAGGCCGCGATGCCACGCCGCATGAGAACTCCTAGGGAAAAGGTGGGGGTGCCCGGGATGGAGGTGGACCGCGCATAATGGCTGTCCTGCCCCGACTGCGCCGTACCGGCCGTCGGGCTTGGGGAGGAACGTAACAGCGATGCAACCGCTGTCGAAAGTCCTTGCAGCAAGTTTCTGCAAGAACCGGCGATCGTTACGTCCACGTGTCCTGGGCGTTGCCGCAAGGTAGTCGGCGGGCGGACCCGAAGCAGGGACCTTCGGCCCCATTTTTAATGATGATCGTTATTTATATTAAGAGCGCAGTCACCAGCGTCCCAGGAGGAACCTGTGCTCTCCCCGCAGTCGACCGAGACCGTCCGTGCCACCCTGCCCGCCGTCGGCGGGGCCCTCGGGGAGATCACCCCGCTGTTCTACGCCAAGCTGTTCGCCGCCCACCCCGAGCTGGAGCGCGACCTCTTCAACCGGGGCAACCAGGCCGTCGGCGAACAGCCCCGGGCACTGGCGGGCTCGATCGCCGCCTACGCCACCATGCTGGTCGAACACCCCGAGGTGCGGCCCGGCGCGATGCTGGCCAGGATCGCCCACAAGCACGCCTCGCTCGGAATCACCGAGGCCCAGTACCAGGTGGTGCACACCCACCTGTTCGCCGCGATCGCGGAGGTGCTCGGCGCCGCCGTGACGCCCGAGGTGGCGGCCGCCTGGGACGAGGTCTACTGGCTGATGGCCAATGAACTCATCGCCCTGGAGGCCAAGTTGTACCAGGAGGCCGGGCTGGAGCCGGGCGACGTGTGGCAGTCCATGACCGTCACCGGCCGCGTGCGGGAGACCACCGACACGGTCTCCTTCACCCTGCGCCGCACCGACGGCCAGCCGGTCGCCGCCTTCCGCCCGGGCCAGTACGTCAGCGTCGCGGTCCACCTACCCGACGGCGCCCGGCAGATCCGTCAGTACAGCCTCTCCACCGCGCCGGGCCGGGACGAGTGGCGGATCAGCGTGAAGCGCGACGGCGAGGTGTCCACCTTCCTCCACACCACGGCGCACGAAGGCACCCGGCTCCAGGTCTCGCACCCGTTCGGCGACCTCGTCCTGGACGAGAGCGAGGCACCCCTGCTGCTCGCCTCCGCCGGGATCGGCTGCACCCCCATGATCGGCATGCTCGACCACCTGGTGCGCACCGACTCCAAGCGCCGGGTGGTCGCGGTGCACGGCGACCGCTCGGCGGCCGACCACGCCCTCGCCGCGGAGCTGACCACCCTGACCGGCGAACTGCCGGACGCCGTACTGCACCGCTGGTACGAGGACATCGACGGCCTGGTGGACCTCACGGCGGTCGAGCTCCCCGAGGACGTCCGGGCCTACCTCTGCGGCCCGCTCCCCTTCATGCGGGCCGCCCGGGCCCAACTGCTCGACCGGGGCGTGCCCGCCACCGCCATCCACTACGAGGTGTTCGGCCCTGACCTCTGGCTCGCGAGCCGCTGAGCGCTACGACCGCTCGGACGCGATCGCGATCGCGCACACGCCGGGCGCGCTGAACGGGTGCAGCCGGACGACGTCCGGACCGCCCGCCAGTGCGTCCAGCAGACCCTGGTGGACGGCGCAGATCACCTCGGGGTGCCGCTCGGCGGTCCGCAGGAACGGGCAGTCCCGAAGCAGCAGCCTGCCGTCCGCACCGGACTCGGGCCGGAAGCCCCAGCGTTCGGCGGCGGCCCGGACCCGCTCGCCGAGCGGGGCGTCGTCCGGGGGTAGCTCGGCACCCCAGTCCCGGCCCGCTTGGACGGCACCGACCCGGCCGTAGCCGAGGGCCAGGACCTCGACCAACTCCCGGTAGGCGTCCAGCTGTTCGTGGGCCGGCGCAGCGGTGTAGCTCAGCTTCGGCCGCCCCCGGCCGGCGGCGGGCTGCCGGGAGACCGCGACGAGTCCGGCCTGTACCAGGGCGGTCAGATGGTGCCGGATGGTGGTCGGATGCAGGCCCAGCGCCCGGGCCAGCTGCTGGGCCTCCAGCGGCTCGGCGGCCGAGGTCAGCTCGGCCAGCAGCGCCCGGCGGGTCGGCACGGCCAGCGCGCGGTGCACTCCGGCGTTCTCCGCTGCTGCCCCTGCGCCGTCCATGCGGTCAATATACGGCGGCCCGCGGTCAGCCGATCCCGAGCCGCAGCACCGTGGTGGACCGGAACTCCTCGCCGGGCCGCAGCTCGGTGCTCGGGTACTCGGGACGGTGCGGCGAGTCCGGGTGGTGCTGGGTCTCCAGCGCGATCCCGGCGTACTTCCCGTACGCGACGCCGCTCACCCCCTGCACCGCGCCCTGGAAGCCGTTGGCCGTGTAGACCTGCAGCCCCGGCTCGGTGGTGAGCACCTCCAGGGTGCGGCCGCTGTCCGGGTCCTCCAGGAAGGCCGCCCGGGTCGGCGTGCCGTCCGTGCGGCGCTCGCGGAGCACCCAGTTGTGGTCGTACCCGCCGGCCGCGGCCAGCTGCGGGTGGCCGTCCCCGATCGCCTTGCCGACCGGCCGGGCGGTGGAGAAGTCGAACGGGGTGCCCGCCACGGGCTCGTACGGGCCGAGCGGGATCTGCCGGGCGTCCACCGGCGTGTACGCGTCCGCGTCCAGCGTGAGCAGGTGCCCGAGCACGTCGCCGCTGCCCTCGCCCGCGAGGTTGAAGTAGGCGTGGTTGGTCAGATTGACCACGGTCGGGCGGCTGGTGACCGCCCGGTACGCGATGGTCAGCTCGGCGCCGTCCAGGACGTAGTCGACCGTGACGTCGAGCGCGCCGGGGAAGCCCTGGTCGCCGTCCGGACTGTGCAGCTCCAGCCGGACGCCGCCGGGGATCCCGGCGGCGCGCCAGATCCGGTGGGCGAAGCCGTCCGGACCGCCGTGCAGGGTGACGCCGTTGCCGGTCGGGGACAGCTGGTGGTCCTCGCCGTCGATGGTGATCCGGCTGTCGGCGATCCGGTTGGCGTACCGGCCGACGGTGGCGCCGTAGTGCCTGGCCGGCCCCAGAATGCCCGTCAGCTCCTCGGTGCAGAGCAGCAGCTGCGCCGACCGGCCCTCGCGGTCCGGCGCGGTCAGGCCGTGCAGGGTGGCCCCCAGGTTCAGCACGGTGGCCTCGACCCGGTCGCTGCGCAGCGTCCAGCGTTCGATCGCCGCACCCGCGCCTGACGCCGCGAAGGGCTCCCGCCGTACCTCGGTCTGCTGGGCCGCCATCAACCGTTCCTCCTGGTCCTGGTGCGAGCTCCTGTCGCGTGGCCCCAGCCTAGGGCCTGGCCCCTGTCGGGGGCCGGACCGGCGCAGTACTCGGCCGACTTCGGTCAGTCGGTCTCCTCCGGCTCGGGCCCCGGCAGGCCGAGCGCCTCGGCCAGGCCCTCGGGACCGGTGCCGATCTTTCGGTGGACGGCGGCCAGCCGGCGGTGCACCAGGCTCAGCGGAACGTTGAGCTGATCGGCGATCCGGTGCGGCGGGACTCCTTGGGCGGCCAACTCGGCCACCTTGCGCTCGTGCTGACTGAGCGACTCCTTGCTGAGGGTGCGCAGCCGGTTCGGCCGCAGCCCCGTCCTGGCCAGCTCGCGCCTGGCCTGGGCCACCAGGGTCTCCGCGCCGCAGTTCTGGGCCAGCTCGATGCCCTGGTAGAAGTACTCGGCCGCCTCGGTCAGCCGCCCGGTACGGGCCAGCGCACCGCCCAGGTCGACCAGCGAACAGGCGAGCTCGTAGCTGACCGGGGACTGGGTCAGCAGGTTGACCGACTCCTCCAGCAGCGCCACGGCGTTCTGGCCGTCCGAGACGGCCGCCTGGATGCGCAGCGCCGTACCGCGCGCCGAGAAGGTGCCGAACTTCTCCGCCCACTCCAGGGCCTGGGCCGCCGTCTCGCGGGCCTCCTCCGGCCGGTCGGGCGCCAGTGCGAGGGCCAGCTGACCGGCCCACGGCGCCCAGACCGGGTTGTACCAGCCGCGCTTGCTCAGCTGGGCACCGACCGAACGGAACACCTCGATCGCACCGGCCCGGTCGCCCTTGGCCAGCAGCAGCTTGCCGTAGAGCGTGGGCGCGTCCGGCAGCACCATCGCGGTCGGGTGGTACGGCGGAGCGAAGCGGTACTTCCGCGCCAGCTCCCACGCCTCGTCGACCCGACCCCGGGCCAGCAGGGTGTCGGCCAGCACGCCGACCACGTCCCACTGCAGCGGCAGGTCGGGGGCGATCCGCTCGGAGAGCCGCAGCCCCCGGCGGAGGAAGTCCTCGGCCTCGGCGAGCAGCCCGCGCCGGAACCGGACCAGGCCCATCAGGAAGTACGAGAAGCCCCGGTGCGCACCGCTCCAGCCGGCCACCTCGAACTCGGTGATCGCCTCGGCGAACAGCTTCTCCGCGCTGTTCAGCTGGTCGGTGTAGGTGTACGTCAGACCGATGATGGCGGGGAGCTCGAAGCCCCAGGTGGTGTTCCGCCAGCCCAGGCCCTCCGGCAGCCGGCCTGCGTCGGTGGCCTGGTCCACGAAGCCGAGCGCCCGGTGGGCGGGCTCACCACGGAGCGTCAGGTCCCAGGCCCGCAGGGTGTAGACGGCCCGCTCCGGCGCCTGCTGGCCGCTGATCCGGTTGCCCAGGTCGGCCAGCCGGCGGGACCGCTCGGGCCCGTCCACCTCGTCGCGCTGCCAGGCGATCCACATGAAGTGCAGCGCCTCCAGCCGCAGCCGGTCGGTGGCGGACGCCGTCCGCTCCGCCTCGATCCTGCAGACCTCCGCCGCCTCGACCAGCTCGCCGGAGTGCGCCAGCACCTCGGAGAGCCGGAAGGTGGCGTCCACCCGCTTCTCCGGGCTGAGGCCGGGCTCCAGCGCGAGGGCCTGCTTGAGCTGGTGCACGGTGGCCAGCGGGTCGGTGAGCAGCGCGGCGCTGCCCGCCTCGTACAGCACCTCGGCCCTGAGGTCCTCGTCCGGCGGCTCGTACAGTGCGCGCTGCAGACAGCGCAGCGCCGCCTCCGGGGCGCCGATCGCCAGGTGCTCGGTGGCGGCCTGGCGGAGCTTGGCCACCATCAGGTCGTCGCCCTCGGGGTGGGTCTCCAGCAGGTGGCGGGAGGCGTCCAGCAGCGAGCCGCCGGTGTTCTCGATCGCGCTGGCCGCGATGCCGTGCATGCCGGTACGGGTGTTGGGCGGCATGGTCTGGTAGATCGAGGTGCCGATCACCGGGTGGACGAAGTCGAGCCGACCGTTCGGCCCGGTGGTGAGCACGTGGTGGCGGCGCAGCTGACGGACCGACTCCTCCGCCTCGGCCGGGCTCTGCGCGCAGATCGCACCCGCCAGGTTCTGCTTGATGTCGGTGCCGAGCAACGCGCAGGCCCAGGCGAACCGGATCACCCGGGGGCCGAGCTTCTCCAGCCAGTACTCCATCGTCATGCCCTTGGCGGCGGCCGCCAGGTCGTGCAGCTGCTGGACGTTCTCCTCGAACGGCTCCAGCTGCTGTTCCTTGACCTCGCGCAGCAGTACGGCCACGTCGTAGGGGTTGCCCCGGGTGACCGCCCACACCTGACGGCAGAACAGGTCCTCGGCCTCCGCGCCCAGTTCGTCCCGGACCAGCTCGGTGACCGAGGCGGGGTTCAGCGGCCGGAGCACGTGGCGGCGGGTGGCCTGGCTCTCGATCTGCTGCTGGAGGCTGCGGCCCTCCTCCTCGAACTCGTTGCGGTGCGCGAAGACCAGCAGCACCGGCAGGTGCCTGGCCCGCACCGCGAACGAGGCCAGCCAGGTCAGCGACTCCTGGTCGGCCCAGTGCAGGTCGTCCACCATCATCACCAGGGGTGCGCGGCGCGGCGCCAGTTGGGTGAGCACGTAGTCCAGGCCGTCCCGGACGCCCTGCGGGTCGAGCTGCTCGACCTCGCCGGACGGCGGGACCAGGCCGATCGCCGGGCCGACGATGCCGTACCAGCCGCCGAAGACCTCGCTGCGCTCCGCCTCGGTGAGACCGCCGAGCACCGGCAGCAGCAGCTGCTTGAGGACGTGGAACGGCTCCTTGACCTGCCGCTCGCCACCCCGGCCGGAGAGCACCGTGCAGGTCTTCCTGAGCTTGGCCAGGCGTCGGACGTGGTCCATCACCGCCGTCTTGCCGAGACCGGCCGGCGAGGCGTAGACGAGGAGTTCGCCGATCTCGGTGCCACCGGCCTCGAAGTCCCGGCAGAGCCGGTCCAGCGACTGCTCCGCGGTACGGAGCTCCTCGTCCCGCTCGCGCAGGTGACCGTCCCTGGCCCCGCCCTGATGATCGACCACTGCCCAGCCTCCGCTTCGCACCCGTCCCATGGACCTGTTGCGAGACTAGTACCGTGGCCGCCCCCGTGGCGCGCGTTCACGCAGGCTGGAGTGCCGGTTCAGGGTTCGCTACCCGCGCCGGGGGCAAATCCCTTGGTACCCCTGACGTCTGATGATCAGATCAGATACTCTTCGCCCCGAACGGGGCGCCGCAAGATCTTCAGCACGTATACGGCGCGAAGGCTTCCTACAGAGCCGTGGAGAGCGCCAAGAGCACGCACAGAACCGAGCGCCGGGAGTCCCATGTCCGACGACAGCTCACTTGAGCTTCCGTTCCCCCACCGTCGTAACCCCCATCAGTCCCACGCCGCCCAGCACCACCAGGAATGGCTGCACCGCCACCGCGAACTCGCCGCTTCGACCGGTGATTTGGCATATGCCCGCTGGGAGGTGCCCGAACTGGCCGCGCTCACCTATCCGGAGAGCTCCCCCGACGACCTGGATCTGGCGGCCGACCTGATGGGCTTCTACTTCCTGTTCGACGACCAGTTCGACGATGCCCTCGGCCGCGAACCGGAACGGGTGGCGGTGATCTGCGAACGTCTCACCGCCATCATCCACAGCACCCGGCCGCTCGGCAGCACCCCCACCGAGCGGGCCTTCGCCGACCTCTGGCGACGGAGCCTCCAGGGCATGTCCGCCCGCTGGCGGGCCCGGGCGGCGTACAACTGGGAGTGGTACTTCGCCTGCCATCCCGCCGAGGCGGCCGGACGGATCTCCAGCCGGCTCCCGGACCGGGAGGGCTACCTGATGCTCCGTCGGGGAACAGCCGCCATGGAGACCATCTTCGACATGGTCGAACGGCTCGGCCGCTTCGAGGTCCCGCAAGCGGTGCTGCACCATCCGGTGCTACGTCAACTACGCCAGTTGGCAGCCGACATACCCTCGCTCTCCAACGATGTCCGCTCCTACGCCCAGGAGTTGGCCCGGGGTGACGTCGCCAACCTGGTGATGATCGTCCAGCGTGAACGCGGCTGCCCGGCCGAGGAAGCCGCCTCGGTGGTGATGGCCGAGGCCCAGTTCATGGTGGACCGTTTCGCCGAGCTGATGGACCAACTCCCCGAGGTCTACAGCCTACTGGGTCTTACGGCGGCCGAACGCCACTCCGCGCACAGATATGCCGACGGCTTGGCCGCCTGGACCGCCGGCTACCTCCGCTGGGAGGCCAGGACCGGTCGCTACGTGTCCGGCTGACCGGCGATCCGGACCGTACGGACCGGCACCGTGGCCACCGGGTCACGGTGCCGCACCGGCCGGCCGCCGACGGTCATGAGGCCGCCCCCACTACTCGGGCAGCGCCAGCCACTCCTCCCAGCTGAGCTCCCGCCCCGGGTACCGCGGCTGGGCGAACCGCCAGCGCTCGGCGATCCACTTCGGTACGAAGGCGTCCAGCGCGGCCTCCACCGTAGTGCCGGCCAGCGCGTCGACCACCCACCAGGAGATGTCGGCGTCGGCGCCCGGCCGCTCCGGCGGATCGATGTAGACGCAGCCGTGCAGCGCCTGCTCGGCGGTGTCCAGCAGGGCGTAGTTGAACGACTGGTGGGCCTCGATCTCCCGCTCGTGCCTGGCCAGGTCCTCGCGGTCCTGCTCGACCGTCATGGTCGCCGGGGGCCAGCTCCAGGGCAGGCCGTACATCGACCACAGGCGCTCGCGCGAGCCCATCACGGCGGGGTAGTCGATCTCGGTGTCGGCGGCCCGGATCGGCCGCAGGTGGTAGCCGTCCAGGACCGGTTCGTGGACGGGGTGTTCGAAGTCTTCGGGAAGCCAACTCATGCCGGGCAGGCTAGCCAGTCGGCCCCGGTCAGCCCACCGGTTTTCGGTCCGGCGGCAGCAGCGCCCGGCAGCAGCCGTCGTCGCGCCCGCCGCCGACGGCACGCCACGGACGGCCCAAGGTCACCCGCAGTACCGGTGACGGAGTGTTCGCTGAAGGGCCACAGACTCCCTCCCCTGGAGAAGGACCGATGACCATCCCGCTCGACAAGCTGTCCGACCCGGCCGTGCGCACCTTCCTGGCCGCCCTCAACGCCAATGACCGGGACGCATTCCAGGCCGCGCTCACCCCGGATGCGACCATGTCCGACGACGGCGCGGACCGGAACCTCGCCGAGTGGACCGACCGGGAAATCTTCTCCTCGCGCGGCCACATCGAGGTGCAGAGCGAGAAGGACCACGGCCGCACGGTGATCGCCAACTACCGTAACGACACCTGGGGCGAGATGCGCACCACCTGGCGGTTCGACGTCAAGGACGGACGGGTCAACCGCTTCGAGACCGGCCAGGCCTGACGGGCCGACAGGTCTGGTGAAGCGCTTCGACAGTAAGTCTGGACACCTGCCAAGTGCCTCTCTAAGCTCTCCGGACAGGACAGTATCGAGACGGACAGACGACGGTGTCGAAGCGCTTCACCACCCCGGGCCTCGGCAGCGTCGCGAGATGGAGCACCGCATGGTCACGCTCGCCCAGGTCGCCCGGCACGCCGGGGTGTCGCCGAGCACGGTCAGTTACGTGATCAGCGGCAAGCGGTCGATCTCGCAGGACACCCGGCTGCGGGTCGAGCGCAGCATCGCCGAGCTCGGCTACCACCCGCACGCCGGGGCCCGGGCGCTGGCCAGCAACCGTTCGCACGTGATCGCGCTGGTGGTCCCGCTCCGCACCGACATGTTCGTCCCGGTGATGATGGAGATCGCCATCGCGGTCACCACCACCGCCCGCCGGTACGCGCACGATGTCCTGCTGCTCACCAGCGAGGAGGGCCCCTCGGCGATCAAGCGGATCACCAGCAGCGGGCTGGCCGACGCGATGATCCTGATGGACGTCGAGCTGGAGGACGAGCGCATCCCGCTGCTCCGGCAGACCGGTACCGCCGCCGCGCTGATCGGCCTGCCCGCCGACCCGGCCGGACTCACCTGCGTGGACCTGGACTTCGAGGCCACCGGTCGGCTGGCCGCCGACCACCTGGCCGACCTCGGGCACCGCGAGGTGGCGCTGATCGGCCCGGCCGAGTCGGTCTACCGGCGGCACACCGGCTTCGCCGAACGGACCCTGGCGGGCTTCCGGCAGCAGGCCGGCGAGCGCGGGCTGCGCTTCCTGCACCGTCCCTGCGGCGACGGCCACGAGGCCGCCAGCGGCACGCTGTCCCGGATCTTCGAGGAGCGCCCCGGGATCAGCGGCCTGGTGGTGCAGAACGAGTCCGCCCTCCCCCATCTGCTCGGCCAGCTCCGGCAGTCCGGCCGGGCGGTGCCCGAGGACGTCTCGGTGGTGGCGATCTGCCCCGACGACGTCGCCCTGCACTCCGCTCCTCGGCTGACCTCCGTCTCGGTCCCCGCCAAGGAGATGGGCCAGCGCGCGGTCGAGCTGGTGATGGCCCTCGCGGCCGGCCGACCCGCCGAGGAACTCACCCTGCTCACCCCGGTACTGACCATCCGGGAGAGCAGCGGTCCCGGCCCCCGCTGATCCGTACTGTTCGCGCGCATCGCCGAGCACCCCGCCCCCGCTTCGCCATGCCCGCGACCCCGGCCGGAGCCGCCGGGTCAGGACCCGCCCTCTCACCTCTGGAGGCCCCCACCATGAACCCTGCCCTGACCGCCGCCCGCGTCCCCGCCCAGGCCGTCCCCCACCGCCACCCCGCAGGCCTGCTCGCCCCCTCCGAACACCAACTGCTGCTCCTGCTCGCCGAGGGTCTCCCGCTGGACTCGATAGCCCGCCGCCTGGGCACCTCCAGCCGCACCCTGCGCCGCCGGATCCGGGTCCTCTGCGACCGCATCGGCGTCCGCACCCCGCTCCAGGCGGCGGTCTGGGCGGCCCGCCGTGGCCTGATCTGACGAGCGGCTCCGGCCGAACGCCTCCGGGAGCCCCACCTCTCCCGGACGCGGCTCAGAGGCACTGCCGCACGGCCGCGATCAACGTCCGCGTGCGAATGTCCCCCGTCACCCCCGGCTGCATGCCGTTGGTGACGTAGCCGAAGCCGATCCCCAGCTCGGGGTCGGCGAAGCCGAGAGAGCCGCCCCGGCCCGGGTGGCCGAAGGAGGCCGGGGAGGCCATCGGGGAGGTGGGGCCGTGGCGGAAGAAGCCGAGGCCGAAGGAGGTGCTGACGATCAGCACCCGGTCGGGCCCGCTGACCGCCGGGCCCATCGCCTCGGCCAGCAGACCGGGCCCGAACACGGCGGGGAGCAGCTCGCCCGGGGCCCCGCCGTGCCGGTCGGCCGCACCGATCAGCGCCGCGTAGAACCGGGCCACCGACCTGGCGGTGCCGATCCCGCCCGAGCCGGGGATCTCGGCGGCCTGCACCGCGGGGTCGTTCAGGTCGACCTTCGGCCGGACCGCGGCGAACGCACGGGCCGTCAGCGAGGTGGGGTCCTGGTACGCCTCCACCACCGCCCGGCGGGGCCGCAGCCGGACGCCGTTCGGGCCGGTCAGGGCCGCTTCGGGGGCGGGCAGGTCCACCAGCCGGCCGACCCTGGGCCCGGCGCCGGCGGGCAGGCCGATCCACAGGTCGAGCCCGAGCGGCTGGGCGATCTCCTCGGCGAAGTAGTGCCCGATGCTGCGTCCGGAGGCCCGCCGGACCACCTCGCCGACCAGCCAGCCGAAGGTGTACGGGTGGTACCCGTGCGCCCGGCCGGGCTCCCAGAACGGCGCCTGGGCGGCCACCGCCGCGACGGCGGGCTCCCAGGCGATCACGTCCTCGAGCCGCAGCGGCACGTCGAGCGCGGGCACCCCCGCCTGGTGCGAGAGCAGCCAGCGGACCGGGATCCGGTCCTTGCCCGCGGCCTTGAACTCGGGCCAGTACGAGGCCACCGGCGCGTCCAGGTCGAGCCGTCCCTGCCCGGCCAGGTGCAGTGCGGTGGCGGCGGTCAGGCCCTTGGTGACCGAGCGCAGCACCTGCGCGGTGTCCGCCGTCCAGGAGACCGCCGGGTCGGGGCGGCCGCCCACCTCGGGCCGGGCGTCACCACCCCAGAGGTCGACCACCTTCCGGCCGTCCAGGTAGAGCGCGAACGCCCCGCCGAGCTCGCCGTGGTCACGGAAGTTGCGCGCGAACGCCTCCCGTACCGGCTCGAACCCCTCGGCCGTCTCGCCCCAGATCTCCACCACCGCGTGCCGCCCTCTGTTCGCCTGCTCCTCGCTTCTGAAAGATAGTCCGATCATGGGGCGCCCGCCGACTCGGTAGCGTGGGTCCATGACGAATCCTGCTGACGAGGTGCTCGACGTGGTGGACGCGCAGGACCGGGTGATCGGCACCGCCCCGCGCGGTGAGGTCTACCGGCGGCGGCTGACCCACCGGTGCGTGTTCATCCTGGTCCGCGATGCCGAGGGCCGGATCTTCACCCACCGCAGGGCGGCCGGCAAGCTCTACGCCCCGGGCACCTACGACTGCTTCGTCGGCGGCGTGGTCGGCGCCGGGGAGACCTACGCCGAGGCGGCGGTCCGGGAGGCCGAGGAGGAGATGGGTGTCAGCGGGATCGTGCCGGTCCGGCTGTTCAAGTTCCTCTTCGAGGAGGACGGCCTCTCCTGGTGGTGCGACACCTACGAGGCCCGCTGGGACGGCCCGGTCAGCCCCCAGGTCGAGGAGGTCGACTGGCACGGCTGGCTCACCGAGGAGGAGCTGACGCAGCGGCTGACGGAGTGGCAGTTTGTGCCGGACGGCCTCCAAGCCTACCGCCACTACCTGACCCACCGGGCGGGCGGCCGGGTCGGCTGACCCGCTCGTCCCCACGACCGCGCAGGACCAATTCAAGACCGGCAGGCGATTGGGGGGTGGCGGCGGCGCGACGTCGGGGCACGCACCTCACCGGCTTCTCGTCAGTCGCCGATGCTCCGCATGGACTCCCTCCTCGGCACCGCCGAGCCACGTGCCCTCCGTGCCCGCCAACGGCAGGGGGGCCCTCCAACGCCGCTCCCTCACCCACCCCCACCGCCGGTCGGTCTAGAGTGGCGCTCATGGTTTCCCGTACGCCGCCGGTGGCGGACCGGCCCGAGCGAGCGCCGCGGCGCAGGCTCAGCGTGGACGAGCGCCGGGAGCAGCTGATCGCGGTGGCGCTCGACCTGTTCAGCCGGGCTGCGCCGGAGGACGTCTCGATCGACGACATCGCGGCCGCCGCCGGGGCCTCCCGGCCGCTGGTCTACCACTACTTCCCCGGCAAGCAGGCCATCTACGAGGAGGCGCTGCGGCGGGCCGGGCAGGAGCTGGCCGGCCGCTTCGAAGAGCCGCACGAGGGTCCGCTCTCGGAGCGCCTGCTGCGGGTGATGGGGCGTTACCTGGACTTCGTCCGCAGTCACGGCCCCGGCTTCGCGGCGCTGCTGCGGGGCGGTTCCGTGACGGCCGGGCCTGCGGGCAACGCGGTGATCGACGAGGTGCGGCGGGCCGCCGCCGCGCAGATCCTCCGGCACCTGGCGGTGGCGGAGCCCAGCCCGGGGCTTCGCCGGACGGTCCGGGCCTGGATCGCCAACGCCGAGATCACCTCACTGGACTGGCTGGCCACGCCGGAGGTCCCGTTGGAGGAGCTCCAGCTCCAGCTGGTCCAGGAGTTCGTCGCGGCGCTGGCCGTGTGCGCGGCCCGCGAGCCCGCGCTGGCGGCCGAGCTGGCCGGCTTCCTGGCAGCCGAGAGCGCCGGCGGACCGACCGGTCGGCTGATCCGCCAACTGGCGGGCCTGCTGGGCGTTCCGGGCCTGGCCGAAGCGGTGACGGTGCTGGCCGAGGGCTGACCCGTCCCGGCCCCGGGCCCCGCTCCTGACCCCGGGTTCTGATAGAAAGTGGACGGAATTATCCACCTGAGGACAAGGGGGGCTCAGCGGCATGACTCAGGACGGTTTCGCGGGCGCGGAACGGATCGGCGCCACGATCGACGTACTGGCTGACGCCCTGTTGGGGGCCGACGACACGCACTACCCCGCCAGCTCGCTGACGGCCTTCGACCGCTCCGCGCACCCCTCCGCCGACGCGCTGTTCGGGCTCAGGCTGAGCCCCGCCGGGCCCGGTCTGCTGACGGTCCGTGGGCTCGGCACGGTGGTCGAGGCCGGCACCGCCAGGACCGCCGACGACCCCGGGGCGCCGACGGCGGAGCTGTTCGCCCGCTATGGCGGCACGGACGTCTTCGGGCTCCCGGCCGAGGCCGTCTCCCCGGAGCGGGTCGCCGTGCCGGTCCGGCCGGAGTCGGCCGAGGGCTGGATGCGTCCCGAGTTCCCGGCCGCCGTGGCCCGGTTCGCCGCCGAGCGGCCGGTCGCCGTGCCGGAGGAGCTGGCCACCGGGGCGGGCGTGGAGGTCCGCCTGGTGGTGCCGTCGGTCTTCCACCCGCTGACCGTACGGGGCGACCGCCAGCGCCGGGCGGCTCATCTCGCCGAGGTGGCCGAGGAGTTGCACGCCGGTTCGCGCGCGCCGCGCCGCCAGGACTGGTCGGTGCTGACCGGTCTGCTGGCGCAGCCGGCGGCCGCCGCCGGAGTGGTCTTCGCCGGGGTCGCCGCGCTCAGGGTGGACGGCCGGCCGAGCCGGGCCTCCCTGGTGGTGTCGCTGACCTCGCACCCGCGACAGATCTCCGAGCTGTCCGCCGAGTTGGCCGACACCCGCCCGCAGGCCGAAGTCTGGACGGTGCTGATCCCGGCCGGCCCGACCGCCGTGCTGGTGGAGAGCCGGATCGCCCCGGTGCCGCCGCTGCTGCTGCCGGCCGGCAGCTCCGTCATCGAGACCGACGCCGCGGACAACACCGTCGTCTCGGTGCTCCAGGCCTTCCTGCCGCTGCCGGACGGCGTCTCGGTGCTGACCGTCCAGCTCGGCACCGCCCAGACGGAGGACTGGGAGCTGTACGCGGCGACCTTCGCCGAGATCCTGGCGAGCATCCAGGTCGGCTGGGACGGCACCCGGGCCGCCCTGCCGCAGCTCCCGGTCCAGCAGCCGGTCGCCCACGAGCCGATCGCCCATGAGCCGGTGGCCCAACAGGCCGTCGCCCAGCAGCCGGTCGCGCAGGCGCCGGTCATCCCCCCGGTCCCGTCCATGCCGCCGACCGTGCCCGCCCAGGCCCCGGCCGTCGCCGCGCCGGTGGCGGAGCAGCGTCCCAAGGGCGTGAAGGTCAACATCCCGCCGCCGGACTTCAACCCCTTCGCCCCGCCCCGGCCCGCCGAGGTCCCGGCCCAGGCAGAGGCACCGGCCGCCGAGGGCACCCCCCGCAAGGGCGTGAAGGTCAACATCCCCCCGGCCGACTTCAACCCCTTCGCCGCACCCGCCCCGCCGCCCGCCACCCCGGCCGCCGCCGCACCGGCCCCCCAGCCGGCCGCTCCGGCCGCACCGGCCGCCGCCGACCCGTTCGGCACCGTGACCGTCCAGCAGGCGACCGACCCGTTCGGCACCGTCACCTCGGCTCAGCCCGCCGCCCCGGTCCGGGTCCCGGCGCCGACGCCACCGCCGGCCGCGCCGCCCACGGCGGCCGCACCGGCCCCCGGCAAGGGCGTCAAGGTCAACGTGCCGCCGCCGGACTTCAACCCCTTCGCTCCCCCGGCCCCGGCCACGGCGGCCGACGACGCCGCCGAGGGTGAGGACGCCCCCGCTCCGCGCAAGGGCGTGAAGGTCAACATCCCGCCGGCCGACTTCAACCCCTTCGCCGCACCGGCCCCGCCGCCCGCCATCCCGGCCGCCGCGGCACCGGCCGCCGAGCCGGAGCCGCCCGCGTACAGCCCGTTCGGCTGACGGCGGCTCAGCTCGACCCACCGGCACACGACGGGCCGTGGACCTGACCCAGCACGGTCAGGTCCACGGCCCGTGCTGGTCCAGACCTATTGCCAGCACCCACCGACGTCCCTACGCTCCTGTCACAGGATCTCCGCGGCAACCCGACGGCCCGGCGGCCCCGCTCCGCGCTGCCCCCAGCACGTCAACAGCCGGAGCGCGCAGCACCTTTGCACCTGGCACCGCACCTCCCCACAGGTAGGGAGCACCTCGGCCGCACCGGCCGCCCGCTCCCTGGACAGGAGCTCATCCATGCGCAGACGTCGGTTCAGCCTGCCCCTGCTCGCGGCGGGAGCACTGATCGCCCCGCTGATCGCGGTCGCCCTCCCGGGCGGCGTCGCCCAGGCCGCCACCTCCACCGCCACCTTCGCCAAGGCCAGCGACTGGGGCACCGGTTACGAGGGCAGCTACACCATCAAGAACAACGAGACCACCGCGATGAACGGCTGGACGCTCGAGTTCGACCTGCCCGCGAACAACACGGTGGCCTCGCTCTGGAACGCCACCTACACCACCGCCGCCTCACACGTGACGGTGAAGAACCCGAGCTGGTCCAGCTCACTGACGCCGGGCGCCTCGTACAGCCTCGGCTTCAACATCGCCTACTCGGGCGCCTACGCCCCGCTGCTCAACTGCAAGTTGAACGGCAGCCCGTGCACCGGCGGCGGCGACGTGACCGCGCCGAGCACCCCGGGCAACCTGCAAGCGGTGCCAGGCGACGGCTCGATCACCGCCTCCTGGAGCGCCAGCAGCGACAACGTCGGGGTCACCGGCTACGACGTGTTCAACGGCAGCACCAAGCTGGCCACCGTGTCCGGCACCGGCAGCACGGTCTCCGGACTGGCGGCGGGCACGTACAACATCACCGTGGTCGCCTTCGACGCCGCGGGCAACCGCTCGGCGCCGGCCGGGCCGGTCCAGGTCGTGGTGCCCCCGCCGCAGCCGGACACCCAGGCGCCGACGAAGCCCGGCACGCCGGTGGCCACCCCCGACTCCCGTTCGGTGGCGCTCAGTTGGGGTGCCAGCACCGACAACGTCAAGGTGATCGCGTACGACGTCTACAACGGCGCCACGCTGGCCACCTCGGTGACCACCGGCACCAGCGCGGCGGTCAGCGGCCTGACCCCGGAGACCGACTACACCTTCACCGTGAAGGCGCGCGACGCGGCGGGCAACAGCTCGGCCGCCTCCAGCCCGGTGAGCACCCGGACCACGAAGGAGGTGGTCAACCCGAACGCGCTGAAGATCGGCTACTTCACCCAGTGGAGCATCTACGCGCGCGGCTACAGCGTGAAGCAGCTGGACACCTCGGGCACGGCGGCGAAGCTGACCCACCTCAACTACGCCTTCGCCAACATCAATCCGAGCAGCAAGCAGTGCTTCATCACCAACAAGGCGGCCGGGAACGACTCCGACCCGAACGCCGGTGACGGCGCCGGTGACGCATGGGCGGACTTCGGCAAGGGCTGGGACGCGGGCAGCTCGGTGGCCGGCACCACCGACACCTGGGACCAGAAGCTGGCAGGCAACTTCAACCAGCTCAAGCAGCTCAAGGCCAAGTACCCGAACCTCAAGATGCAGATCTCGCTAGGTGGTTGGTCCTACAGCAAGTGGTTCTCGGACGCCTCGCTCACCGACGCCTCGCGCAAGGCGCTGGTCAGCTCCTGCATCGACATGTACATCAAGGGCAACCTGCCGGTGATCGACGGCCGCGGTGGCGCGGGCTCGGCGGCGGGCATCTTCGAAGGCATTGACCTGGACTGGGAGTGGCCGAACTCCGAGGGTCACCTCGGCAACATCCTCCGGCCCGAGGACAAGGCCAACTACACCCTGCTGGCGCAGGAGTTCCGCCGCCAGCTGGACGCGCTGACCGCCACCACCGGCAAGAAGTACACCCTGAGCGCCTTCCTGCCGGCCGACCCCGCCAAGATCGACCTCGGCATCGACGTGCCCGGCCTGTTCGGCGCCTTCGACTTCGCCACCATCCAGGGCTACGACTACCACGGTGCCTGGGAGACCCAGACCAACCAGCAGTCCTCGATCAAGCTGGCGGCGGCCGACCCGAGCGCCCCGAACCGGCAGTTCAGCTCCGAGATCGCCATCAACGCCTACCTGGCCAAGGGTGCGCCGAAGAGCAAGCTGACCCTCGGCATCCCGTTCTACGGCCGAGGCTGGACCGGGGTGCCGCGCGGCACCACCAACGGCCTCTACCAGACCTCGACCGGCCCGGCCCCCGGCACCTACGAGAACGGGTACGAGGACTACCACAAGCTCAAGACCATGGCCACGAGCGGTGGTTACACCATCTACCGGGACCCGGTGGCGGGCAACGCCTACATCTACAACGGCACGGTCCTCTACACCTACGACGACCCGACCGAGATCCTCCGCAAGACGGCCTGGATCAAGGCCCAGGGCCTGGCGGGCGCGATGCTCTGGTCGTTCGACGGTGACACCGCCAACGGCGAACTGATGAGCGCCGTGGACAGCGGCCTGAGATAGCGTCAGGCGCGGCGGGCCAGGTGCACCACGTCCGGCACGCCGCGCCGCACCGGGATCTCCACGGTGCGCACCGCAACGAACCCGGCCGTCCGCAGCGCTTCCTCGAAGCCTGCGGACGGCTGCGCGCTCCACACCGCCAGCACGCCACCCGGGTTGAGCCGACGCTGCGCGGCGGCCAGCCCGGCCGGTCCGTACAGGCCGGAGTTCTCCTCGGTGACCGTCCAGTCCGGGCCGTTGTCGATGTCGAGGCAGAGCGCGTCGAAGCGCTCGCCCTCGGCGGCCAGGTAGGCCACCAGATCGCCGTGCAGCACCGTCACCCTGGGGTCGTCCAGGGCGTGTCCGGAGAACGCCGACAGCGGCCCGGTACGGTGCCAGCCGATGATCGCGTCCTCCCGCTCCGCCACCGCGATCCGCCCCCACCGCGGCTCCGCCGCCGCGTACGCGAGCGAGAAGCCGACCCCGAGACCGCCGATCAGCACGGCGGGCCGCTCGACCGTCAGCTCGTCCAACGCCGCCTGGATCAGCAACCGTTCGGACCGGCCGTCGGCGGTGTCCATCAGGAAGCAGCCGTTCGCGATGATCTCGTAGTGCTCGCCGCGCCGCCGCAGCGCCACCTCGCCGTACGGGCCCTCGCGCCGGTCGAGTGTGACGGGAGCATCGAATCCGTCCCGATCGGGGAGCACGGTCATCGCGGGGGTCCTTCGAGTCGTTCGTCGGTCGTAAGCGATCCGACTCTAGTACGCCGACCTCCGGCCGAAGCACTGGTTTATGCCACCGTCCGCCCGGGGGCGTCAGCCGGTCAGCAGCACTCCGCCGTACGCCGCCCCGGCCACCAGGACCCAGGAGGCCAGGCCGAGCAGCGCCACCTGTCCGCCCGTCCGGGCCAACGCGCCGAGCCGCACCGCGCTGCCGAGCGCGAACAGCGCCGCCGCCAGCAGCAGTTCCTGCGCGTGCCCGGCCCACGCCAGGGCTGCGGCGGGAACCGCCCCGGTGCTGTTCAGCGCCACCATTGCCAGGAAGCCGAGCACGAACAGCGGCAGCAGCGGCGGCCTGGCCGTCCCTGCGGCGCGAGCGGGCCGGCGGGCCACCGCCACCGTGACCCCGGCCACCAGCGGGGCCAGCATGGCGACCCGGATCAGCTTGACCAGCACGGCCTCCCGCAGCGCCACCGGCCCTGCGGTCTGGGCGGTGGCCACCACCTGCCCGACGTCGTGCACCCCGGCACCGACCCAGCGGCCGAACTCTGCCGCGTCCAGGCCCAACGGGCTCTGCAGCAGCGGGAGTACGGCGATCGCGAGGGTGCCGCAGAGTGTCACCAGGGCGCAGGAGGTGGCGATGTCCTCCTCCTCGCTGCCGGTGGCCTGGCCGACCGCGCCGATCGCCGAGGCGCCGCAGATCGAGTACCCGGTGGCGATCAGCAGCGGCTGGTCGCCGGGCAGGCCGAGCCTGCGGCCCAGCCAGCAGGTGCCGAAGAAGGTGGCGGCGACCACCGCCAGCACCATAAGGACGGTCGCCCAGCCGAGCCCGAGCACGTCCCGCAGGCCGAGCCTGAGCCCGAGCAGCACGATCCCGGCCCGCATCAACCGCCGGGCGGCCAAGGCCAGTCCGGCCTTCGCCGGGCCCGTCACCACCGCTCGCAGGCCGGGCAGCTGACCGGCCGCCAGCCCCAGCAGCACGGCGAGGGTCAGCAGCGGTACGGCGGGCAGCACCCGGTGCAGGGCCCAGGCGGCGGCCACCCCGGCCGCCGCCAGACCGAGCCCGGGGCCGTTCCGGCGCAGCCCGGCCGGCGCGACCGGACGCGGCACGGCGCGCAGCGGGATCGCCACCGCTCAGCCCTCGACGGGCAGGTGGTACACCCGGCGGATGCTGCTGCCGAGCCGGGCCAGATCGGCGCCGTAGACGTGCAGCGAGACGGCGGTGCCGGTGCCGCTGTTCCGCACCCGGTGGATGTCGCCTGGCGGGGCGAAGCCGCAGGCCGTACCGCTCGGGTTGACCACGTCGCCGGTGACCACCAGCCGGGCGCCGGGGCCGTCGGGGAGCAGCCGGTAGCGGCGTTCGGTCTCCTCGCCCAGGTGGACGCCGGTGGCGCACCAGGAGAGGTGGTCGTGCACATTGGTGTGCTGGCCGGACAGCCAGACCAGGGCGACCAGCGAGAAGCTGCCGTCCGGCTCGGCGTGCAGCAGGTGCTGTCGGTAGCGCGCGGGGTCGCCGGTCTGCTGCGGACCGGTGAGCAGATCGGGCGCCCCGAGGTGCGGCAGCAGGCACTCGGCGGCCAGGTGGGCGGTGAGGTCGGGCGGCAGGCCCCGGCCGACGGCCCGGCGCAGCTCGGCGACCAACTCGTCCGCCCGCTCGGTGCGGTCAACCCTGGGTAGGGCGGCGGAGGTTGTCATGCCTGGATCGTCGGGCCACCGCCCGCGCACCGTCCAACGACAGTTCCTTCGCCCTCCGTGGGCTGACGCTTATGGGTGCCGCTCCGCGGTCAGCAGCCCACCCGGGCGGCCGCCGCCACCTTGAGCTCGTTCAGCACCAGCGTGGTGGCGGGTATCCGCAGGTGCTCGCGCAGCACGTACGCGGAGACCTTGCGGCGTACGTGCGGTTCGGCCAGCCGCCCGGTGACCTTGCGGTGGCACATGAACGAGAGCACCAGCGCGGGCATCAGCGCGATCCCGACCCCGGCGGCGACCAGACTCTGCACGGCCAGGTTGTCGTCGGTGGTGAACACCACGTCGGGGGCGAAGCCCTGGGCGGCGCAGACCTGGAGCAGGTTGGCCCGGCAGCGCGGACAGCCGGCGATCCAGCGCTCCTCGGTGAGGTCGGTCAGCCGGACGGCGTGCCGCCGGGCCAGCGGGTGGCCGACCGGCAGCAGCACGGTCAGCTGATCCTCCATCAGCGGCGTCTCGACCAGCTCGGGAGGCACCTCGGTCGGTGCACCGGGGTAGTCGAAGGCCAGCGCGATGTCGCACTCGCCGCGCAGCAGCCGCTGGACCGACTCGGGCGGTTCGGCCTCCAGCAGCTCCACCCGGACACCGGGGTGCTCGGTCAGCAGCCGGGCCATCGCCGCCGGGATCAGCGTCGCGTTGGCACTCGGGAAGGCGCACACCCGGACCCGGCCGGCCCGCAGCCGGGCCAACGCGCCCAGCTGCTGCTGGGCGGCCCGCAGGTCCCCGAGGATCACCTCCGCGTGCCGCGCCAGCGCCTCGCCGGCCTCGGTCAGCCGCAGCCCCCGGCCGGCCCGGGTGAACAGCGGTACGCCGACGGCGCGTTCGAGCGCCTTCATCTGCTGGGTGATCGCGGGCTGGGTGTAGCCCAGCGCCCGGGCCGCCGCCGAGTACGAGCCGGTGCTGACCACCTCGTGGAAGGTCCTGATGTGCCGGGAGTCGAACACCCCCGAATGATAAGCAGAACTTGGGGTGCCGGTCAGGGAGTTCGCCGAACCGAATGGATCACGGCAGCCCGGCCCCGGCCCCGTCAGGTCACCTGTTCTGGCGGCCCTTCATCAGCCACCCGAGCGCGGCGCCCGCCAACAGCGTCGCCAGCAACGCGATCCAGAGCGGCGCACTGACGGTGAACACCCAGAACTGGATCTTCACCTTGTCCAGATTCGCCAGCAGGAACCAGACCGCGAGCACCACGATCACCACGATCGCGATCACCCGGGTGGGAATCCCCGCGATCTCGCTCCGCCCGCCGCCCTTGGAACTCGACGCACCACCTGAAGTCTTGGTCACCCCCGCAGTCTGCGCCGCCCCGCCGCCCCCACGGCGCACCCCAGCCGCCCGGCCCCCGATCCCACCCGAATGGCAGACACCCGCGTCGGCCACCAGGGCCTCGGGGACTGCGACGTCGACCTCGTCCCACCGGTCGCGAACCGTCGCAGTCCCCCGCTCCTAGTGCTCGTCCCGCCAGCTGCGCCAGAGCGCCGCGTAGGGCCCGCCCGCCGCGACCAGTTCGTCGTGCGCCCCGTACTCGCTGATCCGCCCGCGCTCGACCACCGCGATCACGTCCGCGTCGTGCGCGGTGTGCAACCGGTGCGCGATCGCGATCACCGTACGGCCGCTCAGGACCCGCGACAGCGACCGCTCCAGGTGCCGTGCGGCGCGCGGATCGAGCAGCGAGGTGGCCTCGTCCAGCACCAGCGTGTGCGGATCCGCCAGCACCAGCCGGGCGAGCGCCAGCTGCTGCGCCTGGGGCGGCGTCAGCGCCACCCCGCCCGAGCCCACCTCGGTGTCGAGGCCGTCGGCCAGCGTCTCGGCCCACTCCCCCGCGTCCACCGCGTCCAGCGCGGCCCGCAGCTCGGTGTCGTCCGCCTCCGGCCTGGCCAGCCGCAGGTTGTCCCGCAGGGTGCCGACAAAGACGTGGTGCTCCTGGTTGACCAGCGCCACCTGGGCCCTGACCCGTTCGGCGGGCATCCGGGCCAGTGCGGTTCCGCCCAGCGTGACGGTGCCGCGGCCGGGCGTGTAGATGCCGGCCAGCAGCCGCCCGAGGGTGGACTTCCCCGCGCCCGAGGGCCCGACCAGCGCGACCCGGCTGCCGGGGGCGACGTCCAGGCTGATGCCGTGCAGCACGTCGGCGCCCTCGCGGTAGCCGAACCGGACGTCGGTGGCCTCCACCCGGCGGCCGTCCGGTACGGCCAGCTCGTCCGTCTCCGGGTCCTCGACCTCGCGGACGCCGACCAGCCGGGCCAGCGAGGCCTGGCCGACCTGGAGCTCGTCGTACCAGCGCAGGATCAGGTCGACCGGGTGGGTGAGCGCCTGCGCGTACAGCACGCCGGCGGTCAGCTCACCCACCGTCAGCCAGCCCCGCACCGTGAACAGGCCGCCCAGCACCAGCGTGCCGATGATGACGATGGCGTACGTCGCCTCCACCGTCGGGAACCAGACCGAGCGCAGCCAGAGCGTGTACCGCTCCCAGGCCTGCCACTCGCCGATCTTGCGGTCCGTCAGTTCCACCCGGTCGGCGCCGAGCCGGAGCGACTCGACCGTCCGGCCGGCGTCCACCGTCTCGGCCAGCACGGTGTTCACCGCCGCGTACCCTGCCGACTCGGCCCGGTAGGACTGCGGAGCCCGGCGGAAGTACCAGCGCGAGGTGGTCAGGATCAGCGGCAGCGCGACCACCACGGTGATCGCCAGCAGTGGCGAGGTCACCACCAGCGCGCCGAGCACCAGCACCAGCGAGACCAGCGCGACGGCGAGCTCGGGCACCGCCTCCCGGATCGACTTGGAGAGCCGGTCGATGTCGGTGGTGCCGCGCGAGACCAGGTCACCGGTGCCGGCCCGCTCCAGCACGCCGGGCGGCAGCGCCACCGAGCGGACCAGGAAGTCCTCCCGCAGGTCCGCCAGCACCTCCTCGCCGAGCACCCCGCCGCACAGCCGGGACCACCCGATGAACGCCGACTGCACCAGCAGCGCGCCCAGGTACCAGCCCACCGCCGACAGCACCTTGCCCTGCGCGGTGCCCGCGCTCAGGTCCTCGACCAGCGAGCCGAGCACCCACGGGCCGACCAGCCCGGCCAGCGTGGCCACCGTGTGCAGCGCCACCACCGCGCCGAAGCCGCGGAAGTGACGCCGCGCCAGCAGCCGTACGTACGCCCGCACGGTGGCCGGCGAGCCGACCGGCAGCATGGTGGCGGGGCCACGCTCCTGGATCACAGGGGGTTTCATACCTTCTCCTCGACGGCCGCCTGGTCGTCCTCACGGGTGACCACGGCCCGGTAGTGCGGGGCGGTGTGCAGGAGTTCGCGGTGGGTGCCGGTGGCGGTGACCCGGCCGCCGTCGATCAGCACCACGGTGTCGGCCTGGTCGAGCAGCAGCGGGCTGGTGGCGAGAACGACCGTGGTGCGCTCCGCCCTGATGCCACGCAGACCGGCCGCGATCCTGGACTCGGTGTGGGCGTCCACCGCGCTGGTCGGCTCGTCCAGCACCAGCACCGGCGGGTCGGCCACGAGCACCCGGGCCAGCGCCAGACGCTGCCGCTGGCCGCCGGAGAGGGAGCGTCCGCGCTCGGTGATCCGGGCCCGCATCGGGTCGCCCCCGGCCTCGGGCGAGCCGTCGACCAGGGCGTCGAGCACGTCCTCGGCCTGGGCGGCGGCCACCGCCTCGGCCGGGCCGACCCGGCCGGAGGACGGGATCTCGAACAGTTCGGCCAGCGTGCCGGAGAGCAGCACCGGCTCCTTGTCGTGCACCAGCACCGCCGCCCTGGCCTCGGCCAGCGCTACGGCGTCCAGCTCGACGCCGCCCAACCGGGCGGACGGCTCGGGGAGCTCGCCCTCGGCCAGCGGCACATGGCCGCCGAGCCGCTCCGCCAGCCGGTCGGCCACCTCGGGGTCGGCGCAGACCACGGCGGTCAGCCGCCCGGCCCGGACGGTCAGCCCGGTGACCGGGTCGTGCAGGTCGGACCGCCCGGCGGCGGACAGCCGGGCGGTCGGCCCGGTCGCGTCGGCGGTGCGCCGCAGCGAGAGCACCCGGGTGGCCCTCCCGGCGGAGACCCGGGCGACGCTCCAGGCGTGCGCGGCCTCGCCGAGGATGCGCAGCGGGGCGGCCAGGAAGGCGGTCGCGCCGTACACGGCGACCAGTTCCCCGACGCCGATCCGGCCGTCGGCGGCCAGCTCGACGCCGTACCAGGTCACGCCGACCACGAACAGGCCGGGCAGCAGGACCTGCTGGGCCTGCATCAGCGACCAGACCCTGGCCGTCCTGACGGCGGCGCCGCGCACCTGCTGCGAGGCCTGCCGATAGCGCTCCAGGAAGAGCTCCTCGCCGCCGATGCCGCGCAGCACCCGCAGCCCGGCCACGGTGTCGGCGGCCAGCTCGGTGGCCTTACCGCCCAGTGCGCGCTGCGCGCTGTAGCGGCGCTCGAACGGGCCGAGCAGCGGCAGCACGGAGAGCGCCAGCACCGGGACGCCGAGCAGGACGGCGGTGCCAAGCAGCGGCTGCTGGGCCAGCACGACCATGCTGACGGTCAGCCAGATCAGCACGGCGGCCCTGACCCGGGCGACCAGTTCGACGTACCAGCCGATCTTCTCCACGTCGCCGCTGCTGACCGCGACGATCTCGCCGGTGGCGATCCGGCGGGAGAGGCCGGCCCCGAGGGCGCTGGCCTGTCTGGCCACCAGCTGGCGGGTCTGGGCGGCGGCGGTGATCCAGTTCCACACCGCCTGGCGGTGCAGCAGGACGCTGCCGGTGGCCTGGACGGCGGTGAGCAGCAGGGCCAGCGCGCCGGCCTGCCAGACGCCGCCGGTGTCGTGGTCGACGGCGGCCTGGATACCGAGGCCGAGGGCGACCGGGAGGGCGGCCATCGCGCCCATCTCCGCCGTCCCCCAGAGGGTGGCCAGCCACTGGCCTCTGCGCTGACTGCGCTGGAGCCAGCGCAGGAATCCGAGCGGGGAGTCGAGATCGGGACAGCCGGGGTCGGCCATCGGCAGGGTGGTGAGCGGCATGACGCTCCGATGCGGGGTGGTTCGGGCAGGGGTGCGCGGCCCGGGCCCGACCGGATCACGAGCAGGGCGGGCGGGGCGGCGAAGGGGAGTTGGGGGGCGACTGTCCGTCACGACGTCATGGGCATCGAGCGTGCCGGGGGTCTCACCACGATCGCAACCGGTTTTCCGCATCCGGTCACCCGTCCGGCCACGTCAGAGGCCGGGGCAGCGGCAGAACGGCGACCGAATCATCAATTGAGGTGAATTCCGCCTGTCCAGGAACAAATGCTCCCTGCCACCAGTTGGTCCACTGTCGGCAGCATTGGACAACCGGAGGGCACCCCTTCCCCGTGAGCACCATCCCGAGCATCACCCTGAACAACGGCCGCGCCATCCCGCAGCTCGGCTTCGGCGTCTGGCAGGTCGCGGACGACGAGGCGGCGACCGCGGTCGAGACGGCGATCAAGGCCGGTTACCGCAGCATCGACACCGCCGCGATCTACGAGAACGAGGCCGGCACCGGCAAGGCGATCGCGGCGGCCGGGGTGCCCCGCGAGGAGCTGTACGTCACCACCAAGCTGTGGAACTCGGGCCTCGCCGACTGGTCCGGGCAGCAGGGCCGGGACGCGGTCCTGCGCGCCTTCGACGACTCGCTCGGCAAGCTCGGCCTGGAGTACGTCGACCTCTACCTGATCCACTGGCCGCGCCCGATGCACGGCAGCTTCGGCAACGTCTGGAAGGCCTTCGAGGAGCTGGCCGCCGACGGCCGCGCCAGGTCGGTCGGCGTCTCCAACTTCGGCCCGGCCCAGCTGGACGCGCTGCGCCGGGAGAGCGACCTCGTCCCGGTGCTGAACCAGGTCGAGCTGCACCCGCACTTCCCGCAGCGCGAGCTGCGCGCCTACCACGCGGAGCACGGCATCGCGACGGAGGCCTGGAGCCCGCTGGGCCAGGGCAAGTCGCTGCTCACCGAGCCCGCGCTGGTCAAGATCGCCGAGAAGCACGGCCGTACGGTGGCCCAGGTTGTGCTGCGCTGGCACCTGCAGAGCGGCATCATCGCGATCCCGAAGTCGGTGACCCCGTCCCGGATCGTGGAGAACCTCGACGTGACCGGCTTCGAGCTGGATGCCGACGACCTGACCGCGATCGCGGCCCTGGAGACCGGCGAGCGCCTCGGGCCCGACCCGCAGTCCTTCGACTGGAACTGACCTCCGGGATGCCGACGGCCGCCACCCCCGGTGATCGGGGTGGCGGCCGTCGGGCTGCGCGGGTGTTTCCGGTGCGGCAGGGCTCAGGCAAATCGTTCCTGCCAGGTCCATGGCACTTGATGAATCGTTACAGCCGGGCCGCCTTGGCGAGCAGCGCCATCGCGGCGGCGTGCTCGTGCTGCTCCAGCGGAGCCAGCAGCAGTTCCTGCACGGCGCGCACCCCGGCGGAGGACCGGTGCAGCAGCTCCTGCCCGGCGGGCGAGAGCGAGAGCAGGTTGCGCCGTCCGTCCAGCGGGTCCCGGCGACGGAGGACCAGGCCGCGCCGGACCAGCCGGCTGACCATCTCCGCCATGGTGGCCTTGTCCAGCGAGGCCAGCTCACCGACCGTGCGCTGGTCGGCGCCCGGCTCGGCCTCAAGGGCGTCGAGCACCGCGTACTGAGGCGCCGTCAGATCGGAGCCGACTTGGTCGGACCAGAGCTTGGTGTGCACCTGCTGGCTGACCCGGATCAGGTAGCCGACCGCGCGCTGGGCGTCCAGCAGCGGCCGGGCATCGGTCAGCGCGGCGACCGCCGCGGGCTCCAGCCGGGCGATCTTGGCCATCACCCGGACCAGTTCGAGCTGCTCGTCCGGGCTGAGCGGCTCGAAGAGCGTCCGCTGCACCCTGACCACTCCGCCGGTCGCCTCGCGGACCGCCTGCGCGCCGTTCTGCGAGAGGGCGAGCAGCTTGCGGCGACCGTCGGCGGGGTCGCGGCGGCGCAGCACCAGGCCGCGCCTGACCAGCCGGGCCACCATTTCGGCCATCGTGGCCTTGTCGAGCGAGGCCCGTTCGCCGACGGTGCGCTGGTCCGCTCCTGGTTCGAGCGCCAGCGCGAGCAGAACGGCGAACTGAGGCGCCGTCAACTCGTTGCCGACATGCTCGGACCAGAGGCGGGTGTGCACCTGCTGGGCCACGCGGATGAGGTGTCCGGGCGACTGCTGCAGCCGACCGGTCACGCGGGTCGTCGGGATCTCCCCCAGCACCATGAAATCCGTCCCGATGTCACACCCGGCGTGTGTGGGACACCCGGGCGGGGCAGTAACGGCGAGTAAGCGTCCCGCCGTGAGGGTAGGCGCGCCAGCCGTGCAGCCGGTGGCTGCTGGCGCACACTATACAAACGGTCGGCCGCTACGGGCAGGCGGGGGCCAATAGTAGATGTTTGTTCGGCGAAGTTGGCATATTTCCGCCGTATGTCGCGCTCACGTCCACTTGATCGGCACAACTGCCGATTCCGGCCGCCCTCACCCTCCGTCACCTGCGGCTCTGTCCTCTGGTCAGCATTCCTACCGGTCGGTAATCTGGCCGCCGCAGCACCTCCCCCGGCCCTCGGCGGCCCGGGTAACGGTTTCCTGTCACCCTCCTGAGAGAGACGAGTACGAACATGACCGAGCAGAGCAGCTCCCCCCGCGTAGCGGTGGTCACCGGCGGCGCTCGCGGGATCGGCGCGGCCACCGCAGTGCGGCTGGCCGCCGACGGCTACGCGGTCGCGGTGGTGGACCTGACCGAGGAGGCCGGCAAGGAGACCGTCGAGCGGATCGCCGCCGGCGGCGGCCGGGCCCTGGCGGTCGGCGCGGACGTCTCCGACGCCGGGCAGGTGCAGGCCGCGGTGGACCGGATCGCCGCCGAGCTGGGCGCCCCGGTGGTGCTGGTCAACAACGCCGGCGTGCTGCGGGACAACCTGCTGTTCAAGATGTCCGAGTCGGACTGGGACACCGTGATGAACGTGCACCTCAAGGGCGCCTTCCTGATGTCCAAGGCGTGCCAGAAGCACATGGTGGACGCCGGGTTCGGCCGGATCGTCAACCTCTCCTCCTCCTCCGCCCAGGGCAACCGCGGCCAGGCCAACTACTCGGCCGCCAAGGCCGGCCTCCAGGGCTTCACCAAGACCCTGGCGATCGAGCTCGGCAAGTTCGGCGTCACCGCCAACGCGGTCGCGCCCGGCTTCATCGCCACCGAGATGACCGCCGCCACCGCGGCCCGGATCGGGATGGAGTTCGAGGCCTTCAAGGCCGCCGCCGCCACCCAGATCCCGGTCAACCGGGTGGGCACCCCGGAGGACATCGCCAACACCATCTCCTTCCTCGCGGGCGAGGGCGCCGGTTTCGTCTCCGGCCAGGTCATCTACGTCGCGGGCGGCCCGCTCGACTGAGACCGGCCGTACCGTCCGCTCGCGTGCTCCGGCGGGCAGGAGCAGACTCGGGGTGCGGGTGCCCGCTGCGCACCCGAGGACACGGGAGGCATGAGATGACCCAAGCGGACGACGTGGATTCGCATCCGACGCCGGACAAGCTGTTGCACACCGGCGGCGAGCACCCGGTGGACCCCGAGGACCTGGTGATGGCCTCGGGGCGGACCCCCACCCCGAAGCTGCTCGACAAGGCGCGCAGGCAGCTCGAACTGGAGGGCGCGGCAGCGGTGGAGCGACTGCTCCCCTGAGCCGCCGGAGAAGTACCCGAGGAGTCAGGCCCCGTACGCCGTACGGGGCCTGACTGCTGTCCCGGTCACGACAGGGGGTGTGGCCAAGTGGGCCAAGGTGCGCTATACCTGCTCAGCAATGCTTGTTCTTGCACGCGGAGGGGTTCATATGCGCAGAACTTTGCAACGCTGGCGAGGCCGGTCGGCCTCGCTCTCACTGGCCGCAGTGCTCTCGGTGGGCGGGGTGACGATCGCTCCCGGGCTGGCCCAGCCGGCCGCCGCCGCAAGCGGCTCGGCCGGGGCGATCACCGCCTTCACCCCCGGCGCGGCCGGCAGTTACGCCATCTCGGCGGGCGCCGCCAAGGCCAGGGTCAGCTTCGTCAGCGATCAGGTGTTCCGGATCGAACTGACGCCCACCGGCACCTTTGCGAACCCGACCGGCAGCGACATCGTGCTGCCGCAGGGCACTCCGCCGGCCACCAGCTGGCGGGACGCGGGTGACCGGTACGAGGTGTCGACCGCCACCGTCACCCTGCGGGCGTACAAGTCGGCGCTGCGCTTCGGCCTCTACCGGGCCGACGGCAGCAAGGTCTGGGAGGAGACCAAACCGCTCTCCTGGAGCGACAAGGCCACCACCCAGACCCTCGGCCGGGGCGCCACCGAGCAGTTCTTCGGCGCGGGCGAGCAGAACGGCTCGTTCTCGCACCGCGGGAAGACCGTCGAGGTCGGCGTCGACTACAACTGGAACGAGGGCGGCCACCCGAACTCGGTCCCCTTCTACCTCTCCTCGGCCGGGTACGGCGTGTTCCGCAACACCTACGCCCCCGGCACGTACGCCTTCAACGACCCGGTGACCACCACCGAGCAGGAGACCCGGTTCGACGCCTACTACTTCGCCGGGCCGTCGAGCAAGGACGTGATCGGCCAATACACCGCGCTGACCGGCAAGCCCTTCCTGCCGCCGGTCTACGGGCTGGAGATGGGCGATTCGGACTGCTACCTGCACAACGCCAACCGGGGCGAGCGGCACACCCTGGACGCGTTGAAGATCGCCGACGACTACGTCGCCAACGACATCCCGAACGGCTGGATGCTGGTCAACGACGGCTACGGCTGCGGCTACGAGAACCTCGCGCAGACCGCCCAGGGCCTCCAGCAGCACAAGATGCAGCTCGGCCTCTGGACCGAGGACGGCCTGAGCAAGCTGGCCGACCAGGTCAAGGCCGGCCAGCGGGTGGCCAAGCTGGACGTGGCCTGGGTCGGCTCCGGCTACAAGTTCGCCCTCGACGGCTGCAAGGCCGCCTACCAGGGCATCGAGGACAACAGCACCGCCCGCGGCTTCACCTGGGCACCGGAGAGCTGGTCCGGCGCGCAGCGCTGCGGGGTGCAGTGGAGCGGCGACCAGTCCGGCAGCTGGGACTACATCAGGTGGCAGATCCCGACCTACGCCGGCGCCACCATGTCCGGTCTCGCCTACACCTCGGGTGACGTGGACGGGATCTTCGGCGGCAGCGCCCAGACCTACGTCCGGGACCTGCAGTGGAAGTCCTTCCTGCCCTCCATCATGTCGATGGACGGCTGGGCGCCGAGCGACAAGCAGCCCTACCGGTACGGGGAGCCGTACACCTCGATCAACCGCAAGTACCTCAAGCTCAAGGAGTCGCTGCTCCCCTACATGTACAGCTACGCGGCCGAGGCGACCCGGACCGGGGTCGGCGCGGTGCGCCCGCTGGCCCTGGAGTACCCGCAGGACCCCGTGACCGCGACCGACGCGGCGAAGTACGAGTTCCTCAGCGGCCGGGACTTCCTGGTCGCGCCGGTCTACTCGGACACCTCGGTGCGGGACGGCATCTACCTGCCGCAGGGCACCTGGGTGGACTACTGGACCGGGAAGACCTACCAGGGCCCGACCACGGTGAACGGCTACAGCGCGCCGCTGGACACCCTGCCGCTGTTCGTCAGGGCCGGGGCCGTGGTCCCGATGTGGCCCGGCATCAGCTCCTACCAGGACCGCACCGCCACCTCCCCGCTGGCCTGGGACGTGTACCCGCAGGGTGTCAACTCCTTCTCGCTGTACGAGGACGATGGGGTGACCAAGGAGCACCGCCAGGGCCGGTCCGCCACCCAGACCGCCACCGTCACCGCACCTGCGAGCGGGGTCGGCCGGGCCACCGTGGACGTGTCGGCGAGCGTCGGTGACTTCACCGGCAAGCAGACCACCCGGCCGTACCGGTTCAGCGTGCACAGCGCGAGCGCCCCCACGGTGGTCGCACTCGGCGGACGGGCACTGCCCCGCTTCACCGACCGGGCCGCGTTCGACGCGGCGGCCGAGGGCTGGTTCTTCGACTCCGCCGACCGGGGCGGGGTGGCCCAGGTGAAGACCGCCTCGCTGAGCACCGCCACCGCCTTCCAGCTCACCCTGGACGGGATCACCGCGCTCGGCGCCACCACCACCGGTCCGGCCTGGGCCTGGGCGAGCGACCTGCCGTTCGCCTCCGAGACCAACGGCTGGGGCCCTGCCGAGCGGGACCGCAGCAACGGCGAGCAGGGCGCGGCGGACGGCCGCACCCTGACCCTGAACGGGACCACCTTCGCCAAGGGCATCGGCGCGCACGCAGACTCGGACCTGGAGTTCGTGGCCGGGGGCAAGTGCTCCTCGTTCAGCGCCACGGTCGGGATCGACGACGAGATCAGCGGCTACGGGGACGTCACCTTCTCGGTGGTCGCCGACGGCGCGACGCTCTGGACCTCACCCACACTCACCAGCAGCTCGGCACCGCTGCCGGTGACCGTGCCGCTCGGCACCGCCTCCCGGGTCCACCTGAAGGTGAACACGGTCGGCACCAAAACGGGTGACCACGGGGACTGGGCGGCTGCTAAGTTCCTCTGCAGCTGATGTCGGGACAGGTTCTCTGACACCTGGTCAGACGCAGTCGCCGGCCGTTTCCGCAGGACCCCCACCCTGCGGAAGCGGCCGTCCTGCCGTTCCCGGTGTCCTGGTCGGCCCGGTTCGGGCGGGTAGGGTCTGCGCCGTGTGTGCACAGGTCCCACTCCGCTCGGCCAGCCGTGGGCATGCGCTGCTGACCGGCGTGGTCGGGTTGGCGTACCTGCTGGTGACCCTGGCGGTTCTGCTCGACAGCCCGCTGGTGGAGCTGGACTGGGCGCTCGAGCAGCTCCGCCCGTACCAGCGCTGGCCGGGCGTCCAGCCGCTCCTGGAGCTCTGGATCCTGGTGGGGCAGCGCGGACCCTCGGCGGTCGCGGCCTGCGCCTGGCTGGGCTGGCGCTGCCACCGGCTGCGAACGGTGCGGCCGCTGCTGGTGATGGGCGCCGCGCTGCTGCTGCTCAACGTCACGGTGGGCGGTGTGAAGATCGTCACCGGCCGGCTCGGGCCGCACTATGCCGAACACCGGGGCTTGCCGCAGCTTTTCCTCGGCGGCACTGCCTTCCCGTCCGGGCACACCGCGAACGCCGTGGTGACCTGGGGCGTGCTGGCCTACCTTGCGGTCCGCTGGCGGCGGACCGGTGTGCTGCTGACCGCGCTCACGGCGGTCTCGATCGGACTGACCACGGTCTACCTGGGCACGCACTGGATCTCGGACGTCTTCGCCGGCTGGGCGGCCGGTGCGCTGGTGCTGCTCGCACTCCCGCTCACGGAACCGTTGGTGACCAGCGCCGAACAGCGGATCACCGCCCTCCGGCAGCGAGCGGTCAGCCCCGCCAGCAGCGCTCCACCCGTCCGTCCCGGACGGTCAGGTTCAGCCGGTCCTCGCGGTACTCCATGGTGATCACCGCATCGGGCGCCAGCACCCGGACCACCCGCCAGCCCCGCTCGGCGGCCAACCGCTCGGCCTCGTCCCGTCCCAGGCCGACGTACTCCTGCTCGTCCATCCCTGTTACTCCCTCCGTCGTACGGGCATATGGTTGAGGGTAGGGCTTGGAGGTGAACCGGCGATGCGCCCGACGAAGACACCTCGTACCTGGCAGAGCGGCACGGAGCCGAGGACCGCCCGCAGTGACCTCAAGCTGCGCTTCCTGCTCTCCGTGCTCTTCACCCCGCTGTTCGCCCTCACCACGGCCGGCTTCGCCCTCTGGGCGGCGATGGCCGACCCCGGCGGCTCGCCGAGCCCGGCCACCCTGACCGCCTTCGCCGTCGCCTGCGGCGTGCTGACGCTGTTCGCGCTGGTGGATCTGCTGGTGGTGCTGCGCCGGCGCCGGACCGAACTCTAGGCGCGCCAGGCCCTGTCCGGGCGATCTTGCCGGGCGTGCGACGTCGGACCCGCCGCGTCGGCGGCTGATGTCACAGCCCGGCTGGACGCCGATCCGACAGGATCGCCCGGACAGGGCCTAGGAGTTGACCCGCTGGGGTACGCCCAGCGGGTTGCCGTCGTGAAGCTCCGGCGGCAGTAGCTCCTGCGGGGTGTTCTGGTAGGCGACCGGGCGGAGCCAGCGTTCGACGGCGGTGGCGCCGACCGAGGTCGCGGTGGAGGTGGAGGCGGGGTACGGGCCCCCGTGGTGCATGGCGGGGGCGACGGCGACGCCGGTCGGCCAGCCGTCCACCACCAGGCGGCCGGCCAGCGGGCGCAGCCGGTCCAGCAGTGCGGCCGCCTCGGATCCGCGTTCCTCCGCCGCGAGCTGTACGGTCGCGGTCAGGTTGCCGCTCAACCGGCTCAGTACCGCGTCGAGTTCGTCCGCGTCGGTGTAGCGCACCAGCACGGTGACCGGTCCGAAGCACTCCTCGAGCAGCTCCTCGGTCAGGTCCGCCGCCGCGACCGCGAGTACGCCGGGAGTAACCGCGAGCGGGGCCGTGTCGGCCGGGCCCGCGGCGAGCAGGGTCTGCACGCCCGGCTGGGCGGCGCGGTGCTGGACGCCCGCCAAGAAGGCCTCCCGCATCCGGGGGTCGAGCAGCGGGCCACCGTCCGACTTCCCCGCAGCGGCCACCAACTCCCTTTCCAGTTCAACCGATCCGGCCGGAACCAGCACCAGGCCGGGCTTCACGCAGAACTGCCCGGTGCCGAGCGTGAACGAGCCCGCCAGGCCGGCGCCGATCTCGGCGCCCCGGGTGGCCGCGGCCCGTTCGGTCACCACCACCGGGTTGAGCGAGCCGAGTTCACCGTGGAACGGGATCGGCCGGGGCCGGGCGGCCGCCACGTCGTACAGCGCCCGTCCGCCGCGCACCGAGCCGGTGAAGCCGACCGCGGCGACCAGCGGGTGCGCGACCAACTCGGGGCCGGCCTCGAACCCGTGCAGCAGGCCGAGCAGTTCGGCGGGCAGGCCGAGCGCCACCGCCGCCTCGCGGATCAGCCGGGCGCAGAGCTCGCTGGTGGCCGGGTGGTCCGGGTGGGCCTTGACCACGACCGGGCACCCCGCCGCGAGCGCACTCGCGGTGTCCCCGCCCGGGACGCTGAAGGCGAGGGGGAAGTTGCTGGCGGCGAACACCGCGACCACGCCCAGCGGCACCTTCATCCGCCGCAGGTCGGGACGGCCGAGCGCCGGATCGGCGTGGTCGATCGCCACGTCCAGGAAGCCGCCCTGCTCCACCTGCTCCGCGAAGGCGCGCAACTGGTAGGTGGTGCGAGCGAGTTCACCGGTAAGCCGGGGCGCCCCGAGCGCGGTCTCGGCGTCGGCGGCCGCGATCACCTCGTCGGCCGCAGCCGCCAGCCGGTCGGCCGCCGCGCGGAGCAGTGCGGCCCGGACGGCGCGGTCGGCCAGCGAGGGCGCGGCGGCCGCGGCGGCGCGTACGATCTGGTCGACCTGCTCCGGTCCGGACTCGACGGCCACCGCGCGGCCGGGCTCGCCGGTCCTGGGGTCGGAGGTGCGGACGGGGCGGCGGGGATCTGACAGCACTGCGCGGGCCTCCTCGGCCGGGCCACCGGTCGGGCTCCGTCCGCCGGAGGTGCGGCGCCCGGCTCCCACAGCCCGGATCTGTTCAGTATGCTGAACGCCGTACGAATGGTTGAACCTCGCGGGAACGCTACGCCGCGTCACAGAAGGGGTCAAGCACGCATGGACTCGACGGCCAACTCCGGCCCCGGCGGCGGCGCGCAGGTCAAGTCGGCGGTTCGCACGGTCGAACTGCTGGAGTACTTCGCCGGCCGCCCCGGCATGCACAGCCTGGCCGAGGTGCAGGAGCAGACCGGCTATCCGAAGAGCAGCCTCTACATGCTGCTGCGGACCCTGGTCGAGCTCGGCTGGGTGGAGACAGACGGCACCGGCACCCGGTACGGGATCGGGGTGCGGGCGCTGCTGGTCGGCAGCTCGTACATCGACGGCGACGAGGTGGTGGCGCTGGCCAGGCCGACCCTGGACCGGCTGGCCGAGGACACCGGGGAGACCATCCACCTGGCCCGGCTGGACGGCACCAGCGTGGTCTACCTGGCGACCCGTCAGTCCCAGCACAGTCTGCGCCCGTTCACCCGGATCGGGCGGCGGCTGCCCGCCTACTGCACCTCGCACGGCAAGGCGCTGCTGGCCACCCACGCGGACGAGCGGATCAGGCAGTTGCTGCCCGCCGTGCTGGAGCCGATCACCGAGCACACCCACACCGACCGGGAGCAGCTGATCGCCGAGCTCGGGGAGGTCCGCGAGCGCGGCTACGCGGTGGACCGCGAGGAGAACACCATCGGGCTGCGCTGCTTCGGCGTCGCGGTGCCGTACCGGACGCCGGCCCGCGACGCGGTGAGCGTGTCGGTGCCGGTGGCGAGGCTGACGCCGGGCCGGGAGGAGCAGATCAGGGAGGCGCTGTTCGACGCCAGGGACCGGCTGACGCTGGCCACTCGACATCTCTGACGCTTCGTCAACTGCGCTACCGGCTTCGCACTTCGGTGCGGGGCCGGTGCCGTCTCCGGGCCGGTCGGCCCTCTTGACCGCAGGCGGTCGGGCTGCCTATCGTCCCGGCCATGGATGCGACCGTGGTTCATGTCCTTGAACCCAGTCGGAGCGTATCGCCCTCGCATTCTCCTCCCCCCACCTGACCCACCGTCCGAGGAGCTTCGCCATGCGCGTACCCCGCCGCACCGCCCTGCTCGCCTGCACCGCCGCCCTGCTGGGCGCCACCTGCGTGACCGTCACCTGTGCCACCGTCACCCCGGCCGCCGCGGCCGATGTCGCGCACACCGTCCTGGCCGCGAAGGACGGTTGGGGCTCGGCCACCACCGGCACCACCGGTGGCAGCAAGGCCGACGCCGCGCACACCGTCACGGTCACCACCCGGGCCCAGCTGGTCGCCGCCCTCGGGGGCAACAACAGCTCCAACGCCTCGAACGCCACCGCGAAGATCATCCAGGTCTCCGGCACCATCGACCTGAACGTCAACGACTCCAACGCCCATCTGTCCTGCGCGAACTACCAGACCGGCGGCTACACCCTGGCCAAGTACCTCGCCGCGTACGACCCGGCGGTCTGGGGCCGGAGCAAGGTCCCGTCCGGCGCCCTGGAGGACGCCCGGGCCGCCTCCCAGAAGGCGCAGGCCGCCCGGGTGCAGATCAACGTGGGCGCCAACACCACCATCGTCGGAATCAACGGCGGAAAGCTGCTCGGCGGCGGCCTGGTGGTGAAGAACGTGGACAACGTGATCGTCCGCAACCTCACCTTCGAGGACGCGGCCGACTGCTTCCCGCAGTGGGACCCGACCGACGGCTCCACCGGCAACTGGAACTCGATGTACGACAATCTGGTGGCCTACAATGCCACCCACGTGTGGGTCGACCACAACACCTTCACCGACGGCGCCAACGTGGACTCCAAGCAACCGAGTTACTTCGGCCGCCCGTACCAGGTGCACGACGGCGAGTTGGACGTGGTCAAGGGCGCCGACTACGTCACCGCCTCCTGGAACGTCTTCAAGGACCACGACAAGACCATCCTGGTCGGCAACAGCGACAGCTCCACGGTGGACACCGGCAAGCTCCGGGTCACCTTCCACCACAATCTCTGGCAGAACACCGTGGAGCGCGCGCCCCGGGTGCGCTTCGGCCAGGTGGACGTCTACAACAACTACTTCGTGCCGACCGCCGGACAGTACGAGTACAGCATCGGCGTCGGTAAGAACTCGAAGATCGTGGCCCAGTACAACTACTTCAAGCTGCCGTCCGGGACCACCGCCGGCCAGGTGCTGAGCAAGCTCAACGGCACCGCGCTGACGGCGGACAACAACTCGGTGAACGGCACCACCACCGACCTGATCTCCGCCTACAACGCCGCCCACTCCAGCAGCACGCTGGGCGCTTCGGCCGGCTGGACGCCCTCGCTCCGGCTCACCGTGCAGGCCACCTCCGCCGTCCCGGCCGCCGTCACCGCCTCGGCCGGCGCGGGCCGGATCTGACCCTTCCCCTCCCCCACGGCCCCGGCGCGCGCCCCCACCGCGCCGGGGCCCTCCCCCCAGGAGAGCCGCATGCCCACCCGTCGTACCTTCCTGCTCAGCTCGGCCGCCCTGCTGGTCGTCGGCGCCCCGGGCGTGGCCCGCGCCGCCGGCCGCTGGGGCAGCTACGGCAGCCCCACAGCGCGCCTCAACTCCCGGACGCTGTATGTCGATCCGGCCGGGGCGGGCGACCACCGCACTGTCCAGGCCGCCGTCTCGGCAACCCCGGCCAACGCCGCCGCCGCCACCGGCTGGACCATCGTGCTGGCCGCCGGGACGTACCGGGAGACCGTGCTGCTCAGTGCCGACCGTCGGTACCTCACCCTGCTCGGCGGCACCGCCAGGGCCACCGACGTGGTGATCGTCCACAACAACGCCGCAGGCACCCCCAAGCCCGGAGGCGGCACCTACGGCACCTCCGGCAGCGCCACCGTCACCCTGCTCGCGGACGGGTTCACCGCCCGGGACGTCACCTTCGCCAACGACTGGCTGCGCCCCGACCACCCTGAGTACACCGGCACCCAGGCGGTCGCGGTCAAGGCCGTCGGGGACCGGTCGGCCTTCCACCGCTGCCGCTTCCTCGGCCATCAGGACACGCTGTACGCGGACTCCGCCGCTCTCGGCGTCTTCGCCCGGCAGTACTACCGCCAGTGCTACGTCGAGGGTGACGTCGACTTCGTCTTCGGCCGGGCCACCGCCGTCCTCGACGGCTGCGAACTGCGCACCCTGGCCAGGCCGGTGGCCTTCACCCCGCAGGGCTTCGTGTTCGCCCCCAGCACCGGCGGCGCCAACCCGCGCGGCTTCCTGGCCACCGGCTGCACCTTCACCAGCACCGCCCCGGACGGCGCGTACTGCCTGGCCCGCCCCTGGGTGCCGAGCAGCGACACCACCAGCCGACCGATGCTGACGGTCCGCCAGAGCGTCATCGGCGCGGGTATCAACGCCCGGGCTCCCTACGCCAACATGTCCGCCTCCTACCCGTGGCAGAGCCAGCGCTTCGCCGAGTACGCCAACACCGGCCCCGGCGCGGTCGCCACCGTCCCTGCCAACCGCCCGCAGCTGACCGCCACCCAGGCCGCCGCCCACACCCGCGAGACGTACCTGACCGGCTCCGACAACTGGCAACCGTGGAAGTGACATCGCTCGAATCCACGGTTCGAGGCTCCCCCCGCCGATCCGGGAGGAGCCTCGAACCGTTCTCAGCGCCTGAGCAGTCGCCGTACCGCGTCCAGGTCGGCGTCCGAAGCGATCCCGGCGTGGTGGAACCGTAGTTCGTCCGCCTCCGGCACCGGGCCGAAGCCGCCGAGGATCCCGATGTTGGCCGCCACCACGGCACCCGGACGGCGTGGCGGATCGCCCGGGCGGCGCGACAGGTCGGCGGCCCGCGCTGCCGGGAGCAGCGCCGCAGGAATGACCAGGCCGTCGACCTGCCCGAGCAGCCGGTCCACCTCCACGCCAGGGTTGGGCCCGACGTGGTGCGGGATGGGGTCGGCGTGCAGCAGGATCCGGAATCCGGGCGGCGCCGCCTCGCGGACCGCCGCGACCGCCGCCTGCTGGAACTCCCGTGCCGCCGCCAGCCGGTGGGCGAGCGCATCACTCGCGAGCGAGGGCCCCACCGCTTCGGCGAGGTCCGCCGGGTCGGGGGCGCCGCGCCAGAGCGGGGCCAGCGCGGCCAGCGCCGCCGCCCGGAGCGCAGCGGCGTCGGCGTACCCGGCCGAGCAGGTCGGGCAGAAGCAGAGCGACATCAGCAACTGCCCGACCGGCCCCAGCGGCACCCCGCCGATCTTGTCGTGCGCGTGCAGGTGCGCCAGCCCGTACCAGCCGCAGGACTCCAGCTCGACCCCGCCGGCCCCGGGCCGGACGGCTGCCTCGGCGGCCAGCAGCGCGCCGTACTCGACCACCTCCGGCTGCGCGACGCACAGCGCCCAGGGGTAGCGATCGCCGTAGGCGTTCAGCACGGTGCAGTCCGGATGCTCCTCGCCCAGGCGGGAGTTGTGGGCGAGCACCACCCAGGAGTGCACGTCGAGACCGGCGGCGCGCAGCGCGGTGCAGGCCGCGTCGAACGGGTCGGCGGCGTCCACCCATCCCTGCCGGTACGGCCGCAGGCGCTGCCCGTGCCACGGCCCCGGCGGGTAGTAGACGGCGGAGTGCCTGGCGGTGACGATCCGCCGATCGGGGTGACGGGAGGTCAGTGCCCTGGTGGAGTGGTAGGCCGAGGCCAGCGTGATCTGGTCCAGGCCCAGCTCGGCGAGGCGGGGCGCGGCGTCCGGGTCGCCGACGACGTCCCAGGGGTAGAGGAAGGCGGAGGTCCGCACAGCAGTGCTCCAGGGTGAGGGGCGCTCGGGGGCCCGGCGCCGGGGCGGAACGGTCAGAGCAGGGTGCGGCCGTGCTTGATCAGGTCGGCCAGCTGGGAGACGTGCTCGGCGGCGGGCTCGGTGAGCGGGGAGCGGACCCGGCCGACATCCAGCCCGTCCAGCCGGACCCCGGCCTTGACCAGCGAGACCGCGTAGCCGGAGCCCAGGTTGCGCAGCTCGACCAGCGGACGGAAGAAGCCGTCCAGCAGACGGTTGACGGTCTCGTCGTCGCCGCTGTTCAGCGCGGTGTGGAAGGCGAGCGCCAGGTCGGGGGCGAAGCAGAACACGGCGGAGGAGTACAGCGTGACCCCGATGCCCCGGTAGGCGAGACCGGTGAGCTCGGCGGTGGGCAGGCCGTTGAAGTAACGGAACGGCAGGTCCGGCTGGGCGGTGCGGACGGCGCTGACGATCCGCTGCATCCGGTCCACGTCGCCCAGGCCGTCCTTGTAGCCGACCACGTTGGGGAGTTCGGCCAGCCGGACCACGGTCTCCGGGTCGAGCACGGCGTTGTCGCGGGCGTAGACGATGATCTCCAGCGGAGTGGCGGCGGCCAGTTCGGTGTAGTGCCGCAGCAGCCCGGCCTGCGAGGGCTTGACCAGGTAGGGCGGCAGCGCGAGCAGGCCGTCGGCGCCGGCCCGCTCGGCCCGTCGGACGAACTCCACGGCCAGCGCGGTGCCGTGGCCGATACCGGCCACCACGGGCACGGCTCCGGCGGTCTCCGCGACGGCGGCGGCGATGACGGCCTCGTACTCGTCGAGGCCGAGCGCGTGGTACTCGCCGGTGCCGCAGGCGGCGAAGACGGCCGCGGCACCATCGTCGATCCGGGCCCTGACGTGCGCCCGGAAGGTGGTCAGGTCCAGAGCGCCATCGGGGGTGAAGGCGGTGACCGGGAAGAACAGCAGACCGTCGAGGCGGTCGACGAGAGCAGGCACGGGGGAACGCTCCTAGCGAGGCGCGGGGCTGGATGTTCAGCGTTATACATCATTCTGACCGTAGATCACATCTGTGAACGTACTTGGCTGCGCGGAGGGTTGACGGCCACTCACCCCCTCCCTAGGGTGTCCACGAATGTGAACAGCGTCCATGTGCGTGTCGCCGTGCGTCGCCATCGCTCCCCCACGTTTCCGAGAGGAGGCGAGCTCACCGATGGCTCTCGCCGCCCCGCCACCCCCTGCCCGCAGCCACCGGCTGCGCCGGGCGCTGGCACCGTACGCGCTGATCTCCCCGACCCTGCTCCTGCTCGCGACCTTCCTGCTCTTCCCGGTCGGCAGCGTCCTCTACTACGCGCTCCAGCACCACGTGGTGAACGAGCCGTACGACAACGCCTTCGTCGGCCTGGCCAACTTCCGGCAGATGTTCGGCGACGAGCAGTTCTGGGGCAGCCTGGCCTTCTCGGCCAAGTGGGTTTCCGTCGAGGTGCTGCTCCAGCTCCTGCTGGGGCTGGCCCTCGCACTGATCGTGAACGAGACCTTCGTCGGGCGGGCGGTGGCCCGCGCCCTGGTCTTCTCGCCCTGGGCCGTCTCGGGCGTGCTCACCACGAGCATCTGGATGCTGCTCTACAACCCGGCCACCGGCGTCTTCCACCATCTCGCCGAACTCGGCGTCGGCGACCCGGGCACCTCGGTGCTCGGCAACCCCGACACCGTCTTCGGCGCCGCCGTGGTGGCCGAACTCTGGCGCGGCGTACCGTTCTTCGCCATCCTCATCCTGGCCGACCTGCAGTCCGTGCCCAAGGAGCTGTACGAGGCGGCCTCGATGGACGGTGCGGGGCGGGTCCGCACCTTCGTCCACGTCACCCTGCCGCACCTGCGGGACGCGATCGTGCTGGCCACGCTGCTGCGCTCGGTCTGGGAGTTCAACAACGTCGACCTGCTGTACACCCTGACCAACGGCGGCCCGGCCGGCGCGACCACCAGCCTCCCGCTCTACGTGGCCCAACTGGCCCGCAAGTCGTACGACTTCGGCTACGGATCGGCGCTCACCACGGCCGCCTTCGTGATCCTGCTGTTCTGCTCGATCCTCTACCTGCGGCTCAGCAAGTTCGGGCGTGACACGTGAACCGGGTGCTCCGACTCTTCCTGCCACTCGCCCTGTACCTGGTCTTCACCGTGGTCCCGTTCTACTGGATGCTGCTCTTCGCGCTCCGCCCGGCCGGCTCCACCTCGCTGCTGCCCTGGCCGTTGACCTCCGAGCACTTCGAGACGGTCTGGAACGGGATGGGCTTCCGGGTGTACTTCCAGAACAGCGTCTGGATCGCCCTGCTCACCCTGGTGTTCGTCACCTTCTTCGCCCTGATGGGCGGCTACGCACTGGCCCGGTTCAGGTTCCGTGGCCGGCGGGCCTTCCTGCTCGCGCTGCTCTGCACCCAGTTCGTCCCGGGCGCGATGATGCTGATCCCGCTCTTCAACATCTTCCAGACCTTCGACCTGATCAACTCCCGCTGGAGCCTGATCATCGCCGAGACCACCTTCCAACTCCCGCTCGCGATGATCCTGATGAGCGGTTTCGTGAAGAACGTCCCGGTGGAGCTGGAGGAGTCCGCGATGGTGGACGGCTGCGGCCGGGTCCGCGCCTTCCTGGCCGTCGTCCTGCCGCTGCTGCGGCCCGGCATCGTGGCAGTCGGCTCGTTCGCCTTCATCGGCAGCTGGAACAACTTCCTCTTCGCCCTGATGTTCCTCAACGACCCCGAGTTGCAGACTGTGCCGGTCGGCCTGCAGACCACCATCGGCGAGAACACCGTCGACTTCGGCGCCCTGGCCGCCGGTGGTGTGGTCGCTGCGGTACCCGTGGTGCTGGCGTTCGCCTTCGTCCAGAAGTACCTGGTCCAGGGCATGAGCGCCGGCGCGGTCAAGGGCTGACTTCACGTCAGGAAAACAGGCCCACCCCCACCCAGCAGAACAGGACCCCCTCCATGTCCAGAACCCTGCGCACCACCGCCGCCGCGCTCGCCGCCCTCGGCCTGCTCACCGCCTGCGGCTCCTCCGGCGCCTCCTCCGATGCGGGCGGCCGGACCAGCATCACCTTCTGGGACAACAACGCCGGGCCGGCCAGGACCCCGCTCTACCAGAAGCTGATCGCCGACTTCGAGAAGGCCAACCCGACCATCACGGTCAAGTACGTCGGCGTCACCAGCGCGGAGGTCGCGGAGAAGTACAACACCGCGATCGCCTCCGGCTCCACCCCCGACGTCGGAGGGGTGACCACCGCGCTGCTCGCCTCGCTCACCGCGCAGAAGGCGCTCGCCCCGCTGGACGAGCTGTACGCCAAGAGCGCCCTGAACGGGAAGGTCTCGGCGAACTTCCTGGAGATCTCCAGGAGCGCGAGCGGCGGCAAGGGCCTGTACCAGCTGCCCTCCTCCGGCAACCAGGACGTGATCTGGTACCGCACGGACAAGTTCAAGGAGGCGGGCCTCGCCACCCCGCGAACCTGGGACGAACTCTTCGCGGCCGCAGCCAAGTTGACCGACAAGGGCAAGAACCAGTACGGCTTCACCCTCCGCGGCGGCTCGGGCTCCGGCTTCCAGGTACTCTCCGAGGCGTACGCCTACTCCGGGCTGACCGCCATGTTCGACGCGAGCGGAAAGTCCACCGTCGACGACCCGAAGAACATCGCGCTCATCGAGAAGATCGCCGCCCAGTACCGGACCACCACCCCCGAGGCGGACGTCTCCAACGCCTATCCACAGATGCTCGCCCAGTTCCAGGCCAACCAGGTGATGATGGTGCACCACAACCTCGGCTCCACCCGGGACGTGAAGACCGCCCTGGGCGACAAGGTGGCCGGCTTCCTGCTCCCGGCCGGGCCGGACGGCACCTCGGTGCTGGCCAACCCGGTGGACGGCTTCTCCCTGTTCGGGAAGAGCAAGAACAAGGACGCCGCCTGGAAGTTCATCGAGTTCCTGGACTCACACGAGTCCAACAGCTACTGGAACCAGAACGTCGGCCAGATCCCCGCCAACACCGAGGCGTACGCCGACGAGTGGTACACCGCCTCCGGCATCACCAAGCAGGCCGGCGACTCGCTCAACTCCACCGCCACCAAGCTGGTCCAGCCGCCGGTCTACCTGCCGCAGTACTCGAAGATCACCAAGACCGACGCCGAGCCCGCCTTTCAGAAGGTCCTGCTGGGCAAGACCTCCGCCGCCGAGTTCGCCAAGTCCGTCGCCGACGCCTTCACCAAGGCGCAGGCCGACTACCGGGCGAAGAACAGGTGACCGCCGTCATCGAGCGGATCGAGGTCTCGGTCTTCACCACCATGGCCAGGACCGCCGTCGACTCGCACGGCCACCGTCACCCCGCCGCCGCGCACGAGGTCCGGGAGGCGCTGCTCACCGTCACCGACACCGACGGGGCGTCAGGCCGCGTACTCGTGCAGCCGGACCACCTGCGGCCACACGTGCTCGAGAAGTACGTCCGCCCCGCGCTGCTCGGCCAGGACGCGCTGGAGCGCGAGCGGCTCTGGACGTCACTCGCCCGGAAGCAGCGCGGCGCCCACGGCGGGCTGACCGACCGAGCGCTCGGCTTCGTCGACCTGGCGCTCTGGGACCTGGCCGGGCAGCGGCTCGGCCTGCCGGTCTGGAAGCTGCTCGGCGGGGCCCGCCGGGAGGTCCCCGCGTACGCCTCCACCATGTGCGGCGACCAGATCCCCGGTGGCCTCGCCACCCCGGCCGACTTCGCGGCCTTCGCGGTGCAGCTGGTCGAACAGGGCTACCGGGCTGTCAAGTTGCACACCTGGATGCCGCCGATCGCGGGCGCGCCCTCGGTCGAGCTGGACATCGCCGCCTGCACCGCCGTCCGGGAGGCGGTCGGCCCGGACGTCGAACTGATGCTGGACGCCAACCACTGGTACTCCCGTACCGAGGCGCTCCGACTCGGCCGGGCCCTCCAGGAGTTGGGCTACTACTGGTTCGAGGAGCCGATGGAGGAGGCGTCCGTCTCCTCCTACCGCTGGCTCGCCGACCAGCTCGACATCCCGGTGATCGGCCCCGAGACCTCCTGGGGCAAGAACTTCACCCGGGCCGAGTGGATCACCTCAGGCGCCTGCGACATCCTGCGCACCGGCACCACCGACGTCGGCGGCATCACCCCCGCCGTCCGCACCCTGCACCTGGCCGAGGCGTTCAACCTGGACTGCGAGGTGCACGGCAACGGCTCCGGCAACCTCGCCCTGCTCGGCGCCACCACCAACGGCCGCTGGTACGAACGCGGCCTGCTGCACCCGCACTTCGACTTCGACGAGGTGCCGCCACACCTGCACTCGATCGTGGACGCGATCGACCGGCAGGGCGTGGTCCGGTTCCCCGACCGGCCGGGGCTCGGCGACGACTTCGACCTGGACTACATCAAGGCCCGTACCGTACAAAGGAGTTGAACATGCACGTCCTGCTCACCGGTGCGGCGGGTGGCGTCGGCACACTGCTGCACGAACTGCTACCGCCGTACGGCCACACCCTTCGCCTGGCCGACCTCCGCCCGGTCGAGGGCGGCCTGACCTTCGACCTGCGGGACACCGACGCCGTCCGCGCGGCCGTCCGGGGCGTAGATGCCGTGGTCCACCTCGGCGGCCTCTCGGTCGAGGACAGCTTCGCCAACATCCTCGGCGCCAACGTCCAGGGCACGTACGAACTCTACGAAGCCGTCCGCCTGGAGGGCGTCAAACGGGTGGTCTTCGCCAGCAGCAACCACGCGGTCGGCTACACCCCGCTCACCGGCGAACTCATCGGCAGCGACATCCCGCCCCGCCCCGACACCTACTACGGCCTCTCCAAGGTCTTCGGCGAGTCCCTCGCCTCCCTCTACGCCGACAAGCACGGCGTGGAGACCGTCTCGATCCGGATCGGCTCCTGCTTCCCCGTACCCCGCTCCGCACGGATGCTCTCCACCTGGCTCAGCCCCGCCGACTGCGCCCGCCTGGTCCACGCCGCCCTCACCGCCCCCGATGTCGGCCACACCGTCGTCAACGGCATCAGCGCCAACACCCGTGCCTGGTGGGACCTTTCGAGCGCCCGCGCCCTCGGTTACCAGCCCCAGGACGACGCCGAGGCGTATGCGGCCGAGGTCGGCGACCTCGACCCGGACAGCCCCGACGCCAAGCTCCTCGGCGGCCATTTCACTACGCTTTGACGACCGCCTGCTTCACCAGGGTCCGGCCGAAGTCCCACATCAGGCCGCTGCCCCGGTGGGCGTCTTCCATCACCTCGGTGAAAGCGTCGACGAAGCGGTCCACCTCCCGTTCGGTGATGATCAGGGGCGGGATCAGCTTGATCACCTCCAGGTGGTCTCCGGAGACCTGCGTCAGGATGCGGTGGCGCTGGAGCAGCGGCACGACCACCATCTGCGCGAACAGGCCCTTCCTCGCCGCCTGGAGGGCCGTCCAACCGGTTCGCAGCTTCAGCGATTTGGGTCGGCCGAACTCGATGCCGATCATCAGGCCCCGGCCACGCACCTCCGCCAGCAATTCGTACTTCTCCACCAGGTCGGCGAGCCGGGCACGGAAGAGCTCGCCCACCTGGTGGGCGTTCTCGACCACGCTCTCCTCCCGCATCACGTGCAGCGTCGCCAGGCCCGCCGCCATCGCCTGGGCGTTGGAACCGAAGCTCGCGGAGTGCACCAGCACCCGGTCCATCGAGGAGTACACCTTCTCGAAGATCCAGCCCTTCCCCAGCGTGGCTCCCACCGGGACGTATCCGCCCGACAGCGCCTTGGCCGCGCAGACCAGGTCGGGCAGCACGCCCTCCTCCTGCTGGTAGGCGAAGAACGAACCGGTCCGCCCGATGCCGGTCTGCACCTCGTCGCAGATCAGCAACGCCTTGTGCTCGTGCAGCAGTTGCTGTGCGGCGAACAGCCAGCCGGGCGGCGGGGCGAGCACACCCTTGCCCTGGATCGGCTCCACGATCAGCGCCGCCACGTCGCCCTTGCGCAGCTCCTTGGCCAGCGCGCCGAGGTCACCGAGCGGGACGGCGGTGTCCGGCAGCAGCGGGGCGAAGCCCTTCCGGAAGCCGTTCTCGCCGTTGACCGAGAGCGAGCCCGTGGTCAGGCCGTGGAAGGCGTGATCGCAGTACAGGACCCGCTTCCGACCGGTCGCGTACCGGGCGAACTTGAGTGCCGTCTCGACCGCCTCGGTGCCGCTGTTGCCGAAGAAAACCCGATCCAACCCCGGTGTGTACGACAGCAGTTGCTCGGCCAGCAGGCCCTGGAGCGGGGAGCAGTCGAAGCGGGTGAGGTCCGGCAGGTCGAGGTCCATCACGTCCCGCACGGCGGAGCGCACCACCGGGTGGTGCCGCCCGAGCGCGAAGATCCCGAAGCCCGCGAGCATGTCGAGGTAGTCGTTGCCCTCGGCGTCGTAGAAGTACGCGCCCTCCGCCCGCTCGTAGAACTTGTCGAAGCCGATCGTGTGCAGCATCCGGGCCAGCTGCGGGTTGAGGTACTTGGCCTGCAACTCGTAGCGCTCGGCGCCGCGTTCGGCGAGGAGTGCGGAGAGGTCGAGACGGTCAGCCGGCATGGTGCTGGTTCGCTCCTCGGTTCGGTAGCAGGCGCTTGGCGAAGACGGCGGTCTGGGCGGCCACGCCGGTGCCGGTGAGGCCGATCTCCTCCATCAGCTCTCCCCGCCCGGCGTGGGGCAGGAACTCCTGCGGGATGCCGAGATCGCGCAGCGGGACATCCACCTCGGCGTCCCGCATCGCCTGGGCGATCGCCGCACCGACGCCGCCGGCCCGGCCGTTGTCCTCCACGGTGACCACCAGGCGGTGGGCGGCGGCCAGCTCGGTCAGGGCCGGGTCGACCGGCTTGACCCAGCGCGGGTCGACCACGGTGCAGGTGAAGCCCTCGGCGAGCAGCAGCGCGGCGGCGTCCAGACAGACCGGGGCCATCGTGCCGACCGCGACCAGCAGGATCTCGGGGGCGGGGCCGGTGCGCTGCAGGACGTCCACGCCGCCGATCCGCTCCAGCGCGGGCACGGCCGGTCCGACGGTGCCCTTGGGGAAGCGGACCACGGTCGGTGCGTCGGAGACGGCCACCGCCTCCCGGAGCTGGTCGCGGAGCTGGTCGGCGTCGCGCGGCGCGGCCAGCCGCAGACCAGGGACCACCTGGAGCAGCGACATATCCCACATGCCGTTGTGCGAGGCGCCGTCGTTGCCGGTGACCCCGGCCCGGTCGAGCACGAAGGTGACGCCGAGGCGGTGCAGCGCGACGTCCATCAGGACCTGGTCGAAGGCCCGGTTCAGAAAGGTCGCGTAGACCGCGACCACCGGGTGCATCCCGCCCGTGGCCAGGCCCGCGGCACTGGCCACCGCGTGCTGCTCGGCGATGCCGACGTCGTAGGTGCGCTCCGGGTACGCGGCGGCGAACTCGGCCAGCCCGACCGGCTGGAGCATCGCCGCGGTGATCGCCACCAGATCGGGACGCTCGGCCCCCAGCGCGAGCAGCTCACTGCCGAACACCGAGGTCCAGGACGCCCCGGCCGACGGCGAGACCGGCAGACAGGTGTACGGGTCCATCGCCCCGACCGCGTGGAACCGGTCCGCCTCGTCCTGCTCGGCCGGCCGGTAGCCCCGGCCCTTGACGGTCAGGCAGTGCACGATCACCGGCCCGCCGAAGCCCCTGGCCTGCCGGAGCGCCTGCTCCACCGCGCCGAGGTCGTGGCCGTCGATCGGGCCGAGGTACTTGAGCCCGAGGTCCTCGAACATGCCCTGCGGGGTGAACGCGTCCTTGAAGCCCTTCTTCGCCCCGTGCAGCGCCCCGAACAGCGGCTGGCCGACCAGCGGCGTGCGCTGCAGCGCCTCCTTGCCGAGCGCCAGGAAGCGTTCGTAGCCCTGGGTGGTGCGCAGCGTGGCGAGGTGGTGGGCCAGGCCGCCGATGGTCCGCGCGTACGAGCGCTCGTTGTCGTTGACCACGATCACCAGCGGCCGGTCGCCCGCCTCGGCGATGTTGTTGAGCGCCTCCCAGGCCATCCCGCCGGTCAGTGCGCCGTCGCCGATCACCGCGACGGTGTGCCGGTCGGGCGTGCCGAGCAGCTGGTGCGCCTTGGCCAGGCCGTCGGCGTAGCCGAGGGCGGTGGAGGCGTGCGAGTTCTCGATCACGTCGTGCTCGGACTCGGCCCGGGACGGGTAGCCGGAGAGGCCGCCCTGCATCCGCAGCCGGGAGAAGTCCTGACGGCCCGTGAGCAGCTTGTGCACGTAAGCCTGGTGCCCGGTGTCCCAGAGGATGCGGTCGTACGGGGAGTCGAACACCCGGTGCAGCGCGATGGTCAGCTCGACCACGCCCAGGTTGGGGCCCAGGTGACCGCCGGTGCGGGTCACCGCGTCGACCAGGAATTCGCGGACCTCGTCGGCCAGCTGACCCAGCTCGGCCGGGGAGAGGCGGCGGAGATCGGCTGGCCCCTGGACGGTGGACAGAAGTGACATGGCTTCACCTCGCGGCTCGGGTCTGGATGATGACGGTCTGTACTCAGCCTGCGGTCATCACCGTCGGTGCGCCTGTTGTGGGGCCCGCCGGACGGGCCCCACCGGGTTCAGACCTTGCTGCCCAGGGTCTCCTTGACGGCCCGGATGGACTCCTTGAGCGAGCCCATGGTGGCCAGTACGGCGGTCGGTTCGTACCCGCAGTGCGCCATGCAGTTCTCGCAGCGCGGGTCCTTGCCCCGGCCGTACTTGGCCCAGTCGGTCTTCTCGATCAGCTCCTGGTAGGTCGGCACGTAGCCGTCCGACATCAGGTAGCAGGGGCGCTGCCAGCCGAACAGCGAGTAGTTCGGGATGCCCCAGGCGGTGCACTCGAAGTCCACCTTGCCCTCCAGGAAGTCCAGGAAGAGCGGACTGTGGTTCAGGCGCCAGCGGCGCCGGTTGCCGCCCGCGAAGGTCTTCCGGAACAGCTCCCTGGTCTGCTCGACGCCGAGGAAGTGCTCCTGGTCGGGGGCCTTCTCGTAGGCGAACGCCGGGGAGATCATCATCTCGTCGACGTGCAGCTCGTCGTTCAGGTAGTCGAGCACCTCGATGATGGTCTGCGGGGTGTCGGTGTTGAAGAAGGTCGAGTTGGTGGTGACCCGGAAGCCCTGCCGCTTGGCCTCCTTGATCGCCTCCACCGCCTCGTCGAAGGTGCCCTCCTTGGCCACCGAGGCGTCGTGCCGCTCGCGCAGCCCGTCGATGTGGACGGTGAAGGTCAGGTACGGCGACGGGGTGAACTTCTCCAGCTTCTTGCGCAGCAGCAGGGCGTTGGTGCAGAGGAAGACGTACTTGCGGCGTGCCACCAGTTGGCGGACGATCTCGTCGATCTGCGGGTGCATCAGCGGTTCGCCGCCCGCGATCGACACCATCGGGGCGCCGGACTCCAGGACCGCGCCGACCGCCTGGGCGACCGGCATCCGCTGCTTGAGCACCCCGGCCGGGTGCTGGATCTTCCCGCAGCCCTCGCAGGCGAGGTTGCAGGCGAAGAGCGGCTCCAGCTCCACGATCAGCGGGAACTTGTCCCGCCGTTTGATCAACTTCTGCTGCATGAGGTAGGTGCTGACCCGCATGGTCTGGCGCAGCGGCATTGCCATGACTAGCTCGCCTCCTGAGGGAGCGTCGAGGACGGTGAAGCATGGATCGGTTCGGTGACGGCCTGGAGGTACCAGGCGGTGAGCGCCGGGACGGCGGCCCGCAGGGTGCGCCAGGCGCGCAGCCCGGCCGGCAGGGTGCCGGGGCGGAGCAGTTCGCGGCTGGGGGTGTCGACCACCACCCGCAGGACGGCGGTGGGCAGGGCGGGCCGCAGCTCGGCCCGGGCCGCCAGCACGGCGGCCGCCTCCATGTCCACGGCCCTGGCGCCGGTGGCGTAGAGGGCGCGGCGCTCCGCACCCCGCACCACGTGGTCGGCGGTGTGGTGCGGGCCGAGGTGCACCCTCAGGCCCCGGCCGGTGAGCTCGGCGGCCATCGCCGCCGCGGACTCCAGCGGCCACACCTCCCCCTCCTCGCTCCGGACGGCGTCGGCCACGATGATGTCGCCCGGCTCGACGCCCGGTCCCACCGCCGCACCGAACCCGGCGACCACCAGCGCTCCGTAGCCGTCCGTCGCGAGCAGGTTCCCGACACGGCGCCGCGCCCTGGCCCGCCCGACCCCCGTACGGACCAGCACCGGCGGCGTCCCCCAGTCACCGCCCCGCAGGGCCCACACCTCGGGCCCCAGGGCACAGACCACCAACAGCGGAGCGGCGCTCACCTGCGGCCTCCCGTCAGTGGGCTGCCGTGCAGGTAGCGGCCGAGGGCGGTGACCGGGAAGACCAGGCGGTACAGGTGGTAGTTGATCGAGAAGTCCCACGGGAAGCCCGTCCCGGTGAACTGCGGCTCGTCCCAGCTGCCGCTGGGCAGCTGGGTGTGGCAGAGCCACTGCACGCCGCGCTCGACGGCCTCGCTGCGCGCTCCGTCCGGCCCTTCGCCGGCCGCCAGCAGGGCCATCAGGGCCCAGGCGGTCTGCGAGGCGGTGGAGTCGCCGCGCCCCGACCACTTCTCCGGGTCCGCGTACGAGCGCATGTCCTCGCCCCAGCCGCCGTCCGGGTTCTGCCGGTCCTCCAGCCAGCTGACGGCGCGTCGGATCGCCGGGTGCCCGGTCGGCAGGCCGGCCGCGACCAGGGCGGGGAGCACCGAGCCCGTGCCGTAGATGTAGTTGGTGCCCCAGCGGCCGAACCAGGAGCCGTCCGGCTCCTGGTTCTTGAGCAGCCAGTCGATGCCGCGCCTGGTCCGCCGGTCCTCGGCGCGGCCGGTCTCGGCGAGCATCTCCACCACGTGCGCGGTGACGTCGGCGGAGGGCGGGTCGACCACCTCGCCGAAGTCGCAGAACGGCAGCTTGTTGGGCAGGGTGCTGGTGTTGTCGACGTCGAAGGCGCCCCAGGCGCCGTTCTTGGACTGCATGCCGAGGTTCCACTCGACGCCGCGCTCGACCGCGGCCGCGACCCGCTCCCGGTCGGGGTGGTCGACCCGCTGGAGCGCGAGCACCACCTCGGCGGTGTCGTCGATGTCGGGGTAGTTGTCGTTCTCGAACTCGAACGCCCAGCCGCCCGGCTCCAGCCGGGGCCGCTGGACGGCCCAGTCGCCGGGGCGTCGGATCTCCTCGGCGAGCATCCAGCCCGCCGCCGAGACCAGCGCGGGGTGGTCGGCGGGCAGGCCCGCGTCGCGCAGCGCGATGGTGGCCAGGCAGGTGTCCCAGACCGGGGACTGGCAGGCCTCCAGCCAGCGGGCGCCGTCCTCGGTGTGCACGGTGAAGCGTTCGAAGGAGGCCAGCCCGGCCCGCATCACCGGGTGGTCGAGCTCGTAGCCGAGCAGGTGCAGGGCGATCAGCGAGTAGACCGCGGGGGGCTGGATGCCGCCCCAGCAGCCGTCCGCCTCCTGGCGTTCGACGATCCACCGGCCGGCCTGGGCGAGCGCCACCCGCCGCACCGGCTTGACCGCGTGCCGGTGGTAGGCGTGCAGGGCCAGGTCGAGCCGCTCGAAGATGCCGTCCCAGCAGTTGAGCGGGGGGAGCGGCCGGAGCGGGTACGGGTTCGCCGGGTCGGTGTGCAGCTCGTCCAGGTCGAACGGCGCGGGGCGGACCGGGCGGTGCGCCGAGACCACGGTGAGCGGGACGATGGTCTGCCGGGCCCAGCAGCCGAAGGCGTAGATGTTCAGCGGCACCCAGCGCGGCAGGAAGATGATCTCCGGCGGGATCTCCGGCAGCCGTTCCCAGGGCCACCAGCCGAACAGCGCCAGCCAGATCCGGGTGAACACCCGGCTGGCCGCGATGCCGCCGGCCGCCCGGACGTGCCTGGCGGCCGCCAGCATGTGCGGGGCGTTCGGGTCGTCCCCCGCGAGTTTGAGGGCGACGTACGCCTCGACGGTGGTGGAGAGTTCGGCGGGGCCGCCGTAGAAGGTGGACCAGGTGCCGTCCTCGCCCTGCTGGGAGCGGATCCAGGCGGCGGTGGCCTCGGTCTGTTCGGCCGTCCTGATCCCGAGGAACTCACGCAGTAACAGGTCCTCGGCGTCCATGGTGACGTTGGTCTCCAGGTCGCCCTTCCACCAGCCGTCCGGGCTCTGGCGTGACAACAGTTCGGCGGTGGCGCGGGCCAGCGCCTCGGCCGGAGTGGGATCGTCCGACGGTACTACCGCCGTTGGTCCGTCGGGCTCCCACCGTCTCGACCCGAGCGGCACCGCTGCCACCTGGGCCACCGTCACCTGACGGCCGTTCAACCGTTCCGGGACCGGGGGGCGTTCGCCCACCGCGGCCGGCTCGGGATCGTACTCAGGGTCGAGCCGGCCGTCCGCGGTTGCTGTCACGTCAACGTCACCTCTCTCGTACCACCACGAATTCGGCGAGTGCGACGAAGCGCTGGCGCACCTCGTCGGCCATCGGCACCTCGTCCAGGGCGGCGAGGGCGGTCAGGTGCTGGCGGCGGGCCTCGTCCTGGGTCCAGGATCGGCCGCCGGCCTGCTCGATCAGCGCGGCGCGGGCGGCGAGCTGCTGCTCGCTCTCCTCGCCCCGGCCGGCCGGGTCGGCCAGCTCGGCGGCCAGCCGACGGGAGGCCGCGCCGCCCTCGGCCAGCGCGGCGGCCACCGGGAGCGACTTCTTGCGCTGACGCAGGTCGCCCCAGTGCGGCTTGCCGGTCACCTCGGTGGCGCCCCAGATGCCGAGCAGGTCGTCCACCGCCTGGAAGGCCAGGCCGAGGTGGTGGCCGTAGCGCTGGAGCGCGTCGGAGGTACGGTCGTCCGCTCCGGCCAGCACCGCGCCGATCGCGGAGGCGGCGGCCAGCAGCGCGCCGGTCTTGCCGCCCTCCATCTCCAGGCACTCCTCGACCGTCACCAGGTCGCGGTGCTCGAAGGAGAGGTCCTGGGCCTGGCCGTCGATCAGCTTGCGGGTCGCGGTGGTGATCAGCCGGACGGCGCGGGCCGCGTCGGTGGCGGAGGCGCCCCCGGTGACGGCGGCGTCGAGCAGCACCTCGGTGCCCAGGGCGGCCAGGCCGTCGCCGACCAGGATCGCCTGGGCCGGACCGAAGACCGTCCAGGCCGTGGCCCGGTGCCGCCGTGTCTCGTCACCGTCCATCAGATCATCATGAAGCAGGGAGAAGTTGTGCACCAGCTCGACGGAGACCCCGCCGGGCACCCCGGCCGAGGCCGGTGCGCCGACCGCCTCGGCCGAGAGCAGCGCCAGTGCCGGACGGACGGCCTTGCCGCCGTCCCCCGCCGTCGGCGTGCCGTCCCGGTCGATCCAGCCGAAGTGGTACGCGGCCACCGTGTCCATCGGCGCGGCCAGCCGGGCCACCGCCGCACGCAACGGCGGGGTGCAGAGCGTCCGGCCACGGGCCAGCAGCTCCGGCACCGAGAGCGCGTCCGGCACAGGTGCCTCCTGGACGGATGCGGCGGTTCCGGTGCGAGGCTCCACGGACGTTCCCTCTCCAAGCTGGGGTGATGAGGCCGCGGCGAGCGGCCCGTCTGATGCGCTGTCGGTTCGAGCGGGTGCGGTCGGTCGGGCCGGGGCCGAGGTCACCGGGGCCACCTCCCGTCGCCCTGGTCCACCGGGTGGCGGCCGGCGGCGAGGGCGGCGTCGGCCGCCGCGTGACCGCTGCGCACGGCGCTCTCCATGGTCGCGGGCCAGCCGGTGGCGGTCCACGAACCGGCCAGCAGCAGGCCCGGCACCTTGGTGCGGGCCGCCGGGCGGAGCGGTGCGGTGCCCGGGGCGGGCGCGAAGGTCGCGGTCCGCTCCCTAGTGACGAAGAAGTCCAGCACCTCGGCGCCCCTGGCGGCGGGCAGCAGCCGCTCCAGCTCGGGCAGGTAACGCGCCCTCAGCTCGGCTACCGGCAGTTCGATCTCGTCCTGCACCGCGGACTGCGACAGCGCCAGGTACTGCGCGCCGGCCAGCGTCGGATCGGACTGCGCGAGGCCGGAGTGCGCCGTTCGGTCGAAGACCCACTGCACCGGCGAGCCGAGCGCGGCGAAGAACGGACGGCGCAGCAGCTTGCGGTCGTAGACCACGTGCACGTTCAGGATCGGCGCGTGGCCCAGCTCGGCCAGCCGCTCCTGCCGGTCGATCGCCCCGGCCGGGAGCAGCGCGGCGGCGGATTCCTGGGCCCCGGCCAGCACCACGGTGTCGGCGGTCAGCAGCTCCCCGCCGTCCAGCCGGACGGCGTGCTGCTCGGCGCTCTTCAGCTCCACCGCGCGGGCCCGCAGCAGCACCCGCACCCCGGCCCGCTCCAGCTCCGCGCGGGCCGCGTCGTGGTGGATCGCGCCGAGCGGGACGTTGGCCATGCCGATGTCGGAGGCGCCGGGGTCGGAGAGCAGGCCGGTCTTGAAGACCATCGCGGCCAGCGCCAGCGAGGTCTGGTCGGCGGTGGCGTTCAGGGTGGCCACCCCGACCAGGTCCCACATCGCGGCCAGGGTGGCCGCGTTCTGGCCCTGGCGGCGCAGCCAGTCGCCGAACGAGATCTCGTCCAGCGCCGGGTCGTCCAGATCGAGCCGCTTGAGCGCGAGCGCGGCCCGCACCACCCGCAGCCGGTCGGCGGCGGACAGGTGCGGGTAGGTCGCCAGGCTGGCGGCCAGGTGCAGCGGCACGGGCAGCCCGGCCCGGCGCAGCCGGCCGAGGGTGCGCCGCCCGTCGGGCGAGACGCCCAGCACCGGGACGTCCAGCCGGGGTTGAAGATCCACCAGTCGGCCCGCGCCCAACCGGTCGACCAGACCCCGGTAGGCGGTGCAGCAGCGCAGGAAGACGTGCTGGCCGTTGTCGACCGTCAGCTCCCCGCGCCGGAACGAGAAGGCCAGGCCGCCGAGCCGGGGCCGGGACTCCACCAGGGTGACCCGGTGGTCCGCCTCGGCCAGCCGCAGGGCGGCCGTGATCCCGGCGAGGCCCCCGCCGACCACCACGGCGGTGGGGCGCTTCGAGTCGTGCCGTACCGTCATCTGCCCCTCCCCCTGATCTGCTGCTCCGTGTGGTCACCGGCGGCCGGTGTCGGACCGGGTGATTCCGCGCTGACACAGCGTGACATAAACGCCGAGAGAATCAAGAACGCCCTCCGGCGAGCCCGGAGAGAGCCACGTACGCCTTCTCCCAGCCGGGCAGCGAGACCCGGCCGCGCAGCACCGACTCCGGATCGGCCGCGATCCGGCCGAGCAGTCGGTGGTAGATCCCGGCCATCGCGGCCGTGCAGGCGCGGCTGCGGCGGTCCAGCAGCGGCAGCAGCCGCAGGCCGTCCGCGAACGCCTCCCGGGCGCGCTCGGCCTGGAAGGCGATCAGCCCGGTGAAGTCCGCGCCGACCGGCGGCCGGTCCAGGGCGAACCCCTGTTCGCAGCCGAATCGAGCCAGGTCCTCGGTGGGGAGGTAGACCCGGCCGTTCAGCGCGTCCTCGCGCACGTCGCGCAGGATGTTGGTGAGCTGCAGGGCCAGGCCGAGGGTGTCCGCGTACTCGGCGCCGAGCTTCGGGTCCTCGCAGCCGTACACGCCGAGCGAGAGCCGGCCGATCGATCCGGCCACGCAGCGGCAGTAGACCTTGAGGTCCTCGAAGGTCCGGTACTCGACGCCCTTGAGGTCCATCTCGACGCCGTCGATCAGCTCGTCGAAACCGCCCAGGTCGATCGGGAAACGCCGGGCGGTGTCGCCCAGTGCGACCTTGATCGGGTCGGTGTCCTCCTCACTGACCGTGCCGAGCCGGACCTCGTCCAGCAGCTCACGGGTCTGCCGGAGCAGCTCGCCCTTCCGCTCGGCCGACAGCTCGCCGTCGCCGATGTCGTCCACCCGACGGGCCAGGGCGTAGAGCGCGGACATGCCGAGCCGCTTGGGCTCGGGCAGCAGCCGGATGCCGTAGCTGAAGTTCCGGGCCTGCAGGGCGGTGACCGCCTCGCAGTACCGGTAGGCCGCCATGACCGGGGCCGAGGCCAGTGGTGATGCCGCCACTCGGGCGTTCACCTTCCCTTCGCGAAGATTGCCGCCGCCTTCACCGCGAGGCGGCGCTTGTCCGGCTTCGCCTGTACGGCGAGCACGTCGTACCCGGCGGCCTCGATGGCCGACAGGGCCGCGTACCCGCCCGCGGTGAATCCCGCGAGCAGCAGACGGAGCCTTCCCCGAACCGTACCCACCAGCGGGGCGCCGTGGTCGAGCAGGGTGCGCGCCCGGTCGGCCTCGAAGGCGATCAGCTCGCGGACCCGGGCGTCGGCGCTGGGCGCGGCCAGGTCGGCCTCGGTCACGCCGAACCGGTCCAGGTCCTCGGTGGGGAGGTAGATCCGGCCCCTGGCCAGGTCCTCGGCCACGTCCTGGAGGTGCTCGACCAGCTGGAGCGCGGTGCAGATCGCGTCCGAGTAGGCGATCCGGTCGGGGGTGCCGTGACCGGCCACGGCCAGCACCAGTCGGCCGACCGGGTCGGCAGAGAGGGTGCAGTAGCCGACCAGGTCCTGGTAGCTGGGGTAGCGGGTGGTGGTCTGGTCCACCCGGTTGGCCTCGATGAGGCGCCGGAACGGCTCGGGGGTGACCGGGTGGCGGTCGATCAGCGGCACCAGGGCCCGCATCAGCGGGTGCTTGGGGCTGTCGGCGCTCGGGTCGAGCGCGGCACCGAAGGCCCGGTCGAGGTCCTGCTCCAGACCGTCCAGCAGGGCCAGCCGGAAGCCCTGGTCCGCCGGGGTGCCCGCGACGTCCAGGAGCGCGGCCACCCGCTCGGGTTCGGCCAGGTCACCGTCCCCGGCGTCGTCCACCAGCCGGGCGAACCCGTAGATCGCCATCAGGTCCGTCCGCCAGGCCGCAGGTAGGAACCCGGGGGCGACCGGGAAGTTCTCCAGGTCCGCCTTGCCGAGCGTGCCACCGTCCGTCGGACCGTCGGACCACCTCGAAGTCACCACTGCCGTCACTCCCCCGTTCTACACCGCGCTCGCGCGCCCGGCCCACCCGGACACGACCAGGGGGCCGGTTCCGGGTTCACCCCGGGCACCGGCCCCCGCCGTTCGGCCCACACCACTCAGTGGTTGAAGTTCTCGTACTCCTTCATGACGTCGTCGGTCGAGCCGTCCATCACCAGCTCGCCCTTCTCGATCCAGATGGTGCGCTCGCAGGTGTCCCGGATCGAGTTGTTGTTGTGGCTGACCAGGAAGACCGTGCCGGCCTCCTTGCGCAGCTCACGGATCCGGTCCTCGGAGCGGCGCTGGAACTTCTGGTCGCCGGTGGCCAGCGCCTCGTCGATCAGCAGCACGTCGTGGGTCTTGGCCGCCGCGATCGAGAACCGCAGGCGGGCCGCCATGCCCGAGGAGTACGCGCGCATCGGGAGCGAGATGAAGTCGCCCTTCTCGTTGATGCCCGAGAAGTCCACGATCTCCTGGTAGCGGGCCTTCACCTCGGCCGGGGACATGCCCATCGCCAGGCAACCCAGGATGACGTTGCGGTCACCGGTCAGGTCGTTCATCAGCGCGGCGTTCACGCCCAGCAGCGAGGGCTGGCCGTTGGTGTAGATGGCACCGCGCTCGGTCGGCAGCAGACCGGCGATGGCCGCCAGCATGGTCGACTTGCCGGAGCCGTTCGAGCCGATCAGGCCGACCGCCTCGCCCCGGTACGAGGTGAAGCTGATCCCCCGGACGGCGTGCACCTCGCGGATCGCGGGCGAGCGCTTCTTGGAGATGATCCGGCTGAGCGCCGAGGTGGCGCTGCCCTTCCCGGAGCCGGCCCCGTGCACCTTGTAGACGATGTGCACGTCGTCCACGACCACGGTGGGGACGCGGGCGTCCTGGACGTTCGTCATGGCGGCCTCTCGGGTCTCGGTGGTAGCGGTGTCAGCCACGGCCGTACTCCTCCTCTGCCTTCCAGAAGAAGATGAAGCCGGCCACACCGGCGACGAGCGCCCAGCCCAGCGCGATCACCCAGACGTGGTCGGGCAGCGCGTGCTTGTTGTACGCGTTCGGCATGAAGGCGTAGCGGATCAGGTCCATGTAGACCGAGGCCGGGTTCATCCGGAACAGCACCTGGAAGACCGTCGGCCACTTGTCCACCGCGCTCTGCACGCTGTACATGACGCCCGAGGTGTACATCCAGGTCCGCAGCAGGAACGGCATCAGCTGGGCCATGTCGCTGGTCTTGGCCCCGATCCGGGCCATCGCCAGCGCCAGGCCGGTGTTGAACACGCTCTGCAGCACCAGGGCCGGGATGATCAGCATCCAGGTCATCGTGGGCATCTGGAAGAACAGCACGATGACGACCAGGACGACCATCGAGATCAGCAGCTGCTGGAGCTGGATGATCGTGAAGGCGATCGGCAGCGCGGCCCGCGGGAAGTGCAGCGCCCGGATCAGCCCGAGGTTGTCGGAGATCGCCCGGGTGCCGGAGAGCACCGCGCTCTGGCTGAACTGGAAGACGAAGACACCGATGCACAGCCAGGCGATGTAGTCCGTGATGCCCTGGTTGCCCTTCATCATCACGCCGAACACCAGGTAGAACACCGCACAGTTGAGCAGCGGCGTCAGTACCTGCCACACCTGGCCGAGCTTGGCCGTGGTGTACTGCGCGACCAGTCGCGCGGTGGCGAACGCGACGATGAAATGTCGTCGGGCCCACAGGTCACGCACGTACTGGGAGAAGCTGGGCCGCTTGCCGCTCACCGAGAGGCCGTACTTGGCCGCGAGCTGCTTCGGGGTCAGACCCGCGTCAGCTCCGCCTGGGGCGGAGAAACTGACCGAGTCACTCACTGTCGACACATTCGTCCTTCACGGGATCGGATGACCAGGCTTCCGCCGAGGGGGAACGGCGGAGGTCCGGGCTGATCCACCGGGATCACGGGTGGATGTTCCGGTCCGGCGGCGGGGGCCACCGGAAGATTCTGCGATCAGATGATTGGTGGTCGGCCCATCCTGGTCAACCGCCATACCGTACGCCATCGCATCGGCCTGCGCGGACCGCACTGTTCGCGCCAACCGGCCCGGAATCCGCCCAGCCAGGCCTTGAACGCCGCACCGGACGGGCGACGGGCCAGGGTGAGCAGGAACCAGACTCCCAGGTAGAGAGGCACCAAGGGGGCCGGAAGGTTCCGTCGCGCCAGCCACACCCGGTTCCGGGCCACGTTGTGGAAGTACGTGGCGTGCCGGGCCGGGGAGGTGGTCGGGTGGAACAGCACCACGTCCGCGCGGTAGTCGATCGTCCAGCCGGCGTCCAGCGCGCGCCAGGCGAGGTCGGTCTCCTCGTGCGCGTAGAAGAACTCGCCGGGCAGCTGGCCGGCCTGGGCGAAGACCTCGCTCCGGACGGCGCTGGCGCCGCCCAGGAAGGTGGTCACCCGGGACGAGCGCAGCGGGTCGCTGGCCCGCAGCCGGGGGACGTGCCGACGCGCGGTCACCCCGGTCTCCGGGTCGGCGATCCGGAACGACACGATGCCGAGCGAGGGATCCGCCTCGAACGCCTGCCGGAGCAGCTCGGCCGAGTCGGTGTTCGGCAGCAGGCCGTCGTCGTCCAGGAAGAGCACCGCGTCCACGTCGCAGCCGTCCTTGCCGAACAGCTCGATGCCGACGTTGCGCCCGCCCGGGATGCCGAGGTTCTCCGGCAGCTCGACGGACCTGACGTCCGCCGGCAGCTCCGGCAGCGGCGCGCCGTTGCCGACCACGGCCAGCTCGACGGCCGGGCCCTGCTGGTTGCGGACCGACTCGATCAGGGCATTCAGCTCGTCGGGCCGGTTGCCCATCGTGATGATGACGGCGCCGAGCCGGAAGCCGTCGCTCATCGCAGCCTGCTGGAGAGCACGATGCTGAGCAGGTGCAGCACGGTCTGGAGCATCGCGATCGCGGCCAGCACGACCACCGCGAGCCGGGTGAAGAACAGCTCGCCCGCGACCGCGTCGGCGATCCCGGCGGCCAGGATCAGCAGCGAGGCCTCGACCGCGCCGACCAGCCGGTGGAACTTCAGGAAGGCGGCGGCCTTGCGGGCCTTGGCCACACCGGCGGAGCGCGGCACGGCGGCGGCGTCCTCCACGGCGGTCAGACCGCTGCGGGCCCGGGCCACGTCCACCAGGTCGGTCTCCGACTTGATCAGGATGGCGCCGAGCGCGGCCAGCGTGCCGAGGAAGGCCCACTCCCAGTGCGAGGCGCCGCCCTGCCGGTGGAACAGGTCGGTGGCCCGCAGGCCGAGGCCGGTGAGCAGCGCCGCCTCGGACATGTAGTGGCCGACCCGGTCCAGGTAGACCCCGGTCAGCGAGGTCTGCCGACGCCAGCGCGCCACCTCGCCGTCGACGCAGTCGAGCAGCAGGTACACCTGGATCAGGACGGCGCCGAGCACCGCACCGGCGAGGCCGGGGATCACCAGCGCGGCACCGGCCAGGATGCCGGTGAACATCATCAGGTAGGTCAGGCCGTTCGGCGTGATCGCCGTGACGGTGGAGAGCACCCGGGTGATCCGCAGCGAGATCTTCCGCATGTAGAGGCGCCCGGCCCAGTGCTCCGCGCTACGGCGCTGGAGCATGCCCTCGGGGTGGATCACGGCGCGCAGCTCCTCGATGGAGGGGCGGCGGGTCAGATCGACCGCGGGGCGGTCAGCTGTTGACGGCTTGGACATAGTCGGCGTACGAGTCCCTGATGTCAGAGGGCGAGAGGTCCAGGTGTTCCAGGATGGTGAACCGTCCCGGACGGGTGTTCGGAGCGTAGTGCACCGCCTTGGTGAACTCCTCCTCGGTGAAGCCGATCTGATCCGCGGTCACCGGTAGTCCGTGGAACCGGAGTCGGTCCACGATCAGGCCGGTCAGCCCGCGTTCGCCCCGCAGGAAGCTGGCGAAGGCCGCACCGAGGCCGACCTGTTCGCCGTGCTGGGCCGATCGCTTGGGGAAGAGCACGTCCAGGGCGTGCGAGATCTCGTGGCAGGCGCCCGAGGAAGGCCGGGTGCTGCCAGCGATGTTCATCGCGATGCCGGACAGTACCAGGGCCTCGGCGAGCGTGGTGAGGAGGTCCCGATCTTGCAGCGAACCGGGGTGCCGGAGCACGTTCTCCCCCGCCGACCTGGCCATCGCCACGGCCAGTCCGTCCACCGGTTCGCCGGTGACGGCGTGCGAGAGCTCCCAGTCCGCGCAGGCCGAGAGGTTGGAGACCACGTCCCCGATCCCGGCCGCGACGAAGCGCGGCGGGGCCTGCCCGATCACGTCCAGGTCGACCACGATGCCGATCGGGCTGGGCACCCCGTAGGAGCCCCGCCCGGCGTCGTTGTCGAGGATCGAGACCGGCGAGCAGATCCCGTCGTGCGCCAGATTGGTGGCGACCGCGACCAGCGGCAGCCCGACCCGGGCGGCGGCGTACTTGCCGACATCGATGATCTTGCCACCCCCGAGCGCGACCATGGCGTCGTAGTGGCCCGCCCGCATCTGCTCGGCCAGCAGTACCGCGCTGTCCAGGCTGCCGTCGGTCACCTCATACCAGTCGGCACTGGGCAGCGCGGGCTCCAGCCGCTCGCGCAGCCGGGCCCCGGAGCCGTTGCTGATCGCCACCGCGATCCGCCCGGCGGCCGACAGCCGCTGGTCGGCGAGGATGCCGGCCAGCGCGTCCAGCGCGCCGGGGCGGATCTCGACGAAGACCGGCGAGGGGACCAGTCGGGTCAGTACTGGCACGCGATCTCCCGCGCCCTGGCCAGATCGGCGTGGTTGTCGACCTCGACCCAGGTGACCTCGCCGATCGGCTGCACGTCGATCCGCAGCCCCCGGTTCACCATCTCCTGGTAGCCGTCCTCGTAGTACAGCTGCGGGTCGCGCTCGAAGGTGGCCTGCAGCGCGCTGCTCAGGTCGGCGGCGGCCGAGGGGTTGATCACGGTGACCCCGATGTACTCGCCGGTGGCCTCCTCGGGCTCCATCAGCTTGGTGATCCGGCGCATCCCGGTGACCGGGTCGACGATCACCTTCATCTCCTCGTCGGCGAGCTTCTTCACCGTGTCGAGGGCGAGCAGAATGCCGGGGGCGTTGCCCTCGCCGATCATCCGGTCGTTGCCGTCCAGCATGGTGCGCTGCACCGAGGCCGGGTGCACGGTGTCGCCGTTGGCGAGCAGCAGGCCCTCGCCGAACAGGTCCCGGGCGCACCAGAGCGAGTAGGCGTTGTTCCACTCCTCGGCCTTGTCGTTCTCGACCAGGGTGAGCTTGACGCCGTACTTCCGCTCCAGGGCGTCCTTGCGGTCGTACACCGCATCCTTGCGGTAACCCACCACGATGGCGGCCTCCCGCAGGCCGACCTCGGCGAAGTTGCCGAGGGTCAGGTCCAGGACGGTCCGCTCCCCGTCCACCGGCACCAGAGCCTTCGGCAGGGTGTCGGTGTACGGGCGCAGCCGGCGGCCGGCGCCGGCTGCCAGAACGAGGCCGATCATGCGGTGTCTCCTGACTCGTGTTCTGCTGTGACGCCGCCTGCGATGGCGTCCTCTGCGGTGGCGCCTCTTGCCGTGGCGCCTTCTGCCGTGCCGTCGCCGAGGACCCCGGAGCGGACGCTCGCGAGAACCACCCACGAGCGCGAACACGACCCGGCAGGCCGGTGCTCCGGTGCCGTCACGCAGGCGGGACACCGTGTCGTAGTGATGGTAGGCGACCGCGGCGACCACTCCGAAAGCAGTGGGCGGCGCCCCGGTGTCCGGCCGGCGGACGGGACCGTCACTCCGCGGCCGGCCGGGCCGCGCCGATGTGGAGATTCTCAGAAGACGACGTGCGCGGATCGCGATCGATCATGAATCGAACGGGCTCTCTGGTCATCCGGCCCTTCCAGGTCCTCGTGTGCGTCGCACCCATTCGGGTACCGAGCCATACGGCAGACTGGCTCTCGGGCGCCCGCACGGCACCCCGGTTGGGCCGGCCCAGCCCATGCCTTCCCCTGGTCCCCGTTTCCGAAAGAGGCCCCATGCCCGAGACCCGACCGACCGGTCAGACCCTGCTCGCCGAGGACGGCGTCGCCTCGACCCCCGGGGAGATCCTGCTCGAGCTAGTCGACGACGAGGGCGTGACCATCGGCACCGCCGAGAAGCACTCGGCCCACCAGCAGCCGGGCCGGCTGCACCGGGCGTTCTCGGTCTTCCTGTTCGACCGCCAGGGCCGGATGCTGCTCCAGCGCCGCGCCCTGACCAAGTACCACTCCCCGGGCGTCTGGTCGAACACCTGCTGCGGCCACCCGTACCCCGACGAGCAGCCCTTCGTCGCGGCCGCCCGGCGCACCGCCGAGGAACTGGGAGTCGCGCCCGCGCTGCTCTGCGAGGCGGGTACGGTCCGCTACGACCTGCCCGACGAGGCCACCGGCCTGATCGAGCGCGAGTGGAACCACCTCTTCGTCGGCCTGGTCACCGCCGACGTGGCGCCCGACCCGGACGAGGTCGACGACACCCGCTTCGTCACTGCGGAGGAGCTCAAGGCCCTGGAGGCTGAGCTGCCCACCTCGGTCTGGTTCCGGACGGTCTTCGAGGCCGCCCTCCCCGGCATCCGCGAGATCGCCGGCCGGGACTGGTAGTTCCAGCCCTCCAGCGGCTCCGCCTCTTGGCCCGCTCCGGCCCTCGACCGGGCGCTGTCCCGCAAGAACCTGCTCCGGCGGGACTGCCCGGCGCTGTCCCGCAACAGCCGGATCCGGCCCTCAGCGCCGGGGGTGCCAGTCGCCCCCGGCGCCGTCCTCCCGGCGGGGCCGGGGCGAGGGCAGCGGGAGCGAGGCCCAGACCACCTTGCCGCCCTCGCCGGTCCGCTCCACGTCGCACACCCCACCGGCCTGCAGCGTCACGCTCTTCACCAGCAGCAGCCCCCGGCCGCCGAGCTGTCCGAGATCACTCTCCAGCGCCTTCGGCCGGTACGGGTGCCCGTCCTCCACCGAGACCCGGACCCAGCCGTCGTCGATCACCAGCTCGGTGGTCAGCTGCGGGGACAGCACCGCGGCGTGCGTGACCGCGTTGCTGACCAGCTCCGAGACGATCAGCAGCAGGTCGTCGATCAGCTCCTGGTAGTCCTGGCCCGCCATCCCCTGCGCCAGCAGCCGGTCCCGCACCGCATGCCGGGTCTGCGGGACGGAGGCCTCGTGCGCCACCGCCGAGAACCGCCAGACCCCCTTCACGGGCCCACCGCCCGTCCCCTTGATCGGCTCACTGCTCGGCACCGCCGTCAGCCGTCTCGTCACTGCCTCGGCCGGTTCTCTGGTCTGCTCCACGTCAAGCCGCCCTTCGCACTGGACCACCGAGGCTAGGAGAACGAAAGTCAGCAGCGGCTCAGCGACTGCAACTTGACGGGCCGTGGCGTGTCCCGACCGTTCCATGACCACTCCTGACCGTTCCCATGCATCTTCAGGCCCACCGTCGACGGAACATTCACGCCCCCGACGGCTTCCCCACACTCCTGGTCCATCCCTCCCCTCTCTGCCCGTTCTGCACCGATCCGTCCCCCTCCCCTCGCCGGAGGCCGTCACCGGCCCCCGGACCCGGAAGAAACGCAGGTGAGAAGCACTCCCACGGCCTGGTAGTGTTCTCTCTGTCGCCAAGGGGAACAGCACAAAACACCCCAAGGCACACACCCTGTCCGGGTGGCGGAATGGCAGACGCGCTAGCTTGAGGTGCTAGTGCCCTTTATCGGGCGTGGGGGTTCAAGTCCCCCCTCGGACACCAGGCAAGACCCCACTTCACGTGGGGTCTTTCTGCTTTGCGGGCTCGGTGCGGTGGTTGCGTGACCCACCGCGTGACCCACCGGAATGGTCTCGCCTTGAAACCCGGACCGTGCTTGCGTGGTCGCCTCCGGTGGCCGCTACGGACCGGGGCAAGGGCACTGGACCCGGCAGCCCTACTTCGCCTGGGTCGGTCGGGCTCGTTCCGGTCGTCGCCCCGTGCCGTCGCACGCCTCGCACGCATGCTTGAGTTCGTCGTTGCTGTTGGCGATCTTCACCGACACGAACCCGGTCCCCTGGCAGACGTTGCAGTACATGGCGGCTCCTACGAAACCGTGATGCGGCCAGAGCCCCCGCAGGTCGAGCACTGGTACCGCAAGCCGTTCTGAGTGATGTACCCCTTGCCCCCGCAGGTGCACGGGATGGTGCCCAGTTCCACGGGAAGCGCGGCGGGGGCCGGACGGTCGAGCACGTGCAATGGTGCCATGGTGCGTACCTCCTGACGTGGTTCGGCTCAATCGGCGGATGACGGTTGAGTAGGCGCCTGCCCCAGAGGCGGCAGCGAAGGCGTTGACCAACCCTGGACACTCATCCGTCGCTCTCCCACACTGCCCGGCCGCCCATGTCGAGCATCGCCCGGAGCACGGCGCGGTGATGCTGCCGGTGCGCCCGGTCGGTGCGGCGCAGGCAGATCGCCAGACTCAGCGGACCCTCGTCCCCGCCCTGATGGAGCGACAGCCCGGCTCGCACGGTGACGCCCCGACGTCCACAGCAGAAGCACTCACCAAGGGTGCAACCCGGTACCCGCTCCCCCGTCAGCACGTCGCCGGGCGTGGAATTGAGACGGTCCGCCCGTGGGAGTGGGAATACCATCAGCTACAGGTGGAAGCCCTGTCGAAGAGTACTTCCGTACGGATGATCAGCAGGGTTCGGAAGGAAGCACCATGGGCGGGCATGACCACGACCTGAGCGGGGCGGAGTTCCGCAGCTCCAGCTACAGCAACAACGGCGGGCAGTGCATCCAACCGACGATGAACCTGCACGCCCCCCGAGGCATCGTGCCCGTGCGCGACAGCAAGGACCCTGACGGCCCCCGGCTGGTCTTCTCGGCCACTGCGTGGGCTGCCTTCGCCAGCTTCGCGGCCACCTTCCAGGTCTGACTGTCCTGCCTCACGTTCAAGGCCCCGGCTGTTTAGCTGGCCGAGGCCTCGTGCCGTCTCGGCCACCCTGCGCTCATGGGTCAGAGGCTCAGAACTCCTTGCCCACCAGCCGGTCGAACACCATGCTCCACAAGTTGTCGTCCTCGGTGAACGCCTGAGGGTCCTTGGATTCGAGGTAGGTACGCAGCTGTTCCGTGCACTGGTCGGCCTGCTGGCCGGTGGTACCCGCGATGTGCTTCATGCAAGCCCGTAGCGGTTCTGGCGCACGTGATCTTGCCTGGGCACCAAGGCACCACCATCGAGGTAAACCGAGGCCACGACCCGGGCGCGGGCTGTGGGCCCGGATGACCGCGGGCCCGCCGTCGCTCCACCATCGGTGCGACGGCGGGCCCACCAGGCTGCTCGCTCAGTCCTTGAGGTACTTCGACGCGTCGACGACCTGGTCCGCCGGCGGCGGGGTGACCGTCACAGCCTTCTCGAAGTCGGCGAACGTCATCGTCGCGGGCTCCTTGCCCGTCGTGCTCATCTGCACCAGGTACGGCTCGCCCTCGGCGGCGATCGCGACCTCGGCGGTCTTGTCGGTGATCACCACCGCCTTCACCGAACCGATCTGCTTGGTACCGCCCTTGACCGCACCGGCCGTGTCGTCGCTACCGTCTTCCTTCTTGCCCACGTCTTCAGGGCCTCCAGGCCCATATCGCAGAACGACGACATGCCCTTCACGGCCGCGTCGTCCCCGTTGCCCTTCAGGTACTTGCCGGCCATCGTCTTCGACAGGCCCGCGCCGATCATCTTGACCCAGAACACCGCGTCCGGCTTGAGCCACACCGTGCCGTTGGCGCGCAGCACGTCGAACCCGCCCTTGTCGCCTTCGGTCACCTGACCCGCGCAGTTGCCCGACTGCGCGTCGCTCACCGGCCATTGCGCGACGCTCGAAGCCTCGCCGGCTGCGCCGGGCGGTTGCAGACCACAAATCGACTGATACACAGCTCCTCTGACTGTCATTCAGACGCCGTAAACACACTGTGCGCCTCCCAACTGCCTGGAAGGCGCACAGAGTTGCCGTGATGTCAGTGCGATCTAGAGGTCGACGAATTCGGTGTCAGTGGTGGCGACGATGACTTCGGTGACGGTGTTGCGGTAGACACGTCTCGCTGATTGGTGGACCCACAGGCCAAGCGATGACACAGGGACAGCCGTTCAGCTCAGCTGAGGCTCCACTGCTGGTTCGACTGCCCGTTGCAGGACCAGAGTTCGGCCAACGCACCGTCGGCGGTGGAGCCCCCGGTGACGTCCAGGCAGAGGCCGGACTGGTTGCCGGTGACGGTGCCGTTGGAGTTCAGGGTCCACTGCTGGTTGGCGCCGCCGTTGCACGGCCAGGTGACCACCTTGGTGCCCGCCGTGGTCTGCTTCTGGTAAGCGTCCAGGCACAGCTGGCTGCTGCCGGAGTAGACCGTCAACTGCCCTGCGGAGGTGCGGGTCCAGATCTGGTTGGCCTGCCCGCTGCAACTCCATATCTGCAGCTGCGCACCGGCCGTCGTGGACGAGTTCGGCACGTCCAGGCACTTGCCCGCACCGCCCGCGTGCAGCGCCCCGGTGGTCGCGCTGCCGCCGGCACCGTAGGCGACGGAGTTGAGGTTGGCCTGGACGGCGTTCTCGGTGGCGTCCGAGGGGTAGCCGGAGGTCATCACGCCTTCGTAGAAGGTGCCTTGGGCACCCTTGCTGTTGTCGCCGCCGATGCCCAGGATGATCGCGCCCTGCTTCCGCATCGGGTTGTAGCCCGCGACGTTGGGCCGCACGCCGTCGTAGAACGTCGACAGGCCGCCGGACTGGGCGTTGCCGCCGCGGATGGCCCAGTGGTTCGGTCCGCCCTTGACGATCGCCGTGGTGTAACGGTGGCTGATCGTCGGGTCGTTCGCGTTGTAGTGCTGGTTCACGCCGGAGAACAGGCCGTTCTCCAGGTCGGCCATGATCCACGGACCGTTGCCGGTGCCGTAGCCCCACACCTTGATGTTGCCGAAGTAGATGGCCTCCATCGTTCCGTTGCCGTCGTCGTTGCTGTCGGTCTCGGCGTTGCCGTAGTCGAAGCAGCAGCCGCCGTTGTAGTGCGTACCGTCCAGGACGGCGTACATCCCCTCCGGGCTGTCGCCGGTGGCGATGCCCGAGGTCTGGTTGTTGCGGTAGCCGGTGCCGGGGGCCACGAAGACGCCGTACGCCTTGTGGCCGCCGACGGTGGTCGGCGCGGCGGTGGCGTCCGCGAGGTTGTCGGGGCCGCCCGCCGCGCCTCCCCCGGGGGCCTGGGTGAGCTTGTTGTTCCGGCCGGACTGGTCGTAGATCACGGTGATCACGCACGAGGTGCCCGCGCAGAACGAGTCCTGCGAGGCGGCATCGGCGTACCCCCCGGCGCCCAGCACCCCGATGTCCCGCGTGGCGTTGTCCGAGGCGCGCCGCACCTGGTAGAGCGCGCCGCTGTACGAGGAGTACAGCGCGCGGGTGGTGGCGTGCGCCGCCACGCACGGCGTGCCGCCCGCGGCGTAGAGGTCACACGGCAGCGAACCGGCCGCCTGCGCCGGCGTCCCCGCTGCTCCCGCTGCTCCCGCCAACACTCCTGCCACCAGGGCGGCAGCGACTCCCGCCCCCGCGAAGCGGTGCCGTAATGCCGTCAGCAGCGAGCGGACACTGCCGCCCGTGGTCCCGGTACGTGTGGTTCGCATCTGGTCTCCCTGTCGGGTGGGCACGGCACACTCCCACAGTGTTAGCGCTCACATCTGCGCGCGAAAGGGCCCGCGAAGGAACGCCCGGCGGGGCGTGTCGAGAGGGGGTTTCGGAGCAAGACGGTGCTCCCCCTCCGCGGACCTGTCAAGAGATCCGACACGCAGTCACCGATTTCGAGCACCGGTGCACGGCGGCGAGCCCGTGGTCTACGCGCGATACGCTCGGGCACTGCGCGATGTTGAGGAGTGGTATGGGCACGCATGAGCGGTGGACGCGGCTGCTGGAGGTCCTGGGCGACCGAGGGCGGATCGAGGTCGTCGAGGCCGCGGAACTGTTGGGGGTCTCCACGGCCACGGTCCGCCGTGACATGGAGGAGTTGGCCCAGCAGCAGCTGCTGACCCGCACGCGCGGGGGCGCGGTGGTGAGCGGAGTCGCGTACGACCTGCCGCTGCGCTACAAGACCGCGCGCCAGGCGGACGAGAAGCGCCGGATCGCGCGGGCGGCGGCGGGCCTCGTGCCGCCCGGTGCGGTGGTCGGCCTGAACGGGGGGACCACCACCTCGGAGGTCGCGCGCGAATTGGCGTCCCGGGCCGACCTCGCCGAGCACGAGCACGGGACCGCGCTCACCATCGTCACCAACGCCATCAACATCGCGCACGAGCTCGCGGTCCGACCGTACGTGAAGACGGTGGTCACCGGTGGAGTGGCCCGGCCCAACTCCTACGAGCTGACCGGGCCGTTGGCCACCATGGTGCTCCAGGGGCTCTCGCTGGACTTCGCGATCCTCGGGGTGAACGCCCTGGATCCGAGGTTCGGTGCCACCACCCACGACGAGGGCGAGGCCAGCGCCAACCGGGCGATGGCCGAGCGGGCGGAGAAGGTGATCGTGGTCGCTGACTCGACCAAGCTCGGCAAGCGCGCGTTCGCCCGGGTCTGCGCGGTGGAGGAGATCTCGGTGCTGGTCACCGACAAGGACGCTCCGGACGAGCTGGTGGAACAGTACGCCGGACTCGGCGTGAACGTGCTCTGCGTGTGACACGTCCGCACGGTGCACCGCCGGGTGACACCACTGCGCGGTGGACCGACGGGCCCACCGCGCAGTGGCGCCGGGTCAGGCCCCGGGCGGGGTGAGGTACGGAGCCGCCCAGGTCTGGTTGGTCTGCAGCGCGCTGGGGGACGCACCGCAGCTGTAGAGGTCGACCGGGGTGCCGGCGGTGCTCGTGGTGCCGGAGTTGACGTCCAGGCACTTGCTGGTGCCCGCGAGCTTCAGGTTGCCGTCACGGTTGTACGTCCAGGTCTGGTAGCCGGGTGCCGTGCCGCACGGGGCGACCCCGACCCACTGCCCGCTCTGGCCGTTGACGGCGCCGGTGGTGACGGTGGACTGGGCGGTCAGGCAGAGGTTGGACGTGCCGCTCTGCAACAGCTGGACCGAGCCGTCGGCGTTGCGCTGCCACTGCTGGTTGGAGCCGCCGGTGCAGAAGTACACGTCGACCGGGTTGTTGGTGCCGGTCCCGGAGCGGTAGTTGTCCAGGCAGAGCGAGGCCTTGGCCCAGTTGGCGCGGCTGGCCGTGATCTGACCCCGTGCGGTGGTGCCGCCGCAGCCGTTCTTCGCCGTGATCCTGAGCATCGCGCTGTCATGGCTGCCGATGGCCAGCGGCACCGTGCCGGTGGAGCTGCTGGTGGTGTGGGCCCACAGGTCACGCACGTCGTAGCCGCAGCCTGCCGTGTCGAAGCCGGCGGCCGACAGCGGGAGGGTGTAACTGGCGGACGCCGGGCCCTTGTTGAGGACCACCACGGCGCGACCGCCGTCGGCCAGCGGCTTGACCACGACATCGAGGCCGGCGGCCGCCGCCGGGGTGCCGTCGCCGTTGGCCGCACCGCCGGACACCCGGTAGCCACCGGCACCCAGCGCGTCCTGGTCGACCGCGATGACCTCGGAGTTGCCGAGGATCGCGATCGAGGCGTTCAGATGCGCGGCCTCGGCCGGGTGGGCGGCGAGGTATGAGGGCGAGAACTTGCGGGCGTCGGTGGAGATCACCAGCGGCGCCGCCAGCGCGGAGAACAGCGACATCTGGCTGCGCTCCTCGGCGGTGCTCATGCCGTTGTCGCCGATCAGCAGCATGTCGGCGTCGTTCCAGTTGCCAGGACCCTGGTAGCGGCTCAGCTCGAGGGAGTTGTCGAAGCTCTGGTACGCACCGAAGTTGTACGAGGACTGGACCCCGAGCGGCTGGTTCCACGGGTCGGTGGCGCCGTTGTCGTAGTCGTTGAAGATGTCGGGACCGACCCGCCACAACTGGCCGAGCGAGCGCACCCACTCCATCGACGCGAACTTGGCCGGGCCGTTGCCGAGGCCGGCCGGGGCCGAGATGTTGAACATGACGTTCGGCCGCGGGGTGCCGCCGTTGTTGGCGTTGGTGACAGCGGTGTTCAGGGCGGTCGACATCCGGGAATCGAGGGTCCGGACCGCCTCCTGGGTGCCGCAGTTGTCGTACTTCAGCGCGTCAACTCCCCAGCTCACAAGGGAGTTCGCGTCGTTCTGCTCGTAGTACTCACTGCCGTTGGGCAGGTTGGGCGCGGTCGGCGTGGCGGTGCTGCAGGTATGGGTGCCGGACGTCTCGTAGATGCCGAACCTGGCTCCGAGGCTGTGCAGGTAGTTGCCGTAGGCCGTCAACTCGTATTCGAATCCCGGCTGTTGGGCGGTGTTGCGGACGTCGGTGGCGCCGCCCCAGTTCAGCGCACCGTGCAGGTAGCCGGAGCTGTTGCGGTACATCCAGCAGTCGTCGACGGTGACGGTCCGGTAGCCGGCCGAGATCAGCCCGGCGTCGTGCAGGCCCTTGGCGTTGTCCTGCATGTACTGCTGGAACGAGTAGTTCAGCCGGCTGGAACCGTCGAGCGGTGCCTGCGGCGTACAGGTGGCGCGGGCCCAGTTGTTGAAGCCCATCGGCGGGGCGGCGGCGATCGGCCCCTGCGGGTTCGCCACGGAGGAGTAGTTGGCGGCCGACTGGCTCACGCCGTCGTTCGCGGTGGCCGGGGTAGCGGTGAGGGCGGAGCCCGCGACGAGCACGGCGGCGGTCAGCAGGGCGGGGGCGGCCCGGTACAGGATGCGCTTGGTCACTAGGGGATCCTTCCATGCCTGATCATTTCTGAGCTAATAGCCCATTGATCAAGCAGCTTCAATCAAGTGCCGGACAGCTTGGTTCGCCGTGATGGTAGGCGTCAAGGGGTCTGTCATGACCGGTTCTCCGGGACTCGGTGCGATCGCAACGCTTCGATAACGCCGATTGGCCTACGGATGGCCGACGGGCACACTGCCTCCATCAATGCTCATAGATGAGCGGAACATCGCGCGTTGCTCAGATCCGTGCATGAAGTCCTCCCTCACGAACGGCACTCCCGTGAAGAATCCTCGCTTCCTCGCCGTCACCGCAGCCGGACTGGCCGCCGCACTCGCGCTGTCCGCCTGCGGCGACGGCTCCTCGGCCGGTGACGGCGCGACCATCACCTTCGTCGCGGCCGACTACGGCTCCAGCGGCCAGAATCCGACGCAGGCGTACTGGCAGGACGTGATCTCGGCCTTCGAGCGCCAGAACCCGAAGATCAAGGTCCGGCTCCAGGTGATCGACTGGAACGACCTCGACAGCCAGGTCGCGGCCATGGTGCAGAACGGCAGGCAGCCGGACCTCCTGCAGGCCGGTGGCTACGCCGACTTCGCGCGGAGCCGCCTGCTCTACCCGGCCTCCGACGTGCTCTCCGCCACCACGGCGCTCGACTTCCTCCCCGCGATCACCCGGGCGGGCGAGCAGGACGGCGTCCAGTACGGCATCCCGTTCGTCTCCAGTGCCCGGATGTTCCTGATCAACAACACCCTCTTCAGGAAGGCCGGCCTCGACCCGGCCAGGCCGCCGAGGACCTGGGACGAGGTCACCGCCGCCGCCACCGCGCTGAAGAAGGCGGGCGTGGAGGTCCCGCTCGGCCTCCCGCTCGGCAGGGAGGAGGCGCAGGCCGAGTCGCTCATCTGGATGTTGGAGAACCACGGCGACTACCAGAGCCTCCAGGGCCACTACACCATCGACTCCCAGGCCAACCTCGACACCTTCACCCAGCTGAAGGGCTGGGTCGATGCCGGCCTGACCGAGCGGAACCCGGCCGCCGTCGACCGGACCGACCTCGCCAAGGAGTTCGCGGCCGGCCGGGTCGGCATGCTCAACGGCTTTCCCGGCCAGCTCGCCGAGCTCGGCAGCATGGACGTCAGCTGGACCGCCATGCCCAGCAAGGGCGGCACCGCCAACGCCACGCTCGGTGTCGCGGACTGGGTGATGGCCTTCAAGAAGGGCGGCCACAGACGCCAGGTCAAGGCCTTCCTCAACTTCGCCTACGGCACGGAGAACACGGTGCGGTTCGCCAAGGAGTACAAGCTGCTCCCGGTCACCCAGCCCGCACTGGCCGCACTCCAGGCCGACCCGGAGGAGAAGGCCCTGCAGCCCTTCCTCAGGATCCTGCCGACCGCAACTTTCTACCCGCTCAGCGACCCGACCTGGCCCGCCGTCTCCCTGCAGATCAGGACCCGGATCGGCAGCGCCGTTGCCGAGCCGAAGAAGACCCTCGACGCGTTGCAGCAGACCGCCGAGCAGGCCACCGAGCAAGCTGCCGCGCAGGCGGTCCGGTAGCCGTCAGGGGAGCTCGTCGGCGAGCGCGGCCACGAAGGCGGTGAGCTCAGCCCGGGCGACCGGGTCTGCCACCGCCTCCGGCAGCGCCTGCCGCGCCAGTTCGATGTGCTCCACGATCCGCTGCTCCAGCCAGCTCCGGCCGCCGCACTCCTCGATCAGCGCGGCGACCCGGGCGAGCTGTTCGGGCGTGGGTTCGTCGGTCCCGGCGTAGAACGCGGCCAGCTCGTCCCGGGCGGGCCCGGTGGCTTGCAGGGCGACCGCGACGAAACACCTGGCCTTACGCCGCCGCAGGTCGGCGAGCGAGTCCTCCAGCGACTCCCGTGAGGTGCCCCAGACACCCTCCCAGTCGTCGAAGAAGGCCATCGCCATCCCGGCGTGGTAGCCGAACCGCTCCGCCGACGCCACCTCGCTCTCGCTCGCGCCGCGCACGAGTGCACCGACCATGGCGACACCGGCGGTGGGGAACGCGATGGTGTTCTCCAGCAGGTCGAGCGACTCCTGCAGCGCGGGCCGGGAACTGCCCTCCGCGTGCAGGTCGCGGATCTGACCGGAGCAGCACTCCCGGATGGCGAAGGCGGCCCGCCGGCTCAGCTCGACCGCGGCCCGGGGAGTCTCCTCCCTGGCCAGCAGCTCGAAGGCCAGGCAGTGCAGCGCGACCCCGACCTGGATCGCGGCGGCCACACCGAAGGCGTTCCACAGCGTCGGGCGCCCCTTGCGGAGCATCTCCCGGTCCTGGATGTCGTCATGCACCGTACCGGCGGCGGACATCAGCGTGGCGGCCACGGCGGCGTTGCGTACGCCGTCCCAGGCCTCCCGGGTGCTGCCCGCGCAGAGCAGCGCCATCAGGCCGGGCCGCCGCCGGAAGCCCACCGGAGTGGAAGGCCGGCCGTCGGCGTCGATCCAGCCGAAGTGGTACTCCGCCATCCGCCGGACGGGCTGGCTGAGCATGGCGGTCGCCGCGAGCAGCGCGGGCTCCAGGTAGGCGATCACCTCCTCGGTGATCTGCTGTGACGTACGTTCGGTCTCCATCGCGGCCTCCGTCTGCACTCCGGTCCTGTGGTCGCTGAGCAGCAGCCGACTTCCGTGCCTCCTCAGCCTGACCACACTCCGTCCCCGTCCGGGACGCCGCCCACTCCCCCGTTCACCCGTACGGCACGGGTGGCGATCACCCGCTGACCAGGGCTCCGTCCGAACGGTTGGACCGGGCCTGTGCTGGGCAGCCGCCGGGTACGTCCTGGTCAGGTCCCGACCGCCGGGACGGCCAGCTGAGGCCGGGACGACGGACGGTGCGCCATGGGACACCCTGATGCGACGGACCGCGGCAGCCGGAGTACCGGCATGGAGCGGATCGACGACCTGGCTCTGCTCACCGCACTCGCCACCGGCGACGTCGATGTCTACCTGCGCTACTCGGCGGGCCCGGGCACCGACGGCGGGAGCAGCCTCGACTCCATGATCAGGACTCAGGCGCCGCGGACCCTCACCAGTCTCGGGTGAGGGTCCGCGGCGCCTGAGTGTGGCAGGCGAAGGTCGGCTCAGGGCAGGAGGACTCGCTCCTGGGCACGATCACCAGCTCGGGCACCGCACTTCGAAGCGGACCTCGTCCCGTCGCACGGTCACGTGCGAGCGCAGCACGGTGGTCAGGCCGAAGGAGCCGTTGTCGCGGGCGTAGCTGTCGGAGCCGATCCGGAACAGCCCGAGGTCCAGCAGGCGCACGGCGCAGGCCAGCACCCGTTCGCGGGGGGCACCGCGTCCGGCGAGGTCGCGTTCGACGGCGGCCCGCAGGGCTGGGAGACAGGCGGAGACCTCCAGCACGTGGTCGTGCTTGGCCTGCTCGCGCTCGGCCCGGAAGGCCGGGTGGTAGAGGTACTGGCGGCGGCCGGCCATGTCCGTCCCCTGGAGGTGGCCGTTCGGGTACGGGCACAGCCAGACCTCCGTCCAGGCCGGTGGGACGGCCAGGGCGCGCAGGCGGGCCAGTTCCCCGGGGTCGGTGATCGGTGAGCCGTCCGGGCCGAAGTACCGGAACCCCTGGCCGTACTTCCTGCGCCGGAGGCCCGGGCGGTGGGGGTCACTGGTTCTGAGGCGCATCGTGGCTCCCGTGGGTATTCGCTCCTCGGACTGATTGGCCGCGCGCGAGCGGGGCAGGCGTCGGGGCGGGAGTGGAGGTCCTGCTTCCGGAACGTCCCGAGGAGGACAGATGAGCATGGTCAAGGAGTCGATCGACGTCGACGTCCCGCTGCACACCGCCTACAACCAGTGGACGCAGTTCGAGGAGTTCCCGAAGTTCATGGAGGGTGTCGAGGAGGTCCGGCAGCTCACCGACCGGCGCACCCACTGGCGGACCAGCATTGCCGGTGCCGAGCGTGAGTTCGACGCCGAGATCGTGGACCAGCTGCCCGACGAGCGCGTCTCCTGGCGCACTGTCGACGGCGAGGTCCGGCAGATGGGGACGGTCACCTTCCAGTCCATCGACGCCGACCACACCAGGATCAGCCTGGCGATGGACTTCCAGCCGGAGGGCATGGCGGAGAAGGCGGGCGACATGCTGGGCGTGCTCGACCGAAGGGTGAAGGGTGACCTCAAGCGGTTCAAGGGGTTCATCGAGGAGCGGGGCCGTGAGACGGGCGGCTGGCGTGGCCGCATCTCCCCGGCCTGACCGCCACCCGCGGGCGCGGTGCGTGTACGTCACGCACCGCGCCCGCCCGTGTGCCGCGTACGTCACGCACCGCGCTCACCGAGACCCGGCGGGGAACAGCACCCGCCGGGTCTCGGTGAGCCGCATCAGGCGGTCCACCTGACGGCTGACCGTCCGCACCGTAAAGGTCCGGCCCAGGCGCAGCGACTCCGCCCGGATCCTGAGCAGCACGTGCAGGGCCGCGCTGTCACAGAACGCGACCCGCCCGAGGTCGAGCCGGAGGCCGCCGGGGCAGCCCGAGAGGGTACGCCGCAGGGCGGCGTCGAGCGCCTGCGCACAGTCCTGGTCGAGCTCGCCGTCGATCGCGACGGTGCCGATGCCGAGCGCCGGGTCCGGCGGGGCCAGCAGGCGCAGCGTGGTCGCCGGAGCGATCCGTTGAACGGCTGTCATCGGCCGCCGCAGCCCCGGGCCGGACCGGTGGGAGAGCTGCTCGAATGGGGACATGGTCGTCGCTCCCTCGCGCGAGCTGGTCGCAGTGGAACTCTGCATCGATCGTGTACCACGCCACCATACACGTCAAGGAATTAGCGAATTATTTTTCCGGCATCCGGGATGGCGAATCCCCGCCCGTAGGTGGGTCCTCGTCCGGCTCGTCCGTCAGCCGCTCGCGCAGGCCGCTCAGAGTGCCCGCCAGCAGGCGGGACACGTGCATCTGCGAGACCCCGATCTGTTCGGCGATCTCGGCCTGGGTGCAGTCACCCCAGAACCGCAGCGCGAGCACCCTCCGTTCCCGCGCCGGGAGCTCCTGGAGCAGCGGCCGGACCGCCTCCCTGAACTCCGTCAGGTCGTACTCCCCGTCACAGACGCCCAGCCGGTCGAACAGCGCGCTGCCGTTGGGGTCGTCCCGGTCCTGCCGCAGCGCGTCCAGGGAGTTGGCCCGGTACGCCCGGCCCACCCCGAGCCCGGCCACCACCTGCTCGGGGTCGAGCCCGAGCTCCTCGGCGATCTCCTCAGAGGTGGGCAGCCGGCCGAGCGTCTGCTCCATCCGGTCGGAGCACCGGGCCACCCGCAGGTACAGCTCCTGCAGACTCCGCGGCACCCGCAGCGGCCAGCTGGTGTCCCGGAAGAACCGTTTGATCTCGCCGGTGATGGTCGGGATCGCGTAGGTGGCGAACTCCACGCCGCGTCGGTGGTCGTACCCGTCCACGGCCTTGATCAGGCCGACCGTGCCGACCTGGAGGATGTCGTCCAGCTCCGCGGGGCCGCGCCGGAAACCGGCCGCGGCGAACCGCACCAGCGGCATGTTGAGTTCGATGATGGTGCCGCGCACGTAGCTGTAGGCGGCCGACTCGCGCTCCAGACCCGCCAGCCGCTCGAAGAGCGCGTCGCTGAGGGCGCGGGCCTCGGTCTTGCCCATCGCCCGCATCTCCCGCCGGCTGGGCCGGTGGAACTCCTCGGGCAGGAGCGTGGTGCTGTCGGAAGTAGCCACTGTGGTCATCTCCCTGGACGTCCCGCGCAGCTGCGCCCGGCCAAAGAACCCACCGACCGATGGGCGATGCGGGATCAAGTGGTTGGAGACCGTCGTGCCCGGCTTCTTCAGGCTGCGGTACCCGGGCACTTAAGGCGTGCCCTTAGGGTCGGCGACTCGACGGCCGCCGGATCGGAGCAGGGCGAATACCCGGAATGCTCCACTCCGGTTAACTCCCCGGAACGTCCTCCCGTTAAACCGCGCACTTGGGGCAGACGCGGGTCAGAGCCCTGGAGGTAGCCCATGTCCACCGACGCCATCGTCCTCCTCAGGGAGGACCACAAGGGGATCCGCCGCCTGTTCCGCGCGTTCGAGGCCGCCGGCCCCGACGCCAAGGCGACCAGGCACAATCTCGTCGACAAGATCGTGGAGGCGCTGACCGTTCACACCTACCTCGAGAACGAGGTCATGTACCCCCGGGTCCGGCAGCTGCTCCCCGAGCTGGAGAGCGAGATCCTGGAGTCCTACGAGGAGCACCACGTCGCGGACGTGCTCTGCACCGAGCTGGACGGGATGGGCCCGGACGACGAACGCTTCGACGCCAAGGCCACCGTGCTGATCGAGTCGGTCGGCCACCACATCGAGGAGGAGGAGAGCGACTGGTTTCCCCGGGTCCGGGCCGGCCTGGGCCGTAAGGAGCTGCAGGAGATCGGCGCCAGGATGATCGAGGTCCGGGCCACCGCACCCCGCCGCCCCCACCAGCCCGGAGCCATCCGGAAGGCCGCGGACGCCATCTTCAGTTGACCTCGGACAGGGCGACGCCCGGCCGCCGACCGGCGCGGCCGGGCGTTTCCTTCCCCCCGCACCCGGGCAGCCGCCCCACATGGACCACTCACGCGCACCCGTGCTGGAAGCGCTCGCCGCCTACCACCAGGAGGGCCGCCTCCCGTTCACCCCGCCCGGCCACAAGCAGGGCCGGGGCGCCGATCCACGCGTCCGGGAGGCGCTCGGCGACCCGCTGTTCCGGGCCGACATGCTCGCCACCGCCGGGCTGGACGACCGCCGCTCCTCGCAGCACATCCTGCTGGACGCCGAGGCGCTGATGGCCGACGCGGTCCACGCCGACCACACCTTCTTCTCCACCTGCGGCAGCTCCCTCTCGGTGAAGGCCGCGATGCTCGCGGTGGCCGGTCCCGGTGAGCAGCTGCTGATCGGCCGGGACATCCACAAGTCGGTGGTGTCGGGCCTGATCCTGGCGGGCATCCACCCGGTCTGGGCCGGAGTGGGATCCGGAACTCCACTTCAGCAACCCGCCGTCCCCGCACGCGTACGCCAAGGCGTTCGCCGAGCACCCGGAGGCCCGTGGAGCCCTGATCACCAGCCCCACCCCGTACGGCGGCTGCGCCGGTCTGGCCGGGGTGGCCGAGGTCTGCCACCAGCACGACCGGCCGCTGATCGTGGACGAGGCGTGGGGAGCGCACCTGCCGTTCCACCCCGACCTGCCCGCCTGGGCGATGGACGCGGGCGCCGACATCTGTGTGACCTCGGTGCACAAGATGGGCTCGGGCCTGGAGCAGAGCTCCGTGTTCCACCTCCAGGGCGACCGGATCACCGTGCCGGCCCTCAAGGCCACGGCGGACCTGCTCGGCACCACGAGCCCCTCCGTCCTGGTGTACGCCGCCCTCGACGGCTGGCGTCGGCAGATGGTCCAGCAAGGCCGCGAGATCTACGACCACACCCTCCGCCTGGCCATGACGACCCGTCAGCGGATCGACCTGATCCCGGGCCTGCGACTGTACGGCCGCCGCGAGTTCTGCGCGATGCGCCGGGCCGCCGACTTCGACCCGCTACAGCTGGTGATCGACCTCTCGGAGCTGCAGACCGACGGCTACCAGGCGGCCGACTGGCTGCGCACCCACCAGCGGATGGACATGCACATGCCGGACCACCGCAGGATCAGCGCCCAGCTCACCCACGCCGACGACCGCTCCACGGTGAACGCACTGGTCGACGCCCTGCACAACCTGGTGGACCACGTCGGCGAACTCCGCCCCGCCGCCGAGGTGGACGTCCCCGATCCGGCCGAGCTCCGGCTCGAACAGGCCGGCTCGCCCCGGGACGCGTTCTTCGGCCCCTCCGAGGCGGTGCCCGCCGACCGGGCCGCCGGTCGGGTGGCGGCCGAGATGCTCACCCCCTACCCGCCGGGCATCCCGGCGGTGATGCCCGGCGAACGGCTCGACCGGCCGGTGATCGACTACCTCCGTACCGGCCTCGCGGCCGGCATGGTGATCCCGGATGCCACCGACCCGAGCCTCGACACCTTCCTGGTGACCGCCGACTGACCGTCCGGCGCGGTCCCTGCCCGAGGTTTGCCCCGGCCCGCCGGGGAAACACAAGAGACGTCGCCGAAGGGAGGACCCCGTGAACCACGTCGGCTTCCGCCGGCCCCCGGGGAACCGGCGGCCGGCCAGGACGCCACCGACCCCGGCCAGGACGTCCTGGAGGCCACCAAACAGGTCGCCCACCTGCTGAAGGCCCAGGACCGCAGCTTCGCCCTGGCGGGCGGGGTGGCGGCGTACGCGCACGGGGTGCCCCGGCGTTCCCCGCACGACACCGACTTCTGTGTGCTGCGGGAGGACGTCGACGCCATCACCGAGACCCTGACCTCGGCGGGTCTGCGGGTCTGGCGCCCGCCCGAGGACTGGCTGGTCAAGGCCGAGTACCACGGCTGCACGATCGACCTGATCTTCTCCCTCTCGGACCGACCCGTCGGTAAGGAGATGCTCGAGCGGGCGGAGATGATGCCCATCGACTCGGTGTGGATGCCCGTGCTGTCGGCCACCGACCTGATCGGCAGTCAGCTCCGCGCGCTCTCCGAACACCACTGCGACTACGGTGCCCTGCTGCCCATCGCCCGCACCCTGCGCGAGCGGGTGGACTGGGCCGAGGTGCGGCGCCAGGCGGACGGCCGGCCGATGGCCGTGGCGTTCCTGTACCTGCTGGAACTGCTCGACGTGATCCGCCCGACCGGAGAGGACGCCCCCCGATGACCGCCTCCTTGGAACCCGAGTACCGGCTCGCCCGGCTGCAACAACGGCTGGCCGCAGGCGAGATCGCCGAACTCGGCATCCGGGCCGAGTTCCGCGCCGGCACCGTCCTGATCAAGGCGAGCGTCCCGACTGCGGACTGCCGGGAGCGGCTGCTCACCGCCGTCGCCGAAGAGCTGGGCGGCGTCCCGGTGCACCTCGACATCGCCGTGACCGACCACAGCGCCCCGGTGGGCGCGGAGGACATCCGATGACCACCACCGCACCCGACCGGGCCGCGCGGATCGCGGCCGTCGGCGACATCCACCTCGGCCCCGACAGTGCCGGACTGCTGCGGCCTGTGTTCGAGTCGCTCGGCGACCGGGCCGACGTCCTGCTGCTGGCCGGGGACCTGACCCGGCACGGCACGGTGGAGGAGGCCCGGGTGGTGGCCGAGGAGTTGGCGGGCCTACCGGTCCCGGTGGTCGCGGTGCTCGGCAACCACGACCACCACGCGGGCCACCCGGAGGAGGTGTCGGCCGTCCTGCGCGAGGGCGGCGTCGCCGTCCTGGAGGGCGACTCGACCCGGGTCCAGGCCGGCCCGCACCTGCTCGGGGTCGCGGGCACCAAGGGATTCGGCGGCGGCTTCGCGGGCCGCTGCGGCAGCGAGTTCGGCGAGCAGGAGATGAAGGACTTCATCCGCTACTCGCGCTCGCTGGCCGACGGCCTCCGCGGCGCCCTCGAAGAACTCGCCGACTGCGACCTGCGGGTGGCCCTGACCCACTTCTCCCCCGTGCCCGACACCCTGGCGGGCGAGCCGCCCGAGATCCACCCGTTCCTCGGCAGCTACCTCCTCGCCGAGGCGATCGACACCGCCGGCGCCGACCTGGCCGTGCACGGGCACGCCCATGCGGGCACCGAACGGGGCCTGACCAGCGGCGGCGTGCACGTCCGCAACGTGGCCCAGCCGGTCATCCGGCACGCCTACGCGCTGTACGAACTGCACCCGGCTCCCTGAGCCCCGGTCCGCGCATGGGCCCGCGCTCGCGGGGCAGACGCACGATCCGACCAGAACGAGGGGAGGTACGGAAAGATGGCCCAGCTCAGCGTGCCCCTGATCCAGGGCTTCGACGACCAGCTGCTGATACCCGCGGTCCAGGTCACCGCCCTGCTGCGGGGCCTCGGAGAGCAGATGATCGGCTGGACGGCGGAGAACCCCGCCCTCGACCCGCCCACCGTGGGCGTGCTCGCCACCGTCCTACAGGAGGTCGCCGACCAGATCGACGTGGAGTGCATCGACATCGGCACCCCCTGACCTGGACCGGATAGGGTCCGGACGGGCTGGGTAGACGCGCCGCATGAAGGCACTGACATGGCACGGAAGAAGAGACGTACGGATCGACACGGTGCCGGATCCGCTGATCAAGGAGCCGGACGACGTGATCGTCCGGATCACCTCGACCGGGCTCTGCGGATCGGATCTGCACCTGTACGAGATCCTGGGAGCGTTCCTGGACCGGGGTGACATCCTCGGGCACGAGCCGATGGGAACAGTGCTGGAGACCGGCCCCGCAGTGTCGGCGCTCCAGCCGGGCGACCGGGTGGTGGTGCCGTTCAACGTCTCGTGCGGGACCTGTCACACCTGTTCGCTCGGGCTGCACTCGCAGTGCGAGACCACCCAGGTGAAGGAGTACGGCAGCGGAGCCGCACTCTTCGGCTACACCAAGCTCTACGGCCAAGTACCCGGCGGGCAGGCCGAGTTGCTCAGGGTCCCGTTCGGCGACACACTGCCCGTCAAGGTACCGCACGGGCCGCCCGACGACCGCTTCATCTACCTCTCCGACGTGCTGCCGACCGCCTGGCAGGCTGTCGACTACGCGGCCGTCCCCGAGGGCGGCAGCCTGGTGGTGCTCGGTCTCGGTCCGATCGGCGACATGTGCACCCGGATCGCGGCCCACCTGGGCGTCGGCACCGTCATCGGGGTGGACCTGGTGCCGGAGCGACTGGTGCGCGCGGCCGCCCACGGCGTCCAGGTCCTCGACCTCGACCGGCACGGCGGCGATCTCGTCCAAGCGGTCCGCGAACTGACCGACGGACGCGGGCCGCACTCCGTCATCGACGCCGTGGGCATGGAGGCGCACGGCTCCCCGGCCGCCGCCGTCGCGCAGCGGGCCACCGCGCTGATCCCGGACGCGCTCGCCGCGCGGTTCATGCAGCGGGTCGGACTCGACCGCCTGCACGCCCTCCACCTCGCCATCGACCTGGTCCGCCGGGGCGGAACGGTCTCACTCGCAGGCGTCTACGGCGGGATGACCGACCCGCTCCCGCTGCTCACCATGTTCGACAAGCAGATCACCCTACGGATGGGCCAGGCCAACGTGCACCGCTGGGTGGACACCATCCTGCCGCTGCTGACCGACGAGGACCCGCTCGGCGTCGACACCTTCGCCACCCACCACCTGCCGCTGGACGAGGCGCCGGAGGCGTACGCGATGTTCCAGGAGAAGCGGGACGGCGCGGTCAAGGTGCTCTTCCAGCCCTGACGCCTGTCCTGACGTCGTCCGGCCCTGACGTCGGATCAGCCGCCCGTCAGCTCCGCCATGTCACCCACTCTCGTCGCCCTCGTCACTCCGCCGGGAACCGACCACGATGGTACGAGAGAACCCGCCCCCGGGCCGATGGACCTGCGGCTCGTGCGTGGGCCGGTCCGCAGCGGGCACACGCTGCGGGGAGGCCGGCCGTACCCCCGTCCGCTGGAGGCCCGCATGGCAGTCCAACCGAACCGCTCGCACGGCGGCCGTGACGAGACCGAGGAGGAGCGGGCCGATCGCCGATGGGCCGAGCTGCTCCAGGAGGTTCGGATCGCCCAGACCGGCGCGCAGATCATGTTCGGCTTCCTGCTGACGATGGCCTTCACCCCTCGGTTCACCACCCTCGACCACCTCGAACACACCCTGTACGTCACGGTGGTGACGCTCGGCGCGTTCGCCGTCGGCACCCTGATCGCCCCGGTCTCCTACCACCGGCTGCTGGCCGGGGCGCACGTCAAGCCGCGGATGGTCAACGCCGTCGCCCGCCTGGTCGCGCTCGGCCTGGTCCTGCTCGCCGTGACGATCTCGGCGGCGCTGCTCCTGCTGCTGCGGGTGGCCGGCCTGGTCTGGGGTTCGTGGGTGATCGCCGGGTGCGTCCTGCTCTGGTTCGGGTTCTGCTGGGTCCTCCTGCCCATCGCCGTCCTGCGCCGCTCCAAGAAGTGACTCCGTTCCGATCCCCGACTGTGCTGCGAGGTACGCCATGACGTCGTTCGGTTACTTCCTCTCCTGCGAGGAGTTCACTCCGGCGGAACTGCTCGAGCAGGCCCGGCTGGCCCGCCAGGCTGGCTTCACGCATCTCGCGATCTCCGACCACTACCACCCGTGGAACGACGCCCAGGGCAACAGCCCGTTCGTCTGGTCGATGATCGGCGCGCTCTCCCAGGTGAGCGACCTCCCGGTGACCACCCTGGTGACCTGCCCGACCGTCCGGCTGCACCCGGCGGTGACCGCGCAGGCGGCGGCCACCTCCAGCGTGCTGACCTCCGGCCGGTTCCGGCTCGGGGTCGGCACCGGCGAGGCGCTGAACGAGCACATCCTGGGCGACGCCTGGCCGCGCTTCGGCGTCCGGGCGGAGATGCTCGCCGAGGCGGTGGAGGTGATGCGGAAGCTGTTCGGCGGCGGCACGACCAGTCACCACGGCCAGCACTACACCGTCGAGAACGCTCGGCTGTACAACCCGCCGACCGGTGAACTGCCGATCTACGTGTCCGGGTTCGGCCCGAAGTCGGCCCAGCTCGCGGCCCGCATCGGCGACGGCTTCGTGACCATGGGCCCGCAGCCCGAGCTGGTGCGCCAGTTCCGGGTGGCAGGCGGCGAGGGCAAGCCCGTCCTCGGCGGCATCAAGGTGTGCTGGGACCACGACCGGGACCAGGCGGTCAAGACCGTCCACCGACTGTGGCCCAACGAGTTGCTGCCGGGCGAGCTGGCCCAGGTGCTCCCCACCCCACGGCACTTCGAGCAGGCGAGCGGGCTGGTCACCGAGCAGATGGTGGCCGACACGGTGGCGTGTGGCGACGACGTCGACGAGCACCTGGCCGCCCTCCGGCCCTTCGTCGAGGCGCGCTTCGACGAGGTCTACGTCGGCCAGATCGGGCCGAACCAGCGCGGGTTCTTCGAGTTCTACGGCCGCGAGGTGCTGCCCCGCCTGACGGGCTGACCCGGGGTTGCCGGGGCGGCGCCCGGGGCACACGCGGCCCCGGGGCCAGGAGGCCGTCATGACCACGATCCGGCGTTACGCCGTCACCCTCCCCGGGACTCCGGGCACCCACGCCCCGCCCCCGGGTGGTCCGGGTCCACGCGACCGGCAGGCGGGGCCCGGGCGGCCGCGTGGTGTACGCCGACGAGTCCGGCAGCTTCCTCCTCTACATCAGCGCCGACGGCATCGCCGAGCCGCTCTCCGACAGCCCGGGCCCCCACGGCACCGGACCCCTGCACGCCGTACCGCTCCCGTGGGAGGGGGCCGCAGGCACTCACCGGGCGGGGCCGGGCCCGTTAGCGCCGGGTGGCAGCGGGCAGACGAACCGACGGGATCGACGACGAAGGGAATGAGGATCATGATTCTGCTGGGAATCCTGCTGATGGCCGCGATCGGCGCGTTCACCGGGCTGCTCATCGCCGACAACACCTCCGGCGGCCCCGACTACGACGTCACGGTGCTCGGCCACCACATCGCCACCATGAACAGCCTGGCGATCTTCCTGTCGGGGATCGCGCTGACCCTGCTGTTCTGCCTGGGCCTGGCCCTGGCGGTGGGCGTCTCGGCCCGCAGGCGCCGCCGGTCCGCCGAGCTGAGCGAGGCGCGCGCCGAGGCCAGGCAGGCCGCTGCGGAGCGGGACGCGCTCCAGGACCGCGTGCAGGACGTCCCGCCCACCGCCGGGGAGGCGGTGCCGACGTCAACCCGACGGCACCGCCGCACCGGGCACCTGTTCGGGCACTGAGTCCGGAGCCGGCGCCCCGGGCATCACCAACGCGGTGACCCGGGGCGCCAGGCCGTCCGGCCAGGGGGCGGCGGACACCGGCCGCAGGACGGTGAGCGCGGCGTAGTCGTGGGCGAGCAGCCCGGCGTCGGTCCGCAGGTCCGGGTCGGCCACGGTCTCGCTGACTGCCAGTTGGATGTAGCCCCGGCCGCGCTGGGTGAGGGTGGTCTGCACGGCGCCGAACGCGGCCAGCCCGGCCCGGCGGACGCCGCGGACACCGTCCGGCCAGAGGTTCGGCACGTTGAGGTTGAACACCGTGCCCGGCCCGGTCTCCAGCAGCAGGGGCAGCACCAGCGCGGCCAGCCGGGCGGCGGTGCCCCAGCGCGGTGGTCCCCCGGTGTCGAGCGAGACGGCCAGTGCGCGGCAGCCGTTGACCCCCGCCGTGACGGCCGCCCCGACCGTGCCCGAGTGGGTGATCGCGTGCCCGGTGTTGGCCCCGTTGTTGATACCGGAGAGCACCAGGTCGGGCCGGCTGCCGAAGGCGCCCTGGCAGCCGACCATCGCGATGAAGCCCGGCAGCGCCTCGACGCCCTGGGCGGAGACGTCGGAGAGCCCGGCCAGGCGGCGCTCCGTCACCACGATCCGGCCGTGCTCCTCCACGGCGGTCAGCGCGGCACTGCTGCCGCTGGCCTCCTCGGCGGGCGCGGCCACGGTCACCTGCGGGGAGAGCCGCCGGGCGACCAGGGCGAGTTGACGCAGGCCCTCGGAGTCGATGCCGTCGTCGTTGGTGACCAGGATCCGCGGTGGACGGGTCAGTCTCTGGTGAGCCATGCGGCCAGCTCCTCCCGGTCGAGCCGGACCCGGTGCCCCAGGTCGGCGTCAATGGCCCGTACGTCGACCAGGGCGGCCAGCCGTTCGACCGCCTCCCGGCCGCCCGTTCCGAGCCCGTGCCTGGTGGCGTTGATCGCGCCGGCGGCGGCGCCGAGCCGCAGCGCCGCCTTCAGGTCGCCGTCGCGCAGCAGACCGGCCACGATTCCCGCGGTCATCGAGTCGCCGCTGCCGTGCGGGTCGGCGGGGGTCATCCGGCCGGTGACGATCTCGTACAGCTCGCCGCCGGCCAGGGCCAGCGCGGGCTGCTCGGCCCGGCTGACCACCACCACCTGGCGGCTCGTCGTCCGCAGCCGCCGCATGACGGCCGCCAGCTCCCGGACGCTGCCGGTGGGGGCGAGGTGCTCCGCGCCGAGTTCCTCGTGGCTCACCTTCAGCAGGTACGCGCCGCCTTCGGCCACCGCCGCCAGCCGGCTTCCGGTGAGGTCGGCCACCACCCGGGCCCCGTTGGCCGTCAGGTCGGCGGCGAGCCTGCGGTAGACGTCGGGCGGGGCGAGTTCGGGATCCCCGGGCGAGGGGCCGCTGAGCACGGAGACCTGCGCGTCGATGCCCTGGACCAGGGCGAGATTGTGGAGTTCGTCCAGATCGTGCCGGGACGGCGGCTCGGCCTGCGCCTCCACCAGGGTCACCCGCCGGCCGCCCCGCCGGTCCTGGATGTGCACGCCGTTGCGGACCGTCCCGCGTACCGGGCACACCTGGATGCCCTCCTTGCGCAGCAGCCGGCGCAGGACTGCCCCGCTCTCCCCGCCGAAGCCGCCCACCAACACGGCACGGCCGCCGAGCGCGGTGAGCATCCGGGCCTGCCAGACGCCCTGCCCGCCGGCGTGCAGGTGGATGTCGGGCCGGCCGGCCCGCTGCTCCACGGTGACGGTCAGCAGGGGTGCCGGAGCGAAGATCATCGCGTGTTCGGACATCGCTTCCCCCGCTCTCAGTGCCGCAGTGCGACCCGGACCAGGGCCGCGGCCAGCCGTGGCAGGTCGTCCGCCCTCACCAGCTCCGCCAGGCCGTCGGCCGTGGTGGGCAGGTGCAGCGATCCGGCGGTCTCGAGCGCCCGCTCGTCGAAATAGGGCCGCAGTTCGGGCCACAGGCCCTGGACCTCGCGGCAGAAGATGTCGGCACCGACCGGGCCGATCCGGGGCACCTCCTGGAGCAGCTCCCACAGCCTCCCCCGGTCGCCGTCGGCCTCCTCGCGCAGTCGGCGGAGGTCGCCGCGCCAGCGCTGGAGGAGCAGCTCGGACCCTTTGATCAGGGCCGTGGCGGTGCTCTCGTCGTAGCGGCGGTAGTGGGCCCGACCGAGGGCGTCGACGATGGTCTGCCAGTCGGCCCCGGCCATGGTGCGGGCGGTCCGGAGGTGGCCACGGAACAGTTCGCGGGCGGCGTCGGTGGCGATGTCGGCCTTGATCCGGGTCGAGCACAGCACCGCCAGCACCAGCAGCTGGTACAGCGGCGACGGCTTGTCCCGCAGCCTGATGCCCGCCTCGTCGGCGTAGGTGCGGCCGTACTCGCTCAACAGCTCGGTGATCCGTTCCGCTCGGGTGGGCTCGGTCACGGCCGCCTCCGCCGGGTGTGGAAGGAGTGTCACCGTCGCGGCTACCCGGACGGCCGACCGGCATACCCCGGATCGGGCCTGTTCCGAGCCGGTTCCGCAGGCTGCCGCAGGCCGTTTGGGTGACCGTGCCACGGGCAGACGCGCACCGGGGAGCTCGGTGCTCCCCGGCCCCGACCCGCCCGTTCTCGGGAGAAGCCATGACGGACTGCACGAACTTCCGCACGGCCCGGCCGACGGCGGATCCGGGTCCGCTCCAGCTCGGGGTGGAGGAGGAGTACCTGCTCGTCGATCCGGTCACCCGGGCCACCGTCCCCCTGGGCGGCCCGGTGCTGGCCGAAACCAGGCAGGTGCTCGGGGAGCGGGCGGAGTGCGAGTTCTTCGCCACCCAGCTCGAGGTGTGCACTCCCCCGGTGGCCACCGCGACCGAGCTGCGCCGTGAGCTGGTCGCGATGCGGCGCGCCGCCGTCGACGCCGCCGCCCGGGCCGGCTGTCTGCTGGTGGCCTCGGGGACGGCCGTCCTACCGAGCCGCCACCCGCTGCCGCTCACCCCCACCTCCCGGTACCGCCGCATCGCCGAGCACGTCGGCCCACTCGTGACCGACCGGGTCGGCGGCGAGGCCAGCGGCTGCCACGTGCACCTCGGCGAGCTGACCCGGGGTCAGGCCCTGCTGCTCAGCGGCCTGCTGCGGCCGTGGCTGCCCGTGTTCCAGGCCGTCTCCGCCAACTCCCCCTTCGTGGAGGGCATGGACCGCAACTGGGCCAGCGGCCGGTCGGTGCACTACCGGGCCTGGCCCACGGTCGGCCCGTCGCCGCTGCTGGACGAGACGGGGTACGAACGGCTGGTGCGGCGGCTGATCTCCTCGGGCGTGCTGCTCGACCGCCGGATGATCTACTGGTACGCCCGGCCGTCCGAGCACGTGCCGACGCTGGAGGTGCGGATCGCCGACGTGAACGCGGATCCGGACGTGACGGTGCTGCTCGCCGTCCTGCTGCGCGGGCTCGCCCGGACGCTGCTGGACGAGTCGTCGCGGCGCCCGGCGCCGACCCCGGCGCTGTCGGCCGCCCACCGCTGGGCCGCCCGGTCCGGTCTGCGCGACACGGGTCTCGACCCGTTCACCGGCGACCCGCGCCCGATGGTCCGGATGTTCGAGGAACTGCTCGACCGCGCCGCGCCCGGCCTGGCGGCGCACGGCGACCTGGCGACGGCGCACACCCTGGCGGCCCGGCTGATCAGCACGGGCACCGGCGCCGACCGCCAGCGGGCCGCGTACGCCCGTCGGCACGTGCTGGCCGACGTGGTGGACGACCTCGCCGCCGTCACCGCCCTGGCCCCCGGCCCGGTACCGGCCTGACCAGCGGTCGGGCCGCCACGGCCGCGCGACACGCGAAACCGGGTGCGCACGTTGTATCACGTGAACCCGCGATCGTACGATGGGGGCATGGAGACGAGCGAGACTCGCACCACGTGGACGTTCCTGACCAACCACGCGCGTGTCCTGTCGCTGATCGCCCGTGATCCCGGCATTCGGTTGCGGGACGTGGCCTCGGCTTGCGGGTTGACGGAGCGTGCGGTGCAGGCGATCGTCGCCGACCTGGAAGCGGGGGGCTATCTGACCCGCTCGCGCGAGGGCCGGCGCAACCGCTACCGGATCACGCCCGACACCCAGCTGCGGCACCCGGTGGAGAGCGGCCGCTCGGTGGCGGCGCTGCTGGACCTGCTGGACGGGGAACCCGCGCCGGGCACCTCGGCGGACGCGCGTACGCCGCACCGGGACGACACCACCGCCCGCTGACCTGGTGTCGCACCGGAGGGACGGGGTAGGCGCCCCGGTGGTCGGCCGTCCGGCCCGACCCGGAGAGGAGTTCAGTCATGCCTCGTGGATCAAGCCCCAAGCGGGAACGCCAGTACGAGCACATCAAGGACAGCGCGCTGGAGCGTGGTGAGAGCGAGGACCGGGCCAAGGAGATCGCCGCCCGGACGGTGAACAAGGAGCGCGCCCGGCACGGCGAGTCGAAGACCGCCAGCCGCTCGTCGATCCAGGACGTCTCCTCCGGTCACCGGGGCGGTAAGCGTTCGCACACCGGCGCACAGGGGCCGACCTACGACCAGCTGTACAACGAGGCCAAGCACCGTAACGTCAAGGGCCGTTCGAAGATGAACAAGAAGCAGCTCGAACACGCTCTCGGGCGGTGACGAGCGGCTCCCGTCCTCACTCCAGCCGGAGCGCGAGCAGGCAGGCGTCGTCCTTCGGGTTCGGCAGAGCCAGCCGCCGCAGGACGTGATCCAGGCAGCCTTCCAACCCGGGCGCCCGGTACTCCCGGACGGCCTCGGCCAGTCGGCCGAGGCCGTCCGTCAGGTCCTCGCCGCGGCGCTCGACCAGGCCGTCCGTGAACAGCAGCACCCGGTCACCCGGTTCGAGGTGGAGCACCGCGTCCCGGTACACCCCGTCCGGGATCGCGCCGAGCAGCGGGCCGGCCGGCGACCGCAGGTAGCGCGGCACTCCGTCGCGCACCAGCAGCGGCGGGAGGTGGCCGGACCTGGCCCAGGTGAGGGTGCGCCGCCGGGAGTCAAGCCGCCCGCAGACCACGGTGGCGACGAAGTCGCTGCCCAGGTGGCAGAGCAACTGGTTCAACCGGGCCAAGGTGGTCGCCGGATCGGCCTCGACGAAGGCCATCCCCCTTAGGGTGTCGCGGAGTTGGGCCATCCCGGCGGCGGCCCGCAGCCCGTGCCCGGAGACGTCTCCGACCACCACCAGCACCATGCCGTCGGGCAGCGTCAGCATGTCGTACCGGTCACCGCCGACCTGGCTGTCCGTCTCGGCGGGCAGGTAGCGCGCGGCCGACTCGAGACGGGGCGCCGACGGCCCGCTCGCCACGTTCATCAGCGCGCGCTGCAGGGTCCCCACCATCTGGTGCTCCGCCGCCGTCTGCCGGACCTGGTCGGCGAGCCGCGCGCGGGTGTCCGCGAGCCGCTTCTCGGCCTGCCGCCAGGCGGTCACGTCCTGCACCACCCCCCGGATGGCGAGCGCCTCCCCCGGCGCCGACCCCCCGATGCGCTCCGCCACGGCCCGCACCGACCGGGCCCTGCCGTCCGCCGGTCGGATCCTGAACTCCATGGCCGCCTCGTGCAGTTGTCTGCTCCGCAGTTGCTCCACCCGGCGCCGGACGGCCCTCCGGTCGGCCGGCGCCACGGTGGCCGCCGCCAAGGCGACGGAGAGGGTGCCGGCCGCATCCGGCCGCTCGATCCCCAGCAGCCGGTACACCTCCGGCGAGCAGTCGAAGGTGGCGCTGCCGACGTCCCACTGCCACGTCCCCAGCCCCGCCAGGCGCTGGGCCTGCGTCAACTGACCCTCGCGGCGCTCCTGTTCGTCGTGGGTGCGCCCGCTGACCAGCACTCCGTCCAGGAACGGCGTGGCGTGCAGGGTCATCGTGGAGGCAGGGCGGCCACCTCGTCGGGGGTGTCCGCCGAGCCCAGGGCGGCGGCAGCCAGGTGGTAGCGGGCCGCGAAGCCCGGGCCCAGCTCCTCGGGCCGTGGTGCCTGCGCGGACGCCGGGCCGGTCGGCGGCTGCTCGGAGTGCTCGGACGGCGCCGAGACGCTCCCGGGCGCCATCACGACCGGAATGTGGTCGGCGGCGTCCGGCGGCACCGCCACGCCGAGCAGCTCCGCCGCGATGTCCACCAGTTTGCGGTTGCCGCCCTGGGAGAGCTGCACCAGCCGGCCGAACGCGTCCTCCGGGGAGCAGCCCAGCCGTTCGGCCAGCACTCCCTTGGCCTGCTCGATCACGGCCCGGGTGCGCATGGCACGGCGCTGGCCCTCCACCTCGCTCCGCAGCCGGTCGATGGTGGCCTGCAACTGTGCCAGCTCGACGTCCCCGGGCACCGTCCGCCTCTCTTCCGCCGGTCGGAGGCGCCTCCCGCCACCGTTCCGACCGGACGCCTCAAGCGTAGGCCGGAACGGAGCGTGAGCGCAGGACCCTCAGCGGTCGGGCAGCGTGGTGGCGACGACTTTCCCGGTGCTGGTCCGCAGGACGTGCACGCCGCGGCCCAGCGCGGCCACCACGGCCAGCCCCAGGCCCGGCGGCCCGGAGGGGGGCTGCGCCTGGAGCAGCTGGGGGCTGGTGTCCTCGACCGCCACGTCGACGGTCGCCCCGGGCGTCACCACCACGCTGAGCCGGCACGGGCCGGGAGCGTGCAGACAGGCGTTGCCGACCAGTTCGCTGACCACCAGCTCGACGTCCTCGCGGGTGCCCGAACTCAGCCTTCCTTCGCCACGGTCCGCGAGTTCGCGCAGGAAACCGTAGGTGGCCGCGCGCGCCGCCCGCACCGAGCCGGGCCGGCCGTCCAGCTCGATCTGCAGCGAAGGAACCTGGCGCACACTCCCACCTCCCGGTTCGGACTCGTCCCGACGCCTGTCCGGACCGGGCCTGAGCAGCGCGTCGGGGCCGCCCGCCCTGGATTCACCTGCCATGTCGGCGCGCCACCAGTCGACTCAGGGGCCGGGCGAGGAGGACGGACAGCGTGGCCGCCACCACCACGGCCATCGCGCCGAGGGCCGCCGGCGTCCCGAGGTGCGCTCCGACCATGACCAGCGCCACCGAGAGCGCCACCAGCGCGGTCAGCACCGGGGCCGGAACCCGCGCGACGGCCCACAGCAGTGCGTCCGGCCACCGCAGCCGGCCCCGGCGCATCGAGCTCAGTTCACGGGCGAGCCGGGCATCCGCCGCCAGGTCCGCCTCGATCTCCTGCAGGATCTTCCGCTCACGCCACGAAAGTGCAGGCCCATCCATCGCAACCACCTCGCACCCACAGGACCTCTCAGCCTGCTCCTCGCGCCACCATCCGCGTCAGCGCCGGTTGCGACGGCGGTGAAGACCGGTCGGTGGCGGTTCCCGGTCCTTCTTGCGCTGGCCGAGCACGAAGCCCAGCACGATCAACACGACCAGCACCACTCCGGCCACGACGAGCCAGAGCGACCCGAGACCGGAGGCGGCGAGCTGCGTCTGCACTGCGAGTTCCGTCAGCATCATGCTCCGCGCTTGTCCGGCCGCCCCGTTTTGAAACGCCCTGCGGGGCGGCGGCACCCGGAGGGCCGTGGACCGGCCTTTCCGCGCTGGGCACCGCCGCCCCGCAGGTACTGCGCCTGACCGGTCAGGTGACGTTGACGGCGGTCCAGGTGGCGGCGACCGCGTTGTACTCGGCCGAGCCGCTGCCGTAGAGGTCGGAGGCGGCGTTCAGGGTCGCCGTCCGGGCGGCCTTGTAGTCGGTGGTGGAGGTCATGTAGACGGTCAGCGCGCGGTACCAGACCTGCTGGGCCTTGTCCCGGCCGATGCCGGCCAGGGTGGCGCCGTTGGAGGTCGGGCTGTTGTAGCTGACGCCGTTGACGGTCTTGGCGCCGCTGCCCTCGGCGAGCAGGTAGAAGAAGTGGTTTGCCACCCCGGAGGAGTAGTGGACGTCGAGGCTGCCGACGCCGGAGGACCAGTAGTCGGCGGACCGGCCGTCCTTGGAGGGCTTGTCCATGTAGCGCAGCGGCGTGCCGTTGCCGTTGATGTCGATCAGCTCGCCGATGAGGTAGTCCGGGTTGTCCTTGGCGAGGTTGGCGCTGAACTCGACCATGGAGCCGAGGATGTCGCTGGTGGCCTCGTTGAGGCCGCCGGACTCCCCGGAGTAGTTCAGGCCAGCGGTGTTGGCCGTGACGCCGTGCGTCATCTCGTGGCCCGCCACGTCGAGTTCGGTCAGCGGGTGGGTGTTGGAGGCACCGTCGCCGTACGTCATGCAGAAGCAGGAGTCGGACCAGAACGCGTTGACGTAGTTCCGCCCGTAGTGCACTCGGCTGTACGCGCCGACGCCGTCGTTGCGGATGCCGCTGCGCCCGAAGGTGTTCTTGTAGAAGTCCCAGGTGGCGGCCGCGCCGAACTGGGCGTCCACGGCGGCCGACTGGCCGCTCGCGACGGTGCCCGTACCCCAGGCGTTGTCGGCGTCGGTGTACAGCGTGCCGCTGCCACCCTGCTTGTTGTTCAGCGTGACCGTGTACTGGCCGCCCCGGGTGTTGTCCTTCAACTCGTAGGTGGAACCGGTGAAGTTGGTGGTCAGTCCGACAGTGCCGACGAAGACACCGTTGCCGGTGCCGGCCGCGTTGGCGGTCTGCACTCCCTCGTGGCTGGAGAGCAGCTCGCCCGTGGCGGCGTCGGTGACCAGCACCTGGCTGCTGGGCGTGCCGTCGGCCCGCATGCCCTCGACCGTGGTGCGGTAGGCGAGCCGGGGGCTGCCGGAGGTGGCCCAGACGACGAGTTCGGCGGTGCCGGTCCGGTCCACCGAGACGAGCGCGGGCTCGTCGGCGTCCTTCACCGCGCCCAGGGTGGCGCGCACCGAGGCGCCCGCCTGCTCGGCGGCCTGCGCGGCGGAGAGCCGGGGGCTGAGGCCGCTGAGGGCCAGGGTGCCGGATATTGCGCGGTCGACCGACTTCACGGCGCCGCGGGCGTCCTGATGGACGATCAGGTCGCCGCCGAGCACGGGCAGCCCGCCGTACGTCCGCTCGTACCGCAGGTGCCGGCTGCCGTCGGCGTCGGCCACCACGTCCTTGACGACGAGCCGCTCCTGGCTGCCGAGCCCCAGGGCCCGGGCCGCGGCCGGAGCCGCGCCGGCGGCCTGGGCCAGCAGCGCGGCGCGCTGCTGGCCGACCACCGGGGCAGGGGCGGCCTGCGCCGTTCCGGCGCTGACCTGAATTGCGCCGGCCAGCAGGGCCGAGGCGGAGAGGGCGGCTCCGAGTGCGAGCTTTCGCTTCACGTAGGTAATTCCTTCCGGATCCAACCGCGTGTGCGCGGTCGCGGCACGTTCCGGGGCACCGGGGTGAGTGCCCGAGGGGCGGAACGGACGCTGACGTGCTGCTCCGTGCGGTCGTGCGGCACCCGCCGTAACGGGGTGGGCGGCGGGTGCTCTACGGGGCTGGGCAGAAGCATGGCGACCCGCCGGACGGAATGAACAGCCCCGTGCCCGGAATTGGCAGGACCTCGCCACGGAAGCCGAATACGCCCGGAAAAACATCACTCAATGGCGGGGTCCCGCCAATTCTTCCGCATACTCCGGAATTGCCCTTTCGGCGCAGCGGAATGCGGCACCGCCGCCTTTCCGGCGGTGCCGCACCCGAATCCGAACTGGGGTCGCCGTCAGTGGGCGGCTCCTTCTCCGGCGCTCCCGTGGTGGGCGGCCGGCGGGACGGTGAGGCTGCCGTAGCGTTCCATCCGCTGCCAGCGCAGCCGGGAGCCGGCGACGGCCGTGAAGACCGACTGGATGACGACCAGGTACATCAACTGCCGGTAGACGAACTGCTGGAGTGGCAGGCTCCACAGCGCCCCCGGCCGCTCCCGGTCCAGCCGGAAGGCGTACAGGCCCATGAACACCTGGAGCGCCAGGAAGACACTCCACAGGCCGAGAATGCGCACCGGGTCCAGGAAGATCAGGCCGTAGACGGCGAACACGTCGACGACCGGGGCCAGCAGCGGCAGCAGCACCTGGAACATCAGCAGGTAGAGCAGCCCCCGGCGCCCCAACTTGCCGGCCTGGCCGCGCTGGACCAGCGCCCCGCGGTGCTTCCACATCGCCTGGAGGGTGCCGTAGCACCAGCGGTAGCGCTGCTTCCACAGCGCGCCGAGCGAGGCGGGCGCCTCGGTCCAGGCCTTGGCGCGCTCCTCGTAGACCACCCGCCAACCGTCCCGGCACAGCGCCATGGTGAGGTCGGTGTCCTCCGCCAGGGTGGTGTCGCTGACCCCGCCGATCCGCAGCAGCGCCTCGCGGCGGAACGCGCCGACCGCGCCGGGGACGGTCGGCATGCACTCGGCCAGGTCGAACAGGCGGCGGTCCAGGTTGAAGCCGACCACGTACTCGATGTGCTGCCAACGCCCCAGCAGACCACCCCGGTTGACCACCTTCGCGTTGCCGGAGACAGCCCCGACCCGGCGGTTGGCGAACGGCTGGACGATCATGCGGACGGCGTCCGGTTCGAAGACGGTGTCGCCGTCCACCATCACCAGCAACTGGCAGGAGGCGGCGGCGATACCGGCGTTGAGGGCGGCGGGCTTGCCGGCGTTCCGCTGGCGGATCACCCGTACGCCGGGCAGCCGCAGGGACTCCACCAGATCGGCGGTGCCGTCGGTGGACCCGTCGTCCACGACGATGATCTCCACCGGGTGGTCGGAGGCGAGCAGCGAGCGGACGGCCGCTTCGATGCCGGCGCTCTCGTTGTAGGCGGGGACGATGACGCTGACCGGTTCGGTGATCGGCCTCCCCCACGCCTTGCCGCGCATCCGCTTGTGCCGACGGGCCGCGACGAGCACCGCGACGGCCCGCAGCAGGGCGATGCCACCGGCCGCCCAGAGCAGCCAGGACAGCACGTCCAGCGCCCGGTCGCTGGCGCGCAGGGCGGTGATCAGGGCCAGGCCCTGCCAGTGGTCGGTGGCACTGGCCTGCCGGACCGGCTCCGCCAGTCCGGTGGCCTCGCTGACCGTGCCGAAACGGAACCCGGCCGCTCTCAGCTCGGGGATGAGCTGCGCCAGCGCGGCGACGGTCTGCGAACGGTCGCCACCGGCGTCGTGCATCAGCACGATCTGCCCGGCCTGGTCCTTGGGGGTGGAGTTGGCCACGATCCGGGCGGTTCCCGGGCGGCGCCAGTCCTCGCTGTCCTGCGTGGTGAGGACGGTGAGGTAGCCGTCCCGGCCCGCCTGGCCGATGGCGCTCCAGTCGGTGTCGGTGATGGCGTCGCTGGTGGAGGAGTACGGCGGGCGCAGCAGCGGGGTGGTCACGCCGGTCGCGCCCGCCACGGCGAGCTGGCTCTCCCGCAGCTCCAGCGAGCGTCGCCAGGGGGACGCCGTCCCGAGATTGGTGTGGGTGAAGGTGTGCAGGCCGATCTGGTGGCCGTCCGCGACGATCCGCCGGGCCAGGTCCGGATGGGCGGCGACCTGGGTCCCCACGGCGAAGAAGGTGGCCCGGACGTCATTGCGCCGCAGGACGTCCAGGATCTGCGGCGTCCAGACCGGGTCGGGGCCGTCGTCGAAGGTCAGCGCGATGGTACGGGCGGCCGGTGCCGCCGTCCGTCCGGCGTCGCCCTCGATCACCGGGCCGCCCGCGACGACCTGCGGCGGAACGGCCCCGGCCGGGCCCGGCACGCGCGGAGCGCCGTCGGCGGTGCTGTCGAACATGTGCTGGGTGTAGCCCTGTAGCAGCAGCGCGGCGGACAGGGTGAGGACGAGGGTGGTGAGCAGCAGCCAGTGCGTACGCAGCGGGACGTTGCGCACGCTGGCTCGTCGGCCTCGTGCTCTGCGGCGGTTCTTGGACAAGGGGTGCGGTTCCTGCCTGCTGCTTCGGGGACTAGGGGTGGTTGGTGGGCTTGCCGCTCTGGCCGGGGGCGGACGAGGCCTTGCCGTGGCCGCTGCCGGAGGCGGTCGGCGCGGGGCTCGGCGCGGCGGTGGTCGGAGCGGTCGTGGCCGGGGCGGGCGGCGGCGCGACGGCGGTGGGACTGCCCGGGGAGGGCCTGCCGGCCGTGCCGGACGCGGTGCCGGGCTCGGCCGCGCGGGTCTTGGCCGCCGGGCTGTCGACCGTCGCGGACGGTGACGCCGGCTCGGGCTGCGCGACCGGGGCGGCGGGCTGAGCGGCGGGCGAGGGCGGGGCGGGCAGCAGCGGGGACCGTACGGTCGGGCCGCCGAGCAGGGTGCTGAGCAGCAGCAGCACGTACGCGGCGGCGGGCACCACCAGCAGCCGGCCGAGGCGGCGCACCCGGCGCTGCCTGCGGCCGGAGGCGTCCACGAAGACCGGGCTCTCGGCGACGGGCTGCGGGCCCTCGTACGCACGAAGCGACAGCGTGTCCTGGTGGACGGCACCGGGCGGTCGGGTCATCAGGACAGCCTCTGGGTTCGGGACCGGCGGCGGGTCGGGGCGAAGAACAGCCCGGGTGGGCGGCAGGGTCCGGGGAAGGTCCTGCCACCCACCCGGGAACAGGTGGGATGTCGAACGGTCAGGGTCGACGCGCGGCCGGGCGGGCGGTGGACACGGGGGAGCCCACCGTCCGCCCGGTCCACGGGCTCACCCCTGCCGAAGCAGCGGCGAGCAGCCCGGTGAGTGCGTCATGACCGTTCGGTGCACATCTCATGTCCTTCAGCGTCGGAGCCGCCGGCGGTGTCACACCGAATCCAAGACTTTTTTCTGAGCTTCTCCGGCCTCGTGCTCAAGGAGGCGTCGGCCGGTCGGTCGCCGTGGGGACCGGGTCGGCCGGCAGCGCCCGAGTCAGCCGAGCGCGTCGAGGAGGAGGCGTCCGCCCTCGGCGACGGCACTGACGAGGACCGTGCCGCCGTCCGGGAAGCGCAGGGTGAAGACCGGATCGACCAGCAGCAGGAAGTCGAGCCCCTCCCGGGTCCGCTCCGACCCCGCGCTGTCCGGAACCGCGACGCCCCGCCATCCGCCCTCCCCCACCGCGACGGTGAGACTGACCCGGAAGCTGCCGAGGCAGGTGAGCGGGTTGGTCCAGTACTCGAGCGTCGCGGTGCCCTGGTAGCCGTCCGTACCGCCGGGCCGCGCTCTCAAGGCCGTTGGCCGCTGCCGCGCGGTTCGACCCGGAAGTCGAAGGCGACCGTGCCCGGGTCGAGGGCGGTCACACCGCCGTCCACCGTCAGCACGGCGCCGTTGACCAGGCTCGCGGCGGGCGACAGCAGCCAGCTGACGGCCTCGGCCACCTCGCGCGGCTCGCCGGCCCGCCCGGCCGGGCTGAGGCGGGTGGCCTCCTGGTAGGCCGCATCGACGCCGTCCAGTCCGGCCCGCTCGGCCAGCCGGGTCATCGGGCGGTCGGCCATCTCGGTCCGGACCCAGCTCGGGCAGACGACGTTGGCGCGCATCCCCCGGCCGCCGTAGTCGACGGCGAGCGAGCGGCAGAGCTGGAGCAGCGCGGCCTTCGAGGTGGCGTACGCGGCGTTGCCGGAGCCGTTGCGCAGGGCGGACACCGAGGCCACCGCGACGACCGATCCTGCGGTGCTCTCCAGCAGGTGGGGCAGGGCGGCCCGGAGCAGCAGGAAGGGGCCCGTGACATTGGTCCGCATGACGTCCTCCCAGTCGACCACCGAGAGGTCGCCGACGGCGCCCGGACGTCCGATCCCGGCGTTGACCACCAGGCCGTCGAGGCGGCCGAACCGGGACACCGCCGCGTCCACGAGGCCCTCCACCTCGGCGGGGTCGGTGGTGTCCGAGGGGTGCGCCACCGCGCCGGTCAACTCGGCGACCCTGCGCAGCGGTTCGGCCCGGCGCCCGGAGACGACCACCTGGTGTCCGGATTCGCGCAGCAGCTGGGCGGTGGCCGCGCCGATTCCACTCCCGCCACCGGTGACGATGACAACTCGCTGCTCGGCCATGGGTGTTCCCTCTCCGGTACGGGCTGGGTGGGCCGAACGATCATATGTGCAGGGGCGATCGGCCCACCGCTCACTCCGTGTCGGCGGCGATCTCCAGGGCGAGCACCTGGAGGATCTGCTCCGTCGAGACCTCCGGGTCGGTCTCCTCGTAGGTGTCCGCCACCGCTTCGAAGGCCAGCACGAATCCGGTGATCAGGGCGCTCAGCGGCTTCGACAGCTGCCCCAGCACGGCGCGGCCGATCTCGTTGGCGTCCGCGTCGGCGGGGACCATGAAGTAGTCCGGGACCACCTCGCCGAGCAGATCCGAGGCGTAGTCGGTTCCGACTCCGCCGCGCAGGGCGGTGAGTGCGGCGATGGCCTTGAGCTTGATCTCGTTCTCGGTCATGCAGCGAGGGTAGGAGAACTACCCGCCCGGGACCCCGCCACCACGGCCCGACCCGCCGACGGTCCGTCAGTGCACTTTCCAGGCGCACCGGTTGCTCGAAATCCATAGCCCGTCCGGGTCTTCCCCCAATGATCCCAACCTGTCAGTCTGGGCGCGTTTTGCAGCTACAGAGGAGGATCCCTTGGTACGCATACGCATATCGACCATCGCGGTGGCGTTCACCAGTGCGCTCGTGATGCTGGCCGGCACCACCGCCACGGCCTCGGCGGCGCCCGCCGAGAGCTCGGCCGACAAGGTCGCTCCGGTCACCTGGACACCGTGCAACCCGGACCCTTCCAAGCCGGACCCGCTGATCTACGACTGTGCCGTCTACCCCGTCCCGCTGGACTACGCGAAGCCGAACGGTGAGAAGGTCGGCATCGCGATGATGCGGCGCCGGGCCGGCAACCCCGCCAAGCGGATCGGCTCGCTCTTCCTCAACCCCGGCGGCCCGGGCGGCAGCGGATACATGTGGGCGACCACCACCCGGTTCGAGTCCCGGGTGACGGACAGCTTCGACATGGTCGGCTTCGACCCGCGCGGTGTCGGCAGGAGCAACCCGCTCAAGTGCTTCACCACCAACGAGGACGCCTCCGCGGTCTTCGACCGGATGACCGGCGTACCGGTCACCCCGGCCGAGATCACCGGCACGCTGGCCGCCACCAAGGACTACACCGACGCCTGCGGCCGCAACGCGGGCGAGCTGATCAAGCACATGTCCACCATGAACGTGGTGCGTGACCTGGACCGGATGCGCCAGGCCGTCGGCGACGCCAAGCTCACCTACACCGGGTTCTCCTACGGCACGCTGATCGGCGCCACCTACGCCAACATGTACCCGAGCAAGGTGCGCGCGGTGATCATCGACGGCAACGTCGACCCCCAACTGCGCCTGGGCAACGGCCTGGAGTACGACCGGGAGCGCGCCGACGGCTTCGAGCTCGCGCTGGACGCCTTCCTCTCGCGCTGCCAGGCGGCGGGCGCGCCCCGGTGCGCCTTCGCCGTGGGTGACACCCGGAGCAGGTTCGACGCGATCCGCGACCACCTGCGCACCGCCCCGGTCACCCTCCCGGACGGCTCCACGGTCACCCTGAGCACCTTCACCAGCCAGGTCGCCAACGCCCTGTACTCGCAGAGCCGGCAGGCCCCGCTGGCGAGGTCGCTGCAGGCCCTCGACCAGGCGATCAACGCCCAGCCCTCGATCGCCGCCCGGTCCGCCCAGCCCGTCGACCCGAACGAGGCGAGCGCCCTGGCCGTGCTCGCGCCCAACGCGCTCCGGGAGGCCCTGCCGGAGACTCCGTACAGCAGCGACGACTCGTACTACGGCGTGAACTGCCAGGACAAGCCGTACCCCTCGAACCCGAAGCTGTTCCCACTGATCGCACGGGCCTGGGAGCTGGGCGCGCCGACCTTCGGCCGCTACCAGGCCTTCGACGGCCCCGCCTGCTCGACCTGGCCCGCCCCCGCCCGCCAGGTGGAGCGCTACACCGGTCCGTGGAACAAGCGGACCGCCAACCCGGTCATGGTGGTCGGCAACCTCTACGACCCGGCGACCCAGTACAAGTTCGCCCAGAACATGCAGCGCGAGCTCGACAACGCCGTCCTGGTCAGCGTCGACGTGGTGGAGCACTGCGCGATCGGCCGCAGCAAGGCCCTCGGCGCCCTGGTCACCTCGTACCTGGTCGACCAGATCGCCCCCACGCCGGGCCAGCTCCTCAAGCCCGACGCCGACGCGTTCCCGGCGACGGCCTGACGAACCGCCGGCCCTGACCGGCGGTACCACCAACAGCGGGCGTGCGGCCGGGAGTTCACCGGCCGCACGCCCGCTCTGCTGCGGGTGGTTCGCTCAGAGCAGCCCGTCCCAGAGCTGCTCGACGATGACCGCCCACCAGTTCTCCGGGTCCTCGAAGACCGTGCCGTCGAGGGCGGCGAGGTCGCGTTGCAGGGCCTCGACCACCATGGCCGCCGCCTGCGGGGACAGGCCGCGCAGGGTCGGGCGCCGCTCCGCGAACAGGGCGAGGCAGCGCAGGTACGCGGAGAGGTCGGCGTTCAGGTAGCGGCCGCTGCCGTTGTCCGGGTCGACGGCCCAGAGCCGGCCCGCCCCGAGGCCGGTACCGGTGCCGCCGTCGCCGCACTGCACGGCGACCAGGGCGTGGCCGTCGGTGCCCAGCAGAACATACTCGCCGAGCACCTCGCGGGTCCGCTCGGGGATCCGAGCACCCCGACCGGTGGCAGCGAGGTGGGCGGCGACGTCGGGCAGGCCGGGAAGCAGTTCGAAGAAGCCCTCCACCCGGGTGGGCAGCCCGGCCCAGACCAGCGTGGAGCGGGTCGGCTCGGGCAGCGGGCGGGCGGCGGTGTCGTCGGCATCGAAGCGGTGCACGCCGTCCGCCCCGAACTGCTCGGCCAGCCGGCGGCCCAGCGCCGCGTCCCGCTCGGGCTCGGCGGCCGGGACCGCGCGCGGGAACGGCACCCGGTTGGGCCGCGGCGGCACCGGGCGGCCTGCGGTCCGGAACGTGTTCTCGGTCGCCTCAGTCAGCGCCCGCACCGCGGCGGCCCGGCGGTCGAAGCGCGGACCGTAGTCGTGCCCGTACGAGAAGGCCGCCACCGGCAGCTCGGCCAGCAGCACGGCCGCGCAGTAGCCGCCGGGCAGTTCGCACGGCCGCAGGTCGGTATAGACCCCCAGCACGTCCTCGGGGCGCACGCCCTGCTGCTGGAGGTGCCGCCAGGCCAGGACCTCGGGGTGGCCCTGGCCCGGTGCCGACATCTGGAACAGGCTCTGCTCCTCGCCCTGCTGGTCCCGGTAGGTCAGTACGGCCGTCGCGCCGGGGCCGACCACCGGCGGGCGGGCCGGGTCGTAGGAACCGGCGCCGAGCTTGTCGCGGTAGAGCTGTACGACCTCCTCGACCGGCACCGACGGCCAGTGGGTCAGCTCGCCGGTCTCCCGGTCGACCACCGCGCACGCGCTGCCGATCTCGGCCGGGGCCCGCCGCTCACCCGCCTCCGGCCGCGCCTCGACGGCGGGCTGCTCGGGCCACAGCACCCAGCCCAGGTCGAACTCGTGCACGCCGATCCGGTGCCACTGCTCCTCGGGCCGGTCACCGTTGATCCACTGGTGGGCCGCCTCGATCGCCTGCTCACGGGTCGTCACGCGGTCGTTCTCCTTCTGCACCGTTCGGAATGGTCAAAGCTAGTGGACGGCCCGGTCAGGCGGGGGCGGCGGGCAGCCGCAGCACGCTCACCCCGATCGAGTCCGCCAGCAGCACCAGGCCCTCCGGCGTGAAGTCGGCCCCACCGAGCGGCCCGGTGGACAGGAACACGGCCACCGGATCACCGGTCACACCGCCCTCCGCCAGCCTCCACACCCGCAGGTAGTCGCCGCCGGTGCTGAGCGCCAGACCTGCCGCCGCCCGCTGCTCGTCGGACGGCCGGACCAGCGCCTCCGGGTCGGCGTCCACCTGCTCGCCGGTGAGCGCGTCGAACGCGGTCATCTCCGGTCCGCCGTCGGCCCCGGCTTCCGGCCGGTAGGCGACCAGCACCGACGTCCCGTCCGGCGCCACCGAAGCCGTCACCGCTCGCACCCCCGGCAGCGGCCGCGCCCAGAGCGTGCGCCATGGCAGCCCTGCACCCAACTCGGGCTCCGGCAGGCCGTCCTGGCGCGCCCCGTGCTCCAACAGGGCCGCCCGCAATTCCGACCGCAGGCCCTGGCGGGTGAACAGCGGCGCCAGCCGCAGCCACGTCCGCGCCAGCGGAGGCGACTCGCCACCAGCCGCCACGAGATGTTCGACCGCCGCGCGCAGCCGCCCTTGCTCGGCATGCAGCAGGAAACCGGGGTCGGCCAGCAGATCGGCCAAGAGCCCACCCTCCAGCGCATGCCCCGCCAGTTGTTCACGCACGTACGGCGCGGCGTGCCGCCAGCGCTCGGGGCCCTCACTCCGCAGGGTGGCCAGCAACGCGGTGGCGATCCGCCGTTGGGCCTCACGGACGGCGCCGCCGAAACGTTCCCGCAGCTCGTCCGCGACCGCCGGGTGGACGATGCGCACCTCGGGGTGCTCGTCGTCCCCGGTCAGTTCGAAGAACGGCAGCAGCAGCTGCTGCCCGGCGGCCAGCACAGGGCCGAGGTCCTTGCCCGCCACCGAGGAGGCCAGGGGCGCCCACAGCTCCAGTGGCAGGGCCGCACCCGGCCCGGCCAGTGCCAGCGGCGCCAGCAGCCGACGGAGCGTCAGCTCGTCCGTGCCACAGCGCTCCGCGTGCAGATCGAGGACGTCACCCACAGTAGCCGCCGGCGCGAGCGGGGCGTCGGGCACGGCCCGGGCCGACCAGGCAGTCAGGCGCACCACCAGCGCGCTCTCCGCCACCTGTGCCAACTGCTGGGCGAACTGCGGCTGTTCAAGGCTGTGCTCGGCCTGGAGCAGCAGTGCGTCCTGGTCTCGCCAAGGGTCCTGGTCGAGATCGATGACCAGCAGCGCGTCGCCCGGCACCTCCTTCGCCAGCCGGTCGGCCTCGGCGCGCGGCACCTCGGCCAGCAGCCGCACCCCTGGGGCGAGCGCCAGCGGCAGCAGCACCTCGGCGGCCACCCGCGCGGCCTCGCCCGGTCCCGGCAGCACGCCCGCCCGGTCGCTGTCCGCGATCACCACCGGCACCGACTCGATCTCGGCCAGCCGCCGGTTCACCTCCTCGACCCGCTCGGCCCCCGGCACCAGCTCGTCCGCGACCAGCCAGAGCAGCTGGGCCGCCGTCAGCCCGGCAGCGGCGAACACCTGCGGGGCCGGCAGCCCCTCGGGCGGCACGGACGCCGGATCCAGCGCGGCCACCTCGATCCGTTCCCGGAAGCCCGGCTCACAGAGCATCAGGAACCCGGTCAGCAGCCTGGACCGCCCGCTACCCGAAGCCCCCGTGACCAGCACCGCACGCGGTCCTGTCCCGGCCCGCCAAGCGGCCAGCGCGCGCAGCGCGCTCGCGCGGCCACCGATGAACGGATGCGGCTGATGGGCGGTCAGGGTCGGGTCGGTCGGAACGGTCATGTCGACTCTCCGCTGGGGACGGGTGAGGGCTGGTAGGGGCAGGTGGCGCGCGGACGGGTCACTTCTCGTCACCCCAGAGGCTGCCGTCGAGCTCGTGCTGCTCGTGCAGCATGACGTACCAGCAGCCCTCGGCGGCCTCGGCATCGACGGTGTGCAACCAGCGGTCCAGCTGCTGTACGGCATAGCGGCGGTTGACCTGCCGGATCACCCGGCCCGGGTCGCAGAACAGCCGGAGCATGGTGAAGAACGCGGACAAGGAGTCGGCGGCGTGCTCGGTCTCCCCGTCGAAGTCCTCCAACAGCACCTCGCCCCGAGCACCGTCGAGTAGCAGGTCACCGCCCTGCCACTGGCCGATCCGGTACACGTGGCGGGAGCCGCCGTCCCCGTCGGGTTCCTGGTCCCACTCCTGCAGTCCCTCCTCGGGGAGGTGCCCGGTCCACAGGGTGCCCCGGCCGGCCGCCAGCGGCACGCCGATCCCGGTCAGGAACTCCCGTGCTCCCGCGTCGACCAGCCCCTCCGGCAGCCCGTCGTCACTGGGCTGCCAGCGGCCGGTGAACGGCTCGGCCAGCCAGTCCGCCGTGGGCGCCGACACTTCCCAGGGCAGTTCGCGCGGCGCTTCGAAGGCGAGCGGTTCGACGAACGGTTCGCCCGCCCAGCCCGGAGCGTCCGGGTCGACCGGGGCCAGCAGCTCGATCCTGAACAGGCCGTTGGTACCGGCCAGCAGCAGCTCCTCGCCGCCCCGCACTCCGCCGGTCACCTCGAACGGAAAGCGCGGCGCCAGCGCAACGCCGTCCGCCCGCAGCCGGCCCCGGCTCTGGCTCAGCCGCTCCCAACCGTCCTCCCACTGGACGTCCGGTACGTCGGGCTGCTGGGCGGTGCGACGGTGCGGTCCGGAGAACAGCTCACCCGTCGCACGGTCCCAGACGTACGAGGTCCGAGCCGGCACGATGCCCGCCTCCACGTCCTCGTCCGGGACGTCGAGATCCACGCTCACCGCCACCGGCCGCCCGTCGAGCAGACCGGGCCGAACCGCCTCGACCGGCCCCGGCACGGGCCGCGTCGAACCCGAACGGCCGGACGGGAACCAGCGGCTCCAGACGGTACGCCAGGGAAGGTCGGCCACAGCCGCCAACTCACCGGCCAGACCATCGGCCCGGGAGCCGGCGCCCTGGGACAGCAGCCGGTGGTGCAGTGCCGCCAGCCACTCGCCACGCTGCTCCGGGCCCGGCCGCACGCCGAGCAGGTCCAGGTAGTACACGTCTGCGGCAACGGAGTTGTGCGGAACCCCGCCCGGCCAGGCCAACGGCAGCGCGTCCACCAACTCGGCCCGGTCGACTTCGGCCAGGAACTCGGCCCGTCCGATCAGCTCCGGCAGGTCCTGCGGATCGAAGGTGCGCTGGGCACGCGGATCGTCGGCGACCGACGGCAGCTCGGGCGCCGGCGGCAGCGCCACAGCTGTGGTGACCGCATCCCAGTCGACCCGCGCGCCCTGCTCCGTCTCCACGGCCACCCACCCCGCCGGCCCGCTCGGCCCGACCAGGTGCCGCACCACGCCTGCGAGCAGGGCCTGCGGGGCCGCCGAATCACGGTACCCCCCGGCCAGTTGCCCGTTCAGCAGCACCACACCGGTGACCGGGACAGCCTTGGCCACCAGTTCACGGAACGTCCCGCGCCCGTGCTCCGGACCTCCGACACCGAGCGCGCGCAGCAGTGACGCCGCGACCGCCTCCACCTCCTGTGTCGCACAGTCGACCTGGACCACCCCGGGCAACGAGCCGAGCGTCTCCCGTAGCACGGTGGTCCGGCCGGAGCCGCGCGCGCCGCCGAGCAGCAACATCCGACGGCCGGTGCCGGTGGCCGCCCAGTCCCGTACGGTCCTGGCCGCCGTCTCGCGGTCTGCGGCCTGCGTCCAATCGCCTGTCGTCACAGCCGTCTTCCTTGCTGGTCGTCGCCTCGGGGGTGCCTGCTACAACTGCCCGGCCTGAGCCAAGCGGGCCCAGATCGTCCCCAGACGGTTCAGGTCCGCCTGAGCGTCCCGAGTCATGTTGGAGAGGCTGTCGGCGTGGTTCCCGTCGCCGGTCTGCGCCCCCTTCCGGTATCCCACACCGTAGTCGATGGCCACCCCGGGCATCCGCTCCGCTATGTACCCCGAGCAGCCGGCGTGCCCCGGCTTGTTGCCGCACGGTTCGCGCTCGGTGTAGAGGCTGACGACTTGGTAGTTCCCCGCCTGCTGGTTCTCGTTGAGCCGGTCGATCCAGCGTCCCAGGTGCGGCTCCGAGTGCTCGGGGCGTCGGCCGACCGAGTTGCGCGGGATCGAACTGTCCACTACGTAGCGGCTGTTGCCTTCCGAGTCGACCACCTCGATCACCGCGAAGTTCTTGCCGGAGAAGTCCGGCCGGTGATCCCCGCGTCCCGGACCCGTGGCGAGGTCGTACACTCCCTCCCGGCCACCGAACCGGGGGTCGGCCACCAGGTGCTCCCGGACCAGGTGGGCAGGTGCCGGCGCGGCGTCGCCGGACGGTGGACCGGCCGTCCGGAAGTCCTGGCTCGCGTGATAGGTGACGCCGCGCGAGGTGTCATCGGTCGACGCCGCAGCGTCGTTCACGTGCTTCTTGCGCTCCTTCGCCGACATCTCGCTCCGGTCGACCGAGGGATCGTTGTCGTAGGGCCTGTCGGCATGCTCCGGGCTGGCGCCCACGGCGTGGGCCTCGTGGAAGCCCAGACTGAGGCGACCCATGGCCGCCACGACAGCGCCCTGCTCGCCGCGCGAGAGGTCGTTGAAGCCGGGCAGTCGATCTCCCAACTCCTTCTTGTCGAATCCCAGTTGGGGCGGAGTCCCGTGGGCTCGCTGAGCCGCCTCGTGCAGCACGTCGGCGAGCTGGCCGTTGTCGATGTGGCCTTCGAGGAACTGGTGCGCGGACTCGGTGTTGGTCTGCGCGACCTCGTTCGTCCCGCGGGTGTGCTGCTGAGTGGTATCCGGCTCCATCCCGTAGTGCGTCTGGTTCTTGTCCTGCCGCTCGTCGTACTCGGCCGAACCCTTCGACTCACGCTCGGGGTCGCCCGCCGGGTCCTCGGGGCGGCGGTCGGTGCCGTCCTCCCGGTGGTCCGAGGACTCGTCGGCGGCGGTCAGCGGGCGGCGGTCCGGGTCGAGGGGCACGGCGAAGACGCCGTGGTCGCCGTTGTGGAGCGGCTTGTCGCTGCGCTGACCGGTCTGGTTGTCGAGGTACGTGATCTTGCCGTCGTGGTTGACGACGTTCCATGCGTGCGCCCGGCCGTTGGCGTCCTGGGTGACGATCACGGCCTGCGAACCGTGGCCGGCATCGCGGAGCTGGTCCTCGATCCGCCGGAACGCCTGCTCCCCGTCGCCCATGTCCCGGAACGGCGCGCCGAGTTGACGCTCCGCCCGGTCCCGGCCACCCTGCTCCCCGGCCGGGCCGGTGTCGTTGCGCGGCGCGGCGGCGGTCGGGTTCCCGCTGTACGTGTCGGCGGTGGAGAGCGCCACGTCCAGGCAGTTGTTGTCCCGGCCGGGCGCGCGGTGCCCGTCACCGTTGACCGCGCCGGGCCAGTCGCCGTTCGGGTCCGGGTGGCGCTGTGGCGTCCCGTCGGGGTTCCGCGGGACGCGGCTCTCCAGGTCCTGCTGATGCTGCGGATCGGTCCGGTCCAAGCCGCCGGGCGTGTCGTACGGGCGGCTCTCGGACAACGGCGCGGGGTGGTCGGCAGCGGGGTGGTCGGCGGTGGGGCCGGCGCCGTCGTGGCCGGTCGGGTCCAGGCGCGAGCCGATGTCCGGGGTGGTGCTGTCCGGCTGGGGCGCGTCCGGGCGGCCGGTGTGCGAGTCGGTGGGGTCGAGACGTGAACCGAGGTCGGGGGTGGTGGTCTCCGGGCGGGCGGTGTCGGGGTGCGGGGTGTTGGAGCCCGTCGGGTCGAGACGTGAACCGAGGTCCGGGCGCGAGGTGTCCGGGTGGGCCGGGCGCGGGGAGTTCGTGCCGGTGGGGTCCAGACGCGAGCCAAGGTCCGGGCGCGAGGTGTCCAGGCGGGCCGCGCGCGGGGAGTTCGAACCGGTGAGGTCCAGACGCGAGCCAAGGTCCGGGCGCGAGGTGTCCAGGCGGGCCGCGCGCGGGGAGTTCGAACCGGTGAGGTCCAGACGCGAGCCAAGGTCCGGGCGCGAGGTGTCCAGGCGGGCCGCGCGCGGGGAGTTCGAACCGGTCGGGTCCAGGCGGGACGGGATGTCGGGGCGCGTTGTTGTGGGGCCTCGGTCGGCGGCGGGGCGGGGTGTGAGGGTGGGGCCGTCGTGGTCGGGGCGGCGTTGGGGCTGGACGGTGGGTGCGGGTGGTGGGGTGGAGGGGGCGGTCGGTCGGGTGGCGGTCGGGGTGGGGGTGGTGGCGGTCGGGTTGCCCGTGTGGGGGACACCGCCGGGTACGCCGCCGGGTGTTGGGGCGGGGTTCGTGGTCGGGTTGGTGGTGTCGGGTGTGGGTTGTGGGGTGGGGCGGTGGTCCGAGCCCGTGGGTGCCGGGGCGGTGGCGGTGGCGCCCAGTCCGGCGGTGTTCAGGTGCGGTGGGGTCCCGGCGGGGTTGTCCGGCCTGGGGGTGGTGCCGGCCGGGTCCGCGAAGGCGGTGCGCGGGTCGACCCGGTGCGGGGTGGGCTCCGGCGAGCCGTGGCCAGGCGCGGGGGCCGTCGGCTGCGGCGCAGCGTCGGGGCGGCCGGGGGTGGGGGTGCTCTCGGGCCGGGGCGCGGGGATGTCGGCGTGCGCCGGGGCCGGTGTGTGGCTGGGCGCGGGGATGTCGGCGTGCGCCGGGGCCGGTGTGTGGCTGGGCGCGGGGATGTCGGCGTGCGCCGGGGCCGGTGTGTGGCTGGGCGCGGGGATGTCGGCGTGCGCCGGGGCCGGTGTGTGGCTGGGCGCGGGGATGTCGGCGTGCGCCGGGGCCGGTGTGTGGCTGGGCGCGGGGATGTCGGCGTGCGCCGGGGTCGGCGCGGGGTCGTTGGTGCGGACGGGGCCGTAGGTGGGCCGGCTGTCGTCACCACGTGGGGCCGGGGCGTGCTCGGCTGCTGTCTGCCGCGTGCCCGGGTCGTGGTCGGGAGTATGGGACGGGGCGGCCGTCTCCGACGGGCCGGAGTGCGGGCGCGTGTCACCGGAGTCCGGCGTGTGCGACGGACCGTCAGAACCAGCCGGGCGGCTACCGGAGTCGTGGTCCGGCGTCCGCGAAGGCCCGTCCGGGGAAGCCGAGTTGGGGCGCGTGCCCGTGTCGCCGTCCGGTGCGTGGGCCGGGCCGGTGTGGTCGGGGGCGGTGTGGCTCGGGCGCGTGCCCGTGTCGCCGTCCGGTGCGTGGGCCGGGCCGGTGTGGTCGGGGGCGGTGTGGCTCGGGCGCGTGCCCGTGTCGCCGTCCGGTGCGTGGGCCGGGCCGGTGTGGTCGGGGGCGATGTGGCTCGGGCGCGTGCCCGTGTCGCCGCCGGGTGTGCGGGAGGACTGCTGCGAATCCGGACCCGAACGGCCTTCCGGGGACAGGGCGTTGGTGTGGCCGGTGTTGTCGGGGCGGCTCGGCGCGCTGCTGCTGTCGCCTGCGGGGGTGTGCGTGGAACCCGTGTCCCCCGACGGAGCACCGCTGTCGGTACCCACCCGGGTCCCGAACGGGTCCAGCGGCGCGGAACCGCGCGGCTCACCGGACGCCGGCGTGTGCTGCGGCGCCGACCGCGCAGCCTCGTGCGAGGCGGACGTGTCACGACCCGGCGCACCATCCGGCGACGCACCCGACGACGGCGCGTTGGAGGAGGGACTGTGCCCCCAAGGACCGCCGCCGGACGGGCTGTTGCCCGAAGGCGTGTGCGACGACGGGCTGCTGCCGCTCGACGGTGAACTGCCGTGACCGTCACCGCTGCTACCGCTGCCCGAAGCATCACTGCCGTTGCCGCCGAGGCCCGAGGAGTCCGCGTCGCCCCCGTGCCCCGCCGCGCTGTCCAACCCACCCCGCACGTGATGACCCGCCCGCGACCCCACCCCGTCCCGCAACGCCTCCGTGAACGTCTGACCCGAGTTCTTCACCGCGTCCTTGCCCGCGTCGAACCCCGCCTTCCCCGTCCGCCCCAGATCGAAGCCGTCCTGCGCACCGAAACCCTGGTTCACCGTCTGCGCGATCAAATCACTGATCATCGCCTGAACCGCCGAAACCACCGGCTCCTTCAACGTCTCCAGAATCGCCTCGACCAGCGCCTCCCGAAGCTCCTTCAACAACCGCCGCACGATCATCTTCGTCGCCTGCACCACACCCGCGGCACCCAGCTCCGACAACCCCAACGTGAACGGCGCAGCCGCCTGCGCGGCGATGATCTCCACCGCCAGCACCACCAACTGCGCGATCACCGCGATCTTGCACGCGATCACGATCATCGCCGCCGCGTCGAACGCCGCAGCGATCAACCGCGACGCCGTCGCCGCATCCGCCAGATAACCCCCGCTGCCGCCGGCGGAGAACTTCTCCCACGCCTTCCCGAACGCCTCGATCGAATCACCCGAGTTCGCCGACCGCACATTGTTCGCCGCACCCGCAGCCCGGTAATGCAACTCATCGACCGTGTCCGCGAAGTCCCGCCACACCTGCGCCGACTCCATGAGCTTGTCCTCGTCAGCCTTCGGCCAATCGAAGCCGAGCATCTCCAGGACCCACTCAACACTGTCCGGCAACATCAGCGACACTTCGCCAAACCCCCGATAACGACCAGCACTTCACGACAACACGACACAACCCACCGAACACACCACAACCACCGGCCCAACCCCCCGGGCCCAGACCACACCGGTCAGACCACCTGCGGCCGCTGCAACGCCCCGATCCGGCCCCCCACCGCCCCCTGCGAACCCTCCAGCGTCCGGAACGACCCATCCGTCGCCGACTCGTTCGCCTCATGGCCCGCCGCCATACCCTGCAACTTCTGCCCGATCTCCCCGATCCGCGTCCCCAAAGAAGCCATCGACTCCTTCATCCCGTCCCGCAGACCCTCATACACCACACCGAACTTCTCACCCAGATCGTCATCACCCCACGGCGGAGTACCACCCTGCTCCAACGCCCCCAACCGCGCCGACAAATCCCTCACCGCAGCAGAGAAATCCTCACCCACCGCACCCAAAACCCGACCCTCAGCCCGAAGACTGACCGGATCCACCACAATCTGCCGCGACATCAACGCCCCCTACCGCATCCAGGACTGTCACTGCTCGGCCTCCCCGACGCCCGGCCGAATGGGCAGCAACAGCATCTCTCATCAGATCATAGGACCCGAAAGCTGGACGGCCTCGTACCGTATCGACCCTGCAACAGATCGACACAACAGCTCGACCCGCCCCCAGACGAAAGTACCCGCCACCATCCGGCGAGTCGTCAACTCTCCGGCACGGTGGCGGGCATGGTCCTTCGCTGACGAGCCGACAGCCTCGGACCCGGCGAGGCGGGAGGAGGAGTTCGGCCCGGAGCGCGGGCGCCGACAGGTACGGCGCCAGATACGGTCCCGCTCAGGTCACGGGCGCCGGGGCGGGCCCAGGTCCAGGCAGGGGGCCGGGCGTCGGGTGCGGGTCCGGGCGGGGCCAGGGCGGCTCGGGGTCGGGGCCGGGGCGGGGTGGCTCCGGGGGTACGGGGTCCGGGCCGGGAGCGGGCACGGGGCCCGGCAAGGGTCCGGGCTGCGGTTCGGGACCTGGCCCCGGGGACGGGGTGGGGCTCGGTGGCACGGGATCGTTCGGGGGGATCGTCATGGCGGGCTCCCGGTCGGTGGTTTAGGCGCACGCCTACCCCGCCCGGGTCGGCTCACACGGCTCTACGGGATACCCAGCTCGAACAGCACGTAGCCCGCGTACCACCCGCTCGCCACCGCCGCGCCTCCGAGAACCACGCCCAGCGAGGGGAGGGAGAGCCGTCGGAGGGCGACCGCGATCGGCAGGAAGAGCGGGAAGCAGGGCAGCAGGTAGCGGGAGGTGTTGCCGAAGATCTGGGCGCTGCCGAGCACCAGCACGATCGTGATCAGGGTGAAGACCAGCAGGAAGACCGGAACCCGCAGCCGGATCAGCAGGAACAGCAGGATCGGCAGCAGCGCCACCAGCACCAGCGCGATCATGTCCTCGGTCGGGTACGTGAAGGCGTACCCGCCCTGGCCGAGCAGGATGGTGCGCAGCACGTTGAAGGTGTGCTCGCCGTAGTCGAAGAAGTGCAGCCAGCCGCCCTTCTGGAGCTTGAAGTAGGCGCTCCAGTCGCCCATCCGCCAGTTCGCCCAGGCCAGGTAGCCGACGATGCCGAGCGGGGCGATCAGCACGGCGGCGACCGGGCCGGGCCAGCCGTCCCTGCGGCGGTACAGGGCGATCAGGGCGGCCACGCCGAGGGCGGCCACCAGGGCGGCGGCGGTCGGGCGGTTGAGTCCGGCCAGGAAGACGGTGAGGCCGGCCGCCAGCCAGCGGCGCTCCAGCACGAACCAGCAGGCCCAGACGGCCAGGGCGACGAAGAGCGAGTCCGAGTAGACCGCCCACTCCACCCCCGAGCCGGGGAAGACCGCCCAGAGCGCGGCGGCGATCAGGCCCGTCCGCCGGTCGAACAGTCTGGCGGTCAGCGCGAAGATCCCGGCCGCCGCGACGAACGAGGCGACTACCGAGACCACCATGCCCGCGCCGTACGAGCCGAGGCCGGTGACGGCCGAGACCAGCCTGATCATGCCCGGGTAGAGCGGGAAGAAGGCGACCGAGTTCTGCTCGTACTCGAAGGGCGGCGGCCCGATCCTCACCAGCTGGGGGGCGTAGCCGTTCTCGGCGACCTGCCGGTACCACCAGCCGTCCCAGCCGGCCAGCACGTCCCAGGGCCGCGCGCCGCCGCCGAACCGGACGTTCTTGGTCAGGTACTCTCCCGACCAGGTGAGCAACCACATGAAAGCGGTGAACCCGGTCAGCTTCAGCAGACCGAACACGGCCAGCGCCGGACCGTACTCCTGGCTGGTGCGGCGGAACCACGCCCGGAGCGACTCCCCAGCGCGTTCCACCGGGCCCTCCGGGCTCCGCGCGGAGTTCGGGCGCTCGGCCGGCTCGGCGGTTTCGGTGCCGGGGATCGCGGTCAAGGGTCCTGGTCTCCTGACTGGCTGTGCGGCCGGGCGGGTGGCCTCATGGGGCGTCATGTCGGGTGCGTCGAACTTTCGGAAGCGTACGCCATGACCCATAGGTCCAGACCAGCCGATCGCGGGCCTGTGTAGGATCCCACCACCTGTCGACCAACCCCGAGGGGGCACCCGATGAGTCCAGCGGCCGGCCCGGCCGTCACCCTCTCGGTGGTGGTGCCGATGTACAACGAGGAGGACGCCCTCCCCGCCCTGGCCGCCCGGCTCAGGCCCGCGCTGGACGGGATCGGCGAGCCGTACGAGGTGGTCGCGGTGGACGACGGCAGTGCGGACGGGACCGCCAGGCTGCTGGCCGACCTGCGGACCGACTGGCCGCAGCTGCGGGTGGTCGGCCTGCGCCGCAACTACGGCCACCAGGCCGCGCTCACCGCCGGGCTGCACCGCGCGGTCGGGGCGTACGTGGCGAGCATCGACGCCGATCTCCAGGATCCGCCGGAGAAAATCGCCGAGATGCTGGCGCTGGCCCGTCGGGACCGCCTGGACGTGGTGTACGGCATCCGCGAGGACCGCAGCTCCGACAGCGGTTTCAAACGCCGCACCGCCGGTGGCTACTACTGGCTGATGCGTCGGTTGACCGGGCCTCAACTTCCTGCCCAGGCCGGGGACTTCCGGCTGCTCAGCCGGGCGGCGGTGGAGGCCGTGAAGGACCTGCCCGACCAGCAGCAGGTGTACCGGCTGCTGGTGCCGTGGCTCGGCTTCCCCAGCGGCCGGGTGCGCTACACCCGCGAGGAGCGGGTGGCCGGGCGGACCAAGTACCCGGTGACCAAGATGGTGCGGCTCGCGCTGGACAGCATCACCGGCTTCTCGGCCGCCCCACTGCGGCTCGCCACCTGGCTCGGCCTGGTCAGCTTCCTGATCTGCCTGGGCCTGCTGGCCTTCTCGGTCACCGCCTACGTGTCCGGCCACACCGTGCCGGGCTGGACCTCGCTCTTCGTCGGGATGCTGTTCCTCGGCGCCGTCCAGCTGCTCTGCGTCGGGCTGCTCGGCGAGTACATCGGCCGGATCTACACCGCCGTCCAGCACCGTCCGACCTACTACGTCGGCACCGATTCGAACTCCGGACGGACCGTCAGCCACGGAACTCCCGGTCTACGATCGGAGCATGTCGATTCTCGCTGACGCGCCGCTGTCGCTCTGGTCCAAGGACTCCGTGCTGTCGATCGGCTCGGTCGGGTCGGTGCTCTCCGTCGGCTCGGTCGGGTCCGTGCTGTCCGTCGGCTCGGTCGGCAGCGTGCTCTCGCTCGGCTCGATCGGCTCGGCGCTGTCGCTGATCTCGACCGCGTCCTGGCTGAGCACCGGCTCGCTGTTGTCCGCCCAGTCCCGCTGGTCCGTACTCTCCTGGCGGTCGACCGGCGGCTTCCTGGCCGCAGGTGTGGTGGCGGCGGGCGCCGGCGCGGCGCTGGTGAGCACCTACCGGCGTACGGCGGCCGCGAACTAACCCCGGGACTCGGCGGATCGGGAACCGACCGCCGCCCGGGCGCCGGCGGCGTCCGGTGCCGCCAGGGCCAGTCGGGCCAGCTCCTCGCACTGCTCCCGGGTGTGCGCCGCCAGGGCGGCCCGCACGGCGGGCAGGCAGGACGGCGCCATCGAGAGGGTGCTGACGCCGAGTCCGACCAGCACCAGCGCCAGCAGCGGATCGGACGCGGCCTCGCCGCAGACCCCGACCGGCCGGCCCCGCTCGGCACCGGCCCCGGCGGTCGCGGCGACCAGGTCGAGCAGTGCGGGCTGCCAGGGGTCGAGCAGTTCGGCCAGCGAGCCGAGCGTCCGGTCCGCCGCGAAGGCGTACTGGGCCAGGTCGTTGGTGCCGATGCTGAGGAAGTCGCAGACCTCGGCCAGCCGCCCGGCCCGCAGCGCCGCCGCCGGGACCTCGACCATCGCCCCGGCCACCGGCAGCCCGTGGGAACGGACCAGGGCCGCGAACTGCTCGGCCTCCCGGGGCAGCGAGACCATCGGTGCCATCACCCAGACCTCGGCGCCGCTGTCCCGGGCGGCGGCCGCGACGGCGGCGAGCTGGGTGTCCAGCAGTCCGGGGTCGCGGGTGGCAGTGCGCAGACCGCGTACGCCGAGGGCGGGGTTCTCCTCGTCGGCGGCAGCGGCGAACGGCAGTGGCTTGTCGGCCCCGGCGTCCAGGGTCCTGACCACCACCTTGCGACCGGCGAAGGCCGCGAAGACCCGCCGGTACGCGGCGGTCTGCTCCTCCGCACCCGGGGCCTCGGTGCGGTCCAGGTAGAGGAACTCGGTCCGGAACAGGCCCACCCCCTCGGCGTCGGCGGCCGCCGCCCCGTCGAGCTCGGACAGCGCGCCGAGGTTGACCAGCAGGCCGACCGGGTGTCCGTCGGCCGTCCGTCCGGGGCCCCGGACGCTCTGCTCGCGGGCCCGCCGGGCCTGCTCGCGCTCGGCCGCCTGCCGTACCGCGTCCGGTTCGGGGTCGGTCCGGACCGTGCCCTCGGCGCCGTCCAGCAGCACCAGCTGACCGTCCGTCAGCCCTGCCGCCCCGGCGCAGCCGACCACGGCGGGCAGGCCGAGGGCCTTGGCGAGGATCGCGGTGTGGCTGGTCGGGCCGCCCCGGACGGTGATCAGGCCGAGCACCCGGGCCGGGTCCAGCAGGGCGGTGTCGGCGGGGGCGAGGTCCTCGGCGACCAGCACGTACGGATGGCCCGGGTCCGGCAGGCCGGGGGCGGGCAGGCCGAGCAGCCGGGCGACCGTCCGGTCCCGCAGGTCGTCCAGGTCGGCGACCCGTTCGGCCAGGTAGCCACCGGCCGAAGCGAGCAGGGCGCGGAACTCGGCGTACGCGGCGACGACCGCGTTCGGTCCGTCGGTGCCCTCGGCGACCAGCTCGGCCACCCGCGCCAGCAGGCTCGGGTCGACGGCCATCAACGCCTGGGCGGCGAGCACCTCGCCGGCGACCCCGCCGGCCCGATCGGCCCTGGCCTCCAGGTCGGTGGCCACCTCGGTGGCCGCCCATCCGACGGCGGCGGTCTCGGCGGCCGGGTCGGTCACCGGGCGCGGCGCGGGCGGTTGCGGCGGCGGGGACATCCTGGCCACCGGGCCTGCGGCGCTGCCGGTGCCGACCCCGATGCCGTCGAGCCGCCGGCTCACCGGGCGTCCGGCGCGTCGAGGTCGCTGCCGATCAGGGCGGCCAGTTCGGCGAGCGCGCCGTCGGCCTGCTCACCCTCGGCGGTCAGCTCCAGGGTCTCGCCCTGCCCTGCGGCCAGCGCGAGCACGGAGAGCAGGCTGCGGGCGTCCACCGGGCGCTGGCCGGGCCGGCCCAGCGTGACCTTGGCGCTCTGGCGGGCGGCGGCCTGGACGAGCAGCGAGGCCGGGCGGGCGTGCAGTCCACTCGCCGAGCCGACGGTGACCAGGAGCTGGGGCATGAGGGTTCCTTCGGGTGGAATGTGGTTTCAGGCCCGTTACGGGCGCGTTCTGGTTGGTTCTACGCCCGGTTCGGTAGAAGTGTCAACAGAACCGGGCCCATTTCCCGATCTGTGACCGTGCCCGATTCGACGCCCGAGCGTCTTTGCTTTTCGTCGACGGCGGCGTATGGTCCTGCATCAACCAGGCAGAAACAGACATGAACGGATCCGATCCCACATGTACGCTCCGGAGCGCCAGCAGCAGATCCTGGTCCTCGCCCAGGAACACGGGCGGGTCGACGTCCCCTCGCTCGCCGAGGAGTTCGGCGTCACCCAGGAGACCATCCGGCGCGACCTCAGCAGCCTCGACCGGGCCGGACTGCTCCGCCGGGTGCACGGCGGCGCGCTCCCCGCGGGCGGCCTACACCTGGAACCCGGCCTGGCCGAGCGCGACAGCACGGCCGCCGCCGAGAAGGAGCGGATCGTCCGGGCCGCCCTTGAGCTGCTCCCCACCGAGGGCAGCCTGCTGCTCGACGCGGGCACCACCATCTCCCGGCTGGCCGCCCTGCTCCCGCTCGACAGCCGCCTCACTGTGGTCACCAACGCCCTCCCGGTGGCCGCCCGGCTCGCTGACCACCCCGAGCTGACCCTCCATCTGGTCGGCGGCCGGCTGCGGCACCGCACCCAGGCCGCCGTGGACGCGTGGGCGCTGCGCGACCTGGCCGACGTGCACGCCGACGTGGCGGTGGTCGCCACCAACGGCTTCTCCCCCGACGGCGGCCTGACCACCCCCGACCTCGCCGAGGCGGCGGTCAAGCGGGCGATGGTCGCCGGGGCCCGCCGGGTGGTGCTGCTGGCCGACTCCACCAAGTACGACACCCGGCACTTCGCCCGCTTCGGCTCACTGGCCGACGTCGACGTGCTGGTCACCGACACCGGCCTGACGGACCAGCAGACCGCAGAGATCGAGAACCTCGGACCGGAAGTGATCCGCGCATGATTGTCACCATCACCCCCAACCCCAGCCTGGACCGCACGTACGAGCTGCCCGGTCTGACCAGGGGCGCCGTCAACCGCGCCACCACCGACCGGGTCGACCCGGGCGGCAAGGGCGTCAACGTGGCCCGCGCGCTCACCGCGGCCGGGCTGCGGGCGGCGGCGGTGCTGCCGCTCGGCGGCTTCTCCGGGCTGCTGCTCTCGGATCTGCTGCTCCGTCAGGGCATCGAGGTGGCCACGGTCCCGGTGCGCGGCGAGACCAGGATCAACGTCAGCGTGGTCGAGGCGGACCACACCCTCACCAAGATCAACGCCCCTGGCCCCGAGCTCAGCGCGGAGGAGTCGGCGGCCCTGCTCGCCACCGTCCGCCGCGACTTCACCGGCCCGGAGGTGGACTGGCTGGCCTGCTGCGGCAGCCTGCCGCGCGGTCTCGAACCCGGTTGGTACGCCGAGCTGGTGGGCCAGGTGCACTCCGGCGGCGCCCGGATCGCCCTGGACACCTCGGGCCCCGCCCTGCTCGCCGCACTGGGCGCCCGCCCGGACGTGGTGAAGCCCAACCGCGAGGAGCTGGCCGAGGCGGTCGGCTGCCCGCTCGGCACCCTCGGCGACGCCGTCGCGGCGGCCCAGGAGCTCCGCGAGCGCGGCGCCGACCAGGTGCTGGCCAGCCTCGGCGCGGACGGGATGCTGCTGGTCGGCCCCGACGGCAGCTGGTACGGCACCGCCCCGGTCGCCGTGGTCCGGAGCGATGTCGGCGCGGGCGACGCCTCGCTGGCCGGCTTCCTCGGTGCGGGCGGCAGCGGCCCCAAGGCGTTGGCCGCCGCACTGGCGCACGGCGCCGCCGCCGTCCAGCTACCGGGCAGCGTGATGCCCACCCCCGCCGACCTCGACCCGGCGGCGGTCACCGTGACCGCCGACCTGCCGCTCGACCACCGCCTGCGTGACCGGTGACCGAGCCCCACCCCGAAGGACCCTTCCAAGTACCACAGTTGTAAGGACTGAGCCCCCATGAGCGACCCCGGCAGACTGATCACCCCCGCCCTCGTCGACCTGTACCTCGCCCCCACCGACAAGACCGAGGCACTGCGCTCGCTCGCCCAGCGGCTGGTCGCCGAGGGCCGGGTCACCGACCTCGACGGTTTCCTCGCCGACATCGCGGCCCGGGAGGCGCAGGCGCCGACCGGCCTGGGCGACGGCATCGGCATCCCGCACTGCCGGTCCGCCCACGTCACCGAGCCCAGCCTGGCCTTCGGCCGCAGCTCGCGCGGCCTGGACTTCGACGCCCCGGACGGCGCCCCCGCCGACCTGGTCTTCATGATCGCGGCGCCGGCCGGTGCGGACGACACCCACCTGCAGATCCTCGCTGCGCTGGCCGGCCGCCTGATGGACCCGGCCTTCACCGGCGCGCTGCGCGCCGCCACCGACCCGACCGAGGTCGCCGCGCTGGTCAACGACGAGCAGGCACCGGCGGCCGAGCAGGCACCGGCCGGGGAGGGCCCGCTGCTGGTCGCCGTCACCTCCTGCCCGACCGGCATCGCGCACACCTACCTGGCCGCCAAGGCCCTGGAGCTGGCCGCCGCCCGGGCCGGTGCCCGGATCCACGTGGAGACCCAGGGCTCGGCCGGGGCCACCCCGCTCGACCCGGCCGTCATCGCCGCCGCCAACGCGGTGATCTTCGCGCACGACGTGGAGGTCCGGGGCCGGGACCGGTTCGCGGGCAAGCCCACCGTCGACGTCAGCGTCAAGTCCGGGGTCAACCGGGCCGACCAACTCGTCGCCGAGGCCCTGCAGTTGGCCACCGGCGACATCGTGAACCCGACCGCCGCGCCGAAGCCGCAGCGCGAGGAGCACTGGGGCAACCGGCTGCGCCAGTACCTGATGACCGGCGTCAGCTACATGATCCCGTTCGTGGCGGCCGGCGGTCTGCTGATAGCGCTCGGCTTCGCCGTCGGCGGGTACGAGATCTCCTCGGCCCACTCGGTGGTCGGCCACTTCGACTGGACCTCGCAGCAGAGCTGGGCGGCGATGCTGTTCCAGGCCGGCGCGGCGGCCTTCGGCTTCCTGGTGCCGGTGCTCTCCGGCTACATCGCGTACGCGATCGCCGACCGCGCCGCGCTGGCCGCGGGCATCGTCGGCGGCGCGATCTCGGTCACCGTCGGGGCCGGGTTCCTGGGCGGTATCGCCTCCGGCCTGATCGCCGGACTGCTGGTGCGCTGGATGATCCGCTGGAAGGTGCCCGGGTCGATCGCCGGGATCATGCCGGTGGTGGTGATCCCACTGCTCTCGGTGCTGGTCGTCGGCTTCCTGATGTTCGTGGTCATCGGCTCCCCGATCGCCACCGTGATGTCCGCGCTCACCGACTGGCTGAACGGCCTCTCCGGCACCAACGCGGTCCTGCTCGGCCTGCTGCTCGGCGCGATGATGGCCTTCGACCTGGGCGGCCCGCTGAACAAGGTGGCGTACACCTTCGCGGCCGGGGCGCTGACCACCGCCGGATCCGTCCCGGACGCCGGCAGCCTCAAGGTGATGGCCGCCGTGATGGCCGCGGGCATGACCCCGCCGCTCGGCCTGGCGCTGGCCACCACCGTGCGGGGCAGGCTCTTCACCCACGAGGAGCGGGAGAACGGCAAGGCCGCCTGGGTGCTCGGGGCCTCCTTCATCACCGAGGGCGCCATCCCGTTCGCCGCCGCCGACCCGCTCCGGGTGATCCCCTCGGCGATCGCCGGTTCGATGGCCACCGGCGGTCTGGTGATGGCCTTCGGCTCCACGCTGCGCGCCCCGCACGGCGGGATCTGGGTGCTGCCGCTGATCGGCAACCCGGTGCTCTACGTGGCCGCCATCGCGATCGGCACCGCGATCACCGCCGCCCTGGTGATCCTGCTCAAGGGGCTGCGCACGCAGCCCGCCGAAGCGACGCAGGTGCTCGTCCCGGCCTGACGGACCGCGGGACGGCGAGGGGATGCCCCCTCGCCGTCCCGCGCGTGTGCCCGGCTGACGGTCCGTCGGATCTGACGAGGTCCGGCCCGAGGATCGTCAGGCACGGCGCCGAGCCGAATGCCCCGTCCGATTCCCGCCGGTCGGGGCCCCGGGCGACAGGCAGACTGGGGCGGTACGAACGCCCCGATGCCAGGGAGAGAGACCGTGATCACCGTCTACACCACCCTCGACAGCCCGCTGGGTGACCTGCTGCTGGTCGGCGAGGAGTCCGCGACCGCGAAGGGCGGCACCGCGCTCGCCTCGGTGTCGATGACGACGGGGCAGCGGAACGCGGCCGTGGTGCAGCCCGGCTGGGCGCCCAGGCCCAGGGCCTTCGACGCCGTGGCCGAGCAGCTGCGGGCGTACTTCGCGGGCGAGTCGACCTCCTTCGAGCTGGAGTTCACCGCGCACGGCACCGAGTTCCAGCGCCGGGTGTGGGCCGCGCTGGAGCAGGTCCCTCACGGCGTCACCGTCACCTACGGCGAGCTGGCCGAGCAGGCCGGGCTGCCCCGCAGGTCGGCCCGGGCGGTGGGTACGGCCAACGGGTCGAACCCACTGCTGGTGGTCCGGCCCTGCCACCGGGTGATCGGGGCGGACGGTTCGCTCACCGGCTACGCGGGCGGGCTGGAGCGGAAGCGGCAGCTGCTGGAGCTGGAGGGCCGCGGCTGACCCGGTCCCGTTCGGTCCAGCCCGGGGGGCGGGCTCCGTCCGGCCCTGCGATCTTCGGAGCAGGGTACTGCTGACGAAGCCTCAGGGAGAGACCATGTGGGACGCATCCGCCACGCTGCCGGTGACCGGCCGCGAGTGGCTTCCGGCGCTCGACGTGCCGGAGCCGAAGCAGCAGAGCCGGCTCACCGTGTTCTTCCGGATGCTGCTGCTGATCCCGCAGTTCATCGTGGTCTGGCTGCTCTCGATCGTGGCGTTCTTCGTCGTGGTGATCGGCTGGTTCGGAGCGCTGGTCACCGGCCGCCTGCCCGAGTTCGCAGCCCGCTTCCTGACCGGGTACGTCGCGTACGGCACCCGGGTGGAGGCGTACCTGATGCTGCTGGTCGACGCGTACCCGCCGTTCCGGTTCGAGGCCCCGGAGTACCCCGTCCGGATCGAGGTCCGGCCCGGGGAGCTGAACCGGCTGGCGGTCTTCTTCCGCATCGTCCTGGTCATCCCCGCCGCGATCATCCAGGCCGTGCTGGGGCTCGGCTGGTGGACGGTGTCGTTCATCAGCTGGCTGGTGGTGCTGTTCCTCGGCCGGATGCCGCGGCCGCTGTTCGAGGCGACCGCCGCCATCGTCCGCTACCGGTACCGCTACCAGGCGTACTACCTGATGCTCACCTCCGCCTACCCGAAGGGCGTGTTCGGCGAGTCCGCCGCCGACGAGGGCGGACCGGTCTCGGCCACCCGCCCGCTGGTGCTGAGCCGCGCGGGGCGCGGCCTGCTGGTGGCGTTCATCGTGATCGGCGTGCTGTCGTACCTCGCCAGCTCCATCACCACCTCCTTCACGTCGGACGACGACACCACCCAGGTCTCGCGGCCGATCACCTCGACGTACTGACGCCACCGACCGTCTTGACCTCGAGTGCACTCCAAGCAGCAGACTCCTCGTCACCAGCCCGGGAGCCCCCGGGCCGCACGAGGGAGCAGCGCCATGAAGTACCGCACGATCGGCACCGACCCGAGGACCAGCCGCACCGTCAGCGTGCTGAGCCTGGGCGCGATGCGGTTCGGCACGGACACCGACGAGGCCACCTCGTTCGCGATCCTGGACCGGTACGTCGAGGCGGGCGGCAGCTTCGTCGACACCTCCAACAACTACTCGTTCTGGGTGCACGGCACCCAGGGCGGCGAGAGCGAGGCGCTGCTCGGCCGCTGGCGGCGCAGCCGGGGCATCACCGACCAGGTGACCATCGCCACCAAGCTCGGTGCCCGGCCGCTGGAGCCCACCAGCACCTTCTCGCTGAACGTGGAGGGGCTGTCCGCCAAGGTGATCCGCGAGCAGTCCGAGCGCAGCCGTGAACGCCTCGGCGTCGAGAAGCTGGACCTGCTGTACGCGCACATCGAGGACAACGCCGTGCCGCTGGAGGAGACCGTCGAGGGCTTCGCCACCCTGGTCGGCGAGGGCACCGTCGACCTGCTCGGGGTCAGCAACCACTGGAGCTGGCGGGTCGAACGGGCCCGCGGCCTGGCGGCCCGGGCCGGACTGCCCGGCTACGAGGTGCTCCAGTACCACCACAGCTACCTGCGCCACCGCACCGACCGGCCGAGCCTGCGCTCCGCCGACGGCACCCAGGGCGTGGTGACCGGCGAACTGCTCAGCTACCTGCGCACCGAACCGCAGCTGGCCCTGGTCGCGTACTCGCCGCTGCTGTCCGGTGCCTACGCCCGCGCCGACCGACCGCTCCCCCCGGGCTTCGACCACGGGGGCACCCCGGGTCGGCTGGCCGCGCTGCGCGAGATCGCGATCGAGACCGGCGCGACCCCGAACCAGGTGGTCCTCTCCTGGCTGATCGGCGGCGACCTGCCGGTGATCCCCCTGGTCGGCGCCAGCTCGGTGGCCCAGCTCGACGAGAGCCTCGCGGCCGTCGACCTCGACCTGACGACCGACCAACGCGCCCGCCTGGAAGCGGCCGGCTGACCGTCAGAAGGTCACCGACTCCCCGAGCCCGACCCGGGCGTACTCGGTGCCGCTCCTGAAGTCCATCCAGCCGTCGACGTTACCCCGGCCGAGATCGCTGAGGAAGGCGTCGTGGATCGGGAACGCCCGGACCGGCTTCACCGCCCGGACGAAGTCCAGCGCCTCCCCCAGCTTGAGCCAGGGCGCTGCGGCGGGCACCAGGAGGGTGGTCACCGGCTGCTCGGGGACGAACAGCGAGTCGCCGGGGTGGTATACGTCCCCGTCCACCACGAAGCCGACGTTCGCACAGCCGGGCAGGCCGTCGTAGATCTCGGCGTGGGCCCCGCCCACCACGTCGACGGTGAACCCGGCAGCGGTGAACTGCTGCCCGGTCTCGACGACCACCACCGCGTCACCCAGCTCCGGGACCTGCTCGGCGGCCTTCGCCGGCAGGTACACCCGGAGCGCCGGGTTGAGCTCCCGGGCCGCCACCAGCTTGGCGAGGTCGAGGTGGTCGGCGTGCTCGTGGGTCACCAGCACGTCCGACACCGAGTCGAGGGCTTCGGCCTCGGAGAACGTCCCCGGGTCGATCACGAGGACCCGGCCGTCGGTCTCAAGGCGCACACAGGCGTGTCCGTACTTGATCATTCGCATCCGGCCACTATGTCAGCCACACCGTTGGGCCGCCGGGCAATTCTCGGACAGACGTACGCGACCTGACGGACCGGCAGCTCGCGGTGTCGGGGGACGCGGTGGACAGCCGGTCAGGCGGAGACGACCGCCCAGGCGTCCAGTTCGGCCAGGTAGCGGGCCCGGGTCGGCTCGTCCAGGAAGCTCGCCTCGAAGGAGTTCCGGGCCAGGGTGTACTGCTGGCGCTCCGTCAGGCCGAGGGCGGCGGCGGTCTCGGTCAGGTTCTGGCCGACGTAGCCGCCGAAGTAGGCGGGGTCGTCGGAGTTGACCGTGGCGACAAGACCGGCGTCCAGCATCCGCCGCAGCGGGTGGTCGGCCAGGGTGTCGACGCAGCGCAGCCGGACGTTGGAGAACGGGCAGACCGTCAGCGGGATCCGGTCGCGGACCAGCCGCGCCACCAGTTCCTCGTCCTCCAGGCACCGCAGCCCGTGGTCGATCCGCTCCACCTGGAGCAGGTCGAGCGCCTCCCAGACGTACGAGGGAGGCCCCTCCTCCCCGGCGTGGGCGACGGCCCGCAGGCCCAGCTCACGGGCCCGCTCGTACACGGCGGTGAACTTCGACGGCGGGTGGCCGACCTCGGCAGAGTCCAGGCCGACGGCGGTGATCCGGTCCAGGTACGGCTTGGCGGACTCCAGCGTGTCGAGCGCCGACTCCGCGCTCTGGTCGCGCAGGAAGCAGAGGATCAGGCCGGTGCTGACGCCGTGCTCGGCCTCGCTCCGGTCCAGGGCGGCACCCAGGCCGTTGATCACGGTCTCTATCGGGATGCCCCGGGCGGTGTGCGCCTGCGGGTCGAAGAAAATCTCCGCGTGCCGGACGCCCTGCGCCGCGGCGCGGGTCAGGTACTCCTCCACGAGGTCGGTGAAGTCCTGCTCGGTGCGGAGCACGTCCATCAGCCGGTAGTAGAGGTCGAGGAAGGACTGCAGATCATCGAACCGGTACGCCGCCCGAAGGTCGTCCACACTCCCGAACGGCAGCGCGATCCCGTTCCGCTCCGCCAGCCGGAAGGCCAGCTCGGGTTCGAGGGTGCCCTCGATGTGCAGGTGCAGTTCGGCCTTGGGTATGGACATCCGATCATCATATGTGGACGCAGCACTACCCCCTCCCACCGCCGGTGAGGCCGCTCACATACTCACCTGGACCGTACGTCCGCTGTGGCAGACTCGTCGGTATGGACGGTAGTCAGGTGACCAGGGCGGTGCGCGCGGCGGTGTTCGCCGCGCTCGTCGTGCTGTTCGCCGCCCTCGGCCAGGTCGTGCTGACCGGTCGGCCGCTGCCGGTGTCGGTGGTGGGGCTCGCGGGTCTGGCCGCCTTCCTGGTCGGGTTCGCCTTCGTCGGCTCGGGGTGGGGCTTCGGCCGGATCATCGCGGTCCTGCTGCCCACCCAACTGGCCGTCGGGGTGCTGTTCGACCTCGGCCAGCTCACCTGCACCGTGCCGGGCGGCACCCGGCCGCTGGCCGGATTCGAGCCGCTGGTCTGCTCCGGCGGATCGATCGGCGAGTACCTGCTCAGCCCGGGCAGCACGCCCGCACCGCTGGCGGGGCTGCCGGTGCTGGTCGGCCACCTGTTGGTCGCGCTGCTCGCCTCCTGGGCCCTGTGCCGCAGCGAGGCCGCGCTGACCCGACAGGCCACCACCTCGAGGCTGCTCGGCGAGCTGCTCGCCGGTGTCTGGCGGGTCCTCCGCCTGCCGGTCCCGCGCCCGGCCCGTCCGGTGCTGCGGCAGCCGATCCCCGAGTCGAGTCGGGCCCGGATCCCCGCCGACGACATCCTGCTCAGGCCCGCCCTGCGGCGTGGCCCGCCGGTGTTCGCACCGGCCTGCTGAAGTACTCCTCGCGTAGGCCGTCCGACCGCCCCGGGCCATCCGTGCCCCGGCGTCCAGCCTCCCCCAGGTACCCGCGCGGCTTCCGCGCGCGCAGCGACAGGATTCGACACACCGCATGAGCACCAACCAGCAGAAGCAGTCCGCCACGTCCCGCCTCCGCGAGGAGCGCGCCCGCCAGGTGCAGGCCGAGAAGCGCCGCCGCCGGGTGGTGATCGGCGTCTCCTCGGTGGCCGTCCTGGCCCTGGTCGGCGGCGTGGCCTTCGCCGTGGGCGGCAGCGGCAGCAGCAGCTCAGGTACGCCCGCCGGCGCGGCCGCCGGTCCGCTCGTGGTCCCGGCGAACGCCTCCGGCCCCGACGGCACCCTGGTCACGTACGGCAAGGCCGACGCCCCGCACACCCTCAAGGTCTACGAGGACTTCCGCTGCCCGGTCTGCGAGAAGCTGGAGACCGGCGCGGGCGGCACGATGCAGCAGCTCGCCGACGACGGCACCTACAAGATCGAGTACCAGCTCGCCACCTTCCTGGACAACAACCTCGGCGGCAAGGGCTCGAAGACCGCCCTCAACGCGGCCGGTGCCGCGCTGAACGAAGGCGTGGACAAGTTCAAGGCGTTCCACGACGTGCTCTACGCCAACCAGCCCGACGAGCGCAAGGACGGCTTCGGCGACGTCAACACCCTCCTCGACCTGGCCGGTCAGGTGCCCGGGCTGAAGACGGACGCTTTCGTCAAGGCGGTCAAGGAGGGCACCTACCTGCCCTGGGCCGCCAAGGTCTCGGCCGCCTTCGACAACAGCGGCGTCACCGGCACCCCGACCGTGCAGCTGGACGGGAAGCAGCTGAACGTCTTCCCCGGCGGCCAGCCGATCACCGGTGACGCCTTCAAGGCGCTGGTCCAGCAGACCACGGGGGCGAAGTGACCACCCCGGTCCGGGCCGGCAGACGGCTCGGCTGGCTGTTCGTCGTCACGGGGCTGCTCGGTCTCTTCGGCTCGGCGGTCCTGACGCTCGACAAGATCAAGCTGCTGGAGGACCCGTCCTACGTCCCCAGCTGTAGCATCAACCCGATCATCAGCTGCGGCTCGGTGATGCTGAGCGACCAGGCCTCGGTCTTCGGCTTCCCGAACTCGCTGATCGGCCTGGCCGCCTTCGCCGTGGTGACCGCCGTCGGCGCGGGCATCCTGGCCGGTGCGGTGTACGCGCGCTGGTTCTGGCTGGGGCTCCAGCTCGGCACGCTGTTCGGGATCGGCTTCGTGACCTGGCTGATGACCCAGACGCTGTACTCGATCGGCGCGCTCTGCCCGTACTGCATGGTGGTCTGGGCGGCGATGATCCCGCTTTTCTGGTACACCACGCTGCACAACCTCAGGTCCGGCGTGATCCGCGTACCGGGTGCGCTGCGCCCGGTGGTCCGGGAGGCGGCCCGCTACCACTGGGCCGTGCCCGTGCTCTGGTACGCGGTGATCGCGATCCTGATCCTGCAGCGGTTCTGGTACTACTGGCAGACGCTGGTCTGACGCCCCGTACGGCCGGCGGGTCCGACCAACCCCGACTCGCCGGCCGGTCAGCGCGCGAGCACGCGTGGCAGCTGCTCGGCCACCCCGTCCGCGAGCCGCTCAAAGGCCGGGCGCAGGAACGGGCCGGCCAGCTGGGCCAGGCCCTTGAACCGCAGGTTCGCGCGGTAGACGACCACGGCCCGGCCGTCCCACGGCCGGACCGCGATGTCATCGGTCGCGGTCACCGTGCGGTTCTCGCCGACGAACACCAGCCGGTCGCTCTCGTACCGGTCGAGCCGGTACGTCAGCCGGGTGCGGCGGCCCCGGAACCGGGAGACGTTGATCCACCGGGCGCCCCGGGCCACCGGACCTTCGTCGATCCGGGTGCAGCTCTCCGTACCCGGATCCCACTCCGGGGTGTTGCCGAAGTCCGCCAAGTACCGCAGGACTTCGGCGGCGGGCCGGTCGACGGTGATGCTGCGCTCCACACTGACCATCGGACTCTCCTTCCGGTCGCCGCGGCGCACTGCCGACGGTCACCACCCGGCATTCGCAGCCGACCAGCGATCGGATGGGTGCGGTCATCCGGTGAGCAGCTGCTCGATCCGGTCCAGGGCCCCCGCCAGGTCGCGGGGACGCAGGATGCCCGGGGCCGGCCGGGTCCCGGCCCAGCCCGGCCCGGCCGTCAGCACCACCGGGCGGGAGCGGGCACCACGTCCGCCCCAGGTGGTCCCGGCGGCCCGGCGGGCCAGCGCCAGGTCGGCGGTGGGCCGGGCCTGCGACCAGACCATGACGGCGGTCGGGCCGGTCCGGCGGACCGCCTCCAGCAGCGCGTCGGGCGGGACGGCGGGGCCGAACATCCGGTACGGGAGCTCCCGTACCGCCAGCCCGGCGGCGACCGCCTCCAGCGGGAGGGTGTGCAGCTCGCCGGGCATCCCCGCCAGCAGGACGGACGGCCCCTGCGGCGCCTTCCCGGGCCGGTCGGCGACCCGGCGCAGCGCGGTGGAGACGTGCCAGGAGAGCAGGTGCTCGACCTCGACGTACCGCTCACCCTCAGCCGCCCACTTCCGCCCGGCCGCCCGCAGTGCGGGCACCATCACCTCGGTCCAGGCCGTCACGGGGCCGAGCTCGTCCACCACCTGACGCAGGACCAGGGACACCTCGGCAGTATCGAGCCGTACCGCCGCGCGGGCCAGGCCACGGCACTCCGGCCGGAGCGGCCCGACCGGCAGCGCGTTGCTGCCCCCCGGTGCCGGCCGGTCCGCCGGGGCCTCCTGGTCCGTCCCCTGACGTCCGGCCCCGAGGGCGATCCTGGCGGCCTCGCCCGGCGGCACCCCACGGGCCGTCAGCCGGCACATGGCCTCCAGCACGGCGACGTCGGCCGGGCTCCAGCGCCGGTGGTGGCCGCTCTCCCGCTCGGCCGGCCCGATGCCGTACCGGCGCTCCCAGGAGCGGACGGTGGTCGGCGAGACACCGAGGCGGCGGGCCACCCCGCCGGTGGTGAGGCTGGCCTCGGACAGCGGCGGGGCCGGAGTGAGTTCGGGCACGGGTGGGAGCGTACGGCCGCGCCCGGCCCGCGCGCGGCCCGGCACGCCCGCGCCGATCACCATCGGGCGATCCGTCCCCTGGCAGGACCGGGCCAGCCGGTCATACCGTTCACCTCCTCGGGCGACCCTCCTCCGTCGGCGCCGCGACGAATCACTGCCCGGGCGAGCGCTCGGAGCGCCGGGAGGCGGCCAGGCCCGCCACCGACAGAGCGCCCCAGCCGACCGAGACGGTGAACGCCATCGCGCGGTGCCTGCGGCCGGGCAGCGTGCCGGTCAGCAGCGCCGCGTCGCCGAAGTCCGAGGCGATCCGCAGCAGTGCGGCGGTGCGCAGACTGCGGTCGTCGGGCGCCGTCAGCATGGCCAGTCCGCAGGCCGCGTCGCGCAGCGCCAGCGGCCGCAGGCAGATGGCCGTGGCCTTGGGCACCGAACCGTCCGGCTCGGCCAGTCCGGACGGCCGGGCCAGCAGGCCCGGCCGGACCGCGACGGCCAGGCCGTACAGCGCCGTGGCGGCGCCGACCGCCCTGAGCAGAGGTCGGTGCATCGATGGCTCCTGAGGTGGATGGTGGGTCGCCACGGCCTGTCCGCCGGAGGCGTCAGAACGCGGAGTCGCCGATGGCGGCCCGGCCGCCGGTCTCCGGCTGAGCCGCAGCGTTCGGGTGCCGGGCCCGCCAGTACGGATTGTCGCGCGGCAGTCTGGAACTGACCCGCCCGTACATGCCGAACGTGGCGATGACCAGGCCGGTCACGAAGCTGAAGATCACGTTGGACATCCCGAACGCCAGGTAGTTGGCGCCGGAGTCCAGCAGGGTCAGGTTGACGAAGCCGCTGAGTACGAAGAGGGTGCCGACCACGATGTTGACAGTCGAGGCCGTGTTGCCGCCGATCACCGCCCCGGTGATCAGCACGGCCGCAGTGGCGATCGAGACCAGGCTCAGCAGGCCGTTGCTGGACAGCCCGGCGACGCGCTCGCCGCTGGTGCTGAAGAAGGCCAGCCCGTCGGCCAGGCCGAGGCAGCCGAACACCAGCAGCGCCGCGCCGCACAGTCCGGCGCCGTACCGGTAGACCTGGGCCAGCCGGTGGTCGAGGGGGAGGTCGTCGCGAAGGTCCATGAGCTCACTCCGTTCGGTGCGGGAGTCACTGTTCCTCCACCCTCCGGGCCGAGGGCCGGGGCGACCACTCGCAGCGTTCTCGCATCGGTCCGACGAGAGGTCGAGCTCGGACCGTTGGGATTCGGCGGGGCTGCCCTGGGGCTCCCCCGCCGTCGGTGGTCAGGCCGGCCCGCATCCGGATCAGCCCGTCCCTGGTCCGGGTCTTGACCGTGCCGAGCGGGACGTCGAGCAGCTCGGCGATCTGCGCCTGGGAGTACCCGCCGTAGTACGCCAGGGTGATCGACCGGCGCTGGAGCTCGGTGAGCCCGCGCAGGCAGCGCCTGACCCGCTCCTGCTCCGCCCTGAGCTCGACCTGTTCCACCACCTCGTCGTAGGGCGGCAGGTACGAGGCGGCGGCGACCCGCCGGTCCCGGTCACCGGCCGCCCGGACGGCGCGGACCCGGTCGACGGAACGGCGGTGCGCGATGGTCAGCACCCAGGACATCACCGCCCCGCGCTCCGGCCGGTAGCGGCCGGCACCGCGCCAGAGCTCCAGCATCACGTCCTGGGTCACCTCCTCGGCCTGCGCGCGGTCCCGCAACACCCGGCAGACCAGGCCGAACACCGGCTTCGCGACCAGGTCGTACAGACGCCCGAACGCCTCCGCGTCACCGAGCGCCACGCGCTGCATCAGCACACCCGGGTCCTCGTCCAGCGCCTCCGCAGCCGGACCGCCCTGGTCGGCGGGGGCGTCGGAGCAGTGCTGTTGCCGTGGTGCTGTCACGTGGCCACCGTGCTCGTCCGGGCTCGGTCCGGCCACTCGCAGCGTTACTGCAGCGTTCTCCCCTCGGTCACCCGGGCAGCTGTCCCCAGTGCCGGGGATCGGCCAGGTCGGCCATCGGGTCGCGGCGGCGGCCCAGCACCTGTTCGGGGGTGAACTCCAGCTCCTCCGGGCGACGACAGTCCCGAACGGCCGTCCAGCTCACCGGGGTGGAGACCATGGGGCGGTCCCCGGCCCGGATCGAGTACGGGGCTACGGTGGTCTTGGCGCTGGTGTTCTGCGACCAGTCGACGAAGACCTTGTTGCGGCGCAGCGACTTGTCCATCCGGTCGACCACCAGCTCCGGGTCCGCCTTCCGCAGCCGCATCGCCAGGTGCCGAGCGTAGCCGGTGGCGAGGTCCTCGGGCGTGGGCCGCAGCGGCACCAGCAGGTGCAGGCCCTTGGAGCCCGAGGTCTTCGCCCAGGCGGTGAGCCCGTCGGCGGCCAGCGCCCGCCGGGCGGCGAGTGCGACCGTGCAGCATTCGACGATCGAGGCACCGGGGCCCGGGTCCAGGTCGATGATCAGGCGGTCGTGCTCGGCCGGGTCCGACTGCCACTGCGGGACGTGCAGTTCGAGGGCACCGAGGTTGGCCGCCCAGACCAGGGTGGGCAGGTCCGCGACCACCACGTGCCGCAGGGTCTCCTCGCGGTGCCGGACGTCCAGCGTGCTGAGCCAGTCCGGCGCTCCGGCCGGCACCCGCTTGGCCCAGAACCGCTGGCCCTGGACGCCTTCGGGGAAGCGCAGGAAGGAGGCGGGCCGCCCGGCCAGGTGCGGCAGCAACCGGGGGGCGATGTTCGCGTAGTAGTGCACGGCGGCGGCCTTGGTCCAGCCGGTCTCGGGGTAGAGCACCTTCTCCAGGTGGGTCAGCCGCAGCCGCCGCCCCTCCACCTCCGTCAACGTCACCTCGGGCATCAGGACCGCCGGGGCGTACGCCGGGTGTCGGCCCAGGTGATCAGCTGCTTCGCGGTCCACGTGGTGACGATCCGTTCGGCGCCGATGCCCGCGGCGGCGGCCCGGGCGCAGCCGTACGGCTGCCAGGCCAGCTGCCCGGGGGCGTGGGCGTCGGTGTCGATCGAGAACAGGCAGCCCGCCTCGGCCGCCAGGGCGATCAAACGGGACGGCGGGTCGCGGCGCTCGGGGCGGCAGTTGATCTCGACGGCGGTGCCGGCCTCGGCGCAGGCGGCGAAGACCCGTTCGGCGTCGAAGCGGGACTCCGGGCGGGGTTTCGCGCCGATCAGCCGCCCGGTGCAGTGGCCCAGGATGTCCATCCGGGGGTTGCGCACCGCGTTCAGCAGCCGCCGGGTCATCAGCAGCGGGTCCATCCGGAGTTTGGAGTGCACCGAGCCGACCACCACGTCCACCCGGTCGAGCAGTTCGTCCTCCTGGTCGAGCGCGCCGTCGTCGAGGATGTCGCACTCGATCCCGGTGAGCAGCTTGAACGGCGCCAGCCGGGTGTTGAGCTCGGCCACCACGTCGAGCTGGCGGCGCAGCCGCTCGGGGCTCAGGCCGTGCGCGACGGTGAGCCGGGGCGAGTGGTCGGTGAGCACCGCCCACCGGTGGCCGAGCTCGATCGCGGTGCGGGCCATGGTCTCGATCGGCACCTGGCCGTCGGACCAGTCGGAGTGCAGGTGGCAGTCGCCGCGGATCGCGGCGAGCAGCTCCTCGCCGCCGGTGGCCAGCGGTTCGTCGGCCCGGCCCTCCAGCTCGGCCAGGTAGGCCGGGGTCCGGCCGCCCACCGCCTCGGCGATCACCTTCGCGGTGACCGGGCCGATCCCCGGCAGCCGGGCGGCCCCGGCGGCCAGCGCGGCCGGATCGGGGTGCTCGGCCAGGTGCGCGCGGGCCGCTGCGGCGGCCTGCCGGAAGGCGCGCACCCGGTACTCGGTCGCGTGCTCGCGCTCCAGCAGGTAGGCGATCCGCTCCAGTGCACGGACGGGGTCCATACGGCTGCTGGTCCCCGGTCCGGCCCGATCGGAAACCGGTTTGAGAACTCATGAACCGGTTTGCCCGGTTTCCGCTGCCCGCACGGGGGCACTCGGTAGGACGGGGGCCGACACCGAGGAGGAGGAACCATGCTGCACTCGGACAGCCATCCCGACGGCATTCCGGCCGCAGACCTGGAGACCGACGTCCTGCTTCACGAGCTGGAGCACCTGCACCGCACCCGCCACGAGACCTTCCTGTACGGCTCCGAGGAGGCCCTCTACCGGCACACCCTGCGCTCCGGGCAGCTGGAGGCCGAGTACCTGCGCCGCTTCCCGTACCGCCATGTCGCGCCGGGCCGGACCAGGACCGGCGCCCGGGCCCGAGAGGCCGCCGCCCGGATCGCCGAGCACCCGGCGTAACCGTCCCCGGAAGGAACGCCATGCCGATCGCGACCGTCAACCCGGCCACCGGGGAGACCCTGGAGACCTTCGACCCGCTCGACCAGGACGCCGTCGAACTGGCCCTGGCCAAGGCCGCCGACGCCTTCCGGACGTACCGCACCACCGGCTTCGAGGAGCGCGCGGAGCTGCTCCGCCGGGCGGCCGTGCTGCTGGACGCCGAGCGGGACCGCATCGCCCGGACGGTGACCACCGAGATGGGCAAGCCGCTGGCCCAGGCCGAGGCGGAGGCGGCCAAGTCCGCCAAGGCCCTCCGCTGGTACGCCGACCACGGTGCCGCCCTGATCGCCGACGAGTACCCGCCGGACGCTGACGTGGCGGACTCCGGGGCCGAGCTGGCCTACGTCAGGTACCGCCCGCTCGGCGTCGTGCTGGCGGTGATGCCGTGGAACTTCCCGCTCTGGCAGGTGGTCCGGTTCCTGGCGCCCGCCCTGATGGCGGGGAACGTGGCGCTGCTCAAACACGCCTCCAACGTGCCGCGCACCTCGCTCGCGCTGGCCGACCTGTTCCACCGGGCCGGGGCGGCCGAGGGCTGCTTCCAGTCGCTGCTGGTCGGCTCGGACGTCGTGCCGCAGCTGATCCAGGACCCCAGGGTGGCGGCCGTGACGCTGACCGGCAGCGAGGGCGCGGGCCGGTCGGTCGGCGCGGCGGCCGGGGAGGCGCTCAAGAAGAGCGTGCTGGAACTCGGCGGCAGCGACCCGTTCCTGGTCATGCCGAGCGCCGATCTACCGGCGGCGGTGAGCACCGCCGTCCGGGCCCGGATCCAGAACAACGGCCAGTCCTGCATCGCCGCCAAGCGCTTCATCGTGCACCAGGACGTCTACCCGCGGTTCGCTTCGGCCTTCGCGGAGGCGATGCGGGCGCTGCGGCTCGGTGACCCGATGGAGCCGACCACCGAACTCGGCCCGCTGGCGACCCGTCAGGGCCGGGACGACCTGGCCGAGCTGGTCTCCGACGCCCTCGCGCACGGCGCCACGGCCGAGACCGGCGGCACCCACGCGGCCCTGCCGTCCACCGGCTGGTACTACCCGCCGACGGTGCTCACCGACGTCACGCCGGAGATGCGGGTGCACCGCGAGGAGACCTTCGGCCCGGTCGCGGTGCTGTATCGGGTGCGCGACCTGGACGAGGCGATCGGGCTCGCCAACGCGACGCCGTACGGCCTGAGTTCGAACGTCTGGACCAATGAACCGACCGAACGTGACCGGTGCCTGCGGGAGTTGGAGGCGGGCGGTGTCTTCTTCAACGGGATGACCGCCTCACACCCCGCCCTGCCGTTCGGCGGCGTGAAGCACTCGGGGTACGGCCGCGAGCTGGCCGGCCACGGCATCCGGGAGTTCTGCAACGTCACCACCGTCTGGCAGGGCAAGTCCTGATCAGGAGACCGCCTTCAGCCTGCGCTTGCCGCTCGCTGGGGCGATCGCCTGCTCCACGGCCTGCTGCAGCTCGTCCCGGGTCATCGTGGACCGGTGCGGGATCTTCAACTCGGTGGCCTTCTCGTAGAGTCGGGCCTTGGTGAGGCCGTCGAGATCCTGCTCCTTCTTCTCCTTGGCCTTGCCGCCCTTGCCCTTCGCCCCGCCGCTCGCCGCCTCCATGCTCCGGTTCAGCGCGTCCATCAGGTCGACCACGTTGGTGGCGGTCACCGTGGTCTCCGGGCGGACGATCTCCTTGCCCTCCACCTTGGCCTCCACCAGCTCACGCACCCGGTCCTCGTACTCGTCCCGGTACGCCTTCGGGTCCCAGTCCATCGCGAGCATCTCGACCAGCTGCTTGGCCGCCTTCAACTCCCGCTCCTGGACGGTGACTTCGGCCTCGGGCAGGTTGTCCACCTCCTGGTGCGGATCGCGGACCTCGTCGGCGAAGTGCATGGTGTGCAGGGTCAGGGTGTCGCCCTCGGTGTGCACGGCGGTCAGGTACTCCCGGCCGCGCATCGAGAACTTGGCGATCCCGGCCTTGCCGGTGCGGGCCAGCGCCTCCCGGAGCAGCGCGTAGACCTTGGTGTACTCCTTGCCCTTGGGGCCCAGGTAGTAGGTCTTGTCGAACAGGATCGGCTCCACCTCGCCCAGGTCGACGAAGCCGATGATCTCGATCGTGCGGGACCGCCCCGGCGCGAGCTCGTCCAACTCGTGCGGCTCGATCACCACGTACTCGCCCTCGGACAGCTCGTAGCCCTTCACCACGTCGGAGTACTCCACCTCCTCCCCGGTGCGCTCGTTCACCCGCTGGTTGCGCACCCGGTCGGAGGTGCCGCGCTGGAGTTGGCGGAACCGCACCGAGTGGTCCTCGGTGGCCGAGTACAGCGCCACCGGCACCGTGACCAGCCCGAAGCTCAACGTCCCCGACCACATCGCCCTGGCCATCACGGGCCTCCTCAGCACGTACCGGCCCCCTCACCTCCAGCTTCGCCGCCGAAGGGCCCGACGCCCACCCGGGTGTGCCGACCGAGTGCGGCGAGGAAGGCGGAGGTCAGCGGATCGGGGTCCGGGCGGCAGTACGCGGCCAGGGTGCGGCGCACCGGGGGCTCGGGGCGGAGCACTCGGCCGTCGAAACCCGGCGGCAGCACGTCGGCCGGCACCAGCGCGGGGCCGAGCCCGGCGGCGGCGAGCAGCGGGGCGGCCGCGGTCTGCTCGGTCCTGACGGCCGCCCGGGGCCGGAAGCCGGCCGCGCCGCAGGCCCGGTCGAGCAGCTCGGCGAGCCCGTTGCCCGGCGCGTAGTGCACCCAGTCCCGGTCGGCGAAGTCGGCGAGTGCCGCACTGTCCCGACCGGCGGCCACCGGATCGTCCTCGGCCACCACGAGGACGAACTCCTCGACCCCGAGCTCCCGGACCGGGCCGTCCCAGGTCTCCGGCACCGGACCGATCGCCAGATCGGCCCGGCCGTCGGCCATCGCGGCCGTCAGCGCCTCGGTGTGCGCGAACTCCAGCAGCCGGACCCTGGCCTCGGGATGCCGCTCGCGCCAGGCGCGCAGCACCGGCGGCAGCACGCCGAGCGTGACGGAGTACACCACCGCCAACTGGACCTCGCCGCCGTCGAGCCCGGCGGCCCGACGGGCGGCCGACCTGGCCCGGTCCGCCTCGGCCAGCGCGGCCCTGGCGTGCGGCAGCATCGCCCGGCCCATCGGCGTGAGCCGTACGGCGCGCGGCAGCCGCTCCAGCAGTCGACCGCCGGCGTCCCGCTCCAGGGCCTGCACCTGGTGCGACAGGGCGGGCTGCGAGACGTGCAGCAGCTCGGCCGCGCGGGTGAAGGAGCCGGTCTCGACGACGGTGACCAGGTACTCGAGCTGCCGCAGGGTTGCCATGCACCCAGTCTATGGCTGGGAGAGAAACCATGTCTTGGACGAATGACAGCAGGTGGAGGCAGGCTCATTGGCATCACCCCGCACGGACAAGGACACAGCTCATGAGCAAGGACACTCTCGACGGACGCCGCCTGGTCGTGGTCGGCGCCGGCTCGAACATCGGGCGCGAGCTCGCCATCACCGCCTCGGCCGCCGGTGCCGACCTGGTCCTGGCCGGCCCGGACGCCGCCAAGCTGGAGGCCACCGCCGCCGAACTGGCAGGCCCGGCCCTGGTCCAGCCGATCGACCTGACCGACGAGGGCTCGATCGCCGCGCTGGCGAAGCGGGTCGGCCCGTTCGACCACCTGGTGTCCACCGCCGCCATGCCCGCCAACGGCCCGGTCGCCACCCTCGAACTGGCCGCCGTGGAGCGGGCGTTCGCGGCCAAGGTGATCGGCCCGCTGCTGCTCGCCAAGCACCTGGCCGGCCAGGTGAACGCCGGTGGCTCGTTCACCTTCTTCTCCGGCGTGGCCGCCTGGCGCCCTGCCCCGGAGCGGGTCGTGATGGCCACCACCAACGGTGCGCTGGCCTTCCTGGTCGAGGCGCTCGCGGTCGAGCTGGCACCCGTCCGGGTGAACGCGGTCTCGCCCGGAATCGTCGACTCGGGCGCCTGGGACGGCCTCGCCGAGCGCAAGGACGCCTTCCTGCGCGGCGTCGCCGAACGCAACCCCGCCCGCCGGGTCGGCGCACCGGACGACCTGGTCCAGGCCGTGCTGTACGCGCTCGGCAACCCCTTCGTCACCGGCACCGTGCTGCACGTGGACGGCGGTCACCGGCTCGTCTGAGCTACCGTCCGCCGCTCTCCCGGAGCACCCTGGAGGGGTGACTCTGCAACAGTTCAGTCCCATGCTGGCCACCCCGAGCGAGCGCCGGACGTTCGGTCCCGGCTGGCTGCTGGAGCGCAAGCTCGACGGCATCCGGGCGCTCGCCTACCGCGACGGCGACGACATCAGGCTGCTCTCCCGGAACGGCAAGTCGCTGGAGGCGGGCTACCCGGAGCTGGTCGAGGCCCTGGCCGCCCAGCCGGTCCGCCGGTTCGTGCTGGACGGCGAGATCGTCGCCCTGGACCACGGGCGGACCAGCTTCGAGCTGCTCCAGCGCCGGATGCAGCTGCACGACCCGGTCCGGGCCCGGGCCAGCGGGGTGACGGTCACCTACTACCTGTTCGACCTGCTCCAGCTGGAGAACTACGACACCACCGGGCTGCCGCTGCGCGAGCGCAAGGCGGTGCTGCGCCGGGCGGTGCACTACGGCGGGCCCCTGCGCTACACCCTGCACCGGGAGGTCGAGGGGCCGGTGCCGCTCGCGGACGCCTGCGCCCGTGGCTGGGAGGGACTGATCGCCAAGCGCGCGGACGGACGGTACCTCCAGCGCCGTTCCCCCGACTGGCTCAAGCTCAAGTGCTCGGCCGCCCAGGAGCTGGTGGTCGGCGGATTCACCGACCCTGCGGGCGCCAGGTCCGGCTTCGGCGCGCTGCTGCTCGGTCACTACGAGGGCCCGCTGCTGCGCTACGCGGGCAAGGTCGGCACCGGTTTCGACACCGCCACCCTGGTGCGTCTGCGGGCCCGGCTGGACGAACTGGCCCGGCCGGTCTCCCCGTTCGCCGACAGTGTCCCCGAACGACACCCGCACTGGGTCGCCCCGGAGCTGGTCGCCCAGCTCGCCTTCACGGGCTGGACCAGGGACGGCCGGCTCCGCCACCCCCGCTTCCTGGGCCTGCGCGAGGACAAGCCGGCCCGCGAGGTGATCCGCGAACACGCCGGTGGCTGATCCACCGGTCGGCCCTGGTCGCCCTGCTGGTCCGGGCGCGACCGAGCAACACTTGAGGCATGAACGACATCTTCCACCCGCCCGTCGTGGTCCGGGCCCCCAGCAGGGGCGCCCGGCCGTACCGGCGGGTGGAGATCTACGGACGACTGGTCGGCAAAGCCGTCAACGAGCAGGACGTGGCCGAGTTCGTCCGCCGGGCCGGCGTGGACGACCCCGACCTGGACGACCCCGACCTGGTGGCCTGGATCGGCGGCGACCGGACGGTGTGGGCGGCCGAGTAGCGAGCGGGCGCGGTCGGTGTTCGAGTAGGAGACGGCCGTCGCGGGCCGACCGCCGGCCGGCCGGTACGCGAGTACCCCAAGGAGGCCCTTCCCCATGTCCGAAGCAAGCGTCCCCCACACCACGAACAACGCCGGCGTCCCGGTCGAGAGCGACTCGGATTCGCTGACCGCGGGGCCGGTCGGCCCGATCCTGCTGCACGACCACTACCTGATCGAGAAGATGGCCCAGTTCAACCGCGAACGGGTGCCCGAGCGGGTGGTGCACGCCAAGGGCGGCGGTGCCTACGGCTTCTTCCAGGTCACCCAGGACGTCAGCCGGTTCACCAAGGCGGACCTGTTCCAGCCCGGAAAGAAGACCGAGATGCTGGCCCGGTTCTCCACCGTGGCAGGCGAGTTGGGCACCCCCGACAGCTGGCGCGACCCGCGCGGGTTCGCGCTGAAGTTCTACACCGAGCAGGGCAACTACGACCTGGTCGGCAACAACACCCCGATCTTCTTCGTCCGGGACCCGATCAAGTTCCAGGACTTCATCCGCTCCCAGAAGCGCCGCCCGGACACCCATCTGCGCGACAACGACATGCAGTGGGACTTCTGGACCCTGTCGCCGGAGTCCGCCCACCAGGTCACCTGGCTGATGGGCGACCGGGGCATCCCGAAGACCTGGCGGCACATGAACGGCTACGGCTCACACACCTACCAGTGGGTGAACGCGGGCGGCGAGCGGTTCTGGGTGAAGTACCACTTCAAGACCGACCAGGGCATCGACTTCCTCACCCAGGCCGAGGCCGACCAATTGGCCGGCGAGGACCCGGACGCCCACCTGCGGGACCTGTACGACTCGATCAAGAAGGGTGAGCACCCGTCCTGGACCCTGTTCGTCCAGGTGATGCCCTTCGACGAGGCGTGGGACTACCGGTTCAACCCCTTCGACCTCACCAAGGTGTGGCCGCACGGCGACTACCCGCTGCACGAGGTCGGGCGGATGACGCTCAACCGGAACCCCGACAACTACCACGTGCACATCGAGCAGGCGGCCTTCGAGCCGTCCAACCTGGTGCCGGGGATCGGCGTCTCGCCGGACAAGATGCTGCTCGGCCGGATCTTCTCCTACCCGGACACCCACCGGTACCGGATCGGCCCCAACTACGCGCAGTTGCCGCCCAACCGGTCCCACGTGCCGGTGCACTCGTACGCCAAGGACGGCCCGATGCGCTTCGACGCCTCGCGCGCCGAGACGCCGTACGCGCCCAACTCGTACGGCGGCCCGGCCGCGCAGCCCGAGCTGTGGGGCGAGCCACTGGGGTGGGACGTGGCGGGGCGGATGGTGCGGGAGGCGTACCCGCTGCACTCGGAGGACGACGACTGGGGGCAGGCCGGGACGATGGTGCGGGAGGTGCTGGACGACGCCGCGCGCGAGCGGCTGGCCTCCAACATCAGCGGGCACCTGAAGAACGGCGTCTCGGCGCCGGTGCTGGCCAGGGCGCTGGAGTACTGGCGCAAGGTCGACAAGGACCTCGGTGACCGGATCGCCGTCCAGGTGATCGGGCAGTAGCGCAGGCGGGCACCGACGGCCGTCCCGGCAGTGGCCGGGGCGGCCGTCGTGCCGCGCGGCACGCGCTGATGAGGGAGACGGCCGTTGACAGGGGCGGGGCGGCGGGCAATGCTAAGCAAGCGCTTAGTCAGCTGCCCGGCTCTCCCGTGAGGACCTCCCTTGAGCGATGACCCCGCCGACCCGCCCGGCCTCGACCTGGCCCGGCTCCGGTACCACCTGGACGCGGCGCTGCCCGGCCTGGTGCGCGGGCCGCTGCGCGCCGAACTCTTCGAGGGCGGCCGGTCGAACCTGACCTACCGGGTCACCGACGGCACCGGCAGCTGGGTGCTCCGGCGGCCGCCGCTCGGGCACGTGCTGGCCACCGCGCACGACATGGCCCGCGAGTACCGGGTACTCGCCGCGCTCGGCCCGACCGCCGTACCGGTCCCCGAGGTGCTGCTGCTGGTCGAGGACCCGGAGGTGCTCGGCGCGCCCTGGTACCTGATGGAGCACGTCGCGGGCGTACCGCACCGGGACCCCGCGGTGCTGGCCGCGCTCGGCGAGCAGCGGGTGCACGGGCTCGGCCTGCGCCTGGTGGACACCCTGGTGGCGCTGCACGCGGTGGACCCGGCGGCCGTCGGGCTGGCGGACTTCGGCCGCCCCGAGGGCTTCCTCGGACGCCAGCTCCGGCGCTGGGAGCGGCAGTTGGAGGCGTCCAGGAGCCGCGAGGTGCCCGGCATCGCCGAGCTGCGGCAGACCCTCGGCGAGACCCTGCCGGTCTCCCCCGCCCCGGCCCTCGTGCACGGCGACTACCGCCTGGACAACGTGCTGGTCGGCCCGGACGACGGGATCACCGCCGTACTGGACTGGGAGATGTCCACCCTCGGCGACCCGCTCACCGACCTCGGGCTGCTGGTGATGTACACCGAACTGGCCCGCCGGTACGACGGGATACTCCCCGGCGCCGCCCTCGCCCCCGGCTTCCCCGGCACCGCCGAGCTGGTCGGCCGCTACGCCGAGCGCTCGGGGCGGGACGTCTCGACGCTGGGCTGGTACGTCGGCTTCGCCTCGTTCAAGCTCGCGGTGGTGCTGGAGGGCATCCACTACCGGTACGCCCAGGGCCGGACGGTCGGCCAGGGATTCGACCGGGTGGGTGAACTCGTGCCGCTCTTCGTACAGTTCGGCCTGACCTCGCTGAAGGAGCACTGACCGTGGACTTCTCCTACGACGCACGGACCGAGGAGCTGCGCGGGCAGCTGCTGGCCTTCCTGGACGAGGCGGTGTACCCGGCCGAACCGGTACTGGCCGCCCAACTCGCCGACCCGGCCCGGCCGGAGTGGTCGATCCCGCCGGTGGTAAAGGAGTTGCAGGCGCAGGCACGCGCGCGGGGACTGTGGAACCTCTTCTTTCAAGACAAGCACAGCCTCCCCGGCGAGCTCGGCGCGGGTCTGACCAACCTGCAGTACGCGCCGCTGGCCGAACTCACCGGCCGTTCGGTCCTGTTGGCCCCGGCCGCGCTCAACTGCGCCGCGCCGGACACCGGGAACATGGAGCTGCTGGCCCAGTTCGGCGACGAGGCCCAGCGCAAGCAGTGGCTGGAGCCGCTGCTGAACGCCGAGATCCGGTCCGCCTTCGCGATGACCGAGCCGGAGGTGGCCTCCTCGGACGCCACCAACATCACCACCAGGATCGAGCGGGACGGCGACGACTACCTGGTCACCGGCCGCAAGTGGTACATCTCCGGGGCGATGAACCCGGACTGCAAGCTCCTGATCGTGATGGGCAAGACCGACCCGGGCGCCGAACCGCGCCGCCAGCAGAGCATGATCCTGGTGCCGCGCGACACACCGGGGGTGACCGTCCGCCGCGGTATGACCGTGTTCGGGTACGGCGACGCGGACCACGGCGGGCACGCCGAGATCCTGTTCGAGAACGTCCGGGTGCCGGCCACCAACCTGATCGGCCCGGAGGGCTCCGGCTTCGCGATCGCCCAGGCCCGGCTGGGCCCGGGGCGGATCCACCACTGCATGCGGGCGATCGGCGTCGCCGAGCGGGCCCTGGAGCTGATGTGCCGCCGGGTCACCGAACGGGTTGCCTTCGGACGGCCGTTGGCCGACCAGGGGGTGGTCCAGGAGTGGATCGCCGAGTCCCGGGTGCGGATCGAGCAGGCCCGGCTGCTGGTGCTCAAGACCGCCTGGCTGATGGACACCGTCGGCAACCGGGGCGCCCACACCGAGATCCAGGCGATCAAGATCGCGGTGCCCGCGATGACTGAGTGGGTGCTCGACAAGGCTGTCCAGGCGCACGGCGCGGCCGGGGTCAGCCAGGACACCCCGCTGGCCCAACTCTGGGCAGGGAACCGGACCTTGCGACTGGCGGACGGCCCGGACGAGGTGCACAGGCGGTCGCTGGCCCGCCGCGAGCTCAAGCGCTACCGGGAGGCGTGAGATGGACGTCCGGGAACTCACCCGCGCACTGCTCGCCGAGCACGACCCGGCCGGCACCGACCGACTCGACTTCCTGCGGGCCCGGTTCGACGCCGGGCTGGCCTGGGTGCACTTTCCGCCCGGCCTCGGCGGCCTCGGGCTGCCGCGCTCCGAACAGGCGGTGGTCGAAGCCGAGTTGGCGGCCGCCGGAGCGCCCGACAACGAACCGCGCCGGATCGGCATCGGCCTCGGGATGGCCGCGCCGACCATCCTGCGGTACGGCACCGATCAGCAGAAGCAGCGCTTCCTCCGCCCGCTGTGGACCGGCGAGGAGGTCTGGTGCCAGCTGTTCAGCGAGCCCGGCGCCGGCTCCGACCTGGCCGCGCTCGGCACCCGGGCGGTCCGGGACGGCGACGACTGGGTGGTGGACGGCCAGAAGGTGTGGACCTCCATCGCGCACACCGCCCGCTGGGCCATCCTGATCGCCCGGACCGACCCGGACGTACCCAAGCACCGGGGCATCAGCTACTTCGTCTGCGACATGACCGATCCGGGGGTCGAGGTCCGGCCGCTGCGCCAACTCACCGGTGAGGCCGAGTTCAACGAGGTGTTCCTGACCGGCGTGCGGATTCCCGACGCACACCGGATCGGCGCCGTCGGCGAGGGCTGGCAGGTCGCCCAGACCACCCTGAACAACGAACGGGTGGCGATCGGCGGACAGGCGACCCCGCGCGAGGGCGGCATGATCGGCGTGGTCGCCGACACCTGGCGGGCCAGGCCCGAACTGCGGAGCCACGAGCTGCACCAACGACTGCTCAGGAGCTGGCTGGACGCCGAGGTGATCCGGCTGACCGGCGAGCGGCTCCGGCAGCAGCTGACCTCCGGTCAGCCCGGCCCCGAGGGCGCGGCGATGAAGCTCGCCTTCGCCCGGCTGGCCCAGGAACTCAGCGGCCTGGAGGTCGAGTTGCTGGGCGAGCAGGGCCTCGCCTATGACGACTGGACGATGACCAGGCCCGAGGTGGTGGACTTCACCGGCCGCGAGGCCGGCTACCGCTACCTACGCGCCAAGGGGAACTCGATCGAGGGCGGCAGCTCCGAGATCCTGCGCAACGTGATCGCCGAACGGGTGCTCGGCCTGCCCCCCGAGCCCCGCACCGACAAGGACCTGCCGTGGAAGGAGCTGCCCCGATGAGCGACCTGCTCTACTCGGAGATCGAGGAGGAACTCCGGTCCAGCGTCCGGGGCCTGCTCACCGACCGCTGCCCGCCCTCGGCGATCCTGGCCCGCTGCGAGGGCCCGGAACCGTACGACCTGCCGCTCTGGCACAGCCTCGCCGTCGGTCTCGGCGTCGCCGGGCTCCAGGTGCCGGAGGCGCTGGGCGGTGCCGGCGCCTCGGTGCGGGAGGTGGCGGTGGTGCTGGAGGAGTTGGGGCGTTCGGTGGCGCCGGTGCCGTACTTCGGCAGCTCGGTGCTCGGGCTGACCGCGCTGCTCGCCTGCGAGGACCGCGAGCTGCTGACCGCCGTCGCCTCCGGTGAACGGACCGCCACGTTGGCGGTGCCGTTCTCCACCGCCCCCGGCGGACCGCTGCCGGAGGTCTCGGTCGGTCCCGGCGGCACGCTCACCGGGCGGATCACCTCGGTGGCGGACGCGCTCCCGGCCGACGTCCTGCTGGTCCCGGCCGACGGCGGCCTGTACGCCGTCGAGAGCACCACCGTCACCCGCAGGACCTCACTCGACCTCACCCGTCAGCTCGCCGACGTGACCCTCGAGTGCACGCCCTCCCGGCGGGTGGCAGACCACGACCAGCCGGTCCGCCAGGCGCTGCTGACCGGTGCCGGGCTGCTCGCCTCGGAACAGCTCGGCCTCGCCGAGTGGTGTCTGACCACCACGGTCGGCTATCTGAAGGAGCGTCGGCAGTTCGGCCGCCAGGTCGGCTCCTTCCAGGCACTCAAACACCGCCTGGCCGACCTCTGGCTGGAGACCGTCGGCGGCAGGGCGGTGGCCCGCTACGCCGCCGACTCGCTCGCCACCGACAGCCCGGACACCGCCATCGCGGTGGCCGTCGCCCAGGCCCACTGCGGCGCACTCGCCGTCCGGGCCGCTGAGGAGTGCGTCCAGCTGCACGGCGGCATCGGCATGACCTGGGAACACCCGGCCCACCTCTACCTCAAGCGCGCCAAGGCCGACCAACTCGCCCTCGGCACCCCCGGCCACCACCGCAACTCCCTGACCACCCTGGCGGATCTGCCGGTCCCGTCACCCTGAGCACCGGCCGCCGACAGGCGTGAGCGGGAGAACTCGCAGGTGAACGATAGGGTCACCCGCGAGCGGTCCCGGCGCGCAGGCCAACCAGCCGGCGGCAGGGGAGGCCGGATGAGCAGCTGGCGGTGGTTCGAACGGCAAGAGGGCGCGCTCGACTACTGGGAGATCCGTCGGGAGGGGATCCGCTGCTTCCTGCGCTGGGGCTCCGACCGAACCCCGGGCAAGGCGAGCACGACGACGCTCGCCGACACCGAGGTGGAGCCGCCCCGCGACGCGGCGGACGGTCTCCCTGTCCCGCCGTCGACCTGCGTTCGACATCCAGCCGTCGTTCCTCCGACCGTCCTCGAATTTCGAGTTCCCCCGGCCGGCCGACGTCCGGCAGCTCATGGAGACCCTGCCGACGGCATCGCCACAGAGCTGGCTGGAGGTCCGGTCCTTCCGGGGCGAGACGATGCGCCTCGGACCCGACACGGCGATGTCCTTCGCTGACGTGTTCCCCTTCCTGACCACCTGAAGAACCGGCCTGGCTGCCCTTTGCCGCAGGCCAACAGACCGCAGCAGGTGCACCCTCCGGGTCACGGCACCAGGGGCCGTGCGACCGGTCAACCGGTACGTGGCTGATACACGACTGCGCGCCGGCGGAAGCCGCGCTACGACCAGGCCGAAGCGCCGGTCTCGGAGCCTGTAGGCACACCCGGTGACCACCGCCACCGGGGGTCCTTGTCCCTTTAGCTCCGGGAGGCAGCCGCCGTGTCGGTTCCCACGCAACCTGAAGACCGAGACCCGAACGCCGCGCCCGGCCGGCCCCCGTTGTCCCGCCGCAGGGCGTTGTGGGCCTTGGCCGTCGTCCTGCTCGCGGGCGCCGGCGGTGGCACGCTGGCCGCCCAGCAGGACGGGACGGGCGACGACGTCCGGGCGGCCGGGGCGGTGGTGCTGCCGGGGCCCGCAGCCGTCGCCGCTCTCGGTCTCCCGTGGCCGCTGGAGGGACAGTCGGCCGTCGCTGTGGCGAAGGTCGGCGTACTGGGTGTCACAGGACCGCAGCAGCCGGTACCGATCGCAAGCGTCACCAAGGTGATGACGGCGTACGTCGTGCTCAGGGACCACCCCCTCAAGGACGGCGAGGACGGGCCGACGATCACGGTCGACGGGAAGGCCGCAGCCGAGGCGGGTTCGGCGGAGGAGTCCACCGCTCCCGTCACCGCCGGGCAGCGACTCAGCCAGCGCAAGTTGCTGGAGGTGATGCTGCTCCCGTCCGCCAACAACGTGGCCCGGCTGCTGGCCCGGTGGGACGCGGGCAGCGAGGAGGCGTTCGTGTCCCGGATGAACGCGGAGGCCGCCCGACTGGGAATGACCGTCACCACCTACACCGGGGCCAGCGGCCTCGAGGCCACGACCGTGTCCACCGCCGCCGACCAGCTCAAACTCGCCCGCGAGGCGATGAAGGACCCGGCGCTGCGGGCCACCGTGGCCCTGCGTGACACCACGCTCCCGGGCCGCGCCGCACCGCTGCGCAACACCAACACGCTGCTCGACCGGCCCGGGGTGGTGGGTCTGAAGACCGGTTCGACCACATCGGCGGGCGGGAACCTGATGTGGGCACTGGAGGTCACCGACGGCAGGAGCGGCTCGGGGCGCCGGCTCGTCTACGGTGTGGTGCTCGGCCAGCGCGCCGGAACCACTCCCGCCGACGGCCTGCGGGCGGCGCTGGAGAGCAGTGGCCGGCTCGTCGACGCCCTGCGGCAGAAGCTGCCCGGCATCCTGCCGGCACTCGACGGCGGCCAGCGGGAGTGGGCGTGAGCGCGGGCGCCGGTACATCTCCGGCGACACCCCCGGCCGTTGGCGCCGCCGCGGCGGCCACCGGGCCGGGGACCGACGGCGGCCACAGACTCCGTCGCCGAACGGTTCGCCACCAGGTCGTTCGCCGTCGCTCCCGTCGGGCCGCAGGGCGGCGCGGGCAGCTGGTCGCGGGGGCCGCCGCTCTGTACACCGCTCTGATCGCGCTGAGCCCCTGGCTGCCGAACGGCCCGGTCAACCTGGCCAGCCTCTGGCAGACCGTACTGCCCTGGTCCGGCCTGGGCGTCGCGGCCCTGCTCCTCCTGGCGGCACTGCGGCGCTCCGCCCCGGCAGCGGTAACCGTCCTGCTCCCCGCCCTCGTCTGGACGGTGCTGTTCGCTCCCACCCTCCTCGACAAGCGCACTGCCGGCGGGGACCTCACCGTCGTCAGCCACAACGTGAACGAGGACAACCCCGACCCGCGCCGGACGGCACGTGCCCTGGCCAACTCCGGAGCCGACGTCCTGGCGGTGGAGGAACTGGCAAGCCGGACGCAGGAGACGTACCAGCACGAACTGGCCGCCGGCTACTCCTACTCCCAGGTGCGCGGCGGCATCGGGCTGTGGAGCAAGTACCCGCTCCAGGCAGTGGAGCCGGTGGACATCATGCCCTGGACCCGAGCCCTGCGCGCCACCGTGCAGACCCCCGATGGGCCCGTCGCCCTCTACGTCGCACACCTCGCCTCGGTCCGGGTACGTCTGGACGCAGGATTCACCACGGCCCGGCGCAACGAAGCAGCCGCCAAACTCGCCTCAGCCGTACAGAGCGAGCCGCTTCCAAGGATCGTCGTCCTGGGTGACTTCAACGGTTCCTTCGACGACTCCGCGCTGCACACGCTCACCGGCCCCCTGCGGTCGGCCCAGCAGGAAGCCGGCGACGGCTTCGGCTTCACCTGGCCCGCGCGGCTCCCGGTGGTGCGCATCGACCAGATCCTCGTGAAAGGCATCACCCCGCGCTCCGCGTGGACCCTGCCCGACACCGGTAGCGACCACCTCCCGGTCGCCGCCTCCCTGCGCCTGTGACCACCCCAGCCGCCCGCGCTGCCCCCGGGTGCGACCACCGCGGCGCTGCCCCGGCAGCTACGATCGGGCCCCTACGTGCTCGAATGAGCACCACACCCCGAGGCGACGACATCGGAGAGCTCTTGTCCGCAACCCGAGTGCCCGAAGCGGTCAATGTGCTGCTCGTCGAGGACGACGCGGTCATCCGCCGCTCGGTCCAGCTGGCCCTGGAACGCTACGGGTACGAGGTCGACGTCACCGGGGACGGGCTCGACGGCCTGGACGCCGTCCGGGCCGGGGCACACGACATCCTGATCCTGGACGTGATGCTGCCCGGCCTCGACGGCATCAGCCTGTGCCGACGCGTCCGCGAGGAGACCCTCACCCCGATCCTGATGATGTCCGCCCGAGGCGACGCCCTCGACGTCGTGGCCGGCCTGGAGGCCGGCGCCGACGACTACGTGGTCAAGCCCGTCGACATCCCCGTCCTCGTCGCCCGCATCCGCTCCCTGCTGCGCCGCGCCACCTTCCGCCAGGCGGCGGCCGCCGAGCCCGTGCTGGAGGGACGGATCGCGCGGGGCGAGCCGCACGGCCCGCCCCAGCACTCCGCCGCCAAGGAAGAGCCGGACCTCCTCACCTTCGGTGGCCTGACCATCGACCTGCGCGGCCTCGACGTGTGCCTGGACGGCCGTGCCGTCCCCCTCACGCCCACCGAACTGCGCCTGCTGCTGGCCTTCGCGGAGAACCCCGGCATGGTGCTGGACCGCCGCCGGCTGCTGCGCGAGGTGTGGGACTACGGCTGGGAGGGCGATACCCGGGTCGTCGACCTGTGCGTGGTTCGGCTGCGCAAGAAGATCGGGGCCGACCGCATCGAAACCGTCCGGGGCTTCGGCTACAAGCTGCTCCGGAGCTGACTCGATGACCACACCACGCACTGGTCGGCGTCTGCTCGACCCGCGCTCACTGAGCTGGAAGATCACCGCCCTGGTCGCGCTCGCCTGCTGCGCGGTGGCCGTAGTGATCGGCCTGCTCGTCCACCAAGCGACCGCGCAGCGCGGCGACCGGACCGGGCGCGACCTGGCGACCGCCCAACTGGTCGCTGCTGAAAGGGAGTTCTCCCAGACCGGCCGTCGTCCGGACCACGCCTCCCTCGAGCCCCGGACCGGCCTGCCCGGGCCGCTGGCCCAAGCCGTCGAGGGCCTGGAGGTCCCGGGCGAGTACGCCCTGTGGTACGACGTCAAAGCACCGAACTGGTACTGGATGTGGGCGGCCGTCCCGGTCGGCGACGATCAGGTGCTCACCGTCCGGACCGACCTGAGCACCACGGTGCGCAGCCTCCAACTGCTGGACCGCAGCATCATCAAGGCCGCCCTCGCCGCCCTCGCCGTCGTCGTGCCCGTCACCGCGCTGGCGGCCGAGCGGATGAACCGGCGCCTGCGCCACGGGTCCCGGACCGCCCGCCGAATCGCACACGGTGATCTCGACGCCCGGATCGGCCACCGGGGCCGCGCCCGTGACGAGATCACCGAGATGTCCACCGCCGTGGACGAGATGGCCGCGACGCTGCAAGGGCGGCTCGCCGCGGAGAAACGCTTCACCGCCGATGTCGCTCACGAACTGCGCACCCCGCTGATGGGCCTGGTCACGGCCGCCGGTCTGCTGCCCGAGGACGACGAGGCTACTGACCTGGTCCGCACGCAGGTCCGCGCCTTGCGCGGCCTGGTGGAGGATCTGCTCGAGGTCTCCCGTCTCGACGCCGGCGCCGAGAGCGCCCGGCTCGACGTGGTCCCCCTGGGGGATCTCATCGCCCAGGTGAGCATGCAGGGCGACGGCGACACCCGGCTTCGGCTGCTGGCACCCGCCGCCGTCCGCACCGACCCGCGCCGGGTGGAACGGATCGTCACCAACCTGGTGGCCAACGCCCACCGGCACGGCGCCTCGCCCGTCGAGGTCACCGTCACGGGCAGCCGGATCACCGTGCGCGACCACGGGCCCGGCTTCCCCGACGCCCTCCTCGCCGAGGGGCCGCAGCGCTTCCGCACGGGCGCTGCCGAACGCGGCCAAGGCCACGGCCTCGGCCTCACCATCGCCACCGGCCAGGCCGCAGTGCTCAACGCCCGGCTGACCTTCGCGAACGCACCCGACGGCGGAGCCGTCGCCACCCTCGACCTGCCCGTGTCCGAACCCCTGGGCGGACCCGGCGACCGCTGAGCGAGGGCATCGGCTACGACCCGACCCACAGCCGCCGCGCCGACAGGCAGCGCCCGGAACAGCTGACCTCCGTTCCGGCCCCGGACCAGCGGCGGACCAGGCTTCCGGTGCCTCGGTACCGAGCCGCTACTGGCCGGTGACGCGGTGGAAGGTCCACTGCTGGTTAGAGCTGCCGACGTCGCGGTACTGGATCAGCGCGGCACCGTCGGCGGTGCTGCCGCTGCCGACGTCGAGCACCTTGCCACTGTTGCGGTTGACCACGACGAACGCGCCGCTGGTCAGCGGTCGCAGCTGCCACTGCTGGCTCGTCCGGCCACTGGCGGTCGCCTGTACGACCCGTGCGCCGTCCGCCGTCGAGGAGGCGGCCACGTCGAGTACCTTGCCGCTGCCGACGCACGCGATGGTGTGGTAGCCGTCCCCGGTGGACTGGAAGGCCCACTGCTGGTTCGCCTTGCCGTTGTCGGTCCACTGGACCACGCCGGCGCCGTCCGCGGTCGACCCCCCGGAGACGTCGGCGACCTTGCCGCTGCGTACGCTGACGCACTGGTACGCCCTGGTGGGTGCGACGGCGTACTGCACCGAGTCCACGTCGACGTAGCCGGTGCCGTCCGGGTTGTAGGTGTAGAGGCCGATCCGGTCGCCCCGGTAACCGCCCCAGGTGAGTTGGTAGGCATTGCCGAACACGGTGAATGAGCTCCCGTCGAGGCTGTAGGAGAACCGGCTGACGCCGTTGACGTCCCAAGTGGTGCGGAGCCACACGGCGTCCTGGGTGATCACCGGACCGTTGGTCACGCTGCCGCCGGCGTTGTACGCGATCGTGGTGGTGGTCCCGGAGCGCCGGACGCCCAACCCGGCGTAGGTCGCCGCGAAGTGGCAGAGCCCGGCGTGCTGTCCGTCGGCGAGGCCGGCCAGTTCGAGGCGGACGGTCACGGTCGCGCCGCCCGCCGTACGCAACACCCGCTGGGTGAGCGTGTTCCCGGCCTTGGTCAGGTTGTCGGCCGCCAGCGGTGCGAACGCCTTCAAGCGCAGGTAGCCGGGGCGTTCGGTCAACGACCAACGGTCGGCGCGGGGTTGGTAGTGCCACTCCCACTGCGGCTTGAGCCGGGTGTCGGTGAACAGGTCGCTGGTCACCACGGGAGGCAACGCGTCGACCGGCAGACCGGGCGTGCCGCCGACGGGCACCTGGCCCGTCCAGACCATGGTGCCGATACCGTCAGCACCCACCGCGCCCAGGATCGGCCAACCGTCCACCCAGGTCACCGGGAGCAGGGACAGCACGCGCCCCTCCCAGTCACCGTGGCCGTGGTGGGTCACGAAGTACCAGGTGCCGTTCGGGGCCTGTACCAGCCCGCCCTGGTTGGGCTCGCGGTCCGCCGAGGTGTTGACGTGCTGCAACTGGCGGGTCTCGTACGGGCCGTAGAGGCTGGTGCCCCGGTTCATCATGAGCACCCGGCCCTCCGGCTTCACCTCACTGAAGAGGTGGTAGTAGAGACCGTTGATCTTGTAGAGCTTGTTGGCCTCGCTGCCCGGCGACTGGTGGATCACCGTCGGCGGACCGACCAGCGACTTGCCGTCCTCGGAGAGCTTGAACAGGTTGATCTTGTAGCCGTCCGCGTAGTGCGTGGTGACCAGGTAGCCCTGGCCGTCGTCGTCCCAGAACGGGCACGGGTCGTCCCAGCCGGAGGTCCGCCACACCGCCGTCAACGGATCCCAGGGGCCGGTCGGGGACGGGGCCGACGTCATGAAGAAGCCTTCGTCGGGTGTGTTGAAGTACACCCGGTACCGGCCCGCGTGGAAGCGGATGGCCCCGGCCCACACGCCACGGCCGAAGCGGTTCATCCGGTCCCAGTTCAGCTCCGGCCCGATGCTGGTGAGGTTGTCGACCGCGCCGCCGATCATCCGCCAGTTGACCAGGTCCTTCGAGTGCAGGACGGCCATACCGGGCGAGTACCCGAACGTGCTGGTGATGCCGTAGTAGTCGTCGCCGACCCGGATGCAGTCCCAGTCGCTGAAGTCGCCCGGAAGGACGGTGCGATAGGTCCCGTCGCCCTGATCACCCCACGTCCCGGCCGGAAAGGGCGCGGCCGCAGCCGGGCTCGATGGCAGCAGCCCCGGCAGCAGGAGGGCCCCGGTGCCGGCCGCGGCGAGCCGGCCGAGCTGTCGTCTGGTGATGTCCACGATTCCGCCCTTGGGTGAGGAGGGGAGGTACTCCCGGCCCGGCGGCGAGCGCGCCGGACGAGAGGTGCGACTGGGTGTCACCGAGGTGACGGCGGGGCGAGGACCGGTCCCGCGCAGGTCGGGGCAGCACCGCGCCAGGTCGTTCGGGTAACCGGGAGGTGAAGTCGCCGTTCCGGCCCTGTGAAATTGTTAGCGCTCACAATTCGGCACGACAAGAGACGGGACCGCCGTTACCCAATCTTGATCTGCGGCGCGCGGGGCCATCGGTTCCGTCAGCCGACCGGACTGCCACCCGCCCGCTGCCGCAGACCTGGCACACCCCGCGCGTCCGTAACCCCCCGCTCGCGGCGTGCCGTTGACGCCGCACGGGGCGTTGATCACGCGTCCGTACGCGGCATAGGTTGCAGGACATGACGAGTCTTCGGATCGGTGTGATGTACGACCGCGACTGGGCCCCGGAGGGACTTCCCGGGTTCGCGCGCGAGGTCGAGGCGCTCGGGGTGGACGACCTCTGGGTGGTCGAGGACCTCGGGTGGAACGGCGGGATCTCGGCTGCCGCCGTGGCGCTGGCGTCGACGGAGCGGCTGCGGGTGGGCATCGGGATCGCACCCGCCCCCTTGCGCAGTCCGGCGTTGCTGGCGATGGAGCTGGCGACCATGGCGCGGATGTTCCCCGGGCGGCTGGTGTCCGGGATCGGACACGGGGTACCGGAGTGGATGGCCTCGGTCGGCCTCGCGGCGAAGTCGCCGCTCGCCCTGCTGGAGGAGACGATCAGCTCCGTGCGCGCGCTGCTCCATGGAGAGCGTGTCGAGCTGGACGGACGTGAAGTACGCCTGGCGGGTGTGCAGTTGGTGCATCCACCGGTCGAGCCACCGCCGGTGGTGGCCGGGGTGGTGCGGCCCCGCTCGCTGGAGCTGTCCGGGCGGGTCGCGGACGGCACGCTGATCGCCGAGGGCCACGGCCCGTACGACGTGACGAGCGCCCGGGCGTCGGTCGACAAGGGCGGAGCCTCCGCGGACCACACGATGACGGTGCTCGCCTTCTGCTGCGTCGGCGACGACGCCGACCAGGTGGCGCGGACACTGCGACCGTACGTCGAGGGCCACGGCGCCTGGCTCGGTCGCCCGCCCGAGCAGGTGTTCACGGTCTCGGGCACGGCCGAGGAAGTCTCCGGACGGATCCGCGAGCTGGAGGCGGCCGGAGCGGCCACGGTCGTGCTGCGGATGGTCGGTTCGGAGCCGGTGCGGCAGCTCGGGGCACTGTTGAAGGTGTGGGGGCGTCAGGTACGGGACTGACACACGGCCTGGTTCGCGCCGGTACCGCTGCCCGGACCGGGACCGGCTGGCTACGCTCGCCGACACGGGCGTACTCCGCGAGCGACATCGTCCGGACGGCCTCGCGCGAGGCACCGATGCCCGAGACGTCCAAGGATGAGCATGAGCAACCCACTTCAGGACCCGGACTTCTTCCGCAACCCGTACCCCACCCTCGCGGCACTGCGAAGCGCGTCGCCGGTCCAGAGGATGCCGAGCGGCGGAGGCCGGTCGAGCTATGTCGTGACCGGCTACGCCGAAGCGCGAGCTGCCTTCACCGACCCGCGGCTGTCCAAGGACACGGCGGCCTTCTTCGCGGGCAAGGACACGGGACGCAACCTGCACCCCGCCGTGTCCCACAGCATGCTGGCCACCGATCCGCCGCGGCACACCCGGCTGCGGAGCCTGGTGACGAAGGCGTTCACGCCCGGCGCCGTCGCCCGGCTCCGCCCCTACATCACCCGCGTGACGGACGAGTTGCTGGACGCCTGGGTGCCCGGCGAGCAGACCGACGCCATCGCGAGCCTCGCCGTCCCGCTGCCGGTTGCCGTCATCTGCCAGCTGCTCGGAGTGCCCGACGCCGACCGCGCGGCGGTGCGCGCCTGGTCCAACGACCTCTTCGCCGCCGGACAGCCCGAACGGATCGACTCCGCCTCCCATGCCGTCGCCGGCTACCTGGCCGATCTCCTCGCCGCCAAGCGCCGTACCCCCGACGAAAGCCTGCTCGACGACCTGATCCGGGCCCGTGACGGCGAGGACCGGCTCAGCGAGGACGAACTCGTCTCCCTCGCGGTGCTCCTCCTCGTCGCCGGGCACGAGACCACCACCAACCTGATCGGTAACGGTCTGCTGGCGCTGCTCCAGGCGCCGGAGTCGCTGCGCCGTCTACGGGACGAGCCCGACCTGATCGACACGGCCGTGGACGAGGTTCTCCGGTACGACTCCCCGGTGAGCATGGCCACCTTCCGGTTCGCCACCGAGACCGTCAGCCTCGGCGGCACGGAGATTCCTGCGGGCTGCCCGGTGCTCATCGCGCCCGGCGCCGCCAACCGCGACCCCGCACGCTTCCCCGCCCCGGACCGGGTCGACCTCGAACGGGACACCAGGGGCCACCTCGCCTTCGGACACGGCATCCACCGGTGCCTCGGGGCGCCCCTCGCCCGCGCCGAGGGCGGGATCGCCTTCCGGCGCATCACTGCCCGGTTCCCCGGACTTCGCCTGGCTGTGCCCGGTGCCGAGCTGCACTGGCGGCACACCCGGCTCATGCGGGGTCTGGAGGCGCTGCCCGTGCTGCCATAGGGGCCGGCCGGTCGTGACACCGCCGACCACACGGCGCCGCACCCACGACGTCGGCGGCCCGGCCAAGGCAGGGATCGTCACCCGCCCGGTGCTCTCACCGCTGCGCGGGAGCTGACTCCTCCGGCCCTTCGGGACCCGCGTTCGCCAGCTCCGGCTCCAGGCCGTCCGCCGCCGGCGGCACGCCGCGGCCGGTCTCCCGCCGCCACGCGTCGAAGGCCCATGCCGTCGCCACCACCAGCCCCACCCCGAGCAGCCAGCCACCGAGTACGTCGCTGGCCCAGTGCACACCCAGCGCGACCCGGGTGAAGCCCACGCCGAGCACCGACACCGCCGCCAGGGCCCACGCGGCAGGCCGCAGCGACCGCGGCATCACCGGCACCCAGACCAGCAGCAGCACCGCGCAGGAGGCGGCGGCGGTCATCGCGTGCCCGGAGGGGAAGGAGTAGCCGGGCGCCAGGGCCACCGGGTCGGGCAGGCTCGGGCGGACCCGGCCGACGGCCTCCTTGACCAGGAATCCGGTGAGTCCGGCGGCGATCTCGGTGGCGGCCGCCCAGGCGGCGAGCCGCCACGCGCGCCGGTGGATCAGCCAGCCCACGGTCGCCGTGACGAGCAGGCGCATCGTGACCGGGTCCCACACCCAGTTGGTCAGCGCGCGGAGCACGGAGAGCAGCTCGGGGTGCCGGAGGACGGCGGTGTGCAGGTGGACGGCGGCGCCGCGGTCGAGCTCGGCCAGGGGCGTCCAGCGGGCCTCGATCAGCACCAGCAGGACGCCGGCCGGTACCGAGGCGAGCGTGAAGGCGCCGACGGCCACCAGCAGCCGCCGACCGAAGCGGCGGTCGGCGGCACGCCGCGGTCGGTGCGGGAGCCGGCGCAGGAGTCGGCGGTAATCGGTCTTCACGGTGGGCGCCTACCCGCGTTCGGGCTGGCCAGGCCCCGGGTCCGGTTCAATCGGCGTGCGTTGGCCGGTCCGGTCCGCCTCCAGCTGGGCCGCGAACGAGATGCCGAGGAGCAGCGCGATCGCCGTGAGGTACGCCCAGACCAGGAGCGAGACGCCCGCGCTGAGCGGGCCGTACACGGCGTCGAAGGAGCCGCTGATCCGCAGGTACAGGCGGAGCAGCCAGGTTGCCGTCGTCCAGAGCACCAGGTGGACGGCCGCGCCGAAGGCGAGCCAGCTGTAACCCGGCTGCCTGCGGCGCGGCGCGCGCCGGAAGATCACGACGGTGGAGAGCAGGGCCAGCCCGAACCCCAGCGGCCAGCGGAGCACCGACCAGACGGTCAGGGCACCGCCGCTGCCCGACCCGTAGACCTCGGCGACGGACGCGGCGATCTCCGGACCTGCGACCAGAACGACGAAGCCCGCTCCCATCGGCAGCCCGGCCAGAACGGTCATCACCACGCCCCGGCCGTACTTGCGGAGGGCCGGGCGGTCGCGCTCGATGCCGTAGATGCGGTTGGCGCCGCGCTCGATCTGACTCATCGCCGTGACCAGGTTGACCATCGAGAACACCAGACCGAACCAGAGCGCGACCGTGCCGCCCGAGCCGGCCCGCGTACGGCTGCGGTCGAGCACATCGCGGATCATGTCCGCGCTCGGTCCGGCGGTCAGGCGCTCGATGGTGAGTTCGGCGACCTCGGCGATCCGCTCCGTGTGCATGACCTCGGAGAGGCCGATCACGGCGATGGCGAACGGCACGACGGCCAGGACGGTCTGGAAGGCCAGCGCGCGGGCGTGGCTGAACCCGTCGGCGTACCGGAAACGGACCATGACGTCGCGGAGGAGCGGCCAGCGGCCGTGCTCCCGCAGGGCGGCGACCGCTTCGTCGGCCGACAGGTCGTCGCCTCGGCCGCGCACCCTTCTCGCGGTACCCATCAGCCCCCCGCCCCGACCGTGTGGGTCCGGGCCTCGGCCGCCGGGTTCGTCGCCGCGAGTGGGACGGGTGCAGTGTCCGCCGTCCGGTCAGGGCGGCCGTCGGCCGGGGCGTGCACCAGCAGCGCGCCCGGCCGTACGGTCAGGCACAGCCGCCGGCCGTCTCCCACCGGCTCGCCGTCCAGTTCGCGCGGGCTCGCGTTCTCCGTGACGAGGGTGATCCGGCGGCCCTGGAAGTGCTCCAGGCTCCTTCGTACGGGCTGCGCTCGTCGGCCGTCCTGATGGGGTTCGCCGGGCCGGGTGTCCGGCTCCGGCCGACCTTGCCGACCGGTCACCAGCCGCAGCGTCGCCGCGCTCCAGCCCAGGAAACCCCTGGGCTGGAGCAGCACCAGGTCGAGCACTCCGTCGTCCGGCTCGGCCTCCGGCAACAGGCGCACGCCGCCCTGGAGCGAGCCGACGTTGCCCACCACTGCCATGGCCGCCCGACGGTGGAAGGTGGCGCCGTCGTCGAGGGTGACCGCGAGACGCATCTTCCGGTCCCGTAGGTGCCGGACGATCCCCACCACGTAGGCGGCCCAGCCCAGGCGTTGCTTGAGGTCGCGGCCGGTGTCCGCCATGACGGCGGCGTCCAGGCCGATCCCGGCCATCGCGCCGACGAGGGTCGGCTCGATGCCGTCGCCTTCCGCCAGCGCCAGGTCGATGCGGCGCGGCGCACCGTCGAGCGCGACGGCCAGCGCCCGGGCGGGCGAGGTCGGCAGGCCGAGGTTGCGGGCGAGCAGGTTGCCGGTGCCGCACGGGACGACGGCCAGCGCGGTCCGGGTCCCGGCGAGGGCCTGGGCGCAGGCGGTCACGCTGCCGTCGCCGCCGCAGACGACCAGCAGCGGAAAGCCGTCCGCCACAGCCCGGGCGGCGGCCGACCGCCCGAGGTCGTCCGGGTCGGTCTCGGCGAGGCGGGTTTCCCGGTAGCCGTGCGCTGCCAGCACCGCGAGGACCTCGTTGAGAACGGCCGGCCCGGTGACTGCGGGATTGGACACCACCATGGCGCGGCGGTTCGCGCGCTCCTCGGTGCCCCGGCTCCCGTCAGCCGTGCCGTCGGCACCGGCTTCGGGTGCGGAGGTAGCGGCCGGTGGCCGTTCGGGCTCCAGGAGCGTGCTCATGATCCAGAGAACCGCAGCGCCGTTCAGCAGGCCGGCCACCACGTCCGTCGGGTGGTGCATCCCCCGGTAGAGCCGGCTCGCCGCGACCAGCAGCGGCACCAGGCAGGCCAGCAGAACACCGACCGGGACGAGCCGGCGGCGGCCCTTGGCCGACCGCAGGGCGATGATCGCGAGCGCCCCGTACAGGGCGGTCGCGGCACCCACGTGCCCGGACGGGAAGCTGGAGGTGGCCAGGGCCCCGTCCAACCGGACCACCTCGGGCCGGTGCCGGTCCACCAGGGCCGCCGCCGTCACGAAGACGAGGGCCTCGGCGGCGACCGCGCCGCCGACGAACAGCGCCTCCCGCCACCGGCGCGGTCGCCCTGCCAGCACGAGCGCCAGCATCGCCGCAGCGGTCACGGTGACGATCGCGGGGGTGAACCCGACAGCCGAGACCCAGCCGGAAGCCCGGTCCAGCCAGGGGCTCCGGTGCTCCGCCAGCCAGCTCACGACCGTCGGCTCCCTCCGGTCCCAGAGGCCGAACGGCGGGTGCGTGACGAGAAGTCCGGCCAGCACGAGCACGACGATCTGAGCCAGCAGCGCCGGGACGATCCGCCGGGCGACGAATGTGCCCCCAGGTGTCATCATGCGACCCCGTGTGCCCCGGCCCGGCCGTTTCACCCGTTCCACCTGCTGGCGGCTCGTCAGATCGCGGTACCCCCGGCACGGCAGAACCGGGCGTGGGAGTGCGAACCGTGGGTAACAGACGAGTTCTCCTCGCCGTCGAGCCGTCACACCGTCCGAGGCCGACGCCAGCGGAACATGCGGTGCCCGATGGGGCAGAAGGGGCAGGTGGGGTCCGTCATGCTGGGGCAGTCACACGCGGTCAGCGGGGCACTGATGTACGCCGCTACGGCACCGTTCCTGCCGCAGGCCCTGCTCGGCAGGGAACCGCGGCCCAGCGAGATACTGGTCGGCACACTGCTCTGCGCCGGGGCCGCGCTGCTCCCCGACCTCGACCACCACGACGCGACACCCGCGCACCTACTGGGTCCGCTCTCCAGGGGGCTGTGCCGCCTGGTCGGCAAGCTCAGCGGTGGCCACCGCCATGCCACCCACTCGCTGCTGTTCGTGGCCCTCGTCACCGGTGGCACCTGGTTGGGCGTCACCCGCCTCGGCGAGCGCTTCGCCGTCGGTCTGACCTTCGTCCTCCTCGCCCTTGCCGCGCGCGCCCTGCACCTGCACCCGCCCGGGCACGGGCCGACCGCCTGGACCACCTCCGTCGGACTGGCCGGGGTCGGCACCGCGACGGTCGCCGCCTGGTTCGACGGCATCGCGGGCTGGCTCCCCTACGCGGTCGGCCTGGGCGCTCTGACACACCTGCTCGGCGACTGCCTGACCCGCAAGGGCGTCCCCTTGCTGTGGCCGTACCGGCGACGCTTCGAGCTGGTCCTGATCCGCCGAACCGGCAGCCGCCTGGAGACCCGGTTCTTCGTACCCCTGATGACCGTCGCCACCTTCGCGGCCCTCTGGTTCGCCGCCTTCGCCCCACTGTTCGCCACGAGTTGACGATCGGTCGGACCGTCACGATCGGGAAGACCAACCGGCGGATCAGCGCACCCGCCCGCGAGGCTTCAGCGGGACCGGCGGCAGTACGGGCGCGGCCAGCCGCGCCCCGTCGTACCCGTGCACCTCGCCGAAGCGTGAGCCGTCCATCCAGTCCGCCCGCGCCTCGGCGATCTCCTCACTGGACCGGCCGACGAAGTTCCACCACATCACGAGCTTCTCCTCGAACGGCTCGCCTCCGAGCAGCAGCACCGACCCGTCGGCCAGCGCGTGCAGCGGCAACTCCCGGCGCCCGCTGCCGAGGTAGAGCATCGATCCGGCCTCCAGCCGGACACCGTCCACCTCCGTCAGACCGGTCATCGCCAGCGCGGCGTACTCGAAGTCGGGTTGCAGCGGCAGCCGTTGCCGGGTGCCCTCACGCAGCGTCAGATCCGCGCCGACCAGCGGCGAGTACGTGGTGCCCGGCGAGGTGGCGCCGTCGAGGGAGCCGAGGATGACGGTGGCGTGCAGGCCGGCCGCGGCCACGGTCGGCAGGTCGGTGTGGTGCTCGAAGGCGGGGGCGGTGTGCCGGTGCGCGTCGGGCAGGGCGACCCACAGCTGCGCGCCGAGCAGCAGCGGGGCGTGGTCGCGCGGCGACTCCTCGGAGTGCGAGATGGCCCGACCTGACGTCATCAGACCGAGCTCGCGCGGCCGGACGGTCTGCAGGCTGCCCAGGCTGTCGCGGTGCAGGACCGAACCCTCGTGCAGCCAACTCACCGTCTGGAGACCCATGTGCGGGTGCGGCGGCACCTGCATGCCCGGCTCGTCGGCGATGTCGTCGGGACCGTAGTGGTCGACGAAGCACCAGGCACCGACCATCCGCCGCCCGAGGTTGGGCAGCAGCCGGCGGACCACGGTGCTGCCGCCGAGGGCCGTCTCACGGGGCGTCAGCAACTCTCGGACGGGACCCCCCGGGACGTCCTCGCGCCCGCCGCGCACGGTCGGGGCGGTCACAGGCCGAAGCGGACGCGCTGGGCCTCGGGCACCAGGTCGACGTAGTCGGGGTGCTTGGTCAGCCAGGCCCGGATGAAGGGGCAGTACGGCAGCACCTCCGCGCCCTGCTCGCGCGCGGCGTCGAGGGCGGCCCGGGCCAGCACCCCGGCCAGGCCGCGGCCCGCGAAGGCGGGGGCGATCTCGGTGTGGATGAAGGCGATCTCGTTCTCGTGCCGGAAGTACTCGGCGAAGCCGGCGAGTTCACCATCCTCCGTGATCTCGAACCGTGAGCTCTCGGGGCGGTCCGTCACGGTGGTCGTCATCGTTCCTCCTGGGTGCGGCGGCGGGCCGGGAGGCCCGCCGCCATATAATTTAGCATTCAACTAGATCGTGATCAAGGAGCGCTCCGAGGGCCGCATCGCACCGTCGCTCACTTCGCCTCCGCCACGGTCCCGCCGACCGCGGCGACCCGGGCGGCGTGGGTGGGGCCGTCCGGCACGGTGGCGGGGCGGCCGGCCGCGAACTCCTTGCGCAGGACCGGGATGACCTCCTCGCCGAGCAGGTCGAGCTGCTCCAGGACGGTCTTCAGCGGCAGCCCGGCGTGGTCGATCAGGAACAGCTGGCGCTGGTAGTCACCGAAGGTCTCCCGGAAGGTCAGGGTCTTCTCGATGACCTCCTGCGGGCTGCCGACGGTCAGCGGCGTCTGCGAGGTGAACTCCTCCAGCGAGGGACCGTGCCCGTACACCGGCGCGTTGTCGAAGTAGGGCCTGAACTCCCGCACCGCGTCCTGCGAGTTCCGGCGCAGGAACACCTGGCCGCCGAGGCCGACCATGGCCTGCTCGGGCGTGCCGTGGCCGTAGTGCGCGTAGCGCTCGCGGTAGAGGCCGACCAGCTGCTGGAAGTGCTCCTTGGGCCAGAAGATGTGGTTGGCGAAGAAGCCGTCGCCGTAGTACGCGGCCTGCTCGGCGATCTCGGGCGAGCGGATCGAGCCGTGCCAGACGAACGGCGGGACACCGTCCAGCGGGCGGGGGGTGGCGGTGAAGGACTGCAGCGGGGTGCGGAAGCGGCCCTGCCAGTCCACCGTGTCCTCACGCCAGAGCTTGTGCAGCAGCGCGTAGTTCTCGATCGCGAGCGGGATGCCCTGCCGGATGTCCTGACCGAACCAGGGGTACACCGGGCCCGTGTTGCCACGGCCCATCATCAGGTCCACCCGGCCGTCCGCGAGGTGCTGGAGCATCGCATAGTCCTCGGCGATCTTCACCGGGTCGTTGGTGGTGATCAGCGTGGTGGCGGTGGAGAGGATGATCCGCTCGGTACGGGCGGCGATCCAGCCGAGCATGGTGGTCGGCGAGGACGGCACGAAGGGCGGGTTGTGGTGCTCACCGGTCGCGAAGACGTCGAGGCCGACCTCCTCCGCCTTGAGCGCGATGGCGATCATGGCCTTGATCCGCTCGTGCTCGCTCGGCGTCCGCCCGGTGGTGGGGTCGGTGGTCACGTCCCCGACGCTGAAAATTCCGAACTGCACTCTCATCACCCTCTGTGCCGTGTCTGCGTGCCCCGTCCCTGCCGACTCTAGAGCCGGCCCGGGTCAGGCCATGCCCGGCCGTGCACCTGTCCCGGTCCGTCAACGCCCTGCTCAGCCGCGCCCGCGACAGCCGGCCCCGGCCGTGGCGACCAGCGGAGTACTGCCGACACTGCCCGCGCGGGGTGGCCGTGGACCACCGACCGGGCGCCGGGCGCCGCGCCCGCGGACATCGCCGGTACGACGTCAGGTCGCCGCCGACGCCCGGGCCGCCCTGGTCCGGCCGGCGTCGGCGGCGGCGGCGAGGCTCACGGGAGGACGACCACCCGACCCGTGGTACTGCCGTTGGCCACCCGCTGGACGCCGTCCGCCGCGCCGTCGAGCGACAGCCGCTCGCTCACCAGCGGCCGGACCACACCCTTCGCGGCCAGCGCGGTCAGCTCGGCGTGCGCCGCCGTCACGACGGCCGGCTCGTGCACGGCGTAGAGACCCCAGTGGAGCCCGAGCACCGAGTAGTTCTTCACCAGGGCGTGGTTCAGCCCCGGCGTCGGGATGGTCCCGCTGGCGAAGCCGACCACCACGATCCGGCCCTCGAAGGCGACGCAGCGGGCCGAGCCGGTGTACGCGTCGCCACCGACCGGGTCGAAGACCACGTCGGCACCGCGCCCTCCGGTGACCTCCTTCACCACCGCCACGAAGTCCTCGGACCGCCGGTCGATCACCACGTCGGCGCCCAAATCCCGGGCTGCCACGGCCTTTTCGGGCCCGCCGACGACACCGATCACCGTCACCCCGGCCGCCTTGCCCAGCTGGACCGCCGCGCTGCCGACCCCGCCGGCCGCCGCGTGCACCAGCAGCGTCTCCCCGGCCCGCAGCGCCGCCCGCCGGTGCAGCCCGAACCAGGCCGTCTGGTAGGCGATGTGCATCGCCGCCGCCTCCGCGTCGTCCAAGGCGGCCGGCGCCGCGAACGCCGCCCGGGCGTCCATCAGCGCGTACTCGGCGAACGCCCCGGCCGGCAGCAGCGGCGTACCGATCACCCGCTCCCCGGCCCGATCGCCGCCGACCACCTCGCCGCACAGCTCCACGCCGGGCGTGAACGGCAGCGGCGGCCGCACCTGGTAGTGCCCCCGGCACATCAGGGCGTCCGGGAAGTTCACTGCGGCGGCCCGCACCTTGACCAGCAACTGCCCTTCACCGGGTGAGGGTTGGCCGACCTCCGCCAGTCGCATCACCGCACCGGGCTCGCCCAGTTCGCCCACCTGCCATGCCCGCATCGCGTCTACTCCTTCTCAAGTGCCTGCTGGAGACGGTTCATTCCGTCCAGCCAGCGGTCGGGATCAGTCGCCCTGGTCGCGTAGTAGCCGGCCACCTCGGGGTGCGGCAGGATCAGGAACCGCTCCTCGGCGATCCCCCGCAGCACCGCGTCCGCCACCGTCGATGGCTCCAACGCGCCTTCAGCCAGAAGCAGTTGCCCGGCCGCCCCGGACTCATCGAGCATCCTGGTCCGGACGCCCTGCGGGCAGACCGCGTGCACCCGCACGCCCCGGTGCCGGTAGGTGGCGGCCAGCCACTCGGCGAAGGCCAGCGCGCCGTGCTTGCTGACCGCGTACGGCGCGGAGCCGAGCATGGTGAGCAGCCCGGCGGCCGAGACCGTCCCGACGAACCGGCCCTCACCCCGCTCCAGCCAGTCGGGCAGCAGCAGTTCGCACGCCCGGACGTGGGCCATCACGTTCACGTCCCAGGCCGCCGCCCAGGCCGCCGGGCCCGCGTCCGCGCCACCGACCGGGGCGACGCCCGCGTTGGCGCAGTAGACGTCGATCGCGCCGAGCTCCGCGCGGGCGGCGGCGATCAGCCCGGTCGGGTCGGCCGCGTCGCCCGGCACGGCGTACGCCCCGATCGCGTCGGCGACGGCCCGGGCGGCTCCGGCGTCGAGGTCGTTGACCACCACCCGGGCCCCGGCGGCGGCAAAGGCGGCGGCCAGCGCGGCGCCGATCCCGTGCCCGGCGCCGGTCACCACGACACCGCGCCCGGCCAGGGCCACGGCGGCGGGGCTCACAGCCCGCCGGCCAGCGAGACGCCGCCGTCCACCGTCAGTGTCTGGCCGGTGATCCAGGCCGACTCGTCGGAGAGCAGGAAGGCAACCGCACCGGCCACGTCCCCCGGCACGCCGAGCCGGCCGAGCGGGTACGCGGCGGCGACCCGCTCCTCCCGGCCCTCGTACAGGGCCTCGGCGAACTTGGTCTTCACCACGGCGGGGGCCACCGCGTTGACCCGGACGGCGGGGGCGAGTTCGACCCCGAGCTGGGTGGTCAGGTGGATCAGCGCGGCCTTGGAGACCGCGTACATCCCGATCCCGGGTGCGGCCCGCAGACCCGCCAGCGAGGCGACGTTGACGACCGCGCCACCGTTCTCGCCCATCCACGCGTCGTGCGCCAGCTTCGTCCAGGCCATCGGGGCGAGCAGGTTGACGCCCAGGATCTTCGCGGCCTGCTCGGCGGTGACGTCCAGGAGCGGGCCGTACACCGGGTTGATGCCGGTGTTGTTGACCAGGAAGTCGAGCCGCCCGAAGGTCTCCAGCGTCCTGGCCACCACCTCCGCCTGGTGCGCGGGGTCGTCGGCCCGGCCGGCCAGCGCGATGGCGTGGTCGGGGCCGCCGAGTTCGGTGACCGCCTCGGCCAGCGGCTCGGGGGTCCGCGCGGTGATGCAGACCTTGGCGCCCCGCTCCACCAGCTCCCGGGCGATACCGAGGCCGATGCCCCGGCTGGCTCCGGTGACCACGGCCACCCGGCCCTTCAACGACGGTGCCATCACGTGTCCCTCTCGACGGAGTTCCCGGGAATCCGGGTCGACCAGGCTGACTAAGCGCTTGCTTAGCATCCAAGCGGCCGCGCACACTGTCAACCACCCGCCGGGACCAGCGGCGCCGTCTGGGAGGATTGCCCGCATGACCGACCGAACCTCCGCCGACCTCTGGCCCGCAGGCGTCGCGGGCGAGCGCACCGAGGCGGCCCGGCGCCTACTGCTGGCGGCGGTCGAGTCCTTCGCCCGGCGCGGCTACCACGCGACCACCACCCGGGACATCGCCACCGCCGCCGGGATGAGCCCGGCCGCGCTCTACATCCACTACTCCTCGAAGTCGGCACTGCTCTCCGAGATCAGCCGCACCGGCCACCAGGCGACCCTGGACCTGGTCGAGCGCGCGGCGGCCGCCGACCTGCCGCCGGTGGAGCAGATGCGTCGGCTGGTCGAGGAGTTCACCTGCTGGCACGCCCGGGGCCACACGGTCGGACGGATCGTCAACCACGAACTGCACGCCCTGCCGGAGGACGACTTCGCGGTGGTCGCCGAGCTGCGGCGGCGGATCGAGGAGACCGTCCGCCGGATCATCGAGGCCGGGGTGACCACCGGCGCGTTCGAGGTGCAGGACGTCCGGACCGCCGCCCGGGCGGTCACCTCGCTCGGCATCGACGTCTCGCGCTGGTACACCGAGCGCAGCAGCGAAACCCCGGAGGAGCTCGGCCGGCGCTACGGCGTCCTGGTGCTGCGCATGCTGGGCGCGGCGGGCTGACTCCGAAGGAAAGGCTTCCGCCCTCCGAAAGCTTAGGTTAGGCTCACCTTGCCTACAGAGGAGGACGGATGCCCGCCATCCCTGCCATGCCCAGCCCGGTCGCACCGGTGCCCACCGCCGCCGAACGCGCCCGCACCCTGCTGGAGTTCGGCTCCTCGGTGATCCTCGACGTGCCCGGGGCCGACCTGGCCAACCGCCCCGGCCTGCCACCCCTGGTGCGCTGCGCCGTCCTGCCTGACGGTGCGCTGGCCGTCCTGGCCGAGCAGGACTCCCCGCTCCGGCGGATCGCCTCGGTCTCCCACCAGGACGAGGTGGCCGCACTGCTGGAGGCGGTGGACGTCGCCCCGGTCGCGATGCCGCACCGGATCCGCGGCCGGGCCACCGTGCACGGCCGCCTCACCGTGCTGCGGCCCGCCGCGCCAGAGGTGCTGGACGGACTCTTCCCGCACCGCCCCGCCGGACGGTACGCGCTGCTCCGCCTCGACCCGGACCACCTCGCGGTCGAGGACCTCTGGGGCGCCGACTGCTGCGTGGACGTGGCCGCGTTCGGCCGCGCCGCGACCGACCCGCTGGCCGCCGAGGAAGCCACGGTCCTCCAGCACCTCGCCTCGGCCCACGCCGACCGGCTCGCACTGCTCGGAGCCCAGGCCCTCGACCACCCTTCAGGTCCCCGGTCCTGGCCGGCGGACGGCGGCTACCAGGTCAGGCCGGTCGCGCTCGACCGGTTCGGACTGCGCGTCAGGCTGCTGGCCGGGGACCGGGTGCTGGACGCCCGCTTCGAGTTCCACCGCCCCGTCGCCCGCCCCGAGGAGCTGGCCGAGGCGATGCACCGACTGTTCTCCCAGGTCGGCACCCACTGAGTCGCCGTCAGACCGGGGTGATCACCGAGAACAGCCCGCCCTCTCTGTCCCGCAGCCGGGCCACCCTGCCGTACGGGGTGTCGACGGCCGCAGCCGCCGCCGCGCCGCCGAGCTCCACCGCCCGGCGGACCGCCCGGTCGGTGTCGGTCACCGAGAAGAAGACCTCCCAGTGCGCCCCGACATCCTCGGCCCGGCGCAGAGCCGCCACGCTGCGGTGCTCCGCCCGCAGCACCACCCGCTCGTTCTCGTACCGCACCTCGAAGTCGTCGGGATCGCGCTCGTCCCAGCGGAATACCTCGCCGTAGAACAGCGCCGCCTGGAACGGGTCACCGGTGCGCAGCTCGATCCAGACCGGAGCACCCGGCGACCGGACCCACGCGTTGCTGCCGAGGTCGCCCTCCCAGATGCCGAAGGCCGCGCCGGTCAGGTCGGAGGCCAGCACCATCCGCCCCGCGTCGAACGGCAGCGGGCCGATCGCGACGGTGCCGCCGCGCTCCCTGATCCGGGAGGCCGTGTCGTCCGCGCTCTCGGTGCCGAAGTAGGTGGTCCAGGCGACCGGCGGCTGCCACTCCCCCTCGGTGGCCCCGATCCCGGCCACCTCGACCCCGTCCAGCACCGCCCGGGAGTACGGCCCGAACCCGTGCAGCCCGGGCTGGAAGGACCATCCGAGCAACGCTCCGTAGAACGCCTGCGCCGCCGTCAGGTCACGGGCCATCAGGCTCACCCAACACGGGGCGGCCGGCACACAGCGCACGGTCACGGTCTGCTCGCTCATCGGAGCCCTTCCTTCCGGTCGTGGCAGTCCTCAGCGTAGGGCCTCTCTTTCGGATCACGTCGGATGAGCGGGCGGGCGAGGAAGTGCGTGGCTCGGCGGTGCCGAGGAGGGAGCAGCTGCGACCGGCGAGGAATGTGACCCGACTCCGCCCACCGACGTGAGTCGAAGAGCAGCCCTGAGCCGACCTGCCCGGGAGGGGTGGTTCGGCTCGCGGCGGGCAGATCTCCGGGGTGTGATGGGGCCGACGAGAGGAGCCGCGATGAAGACCGGATACGTCGTCGTGGGAGCGAGCCTGGCGGGGGCGAAGGCGGCGGAGACGCTGCGGGCGGAGGGGTTCGAGGGGGCGATCACGCTGATCGGCGCCGAGCCCGAGCGGCCGTACGAGCGGCCACCGCTGTCCAAGGGCTACCTGATGGGCAAGACCGCACGGGAGAAGATCTACGTCCATCCGGCCGAGTGGTACGCCGAGCAGCGCGTGGACCTCTGGCTCGGCGCCCGGGCTACCGCGATCGACCCGGTCGGACACACCGTCAGCCTGGCCGACGGCAGCCGGCTCGGGTACGCCAAGCTGCTGCTCACCACCGGCTCCTCGCCACGCCGCCTGACCGTCCCCGGCGCGGACGGCGGCCAGGTGCTGTACCTGCGCACCGTCCAGGACTGCGAGCGGATCAAGGCCGCGATCCACCCCGGCGCCCGGATCGTGGTGATCGGCGCCGGCTGGATCGGTCTGGAGACTGCGGCGGCGGCCCGCGAGGCGGGGGCCGAGGTGACGGTGCTGGAGGCCGCCGAGCTGCCGCTGCTGCGGGTGCTCGGGCGGGAGGCGGCGGAGGTGTTCGCCGACCTTCACCGGTCGCACGGCGTCGACCTGCGGTTCGGCGTGCAGGTGACCGAGGTGACCGGGGACGGCGTCCGGTTGGCCGACGGCGCGCTGGTGCCGGCCGACGCGGTGGTGGTCGGCATCGGCATCACCCCGAACACCGAACTGGCCGAGGCGGCCGGCCTGACCGTCGACAACGGCATCCACACCGACCAGTACCTGGCCACCTCGGCCCCCGACGTCTACGCGGCCGGCGACGTGGCCAACGCCCTGCACCCGCTGTACGGCCACCCGATCCGGGTCGAGCACTGGGCCAACGCCCTGCACCAGCCCAGGACGGCCGCCCGGTCGATGCTCGGCCAGGACGCGGTGCACGATCGGGTGCCGTACTTCTTCACCGACCAGTACGACCTCGGCATGGAGTACACCGGCTACGTGCGGCCCGGCGGCTTCGACCGGGTGGTGTTCCGGGGCAACCGGGCGAGCCGCGAGTTCATCGCGTTCTGGCTGGACGGCGGGCGGGTGCTGGCCGGGATGAACGTCAACGTGTGGGACGTGACCGATCCGATCCGCGAGCTGGTCCGCTCGGGACGCCAAGTGGACCCGGACGCGCTGGCCGATCCGGGCGTACCGCTGGACCGGATCGGCCTGGACTGACGGGCAGAGGTCGGCCTGGGCTGACGGCCGGGTGTCGGCCTGGGCTGACGGCCGGGCGTCGGCTGACCGGTCGGGTCAGCTGACCGGGTAGTCGGTGGGCCGGGAGCCCTCGCGCAGTTCGTCATGGGCCTTGGTGAGCAGCTGCATCGCCAGCTCGTTCAGCGCGCGGGCCCCGGCCACCTCCTCGCCGACCCGCAGCTGCGGGCGGTCGTCGTGGTGCCGGGTGCTGTAGCCGTGCGCCCTGAGTTCGGTGCCGTCGGCCAGCCGGACCAGCGCTGCCGCCTTGGTCCGGTCGCCCTCCTCGGCGAACTCCAGCTCGACGTGCCAGCCAACGAGTGTCCGGGTCATCTTCACCACCACCTCCGGGAGATCCTCTCCCTCCAGCCTGCTCCCGGTGGCCGGGTCTCGGCCAGGTCAGTCCTTCGGCGGTTCGCACTCCTCTCGGCCGGTCGCGCTGTGCACCACCTTGACCGGGCGGTCGGGGCCGCCGGGGACGACCTGTTGGGGCTGTCCGCAACGGGGGCAGATGAGCGGGATCTTGGGCATGTCGTCCTCCTCGTTCCAGTGTGCTCCGCGCCACGTCCGGCGGAGTATTGAACGCGTTCAGAGATGGCGTAGAGTCTCCGACAGAAGGGTTTGAACGCGTTCAACAGAGGGGCGGCCGCCGTGACCACGCTGGTCAACCTGATCGTGATGCTCGGCATGCTGGCCGTGGTGCCGGTCGGCCTCGGACTGCTCGGCGGCCCTGGCAGCGCCGCGCTGGCCCGGCTCTGGCCGCTGGCCGCACTGCCCGGCGCCGTGGCGCTCTGGCTACCGCGCGGGGCCACCGCCACCGCACTGGCCTCGGTCTACGCGGCCGGCACGCTCGCGCTGGCCACGCTCGCACCGGTCCGGCTGGCCCGGTACCGCTCGGTCGCTCCCAGCGAGATCGCGGCGCTCACCGCCCTGGTCTCGCCCTCGGTGGCCGGGCTCGCCCTGGTCGCGGAGCGCTCGGGCACCCGGCTGTTCGACTTCGACCTCGACATCCTGGCGCTCACCGTCCCGCACTTCCACTTCGCCGGCTTCACCGCCGCGCTGGTGGCCGGACTGGTCTGCCGCACTGTCCGGAGCCGTCCGCAGCTGGCCGGGGCGGCGGCGCTCAGCGTCCCGCTCGGCACCCTGCTGGTGCTGGCCGGGTACTTCGTCGACGACTGGGCCGAGCTGGCCGGGGCCGTCGTGCTGACCACCGGGATGTGGCTGGTCGGACTGCTCAGCTGGCAGGACGTCGGCCACGGCGCACCCGACCGGCTGACCGGGCGGCTGCTGCGCTGCTCGGCCGCCGTCCTGGTGGTCACCATGCTGCTCGCCCTCTGGTGGGCCCTCGGTGAGGCCACCGGCCTGACCCACCCCACCCTCACCTGGATGGCCGCCACCCACGGCCTCGGCAACGCGCTCGGCTTCGCGCTCTGCGCGCTGCTCGCCTGGCGCCGACTCAAGGAGCTGGACCGATGACCACCACCACGCCGAGGGGCGACACCGCACCGAGGACCACCTTCAACTACCCCGAGGTCGGCGCCACCCGCGAGCCCGACCAGTTGCCCGAGGGATACCTGTACCTCCGCCACCGCGTGCTGATCGGCCACGGCCGCGAAGCCCTGGAAGCCGCAGGCGCGGCGCTGACCGGCTGGCGGATGCACCGGGGCACCGGGGCCACCGTCCGGGCCGACGCCGAGGCGGCCGCGCCGGGAGTCCGGCTGGTGGTCGGCCTGGGGCTGGGGCGGCTCCGGTTCGAGGCTCCTGCCGAGGTGGTCTGGACCGTCGCGGAACCGGGCCGGATCGGCTTCGCCTACGGCACCCTGGCGGGCCACCCCGAGCAGGGCGAGGAGTCGTTCATCGTGACGATGGGCGCCGACCGGGCGGTCTGGTTCACCGTCACCGCGTTCAGCCGCCCGGCCTGCTGGTACACCCGGCTGGCCGGTCCCGTGGTGCCGCTGCTGCAGAAGCTGTACGCCCGGCAGCTCGGCCAGGTGCTCCGCCGGGCGCGGTACTAGGCCCTGTCCAGGCGATCTTGTCGGATCAGCGTGCGGCGTCGGGCGCCCGGCTGGGCGTGCGGCCGGAACGGCCTCGTACCGGGTCGTACTTGGGCGCTCCGGCCGTGCGTCCAGCCGGGCTGTGACATCAGCCGCCGGCGCGGCGGGTCCGACGTCGCACGCCCGGCAAGATCGCCCGGACAGGGCCTAGCCCAGCAACTCCCGGGCGTGGGCGGCCTTCCGGGCCGAGAAGTACGGGTTGCGCCGCAGCGCAGTGCGGAGCAGCTCGGCGGCGCCGGGCAGGGCTAGGGCGTGCTCGATAACTCCGCTGCGGTACGCCGCCAGGGCGCTGGTGCCTCCCGCCCCGGCGGCGAACCGGGCATGTGGCAGCGCCTCCTGGTCCCGTCCCGCCTGGTGCAGGGCCCAGGCCAGCTCCTCCGCGACCAGCGGGCTGTGCCGCCGCTGCCACTCCTCGGTCAGCAGCCGGACGGCCTCCGCCGGGTCACCGTGGTCGGCCAGGTAGCGGGCCAGTTGGAGGTCCAGCGGCCCGGTGGCCAGCCGGACTTCGCCGGCCAGCGTGGCCAACTGGGCTTCCGCCTCGGCCGGGTGCCCGCTGCTCAGCTGCAACTCGGCGTACTCCAGCAGGAACTGCGGCTGCGGCACCCGGGCCACCAGCTCCGCGTACCGGCGCAGCGCCTCGTCGGTCCGGCCGAGCGCGGCGGCGGTGCGGGCCAGCCCGAAGGCGGCGCAGTGGTCGTCGGGTTGGACGGCCAGCGCGTGCCGGTAGTGCTGCTCGGCCTGCTCGGGCCGGCCCTGTTCCCACTCCAGATCGCCCAACCGGTGGGCACTGAAAGCCTGTTCGCCCGGGGTCACGGCGATTTCCAGGGCCCGTTCCAGCGCGAGCACCGCCTCCGCCGTCCGCCCGTGCGTCTCCAGGTCATAGGAGGCGCGGGTGTACGCCGCCGTGGTGGGGGACAGGTCCAGCAGGCGCTGGGTGGCGGCGGTGGCGGCGGAGAGGTTGCCGAGCTGGAGCTCGGCGTCCGCGAGCACCGCGTACCCGGCGGCCCGGTCGGGCGCCATACCGGTCGAGCGCAGGCCGAACTCCCGTGCGGTGGCGAACTCGTGGCGGGCATTGGCGAGCATTCCCGAGCCGATCTGGGCCTCGTAGTTGCGCTCGGGGCGGAAGGCGAGCGAGCGGGCCAGCGCCCGGTCGGCCTCCGCCAGCTGCCCGCCGTCGAGGGTGGTCCTGGCCCGGTCCACCGCCGCCAGGCCCAGTTCGGCCCAGGCGATGGCGTCCCCCGGCCGCTGCCCGGCCGCCTGCCGGGCAGCGGCCAAGCTGTCGGCCGGTGGCGGTGCCTGGACCCGGACGGGCTGCGCGGCCGGGCCACCCGGGCCGCCCGGACCGAGGGCCAGCAGCCCGACGGCACAGGCCAGTACCACCAGTCCGCCGCCGGCCGCGCGGGTCAGGTAGCGACGACGGGTCACGGGCCCGCGTGCGGCAGGTTGACGTACGGGAAGATGTCGGAGGCGGGCTTCGGCTGCCAGTTGAAGGAGGCCGGCGGCAGCAGGTGCGCGGCCGAACGGCCCGAGGGCTCACCCTCCAGCATCCGGAGCAGCGGTACGTCGATCTCGTCGTTCAGGCGGCGGCCGTTGGGGTAGCCCTGGAGGTCGCCGTCGAGCACGCCGTACGGGTGCGGGTGCGCGCTGACCGGGGTGGTGAGGTTGAGCCGCAGTTGATCGGCCCAACGGAGGGCGGCCGGGTCGGCGTCGGCGTTCATCGCCTGGGTGTTGAGGTCGGTGCCGAACCGGGAGCCGTTGTCCCTGCCGAGGCCGCCGAGGAAGAGCGCCCGGATGTCGGTGCGCGGCCCGGCCGGGGCGGCGAAGCCCTGGGCCGCCCCGATCCGGCGGGGCGGCACCGGGTCGAGCGCGGCGGCGAGGAACTCCTCGTCCTGCGCGTCGAGTTCGGCCGGCCTGGCGTTGAACCGGTCCTCCGGACCGCCTGGCTGGGAGAGTCCGGCGAAGGTGCCCCAGAGCGCGAACATGATGTGCGGGTTGCCGAGCCGTCCGACCTGCCGGTACGTCGCGTCCTGGGTCCGCAGGTCACGGGAGAGGTCGGCACTCTCGCGGGAGACAGTGGCCCAGATGCCGACCACCGGGTTGCGCTCCGGGTCGCCGTTCAGGGCGAGTTCACGCTTGGGGAGCTGGAGCACCAGCGTGCCGACGTTCAGCGCGGAGAGCGGTCCGGCGGCGGGTAGCGCTCCTGGGACCGGCCCGACGGTGCCGACCGTGAAGAGTCCGAACACCCGGGTGTCGGCGACGAACGGCTCGGCGATCTGGCCCGCCAGCGTCCGGCCGCCGCCGGGCAGACTGCGGGTGGCCTCGGCACGCAGCGCGCCGTAGTCGGGCATCAGGGCCAGACCCGTGTGGGTCGGCGCGGCGGTGCCGTCGGAGACCAACGTCTCGGTCCGCCCGTTCCTGATCCGCTCCAGGGTGTAACGCTGCTTGAACAGCAGCGAGTTGTCCCTGAGCGAGCGCACCGGGCCGACCGCGATCGGCCCGGCGCCGAACAGCCGCCGGTCCTCGTTCCTGAAGGTCCACCGGTACGTGGTGTCCGGCTGCCCGGTGCCCCTGCCGTCGAGGTGCACCTCGTACCTGGCGCGGGTGGCGAACGGGTAGTTCAGCAGCCCGGCGCCCGGGAGTTGGCCGGGCTGGACGTCGACCACGATGGTCACCTGGTCGTGGTCGTCCGGGCTGGTGAAGGCGTACACGTCGGTGAGGTTGGCCTGCCCGTCCGCCAGCACGGCGGGCGAGTCGAAGTGCCCACCGGCCTGGCCCAGGCCGAGCAGCGGACCGCCGAGCGCGGCGGCGGCCAGGGTGGCGACGGCGCCGCCGAGGAACAGGCGGCGACTCGGACGACGGATACCGGCGGATGCGGACATGGCGGCTCCAGGGTTCGCGGAGGCTGACCCAAATTCCCTGCACGGCAGCGGCGTTGGGGCAGCGCAAGGCAGCCCGTTACCCGGACGGCCAGGGACAAACGTAGGGCGGAGTGGATCTTCGCGCACTCCGCACCCGCCGACTCCCACGGACGTGTCATGCCATTCCCCCGGGTGGCCCAACTTCGGCCGCAGGCCTTACCCCTCAGGCGTCATGCGTACACGGATCGAGCCCGGTGGCCGCTAGCCTTCGAGCGCATCCCCGATCAGGGCCGACCGGCCCCCGGTTCGGCGCGCCCGCATGCCCATCCCCCCGCTGCGGTCGGCGAGTTGACCCGCTAGTCAAGGAATCACATGAAACTACGTCGGCTCTTCTCGATGCTCTTCGCAGCGCTGCTGATGACCATGGTCACCCCGGCCACCGCCTCGGCCTCCGGCATGCCCTCCGGCCCGTACGTCTCGCCGTGGGGCACCGCCCAGGTCACCTGGGCCGACAGCTTCAAGGCCCGACTGGCCGACCGGGCCGTGGTGATCACCCCGATCGCGCCCGTCACCGCGCCGCCGGACGACAGCGGCATCATCAGCGACATCGGCTGGACGTCCGGCGACTACATCGACCTGGAGAACTTCGGCCGGGTCTACTACCCCGGCGGCGTCCGTCTCAGCACCCCGGACACAGGCGGCAGCTGGACCATGGACGAGTTCTGGCTGCGCTTCTCGCCCAACCGCGGCCTCTCCTCCTATCTGGAGGTCAACGGCACCAAGTCCCCGACCGAGCAGCTGTTCTGCTCGTACACCCTGCGCGACGCCTTCGGTGCGGGCTGGGGTCTGACCTTCGGTGGCGTGCGGACCGCGAAGGTGCCGCTCACCCTCACCGACATCGGCGCCGACACCCTCAACGAGGCGCTCGGCACCTCGTTCCACGCCGGGGAGCCGTTCGGCGTGCTGTCCGGCGAGTTCCGCTACATCCCCTGACGCCCCTCACCCAGGAGCAAGCCATGCGCATCCTCCGCAAGTTCGCCTTCGCCGCCGCCGCCGCTCTGGTGCTGGCCGCACCGGTCGGCCTGGCCCCGTCCGCCCGGGCGGTGGTGCCGGCCGGCCAGGGCGCCGGTCACCGCGCGTCCGGGATCTACGTCTCCCCTGGGGCAGTGCCCTCCTCCGGCTCAGCGACACGACCAAGGCGTGGCTCCGTGCCAACGGCCTCACGCTGGGTGCGATCGCACCGTTCACGCTGGACCCCGACGGCGACGGCTTCGACATGCCGATCGGGACGACCGCCGGTGACCACCTGGACGAGAAGGGCCGGATCTTCTACCCCGGCGGCATCACCTTCACCCAGGAGAGCAGCCGGACCACCGTCGAGCTGATCCCGACCCGGATCCGGGTCATGCCCGAGCCCGGTTACTCGGCCGGACTCCACGTGAACGGGCAGCCGGTACTGGAGGAGACCATGGTCGCCTACACCACCCCCGCCGAGGTCCTGGCCAACGCCCAGCCCACCTTCACCGGCTTCCGGCTGAAGGAGGTGCCGTTCCACATCACCAAGGACGTGGCCGGGCTGACCCGTACGTACTTCGGCGAGGGCCTGCAGGCCCACTCGCTGCTCGGCACGCTGACGCCGCGCTTCGACTACGTGCCCACCAAGTAGGCCGGTGGAATAGCCCGGCGGACCGGACCGTTGACGCCGACGCAGAACGCACGCAGAACGCACGCAGACCCCAGCCGGACGAGAAGGGCAGGCAGGCCGATATGAGCACCGTCGAACTGACCACCGAGAACTTCGACGAGGTGATCGGGGGCGCTGACGACCGGAACTTCGTCTTCATCGACTTCTGGGCCGGCTGGTGCGGCCCCTGCGTACGGTTCGCGCCGGTCTACGAGAAGGCCGCCGAGCGCCACTCCGACATCGTCTTCGCCAAGGTGGACACCGAGGCGCAGCGGGAGCTGGCGGCGGCCTTCGACATCCAGTCGATCCCGACCCTGGCGATCATCCGGGACGGCACGCTGGTCTTCTCCCAGGCGGGTGCCCTGCCCGAGCCGGTGCTGGAGGACCTGATCGGCAAGGCCCGCGCGCTGGACATGGACGAGGTCAGGGCCAAGGTGGCGGCGGAGAAGTCCGAGCAGAAGTAGGCGGCTGAGCACGTGGGCGGGCCCGGGGACGAGACCGGGCCCGCCCGCCGCGCGTTCAAGGCTCACCGCACGCTCAGACCCGGGCGGCCAGCCCGTCCAGCAGCAGTCGGAGGGCCAGTTCGAAACCGCGTTCGTCCAGCCCGCCGCCCCGGGCGGCCGACTCGGTCAGGGCCTCGGCCAGTGACGGGTAGCCCGGCCGGTACTCCTCGGCCGGGCGCGCAAAGCCCGCGGTGAAGGTCTCCAGCGCGGAGCCGAGCACCAGGTAGTCCAGTGCCGCCGCCGCCTCCGCCGCGTCGGCCGGCCCGAGACCGGCCCGGCCGAGTGCGGCCAGCAGCGCTTCGTAGCCCAGCAGTTGGCGTTCGGCCTCGACCCGGCGGCGGGCCAGCAGGGCGATCGTGTTGGGGTGCCGGCGGAAGACCGCACGGTAGCCCCGGGCGTACCCGGCGATGCCCGCCCGCCACTCCGGATCGGCCAGCGGGGCGAGGTCGATCTCGGCGTTGACCAGCTCGGCGAGCGAGTCGAGCAGCTCGTCCTTGCCCGCCACGTGGTTGTAGAGGGAGGCGGCCTTGACCCCGAGCCGGTCGGCCAGCGCCCGCATGGTGAGGCCGTCCGGGCCGCTCTCGTCCACCACCGCGAGCGCCGCCCTGGCGATGATCTCCCTGCTCAGCAGCGCCCTGCTGGGTCGTCCCACGTCCCTGCCTCCCCCTTCGCCCTCCCGGCACCCGTCCGCCGGTCCGGCCACGTTACAGCCTGTTGCGGTGCGACTCCCGTTCCCGGAGCGGTCGGCCGAGCAAGGGCGGAGACGCCCCGCACGCGGCCTCCACCAGCACAGGTGCCGTCACACGACGATGAGGCGTTCGCGTTTCGTAAGACGATCGGCCCGCAGCCCCCTGGTGGCGGCTCATAGGGTGCTCGGGTGCCGCCGGGCCCGAGTCCGGGCGGTTTCGTGGTGACGCCGCCCGGCCGAGGCCGGGCCGGATCGGAAGGCTGCCCGTGATGCCCGAGGTGCTCCCAACTCCCGCCGTCCGCGCCGAACTCGGTGTGATCGGCGGGTCCGGCCTGTACGCGCTGCTCGACGACGTGACCGAGGTGGTGGTCGACACGCCGTACGGTCGGCCGAGCGACTCGCTGTTCCTGGGCGAGGTCGGCGGCCGCCGGGTGGCGTTCCTCCCCCGACACGGACGCCGGCACAGACTGCCCCCGCACCGGATCAACTACCGGGCGAATCTCTGGGCGCTGCACTCGCTGGGGGTGCGTCAGGTGCTGGCGCCGTGTGCGGTGGGCGGGCTGCGGGCGGAGTACGGTCCCGGCACGCTGGTGGTGCCGGACCAGTTCGTCGACCGGACCTCGGGACGGGCGCAGACCTTCTACGACGGGCTGCCGCTGCCGGACGGCACGGTGCCGGAGGTCGTCCATGTCGCGCTGGCCGATCCGTACTGCGCTACGGGGCGGAACGCCCTGCTGGAAGCGGCCCGGGGCTGCGCCTGGGAGCCGGTGGACGGCGGGACGCTGGTGGTCGTGGAGGGGCCGCGCTTCTCGACCCGTGCGGAGTCCCGCTGGTTCGGCGCCAACGGCTGGTCGGTGGTGGGGATGACGGGTCATCCGGAGGCGGTCCTCGCGCGGGAGTTGGCCCTCTGCTACAGCTCCGTCGCGCTGGTGACCGACCTCGACGCGGGTGTGGAGGCGGGCGAGGGTGTCACCCACGCCGAGGTGCTGGAGTTCTTCGGACGCAACGTCGAACGGCTGCGCTCGGTGCTGTTCGGGGCGCTGGAGGAACTGCCGGCCGTCCGGGAGTGCGCCTGCACGCAGGCCCTGGACGGGCTGCGGACCGGGCTCAGGGGCGTTCCGGCCCCTTGAGCCTGGCCCGGCGGGCCGCGTTCCACCCGGCCGCCGCTGTGGTCACGACCGCGACGGCGGCCAGCAGGAGAAGCCAGTTGCGCAGGTAGGGCAGCGGGAGGACGGACGGGTTTCCGTGGTCCGCTCCGGACCGTAGGACGGCCGGCACGGCGATGACGCTGATCGCGGCGGCCACCGCGAGACCGGCGCGCAGCACCGGACTGCGGAGCACGAGGACACCCACCAGCAGGACCAGCGGCACCCACACGCCGTCATGGATCACCACGGCGCCGGCCGACCAGAGGAGCACGTCCAGCGGGTCGGCGATCTGGGGGTCGTTCAGCAGTCCGAACACGCCGTAGCCCAGCAGGGCCACCCCGGCCGATCCGGTGATCCAGCGCAGCGGGCTCATCCGAGCACCTCGATCCGGGAGACCCACTTGGTCTGCAGGACGCCCGGGCGGTTCGGGGCGATGATCCGGGCCGGGTAGCCGTGATCTGCGTCCAGCACCTGACCGTTGACCCGGAGGGCCAGCAGGGTGAGCGGGTCGCGGGCGTAGGTCGGGGCCATCTCGGTGACGGCGTACGGGCCGGAGCTCTCCAGGGAGACGATCCGCAGCCGGGCGTCCGCCGGGGCACCCGCCCGGTCGAGCAGGTCACGCAGCCGCACGCCGGTCCAGTCGGCGGAGGCGCTCCAGCCTTCGACGCAGGCGATCGGCAGGGGCGCGGTGTGCTGAGGCATGGTCAGCAGTTCGGCCATCGAGAGGTGGAGCGGGACGGGGCCGTCGACCGTGAGCCGCCAGTCCGCGGGGACAGCGGTGGTGCCGGCCTGGGCGGCGGTGCGGTTGACGGGCAGGCCCTGGCTTCCGAGGTCGGGCCGGCGCGGAGCGAGCAGGTCGACCGCCCGCAGCCCGGGGATACTCTGCCCCGCAGTGGTCACCGTGACGGCCGCGACCGAGGCGGTCACCGTGCCGAGGAACGCCCGGCGTCCCGGCAGGGCTGCGCGCCCACGCCACCAGTGCTCGCCGATGGCCGTGGCCTTGGCGGTGACGTGCAGCAGCAGGGCGCCGGTGATGATCCAGCCCAGCCAGAAGTGGGTCTGGCGGAACGGGAACGGCCACGGGTACCACTGCAGGGTGTTGAGCAGGCCGGTGAAGAGTTCAAGCAGGGTCGCGGCGACCAGGACGGCGATGGCCAGACGCTCCGCCAGGTGCCGGACGCTGCGCGCGGGCGGCCACTCGAACAACTTCGGGTACACGGTCCAGAGTTTCGCGCCCAGCAGTGGCACGGCGGCGATCCCGGCGATCACGTGCAGCCCCTGGGTGACCCGGTAGCCGTTCACCGGCCGGCTCGGCAGGTGGTCCCGCAGCCAGCCGGGGGGCTCCTGGAGAACGTGGCTGAGCAGGCCGCTCAGGAAGCAGAGGAGGATGGCCGCGCCGAGCCGGCGGCCGACGACCACGGCGGTCCGGGCCTCGTGCAGCGGCGAGCGGAAGGTGCCCTCGCGCAGCGGGCCGATCCGCAGGGCGTCCGGCGGCTGCGGCAAGGGGATGTCGAACCGGCGCGGTCCGTCTCCGGTGGAGGTCTCGTTCATGTCCTCATGAGAGCGCCGATCCGTGCGCAGCGGTGCCTTCGACATGCTTACGAAACTCGTACGGTGGCCCGTGGCACCGGTCGGCGGACCTCGCCCGGTGGGACGCTGACGGGGTGTCCGAGAACCTGAACCCCGCCCGCGTCAACCCCCTCTGGCCTGCCGCGCTGTCCCTCGCCGCACTGGTCGGCGCCCTGACGGCCACGGTTCTGCGCGGCGGGACGCTCGGTGACCGCAGCGGCCTGTACGGCTGGTACCTCCTCGACGGAGCGCTGTTCGCGCTCGCCGTCGTCCTGCTGCGACGGGTGCGGTCGACGGCGGTGCCGTGGGTCGTGCTGGTGGGGAGCGTCGCCGTGGCGGCGACCGGGCTGCTGGCACCGCCGCGCACCAGTGACGACGCCTACCGCTACCTGTGGGACGGCCGGGTGCAGGCCGCCGGGATCTCACCGTACGACCACGCCCCGGACGCGCCTGAGCTGGCCGGGATCCGGCGGCAGGCGCCCGAGCTGTTCCCGCCGGGTGGCGACTGCACGGGCTGGGACGAGCGGCGTACCGCTGCGGGTGAGTGCAGCAGGATCAACCGGCCCGCCGTGCACACCATTTACCCGCCGGTCGCCGAGAGCTGGTTCGCAGGGCTGTACGCGCTCGGCGGCCGGTTCGGGGTCCAGGCCGCGCAGCTGGGCGGTGCGCTGCTGGCGGTGGCCACGTCCGGCGCCCTGCTCCTGGTGCTGCGGCGGCTCGGTACGGGCCCGTCGTGGCGGGCCGCGCTCTGGGGCTGGTGTCCCGGGGTGGCGGTGTGGGCGGTCAACGACGCGCATGTGGACACGCTCGGGGCACTCCTGCTGGTGGTCTCCCTGGCGGCGACCCGGCGCGGCCGGCGGGCGCTCGGCGGCGGACTGCTGGGGCTGTCGGTCGCCACCAAGCTGGTGCCCGTTCTCGCGCTGCCCGGAGCGCTGTCGGGAGTACTCGCCCGCCGTCCCCTGGCACGCGACCTGGTGCTGCCGCTGGCGACTCTCGCGACCCTGGCGCTGTCGTACCTGCCGTACCTCCTCGCCTCCGGCCCCGCGGTGCTCGGGTACCTGCCGGGCTACCTGCGGGAGGAGGGGTACGAGCAGGGGCGAGTCGAGCGGTTCGGGCTGCTGCGCCTGGTCCTTCCGGACCAACTGGCTGTGGTGGCCGGAGCGGTGGTGATCCTGGCGGCCGTGGGGTGGGTGCTGTTCCGGGGTGATCCGGCCCGGCCGTGGCGCGGGTCCCTGCTGGTGACCGGGACGGCGCTGCTGGTGGTCGCGCCGGCCTACCCCTGGTACGGGCTGCTGGTGGTGGCCCTGGCCGCGCTCGACGGACGGTGGGAGTGGCTGGCAGTTCCGGCGGCCGGCCAGGTGCTCTACCTGGCCGGCGGGCACGCCCAGCAACTCGCTTACGGCGCAGCCCTGGTGGCCGTCGTTGCCGGAGCGGTGATCCGGCGGCAAGCCACGTCGCGGAGTGACGCACCGGCCGGAGTCCACGTCGCGGAGTGACGCCCCGGGCGGAGTCCGCGTCAGATCCGGCGCAGAGCGGTGAAGCGGCGGCCGTGGCTGGTCCAGCGCTCCGCCTCGGCCAGCCCGGCCGGGCCGGCGTGCCGGGCGACGGCGGCCGCGCCGAGGCGGGCCCAGCGGAACCGTGGGCCGAGCCGCCCTCCGCCGTCCTCGATCCGGACGAGCAGCTGTTCGTCCACCTCCACCGGTTCGACCTCGGCGATCAACATCCCTCCAGGGCAGAGCAGTTGGGCGACCCGGCGGAGCAGCGCGGCCGGATCGCCACCGATGCCCAGGTTGCCGTCCGCCAGCAGCACCGCCCCCCAGCGGCCCTCGCCGGGGAGACGGTCGAAGACCGACCGGCACAGCGCCCCCGCGCCCAGGCCGCGGGTGCGGGTGACGGCCGCTTCGGTGAGGTCCACGCCGAGAGCCGGAACGCCGAGAGCCAGCAGCTCGGCCACCAGGCGCCCCGGTCCGCAGCCGACGTCCAGCACCGGCCGGCCCAGGCCCACGCAGCGGCTGAGCATGGTGTGGTCGGCCGGGTCGGGTGCCGCGCACCAGCGTTCCACGTCCAGCTGATGGCGGGAGCCGTCCTCGGCCCGCAGCCACAGCGGTCCCCGGCCGGTGCGGATCGCCCGGGTGAACGGATCGTCGATCCAGGGCCGGGCCGGTGCCACGGGGGCGGTCACCCGGGCAGCCCGGCGGGGGCCGTGATACCGGCCAGACAGCGGGCGAACCCCCCGTCGGGGGCGGTGCCCGCGACCTCGGCGGCGGTCTCGGCGGTGTCCACGTCGGTGAGTTGTGGCAGCCGGTGCACGCGCAGCCCGGCGCGGACCAGCCTGGTCAGCAGCTCTTCGCCGGTGCGGTCGGTGGACATCGGGACGCCGACCAGCAGTCGGCGGGCCAGTCGTTCGGAGGGTCGGCCCAGCCCCAGGGCCCAGAAGCCGCCGTCAGCGGCCGGGCCGTACCAGGCGTCGACGCCCCCGCGCCCTCCGGCGGCCAGCGGGCCGGCCAGCGTGGCCGCCGCCACCTGGGGGGTGTCCATGCCGACCAGCAGCGCGGGCGCGCCCGGCGGGGCGTGGCCGAAGGCGGCCGCGAGCCGCTGGTCCAGCCCGCCCCCGGCCTGTGGCACCACGCGCCAGCCGGGCGGCAGCCAGCTGCCCGGTTCGCCCTCCAGGACCAGCAGCCGTTCTCCTGCGGGCACGATGGAGAGCGTCTCCAGGGTGTCGGCGAGCGCCGCCTCGGCCAGGTCGGCCGCCTGCCGAGGACTGTACGGCGGCGTGAGGCGGGTCTTCACCCGGCCGGGCACCGGGGCCTTGGCGATCACCAGCAGGGTCGGCGGCGGCGTGGCGAGCACCGCCCGCATGTCGCGGACGGCCTGCCGGGTGCCGCGCACCGTCCCCGTGACCTTGGAGCGCCCGGCCCGGGGCAGGTAGTCCACCTCGGTCTCGGTGATCCGCATCCCCGCTGCCGAGGCGGCGAGCACCATCTCCAGCGGGTAGCCGGAACGCCGGTCCGCCAGCCCCAGGGCGAGCAGCCGACTCCGCCGGGCGGCGCGCATCGGGCCGAGGTCGTGCAAGGGCGCGCCGGTACGCGCCCGCAGTCGGCGGGCCAGCTCGGCGTTGGCCAGGCGGGCGTGCAGCGGCCAGGCCCCGGATTCGGTCGGCCTGCGTCGGCCGAGCACCAGGTCGGCCGTGCCCGCCAGGACCGGCCCGACCACCTGCGGCAGTTGGCGCGGGTCCAGCGAGCCGTCGCAGTCCATGAAGCAGACCAACTCGGCCGTCGCGGCCAGCAGCCCCGCGTGGCAGGCAGCGCCGAAGCCGCGCCGGGCCTCGTGCACCACGGTGGCGCCGAGGGCGGCGGCGATGGCGGCGGAACCGTCGGTGGAGCCGTTGTCCACCACGATCGGCCGCCAGCCGTCGGGCATCCGGCCGAGCACCCAGGGCAGCGCTGCGGCCTCGTCCAGGCAGGGCAGCACCACGTCGACCGGGGCGGGAAGGGGGGAAATGGTCACCCTCGTCACGCTAACGGCGCCGACGGGCTCCAGCCCCGCACGACGTCCTTACGGAAGTGCTACGCGGCTCGCGCCCGTCACCGCCCCCGTCGGCAGGGCTCTACGCTCCACCTGTGACAGTCCCTGCCCGTACCGCCAGAATCCTCGTGGTCGACGACGACCCGACCGTCGCCGAGGTCGTCACCGGCTACCTGCTGAGAGCCGGGTTCCAGGTCGACCGGGCCGCTGACGGGCCGGGCGCGGTCGAGGCCGCGGCCGCCGGCCGGCCCGACCTGGTCGTCCTGGACCTGATGCTGCCCGGCTTCGACGGCCTGGAGGTCTGCCGCCGCCTGCGCGCGGCACCGGACGGCACCGCGCCGGCGATCATCATGCTCACCGCCAAGGGGGACGAGGCCGATCGCGTGCTCGGCCTGGAGGTCGGCGCGGACGACTACGTCGCCAAGCCGTTCAGCCCCCGGGAGCTGACCCTCCGGGTGCAGTCGGTGCTCCGCCGCGCCGTCCCTCGCACGACGCCGCCCGCCCTGCTGGAGGCCGGGGGCCTGGTGCTCGACCCGCAGGGCCGCCGCTGCTTCCGCGCGGGCACCGAACTCCAGCTCACCCTCCGCGAGTTCGACCTGCTGGAGTTCCTGCTGCGCCACCCCGGCACGGCCTTCTCCCGGGAGGAGCTGATGCGACAGGTCTGGGGCTGGGAGTTCGGCGACCGCTCCACCGTCACCGTCCACATCCGGCGCCTACGCGAGAAGATCGAGGACGACCCGGGCGCCCCCGCACTCATCACCACCGTCTGGAGCGTCGGCTACCGCTTCGACCCCACAGAGAGCTGACCCGACGTCATGAACGACCTCCTGCTGATCGCCGTCTACGCAGCCTTCGGGGCCGGCGCCGCCGGTCTCCTCGGCTGGCCCGCCGTCCGCGCCCTGCGGAGGCGCTCGGTGGCACTGTCGCTGTTCGCGGTCGCCGTGGTCACCGTGCTGGCGATGGCCTCCGGCACCACGGCCGTCGCCCAGGCGATGTTCCTCTCCGAGCACGACCTCGGCGTGGTGATGACGGTCCTGGCCATCGGGGCCGTCGTCTCCCTGCTGGCTGCCGCCGTGCTCGGCCGTCATGCCGTCAGCGGCAGCCGGGCGCTCACCCTGGCCGCCCGGACCGTGGGCAGCGACGGCGGTTTCACCGCTCCCGCCCAGCCGCTCAGCGCCGAACTCGCTCAGCTCAGCGCCGAGTTGTCGGCCACCAGCGCCCGGCTGGCCGAGTCCCGCAAGCGCGAGCAGACCCTGGAGGCCTCCCGGCGGGAGCTGATCGCCTGGATCTCGCATGACCTGCGCACCCCGCTGGCCGGACTGCGGGCCATGGCCGAGGCCCTGGAGGACGGGATCGTCGAGGAGCCGAACCGCTACTACGGCCAGATCGGGGCCGAGGTGGAGCGGCTCACCGGCATGGTCGACGACCTGTTCGAGCTCTCCCGGCTCCAGGCCGGCGCCCTGCACCTCACCCCGGCCCGGGTCTCCTGCTACGACCTGGTCGGGGACGCCCTGGCCGGCGCCGACCCGCTCGCCCGCGAACGCGGCGTCCGGCTGCTCGGCGGTCAGGTCGATCTGGTCCCGATCGAGGTCGACAGCCGGGAGGTCTCCCGGGCGCTGGGCAACCTGCTGGTCAACGCGATCCGCTCGACCCCGGCCGACGGCGTGGTCGCGGTCACCGCCAGCCGGCAGGCCGATGAGGTGGTCCTCGCCGTCACCGACAGCTGCGGCGGCATCCCCGAGGCGGATCTGCCCCGGGTGTTCGAGACCGGCTGGCGCGGTGGCAGCGCACGCACCCCACGGACCGTGGGCGACGCGGACGGCGGTGAGCACTCCGGCGGCGGCGCGGGTCTGGGGCTCGCCATCGTCCGGGGCATCGCCGAGGCCCACGCGGGCAGCGCGGCCGTACGCAACGTGGACGGCGGCTGCTGCTTCGAGATCAGGCTGCCGGCCGCCGGCCTCGCCGTCTGATCCCCCGGCCCGCTCAGGCCCTTACTGCGGCGCGCTGGGGCGCGGTGGCGAACTCCGCCATCCCGTCGGCGAAGCCCACCAGTGGCCGCCAGCCCAGCTCCTGCCGCAGCCGGGCGGAGTCGGCGGTGACGTGCCGGACATCGCCGAGCCGGAACTCACCCGTCACCACCGGCAGCGGGCCACCCGTCGCCTCGGCGAGGGCCACGGCCATCTCACCCACCGTGTGCGGCTCGGCGCTGCCCACGTTGTAGACCCGGGCCGCGCCCTCCGGCCGGCCTGGCACGGCGAGCAGGGCCGCCAGGTTCGCCCGGGCCACGTCGTCCACGTGCACGAAGTCCCGCCGCTGACCGCCGTCCTCGAACACCCGCGGCGCCTCCCCCCGGGCCAGCGCCGACCGGAACAGCGAGGCGACGCCCGCGTACGGGGTGTCCCGCGGCATCCCCGGCCCGTAGACGTTGTGGTAACGCAACGTCACCACCCGTCCACCGCAGGCCCGGGCCCACGCGGCCGCCAGGTGCTCCTGGGCGAGCTTGGTGACGGCGTACACGTTCCGTGGGTCGGCCGGTGCGTCCTCTCCCACCAGTCCGGGCCGCAGCGGCGCACCGCAGACGGGGCACGGCGGCTCGAACCGGCCGGCCTCCAGATCCGCGACCCGGCGCGGCCCCGGCGCGACCTCACCGTGCTCGGCGCAGGTGTACCGACCCTCGCCGTACACCACCATCGACCCGGCCAGCACCAGGTCGCGGACCTTGCGTCGGGCCATCGCGGCGAGCAGTACGGCGGTGCCGAGGTCGTTGCAGCTCGCGTACTCGGGAGCATCGTCCAGATCGACGCCCAGACCCACCATCGCCGCCTGGTGACAGACGGTGGTCACCCCGTCGAGGGCCCGCTCCACCGCTGCCGGATCCCTGACGTCGCCCCGGCAGAACTCCACCCCGGCCGGAAGCGCCGGCGGACGGCCCGAGCCACCGTGCACGGCGGGCAGCAGGGCGTCCAGCACCCGCACCCGGTGCCCCGCCTCCACCAGCCGGGCGGCCACAGCGGACCCGACGAACCCGGCACCGCCGGTCAACAGAATGTCCATGTCCCGACGCTACGCCCGGGCCCGCCCGGCACCGGGCAGCCGTGAGGGGCCGTCAGAGATCCGTAAGAGTCGGCGCGCCCCCCTGACAATGGGCACGGTCGCGGTCGACCACGGAAAGTAGTCACCCGCCCGGCCCTTCCGTACTCGTCGGTCACCGACTACCGTCCCCGACTAACAAAGTTAGTTTTACGACGGCAAGGTGGCCCCCCGATGACCGAGAGAACCGTCCCCTCCTCCGACGCCGAGCGGCTGGCCGCCCTCGGCTACCGCCAGGAACTGCGCCGCAGCCTCGGCGTGCTCGGCAACATCTCGATGGGCTTCGCCGTGGTCTCCCCCGTGGTCGGCCTGTATGCGGTGGCGCAGGTCGGCATGAACATCCGGGGTGGCGCCTGGGTCTGGGCCCTGCCGGTCTGCCTGCTCGGGCAGCTGCTGGTGGTGGCGGTCTACTCCGAGCTGGCGTCGCAGTGGCCGCTGGCGGGCGGGGCGTACCAGTGGGCCCGGCGGCTGGTCGGGCCCGGCTTCGCCTGGATGAGCGGGTGGCTCTGGCAGTTCGCGGTGATGTTCGCCAACACCACGGTCGCCTACCTGGCCGCGCCCTGGCTCTTCGCGCTGGTCGGAGCCACCCCGAGCCCGGCCGGGCTGGTGCTGGTGGCCGCGGTCTTCATGCTCTGCTGCACGCTGGTCAACGCCTACGGCATCAACCTGCTGCGCTGGTTCGTCTCGGCCGGGATCGCCGCCGAACTGATCGCCTCGGTGTTGGTCGGCCTGGCCCTGCTGCTGTTCTTCCGGCAACACGGCTTCGCGCTGCTCACCGACAGCCTGGACACCTCCGCCGTCACCGGCACCGGCGGCCTCGGCTCGCTGCTCGCCGTGATCGCGGTCGGCGGCTGGGCCTTCATCGGCTTCGACGCCTGCGTCTCCACCGCCGAGGAGACCAAGGACGCCGCCCGCCAGGTGCCGCGCGCGATGCGCTGGGCGCTGCTGAGCGTCGGCCTGGTGGTGATCCTGAACGCCGTCTCGGTGGTGCTCGCCCATCCCGACCCGGCCGCCGTGGTCTCCGGTGCGGACCTCGACCCCATCACCACCGCCGTGGTGACCGGCTTCGGCGACTGGTCGGCCAAACCCTTCGTGCTGGTGGTCGTGGTCAGCTTCACCGCCTGCCTGATGGCCTCACAGGGCGGGGCCGCCCGGGGTCTGTACTCGCTCGCCCGGGACGGCGTCTTCCCGCTCTCCCGCCAGGTCCGCAGGGTGAACCGCCGTCAGGCCCCGATCGGCGGTCTGGTCGCCGCCACCCTGGTCAGCGCCGCCGCGCTGCCGCTCGGACTGGAGTCGACCGCGATCGGCAGCCTCATCACCTTCGGCAGCGCGGCCACCTTCCTGCCGTTCTTCCTGCTCAGCGTGGCCGCACTGACCGCCCGTCTGCGCGGCACCTGGCACCCGGCCGGTGTGCTCTCGCTCGGCCGCTGGGGCACCCCGGTCAACCTGCTCGCCGTGCTGTGGACCGGTTCCGAGACGGTCAACATCTGCTGGCCGCGCGCCGTCCTGGTGCCACCGGGCGCCCCCTGGTACCAGGTGTGGGCCGCGCTGCTCGGCGTCGGACTGGTCACCCTGACCGGCTTCGGCTACCTGCTGCTGCGCCGGCCCCAGCGCCTGATGACCTCTCAGCCCGAGCCCGCACTCGCGACGACCTGACGGTCACTGCTGCCAGGAGCGCCAGAGCGCCGCGTACGGACCGCCCGCCGCGACCAGTTCGTGGTGGCTGCCCAGCTCGGTGAGCCGTCCGTCCTCCATCACGGCGACCCGGTCGGCGTCGTGGGCGGTGTGCAGCCGGTGGGCCACCGCGATCACCGTCCGCCCCTCCAGTACGGCGGCCAGCGCGCGTTCGGTGGCCCGGGCGGCGGTCGGGTCCAGCAGGGCGGTGGCCTCGTCCAGGATCAGCGTGTGCGGATCGGCCAACACCACCCGTGCCAGGGCGAGTTGCTGGGCCTGGGCACCGTCGAGCCGGTGGCCGGACAGGCCGAGCTCGGTGTCCAGGCCGTCCGGCAGCGAGTGGGTCCAGCCCACCGCGTCCAGTGCAGCCAGCAGGTCACCGTCCCCGGCCCCGGGGGCGGCGATCCGCAGGTTGTCCCGCAGGGTGCCGAGGAAGACGTGGTGCTCCTGGGTGACCAGGACGACCTGGCGGCGCAGCGCCTCCGGATCGAGGTCGGCGATCGGCACCTCGCCGACCGTCACCGTGCCGGTGCGCGGCCGGTCCATCCCGGCCAGCAGCCGGCTCAGGGTGCTCTTCCCCGAGCCGGACGGGCCGACCACCGCGAGCCGTTCGCCCGGACGGACCGTCAGCTCGACCCCGTGCAGCACGTCGGGGCCGCCGTCGTACCCGTAGCGGACCCCGCTGACCTCGATCCGGTCGTCCACCGGCGTTCCCGTACCGCCGGTCGCCGCGCGGGGTGCGGCGGCGATGCCCTCCACCCGGGCGAACGAGGCGCCACTGCTCTGGAGTTGCTCGACCTGGAGCAGCACCACGTCCAAGGGGTCGGCCAGCCGGCGCAGGTACATCGCGGTGGCCACCACGGCGCCCAGGCTCAGCACGCCGTGGGCGTGCAGCGGGCCGCCGACCAGCAGCACGATCGTCACCGGGACCAGGTAGGAGGCGTCGATCACCGGGAAGAACACGCTGCGCAGGTACAGCGTCCGCAGCCGGGCCTGCCGGGCGGTGGCGATCACCGCCTCGGTGGCGGCGCTGCGGCGCTGCTGGAGGCCGAGCGCCTCCACCGTCCTGGCCCCGGCGGCGGTGGCGGACAGCACCTCGGCGACGGCGGAGTTGGCCGCGCCCTCGGCCAGGTAGGCGACCCGGGCCCGGCGCAGGTACCAGCGGGTGCCGAACCAGATGCCGGAGAGCCCGAGCGCGCCGCAGGCACCGAGCAGCGGGTTGATCAGGACGACCGCGCCGAGGATGAACAGCACCTCGAGCACCGCGATGAAGATCTTCGGCGCGGAGTCCCGCAGGGTGGTGCCGACCTCCGCCACGTCGGTGGTGCCACGGGCCGTCAGATCGCCGGTGCCCGCCCGTTCGACCACGGTCGGCGGCAGGTCGAGTGCCCGGTCGACGAACCGTTCCCTGACCCGGGCCGAGGTCCGCTCGCCGATCCGGTGGCCGAGGTAGCGGGCCTGCCGGGTGAGCAGCAGTTGCAGCAGGGCGCAGAGCAGCACCGCCAGGGCGAGCCGGTCCACGGCGGCCACCCCGGCCCCGGCGCCGACCTGGTCGACGATCCGGCCGAGCAGCGCGGGCCCGGCCAGGGCGGCCGCGGCGGCCAGCACGTTCAGCGCCAGCACCACGGTCAGCGCCCGGCGGTCCTGCCGGATCAGACCGAGGGCGGCGCGGCGCACCTCGGGTACGCCCGCGACCGGGAGTTGGTGGGCGGGGCCGGTGGGTGCGGTGGTCATCGGACGGACTCCTCGGCGGGACGCGGGGCGGGCACCCCGGTGCCGGCCGGTTCCTCCCGGCTGACCAGGGCTCGGTAGCCGGGGTGGTCCCGGAGCAGTTCGCGGTGCGGACCGGCGGCCGCCACCCGGCCGTCCACCAGGTGCACGACGGTGTCCGCCCGGTCGAGCAGCAGCGGGGAGGTCGTGGTGACCAGGGTGGTGCGGCCCGCGCGGAAGGTCCGGATCCCGGCGGCCATCGCCGCCTCGGTGTGCGAGTCGACGGCCGAGGTCGGCTCGACCGCGAGCAGGATCTCCGGGTCGGCCGCCAGGGCCCTGGCCAGTCGCAGCCGCTGCCGCTGGCCGCCGGACAGGTTGCGGCCCTCGGCGTCCACGGGCGATTCGAGACCAGCGGGCAGTCCGCGCAGCACGTCCAGCGCGGCGGCCGCTTCGAGGGCTTCCAGCAGCGCCTTGTCCTCCCGCTCCTGACGGCCGGCGAGCAGGTCCCTGAGCGGTCCGGCGAACAGCGCCGCCTCGTTGTCGGCGAGCAGGATCCGCTCGCGCACGGTCGCCAATCCGACCTCCTCCAGGCGGACAGCGCCCCAGGCGGGACCGTCCGCCGACGCCCCGGCCTCCGCGAACCGGGCCAGCCGGTCGAGTACCGCGGCGGAGTCGCCGGGGCGGGCGCAGGCCAGCACGGTGAACCTGCCGGGGAGCACCTCGACCCCGGTGACGGAGTCGCGCAGTGCCGCGGGCCCGTCGGGGGCCGGCAGGTCCGAGCCGTCCGGACGGGGCGTCAGGCTGAGGAAGCGCACCGTACGCCGGGCGGCCACCAGGGCGCGGCTGAGGTCCTGGCCGCCCTCGATCATGAACCAGACCGGGATGTTCAGCGCCGCCGTGTACCCGTACACCGCGATCAGCTGGCCGACGGTGATACTGCCCTGCGCGGCCAACCGGGCTCCCACCCAGGTCACGGCGGCCAGGAACAGGATCGGCAGCCCGGCGCCGAGCGACTGGATCCAGCTGGTCACCGCGCCGACGCGGTAGCCGTCCGCCAGCTGCTGCTGCGAGTCCTGCCGGTACCGAGCCGCGTACACGTCCTTGCCGCCGAGCCCGTGCAGCACCCGCAGACCGCCGACCATGTCCTCGAACCGGCCCGCCAGCCTGCCCTGCTGCTCGCGGTACCTGGCCTCCGCGCGCTGCAGCCGGCCGAGCATCGGCCCGATCAGCAGGGCGAGCAGCGGGACGCCGAGCAGCACCATGACCGCCAGCAGCGGGGAGATGGCCAGCAGCAGCGCCGCGACCACCAGGTACGTGATCACCGCACCGACGCCCGGGCCCGTCATGGTCAGGGTCGCGCTCATCCGCTGCACGTCGGCGACGCCGATGGTCACCACCTCACCGGCGGCCGTCTTCCCGGACAGGACCGCCCCGAGCCGGACGGCCTGCCGGACCACCACCCGGACGGTGCGAAAGGTGGCGTCCATCCGGACCTTGGTCATCGTGCGGTGGCGGGCGACGCCGATCAGCGCGGTCACCGTCCCGACCAGCAGCAGCGCCAGCGACCAGCCGACCAGCGCGCCGGACCGGCCGGCCTTCAGCCCGTCGTCCACCGCCCGCGACAGCAGGTAGGACGGGAGGACCAGGCCGAGCATCCAGACCGTGCCGAACACCGCCCCGGCCGCCACCCGGCCGCGCTGACTGGCCGCCAGCCACCAGAGGTACCGCCCGGCACTGCGCACGTCCGGCTCGCCCGGGTCCTGACTCAGCTCGCTCACCACGGCACCCTATCCGCGCGGCTACCGACCGGGCCGCCGATTTCTTCGGGCGGTGGAGCGGCGGCGACAGAGGTCAGCCCAGCAGCAGTTCGCGTTCCATCCACTCCCGGTGCGGGGCCAACTCCGCCTCCACGCCGTCCTGCTCGGCCGGGCCGAAGGGCACGGGGTGCGAGTCGACCGACCGGCCGCCGAGCAGCTTGATCCGCAGGTGGGTCGGCGGGTGGGTGGAGTCCACCGCTCCGGCCTCCCGGGCGGACAGCCGGAGCCGGCGCTCCCGCTCGAGCGGGGTCAGACTGCCGACCAGGCCGCCGAGCTCGGCCCACAGGTCCGCGTCCGGGCGTCCCGCGCCCGGGCCGCTCCGCTGCCGCGGCAGACTGCGGTAGCGCAGCAGCACCGTCTCGGCACTCGGGCCGAGCAGCAGTGCCTCCAGCATCTGGCGGGCCGTCACCGTCGAACTCACCTGGGCCGCCAGCTCGTCGGCTCGGTACTCGGCGGCCTGGCCGGACCGCACGGTGAGCCGGTCCATCAGCTCCAGCAGCCGCCCGGTCAGCCATTTCGGCACCGCCAGCAGCAGGTGGGAGAGAAAGTGGTTCGGCTGGATGACCAGGTGCCACTCCAGCAGCGCGGACCGCGCCCAGTTCAGCCAGATGCCGCGCCGGTGATCCCCGTTCACGTCGTGCCCGAACTCGTGCCCGAGCAGCGCGACCTGCTGCGGCGGGGTGAGGGTGCTCCAGAGCGGCAGGCCGACCGACAGCACGCTCCGGCGGCGCAGCCCCACCCGGCCGAACGAGGCGTTGTACCTCTCGTCGAACCGGATGTGGTCGACCGGTCGGGCGCCCACCGCCGCCGCCACCCGGTCCGCCAGGGCGTACAGCGCGGGCGCCTCGGACCTGGCCAGGAAGGTCCGGTCCGGGCGGATCCGGCCGAACCGGGGCCGCAGCAGGACGCCGAACCCGAGGAGGCATGCCGCGACCACCCGCAGCGGCCAGGTCCCGAACAGCAACAGCGCCAGAGAGCCGCCCAGCACGGCCAACGTGATCAGGTGCACCAGACCGGCGAGGGCGGCGGCGAGCAGCCAGCTCCGGTCGGCCACCGTACCGTCGCCGCTGTGCAGGGCGTCGAACAGCTCCTCCACCCTGGCCTGCGTACGGCGCCTCCCGGCCTCCGCCCGGCGTGCCTCGCGCTCGGCCCGGCTGCGCTTCCTCGCCATCAACTCCACCACGGGCTGGGCCGCTTGCAGGTTCCACTCGCAGGCGGGGCACCAGACCGGGAACCGGTCGTCGGTCTCCAGTACGGCGGCACAGTTCGGGCACGCGCTCGGACTCGGGCGGTCGAGCGCGGCGGCAGGGGTGGACATGAGCCGGAATCCTGCCAGATCGCGAGGACTCCCGTGAGGGGTACGCACGTTCGGCGACACGCCGGGGTGGCACTGGCGGGGCGGACCGCCCCGGGCGCAGGATGGGCCCGGTACCGCCCGGTCGAGTGAGAGCGTGATGCGATGAGCCCCGAGCCCGAACAGTACGACGTCGTGGTCCTCGGCGGTGGTCCGACCGGCGAGAACCTGGCCGACCGGGCCAAGGCCGCCGGGCTGAGCACCGTTCTGGTGGAGAGTCAGCTGATCGGTGGTGAGTGCTCTTACTGGGCCTGCATGCCGAGCAAGGCGCTGCTCCGCCCCTGGCTGGCGCTGGCGCACGCCCGGGCACTGCCCGGCACCCGGGAGGCCGTCACCGGGAAGCTGGACGCCGCCGCCGTGCTGGCCCGGCGGGACGAGTTCACCTGGCACTGGCACGACGACAGCCAGGTCGAGTGGCTCCGCTCCACCGGCATCGACCTGGTCCGCGGCCACGGCCGACTGGCCGGTGAGCGGTCCGTCCTGGTGGACGGCGAACGACTGCTGACGGCCCGTCACGCGGTGGTTGTCTGCACCGGCACCAGGCCGGCGCTGCCCGACGTACCGGGACTGGCCGCCGCGCACCCCTGGACCAGCCGGGACGCCACCAGCGCCGCCAAGGTGCCGGGGCGGCTCGCGGTGGTCGGCGGCGGTGTGGTGGCGGTCGAAATGGCCACCGCCTGGCAGGGCTTGGGCTCCCAGGTCACCCTGCTGGTGCGGGGCGACGGCGTGCTGGACCGGATGGAGCCCTTCGCCGGCGAGCTGGTCGCGGACGGGCTGAGGGCCGCCGGGGTCGACGTCCAGCTCAACACCACGGTTACCCGACTGGCCCGGCAGGGCGGCGAGGTGACGCTCACCCTCGGTGACGGCGGCACGGTCCTCGCCGACGAGGTGCTGTACGCGACCGGCCGGGTCCCGCGCACCGAGGACATCGGCCTGGAGACCGTCGGTCTCCAGCCCGGGAGCTGGCTGGACGTCGACGACTCCTGTCTGGTGCGGGCCGTCGAGGGCGACTGGCTGTACGCCGCCGGCGACGTCAACCACCGGGCGCTGCTGACCCACCAGGGCAAGTACCAGGCCAGGATCGCCGGCGCGGCGATCGGTGCCCGGGCGGCCGGCGCCACCGTCGACACCTCGCGCTGGGGTCCGCACGCGGCCTCCGCCGACACCGCCGGCGCGCCCCAGGTGGTGTTCACCGAACCGGAAGCGGCGTCCGTCGGCCTGAGCCTCGCCGAGGCCGAACGGGCCGGGCTGCGGGTCCGCGCCGTGGACCAGGAGATCGGCAACGTGGCGGGTGCCTCGCTCTACGGCGACGACTACCGGGGGCAGGCCCGCCTGGTGGTGGACCTCGACCGGGACGTGATCGTCGGCGCCACCTTCGTCGGCCCCGCCGTCGCCGAACTGCTGCACTCCGCCACCATCGCCGTGGTCGGCGAGGTCCCGATCGCCCGGCTGTGGCACGCGGTGCCCGCCTACCCGACCATCAGCGAGGTCTGGCTCCGGCTGCTGGAGAGCCTGCGCGGCTGAGCAGGGGCGCGGCGGCGGTCCCGCCGGTCACCCTGGGCCGTCCGACCCACGGTGACCGGTGGGACCGGCATACCCGTCACCCGAGCTCGACGGCGGCGTTCATCTCCCAGAGCAGCACCTCGGCGCCCTCCGGCCCCGCCGTGATCCGCTGGCCCTCGGCCGCGCCGATCCGGGCGGCGTCGCCCTCGTGGAGCAGTCCGCTGCCCTCCAGGGCGAGTTCACCGCGCGCCACGTACAGGTGAGCGAACGGGGCGGTGACGGTGTCGAGGGTCTCGGACGGGCGGAGCCGGGCAACGTGCAGGGCGGCGTGCCGCTGCCGGATGCCGATGGCGCGCTGGCTGTCGTGCTTGGCCATGCCGGACGCGAGCGTGGTCCAACCGCCCTGCCCGAGCTGCTCGTTGATGTCCAGCTGCTCGTACCCGGGGGCGATGCCGGCCGCGTCGGGGACCACCCACATCTGGATCAGGCGGACCGGGTCGCGGTGCTCGGGCGCACCGGTGAGCGTCCAGGAGTCGTTCTTCTCGCTGTGCAGGATGCCCGCGCCCGCGCTCATCCGCTGGGCCAGGCCCGGGTAGATGACGCCGTTGTTGCCCTCCGAGTCCTGGTGGACCAGGCCGCCGTCGAGCACCCAGGTGATGATCTCCATGTCGCGGTGCGGGTGCGTTTCGAAGCCGGTCCCGGGGGCGATCACGTCGTCGTTCGAGACCAGCAGCAGGCCGAAGTGAGTGTTGGCCGGGTCCCAGTGCCGGGAGAAGGAGAAGGAGTGGTGCGACTCCAGCCACCCCGCCCTGGTGTGGAACCGCTCGCCCGCTCGGCGGATGTCGATCGTGGAGGCCATCGGATCAACCTTTCCTCGATGTTGTTGAAACATGAACTACTGAGGCGCCGCCCGCATTCCCGGCGTGCTGCCGTGCACCGCCGGTCGCCCCGGAGCAGACTGGCGGGCGGATCTGCCCCGACACTCACAGGTGGTACGCGATGACCGAGACACTGCTGGCCGTCGGCACGCAGAAGGGCCTGTTCCTGGGCCGCAGCGCCGACCGGGCGGACTGGGAGTTCACCGGACCGCACTTCGCCATGAACGCGATCTACTCGGTCGCCGTCGACCGCCGAGGTGACCGCCCCCGCATCCTGGTCGGCGCCGACAGCAGCCACTGGGGCCCGTCCGTCTGGTGGTCCGACGACCTCGGCACCACCTGGCAGGAGCCGAGCAGCCCGGCGGTCCGGTTCCCCGAGCACACCGGCACCTCGCTGGAGCGGGTCTGGCAGCTCCAGCCGGCCGGACCGGAGGCCCCCGGCGTGGTGTACGCGGGCACCCAGCCCGCCGCACTGTTCCGCTCCACCGACGGCGGCGAGAGCTACACCCTGGACGAATCGCTCTGGTCGCACCCGCAACGGACCGAGTGGGCGGCCGGGTTCGGCGGCCAGGGCCTGCACAGCATCGTGACCGACCCGCGCGACCCGGCCGCGCTCACCGTCGCGGTCTCCACCGGCGGCGTCTACCGCACCGAGGACGGCGGCAAGAACTGGCGCCCCGCCAACGCCGGCATCCGGGTCTCCTTCCTGCCGGACGAGTACCCCGAGTTCGGCCAGTGCGTGCACAAGATCGCCGCCGACCCGGCCGACCCCGACCGGCTCTACCTGCAGAACCACGGCGGCGTCTACCGCACCGACGACGGCGGCGAGCGCTGGACGGACATCGGCGCCGACCTCCCCGCCACCTTCGGTTTCGGCCTGGCCACCCACCCCCGGCAGTCCGGCACCGCCTACCTGTTCCCGCTCGACGCGGACTACGCCCGGCTTCCGGTCGACCGCCGCTGCCGGGTCTTCCGCACCACCGACGCGGGCAGGAGCTGGCAGCCGCTCAGCACCGGACTGCCCACCGAGGACCACTACGGCGTGGTCCTCCGCGACGCGCTCTGCACGGACGACGGCGAACCGGCCGGCGTCTACTTCGGCAACCGCAACGGCGAGGTCTACGGCTCCGCCGACGCGGGCGACAGCTGGCGCCTGATCAGCTCGCACCTGCCGGACGTGCTCTGCGTCCGGGCCGTCACGCTGCCCTGAACCGCTGCGGCGGTCAGCCGCGTAGGTGCAGCCCGAAACCCGTCCGGCCGGCGGGCTCCAGCCCCTCCTTCAGGTGCAGCGAAGGGATCTCGTAGTCACCGAAGTTCTGCCGCCGGAACGGGATCGGCTCGGTCGACTCCAGGGTGAGCAGGCGCTGCCGCCACGCCTCGGCGACGGCCGGGTAGTCCTCGTCGGCCACCCGGTCGGCGCCGTACAGCACGAACGGCGGCAGCACCTCGATGCCCGGGTGGTAGAGGATGCCGTGCTGGATGGGGAACAGCAGGTCGTCGATCGGACCGTTGATCCCGCGAGCGGCGTAGTGGGACTCGGGGCCGCCGGTGGTCACCGACAGCAGGGCCCGCCTGCCCGCGAGGGTGCCTTCGCCGAAGCGCTCGCCGTACTTGACGTCGCTGTGCTCGCCGACGCCGTACGCGAAGCGGTGGGTGAACACCCGGTCCACCCAGCCCTTGAGGATCGCGGGCATCGAGTACCACCACAGCGGGAACTGGAAGATGACCGTGTCGGCCCACAGCAGCTTCTCCTGCTCGGCGCGGACGTCCGGGGTCAGCGTCCCCGCGTCGAACGCCCGACCCGAGTCGCGGGCGACCCGCAACGGGCTGGAGGCGTCGGGGCCGTAGTCCTCGGCGTCCACCACCGCCTTCCAGCCCATCGCGTACAGGTCGCTCACCCGCACCTGGTGCCCGGCGGTCTCCAGCGTCGAGATCGCGAGGTCCTTCAGCGAGCCGTTGAGCGACTTGGGCTCCGGGTGGGCGTGGACGATGAGGGTCTTCACGGGAGTACTCCTTCGGATCGGATGCTCTCGATCCTGGGCGCTGCGGCACCCGCTGTTCAGGGGCGCCGCTACCGTCGGACGGGACTTCCTGGTAACGGCAGGGCCACCCTCGCAGCCGCCTTCCGACGCCATACTGAGGCGCATGGACGATCTTGCGGGCTTCCTGCGGACCCGGCGCTCCCGGGTCGACCCGGCGGCCGTCGGCATTCCCACCGACAGCCGCCGACGGGTCGAAGGGCTGCGCCGGGAGGAGGTCGCGCACCTGTCCGGAGTCAGCGTCGACTACTACGTACGCCTGGAGCAGGGCCGCGCGACCCAGCCCTCCGGGCAGGTCCTCGACGCGCTCGCCCGGGTCCTGGGCCTCGACGAGACCGAGCAGGGGCACCTCCACCGGCTCGCCCGGCAGCGCCACCGCCGGGCGAAGGTGCCGGGCGGCCGCCTCAGGCCGGAGCTGCTCCGCGTCCTCGACCTGGTCGCCGACGCACCCGCGCTGATCATGAACCACCGACTGGACGTGCTCGCCGGGAACCGGCTCGCCGGGCTCCTCTACGGCCGGCCACTGCCCGGTCTGAACATCGCCCGGCACCTCTTCCTCGAGGAGCCCGAACGCGGCCTCTACGCGGACCGGGAGACCTGCGCCCTCGACGTGGTCGGACACCTGCGCCTGGCCGCCGGCCAGTACCCCGAGGACCCGCGGCTGGCCTCGCTGATCGGCGAGCTGGCGATGGGCAGCGAGCGCTTCCGTCGACTCTGGGCCCGCGCGGACGTGCGCGCCCGCACCCACGGCAGCAAGGCGTACCGGCACCCGCTGGTCGGACCGCTGGAGCTGCACCAGGAGAACTTCGCGCTTCCTGACCCCTCGGGCCTGGAACTGATCGTGCTGTCCGCCGCCCCCGGCAGCCCCGCCGAGGACGGGCTGCGCCTGCTTGCGGCCCTGGACACCCCCGCCGCTGCCGCCGCGGCTACTTCTCCGCCGCCCGGAGTCGCTCGCTGACCGTGCCGAGGCTCTCGGCGAGCACCACCAACTGCTCGGGGGTGAGGACGTCGATCAGGACCTCACGGACGGTGGCGACGTGGCCGGGGGCGGCCTCCCTGAGCACTCGCCAGCCGTGCTCGGTGAGCTCGGCGAAGACACCCCGGACGTCGCTCGGACAGGAGCGGCGACCGACCAGGCCGGACTTCTCGAGTTGGGTGACCTGGTAGGTGAGGCCACTCTTGGAGGTGACCAAGCGGTCGGCCAGATCGGTCATCCGGAGCGAGCCGTCGGGCGCGGCGGAGAGCTGCACCAGGATCTCGTACTGGGTGTGGGACAGCCCGGCGCTCTCCTTGAGCTGCTGCTCGAGGCGGCGCTCGATCAGATTGCTGGCGGCCACGAAGCCCCGCCATGCCGCCATCTCGCGTTCGTCCAACCACCGGGGCTCGTCCATGTGCCCATCCTACCCGGTTGTTCAAATTCGAACCAAGGTGTACCGTGGCCAACAGAAGGTTCGAATTTGAACTAGCAGGGAATCCAGGAGTAGCCATGTCCGTCCGCCGCCTGAACCACGCCGTGCTGTACGTCCGTGACGTGGCCCGTTCCGTGGCCTTCTACACCGACACCTTCGGCTTCAAGGTCGACGTCGAGATCCCCGGCCGGGCCGCCTTCCTGAGCGCCGCCGAGACGCTCAACGACCATGACCTCGGCCTGTTCTCGGTCGGTGCCGACGCGCCCGCCCCGCCGCGCGGCGCCGTCGGCCTCTACCACCTCGCCTGGGAGGTGGGCACGCTTGGCGAGCTGGCCGCGGTCGCCGAGAAGCTCACCCGGCGGAACGCGCTGGTCGGCGCCACCGACCACGGCGTCTCCAAGTCGCTGTACGCCAAGGACCCGGACGGCATCGAGTTCGAGGTGATGTGGCGGGTGCCCCGCGAGGAGTGGGCCTCGCTCGACAAGGCAAACATGCGCCGGCTCGACCTCCAGGCCGAGATCGACCGCTGGGGCACCGAGCTGAAGACCGGCGCCGCAGCCGGCTCGGCCACCTGAGCCCCCGCGGCGAGCGGGGCCGGCCGTCGGACGACGGCCGGCCCCGCTGACGTTCGTTCAGCAGCGGACCGGTCAGTAACCGACCGCGTCGCCGCCCACCGCGAGCGCGTCCTCGCACAGCGACTCGGCGTCGCCGCCCACGGCCGCCGCCGGGCCGCCCGCCATGGCGTCGCCACCGACCGCACCCGCGAAGGTGCCGCCCATCGCGTCGCCGCCGACCGCAGCGGCCGCGCCCGCGGCGTCGACGTCACCGCCGACCGCCAGGGCGTCGCCGTCCCCGCGCGTGACGGCGTTGCCGCCGACCGCCAGCGAGCCGTGCTTGTGGTGGCAGGAGTGGGCCGAGGCCGTGCCGGCGCCGATGAGCAGCGCACAGCCACAGAGGGCGGCGGCAGCGGTGATCTTGGCAAGGGTCGTACGCATGAATCCTCCAAGTTGGTACGAGACGCCTGAAGGATCGGCACCGCGCGGCCCGACCATGAGGGAGGTTGCGGCCGGTCACCCGTCCGGCCGACGGATTCCCCCCGACCGGAGCACCGGGTGACGCCCTCTGTCGCCGGGCCGGGCCGGGCGGGCAGAGTGATCGCATGCAGACTCCACTCACCGTGCTGGACTTCCTCCGCCGGGCCGAAACGGTCTACGGCGACCGGATCGGCCTGGTCGACGAACCGGACCAACCCGCCCGCTCCTGGGGCGATCTGAGCTACCGCCGGATGGCCGAACTGGCCCGGGCCCAGGCCGCCGGGCTGGACCGGCTGGGCATCGGCCCCGGCGAGCGGGTCGCGATCGTCTCGCACAACTCGGCCCGGCTGATGACCGCGCTGTACGGGGTGAGCGGCCACGGCCGGGTGCTGGTCCCGGTCAACTTCCGGCTGAAGGCGGAGGAGGTGGCGTACATCGTCGAACAGAGCGGTGCCACCGCCCTGTTGGTCGATCCCGAGCTGGACGGAGCGCTGGCGGGCGTGCCGGTCCGGCACCGGTTCGTGCTCGGCGCGGAGAGCGACGCCGTGCTGTACGACTTCGACCACGCCCCGGTCGAGTACCCGGTCGACGAGTCGGACACCGCGACCCTCAACTACACCAGCGGAACCACCGCTCGCCCCAAGGGAGTTCAGCTCACCCACCGCAACCTCTGGCTGAACGCGGTGCTGATGGGCCTGCACTTCGGCGCCAGTGACCGGGACGTCTACCTGCACACCCTGCCGATGTTCCACGCCAACGGCTGGGGGCTGCCGTTCGCGCTCACCGGTCTCGGCGCCCGGCACATCGTGCTGCGCAAGGTGGACGGCGCGGAGATCCTCCGCCGGATCGACCGGTACGGCGTCACCTTCCTGTGCGGGGCACCGGCCGTGGTGGCCGCGGTCCTGGAGGCCGCCGCTGACTGGGACGGGCCGGTGCCGGGACGGGACCGGGTCCGGATGATCGTGGCCGGGGCCCCGCCGCCGACCTCGGTGGTGGAGCGCGTCGAGGCGGAACTCGGCTGGGAGTTCATGCAGTTGTACGGTCTGACCGAGACCGCCCCGATCGTCACCGTCAACCGCGGCCGGGCCGAGTGGGACGCGCTGCCGCCCGCCGAGCGGGCCGAACGGCTGGTGCGGCAGGGCGCGCCGGCGCTCGGCACCGAACTGCGGGTGGACGACGAGGGCGAGGTGCTGGTGCGGTCCAACACCGTGCTGGCGGGCTACTGGGAGCAGCCCGAGGAGAGTGCGGCCGCGCTCCGCGACGGCTGGTTCCACACCGGCGACGGCGGGGTACTGGAGGACGGCTACCTGAGCATCTCCGACCGGAAGAAGGACATCATCATCAGCGGCGGCGAGAACGTCTCCTCGATCGAGGTGGAGGACTGCCTGTACTCCCACCCGGCGGTGGCCGAGGTCGCGGTGATCGGGGTGCCGGACGCCAAGTGGGGCGAGACGGTCAAGGCCCTGGTGGTGCCGCGGGACGGATCGGCGGGCGAGCAGGCCGAGTTGGCCGCCGGGCTGATCGCGCACTGCAAGGAGCGGCTGGCCGGCTACAAGGCGCCGACCTCGGTGGAGTTCCGCACCGAACTGCCCAGGACCACCACCGGGAAGCTGCAGAAGTTCCGGCTGCGCGAGCCGTACTGGGCCGGCCGGGCCAAGTCCGTCAACTGACCCCCTCCCCCGAAGGCTCCGAAGGAGCACCCCACCGTGGTCGATGCCACCGTCGTACTGACCGACCTCCGGACCGAGAGCGCCGAACTGGACGCGCTGGTAGCGGAGTTGGACCCGAGCGGGTTCGCCGTGCCGACACCGGCCGAGGGCTGGACCATCGCTCACCAGATCGCCCACCTGGCCTGGACGGACCGGTGGTCCCTGCTGGCCTGCCGGGACGGGGACCGGTTCACCACCGAGGCGCTGGCGATCTACGCGAGCGGCATCGACCCGGTGGACGCCGGGGCAGCCGAAGGCGTGGGCGAGAACCCGGCCGCGCTGCTGGACCGCTGGCGGCAGGGCCGGGAGGAGCTGGCCACCGAGCTGGCCTCGGTGGCCGCCTCCGGACGGCGGCTGCCCTGGTTCGGCCCCCCGATGAAGGCGGCCTCGATGGCCACCGCCCGCCTGATGGAGACCTGGGCCCACGGCCAGGACGTCGCCGACGCGCTCGGGGTGACCCGGGTGCCGACCGACCGGCTCCGGCACGTGGCCCATCTCGGGATCCGTACCGTGGGCTTCGCCTTCACGCTGCACGGAGCGCCGGTGCCCGAGGCCCCGATCCGGGTGGAACTGGCCTCGCCTTCGGGCGAGTTGTGGACCTGGGGGCCGCCGGACGCGGCCGACTCGGTCCGTGGCCCCGCCCTCGACTTCTGCCTGCTGGTCACCCAGCGGCGGCGTCCCGAGGACCTGGCGCTGACCGTCACCGGACCCGTGGTGGACGCCTGGCTGCCGATCGCCCAGGCTTTCGCGGGATTTTCCGGAAAGGGGCGATAAACCTTCCTGCCCACATTAATTGACGCCCAATCAATTCACTCGTGCGAGCGATTGGCAGATTCGTCGACGAATGATGGACTCTGCGACATGAAGCGACGCCTCGGCATTTCCGTGCTCACCGTCCTGCTCAGCCTCGCCGCACCGCTGCCCGCCGCCCAGGCAGCGCCCCTGGCCGCACCCCGGACAGCCGGCGGCGAGGTCAACGCGTTCTTCGAGGAATACCGCCTCGCGGTCCTCGGCGAAATCGACGAATACCCGAAGGAGATCCGCGCCAAGACCCTCCCGCCTCCGCTCGACAAGGGGCTCGACCGCTGGTCCGCCGCCCACCACGGGGCCGATCCGGTCTTCCGCGCGAAGAACATCCCCCGCACCTGGTCCGTGCGCGCCATCACCGGCACCACCGTCTCCGTGACCGAGACCTGGTACGAGGGCGGCACCCAGGAGGTCCGCTTCACCGTCCGGCCGCACACGCTGACCATCACCGCCATCAACGACCCTCCGCCGACGGTCGGCTGACGCAGCGCTGGTTACCGCGCCGAAACGGCGCGGGCACCCTGCGCTTCACACGCACTCCCTAACGTCACCGCTCACAGAACCCGACCGACAGGGAGCGGTGCATGACCGACACCTCCACCCGGGCTTCCGAGCTCGCGGGCACCCCACGCCGCTCGTACGCCAAGTCCGCCGCCGACGAGAGCCTGGAGGACTACTCGCTCCGCTACGCGCCGCACTCGTTCCGGCGCTGGTCACCGCTGTCCGTGGCGTCCACCGCGCTCGGGGGCATCGCCTATCTCGCGGACTACGCGATCGGCGCCGGGATCGTGATGTCGTACGGCTTCACCAACGCACTCGCCGCCATCCTCACCGCCGCCACCCTGATCTTCCTCACCGGTATCCCGATCTCCCGCGCCTGCGCGGCCAACGGTGTGGACATGGATCTGCTCACCCGGGGTGCCGGGTTCGGCTACTTCGGCTCCACCCTGACCTCGCTCGTCTACGCCAGCTTCACCTTCATCTTCTTCGCGCTCGAAGGCTCGATCATGGCCCAGGCGCTGCACGAGGTGCTGCACCTGCCACTGGCGGCCGGATACCTGGTGACCACGCTGGTGGTCATTCCGATCGTGTTCAAGGGTATGTCCTGGATCTCCAAGCTCCAGGCCTGGACGCAGCCGCTCTGGATCCTCGGCCTGGTCGGCCCGTTCGTCATCCTGGCCGTCCACTCCCCCGGCACCTTCACCGAGTTCACCCACTTCGGCGGCACCCAGGGCGCCGGCTCCGGCTTCACCCTGCTCGGCTTCGGGCTGGGCACCGGCATCGCGCTCTCGCTCATCGCCCAGATCGGCGAGCAGGCCGACTACCTGCGGTTCATGCCCCGGCGCACCGCCGCCAACGCCCGTCGGTGGGACTTCGCGGTGCTCGCGGCCGGCCCCGGCTGGGTGGTGATCGGCGCGGCCAAGCAGCTCGGCGGCGCGCTGCTCGCCTTCGCCGCGCTCGACGTGGTGGGCAACGCCAAGGCGCTGGAGCCGATCGCGCCGTACGTCGAGTCGCTGCGGCCCTGGTTCGGCGCGGCGGCGCTCCCGCTGGCCGGGCTCTTCGTGGTGGTCTCCCAGATGAAGATCAACTCGACCAACGCCTACTCGGGCTCACTCTCCTGGTCCAACTTCTTCTCAAGGCTGACCCACCGTCACCCGGGCCGGGTCTGGTACATCTTCCTCAACTGCGGTGTCGCGCTGCTGCTGATGGAGCTCGACATGTTCAGCGCGCTCGGCTCGCTGCTGGGCTTCTACTCCAACGTCGCGATCGCCTGGATCGGCGCGGTCACGGCCGACCTGGTGATCAACAAGCCACTCGGCCTCAGCCCGAAGTACATCGAGTTCAAGCGCGCCTACCTGCACGCGGTCAATCCGGCCGGCTTCGGCGCGATGTGCTTCGCCGCCGCCGTCTCGATCTGCGCCTTCTTCGGCTGGTTCGGCGAGTACGCCCAGGCGTTCAGCCCGTTCATCGCCCTCGCGCTCGCGATGGTCTGCAGCCCGCTGATCGCCTGGGCCACCAAGGGCCGCTACTACCTGGCCCGCCCCAACCCGCACGCCGACTCGACCTCCACCGACACCCTCGCCTGCACCGTCTGCGAGGGCGCGTACGAGATCCCCGACACCGCCGACTGCCCGTTCCACCAGGGCACGATCTGCTCGCTCTGTTGCAGCCTGGACGCCGACTGCCACGACGCCTGCACCAAGTCCTCCGCCGACGGCCCGGTCCTGCTCGGCATGCCGACCGTGCGGGGCTGAACGTTCGGGGGTTGACCGTACGAGGCCGACCGTTCAGTGCTGACAGGAGGCCGTGCCGGACGGAGCGTCAGAACGCGCTCCGTCCGCCGGCCACCAGTACTGCCACCAGGCGGCCGAACCCCGCCGCCGCGATCAGCCAGGGCAGCAGAGCCCGGTCACCACCCCGGAACTGGAGCAGCACCGCCAGCAGCGTGGGCACGATCAGCGGCCCGACGGGCAGCCGGGGAAAACTCGGGCGACAGCGCACGGCGGTGCTCCCTACCATCGGGCTGCCTCTGCCTGCCGTCCGCGCCTGCCGATTGGTCCCGCCGTGAAACAGCTGCTCCCCGCCGTGCTCCGGGAGGAGCCGCAGTTCGCCCGGCTGTTCGCCGGGCAGTCGCTCTCGATGCTGGGCGACCGGGTGTCGATGGTGGCGCTGCCGTTCGCGGTGCTGTCGGTGGGCGGTTCGGTCGCCGACGTCGGCCTGGTGGGCGCGGCGGCGCTGCTGCCGACGCTGCTGTTCACCCTGGTCGGCGGCGTGTGGGCGGACCGGTTCGCCCGGCACCGGATCATGCTGCTCTCCGATCTGGTGCGGTTCGCCGCCCAGGGAACGATCGCCGTGCTGCTGATCGCCGGGGTGGCCGAAGTGCCGCACCTGGTGGTGCTGATGGCGGTCTTCGGCACGGCCGACGCCTTCTTCATGCCCGCCGCCGGTGGCCTGCTGCCCCTGGTGGTGCCGGCCGAGCGGCTGCGCGAGGCGAACGCGCTGCGCGGTCTCGTGATGTCCTCCGGCCTGGTGGTCGGTCCGGCGGTCGCGGGTGTGCTGGTCGCACTGGCCGGTCCCGGCGGGGCGCTGGCCCTGGACGCGGTCAGCTTCGCGGTGAGCGCCGCGTTCCTGCTCGGGCTACGGCCCCGCCCCGCCCTTGACGAACCGTCGGGCGGTGGCTTCCTCGACGAGCTGCGCGAGGGCTGGCGGCACGTCAGGTCACGTACCTGGGTCTGGTCCGGCATGGCGGCGATGAGCGTCTACCACGTGGTGGTGCTGCCCTCGATCTTCGTGCTCGGGCCGGTGCTCTCCGAACGGGAGTGGGGCGGCGCGGCGGGCTGGTCGGTGGTGACGGCCGCGTTCGGGGTCGGCTCGGTGTTGGGTGATCTCTTGGCCTACCGGCTGCGCCCGGCCCGCCCGCTGGCGCTGGCTGCCGCCGCCCTCGCGGTGGCCTCCTGCCAGGCGCTGATCATCGGTGCCGGCCCCTCGCTCACCGTGGTCGCCGTCCTGGAAGCGGTCACCGGCGTGGCGGTCTCGCTGTTCTTCGTCCTCTGGGAGACCAGCCTGCAGACCCATATCCCCGAGCAGGCCCTGTCCCGGGTCAGCTCGTACGACAACCTGCTCTCCGCCGGTCTGATGCCGCTCGGCCTGCTGGTGGCCGGGCCGGTGGCGACGGCGGTCGGACTGCGCCCGACCCTGTACGCGATGACCGCGATCGGGGTCCCGGCCGCGCTGCTGCTGCTCTGCGTCCCGGCCGTCCGTCGGCTGTCCGACCGCGCCGAACGGATTGACCCGGCCGAGCCGTCCGTGGTCTGAGCCCGCGTCAGCGCGGCCCGCGCAGCACCGGTCCGAGCACCGACGGGTGGAACAGCGTGAGCGGCGGCGCGACCAGCGACATCACCTGCTGGAACCGGTCGCAGACGTGCGCGTCCGTAGTGGCCCGGGCCAGCACCCGGTCCAGGTAGCGGTGCTGGAACCGGATCAGGGCGCCGGACGGACCACCGGCGGTGGCGGCGAACCTGACGTCCTCGGTGGAGGACATCACCCAGGGGTCCTTGGTGACCCCGGCGATCGCCCGGCGGGCGGCCACGGCCGCGGCCGGGCCGATGCCACCGTGCCGGGCGACGGCGGCACCCAGCGCCCGGGCGCTCATCGCGGCGACCGTGATCCCCTGGCCGTACACCGGGTTGAAGGTGCAGGCGGCGTCGCCGAGCGCGACCAGCCCCTCCGGCGCGCGGCGTTCGTAGCGGCGGCGGACCCCGGGGCCGGGACGGAAGCCGCGGACCTCGCCGACCGGTTCGGCGTCGGCCAGCAGCTCGCGCAACGTCGGGTCGCGCAGCAGGTCGAGCTGCTTGCGGAACCCGGCCTCGCCGGGCTCCGGCTCGGCGCCGCGCATCCCACCGACGCTGACGATCCAGCGGTCGTGCTCGACCGGGAGCAGCACAGCCAGGTACGGGTCGTCGGGCGCCTTGGTCTGGACGTAGAGCGCCTGGTGGCGGAACTCCACCCCGGTCGGCCGCCGGAAGATCCTGCTGGAGTACGCGACCCCGGCGTCCACCCGCTCCTCCGGGACGGCCGGGGCCCCCAGCGCGGCCAGCCACCCCGCGACCGAGGTGGACCGGCCGGAGGCGTCCACCACCAGCTCGGCGGGCAGCTCGCGGACCTCGCCCTCGGTGCCGCGCGCCCGGATCCTGACACCCGTCACCCGCCCGGCGCCGCCGAGCAGTCCGACCACCTCGGTCCCCTCCAGGAACTCCACCGAGGAGTCCCGGCGGACCCGGTCGAGCACCACGTGGTCCAGCACCGGCCTGGTGCAGGAGAGGAAGACCAGCTCGCTGCGGTGCTCGGCCATCCAGCCCGCCGAGCTGAGCCAGCGCAGGTCGCTGGCCAGTCGGACGCCGACCGCACCGGCCGCCAGCAGCTCCGCCCGGGAGCCCGGCATCAGCTCCTCCAGCACCTGGTGCCCGGCCGCCAGCAGCAGGTGGGCGTGCCGCCCCTGCGGCAGCCCGGCCCGGAAGTCGGGCTGCTCGGGGTAGCGGTCCCGTTCGACCACCACCACCCGCTCGGCCGCGTCCCGCAGGGCCCAGGCCGCCAGTGTCCCGGCCAGCCCGCCCCCGATCACCACTGCCGTGCCCCGACCCGAGGCCGTTACGCCACCCATCCGGCCATCCAACCGCAGTCGGCCACCCCGCCGCCAGTGGCGCCCGAGGGGCGCACGTGTGCACGGCCGTAAGCTCCTTGACGACGGCTCACATCTGGCGCTCCGTCAGACCCTCAGCCCGAGCAGGCCGACGAAGATCGGCCCGGTCAGCGGGAGCAGGAAGTTCGAGATGGTGTACGTGATCGTGTAGCCGAGCATCGGCACGCTGCTCTGGGCGACGTTGCCGACGGCGGTGATGGCGGGAGTCGAGCACTGCTGGCCCGCGATCGCGCCGACCAGGATCGGCGGCTCGATCTTCAGCAGCTTGCGTCCGATGAACAGCCCGAGGAAGGCCGGCACCACCACCATCGCGATCCCCGACAGCGGCAGCAGCACCGGGTACTGCTTGAGCAGCGGCCCGGCGTCCGGGCCCGCCGCCATGCCGGTGACGGCGATGAAGATGGACAGGCCGAGGTCCTTCATGGTCTGCGCGGCCACCGGCGGGTACGCGCCGAAGGTCGGGCGCTGGGCGCGCAGCCAGCCGAACACCAGGCCCGAGATCAGGCAGCCGCCGCCGGTGCCGAGCGAGAGGTTGACGTCCCCGGCGTGGACGGTGATCTTGCCGAGCAGCACGCCGAGGCAGATGCCCAGGCCGATGTAGATCCAGTCGGCGCTGTCGGTGCGCACCTTGGCGCCGACCGCCTTGGTGAACCGCTCGACCTTGGATCGGGTGCCGACCACGGTCAGGGTGTCGCCCTGGTGCAGCTCGGTCTCGCCGACCGCCGGGATGTCCTGGTCGACCCGCTGGACGCCGGTCAGGTAGATGCCCTCGGTGGCCGCGAGCTGCTGCCCGCGCAGCTGGCTGACGGTCTGTCCGGCCACCTTCCGATCGGTGATCACCACCTGGCGCACCATCAGCGGACTGTCCAGCCCCGGCACCCCGGAGGTCTCCGGGCCGAGCTCGTACCCGGTCTCGCGGACCGCGTCCCGCCGGCCGACCACCAGGACCCGGTCACCCCGCCGGAGCGTCAGCCCGGGGTCGACCTTGAGCACCTGCTGCCCGCGCGTGACCCCCTCGATCGAGGCGTCCTGCCCGACCGCATCCTCCAGGGCCCGCAGGCTGGAGCCCTCGCCCTGCGACACCAGGTAGGTCCGGCCCACCAGGCCCGGCAGCGCGGCCGTCTCGTCGGCCTCCAGACCGGCCGAGGTACCGCGCATCCGGTCCCACAGTTCGCGGGAGGCGTCGGCCAGGTTGATCCGCATCAGCATCGGGAAGAACTGGCTGGTCAGCAGGACGATGCTGATCAGGCCGAACAGGTAGCAGACCGAGTACGCGGTGGCGACGTGCGCCTGCAGCTCCGTGGACTGGTCGGCGGTGATGCCCGGCAGTTTGGTGATCGCCTCCTGCGCGGTGCCGACCACCGCCGACTCGGTGGCCGAACCCGCCAGGATGCCCGCCGCCGTACCGACGTCCAGCCCGCCCGCCTCGGCGATGCCGTAGGCCATCAGGATGACGACCACGGCCTCCATCACCGAGAGCACGCCGAAGCGCAGCCCCTTGGCGTTCATGTTGGCGAAGAACTGCGGTCCGGCCAGGTAGCCGAGCGAGAAGATGAACAGCGCGAACGCCACGTTCTTGACGTCCGCATTCACGCTGACGTGCTGCGCGCCGATCAGCATCGAGACGATCAGCGTCCCGCAGATACCGCCGAGCTGGATCGGTCCGACCCTGAGCTTTCCCACCAGGTAACCGAGCGTCAGACAGGCGAACAGGGCCAGTACCGCGTTCTCGCGCAGCAGACTCATTCCACGGACCTCCGGACGCCGGGCGATGATGATCGTCTCCTGCATCAGACCGCACCGGCGCTCCCCCGGCCCGGCCGCGCTATCGAACGGGTGACGGTGGGTCAGATCGCGGCCCGCACCGGGCGGGGCATGTCGGGAGCCACCGTCGTCGCGGGCCTCGAACACGGCACCCTCCAGCCGGCCCGCCTCCCCGGAGCCCGTCTCACCACCGTGACCTGCAGTGATGCACTTGGTTCGAACGGGTGATCGACTTGCTTCTCGCTTCCCATTCTCGTACTTATGTTCGAACATGGACAGCATGAAGGCACTCTCGGCGCTGGCACCCCAGCTCCAGCCGGCCCCCTCGGGACCGCTGGTGCCGGTGCTGCCTGCCCTGGAAGGTCTGCTGCCCGAGCGCGGGCTGCGGCCGGGCGCGGTGGTGTCGGTAACCGGCGGAGGTACCGCTCTGCTCCTCGCCCTCGCGGTCGCGGCCTCGTCGTCCGGCGTGTGGTGTGCGGCGCTCGGGTTCGAGGGGCTCGGGCTGCTGGGAGCGGCCGAGCTCGGGGTGGACCTGTCCCGTCTGGTCGTGGTCGAGGCGCCGGGGAAATGGTGGCCGGAGGTGACGTCGGCCCTGGCCGACGGCGTCGGGGTGGTGCTGCTGCGCCCGGGCGGGCCGGTGTCGGGCCAGGTTGCGGAGCGGCTGACCACCGTGGCGCGGCGCAGCGGCTGCGTGCTGGTGGTGGCCGGTCCGTGGCCGGGCGCACGGGTGCGGTTGGCGGTGCAGGCCCGTACCTGGGCGGGCCTCGGGCAGGGCAGGGGGCGGCTACGGGCCCGGCACCTGGTGGTGGCGGCGGGCGGTCGGGGCAGTGCCGCCCGCGAGCGCCGGGTCGAACTGTGGCTTCCCGACGCGCACGGCGCGGTCCGCGCGGCCGAGCCGCTCGCCCCCGTGCCGGAGCTGCACCGGCCGGAGCTGCACCGGCCGGGCGCCGTGGCGGCCGCTCAGCAACCGGTGGGCACGGCACGTCCTCCCCTGGCGGTGGTGTGATGGCCGCGGACCGGGAGAGCGTCGGGGCCGCGCCCCGGGCGCTGGTCGCATGGGTGCCGGACTGGCCCGTGATCACCGTCCTGGGCGAAGGTGCGGAGCCCGGGCAGTTGGTGGCGGTGGTCGAGCGCGGCCGGGTCGTCGCCGGGTCGGGCGCGGCCCGGGCGGCCGGCGTGCGGCACGGTCAGAAGGTCCGCTCGGCGCGGGCGACGGTGCCGGGCCTCGCCGTGCACGAGCGCCGGGTCGACGACGAGGCGAGCCTGTTCGAACCGGTGGCCGATGCGGTCAGCGCACTGGCCGCCCATCTGGAGGTGCTGCGCCCCGGCGTGCTCGCGGTGCCGACGGCCGGGGCGGCGCGCTTCCACGGCGGCGAGCACCCCTTGGCGGAGAAGGTCGTCGACGCGGTGGAAGCGGTCGGCCACGAGTGCCAGGTCGGTATCGCGGACGGTCTGGCCGCCGCTCAACTGGCCGCCCGGACCGGTCGGATCGTGCCGGCCGGGGAGAGCGCCCGGTTCCTGGCCCCGTTCCCGGTGAGCGAGCTGGCGGACGCCAGGCTGGCCGGCCTGCTGGGCCGCCTGGGTCTGCTGACGCTGGGTCAGTTCGCCGCGCTTCCGGCCGGCGCGGTGGCCGACCGCTTCGGCACGGCCGGGGTGGCTGCCCATCGACTGGTCCGCGGCCTGGAGGCCCGGCCGGTCGTCGCCCGGCCGCCCGGGGTCGACCTCGGTGTGGAGGAGCGGTTCGAGCAGCCGTACACGATCGCCGAGCCGATCGCGTTCGCCGCCCGTGGCCTCGCCGAACGGTTGCATGCGGGGCTCGCCGGGGCGGGGCTGGCGTGTGAGCGGGTCGAGGTGGAGGTGGAGTGCGCGGACGGCAGCAGCGCGGCCCGGGCGTGGCGGCACGAGGGTGTGCTGTCGGTGGGCGCGGTGGCCGAGCGGGTGCGCTGGCAGCTGCAGGCCTGGCAGCAGGGCCGTGTGTTCGACGAGGCGGCGGGCGGGGTGGTGGCTCTCCGTCTGGTACCGGACGGGCTGGTCCGTGATCCCGGTCGCCAGCTGTCCCTGGCCGACGGGGACCAGGAGGCCACCGCCCGGGTGGAGCGGGCGGTGGCGCGGGTGCAGGCGATCCTCGGACACACCGCACCGGTCACCGTGGAGCTGGCCGGCGGCCGCGCTCCGGCGGACCGGGCGGTGCGGACTCCCTGGGGTGACGCGCACCAGGAGCGACGCGAGGACGGTCCGTGGCCGGGGCGGCTGCCCGCGCCGTCCCCGACCCATGTCCCGGAGGAGCCCGTACCGGTGCGACTGCTGGACGCGGACGGCCGGGAGGTGGAGGTCACCGCCCGCGCGGAGGCCCGGGGCCGTCCGGCTCGCCTGGTGCTGCCCGAGGGCGTCATGGCGGTGACCGCCTGGGCGGGCCCGTGGCCCGAGCAGGAGCGCTGGTGGGACCCGGAGTCGGCCCGGCGTACCGCCCGGATGCAGGTGACCGTCGCGGACGGGCGCGCCTTACTGCTGTCGGTCACCGGCGGCCGCTGGCGCCTCGAAGGCGACTACGACACCTGAGCCACCCCTTCCGACCGCAGCTCCAGGACGACGACCATGGGTTTCACCAGCCACCCCACCACTTCGTGGCGCGACCTGCACCGGGCCATGACCGGCACCCCGCCGGCAGGCGACCACACGGTGCTCCCGTTCTCCGGCCCGGCGCCCGGTACGTCCCCGACGCCGTCCGGTGCCGCGCGCCCGGACGGGACCGGCTGGGCCGAGCTCCACGTCCACAGCTCCTTCAGCTTCCTGGACGGCGCGAGCGACCCCGCCGACCTGGTCGCCGAGGCCGCCCGCCTCGGCACCGAAGCGCTCGCGATCACCGACCACGACGGTCTCTACGCCGCGGCGATGCTGGCCGCCGAGGCCCGCCGCGCCGGCATCGCCACGGTGTTCGGTGCCGAGCTGACCCTGGACGCCACCACGGCGCCGACCGGCACCCCGGACCAGAACGGCGAGCACCTGCTGGTCCTGGCCAGGAGCCCGGAGGGCTACCGCCGCCTGGCCAGGACCATCGGCGACGCCCACCTCGCGGGCGAGGGCAAACGCCGTCCCCGGTACGACCGCGAACGTCTCGCCGACGCCCACGACGGCCACTGGGCGGTCCTGACCGGCTGCCGCAAGGGAGCGGTACGCCGCGCCCTGGAGACCGAGGGTCAGCTCGGCGCCGAACGCGAACTGCTCGTCCTCGCCGACCGGTTCGGCGCGGACAACGTGTTCGTCGAACTGACCGACCATCGGATCCCGGGCGACGACGACCGCAACGACGCCCTCGCCGCCCTGGCCGCCCGCACCGGTCTCCCCCTCGTCGCGACCACCGCCGCGCACCACGCCTCCCCGTCCCAGCTGCGCCTGGCACAGACCCTGGCCGCGCTCCGGCAGCGGCGCACTCTCGCCGACGCCGAGCCCTATCTCGCCGCGGCCGGCACCGCGCACCTGCGGTCCGCCGCCGAGATGGCCGCCTGCCTCGCCCCTTGGCCCGGCGTCCAGCAGGCCACCGTCGAGCTGGCCCGGGACTGCGCGTTCGACTTCCGCGCCCTGGCACCCGAGATGCCCGGCTTCCCGGTCCCCGAGGAGCACACCGAGACCAGCTGGCTGCGCGAAGTCACCCACCGGGCAGCCGCCACCCGCTTCTCCCCGGGCAATGAAAAGGCCCGTCGGCAGATCGCCTACGAGCTCGACGTCATCGAGCAGCTCGACATGGCCGGGTACTTCCTGATCGTCCACGACATCGTGGACTTCGCCCGGCGCCAGGACATCTGGTGCCAGGGCCGGGGCTCGGCCGCCAACTCGGCCGTCTGCTACGCCCTCGGGATCACCTCGGTGGACCCGGTCCACTACGGCCTGCTCTTCGAGCGCTTCCTCAGCCCAGAGCGCGACGGACCGCCGGACATCGACCTGGACATCGAACACCGCCGCCGCGAGGAGGTCATCCAGTACTGCTACGACACCTACGGCCGCGACCACGCCGCCCAGGTCGCCAACGTCATCAGCTACCAGCCGCGCCTGGCCGTGCGGGACGCGGCCCGCGCCCTCGGCTACGCCACCGGGGACCTGGACCGCTTCAGCAGGGAGACCGGCTGGCACGAGATGCCGCCGCCCGACGCCGAGGTGCCGGCCGACGTGCGGGAGCTCGCCGGTCAACTGCGCGGTCTGCCCCGACATCTCGGCATCCACTCCGGCGGCATGGTCCTCACCCGCCGGCCCGTCGCCGAGACCTGCCCGACCGAGTGGGCCACCATGCCCGGCCGGAGCGTGCTCCAGTGGGACAAGGACAGCTGCGCCGAAGCGGGCCTGGTCAAGATCGACCTGCTCGGTCTCGGCATGCTCTCCGCGCTGCACGACGCCTGCGACCTGATCGAGCGTCACCACGGCGTCCGCTACGACCTCGCCACGATCCCGTCCGGCGACTCGGACGTCTACGACATGCTCTGCCGGGCGGACAGCATCGGGACCTTCCAGGTCGAGTCGAGATCGCAGGCCTCGACACTGCCCCGGCTGCGCCCGAGGAATTTCTACGACCTGGTGGTACAGGTCGCCCTGATCCGCCCGGGCCCGATCCAGGGCGGCTCCGTCCATCCCTACATCCGCCGCCGCAACGGCCGGGAGCCGGCCACCATCGCCCACCCGCTGATGAAACGCGCCCTGGAGAAGACCCTCGGCGTGCCCCTGTTCCAGGAACAGATGATGCAACTGGCCATCGACTGCGCCGGTTTCACGCCCACCGAGGCGGACAAGCTGCGCCAGGCCATGGGCTCCAAACGATCGCACGACCGGGTCGCCGAGCTACGCGAACGCCTGCTCTCGGGGATGACCCGGCGCGGCATCCCAGCCGCCGTGGCCGCCGACGTCTACACCAAGATCGAGGCCTTCTCCAGCTACGGCTTCCCCGAGTCCCACGCCACCAGCTTCGCCCTGCTCGTCTACGCGAGCGCATGGCTGAAGTACCACTACCCGGAGGCCTTCACCTGCGCGCTGCTCGCCAACCAGCCGATGGGCTTCTACTCGCCTCTCACCCTCATCCACGACGCACGTCGGCACGGCGTCACCGTCCTGCCCGCCGACATCAACAGGAGCTCCGCCGCACCCACCCTCGAACCGGTGGACAGCACCGACGAGGCACAGCCCGCCCGTCCGGCGATCCGCCTCGGCCTGGCCGACGTACGCGGACTCAGCGCCGACCAGGCCGCGACGATCGCCGCGGGGCAGCCGTACACCGGGCTGGAGGACTTCGCCCGTCGCACCGCCCTGCCCGAACCCGTCCTCGAAGCCCTCGCCGCCGCCGGCGCCTTCGCCGGCCTCGGCCTGACCCGCCGCCAGGCGCTGTGGTCCGCCGGACTGCTCGCCCGCACCACCGACGGCATGCTCCCCGGCACGGCCACCGCCCTCACCGCGCCGCCCCTCCCGGAGATGACCCCCATCGAGGAGACCATCGCCGACCTGTGGGCCACCGGCACCTCCGCCACCCACCCCGTCCAGCACGCCCGGCCCCACCTCGAACGCTGCGGCGCCCTGACCGCCGCCGACTTCAAGGAGAGGGCCGTCCCCGGCGCACTGATCTCCATCGGCGGCCTGGTCACCCACCGCCAGCGCCCGCCCACCGCGGGCGGCGTCCTGTTCATCTCCCTGGAGGACGAGACCGGCCTCGTCAACGTCGTGGTCCAGCCCCACGTCTGGGAACGCCAACGCCGGGTCGCCCTCGGCAACGCCGGCCTCCTCGTCCACGGCACGGCCGAACGCCGCGACGGCGCCGTCAACCTCGTCGCCACCCGCCTCGTCCCGCTCACCCTCGCCCCCGGCGGCAGGAGCCGGGACTTCCGGTGAGCGGCAGGGCACCTCGCCAACCGGCGAGGAAGGGATGCGTCCGGCCGATGGCTCCTAGTTCTCTTGCGAGAGCGCGGACTTGGCGTCGATCTCGGCGATCAGGCCGTCGATCAGGCCCCTGATCTCGTCGCGGATCGGCCGGACGGCCTCGACGCCCTGGCCCGCCGGGTCGTCGAGGGTCCAGTCGAGGTAGTGCTTGCCGGGGAAGTACGGGCAGGCGTCGCCGCAGCCCATGGTGATCACGTAGTCGGACGCCTGCACGGCCTCGGTGGTGAGCACCTTCGGCGTCTGGGCCGAGATGTCGATGCCGAGCTCCGCCATCGCGGCGACGGCGGACGGGTTGACGCGGTCGCCGGGGACCGAGCCGGCCGAGCGGACCTCGATGCGGTCGCCCGCGAGGTGGCGCAGGAAGCCGGCGGCCATCTGCGAACGTCCGGCGTTGTGGATGCAGACGAACAGCACGGAGGCGGCAGGAGCGGTGGTCATGGCGGTTCCTTCGGCGTGCGGGGCGGCGGGTGCCCGGTGGCGGCCGGAGAGGAGTGGTTCGCTCGGCGGGCCCGGCACCGGTAACGTATCAGCCCATGGTGATCTCAGTCGACAGTGATGTGTTGAAGGCCCTGGCCGACCCGCTCCGGATGCAGATCATCGCGCTCCTCTCCAGAGAGGCGCTGTGCACGACGCATCTGGTGGAGGAGACCGGCGCGAAGCAGACCAACCTGTCGAACCACCTGAAGATCCTGCGCGACGCGGGCCTGGTGGACACCGAGCCCTGCGGGCGCTTCACGTACTACTCGCTCCGCCCGGAGGCCCTGGAAGGCCTGACGGCGGAGTTCGCCGCGCTGGCCTCCGCCGCGCGGCTGACCGCCGAGGCCAACTTCAAACGGTCCTGCTGAACCACCCCAGCCCGTCCCCGCCCGAGGAGCACACCCGTTGAGCGCGACAGACGAAGCCAGACCCGAGGCCGAGCCGCTGGCCGTCGAGCCACCCGCCGTACCGCTGCTGAACCGGCTCGCGGCCGAACTGGTCGGCACCGCCGCCCTGGCGGCCGTCGTGGTCGGCTCCGGCATCCAGGCCACCGAGCTGAGCAAGGACGTCGGCCTTCAGCTGCTGGCCAACTCACTGGCCACCGTCTTCGGCCTCGGCGTCCTGATCCTCCTGCTCGGTCCGGTCTCCGGCGCGCACTTCAACCCGGTCGTCACCCTCGCCGAATGGTGGACCGGCCGCGAGGACCCCCGGGGTCTGACGCTGCGCCAGGTCGCCGCGTACGTCCCGGCGCAGACCATCGGAGCGATCGGCGGCGCGATCCTCGCGGACGCGATGTTCGGGCGGACCCTGGTGGAGTGGTCCACGCACGACCGCTCGGCCGGGCAGCTGCTGCTCGGCGAGGTCGTCGCCACCGCCGGCCTGGTGCTGCTGATCTTCGGCCTCGCCAGGACCGGCCACCTGCGCTTCGCCCCCGTCGCGGTCGCCTCCTACATCGGCGCCGCGTACTGGTTCACCTCCTCCACCTCCTTTGCCAACCCCGCCGTCACCGTCGGCCGCGCCTTCACCGACACCTTCGCCGGCATCGCGCCCGCCTCGGTGCCCGGCTTCATCGGCGCGCAGCTGGTCGGCGGCGCCCTCGGCCTGGCGCTGGTCGGGCTGATCTTCACCCACCGCACCACCGCCCCGCGCGCCGAGACCGCGCCCGACCGAGTGTGATCCGCCGCCTCAGGTGACGACGGGGCTGCGGCGTTCGATCAGCAGGACGTCGCGCCACACCCCGTGATGACGGGCGACGCGTTCCCGGGTGCCGATCACCCGGAACCCGACCCCGGCGTGCAGGGCGAGGCTGGCGGCGTTCTCGGGGAAGACCCCGGACTGGATGGTCCAGATCCCGGCCGCTTCGGTCGAGGCGATCAGGGCGTTCAGCAGGGAGCGCGCGATGCCACGGCCACGCGCGTCGGGGCGGACGTAGACGGAGTGCTCGACCACCCCCGCGTACGCCGGGCGGGCGGAGACCGCGCCGACCGCCGTCCAGCCCAGCACCTCACCACCCGCACCGAGGGCGACGTGGCGGTGGCCGGGCAGACGGGCGGCATCGAAGGCCTCCCAGGTCGGCGCGGCGGTCTCGAAGGTGGCGTTGCCCTCGTCGATGCCCGTCTGGTAGACCGCCAGGACCTGCCGGGCGTGCGCGGGCTCCATCAGGGCCAGGTGCAGCGGCATACGGTTCTCCCGGACGGCGGTCAGCGGTTCAGGTCGAGCAGGGCGGACATGCCCGCCACGACGGACGGCTCCACCCTGTAGTACACCCAGGTACCCCGACGCTCACTGGTCAGCAGCCCCGCCTCGCGGAGCTTCTTCAGGTGGTGCGAGACGGTCGGCTGGGATACCCCGACGTCCTGGATGTCGCACACGCACGCCTCGCCGCCCTCGTGCGAGGCGACCTTCGAGAACAGGCGCAGCCGCACCGGATCGGCCAGCGCCTTGAACATCGCCGCCATCCGCACCGAGTCCTCCACCGACAGCTCAGCCGAGGTGATCGGCGGGCAGCACGGCACCTCGGCGGACTCCAGCACGACCAGCTCCAGATTCGACATATGTCTATGTTGACAGTCATCTATTCCAGTGGCAAGGTCGGAGCCAGCAACACATCGACAACCGTCGAATCAGCGGTCGCTCACCCCGAGGGGACACCCCATGTCCGAAGGTCACGCCCTGCCCATCCTCGTCATCGGCGCCGGCCCGATCGGCCTGGCCGCCGCCGCCCACCTCACCGGGCGCGGCCTGGACGTGATCGTCGCCGAGTCCGGCCCCGCAGCCGCCGGCGCGGTACGGGGGTGGGGTCACGTCCGCCTGTTCTCCACCTGGAGCGAGCTGATCGACCCCGCCGCCGAGAAGCTCCTCGCCCCGACCGGCTGGACCCGGCCCGACCAGGCCGTCTACCCGACCGGCGCCGACTGGGCCGAGCAGTACCTCCAGCCCCTCGCCGACGCCCTCGGCGCGAAGGTCCGTTACCACACCACGGTCACCGGCGTGGCCCGCGCCGGACGGGACCGCATCGTCGACGCGGGCCGGACCGGGCAGCCCTTCACCGTCCACCTCGCCACCGCCGACGGCACCGGGCAGCGGCTCACCGCCGCCGCCGTCATCGACGCCTCCGGCACTTGGTCCACCCCGGGCCCGCTCGGTGCCGACGGCCTGCCCGCCATCGGCGAGAAGACCCACACCGCCCGCATCTCCTACCGCGTCCCGGACCTCAAGGACCCGGCCGTCCGCGCCCGGTACGCCGGGAAGCGCACCGCCGTCGTCGGCTCCGGCGCCTCCGCCTTCACCGCCCTGGCCGCCCTCGCCGACCTGGCGCAGCAGGAGCGCGGCACCCACGCCGTCTGGGTGCTCCGCCGTGGAATCACCGGCTCCACCTTCGGCGGCGGCGGCTCCGACCAGCTCCCCGCCCGCGGCGCCCTCGGCCAGGCGGCGAAGACCGCCGTCGACAACGGCCACGCCACCGCCCTCACCGGCTTCCGCACCACCGCCGTCGAGGAGACCGACGGCCGGCTCGCCCTGGTCTCCGACGGAGGCGCCCGGGCCGAGGACCTGGACGAGGTCATCGTCCTCACCGGTCTGCGCCCCGACCACTCCTTCCTGTCCGAGCTCCGGCTCGGCCTGGACGAACGCCTCCAGGCACCCGTCGCGCTGGCCCCGCTGATCGACCCCAACCAGCACTCCTGCGGCACCGTCTACCCGCACGGCGCCGCCGAGCTGACCCACCCCGAGAGCGACGTCTACCTGGTCGGCATGAAGTCCTACGGGCGCGCCCCGACCTTCCTCGCCATGACCGGCTACGAGCAGGTCCGCTCCATCGCCGCCCACCTCGCCGGCGACCACGACGCAGCCGCCCGCGTCGAACTCACCCTCCCCGAAACCGGCGTCTGCGGCGGAGCCGGCCTCTTCGACCAGCCCCGGGCCACGTCCGACGAGCCCCAGGCCGCCCACGACGGGGGCTGCTGCTCGGCACCCGCCGCACCACAGCTGATCACCCTCGGCACCGGCGCGCCGAAGGCGGCCTGCTCCACCTCTGGCGGCTGCTGACCTGCTCGGGGCCCCCGCCCTCCGGCTTTCGACAGAGCAGCCCTCCGGCCCTCGCTGCCGCAGTACGCGCTCGTGCTGCCCTGGGCACGTCTCGGTCTCTACCTGCTGCTCGCCCTGGCGATCGGAGTCCTGGCGGCGGTCTGGCCGGCCCGGCGGGCGGCCCGGCTGGACGTGCTGCGCGTGATCAACGCGCAGTAGCGGGGCGGAACGCGCACGGGCTGACGGCCGCCGGACAGAGCGCAGTCCCCGGTACCGCCGCTTCGAGTGCCGGGGCCCGGTCGTCGCCGGGAGCCGACTCCCGAACGGGGTGCCGGGGGCCTGACCGGGGGCTTGGACATGTGCTCTCGCGGGCTGACAGACGTCTCTGTCTGCGAGGCGGGCTCCGTCCGGTGTCCGGGGTGTACCTACCAGTCTGCTCCGGTTCGCCCCAGGGTCAACCCCCTTCCGACGGTAACCTGGTGCTGTGTCCGATCCCGGGGGGACTCACCCTCGGATGGCAGCCATGACAGCACGACTCACCGGTCTTCCGGTCATCGACCTCTCGCTCGCCGACGGCTCCGCCGACGACCGGGCCCGGCTGCACGACGCCCTGCGCGCCGCGGCCACCGAGGTCGGCTTCTTCCAGCTCACCGGCCACGGCGTGACCGCCGGGGAGACCGCCGAGCTGACCGACGCCATGCACGCGTTCTTCGCCCTCCCGGAGTCCGACCGGCTGGCCGTGAGCAACCTCAACTCCCCGCACTACCGCGGCTACACCCGGACCGGCACCGAACGCACCTCCGGCCGCCAGGACTGGCGCGATCAGCTCGACATCGGCGCCGAACTCCCACCCCACGTGCCCCGCCCCGGCGAGCAGCCGTACTGGTGGCTGGAGGGGCCGAACCAGTGGCCCGCCGCCGTCCCCGGGCTCCGCGCCGCCACCCTGAACTGGATCGACCACCTCGGCTCGGTCGCCGCCCGCCTGCTGCACGAACTGCTGGCCTCGATCGGTGCCCACCCCGACTTCTACGACTACGCCTTCGCCGGCCACCCGCACCTGCGGCTCAAGCTGGTCCGCTACCCGGGCACCGCCCCCGACGGCACCGCCCAGGGGGTCGGCGCGCACAAGGACTACGGCTTCATCACGCTGCTGCTCCAGGACGAGGTGGGCGGCCTCGAAGTGCTGCGCAGCGACGGGACGTTCCTCTCCGTCCCACCGCTCCCCGGCGCCTTCGTGGTGAACCTCGGCGAGCTGCTCGAAGTCGCCACCGACGGCTACCTCAAGGCCACCAGCCACCGGGTGGTCAGCCCGCCCGGCTCCCGCGAGCGCTTCTCCGTCCCGTTCTTCTACAACCCGCGACTGGACGCCCACATCACCCCGCTCGACTTCCCGCAGGCCCACCACGCCCCCGGCGCCACCCAGGACCCGCACAACCCGCTGTTCGCCGAATTCGGTCGCAACGAACTCAAGGGATACGCGCGCGCCCATCCCGAGGTGACGAAGCGCCACCACCCGGAACTCCTCGCCGCGTAGCCGGACCCGCCGCCGCTGGTGGGACACTACTGCTGTCACAGCGGTACTGCCGCATCCGATCCCGAGCAGGAGGTCCCACCATGGCCGGAGCTGCGCCGACGCAGATGACCGTCGACGAGCTGGCGGCCCGGGCCGGGGTGACGGTCCGGACGCTGCGGTTCTACAGCACCAAGGGGCTGCTGCCGCCGCCGGAACTGGGCCCGCGCCGGGTGGGCAGGTACGGGGCCGAGCACCTGGGGCGACTGGAGCTGATCGAGGAGCTGCAGCGGCAGGGCCTGACCCTGGCGGCGATCGAACGCTACCTGTCCCAACTCCCGGAGGACGTCGGCTCCTTGGACCTGGCGATCCACCGCGCCCTGGTGGCCTCCTGGACACCGGAGGCGGCTGAGGAGGCCACCCGCGATCAGCTGGCCCGCCGGGCCGGACGGCCACTGTCGGAGGCGGACGTGGACCGCCTGGCGGCGATGGGCGCGGTGCACCGCACCGAAGACCCGGAACTGTTCAAGATCGACCCGGGCCTGCTGCCGCTGGGCGTACGAGTGCTGGACGTACCGATCCCGCTGGAGACGCTGGTGGCGGCCCGCGCGGTGGTCCGGCTGCACAGCCAGGCCACCGCGCACGACCTGCACCGGCTGTTCCGCGACACGGTCTGGCGCCCGTACCGGGAGAGCGAGCCGAGCGACGCGGAGCTGGAGCGGATGAAGACCCTGACCGACCAGATCCAACCCATGGTGATCCAGGCCCTGGTGACGGCCTTTCAGCGTTCCCTCGCCGAGGAGCTGGCCGCGCGGCCCGAGTGAGCACGCGCGGCCGGCTCAGCCTAACCCTCAGAAGGTCCGGCCGTTCGCCACCATCTCCTCCAGCAGCGCGGGCGGCTCGAAGCGCGGCCCGTACGCGGCCGCCAACTCCCGGGCCCGGGCGGTGAATCCGGGCAGACCACCGTCGTAGCCGTTGATGTACTGGAGCACGCCGCCGGTCCAGGCCGGGAAGCCGATGCCCAGGATGGACCCGACGTTGGCGTCGGGCACCGAGGTGAGGACGCCTTCGGAGAGGCAGCGGACCGAGTCCAGCGCCTCGGCGAAGAGCATCCGCTCCTTCATGTCCTCGAACGGGATCTCCGCGCCCGGGCGGGCGAAGTGCTCCCGCAGGCCGGGCCACAGCCGGGTGCGGCGGCCGTCGGTGTAGTCGTAGAAGCCCGCGCCGCCGCTGCGCCCCGGGCGGTCGAACTCGTCCAGCATCCGGTCCATCACCACGTCGGCGGGGTGCGTGGGCCAGTCACCGCCCGCCTCCTCGACCGCCCGGCGGGTCTCGTCGCGGATCTTGCGCGGCAGCGTGAGGGTCAGCTCGTCCAGCAGCGACAGGACCTTGGCGGGGTAGCCGGCCTGGGCGGCGGCCTGCTCGATCGAGGACGGGTCGAGGCCCTCGCCGACCATCGCCACCCCCTCGTTGATGAACTGGCCGATCACCCGGGAGGTGAAGAAGCCGCGCGAGTCGTTCACCACGATCGGGGTCTTGGCGATCTGGCGGACCAGGTCGAAGGCCCGTGCCAGCGCCTCGTCCCCGGTCTCCGGACCCCGGATGATCTCGACCAGCGGCATCCTGTCGACCGGCGAGAAGAAGTGCAGGCCGATGAAGTCGGCGCGCCGGGTGACCCCTTCGGCCAGCACGCCGATCGGCAGGGTGGAGGTGTTGGAGCAGAGCAGCGCGTCGGGGGCGACGACGTCCTGCACCTCCTGGAACACCTTGTGCTTGAGCTCGGTGTTCTCGAAGACCGCCTCGATCACGGTGTCGCAGCCGGCCAGGTCGGCGGCGTCGGCGGTCGGGGTGATCCGGGCCAGGAAGGCGTCCCGCTCCTCGGGCGTGGTCCGGCCCCGCGCGACCGCCTTGTCCAGCAGGGCCGCCGAGTACGCCTTGCCGCGCTCGGCCGCCTCCGGTGTGACGTCCTTGAGCAGCACCTCGATGCCGACCTTGGCGCAGGCGTACGCGATGCCCGCGCCCATCATCCCTGCGCCCAGCACCGCCACCTTGGCGGCCTTCCGGGCCGGGACCGAATCCGGGCGGCTGGCACCGGAGTTGACGGCCTGCATGTCGAAGAACAGTGCCTTGATCATGTTCTTGGAGGTCTGCCCGCAGGCCAGCTCGGCGAAGTAGCGGGCCTCGATCACCATCGCGGTGTCCACGTCCACCTGGGCGCTCTCGACGGCCGCCGCCAGGATGTTGCGCGGGGCTGGGTAGGGCGCACCGGCCAGCTGCTTGCGCAGGTTGGCCGGGAAGGCGGGCAGGTTGGCGGCGAAGGCGGGGGTGCTCGGGGTGCCACCGGGGATCTTGTGGCCCTTGACGTCCCAGGGCTGGACGGCCTCCTCGTGCGCGTCCACCCAGGACCGCGCCTTCGTCAGCAACTCATCCGGCGTGGCGGCGAGTTCGTCGACGAGGCCGTGCTCCAGCGCCTGCGCGGGCCGGTACTGGCGCCCCTGCAGCAGCACCTTGAGCAGCGCGTCGGTGATGCCGAACATCCGCACCGTACGGACCACTCCGCCGCCGCCGGGCAGCAGGCCGAGCGTCACCTCGGGCAGGCCGATCTTGCTGCCGGGGGCGTCCAGCGCGACCCGGTGGTGGCAGGCCAGCGCGAGTTCGAGGCCGCCGCCGAGCGCGGCGCCGTTGATCGCGGCGACCACCGGACGGCCCAGCGTCTCCAGGGTGCGCAGCGCGCGCTTGATCCGCATCGAGTTGTCGAACACCCGCTGGGCGTCCTCGGGTCGGGCGGCGGAGATCAGCCGGAGGTCTCCGCCGGCGAAGAAGGTCTTCTTCGCCGAGGTGATGATCACGCCGCGCAGGCCGGCAAGTGCTTTGAGCCGGGCGACGGTTGCCTCCAGCGCGTCGGTGAAGGCGGCGTTCATGGTGTTGGCGGACTGGTCCGGGTCGTCGAGCACCAGGGTGACCACGCCGGTCGAGTCCTGCTCCCAGCGGATGGGGGTTGCGGAAGTCATGAAGGTCTCTCCAGGGATGACGGGTGGTCAGATGCGCTCGACGATGGTGGCGACGCCCATGCCGCCGCCCACGCACAGGGTGATCAGGCCGTACCGCAGGTCGCGCCGCTCCAGCTCGTCGACGATGGTGCCGAGCAGCATCGCGCCGGTGGCGCCGAGCGGGTGGCCGAGCGCGATCGCGCCGCCGTTGACGTTCACCTGGTCGTGCCGGAAGCCGAGTTCGCGGATGAACCGGAGCGCGACGGCGGCGAACGCCTCGTTGATCTCGACCAGGTCGATGTCGGCGGCGGTCAGCCCGGCCTTGGCGAGCGCCTTGCGGGTGGCGGGGGCCGGTCCGGTCAGCATGATGGTGGGTTCGGAGCCGGAGACGGCGGCCGAGACGATCCGGGCGCGCGGGCGCAGCCCGTACCGCTCGCCGATCTCGCGGGAACCGATCGCGACCAGGGCGGCGCCGTCCACGATGCCGGAGGAGTTGCCCGCGTGGTGCACGTGGTCGATCGACTCGACCCAGTGGTACTTCTGCAGCGCGACGGCGTCGAAGCCGCCCGCCTCGCCGATGGCGGCGAACGAGGGCTTGAGGCTCGCCAGCGTCTCGACCGTGGTGCCGGGGCGGATGAACTCGTCCCGGTCCAGCACCACGAGTCCGTTGCGGTCCCTGACCGGCACCACCGAGCGGTCGAAGAGGCCGTCGGCCTGGGCCTTGGCGGCACGGACCTGGGACTCGACGGCGAAAGCGTCCACGTCGGTGCGGGACAGGCCCTCGATGGTGGCGATCAGGTCGGCGCCGATGCCCTGCGGGACGAAGTGGGTGTCGTAGGCGGTCATCGGGTCGGCGAACCAGGCGCCGCCGTCGGAGCCCATCTTCACCCGGCTCATCGACTCAACGCCGCCGGCCAGGATCAGATCCTCCCAGCCCGAACGGATTTTGGCGGCGGCCAGGTTGACAGCCTCCAGGCCGGAGGCACAGAAGCGGTTCTCCTGCACTCCGGCCACGGTGTCCGGCAGCCCGGCCGCGATCGCGGCGATCCGGGCGATGTCAGAACCCTGGTCGCCGATCGGGCTGACCACACCGAGCACGATGTCGTCGATCGCGGCCGGGTCCAACCCGGGGTTGCGGGCCTGGAGTTCGTGGATCAGGCCGACCACCAGGTCGATCGGCTTGGTGCCGTACAGCGAGCCGTTGCTCTTGCCCCGGCCGCGTGGGGTGCGGATAGCGTCGTAGACGTACGCTTCGGTGGTCACGTGAGTGCCTCTCAGGTCAGCAGGGAGCGGCCGATGATCTCTTTCATGATCTCGGTGGTGCCGCCGTAGATGGTCTGGATCCGGCCGTCGGTGAACGCCTTGGCGACCGGGTACTCCGTCATGTAGCCGTAGCCGCCGTGCAGTTGGAGGCAGCGGTCGGCGGTGCGCTTCTGCAGTTCGGTGGCCCACCACTTGGCCATCGAGGCGTCGACGGGGGTGAGCGCGTAGCGGTTGTGCTCGGTGATGCAGCGGTCCACGAAGGTCCGGGTGACCGCGCACTCGGTGGCCAGCTCGGCGATTTCGAACCGGATGTGCTGGAGCCTGGCCAGCGGTCGCCCGAACGCGGTGCGCTGCTTGACGTACTCGGTGGTCAGTTCGACCAGGTGCTCGGCCCCGGCGATCGCCGAGACCGCGATGCCCAGCCGCTCCTGGGCCAGGTTGCGCATCAGGTAGAGGAAGCCCTGGTTCTCCTCACCGAGCAGGTTGGCCTTCGGCACCCGGACGTCCTGGAAGAACAACTCGGCGGTGTCCTGAGCCTTCTGGCCGATCTTGTCCAGGTTGCGGCCGCGCTCGAAGCCTTCCGTGCCGCGCTCGACCACCAGCAGGCTGAGGCCGTGCGAGCCGCCCTCGGCGGTGGTCTTCGCCACCACGATCACCAGGTCGGCCAGGATGCCGTTGGAGATGAAGGTCTTGGCACCGTTCAGCAGGTAGTGGTCGCCCCGGTCCTCGGCCCGGGTGGCGATGCCCTGGAGGTCGGAGCCGGTGCCGGGCTCGGTCATCGCGATCGCGGTGACCAGCTCGCCGGAGCAGAAGCCGGGCAGCCAGCGCCGCTTCTGCTCCTCGGTGGCGAGCTGGGTCAGGTAGGGGCCGATGATGTCGTTGTGCAGGCCGAGCGCCAGACCGCTGGCTCCGGCCCGGGTGAACTCCTCGGCCAGCACCGCCGGGTAGCGGAAGTCGGCGCTGCCCCCGCCGCCGTACTCCTCCGGGACGGCCAGGCCGAGCAGGCCCTGCCGGCCGGCGGCCAGCCAGGCCGAGCGGTCCACGATCCCGGCCTGCTCCCAGCGCTCGTGGTGGGGGAGCACCTCCTTGGCGAGGAAGGCGCGGACGGTCTCGCGGAACGCCTCGTGCTCCTCGGTGTAGATATCACGCTGCACTGTTTCCTGCCTTCAGCCGGAGAGGCTCTTGATGCCCCAGTCCCGGGCCACCTCGGCGGTGTGACCGCCGGGCGGGGCCGGGGGGCGGCGCAGCGCGCCGGGGGTGACGGAGAAGCGCGGGGCGGGCGCGGGCTGGGTGATCCCGCCTTCGGTGACGTACGTGCCTCGCGCCACCAGGTGTTCGTGTGCGGCGGCCTGACGGAGTGTCAGAACCGGTGCGGTGCAGGCGTCGGTGCCCTCGAAGACGGCCGCCCACTCGGCCTGGGTGCGGGTGGCGAACCGGGTCGCGATCAGCGCCCGGAGTTCGGGCCAGCGGGCCTGGTCGTACTGGCCGGGGGCGTCCGGGCCGAGCTCCAGCAGCCGGGCGAACTCGGCGTAGAACTGCGGCTCCAGGGCGCCGACGGCCAGGTGGCCACCGTCCGCCGCCTGGTAGACGGAGTAGCAGGGGGCGCCGCCGTCCAGGAGGTTGACGCCGCGCCCGTCCTGCCAGAGCCCTGCGGCCAGCAGGCCCCAGAGCATGGTGGTCAGGTGGGCCGCGCCGTCCACGATGGCGGCGTCCACCACCTGGCCGGTGCCGGTCTGCTCGGCGTGCCGGAGGGCGGCCAGCAGGCCGACCACCAGGTAGAGCGAGCCGCCCGCGTAGTCGCCGAGCAGGTTGGCGGGGAAGGCGGGCGGCCCGTCGGCCGCCCCGGCCAGGCCGAGCACGCCGGCGGTGGCCGCGTAGCCGAGGTCGTGCCCGGCGCGCTGGGCGAGCGGGCCGTGCTGGCCCCAGCCGGTCATCCGGCCGTAGACCAGAGCGGGGTTGCGGGCCAGGCAGGCTTCGGGGCCGACACCGAGGCGTTCGGCCACGCCGGGGCGGTATCCCTCGATCAGCAGGTGGGCCCGTTCGACCAGGTCGAGCACCTGGCCCGGCCCCTCGGGCGTCTTGAGGTCGACCACCACCGAGCGCTTGTTCCGGTTGGTCACGTCGTACGCCGGGTCGACGCCGAGCACGGCCGGGTCGGGCCGGTCCACCCGGACCACGTCGGCACCGAGGTCGGCGAGCAGCATCGCGGCGAACGGCCCGGGGCCGATCCCGGCGAGTTCCACCACCCTGACCCCGGCCAGCGGCCCGGAGCCGGTCATCTCTGCCACCGACCGTCCTCCCATGTTTGACAGTGGGGCTGTCACAGTCGCGATGATAGACAAGTGACCAGCCGGTAACAAGGGTCGCGGCGGCGGGTCGGGCACAGCCTTGCGATCAGCCCGGCACAGGCGGATTCTGGGGCTGGAACGATCCACCCGAGAGAGGTGATCGGACATGCAGAACCACTGGATCGTCGACCTCGTCTTCGAGGAGGACGACACCCGAACCACCTGCACCGCATCGCTCAGCGGCTTCAGTGCCCCCGGCGTCCGGGGCCTCGGCATCGCCCGTCGCAGCCCGGACGACGCCCCCGACTCCACCGTTGGTGAGGAACTGGCCGCCGCCCGCGCCTGCTCCAACCTGGCCCACGAACTGATCCACAAGGCCGCCGCCGGAATCGAGGACCGCACGCACAGCTCCGCCCGCCTGATCTTCTGACCCCTCACCACCGGGAGCCGTGCGCCCGGTGGTGACGGCTGTTTCGGGCTGGCATAGAGCACCCCTATGAGGCCATAGGTGCGGGAAGGGTAGCCTAACCGGGAGCCGCCGGTCAGCCTGGCGGATAACCGCTGCCCAGCCGAAGGACGGACCGCATGCCCCGCCCCATCCGAGTGGCCATAGTCGGAGCCGGTCCCGCCGGCATCTACGCCGCCGACGCGCTGCTGAAGTCCGAGATCGCCACCGAACCAGGGGTCTCGATCGACCTGTTCGAGCGGATGCCCGCCCCCTTCGGCCTGATCCGGTACGGCGTCGCCCCCGACCACCCCCGGATCAAGGGCATCGTGACCGCGCTGAACCAGGTGCTGGACAAGCCGCAGATCCGCCTGTTCGGCAACGTCGACTACGGCACCGACCTCCACCTGGACGACCTGCACCGGTTCTACGACGCGGTGGTCTTCTCCACCGGCGCCGACGCCGACCGCGCGCTGGACATCCCCGGCATCGAGCTGGACGGCTCGTACGGCGCGGCCGACTTCGTCTCCTGGTACGACGGCCACCCGGACGTCCCGCGGAGCTGGCCGCTGGAGGCGGAGAAGGTCGCCGTGCTCGGCGTCGGCAACGTCGCCCTGGACGTGGCCCGGATCCTGGCCAAGACCGCCGACGAGCTGCTGCCGACCGAGATCCCGCCGAACGTCCACGCCGGTCTGGCCGCCAACAAGGCGGTGGAGATCCACGTCTTCGGCCGCCGCGGCCCGGCGCAGGCGAAGTTCAGCCCGATGGAGCTGCGCGAGCTCGACCACTCGCCCACCATCGAGGTGATCGTCAACCCCGAGGACATCGACTACGACGACGGCAGCATCGCCACCCGCCGGGGCAACAAGCAGGCCGACATGGTCGCCTCCACCCTGGAGAACTGGGCGATCCGCGACATCGGTGACCGCCCGCACAAGCTGTACCTGCACTTCTTCGAGTCCCCGGTCGAGGTGCTGGGCGCGGACGGCCGGGTGGTCGGCCTGCGCACCGAGCGCACCGAGCTGGACGGCACCGGGAACGTCAGGGGCACCGGCAGCTACCAGGACTGGGACGTCCAGTCGGTCTACCGCGCGGTCGGCTACCTCTCGCAGGAGCTGCCCAAGCTGCCGTTCGACACCCTCTCCGGCACCGTCCCGCACCAGGCCGGCCGGGTGATCGAGGGCGGCGCGCACCTGCCCTCCACCTACGTCACCGGCTGGATCAAGCGCGGCCCGGTCGGCCTGATCGGCCACACCAAGGGCGATGCCAACGAGACGGTGGCCTGCCTGATCGAGGACTTCCGGAGTGGCGCGCTGCGCACCCCGGAGGCCCCGGAGCAGGACGCGATCGTCGCGCACCTGACCGAGACCGGCGTCAACTACACCACCTGGGACGGCTGGAAGCTCCTGGACGCGCACGAGCGGGCGCTCGGCGAGCCCCAGGACCGGGAGCGGGTCAAGGTGGTCGAGCGCGCCGAGATGCTCCGGGCCAGCGGGGTGACGCTCCCGCAGGAGTAGGACCGCATCCCCCGCCCGGGGGAGCCGGTTCGTGATCACGGTGGACGTGGGGCAGGGGCGCCGGGCGAGAGGGTCGAGGCATGGACCTCACCTCATCCGGCGCCCTCCGCCGTGGCCTGTGCGCCGTCGCCGTCGCGGCGACGATCCCCTACCTGACGCTCAAACTGCTCTGGCTGTGCGGCAGTACGGTCGGCTTCACCGGCCGGGCCGACCTCTCCACCGACGCCGACGCGCTCTGGGTGGCCAACCTGGTCACCTTCGGGATGGACGCCGTCGCCCCGCTGCTCGCGCTCGCCTTCGTCCGCCCGTGGGGCCGCCGGGTGCCGGTCGGCCTGCTGGTCTTCCCGATGTGGGTGGCCACCGGCTTGCTCGGCACCCTGATGCTCGAACTGCCGATGATCTTCGGTGCGGAACTGCTGCTCGGCGGCGAACCCCCGGCCGCCCAGGGCTGGCTGCAGCCCTGGGTGTTCGCCCTGGTCTACGGCGGCTTCGTGCTCCAGGGCCTGGCCCTGATCGCCGGCTTCGTACTGCACGCCCGGGAGCGCTGGGCCGCCCTGCTCGGCAGCCGGATCGGCGACCTGCCGCGCACCGCCACCCTCCCGCTCCAGCAGGTGCTGAGCTGCCTGGCTGCCGGACTCGCCCTGCCGGTCGCGGCCGCCAAGCTGTACTGGGCGCTGGGGGGCGACGCCGGCCTGCCGCTCTCCTTCCTGGACGGGCCGCAGCGGTCGGCCCGGATCATCGCGGGCGGCACCGCCGTCATGCTGCTCGCGGCCGGAACGGCCTTCCTGCGGCTCGCTTTCCGGCTGGGCCCCGACCGGCCGCTCCGGCCGACGCTGGTGACCGCCTGGCTGACGGCCGGCTCGGTGTTTGCCTGGGGTTCCTTCACGCTGTTCTTCGACGGTCTGCGGACCGAGGTGCCGAGCGCGGCGGACGCCGTCCCGCCGGCCGCCTCGCTGGTGGGCATCGGGCAGGCCGGAGTGGGCCTGCTGCTGGTGGTGGTCGGCGCGGTCGCCCTGCTCGAACACGCAGCTGTCCGGGCTGACGTACAGTCAGCCGGATGAGTGCACTGATCGGGCGCAGAGCGGCCCTGCGCTGGGTGCACCTGGTGCTCGGCGGGGCGCTGCTGATGCCGTACTGGCTGCTCTCGCTGGTCCTGCTGTCCTCGCGGTACGGGGAGCAGAACCCGCAGCAGAACGTGCTGTTGCAGTTCGGCGCGCTGGCCCTGGCGCTGCCGATGGCCGCCGTGACCGCGCTGGTGCCGGTGGTCCGGGTCCTGGAGAGCACCGCCGCCCGGGCGCTCGGGCTGGGCACGGCGGCCGGGTTGGCGACCGTCCCGTCCCGGTCCTGGGCCGCCCGGCGGCGGACGGCCGCCTGGTACGTGCAGCACCTGCTGCTCGGCGGGATCGTCTCCGGGATGTCGCTGGCGGTGCCGCCCGCCGTGGTGTCGGTGCTCTTCTTCCCGTCCCGAGCGCTGCTCGACTTCTGGTTCGGCGGTCTCCGGGTGCCGCTGCCGCTGCTCGCGCTCGGTCTGGCCGCGCTCCCGGTGCTCGGCAACGCCGCCGCCGGGGCCTGGCTGGCCAGGACCGCCCCGGCGCTGCTCGGCCCGACTCCGGCCGAGAAGCTCGCCGCCGCCGAACTCCGCACCCTCGAACTGGCCCAACGCAACCGGCTGGCTCGGGAGTTGCACGACTCCGTCGGCCACGCGCTGAGCGCGGTCGGCATCCAGGCGGCGGCCGCGGGGCGGTTGCTGGCGAGCAATCCGGAGTTCGTCGCGGAGGCGCTGGCGGCGATCGAGGAGACCGCCAGAGCCGCCGTCGCCGAACTGGACACCGTCCTGGGCCTGCTCCGCGAGGACCGGCCCACCACTCCCGGCACCGGCCCGACCCTGGCCGAACTCCCGCTGCTACTACGCCAGTTGGAGCTGGTCGGGGTACCGGTGGCGGCCCGGGTCGACCCCGGCCCGGCCGGGCTGCCGGGCGAGGTCTCCCGGGCTGCCTACCGGATCGTCCAGGAGGGTCTGACCAACGTGCTCCGGCACGCCGGGCAGGTGCCCGCCGTGCTGCGGATCGACGTCAGGGACGGCGTCATGGAGTTGGAGTTGAGCAACCCGGTCGGCGCGGACCGGCCGAGCCGCCCCGGCGGCGGCCGGGGGCTGCGCGGGACGGCCGAACGGGCCGCTGTACTGGGCGGCGAGTGCACCGGCGGTCCGACTCGGGACGGCCGGTGGCGACTGGCCGCCCGGCTGCCGATCGAGGGGGATAAGTCATGATCCGCGTGGTGATCGCCGACGACGAGCGGCTGGTCAGGCTGGGCCTGCGAGCCATCCTGGACGCCGAGCCCGACATGACCGTGGTCGGTGAGGCGGCCACCGGCGCGGAGGTGGTCCCGCTGGTGCGCGAGCTGCGCCCGGACGTGGTGCTGATGGACGTCCGGATGCCGCAGATCGACGGCATCCGGGCCACCGAACAGCTGATGGCCGACCTCGATCCGGCGCCCCGGGTTCTGGTGGTGACCACCTTCGAGAACGACGACCACGTGTACGAGGCGCTGCGCGCCGGAGCGGCCGGCTTCCTGCTCAAGCGGGCCCGCGCGGAGGAGATGCTGCAGGCCGTCCGGCTGGTCGCGCACGGCGACTCGCTGCTCTTCCCGTCCGCCATCAGGCAGTTGGCCGCCGGACGGCGGACGCCCACCGGCGTCGCGCGGACCGACCGGCTCACCGAACGGGAAGGCCAGGTGCTCCGGCTGATGGCCGCCGGCCTCACCAACGGCGAGATCGCCGAGCGGTTCGTGGTCAGCCCGGAGACCGTGAAGACGCACGTCGGCAGCGTGCTGGCCAAGCTCGGCGCCCGGGACCGCACCCAGGCGGTGATCATCGCGTACGAGTCGGGCTTCGTCCGGCTGGGCTGACGGATCTCCCTCCCGGAAGCGCCTTCCACACCTCGGCTACCCACGGGTAGAGTGCGGCGACCGGGCCCCTGGAGGCCAACCGCACGACAAGAACTGGTGAACGCATGTCGGTCTGGACCCGTCCGGCGCTCTGGTGGCGCCTGGCCGTGGTGATCTCGGCCGGGCTCGGACTGATCCTCGGTACCGGCTCGCTGGTGTACTTCACGGTCGACAGCAACGTCATCGTGCTCGGCTACTACATCGGCGCCGTGTACTGGATGGTCCGGCGCGGGACCGTGGACGCCCCCGCACCCCGGCTGCGCGGCGCCGCGACGCTGTACATCACGATCACCGGCCTGGTCGCGCACATCCTGCTGAACAAGGGCGTCAACCCCCTGCCCGGCCTGGTGGACGGCGCGGACCTGCGGCAGGAGTGGTCGAGCTTCTTCCTGCACTACGTCACGCCGCTGCTGGTGCTGACCGACTGGCTCTGCCTCAAGCCGCGCAACGCCTCGCGCTGGAAGGACCTGCCGCTCTGGCTCGCCTTCCCGCTCGGCTACGCGGCCGTGACGCTGACCCGGGCCGCGGTCTTCCCCGACTTCCCGAACAAGTACCCGTACTTCTTCCTGGACCCGTCCGAGAAGGGCTACGGCTGGGTGTCGCTCCAGGTGGTCCAGCTGACCGTCGAGTTCGTCGCGCTGGCAGCGCTGGTGGTCGGCCTCGACCGGCTCGGCACGCTGGTCGCGCGCAGGCTCCGGCCGGTCGAGGCCTGACGTCCCCTCAGATTCCCCACTCGGCACGCAACTTCGCGAACTCCTGGTGGAACCCCGGGAAGGTCTTCCGCACGCAGCCCGGGTCGTCGAAGGTGGTGCCCGGGGTGCGCAGGCCCGCGACCGCGAACGACATCACCATCCGGTGGTCCCCGTGGGTGGCGATCTCCGCCGCCTGCGGGGTCCCCGGGTGGATCTCGATCCAGTCCCGGCCGGTCTCGACCGTGATCCCCTGGCGGCGCAGGTTCTCCGCGCAGGCCTCGAGCCGGTCGCACTCCTTGACCCGGGTGTTGTAGACGTCCTCGATCCGCACCGGGCCGTCGGCGAACGGCGCGATCGCGGCGAGGGTGGGCATGGTGTCGGAGATGTCCCGCATGTTCACCGCCAGCCCGCGCAGCCGGCCGCCCTCGGCGCCGGTGACCCTGACCGCGTCCGCGCCGATCCGTACCGTCGCGCCCATCCGCTCCAGCACGTCGACGAACCGCAGGTCGCCCTGGAGCGCACCGGTGCCCAGGCCCGGGACGGTCACCTCGCGGCCCGTCAGCGCAGCCGCCGCGAACACGTAACTGGCGGTCGAGGCGTCCGGCTCGACCGGGTACTCCACCGCCGTGTAGCCGCCCGGCGGCACCACGAAGACCTTGCCCTCGCGCCGGACCTCCACCCCGAAGCTGCGCATCATCGCGATCGTGATCTCGACGTACGGCACCGAGACCAGGTCGGTGACGGTGATCCGCAGCCCCTGCTCGGTCAGCGGGCCGAGCAGCAGCAGCGCCGTCAGGTACTGCGAGGACAGCCCCGCGTCGAGCGTCAGCTCACCGCCCGTGACGCCCTTCGCGCTGATCCGCAGCGGGTGGTGGCCCTCCTGCTCCTCGTGCACCAGCTCGACGCCGAGCTCCCGCAGCGCCTCGGTCAGCGGGCCGACCGGCCGCCGTCGCATCTGCGCCGAGGCGTCGAACCGGAACTCACCGTGCCCCGCCGCCGCCAACGCGGGCAGGAACCGCGCGGTGGTCGCGCCGTCCCGGCAGTAGACCTCGGCGTCGTTGGCCGGCCCCTGCGGCCGCCCCTGGATCACCCAGTCCTGCCCCTCGGCCGCCACCGCGTACCCGAGCCTGCCCAGCCCCTCGGCGAACCCCTCGGTGTCGTCCGAGTGCAGCGGCCTGAGGAGTCGGGTGGTCCCCTCCGCCGCAGCCGCCAGGAACAGCGCACGCGCCGTCACCGACTTCGATCCGGGAATCTCGACAACCGTCACAACGTCCTCCACGCCGGGCTGATCCAGGGCAGCCCCATCCTCTCCCGCCGGCCCCCACCCCGGGCCGGCCGTTCCACGACTCGGACCACAGTCCGTCAGCTCGGGGCCGGAGACCTGCGCGGCCGGGCGACGCCCGGGAGGCACCGGTCTTGCCGGGCCAGGGTGGCGCCGGCGAGGCGCAGCCAGTGCAGCGGGCGGGCCAGGGCCTCGGCGGCGGAGCCCGCGAGGGCCGTGAGGGTCAGCGCCGGGAGGGTGGCGGCTCCGGCCACGACGGTGGTGCGGGTGTGGGCCGCGCGCTGGAGGACCTCGCCGACGGCCTTGCCCCGGTGGGAGGTTGCGTCGAAGCGCCCCTCTCCGGTGATGACCAGGTCGGCGTCGGCCACGGCGGCGGACAGCCCGAGCAGGTCCGCGACGGCGGCCGCTCCCGGGGTCACCCGTGCGCCCCAGGCGGCGTGCAGACCGTAGCCGGTGCCGCCCGCCGCGCCCGCGCCCGGCTGGTCGGGGTCGCCGCCGAGCAGCGCCGCCAGCCGCCGGAGCGCCATGTCGAGCCGGGTGACGTCGGCCGGGGTGGCACCTTTCTGCGGGCCGTAGACGGCGGCGGCGCCGTCAGGGCCGAGCAGCGGGTTGGTGACGTCGGTGAGCAGCAGCACCCCACCGGGCGGCGGCGGCCGGAGCGCCGAACGGTCGACCCGGGCCGCGTCGGCGAGCGCGGCTCCGCCGTCCGGGAGTCGACGGCCCGAAGCATCCAGCAGCCGCAGCCCGAGCGCGGCAAGCAGACCGGCCCCGCCGTCCGTGGAGGCCGAGCCGCCCAGGCCGATCACCAGCCGCCGGGCACCCCGGTCGAGCGCGGCCGCGACCACCTCACCCGTACCCCGGGAGGTGGCGGTGAGCGGAGCGAGACGGTCGAGCAGTGGGAGCCCACTGACGGTGGCGAGCTCCACCACGGCCGTGCCGTCCGGGAGCAGCGCGTACCGCCCGGTGACCGAACGTCCGTCCGGGCCGACGCAGTTCGCGACCTCGATCAGCTCACCACCCGCGCCGACGGCGGCCAGGGTGCCCTCGCCGCCGTCGGCCATCGGCCGCAGCACCAGGTGGTCGGACGGCCTGACGGAGCGCCAGCCCGCCGCCAGTGCCTCGGCCGCCTCGACTGCGGTGGCCGTTCCCTTGAAGGAGTCCGGCGCGATGACGACCTTCACCGGGGTTCCACGTACGTACGGTGCCGCTCGACCATGGTGGCCAGCGTCTCGGCTCCCGGGGTGTCCCAGACCTGCTGGTTGAAGATCTCCACCTCGATCCAGCCGTCGTACCCGGCGCCCGCGACCATCGCGCCCAGCGCTCCGAAGTCGATGCAGCCGTCCCCGACCTGGCCGCGTCCGAGCAGCGCGTCGGCGGGCAGCGGCAGGGTCCAGTCGCAGACCTGGTACGCGGCGATGCGCTCGCCCGCGCGGGCGATCTGCGCGGGCAGGTCGGGATCCCACCAGACGTGGTAGCTGTCGACCACCACGCCGACCTGGGTGGCGGGGAAGAGCTCGGCGAGATCGAGCGCTTGGCCGAGGGTGGAGACCACCGCCCGGTCGGCACAGAACATCGGGTGCAGCGGCTCGATCGCCAGCCGGACGCCGAAGTCTCCCGCGTGCGGTGCGAGTTCGGCCAGCATGGTGCGTACCCGTGCCCGGGCTCCGACCAGGTCGCGGGAGCCCTCGGGCAGGCCGCCGACCACCAGCACGAGGGTGTCGGTGCCGAGTTCGGCGGCCTCCTCGATCGCCTGGAGGTTGTCGGCCAGCGCGGCCCGCTGCCCCTGCGCCGAGTCGGCGGTCAGGAAGCCGCCCCGGCAGAGGCTGCTGACCGCGAGGCCCGCCTCCCGGCACAGCTTCGCGGCCCGCTCGACGCCGACCTCGGCCACCTTGTCCCGCCACAGGCCGATCGCCGGGATGCCGGCGTCCACGCAGCCCTGGACCGCCTCCGGGAGCGACCAGCCCTTGGTGGTGATCTGGTTGAGCGACAGCCTGGTCATGCCGTCACCCCCGCCGCCACCGCGAGGTACTGCCGCATCCGTCGCGCCGCCAGCTCCGGATCCGGCAACACCCCGGCGTCGTCAGCCAGTCGGAACAGCTCGACCAGGTGCGGCACCGACCGGGCGCTCTGCGCCCCGGCGACCATGGTGAAGTGCTCCTGATGTCCCGCCAGCCAGGCCAGGAAGACGATCCCGGTCTTGTAGTGGTAGGTCGGCGCCCCGAACAGGTGCCGGGCCAGCGGCAGCGTGGGCGCGAGCAGCGCGTCGTACCCCGCCGGGTCCCCGGCGTCGAGGGCCCGCAGCGCGGCGGCAGCCACCTCGGCGATCGGGTCGAAGACGCCCAGCAGGGCGTCGCTGTGGCCGAGTTCGTCGCCCCGGATCAGCTCCGGGTAGTTGAAGTCGTCACCGGTGTAGAGCCGGACGCCGGACGGCAGGGCCCGCCGCAGGGCGACCTCGCGGTCCGCGTCCAGCAGCGAGACCTTGATGCCGTCGATCCGGTCGGCGTGCTCACCGATCAGGGTCAGCACCGTGCCGGTGGCGGTGTCCAGGTCGGCCGAACCCCAGTACCCGGCCAGCGCCGGGTCGAACATCTCGCCCAGCCAGTGCAGGACCACCGGCTGCGCGGACTGCCCGATCAGCTTCCCGTACACCGCGAGGTAGTCCTCCGGGCCACGGGCGGTGGCGGCCAGCGCGCGGCTGGCCATCAGGATCGGCTGCGCACCGGCCTGCTCGACCACCGCCAACTGCTCCTCGTACGCGGCGACCACGCCACTGAGGGAGTGCACCGCGAGCTGGTCGGTGCCGACGCCGCAGGCCAGCCGGCCGCCCACCGCGCGGGCCTCGGCGCCGGAGCGGGTGATCAGCTCCCGGGTGGCGGCCCAGTCCAGGCCCATGCCGCGCTGCGCGGTGTCCATCGCGTCGGCGACGCCGAGCCCGAGCGACCAGAGGTGGTGCCGGAAGGCGAGGGTGGCGTCCCAGTCCAGCGCGGCCGGTGCGCCGGGGGCGTTCTCGGCGCCGGGGTCGGCCACCACGTGGGCGGCGGCGTACACGACCCGGGAGACCGGCGCCGGACCGGCCCGTAGCACCAGCGGCTCGCGCATCCGGTACGGGCCGACGCCCGGGAGGTGCAGGGCGGTCACAGGGTCAGCTCCGGCACGTCGAACCGGCGGCCCTCGCGGGCGGATCGCAGCCCCAGCTCGGCCAGTTGGACGCCCTTGGCGCCCTCCAGCAGGTCCCAGCGGTACTCGGAACCGGTGACCACGTGCCGCAGGAAGAGCTCCCACTGCACCTTGAAGCCGTTGTCGAACTCGCCGTTGTCCGGCACCTGCTGCCACTGGGTGCGGAACGACTCACCGGCCGGCAGGTCGGGGTTCCAGACCGGCTTGGGCGTCGAGGCCCGGTGCTGGATCCGGCAGTTGCGCAGTCCGGCGACCGCGCTGCCCTCGGTGCCGTCGACCTGGAACTCGACCAGCTCGTCCCGGTCGACCCGGACCGCCCAGGAGGAGTTGATCTGCGCGGTCACGCCGCCCTCGAGTTCGAAGACGCCGTACGCCGCGTCGTCGGCGGTGGCCGGGTAGGCCGCGCCCTGCTCGTCCACCCGGGTCGGGATGTGGGTGGCGGTGTGCGCGTACACCGAGCGGACCGGCGCGATGATGTTGTCCAGCACGTAGCGCCAGTGCGGGAACATGTCCAGGATCATCCCGCCGCCGTCCTCGGCGCGGTAGTTCCAGGACGGGCGCTGGGCGCTCTGCCAGTCGCCCTCGAAAACCCAGTAGCCGAACTCACCGCGCACGGACAGGATCCGGCCGAAGAAGCCGCCGTCCACCAGCCGCTTGAGCTTGATCAGGCCGGGCAGGAAGAGCTTGTCCTGCACCGCGCCGTTGCACACCCCGGCGGCGGTCGCCAGGCGGGCCAGCTCCAGGGCACCGGAGAGGGATTCGGCGGTCGGCTTCTCGGTGTAGATGTGCTTGCCCGCCGCGATCGCGGTACGCAGCGCGGCCTCCCGGGCCGGGGTGACCTGGGCGTCGAAGTAGATCTCGGCCAGCGGGTGGGCGAGTGCCTCGTCCAGCGAGGTGGTCCAGTGGGTGAGGCCGTGCCGGTCGGCCAGCTCCTTGAGCTTGAGCTCGCTGCGGCCGACCAGGATCGGTTCGGGCCAGAGCACGGTACCGTCGCCGAGCGGGAGGCCGCCCTGCTCGCGGATGGCGAGGATCGAACGGACCAGGTGCTGGCGGTAACCCATCCGCCCGGTGACGCCGTTCATCACGACGCCGATGACCCTGCGGGACATCACAACACTCCTAGGGATTCGGGAAGTTCACGCGCTGGTGGAGATCGACTGCGGCAGCACGGGGTGGGCGAACGGCCGGCCGGCCGCGTAGCGGGCCAGCTCGTCGGCGGCCGCCACGGCCATCCGGTGCAACTCGCCGCCGAGCGATCCGGCGACGTGCGGGGTGAGCAGCACGTTCGGCAGCTCGTACAGCGGGGAGTCGGCGGGCAGCACCTCGGGGACGGTGACGTCCAGCACCGCGTTCAGCCGGCCGGACAGCAGCTCGGCGAGCAGGGCGTCCTGGTCGATCAGTGAGCCGCGCGAGGTGTTGATCAGCGTGGCGCCGTCCCGCATCAGGGCAAGCCGTCGGGCGTCGATCATGTGGTGGGTGACGGCGAGCTCCGGCGCGTGCACGCTCACCACGTCGGCGGCGGCGCAGAGTTCGTCCAGCTCCACCGCCCGGGTACCGAGCGCTTCGGCCTCCTCCGCCGTCACGTACGGATCGTGCAGCAGCAGCTCCAGATCGTGCGGCCGGAGCAGCTCGATCACCCGGCGGCCGATCCGGGAGGCGCCGATGACGCCGACCGTGCGGCGGTAGTTGCCGGTCCCGGCGTACGCGCGCTGCCAGTCGTGCGGGGCGCGCCGGGCGCGGTAGTCCTCGCGGATCCGGAACAGCTGCTTGTTGGCGAACAGCACGGCGGCGACGGTGTACTCGGCGACCGGCAGGGCGTTGGCCCAGGCGGCCGAGGTGACCTGGAGGCCGCGCTGCCAGCAGGCGTCGGTGATGTGGTGCTTGACCGAACCGGCGGCGTGGATCACGGCGCGCAGCTGCGGGGCGGCGGCCAGCACGGTCTCGTCCAGCGGTGGGCAGCCCCAGCTGCTGACGATCACCTCGGCCTCCCGTAGGGCGGCGGCGGCGACCGGGTCGGTGAAGTCGTCCACCACCAACAGCGGGTCGAGGTCGGCGAGTTCGGCGAGCCGGGCGAGCGTGGCGGGGTCGATCAGCTGCTCGGCCAGGTCGCGCTGCATGGCCAGCAGGGCACGCGGGCGGCGGGGCGGGCGGCCCGGTTGGGCGGGCGCCGGTGCGAGGTCGGGCACGCGGGTCTCCTATACGGGCTGAGTGAAAGTGGTCATTTGACGCTCCCGGCGGTCAGCCCGGCCTTCCAGTGCCGCTGCAGGGCCACGAAGGCGACCACCAGCGGGACGACGGCGAGCAGCGAGCCGATCACCACCAGCGGGTAGTACTCGGGGAAGGCGCGGGTCTGGGCGTTCCAGCTGTACAGGCCGAGGCTGACCGGGAAGAGCCGGTTGTCGGAGAGCATCACCAGCGGCAGGAAGAAGTTGTTCCAGATCGCGGTGAACTGGAACAGGAACACCGTGACGAAGCCGGGCATCACCATCTTGAGCCCGATCGACCAGAAGGTGCGCAGCTCTCCCGCACCGTCCATCCGGGCCGCCTCCAGCACCTCGCCGGGCACGTACCCGGCGCAGAACACCCGGGCCAGGTAGACGCCGAAGGGGTTCACCAGCGAGGGCAGGAAGACCGCCCAGAAGGTGTTCACCAGGTGCAGTTCGGAGGCCAGCAGGTACATCGGTAGCGCGAGCGCGGTGGTCGGTACCAGCACGCCGAGCAGGACGAGCCCGAAGACCTTCTCCTTGCCGGGGAAGGCGTAGACGTGGAAGGCGTACCCGGCGCAGACGCAGACGAACGCGCAGAGCAGGGCCCCGATCCCGGCGTACAGCAGGGAGTTGAGGTACCAGCGGAAGTAGATGCCGTCACCGGCGGAGGCCAGGTCGGCCAGGTTCTGCCCGAGGTTGAAGTTGCCGGCGGTGAGTGTCCGGCCGCCGATCAGGTCGCCGGTGTTCTTGGCGGAGGCGGTGACCAGCCAGCCGAGCGGGAGCAGGGTGTAGGCGGTGGCCAGCAGCAGCGCGCCGTTGACCGCGGTCTTCGACAACGACCAGGGGCTGCGCTGCCGTTGCGGCCGGGCCCGGGTGGCGGGCGGGCGGGGCGGTGAGAGCAGGGTGGTCATCCGGTGACCTCCGTCCGTCGGCCCGCGCGGCCCCGGCCGAGGCGGGTGACCACGAAGGAGAGCGCGGCGGCGGTGAGTGCGAGCAGCACCGAGGAGGCCGCGGCCAGTCCGTAGTCGCCGCGCTCGAAGGCGGCGGTGTAGGCGTACATGTTGGGGGTCCAGGTGGAGATGACGCCGGGTGAGACGCCGTGCAGGATCATCGGCTCGGTGAACAGCTGCAGCGAGCCGATCACGGTGAACAGGCCGACCATCGTGAGCGAGGCCCGGATCAGCGGGATCTTGATGTTCAGCGCGGTGCGCAGCGGCCCGGCGCCGTCCACCACGGCCGCCTCCAGCACCTCGCGCGGGATGGCCTGCAGCGCGGCGTAGAAGATCACCATGTTGTAGCCGGTCCACTCCCAGAGCGCGATGTTCACGACGGCGGGGAGCGGGCTGCCGAGCAGGTCGGGCTGTGAGCCGACCGCGTCCAGCGCGCTGATCACCGGGCTGATGCCGGGGGTGTAGAGGTACATCCAGATCAGCGCGGCGATGATGCCCGGCACCGCGTGCGGCAGGAACAGCGCCAGCTGGAAGAACCGGCGGGCCCGGGCCAGCGCGGAGTCCAGCAGCAGGGCCAGCAGCAGCGACAGGCCGACCATCAGCGGGATGTACAGCAGGCAGTACTGGGCCGTGGTCCAGAACCCGGCCCGGAACGCCTCGTCACCGAGGGCCCGGATGTAGTTCGACAGACCGGTGAACACGGTCTCGGCTCCGCCGAAGCCGAGGCCCGAGCTGCGCTCGGTGTACAGGCTGAGGTGGAGCGCGTAGCCGATCGGGACGAGCGTGCAGGCGGTGAAGAGGACCAGGAACGGGGCGAGCAGCACACCCGCCGCCCCGTACCTGCTCCGCCGCCCGGAGCGCCGGACGCTCTTGGCGGTGCTGGTCACTCGCCGACCTTGAGCCCGCGGTTCTTCAGCTCGGCGACGGTGGCCTTCTGGGCGCCGTCCACGGCCTGGCCGAGGGTGCCGCCGGCGCCGAGCTTGCCGAAGGAGTCCTTCAGCGAGGTGTTGGTGGCGCCCATCGCCGGGCCCCAGCTCCAGGACGGCTTGATGGACTTCGCCGCGTCCTGGTAGATCGTGTAGATGTCCTGGCCGCCGTAGAAGGCGGTGTCGAAGGCGGCCTTGGCGACCGGGATCAGCTCGGGTGCGGCCGGGTAGACGGAGGAGGTGCCGGAGGCGATCCGGGCCTTGATGCCCTCGGGGGTGGTGGTGGCCCAGGTGGCGAACTCGACGGCGGCCTTGGCCTTCTTACTGTCCTTGGAGACGGCGAAGGTGGTGCCGCCGAGCATGCCGCTGGCCGGGCTGCCGTCCCAGGTCGGGATCGGCGCGACGGCCCACTTGCCGGTGCCGTCCGGGACCGAGGACTTCAGCACGCCACCGCCCCAGGAGGCGCCGAGGTAGCCGGCCGTCTCGCCCTTCTGCAGCGAGGCGGTCCACTGCTGGCTGAACGAGGGCATCGAGCGGACCAGGTCGTCGGCGACCATCTTCTGCCAGTAGTCGGCGACCTTGGTGGTCTCGGCGCCGGCCAGCGCGACCTTCCAGCTGTCGCCCTGGGTGCCGAACCACTTGGCGCCGGCCTGCCAGGAGAGCGCCTCGAAGGTGCTCGGGTCGTCCGGGAAGAAGGTGGCGATCCGGGTGTTCGGGTCGGCCTGCTTGAGCTTCTCGGCGGCGGTGCGGAACTCGTCCCAGGTCTTCGGCGCGATGACGCCGGCCTTCTCGAACAGGTCCTTACGGTAGTAGAAGGCCTGCGGGGCGGCGTCCAGCGGCAGCGCCCAGTTCTTGCCGCCGAGGGTGGTCAGCTCGACCGACTGGGGCAGGTACTTGGCCTTCAGGTCGGCGCTGACCAGCTTGGAGATGTCCTGCACCGCGCCCTGGCTGACGAAGTCGGGCAGCTGCGGGTACTCGACGTTGAAGACGTCGGGGGCGTTGCCCGCCTTCACCGCGTTGGCGATCTTCGCGTAGCCGCCCGCGTTGCCGGAGGGGATCTCCTCGAAGGTGATCTGGATCTTCGGGTGCGAGGCGTTGAAGGCTGCGACCACGTCCTTGGTGCCCTTGGCCCAGCCCCAGAAGGTGAGCGAGACCGGCTGACCGTCGGCCGCCTCGGTGCTCGGCCCGCCGGTGCTGCCGCTGCTGCCACAGGCGGCGACCAGCGAGAGCGACAGTGCGGAGGCGGCCGCGAGGAGGAGGGCTCTACGGGGGCGGGTGGGGGAAGAGGGCATGGCACGGCTCCTGGGGCGAAGGGGATCGGTACGGCCGATGTGACCCTGGACCGCCTTCTTGCGGCGATCTGACGAGGTGTGACCGCCATCTTGGGGTGGTCGGCGATCGGAGTCAAGGGATTGAGATCAAATGATCCAATCTGATCTCTCGATGGATCATTCGATCCGCAGTCCTTGACGCATGATCAGCCCGCTCCTAGATTCGGAACCCCCGGACAGAGGACCCCGCCATGCCCGTCTCCCCCTTCCCGCTGCCGCCCGAGGACCGCGAGCTCAGCCCGCACACCGGCTGGACCAGGGCACACTGGGAGGCCGTCGCCGACGGCCTGCTGACCGCCGTCGGGCCGTACGCGACGCCGGGGCGGGCACTGGTCAACCTGCCGGGCCCGCGCGCCAGCCTGTCAGGGCCCCGCTCGGACGGTCTGGAGGGGTACGCCAGGACCTTCCTGCTCGCCGCCTTCCGGGTGGCCGGGGCCGACGGCGCCGACCCGGGCGGCCTGCTGGAGCGGTACGCGGCGGGGCTGGCGGCCGGGACCCGCTCCCCCACCACCTCGCGCGAGCTGGACTCCTCCGAAGCCTGGCCGGTGATCACCGACCGGGGGCAGGCCATGGTCGAGGCCGCCTCGATCGCACTCGCCCTCCGGCTGACCCGCCGCTGGCTCTGGGACCGGCTGGACCCCACCGTTCGCGACCGGGCCGCCGCCTGGCTCGGCGAGGCGCTCCGCCGGACGCCCAACGACAACAACTGGTGGCTCTTCCCGCTCACCGTCGGCGGCTTCCTCGCCGAGGCCGGGTACGCGGACGAGGGCGCCGTCGAACGGGGCCTGGAGCGGATCGACCGCTGGTATCTCGGCGAGGGCTGGTACACCGACGGCCGCCCGCGCGCCTTCGACCACTACAACGGCTGGGCGCTGCACCTCTACCCCGTACTGCACGCCCACCTGTCGGCCGACCAGCCGCTGCTGGCCCGCTACGGCGACCGGCTGGCCGCCCACCTCGACGGCTACGCCCGCACCTTCGGCGGCGACGGCGCCCCGGTCCACCAGGGACGCTCGCTCAGCTACCGGTTCGCGGCCACGGCCCCGCTCTGGGCCGGCGCCCTGACCGGCCGCACCCCGCTCACCCCCGGCACCACCCGGCGGCTCGCCTCCGGCGCCCTGCGGCACTTCCTCGACAGGGGCGCGGCCGGGGCCGACGGCCTGCTCTCGCTCGGCTGGCACGGCCCCTACCCGCCGCTGGTCCAGCCGTACTCCGGGCCCGCCTCGCCGTACTGGGCGAGCAAGGGTTTCGTCGGTCTGCTGCTGCCGCCCACCCACCCGGTCTGGACGGCGGTGGAGGAGCCGGCCCCCGCCGAACGGGCCGACGCCGTCCACCCGCTGCCGGTGCCCGGCTGGCTGATCCAGTCGACCGCCGCCGACGGCGTGGTGCGGCTGCACAACCACGGCAGCGACGACCAACCGGTGGGCGAGGCGCATCCCGACGACCCGCTGTACGCCCGGCTCGCGTACTCCACCGTGACCGGACCGTCCGCCCTTCCCGACAACCACTTCGGGCTGTTCGTCGACGGTGCCGTCAGCGCACGCGGCCGGATCACCCCGCTCGGCGCGGGCGACGGCTGGGCCGCCTCCTCCCACTGCCCCCGGGACGGCGTCACCGTCACCTCGCTCACCCTGGCCCACGGCGCGGACGAGATCCGGGCCCACCTGGTCACCGGGGCCCCGGACGGAACGCCGGTGCACCAGGGAGGTTGGGCCGTCGCCGGAGCCTCCGTCACCTCGGCGGTCACGCCGGACGGCACCGCCTGGGCCCGTGCCGCAGAGCTCGCGTCGGCACTGCGGCCGCTGCACGGCTTCGGCCCCACCTCGGTGCACGACCTGTCGGACGGCACCGCATTCGGCGCCGTCGGTGCACTGCCCGCCCTCACCGGGGCGACCGGCGGCGGACTGTTCGTCTGCGCGGCCCGGCTCGGCCGCTCCACGCCGGACGACTTCCCCGGCCTGCGGGTCACCGTGGACGGGCCGCGCTTGCGGGTGCGGTGGCCTGACGGCACCTGCCAGCAGGCGGAGTTGACCGTCGACGGGGTTTCGGTGGTGCGGTCGTGAAGTGGGGCTTCTCCACCCTCGGCCTGCCGGACGTACCGCTGCCGGAAGTGCTCCGCCTCGCCACCACCCACGGCTGGTCCGGCGTGGAACTGCGCTGCGCCCCGGGCCAGCCCGTCCACCTCGGCCTCTCCCCCACCGAACGGGCTGACACCGCCCGGCAGTTCACTCGCACCGGAGTCGCTCCGCTGGCGGTCTGCTCGTACGTCCGGATCGCCGAACCGGGCGAGGACGCCGCCGTGCTCGCCGAACTCCTCGACCACGTACGGCTGGCGGCCGACCTGGGCGCGCCGTACGTCCGGGTCTTCCCGTACGGCGACGACGCCACCGCCGTCCGCCGCCTGACCACCGCCGCCCCGGCGGCCGAGGCCCTGGGCGTCCGGATCCTGATCGAGACCCACGACACCCACCGCACCGCCGCCGACGTCTCGCGGATCCTCCAGCAGGTCAGCTCGCCCGCCGTGGGCGGACTCTGGGACCTGATGCACACCTGGCTGGCGGGCGAGCCGCCCGCCGCCTCCCACGCCGCCCTGGCACCCCACCTTGGCTACGTCCAGATCAAGGACATCGCCTCCCCCGATGACCTCACCCCCCTCCCCCTCGGCACCGGAGTCCTACCGATCGACGACTGCCTCCGCCTGCTCGCAGCCGACACCTGGGTCTCCTGGGAGTACGAGGCTCCCTGGCACCCCAGCGCGGCCCCGTTCGCCCCGCTGCTCGCCCGGCGGCCACGCCGGACCGGCGGGAGCCGCCCTCGATGATCCAGGTGTCGGATTCCGGCGCTCCAGGCCCTCATCCCCGGAGACCCGGCAGGCCCGAGCGGTGAAGTCCCTGACACCAGGGCCGAACTGACCGACCGTGGGTGGAGGGTCAGGGCCGGAGCTGGATCGCGGCCGTGAGCGTGTAGCCGACCAGCGCGCCGAAGAAGGCGACGGCGGTGACGTGGCGGGCGGTGAACGGCAGCCCGGCCAGGGCGGGGTAGAGCAGGACCGCGATCGCGGCGCAGACGTCCGCCGCGTAGAGGCCGAGGGGCGGCAGCATGTTGGTGGTGCGGGCGGCCCAGCCGGTGGCCACCAGGAAACCGGTGAGCAGCACGAAGCCGGAGAGCAGGCCGGAGCCGATGGTCAGCAGGACCGAGTGCGGCTCGGGCGCCGGCTCCCCCGCGGCGAGGGCAGGGCGCAGCCGGTGGGCGACGGCGAGGCCGGTCACGGCGATGAGCAGGGCGGCAATTGCGCCGAGCAGGGCGAGCAGGTTCACGTGCGGCTCCCGGAGCGCTGGACGGGGTGGAGCAGGGCCGCCAGGGCGGCCGGGACGAGGACGACCAGCAGCAGCACGACCGACCAGACCACCGGGTCGATCCCCTGCCCCGCGTCACCCGGCGGTGGCGGGAGGGGCGGTGGGGCGGCCAGCGCGCTGGAGGTGGCCGGGGGCGCGGTCAGCGACGGTGCGGGCGGTGGGGCGGGAGCCGACTCGGACACCATCACCTGCTCCACCACCTTCGGCTTCGGCCGGACCGGCTTCGCGGTGTGCGGGCGCGGTGCTGCGGGCGCCACGACGACACCGCTCGCTGAACTGGCCGGACCGGGCAGGGGCGAGGGCGAGGGCGAGGACGAGGGCGAGGGGGACGGAGAGGGCGACGGCGCAGGCGTGGTCACCACCGGCGTCGGCGTGGCCGACTCCGGCGGGCACGGCGACGGAGGTGGCGGCGGAGGCGGAGGGGACGGCGGCGGGCAGAGGGGTACGTCATCCATCCGGCCGATTCTGCGGCTCAGCCGCACCCCGGCGGGCCGGACGGCGGCGGCACTACCCGGACGGGTGACACCACGTCAGCCCTCGTACGCCCCCGGCGCACCCCGGAGCCCTCGGCTCAGCCCTCGCCGCCGCAGGAGGTGCGGATCTTGAGGCTCGGCAGCAGTTCGATGTGGTGCGCGGGCAGCCCGGTCTCGTGGGCCAGCCGGCGCAGCAGCAACTCCAGTGCGGCGGCGCCGACCGCCCGCTTCGGCGGGGCGACCGCGGTCAGCGGCGGCGCTGCCAGCGCGGCGAACACGTCGTCGTACGAGATCAGCGCGACGTCGCCGGGCACGTCCACGCCCCGGGCCCGGAGCAGCGGCGGGAGCTGGATGGCGTCCTGGTCGTTGTGCACCAGGACGGCCCGGATACCGCGACCGGCGGCCTCGGCGATCAGGTCGGCGACCGCGCCGGGGTCCGCCGGGCCACCGCCGGGGCGGTGCAGGTCGATGACGGGCTGGGGGGTGAGGCCGAGCAGCCGGGTCCCCTCGGCGTAGCCGCTGCGGACCTGGTGGGCGGTCCAGGTGTCCTCGCGGGCGGCGAGCAGGACGGATTCGTGGCCCAGACCGGCCAGGTGCCGGAGTGCCAGCAGGACGCCGTGCCGGTGGTCGGAGGCGACCGAGTCGAGTTCGGCGCCGGGGCTCTCGGGCGCGGCCCGGCGTTCCACCAGTACGGCGGGGACCGGCAGGTCACCGAGCCAGGCGGACTGTTCGGCCCGGCTGCCCGGCTGCCAGTTCGGGGTGAGCAGCAGGCCGTCCACGCCGGACTCCAGCAGCCGTTCGACCTGCTCGCGGTCGTTGCCCGCCTCGTACGGGGCGATGCCGAGCACCAGTCGGGCACCGGCCTCGCCGGCCGCGGCCCGGGCTCCGGCGATCACCTCGTCGAAGTACGAGCCGACGGTGGGGACCAACATGCCGATCACCCGCTCGCTGTCGCCGACCGCACTCGGGGCGCCCGAGTCGGCGGGGGCGAGCGAGACCGAGCCGTGCGAACGGTGCAGCCGGCCACTCTCCGCGAGCGCCGCGATGTCGCGCCGGACCGTCACGGCGGGGATGCCGAGCCGGGCCGCCAGGTCCACCACCCGGACCGTGCCGAGGTCGCGGACCACCTCGGTGATGCGCGCCCGCCGTTCCTCCGCAGAGATGGTCATGAGTTCCCTTTCCCCGTGCACGGGTCTATTCCGACCGCCTGATCACTTTGTATCATTCGATCGCTGATTGATCTAACGGTCTCGCTCGATCCCGTCCCCACCCGGATCGCCACTTCAGGGAGTCACCCCACCCATGCTCCTGCCCCGCACCGCCCTCATCCTCCTCGCGCTCACCGCCGCGGCCCTCCCGGCCCCGGCGGTGGCCGCCACCCCGGTCACCAGCTATCTGGACTGCTCCGCGGCGACCAACGGTACCGGCAGCCTCACCAGCCCCTGGAACAGTCTGGCCGCCGCCAACGCCCATGTCTTCGGCCCCGGCGACCAGTTGCTGCTCAAGCGCGGCGCCACCTGCCTCGGCACCCTCCGACCGCAGGGCTCCGGCGCGCCCGGCGCACCGGTCACCCTGGCCGGCTACGGCACCGGCGCCGCCCGCCCGGTGGTCTCCGGTGACCCGGCCTCGGCCGAGCAGGCCGCCGTGCACCTCCACAACGTCGAACAGTGGGAGCTGCGGGAGCTGGAGATCACCTTCCCCGACCCCGCCGCCACCAAGCGCGAGCGCAACGGCCTGCTGGTCGAGATCGCCGACCTGCCCGACGGCGTCGGTTCGCACTACCTGGTCGACGACGTCTACGTACACGACGTCAACGGCGACGCCACCAAGTGGAGCAACGGCATACAGTTCCGGGTCTCCGGCACCGTCACCCCCACCAACTTCGACGACGTGCTGGTGCAGAACTCCCGGATCACCCGGGTCGACCGCGAGGGGCTGACCAACCGCTCCACCTGGATGTGCCGGCCGAGCTACGGCACCGGGGACGGCTGCGGCTCCACGGTGAACTGGCGGCCCAGCACCCGGCTGATCTTCCGGGGTAACACGATCAGCGACACCGGCGGCGACGGCATCGTGGTCCGGGCCGCCGACCACGCACTCGTGGAGCACAACCTGGCGTACGACCTCGCGATGCGCCCGATGGGCTCCAACGCCGGTGTCTGGACCATCAACTCCGACTACACCACGGTCCAGTACAACGAGGTGCACCACGTCCGCAGGCTGTCCGACAACAACGACGGCATGGCCTTCGACTCCGACTACGGCAACACCGGCGTGGTCTTCCAGTACAACCACAGCCACAACAACGAGGGTGGCTTCATGCTGTTCTGCGGGGCCTGCGGCGCGGGTTCCAGCAGCACCGGCACAGTGGTCCGGTACAACCTGAGCCGGGCCGACAAGAGCCGCTGGCTGTTCGCGGTCGGCGAGAAGAACGCCCAGATGTACCACAACACGGTGTACCTGCCCGCCGGTTCGACCACCGCGATCATCCAGGACGGCTCCGGCACCAGCGCCACCCGGCTGACCGGCAACCTGTTCCACAACCTCGGCACCGGCGGGTACACGGGCTTCGGCTCCAGCGTCTACCAGCCCGCCGACTTCGGCTGGACCGCCAACACCTTCTTCGGCAACCACCCCGCCAGCGAGCCGGCCGACCCGGAGAAGCTCACCACCGACCCCGGCTTCACCAACCCCGGCGGCAGCACCCCCGAGGATTACCGGCTCAGCGCCAACTCCCCCTCCCGGGCGTCTGGTTCGGTCATATCGGGCAATGGCGGTCGGGACTGGTTCGGCGCCCCCGTACCCGCCGTCTGCCGCCCCGACCGGGGCTTCCAGCAGGCCTCCACCTTCGACGACACCGCCTGCGCCCCGGCCAACGCCGTCCGCAACCCCGGCTTCGAGACCGGTGCACTCTCCCCCTGGACCTCCTACGGCGGCGTGACCGTAGACAGCGCCGACGCCCACTCCGGCACCCGCGCCGTCCGGGTCGGCCCGGCGCAGGCGGCCGCCGAACAGGTGGTCACCCTCGCCCCCAACACCACGTACCGGCTCTCCGGCTGGGGTCGGGTCTCCGCCACCGGCACCGAACTCTCGCTGGGCGTCAAGCAGTACGACACCCTCGGCTCCACCACCCGGGCCGCCTTCACGGCCACCGGCTGGTCCGAGGGCGCCACCACCTTCACCACCGGCCCTGGCGCCACCAGCGCCAGGGTCTACTGCTACGCCCGCAGCGGCACCGGCTACGGCTGGTGCGACGACGTGACGGTCGTCCCGGCCTGAGCCCGTCGACCGGATCCGGTCCTCGCGGAGTCAGATCCGCCAGGACCGGATCCGGTCGGCGGCCACGAACACGTCGGCGTTGAACTCGGCGACGTCCCGGGCCAGTTCGACCAGGGCGCCGTACGGCGGGTCGATGCCCTCCTCCGCCGCGTGCATGTACGCGGCAGTGGCCATGCAGGCGTAGAGGTTGTTGCGGACCGGCAGCGGGCGCAGCTGCACGATGGTGTGCATCAGGGCGGCCGCGCACCAGGACGGGTCGGCGTCGTGCCCGAGCTGGGCGGTGTTCACCCGGTGCCGGGCGACGGCGGCCTGGAGGGCGGAGTAGTCACGGACCGTCAGGTCCTCCGGGTACGCCTGCTCCTGGACGTCGAGCAGCCAGCGGATGTCGACGTGCAGCACGGTCCTCACGCGGCGGTGCCCTTGCCGGCCGGGGCGTCCTCGGGGAAGGCCGCGTCGAACTCGTCGAGGTGCTCGTTCCAGAACGCCACCGCGTGCTCGACGAACGTCCGGCGCTGCTGCTCACGGACGCTCAGATCGTGTACGTACGCCTTCACGCTCTTGCCGTCCGCAGCGGCGGCCGCGCGGATCGCCGCGAGTTCGACCTCGGTGTACTCGATGTTGAGCGCTGGCATGAAAACACGGTACCGAAGGGGTACCTGGCGGCGGTACCCCTTCGGTCCATCCCGTGGCGGGCGGCTCGCCCGCCGGTTCACATCGGCTCGACCTGCCGCAGCCCGCCGTCGAGTTCCAGCCAGCGGGTGATGCCGATCCCGCGCAGGAACGGCAGGTCGTGGCTGGCCACCACCAGCGCCCCCTGGTACCCGGCGAGCGCCTGGGTGAGCTGGCGCACGCTGGCCAGGTCCAGGTTGTTGGTCGGCTCGTCCAGCAGCAGCAGCTGCGGTGGCGGGTCTGCCAGCAGCAGCGCGGCCAGGCTGGCCCGGAACCGCTCGCCGCCGGAGAGGGTGCCGGCCTGCTGGTCGGCCCGTCCGCCGCGGAACTGGAACCGGGCCAGCCTGGCCCGGATCGCGTTGTCCCCCGCCGACGGCGCGTACGCCTTGACGTTGCCCACCACTGAGAGCCCGTCGTCCAGCAGGTCGAGCCGCTGCGGCAGGTGCCGGACCGGCACGGGCACGGTCACCTCCCCTTCCACCGGCCGGAGTTCACCGGCGATGGTGCGCAGCAGGGTGGACTTGCCCGAGCCGTTCCGCCCGACCAGCGCGATCCGCTCCGCCCCGCGCAGCTCCAGGCTGACCCGGTTGCCGTACGCGAGCCGAACCTGGTCCAGACTGAGCACCGTCCGCCCGGCCGGCACGGCCGTCCGGGGCAGGTCGATCCGGATCTCGGCGTCGTCCCTGACCGCCTCCTCGGCGGCGGTCAGCCGTTCCCTTGCCTCGTTGAGGCGCTCGGTGTGCATGCCCTTCAGGCGGCCCGCGGTCTCCTCGGCCCGGCGCTTGAAGGCACCGGCGAGGATCTTCGGGTCGTTCCGCTCGAAGGACTTCCGCCTGCCGTAGTTGGCACTGCGCTCCGAGCGGGTCCGGGCCTCGATCAGGTCCCGCTGCTGGCGCTGGACCTCGGACTCGGCCACCTTGACCAGCCGTTCCGCGGTCTCCTGCTGGGCGGCGACGGTCCGCTCGTAGTCGGCGAAGTTGCCGCCGTACCAGGTGACCGTGCCGTCCCGGAGATCGGCGATCTGGTCGACCAGACCGAGCAGCTCCCGGTCGTGGCTGACGATCACCATCACCCCGGGCCAGGAGGCCACCGCCTCGTACAGCAGCCCCCGGGCCCGCCGGTCCAGGTTGTTGGTCGGCTCGTCCAGCAGCAGCACGTCAGGCCGGCGCAGCAGCAGCGCGGCCAGGTGCAGCAGCACCGCCTCGCCGCCGGAGAGGCCGCCGACCGTACGGTCCAGGTCGAGGCCGCCGAGACCCAGCCTGGCCAGGGTGGCGGTGGCTCGCTCCTCGACGTCCCAGTCCTCGCCGATCGCGGTGAAGTGCCGCTCGTCGGTGTCACCGGACTCGATCGCGTGCAGCGCCTCGCGGGCCGCCGCGATGCCGAGCGCCTGGTCCACCCGCTGGGCGGTGTCCAGTGTCAAGTCCTGCGGCAGATAACCGAGTTCGCCGCCGATCCGGATGCTTCCCGCGGTCGGGGTGAGCTCTCCGGCGAGCAGCCTGAGCAGGGTGGACTTGCCGGCCCCGTTCAGGCCGATCAGGCCCGTGCGGCCGGGGCCGACCACGAGCTGGAAGTCGTGCAGCACGCTGCGGCCGTCCGGCCACTCGAAGCCGAGGTCGGTGCAGCGGATGGAAGAGGTGGGTTGTGCCATGGATGGCCTCCCGGAAGTGGTCGCCGTGTAGGGGTACGAGCACGGGGAGACACCGCTGCGCTGCGGAGCATGGGGAGGGCGCCACGAAAGAAGGGGCTCGCCACCGAGGTCAACGCACGCACGCCCGCGAAGGATGTCAGCGGGGGGCGGTGTCTCAGGACCTCAGTAGAGCAACGGCCTTCTCCAGTCTTCGGATCGCCAGGGCCTGTCTGACTGTTCGCGTCGGATCAGGCCTGGTCGTTCGGTGCGTGCGCTCGGCGTGCGGCCGGGGCGCCCTCGTAGCGGAGCTACTTGGGCGTTTCGGCCGTGCGGCGAGGGTGCGTGCCGGGCGGGCAGGACCCGGCGGGAATGGTCAGACAGGCCCTGGGGCCGGGATCAAAGGTAGGCGGGCACGGGACCGCCCGCAAAGGGTTTTCCGACCGGCCCGATAGGATCGGAGACATCATGAGCGCCACTCTCGTAGTCAAGGACCTCAGCGCCGGCCACGGCGACCGCATCCTCTTCTCCGGCCTGGACCTGGTCGTCGCCCCTGGCGACGTGGTCGGCCTGGTCGGGGCCAACGGGGCGGGCAAGTCGACCCTGCTCCGGTTGATGGCCGGTCTGAGCACCCCGGAGAGCGGTTCGCTCAAGCTGAGCCCGCCGACCGCCAACGTCGGCCACCTGCCGCAGGAGCCCGAGCGCCGTCCCGGCGAGTCGGTCCGCGACTTCCTGGCCCGCCGTACCGGTGTGGCCGCCGCCCAGGCCGCGCTGGACGAGGCCACCGAGGGCCTGGTCGAGGGGCGCCCGGGGGCCGACGACGCGTACGCGACCGGCCTCGACCGCTGGCTCGACCTCGGCGGCGCGGACCTGGAGGAGCGCGCCGAGGAGGTGGCGGGCTCGCTCGGGCTGAAGGTGAGCCTGGACCTGCCGATGACCGCGCTCTCCGGCGGCCAGGCGGCCCGCGCCGGGCTGGCCTCGCTGCTGCTCTCCCGGTACGACGTCTTCCTGCTCGACGAGCCGACCAACGACCTGGACCTGGACGGCCTGGAGCGGCTGGAGTCCTTCGTCAAGGGCCTGCGCGCGGGCACCGTGCTGATCAGCCACGACCGCGAGTTCCTGACCCGCACCGTGACCCGGGTGCTCGAGCTGGACCTCGCCCAGCAGCAGGTGAACCACTTCGGCGGCGGCTACGACGCGTACCTGGAGGAGCGCGCGGTGGCCCGGCGGCACGCGCGCGAGGAGTACGAGGAGTTCGCCGACACCAAGGCGGGGCTGGAGGCGCGGGCCCGGATGCAGCGGGGCTGGATGGAGACCGGCGTCCGCAACGCCCGGCGCAAGTCCAGCGACAACGACAAGATCGGCCGCGCGACGCGGGCCGAGTCGACCGAGAAGCAGGCCGCCAAGGCCCGTCAGACCCAGCGCATGATCGAGCGGCTGGACGTGGTCGAGGAGCCCCGCAAGGAGTGGGACCTGCGGATGGAGATCGCCGCCGCCCCGCGTTCGGGTTCGGTGGTCGCCACCCTGCGCGGGGCGAAGGCCGAACGCGGCGAGTTCGCCCTCGGCCCGGTGGACCTGCAGATCGACTGGGCGGACCGGGTGGCCATCACCGGCGCCAACGGCGCGGGCAAGTCCACCCTGCTGGCCGCCCTGCTCGGCCGGCTCGAACTGACCGACGGCAGCGCCACCCTGGGCTCCGGCGTGCTGGTCGGCGAGGTCGACCAGGCCCGCGGGCTGTTCTTCGGCGAGGAACCGCTGCTGGACGCCTTCCAGGCTGCCGTGCCGGACCTCTCCCCGGAGGAGGGCCGCACCCTGCTGGCCAAGTTCGGCCTCAAGGCGGCCCACGTGCTGCGCCCCGCCCACACCCTCTCCCCCGGCGAGCGGACCAGGGCCGCACTGGCCCTGCTCCAGGGCCGGGGCGTGAACCTGCTGGTGCTGGACGAGCCGACCAACCACCTGGACCTGCCCGCCATCGAGCAGCTGGAGTCCGCCCTCGCCTCCTACACCGGCACCCTGCTGCTGGTCACCCACGACCGCCGGATGCTGGAGGCCGTGACGGTCAACCGCCGCCTGGAGGTCTCCGACGGCCGGGTCCAGGAGCTCTAGACCGATTCCCTGTGGTCCAGACCTTCCGCTGATGTGCCGTCATATGCTGTGCTGTGGACCATGGTTGACAGCACAGCACCGGCGGCTACCCACCCGACCGTGCCGCTCCGCCCGATGACGGTCCCTGCCCACGAGGCGGAGACCCGCAGCAGGTCCTTCCACGACGTGATGGCGCTACGCCGTACCGTCCGCGACTACTCGACCCGCCCGATCCCCGACGGGGTGATCGACTGGGCCGTCCGGACCGCCTCGACCGCCCCCAGCGGGGCGCACGTTCAGCCCTGGCGGTTCGTGGTGATCACCGATCCGGAGCGCAAGCGACGGCTACGCGAGGCGGCCGAGGCCGAGGAGCGGGAGTTCTACGCGCACCGGGCCTCGGAGGAGTGGCTCGCGGCGCTGGCGCCGATCGGGACGGACTGGCAGAAGCCGTTCCTGGAGGACGCCCCGGCCGTGATCGTGGTGTTCGAGGTGCACAAGGGACCGGCGTCACCCCGGCCGTACTACACCAAGGAGTCGGTGGGCATCGCGGTCGGCTTCCTGCTCGCCGGCCTGCACCAGGCCGGTCTGGTGACGCTGACCCACACCCCCAGCCCGATGCGCTTCCTGAACGAGGTCTGCGACCGGCCGGCCGAGGAGCGGGCCGCGTACGTCATCCCGGTCGGCTACCCGGCGGACGGGGCGCGGGTGCCCGACCTGCACCGCAAGCCGCTGGACGACGTGCTGATCCGACTCTGACCGACCGTCCGGTTATCCGGAACCAGTCACCGCTCAGCGCGAAAAGCCCTGGTCGGGGGCGCCGCCCGGAGGGATAATCCGCTCATGAGCGAGACCACCCACGAGCCCGCCCCCGACCCCTCGGTCGGCCCCGTCACCACCGGCCGCCCGCCCGAGCTGATCGCGCTGCCCGGCGGGGTGTCCCTACGCCGCCGGGGCCTGGCCGACGCCGATCCGCTGAACGCGGCGGTCGTGGCCAACCTGGCACACCTGCAGCCCTGGATGCCGTGGGCCGCCGAGGCCCCGACCCTCGAACTCTCCAGAGAGCTCGCCCAGGCCGGCGTGACCGCCTGGGACGAGGGCACCGACTTCATGTACCTGGTCGGCCGGGACGACCAACCCGGCAGCGTGGTGGGCGCGTTCGGCCTGCACGGCCGGATCGGTCCGGGCGCGCTGGAGATCGGGTACTGGGTCTCCGCCGACCACACCCGCCGGGGCATCGCCACCGCCGCGGCCGCCCGGCTCACCGAGGTCGCCCTCGCGCTGCCCGGCATCACCCGGGTGGAGATCCGCTGCGACGAGGGCAACCAGCCGAGCGCCGCCGTCCCCCGGCGGATCGGCTACCGGCTCGACCGGGTGGTCGACTTCACCCCGACCGCCCCCGCCGAGAGCGGCCGCAAGCAGATCTGGGTCCGCACCGCCTGACCGCCCGACCCACGGCCCTGGGTTCCGGACTCTCGGTGCCCAGGTCAGCGGCGGTCGGTGGCATAGGGTGCGGTACGGGTGGCCCGCCGCGGCCGCCCGTACCGCGCCTTCGAAGGGACCTCCCACCGTGCCGACCGCGCCCGCCGCCGGACCGTCCGTCAGCCCGTCACCCACGCGCTTCGGTCTGGGTACGGCCGCGCTCGGGCGGCCCGGCTACATCACGCTCGGCCGCGAGCTCGATCTCCCGGCCGAGCGGACGGTGGCCGCCCTGCGGGAGCGGACGCACAGCCTGCTGGACGCCGCCTACGCGGCCGGGGTGCGGTACTTCGACGCCGCGCGGTCGTACGGCCGCGCCGAGGAGTTCGTCGGCGAGTGGCTGGCCGCGCACCCCGGGGCCACCGACCTGACGGTGGGCAGCAAGTGGGGTTACACCTACACCGCCGACTGGCGGACCTCCGGGGTGCCGGTGCACGAGGTCAAGGAGCACTCGGTGGCGGTGTTCGACCGCCAGGTCAAGGAGTCCCGTGCCCTGTTGGGCCCGCGGCTGGACATCTACCTGGTGCACTCCGTCACCCCGGACAGCCCCGCCCTCACCGATCCCGCCCTGCACGACCGGCTGGCGGCCCTGGCCGAGGAGGGCGTCCGGATCGGCCTCTCCACCAGCGGACCCGCGCAGGCGGACACCGTCCGGGCCGCGCTGGCCGTGACGGTGGCGGGCCGCCCGCTGTTCGCCGCCGTGCAGTCCACCTGGAACGTGCTGGAGCCGTCCGCCGGGCCCGCGCTGGCCGAGGCCCACGCGGCGGGCTGGTTCGTGGTGGTGAAGGAGGGCATGGCCAACGGCCGCCTGGCCGACCGGGGGGCCACTCCCGCACTGCGCGCCGTGGCGGCCGGGGCCGGTGTCTCCTGCGACGCCCTCGCCCTGGCGGCTGCCGCCGCCCAGCCCTGGGCGGACATCGTCCTCTCGGGCGCGGTCACCGCCGCACAGCTGGCCTCCAACCTCGCCGCCCCGGTCCTCTCACCCGAGCGACTCGCCGCCCTGGCCCCTCTCGCCGAGCCCGCCGAGGCGTACTGGCGCACCCGGGCCGCGCTGCCCTGGGCCTGACCGCAGCGGTCCGGGGCCTGCGCTCAGTACCGGCTGCCGACCGGGGCGGGCAGCGCGTCCAGTTCCGCCAGGTCGGCCGCCGACAGGACCAGGTCGGCCGCACCGGCGTTGTCCGCCAGGTACTTGGGCGTCTTGGTGCCCGGGATCGGCACCACGTACCGCCCCTGCGCGACCGTCCAGGCCAACGCGACCTGCGCCGGGGTGGCGCCGTACTGCCCGGCGATCCGGCGTACGGTGTCCACCAGAGCCTGGTTCGCCGCCAGCGCGTCCGTCTGGAAGCGCGGCTGGGTGGAGCGCCAGTCGTCCGCCGGGAGATCGGCGGCCGAGCCGAACCGTCCGGCCAGGAAGCCCCGGCCGAGCGGCGAGTACGGCAGGAACGCGATCCCGTTCGCCTCGGTGTACGGGACCACCTCGGCCAGCGCGTCCCGGGTCCAGAGCGAGAGCTCGGACTGCACCGAGGCCACCGGGTACACCACCCTGGCCCGCTCGATCTGCTCCACCGTCACCTCGGAGAGACCGAGTTGGCGGACCTTGCCGGCCGCGACGGCCTCCGCCATCGCGCCCCAGGTCTCCTCGACCGGCACCTCGGGGTCGACCCGGTGCAGCTGGTACAGGTCCACGTGGTCGGTGCCCAGCCGGCGCAGGCTCTCGTCGATGGACCGCCGCACGTGCTCAGGCCGCCCGTTGTTGTTGACCCTGACTCGGCCCTCGCCCGCCACCAGCCCGACCTTGGTGGCCAGCACCGCCCGCTCGCGGTACTCGCCGACCAGGCCCTTGCCGACCAATTCCTCGTTGTCGTACGGACCGTAGACGTCCGCCGTGTCGATCAACGTCACGCCGAGGTCGAGCGCCGAACGCAGCACCTCGACCGAAGCCGTGTCGTTCCGGCCGTTCGGATCGTAGGCCCAGGTCATCCCCATGCAGCCGAGGCCGATGACGCCGACCTCGGGACCGTCGACCCCGAGCTTGGTGGTCCGCATAGCTGTCACTCCTTCAGTCTCCGTACCGTTCGCGGAAACCACCCTGCCCCTTGGAGTGCACTCAAGGTCAAGCCCGACCTGCCGGGCGCTGCACCTGGTGCTCCGCGAGGAGGCCGGGCAGGGCGCGCATGTCGTGGAAGACCACGGTGCCGGGGCCTTCGAGCAGTTCGGCCCTGGTCAGGCCGCCCGCGTAGCCGAACGCTCGCATCCCGGCAGCGCGGGCGGCCTGGACACCGGGGCGGCTGTCCTCCACCACGGCGCAGGCGGCCGGGTCGACGCCCATCCGCTCGGCGGCGAGCAGGAACAGGTCAGGGGCGGGCTTGCCGCGGGCGACCTCGTACGCGCTGTTGATGCGGCCCGCGAAGCGCTCGTAGAGGCCGGTCCGGCCGAGCGTGTGGCGCATCTTCTCGTGCGAGCCGCTGGAGGCGACGCACGTCGGCAGGGTGATCGCGTCGAGCGCCTCGGGCAGGCCGTCCACGGCGGTGACCCCGGCGTCGACCTCCACCTGGTGACGCTCCATCAGCTGGTCCCACCACAGGTCGGCGGTCGCGGTGCCGAGCCGCTCGGCGATCTGCTCCTTGATCGAGACGCTGGACCGGCCGATGAACCGGTCGATCACCTCCTCCTCGGTGAGCGGCCACCCGAGTTCGGCGCCCAGCGCGACCTGCAGCCGGAGGGCGATCCGCTCGGTGTCCACCAGCACGCCGTCGCAGTCGAAGATGACGAGTTCTATCGGCTTGATCATCCGGGCAGCATAGGACCCGTCTACGCCCGGCCCCACTGCCAGGGCGTAGCGCTGAGGCGGGCGCCTGGTCTCCACGGCCGACTGACGCCGGTTCGAACCCGGCCCCCGGGCAGCCCTTCCGACCCCTGCCCGGGTAGGATCGCCGCCAGTCGCCGGGGCGTAGCGCAGAGGCAGGCGCGCCACCATGGCATGGTGGTCACGCCGGTTCGAATCCGGCCCCTTGGCGATGAGTCCCGTAGCGCAGCGGCAGGCGCCCCGTCTCACCAGGACGGACACGCCGGTTCGAATCCGGCCGGGACCACCGGGAAACGGGAGAAGGCCGTGCCACAAGGCGAGTTGACGGAGCAGGAGCTGGCCGCGTTCGAGCAGACGCTCGGCCGCCTGCGTCGGCTGCGCTTCGACATCGTGGACGGCGCGGCCCGGGTCTACGACCCGATCGTCCGGGGCGAAGCCGGTTCACCGGTCTCCGGAGTGTTCCTGAAGGACTACCGCGAGGCCGCGTGGTGAGCGGCCGTCAGCGCGGCAGCTCGGCGAACAGCGCGATCCAGAAGCGCTGTTGCTCCACCGAGGCCCCGACCAGGTAGGTCGCCCGAAGCTCGGGCGGCAGCAGGGAGACCATCCGTCGCACCACCCTTCGGTACCGCCGCAGCTGCGGCAGCTCGGCGGCGGAGATGGTCCAGTGGACCACGAAGGCGTCCCGGCTGCCGGGGAGCTGAACCGCGCGGCGCACCCGGCCCTCCCAGCCCTTCGGGTCGGCGGCGATCAGCCGGAGCTTGGTCATCGGCCGGTGCGCAGCAGGTGGCCTGACGGTCGTCCGAGGAGCGGCCACCGGTGTTTCGGCGCTCCACCGGAACAGGCTGGCCAGCCCCTGCCAGAAGCTCGGCTCGGCCGGAGCGGGCGCCACAGGTTGCGGCGGTACCACGACCGGCTCGGCCTCCCGCTCGGTCACCGGCCAGTGCTTCGGCGCGAGTTCGGGTGCCGGGCGCACGATCGCGGCGGTGGTGCGGATCAGCTCCGGCAGCGTCCCGGCGAAGGTGGGGAGCAGGTGGGCCAGCATCGCCCAGGCGTCCTCGTCCGCGCCCACCTCACGCTCCAGCAGCGGGCGCAGCACGTCCTCCACCTCGGCCGACAGCGCCGGAAACGCCACCCGACCGAGGCCGAGCACGCCTAGCGCCTCCCCTGCCGGAGCCAGGTCCAGGCAGTCGGCCGGGCCACCGGTCAGCCCGGCCTGCCGCAGCCGGTGCTCGAACTTGCGGTGCGTACCGAACGCGGTCCGCAACTCGGCCGGGCAGTCGACCTGTTCGGCCAGAGCCCAGCAGGCGTAGCCGGGGAAGGGCCGTTCCTGGTGGGCGGCCGCCACCAGCGGCCAGTCGGCGCGCCGCAGCGAACCCGCGGCGGCCCGGGCCCCGGCGAGGGACCCGCTGCCGGTGGCCTGCCGCAGCCGGTCGATCAGTTCGCCCGCCCTGGGTGATCCTGATGGTTGGGTCGGGCCCGGCTCGGACCGCCCGGGGCCGAACAGCAGCCCCTCGTGCAGGTCCTCGGTCGCGCCTGCGGAGAGCAGACCATGACGGCAGAGCAGCCGGTTCATCTCGGGGTGGTCCTGACGCAGCACCCACAGCCGGATCCAGGGCATCGTCCGGACGGTGTGGGCGACCAGGTGCGGGTTGTCCAGCGTCGGCCCCACCGGGCCCTCCGGGTCGATCCTCAGCCGCCGACAGATGCGCTGGGCGGCCTCCGGCGCGAGTTCCAGCAGGTAGCGCATCCCGCGGACGGTCGGCTCCTCCATGATCCCCTCCAACGTCCGGCCGCCATCATGTCAGCCGGTCACGGCGCGGCCAGCACCGCCTTCGAGCGGTCGACGGCGAGCCGCAGGGCGAAGCCGGCCAGCAGCGTGCCCATCGCGTAGCGGTGCATGCGCTGCCAGGTCGGACGGCGGGCCAGGAAGGCAGCGACGGAACCGGCCATCAGCACGAAGGCGCCGTCGGAGAGCAGGCAGACGGTGATCTGGGTGAGCCCCAGCAGCAGGCTCTGCAGGGCGACTTGGCCACGCTCGGGCGAGACGAACTGCGGCAGCAGCGAGATGTACAGAATGGCGATCTTGGGGTTGAGCAGGCAGGTCACCAGGCCCATCAGGAACAGCTTTCGCGGCCGGTCGGGCGCCAACGCCCTGGGAGCGAAGACGGATTCGCCACCCGGCCGGACCATCTGCCAGGCCAGCCACAGCAGGTAGCAGGCCCCGGCCAGTTTGAGGGCCCGGTAGACCTCGGGCACCAGCGCGAAGACGGTGGCGATCCCGGCCGTGGCGGCGAGCAGGTAGACCGCGAAGCCGACGCCAACCCCGGCCAGCGAGACCAGCCCGGCCCGGCGGCCCTGGATCACCGACCGGGAGACCAGGTAGATCAGGTTCGGCCCTGGCGCGAGCGCCATCCCGAACGACACCAACGCGATCCCCGCCACCGCTCCACCGCTGACCATGTCCGTCTCCTCACCCGCCGCACCACTCCGCTGCCGAAGCGGTCATGATGGCAGCCGGACCCGCTCCGGTTCGCCCCAATTTCTCGGCCGCCCCGGCCCCGTACGGCGACGTCCCCGCCGTGGTGCGCGACACCTCGCCAAGCCGCCGCACCGTACGCCGAGCCCGACCGGACCGTTCGCACCGGGGGCGCATCGCGGCCCCGCCTCCACGCCCCCGGACACCTCCGACCGCCCCCGCCCACGGTGCGGCGGACGGTCCCGGTTTCTGGGACCGTGGGCCGATCGAAACGGACTGCGGGGGAACCACATGACACGTCGTTGGCTGATCACCGGCTGCTCCTCGGGCCTCGGGCTTGCCCTGGCGGAGGCCGTGGCCGCGGCGGGCGACACCGTCCTGGCCACCGCCCGCAAGCCCGCCGCGCTGGCGGAGCTGGCCCGCCGCCACCCCGGCCAGGTGTTGACCGCCGCGCTCGACATCCGCGACCAGGCCCAGGTGGACGAGGCCGTGGCGCTGGCCGCCGACCGGTTCGGCGGCCTCGACGTCCTGGTCAACAACGCCGGCAGCGGTCTGTTCGGCGCGGTCGAGGAGGTCGCCGACGGAGAGCTGCGCGACCAGCTGGAGACCCTGGTGGTCGGCCCCTGGCGGCTGGTCCGGGCCGTGCTGCCACTGTTCCGGGCCCAGGGGTCGGGGCACGTCGTGAACGTCTCCTCGCTGGCCGGCCGGATGGCGTTCCCCGGCTTGGGCGCGTACGTCACCGGCAAGTACGCCCTGGAGGGCATGAGCCAGGCGCTGGCCGCCGAGGTGGGCCCGCTCGGCGTCCGGGTCTCGGTGGTCGAGCCCGGTGGCTTCGCGACCCGCTACGGCGCCTCGCTGGCGGAGACCGGCCGGCGGATCCCGGCCTACGCCGAGCAGCTCGCACCGATGCGCGAGGCGATGCGGCAGATGGAGGACGCCCCGGCGCTCAACCGGCCCGAGTACTTCGCCGACGTGGTCCGGCGGCTGGTGGCGGCCGAACAGGACACCCCGCTGCGGGTGCCGGTCGGCCCGGACGCCTACGGCTACCTGGACCAGGTGGAGCAGGCCGCCAGGGACGAGCTGGCCGCCGCCAGGGCCTTCACCGGACTCCTCGACTGACCCGCAGGCGGGGGCCCTGCGGTTGACACTCCCGGTGGCGCAGCGTACAGAGAGGAACATGCGCCGGAAAGAGCCCGTCGAGGCCCTGCTCGCCGAGGCGCTGCTGCGTGCGGTCCGCACCACCTCGGCCTACGGAGGCGTGCTCTACCTGCGCTCGGCCGACGGCCGCTCGCTGGTGCTGAGCACCGTGGCGGGCGTGCCGCCGCACCTGCTGAGCGCCTTCCGGAACATTCCGGTGGCGGCTCCGCTGCCGGTCTCGGAGGCCTTCCGGACCGGCCGGACGGTGCAGGTGGCCGACGCCGACGACACCATGCGGCGCTTCCCCCGGCTGGCCGTCGGGCTGCCGTACGTCCACGCCTTCGCCTGCACGCCGGTCACCACCGACACCGAACCGCTCGGCGTCCTCACCGTGCTCTGGCCCGGCTCCGCCGTACCGCCGCCGGCCGCCAAGCGGCAGCTGCGCACCACCGCCAACCGGCTCGCCGCCGCCCTGGGCAACCGGGTGCCGGTCGCGCCGCGCAGCCCGCTGGTGCTGCCGCTGCCCGCCATCGGCGGCGCCGCGCCCCGGGCGGGGGGCCTGGACTGGCGGCTCGCCGACGGCTGGATCACCGCTGATCCCGCGCTGCTCGCCGTGCTGGGCCTGACCCCGGAGGAGTTCGGCGGACGGGCCGAACAGCTGACCGAGCACCTGGACGCGGCGGACGTCGAGCCGCTGCACGCCGCGCTGAGCGCCGATGCGCCGTTCACCCTCCGGGTCCGGCTGCGGGACGGCCGACGCGAGCTCGAACTGTACGGCCGCCCCGGTCGCCCCGGCACGGTCAGCCTGGTCGCCCTCGACGCCGACGCGGCGACCGCCGCCGTGGCCGCCGTCGAGCGGCTGCGTGACGGTGTGGTGGCGCTGGACCCGGACGGGCGGATCAGCTATCTCAACCACGCCGCCGAGCTGCTCCTCGAGTTCAGCCGGGAGCAGCTGACAGGGCATCACCCCTGGTCCGTACTACCATGGTTGGCCGAACCCGCGTACGAGGACAGATACCGTTCCGCGATGCTGGCCCAGCAGCCGACCGCGTTCCTGGCCTGCCGCCCGCCCGAGCACTGGCTGGCCTTCTCGCTCTACCCCGACGCGCACGGCCTGACCGTACGGATCGTCCCGGCCGGGCCGCCGGGCGCGCACCGGACGGCGCTGCCGGAGGCGCCGCCCGCCGCACCCGCCACCCTCGGGGCCACCTACCACCTGCTCCAGCTGGCCAGCGCGCTGACCGAGGCGGTGACCGTCAAGGAGGTCTGCGACTGCGTGATCGACCAGATCCTGCCAGGCTTCGACGGCCAGGAGATGGCGCTCTACCTGGCCCGCGCGGGCCGGATGCACCTGGTCGCGCAGACGGGCTACCCGGACGGCTTCCTCGCTCCCTTCGAGGGCACCCCGGTCCGCGCCAGAGTGCCCGGCGCGGAGGTGTTCAGCACCGGGGCGCCAGCGTTCTTCGAGTCGCCGGACGAACTGCTCGCCGCCTACCCCGGCATCGCCCAGGACGAGATGCGGGCCTGGGCCTTCCTGCCCCTGGTCGCCTCCGGACTGCCGGTCGGCAGCTGCATCCTGGGCTTCGACCGGCCCCGGCGCTTCACCAGCGAGGAGCGCTCCGTGCTCACCGCGCTCGGCGGCCTGATCGCCCAGGCGCTGGAACGGGCCCGGCTGTACGACGCCGAGTTCACGCTCGCCCGGGGTCTCCAGCAGGCCCTGCTGCCGCACCGGCTGCCGGAGGTTACCGGACTCGAGGTGACCGCCCGCTACCTGCCGGGCACCCGGGGCATGGAGATCGGCGGCGACTGGTACGACGCGATCAGCACCCCGACCGGGGTCTGCCTGGTGATCGGGGACGTCGAGGGGCACAACGTCGGCGCCGCCGCCACCATGGGCCAACTCCGCAGTGCAGTAAGGGCTTTCGTCATAAGCGGCAGCCAGCCGGACGTGGTGCTGACCCGGACAGGACAGCTGCTGATCGACCTGGACCCCGGGCTGCTGGCCAGCTGCTGCCTGCTCCGGCTCGACCCGGCCACCGGCCGGGCGCTCGCCGTCCGGGCCGGACACGTGCCGCCGCTGCTGCGCCAGGCCGACGGCCACACCGAGCCACTGGACCTGGAGGGCGGCCCGCTGCTCGGCATCGACCCGGACGTCAGGTACCCCACCACCGAAGTGCGGATGCCCGTCGGTGCCATCCTGGCCCTGTTCACCGACGGGCTGATCGAACGGCCGGGCATCCCGCTCGATGAGGGCCTCGACCAGCTGCGCACCGACCTGGCACACAGCCCCGGCCACGAACTCGGCGCGCTGGCAGACCACTTGCTGCGGGACGCCCGGCGCTCCTCCCACCGCGCCGACGACGTCGCCCTGCTGCTCGCCCGCCGGACGACCGGCTGACACCACGCGCGACAGCGGCCCGCCCCCCGACGGTACGGGGTCGGGCCGCTGTCGGTGCGTCAGGTCAGTGGGCGGCCACGGCCGCGGCCAGGCCGTTCGCCCAGAGGTTGTTGACCCGGTTCCGCTCCGTGCTGTTCGGGTAGGGGTTGGTGCAGGAGGTGCCGGGTCCGCCGCCCGACATCAGCTCGCTGCACGGGCCCGAGTAGTGGTCCGGCAGACCGAGCACGTGGCCGGTCTCGTGGGCGGTCACCCGGGTCGAGTTGTACTGCTGGTTCTGCCGGTAGTCGAGGAATATGTAGCCGCTGCCGTGGCCGTCGGTGCTGGCGTAGGAGCCGCGCGAGTCGTTACCCTCGTAGTAGCGGAAGTCCGCGTTGGTGCCCGACCTGAGCTGCACGTTGCGCACCGAACTGTTCCAGATCTGGGCGGCGTTGGCGATCTGGGTGCGGAACGTCGGTGCGCTGCTGGCGTCGTAGGTGACGGCCACCGCGAGCAGGTACGGGTTGGCCGCCTGCTTGGCCAGCGCGGACTTCATCACGGCCTCGTGGAACGCCTTGACGTCGGCCTGCTCGGCGGCCGATCCGGCGTACTGGGCGACCGCCTGCGGCTGGGGGGCGGCACTCGCGACGGGCGCGGCCAGCAGACCAGCGGACAGGCCCAGGGTGACGGCCACCGCGGCGGAGAGCATCGAGCGCTTCATCTGGGGACTCCAGTTCATTGCTTCCAAAGCCCCTGTGGGGCAGGTGCTTTGGGAGTGGGGGACGACTGTCGTGCCACTGAGCTTCGGCTACCGCGACCGGCCTGCGGATGATGCCAGCCGGAGATAGCGCCGTCCTATACCCCGGCAAATCTGACATGTCCCTGGCGTGAATGCCCGGGTCGGCCGTATGCTCCCGATGTGGAGCTCGAAGTGCGACACCTTCGTGTGCTGTGTGCGGTCGCCGACACCGGCAGTGTCCGGAAGGCCGCCCGGGAGCTCGGCACGAGCCAACCCTCCGTCAGCACCCAACTGCACCGCATCGAACGGGCCCTGGGCGGACGACTCTTCACCCGCGAACGGACCGGTAGTCAGCTCACGCCGCTCGGCCACACCGTACTCTCCCGGGCCAGGACCATCATCGCCGACATGGCCGAGCTGGTCAGCACCGCCCGCCTGGAGGCCGGGGACACCGAGCAGACGACGCTGCGGATCGGCAGCGTCGGCAGCCGCGCGGTGGCCAGTTGGCTGCGCCGGGTGCACGCCCGGTTGCCGGACACCAGGACCACCATCCGGATCGACATCTCCGCCAACGCCCTGCTGCACCTGGTCGCCGCCGACCAACTGGACATCGCCCTGGTGCACGAGAGCGAGGGCTTCCCGCTCCGGCTGCCCGCCGACGCCGAGCACCGGGTGCTGATCGCCCGCGAGCCGCAGTTCGTCGCCCTCGCCCTGAGCCATCCGGCGGCCGGCTCGCCGGTGGTCCGGCTGGAGGACCTGGCCGCCGACGCGTGGATGGTCGACCCGACCGCCGACCACGAGTACGCGGCGCTGCGCCGAGTGCTCTCCGAGGCCGGACTCACCCCGCGCGTGGTCCAGGTCAGGGACAACGCCACCGCCGCCGAACTGGTCGCCTCCGGCGAGGCGGTCCGCCCCTGCCAGCCGACCTCGCGACCCGGCCCCGGCACGGTCATCCGCCCGCTGCACGGCAACCCGTTCAGCGTCCGGCTGCTGCTGGTCTGGCGACCGCGCGCGCTCAGCGCTCCCGCCTTCGACGGCCTGTACGCCGACCTGAGGGCCGCCTACCTGGACCTGGCCGGGACCAATCCGCCCTACCTGGCCTGGCTGCTCAGCAACAACAGCTCCCTCCCCCGCCTGCTGGCGCACTGACGGGACGCCCCCTGGGCGAACAGCCGGGGCGCCCTCTGGACGTATAGTCTTCGCGCAGATAGTCTTTGCGTAGACAATCAAGCCGCGGAGGCCACCATGTGGACATACCAGCACACCATCGAGACCGTCGCCGCACCCGAGGCGATCTGGCGGCTCTGGGCCGACGTGGACGGCTGGGGCGAGTGGAACGCCGAGATCGAGAAGATCGACTTCCGGGGCCCGTTCGCGGTGGGTGCCTCGATCGCCATGACCCCGCCCGGGGAGGACCCGATCGAGCTGACCGTCGTCGAGCTCGGCGAGGGGGAGCACTTCACCGACGAGGCCAGGTTCGGCGGACTGGTGCTGCGCACCACGCACCGGCTCGTGCCGCTCGGCGACGGGCGCACCGAGGTGGTCTACCGGATGGAGATCACCGGTGAGGGCGCCGACCAGGTCGGCCCGGAGATCGGCCCCGGCATCACGGCCGACTGGCCCGAGACGATGGCCGCACTGGTCGCGCACGCGGCCCGGGGCTGACCGCCGTGCAGCCGGGCGAGAGCCCCGGGTTCCTGCTCTGGCACGCCACCCTGCGCTGGCAGCGCGGCATCGCCACGGCGCTGGCGCCGCTCGATCTGACGCACGTCCAGTTCGTACTGCTCGCCTGCACCTGGTGGCTGAACGGCCAGGGTGAGCACCCGAGTCAGCAGGCGCTGGCCAGGCAGGCGGGCACCGACGTGAAGATGACCTCGCAGGTGCTCCGGACCCTGGAGGCCAAGGGGCTGGTCGAGCGCGAGGTGGACCCGGCCGACAGCCGGGCCCGGCGGCTGCGGGTGACCGCGGCGGGGGCCGAACTGGCTCCCCGGGCGATCGGCGCCGTCGAGCAGGTGGACACCGAGTTCTTCAGCCCGGTGCCCCGTGCCACGGTGGTCGAGCTGCTCGGCCGGCTCGCCCACCCCGAGGACTGAGCCGGCCTCAGCCCAGCAGGTCGGCCATCGAGGCGGCCATCGCGGCCACGAAGGCGGCCCGAGTGGGCCCGTCCACCAGGTCGAGCGAGAGGTACGGGTTGAGGTCCTCCAACTCGACCAGCAGCAGGCCGCCTTCGGCCGTCCGACAGGCGTCCACCCGCTGCACGCCGTGGTCCAGCGAGTTCCAGTCCACGAAGGTCTGGGCGAACGCCAGGTCGGCGGCGCTCGGCCGGTACGGCTCCAACTGCCAGCGGACCGCAGGGTCCGGGGCGTACAGCGCGTACTGGAACGCCCGGCCGACGAAGTAGAAGGACACCTCGTACCGGAAGTCGATCCGGGGCTGGAGCAGCGTGGAGCCGTCGAGCTCCAGCTCCGCCAGGCCGGCGGCCGGGAGCACGGCGAGGCCGATCGAGTCGGCGCCGAGCTTCGGCTTGGTGACGTACTCGGCGACCTCGGGCAGCCGGCCCAGATCGGCCCGGTCCGCCACGGTCGGGATCACCGGCTGGCCGGCGGCGGTCAGGTCGAGCAGGTACTGCTTGCCCGCCATGTCGCCCCGGCCGTGCAGCGGGTTGAACACCCGGGCGCCGGCGGCCAGCGCGTGGACCCGGAACGCGTCGTACTGCTCCTGGTAGTGCAGCACCGGGCCGCTGTTGCGGACCACCGTCAGGTCGAAGCCCTCCATCAGGGCCGCCGCGTCCAACGGGTGGCAGAGCGCGAGCTCGAAGGTGCCGCGCAGTGCGGCCGACAGGGCGATGTCCTCGTCGCAGTAGCGGCGGCCCCTGGCCTGGTAGGCCAGATCGGTGACGTACAGGATCCGGGACATCGGCGGTGCTCCGTTCGGCGGGTGCCGCCCACCCTACGTGGGGCGGGCCGACGGGCGGGGCGCCGGGTCGTCCGGCTGGAAGATATCCTCGACCGGGCGCCGGAAGAACCTGGCGATGCCGATCGCCAGTGGGAGCGCCGGGTTGTAGCGGCCGGTCTCGATCGCGTTCACCGTCTGCCGGGAGACCCCCAGGAGGGTCGCCAACTCCGCCTGGGAAAGGCCACGTTGGGAGCGCAGTTCGCGCAGGCTGTTGCGCACCCCAGAAAGGTAGGGTGGCCATGACGGCGCGTCAAGGGTCCTTTACACGCCCCACCCCACCGGGACTACCATCTCTGAATGACGGACACCTCGGACAGAGCAAGGGAACTCGCGGACCTGGCGGCCCGGTTCCCGCAGTTGCACGCGCCCCAGCGCTGGGCCTGGGGCGGTATCGACGCACAGTTCTCGGCGGTGCTGCCGCCCGACGAACTCATCACCAACATCCACCTGGTGGGCTTCTCCGGCGATCAGGTCGTGCTCTGCCGGGACGCCCGGGGGCACTGGTTCCTGCCCGGCGGCACCCGGGAGGCGGCCGAGAGCATCGAGAGCTGCCTGGCCCGCGAACTCCGCGAGGAGGCCGGCGCCCGGCTGCTCGGCGAGCCGGTCTGGCTCGGCGCCCACCGCTGCGTGACGGACCATCCGGTGCCTTACCGCCCCTGGCAGCCGCACCCCGAGAAGGCCTGGCTCTGGGGCTGGGCCGAGGTCACCGTGGACTCCGAGCCGGGCAACCCGGAGGACGGCGAACAGGTGGTCGAGGTCCGCGCGATGGACCCGGCCGAGGCGCAGCGCCTGCTCACCCGCCACCGTGAGACCTGGTGGCGCGAGCTGGTCGCGCTGGCCGTCGAGTCCCGCAGGGGGCGCTAGAAGACTGATGAAGATCTTGGTGTGATCCGGGCTGCCTCCGTCAGGCGGTGGCCTGGATTTGCCAGGTCGTGCCGTTGTGGGTGAGCCCGAGGTTGATGAGGGTTCGCAGGTTGAGTGCGGCGGCACGGGTGTGGAGCCAGGACTGGTTCTTGATCGTGCCGGTGTGTCGGAGTCGTCGGTTGCCGTGGGCGACGAGCCAGGCGACGGCGCGTTCGACGGGTGGCCGCCAGCGGCGGTAGGCGGCCTGCCAGTCGGGGTCGGTGGCAGCGCGGTGGCGGGCGGCTGCGAGCAGGTCGTGGTGCGGGCGGATGGTGACGATCCGCCCGGCCTTGGCGGTGCTGCACCGTTCACGCAGTGGGCAGCCGATGCACTGATCGGTGAACTGTGCCTTCCGCTGCGACTTCTGCCCGGACGGCTCGGCCAGGGGGACGGTGTGGGCGGCCGGGCAGGTCACCGTGCCGCCGGTGGTGTCGATGGCGAAGTCGTCGAGGCTGAACCCGCCCGGGACGGCGGTCCTCAGCGGGGCGGGCTTGAGGAACAGCCGGTGCCCGGCCTGCTGCAACGCCTGGCGGGTGGGGCCGGTGGAGTAGGCGGTGTCACCGAAAGCGTCCACGGGCTCGTTCTCGTCGGCGAGCAGATCGACGGCGACGGTGGCCTCGTGGTGCTCACTGCCGCTCCCGGGGGTGAGGGCGACCGCGGTGAACAGGCCGGTTTCGGGCTCGACGGCGAGGTGGGCCTTGTATCCGTCCTGGTAGTGGCTGCGGGTCTTGTGGACGTGCCGGGTGTCGGGGTCGACGGTGGAGACGATCCGGTCCGGGGCGGTCCCTTGGGAGATGCGCCAGCGGCCGTCGCGGCCGTCGGAGTCGTCGGCGGGTTCGACGTCCTGTCCGGCGACCAGGGCCAGCAGACCGACCGCGTTCGCGGCCTTCTCGCCGAGCTGCTGGTCGGGCATGTGGCCCAGCAACCTGAGTGCGTCGCCGACCAGCGCATCGACCAGGTCCGCCCGGGCCTGCTGATCGTTCCAGGCGACGCGGGGCTTGCCCGGATCGCGGTAGTCGTGCGCGGTGCAGTGAACCGCGGCGACCGCATCGGCGCCGGGGACCTCGCGGATCACCGCGCGGACGGCGGAGATGATCTGGGTGACGGTGTCCTGGGTGGCGACCGCGTCGTCCAGCACGGTGGAATCCAGCGCCCTTCGGTGGCGGCCCTTCAGCACACCGGTCGCCTTCACGACCTCCCGCACCGCCTCGAAGACCCGGTCCGGCCGAGCCGAGCGGGCCAGCCGCCGGCGGAAGTAGGCCAGCAGCGACGAGTCGAACGCGGTGTCGTGCAGGCCCAGCCCGCAGGCGGCCTTCCACCGCAGGTCGCACCGCAGTTCCTGCACGGTCTCGAAGTCCGACAGGCCGTGCAGGGCCTGCAGCGTGATCGCCGCGGCCAGGATCTGCGGCGGCATGCTCGGGCGGCCGTTCGCCGACGGGTACATGTCCGCGAACATCCCGGCCGGGAACAGCCGGGCCCGGTGCTCGGCCAGGAACGCGAACACACTCCCTACGGGGATCAACTCCCGGCAGGTCTCCCACACGTCCGGCCCGACCGTCTCCCCGGCCCATTCCCCCATCGCCACAAAACGAGTCTGGCCCCACCACTCACACGACGGGGCCAGAACCCAACATCTTCATCAGTCTTCTAGGCCCTGTCCGGGCGATCTTGCCGGGCGTGCGACGCCGGACCCGCCGCGCCGGCGGCTGATGTCACAGCCCGGCTGGACGCACGGCCGAAACGCCCATGTACGAACCAGTACGAGGCCGTTCCGGCCGCACACCCAGCCGGGCGCCCGACGCCACACACTGATCCGACAAGATCGCCCGGACCGGGCCTAGCCGACCGGCCGTACCGGTACGGCACATGGATCGGCCCCGGCCCACCGCCCGGTCAGCGCGGGCGGTGGGCCGGGGCCGGTCGGCGCCGCTACTTGCCGGTCAGGCCCGCGCGGCGGAGGGCATCGGCCATCGCGCTGTTGGCCGCCGGGGCCGGAGCGGCGGGGCTCCTGCGGTCCTGCCGAGGCGGTCGCGGTCCCCGGTCACGGTCACGCCCCTGGGACGGGGACGGAGACTTGCCGACCTCGTCGTCCAGCCGCAGCGTCAGCCCGATCCGCTTGCGCGGCACGTCCACCGTGACCACCCGGACCTTGACGATGTCGCCGGGCTTGACCACCTCGCGCGGGTCCTTGACGAAGTTCTTCGACAGCGCCGAGACGTGCACCAGGCCGTCCTGGTGGACGCCCACGTCCACGAACGCGCCGAAGGCCGCGACGTTGGTGACCACGCCCTCCAGCACCATGCCCACCTCCAGGTCGCCGATCTTGTCGACGCCCTCCTTGAAGGTCGCGGTCCGGAACGCGGGCCTGGGGTCGCGCCCGGGCTTGTCCAGCTCGCCGAGGATGTCGGTGACGGTCGGCACGCCGAAGGTCTCGTCGGCGAAGTCGGACGGCCGGAGCGCCCGCAGCGCGGCCCCGTTGCCGATCAGGGACCGCAGGTCACCGCCGGTCGCGGCCAGGATGCGGCGGACCACGGGGTACGCCTCCGGGTGTACGCCGGAGGCGTCCAACGGGTCGTCACCGCCGGGCACCCGCAGGAAGCCCGCGCACTGTTCGAACGCCTTCGGGCCGAGCCGCGCCACGTCCTTGAGCGCCCGCCTGGTCCGGAACGGGCCGTTCGCGTCGCGGTGCGCCACGATGTTCTCGGCCAGCGTGCCGGTGACCCCGGACACCCGGGTGAGCAGCGGCGCCGAGGCGGTGTTGACGTCCACGCCGACCGCGTTGACGCAGTCCTCGACCACCGCGTCCAGCGACCGCGAGAGCTTCAACTCGCTGAGGTCGTGCTGGTACTGGCCGACGCCGATCGACTTGGGGTCGATCTTCACCAGCTCGGCCAGCGGGTCCTGGAGCCGTCGGGCGATGGAGACCGCGCCCCGGATCGAGACGTTCAGGTCGGGCAGTTCCTGCGAGGCGAAGGCCGAGGCGGAGTACACCGAGGCGCCCGCCTCGGAGACCATCGCCTTGGTGAGCTTCAGCTCGGGGTGACGCTTGATCAGGTCCTCGGCCAGCTTGTCGGTCTCCCGGGAGGCCGTGCCGTTGCCGATCGCGATCAGCTCGACGTCGTGCTGCTTCGCCAGCGCGGCCAGCGTGGCGATCGAGGCGTCCCACTTGTTGGCGGGCTGGTGCGGGTAGATGGTGTCGTACCCGAGCACCTTGCCGGTGGCGTCCACCACCGCGACCTTGACGCCGGTCCGGAAGCCCGGGTCCAGGCCCATGGTGGCGCGGGTGCCGGCCGGGGCGGCCAGCAGCAGGTCGCGCAGGTTGGCGGCGAAGACCCGTACCGCCTCGTCCTCGGCCTCCTGCCGCAGCCGGGTGCGCAGGTCGATGCCGAGCCGGACCAGGATCCGGGTCCGCCAGGCCCACCGGACGGTGTCGCCGAGCCACTTGTCGGCCGGACGGCCCCGGTCGGCGATGCCGAACCTGGCGGCGATCCGCTGCTCGTAGTCGTTCGCACCGGGCAGATCGCCCTCGGCGCCCTCGTACGGGGAGAGTTCGAGGTCGAGCACCTCCTCCTTCTCGCCGCGCAGCATCGCCAGGATGCGGTGCGAGGGGAGCTTGCCGTACGGCTCGGCGAAGTCGAAGTAGTCGGCGAACTTGGCGCCGTCCTGCTCCTTCCCCTCCCGGACGGTGGCGACCAGCCGGCCCCTGGTCCACATCCGCTCGCGCAGCGTCCCGACCAGGTCGGCGTCCTCACCGAACCGCTCGACCAGGATCGACCTGGCCCCGTCCAGCGCCGCGGCGGCGTCAGCCACCGACTCGTTCAGGTAGCCCGCCGCGAGCGCGGCCGGGTCCTGGGACGGGTCGACGAGCAGGGTGTCGGCGAGCGGCTCGAGACCGGCCTCGCGGGCGATCTGCGCCTTGGTGCGCCGCTTGGGCTTGTACGGGAGGTAGATGTCCTCCAGCCGGGCCTTGGAGTCGGCGGCCAGGATCTGCGCGCGCAGGGCGTCGTCCAGCTTGCCCTGGCTCTCGATCGACTCCAGTACGGCGGCCCGCCGCTCCTCCAACTCCCTCAGGTAGCGCAGCCGCTCCTCGAGCGTGCGCAGCTGGGTGTCGTCGAGTTCGCCGGTGACCTCCTTGCGGTAGCGGGCGATGAAGGGCACGGTGGCGCCACCGTCGAGCAGTTCGACGGCGGACCTCACCTGCCCCTCCCGTACGCCCAGCTCTTCGGCGATTTTCCGTTCGACTGACATGGTCACGAAGCCGGCCACCTTCTCCTGGATTCAGCCTGAGTTCCGCCCAGCATTCTGGCAGGTAACCGCCGCCGGACGGCCGCGACCTGCCCCGGGGCGGCGCCGACTCGCGGCCGGGGTGCTGCGGAAGGTGGTCGCAGCACCCCGGCCGTCGGGCCGGATCAGGTCTCGTCGAGGGAGATCGCCGCGACGGGGCAGCGTTCGACGGCCGAGCGGACGGACCGGGCGTTCGCCAGGTCGGGACCGTCCGTCAGCAGGACGACGAGACCTTCGTCCTCGTCCTGGGCGAAGACGTCGGGTGCGGTGTAGACGCAGGTTCCGGATCCAATGCAGCGCTCACGATGGACCGAAAGGGGCATCACGGCTCACCAGGTGACCGGTAGTGCGTCCAGGCCCTGGATGAGGGTGGCGCGCTTGAAGGGAAGCTCCTCCACCGGCACCGCGAGCCGCAGCCCGGGGATGCGGGCGAAGAGCGTGTCGAAGACGATCTTCAGCTCGACCCGGACCAGGCTGGCGCCGGGGCACTGGTGGACGCCGTGCCCGAACGCGGAGTGCAGGCCGATCTCGCGGAAAATGTCCAACTGGTCCGCGTTCTCGAAGACGCTCTCGTCCCGGTTGGCCGAGGCGGTCAGGTTGATGATGCCCTCGCCCGCCTTGATCAGGACCCCGCCGACCTCCAGGTCCTGGGTGGCGACCCGGGAGGGGGCCGAGTCGGCGATGCTGAGGAACCGCAGCAGCTCCTCGATGGCGTTCCGGGTGAGCTCCGGGTCCTGCTTGATCTGTGCCAGCTGCTCCGGGTGTTCGAGCAGCGCCGCGACGCCGAGCACGATCATGTTGGTGAGGGTGTCGAAGCCGCCGGAGATGAGCATCCGGGCGAGCGCGACGATCTCCCGGTGGTTGAGGTTGCCCTCGGCGGCGTTCTTGAGCACGATCCGCCCGAGCAGGTCGTCCTCGGTCGGGGACTGCTCCTTGGCGGTGACCAGCTTGTCGAGGTAGACGTCCATCTGGTGGATCGCCATCCCGACCTCCTGCGGGGTGACGTCGCTCCTGACCGTGGTCTCCGCGAAGTCGCGGAACTCCGGGATGTCCTCGGGCGGTACGCCGAGCAGCTCGCACAGCACCAACGACGGTACCGGGATGGCAAGTTCGGTCAGCAGGTCGACCGGGCCACCCTTGGCGAGGATCGCGTCGACGTGCTGGTCCACGATCTCCTGGATGCGCGGGGTGAGGGCCTGCATCCGCTTGAGGGTGAACTCGGGGATGATCTCGCGGCGGTGCCGCCCGTGCACCGGCGGGTCCATCGCGACCAGCGGCAGCTCCATGGCCTGGAGGATGTCGTCCGGCACCGGCACCTGGAGCGGGTACCCGGGGTGCTTGAAGTTGGAGCTCATGGTCGGGTCGGTGAGGACCTGGCGCACGTGCTCCTGCCGGCTCACCGCCCACATCTCCTTGCCGGAGACCGCGAGCGTGACCTTGGAGACCGGCTCCTCGGCACGGAGCACGGCGTACTCGGCCGGCGGCTGGAACGGGCACTTCCGCTCCATCGGGAACTGCGGCGGGGCTTGTCTGAGGGATGAGGGGGTGTCAATTTCGGTCATTTCCGCTCCCGTTGTTCGGTCACCTGGGACCAGTCGAGCAGGTTTGCGAAACGGAAGATATCGACTCCGCACTCCCTGTCGACCCCCTAGCGGACCCCTACAACGGCGACCCTCCCACCCCTGTCACCTGGACGGTCCCTGGACGAACCAACGGACTCTTGGTACTGGCCATGTCAGATCGTCTGCGGCTGAAAAGCGCCAGGTCGGCGCACCGGGCCCCCTTGACGGGACGTCAGAGTGCTGCGCGCGGCCCGACTGCCCGCATCGACGGCACGCTGCGCCTCTGCGGCCGCACCGGCTGGAACCCATCCCCCGAGGGACTGCGCCTCACCGCACCGCCCTGCCGGCTCGGCATGACGGCGCGTCCGCTTCCGCACCGCAGCGGATCTCCGTGCGGCACCCGGTCGTGCTGCCCGGGGTCAGCGCTTCATCTTCAGGTCCCAGACCGTGAGGTCGGCGTCCAGTTCGCCGTAACTCCCTTGTGAGGGGTGTGTCTTGGTGACGGCGAGCAGGGCGATCGGCGAGCTCTCGTTGACCACGCAGACCCGGTCGCCCGCCACCACGTCCACCCGGTCGTGCCGCTGCGTCTGGAGCAGGTCGAGGCAGCCCTGAGCCGTCGGCTCAGCGCTGTCGGTCCACAGGGCGACGGTGCCCTTGACCTCCATACCGCTGTTGGTGCGCCCTGCGGACGGCCGGAGAAAGGACAGGTCGTCGGCGCCGAGGACCGGCGGCACCTGGTTCAGGTCGACGCCCCACAGGCCGAGCACGATCTTCCCCGTCCAGCGCACCTTGGCGGCCGCCGGTGCCGGCACCGGCTTCGGGCTGGTACTGGCCGGCCCGGCCGCCGATTCGGGCGCGGGAGCCGACGCGACCACCGAGGTCGAAACGGGCGGCGTGGCGGACGGCTGCGAACCACCGCCCATGAACGCCGCCGCGGCGCTGGCCACCCCGGCGGCCGCACTCACCACCGCCGCCACCACACCCCAGACCATCACCGGCGACCGGTGGTGCGGCTCCGGCGGCGCGAAGCCCGTCGGGGAACCGACCGGATCGCCGTAGGGAGGTGGCGGCTGCTGCATGGAATCCCCCGAGTGCTCTGGTGGCGGCGACCGGGCTCGCACGCCGTTGAATCACCGGCACGATAGCAAGTTCTGAGGCCCCGTCGACCGCCGCCGGCCGGGCTCCAGACCGGTCGGGTCAGAGCTCGTACGCGAGCGGGTGGGTGGGCTGGTAGAGCAGCAGCTCGAAGCCGCTCGGGAGCGGGATCGCCGTAACGATGCCCCAGCTCTGCCGGGTCGGCGGCGTGACGGGGTGCACGCCCTGTTCGGCCAGCCGGGCGAGCACGGCGTCGAGGTCCTCGCACATCAGGTAGCACTCGCTGTGCGGCGGGGCCTCGGTCGGATGGAAGGCCAGCTCGGCCGGCGGCAGCTTGAAGATCAGCCAACCGCGGCCGGCGTCGACATGGGGGAAGCCGAGCACGTCACGGACGAACGCCCGGTCGGCCTCGGCGTCCGAGCTGTGCAGGATCACGTGTGCGCCACTGAACATGACCCGATGGTAGGAGTCACGCCGCCGCCCGTCCGCGCGAACCGCCGGAGCGTCACCCGGCTTCGGTCAGCTCACCGACGGCCCGTCACCACGCCGGTCGCAACGGGCCGGAGGGGGCGAGGCGGGCCAGGTCGTCGTGGAGCTGCCGGAGCCGCTCGGGCCCCAGCACGGAGGCCCAGGGGACCACCGCCTCGGCGGCGGCGTCGTCGGCGGCGCGGGTGCACTCCCAGCCGCGGGGGGTCAGCTCGATAAGCCGGGCGCGGGCGTCGGTGGGGTGCGGATGCCGTTCGACGTAGCCCTTGCGGACCAGTTCTTCCACCATCTGGCTGGCGGCCTGTTTGCTGACGCCGAGGTGTTCGGCCAGCTCGTTGACCGTGGCGCCGCCCGGGGCGAGCCGGGCGAAGGCGTAGCCGTGGGCCGGGCGCACGTCGTCGAAGCCGCGCCGGCACACGCCCGCGTCGATCTCGTGCACGAGATCGGCGGCCAGGGCGATCAGCAGCGGAGGGATGCTCAGGGCGATGGGGTCGGGCTCGCTCATGCGCGAGATTGTGCCACTCATCGGGACCACACCCTTGACGAAACCAGTCAAGTTACTTGACCATATAGACAAGCAGCTTGACTATTGAGAGAGCAGAGGCCCTTGCCCGTCATCCGCAGCAACTCGACCACCGTGCACGAGATCCACGGCGCCCGGTTCACCGTTCACGCCAACCCCGCCACCGGCAGCGCCGAACTCTGCGCCTGGCGGTTGGAGATCCCGGCCGGGACCGCCGGGACCCCGCACACCGTCAGCCGCGAGGAGATCCTGCACCTGCTCGGGGGCTCCCCCGAGGTCGTACTGGACGGCGAGCGCACCACCCTGGCCCCCGGCGACACGGTCATCGTCCCCGCCGGGTCCAGCTTCTGCGTCGACAACCCCGGCGTCAGCGCCGCCACCGCCTGGGTCACCACCGGCGTCGGCCTCCAGGCCACCCTGGCCGACGGCACGGTGGTCGCCCCACCGTGGGCCAACTGACCGGCGTCGTACGGGAGTCGGCCGTCAGCCCTTGTACGGGAGTCGGCGTCAGCCCTCGTACGGCAGCAGCTCGGCCCGCTTCGGCGCCCGGCCGTCGCCGGAGGACCTGCCGGTGAGGCGGCGCCCGATCCACGGGCCGAGGTGGATCCGCAGCCAGCGCAGGTCGGAGCGCAGCTTCGCGCTCCGGCCGTGCGGCTCGGCGGCCGGCAGCGGCGCCCGCCAGTCGTACGGGGCGGGACGGCCGAGCGCCTCCAATACGGCGGTGGCCACTCGGCGGTGCCCCTCGGGCGAGAGGTGCAGCCGGTCCTCGTCCCAGAGCCGGCGGTCGTCGAAGCAGGGGGCGGAGTAGAGGTCCACCACCACCAGGTTCGGGTGCGCCTTGGCCAGCCCCTCCACGAACGCCTTCATCCGCAGGATCGGGGCGAGCAGCCGGGCGCTGCCGCCGAGCCGCCTGGTCGGGTCGGTGCTGGTGAACATCACCACCGTGCCGCCGCCCGCGAGCAGGCGCTCGGCCGACCGGCCGAGCAGCTCCTCGACCCGGTCGACGTCGCAGTTCGGCCGCAGCACGTCGTTCAGCCCGCCCGCCAGCGTGACCAGCTCGGCGCCCATCGCGACGGCGGCGTCCAGCTGCTCGTCGTGGATCTGTCCGATCAGCTTGCCGCGCACCGCCAGGTTGGCGTAGCGGAAGCCGGGCCCCTGCTCGGCGGCCAGCGCCCGGGCGACCCGGTCCGCCCAGCCGAGGAACTGTCCGTCGGGCTGCAGCTCGTCGCACATGCCCTCGGTGAACGAGTCCCCGACGGCGACGTAGCTGCGGTACGTAATGGCGGTGGTGATGTTGTCCATAGCTCAACAATCGTACGCGCCCGGATACCGGCCGGTAAGCAGCCGTCGTGACAAGGGGTGGCGGTCGGTCCGCCCAGCTGGTTGCATGCGCGCGTGACCGATCTTCTCGACCGCATCGAGCGGTACTACGACGCCGTACCCCGCAACGCCGCCCGCGCCGAGGACTTCGGGCCGCTGTCGCTCTTCGTCCGGGACGGCGAGGGCTGGCCCTACTACGGCCGGCCCACTCTCGGCTGGTCCGGGGCGTCGGCCACGGTGGCGGACGTGCAGCGGGTCCGGGCCCGGCAGCGCGAGCTCGGCGTGCCGGAGAGCTTCGAGTGGGTCGCGGAGACCACCCCCGGGCTGCGGGCCGCCGTCGAGGGCTCCGGGCTCGCCGTGCACGAGCACCCGCTGATGGCACTGGACCCGGCCCCCTCCCCGACCCCGACCGGCGCGGCCCGGGTGGTCGGCGCCGACGATCCGGCGCTGGCCGAGGCCCTCGCGGTGGCCTACCTCTCCTTCGGCGAACCCGGCACCGCGATCGGCACCGCCGGCCCTGACGAACTCGCCGCCATGACGACCCGGTTGACCATTGACGGCACGGCCGAGCGGACCGCCGACCGGATCCGGGACGGCCTGACCGTGGTGGCCGCCGCGTTCGGCCCCGACGGCACCGCGCTCTGCGGCGGCCAGCACCAGCCGGTCGGTTCGGTCAGCGAACTGGTCGGCATCGGCACCCTGCCGTCCGCCCGCCGCCAGGGCCTCGGGTACGTGGTCACCGCCGCCCTGGTCGCGGACGCCCGGGCGCGCGGGGTGGAGACGGTCTTCCTCTCGGCGGGCGACCAGGACGTGGCCCGGATCTACGCCCGGGTCGGCTTCCGGCCGGTCGGCACCACACTGATCGCCGAACCCGCCGAGTAGCACATCCGGTTCAGCCCGTGGGCGCGACCGACGGGCCGCCGGTCACCCAGTGCTCCCGGACGGCGTCGGTCGGCCTGGGTTCGCCCAGATCGTCCAGGCCCCACGCACCCAGCGCGTCGACCACCCGGCGCAGCCTCAGACCGCGCTCGGTGAGCTGGTAGACCACCGCGTTGGCCGGGCGTTCCAGCTTGCGGCGCTCCACCACGCCCTCACCCTCCAGCTGCTTGAGCCGGGTGGCCAGGATGTCCGTCGACACGCCCGGCAGATCGGCGTGCAGGTCGGTGTAGCGACGTGGGCCGTCCAGGAGTTCACGGACGATCAGGAGGCTCCAGCGCTCCCCCACCGCGTCCAGGGCGCGGGCGACGGCGCAGTACTGGTCGTAGCTTCGGCGTGGCATGTGGCTCAGCATAGCCAAAAGGTTGGACTTTCCAAGTGGATACTTGGTAGAACAAAGCAACCGAAGGATGGCGCGGTGCGACGGTCGGGAGGCCGCAGTGGAGTTTCGGCAGTCCAGCAAGCTGGCGGGCGTGTGTTACGAGATCCGCGGCCCGGTGGTCGAACAGGCCAACGCGCTCGAGGAGGCCGGGCACAGCGTGCTCCGGCTGAACACCGGCAACCCGGCCCCGTTCGGCTTCGAGGCGCCGGAGGAGATCCTCCAGGACATCATCCGCAACCTCCCCAACGCGCACGGCTACAGCGACTCGCGCGGCATCCTGCCCGCCCGGCGCGCGGTGGTGCAGTACTACCAGCAGCGCGGTGTCCAGGGGGTGACGGTCAATGACGTCTACCTCGGCAACGGTGCCTCCGAGCTGATCCAGATGGCGGTCCAGGCACTGGTGGACGACGGCGACGAAGTCCTCGTCCCCGCACCGGACTTCCCGCTCTGGACCGCGGTGGTCCGGCTGGCCGGCGGCAAGGCGGTGCACTACCTCTGCGACGAGGAGGCGGAGTGGTACCCCGACCTGGACGACATCGCCTCGAAGATCAACCACCGCACCAAGGCCATCGTGGTGATCAACCCCAACAACCCGACCGGGGCGGTCTACCCGAAGGAACTGCTGCTCGGGATCCTCGAACTCGCCCGTCGGCACGGCCTGATGGTGCTCGCCGACGAGATCTACGACAAGATCCTGTACGACGACGTCGAGCACCACTGCCTCGCCGCGCTCGCCGACGACGTCATCACCCTCACCTTCAACGGCCTCTCCAAGGCGTACCGGGTGGCGGGTTTCCGCAGCGGCTGGCTGGTGGTCTCCGGGCCCAAGCAGCACGCCAAGGACTACCTGGAGGGGCTCACCATGCTCGCGGGCATGCGCCTGTGCCCCAACGTCCCGGCCCAGTACGCCGTGCAGGCCGCCCTCGGCGGCCACCAGTCCATCCAGGACCTCACGCTGCCGAACGGCCGCCTGACCGAACAGCGCGATGTCACCTGGCGGGCCCTCAACGAGATCCCCGGCGTCAGCTGCGTCAAGCCCAAGGGTGCGCTGTACGCCTTCGCCAAGCTCGACCCGGCCGTGCACCGGATCGTCGACGACGAGCGTTTCGTGCTCGACCTGCTGCTCCGCGAGAAGATCCACATCGTCCAGGGCACCGGCTTCAACTGGCCCCGCCCGGACCACTTCCGCTTCGTCACCCTGCCCCGGGCCGACGACCTGGAGACCGCGATCAGCCGGATCGGCCGCTTTCTGACCACGTACCGGCAGTAGCACCGGGCGGTGAGCGGTGGCGTCGCGGCGGGCGTTCTGACACGATGCCGCGATGACCTCCGTGTGGCCCCTTCTCCCCGTCGTCCCCGCAGGCCGGATGGCCGACGCGGAACAGCCCGTGCTCGACCTGCCGGGCGGCCTCGAACTGCGGCCCTGGCAGCCGGAGGACGCGGAGAGCCTGCTGGCCGCGAGCCTCGATCCGGACATCCGGCAGTGGAACCTCTTCTCGGTGGGGACGGTCGAGGAGGCCCGCGCGCGGATCGGTCGGATGCACGAGCGCTGGCGCGCCGAGCAGGGCGCGATCTGGGCGATCTCCCGTCCCGGCGAGGCGGCCATCGGCCTGATCGGCTGGAACGAGATCGACCTCCAGGGCGGCAGCGCCGAGATCCTCTACTGGGTGCTGCCGGCCGCCCGGGGCGGCGGGGTGGTCGTGGCCGCGACCGAACGGCTCAGCCGGTGGGCCCTCGACGAACTCGGCCTGCACCGGCTCCGGCTGCGCCACTCGGTGGCCAACCCGGCCTCCTGCCGGGTCGCGGAGAAGGCCGGGTACACGCTGGAAGGCACCCTGCGCAGCTCGCTGCTGCACGCCGACGGCTGGCACGACATGCACCTGCACGCCCTGCTCCAGGGCGAGCTCTGACCAGCCGTCAGCCCGCTCCGCCCGGCACCCGGGCGCCGAGGAAGGTCACCGGACGGCGCAGCCGGAAACCGAGCGTCCCGTACAGCCGGATCGCGTTGGTGTTGTCCCCCGCCGCGTGCAGGAACGGGATCTCGCCGCGCTCCCGGATCCCCGCCGCCACCGCCAGGACCAGCCGGGAGGCCAGCCCCTCGCCACGGTGGTCGGGGTCCGTGCAGACGGCGCTGATCTCGGTGTGTCCCGGCGGGTGCATCCGCTCGCCCGCCATCGCGATCAGCACGCCGTCCCGGCGGATGCCCAGGTAGCTGCCCATCTCGACGGTCCGGGCCAGGAACGGTCCCGGCCGGGTCCGTTCGACCAGCGCGAGCATCTCCGGGACGTCATCGGGGCCGAGCCGGACCGTCTCGGGGTCCGCCTTGCCGACCACGTCCGCACCGACCAGCTGCACACCCTCGATCCGGAAGGCCACCTCCCAGTCCCCGGGTGGCGAGACCGCCGCGTCGACCGCGAGTAGCACCACCGCCCCGGGCCCGGCCAACACGGCGAGGTCGGCCCAGTCCGCCGCCCGCGGCTCGTCCGGCAGCCCGTGAAAAGGCGTCACGTCCCTGGCGTACCGCACCGCCCTGCCCTGCTGCTCGGCGAACTCCGCATGCGGTCCGGCCAGCGCCGCCACGACCGGGTTGTCCAGCGGATGCGGCATCAGATCCCCGTCCCGTCCCGCGCGCCCACCCGGCGCAGCCTTTGATCATCGTAGCCAGCCCGCACAGCGCCTAGGCTCGCCTGCATGACCGTACTGCGCTCCGTCGCCCTGTTCGCCGTCGCGGCCGTGGCCGAGATCGGCGGCTGCTGGCTGATCTGGCAGAGCGTCCGTGAATCCCGCCCGTGGTGGCTGGCCGGCCTCGGCATCCTCGTCCTCGGCGGGTACGGGTTCTTCGCCGCCCTCCAGCCCGACTCCCACTTCGGCCGGGTCCTTGCAGCGTACGGCGGGATCTTCGTGGCCGGCTCCCTGCTCTGGGGCATGGCCGTCGACGGCTTCCGGCCCACTCGCTCCGACCTCCTCGGCGCGGTGATCTGCCTGGTGGGCGTCGGGGTGATCATGTACGGGCCCCGCCGCTGACACCCGGTGCCAGGCGGACCAAGTACAGTGCCAGAGGCATTGCTCCAGTACCGGAGGGAAGTTCCATGGCCAAGCCGCCCGAGGTCGGAGCGTCGGCTCCGTCGTTCACGCTGCCCGGTCTGCTGCTGGCGGAGGACGTCGCCGAGCGGCGCGAGTACCGCTTGGAGGAGGCCAAGGGCCGCCCCCTGGTGCTGGTCTTCTACCCAGGGGACGACACGCCGGTCTGCACCAAGCAGCTCTGCGAGTACACCTCCGACCTGGACCGGTTCAAGGACCTCGGCGCCACCGTCTGGGGCATCAGCCCGCAGGACCTCGACAGCCACGAACGCTTCGCCCGCAGGCACCGGCTGGCCTTCCCGCTCCTCGCCGACCCGGAGCGCGCCGTCGCCCGGGCCTACGGCATCACGGTGCCCGGCCTCGGCCTGCGCCGCTCCGTCTTCATCCTGGACGGCGGCGGCACCGTGACCTGGCGCCACATCGCGCTGGCCGGTCTGACCTTCCAGCACACCGACACCCTGACCGCCCAGCTGGCCGCCCTCGCGACGGAGTGACGGCCGGCCGGCACGCGGTCACCGGTCGAAGCGGACCGTCCGCTCCTCCCCCGCCGTCAGCAGGAGCCGCACGGGGGCGTGCTTGCCCACCGCTCCCGACCGCACCGTCAGCTCCTGGTCGACGGGGCTGCACAGCACGACGGTGACGGCCGCCGGCGTCCAGCTCAACGACCGCACCACCGCGCCGAACCGGGTCCGCAGGCCGTACAGGCTGCCGTGCGGCAGTGCGTCGGGCAGCGCCGGGAGCAGCACCAGCCGGGCCGGCGCGGTGGCCGTGGCGGGGTGTGAGCGGAGCAGCAGTTCGATCAGCACGGCGGGCAGGGCGTGCGCGACGTCCGCGTTGTAGACGTTCCGGTCCGGGTAGTGGCTGCTCATCAGGGAGCGGAAGTAGAAGTCCCTGATGAGCAGTTGCGAGAGCTGGCGGCCCGTCAGGACCGGGTCGTCCAGCCGGGCGGCGGCCAGTGCGCGGTGCAGGTGCCCGTGGCCCGAGTGGTTCTCGTCACCACGCAGCAGCAGCGCCGTACGGGCCGCCTCGGCCAGCGCGGGAGTGGTGTCAGGGCTGATCTCGTCCAGCGGCCAGACGGGGTAGAGGTGGCTGACGTGCCGGTGATCGTAGGTGTCGCCCGAGGACGGCCAGGCCCACTCGGCGAGCGCGCCGTCGGCGTTCACCCGGTAGTCGGGGAGCCGGTCGGCGACCGTCCGCCAGTGCGCGCCGGAGGCGTCGGTGTGCAGTTCGGTGAGGTCGGCGGCGGTGAGCAGGGCGTGCCGGGCGGCGGCCAGGTCCATCGTGGCGTTGATCGAGGCGGCGGCCGGGAGCTGGGTGCCGTCCGGGCCGGTCGGGTGGTTCTCCGGGGAGTACGACGGGACCAGCACCAGCGTGCCGTCCGGGTCGGTGCGGGTGAGGAAGTCGGCGTAGAAGTCCGCCACTTCGGCCAGCAGCGGGAGCAGTTCGGTGCGCAGGAAGTCCAGGTCGCCCGAGGTCTCGACGTACTCGACCAGCGGTTGCAGCAGCCAGTCCGCACCGGCCGTCCAGAGGTGGTGCGCCCAGCTGTGGTTGAAGTGGTACTGCAGGCCGTTGGTGCCGTCGGTGTGGGCGGGGGCGACCACACCACGGGTGCCGTAGAGCAGGCGCGCATTGGTGCGCCAGTCCGTCAGTTGACCCCGGACCAGCGCGGCCAGGGCGTGGGTCGCCTCGGGCAGGTCGCCGGTGGCGGCGGAGGCGATCTGCAGGTTGAGGTTGGCGTTGGTGGTGAACGCGCCGCCCCAGGCGGTGTGCCAGTCGCCGGTCCAGAGGCCGCAGAGCCTCGGCGGCAACGCGCCGGAGGCGGACAGCAGGTGGTACCGGCCGGCCGCGAACAGAGCCTCCAGCAGGGCCGGTTGGAGCACCGAGGGATCGGCCGACTGGCGCTCCAGCAGCTCGGCGACCGGCCGCTGCCGGTCCTCCTCCGGTGCGCCGAGATCGAGGCCGACCCGGTCGTAGGCGGGTCCGTGCAGGGCCACGTGCCGCGCCAGCAGCTCCCGGTGGTCGGCGGGCAGCCGGTACATCCCGGTGTCGAGCCGGCTCAACTCGGACGCCGGGGGGCCGATCTCGCCCCGGGCGGTACGGGTCAGCACCAGCAGCTCCGCCGCGCCGGAGACGTACACCCGAGGGCCGTCACAGCGCACCGTACCGCCGGTCGCGACGATCCGGGCCGCGCCCCGGTAGCCGTAGCTACTGTCCGGATAGCGCGCACGGAGCCGCAACAGCGCAGTGTCGCGAGGCAGTTCGGCCCCGGCCGCTATCTCGGCCGGACGGTACACCGAGCGGACCGCCGCCCGCAGGCCGTCCGGGGCGCCCGGCAGCCGGCCGTCCAGGCCGATCTCGGCCTCGACCGCGGCCCCCTCGGGGGCGACCAGGCGCTGCACCACCACGTCGTCGGCCCGGGAGACGAAGCACTCCGCCAGCCACTCGCCGCCGCCCTCCCGCCACCGGGTGGTCACCACACCGGTCCTGAAGTCCAGCTCTCGGCGGTACTCGGTGACCTCCTCCCGGCGCGAGCGCACCCAGCTGACGGCGAAGCCCGGGTGAAACGGCTGGACGTACCGGGGCTCCCAGTCGCCACCGAACCTGCGGACCGCCTCGGCCTGCTCTCCCGCCAGCAACAGGTCCTGGACGGCCGGGAGTTCACCTGCCAGCGCGGGGGGCTCGACGCCGGAGGCGGCGTCCGGCAGCACCAGGTCGTGGTGGGTGACCACCACCGTCTCGGCATCGGTCCGGCCGTGCACCAGCGCACCGTGCCGGCCGTTGCCGCTCAGGTACGCGTCCTCCCAGCGGGTGGCGGGTGCGGTGTCGTGGATGCCATGACGGGGCATGTGGGGGAAGCCCTTCCTGATTGCGATCAGACCGACGGACCTTGTACGGCGCCGATCAGGCCCGGTGCAGGAATTTGGTGAGGTACAGTCAAAGCACACCGTCGAAGCGCTTCAACTTGGCGCCGAGGCTAGGACAGCGGGCGGTCGGCGCACAAGGGTTTGCACGCGCTTAACACTTCAAGTCTTGACATCGACACGGAGCGGTCGACCACACCGGGGCATCGGAGAACGCTCCCCGAACAGTGGCCTGGACCAGCCAGAACGACACAAACCCGGCCGATGGGCCGAGTTTCACCGTCTTCACCCTCCGGACCGTCGCGCCGACCCGCGAAGCGCTTCGACCGACAGGCCCCGAACGAACCATCCGGCCATGGGCTCACCGCGGGGCCCGCTGCGGGCTCGCCCAACAGCGGGGAATGTCCGCCTTGTCCGTTTCATGTGGCATGCTGGCCAGCGGAGTCGAGCCAAGTCCAGGAGGCATCCCGATGTACGGAATCAAGAGCCCGCTGCCGGACGCCGACCGCAAGGTGGTCGGCGAGGCGTTGCAGGGGGCGCTGGTCGATCTGGTCGACCTCTCACTGGTGGCAAAGCAGTTGCACTGGAACGTGGTCGGCGCGCGGTTCCGCTCCGTCCACCTCCAGCTGGACGAGGTGGTGACGCTGGCCCGGCTGCACGCCGACACCGTCGCCGAGCGGGCGGCCGCGATCGGCGTCTCGCCGGACGGCCGTGCCAAGACGGTCGCCGACACCAGCGGGATCTCCACCTCTCCCGAGGGCCAGGTGGTCGACAGCACCGCCGTCAACACCCTGGTAGAGGCGCTCGCCGCCGTGATCACCAGGATGCGCGGCCGGATCGAAGCCACCGGCGAGCCGGACCCGGTAAGCCAGGACATCCTGATCGGCCTCACCGCTGACCTGGAGAAGTACTCCTGGATGGCCCAGGCGGAGAACAGCGTCTGACCTGTCAGGACCGCCCAGGACCCGGCCGCCCACCGTGCACTTCGGTGGGCGGCCGCGTCATGGCAGGATGATTGACCGAACGTCAACACACGGGGTGCGGGCGAAGGTTCGTGGGCGGACCGGGAGCAGGGGGCAGAGCCGTATGAGCGGTGACAAGTTCGGGGTCTCGTTGACCGAGCTGGCCGAGATCCAGCGGGACTGGCAGCAGATGAGCGAGCGGATGGCCGAGATGACCGCCAAGCTCGGTCAGATCAAGAGCACGGTGGCGAAGGCGGCCGCCACCGACCTGATGGCCGCACCGTTCGCCGGGATCATCGGTTTCGCCGCAGTGGCCGGGCAGGTGGCCGGCGAGGTGGCGGACATCAACGCCCGGGCCGAGAAGCTCCAGCAGACCAAGGAGAAGCTCACCCAGGCGATCGCCGAGGACGTCCAGAAGCTCCAGGGAGTGATCAAGGCGTACCAGGAGGCGGACCGCCAGATCGAGGAGGACCAGCGCAAGCAGGAGAAGGACCGCCGGCAGCCGGAGAAGCCCAAGCCCACCGGCAACGGTGACGGCCACGGCACCGGGAAGGGAACCGGTCACGGCAACGGCCACGGCACCGGCGGTGACCAGGGCGGCCACGACGGCGGCGGTGACGGCGACCAGGGCAACGACCCGGACTCGAAGCCCTCGCACGAGGGCAAGATCTCGGTCAAGGAGGTCGAGTACAGCGGCCGCGGCTCCTGGAAGAGCGGCGAGGCCGCCGTCCGGGACTACATCAGCCAGACCCTGGACCTGATGGGCATCACCGACCCGAAGGCCCGCGAGCAGTGGACCAAGGGCCTGCTGACCATGGCCGGCCGCGAGTCCTCCTTCAACTCGCTCCCGCTGGCCAACGGCTGGGACAGCAACGCCACCGGCCCGAAGCAGTCCGACGGCTTCCCGGCGAACTCCTCGCGCGGCCCCTGGCAGTGCATCCCGAGCACCTTCGCCGCCTACCACCAGTCGGGCACGTCGACCAACATCTACGACCCGGTCGCCAGCTGCGCCGCCTCGATGAACTACATGATGGACCGTTACAACGTCTCCCGGGACGGCCACGACCTGGCCGCCAAGGTCCAGCAGGCCAACCCGGGCAAGAGCGCCCGCGGCTACTGACCCGCCTCAGCCGGCGGCCGGGGGCGTGCTCCCCCGGCCGGCGACGGACCAATGGTCTGACAGCCCCTAACCGAGCAGGGCCCGGGCGTCGTCCGTGAGCACGAGATCCGGATCCGCCTCCACGGCGGCCCTGAGATCGGCCAGCGCCTCCGGACCGCGGCCCAGGGCCTGCAGCGAACCGGCGCGCTGGAACCTGGCCGACGGGTCGTCGGTCTCCGCCACCACGCTGTCGAGCAGGCCGAGGGCGTCGCCGTGGCGTCCGGCGTCCTGGTAGGCGACGGCCAGGTTGAAGCGCAGCCCCGGGTCCTCGCTCAGCCGGACGGCCTCTTCCAGGTCGGCAGCGGCCGCCGTCAGGTCGCCTTCCTCGTAGGCCAGTTCGCCGCGCAGCGCCCACGCCTGGGCGAGGCCCGGGTCTGCCGCCAGGGCTGCCGAGTACGCCGTGCGCGCCTGCTCGTTCTCACCCTCCGCCGCGTGCAGTTGGCCCTGGACGGTGCGCAGTTGGGCGTTGTCCGGGTCGAGCGCCAGCCCGGCTTCGACGTCCCGGCGGGCGCCCGGCAGGTCGCCGAGGTCGGTGAGCAGCCCGGCCCGGTTGAGGTAGGCGTCGACGAAGGCCGGGTCGAGCTCGATGACGTAGCCGAAGTCCTGCACCGCGCCCTTCACGTCGCCGAGTTCGGCCCGTACGTCGGCGCGGTTGTAGTACGCCTCGGGAAAGGGCGGCGAGAGCCGGATCGCCTCGTCGAAGTCTGCCAGCGCCTCGGCGGAGCGACCGGTGCGCCGGAGCACGATGCCCCGGTCGAAGTAGTACTCGGCGTAGTTGGGGTCGACGGTGATCACCGAGGTGTAGTCCGCCACCGCGTCCTCGTGCCGGCCGAGCCCGCCGTGCACCTGGGCGCGGTTGTAGACGAGCACCGAGCGGTGCAGGGCGTGCTCGCCCGGGTCGAGGATCTCGTCCAGGCGGGCGACGCACTCGTCCAGCAGCGCGAGCGCCGCCTCGGGACGCCCCTCGCGGACCTCGATCAGGGCCAGCCCGTTGCGGTTGAAGGCAGTCCGGAAGGCCCGCTCCTTGGGGTCGGGGGTCCGGGTGGCGAAGGCGATCGCGGTGTTGATCCAGCCGCGTGCCACCCGGTGGTCGCGCTGGTCGTCGTCCAGGAAGCGGGTGTAGAGCATCGCCGTGCCGTACGCGCACTGCAGGTGGATCTCCGGATCGGTGCTGACCGCGCGGGCCTGCTCCCAGAGCGGCAGGATCCGGTCCGTCAGGCCGAGGCCGGCCAGCGCGTTGGCCGGTTTGGCGAGGAAGGTCCACCAGTGGCGGGGGTGGCTGTCATGGGTGACCAGGGCGGCGCCGCGCTCGCCGTAGTCCAGGACCGCGTGGTAGAAGCCCATGTCGGTGCAGTAGTTGCTCGCCTCGCGGAGCAGGTCGGCGCCCGCACCGGACGGATCCGAGCCGTGCTCGGCGTGCCAGAGCAGGGCGCCCAGGCTCAGCGACTGCTCGTCCAGCGCCTCGAGTTGGAGCCGCCGGGCGTCGTGCAGCGCCGCCCGGTCGGCGGCCGGGAGGAGCTGGTACGCCTCGGCCGCCCGTGGGTCCTCGGACGTGCCGTCCTCGTCCACGTACCGCGCCGCGAGCCCGGACTCCGGGAGGTGCTGGTGCTCGGCCGGGGCCGTGCCGTCGACGGCCACGCAGTGTGCGGCGAGGGCGGGCGCCAGCGGGGCGGCCGTCTCGCCCTCGGGTTCCTCGACCGGCTCCGTCCCCGTGTGCGCGACCACCGTGAGGAGCGCCGGGTCCATCCGGCGGACCAGGACGGCGATGAACTCCTGGTCCGTCGGATCGGCCCGGTGCAGGTCCTCGACCACCAGGGTGTGCGGCCCGCCGCCCAGCGCGAGCGCGTACTCGGTGAGGAACTCGACCAGGCCGTGCGCGATTCGCAGGGTGCGCAGCCGGGAGTAGTAGCGGGTGCGCTCCTTCGGCACCGCCAGCGAGGTGAGGGTCTCCCGGGAGGCGGGGACCGTGCCGCGCAGTTCGGGCGCCGTGCTGAGGATCTCGACGTCGTGCCGCCGGACCACCTCGGGGCAGCGCGTCAGCGCGTCCGGGACCAGGGCCCGCAGCAGGGAGCCGACGGCGGTGTACGGGCCGCGCAGTCGGCGGTGCGCACTGACCGTCACCAGGACCGGCGGCAGCGCCAGTTGCTCGTGGGCGGCGGCCCTGGCGGCGCGGTGCGGCGCCCGGATCCAGTGGTGGCGGGGCTCGGCCATGGCGGTGGTGCCTTTCGTCAGAGAGCGGGTGCTGTTGCTTCGGGAGCGGACTTCCGGCGGCGCCGGTCCCGGCGGGCGATCACGACGGCGGCACCGAGCTGGAGGACGGCCAGGGCGAAGAACACCGTGGAGTCGAGGAACGGGCCCAGCGGGGCGTGCCCGCCGAAGCGGGCCAGCGCACCCGTGACGAACCGGGCCCCGGCGGGGATCACGCCGAGGGCGAAGACCGTCAGCGAGAAGGCGTAACCGGCCACGATCAACCAGGCGTACCAGCGGGCCGCCCGGCGGTCGACGGGATGCCAGGCCGACTCGTCCAGCAGCGGGCGCCCGCGCCGCCGGCGGACGGCGTTGCGCAGCACGCCGGTCGCGGTGGCGTGCAGGTCGCGGCAGCCGAGCAGGGTGCTGAGCAGCACGTAGATGTCGGTCCGCAGGTAGAGGAACGCCTGCCAGGCGAGCCGCAGCAGGGTGGCATAAGCCAGGGCGAGGCAGAGCCGGCCGACCCCGCTGAGTCCGCCACCGGGGAGGCGGGTGGCGTCGGCGGTCAGCGTTAGGGTGGCGGTCAGCACGGTGTCGGCGAGCATCCCGGCCAGGATCGGCAGGTAGCGCTTCCGCCTGGGCACGGTGACCAGTCCGTCGAGCGAGGTCTCCAGCACGATGTAGATCAGGCGGTGGCCGAACGAGAGCCTGCTCGGCAGGCCGAGCCTGCGTCCGGCGAGGGCGTGGAAGCCCTCGTGCACCAGGATCAGCGGGAACTGGCCGACGAACAGGACCAGTGAGACCACGGTGAAGTAGGGGCTGAAGAACACGTTCGCCGGGTGCGGAGCCAGCTCGGGCCTGCGGACCGTCTCGACGATCCCCAGGGCGATGACCAGCAGGTAGCAGACCCAGGCGGGCGGGCTGAACAGGGCCCGGCCGAGGCGCTGCCAGCGCACCGGTGGCGGTGGCGGCTCGTCGCCGGTGCGGACGAAGCCGAGTTCGTCCAGCCCGGCGAGCAGGTCCGCGATGTCGACGCTCTCGCCGTGGGTCCGCTCGTAGGCACGCGCCGCCTCACGGGGCGTCAGACCGTCGGCCAGCAGGCGGACCAGTTCCGCCCCGTCGGCGGGGAGCACCGCGTAGGAGTCGGTGTCGACCCGGCCGACGGTGACCTCCTCGCCCTCCTCCAGGTAGACCAGCGGGTGCAGCGGGACCGGGCGGTCGAGATCCGGGCCGGCGGACGCGTGGTCGGTCGAGGGGCTCATCGGTCCTCCGGGGACGATCCCTGCGGGGCGGTAGCGGTTGACGGGGCCGGCCGCCGGAGCGGCCGACCCCGTCAGCTGGAGCTGAGGGCTCAGGCGTCGCAGCCGCAGCCGTACATGGTCTGGGCCGAGCTGGTCAGGCGGACGGGGCCGGCCTTGCGAATCACGATCTTCTTCATGGTGTGTCCTCTCCTCGGGCTGACAGAACGGAACCAGCGGTAGTGAATCGCCCGGCTTCGAATATTCATCTCAGCTGTCGCGACGTCCCTCAGCATGGAACGGGGGCTCGCTCATGTCAACAGTCCGGCACCGGAGTTGACGGTCCGTCAGGCGCGGCGTGGAAACCGCCGTCGACGAAGAGCAGCGGGGCGCCCGAGGCGGCCCGGTGCTCCAGCACGCGGCCGATCAGGACCAGGTGGTCGCCGGCCGGGAGGACGCGCTCGCGACGGCAGACCAGCGTCGCCACGGTTCCGTCCAGCAGCGGCAGCCCGTACCGGCCCTGTTCGCCGGGCAGCTCGGCGAAGCGGTCGCCCGAGCCCGCGAAGCGGACGGCGAGGTCGCGCTGGTCGGCGGCGAGCAGGTTGACCGCGAAGTGGTCGGCACCGGTGAAAGCGGCCCGGCTCGCGGAGGAGCGCTGCAGGCACCAGAGCACGAGCGGCGGCTCCAGCGAGACCGAGGTGAAGGAGTTCACGGTCAGACCTGCGGGCCGTCCTCGGTGGCGGGTGGTGACCACCGCGACGCCGGTTGCGTAGCGCCCGAGTACCGCGCGCAGTGGGCGGTCCGCCTCGACCGCCTTGTCGAGGGCCATCCGGCACGCCCCTCCCTGGTGGAGTCCTGGTGGAACCTCTACCAGTCCCAGATGGACGGGACTTGGCCTGTTCATTCATCTCAGACGGAGCCATCGCAGACTGGCAGCTCACCGTCGGGGCGTCAACAGGTCCGACCTGGCCGGGTGGTGGCCGTCGGCCGGACCGGACGGGGTGTAGTCGACCGGGGTGGTTCCGGCACCTGGCCAACTAGGATGGGACGACGGGGCCGCCGGGCTCCGGCCGCGCTCGCGGCGCAGCGATGGAACGAGCAAGGGAGGTGCGCGGTGCCCCGATCCGGAGCCGCCACGCTCGCCGACCGGATCGACCGGCTCTTCGAGGTGGTCCGAGGCCCGGACCGCGAGCCGTACAGCAACGAGGAGGTCGCCAGGGCCTGCCGTGAGGCCACCGGCGAGACCTTCTCGGCCACGTACCTCTGGCAGCTCAGAACGGGGCGGCGGGACAACCCGACCAAACGCCACCTGGAGGCGCTGGCGCAGTTCTTCCAGGTGCCCCCGGCCTACTTCTTCGACGACGAGCAGAGCAGCCGAATCACCGAGGAGCTCCAACTCCTTGGCGCGCTAAGGGATGCGGGCGTCCGCGACGTGGCCCTGCGGGCGGTCTCGCTCTCGCCCGAGGGGCTCGGCACGATCAGCGACATGATCGAGATCATCGCCCGGAGAGAGGCCGGATCGCACCGCTCGGAATGACTGTCCATCAGACCTTCACACGCCTAGGATCGCTCTCAGCGTGTCGGGCATCGCTGACCGTGATGGGACCGGGCCTGGGGGTGGGACTGTGCGGTGGTTCACGGACCGGCGGCGACGGATGCTCTGGCGCCGATGTCGACGGATGGTGGAAGCCCTCCCCCTGTCGGCACCCTTCGACCCGGCGGAGCTGGTGGCCGCGCTCGCCGAGCGGCGCGGACGGCCGATCGAACTGATCCAGCTGCCGGTCCGGGCCCACACCCCCTGCGGTCTGCTGGTCACCACCGACCGGGCCGACTACATCGGCTACCCGAGCGCCACCACGGCGCTGCACCAACAGCACATCCTGCTGCACGAGTTGGGCCATCTGCTGTCCGGCCACGCGGGGACCGAGGGGCTCAGTTCCGGAGCCGTACAGGCACTCCTGCCGAGCCTCTCCGACGAGCTGGTGCAGCGGGTCCTGGGGCGCACGGTCTACACCGAACTCCAGGAGCAAGAGGCCGAGTTGTTCGCCTCGCTGGCCCTGCACCGGCCCAGACGCGGCAGCCGGTTATGACCGCAGCACCGGTCCGCTGGCTGCGGGCCTGGACGGCGTACCGGCGGATCGGCCCACTCTGGGCCGCCCTGCACCGCGCGGTGCCCGAGATCGCGCTCTCCACACCGGCCGCCCCGCTCCGCCCGGCGTTCCCGCTCGGAGCTGAGTTCGCGCTCTACCGCCGCATCATCGAGATCCACGACGGCCGGCTCGCGCTGCGCCCCTACGTCCATCCGGGGGTGCACAGCTGGGCGGTGGCGACCGCCGGCCGGCCCGGCGAGGGCGGCAACGCGGCGGCGCGGGCCGAGGCCGCGTGCATCGCGGCCGCGCTGGCCGCCGCCGAGGCCGGGCTGCCGTACCGGGCAGGGCCACCCGTCCCGTACACCGCGCACGAGGTGCAGGCCAGCATCGAGGCCGAGACCGCCTGGCTGATCGACGTGACCGAGGCCTTCACCCGCTCGACCCGCGCGGCCGGCCTCGGCGCCCGCCGCCCCGGCGTACAGCACGCCGCACCCTGGCCGCCGGTGATCCGGCACTGCTAGGGCCGGGCCGGCCGGACCGGCCTTACACGGGGTCGCCCGGCAATGCGCGGTAGGCAGCGGCGAGCTCGGTGATCAGCGGGTACGCGGCAGCCAGTTCCACCCCGTCCACGGCGGCGATCGGGCGGACACCGATCGCCGCATTGGTGGCGAACGCGGCCTCGAAGCCGCCAAGACCGGCCAGCGGGACCCGTTCGCCGCGGCCGGGCCGCAGCCCGCGCAGCAGCTCCAGCGTGGTGCCCGGCAGGTACGCGGCCTCCGGCCAGACCGGCTCGCCGTCGCGGATCAGCCCGAGGTTCCAGGTGCCGCCCTCGCTGACCGCCCCGCCGTCGTCCACGAACAGCGCGTCGTCGTACCCGGCCAGCTGCGCCGCCCGCCGGTGCCGCAGCGCGCCGAACAGGCCGACGCTCTTCACCTCGGGCTGGTCCCGGACGTACCGCGCCGAGCGCACCCGGAGCGGCGGCGGCACCGCACCGTCGCCCGCCGGACGGGTGGTCACCAGAATGGCGGGGTCGGCCGGCCCACCCAGGGTGCCGAGGTCGAGCGCGGGGTCGAAGACGGTCACCCGTAGCAGCGTGCTGCCGCTCCCCGGCACCGCCCGGCGGGCGTACGTGCGGACCAGGTCGAGGTCCAGCTCGGTGCCGAACAGTGCCCGGCAGTCCCGGCGCAGCCGGTCCAGGTGGAGCGTCAGCCCGCGCACCCGGCCGTTGGTCACCCGCATGGTGGTGAAGTGTCCGTAGTTGGTGAGCGCCAGGGCCTGGAGCTCCGCCGGGCGTACCGGCCTACCGTTCAGTTCCGCCATGCCCCGAAGCATGCCAGGCCCCGGCCGACCTCAGCCGACGCACCTCAGCCTGGCAGGCCCTCGCGCACCCGCCGCGAGACCGCGAACTCCTGGAGGTCGAGCGTGCCGGGCGAGTCCGCGACGCCGGGGCCGCCGGCCTTCACCCAGTCGGTGATCTCGTCCAGCATGTCGTCCGCCAGCACCCAGCCGAGCCAGACCGGGCGGCCACCCGCCGCGCGCCCCTCGGCGGACGGGCTCACCACGACCACGTTCGAGTGGTCGCAGGCGTCCAGGCACGGCACCGCCCGCACCCGTCCCGCCGTACCGACGCCCTCCTTCAACCGGACCAGCTGCGCCGCGTGGTCCACCTCCGGATGCCGCCGTTCCGTACCGCAGCAGCACCCGCGACACACCGTCACCGTCACCGGCGCGGCGGCAGGCTTCTTGACCGCCTTACGAGCCATCAGTTCCCCTCCCACACCTTCCGACCCAGCACCCCGAGCCCCTGACGTGCACCTTACCGCCCGGGCCACCGCCACTCCCGGCCCCGCCCCACCGACCGTGCACCCCGGCCCGCCGCTCGCCGTGCGGGCCTCCCGGCACCTGCATAGGGTGACCGGAGTCACACCCCGGACCGGCCGGGGTGGGCGAGGAGGTTACGAACTCATGATCACGGCAAGCGACATCATGCACCCCGGCGCGCAGTGCATCGGCGCCGACCAGAACCTGGCCGAAGCGGCCGTCATGATGCGGGACATGGGCGTCGGCGCCCTGCCGATCTGTGGTGCGGATCGCAAGCTCAAGGGGATCATCACCGACCGGGACATCGTCATCCGATGTCTGGCGGAGGGCCGGAATCCGGCCGACATGAAGGCCATGGAGCTGGCCGGCCACCTGCACTGCGTCCGGGCGGACGACAGCATCGACGACGTGCTCAGGAAGATGGAGCAGCACCAGATCCGCCGGATCCCGGTGATCGACGGCGAACAGCTGATCGGCATGATCAGCGAGGCCGACCTGGCCATGGGCCACCGCGAGGGCGGCCGCCTGACCGACCAGCAGATCGTCGACTTCATGGACAGCGTCTACGTCGAACGCTGACCCTCATCCCCACCCGTACGGGCCCCCGGTTGCCCCACCGGCGGCCCGTACCGCTGCGCGCCCCCTGCCCCAGCGCCGGTCACCGAAAAACCGCCGGCCACGCCGCCCGAGCCACCCCGGAGCCCGGCCCCGCCCAGCCAGGCGTCCAGCGTGGCGAAGTCCCCGAACGTCAGACCCCGCCCCGTATCGACCAGGTGCAGCCGAAGCACTGGGACCACGGTCACCCGGTCGCCTTCGCCGCCGCGCGGCCCGCCGCTCGGCCGGAGAAGAGGCAGCCGCCGAGGAAGGTGCCCTCCAGGGAGCGGTAGCCGTGGACTCCGCCGCCTCCGAAGCCGGCTGCCTCGCCCGCCGCGTAGACGCCGTCGAGGACCGAGCCGTCCGCTCGGAGGACGCGCGAGTCGAGGTCGGTCTCCAGGCCGCCGAGTGACTTGCGGGTGAGGATGTTCAGCCGTACCGCGATCAGCGGGCCGGCCTTCGGGTCGAGCAGGCGGTGCGGGGAGGCGGTGCGGATCAGCTTGTCGCCGAGGTAGCGGCGGGCACCGTGGATGGCCGTCACCTGGAGGTCCTTGCTGAACGGGTTGGCCATCTCGCGGTCGCGGGCCTCGATCTCGCGGCGCAGCTCGGCCTCGTCGATCAGGGCGTCGGGCGTCTTCTCGTTCATGCCGCGCACGAGCTCGGTGAGCGAGTCCGCGACCACGAAGTCCGCGCCGTGCTTCTTGAACGCCTCGACCGGCGCGGTGGCGCCGGGCAGCGCGCGGCGCAGCACCTCCCGGACCGACTTCCCGGTCAGGTCGGGGTTCTGCTCGGAGCCGGAGAGGGCGAACTCCTTCTCGATGATCTTCTGGGTGAGCACGAACCAGGTGTGGTCGTGACCGGTCGTCATGATGTGCTCCAGCGTGCCCAGGGTGTCGAACCCCGGGAACAGCGGCACCGGCAGCCGCCTGCCGCGCGCGTCCAGCCAGAGCGAGGACGGACCCGGCAGGATGCGGATGCCGTGCTGCGGCCAGATCGGGTCCCAGTTCTCGATGCCCTCGGTGTAGTGCCACATCCGGTCACCGTTGATCAGGTGACCGCCCGCCGCACCCGTGATGCCGAGCATCAGGCCGTCCACGTGCGCGGGCACGCCGGAGAGCAGCTTCTCGGGCGGGGTGCCGAGCCGGGCGGGCCACGCCTTCCGGACCAGTTCGTGGTTGCCGCCGATGCCGCCCGAGGTGACGATCACCGCCTGCGCCCGCAGCTCGAAGGCCCCGGCGACCTCCCGTGAACTCGCCTCGCCCCGGGCCACCGTGCTGGGCGCCAGCACCTCGCCCGTGACGGTGTCGACCGATCCGGCACTCGCCGACAGGCCGGTCACCCGGTGCCGGAACCGCAGGTCGACCAGCCCGCGCGCGGCGGCGGCCCGCACCCGGCGGGCGAACGGCTCGACCAGCCCGGGCCCGGTCCCCCAGGTGATGTGGAAGCGCGGCACCGAGTTGCCCGGCCCACTGGCCAGCAGCCCGCCGCGCTCGGCCCAGCCGACCACGGGGAAGAACCTGACGCCCTGTCCGTGCAGCCAGGACCGCTTCTCACCCGCCGCGAAGTCGACGTACGCCTCGGCCCAGCGACGCGGCCAGGCGTCCTCGGGGCGGTCGAAGCCCGCCGTGCCGAGCCAGTCCTGCCAGGCCAGTTCGTGCGAGTCGCGGATCCGCATCCGGCGCTGCTCGGGCGAGTCGACCAGGAAGAGACCGCCGAAGGACCAGTGCGCCTGACCGCCGAGCGAGGCGGCCGGCTCCTGGTCGAGCAGGATCACCTTCCGTCCGGCGTCGGCGAGTTCGGCGGTGGCGACCAGGCCTGCCAGCCCGGCTCCGATCACGATGACGTCGGCGTCCAGTGTCACGGATGATCCTCCAGGGTGAGCAGGCGTGTCCGGATTCTGCGGCCTCCGGCCCAGCAGGTCAACCGACGGGTAACCAGGTGGCCGGTACCGGCATTTGCTGACGAATCGTTTTTCGCTCCGCCCAGTAGCGAAATGATGTATTCAAACGATCCGCCCTGGAGCGTAATTCGCGGCCGTTTGACGGATATCCCGGAATTCCCGCGAACGCTCTGGACAGCCCGATTAACCTGCCAGTAACTTACTTGCCAGTAGCAGCCGGCTGAACTGCCCCCACCCACCCGCGCGTCTCTCCACCCCTCAGGAGGCACCGTGTTCAGCCCTGCCCGAAAGCGTCTTCCCGCCGTGCTCGGCGGCCTGCTGGCCACCGCCGCACTCGCCGCGCTGACCGCTCCGGCCGCCCACGCCGGGACGGGCGCGGGCCCGTACGTCGCACTCGGCGACTCGTTCGCGGCCGGCGCCCTGGTGCCGAACCAGTCCGGCGGGCTCTGCCTGCGCTCGGACCAGAACTACGGCCACCTGGTGGCCGCCGCCCTGCAGAGCACCACGTACACCGACGTCACCTGCTCCGCCGCCAAGGTGAAGCACCTGACTGAAGCTCAGTACGGCGTCTACTCAGCGCAGTTGAACGCTCTGAGGCCGGACACCGCGCTGGTCACCCTGGGGATCGGCGGCAACGACCTCGGGGTCAGCGACCTCGGCGTGGCCGAGCTGATCGCCACCTGCGTCGGCGGAGCCGTGGTCAACCCGCTCGGCACCCCGTGCAAGGACGTGTACGCCGACGGGCACTGGGCTTGGCGGGACTGGCAGTTCCAGTGGGTCTACGGCGAGGACAAGCTACGCACCCGGATCGCCGCCGCCGAACCCCAGCTCGCGGACGGCCTGCGCCGGATCCACGCCAAATCGCCCAAGGCCAAGGTACTGCTGGTGGGTTACCCGTCCGTCGTGCCCTCGAACGGGGCGAACTGCGTCGGCCGCCAGCCCGTCACGCCCGGCGACGTGGAGTACCTGCACGGCGTACTGGGCGACCTGAACGCCATGCTGGCCAGGACCGCCGCCGCCAACGGCGCCACCTACGTGGACACGGCGACCCCGACCAAGGGCCACGACGCCTGCTCGGCCACGCCGTGGATCGAGGGCCTGCTGCCGCAGTCCCCCGCCGCCCCGTTCCACCCGAACGCGGCCGGCGAGCGCGTGATGGCCGACACGGTGCTCAAGGTGCTCGCGAAGTAGACCTGCTCCGGCCGGACCGGAACGGCGACGGGGCGCGGACCGGAACTTCGGTCCGCGCCCCGTCAGTTCGGCGTCACGGCTTGATGCGCACGATCTGCGGGTCGTGGTCACTGGCCTGCGAGGCGAACTCGCTGTTGATGTGCACCACGTCGTACTCGACGTGCTTCAGCGCCGGGCTGACCAGGCTGTGGTCGAGCACCTGCGAGTTGCCCTGGTAGACGTACGAGTAACGCTCGCTCGCCGGCAGCTCGTTGACCAGGTCCCGCAGCACGCACTCCTTGGTGAGCGCCTTGAGCGCCGGGGAGAACTGGTAGTCGTTGAAGTCGCCCACCGAGACCACCCGGGCGTTCGGGTCAGCGGCCAGCAGCTTGGCGACGAAGCCCTGCTCGACGACCGCCTGCTTGGTCCGCTGCACCTCGGAGCTGCGGGCCGGCGCCTGGAAGCGGCTGTCCAGACCCTGGTCGCCGCCCTTGCTGTTGAAGTGGTTGGCGATGACGAAGATCTTCTTGTTGTGGAACTTGAACTCGCCCACCATCGGCTTGCGGCTGGAGTCCCACGCCTCGTTGCCGGGGTCGATCCGGCCCGGGGAGGCGGTCAGCGAGGCCCACTTGCCGGTGCCGGTGACGTCCACCGCGCTGGTCGCGCTGCCGCCGGGGGTGTCGGTGAAGGAGACCCGGGCCGGGTTGAAGAGGAAGACCGTGCGGATGTTGCCACCGGGCTCCCCGCCGTCCTTGTTGTTCTCCGGGTTGATCGAGCGCCAGTCGTAGGCCGGGCCACCCGCCGCCGCGATCGCGGCGGTGAACTTGGCGATCGTCGAACTCGCGTCCACCGTACCGTCGTTGACCGCGCCGTTGTTGTCCTGGATCTCCTCCAGCACCACGACGTCGGGCGAACGCAGGTTGGTCACCACGCCCTTGGCGAGCTGGGCGAACTTCTCGTCCGGGTCGCTCGGGTCCAGGTTCTCCACGTTGTAGGTGGCGATCGCGACCTCGCTGGGCAGCGCCCGGTCGGTCACCTCGCGCTGCAGCCCGTTGTCCCGGACCGCACCCAGCGTGGTCGCGGCCAGCGTGTAACCGCCGAAGCGGTTGTAGTCCAGCGGCCCTTCGGTGATCCCGGTCAGCTCGTCACCGACGTTGGCAACCGGGAACGGGCTGTCGGCCAGCGGAAGCAGCGACTGGACCATCACCCGGCCGGAGTTCGGCCGGTCGTAGCCGAGGTAGACCGCCCCGCCCCGGCTGCTGGCCGGGTCCTGCTGACGCGCCTCCACCCAGAGCTCGTTGTACTTGTCGGTGGCCTGGACGACCCGGGTGTTCTCGACCCGGACGTTCATGCCCTCCAGCGACTCGAACCGGTCGAGCGCGTAACTCCCGGGCGCCAGCGTGAGGTTCTCGATGCTGCCACCGGCCGCGTCCGGCGCGTACGCCGCCGGAATGCTCGCGTCGTCCAGCACCACCGGGGCGGGCACCGGGTTACCGGCCGACAGCACCGTGACGGCGGGCGCGGTCAGCTGGGTCATGGACTGGCCGCCCGCGGCGGCCGCCGGGTAGTACTCGGCGACCTTGCCGGTCACCAGCACCGAGTCGCCGACCGCCACGGTCGGGGCGCTGCCGGTGTAGACGAAGAGGCCCTCGCTGGTGGCCGGGTCGGCGTCCGGGTTCGGGTCCTGGATCCAGAAGCCCTTGGAGCCGTAGGTGCGCACGCCGGTGACGATGCCGGGGACGCCGGCGATGTTCTTGCCGACCTTCGGCGACAGGCGGGTGTTGCCCTGGATGTCGTGGATCCGGACACTGCCGGGCTCGGCGGGCCCGGTCGGGGTGTCGCCGCCCTCGGGGGCCTCACCGGCGGAGTTGACCGGGGTCGGCGCACCGGCCTTGAGGTCGGCGGCGTTGTCGTCGGTGTCCGGGAGGCCGGCCGTCCGTGCGACCGAGGCGGTGTTGCTCGCCCCGGCGGCCGGGCCGGAGCCCTCCCGGACCACCGCGGTGCCGAAGCCGACCAGGTCCTTGATCCGCGGCTCGGCCGCGCAGTCGGCGGCGGTCTTGCAGCTCAGCGGGTCGGTGCCCTGGACCAGCGCGATCGTGCCGCTGGCGCCGGAGAGCGCCAGCGTGCCGGTGGCGTCCGGGGTGGGCAGCACCACGGTGCCACCAGTACCCGCGGCCTCGGCGATCAGGTAGCGGCCGCCGGGGGCGATCGAACCGGTCAGCGGAGTGACGCCCCACTTCGATCCGGCGCTCGGGGTGCCCGGCAGGTACTGCACGCTGTACCCGGCCAGGCCGAAGGCGGCGCCACCCCTGTTGGCCAGCTCGATGAAGTCGTTCTTCAGCATGGCACCGGAGTTGCCACCGCCGCCGTACACCTCGGAGATCACCGCGTCGGCCGACACCGCGGCGAAGGCGCCGGGCAGCGGGACGAGCACCAGCGAGGCCGCCACACCGGCGGGCAACAGGGTCGCGCGCAGCAGGCTGCGGCGGGAACGGCGGGGAGCGGTGGACTTGGTCACCGGGCAGGACTCCTCGGTCGATGCTCCGACGGTCGTGGGGTCGTCGGTAGCTGAGGGTGGGTCAGATAGGGCGCAGCGGCGCACTACCCGCGTAGATCATCGGCCGGTCGGATCCGGCGGCCCCCAAGATACGCGCGTAGAAATTGGCCCGACAAGGGGTTGCCCGTTAACAGTTGGATACCACCGGAAGACGGTCGGCCGACCGGTACGGCAACGGCCCGGGCCGGGAGCCTGCGGTTGGCAGCGCTCCCGGCCCGGGCCGTGCGGCGGGTGAGTGGCCGTCAGTCCCGGACGGCGGCGGCCTTCTCCAGTCCCGCCGACCAGCGCTCCTCGACCCGGCCGAGCTTCCAGTACCCGACCGCCCCGGCCCAGGTGAGCACGAACAGGCCGACGATCGCGTACCCGACCATGTCGAGCTCGATCGAGCCGATCCAGGCCACCGGGCCGGACGTGATGTCGAGCTTCTCGCGGAGCAGGCCGACCAGTTCAATGGTGCCGACCACCAGCGCGACCAGCACCGAGAGGCCGGTGACGGTGAGGTTGTAGTAGATCTTGCGGACCGGCTTGGAGAAGGCCCACTCGTAGGCGAAATTCATGAACGAGCCGTCGATGGTGTCCAGCAGGCTCATCCCCGCCGCGAACAGCACCGGCAGCACCAGCAGGGCGTACCAGGGCAGCTGGAAGGCGGCGGCGCCGCCGGCCAGCACCAGCAGCGAGACCTCGGTGGCGGTGTCGAAGCCGAGGCCGAAGAGCAGGCCGACCGGGTACATGTGCCAGGGCTTGGTGACGGCCCTGGTGACCCGGCCGAGGATCCGGTTCAGGAAGCCGCGCCGGTCGAGCTGGCGCTCCAGCTCGTCCTCGTCGAACTCGCCCTGGCGCATCTTCCGGAACACCTTGAGGATCCCGTTGAAGGCACCCAGGTTGATCAGACCGATCAGCACCAGGAACACGCCCGAGACGCTGACCCCGATCAGGCCGGTCAGGTCGTGCAGGGTGGAGTCGTCCGACTCCACCTGTCCGGCCAGCGACTGGATGCCGAAGGCGAGCAGCGCGCAGAGGCCGAAGACCACCGAGGAGTGGCCGAGCGAGAACCAGAAGCCGACCGAGAGCGGGCGCTGTCCCTGCCCCATCAACTTGCGGGTGGTGTTGTCGATCGCCGCGATGTGGTCCGCGTCGAAGGCGTGCCGCATGCCGAGCGTGTAGGCGGTCAGGCCCATCCCGACGCCGAAGACCTGGCCGCCGACGTCGTACTGCTCCGGGGCGACCAGCGCGATCAGGGTGAACCACCCGATCACGTGCAGGGCCAGGACGAAACCTCCCATCCCGGCGAGTCGCACCCACTCCTGTCGGGTGAGCCGGTCGCGCAGTCGGCCGGTCGCAGCCATGCGGTAGTCCTCCATGCAGTCGTACGAGATGCCCAGTACGCCGAGCTGGGCCATCCTTCCCCGGAGAGGGTCGCAGTTGCAAGCTATGCGCAACTGCGCCACCCCGGCGCACGGGAGCATTCGGGCCGCTCGGACGGCGCCTCAGCTCACGGTCCGTCAGGAAATAGAGGCAAAAGTCCTCTATTGTCTGATTCGGTGATCACCGGAACGACCGGAGGCAGCTCCCTTGCTGAACAGCACAGACGTCGGCAGCCAGAACCCCGCCCGGCTCGACCACTCCTTCTTCGGTCACCCCCGCGGACTGCTCACCCTCTCCGGCCTCGAGGTCTGGGAACGGTTCTCCTTCCTCGGCATGCAGGCCATCCTGGTGCTCTACTTCGCCGACCCGGTCACCAACGGCGGCCTCGGCATGCTCCAGGGAACCGCCGCCTCGGTGGTCTCCGCGTACGGCACCCTGGTCTACCTGACCTCGGTGGTCGGCGGCTGGATGGCCGACCGGATGACCGGTTCCCACCGGGCCGTGCTCTACGGCGGCGTGCTGATCGCCTGCGGGCACTACGCGATGGCGGTGCCCACCGCCACGATGACCTGGGCCGGCCTCGGCCTGATCGTGGTCGGCACCGGCTTCCTGAAGCCCAACGCCGCCACCCTGGTCGGCGGCCTCTACGCCACCGACGACGACCGCCGCGACGCGGGCTTCGCCCTCTACTACATGGCCATCAACATCGGTGCCTTCGCGGGCCCGCTGGTCAGCGGCTGGCTCGGCCAGAACGTGGGCTGGCACTGGGGATTCTCGGCCGCCGCGATCGGCATGACCTTCGGCGTGGTCCAGTACGTCCTGGGCCGCTCCACCCTGCACCGGGACCGCGGCCCGGTGCACCCGCTCACCGACGCCGAACGCTCCCGCTGGGCCGGCCGGGCGGTGGCCGCGGCGGTCCTGGTCGCCGCCGTCGGGGTGCTGCTGCACCTGCTCGGGCTGCTCACCATGGACCGCGCGGTCGACGCGATCACGCTGGTCTCCGTACTCGCCCCGATCGCCTACTTCGCGGTGATGTTCCGCAGCCCCGAGGTGAGCCGGGAGGAGCGCGGCCGGCTGCGGCCGTACGTGGTCCTCTTCCTCGCGTCGGTGGTCTTCAACCTGGTGCTGTTCTCCTCCTACACCACGCTCGCCCTGCTCGCGGTGCACCACGTGGACAACAGCATCTTCGGTTGGCACTTCCCGTCCAGCTGGTGGACCTCCGTGCTGGGCGCGATCGAGGTCCTGCTCGCCCCCGTGGTCGCCGCGCTCTGGGTGCGGCTGGGCGACCGTCAGCCGCACGCCTCCCGGAAGATCGCCCACTCGCTGTTCGCGGCCGGCGCCTCCTTCCTGGTCCTTGTCCCGGCCACCGCCGGGCGGACCGGGAGCTACCGGATCGCCGGGCTCTGGCTGCTCGGCTGCTACCTCTTCATGGGCGTCGGCGACATCCTGCTGGAGACCACCGGGATGTCCGCCACCAGCAAGCTGGCGCCCCGGCACTTCGCGAGCCAGACCATGGCGGTCTGGTTCCTCTCGCTCGCCCTCTCCCAGGGCATCGCCGCCCAGCTGACCAAGCTCTACGGCGAGATCGCCGACTCGGCCTACTACGGCTCGCTCGGCCTGCTCGCCGTGGCCGCCGGGATCGCGCTGTACCTCGCGCTCCCCTGGATGCGCCGGACCATGCACCCCGTTCATTAGCCGGAGGTCCCCCGATGCAGCACCCCGACAGCTACCCGTACGGGACCACCCGCGAGGACCTCCGCATCCGGATGGCCGACGGCACCGAGCTCTACGCCCGGATCTGGCGCCCCGTCACCGACCGGCCGGTGCCCGCCCTGCTGGAGTACCTGCCCTACCGGCTCACCGACTGGACGGCGCCGCGCGACGCCCAGCGCCACCCCTGGTACGCGGGCCACGGCTACGCCTCGGTCCGGGTCGACGTCCGCGGGCACGGGAACTCCGGCGGGCTGCCCGGCGACGAGTACTCCGCGCAGGAGCTCGCCGACGGCGTCGCGGTGGTGGAGTGGCTGGCGGCCCAGCCCTGGTGCAGCGGACGGGTCGGGATGTTCGGCATCTCCTGGGGCGGCTTCAACTCGCTCCAGATCGCGGCCCTCGCCCCTCCCGCCCTGCGGGCCGTGGTCACGGTCTGCTCGACCGACGACCGCTACGACAACGACGTGCACTACCTGGGCGGTTCGCTGCTCGCCGTCGACATGCACGCCTGGTCCGCCACCATGCTCGCCTTCGTCGGCCGCCCGCCGGACCCGAAGTACGTCGGCGAGGACTGGCGGCGGATCTGGCTCTCCCGCCTGGAGGCCGTCGACCCCTTCATCCACCCCTGGCTCTCGCACCAGACCAGGGACGACTACTGGCGGCACGGCAGCGTCTGCGAGGACTACGGCGCGATCAAGGCCGCCGTACTCGCCGTCGGGGGCTGGGCCGACCCCTACCGCGACACCGTGCTGCGGCTGGTCGAGCACCTCGACTCACCGGTCCGCGGCATCATCGGCCCCTGGTCGCACCAGTACCCCGACCGGGGCCTGCCGCCGGGGCCTGCGATCGGCTTCCTCCAGGAGACCCTGCGCTGGTGGGACCACTGGCTCAAGGACCTCGACACGGGCGTCATGGAAGAACCCGCCCTGCGCACCTGGATGAACGAGTCGGTGCCGCCCGCGACCGTGTACGCGAACCGTCCCGGCCGGTGGGTCGGCGACGAGAGCTGGCCCTCCCCCGACGTCCGCGAGATCCACTACGGCCTGGACGACGCGCTGCGCACCGCCGGGACACCCTCGCCGGACCGTTTCGTCCAGGTCAGGTCCCCGCAGCACACCGGCATCGACGCCGGGCGGTTCTTCCCCTTCGGCAACGCCTCCGACCTGCCGCCGGACCAGCGCGAGGAGGACGGCCGCTCGGTCTGCTTCGACTCCACCCCGCTGCCCGAACCGGTCGAGATCCTCGGCAACGCCTCCGTCCGCCTGCGGATCCGCTGCGACGGCCGACGCGGGCAGGTGATCGCCCGGCTCTGCGACGTCGCCCCCGACGGCTCCTCCACCCTGGTCACCCGGGGCGTGCTGAACCTGACCGCCCGTCAGGGCCGGGACCGGGTGGTCGAATGGATCCCGGGCACCGTGGAGAACGTCGAGTTCTCCCTGGTCTCCATCGCCCACGCCTTCCCGGCCGGCCACCGCCTCCGACTCGCCCTCTCCTCCGCCTACTGGCCCTGGGTCTGGCCGCAGGCCGACGCCACCGGTTTCGAGATCGACCCCGGCCACAGCGCACTGGCCCTGCCGGTCCGCCACCTGGCCGCCGACGCGGGCTCCCCGCCGATCACCTTCGAACCACCCGAGCAGGCCGCCGCCCTGGACGTCCGGTACACCGAACCGCTCACCGCCCGCCCCGAACGCCTGGTCCTCCACGACCTCGCCACCGGCGAATGGCGCCTGGAGGTCGACCCCAACTACGGCGGCTCACGCCGCTACCCCGACGGCCTGGTCTTCGACGAACAGGCCCTCGAGTCCTACCGCATCCTCACCGACGCCCCGCTCTCCGCCACCACCCGCTCCGACTGGACGATCCGCCTCCAACGCCCCGACCTCGGCTGGGACGTCACCCTCCGCACCCGCTCCGAAATCACCTGCGACGCCACCCACTTCACCACCCACAGCCACCTCACCGCCCTGGAGGCCGGCGACGTGATCTTCGAGCGGGACTGGCAGCGCCGGATCCCCCGCACGGCGTCCTGACCACCGTCGCCCCACCTCCGCTCCTGGTCTGCCGCTCACCGCAGACCCCCTCCGGCCCGGTGAACCTCGCCCACCAGGTAAGGTTCACCGGCCGGGGAGCGGTGAAGGATCCGAGGAGCGAAGTGAACGTCCGTCTCGCAGTACACCTGGTCGTGTCGATCGCGCTCGCGCTGGGGCTGGTGTTCACCGGCTTCGCGCTGGGCGGACCGCTGGTGGCGCTGCTGGCGTTCGGGCTGTGGTTCCTGATCGAGGCGCTGTTCAAGGCGCTGCTTCCGGCCTCCTTCCTGCCCGGCGTCGAGGGTGCGGAGCTGACCTCCGCGGCGTACCGCGGCTGGGCGCCGAAGCTGGTCGGCGGCCTGGGTCTGGCCAAGGCCCGCACGCCCGAGGCGGACGCCGCCCGGCTGGCGGCGGGCGTCCGCCTGTGCACCGTGACGTTCGGGCTGCGCAACGGCAGTCAGCTCCTGGGCCACCTCCTGCTGCAGCGGGCGCCGGAGGGCGAGGCGCTGATCGCCTGGCGCGGCCGCGGCAAGGGCCAGGCGGTCCAGCCGATCGCCGCGGCCGAGATGGTCGTCCGGTCGGGACAGCAGCAGCAGAACGCGGTACAGGCCCGGATGGGCTACACGGTCTCGGTGCAGTTCGGCCCGGACTCCTACTGGCTCCGTCCGCACGATGCCGAGCTGTTGAAGCTGGTGCGTGGGCACGAGACCGCCCCCGCCGCGTAGCCCGAGCCGGCCGGCCTACCGCGCGCGGTGGTTGCGGATCAGTTCCGCGTAGCGGTGGCCGCTGCTCTTGACGGTGCGTCGCTGGGTCCCGTAGTCGACGTGGACCAGTCCGAAGCGCTTGTCGTAGCCGTACGCCCACTCGAAGTTGTCGAGCAGTGACCACGCGAAGTAGCCCGCCAGCGGCGCACCTTGGGCCACTGCGCGGGCGCAGGCGGCGAGGTGCTGTTCGAGGTAGGCGGTGCGTTCGGGGTCGTGGACGGTGCCGTCGGCGGTGACGGTGTCCTGGTAGGCGGAGCCGTTCTCGGTGACGTAGATCCTACGGGCACCGTACTCCTCGGTGAGACGGAGGATCAGCTGCTCCAGGCCGGGGCCGTGCACCTCCCAGTCCATCGCGGTGCACTCGGCGTTCGGACCGCGGACCTGGCGGAAGCCGGGGGCCGGGGCGGTCGGGTCGTCGGCGACGAACTGGCGGAAGTAGTAGTTGATCCCGGTCCAGTCCAGCGGTGCACCGATGAGATCCAGATCGCCGTCCTGCTGCGGCAGTTCGACCCCGTAGAGCTTCACCATGTCCTCGGGGTAGCCCCGGCCGAGCACCGGGTCCAGCCACCAGCGGTTGATGTGGCCGTCGGCGCGGGCGGCGGCCGCCAGGTCCGCGTCGCCGGAGGAGGCGGCCTCAATCGGACTGAGGTTGTTGACGATCCCGATCTGCGCACCGGGCACGGTGGAACGCAGCACCTGGGTGGCCAGCCCGTGCCCGAGGTGCAAGTGGTACGAGGCGCGGACGGCCGTGGTGAGGTCGGTGAGGCCGGGGGCCATCCTGCCCTCCAGGTGCCCGATCCAGGCGGAGCAGAGCGGCTCGTTCAGGGTGGTCCAGTGCGTGATCCGGTCGCCCAGCCGCTCGGCCACCACGGCGGTGTAGTCGGCCAGCCGCTCCGCCGTCTCCCGGACGGCCCACCCGCCCCGGTCCTGCTGCGCCTGCGGGAGGTCCCAGTGGTAGAGGGTCGCGAAGGGCGTGATGCCCGCCTCCAGCAGCGCGTCGGTGAGGCGGTCGTAGAAGGCGAGCCCGGCCGGGTTGACCACGCCGTCCGCGAGCGGCACCACCCGGGGCCAGGCGATCGAGAACCGGTAAGCGTCCAGGCCGAGTTGACGTGCCAGACCGAGGTCCTCCGGCCAGCGGCGGTAGTGGTCGCACGCCACGTCACCGGTGTCACCGTTGTCCACCTTGCCGGGGGTGCGGGAGAAGGTGTCCCAGATCGAGGGCGCCCGGCCGTCCTCGTCCACCGCGCCCTCGATCTGGTAGGCGGAGGTCGCCGCGCCCCAGAGGAAGTCGTCGGGGAGTGCACTGAGATCCATCATCTGCCTTTCGGAGAGGGTCATTTGACGGCCCCGGCGGTGAGACCGGCGACCAGGTGGCGCTGCAACAGGAGGAATCCGGCGACCACGGGCACACTGACCACCAGGGAAGCCGCCATGACCTGGTTCCAGTAGACGTCGTTCTGGGTGGCGTAGCCCTGGAGGCCGACCGAGAGGGTGCGGGTGGTGTCGTTGGTCATCACCGAGGCGAACAGCACCTCGCCCCAGGCGGTCATGAAGGCGTACACGCTGACCGCAACGATCCCGGGGGTGGCGGCCGGGACCACGATCCGCAGGAGTGTCCGCAGTGGGCCGCAGCCATCAACCGCCGCCGCCTCGTCCAAGTCCCGTGGAATCGAATCGAAGTAGCCGACCAGCATCCAGATCGAGAACGGCAGCGAGAAGGTCAGGTAGGTCAGGATCAGCCCGCCCCGGCTGCCGTACAGCGCCACGCCGGTGGTGTTCCCGATGTTGACGAAGATCAGGAAGAGCGGCAGCAGGAACAGGATGCCGGGGAACATCTGGGTGGAGAGCACCGTGACGGTGAACAGCTTCCGCCCACGGAACCGGTACCGGCTGACCGCGTACGCGGAGAGGATCGCGATCAGCACCGACAGCACGGTCGCACTGACTGACACGATCAGCGAGTTGACGAAGTAGTCGGCCAGCGGGACGGTGCTCCAGATGTCCAGGTACGGACGGAACGTCAGCTCGGTCGGTATCCACCGGAACGGGCCCTGGACGTCCCGCAGCGGCTTGAGCGAGGAACTGACCATCACCAGCACGGGCGTGAGGGTGAAGGCGGTCAGCAGCGTGAGGAAGACCCGGCGGGCCCAGCGGAACGAAGCGGGGGGTCTGAGACCGGTCGACCTAAGCATCGGCGTCCCTCCGGCGCGAGGTGAGGAAGAGGTAGACCGCCGTCACCAGCAGCAGGAAGAGCAGCAGCAGGACGGACATCGCCGACCCCGCACCGAAGTTCCAGGTGACGAACGAGGACTGGTAGATGTGGATGGAGATCAGGTCGGCCTGCTCCGGTGCGGACTTCCCGAACAGCACGTAGGGCGTGTTGAAGTCGTTGAAGGTCCACAGGAACAGCACCAGGACCAGCACCTGGTTGACCGGCCGGAGCGAGGGCAGGGTGATCTTCCGCAGCTGCTGCCAGACCCCGGCGCCGTCCATCGCCGCCGCCTCGTACAGCTCGCGCGGGATGTTCTGCAGTCCGGCCATCAGAGTCAGGAAGGCGAACGGCCAGGTCTTCCAGACGGCCACCACCACCAGTGCGGTGAAGCTGTTGTCGCCGATCAGCCAGAACGGCTTCTCGTCGAGCAGGTGCAACTGGTCCACCAGCACGTGGTTCACCAGTCCGGTGTCGTGCTGGAACATGAACGACCAGGTGATCACGGCCGCGTACACCGGCAGGGCGTACGGGACCAGGAAGAGCGTCCGGAGCAGCCCGCGGCCCCGGAACGACTCCTGTAGGAAGACGGCCGCCGCCGTCCCCAGCAGCCAGGAGAACCCGACCGCCAGCGCGGTGAACAGGCAGGTGACCCAGAAGGAGTTCAGCAGCGACCGGCCGATCGGGGCGGAGAAGTCCACCGACACGCGGTAGTTGTCGAGGCCGGACCAGGGAGCGGTCGACCAGTCCCGGATGTGGAACTGGGTGAGCTGCTTGAGGCTCATCACCATGCCGACCACCATCGGGACCAGGTGGATCAGCAACTCCAGGGCGAGCGCCGGGAGCAGGAGCAGGTAGGGCAGGCCGAGTCGCCGTCGTGTCATGTCAGTGGGCCGGCATCTGCTGCTGGGCCTTGGTCAGTTCGGCCTTCACGCTGTCGTCGGTGACCGGCTTCCCCGCCGCTGCCGCGGCCAGCAGGTTCTTCACCGCCGTGCCGACCAGGGTCTCGAACTGGCTCTCGTCGGCGACCTGCGGCAGCGGGGCCGCACTGGTGGCGAGCACCTCCGACAGCGTCTTCAACTCCGGGGTGGCGAACGCCGGGTCGGCCTGGGCCTCCTTGACCGGGGGGATCGAGCCGTAGGTCTTGTTGAGCTGGATCTGCTCCTCCTTTCCGGTCATGAACTTCACGAACTGCAGCGCACCGTCGGTGTTCCTGCTGTTCTTGAAGACCGCCAGGTTGATGCCCGCGACCATCGAACTGGTCGCCCTGCCCCCACTGGCACCGGCGGGCAGCGGGATCGGCGCGACCGCGTAGTCGTCCGGGTTCATCCCGTGCGATCTGAGCGAGGCCCCGGCGGCCTGCCACATCAGCATCGCGGCCTTGCCGCCGGCGAAGTCGGTGACCGACTGGTTGGCGGCGTACTCGGCGTTGCCGGGGGCCGCGATCCTGTCCTTGGCCAGGAAGTCGACGTACTGCTTGACCGCCGCGACCGCCTCGGGGGTGTCGAAGGTCGGCTTGCCCGCCGCGTCGAACCAGTCGGCGCCGTGCTGCTTGCCGAAGGCGAAGGCGTGGTGGACGTTCTCCGAGACGTTGCCGCCCTCGATCGCCAGACCGTACTTGCCGTCATTCGTGAGCTTCTGACCGTCCGTCACCAGCTCGTCCCAGGTGGCGGGGGGCTTGCTGATCCCGGCCGCCTCGAACAGCTTCTTGTTGTAGTAGAGGCCGTACGCCATCGAGTACAGCGGGACGGCGGCGGGGGGCTTGCCCGCCGCACCGGCCGAGGCGATGGTCGAGGGGACGAACCGGTCCTTGCCGCCGATCCGGCCGAAGGTGGCGTCGTCGAACGGGAGCAGCGCACCGGTGGCCTGGAGCGAGGCGGACCAGGTGTTGCCGATGTTCAGCACGTCGGGTCCCTGGCCGGAGGCGGTGGCGGCGAGGATGCGGTTCAGCAGGTCGGACCAGGGGACCACCTCCAGCTTCACCTTGATTCCGGTCTGAGTCTCGAACTTTCTCAGTTCGGGCTCCAGGACCTGCCTGTCCTGTTCCAGGCTGGTGCCCTGGTTGCTCGCCCAGTAGGTGAGAGTCTTGGGGCTGCTTTTGTCACCGCCCCCGGAGGCGGAGCCGCCGCCGCAGGCGGTGGCGGTCAGGGCGAGGACGGAAAGCAGGGCGGTGGCCGCGGCAGGACGGTTGAGGCGCATGACCGTGTCCCTCTCGGACGAGTGGGTGGGGGATGGGGTGAAGTCGCCAGCTCTGATGCTTACTTCGGACCGTGATTTAACGTGTGAGAAAAGCTGGCGTCAAGAGTCCGGGCAGCGATAGATTCGGATCAGGAGGGAGACCAGATGGCAGAGCGAGGCAAGCAGACCGTCCGTGACCTGCGACGGGGCAGTCGGTCCACCCTGTTGCACCGGCTGTACTTCCAAGGTCCGCTGAGCAGGCAGGAGTTGGGCCAGATCACCGGCCTGAGCGGCGGATCGGTCAGCAACGTGGTGGGCGAACTGATCGCGGACGGGCTGGTCGAGGAGTGCGGATCGGTCGATTCGGACGGCGGCCGCCCCCGCATCCTGCTCCAGGTCACCCCGGACCGGGCCCACCTGATCGGGGTGGACGTCGGCGAGACCCAGGTCCGGGTCGCGCTGTTCGACCTCGCCCTGACCGAGCTCGCCGCGAGCGACCACCCACTCTCCGACCACGGCCACGACGTCGACCACGTGGTCGAGTCGATGCTCACCGGGATCGGCGAGGTGCTGAAGCGGACCGGCATCGAGGAGTCCCAGGTGCTCGGCGTCGGCATCGGCGTGCCCGGCATCGTCGAGCAGGGCGATCCCGACCGGAACGGTCTGGACATCGTGGTGCACAGCCAGACCGTGGACTGGGACGCCGTCCCGCTCGGCCGCCTGCTGCGGGCCGGCACCGACCTGCCGCTCCACGTCGACAACGGCGCCAAGACGCTCGGCCAGGCCGAGATGTGGTTCGGCGCCGGCCAGGGGGCGCGGCACGCGGTGGTCGCCCTGTTCGGCTCGGGGGTCGGCGCCTGCGTGATCGCCGACGGCGCCCGGTTCCGCGGCGCCACCAGCAGCGCGGGCGAGTGGGGCCACACCAAGGTGCACGTCGGCGGCCGGCTCTGCCGCTGCGGCTCGCGGGGCTGCCTGGAGGCGTACGTCGGCGCCGAGGCGCTGGTCGAGCGCTGGGGCGAGGCCCCGCCCGGCAGCTCGGAGAAGGAGGGCCTGGCCGCCCTGCTGGCCGCCGCCGAACGTGACGTGCCGTCAGCCGTCACCCTGCTCGCCGAGTCCGCCGAGTACTTCGGCGCGGCGATCGCCGACCTGATCAACCTGTTCAACCCCGAACGGATCATCATCGGCGGCTGGGCCGGCCTACTGCTCGGTCCCCGCCTGCTTCCCGCCGTCCAGGACGCGGCCGACTCGTACGCACTGCGCTTCCCCCGCGCGCAGACCTCCATCGAACTCGGCCAGCTCGGCCCCGACGCCGTCACCGTCGGGGCGGCGACGCTCCCGCTCTCCCGCTTCCTCGACTCCGGCGGAGAGATCTCGACCCGGCCCTGAACCTCCGCAACCCGCACGGGCTCGGAGTACTGCGACAGAGGCACCGGACGGACGGCGGCTCCGATCCGAGCGCCGGACGCCCTAGCCCCTGCCCGAACCGCCCGACAGTCCAACTCGGGCTTGACAGCGCGAGTTTGAGCCCCTCACACTCCCCTCGGGGAGCGCTCTCCGAGATTCTCCGACGGCGCCTCAGTCCGCCGCTGCGCCTCCCCCACCCCCACCCCACCCAGCGCAGGAGAAGCCCGTGAGGCTCACTTCGGCACGCGGTATCGCCGCGACCACCACCACGCTGGCACTGCTCTCCGGAGCAGTGCTCGCCCTACCGGGCAGCGCCGCCCACGCCGCCGACTCGCTGCTCTCGCAGGGGAAGACGGTCACCGCCTCCTCCACCGAGAACGCCGGCACCACCGCCGCCCTCGCCAACGACGGCAACACCGCCACCCGCTGGTCCTCCGCCGCGAGCGATCAGCAGTGGCTCCAGGTCGACCTGGGCGCGACCGCCACCCTGAGCAGGATCGTACTCAACTGGGAGGCCGCGTACGGGAAGTCGTACCAGCTCCAGACCTCCGACGACGGCACCACCTGGACCACCGTCCACACCACCACCAACGGCACCGGCGGCGTGGAGACGGTCGACGTCACCGGTTCCGGCCGGTACGTCAGGATGAACGGCATCACCCGGGGCACGGGCTACGGCTACTCGCTCTGGGAGTTCCAGGTCTTCGGCAGCACCGGCGCCACCTCCCCCACCTGTGGCACCGCCAACGCCGCCCAGGGCCGACCGACCACCGCCTCCTCCACCGAGAACGCCGGCACCGGCGCGGCGCTCGCCACCGACGGCACCACCGGCACCCGCTGGTCCTCCGCCGCGAGCGACCCGCAGTGGCTCCAGGTCGACCTGGGATCGGTCCAGCAGATCTGCCGGGTGGTGCTCAACTGGGAGGCCGCGTACGGGAAGTCGTACCAACTCCAGACCTCCGACGACGGCGCGACCTGGACCACCGTCCGCACCACCACCAACGGCACGGGTGGCACCGAGAGCCTGGACGTCAGCGGATCGGGCCGGTACGTCCGGATGAACGGACAGACCCGGGGCACCGGCTACGGCTACTCGCTCTGGGAGTTCCAGGTGAACACCGGCGGCGGGAGTGTCCCGCCGGTCCAGGGCGGCGGCGACCTCGGACCGAACGTGATCGTCTTCGACCCCTCGACGCCGAACATCCAGGCCAGGCTGGACCAGGTCTTCGCCCAGCAGGAGTCGGCCCAGTTCGGCTCCGGCCGCTACCAGTTCCTGTTCAAGCCTGGCACCTACAACAACCTGAACGCGCAGATCGGCTTCTACACCTCGATCTCCGGCCTCGGGCTCTCCCCCGACGACACCACCATCAACGGTGACGTCACGGTCGACGCGGGCTGGTTCAACGGCAACGCCACCCAGAACTTCTGGCGCTCGGCCGAGAATCTCGCGCTAAGCCCGGTCAGCGGCACCGACCGCTGGGCGGTCTCGCAGGCCGCGCCGTTCCGCCGGATGCACGTCAAGGGCGGTCTCAACCTGGCGCCGAACGGCTACGGTTGGGCCAGCGGCGGCTACATCGCCGACAGCAGGATCGACGGCCAGGTGGGCAACTACTCGCAGCAGCAGTGGTACACCCGGGACAGCTCGATCGGCGGTTTCAGCAACGGCGTCTGGAACCAGGTCTTCTCCGGTGTCCAGGGCGCCCCGGCCGGCGGAGCCTTCCCGAACCCGCCGTACACCACGCTGGCCAGCACCCCGGTCTCCCGGGAGAAGCCGTTCCTCTACCTGGACGGGGCCGACTACAGGGTCTTCGTCCCGGCCAAGCGCACCAACGCGAGCGGAGTCTCCTGGGGCAACGGCACCCCGCAGGGCAGTTCCGTCCCGCTGAGCCAGTTCTACGTGGTGAAGCCCGGGGCGACCGCCGCGACCATCAACGCCGCGCTGGCCCAGGGGCTCAACCTGCTCTTCACGCCGGGCGTCTACCACGTCGACCGGACGATCAACGTGACCCGCGCGGACACCGTGGTGCTCGGCCTCGGTCTGGCCACCCTCGTCCCGGACAACGGGGTGACGGCGATGAAGGTCGCCGACGTGGACGGGGTCAGGCTCGCGGGCTTCCTGATCGACGCGGGCCCGGTCAACTCGGCCACCCTGCTGGAGGTCGGCCCGGCCGACTCCTCGGCCGACCACGGCGCCGACCCCACCACCGTCCAGGACGTCTTCGTCCGGATCGGCGGCGCGGGTGCGGGCAAGGCGACCACGGCCGTCGTGGTGAACAGCGACGACGCGATCATCGACCACACCTGGCTGTGGCGCGCCGACCACGGCGAGGGCTGGGGGTGGGAGACCAACCGCTCGGACTACGGCCTGGTCGTGAACGGTGACGACGTGCTGGCCACCGGCCTGTTCGTCGAGCACTTCAACAAGTACGACGTGCAGTGGTACGGCAACAACGGCAGGACCGTCTTCTTCCAGAACGAGAAGGCCTACGACGCGCCCAACCAGGCCGCCGTGCAGAACGGTTCGGTCCAGGGCTACGTTGCGTACAAGGTCGGCGACAACGTCACCACCCATGAGGGCTGGGGTCTGGGCAGCTACTGCTACTACAACGTGGACCCGACAATCCGTCAGGACCACGGCTTCGAGGCGCCGGTCCGGCCGGGCGTGCGGTTCCACGACCTGCTGGTGGTCTCGCTGGGCGGCAACGGCCAGTACAACCACGTGATCAACGATGTCGGCGCGCCCACCTCGGGCACCTCCACCGTCCCCTCGGTGGTCGTCTCCTACCCCTGAGCGTCGACCTTCAGGCCAGCTTCCTGACCTGAAGGGCCAGCTCCGGCAGCCGCTCGGCGGGATCGCGGTACCGGTGCAGGGCGGCCCGCCCCTCCTCCCCGCGCAGGCGGGCGGCGAGGCGGGCCGGCAGCACCACGGTGAGCAGCTGGCCGGCACCGGAGAATCCCTCCACCAGCCAAGCCACCCAAGCGAGTTGGACGCTGGCGCCCGGACTGAACGCAAGCGGACGGTGGCCCTCGAAGGCCACCTCGTACACCCCCGCCTTGCTCCAACTGGAGAGCGTGAAGGTCTTGTTGCCCGGATCGAAGCCCAGCGGCACGCAGTCCCGCAGTCGCTCCCGCCCGACCGACGCCAGGAAGTCCCGGTTGGTCCGCAGGCTGAGGTGGGCGGTGGCGAACTCCTCCACCGCCGACCTGATCTCCCCGGCCAGCCGTTCCGGCTCCCCAGCCGGCCGGCAGGTCAGCACCACTTCACCCAGCAGGTTGCCGAGCTGGCCCGCCGGGATACCCAGATGGCGCCGGATGTTCACCGGTAGCAGCAGGGTGCGTGCTTCCTCGTCGCCGTCCAACTGCCGTATGGTGGTGACCAGATGGGCCGCCAGCACGTCGTTGGCCGACAGCCGCCGACCGGTGGCTGCACCAAACCGGGCCTTCATCTCGGCCACCTCGGCGTCGGTGAAGTACACCTGGACGGTCCGGTTGGCGCGCGGCGCGGTGCGGAACTCGTGTGCCAGCAGCTCGGCCTCCGCCGCCGTCGGGATCCGGAACCCGAGCCGCCCCGAGTCCTCGGCCGGGAGCACCGCGTCGAGGTGACCCTCGCGGTCCGCGGCGATGCCGACCTCGGGCGGCTCGGTGCCCTCGACCGCCGCCGACCAGGCCCGCATCAGCGTCATGAAGCTCTGCACGTCCCCGATCACATGGTGCCAGGAGCAGCCCAACGCCGTTCCGCCGTCAGCCAGTCGGCTGACCCTGACGGTGAACAGCGGCCCCTCGCCGGAGTGGGCCCGGCCGGCCTCGACGTGGTCGACGTACCCGGAGGAGCCGAGCGTCATCCGGCTCATCGCCTCGGGCAGCGTCTCGGCCGCCTCGGCCGTCACAAGTGGCACACCCGCGTCGGAGCAGACGATCTCCAGCCCGTCCCGGCCCGCCCGCAGCCGCCCGCCGAACAGCGGCGCCCGGCCGAGCGCCTCGGCCAGTCCAGCTGCCAGCCGGTCCGGGTCCAGCTCCGTGCCGTAGAAGAACACGACGGAGACCGGGAGTTCGGCCAGCATCACGTCGGACACCCCGCAGCGGACCACCGTCCCCGACGCGCGTCCGGCATGGATGGTGCGGCTCTGCGCAGAGCGGATCATCGGCCCTCCCGGTGGCTACCGGAACGATAGTGGACTAGACCGGTTTCGCTCATCCTTCACGAGAACATCCGCCCCGTCCGACAGCTCCGCCACCCGCGGGTCATGCGGACTGCCGGATCACCAGCTCCGGATCGAACAGCACCGAGCCGGGCTCCGTGAGCGGATCGGCGATCCGCTCCAGCAGGAGCCGGGTCATCTCGGCCGCCATCTCCTCCACCGGCTGCCGGACCGTGGTGAGCGCCGGCAGCCCGACCGTGGCGGCGCTGCTGTCGTCGAAGCCGATCACCGCGACGTCCTCCGGCACCCGACGGCCCCGCTCGGTCAGCACCGCGACCGCTCCCCGCGCCATCAGGTCGTTTGCGGCGAACACGCCGTCCAGGTCCGGGTGTTCGGCGAGCAACCGCTCCATCGCCTTCGCCCCGCTCGCCTGGCCGAAATCACCCTCCACCGCCGGAACGTCCGCGCCGAGCACCGCCCGGACGCCGGTTAGGCGGTCCGCCCCCGCGGAGATCGCGGCCGGGCCGGCGATGGTGACGATCCGTCGGCAGCCCCGGGCCCGCAGGTGCTCGGCCGCCAGCCTGCCACCCTCGACGTTGCGCAGGTCCACCCAGCTCAGCCGCCCGGGCAGCGGCTCGGCCGGACGGCCGAACAGCACGGTGGGCAGGCCGGCTTCGAACAGCCGCCCGGACAGCGGGTCGTCGGCCCGAGTGGACACCACCATCGCGCCGTCCGCATTGCCCTGCCGCAGGTACGAGAGCACCTGCTCACGGGCGGCCGGGTCGTCGGCCAGCATCAACACCGGGTGCACGCCGAGCGGGCGCAGCGCCCCGATCATCCCGCCCACCACCCGGCCGAAGAACGGGTCGGTGAAGATCTCCTCCTGCCCGGCGGAGCTGGACATCACCAGCGCCACCGCACCCGCCCGCCGGGTCACCAGGGCGCGCGCGGCGGCGTTCGGGACGTAGCCGGTGGCGGCCACCGCGTCGCGGACGGTCTGCTGCAACTCCGGGTCGACGTTGCGGATGTTGTTGATGACCCGGGACACCGTGGACCGGGACACGCCCGCGGCTCGGGCCACATCCTCGAGAGTGGCGGGCCGCCGGGCCAGGGCTTCGCTCATGGGGCCGTTTATAGCACGGGCGCGAAGCCCCGCCCCGGCCGATTCCGGCCGCCGGGACCGGGTCGGCACACGGACGATCCGCCCCGGCTCCCCACCGACCGCGCCGGGCGGGGGTCCTGGCGGACTCTCAGGAACCTCTCATCTACCATCAGCAAGTGCCCAGCCTGACCGGAAACCTGATCCAGATCATCGCCATCCTGCTCGCGGTGGCCGCCTTCGTCGCCACCCTGTCGCTCTGGCCGAAACTGGCCGGTCGCGGTTGGAAGTCCTGGACCGGTCGGCTCGGTGCCTTCCTGGTCACCCAGGTCACCGTGCTGGTGGCGATGGGCCTGGTGGCCAACTCCTACTTCGGCTTCTACACCACCTGGAGCGACCTGCTCGGCACGGACGGCGCCCCCGGCACGGTGGTCGAGCAGCAGCCGGGCAAGCCGGTCTCAATCCGCGGCGAGCAGAAGGTGTACTCCTCGCAGGGCTCGGCCCGGGACCGCGCGGGCGTGATCCAGCAGGTCGAGATCAAGGGCGCGTCCTCCGGGATCAGCAGCGCCGGGTACGTCTACCTCCCGCCACAGTACTTCCAACCGGGCTACGCCGAACGGAAGTTCCCGATGGCCCTGGTACTCGCCGGGTACCCGGGGTCGGCGGAGAAGCTGATCTCGCTGATGGCCTACCCCGCCTCCACGCTGACCGCGATCGAGGCCGGAAAGCTGCCGCCGACCGTCCTGGTGATGATGCGTCCGACCGTGGTCGGCAACCGGGACACCGAGTGCGTCGACGTCCCGAACGGGCCGCAGGTGGAGACCTACTTCGCCGAGGACCTGCCGAAGGCGGTGGCGGCCTCCTACCGGGTCTCCGACCAGCCGGGCCAGCGAGCCGTGATCGGCAACTCCACCGGAGGCTACTGCGCGCTCAAGTTCGCGCTGCGCAGGCCGGATTCGTACCGCACCGCGATCTCGCTCTCGGGCTACTACAGCGCGCCGACCGATGTCACCACCGGTGACCTGTTCGGCGGCCGGGAGCAGCTCGAACGGGAGAACGACCTGCTCTGGCGGCTGAAGAACACGCCCCCACCAACCGCCGCGCTGCTGCTCACCACCAGCTACAACGAGCAGAACTACCCGGCCACCCAGCAGATGGTGGCCGCCTTCAAGGCGCCGACCAGGCTGGCCACCATCACCCTCGACAGCGGCGGCCACAACTTCCACACCTGGACCAGGGAGATCCCGCCCGCGCTGGAGTGGCTCGGCAAGCAGCTGGCACCCGTTCAGCCGGCCTGACGAGCACGCCGCCCTGGCGTCTCCCTCGGCCGCCGGTCGATTCCTGACCGGGATCACAGCTGTGCTTCACGAAAATCTCAGCGTGGTGGCAGAGCGTAGCCCCCATGACCACGACCAGTTCCCCTCCTTCCACCAGCGAACCGTGGCCCGAGGCTGCGAACTACCCGCCGCCGGAGACCCCCGAGCCCCCGGCACGGGCCACGGTCGACCCCCTGTTCCCGCCGGTCGGGCTGCCGTCGACAGGCCCGAAGAGCCCGTCCTCCTGGGCCGGGCGGCTGCGTACGCTGCCCACCCGCGCCTGGCGCGGCCGTCCTGACGACCCGGCCTGGGCCCGGCCCGCGCTGCTCGGCCTGCTGGCCGCCACCGCGCTGCTGTACTTCTGGAACCTGAGCGCCTCCGGCTGGGCCAACTCCTTCTACTCGGCCGCCGTACAGGCCGGTTCGCAGAGCTGGAAGGCGTTCTTCTACGGCTCCTCGGACGCGGCCAACTTCATCACCGTCGACAAGGCACCGATGTCGCTCTGGCCGATGGCCCTGTCGGTCCGGGCCTTCGGACTGAACTCCTTCGCCCTGCTTGCCCCGCAGGTCCTGATGGGTGTGGCGACCGTCGGCACGGTGTACGCCACGGTGCGCCGCCGGTTCTCCCCGCTCGGCGGCCTGGTGGCCGGTGCGGTGCTGGCCCTGACACCGGTCGCCGCGCTGATGTTCCGGTTCAACAACCCGGACGCGCTGCTGGTGCTGCTGCTCACGCTGGCCGCGTACGCCCTGGTCCGGGCCACCGAGACGGCGAGCACGCGGTGGATGATCCTCGTCGGCGTGCTGCTCGGCTTCGGCTTCCTCACCAAGACCCTGCAGGCCTTCCTGGTGCTGCCCGCCTTCGCGCTGGTGTACCTGCTGGTCGCACCGACCGGCCTCGGCCGCCGATTGCTCCAACTCCTTTACGGCGCCGGGGCGATGATCGCCTCGGCGGGCTGGTGGGTGGCGATCGTCGAACTCACGCCCGCCTCCGCCAGGCCGTACATCGGCGGCTCGCAGGACAACAGCTTCCTCTCCGTCACCTTCGGCTACAACGGCTTCGGCCGACTGACCGGCGAGGAGACCGGCAGCGTCGGCGGCGGTGGCGGCCAGGGCGGCGGCTGGGGCGAGACCGGCATCACCCGGCTGTTCGACGGTGACATCGGCGGCCAGATCGCCTGGCTGCTGCCGGCCGCGCTGCTCCTGCTGCTGGTCGGCCTCTGGGCCACCCGCCGGGCCCCGCGCACCGACGGTGCCAGGACCGCCTTCCTGGTCTGGGGCAGCTGGCTGCTCAGCACCGCGCTGACCTTCAGTTACATGTCCGGCATCTTCCACCAGTACTACACCGTGGCGCTGGCCCCGGCGGTGGCCGCGCTGGTCGGCATGGGCGTGGACGGCCTCTGGCGGGCCCGTAGGCGGCTGCCGTACGCGGCGCTGCTGGGCCTGGTCGTCGGCGGCACCTCGGTCTGGGGCTACGTCCTGCTCGGGCGCAGCACCGACTTCCTGCCCTGGCTGCGCTGGGCGGTCCTGGTCGGCGGCCTGCTGGCCACCGTCGCCCTGGTCGGCTCGGCCCAGGTGACCGGTCGGCTGGCCGGGCGGATCGGCGCCGCCGCCGGACTGGTCGCGCTGGCCGCCGCGCTCGGCGGACCGGCCGCGTACGCGGCGGACACCGTCTCGACCGCCCACACCGGCTCGATCCCGACCGCCGGGCCCCGGGTCCAGGGCGCGATGGGTATGGGTGGGCCCGGCGGCATGCGGTTGCGCGACGGCGGGCAACTCCCACCCGGTGGCGGCGCCTTCCCGCAGGGCGGCGGGGCGTTCCCGCAGGGCGGCGGGGCGTTCCCGCAGGGCGGCGGGGCGTTCCCGCAGGGCGGCGGGGCGTTCCCGCAGGGCGGCGGGGCGTTCCCGCAGGGCGGCGGCCAGACCCGTGGCCGGGCCGGTGGGATGCCCACCGGCCAGCTACCGCAGGGCGGCTTCGGCGACACGACCGGTCGCGGCGCGATGGGCGGCGGCGGTATGGGCGGCCTGCTCAACGGCGCCCAGGTCAGCGACGAAGTGGCGCAACTCCTCAAGCAGGACGCCGACCGGTACACCTGGATCGCCGCAGCGGTCGGCTCGCAGAACCAGGCGAGCTACCAACTCGCCACCGGCGCGCCGGTGATGGCGCTCGGCGGCTTCAACGGCTCCGACCCCTCGCTCACCCTGGACGCGTTCAAGCAGTACGTCCAGCAGGGCAAGGTGCACTACTTCATCGGCGGAGGCGGCATGGGCGGCTCGGACCGCGTCATGGGCGGCCTGCGCGGCGGCGGCACGGGCGGCTCCAGCCAGTCCGCCGAGATCGCCGCCTGGGTCGAGGCCACCTTCACGGCTCGGACGGTCGGCGGCACCACGGTCTACGACCTGACCACGGGCAACTGACCGACCCGGATGCCCCCGGCGGAGCCACGCTCCGTCGGGGGCATCCGGCTGTCTGAGCCCCCACACCCCGGCCGGGCGCGCCGCCGCGCGACTTGACCCCCCGTGAGGCGGCTGGTCTGCTGGTGCCCCGTCAGCAGCCCTGCTCGCCACCACCCGGGGGAGAACTCCGTGCGCGCCCGCCGTACCGCCCTGTCCGCGACCGCTCTCCTGCTCCTGATCGCACCGGCGCTGTCCGCCTGCACCAGCGGCGACAGCTCCCAGGACCGGGCCACCCAGGTCAACCCCGGCACCAACCCGCTGCAGAACCCGGACGGCACCAAGCCCGGCCTCGGCCCGATCACCTCCCCCGACGACCGCAAGGCCGCCCGCGACCTGATCGCCAAGGTTGCCACCGCCGAGAGCGGCGGCAAGGCGGGGTACGACCGCGACCAGTTCGGCCCGCCGTGGACCGACAACGTGGACGGCGTCCCGCTCGGCCACAACGACTGCGGCACCCGGGACGATTTGCTGGCCCGGGACGGCAAGTCCCTTGAACACAAGGATGGTTCGGCCTGCGTGGTGACCGGGATGACGATCTTCGACCCGTACACCGGCAAGACCGTCCGGTGGACCAAGCAGCAGGCCAACAAGATCCAGATCGACCACGTGATGGCACTGTCCTACGACTGGCAGATGGGGGCCGCCAGGTGGGACAAGGCCAAGCGGGTGCAGATCGCCAATGACCCGCTCAACCTGATCCCCGCCGACGGCCCCCAGAACGCTGCCAAGGGCGACTCCGGCCCGGCCGAGTGGCTGCCCGCGAACGAAGCGGTGCGCTGCTCCTACGCCGTCCGCTTCGCTCAGGTCTCACTCAAGTACCAACTCCCGGTCACCCCGGCCGACAAGAAGGCGATGCTCGCCCAGTGCACGGGCTGACCCAAGCCCCGCCCCGGCCGGCGGCTGCGGGGCTCAGCCCCCGATCGCGGACATCGGCCGGTCCGGCTGGACGAAGTCGGCCGAGTTGATGTCGTGGCCCGGCCCCTTGCGAGCGATCGTGTTGCGCCAGGCCAGTTCGATCGCGGCGTCATCGGCGTCGCCGCGCAGCAGGGCGCGGAGGTCGGACTCCTGGGTGGCGAAGAGGCAGTTCCGGAGCTGGCCGTCGGCCGTCAGCCTGACGCGGTCGCAGCCGCCGCAGAACGGGCGGGTCACCGAGGCGATCACGCCGATCACGGTGTCCGTCCCGGCGATCCGCCACTCCTCGGCGGGGGCGTTGCCGTGCCGCCCGACCGGGACCAGCTCCCAACGCTCCGTCAGGACCGCCAGCAGCTCGTCCGCGGTGATCATCTTGTCCCGCTCCCAGGCTCCCTGCGCGTCCAGCGGCATGGATTCGATGAATCGCATCCGGTACCCGTGCCCGGCGGCGAACTCCACCAGGTCGAGGATCTCGTCCTCGTTCACCCCGCGCACCGGCACCGCGTTGATCTTCACCGGTGCCAGTCCGGCAGCCTGGGCGGCGGCCAGACCCGCGAACACGTCGGCGATCCGGTCCCGGCGGGTGATCTCGGCGTAGCGCTCGGGCCGCAGGGTGTCCAGGCTGACGTTCACCCGGTGCAGCCCGGCGCTCTTCAGCTCGGCTGCGGTTCTGGCCAGCCCGATGCCGTTGGTGGTCAGGGAGACCTCGGGGCCGAGCGCGGTCAGCCGGGAGACCAGCCCTGGCAGGCCGCGCCGGAGCAGCGGTTCGCCGCCGGTCAGCCGGATCGACCTGATGCCCAGGCGGGTGACCGCGATCCGCACCAGTCGAACGATCTCGTCGTCGGTCAGCACCTCCGCCTTCGGCAGCCAGTTCAGCCCCTCGGCCGGCATGCAGTACGTGCAGCGCAGGTTGCAGCGGTCGGTCAGCGAGACCCGCAGGTCGGTGTGGACCCGGCCGTACCGGTCCACCAGCGGGGCAGGTGCGGTGTACATCTGCCCAGTACAGGCCCCCGGCGGGGGAAGGTCCAGGGGTGGAAGACCCGGTCGGCGGCCCGGCGGCACCGGCCACCGTTGTGGGATCCCACAACTCCCCGGGCCCGCGGCCGCGCGGCAGACTGGTCCCATGGCCGCTCCCCCGTACGTCCCAGCCCTGGTGCTCGCCGCAGGCGGTGGCCGCCGGCTCGGCGGGTGGCCGAAGGCGCTGATCCGCTACCGGGGCCGCCCCCTCCTGGAACACGCGCTGGCCGTGGTCAGGGCCGGTGGCTGCACGGACTCCGTCGCGGTCCTGGGCGCGGCGGCCGACCAGGTACGCGCCGCCGCCGACACCGAAGACTGTCTCCTTGTCGACAATCCTGACTGGATGAGCGGCATGGGCTCCTCACTCCGAGCCGGACTGGCCGCCCTGCCACCCTCGGCCGACGCCGTCCTGGTGATGCTGGTGGACACCCCCGGCGTCACCCCTGCCGCCGTCGCCCGGCTGCTGGCCGCCCACCGCGCCGGTGCCGACCTGGTCGCCGCGGCCTACGACGGCCGGCGCGGGCACCCCGTCCTGATCGCCGCCCGGCACTTCGCGGAGGCGGCGGCCGGTGCGGAGGGGGACGCCGGAGCCCGCGCGCTGCTCGCCGCGCACGCCCCTGACGTGCGTCTGGTGGAGTGCGGCGACGTCGCCGTCCCGGACGACCTGGACACTCCGGCGGACCTGGCCCGCTGGACGGACCGTCAGGACGACGGCCCGTGCGCCCCTGACGTGCCCCTGGTCCATCCCTGAGGTTTGCCCCAATCCCCGGCGACGACCCCGGCGATCAGCGACGATGGGTAGCGACCCGGCCAGGCGACCAGAACGGACGGTGCGAGCAATGCCCGGAGTGCCGCTGCCCGACGACTTCAACGAGCAAGGGGCCGAGCGGCCTTACGGTACGACCGAGATCCGCTGTCCGGCCTGCCGCCGCGAGCACCTGTACGAGCCGCCCAGCCTGCCCTGCCCGTGCGGCGCCCAGCTGCGCGTCCCGCTGCTGCGCGGCGGCGTGCCGGTCCAGGTGAGGTTCCGCTCCTGGGAGGACTCCTGGCTGAGCATGCGCTGCCCGCACTGCGGGCGCAACGACCAGTGGCCGCAGCCGGAGTTCACCTGCAACTGCGGGGCCACCGTCCGACTCCCGGTGGACCGCGCGCCCCGGCTGCAGAGCACCGGCACCGGCCCGCTCGGGCCCGGTCAGTCCCGCCGCCCGCAGGAGCAACGGCCGCACACGGCCCTCCCGTCCACCGGCACCAGCTCCGGCGGCGGCCGGACCGCGCCGCCGCAGAGCACCCACTGGCAGCCCGCCGCCTGGCAGCAGCGCCCGCCGTTCCGGCCGCATCCCGTGCGCACCCAGGAGGACGCGGTGCTCACGGCGGCCCGATACCTCCAGTGGCTCGGCTTCGACGACCTGGAGCTGACGGAGGATCAGGACAGTGCGGCTGTAACGCTCTTGGGAACCCGGATGGTGGCCCAGGTGGACGCCGCCGGCCCGCCGGCCGACGTCAAGACGGTGGAGTGCCTCTGGCTCCAGACCCTGCACACCGAGGAGATCGCCGCCGCGCTGTTCACCCTCTCCGGCTTCACCCAGCAGGCCGTCGTCCGGGGAGAACAACTGCTGGTCGCGCTCTTCCGGTTGGACCCGGCGGGTATACCGCAGCCCGCCAACGGCGCCGCCGAAGCGCTGATGGAGACCGGTTGGACGTTCTGACCGGAGCCGCCTCACAGGTCTGGACCACCTGATCAGGAGCAGGTGGTTCCGGATCATCTCCCGCTCGTGATCTGGTGCACAAGCTCACCCCCGTGTTGAATTGCGGCCACAGCAGCCCGCTCGCTGGACACCGCACACAAGGAGGTGGCGTTGTCGGAGCACGGTACGGCCCTGGGGGGCAGCAACAAGACGGACGCGGTGTGGCGACTGCGTTCCCGTGGATGTTGGCAGGAGGCAGCCGAACTGCTCCGTCCGACCGCCGAGACCGACCCGTCGGCCGCGCTCGACAGAGCCGAACTCCTCATCGAGCAGTGCATGTTCACCGCCGCGCACTGGGAGCAGGCCGAGCAGGCCCTGCGCCTCGCCGAGGCCGGTGCGGCCACGGCGGACCAGCGGGCGGGCGCGGCCTGCTCCCGCGGCTTCCTGGCGTACGTCGCCAGCGTGCTCGGCCCGCGTGACCGGCTGGACGAGGCGCAGGCCGCGCTCGGCCGGACCTCGGCCCTGCTGCCGCCGGACGCGCCGGGCCGCCCGCTGCTCGACTTCCGCCGCGGCCTGGTCGCCGAGAACCTGCTGCACGACCGCACGGCGGCCTGGATCGCGTACCGCAGGGCGCACGAGGGCGCCGGCCGGATCGGGGACGAGCTGTTGCGCTCGTACACCTGGCGGCACCTGGCCTCGCTCTCCCTCGCGGCGGGCGAGACCGAACGGGCCAGGGAGGGCTTCCGGGCCTCCCTGACGATCCGTGAGGAGCTCGGCTTCACGGTCGGGGTGGCCCCGGCGCTGGCCGCGCTGGCGGAGGTTTCGGAGGCCGCCGAGGCAGTCCGCCTGCGGGCGGAGGCCGCCCGGCTGGTGCAGGCGCTCGGCGGCGTACCGGTCTGGCTGGCCCGCCGCCTCAACCCGGTGCCCGCCCCCGCCGCTCCCCCGGACGGCCGCGCCTGATCCTGAGCGGCACCTCACCGGCCCGAACGCCCCGCTTTCGAGTCTGCTCGGAATGGACGGGAAAAGGTTCGAATCAGTTCGGTCATTTCATCGGACCATACGGAGAGAACCAGGTCGGAATTCCCTCTCCTCGGTGCATTGACGGCGAATCAGCCAAATGGACGGCACACATCCGCCATAGTGGTGGCTCGCCATCACAAGGCAGGAAAGCGAGGCTGGTTCCGGCCATGAAACTGTCCGATATTCCACTGGGCTGGGCCCTCACGGGCGTGACCGGTCTGGTGGTGGTCGCCGTCGTGGTGACCTTCCTGCGGACCCGGACCGCTGCTGCGGCAGCCACCGGTTCGGGTGACTCCTGGGAGCGCGGCGAGGAGCGCCGCCGCCGCAAGGAGTCGATGTACGGGGGCGCCTCGTACGTGCTGCTGTTCTGCTGCGCCGGGGTCGCGGCCGCGCTCTCCTTCCACGGCCTGGTCGGCTTCGGGGTGCAGAACCTCGGGCTGTCCGGCGGCTGGGAGTACCTGGTCCCGTTCGGCCTGGACGGCGCCGCGATGTTCTGCTCGGTGCTGGCCGTCCGGGAAGCCAGTCACGGTGATGCCGCGCTCGGATCCCGGCTGCTGGTCTGGTTCTTCGCCGGTGCCTCCGCCTGGTTCAACTGGGTGCACGCGCCGCGCGGCGGCGGCCACGACGGTGCCCCGCAGTTCTTCTCCGGTATGTCGCTCTCGGCGGCGATCCTGTTCGACCGGGCGCTCAAGCAGACCCGTAGGGCCGCGCTCCGTGAACAGGGCCTGGTGCCCCGTCCGCTCCCACAGATCCGGATCGTCCGCTGGCTGAGGGCGCCTCTGGAGACTTACGCGGCCTGGTCGTTGATGCTGCTGGAAGGTGTCCGCAGCCTCGACGAGGCGGTCGAGGAGGTCCGGGACGACAAGCGGCAGGCCGCGCTGGACCGCGAGCGGCAGCGGCTGGCCAGCCGCCGTGAGCGGGCCGAGATCCGGGCGATCGGGCGGCACCCCGGCGGCCATTGGCGGCCGCGCTCGGCCGAACGGCAGCTCGCCGCCGCACAGTTGGAGGCGGGCAGCTCGGAGCCCGCGATAGTGGTCGAGGCACCGGCCGAGGAGAGGGCGGTGGAGGGCAAGGCCACCCAGGCTGGGCTGCCGGCCCGCCGCAGCGTCGACCTGACGCCGGAGGAGGACACCATGACGCTGCCCCGGCTGGACTCACTGGAGCAGAAGCTCAAGGACCTTGAGCAGCAGTTCGGCTGACCCTCGTCGGGGCGCCGGCAAGCTACTCGGCCTGGTCGGGCGAGAGTTCGAACCACATCCGCTTGCCGGAGCCGCGCGGTTCCACGCCCCAGCCGTCGGCCAGGGCCTCGACCAGCATCAGCCCGCGCCCGGAGGAGGCCTGCTCGCCCGGCGTCCGCCGGGTCGGCCAGAGGTCGGACTCGTCCTCCACCTCGACCCGCAGCCTGGCCCTGGTCTCGCCGTCGGCCGCGTCACCGACCGACTCCCGGTAGAGCCGTGCGGTGAACATCGCGTCCCGATCGGTGTGCCGGATCGCATTGGTGACCAGCTCGGAGGCGAGCAGCTCGGCGGTGTCGACCAGCTCGCCGACGCCCCAACGGCGCAGCGCGTCCCGCAGCTCACCGCGCAGCTCGGAGATCCGGGCCAGGTCCGCCTGGCCGATCCGGCGGCGCAGCTGCTGGGCGGCCAGGCCGCCGGCAGGACCGTCCCAGCGGAGCAGCAGCAGCGCTATGTCGTCCTCCCGCTCGGCGGAGTCGGCGGCCTGCGAGGCGATCCGGTCGGCCAGCTCCTCCAGCTGGTCGCGGGGCCCCTCGTCCCGTCCCGGCAGCTCCTGGGAGACGGCGGCGCAGAGCCGGGCGAAGCCGGTGTCCAGGTCCATGTCGCGGGCCTCGACCAGGCCGTCCGTGCAGAGCACCACCGTCTCGCCCGGGTCCAGGCTGAACCGGGTGACCCGGTACTCCTCGTCCGGCGAGACCCCGAGCGGCAGACCGCCGGCCACCGGCACGATGGTGGCGCTGCCGTCGCCGCGCCGCACCACCGGGTCGAGGTGCCCGGCCCGGACGGCGTAGACCACGCCGTAGTCGACGTTCACCTCGGCGTAGGTGCAGGTGGCGAAGTGGTCGGTGTCCAGGTCGGCGAGGAAGCGGGAGGCCCGGGCCATCACTGCGGCGGGCGGGTGACCCTCCGCGGCGTACGCGCGCAAGGCGATCCGGAGCTGGCCCATGATGCCCGCCGCGTGCACGTCGTGGCCCTGTACGTCGCCGATCACCAGGCCGACGTGCCCGCCGGGCAGCGGCACCACGTCGTACCAGTCGCCGCCGATCTGCAGCCCGGAGCCCGCCGCCAGGTACCGCACGGCGGTGGTCACGCCCGGCACCGAGGGCACCGTACGGGGCAGCATCACCCGCTGCAGACCGGCCGCCAGCTCGTGCTCGGCATCGTGCAGCCGGGCCCTGGCCAGGGACTGGGCGACCAGCCCGCCGAGGGTGGAGAGCAGGGTGCGCTCGTCCGCGTCCAGCTCCCGGTCGTCGTCGAAGCTGACCAGGCAGACGCCGATCGGGCGGCCGCTGGCGACCAGCGGGAGGAAGGCCCAGGCGCTGCGCTCCCCTGCCTCGGCCAGCTGCGGGTACGCGTCGGGATAGCGCTCCCGGTACTCGTCGCGGCTGGAGATGAAGATCGGCACGCGGTTGCGGATCGCCTCGGAGGCGGGGTGGGCGGGCGAGATCGGCGTGCGGTCGTACTGCTGGAGGTCGCCCGAGCGGTAGCCGCTGGCGCCGAGGATCTGCAGCCTGCCCGCCTCCAGCGAGGAGAGCACCAGGCCGTCCGGCGGCAGGCCCGGCAGCGGCAGCTCGGTGAAGACCCGGGCCACGTCCCGGACCGTGACGGCCTCGGAGAGCGCCCGCGCGGCCTCCTTGATGAACCGCGACCGCTCCTCGCGCAGCTGGGCCATCGCCCCGGCCCGCTCGCGCTTGTGCAGCTCGACGGTGGCGTCCCAGACGAAGCCGACCATCCGCGACGCCCGCCCGAAGGCGTCCGCCAGCACCCGGCCGCGGAACCGCACGGCGTGCAGCTCGCCGCCGGGGAAGACCGTCCGGTAGTAGGCACCGCACTGGCCGAGCTCGGCGACCGCCCGCTCGACCCGGCGGCGGACCACCGGCGCGTCCTCAGGGTGCAGCATCGCCAGGAAGGCCCCCGAGCTGCGGTCGAACCTGCCCGGCTCCAGGCCGAGGATGGCACAGGCCCGCTGGTCGCCCTCCAGCCGGTCATGGCGGATGTCCCAGTCGAAGGAGCCGATGCCGTTGGCGGCCATCGCCGGTTCGAGCCAGTCGGGGGTGGAGTCGCCCGTCCGGGTGGGCAGGCCACGCGAGACGGCGGAGGCGATCCGTCCGCCCGCCAGGCCTGCCGCGGACCGGAGCGATCCGGCGGCCGCCGCACTGCGGGAGGACTGGGCCGGTGGGGTACGGCGTGCGGGCCCCCGCGGCTCGGGCTCTGTCGCCATGCTTCTCCTGCCGCTGCCGTGCCACGCCGTCCGGACGGACCGCGATAGCCGTGTGCTGAGTGGTGGGCGGTGCTCGGGCGGTGGCGGCCGGTCGAGGCTTGGTTCTCCCCGCCGGCTTCCCGGGCACACATTCTCACTATCCTGCCGAAAGATTACTAGTATCGCCTCACCAGCACGGATGGGGCGAGGATTCGGCATCGGCCGCACCGGACACTGCCAGGTCAGCACATCGGCGCTTCGTGGGCAATGGTCCCGGCCGCTTTCGTGACAGGAACCCGGGCGCAGTCAGGCGGCGCCGAGCTCGAACCAGGTGACCTTGCCGTCGCCGCGCAGCTGCACGCCCCAGTCGTCGGCCAGCGCCTCCACCAGCAGCAGCCCCCGGCCCGAGGTGGCGGTCTCGCTCGGCGCCCGGCGGCCGGGCAGTCTCGTGGTGGTGTCCTGCACCTCGATCCGCAGCCGCTGCTCCGGGGTGAGCACCGCCTCCAGCACCGCGCCGCGCTCGGTGTGCAGCAGCGCGTTGGTGACCAGCTCGGAGGTCAGCAGCTCGGCGGTGTCCGCGAGTTCGGGCACGCCCCAGTGGTTGAGTGCGGCGCGCAGCCGACGACGGACGGCGCCCACCGCGATCAGGTCGGCAGGGGCCAGCGCCGCATGCAGCCTGCGGTGCAGGGCGCAGCCGGGCTCGTGCACCGGCGGCGTCTCCTCCCGGTGTCCCCTGGGCCGAACCTGGTCACTGCCCGAAGCAGTCCGCTGCCGCGGAAATCTCGCCTGACCGTCCATCACGTACGCCCCCACCCCTCGCTCGGACAGCCGGCCGCGCCATGTCCCCCGTCGGCGGGCCCGTCCCGATACTGACGACCATCCTCATGCCCAGCGGTCGTGCTACGCAACAGTAGGTGGCCGATCACCTGGGGTGAACCGGAGCTCAACCGACCAGAAGTGATCCTTTTCGGTGCCCTTCGGAGGTTTGGTTCGGCCACGGGGCTTACATCGTCGCGGCCTTCGACGCGCCGAACGGCCCGGGACCGACAAGGCTGGACATGGCGGCCCGGTCCGGGTTCAATGGCCGGAGATATTTGAACAACGTTCTAACTTCTGAGCCCCACCCCCTGCACTGACCCACCGGCACGAGCGAGCGAGGCACCGTGCGACTGACCCCCACCGAGCGGGATCGGCTGCTGATCTTCACAGCGGCCGAACTGGCCCGAGCCCGGCGTGCGCGGGGCGTACGCCTCAACATCCCGGAAGCGACCGCGCTGATCGCGGACACCGTGTGCGAAGCGGCCCGGGACGGCCGACGCCTGGCCGAGGCGATCGAGGCCGGCCGCAGCGTGCTCACCGCCGCCGACGTCCTGCCCGGCGTACCGGACGTGGTCACGGTGATCCAGGTGGAGGCCGTCTTCGACGACGGCACCCGACTCGCAGTGGTCAACGACCCGTTCCGGGGCGCCGGTTCACTCGGTGACGACGCCCCCGGTGGCGCGCTGCTCGGCACCGGCGCGGGCTACGACCCGGTAGAGGAGACGCTGCTGCTGCCGGTGCACAACACCTCGGCGGTGCCGATCTCGGTGACCTCGCACTTCCACTTCTTCGAGGCCAACCCGCGCCTGGCCTTCGACCGGTCCGCCGCGTACGGCACGCACCTCGCCGTCCCGGCCGGCTCCTCGGTCCGCTTCGACCCGGGCGCCACGGTCGAGGTCGGCCTGGTGTCGATCGGCGGCGACCGGGTCGCGATCGGCTTCGCCGGCCTGGTGGACGGCCCGCTCGACGCGCCCGGCGCGCGCGAGGCCGCCCTCGCGAAGGCCCGCGCGACCGGCTACCTGACGAGCTTCGACGACGCGGAGCTCGAATCGTGAACACCACCCCTCGCGTCGCCCACCCCACCTCCTTCTCCTGCGAGGCCGGAGCATGAGCGCCATCACGCCCCACGACTACGTCTCCGTCCACGGCCCCCGGGCCGGCGACCGCATCCGCCTCGGCGACAGTGGCCTGATCATCCGGGTCGAGTCCGACTCCCAGGAGCCCGGCGAGGAGTTCCTGGCCGGGTTCGGCAAGACCGCCCGGGACGGCCTGCACCTCAAGGCCGCCGCCGTCCGAGACACCTGCGACGTGGTGATCAGCAACGTGCTGGTGATCGACGCCGTGCTGGGCATCAGGAAGACCTCGATCGGCCTGATCGACGGCCGGATCGCGTCCATCGGACGGGCCGGCAACCCCGACACTCTGCACGGGGTGGACGTGGTCGTCGGCACCGGCACCACCATCGTCTCCGGCGAGGGCCTGATCGCCACCGCGGGTGCCATCGACACCCACGTCCACCTGCTCTCCCCCCGGATCATGGAGGCGTCGCTCGCCTCCGGCGTCACCACGATCATCGGCCAGGAGTTCGGCCCGGTCTGGGGCGTCGGCGTCAACTCGCCCTGGGCGCTCCGGCACGCGTTCAACTCCTTCGACGCCTGGCCGGTCAACATCGGTTTCCTGGGCCGGGGTTCGTCCTCCGACCCGGCACCGCTGATCGAGGCCCTCGCCGAGGGCGGCGCCTCCGGCTTCAAGGTGCACGAGGACATGGGCGCGCACACCCGCGCCCTCGACACCGCACTGCGCGTCGCCGAGGAGTACGACGTCCAGGTCGCCCTGCACACCGACGGCCTGAACGAGTGCCTCTCCGTCGAGGACACCCTGAAGGTGCTGGAAGGCCGGACGATCCACGCCTTCCACATCGAGGGCTGCGGCGGCGGACACGTCCCCAACGTCCTGAAGATGGCGGGCGTCGAGAACGTCATCGGCTCCTCCACCAACCCCACCCTGCCGTTCGGCCGCGACGCCCTGGGCGAGCACTTCGGCATGATCGTCTCCGCCCACGACCTCAAGGTCGACCTCCCCGGCGACGCCGCGATGGCCCGCGACCGGATCCGGGCCGGCACCATGGGTGCCGAGGACGTCCTGCACGACCTCGGCGTCATCGGCATCACCTCCTCCGACGCCCAGGGCATGGGCCGGGCCGGCGAGACGGTGCGCCGTACCTTCGCCATGGCGGGCAAGATGAAGGCCGAACTGGGTCCCCTGGACGGGGGGTTCGGTACCGCCGAGAGTGGCGACGACAACGAACGCGTCCTGCGCTACATCGCCAAACTCACCATCAACCCCGCCATCGCCCACGGCCTCGCCCACGAGGTCGGGTCCATCGAGGTCGGCAAGCTCGCCGACATCGTGCTCTGGCGGCCTGACCACTTCGGCGCCAAACCGCAGCTCATTCTCAAGGCCGGTTTCCCCGCGTACGGTGTGGTCGGCGACCCGAACGCCTCCACCGACACCTGTGAACCCCTGGTCCTGGGACCGCAGTTCGGTGCCCACGGTGCCACCGCCGCCGACATCTCCGTCGCCTTCGTCGCCCAGGCCGCCGCCGACGGCGCGTACCTGGACCGGATGGCCGACCAACTCCCGACCCGCAGGCGCCGGGTGGGCGTGCGCAACACCCGCGGCATCGGCCCCCGCGACATGGTCCGCAACGCCCGGATCGGCAACGTCCAGGTCGAGTCCGACACCGGACTGGTCTCGCTGGACGGCGCGCCGCTCCGCTCCGAACCGGCCGACTCGGTCTCCCTCAGCCGCCTGTACTTCCTCTGACCGCCCAGGTCCCCACTCGCTTAGGACTACACCCTCATGACCAACACCCCCGCCGCGCTCGGCTTCCGGATGCCCGCCGAATGGCACCCGCACGAGCGCACCTGGATGGCGTTCCCCACCGACAACCCGACCTTCGACACCCCGGACCACCTGCACGCCGCCCGTGAGGCCTGGGCCCGGGTGGCCAACACCATCGTCCGGTACGAGCCGGTCACCATGATCGTCAACACCGGCGAGCTGGACGACGCCCGGCGCTACGTCGCCGCCGAGGTCGAGCTGGTCGAGCGTCCGCTGGACGACGCCTGGATGCGGGACATCGGCCCCACCTTCCTGATCAACGGTTCCGGTGAACTCGCCGCCACCGACTGGGTGTTCAACGGCTGGGGCGCCCAGTCCTGGGCCCGCTGGGAGCACGACCAGCACATCGCCGAGGAGATCACGGGCCTGACCGGCGTCCGGCGCTTCGCCTCCGAGCTGATCAACGAGGGCGGCGGTATCCACGTCGACGGCGAGGGCACCGTCCTGGTCACCGAGACCGTCCAGCTCGGCGAGGGCCGGAACTTCGACTGGACCAAGGAGGCCGTCGAGGCCGAACTGCACGCCCAGCTCGGCACCTCCAAGGCCATCTGGCTGCCGCGCGGACTCACCCGCGACTACGACGAGTTCGGCACTCGGGGCCACATCGACATCGTCGCCTCCTTCGTCCGCCCCGGCGTCGTGGTCGCCCACGTCCAGCCCGACCCCGCCCATCCCGACCACGAGGTCTGCCAGGAACTGGTAGCCATCCTGCGCGCCGCCACCGACGCCCAGGGCCGCACCCTCGAGGTCATCGAACTCCCCGCCCCCACCGTCCTCTCCGACGAGGACGACGAACCGGTCGACTACTCCTACATCAACCACTACGTCGCCAACGGCGCCGTCATCCTCTGCGCCTTCGACGACCCCCGCGACCAGACCGCCGCCGACCTCCTGGCCGAGGCCTACCCCGGCCGCAAGGTCGAACTGGTCGACGCCCGCGAGATCTTCGCCAACGGCGGCGGGATCCACTGCATCACGCAGCAGCAGCCGCAGGCCTGATCCCCCGGATCGACTGAGTCGGCAGGGTGTCGCAGCGTCCGGTGCGGCACCCTGCTACGTCAGTGCCCTCCGCACCACTCGTGCGGCTCGCACCGAGTCTTCATGCGCGCCGCGACACTGTCCGGGCAGAGGCACGTCAACTCCCGGCAGCGACAGGTGATCCGACAGCACCGATCACCGGTCGGTCCCGCGACCGATCCAGGCCGAGAGGACGACGGGCATGTCGAGAGTGCTGTATCTGCTGGGCACCGCCGCCCCACCTGTGTTGGATCTCCCTGCCACCGTCACCTCCGCCCAGGTGCGGGGTTGGGACGTATGTGTCGGGCTCACGCCCACCGCCGCTGGTTGGTTGGAGAGCGAGTTCGACGCGCTGACCGAGCTGACAGCCCATCGGGTGAAGAGCCGGTACCGCCGTCCCGGCGAGCGCGACGACCGGCCGCCCGCCGATGTGGCGCTGCTGGCGCCGACCACGCTGAACTCCGTCAACTCGATCGCGCTCGGCCTCACTCCCTCGTGGCCGATCGCCTATGCGGTCGAGGCGCTGGGGCGGCGCGCACCGCTGGCGGTGATGCCGTGCGTGAAGGACACCCTCGCCAGTCACCCACAGTTCGGCCGGAGCGTGCAGACCCTTCGCGACGCGGGCGCTCAAGTGCTGCTCGGGCCTGACGGCTTCACTCCGCACACGTCTGGTCAGGCTGGCCCATACCCCTGGGCCGACGCGCTCGACGCAGTCTCGGAGATGTGACGGGGCAGCACTGCGCGGCTCATGTCGGGCCGGGGCAGCGGACCCGCCGCTTCGGGTCATAATGCGCCCATGCCATCCAGCCTGGCCTCCGCATGACGTGGCCCGCCCCCACCGGTCGCAAGCAGCCTCCGCGCCGTCCGCACTGGCACCGTGTCCGCAGTGCGGGCCCGAATGGTCGAGCCGGCAGGCGAACCGAGCCCCTACCGGACCGTCCGGGCCGCACTTACTTGCCAGGGTCGAGCGAGCGCGTGGCGATGCAAGGGCGACGAATCCGTCGGTTCGCAGCGGCACAGCTGGTCGACGCCGTCACCTGTGCGGGCCGCCACCCGGTCTCCTCCTCGATCTCCCGGGCGACAGCCGCCGCCGGGTCCTCGCCCGGCTCGGCCCAACCGGCCGGCACCTCCCGAGAGCGCGTCGTACTCGACCAACGGCATCAGCACGACGCGGTTCCGGTGCTTCCACGCGACCGGCTGTCAGGAGGTCGGGGCGCCGGTGGATGCGAGTAAGGCGACCGGGTTGAGTGGCTCCCGGAGGTCGAGGTGGTGAAGCTGCTGACCTCGGGCGATGTGGTGGATGGGCCCTTGCCGGCTGCGCTCTCGTACTGTTTGGGCCCTCACCGGCTGGCGGCATGCTGAGCCGGCCCCTGCACCCGACGGCCGGCCTCGCACCGGCCCCGGTCAGCGGGGCGGTCTCGGGGAGACCGCGCCAGCGGGGTCCGTGCGGCGGGGCCCTGGGGCCGGCGGCCTCCCTACTCCTCGCCGTTCATCGGCCCGGGGACCGTGGACCTCTGCCGAGTTGGCAGGGGTCCACGGGCCCGGTCTCGACCAGCGCGGCCTCGCCTACTGTCCGGCGGCGGCCCGACGGCCCGGCATCACTTCAGGTGTCGACCGAAGAACCGGTCCCCGTCCTCCACCTCGAACCACGGGGTGCCGGCGTGGCCGCCCACGTTGGCGTGCAGGGTCTTCTCCTTGCTGCCGAAGGCGTCGAAGAGGTCCAGGGCCCGTTGCCGGGGGTTGCCTTGGTCGTCCCACTGCAACAGGAAAAGCAGCGGAATGCGGACCTGCCGGGCCTCCTCGCGTTGGGCGCGGGGCACGTAGCCCCCGGCGAACAAGCCCGCGGCCGCGATGCGCGGCTCGACCACCGCCAGCCGGATGCCGATGGCGGTCATTCCCGAGTACCCGACGGGACCGCCGATCTCGGGCAGCGCGAGGAGGGCGTCCAGGGTGGCCTGCCATTCCGGGACCGCCTGGTCGACCAGCGGGACGACGAAGGATTCGAAGATCTCGTCTACCGGCTCGCCTGCCTGCATCGCCCGGCGGAGGTCGGCGCGGGCCTGCTCGTCCACGGCGGAACTGGGCCGGTCGCCGTGCCCGGGGGCGTCGATGGCGGCCACCGCGTAGCCCTGCTCCGCGCAGTACCGGGCTCGGGCCACCAGCCTCGGTTCCCGCTTGTGCAGGCCCCCGTTGTGGCCGATCAGGATCAGCGGAGCCGGGGTGGTGACGGGCGTCCACAGGACGCCGGGGATCTCGCAGAGGGTGAATTCGCGTTCGAGGATGCCGCTGTCGAGGCGCTGCTCGGAGGTGAACTGCATGGTCGTGCCTTTCGGGAGTGCTCACGTACGGCGCTCCCGGACGACCTATCGCCCGACCATGACTCCGGAGGGGAGCACCCATGTCGATACTGCGTTCACGGGTACCACCTCCTCGTTCTCTCGCACGGCCACCCGAAACGTAGCAGCCGTCGCCGGGGGCGGCCAAGCGGATTCCCGGCGATGGCCCCGCCCGACCCGTTGGCTGCTCGGATCTCGTCCAGGCGGGCGCTCACCACGGCGGGCGTCTCGATGTGCGCTGACTGGGTGACCGGCCTCTGGCTCGGCGCCGCCGTGATCCTCGGCGGCGCGCTCACCACCTGGCTGCTGCACCTCGCGGGCTGGGGCAAGCCGAGCGGCCCGCGACCGGCCGACCAGTGGGACTGGCGAACCAGGGACGCTTCCCACCACCCCGGCTGCCTGGGTGCCACCTGGCGGCGCGCCCCCAGACCCTTGGCCGACCGGGCGGCGTAAGCGAACTGACGACCGCTCAGCCTGCGGACTGAGCCGGCGCCCGTTCGGCCAGCCGCAGGTGCCGCTGCCGGGCCGCCTGGGCGGAACCGAGGCCGAGGTTGGCGGCGATCTGCTGCCAGGTCAGCCCCCGGCCACGCGCCATCTCCAACAGGCCGAGCTCCCACTCGTCGACCTCCGCCCGGGCCCACTGCACCAGGGCCAACGCGGCCGCAAGGTCGTCCGCGTCGACCGGCGCCTCACCCTCCTCCGGCACCTCGCTGCCACCGGCCAGCATCACGACCCGTCGCCAGGCGTCCACCGGGCCGAGCGGCATCCGCCGCTCCTCCCAGCGGGTACGGGCTTCACCGTGGGCGTGCCGCTCGGTGATCCGGAGCAGGGCCGGGTACTGCCGCTTCTCGTGCGCTTCGGCCACGTCCGGCACGTCGAACGGGGCGGAGAGCTGCACTTTGCTGTCCTCGCTCATGGACCCACCGTAGGCAATCACGGCATCCGTTGACAACACTTGATTGCAAACAATCCGTTCAACAGTGCAACCACCTCAGCCCCTCCGACCGTGAGAAGCTGGGCCGGACCCATCCCTGAGCAGGAGGAACGGCAGATGGCGGAGCCACGGACGCGGCGCCCCGCGCGTCCCCGCGAGGAGGTCTTCGCCACCGCCCGGACGGCGATCGCCGAACACGGGCTGGCCAAGCTGACCATGGCCGCACTCGGCAAGCAGCTCCAGATGAGCGCAGGACACCTGCTCTACTACTTCGGCAGCAAGGACCAGCTGCTACTGGAGACCCTCCGCTGGAGCGAGGAGCAGCTCGGCGAACGGCGGCGCCTCGCCCTGACCGACGAGAACCTGACGGCTCGTCAACGACTTACCGAGTACGTGGAGTTGTACCTTCCCGAGGGTCCCGGCGATCCGCGCTGGATCCTCTGGCTGGAGGTCTGGGGCCGCTCCCCCGCCAGCGCGGAGATCCGGCAGGGGCAGCTGGAGATCGAGGCTCCCTGGCAGGCCGACCTGGTGGCGCTGATCGAGGAGGGCGTGGGGGGCGGCGAGTTCACGGCGGACGGTGCAGCCGACCGGGCCGTCCAACTCCGTGCATTGCTGGACGGCCTCGCGGTCCCGGTCGCGATCGGCCTACCCGGCGCCAGCCGGACGGACGCGGCCGCCCAGGTCGCGTCGGTGGCCCGGGCGCTGCTGGGCGGCTGACCGTCCCGCACCACCACGCGACCCGGTGACCGGAACGGGCGGTTCTCCGCTCACTCGGTCCAGAGTGCGGCGGCGGTGCGGTCGGCGGAGTAGCCCTTGGCTCGGACCTGGATCTGGCGGAGGAAGTCGACCGTGCCCGGCGGGTGCGGGTGGGCCCAGTGGTTGGCCAGGAAGTGGGCGACGGCCGGTTCGTCGGCGAGCGGGTCGGCCAGGCCAGGGGTGCAGAGGAGCAGGATGTCGCCGGGCGTGGCCGGGACCAGCCGGAACCGGAACGGGCGGGGCGAGGGGGCTTCGGGCGGCAGGTGACCGTCCGGGTGGTGCAGGAGCCGGGCGGCGTAGGCGTCGATCCAGTGCCCGGAGCGGAGCAGGTACAGCCCGCTCGGGCCCAGGCCGAAGGCTGCCCGGTGGGTGGCCGCCGGGTCGAGCGAGAGCAGCAGACAGTGCAGCGCTGCGGCGGACTGCTCTTCGGAACCGCCGTCGGACGCTCCGTCAGGGTCCCGGGCGGTGATGTCCGCGATCCCCGCAACGTCCGGGGTCGCGCCCGGGGCGCGCAGCGGTGCGAACGCGCTGATGGTGAGGCGCTGGAGCCCATAGCGGAGCCGGTCACGTGCCCCGGCGCGCAGGTCTGCGGCGAGCTCCGTACGACTGCGGCCGATCGCGGCGGCGAGCTGGCGGCAGGCCTCGGCGGCGAGAGGCGAGGGTTGGGCCGTGGCGGAGGTGGTGGCGACCACCGCGAGCAGAAGCCCCTCCTCACATTCGCCGAACCGGGTGATGAGCAGCGCGTCCCGGCGCAGCTCACCCCGGTGGCGCGCAGAGTCGCCCCGGACCGAGACAGCGCGCAGCGTGGCGCTGCCGTACTGGGCGCCCTCCAGGACGGTGTCCGGCGTCAGGAGGGCGAGCCCGTCCGGCTCCGCCTTCGCGACGGCCGTGGGCTCGGGGCCGTAGGTCGGCGGGCGGTCGCCGACGTGCGGGACGGGCTGCTGGTCGTACGCGCGGCGGGCGGCGGGCGGCAGCGGCGCGACCGAGCTCAGGGCGTCGGCCGCCGGGACCACCGTCTCCTCGACGGGCTGCTCGGCAGCGACCGGCGCCGGCTCGTCCGGGAGCGGGGCCGCCTCGGGAATGGCGGCCGAGGTCGCGGAAGGCGCGACGTCAGCGACCGAGGTGTCGGTGGCAAAGGCATCGGCGGACGGACCGTCAACTGCCGGGTCGTCACCCGACTCGCTCTCGTCCGGCCCGGCGGCCACCACGGCGTCGGTGCTGCGCTGGGACCCGATCATCCCGAGCGCCGAGTCGAACCACTCGTCCACCGACAACCCGCCGGCAACATCCGACACCGACTCCGCCTCCGCCGCAGCCCCCGCGTCCGGCACGGCCTCGCCCGTACGCTGCGCGCCGATCATCCCGGCCGCCGAGTCGAACCAGTCGTCCACCGTCACGTCGTCGTCCCGGGTGTCCGGTGCGTCCCGCAGGGTGGCGGCCGGGCCCGTGTAGACCTCGTGCCACCAGCCGTCGCCGCGTTGCGGTGGTGCGCCCTGGTTGCTCATCCGGCTGCTCCTCGTCCGTGTCTGCCGACTGCCGAGCGGGCCTGGGCCCCGGGCTCGACGTCATTGTCCCCAAGGAGAACGACGGTGTCCGGGAATCGGCGACAACCGGTCACCCCGTGGGCGCAAGGCCGCGAAGGGTGGTCGGGACCGGCCGAAACCGTGCCGAACTGCACGTTCTCAGCGTGAACTGCGGAGAACGAGACCCCACGAGGGGCTCTACCCTCACCCGTTCGGCTGATTAATATGTGCGCATGACCGCGCCAGGGGCTTACGCACCGCAGCAGCCGGGGAGGGCCACGATCACCGGCCGCCCCGCCGCCGCGCTGTGGGTGCTGCTACTGGCAGGTCTGCTCGCGGTACTGCCGTGCGCGGGCCGCGCGCACGCCGTCGCCAGGACGGCCGCCCCGGCTCCGCTGACCACCGTGACGGCTCAGCCGACTGCGGTCGCTGCGGCCCACGGGGCCGTGCACCACCATGCGCAGCGGGGCCAGGGCGCCGAACGGCTGCCGCCGACCTGGTGCACGGTGGACGGCGAACGGCCCAACCCCGGCAGCGGCTGCGCCAGCCACCCGTACTGCGGCCAGGAGTCGCAGCTGCCGAACGCGCCGCCGCAGCCCGTACCCGCGGTGCCCGCCCGGCTGGTCCCGCCCCAGGCACTGCCCGCGCCGCCGGTGCTCACCGCCCTGGGCGGCCCGGACCTGGCGCCCGACCTGCACGCGCTCCAGGTCCAGTTGAGCTGAGCGGAACCCACCGTCCGAACCCGACCGGCCGACGACCGCCGGTCACGGCCGACCGTGCCTCGGACGGCTCCGCTTCCCCTGCCAATCCGTACACCGCCGAGCGGGCAGAGCCCGCCGGGGACAAGGACAACTTCCATGGGTTCCGCCGCCAAGCAGCAACCGACCAAGCCCGGCAAGGGCAAGTCGAACGTCCGCCCGACCACTGCGGACCGCCGCGCCCGGATCGCCGAGCTGCGTGCCGAGGAGCAGCGCCGCGACCGCCGCAACAAGTTCATCGCGATCGGCGCGGCCGCCGTGCTGCTCGCCGGCATGGTGGGCGGCGGTGCGTGGATCGCGCTCGACGCCAAGCAGAAGAAGGACAAGGAGGCGGCCGCCGCCAAGGCGCCGATCGACGGCGTCAAGACCTTCGACAACCTGACCCGCAACCACGTCACGACGAAGGTGACGTACCCGCAGGTCCCGCCGGTCGGTGGCGACCACAGCCCGGTCTGGCTGAACTGCATGGGCACCGTCTACGACAAGCCGGTCGAGAACGAGAACGCCGTGCACGCGCTCGAGCACGGCGCGGTCTGGGTGTCCTACAACGCCAAGGCCTCGGCCGACGACATCACCACGCTCTCCACCAAAGTGAAGACCACCCCGTACTCCTTCATGAGCCCGTACCCGGACGAGGCGGGCACCATCACGCTGACCGCGTGGGGCACCCAGCTGACGGTGGACAGCGCGAGCGACCCCCGGGTGGCGAGCTTCTTCACCAAGTACGTCCAGGGCCCGCAGACCCAGGAGCCGGGGGCGTCGTGCAGCACCGCCCAGTAGTCGCAGAGGAGTCGGCCGGGACCGGGGCCGATCGGCGTCGGCTCTGGTGGCCCGCCGCGCTGGCGGCCGCCGTGGCGCTCGGCCTCGGCGTGCCCGCGCTGGTGGCCGGTGGCCCGGACGCGAGTGGCTCGGTGTCCTCCGCACCCGCGCAGGAGTCGGCGGAGGCCGGCTTCGCCCGGGACATGGCGACCCATCACCAGCAGGCCATCGACCTGTCGTTCATCGTCCGGGACCGGACCCAGGCCACCGACGTGCGCGGCCTGGCCTTCGACATCATCAACACCCAGGCCAACCAGCGGGGCATGATGATGGGCTGGCTCGACCAGTGGGACCTGACCCAGCACTCGGGCACCAAGCCGATGGCCTGGATGAAGATGGACCACCAGTACGAGCCGCACGACGGTTCGCTGATGCCCGGGATGGCGACCAACACCGAGCTGGCGAAGCTGCGTTCGCTCAGTGGCCAGGAGGCGGAGGTCTACTACCTCCAGCTGATGATCGAGCACCACAAGGGCGGGGTCGAGATGGCCCAGGGCTACCTGGACACCGGTACCAACGCGGTCGAGAAGCGGCTCGCCCAGACCATGGTGAACGGCCAGCGTTCGGAGATCGACCTGATCACCGGCATGCTGGCCGAGCGCGGCGCCAAGCCGCTCTCCTAGGAGCAGGCGCGGCACCGTTGAGGGTGCGGTCGGACGGGAGCGTCCGACCGCACCCTTCGGCGTTCCTCAGGAGCGCGGTGCGCTGGTCCGGACCCGGACCGCCAGGATGGCGGCCGCGACCGCGACCAGGGTGAGCAGGGCGAGGACCGAGCGTCCGCCGGACTGATGGCCCGCCAGGTGGACGGCCAGCACCGGCAGGGCGGTGCCCAGGGCGGTACCGAGTCCGCGCACCATGTTGACCAACCCGCCGCCGACCGCCGAACTGGCGGGCGGGATCGCGCGCATCACCAGCGCGTTGTTGGCGGGGAGCAGCAGCCCGAGGCCGTAGCCCGCCACCACCAGCGGGAGGAGGGTCACCGCCGGAGTGGCGGGGACCACCGCCAGCAGCCCGAGGCCGAGCGCCGCCACCAGGGCACCGCGGCGACAGCGGACGGCGTCCGACCAGGAGTCGGGCAGCAGACCGGCCCCGACGGTGGCCGCGACCGCGAAGGCGGCGGGCAGCGCGGTGATCACCAGCCCGGCGGTGGCCACCGGCACACCCGCGCCGACCAGCATCACCGGGCCCAGCACCAGCGGGCAGAACAGCAGCAGGTAACCGACCAGGGCGATCAGCAGTCCGGTCCGGATGCCGGGGGTGTTGATCAGCCCTGGCGGGATCAGCGGGCGGTCGGCGCGCTGCTCCTGCCGGGCCAGCGCCAGGGCGAGCGCGACGGCCGCGAGCAGCAGTGCGGCCACCGCCCAGCCGGGGAGCGGCAGTCCGGAGGCGGTGGAGAGGGCCAGCAGGAAGGCGGTCGAGCAGCCGGCCAGCAGCAGGAGCCCCGCCAGGTCGAACCGGCCGTCGCGGCGGGGCTGCCGGGGCCGCCCGTCCGGGTAGGTGCGCGGCAGCAGGAACCAGCCCGCGACGATGCCGAGCAGGCCGATCGGAACGTTGATCCAGAACACCCAGCGCCAGGAGACGTGCTGCACCAGCAGGCCGCCGAGGGTCGGTCCGAGAGCCAGGCCCAGGGCCTGGGCGGCGGCCTGGATGCCGAGCGCGGTACGCATCGCCCGCTCGGGGACGCCCCGGGCCACCAGGGCGACGCTGTTCGCCTGCATCATCGCGCCGCCGACCGCCTGGACCGCCCGGCAGGCCACCAGCGCGCCGAGGCCGTCGGCCAGCCCGGCGCCGAGCGAGGCCAGCGCGAAGACGCCGAAGCCGCCCAGGTAGACGGTCTTCCGGCCGACCAGGTCGGAGAGCCGTCCGATCGGGGCCAGCAGCGCCACCAGGACCAGCAGGTACGCGAGTGCTACCCACTCGACGCCCGCGAAGCTGGCGTCGAAGGCCCGCTCCAGTTCCGGGAAGACCAGCGCGGTGATGCTCGCGGTGAGCTGACCGAGGAATGCTCCTAGACAGACCGTACCGACGGCCAGCCAGTGCGCGTGTCGCCAGCCGGCCACCGCGCGCGGGCGGGGGCGCTCGGCCAGCAGGCGCTGGGCGAGGGTCGGGCGCGGGTGGGTGCTCACCCCGAAAATATATCTGTGCCAGAGATATTCTTCAATCGAGCTGCTCGACCGACGACCTGATCCGCACCGGATGTGCTCGCGGGCAGAACAGGTCACCTACCGACAGGTGTACGGCGCCCGCGCGCTACGCTGTCGCCCATGTCTCCGCAGCCCGACACCGATCCGTCCGCCGAGCACTACTCCCCGGCGGCAGGCCGTCCGGCGGACGACCGGTCCGTCCTGGAGGATGCCGCGGCCGTCGCGCTGGCCCAGCGGCTGACCGACGTGATCACCCGTCTCCGCCGCGCCCTGCGCAGCAGCATCCGGACCGACTACCCCTGGGAGTCGCTGCCGATGGCCCAGGTCGAACTGCTCCAGACCCTGGCCGCCGCGCCGCTCCGGGTCGGCGAGCTGGCGGCCCGTCAGCGCCTCGCGCCCAACACCGTCAGCGGCCTGATCGGCAAGCTCCTCGAGGCGGGCTTCGTCGACCGCCAGCCCGATCCCGGCGACCGCCGCACCGCCCGCATCGCGCTCACCGAGGCGGGCCACCAGCAGCTCCGCGACTGGCAGCACGCCCACGAGCGCCGCCTCGCCACCGCCCTCGAAAGCCTTCCAGGCGCCGACCGGGACGCCGTGATGCAGGCCCTTCCCGGCCTGGAACTGCTCGCCAGAGCCCTGTCCGGCACCGGCTCACCGTCCGAGGACCGCTGACGCCGCGTCGGTCAGCCAACCGCGCCGGAACCCGGGTCAGCCGACCACGCTAGAACAGCGAACCGCGCTCCAACGCCAGCAGGTGCCGCTTGCGGTCGATGCCCGCCGCGAAGCCGGTCAGCGCACCGTTCGCCCCGAGCACCCGGTGACACGGCAGGACCACCAGCAGCGGGTTGGCACCGACGGCGCCACCGACCGCCCGTACGGCCGTGGGAGCTTGGCCCGCGAGCGCGCCCAACTCCCCATAGGTGACGGTCTCTCCGTACGGGATCTCGGCGAGGGCCGCCCAGATCCGTCGCCGGAACTCGGTGCCCACCGGCGCCAACGGAAGGTCGAAGGTGGTCAGCTCCCCCGCGAAGTACGCGTCGAGCTGGCGGATCACGGCCTCGAACGCCTCCGGATCGTGCAGCCAGCCGTCAGCCGGTTCGTCCAGGGCCCCCTTCTGGCCGGGGGCGGTGACCGTCTGCAGGGCGAGCGAACCGTCCGGGCCCAGGGTGCCGCTGAGCAGCAGGCGGCCCAGCGGGCTCTCCATCGTGGTGAACACCGTGGTCATGCCCGAACTCCTTCTGATACCCGGTCAGTTCGTAGTGCTGGAGGTGCTGGAGCCAGTGAGGCCCACAGGCGGTGTACCGCGTACGAGCGCCAGGGCGCCCAGGATGCTCCCGCCAGGACCGCCGCCCTGGGGTCGCCGGGGTGGCCGAGCCGTTGCAGGCCGTGCCTGACGCCGACGTCGCTCGGCAGGAAGACGTCCGGGTCTCCGAGCGCGCGCATCCGCAGGTAGCCGACCGTCCACGGCCCGATGCCCGGCAGGGCGAGCAGCTCGACGGCGGCGGCCTCGCGGTCGGCTCCGCCGTCCAGCCGGAGGGTGCCGTCGGCCAGGGCCGCGCAGAGCCCGCGCAGGGCACGGCGCCGGGAGTCCGGCATCGCCAGGTCGGCGGAGTCGGCCTCGGCGAGTGCTCCTGCCGTGGGGAACAGCAGTCGCAGGCCGCCGCTGGCCTCGGGCAGCGCGACGCCGTACCGCTCACTCAGCCGCGCGGCCAGCGTCCGGGCGGCTGCCACGGTGATCTGCTGACCGAGGACGGCGCGCACCGCGAGCTCGTGCGGGTCCACGTGCCCCGGGGAGCGCACGCCGGGGCGGCCCCGGACCAGCTCGCCGAGCACCGGGTCGGCGCCGAGCTGGCCGTCCACCGCGTCGGGGTCGGCGTCCAGGTCGAAGAGCGCGCGGAGCCGGTGCACAGCGGTGGTGAGGTCGCGCAGGTCGGTGAGCTGTAGCCGGCAGTCCAGCCAGCCACGGTTCGCCGGGCCCCCGGCGCCCAGGCCGTCCACCTCGGCGATGGCGTGGCCGTACGGCAGCGCCAGGGTGCGCCGGTAGGTGCGCACGCCGGGCGCCGCGCCGGGCACCACCTCCTCCACGCCGGGTACGGCGCGCAGCGCCAGGAAGTCCAGCAGGTGGTCGCTGTCCAGCGTGCCCCGGTACGCCAGCCGGAGGCCGATCGACCCGGGAGTCACGGTGCCGCTGCGGTGGCCGTTCCGTTCGGCCCGCAGGCCGCTCGGGGTGCGGTCGTAGACCTCGCGGACGGTGTCGTTGAACTGCCGCACCGAGGAGAATCCGGCCGCGAACGCGATCTCGGTGACCGGGAGTCCGGTGGTCTGCAGCAGCAGCCGGGCGGTCTGCGCGCGCTGCGCCCTGGCCAGGGCGATCGGTCCGGCGCCGAGCTCCGCGGTCAGCTGCCGCTGCACCTGGCGAGAGCTGTACCCGAGCCGCTCGGCCAGGCCGGCCACGCCCTCGCGGTCCACCACGCCGTCGCCGATCAGACGCATCGCCCGGCCCACCAGGTCGGCCCGGTGGTTCCACTCCGGCGAGCCGGGCACCGAGTCGGGGCGGCACCGGCGGCAGGCCCGGTAGCCCGCGCCCTGAGCGGCGGCGGCCGTCGGGTAGAAGGTGCAGTTGACCCGCTTGGGGGTCACGGCGGGGCAACTCGGGCGGCAGTAGATGCCGGTGCTGCTGACGGCCGTGAAGAACACGCCGTCGAAGCGGGCATCGCGGCTGTCCACCGCCCGGTACCTGGTGTCGTCGTCGGTCGGAGTCTGGGTCACGCCCTCCAGTCTGCGGCACTCGCCAGGCGTCGACTGGCGGAAATCCGACACACAGGTCGGACCTGACGATCTTGTCCGCCGACTCCACCACTGGATGGCCACGGTGATTCTTGGGAGCGCTCTCACGAATGATCCGCACCCGATAAGCTCTGCACAGACAGACGCCCCAACTCACCCCCGCAGTCCCGAGGAGTCCGCAGTGGCCCAGCCGCAGCCCGAGGCCCAGCAGTCCGGTCCCCTCGCCCGCCCGACGCTGGAGTCCGTCGCCGAACGGGCCGGGGTCTCCCGAGCCACCGCGTCCCGGGTGGTGAACGGCGGCATCGGGGTCCGCGCGGCCCTGCGGGAGAAGGTGCAGCAGGCGGTCGACGAGCTCGGCTACTCCCCCAACCTCGCGGCCCGCACCCTGGTCACCCGGCGGAACCACGCCGTTGCCGTGGTGGTGGCCGAACCCGAGAGCCGGCTCTTCTCCGACCCGTTCTTCGCCCAGCACCTGCGCGGCATCAGCCGCGAACTCTCAGCCGCCGACAACCAGATGGTGCTCCTGCTGATCGAGGCCCAGCAGGACTACGAGCGGGTCGGCCGCTACCTGGCCGGCGGCCACGTGGACGGCGCGCTGCTGTTCTCCCTGCACCGGAGCGACCCGCTGCCCGAGATGGCCCGCAGGGTCGGCCTGCCCACCGTGATCGGCGGCCGCCCCGGCTGGCCGGGCGCCGAGTCCGACCGCGAACTGGTGTACGTGGACAGCGACAATCGTGGCGGCGCCCGGATGGCCGTCCAGCACCTCCGCTCGCTCGGCCGCACCCGGATCGCCACCATCACGGGCCCGCTCGACCAGACCTCCTCGACCGACCGGCTCGACGGCTACCGCGACCTGATCCCCGACGGCGACCCCGCCCTGATCGCCGAGGGCGACTTCACCCCCGACGGCGGCGGCCGCGCGATGGCCGAACTCCTGGCCCGGCGGCCCGACTTGGACGCCGTCTTCGCCGCCTCGGACGCGATGGCCTCCGGCGCCCTGCGGGTCCTCCGCATGCACGGCCGGCGGGTCCCCGAGGACGTCGCCCTGGTCGGCTTCGACGACGTCGAGTCCATCGCCGCCTGGACCGACCCCCCGCTCACCACCATCCGCCAGGACATCGAGGAGATGGGCCGCCTGATGGCCCGCCTGCTCCTCCGCCGCCTCACCAACCCTTCCGAGCCGCCCGCTCCCACCTCGGTGATCACCCCGACCCAGCTGGTCCGCCGCGAGTCCGCCTGACGGCGGGTCGCTTCCGGAACGCCGGCTACACCTCGATCGCGCCGCCGGTCTCCCGCAGGTGGCGGCGGAAGGTGTACGTCGGGTCGGCGGTGCGGCGGGCCAGGTAGTCGTCGAAGGCGGTCTGCCTGCGCAGCGTCTCGCCCACCCTGATCCGGTCGGCCTGGACCCGTTCGACGGCGTGGATGCCGACGGCGGTTTCGAGCACCTCGGTGGCACGGTCGACGGGGACGAACAGCACCCCGTCCTGGTCGCCGAAGGCCACGTCCTCGGCGCTCACCGTGTGGGCGCCGAAGCGGGCGCTGAGCAGCGCCTCGGGCTCCTGGGGGTCCAGCCGCACCGGACCGACCGGGTTGGCGCCGTAGCTGAACACCGGCAGGCCGATCTCGACCAGTTCGGGGGTGTCCCGGTGCTGCCCCCAGATCACCATGCCGGAGAGCCCGGCCACGCCGGCCTCCAGTACCGCCAGGTCACCGACGCACGCCTCGTCCGTCCGGCCGCCGTTGTCGATCACCAGTACGTCGCCGGGACCGGCCGCGCCGAACGCCTCCAGGAAGACGTCCACGCTGCCGTAGTGCCGGACCGGCAGCACCCGCCCCGCCACTCGCTGGCCGGGCACCACCGCCCCGATGCCGGGCGGCGCCACCCGCAGCGGGACCCCCAGCCGGACACAGGCGTCGGCGACCAGGGGCGTGGACAGCGGGGCGAACAGCTCACGATGCGTCATACCCGAACTCTGCCATGCGCCAGTGCCGTTGGGGCGGCACCAGAGACCGGAGCCGTCCAGCTCCGGTTCGGCGGCGGGTACTGCCGGGGCGGGGGACGCAGCGTCAGCCCTCGGCCCCCTGGTCGCCCGGAAGTTCCTCGAACTCGACCACCACAGAGCCCCAGCGGTGGATCCGGGTGCCGGGAGCCGGGTCCCTAAGCGGTGACCACCCAGACCCCGGGCCAGGTCAGCGCCCCGAGCGGCGGTCCGTCCGGATCAGGGGCGACCGCCGCCACGCCGGCCTCCGAGACGGCCTTCCGCGCCTGTGGCAAGGTCAGTCCGACGATGTCGGGCACCGTCACCTCGCGGGCGGTACCGGGTCCGTTCCACGTCATCGCAGCCTCCGGCACCCAGCATCCCGCCGATCCGCCACCGACGGAAGACCGCCCGCGCCCGCCTCAACGCGGCGGCAGCACCGTCAGCACCCGCTCCACGAACTCCTTGTAGTCCACCATGAAGTCGCTGAGGAACTGCTGCGTGGTCGGATCGGTCACCTCGCCGTCCTCACCGAACAGGCCGGGCGTGAACTGGATGTACGCCTCCGGGGCCGACATCTGCGGGGAGTTGCAGAAGCTCAGCGTGGACCGCAGGCTCTGCTGCGCCACGGCGGTGCCGATCTTGCCGGGCGAGGTGCCGATCATCGCCGAGGGCTTGTGCTTGAAGGAGTTGCTCCCCCACGGGCGGCTGGCCCAGTCGATCGCGTTCTTCAGGGCACCGGGGATGCCCCGGTTGTACTCGGGCGTGATGAACAGCAGCGCCTGCGAGGCGGCGATCGCCTCCTTGAGCGCCCGGCCCTCCGGCGGGTAGTCGGCGTCGAAGTCATGGTTGTAGAGCGGCAGGTCCTTGATCGGGATCTCGCGGAACTCCAACTCCGCAGGTGCCAGCCGGATCAGCGCCCGGGACAGCACCCGGTTGATCGACTTCTCGGACAGGCTGCCGACGAAATAGCCGACCTGATACGTGGTCACACGCGTCCCTCTCTGCCGGGCCCCCGAAGCATCGTGCCCCAGCACCCGCCTCCACGGCGACCCGGCTCACCCACCCGGAGCAGCGGCGGTCAGCCGCGTGCGGCGTGGGTGGGTGAGCCGGGTCGCCGCGGAGGCTACCGGCGGGACCTCGGCTCGGCCGGAACGGGGCATGGCCGGTGTCGGCTGCCGACCGGCCGTCCGCCATCGCGGTACATCCCACGCAGCGGGTCCGGCCCCCGGCAGGAGCTGCCGGGGGCCGGACGTCGACAAGGGATGGTCAGCTGAACGGGATCCGCAGCACCGAGGCACTGCCCTGGGCCTGGGTGGCGCCGGTACGGAGCTGGGCCGGGGCGTTGCCGATCGCGGACCACACCTCCACCCTGACCGTCCCGTTGGCCAGGTTGCCGAGGCTGCCGGTGGCCGAGGCCAGACCGGCCGTGGCCGAGTACCGTTCCCAGCCGACCACCGGGTCGGTGGCGAAGTAGCGGTAGGTCTCGACCCGGTCGAAGCTGCCGTCACCGGTCAGGTCGTACGAGATCCGGACCTGCTGGCCGAGGCCGACGGCGGTGCCCGCGTCCAGGTAGAGGTCGAACTCCGTTGCGGCGCCCGCCCGCAGGGTCCCGTTGACGTTGCGGAGCTCGTAGACGGTGGGCAGGTACGGCGTGCCGTCGTGGTTGGTTCCACCCGCCGACACGATGGTGCTGCCGGCGGCGCCGGTGCCGTACGCGGTGGTCAGCCCGCCCCCGGGCTGCAGATAGAAGGTGCTGCCGCTGGTGGGCGGCACCGAAGGCGAGGACGTGGGCGACGGCGAAGGTGACGGCGTAGGCGAGGGCGAGGGCGACGGGGACGGGGACGGGACCCCGCCCGACCCGCCGTCCTGGAAGCTGCCGCGCTCGCTCGCGGTGGACCGGGCCGGCACGTTGAGCGTGTAGCCGTCCGAGAAGTGCACCGCCCGCGCCGCCGTCGAGTAGTTGTGCGCGACGTGCGTACGGGTGCCGCCGTTGACGAAGACCGCCGAGGTCGGCTGGTCGGAGGTGGTGGCCGGGTCGAGGGTGCCCAGCGTGGCGAGGTTGTAGATCCAGTGGTAGGTGTGCGCCTTGGACTCGCCCTCCTCGGGCGTGTAACCGTCCTTGCCCGCATCCCAGTTGGCCTTGGCGGCGACCGGGTCGGCCAGTGCCTGGAACTCCCAGGCCAGGTCCCGCCAGTCGGTGAACACCCCGCCGTTGTTGGCCTTGAGCTCGGTCAGGTTGGCCTTGATGTCGTCCTGACGACGCGCCAGGTAGAGCGAACCACCGGTGATCGGGAGGTAGTTGATGCCATGGATCATGCCGGGGCTGGCCGTCCACCAGGTCGAGTACGCGGCGCCGCTGCCCCAGACCATGCCTGCGGTCTGGTGTCCGAAGCCGGCCGGGAAGGCGGACTGGTCGGCGTTGAACCAGTACTGCTCCACCGCCCGCGACTCGGTGGTATAGAGGTAGATGCCGAGGTCGCGCAGCGCGGTGTCACCGGTCGCCGAGCCGTAGAGGATGAGCCCCGCACTGAAGTTGAGCGACTCGGACGAGGACTCCTCGTTGTTCCCGGCGGCGAACGCCGCGTGGCCGGCGGCCCAGCCGTGCCCGGCGTACGGGTCGAAGCTGCGCAGCCAGGGGAACCGGGTGTCGGCGCGGTCGGCGTTGGCAGCGTCCTTGGCGAGCAGCTTGACCATCCCGCCCCAGGCGGAGTCGGCGGCCCAGGCAGCGTCATAGCGGGCCACGGTGGCGGCGGCCTGGATGTAGTAGCCGTAGTGGAAGTGGTGGTCGTTCAGCTCGCCGTCGCTGCCGTACGAGGCGGGGTAGCCGATCAACGTCTTCCAGACGGTGTCGTACGCGAAGACGGTCGAGCCGGTGCCGGCGAACCAGGTCTGCAGCCGGCCCTTCATCAGGCCGAGCAGCTTGTCCCTGGTCGCGGTGTCGCCCAACTGGTCGGCTATCGGCACCAGTTGCCCGAGCCGGGCGAGCGCCTTTCCGGTCCAGTAGGTGTCACTGGCGCCCACGAACGGGTCGCTCGCGTTGGCCACCTCGCGGACCATCGCACCGAGCGCGGCGCGATCCTGAGCACCGACGTCAGGCAGCGAGGGCAGGATCGCGTCGGCCTTCATCACCGTACTGAAGCCACTGCCCTGCCGGACCTTCATCTGGCCGCGCGGCGAGGTGTAGGTCAGCGCCGTCAACGGGTCACTGCTGGCCTTCCACTGGTGCGGGTAGAGCGCCAGCAGGGTGCCGGTCTGGCTGCCCTCCTGGGCGGTCGTGGTGGCGGTGTAACTGGTCGTCACCGAGCCCGCGTCGTAGTTCCAGGCCACCTTGGTGTCGGTGACGAAGCTGTACGCGTAGGTGCGGAACAGCGCCAGGTCACTTGGCGAGGGGAGAACGGCGACCGAGTAGTAGTCCTTGGCGCCGAGCGCGGCGCTCAGCACGGTGCCGTTCACGTTCCAGCTGGTGCCGGTCGGCGCGAACAGGCCGTAGTGGTGGCCGCCGACGGTGATGCCGAGCACGTTGCCCTCGTTGGCGAAGACGGTCGGGGTGCCGGACGCGGTGACCTGCGCGGCGCCGCCGGTGGCGTGTGCGTAGACGTAGGGCAGGCCGTGGCCGATGGTCGCCGAGAAGGTGTGCGAGGCATCGGCCCACTTCGGGGTGACGGTCCAGTCGGTCCAGCCGTCGGCCTTGGTGTCGGGGGCGTTCAGCCCGGCCACCCCGACGGTGAGGTCCTTGGTGTGGGTGAAGTCGTACTGGCGCCCGTCGGGGGTGATGGTCGGGTTGGTGGGGTAGCCGACCTCCAGGCCGGCCGCCGCCGCCTTGAACGTGAAGGGGTGCGCGTACAGGTTCTCCGAATACGGGTTGCCCGCGTACCGCTGGAAGACCAGCGAGGACCACCAGTCGTTGGTGGGGACGGCCTGGCCGGCCATCCTCGCGGTCACCTTGGGCGTGAGCGGGGCGCCGTCGGAGTTGCTGGGGCCGATGGTGCCGGCCGGGCGGGTGTCGGTGTACCCGCCGAGGCCGACCTTGATCGTGGCGGCGGAGGCGGTGGAGGCGCCGACCGTGGCGGTGAGCGCGGCTGCGGTGAGCGCGATCGCGGAGAGGGCGGCGGCCGGACGGACCAGACGTCTCGGCGACCTGGGCCCTGTCCGCCTGGCGCGTGGCGGCTTCATGTCTGACACCTCGGGTGGGAGTGGAGGAGGTGAGAGCGCTCTCAGTCTGCCCTCGGAATCCGGACGGTAGAGGCGTCCGCCGAGGGGTGTCAACGACTCCGGCGCGATTCGGCGAAACCTCGTCGTCTTCAGGTCCTGAATTCAGAACCCTGCCAACTCCGCAGATTACGTTCAGGTTTCGAGCACTTGACGCGAGGATCGCTCGCCCGGCAGTCTCCTCGCAGCAGCTGAGAGCGCTCTCAGAACGCCTACTCCACCTACCCAGGAGGCACCCCCATGCGCCCGTTCAGAGCCGCCGCCACCGTCAGTGCCGCTCTCACCGCCACCCTGCTGCTCGCCGCCTGCGGCTCCGGAAGCACCCCCGGTGCACAGGACGCGAACGAGAAGGTGACGCTGACCGTCGACCTGTTCGGCACCTTCGGGTTCAAGGAGGCCGGCCTCTACGACGAGTACATGAAGCTGCACCCGAACATCACGGTCAAGCAGAGCGACACCCAGGACGAGGGCCAGTACTGGCAGGCGCTGCAGACCAAGCTGGCCGGTGGTGGCGGCCTGGCCGACGTCCAGGGTCTGGAGGTCGGCCGGATCGCCAGCGTGATGCAGAAGCAGGCGGACAAGTTCACCGACCTGAAGACGCTCGGCGCAGGTGACGTCAACGACGGCCTGTTGCCGTGGAAGGCCGCCGCGGTGAAGACCTCCGACGGCAAGGTGCTGGCGGCGGGCACCGACATCGGCCCGGAGGCGGTCTGCTTCCGCACCGACCTCCTCAAGGAGGCCGGACTGCCGACCGACCGCACCGAGCTGTCCGCGAAGTGGGCGACCTGGCAGGGCTACCTGGCGCTCGGCAAGGAGTACGTGGCCAAGGCCACGCCAGGCAACGCCTGGACCGACAGCGCGGCCGGCATGTTCGCCGCCGAGGTGGGCCAGCAGAAGGTGCGCTACGCCGACGAGAGCGGCAAGGCCGTGCACGAGAGCAGCCCGGCGGTGAAGACGGCCTGGGCAGATGCCACCGGGCTGGTCGCCGACGGCCTCTCGGCCAAGCTGCCGCAGTGGACCCCGGAGTGGAACAAGGCGTTCAGCACGGGCAAGTTCGCCACCCTGAGCTGCCCGGCCTGGATGATCGGCTACATCAAGGGCCAGGCGGGCGACGCCTTCGCGGGCAAGTGGGACATCGCGGCGGGCCCCGGCAAGACCGGCAACTGGGGCGGCGCCTACCTGGCCGTTCCGAGGACCGCCAAGCACCCGAAGCAGGCCGCCGAACTGATCAAGTGGCTGAACGCCAAGGAGCAGCAGGTCAAGCTCTTCGGCAAGCAGGGCTCCTTCCCGTCCAGCACGGCCGCGCAGGCGGAGATCAAGACGGTCAAGGACCCCTACTTCAACAACGCCCCGATCGGCGAGATCTTCAGCGAGGCGGCCGGCAACATGCCCGCCCAGGTGCTCGGCACCGAGGACGGTGTGGTCACCAAGGCGTTCACCGACGCGCTCGGCGAAGTGGAGCGGACCAACACCGCGCCGGCCACCGCCTGGCAGCACGCCCTGGACAACGTCAAGAAGGCCAGCGGTAACTGACGCCCGATCAACTCCGGCCGGGGGCACCGCCCCGCCCCGGCCGGGGTGACCACCGAAGGACCACCATGGCCACTCTCACCGCCCCGCCGGGGACGGCTCGTCCGCACCGCGGTGCCCGGCTCGCCCCGTACGGCTTCCTCGCCCCGTTCTTCGTCCTGTTCGCGGCCTTCGGCCTGTTCCCGCTGCTGTACACCGCGTACGTCTCGCTGCACCGGGTGGAGTTGCAGACCTCGGAGCGGATGGACTGGCTGGGCTTCCAGAACTACACCCGGCTGTTCGAGGACCCGTTCTTCTGGAACGCGCTGCGCAACACCTTCACCATCGGGCTGCTCTCCACCGTCCCGCAGCTGCTGCTCGCACTCGGTCTGGCCCACCTGCTCAACTACCGCCTGCGCGGCCGGACCTTCTTCCGGGTCGCGATGCTGATGCCGTACGCCACCTCGGTCGCGGCGGCCACCCTGGTCTTCGCCCAGCTCTTCGGCCGCGACTACGGCCTGATCAACTGGGCGCTCTCCACCATGGGGTTGAGCCCGGTGGACTGGCAGGCGGACACCTGGGCCTCGCAGTTCGGCGTCTCGGTGATCGTCACCTGGCGGTGGACCGGCTACAACGCGCTCATCTACCTGGCCGGCATGCAGTCCATCCCGCAGGAGCTGTACGAGTCGGCGGCGGTCGACGGCGCCTCCCGCTGGCAGCAGTTCCGGCACGTCACGGTGCCCGGACTGCGGCCGACCATCGTCTTCACCGTGGTGGTCTCCACCATCGGCGCCACCCAGCTGTTCGGTGAACCGCTGCTGTACGAGGGCAACTCGGGCGGCGGCATCTCGCACCAGTACCAGACCCTCGGGCTCTACCTCTACGAGCAGGGCTGGAGCTTCTTTCACCTGGGCCGGGCGGCCGCCGTGGCCTGGGTAATGTTCCTGCTGATCGTCGTACTGGCCCTGGTCAACGCGGCCATCGCGGCCCGGCGCAACCGTACGGACCGGTGACCCCCGTGAAGAGACGCTCCCCCCTCCAGGGCGGCCCGCTCGCCTACGGCGTGCTGATCGCCGCCACCCTGGTCTTCGTCTTCCCGTTCTACTGGACGCTGGTGGCCGCCAGCCGCTCCAACTCCGAGCTCAGCTCGGCCACTCCGGCGCTCACCCCGGGCCCGAACCTGTTCCACAACATCGGCGAGGCGCTGCAACAGGCCGCCATCGGCACGGCGTTGGTGAACTCGCTGATCGTCTCGGCGGCGGTCACCGCCGGGGTGGTGCTCTCCTCCACGCTGGCCGGCTTCGCCTTCGCCAAACTCCGCTTCCGTGGACGGGGGTTGCTGCTGGCGATCACGGTCGGCACGATGATGATCCCGCCGCAGCTCGGGGTGATCCCGCTGTTCATGGTGATCGTGCGGCTGGACCTGCAGAACAAGCTGCCCTCGGTGATCCTGCCCGCGCTGGTCTCCGCCTTCGGGGTCTTCTTCATGCGGCAGTTCCTGGTCCAGGCCCTGCCGGACGAGCTGGTCGAGGCGGGCCGGATGGACGGCGCGTCCAACCTGCGGATCTTCTGGTCGATCGTGTTGCCGGTGGCCCGTCCCGGCATGGCGGTGCTCGGCATGCTCACCTTCATGGCCACCTGGAACGACTTCTTCTGGCCGGTCGTGGCGCTGAGTTCGCAGAACCCGACCGTGCAGGTCGCCCTCAAGTCGCTCGGCCAGGGCTACGTCCCCGACCAGTCGATCGTCATGGCGGGCACGCTGGTCGGCACCCTCCCCGTGCTGGTGGTCTTCGCGCTGCTGGGCCGCCAGATCGTCGGCGGCATCATGCAGGGCGCCGTCAAGGGCTGACCCACCTACTCTGAGTACCCATGGAAGGCGACATGTCCGTAGAAGCCCTACCGGCCCCCGTCCGCACCGACTTCCCCGCCGGATTCGTCTGGGGCGCGGCCACCGCCGCGTACCAGATCGAGGGTGCCGTCGCCGAGGGCGGCCGCACCCCGTCCATCTGGGACACCTTCAGCCACACCCCCGGCAAGGTCCGCAACGGCGACACCGGTGACATCGCCGTGGACCACTACCACCGTTACCGCGAGGACGTCGCACTGATGGCCGAACTCGGCCTGGGCGCCTACCGGTTCTCGCTGGCCTGGCCGCGGATCCAGCCCGCCGGGAGCGGCCCGGCCAACGAGACCGGGCTGGACTTCTACGACCGGCTGGTGGACGAGCTACTGGCCCACGGCATCACCCCGGTCGCCACCCTCTACCACTGGGACCTGCCGCAGGTCCTGGAGGACCGAGGCGGGTGGCTCAACCGCGACACCGCGTACCGGTTCGCCGAGTACGCGAGCCTGGCCGCCCGCCGGCTGGGCGACCGGATCGGCTCCTGGACCACCCTCAACGAGCCCTGGTGCAGCGCCTTCCTGGGTTACGGCTCCGGCGTCCACGCCCCCGGCCGGACCGATCCTGCCGAAGCGCTGACGGCCCATCACCACCTGCTGCTCGCCCATGGTCTGGGTGTCGGCGCCCTGCGGGCCGAGCTGCCCGCCGACGCCCAGGTCTCGCTCACCCTCAACCTGGCCGCCGTCCGCCCGCTCACCCAGGACCCGGCCGACCTCGACGCTGCCCGCCGGGTCGACGGACTCGCCAACCGGATCTTCCTCGACCCGGTCTTCCACGGCAGCTACCCCGCCGACGTGCTGACCGACACGGCCGGGGTGAGCGACTGGTCCTTCGTCCACGACGGCGACCTGGCCGAGATCTCCCGGCCGATCGACTCGCTCGGCCTCAACTACTACACGCCCACCGTGGTCGCCGCCGACGACCCCGAGCACCCGGCGCCGCGCCAGGACGGCCACGGCGGCGAGCTCTCCCCCTGGCCGGCCGACACCGGCATCCGCTTCCTGCCCGCCGAGGGCAGCCGGACGGCGATGGGCTGGCCGGTGGACGCGGACGGCCTGTACGAGCTGCTCACCCGCCTGCGCGACGAGCTGCCTGGCCTGCCGCTGCTGATCACCGAGAACGGCGCCGCGTACGACGACTACAGCGACCCGTCCGGCGCGGTGCACGACCCGGAGCGGGTGGCATACCTGCACGGACACCTGGACGCGGTGCGCCGAGCGGCGGCGGACGGCGTGCCGGTGCGCGGCTACTTCCTCTGGTCGCTGCTGGACAACTTCGAGTGGTCCTTCGGCTACGGGAAGCGCTTCGGCGTGGTGCACGTCGACTTCGCCAGCCAGCGCCGGACGCCGAAGGACAGCGCCCGCTGGTACGCCGAGGTGATCCGCACCGGCCGGCTGCCGCGCTGACCGCACGCGAACGTGGGCCGCCGCTCCGGACCCGACTCCGGAGCGGCGGCCCACCGCCGTGCTCACTTCTTCGGCGACCCGCCCATGGCGCGGTGCGTCCGGGTGATGGTCTTCCACTTCTTCAGCCGCTCGGCGGCCAGCCGGGCGTCGGTGCGCGAGGCGATCCACTCGTTCTCACGCTGGAGCTTCTCGTAGCTCTCCCAGCGCCGCTCGGAGAGCACCCCGTCGGCGAGCGCGGCCCGCACGGCGCAGCCGGGCTCGCTCCGGTGGCCGCAGTCGTGGAACCGGCAGTCCTGCGCCAGCTCCTCGATCTCCGCGAAGGCCTGCGCGAGACCTTCACCGCCGAACAGGCCGACGCCACGCAGCCCGGGCGTGTCGATCACCACGCCGCCGCCGGGCAGCGGGATCAGCTCACGGGTGGTGGTGGTGTGCCGGCCCTTCTCGTCCACCGAGCGGGTCTGCTGGACGGCCATCACCTCGGTGCCGATCAGCGCGTTGGTCAGGGTGGACTTGCCCGCGCCGGACTGGCCGAGCAGCGCCGTGGAGCTGCCCATGCAGGCCCGCAGCACGTCGATGCCCTCGCCGGTCTCGGCACTGACCACCACGACGGCCACGCCGGGGGCGACCTGCTCGACGTCGGCCTTGACGAACTCGGCGTCGTTCACCAGGTCGGCCTTGGTGAGCGCGACCAGCGGTACGGCGCCGGACTCCCAGGCCAGGGCCAGGAAACGTTCGATCCGGCCGAGGTCGGGTTCGGCGGCGAGCGAGGAGGCGATCAGGACGGTGTCGACGTTGGCCGCCAGCACCTGCCCTTCGGACCGGCTGCCCGCCGTCTTGCGGATCACCGCCGTGGAGCGCGGCAGCAGGGCCGAGACGGTCGGCATCGGACGGGCCGTCAGGTCGATGCCCGCCCAGTCGCCGGTGCACGCCCACTTGGCCGGGTCCGGGTCGCGGACCGGCCGGATGTCGGCGCGGACGGTGCGCAGCTCGGCCGACTCGGGGTCGGTGAAGAGCACGTCGCACATCCCCCGGTCGACCCGGGTGATCCGCGCAGGGGTGAGCCCGCCCTCGGCGAGGGGGGCGAAGAGCTCGTCGAGCTCGGGAGTCCAGCCGTAGTCGGCGAGGACGGGGGTGTTACCGGTGGTGCTGGATGCGTGAAGCAACGCGGTGGGGCCCTTCGGGAGGAATGCTGTCCCGGTGGGCGGCGGCTGCTGCGTGGAGTGCTGTTACGGCGTCAGCCGACGGCCGGGACGGGGAGGAGTGTGCGCGAGCTGCCCTGGGCAGCCGTGACCTGGGTGACAGCCACGAGGCTCACCTCCTGTTTCCGTACTCGGCCCGCTTCTTCCACGGGCGCCAACAGATGATCACGCTAGCGGATCGGCCCGGCGGCCCGCATCCGGTTTTTGACCTGCGGTTCTGCGGCCCGGCGGCAGGTGGGACCGCCGCTCACGCACCGGCGACGCACCACCGCCCACCAATTGCCGGTCGGCTTAAGACCGCCGTCTCGGATGCCGAGACGGTCAGACCCCGTCCCACGGTCCGCGCGGCGTCGGCCGGTCGGTATCCGGCGGCGGCGGGTTCCTGCGGTGGTGCGGGCCGCCGGAGGAGAGCCGGCCGCGCAGGTTGCCGGGCGGCAGGAAGTCGGCCCAGCGCTCGGGGTACTCGGACGGCGGGTGGTCGTCGTCGTCCTCCTCGGACTCCTCCTCGACGCCCTCGGCCAGGCCCAGCTCGCGGGCCAGCCTGGCCCGCTCCACCGCGCGCCGGGCGGTGACCTCGCGGACCACTGCGGCGGCCGCCTCCTCGCTGGCCCGCTCGTTCTCGGCCCGCGCGTCGGCGGTCTGCACGGTCGGCCAGCGGCGGTCTATGGCGGCGTTCATCGCGGCGCCGATCAGCACCGCGAGCGCGACCACGCCGATCCACAGCAGCACCGCGACCGGCGCCGCCAGGGAGCCGTAGACCGACGGCCCCTCCACCGAGCTGACCAGGTAGAGCCGCAGCAGCACGGAGCAGAACACCAGCACCACCAGGGCCACCAGGGCGCCGGGGATGTCCTCCCGCCAGGGCGTGGAGACCGGAACGGCGACATGGTAGAGCGTGGTGAGGAAGACGATCAGCAGGCCGATCGCCACCGGCCAGTACAGCGCGTCGATCAGTCCGGACCACTCCGGCAGCGCGTTCAGCACCAGCCCGGGGCCGGTCAGCAGCAGCGGGAGCACCAGGGAGCCGATCACCAGGGCGCCGAGGTAGAGGCCGAGCGACATCAGCCGGGTCTTGACCAGCCCGCGCTTGCCGTCCAGGCCGTACATCACGGTGATGGTGTCGATGAAGATGTAGAGCGCCCGGGAGCCCGACCAGAGCGAGAGTACGAAGCCGATCGAGATCAGGTCCGGTCGGCCACCGTTGAAGACACCGTTCAGCAGCGGCTGGACGGTCTCGTTCACCGAGCTGGGCGAGAGCACCGCACCGGCGGCGGTGACGATGTCCTGCTCCAGCCGCTCGATGGTGCCGGCGCCGAGGATGTCGTCGAGGTAGCCCAGGGTGCCCGCCAGGCAGAGCAGCAGCGGGGGGATGGAGAGCAGGGTGAAGAACGCCGCCTCGGCCGCGAGGCCGGTGACCCGGTACTCGACACAGGTGTTGGTGGTGTCCTTGAGCAGGCTCCAGACCGTCTGACGCCACGTCGACCGACGGGCTCGGCGGCCGCCCTTGCCCCGTCGTCGCGAGGGCCGGTCGGCTGTCGTCCTGTTGGTTTCCCCTGCTGGCTGCACGCCCCTACGGTATCGGTCGGGAGCCGGTGCGCCGACGAGGCACCTGATAGTCGCTCACCAGGGGCTCCGGCGTGCCGCGCAGCACCACGGTCTCACCTTGTGAAACCATTACGTCCACTATACGGACGACAGTGGACCGGGGACAGTGCGCCGTGCGAATCTCTTGTCCATGCCGAGCGCCGGAACCACCCTAGTAGGTCGACTTCACGTCGATCTCCTTCGCGTGTCCAGCGCCATCTGTCCGGTGACCTGAGCCCCACCCCGCCGCCACCACCGCACCCCCGGCGCGTACCACCTCGCCGTCCCCGCCGCAGCGGATGTGCGAGCCCCCGGCAAGGTCACTGCTTCCCCGGTCCTCGCGGAACACCGCAGGTCACAGCAGGGCTGCGCCTGGATGCTCACAGCCGCCACCAGAGCCACTGCCGTAAGGACTTCAACCATGGCCCCCTCTCCCGAACCGGTCGAGCCCCCGGTCGACGCCGCTCCGGCGCGCCGTCCCGCCGCCGCCCGCAAGGTGACCCGCCACCGCGGCGAGGGCCAGTGGGGGATGGGGCACCGCACCCCGCTCAACCCCAACGAGCAGTTCAAGAAGGACGACGATGGTCTCAACGTGCGGACGCGCATTGAGACGATCTACGCCCAGCGCGGCTTCGCCTCGATCGACCCGGCCGACCTGCGGGGCCGGATGCGCTGGTGGGGTCTGTACACCCAGCGCAAGGAAGGGATCGACGGCGGCAAGACCGCGATCCTGGAGCCGCACGAGCTGGACGCCGAGTTCTTCATGCTCCGGGTCCGGATCGACGGCGGCCGCCTGACGGTGGCTCAGCTGAAGGCGATCGCCGAGGTCTCCGAGCAGTACGGCCGGGGCACCGCAGACCTGACCGACCGCCAGAACGTCCAGTACCACTGGATCCGGATCGAGGACATGCCCGCGATCTGGCAGAAGCTGGAAGCGGTCGGCCTCTCCACCACCGAGGCCTGCGGCGACACCCCGCGCGTGATCCTTGGCTCCCCGGTCGCCGGGATCGCCGAGGACGAGATCATCGACGGCACGCCCGCCATCGACGAGATCATGCGCCGGTTCATCGGCAACCCGGAGTTCTCCAACCTGCCGCGCAAGTTCAAGTCGGCGATCTCCGGCTCGCCGCTGCTGGACGTGGCGCACGAGATCAACGACATCGCCTTCGTCGGCGTCGAGCACCCCGAGCACGGCCCCGGCTTCGACCTCTGGGTCGGCGGCGGACTCTCCACCAACCCCAAGCTGGGCGTCCGGCTCGGCGCCTGGGTGCCGCTGGACGAGGTCGCCGACGTGTACGGCGGCGTGATCGGGATCTTCCGCGACTTCGGCTACCGCCGGCTGCGCAACCGGGCCCGGTTGAAGTTCCTGGTCGCCGACTGGGGCGTGGCGAAGTTCCGCCAGGTGCTGGAGGACGACTACCTCAAGTACAAGCTGGTCGACGGCCCCGCGCCGAAGGAGCCCAGCGGCACCTGGCGCGACCACGTCGGCGTGCACCGGCAGAAGGACGGCCGCTTCTACGTCGGCTTCGCCCCCCGGGTCGGCCGCGTCAACGGCAAGCTGCTCGGCGAGGTCGCCGACCTGGCCGCCGAGCACGGCTCGGACCGGCTGCGCACCACCGCCGAGCAGAAGATGATCGTGCTGGACGTGCCCGAGGACCGGGTCGAGTCGCTGGTGGCCGGCCTGGAGGCGCTGGACCTGCGGGTCAACCCCTCGCCGTTCCGGCGCGGCACGATGGCCTGCACCGGCATCGAGTACTGCAAGCTCGCCATCGTCGAGACCAAGGAGCGCGGCCGCACGCTCATCGACGAGCTGGAGACCCGTCTGCCGGACTTCGCCGAGCCGCTCACCATCAACATCAACGGCTGCCCGAACGCCTGCGCCCGGATCCAGGTCGCCGACATCGGGCTCAAGGGCCAGCTGGTGACCGACGAGAACGGCGAGCAGGTCGAGGGCTACCAGGTGCACCTGGGCGGCGCGCTGGGCCTGGAGGCCGGCTTCGGCCGCAAGGTCCGCGGTCTCAAGGTCACCAAGGACGGCCTGCCGGAGTACGTGGAGCGGGTGCTCACCCGCTACCAGGCGGAGAAGAACGAAGGCGAGCGGTTCGCCCAGTGGACCGCCCGGGCCAGTGAGGAGCAGCTGTCGTGACCGAACGCGCCGCCCCCTTCCACTGCCCGTACTGCGGGGACGAGGACCTGCGTCCGTCCGAGGCCGGACACGGTTCCTGGGAGTGCCACAGCTGCCGCCGGGCGTTCCAGCTGAAGTTCCTCGGCCTGCTGTCAACCACCAACGGGGGTACGGCACATGAGTCTCAGCACTGACTACGAGGCGCTGGCCGCCAAGGCCGCCGTCGAGCTGGAGGAGGCACCCGCGCAGGAGATCCTGCGCTGGGCCGCCGACCACTTCGGCAAGCGGTTCTGCGTCACCTCCTCGATGGAGGACGCGGTGGTGGCCCACCTGGCCTCCTCCGTCTTCCCTGGCGTGGACGTGGTGTTCCTGGACACCGGCTACCACTTCGCCGAGACCATCGGCACCCGGGACGCGGTGGCCGCGGTGATGCCGGTCAACGTCATCACCCTCAAGCCGCTGCAGACCGTGGCCGAGCAGGACGCCGAGTACGGCGCCAACCTGCACGACCGCGACCCGGACCTGTGCTGCTCGCTGCGCAAGGTCGAGCCGCTCAACCGGGGCCTCGGCGGGTACGACGCCTGGGCCACCGGGCTGCGCCGGGACGAGTCCCCGTCGCGGGCCAACACCCCGGTGGTGGCCTGGGACGCCAAGCGCCGCAAGGTCAAGCTGGCCCCGATCGCCCGCTGGACGCAGGCGGACGTGGACGCGTACGTGGCTGCCAACGGGGTGCTGCTCAACCCACTGCTGTGGGAGGGCTACACCTCGATCGGCTGCTCGCCGCTGTCCTGCACCGCCAAGCCCGGCGAGGGCGAGCAGGGCCGGGCCGGCCGCTGGGCCGGGTCCGGCAAGACCGAGTGCGGCATCCACCTCTGATCCGACCGTCCGTCACCACCCGTCAGGAGATACGACCTTGAGCACAGCCACAGGGCTCACCAGCGGCTCCGCCGCGGGCCTGGCCGCCGTCGGAGCCGCAGAGGCGGCCCCGCGGGCCGCGGCCTGCGAGCTCGGCGCCACCGTGTGGCTGACCGGGCTGCCCAGCGCGGGCAAGACCACGCTGGCCTTCGCGCTGGCGGAGCGGCTGCGCGCCGAGGGCCACCGGGTCGAGGTCCTGGACGGTGACGAGATCCGCGAGTTCCTCTCCAAGGGGCTCGGGTTCAGCAAGGAGGACCGGCACACCAACGTGGCCAGGATCGGCTTCGTCGCCGAGAAGCTGGCCGCCAACGGCGTGAAGGTGCTCGCCCCGGTGATCGCGCCGTACGCCGACTCCCGCGCCGCGGTGCGCGAGCGGCACGCGACGCTGGGCACCGCGTTCCTGGAGGTGCACGTCGCCACCCCGGTGGAGCTCTGCTCCGAGCGGGACGTCAAGGGCCTGTACGCCAAGCAGGCCGCCGGTGAGATCTCGGGTCTGACCGGCGTCGACGACCCGTACGAGGCGCCGCAGAACCCGGAGTTGCGCCTGCAGACCCAGGGCCGCGAGGTCGCCGAGTCCGCCGCCGAACTGTACGCCTTCCTGACCGAGAGGGGCCTCGCATGACCACCGCCACGCACAGCCCGCTGGACACCGACACCCCCTTCACCCTGTCCCACCTGGACGCCCTCGAAGCGGAGTCGGTGCACATCTTCCGTGAGGTGGCGGGTGAGTTCGAGCGACCGGTGATCCTGTTCTCCGGCGGCAAGGACTCGATCGTCATGCTGCACCTGGCGCTCAAGGCGTTCTGGCCCGCGCCGGTGCCGTTCACCCTGCTGCACGTGGACACCGGCCACAACTTCCCCGAGGTCATCGACTACCGGGACCGCACGGTGGCGCGGCACAACCTGCGCCTGCACGTCGCGCACGTCCAGGACTTCATCGACGACGGCCGGCTGCGCGAGCGCCCGGACGGCACCCGCAACCCGCTGCAGACCGTCCCGCTGCTGGACGCGATCGAGTCGAACAAGTTCGACGCGGTCTTCGGCGGCGGCCGCCGGGACGAGGAGAAGGCCCGGGCCAAGGAGCGGGTGTTCTCGCTCCGCGACGAGTTCGGCGCCTGGGACCCGCGCCGTCAGCGCCCCGAGCTGTGGAGCCTGTACAACGGCAAGCACGCGGTCGGCGAGCACGTCCGGGTCTTCCCGCTCTCCAACTGGACCGAGCTGGACGTCTGGCAGTACATCGAGCGGGAAGGCATCGAGCTCCCGGAGATCTACTACGCCCACCACCGCGACGTGTTCAAGCGGGACGGCATGTGGCTGACCGCCGGCGAGTGGGGCGGCCCGAAGGACACCGAGACGGTCGAGAACCGGCTGATCCGCTACCGCACCGTGGGCGACATGTCCTGCACCGGTGCGGTCGACTCGGACGCGGCGACCATCGCCGACGTGATCACCGAGATCGCCGCCAGCCGTCTCACCGAACGTGGCGCCACCCGGGCGGACGACAAGATGTCCGAGGCCGCCATGGAAGACCGCAAGCGCGAGGGGTACTTCTAAGCATGAGCACCGCAACTGCCACTTCCCTGCTGCGCTTCGCCACCGCCGGTTCGGTGGACGACGGCAAGTCGACCCTGGTCGGCCGGCTGCTGCACGACTCCAAGTCGGTCCTCTCCGACCAGCTGGAGGCCGTCGAGCACGCCTCCCGCAAGCGCGGTCAGGAGACCCCCGACCTGGCGCTGCTCACCGACGGCCTGCGGGCCGAGCGCGAGCAGGGCATCACCATCGACGTGGCCTACCGCTACTTCGCCACCGCCCGGCGGCGGTTCATCCTGGCCGACACCCCCGGGCACGTGCAGTACACCCGGAACATGGTGACCGGCGCCTCCACCGCCGAGCTCGCGGTGGTGCTGGTCGACGCCCGTAACGGCGTGGTCGAGCAGACCCGCCGGCACGCGGCCGTCGCCGCGCTGCTGCGGGTGCCGCACGTGGTGCTGGCGGTCAACAAGATGGACCTGGTCGAGTACGCCGAGCCCGTCTTCGCCGCCATCGCCGAGGAGTTCACCGCCTACGCTGCCTCCCTGGGCGTCACCGACGTGGTGGCGGTGCCGATCTCGGCGCTGGCTGGGGACAACGTGGTCGAGCCGTCCGCGCACATGGACTGGTACGGCGGCCCGACCCTGCTGGAGCACCTGGAGACGGTGTCGGTCACCACCGACCCGAGCGAGCAGCCCGCCCGCTTCCCGGTCCAGTACGTGATCCGCCCGCAGTCCGAGGACCACCCTGACTACCGCGGCTACGCGGGGCAGTTGGCCTCCGGCGTGCTGCGAGTCGGCGACCCGGTGACGGTGCTGCCGAGCGGTCACACCACCACCGTCGCGGGCATCGACGCCCTCGGGGTCGAGACCGACATCGCCTGGGCCCCCCAGTCGGTGACGGTGCGGCTGGCCGAGGACATCGACATCTCGCGCGGCGACCTGATCGCGGCCGGCGCGACTCCCGTCCCCACCAAGGACGTCGAGGCTACCGTCTGCCACCTGAGCGACCGTCCGCTGCACGTCGGGGCGAAGGTGCTGCTGAAGCACACCACCCGGACGGTGCGCGCCCTGGTCAAGGAGATCTCCTACCGGATCGACATCACGGCGCCAACCAGTGGAAGGGGCCTCGAACAGCGCTCCGCCCCCGAGGGGTTGGCGGTCAACGAGATCGGCCACGTGGTGCTGCGCACAGCCGAGCCGCTCGCCCTGGACAGCTACAGCGACAACCGCCGGACCGGCTCGTTCCTGCTGATCGACCCGGCCGACGGCACCACCCTCACCGCCGGGATGGCGGGCGAGGCGTTCGACACCGTGCGTACCGACGCTGACGGGGAGGACTGGGTCTGATGCCCAGCGAAGCGTTCTCGGGGATGGACAAGGAAGGCGGCCGCATCGGCAGCGGCGTCCTCGGCAGTGGCCAGGGCGGACTGACGCGATGTGCAGGCGGACAGGGGCACTGATCCCCTGTCACCGGGGGCGGCCGCTTCCCGCAGCAGAAGCCGCCCCCGGCTCGTCCGGCACCGTTCCGTGCCGTTATCCGACTTTCTTTCTTTCCTGCATGAAGAGGACGACTTCGATGACTTCGCCCCAGTTTCTGCCGGGTCGCGCCAGACGGACCGCCGTCGCCGCGGTGGCCACCCTCACCGCCCTCGGCCTGCTGACCGCCTGCGGCTACGGCTCCAAGAGCGAGGACAAGGCCGCTCCGGCCGCCGCCTCGCCCGGCGGGGCCAAGCTCTCCGCCGACACGGTGAAGATCGGTTACTTCGCCAACCTGACCCACGGCACCGCGCTGGTCGGCCTCAAGGAGGGCCTGATCCAGAAGGAGCTGGGCGGCACCCGGATCAAGCCGCAGATCTTCAACGCCGGACCGGCCGAGATCGAGGCGCTGAACGCCGGTTCGATCGACATCGGCTGGATCGGCCCCTCCCCCGCGATCAACGGCTTCACCAAGTCCAACGGCGAGGCGCTGAAGATCGTCGGCGGCTCGGCCTCCGGCGGTGTCCGACTCGTCGTCAATCCCGACAAGATCAAGTCGGTGGACGACCTCAAGGGCAAGAAGATCGCCACCCCGCAGATCGGCAACACCCAGGACGTGGCGCTGCTCAGCTTCCTGGCCGGCAAGGGCCTGAAGGTGGACGCCAGCTCCGGCGCCGGCGACGTCTCGGTGGTCCGCTCGGACAACAAGGTCACCCCGGACGCCTACAAGTCGGGCTCCATCGACGGCGCCTGGGTGCCGGAGCCGACCGCCTCCAAGCTGGTCACGCTGGGCGCGAAGGAGCTGCTGAACGAGAAGTCGCTCTGGCCCGACAAGAAGTTCGTGATCACCAACATCATCGTCTCGCAGAAGTTCCTCAAGGAGCACCCGGACGTGGTGGAGGCCGTGCTGCGCGGCTCGGTGAACACCAACGCCTACATCAAGGCCAACCCGGAGAAGGCGAAGGAAGCCGCCAACGCCGCGATCAAGGAGGCCGCGGGCAACGCGCTCGAGCCGGCCATCCTCGACCCGGCCTGGGCCGACATCGACTTCATCGACGACCCGCTGGCGACCACCCTCCAGAAGGAGGCGGACAACGCGGTGACCGCCGGTCTGCTCAAGCTGCCCAAATCCAGTTCCGCTGGCGCGGGGGCGACGCTGAACGGGATCTACGACCTCACCCTGCTCAACAAGGTGCTCAAGGAGAAGAGCCAGGCCGCCGTCGCGGATGCCGGGCTCGGCACCAAGCAGTAGGCCGCGCAAGCTCCGTGGTCCGTGCCCCCGCCCGCCCAGTCGATGCCCTTCGCCGGGCCGGGCGGGGCCGGACCCCGGCTCCCGAACTTCCCGAACCTTCCGCCAGACCAGTCACCCAGGAGGTGCCCGGATGACCACGGTACTGACCACCGCTACGATCGCCCCGAGCGTCGCGGTCCTCGACGGCGCCCCCGCCGTCCGGATCTCGCACGTCCACAAGTCCTTCGGCCGTCCCGGCGCCGCCACCCACGTACTGGACGACATCACCCTCGATGTCGCACCGGGCGAGTTCGTCACCCTGCTGGGTGCCTCCGGCTGCGGCAAGTCGACCCTGCTCAACCTGGTGGCCGGCCTCGACAAGCCCTCCGCCGGCAGCATCGAACTCCCGGGCCATCGGCCCGCGTTGATGTTCCAGGAGCACGCGCTCTTCCCTTGGCTGACGGCTGGCAAGAACATCGAGCTCGCCCTGCGGCTCGGCGGCACCCCGAAGGCCGAACGGCGCGCCGAGGCGGAACGCCTGCTGGAGCTGGTCCGCCTCACCGGTGCGCACACCAAGCGCGTCCACGAGCTCTCCGGCGGCATGCGCCAGCGGGTCGCGCTGGCCCGCGCGCTCGCCCAGGGCAGCGACGTGCTGCTGATGGACGAGCCGTTCGCCGCCCTGGACGCCATCACCCGGGACGTGCTGCACGATGAGCTCACCCGGATCTGGGCCGAGCAGAAGCTCACGGTCCTGTTCGTCACCCACAACGTCCGCGAGGCCGTCCGCCTCGCCCAGCGGGTCGTCCTGCTCTCCTCGCGCCCCGGCCGGGTCGCTCGGGAGTGGCGGATCGATCTGCCGCAGCCGCGCCGGATCGAGTCCGCCGGCGTGGCCGACCTGTCCATCGAGATCACTGACGAACTGCGTGGGGAGATCCGCCGCCATGGCCAGCACTGACACCGCGCCCGTTCTCGACAAGGACGCCACCGCCGACGTCGGCGCCGGGCTGGACGCGCTGGACGCCGTGGTCACCCAGCGCACGCCGCTGCTCGCCACGCTCCGACAGAAGGCCCTGCCGCCGGTGGTCGCGGTCGTGCTGGTCCTGGTCGTCTGGCAGCTCGCCTTCAGCCTCAAGCTGACCGCCGAGTACAAGCTGCCCAGCCCCGGCATGGTCTGGGCCGCACTGGCCGACCTGTGGACCAAGGGCACCCTGTTCAGCATCATCTGGACCAGCCTCTGGCGCGGCCTGTCCGGCTTCGTCGCCGCCGTGATCATCGGCACCCCGATCGGCCTGCTGGTCGCCCAGGTCAGGCCGGTCCGCGCCGCCATCGGCCCGATCCTCTCCGGCCTCCAGTCGCTGCCCTCGGTCGCCTGGGTCCCCGCCGCGGTGATCTGGCTCGGCGTCAACAACTCCACCATGTACGCGGTCATCCTGCTCGGCGCCGTCCCCTCGGTCGCCAACGGCCTGGTGGCCGGCATCGACCAGGTCCCGCCCCTGCTCCTGCGGGCCGGCCGCACCATGGGCGCCACCGGGCTCACCCGCGCCCGGCACGTACTGCTCCCCGGCGCGCTGCCCGGCTACCTGGCCGGACTCAAGCAAGGCTGGGCCTTCTCCTGGCGCTCGCTGATGGCCGCCGAGCTGATCGCCGCCTCCCCCGACCTCGGCGTCGGCCTCGGCCGGTTCCTGGAGAACCAGCGCGAGTTCAACGACATGTCGGGTGTGCTGCTCGGCATCATCCTGATCCTGATCGTCGGCGTCGCCATCGACCTGCTGTTCTTCAGCCCGCTGGAGCGCCGCGTGCTGCGCAACCGCGGGCTGCTGCACGGTAGCCGGTAGGGAGCACCACCATGCTCCTCGGCCGGCTGCCCGCACCCGACCGCACCGGGACCTCGCTGCTGCTGATCGCCCACGGCAGCCGCGACCCCCGGCACGCCGCCACCGTCGACGAGTTGGTCCGGCAGGTCCGTTCGCTACGCTCCGGGCTGCGGGTCAGCGCCGCCTACCTGGACCACTGCGCGCCGCGACTGGCCCAGGCGGTCGACCGGTACAGCACCGCCGTCGCCGTCCCGCTGCTGCTCAACCGGGCCTTCCACGCCCGCAGCGACATCCCCGCCGCACTACGGGAGGCCGGGGCCGACCTGCCGCTGGCCGAGGTGCTCGGCCCGTCCCCGCTGCTGCTGGCGGCCCTGGACCGGCGGCTGGCCGAGGCCGGGTTCGACCCGGCCGAGGCGCACCGCACCGGCCTGGTGCTGGCCGCCGCCGGGTCCTCCGACCGGGCCGCCAACGCCGCCACCCGCGCGGTGGCGGCCGAGTACTGCCGCACCCGGGGCTTCGCCGCCGTCGAGGTCGCGCACGCCTCCGCCGCCCCACCTCAGCTGGCCGACGCGGTCGCTGCCCTGCGGGCCCGGAGGCTGCGTCAACTCGCCGTTGCCCCCTACCTGTTGGCGCCCGGCCTGCTGCCGGACCGGATCGCCACCGCCGCCGAGGCCGCCGGCGTCGACACCGTCGCCCCGGTCCTCGGCGCCGCCCCGGAGATCGCCCGGCTGCTGCTCCGCCGCTACGACGAGGCCCGGACCGCCACCGCTGTCGCGGCCGCCTGAAACCGCACCCAACGCAGCGCGTCCGCCGAGGCACCCGCCGCCAGCAGGTCCGCCTCCGCCCTCCGCCGCCCCACGGCCGAGACCAGTACCGACACCAGCCAGCGCGGCGAGTCGGTGCCCCGGTCCGCGACCACCGCGCGGACGACCGCGTCATAGCTCCCGAGCACCAGCCGCCGTTCGCCGTCCAGCGTCCGGTACGCCAACTGCCGCTTGTGGCCGATCCGGTGGTACTGCGGGTAGAGCGGCTGCCGCGCCGCCAGTGCCTCGACGCGCGGGTCCGCCGGCTCGTCCCAAGCCAGGCCGAGCGCACCGAGCAGCTCGTCCAGACACCGCTCCTGCTCCGCGAGACTCCGCGCGTCGAGTTCCATGCCTCACACCCTACGCAGGGTGAACCGGTCGTCCGTCACGCCCTTGAACAGCAGGTCCATCCGCCCGGAGAGCTCGTACACCGTGCCGCCGGGCCCGGCCACCAGCGCGGTCGGCGCCGGATCGGCCGCCGCCCGCACCGTCAGCGTCGCGCTCCGCCAGCCGTCAGCCGAGTGCAGGTCCACCAGGGTGTCCGCACCGGTGCCGCCGAGCGTGTTGGTGACCCCGCGCAGGGTGCCGTCGCCCGCGTACAGCAGCCCGTCCAGGCCGACCGCGCGGGGGCCCGACAGCGCAACCTGGCGCAGCTCCGCCGTACGGTCCAGCGCCAGCCGCCACAGCGTGCCGTCGTCGTACTTGCCGATCAGCAGGGTGTGCCCGAGCCGGACGATCCCGTTCAGCCCGAACGCGCCCGCCGGGGTGGCCAGTCGGTCGTCCCGTACCAACACCGAGGCCCGGCCGTCGGGCCGCACCCGGTAGACCAGCGGGGAGAACGAGTCGGTCACGTACGTCTCGCCGTCCGGGCCCAGCACCAGGTCGTTGGCGAAGTGACGGCCGCCGTCGGCCGCCACCGCGGCCAGGTCGGTGTAGAACAGCCGCCGCCCGGTCTCCAGGTCGTACGCGCCGATGCCCGCGACCACCTTTGCCGGGTCGTGCCGCAGGCCCACCCCCGGGTCGGCGTTGGCCACCAGCACCCGGCCCCGGGCCCGGTCGATCTGGATGCCGATCACCGAGACCAGGTGCTCCGGGTCGTCGACCAGGGTCCGCACCGAGCCGTCCGGGCGGACGGCCGAGACTGTGCCGTGCCGCAGCGAACCGACCAGGAAGCGGTGGTGCGCCGCGTCCCAGACCGCGTCCTCGGGGTGCAGGCTGTCGGCGTGCCCGGCGACCACCGCCGCCGGCCGGTAGGGGTGGGCGGCGGCCGGCAGCGCACCGGCTCCCAGCAGGGCGGCGGCCACGGTGGCCACGGCGGCGGCGCGGATCGGACGGATCGTCATGGTGGTGTCTCCTTCGGGGTGGAACGTGCCTCCAGCCTCCCGCCCGGTGCCGGCGCCCGGCAGTGCGTGGCGATACTGGTAGCGGGGCTACCAGGACCAGGGGGAGACGATGAGCACCACCGAACTCGAGCGCAAGGCGCTGTCCAGCTTTCTGCGCACCCGGCGGGCCCGGCTGACGCCCGAACAGGTCGGCCTGGCGCCCGGTGCCCGCCGCCGCACCCCGGGGCTGCGCCGGGAGGAGCTGGCGCTGCTCGCCGGAGTCGGCGTCACCTGGTACACCTGGCTGGAGCAGGGGCGCCGGATCAACCCCTCCCCCGAGGTCCTGGGCAGTCTGGCCCGCACCCTGCAGCTGGACCGGGCCGAGACCGCCTACCTGTTCCGCCTGGTGGGCGGCACCGACCCGGCCGCACCGCCCAGCGAGCCGCCTTCCGAGGTCCCGGCCCCGCTGCTGCGTCTGATGGAGGCTCAGAGCCCGTCCCCGGCCTTCCTGTTGGACGCCGACTGGGACCTCCGCGCCTGGAACGCCCCGGCCGACGCGCTGCTGGGCTTCTCCGCCTGCGCCCCCGCCGACCGCAATCTGGCCTGGCAGGTGTTCGCCAACGAGAAGAACCGCCGCCGCACCCTCGACTGGGAGCTGCACGCGCGCCGCATCCTGGCCCAGCTCCGCACCGCCTACGGCGAACGTCGTACCACCCGGCTGGCCGACCTGATCACCCGCCTGCGGGCCGAACACCCGGACGCCGACCGCTGGTTGGACGAACACGAGGTGCAGGAACGCGCGGGCACCGCCAAGGACATCGCGCACGAGACGGTCGGCCTGCTGCGGATCGACCAACTGGTGCTCCGCACCGAGGGGGACGTCCAACTGGTGGTGCTGCTGCCCCGCGACCCGGAGACGGCCGAACGGCTGCGCCTGCTGCCCGTCGGACCCTGAAGGCGGTGCGGGAGGTCGGCGGTGGGTACCGGCCCCGGAAACGCCACAGGGGCAACGGACTTGTGCGCCCGTTACCCCTGTGCGAAGGCCCCGAAGGGTCAGTCGGACTTGCGTCGCTGCCGGCCGGTGCCGTAGTTGGAGCCGCTCTTCGTACCCGAACCCGGCTTGGTCCCGGCCGACTTGCCGATGAACCCGGCAGCCGTCCGGCCGTTGCCCGCACCGGTCCGGCCGGTGCCGCCACCGGTGGCGGCACCCGCGCCCATCCGCTGCTTGGCCCGGGGGCGACGGGCGTTGCCGTTCATGTCCACGTCCGTGGGCAGCCCGGAACGCTTGGGGGCGCGCCGACGCGGCTGGGCCGGGGCGGCCGGGGCCGCACCGGGGGTGACCACGGGGGCCAGCGTGACCGGGACGTTGCTCGGCGTCCGGGCACCGGTGATCCGGGACAGCTCGGCGTCGCCCGGGCGGACCTTCGTGGTGGTCGGCCGGATGCCCGCGGTGGTCATCAGGCGGCTGACCTCACGGCGCTGCTCGGGCAGCACCAGGGTCACCACGGTGCCGGACTCGCCGGCCCGGGCGGTCCGGCCGCCGCGGTGCAGGTAGTCCTTGTGGTCGATCGGCGGGTCCACGTTCACGACCAGGTCGAGACCGTCGATGTGGATGCCGCGGGCCGCCACGTTGGTGGCGATCAGCGCGCTGATCTGCCCGTCGCGGAACTGGTCCAGCACCCGGTTGCGCTGCGGCTGCGACTTGCCGCCGTGCAGTGCGGCCGCCTTCACACCTGCCGCCAGCAGCTGCTTCGCCAGCCGGTCGGCGCCGTGCTTGGTGTGCACGAACATGATCATCCGGCCGTCACGGGAGGCGATGTGCGCCGTCACCGAGACCTTGTCGGTGGCGTCCAGCTGGAGCACGTGGTGGTCCATGGTGGTGACCGCGCCGGCCGACGGGTCGACCGAGTGGGTCACCGGGTCGGTCAGGAAGCGGCGCACCAGGCGGTCCACGTTCCGGTCCAGGGTGGCCGAGAAGAGCATCGTCTGGCCGCCCTCGGCGACCTGCTCCAGCAGCTTGGTGACCTGGGGCAGGAAGCCCATGTCGGCCATCTGGTCGGCCTCGTCCAGCACGGTGATCTGCACGTCGTCCAGCCGGACGTCCTGACGGTTGATCAGGTCGTCCAGTCGGCCCGGGGTCGCGACCAGGACCTCGGCGCCACGGCGGACGGCGTTCGCCTGCCGGGTGATCGACATGCCGCCGACCACGGTGGCGATCCGCAGATTGACCGCAGTGGCGTACGGGGTGAGCGCGTCGGTGACCTGCTGGGCCAGCTCACGGGTCGGCACCAGCACCAGGGCCAGCGGTGCGCGGGCGTCGGCCCGCTTCCCGGCGGTACGGGCCAGCAGCGAGAGGCCGAAGGCGAGGGTCTTGCCCGAGCCGGTACGGCCGCGGCCGAGCACGTCACGGCCGGCCAGGGCGTCCGGCAGGGTGGCGGACTGGATCGGGAAGGGCTCGGTGACGCCCTCCCGGCCGAGCGCGGAGAGCAGGCCCTTGGGCATCTCCAGCTCGGCGAAGGTGGCGGCCGGCGGGCGGGCCGGGGTGCCCTCGACGACGGCGAAGTCGGCGGGCGCCTCCTGCGGCGCGCTGCGCTGGGGGCGGCGGTTGCCGCCACCGCGGCTGGCGAGACCGCCACTGCTGGTGCCGGTGCGCTGTTGCTGCGGGCGGCCGGTGGACTGCTGCGGGCTACGACGGTTGCGCGGCGGGCGGGCAGGCGTGGTCAATGTGTTCTCCGTCCTGGGCGGCCGATGGCCACGGTTGTACGCGTGGCGAAGGACCAGAAAGTGGCACCCCCGGCATGCTGCTGGGGGAGGTCGGCCGTCAGGAGTCGTGCGCCGCCCCGGCCGTTCGGCGGCATGAACGAGGGCCCGCACCGTGCGGTGCGGGCCCTCGCTACGCGTCGCTCAGGTTCAGCCGGCGATGCGGATGTTCTCGGCCTGCGGGCCCTTCTGGCCCTGCGTGACGTCGAACTCGACGTGCTGGCCCTCAACGAGCTCACGGAAGCCATTGGCCTGGATGTTGGAGTAGTGGGCGAACACGTCCGGGCCGCCACCCTCCTGCTCGATGAAGCCGAAGCCCTTTTCGCTGTTGAACCACTTCACGGTGCCGGTAGCCATAACCGTCTCCTTCTGCTGGGGCAAGGGACCCACACCTCGTAGGCCCCAAGTAGCCGCGATCCCCATCCGGAGGTTGAAACACCGGACAAAACAAATGCGCCTGTTGGTTGGTACCAGCAGGCGCACACGTACGTTCATGGGAACCAAAACTGCAACTGCTTCGACTGTAGCACGGCGGTACCCGAGATGATCGGAGAATTTCCCCCGAACGGTCCCCCGTCACACGCCGTTCACCTGCACCCCTCACCTGCGCCGGAGCGGCGGGCGGCATGATCGCCGCCCGCCGCTCCGGACACCGGGTCAGTGCCGTCCGGCCGGCTCCGGCTGCCTGTCGGACGAGGGCTCGGCCTCGTGCCCGGGCAGCGCCGCGTGACCCGGCCACCAGGCGGCCTTGCCGAGCAGCGCGGTGAGCGCCGGGGTGAAGAACATCGACATCACGAAGGCCGACACGATGATGCCGAAGGCCACCGAGAAGCCGATCTCGCTGAAGAAGATGTTGCCCGCCAGCAGCATCGTGCCGAAGGTGCCGGCCAGGATGAAGCCGGCCGCCGCGACGGTCGGGCCGCCGTGCTTGACCGCCAGTGCGGCGGCCTCGCGCGGGCTGTTGCCCTCGGCCGCCTCCTCGCGGAGCCGGGCGATCATCAGGATGTTGTAGTCGGTGCCGATCGCCACCACGAACAGGTAGATCAGCATCGGCAGCATGAACATCAGGCCGCTCTCGCCCTGGACGTGCTGGAACATCAGGCTCGTGGCACCGATGGTGGCGGTGAAGCCGAGGCCGACGGCCACCATCAGGTACCAGGGGGCGACCACGCTGCGCAGCAGCAGGCCGAGGATCAGCATGATCAGCACGGCCGCGATCGGGAAGACCAGCGAGTAGTCGCGGGCCATCGCGGAGTTGATGTCCTTGTAGACGGAGGTCAGACCGCCGACGTAGGCCTCGGTCCCGGCCGGGGCGGAGGCGTGTGCCACCTCGCGCAGGTCGGTGACCGTCTCGATCGCCTTGTTGGTGGCCGGGCCGTCCTTGAGCATGACGGTGAAGTCGGCGGTGCCGCCGTCCGTGCTCAGGTTGGGCTTCGGGAAGGCCTGGGCCACCCCGTCGACCTTGCCGAGCGCGGCGGCGTAGCCGTCGAACGAGGCCGGGTCGAGCTTGGCGCCGTCCTTGCCGGTCAGGTAGACGTGGCTCGGGTCGGCCGCGCCGGCCGAGAACGCCGTCATCAGGGTGTCCTGGACGACCATCGACTCCTTGGTCTTCGGCATCGAGCCGGCCGCCAGGTCGAAGGTGCCCTTGTAGCCGAACGCGGCGGCCGAGAAGGCCAGCAGCAGACCGCCGGAGACCAGCGCGACCATCAGCGGACGGCGCTTGACCGTCTCACCGAGGGCGGCGAAGCGGGCGTTCTTCGGGTCCCGCTGCCACGCCTTCGAGGGCCAGAACAGCACCTTCTCCGGGATCAGCGACAGGATCGCGGGCACCAGGGTGACCGAGGCGATGGCGGTGACGCCGACCGCGATGGCCAGCGAGGGGCCCATCGCCTTGAACATGCCGAGGCTGGAGAGCAGCAGCACGCTGAACGCCACGATCACGGCGCCGGCGGCGGAGGTGATCGCCTCGCCGACCCGGCCGACCGCGTTGGCCACCGCGTCCTTCCGGCTGTCCCCGGCCCGCAACCGCTCGCGGTAGCGGAACATCAGGAACAGGAAGTAGTCGGTGCCGACCCCGAACAGTACGATGATCAGGATCGCCGAGACCGAGTTGTCCGCCTTGAGGCCGAAGGCCTTCACCGCGTACCCGATCAGGCCGTTGGCCACCATCGAGTAGACGAAGACCGAGATGACCGGCAGCAGCGCGATGATCGGGCTGCGGAAGATGATGCCGAGCGTGAGCATGATGATCACGATCGTGCCGATGCCGATCAGCGCGTTGGCCAGCTCGGACGAGTCCTTCTGGTCCAGGTTCTGCGCGGCCTGGCCGCCGAGCTGGACCTTGAGGGTGCTGCCCTCGGCGGCCTTCTTGGCGTCCTCGCGCAGCTCCTTGGCGGAGTCGGCGGCCTCGGGCTTGTAGGCCGCGTCCTTCTCCATGCCGACCATCGAGAGGGCGTACTTGCCGTCCTTCGAGGTGCTCTGCGTGGTGACCGGGGTGACCTGCTCGACGAACTTGATCTTCTTGTCGGTCAGGGTTTGGACGACCTTGGCCATGGTGGCCTTGTCCGCCTCGTCCAGCGGGGCGCCGTCGGTGCGCTCGAAGAGGACCATCGCCGACGGGGTGAAGTTCGCGGGGAACGCCTGCTGCTGCACCACCGAGGCCCGGATGGACTCGTAGTGGCGCGGCAGGAAGTCGCTCGCGTCGCTCTGGGCGGTCAGCTTGGGTGCCGTCGCGACGATGGCGACCGCGGCGACGATCCAGGCGAGGATCACCCACCAGGCGCGCTTGACGACGAATTGTCCGATCCGGTGGAACATGCTCGTTGTGCCTCCTGGGCATGGTTCACCGCAGCCCTTGGGGGACGGGACACTGGGGCGACGGCTGTGAGCGGCCGGGCCCTGAGGTCCCTAGCCGGTCGGCAGGTAAGTAAGTGTGAGCATCCTACGGGAGCCGCCCCTCGACCGGGCGGGCGGGCTCCGGTCGGCGCATCCCCCGGGGCCGTGAACGGCCCCCGCCCCATCTTCACCCGGGCCCGAACCGGTTCACCTCCTGCTCCAGACGGAGACGCCTCCCCCTCAGGGTGGAGTGGCACCGCCCTGGAGGAGGAGACGGGCGGCCTGCGCGATGATGCCCGAATGAGCACTTTCGACGCCGCCACCGCCCGTACCCTGCTGACCCGCGCCTGCGCGGCCGCCGGGCTCCCGGAGCCGACGGTGGCGGAACCGCTGGCGTTCGGCGAGAACGCCGCCTTCGACCTCGGCGACCCGGCCGTGGTGGCCAAGGTCGGCCGCGGGCCCGCGGTGGCCGAGCGGGCCGGCCGCGAACTGGCCGTCGCGGAGTGGCTCGCCGGGCAGGGCATCCCAGTGGTCCGCCCGTACCTGCCGGCACCCGTCCTGGTGGACGGACACCCCGTCACCTTCTGGCACCGGCTGGCCCCCGCCGTCCGCCCGGCCCGGCCGGCCGACCTGGCGCCGCTGCTGCGTGCGCTGCACGCGCTGCCCGCCCCGCCGTTCCCGCTCGCCCCGCGCGAGCTGCTCGCCCCGGTGGACCGCTGGCTGGCGAGTGCGGACGGACACCTGGACCCGGCGGACGTGGCCTTCCTGCGCGCCCGGAAGGCCGAGTACCAGGCCGCGATCGCCGAACTGGTACCGGAGTTGACCGCCGGGGTGATCCACGGCGACGCCCTGCCGCGCAACGTCCGGGTCGGCCCGGACGGCCCCGTCCTGCTCGACCTGGAGACCGTCTCCGGCGACCTGCGCGAGCACGACCTGGTGGTGCTCGCGCTCAGCCACGACCGGTACGGCGTTCCGGCCGAGGAGTACCTCGAGTTCACCGGCGCGTACGGCTGGGACGTCCGCGACTGGCCCGGCTTCGCGGTGCTGCGCGGCGCCAGGGAGACCGCCAGCGCCTCCTGGGTCGCCCAGCAGGCACCCGGGAACCCGGCAGCACTGGCCGAGTTCACCCGCCGGGTCGGGTCGCTGCGGGACGGGGCCACGGCGGAGCGCTGGTACCCGTTCTGATCCGGCTCGTGCGTACGCACCTGTCGTTCGCACGCACCCTCGGAACCGGCGCGTACGCTCCTGACGTCCCACCGGGCAGACGCCCCGCACGGGCGGCCGGTACGACGTCAGGAGCCGTCGCCATGCGGACTCGCTTCGCCCAGCAGAGCCGGTACGGGCTCACCGCCCTGCTCGCCACCGCACTGCTGACCTCCTGCACCAACTCGTCTGGAGTGGCCGCGAGTTCACCGCGAGCGAGCAGCGGCTCCGCCACCCCGAGCGAGACCGCGAGCCCCAGCCCTTCGCCGTCCCTGCCGCCCCTGCCCGCCACCAACCCCTCGGCGGGCAGCGAGCCGCCGACCGCGCCGCCGACCGGCAGGCCCAGCCCCTCCAAGCCCGCCCCGCCGACCCCGCCCGCTTCGGCCACGCCGAAACCACCGGCACCGCCCGGGACTTCGAGCTCCGTGGTGTACCGCACCGCCTCCGGCGGCCGGACCGTGGCGCTCACCTTCGACGACGGCCCCGGCCCCGCCACCGGCCAGGTGCTAGACCTGCTCGCCCGGTACGGCGCCCGCGCCACCTTCTGCCTGACCGGCCGGAACGCCACGGCCTACCCGGCTACCGTCCAGCGGATCAGGGCCGAGGGCCACCGGCTCTGCGACCACACCGTGAGTCACCCGCAGCCGTTCGCCGCCCTCTCCCACCACCAGCTGGAGTACGAGATCGTCACCGCGAAGGACATGATCGTGAAGGCGGGCGGCGCGGGCACCGCCATCCCGTGGTTCCGGGCCCCGGGCGGCGGGTTCACCAAGGACAACCAGCAGACCGCCGCCGCCAACGGCCTGCGTCCGCTCGGCTGGTCGGTCGACCCCCGGGACTGGAGCCGCCCCGGCGTCGCCGCCATCGTCGCGACCGTCCAGCGGGAGCTGCGCCCCGGCGGGGTGGTCCTGCTGCACGACGCGGGCGGCGACCGCACCCAGACGGTCGGCGCGCTGCGGCAGCTGCTGCCCTGGCTCGCCGCGCAGGGGTACAACTACGACTTCCCGGCCGCCTGAGGCCGGGCCGCTACCGCAGCGGCCAGGTGGTGTCGACCTCGGCGGCCGGGTCCTTCTCCCGGCGCAGCCAGGACTGCAGGTCCTCGGCCCAGCTCCGGTACCAGGCCACCTGACGGAGGTGCAGCTGCTCCGGTGTCAGCCCGCCGACCTCGGTGGGGTAGCGCTCACCGAGGGCCACCGCCACCCGGACGGCGGCCAGGGCGTCGCTGCCCGCCTCGTGGGCGTCGAGCAGCTCGACCCCGTAGACGGCGCAGACGTGCTGGAGGGTGCGCGAACCGCGCCGGTACCGGTCCACCGCGCGGTCGATCACCAGGGCGTCGACCACCGGGGTGACGCTGCCGCCGAGCCGGTCGGCGAGCGGGCGCAGGCCGTACCTGACCAGCTCGGCGTCCAGCAGCGAGAGGTCGAACGGCGCGTTGAAGGCCACCACCGGACGGCCCGTCAGCAGGCGCTCGCAGAGCGCGCCGGCTATCTCCTCCACCGCCATCGCGGCGGGGCGGCCGTCCCGGCGGGCCTGCTCGTCGCTGATGCCGTGGATCGCCGTCGCCTCGGCGGGCACCGGCACGCCAGGGTCGAGCAGCCAGTTCAGCACCCGCTCGGGCCGGGGCCCGAAGGTGTCCACCAACGCCGCGGTGACGATCCTGGAGGTCGCCGGGTCGGTGCCCGTGGTCTCCAGGTCGAAGCCGACCAGAGGCTCCTTCCACCAGCTCATCCGAGATGTCCTTCCGTCGGTTCCCGTCGTGAGTGCCCATCATCGCGTGCACCAGTGACAGCAGGAACCGCCGGTACCGGAAAACCGCCGTCAGGCCGACGCCAGCATCGCCCGGCCGAGCCAGTCGTTCTCGTCCGCGACCCCGGGCAGCGCGAAGAAGTAGCCGCCGCCGGTGCAGACCAGGAAGTCGCCCAGCGGCTCGCCCTCCAGCCGCCGCTGGACCGCCTCGAACTGCCGTCTCAGGTCCTGCTGGTAGCTGCAGAAGGCCAGCCCGGTGTCCATCCGGCCGCTCCCGTCCAGGCCCCGGTCGTACGTGTAGCCCCGGCGCAGCAGCCGGGAGGCGTCGGTCTCGGGGGTGCGCGGGTTGGCCAGCCGGATGTGCGCGTCGAGCGGGGTGACGGCGCCATCCGGGTCCTTGGTGTAGTCCGGCAGGTCGGTCTCGGTGGTCCCGTCCAGCGGCGCGCCGGAGTCCCGGCGGCGGCCGATCACCCGTTCCTGACGGTCCAGCGGAACGTCCTCCCACGCCTCGCAGAGCACCCGGATGGTGCGCAGCACCTGGTAGCTTCCGCCCTCGGCCCAGGCCGGTTCGCCGCCGCCCGGCTGCACCCAGACCAGCCGGTCCAGCTCGCGGGCCGAGGTGGGGTCGGGGTTGACGATGCCGTCCTTGAAGCCCATCACGTTGCGCTGGGCGCCGTCCGGCCGGGCCGGGTGGAGGTGGCCGTCGGTACGCCAGAGCGGCTGCAGCCTGCCCCGGGTGCGGCGGGTGAGGTCGCGCAGTGCGTGGCTGACCACGTCCTCGCTGTCGGCGCAGAGCTGGAGCGAGAGGTCGCCGTGCAGCTCGCCGGTGCGCAGCCGGTCGCCGCGGAAGGCGGGCATCTGGACGAGCCGGGTCGGCTGCACCCCGGCCAGACCGTAACGGCTGTCGAACAGCGTGGCGCCGACCCCGACCGTGACGGTGAGGTTGTCGGCGGGGATCACCGGGCCGAGCGTGCCGCTGTCGCCGGGTGCACTGCCGGGTGCGTCGGCCGGCGGCGTGCCGCCCGCGGTGAGGAAGCGGATCCGGGCGGTCAGCTCGCGCAGTAGGTCGGCCAGTTGGGCACGGTCGGGAACGGTCACCGCGAAGGCGGCGAAACAGGCGTGGCCCTGGGCGGGGGTGGTGATCCCGGCCTGGTGCCGGCCGTGGAACGGGATCACCGCCCGGGGGCGCCCGGTGGTGGCCCCGGCGGGCGTGGCACCCGCCGCCGTGATCCCGGCGGGCAGGGCCAGGGCGCCGGAGGCGAGGGCGGTGGCTTTGACGAAGCTGCGGCGGCCGAATCCGGCCGGGCAGGTCTGATCGGTCATCAGGCGGACTTCCTGGGCTCGGGACGATACGGACCGGCGATTCGTACTCGCACGAATGGGAGCTCCCCGCCGCCACCGGTGATCGACATCCTGACACCGGGGCCGCCCGGGGGCTCGCCGGGCCAGGCCCGCTGACACTCGGTCAGCCGCCCCCCGTTCCGGTACGACCGTCCGTCCGCACGCTCAGGAGACTGCCCGGGAGTCCACCCAGACCCCCTCGAACTCCTCGCGGTAGACCTCCAGCAGCCCCGGCTCCTGACCGCCCGGCTCCTGACCGGCACCGCCGCGCAGCACCAGCGCGGGGGACTCGATCCCGCGCGCCCGCCGCAGGTACGGCTGCACCACGCCCAGATCGCCGGACCGCCGTCGACCTGGCGGCCTGGCGCCCTCCACCAGGTACGCGGTGAAGCGCGGCATCTCGTCGAACACCCGAATCTCGAAGCCGCCCTGGTCCCGCAGCCTGGCCCGGACCCGGCGGACATGCATGATGTTCATCTCGATCGACCGGGCCAGCTCGCCCCGCCCGAGTCCGAGCTCCCGCTCCCGGCGGCGGACCGCACTGCTGGCCGGGTTGAGGAACAGCAGCCGGACCCGGCAGCCCTCCGAGGCCAGCCGCACCAGCCGCTTGCCGGTGTAGTTCTGGCAGAGCATGCCGAGGCCGATGCCGAGCGCGTCCAGTCGCCGGGCGCCCTCCAGCAGGTCCTCCACCGGCAGTTCGCGCTGCAGTCTGACCCGGTCGGCGTGGACCGAGACCACGTCCGCGAAGCGGCCGCCGACCAGCTCCTCGACCACGTCGGCGGGCACGCCGCCGGAGCCGCCGTCCAGCAGGGTGAGCAGCCGGGCGGCGGCCCGCTCGGTCTGCGCCAGCACCGTCCCGGAGAGGCTGCGGTTGCGGGAGACCACGTGCCGGGCGACCTCCAGCTCGTCCAGGGCGAGCTCGATCTCCCGGCGGTCGATCAGGTACGGCTCGAAGCACGGCCAGTGCTGGACCATCAGCTCGCGCAGCTGCGGCAGGGTGAGGAAGACCAGTGGGTCGTCATCGGCCGGGTCGAGCAGGTAGCCCTTGCGGCGGCTGACCTCGCGGACCGCACCGGCCCGGTGCACCCACTCCTCGCCGGCCGGGCCCGCGGCGGCGGTCACCCAGTCCTCGCCGTGCGCGGGCGCGTAGACCGGCCGGAGCACCTCGTCCACCAAGGCGCGCAGCCGCTGCTCAACCAGGTTGAGCCAGACGTACGCGCGGCCGGCCAGTCGGACCCGGTGGTCGGCCAGACCCCACTGGTCGGCGGACCAGGCCAGCGGCGCGGCCTCGGCCGGACCGCCCTGGGCCGGGACGGTGACGCGTTTCGGCGGCCGCCCGCGCATCACCACCGTCGGCGCCTCACTCCGCCCGGGGTTCTCCGGACCGTCCCGGCCGTCGGCGGGGACCACCATGCGCTACCTCACCTCTCGGCCCACCCCCGGCGGACCGGCGAGATGACGGGCCGTCCGCTGACCCTGCCTCAACCATCGCGGCCGGGGTCAGGTCCGCACGGTGCCCGGAGCGCGTGCCGGACGATCAAGGGTACTGCCGGGTCGGCGGGGGCGCAGCCCCTTGCCCGCACAACCATCCGTTCGGAGAAGGCGGATTAGCCGGTGGGCGGACACTCGTTCGGGCGAAGTCGCAGCCAATTGCTCGCCCTGACGGCACCCGGTTGGGAGTATTCCGGTATGCCGTGCATCACGGTACGCGCGATCCGTACATGGTCCGGCAGCCAGCCGGGCAGTTGCTGTGCAGAGCCAATTGCGGTTGGCACCAGGGAAGTTGAGGCGATATGCAGGTCTGGCCAGGGCAACCGTACCCCCTCGGCGCCACGTACGACGGGGCCGGCACCAACTTTGCGGTGTTCTCCGAGAGCGCCGATCGGATCGAGCTCTGTCTGCTGGGCGAGGACGACTCCGAGACCTCGGTCGAGCTCCGGGAGACCGACGCCTTCGTCCGGCACGCCTACCTGCCCGGGATCCAGCCCGGGCAGCGGTACGGCTTCCGGGTGCACGGCCCGCACAACCCCGGGCTGGGCCAGCGGCACAACAGCGCCAAGCTGCTGCTCGACCCGTACGCCAAGGCGATGAGCGGCCACATCGACTGGGACGAGTCGGTGTACGGCTACCACTTCGGCGCGCCCGAGCGGCGCAACGACCTGGACTCGGCGCCGCACACCATGCACTCGGTGGTGATCAACCCCTACTTCGACTGGGGCAACGACCGCCCGCCGCGCACCGACTACCATCGCACCGTGCTGTACGAGGCCCACGTCAAGGGCCTGACCCAGCTGCACCCCGGCATCCCCGAGGAGATCCGGGGCACCTATGCGGGGATCGGCCACCCGGCGGTGATCGAGCACCTCGCCAAGCTCGGCGTGACCGCGATCGAGCTGATGCCGGTGCACCAGTTCGTCCGGGACCACCGGCTGCGGGACCTCGGGCTGTCCAACTACTGGGGCTACAACACCATCGGCTTCTTCGCCCCGCACTCCTCCTACTCCTCCGGCGGGGACCGCGGGCAGCAGGTGCAGGAGTTCAAGTCGATGGTCAAGGCGCTGCACGCGGCCGGCATCGAGGTGATCCTCGACGTGGTCTACAACCACACCGCGGAGGGCAACCACCTCGGCCCGACGCTCTCCTTCCGCGGCCTGGACAACGCTTCCTACTACCGCCTCGCCAAGGACCAGCGGTTCTACGAGGACACCACGGGCACCGGCAACAGCCTGCTGATGCGCAGCCCGCACGTGCTCCAGATGATCATGGATTCGCTGCGCTACTGGGTCACCGAGATGCACGTGGACGGCTTCCGCTTCGACCTGGCCGCCACGCTGGCCCGGCAGTTCCACGAGGTGGACCGGCTCTCCTCGTTCTTCGACCTCTGCCAGCAGGACCCGGTGGTCTCCCAGGCCAAGCTGATCGCCGAGCCCTGGGACTTGGGCGAGGGCGGCTACCAGGTCGGCAACTTCCCCCCGCTCTGGACGGAGTGGAACGGCATGTACCGGGACACCGTCCGCGACCTCTGGCGCGGCGAGGCCGCCACGCTGGCCGAGTTCGGCTCCCGGCTGACCGGCTCCTCCGACCTCTACCAGGACGACGGCCGCCGCCCGATCGCCTCGATCAACTTCGTCACCTGCCACGACGGCTTCACCCTGCGGGACCTGGTCTCGTACAACGAGAAGCACAACGAGGCCAACGCCGAGGACAACCGGGACGGCGAATCGTTCAACCGCTCGTGGAACTGCGGGGCCGAGGGTCCCAGCGACGACCTCGGCGTGCGGGAGCTGAGAGCCCGTCAGCAGCGCAACTTCATCGCCACCCTGCTGCTCTCGCAGGGCGTCCCGATGCTCTCCCACGGCGACGAGCTCGGCCGCACCCAGCACGGCAACAACAACGCCTACTGCCAGGACAACGAGCTCTCCTGGGTGCACTGGCCCAAGAACGGCACCCCCGAGGCCGAGCTGCTGGAGTTCACCCAGGGGATGATCTGGCTCCGGCGGGACCACCCGGTCTTCCGCCGCCGCCGGTTCTTCCACGGCCGCCCGGTCTCCGGCACCCACGACGACCTGACCGACATCGGCTGGTTCACCCCGGCCGGTGAGGAGATGACCAAGCGGGACTGGTCCACCAGCTACGCCAAGTCGCTCACCGTCTTCCTGAACGGCAACGCGATCTCCGAGCCGGACCGGCGCGGCGGCAAGATCGTCGACGACTCCTTCCTGCTGCTCTTCAACGCCCACTCCGAGGCGCTGGAGTTCACCGTCCCGGCCGACCACGGCCAGGAGTGGCAGACGGTGGTGGACACCACGCTCGCCGTGCTGCCCGCGCCGGGCACCGGCACCAGGGTGAAGGCGGGTGACACGCTCTGGCTGACCGACCGTTCGCTGATGGTCCTTCAGCGCCCGGCCTGACCGAGCCGGTCCGCCAGGTCGGCCCGGCCGACCGATCCGACCTGATTAGGCCGTTCGCACCAACCCGGCGTTGGCACACCGTCCGCCCGGGTAGTCATCAGCCATGACCTCCGAGCAGCCACGCCCGGCGGCGGGCGCCGTCGGTCCGCCCACGTCCAGTTACCGGCTCCAGCTCCAGCCCGCCTTCACCCTGCACGACGCCCGGCGCGCCGTCCCCTACCTGGCGGCGCTGGGTGTCTCGCACCTGCACCTCTCCCCGCTCCTGGAGGCCGCCCCCGGCTCCACCCACGGCTACGACACCGTCGACCACGGCCGGATCAGCGAGCAGCTCGGCGGCGAGCCCGCACTGCGCGAGCTCGCCGCCGAGGCGCACCGCCACCAGCTGCGGCTGATCGCCGACGTGGTCCCCAACCACATGGCCGTCCCGGTGCCGGAGCAGCTCAACCAGCCGCTCTGGGAGGTGCTCAGGGACGGCCCCGACTCCCGGTTCGCGCACTGGTTCGACATCGACTGGACGGCCCAGCCCGGCCCGGTCGACGCGCCGGAGCGCGGCCGGCTGCTGCTGCCGCTGCTAGGCGACCGGCTGGGCGCCGAGCTCGGCCAGTTCACCGTCGAGGGCGAGACCCTGCGGTACTTCGAGCACGCCTTCCCGCTCCGCCCGGGCACCGCCGGGCTTCCGATCGCCGAGCTGCTGAGCCGTCAGTGGTACCGGCCGGCCTGGTGGCGGGTGGCCGACGGCGAGCTGAACTACCGCCGGTTCTTCACCGTGAACCAGCTGATCGCCGTCCGGGTCGAGGTGCCCGAGGTCTTCGAGGCGACCCACCGCACCCTGCTGCGCCTGCACGCCGACGGCGTCCTGGACGGCTTCCGGATCGACCACCCCGACGGCCTGGCCGATCCGCGCGGCTACCTGCGCAGGCTGGCCGAGGCCACCGGCGGCGCGTACACCGTGGTCGAGAAGATCCTCACCGGACCGGAGCTGCTCCCCGCCGACTGGCCCTGCGCCGGCACCACCGGGTACGACTCGCTGCGCCGGATCGACGGCGTGCTCACCGACCACGCCGGGGCCGAGCGGCTGATGCACGCGTACCGGCTGGACTGCGGCACCCCCGCCGACCCCGCCGAGGAGGGCCGGCGCGGCCGGGCCGAGCTGACCGCTCCGGACGGCGAGCTGGCCGCCGAAGTGGCGCGGCTGGTCCGCCTGGTGGAGGGGATCTGCTCCGCCGAGCCCGCGCTCTCCGACCACCCGGCCCCGGCCGTCCGGGCCGTGCTGGCCGAGCTGCTGACGGCGTATCCGGTCTACCGCCCGTACGTGGTGCCCGGCGAGCCCGCCCCCGCCGAGGCGGTCGCCGACGTCGCGGCCGCGCTGGCCCGGGTACCGGCGGAGCTGGGCGCCACCGCCGAGCTGGTCCGCGGTCTTGCGCTCGGTCAGCTCGGCCGGAGCCCCGCGAAGGACGAGTTCTGCGCCCGGCTCGGCCAGACCGCCTCCGCGGTGGCGGCCAAGGGGGTCGAGGACACCGCGTTCTACCGGTTCAACGCCCTGCTCAGCCTGAACGAGGTGGGCGGCTTCCCGTCCCGGCCCGGTCTGCGCCCGGCCGAGTTCCACGACTGGTGCGGCTACCTCGCCGAGCACTGGCCGCACACCATGACAGCGCTCTCCACCCATGACACCAAGCGCAGCGCGGACGCCAGGGCCCGGCTGACCGTGCTGGCCGAGCTCCCCGAGCGCTGGGCCGCCGAGTGCGCGGCCTGGACCACCGCCGCCGGGCCCTGCCCGGACCGCCCGACCGCCTGGCTGCTCTGGCAGACCCTGATCGCCGCCTGGCCGGTCGAGCCGGACCGGCTGGTCGGGATACTCCTCAAGTCGGTCCGCGAGGCGAAACGCGCCACCTCCTGGACCACTCCGGACGAGCACTACGAACGCCGCCTGGTCGAGTACGCCCGCGCGGCCCTCGCCAACCCGGGCCTGTGCCCCCGGATCGACGGCTTCGTCCAATCGATCGCCCCCTACGCCCGGAGCAACTCGCTCGCGGCCGCCCTGCTGCACCTGACCATGCCGGGCGTGCCGGACGTGTTCCAGGGCGGCGAGGAGCCGCTGTACACCCTGGTGGACCCGGACAACCGGGCGCCGGTCGACCTCGGCTCGCTCGCCGTCCGGCTGACCGACTCCCCCGCCGACCGCCCCGGCGACCTGGCCAGGGAGAAGCTGCACCTGACCGCGACGGCCCTGCGGCTGCGCCGGTCGGGCGAGGCGGGCCCCTACCGGCCGCTGACCGCGACCGGCCCGGCCGCCACCCACCTGCTCGCCTTCGCCCGTGGCGAGCGGACGGTCAGCGTGGTCACCCGGCTGCCGTACGGCCTGGACCACGCCGGCGGCTGGCGCGACACCGCCCTCGGACTCCCCGTCGGGTCCTGGACGGATCAGCTGACGGGGCATCGGATCGAAGGTGGCGAAGTGTCGGTGGGCGAGCTGCTGGAGGACCATCCGGTCGCCCTGCTGGTGCGAGAGTCCCAGTCCTGACCAGCGTGGAGGAAGTGTGACGGAGTACCAGGTCTGGGCGCCGGAGGCATCCCGGGTCGAGGTGGAGGTGGACGGTTCGGCGCACCCGATGGAGCGGCTGCCCGACCGTGACGGCTGGTGGACGGCGGTCGCCCCGAGCGGCGACTACGGCTTCCGGCTGGACGGCGGCCCGCCGCTGCCCGACCCGCGCTCGCCCCGCCAGCCGTACGGCCCGGACGGGCTGAGCCGCCCGGTCGACCACACCGCCTTCCGCTGGTCCGACACCCCGTGGCAGGGCCGGCCGCTGCCCGGCGCGGTGGTGTACGAGCTGCACATCGGCACCTTCGCCCCGGGCGGCACCTTCGAAGCGGCCGCCGCCCGGCTCGACCATCTGGTCGAACTCGGGGTGGACTTCGTGGAGTTGCTGCCCGTCTGCCCGTTCCCCGGCCGGCACGGCTGGGGCTACGACGGCGTCTCACTCTGGGCCGTGCACGAGCCCTACGGCGGCCCCGACGGGCTCAAGCGGTTCGTCGACGCCGCGCACCGCAGGGGCCTCGGCGTGATCCTGGACGTGGTGCACAACCACCTCGGCCCGTCCGGCAACTACCTTCCCGCGTACGGCCCGTACTTCACCGACCGGCACCAGACCCCCTGGGGTTCGGCGGTCAACCTGGACGCCCCCGGTTCCGACGAGGTCAGGGCGTACCTGATCGGCAGCGCGCTGAGCTGGCTGCGCGACTACCGGATCGACGGGCTCCGGCTGGACGCGGTGCACGCGCTGGCGGACGACCGGGCCCTGCACTTCCTGGAGGAACTCTCCACCGCAGTCGACCACTTGGCAGCCGCGACCGGGCGGCCGCTGTTCCTGATCGGCGAGTCCGACCTGAACGACCCGCGCACCACCAACCCGCGTCAGGCGGGCGGCCTCGGGCTGACCGCGCAGTGGAGCGACGACTTCCACCACGCCCTGCACGTCACACTGACCGGCGAGTCCCAGGGCTACTACGCCGACTTCGCCCGGGCGCCGCTGGCCGCGCTGGCCAGGACGCTCACCCGGGGCTTCTTCCACGACGGCGGCTGGTCCTCGTTTCGGGAGCGCAGTCACGGCCGACCGTTTCCCCCCGGCTTCGGCCACCGACTGCTCGGCTACGCCCAGACCCACGACCAGATCGGCAACCGCGCCACCGGCGACCGGCTCTCCGCCACCCTCTCCCCCGGCCGGCTCGCCGCCGGGGCCGCCCTGGTGCTCACCTCGCCGTTCACCCCGATGCTCTTCATGGGCGAGGAGTGGGGCGCCGGGACACCCTGGCAGTACTTCACCAGCCACCCGGACCCGGAGCTCGCCGAGGCCGTCCGGCAGGGCCGCCGCCGGGAGTTCACCGCCCACGGCTGGTCCGCCGACGCCATCCCCGACCCGCAGGCCCCGGCCACCGTGCTCACCTCGACCCTGGACTGGACCGAGCCCGCCACCACCCCGCACGCCGAACTGCTCGCCTGGTACCGCCGGTTGATCCGGCTGCGGCGCGACCACCCGCCGCTCACAGACCCCGATCTGGCCCGGGTCGTGGTCGAGCACGACGACGCCGCCCGCCGACTGGTGGTCCACCGCGGCCCCTACCGCCTCGCGGTCAACCTCGGCCCGGAGGAGCAACTGCTCCCGCTCACCTGCACCGAGCCGCTCGCCGCCTTCGGCCGGGTCGACCACACCGAGAAGGGACTGCTGCTCGGGCCCGACTCGACGGCGCTGTTCCGGACCTGACCGGCCGACCGGTCCTTGGTCGACATCGGTCAAGGATCGGCAATGTCCCCCTGCCCCACGGCAGTCAGCGGCTACATTCGCCGACGCATGCTGCTACGGGGGAGATACCGCACGGCGATCGAGCTGCCCGGCGAGGTGGTCTCACTGCTCTCGTTCATCGGGATCAACTGGCCCACGGTGAACGAGGACAAGGTCCGGGAATTCGCTTCCCATGTGAGGGAGTTCGCGGACAACGTGGAGGAGTCCCATCGGGGCTCGACCGCGACGATCCACGGTCTCGGCGAGGCGTACGAGGGCGCCTCGTACGAGGCGTTGCTGGCGAAGTGGTCGGCTCTGTCCGACAGTCACCTGAACGATCTGGTGCAGGCCTGTCACGTGGTGGCGACGGCGCTGGACGTGGCGGCGGACGTGATCGTGGCGATGAAGGTCGAGACGATCGCCGAACTGGTGCTGCTGGCAGCCGCGTTCGTCGCGGACCAGGCGGCGGCGGTGGCCACGCTGGGGGCGGCCGAGGCTGCGGTGATCGCAATCGAGGAGGCCGCGAAGCGCCTGATCAACTACCTCGAACAGCAGTTGGAGCAGTACATCATCGCGCAGGTCGTCGAGGCCGCCATCGAGCCGCTGGTCGAGACGGTCGCGGCGGCGGTGAGCGGTCTGGTCTTCGAAGGCGCCGCGAAGGCACTCGGGGTGGACAGCGGGACGGCCGGCGGCAGCGGGTTCCGGATCGACCCGGACGCGCTGGACGCTCACGCCCACACCATGCACGACCACGCCGAAACCGTGATCGGCCACGCCCAGAACTTCCAGTCCAAGATCGCGGGGGTGAGCTTCGAATGAGCAACCAGATCGTCAAAGCCCTGGAACACGGCGCCGAGAAGCTCGGCAAGACGCTCGCCGAGGACGCCGGCAAGGCGCTCAAGAACTTCTACCGCAAGGCCGGCGACAACCTGAAGGAGGTCGCCCACAACACCCGCGAGGCCGACACAGAACACGCCAAGGACCTGCAGAAGCTCCTGGGCGGCGACCACAAGTCCGTCCCGCACCCCCACAGTCCCGGTGGACGCGGCCGTCCGGGAAGCTCCCACCCCAAGGGCCGGGGCCGCGACCAGGTCAAGAGCCCGCGCACCGAGGGTCGCCCGCTGGACACCCGCTGCGGCGGCGGCGAGCCCGTCGACATGGCGACGGGGCGGATGTACATCGACCAGGTCGACGTCGAACTGCCCGGCTCGCTCCCGCTGCTGTTCACCCGCAGCTTCGACTCCGGCTACACCGCAGGCCGCTGGATGGGCGAACGCTGGGTCTGCACCTTCGACGAGCGCCTGGAGATCGACGCCGAAGGCGTGGTCCACCTGCGCGCCGACCGCATCTCCCAGGCATACCCGCATCCCGAACCGGGTGACCCCGTCCTCGCCGGGGCCGGCAGCCGCCGGGAACTCGACCTGGACCCCGCTACCGGCACGTACACACTCACCGAGGTATCCACCGGCCTGACAAGGGAGTTCGCCCTCCAACCGGATGGCGGGGTGGCCCTGTTGACCCGGGTCCGCGACCGCCACGGCCGGCACTACGACCTCGCCTACGACGAGCACGGCGTCCCGCTCTCCATCACCCACTCCGGCGGCTACCGCCTGCTGGTCACCGTCGACGCCGACCGGATCACCGCCCTGCGCCTGGCCGGAGCGGGCGACGGCGGCCACGACGCCCTGCTGATGCGCTACGGCTACACCGACGGCCACCTCACCTCGGTCTACAACTCCTCCGGCAAGGCCATGCGCTTCAGCAACGACGCCACCGGCCGGATGCTCTCCTGGACCGACCGCAACGACTCGCAGTACCTGTACACCTACGACGCCCACGACCGCGTCATCGACGAAGGCGGCGCCGACGGCACCCTGCGTTTCCACTTCGACTACGGCGACGCCGACCCGTCCACCGGGATCCGGATCCACACCGAGACCAACGCCCTCGGCCACACCACCACCTACCACGTCAACGAACACGCCCAGATCACCACCATCACCGACCCCCTCGGCCACACCACCCACTTCGAACGCGACGACCACGACCGCCTCCTCACCGAGACCGATCCGCTCGGCCGCACCAACACCTACGAGTACGACGGCGCCGGCGACCTGGTCTGCGTCACCCGCCCCGACGGCGAACGGGACACCGCCATTTACCTCGGCGAGCTGAGCCTCCCGGTGGAGATCACCGAACCGGGAGGGGCGGTGTGGCGTCGCACCTACGACGAAACCGGCCGTCTCGTCTCGGAAGCCGACCCGCTCGGTGCCGTCACCCGCTACACCTACGACGACCTCGGTCACCTCGACACCGTCATCGACGCCCTTGGCCACACCACCCTCGTCCGCTGCAGCGCCGCCGGGCTCCCGGTCGAGATCACCGACCCGGTCGGCGCCGCCACCCGCTTCGAGCACGACGCGTTCGGCCGCACGGTCGCCGTCACCGACCCGCTGGGTGGCGTCACCCGGACGACCTGGACCACTGAGGGTTACCCCGCCTCGCGCACGCATCCGGACGGCGCCACCGAGTCGTGGACCTACGACGGCGAGGGCAACATGCTCGCCCACACGGATCAGCTCGGTCGGGTCACCGGTTTCGAGTACACCCATTTCGAGACGGTCGCTGCGCGCACCACTCCGGACGGCGCCCGGATCACCTTCTCGCACGACGCGAACATGCAGCTCGTGGCCGTCACCAACCCGCTCGGTCTGACCTGGAACTACACCTACGACCCCGCCGGCCGCCTCGTATCCGAGAGTGACTTCCACCAACGCGTCATCAACTACGAACTGGACGCCGCCGGACAGGTCGTCACCCGCACCAACGGGCTCGGCCAGACCGCGCGCTACACCTACGACATCCTCGGGAACACCGTCGCCAGGGTCTCCGACGGACGGACCACCACCTACTCGTACGACGTCGCAGGATGTCTGGTCCGCGCCGCCAACCCGGACACGGACATCGTCCGGACCGTCGACGCCTTGGGCTACCTGCTGTCCGAGACGGTCAACGGGCGCACTCTCGCCCACACAAGAGCGTGAAACAGTTGGCGGACCGAGCGCGCAACAAGGGCGGAGGGCAGGGCCGCTGGATCGACAACGACAAGGCTGCGGAGTTCCTTCAGGACAGTTGGTACCCCGGACACGGCGTTCGCGAGGTGGAGATACCGGAGGGCCTGGGAGAGGTGGTGTTCGAAGACGGCACCACCAAGCCCGCCAGGTGGGCTCGACTGATACCCAGCAGGAACGGCAACTATAAAACCGCGTTTCCCATTCTAAGGTGACCCCGGAGAAGCCATGGCTTTCAAGTTTTCCCTGATTCCCCCTGCCCAGCCCGTTGCACCGGAGCCTGCTGAACCCCTGGAAGACGAAGACGATTTCGAATATCTGGCGATGTACGCCAGCAAGGCTCTCGAACTGTCCGGCCACCGCTTCGAGATCGGCGGATTCGGTGACCCGGACTGGAAGTTCGACGTCTCCTACGACATGTCCACCCTGGTCGAGCAGCTGCCTGATCTGATCGAGGCTCTCGGGTCCGGTACTCCGGGAGTGATCGACTTCTACTCCCAGGGAGTCGAGCGGTCCCTCACCTTCAGCCCGGCGGGCGATCAGGTCCGGATCGGGTGCGAGTCACGGACCTCCTGGAAGCCGTCCCCCGCGGTCGAGGTGATGGAGCGATCCAGCCTTGAGGCGATGACCAGGGACTTCTGCGCCACCTTCGCATCCGGCCTGGTGGTGGCAGCCCCGTAGGTGGCCGGGCTGTCACCGTTCGCCCAGTGGAGGCAGGGCAGGATCTGAGCCCTGAACCCGACGCCCCCCCCGGGGCGAGCTGCCTCCCGTGGGGTCGACGGTATGCGTCTGACAACGTTCCGCACTCACGGAAGTGCCCGCGCCGCCGAACCCTGGGAGATCACGCCGTGCCCCTGGACCCCCTGGGCTTCCTCACCGCCTGGTACACCGCCCAGTGCGACGGTGACTGGGAGCACGAGTACGGCATCCGGATCGAGACGCTCGACAATCCGGGGTGGTCCGTCGAGGTCGACCTTGAGGGGACCGGGCTCGACGGTGTCCTGCCCGACCGGATCGAGACCGATGAGGGGGCTCCTGGCTCCATGCCCGGTCGGACGGCTCCGTCTTCCACCTCCGCTGCGGTCCGGCCGACCTCGGGCGGGGGCTGGGGGTCTTCAGCGACTTCGCCGGTCCGCACGGGCCGGGAGGGGGACGGTAGGGCTCCGGGCACGGGGGTGGCGTACCGGCCTCACCACAGGTACGAGGCGATCCGCTCGCGCAGGCCGCCCGCGTCCAGGCCGTAGGCGGCCAGGTGCTCCGGGATGGAGCCGTACTGACGGTGTTCCTCCTTCGGAACGCCGAGGCCGAGCACCCGGTGCGGGAGGTCGTTCAGTGCCTCGTTCGCCTCGCCGACCGAGGTGCCCGCGAGGTAGGGCTCGACCAGGACCACGCTCGCGGGCCCGTCCCCGACCGCGTCCCGCAGACCGGCCCGGTCGAACGGGCGGACCGTGGCCGCGTACTGCACGGTCACGTCCAGCCCCTCGGTCGCCGCCAGCACCGCGTCGAGCATCGGGCCGACCGCGAGCACCACACCGCAACTGCCCTGACGCACCGTCAGGAATCGTCCGGGCGCGACCGGCTGGGCGTTCGCGTTCTGGTGTGCCGACAGTCGGAGGTACACCTTCTCGTCGCCGTTCGCGACCGCGTGCCGCAGCAGCAGGTCGGCCTCGTCTGGGTGTCCGGGCACGTGCACCGTCCAGCCGGGCAGGGTGTCGAGCAGCGCCACGTCCCCCGGCGCCATGTGGGTCCGGCCACCGGCCGGCCAGTCGTACGAACCGGCGGCGCTGACCAGGACCGCGCCGACGCCCTGGTGGCCGAGGTCCAACTTCACCTGCTCGAAGGGGCGTTCCACCAGGAAGCTGGCGAAGGTGTGGGCGATCGGGCGCAGCCCGGCCAGCGCCAGGCCACCGGCCACCCCGATCAGCAGCTGCTCGCGGATCCCGACATTGATCACCCGGTCCGGGTGGTCCTTCCGGGCCGCCCGGAACGCGTCGGCGCCGATGTCGGCCAGCACCACGGCCAACCTGGCGTCCTGGTCCAGCAGTTCGGTGCTGACGGCGGCGAAACGCTCGCGCATGGTGTCCATGATGTGTGCTCCCGCTCTCAGTACTTGGACTCGACCCGGGCGACCACGACGTGTGGCCGGCCCTCGTGCGGCGCGGTGAACGCCTGGTACAGCGCCTCGTGGTCCCGGCCGTCCACCGTGACGGCCGACCAGCCCGCGCCCTCGAAGCGGGCGGCGATCCCGCCGGGCCAGCCCAGGCTGGCCGAGGAGTTGTCGATCACCACGGTGTGCAGCCGGTCGAGGCCGTAGGCCCCGGCGAAGGCGACCGCCTCGTGGTTGCTGCCCTCGTCGAACTCGGCGTCCCCGATCAGCACCCAGACCGCCGGGTCCGTCAGGCCCTGCGCCCGCAGCCCGAGCGCGGTGCCGACGGCCAGCGGCAGGCCGTGGCCGAGCGAACCCGAGCCGATCTCGGCCCCCGGCACCAGCAGCCGGTCCGGGTGGTGGCCGAGCGGCGAGTCGTACGCGCCGAAGCTCGGCAGCACCGCCGGGTCGAGGAAGCCCTTGGCCGCCAGCACGGCGTAGTAGGCCATCGGGCCGTGGCCCTTGGAGAGCAGGAAGCGGTCCCGGTCGGCGGCCGCGACGGTGTCGGGGCCGACCCGGAGCACCCGGTCGTAGAGCACCCAGAGCGCGTCCAGGGTGGAGGTGGCGGCGGGGCCGTGCTTCTCGTCGCCGGTCATCAGGCCCATCAACCGGGCCAGGTCGTCGAAGCCGTACTGCTGCGGAGTGGTCGCTGCGGTGGTCATGCGGAGATCCTGCAACTTGAAGTCGACTTCAAGTCAAGGCCGGTATCGTTCCGGACCGTGACACTCTCCCGACACGACCTGCTCACCATCGGCCAGCTCGCCGAGCGCAGCGGGATGGCCACCTCCGCGCTGCGCTACTACGAGAAGTTCGGGCTGCTGCACGCCGAGCGGACGGCGGGCGGCCAACGCCGGTACACCCGCGCCACGCTGCGCCGGGTCGCGTTCATCCGGGCCGCGCAGCGGGTCGGCCTCTCCCTGGACGAGGCCAGGACCGCACTCGACCGGCTGCCCGGCGACCGCGCGCCGAGCAGCCAGGAGTGGAGCACGGTGGCCGAATCCTGGCAGTCCAGGATCGACCAGCAGATCGCCGAGCTGGAGCAGCTGAAACGCAAGCTCACCGGCTGCATCGGCTGCGGCTGCCTCTCCCTCGCGCGCTGCGCGCTCTACAACGCCGACGACCGGGCCGGGGCCACCGGGCCCGGCGCCCGCTATCTGCTCACCCGCGATCCGGCCGGAGGGCCCGAGCCGCACACCGCCGATCTCTGATCCCTCTATGCTGCCTTCGAACACACCTCGGCACCCGGCCGACTCGAACAGCCACGGGGGAGATCAGACATGACCGCGCATCAGGACGTCTCGCTGGACTGGATGTCCGGTGATCAGGACGAACTCCGCCCGCCCACCGACCTGCGTCCCGAGGTGCCGCACCCGGCCCGGATGTACGACTACTTCCTGGGCGGCAAGGACAACTTCCCGGCCGACCGGGACGCCGCCGAGAAGGTGCTCTCGCTCAGCCCACTCGTCCGGATCAGCGCACTCGCCAACCGCGCCTTCCTGCAGCGCGCGGTCCGCACGCTGGCCGCCGAGCACGGCATCCGGCAGTTCCTCGACATCGGCACCGGCATCCCGACCGCGGGCAACACCCACGAGATCGCGCAGCAGGTGATCCCGGACGCCAAGGTCGCGTACCTGGACAACGACCCGATCGTGCTGGTGCACAGCCGTGCGCTGCTGGCCGGGGCCGGCGTCGGCAACGCCTCGGTGGTCCAGGCCGACCTGCGCGACCCCAAGGCGATCCTCGACAACCCCGAGGTCCGCAAGGTGATCGACCTCGGCGAACCGGTCGCGCTGCTGCTCTTCGCCGTGCTGCACTTCATCGACGACGCCGACGACCCCTGGGGCATCGTCCGCACCCTGGTCGACGCCCTGCCCTCCGGCAGCTTCCTCGCGATCTCGCACGGTACCGGCGACTTCGCCAGCCCCGAGGCGGCGGTCAAGGGGCCCGCCATCTACCGGAGTGCCACCGCCCAGCTCAGCATGCGGCCCAAGGCCGAGGTGCTGCGCTTCTTCGACGGTCTCGAACTGCTCGAACCGGGCGTGGTCACGGCCCCGAGCTGGCACCCGGACCAGCCCCCGGCGGACACCGACGCCACCACCGGCATCTGGGCCGGGGTGGCCCGCAAGCCCTGAACCTCCGTCATATTCCAGACAGACACCCCCCGGCGGCGTAAGGTGCTCGGCACTGGACGCACTGGGGGGTGCGATGGAACTGGGGCTCGCGGTAACGAAGTTGGCCCGCCGCCGGGTGCGGGCACTCTGCCTGGCGCTGGTCGTGCTGGGCAGCCCGTGGATCCAGCGGGAGTTCGATCTGGACCGGCTGCTCGAGAGCGAGACACAGGAGTGGCTGTGGACTCTGCTCCGCTCCCCCGGCTGGTGGATCACGGGCAACGGTCCGGCCCTGGTCTGGGCGTGGAGCCAGGTGGTGGGCGCCGTCGTCGTCCTGGTGACCGTGCTGGCGCTGGTGCCCCGGTCGGTGCCACTGCACCGGGGACGGCCCGCCCTGCTGGTCGCCTGCCTCGGCGTCGGAGGATTGGCCGGTGTCCTGTCCGGGCTGTCGATCTGGGCCGTCCTCCTGCTGGGCGACGAACGCTCCGACCGGATCTTCGTGCAGCAGATCACCGTCGGCCTCTCCTACGGCCTGGTCATCGGCCTGCTGCTCACCCTCGCCCTCCTCTCCCTGGCGACCGGGCCGGAGGACGCCACGGCGCCGGCCACCGCCCGCAAGCGTGAACGGAGCACCGTCATGGCCGAGTACCAGCGACCGAACTCCACCCCGCTGGGCAGCGCGCCGGGCGACGTGACCCGGTACGTCAGCGCGGCCGTGTACACCGACGACATGCTCGCCGACTCGGTCGTCGAGCACCTGGTGCACGACGAGTTCGGCGCCGTCGCCGCCTCTCCCGCCTTCGACCTGGTCCCGGTGGCCAGGCACAGCATCGCCGCCCAGGGGCTGCGCCGTCGGCGGGACTCGGCCCTCGCCCTGGTATTCGGGGTGATCCTGCTGTTCGCGCCGCTATGGCTGCTGTTCGCCTGGCTGGCCCTGCGGGCACTCAGCCGCTCGTCCCCCGACACCCGCACCGCCTGGACGGCCCGGGGACGCAGCCTGTTCACCACCCCGTACGCCGTGGTGCGACTGGCCGCGTTCGCCGTCCCGGTCTTCGGGATCGGGCTGACGCTGGCCCTGCTGCTCGGTTCGATCGACCCCGGCGGGCTGCTGAGCTGGCTGCTCGGCAGCTGGCTGATGGGCATCCCGGCCTTCGTCGTCACCGTCGGCGGTCTGCTGGCCGCCTATCTTCTGACGCTCCGTCACATCCTCGACGTGGACGCCCGGCTGCGTGGCCAGTTTCGGCGCGAGGTGTTCCGCCCCGACCTGCCGGTCTCGCCGTCCGGGACACGGGAGACCCAGCTGCGGCTGGCCGCGTTCGCCAAGGCCCAGCGCGGCAATCTCACCATCTACAGCGGCTACAACCCGTTCGTCGGCTTCTCCCGCTCTCGTGGCAGTTGGAACACCGCCGTGGCGCTGCTGCCCGCTCCCGCCAGGCCGGGACAACCAGCTCGCGAACTCCAGGAGTTCGACGTCTGGGAGCTGGTCAGCGCGGTACGGCGGCGACTGCAGGAGACCTCCGCCCGGCACGCGGCCGACCAGCCGGGCACGGACGAGACCGACCTGTCGGTGCTCCAGCTCCAGGACCGGGTCTTCGCCAACGGCGCCGCCCTTGCCGGGAACGACGAGCTGCTGCCGCCCGACCAGCTCTCCCCGGCCTTCTCCCTTCCGGAGGAGCGGGTCCGCGAGATCGCCCTCAATCCCACCGGCGTGGTGCGGCACTACCTCGCGGCGCACCTACCGCTGTGGGGCGGCGACGTGGTGCCGAGCCTGTTCCTGCACATGTCCACCGACGGCCGGACCATGCACATCCAGGCCGAGCAGCGCATCCTGGCCCCGGTGCACGCCTGGTACCACGAGATCGACCTGCTGCCCGCCGCCGCGACCCCCACCCGGCTGCGCATCCTGCGGCTGGCCGGCGTCGGCGGCACCGCCCGCGCCCTGTTCGGCGCGCCCCGGGCCGCCTACCGGCACGCCACGGCGGCCCGACGGCGGCGGCGCCGCAGGCTGCACGAACTGGTGACGATCGAACAGAGCCCGGGCTTCGACTACGGCGCCGCGCCGAGCGTGCGGGAGGCGGCCGACAGCGGGCACTACCAGAACTACTTCCAGCAGATCGACGCCAACCGGGCCTTCGACACCCTCGACCGCCACGCCTTCGCGGCGATGGTGGAGTTCCTGGACGAGCACGGCGTCGACACCAGCGAGCTGCGGCAGCAGCAACAGACCATCCTGAACCACGGGGTGATCCAGCAGGGCGGCATCAGCGTGGTCGGCAACCAGGCGGTCGGACAGGGCGCGACCGCGCAGCAGTACACCCCCAACCTCGACAAGACCCCGTGACGGAGGAACGGCCGATGGCGAACGAACCGGTGACCAACAACGGCGTGCAGCAGTTCGGCGGCCACAGCCAGGTCGGCAACCAGGCGATCGGACAGCACGCCCGCGCGCTCAGCGGCCCGGTCGGCTTCCAGAACCTGGCCGTCGATCACCGGGCGCTGGCGGTCGAACTCCTGGCCACCGTCGAGCGGTTGCTCGCCGAGCACCGGGCCGAGCTTCCTGACGGCGGCGCCCCGGAGCTCGAAGTACGCCGCCTACGAGAGGAGTTGGCCGAGCCGAGCCCCGAACCCGGCGTGCTGCGCCGCGCGCTGGACCGGCTGACCGCGATCGCCGCCCCGATCGCCCCACTGGCCGTGGCGGTCGCCGAACTGACCGGCGCCGTCCAGAGCATCCTCGGCGGTTAGGGGCTGTCGGGTCGGTCGCTCGACACCGGACCGGCCGGACGGCCCCTAGCGGGACTGGACGCGCTTCTGCAGCGTCTCCCACAACTCCTGCACCCGGGGCACCAGTTCGTCCAGCGACCCGCTGTTGTCGATGACCAGGTCCGCGACCGCCAGCCGGGTCTCCCGGTCGGCCTGGGCGGCCATCCGGGCGCGGGCCTCGGCCTCGGTCATGCCGCGCAGCCGGACCAGCCGGTCGATCCTGGTCTCGTCGTCGGCGTCCACCACGACCACCTGCTCGTAGAGCGGCGCGAGCCCGTTCTCGACCAGCAGCGGGACGTCGTGCACCACCACGTCCCGGTCGCCCGCCGCGGCCTCCAGCTCGGCGGACCTGGACCGGACCAGCGGGTGCACGATCGCGTTCAGCGCCGCCAGCCGCTCGGGATCGGCGAATACCAGCGCACCGAGCGCGGGACGATCCAGCGAGCCGTCGGCACGCAGCACCGAGGGGCCGAACTCGGCCACCACGGCGCGCAGTCCGTCCGTGCCCGGTGCGACCACCTCACGGGCGATCAGGTCCGAGTCCACGATCACCGCGCCCAGTGCCGCGAGTTGCCGGGACACCTCGCTCTTGCCCGCGCCGATCCCGCCCGTCAGTCCGATCCTCAGCATGGCGTCAGGCTACCGCCCCGTCGAGATCGAGCTGCTCGCCGGGCTTCGGCTGCTCGAACGCCACCCCACCGGTCCCGCCGATCAGCCGTCCGTGCACGGCCTGCCCGGCCTCGCTGAGCACCGCCTCGTGCACCGCGAGCGCCCGCCGGGGCGCGACCTCGCGGACGTAGTCGATCAGGTCGGCGACCCGCGCCCAGGGCCCGGCCAGCGGCAGCAGCAGCGTCTCCACCGGCTGCGGCGGCAGAGTCAGTGCGTCGCCGGGGTGGAACAGCCGACCGTCCAGCAGGAAGCCGATGTTGCCCACCCGGGGGATGTCCGGGTGGATGACGGCGTGCCACTCGCCGTGCACGCTGACGTCGAGGCCGTTGACCTCGAAGGCGTCGCCCTCGCCCACCACCCTGACCCGGTCGCCGAGACCGGTCAGCTGCCGGGCGACCGCGCCGTTGGTCCAGATCCGCAGGCCGGGGTCGGCCTCGGCGGCCGCCCGCAGGCGGTCCTCCACGAAGTGGTCGAAGTGCTCATGGGTGATCAGCACCGCGTCGGCGCCCCGCAGGGCGTCCTCCTCGGTGAACGCTCCGGGGTCGATGACCACGGTGGCCCGGTCGGTCTCGACGCGTACGCAGGCATGTCCGAACTTGGTGAGTCGCATGCTCGAAACAGTACAGCAGAACTGTACAGTTGGGCTGTACATATCCCGACTAGACTGCTCCCATGGACAACCTCGACCCCCTGGAGCTCGCCGCCGAGCTGCGCACCACCATCGGCACCCTGGTCCGCCATCTGCGGGTCGGCGACGAGTTGCCGCAGAACCAGGCCGCCGTCCTCGGCTGGCTGGTCCGCGAGGGCCCGCACACCACCGCCGAGCTGGCGGAGCGTCAGCGCGTCCGGCACCAGTCGATGGCCCGCACCGTCGCCCTGCTCACCGAGGCCGGGCTGGTCGAGCAGCAGCGACACACCACCGACGGCCGCAAGGTGCTGCACGCAGCCACCACCGAGGGCACCGCCGCCCTGCACGCCCAGCGCAGCCGCCGGGAGGGGGATCTGGCGGCCGCCATCGCGGACCGGCTCACCCCGGCCGAGCAGCACAGGCTGCGGGACGGCATCGCGCTGCTCGCCAGGCTCGGCTGATCCGCCGTTCGGATGACCCGGCCATGCCTTTCGGCCCGCGGCGGCGTTGAGCAGACCGCCCAGTACCGCCCCGAGAGGATGCCCGTCATGAAGCTCACCAAGGCCAGGCTCGCCGTCCTGCTGATCACCGCAGCCGGCGGCCTGCTGCTGGCCGGCGCCGGACCGGCGGCCGCCTGCGACGCGCTCGGCGGACTGTCCGCGCTCAGCGGCGACTTCGGCAACAGCTGCCTCAGCCGCTGACCACCACCGGACCACGCTCCCTGGGCTGACGCGGCAGCGACTCCACCACCGGCACCGGCTCGCGCTGCACCGGCAGCACCGCTGCCGGGATCGGCGGCAGCGCGACGTGCTCGGTCAGTCCGATCCGGCGGTGCAGCCGCCGCAGCGGTGCGGGCGCCCACCAGTTGAACTCGCCGAACAGGGTCATGGTGGCCGGCACCAGTAGACAGCGCACCAACGTCGCGTCCACCGCGACCGCCACCGCCAGCGCGACGCCCATCTCCTTCACCATCAGCATCTGCCCGGCCGCGAACCCGGCGAAGACGATCACCATCAGCAGCCCGGCCGAAGTGATGATCCGTCCGCTCCGCTGCAGCCCGAGCTCCACCGAGCGGGCACAGCTGTAGCCCTCGTCCCTGAGCTCCTTGATCCGGGCCAGCAGGAAGACCTCGTAGTCCATCGAGAGGCCGAAGGCGAAGGCGAAGACCAGCACGGGTATGAAGGTCTCCAATCCGCCGGTCGGGGTGAAGCCCAGCAGCCCGCTGAAGTAGCCGTGCTGGAACACCAGGGTGAGCGCGCCGAGCGAGGCGCCCAGCGAGAGCACGTTCATCAGCAGCGCCTTGAGCGGCATCACCACCGAGCCGGTCATCAGGAAGAGCAGCACCAGCGTGCCGAACGCGACCAGCCCCATCGCCCACGGCCCCCGGGTGGCGATCTCGTGCTGGAAGTCGACCACCGAGGCGGCGTCCCCCGTGACGTACGTGGTCAGCCCGCCGCGCTGGTCCCGCAGTTCGCCGACCACGCGCTTGGCCCCGCCGCCCTGCGGATCACCGGCGACCAGCACGTCCACCGTGCTCAGCTCCGGGGAGACCGGCGTGACGGCCCGTACGCCGGTGACACCCGGCAGCTTCGAAACCACCTGATCGGCGTACTGCTGCGCGGCCGCCTGGCCGCCCTCCACCACCACCGTCACCGGTGCGGGGGCCAGCTGCGGGAAGCGCTGGTCGATGCTCTCGGCCACCTGGCGGCCCGCCGAGGAGGTGGGCAGCACGTTGGCACCGGAGCTGCGCCAGTCCGAGCCGAGGAAGGGGGCGCCCGCCGCCATCAGCAGCGCGACGCAGATCAGCACCACCGGAATCGCACGGCGCTGGACCCGGCGTACCGTCCGGGCGAAGAAACCCTCGTCCGAGACCGGCTCACTGGGTGTTCTGACCCGGTGCCCGACGAAGCCGAGGAGCGCGGGAATCAACGTGAGCGCCGCCGCGACGGCGATCACCACCACGCTCACGCCGGCCACCGCGACCGCCCGGAAGACCGGACTGGTGAAGACGAAGAGTCCGGAGAGCGCGACGGCGACGGTCAGTCCTGAGAAGGCCACCGTCCGGCCCGCCGTGGCGGCGGTCCGTTCGACGGCGGCCGCGGTCGCGGCCCCGTGGCCGCGCTCCTCGCGGAACCGGTTGACCATCAGCAGTGCGTAGTCGATGGAGAGTCCGAGGCCCAGCACGGTGGCGATCGGCAGCACGCTGGTGTCGATGTCCATCAGTCGGCTGAAACCGAACATCGCCAGCAGCGCCCCGCCCACCGAGGCCACCGCGCCGATCACCGGCAGGCTCGCGGCCGCGAAGCCGCCGAAGACCAGCACCATCACCAGCAGGGTCAGCGGCAGGGTGACGATCTCGCCGAAGCGGGTGTCCCGCTGGGTCTGGTCCTTGACCTCCTGCTCGGTCACCAGGTCCCCGCCGACGGTCACGTGGGCACCGGGGGCGTCGATCGCGGCCAGCTCCGCCGTCACGGCCTTCAACTGCGCGTCGGTGCTGCCGTCCGCCATCCGGACCGAGACCAGCCCGGCCCTGCCGTCGGCCGAGGTGAGCGCGCCGTCGGTGCCGTACGGGTCGGCGACCGAGGTCACCCCGGGCAGCGCGCCGATCTCGGCGGTGGCGGCCGTCACGGCGGCCCTGACCGCCGGATCGCTCACCGCGCCGCCGTCCACCACCGCGGTCACGGTGCCCCTGGCCGGGTCGGCGGCGGCCACGGCGGCCGTTCCTGCGGCGGACTCGGAGCCGCCCGCCGAGGTGGTCGAGACAGTGCTCTCGAAGACCCGGCCGCCGATCAGCACGCCGAGCAGGAGCACCACGGCCCAGAGGCCGAGGACCCAACGTCGGTGGCGGTGGCAGAACCGGCCGAGGGCCGCGAGCCGCCCGCCGACCTGAGGGCCGGAGGGCCGGGAGAGGAGAGGTGCCGCAGTGAGCGAAGTGCGCATATGTGCGTGGCCTTTCGGGCAGTTCCCCTCAAAGCTAGGCGTAAACCCACCAATGCCCTATACCTCGGCCCGGAGTTACATCTCACACGAACGAACCCCCCGTCCCGGGAACCGGGACGGGGGGTTCGTCAGTGACTAACCCTCAGTGACGAGGATGAGATCAGCTCTGGCCACCGGCCAGCTTCTCGCGCAGCGCGGCGAGCGCCTCGTCCGAAGCGAGAGCGCCGGAGCCCTCGTCGCTGCTGGAGGAGTACGAGCCACCGGCGGCGGCGACGACGGCCTCGCCACTCTCGGCAGCGGCCTCGGCGTCGGCCTCACGGCTCTTGATGACCTGGGCCTGGTGCGCCTCGAAGCGCGACTGCGCCTCGGCGTACTGGGCCTCCCAGGCCTCACGCTGCTTCTCGAAGCCCTCGAGCCAGTCGTTGGCCTCGGGGTCGAAGCCCTCCGGGTAGATGTAGTTGCCCGCGTCGTCGTACGAGGCAGCCATACCGTAGAGGGTCGGGTCGAACTCGGCCGCGGCGGCGTCGCCACCGAGGGCCTCGTTCGCCTGCTTCAGCGAGAGGCTGATGCGGCGACGCTCGAGGTCGATGTCGATGACCTTGACGAAGATCTCGTCACCGACCTGGACGACCTGCTCCGGGATCTCCACGTGGCGCTCGGCCAGCTCGGAGATGTGGACCAGGCCCTCGATGCCCTCGTCGACGCGCACGAACGCACCGAACGGAACGAGCTTGGTGACCTTACCGGGGACGACCTGACCGATCTGGTGCGTCCGGGCGAACTGCTGCCACGGGTCCTCCTGGGTCGCCTTCAGCGACAGGGAGACGCGCTCGCGGTCCATGTCAACGTCGAGAACCTCGACGGTGACCTCCTGGCCGACCTCGACAACCTCGGACGGGTGGTCGATGTGCTTCCAGGACAGCTCGGAGACGTGAACGAGACCGTCGACGCCACCCAGGTCCACGAAGGCACCGAAGTTGACGATCGAGGAGACGACGCCGGAGCGCACCTGGCCCTTCTGCAGGGTGGTGAGGAAGGTCTGACGGACCTCGCTCTGGGTCTGCTCCAGCCAGGCACGGCGGGACAGGACCACGTTGTTGCGGTTCTTGTCCAGCTCGATGATCTTGGCCTCGAGCTCCTTGCCCACGTAGGGCTGGAGGTCGCGGACGCGGCGCATCTCGACCAGCGAAGCCGGCAGGAAGCCACGGAGGCCGATGTCGAGGATGAGACCACCCTTGACGACCTCGATGACGGTACCGGTGACGATGCCGTCCTCTTCCTTGATCTTCTCGATCGTGCCCCAGGCGCGCTCGTACTGTGCGCGCTTCTTGGACAGGATCAGACGACCCTCCTTGTCCTCCTTCTGGAGAACCAGGGCCTCGATCTCGTCGCCGACCTTGACGACCTCGTGCGGGTCGACGTCGTGCTTGATCGAGAGCTCACGGGAGGGGATGACACCCTCGGTCTTGTAACCGATGTCGAGGAGAACCTCGTCACGGTCGACCTTCACGATGATGCCCTCGACGATGTCGCCATCGTTGAAGTACTTGATGGTCTCGTCGATCGCCGCGAGGAACGCTTCCGCGTCGCCGATGTCGTTGATCGCGACCTGCGGGGTGGTGCTGACAGAGGTGTCGGTGGGGCTCGTCATTAGGAAAAGGGCTCCGGTACGGACAAGAAGTCGTAGGTAATGCCACGCGGAGGGCCCGTATCGCTCCCACCGAAAGCCGGACAGCCAAGAACACGGCTCACCATTCTGATGATCAGAAGGTGTCCGTCTTGCGACCGTGGGGTCTTCGACAGATGCGAGCGCGACCTGCTCCGTCCGAGGCGCGCAGGCCCGCAGCGCAACTTGTAGCATACGGGGCCAGCCCGGCACGGTCAACGCCGAACTGGGCGAGACGGTGGAGGTCGGGATGGATCAGGCCATATCCTCCGACTGCGCATCTCGCGATGGCAGCCGCAGGGGCCTCGCCCCGGATGCCACGGTCACGACCCGGTACCTTGCGGCTCCGGTTTCGCGACAGCAGCGCTTCCGCACCCCATACCCTACGCGACGGGCTCTATCACCTTGGCCACCACCCCCACCTCCGACCCGGACGATCTTGTTCCCGCCGACCTGCCCGCCGAGGAGGAGGACGACGCCCTCCGCCGGGACGCCGAGGCCGGTGAGTCCAGCCGGGCCAGCCGGCTCTGGTGGGACCGGAACGCCGACGAGTACCAGGACGAGCACGGCGAGTTCCTCGGCGACGACCGCTTCACCTGGTGCCCCGAGGGCGTGGACGAGGCCGAGGCCCGGCTGCTCGGCCCGGCGGAGTCGCTGCCCGGCGCCCGGGTGCTGGAGATCGGCTCCGGCGCCGCCCAGTGCTCGCGCTGGCTGGCCGCCCAGGGCGCCGTCCCGGTCGCGCTCGACATCTCCTACCGCCAGCTCCAGCACTCCCGCCGGATCGACCTCGGCCGGGGCGCCGAGCCGATCGCGGTGGTGCAGGCCGACGGCGCGGTACTGCCGTTCGCGGACGGCTCCTTCGACCTGGCCTGCTCGGCGTACGGGGCGGTGCCGTTCAGCGCGGACACCGCGGCACTGATGCGCGAGGTGCACCGGGTGCTGCGCCCGGGGGCGCGCTGGGTCTTCTCGGTCACCCACCCGATCCGCTGGGCCTTCCCGGACGAGCCCGGCGAGGAGGGGCTGACCGCCTCCTCCTCGTACTTCGACCGCACGCCGTACGTCGAACAGGACGCCGAGGGGCGGGCCACCTACGTCGAGCACCACCGCACGCTCGGGGACCGGGTGCGCGAGCTGGTCGGGGCCGGGTTCCGGCTGCTGGACCTGGTCGAGCCGGAGTGGCCGGAGGAGCTGGAGCAGACCTGGGGTGGCTGGAGCCCGCTGCGCGGCGAGCTGTTCCCCGGGACGGCGATCTTCGTGGCGGAGCGGGGCTGACCGATGCGCTCCGTCGGGCTCGAACTGCCGGTCCGTACCGCTGTGCCCGCCCTCCAGCGGGCCTTGGCCGACCACGGTGTCGCCGTGCTCGCGGCGCCGCCCGGGACGGGCAAGACCACCCTGGTGCCGCTGGCCCTGGCCGGGCTGGTCGACGCCCTGCCGGGGCCGGCCCGGCGGGTGCTGGTGGCCGAGCCCCGGCGGCTCGCGGTGCGGGCCGCCGCCCGGCGGATGGCCTGGCTGCTGGGCGGCCAGGTCGGCGAGCGGGTCGGCCTGACGGTCCGCGGAGAGCGACGGGCCGGGCCTGACACGGTGGTCGAGGTGGTCACCACCGGCGTGCTGCTGCAACGCCTGCAGCGCGACCAGGAGTTGACCGGGGTCGACGTGGTGGTGCTGGACGAGTGCCACGAACGTCACCTGGACGCCGACACCGCGCTCGCCTTCCTGCTGGACGTCCGGGCCACCCTGCGGCCCGAGCTGGGCATCGTCTGCGCCTCGGCCACCTCGGACACCGCCGCCTGGGCCGAACTGCTCGGCGGCGCAACGGTGGTGGAGGCGCACGGCGTCGCCCATCCGGTCGAGGTGGTCTGGGCCCCACCGCCACGCGGCGTGAAGCCGCCGCAGGGCACCAGGACCGACCCGCTGCTGCTGGAGCACGTGGCCGGGACGGTCCGGCGGGCGCTGGCCGAGCGGGACGGGGACGTGCTCTGCTTCCTGCCCGGCGTCGGCGAGATCGCCCGGGTGGCCGGACAGCTGGGCGGGTCGGTGGAGGTGCTGCAACTGCACGGGCAGGCGCCGCAGGCCGTGCAGGACGCCGCGCTCTCGGTCGGCACCGGACGACGGGTGATCCTGGCCACCTCGGTCGCGGAGTCCTCGCTGACCGTGCCCGGCGTCCGGGTCGTGGTGGACTCCGGGTTGGCCCGGGAGCCGCGGACCGACCACGCGCGCGGCCTGGCCGGGTTGGTCACCGTACGGGCCTCGCTGGCCGCCGGGCGGCAGCGGGCGGGGCGGGCCGGGCGGGAGGCGCCCGGGGTGGTCTACCGGTGCTGGGCCGAGGCCGAGGACGCCCTCGCCGCGCCCTTCCCGACCCCGGAGATCGCGCAGGCCGAGCTGACCTCCTTCGCGCTCCAGGCCGCCTGCTGGGGCGATCCGGACGCCGCCGGCCTCGCGCTGCCCGACCGGCCGCCGGGCGGCGCGATGACCGCCGCCCGGCGGGTGCTGACCGGCCTCGGCGCGGTGGACCACGAGGGCCGGGCCACCGCACGCGGCCGGCGGATCGTCCGGAGCGGGCTGCACCCCCGACTGGCGCGCGCCCTGCTGGACGGCGCCGAACTGGTCGGCGCGCGCCGGGCCGCCGAGGTGGTCGCACTGCTCTCGGAGGAGCCGCCCCGGACCTTCGGCGACGACCTGTCCGAGGTCTGGCGCCGGGTCAGGTCCTCCTCCGAGGACCCGTACGCGCGGCGCTGGAAGGACGAGACCCGGCGGCTGCGGCGGCTGGTGGACGCTCCCGACACCGGCCCGGGGGACGCCAGGGCCGCCGGTCTAGTGGTGGCCCTCGCCTACCCCGAGCGGGTGGCCCGGGCCCGCGGCGTGAACGGCCCCCACCTGATGGCCGCCGGGACCGCCGCCGAACTGGGCACCGGCTCACGGCTGGCCGGCACGGAGTGGATCGCGGTCGCCGTCGCGGACCGCCCGGCCGGTTCCCCGTCGGCGCGGGTCAGGCTGGCCGTGGCGCTGGACGAGGCGACCGCCCGGCAGGCCGGGGCCGCCCTGCTGACGGAGCGTGAGGAGGTCGAATGGTCGGTAAGGCTAGGTGAGTTGACGGCCCGTCGGGTCTCGGCGCTGGGCGCGATCGAGCTCGCCGCGACACCGCTCACCGAGCCCGACCGCTCGCTGGTGCGGGCCGCCCTGCTGGACGGGCTGGCCCGGGAGGGCGTGGGCACGCTGCTGCGGTGGACACCGGACGCGGTCTCGCTGCGGGACCGACTGGCCTTCCTGCACCGGGAGTTGGGCGGCTCCTGGCCCGACGTGAGCGATGCCGCACTGGCCTCCGGCGACTGGCTGGAGCCCGAACTCTCCCGGGCCCGGCGCCGGACCGATCTCGAACGGATCGACGTGGCCGGGGCGTTGCAGCGCCTGCTGCCCTGGGCGACCGGCGAGGCCGGACGGCTGGAGGAGCTGGCGCCGGAGCGGATCACCGTGCCGACCGGCTCGAAGATCCGGGTGGACTACTCCGGGGACCGGCCGGTGCTGGCCGTCAAACTCCAGGAACTCTTCGGCTGGCAGGCCGCCCCGGCCCTGGCGGGCGGCCGCGTGCCGCTGACCGTCCACCTGCTCTCCCCCGCCGGCCGCCCGGCCGCCGTCACCGGCGACCTGGCCACCTTCTGGCGCGAGGGCTACAAGGCCGTCCGGGCCGACCTCCGCGGCCGCTACCCACGCCACCCCTGGCCCGAGGACCCCACCACCGCGGAGCCGACCCGCCGGGCCAACCCGCGGCGCTAGGAGCTGGGCAGGGGCTCACGTTGCACTACCCAGGGGCTCGGGGAACTGCGAGGAGATCTGGCGCCGGGGTCACAGACGGAAGTTCCTGACCGCACACGCACGTTGAACGCTCCTGAGGTCGGCTCCGCCCACGCGGCGGAGCCGCACATCAGCAGAGCCCCGGCCCCTGGTGGTCAGTGCGCGGCCTCTTCCCAGTTGGGGCCGACGCCGACCGAGACGTCGAGCGGGGCGCGGAGCGGGTAGGCGCCGGCCATCTGCTCCCGGACCAGTGCCTCCACCCGCTCCCGCTCCCCCGGTGCGAGTTCGAGCACGATCTCGTCGTGGACCTGGAGCAGCATCCGGGTCTTGAGCCCGGCCCCGACCAGCGCCTTGTCGACGTTCAGCATGGCGATCTTCACGATGTCCGCGGCGGAGCCCTGGATCGGCGCGTTGAGCGCCATCCGCTCCGCCATCTCCCGCCGCTGCCGGTTGTCGCTGGTGAGGTCGGGCAGGTAGCGCCGCCGCCCGAGCAGGGTCTCGGTGTACCCGATCGCGCGGGCCTCCTCGACCACCCGGTGCAGGTAGTCGCGGACGCCGCCGAAGCGCTCGAAGTAGGTGTCCATCAGGCCCTGCGCCTCGCCGGGCTTGATGCCGAGCTGCTGCGAGAGCCCGTACGCCGACAGGCCGTACGCCAGCCCGTACGACATCGCCTTGATCTTCCGCCGCATCTCGGCGTCGACCGCCTCGGGCTGGACGTCGAAGACCTGGGAGGCGACCGTGGTGTGCAGGTCCTCGCCGGACTCGAAGGCCTCGATCAGGGCGGTGTCCTCGGAGAGGTGGGCCATGATCCGGAGCTCGATCTGCGAGTAGTCGGCGGTGAGCAGCGCTTCGTAGCCCTCGCCGACCACGAAGGCGCGGCGGATCTGCCGGCCCTCCTCCGTCCGGACCGGGATGTTCTGGAGGTTCGGGTCCTGGGAGGACAGCCGGCCGGTGGCGGCGACCATCTGGTTGAAGGTGGTGTGGATCCGACCCTTCGGCGAGACGGTCTTGAGCAGACCCTCGACCGTGGTGCGCAGCTTGGCCTGGTCCCGGTGGCGGAGCAGGATGACCGGCAGCTCGTTGGTGGTCTGGCCGGCCAGCCACATCAGGGCGTCGGCGTCCGTGGTGTACCCGGTCTTGATCTTCTTGGTCTTGGGCAGGGCCAGCTCGCCGAACAGGATCTCCTGGAGCTGCTTGGGCGAGCCGAGGTTGAACTCGTGCCCGGCGGCGGCATGCGCCTCTCCGACCACCCGCTGGATCTCGGCGGCGAACTGCGACTCGATGGTGGTGAGCCACTCGCGGTCGGCGGCGATGCCGGTGCGCTCCATCCGGGCCAGCAGCTCGGCGATCGGCAGCTCCATCTCCTGGAGCAGCCCCGTCGCGCCGACCTGGGCGAGCCGGGTCTCGAAGAAGGCCGCCAGATCCAGCACCGCCCGCGCCTGGGCCATCAGCGCCTGGGCGCCGGCCGTCGGGTCGTGCTCGGGGGCGTCGAAGGAGAGCTGGCCGCTCTCGGCCACCTCGGCGGGGGCCAGCGAGCGGGCCAGGTACTCCTCGGCCAGCACGTCCAGGGTGAAGGTGCGGCGGCCCGGCTTGTCCAGGTAGGCGGCCAGCGCGGTGTCGGCGACGATGCCGCGGATGGTCCAACTGCGCTCGGCGAAGGCCCGGATGACCTGCTTGGCGATGTGCAGCGCCTTGGGCCGGTCGGCGTCGGCGAGCCAGTCGGCGAAGGCGCGTTCGTCCTGCTCGGTGAGCTGGGTGGGGTCGAACCAGGCGGCCGTCTCACCGGCGGCCAGCGCGATCTCGCCGACCTCGCCGGTGCCGAGCGACCACTGGTGGATGGCGGCGACCGCGATCAGCTCGGCGGGCCGCTCGGCCAGCCAGCCGGCCAGCGCGCCGGGCTCGGTGAGGAGCGTGCCCTCGACCGCGACGCCGGGGGCGGCGGCGACCTCCTGGGCCAGCTCGGCACCGGCCGGGTCGACGCCGTAGACCCGCTCGCGGAAGTTGGGGTTGCGGAACTCCAGCGACTCCAGCAGCTGGCCGACCGCCTCGCGGTCGAACGGGATGCGGACCAGCTCGGGCACGCCGAGCGGGAGTTCGACGGTGCGGACCAGCTCGGTGAGTACCCGGTTGCGCTTGACCGAGTCGAGGTGCTCGCGGAGCTTCTCGCCGATCTTGCCCTTGACCTCGTCGGCCCGGGAGACCAGCTCGTCGAAGGAGCCGAACTGGTTGACCCACTTGGCGGCGGTCTTCTCGCCGACCCCGGGGATGCCGGGGAGGTTGTCCGACGGGTCGCCGCGCAGCGCCGCCAGGTCCGGGTACTGGGCGGGCGTCACGCCGTACTTCTCGGTGACCTTCTCCGGCGTGTACCGGGTGAGCTCGGAGACGCCCTTGGTCGGGTAGAGCACGGTGACGTGCTCGTTGACCAGCTGGAGCGCGTCCCGGTCGCCGGTGACGATCAGCACCTCGAAGCCCTCGGCCGCGGCGGCGGTGGCCAGGGTGGCGATGATGTCGTCGGCCTCGAAGCCCTCGACGGACATCCGGGCGATGTGCATCGCGTCGAGCAGCTCGTGGATCAGGCCGATCTGGCTCTTGAACTCGTCCGGCGTCTTCGCCCGGTTCGCCTTGTAGTCGGGGAACTCCTCGGAGCGGAAGGTCTTCCGGGAGAGGTCGAAGGCGACCGCGAGGTGGGTGGGCCGCTCGTCCCGCACCGTGTTGGCGAGCATCGAGGCGAAGCCGTAGATCGCGTTGGTGGTCTGGCCGGTGACGGTGGAGAAGTTCTCCGCGGGCAGCGCGAACCAGGCCCGGTAGGCCATCGAATGCCCGTCGAGCAGCATCAGCCGGGGCCGGTCGCCCGCACCGGCGCCGCCCGGCGCGCCCTTGTCTGCACTCTGCGTAGCCACGTCAACGTCCGTTCCTGCCGATTGCTCTGCCGATGACCGATCCTATGGCCCGCCGCCGACAACCTGCCGCCGCCGCGAGCGGCGGTCGTACCATCACGGGAGCACGCGACCCCACCCTCGAACGGCAGGAGCACCATGACCGACGCGGCCCCGATCCTGAACGTCCCGCAGGACGTCCTCGATCACTTCGCCAAGCTGGGCGTCGACCCCGCCACCTTCTCCGGCGGCCACCTCGGTGACCGGCTCGGCATCAAGGTGGTGGAGGCCAGCGGGGACCGGGTGGTCGGCACCATGCCGGTGGAGGGCAACCAGCAGCCGTACGGGCTGCTGCACGGCGGGGCCTCGGCCGCGCTGGCCGAGACGCTGGGTTCGATCGGCGCGATGCTGCACGCGGGCCCCGGCCGTTACGCGGTCGGCGTGGACCTGAACGCGACCCACCACCGGTCCGCCACCTCGGGGTTGGTGACCGGGGTGGCCACCGCGGTGTTCAAGGGCCGGACGGCCGCGACGTACGAGATCGCCATCACCGACGACACCGGCAAGCGGATCACCAGCTGCCGGCTGACCTGCATGCTGCGGGACCTCTAGGCCCTGTCCGCCGCCTGTCCGCCGCCCCCTTGTTTGACCGCTGCCGCCGCTGGGCAGGCCCTGGTCCAGACGAGGGGGCGGCGGCATGTCCGGGGGTGGACGGCGGAGCGAGGGTCCTGGCGGCAGCCTGGGCCCGGTCGAGGCCGGGCCGGGGACGGTGCCACCGGCCGTGGCCGAGGCGCCCCGCCGCAGGCTGACGCGTCGTCAGCTGTACGCGCTGGCAGGGCTCCTGCTCGCGGTGGCCACCCTCACCACGCTCCGCGGCGGACCCTCCCGGCCACCGGCCGGCGACCCACCGCCGTACCCTTCACGGGTGACCGCCTTCAGCTACGCGGGGCCCGACCGGGACGCGGTCCCGGGAAGGCGCGACTTCGCACTCCGGGTGATCTTCGCGGTCAGCGGAGCGCAGCCGGTCGACCTGCTCGCGGTGCGCCAGGGGTACCCGGGGCTGACCGTCGCGGTGCGTCGCGGTCTGCCGTACAGCGTGATGCCTGGTCAGAGCGCTCCGCTGGAGGTGGAGTACGCCGTCGAGGACTGCGCGGCCGCGCCCCGCGACGCGGGGCTGCCATACCTCGATGTAACGCTGCGTAATCCGCGCGCAATCCAGACTCTCAGCCAGATACTGGGCGACCGCTACGCCGCCGACCTGTCCAGGAACCTGCATATCGCCTGCCCGGATTCCGATATCCGGACATCAGCGCCCGAGGATACCTCCCCGGACGGCGGCGTCCGATAATCGGAGAGATCCGTCATCACCTGCCGATTCCGTTGGTTTCACTGCTCCGTGGCCCCTGATGCCCTCTAGCGCATGGTGTCCGGTGAGGAGAGACTGATCAGTATGTGAGATTACGTCGGCATGCCTCATAACAAGAGAATCACAGCATGCCCGCACCCCTGCCAGAGGCGCCGATCACGTTCTAGAGTCACGGCCAGTCACCGCGCCAACGGATCGGGCCTGGCCCCAGCGCGCGACCCGGCACCCCGCCTCCTCCGGCCTGGTGCTTTCCTCAGAAAGGGACCCCTCGTGCGTAATCGTTCACTGCTTGTCGTGAGCATCGCAGTCGCCGGCGCGCTCTCCCTCTCCGCCTGCGGTTCGCGCGGCGAGAAGAAGGCCGAAGACGGTGCGGCCGGTTCCACCACCGTGACCATCGGCGTCGACGCGCCGCTCACCGGCGACCTCTCCGCCCTCGGCCTCGGCATCAAGAACTCGGTGGACCTGGCCGTAAAGCAGGCCAACGCCAAGAACGAGGTCCCGGGCGTCAAGTTCGAGATCAAGGCCCTGGACGACACCGCCAAGCCGGCCCCCGGCCAGCAGAACGCCACCAACCTGGTCGCCGACAAGACCGTCATCGGCGTGGTCGGCCCGCTGAACTCCAGCGTCGCCCAGTCGATGCAGCAGATCTTCAACGACGCCAACCTGGTGCAGATCTCCCCCGCCAACACCGGTGTCGCGCTCAGCCAGGGCGAGGCCTGGGCCTCCGGCAAGAAGGCCCGCCCGTTCAAGTCCTACTTCCGCACCTCCACCACCGACGCCGTGCAGGGCCCGTTCGCGGCCCAGTACCTGGTGAACGAGGCAGCGAAGAAGAAGGTCTTCCTGATCGACGACCAGAAGACCTACGGCGCCGGCCTCGCCGGTACCTTCAAGGGCGAGTTCACCAAGCTCGGCGGCACCATCGTCGGCGAGGAGCACGTGAACCCCGACGACCGCGACTTCAACGCGATCGTCACCAAGGTCAAGTCCTCCGGCGCCGAGGCGATCTACTACGGCGGCGAGTACCCGGCCGCCGGCCCGCTCTCGCTCCAGCTCAAGGAGGGTGGCGTCAACATCCCGCTGATGGGCGGCGACGGCATCCAGAGCGCCGACTTCATCAAGCTCAACCCGAAGAGCCAGGGCGACCTCGCCACCTCGGTCGGCCTCCCGGTCGAGCAGCTGCCCTCCGCCGCGAAGTTCATCGCGGACTACAAGGCCGCCGCCTACAAGGACGCCTACGAGACCTACGGCGGTTACTCCTACGACAGCGCCTGGGCCATCATCCAGGGTGTCAAGGCCGTCGTCGCCGCCAACAACGGCAAGCTGCCGGCGGATGCCCGCGCCAAGGTCGTGGCGGCCGTCCAGGCCGTCTCCTTCGAGGGCGTGACCGGCAAGGTCTCCTTCGACGAGTACGGCGACACCACCAACAAGCAGCTCACCGTCTACGCCGTCAAGGACGGCACATGGGCCGTGGCCAAGTCCGGCACCTTCGCCGGCTGAACCTGATCGGCCGGGCGACCGGCTGACGGTTCGTCAACTCCTGAACAACCCGCGCGGGGGCGCCACGAGCGCCCCCGCGCACCCACATCCACCCCCACACGCGTACCACGCGCGCACTACGGAGGCCGAGCGGTGCACGAACTACCGCAGCAGCTGGCCAACGGCCTGATCCTGGGAGCCCTCTACGGGCTCGTCGCGATCGGCTACACGATGGTCTACGGCATCGTCCAGCTCATCAACTTCGCCCATGGCGAGATCTTCATGGTCGGCGGCTTCGGAGCCCTCACCGCCTTCCTCGCCCTGCCCGGTGGCACCAGCCTGTGGATAGCCATCCCCCTGATGCTGCTGGCCGGCATCCTGGTCTCGACCCTGGTCGCCGTCGGCGCCGAGCGGTTCGCCTACCGGCCCCTGCGCGGCGCCCCCCGGCTCGCCCCGCTGATCACCGCCATCGGCCTCTCGATCGTGCTGCAGCAGCTGGTCTTCTCCTTCTACCCCGACGCCAAGAAGGCCCGGGTCTTCCCGAAGATCCCCGGTGACCCCTTCGAGCTGGTCGGCGTCACCATCCAGCGCAGCGACATCTTCCTGATCATCGCGGCCCCGCTCTGCATGGTCATCCTCGGCTGGTTCGTCGCCAAGACCCGCTCCGGCCGGGCCATGCAGGCCACCAGCCAGGACCCGGACACCGCCAAGCTGATGGGCATCGACACCGACCGCATCATCGTGATGGCCTTCGCCATCGGTGCCGCGTTCGCCGCCGTCGCCGCCGTCGCCTACGGCCTCCGCACCGGCCAGGTCGACTCCCGGATGGGCATCCTGCTCGGCCTCAAGGCGTTCACCGCCGCCGTCCTCGGCGGCATCGGCAACATCTACGGCGCCATGCTCGGCGGCCTCGCCCTCGGCCTCACCGAAGGACTCGCCACCGCCTACATCCAGCACGTCCCCGGCATGGAGCTCTTCGGCGGCGCCGCCTGGAAGGACGTCTGGGCCTTCGTACTCCTCATCGTCGTACTGCTCGTCCGGCCACAGGGCCTGCTCGGCGAGCGCGTCGCGGACAGGGCGTGACCACCATGAGCACTGAGACCACTCCGGTCATCCCCCTGCCGCTCGGCGCCGCCCGCGCCGTCACCGCCGTCGGTGCCCTCGCCACCGCCGCCTCCGCCTTCCTGGCCTGGACCTGGACCGCCGACTTCCCCGGCGACCTCACGGTCACCGGCTACCCGGGCGGCCTGCAGTGGCTCACCCTCACCGCCGGCCTGCTCACCCTGCTGCTCGCCCTCGCGTCCTACGGCGTCCCGGGCCTGCGCTGGACCAGCCCGAGCGGCAGCGACAACGGCCTCCTGTACGCCGCGTTCGGCGGGGCGGCCGTCACCTGGTTCACCCTCATCGCCATCGCCACCGACCTCGGCGGCCTGGCCAACCTCGAGCCCGGCGGGTGGATCGCCGGCCTCGCCTCGCTGCTCGCCCTGATCGGCGCGCTCGGCCTGCCCGTCGACCGCCACCCCAAGGGCACCAGCTGGGGCCTGCGCCTCGCCAAGAGCGACCGCCCGCTGCCGAAGGCCCGTCAGCTCCCCTCCTCCGTCGAGGTGCTGCTCATCGTCGCGGCCTTCGCCGTCGGCCTGTTCGCGATCACCTTCGGCATCGACACCGAGTACGGCGAGCTGTTCGCCGGATACCTGATCCTGGCCGGGTTCGTCGTCGCGTCCCTCACCAAGTCCGGGCTGCTGCCCCGACTGCGAGCCCTGACGATCAAGCACCGCCCGGTCGCCACCGGCGCCGCCTTCGCCGCCGCCGCAGGCTTCCCGTTCACCCAGACCAGCGACCAGTACACCTCGGTCGCGGCGAACATCCTGATCTTCGCCACGGTCGCCCTGGGCCTGAACATCGTGGTCGGCCTGGCCGGTCTGCTCGACCTCGGGTACGTCGCCTTCCTCGGCGTCGGCGCGTACGCCGCCGCCCTGGTCTCCGGCTCCCCCGCCTCCCCGATCCACGTCCAGTTCCCGTTCTGGGCAGCCATGCTGACCGGCGCGGCGGCCTCCATGGTCTTCGGCGTACTGATCGGCGCCCCCACCCTGCGGCTGCGCGGCGACTACCTCGCCATCGTCACCCTGGGCTTCGGCGAGATCTTCCGCATCACCATGAACAACCTCAACGGGACCACCGGACCGAAGATCACCAACGGCTCCAACGGCATCCCGCGCATCCCGGACCTGGAGATCCTCGGCTTCAACCTCGGCCAGAAGCACACCATCGCCGGTGTCGAACTCGGCCGCTTCTCCAACTACTACCTGCTGATGCTGCTCGTCACCGCGTTCGTCGTCCTGGTGTTCGCCCGGGTCGGCAGCTCCCGGATCGGCCGCGCCTGGGTCGCCATCCGCGAGGACGAGACCGCAGCCGAGGCCATGGGCATCAACGGCTTCCGCCTCAAGCTGCTCGCCTTCGCCCTCGGCGCCTGCCTGGCCGGCCTGGCCGGCACCGTCCAGGCCCACGTCAGCTACACCGTCACCCCCGACCAGTACACCTTCGCCGAGGCGCTCCCGCCGAACTCGGCCTTCCTGCTGGCCGCCGTCATCCTCGGCGGCATGGGCACCATCAGCGGGCCGCTGGTCGGCGCGACGCTGCTCTTCCTGGTCCCGAAGAAGCTCGAGTTCCTCTCCAACTACCAGCTGCTGGCCTTCGGCATCACCCTCATCATCCTCATGCGGGTCCGCCCCGAAGGCATGATCGCCAACCGGCGCGCCAAGTTGGAGTTCCACGAGGCGGACATCCCCGCCCAGACCTCGCCGCCCAGCGAGACCGCACTCACCAAGGCAGGGGCGTGAACAGCCAGATGAGCACCACCACGAGCGCCCCCGTGCTCGACGCCCGTGGCGTCACGATGAAGTTCGGCGGCCTGACCGCCGTCAACAACGTCGACCTCACGGTCAACGCCGGCGAGATCGTCGGTCTGATCGGCCCCAACGGCGCCGGCAAGACCACCTTCTTCAACTGCCTCACGGGCCTCTACGTCCCCACCGAGGGCACCGTCAGCTACCAGGGCACCGTGCTGCCGCCCAAGCCGCACCTGGTCACCCAGGCCGGCATCGCCCGGACCTTCCAGAACATCCGGCTGTTCGGCAACATGACCGTCCTGGAGAACGTCCTGGTCGGCCGGCACACCCGCACCAAGGAGGGCCTGTTCTCGGCCATCCTGCGCGGCCCCGGCTACCACCGGGCCGAGAACGCCAGCCGCGAACGGGCCATGGAACTCCTCGAGTTCACCGGCCTGGCGGCCAAGGCCGACCACCTGGCCCGCAACCTCCCGTACGGCGAGCAGCGCAAGCTGGAGATCGCCAGGGCACTCGCCAGCGACCCCGGCCTGCTGCTCCTGGACGAGCCGACCGCCGGCATGAACCCCCAGGAGACCAACGCCGCCGAGCAGTTGGTGTTCGCGATCCGCGACCTGGGCATCGCGATCCTGGTGATCGAGCACGACATGAAGTTCATCTTCAACCTCTGCGACCGGACGGCCGTCCTGGTCCAGGGCCAGAAGATCGTCGAGGGCGACAAGGAGACCGTCCAGAACGACGAGCGGGTCATCACGGCGTACCTCGGTGCGCCCCTCGAGACCGCGACCAGCACCGACGAGCAGGCGGAGGACGCCACATGACCGCGCTGCTTGAGGTCCAGGACCTCCGCGTCGCCTACGGCAAGATCGAGGCCGTCAAGGGCATCAGTTTCACCGTGAACCAGGGTGAGGTGACCACCCTGATCGGCACCAACGGCGCCGGCAAGACCACCACCCTGCGCACCCTCTCCGGTCTGCTCAAGCCGACCGGCGGCACGGTGACCTTCGACGGGCAGCCGCTCGGCACGGTACCCGCCCACAAGATCGTCTCGCTCGGCCTCGCGCACTCCCCCGAGGGCCGGCACATCTTCCCCCGGATGACGATCGAGGAGAACCTGCTGCTCGGCGCCTTCCTCCGGAAGGACGCCGCCGGCATCACCGAGGACGTCGAGCGCGCCTACACGCTCTTCCCGATCCTCGGCGAACGGCGCAAGCAGGCCGCCGGCACCCTCTCCGGCGGCGAGCAGCAGATGCTCGCCATGGGCCGGGCGCTGATGTCCCGTCCGAAGCTGCTGATGCTGGACGAGCCCTCGATGGGTCTCTCCCCGCTGATGATGCAGAAGATCATGGCGACCATCGTCGAGCTCAAGGCCTCGGGCACCACCATCCTGCTGGTCGAGCAGAACGCGCAGGCGGCGCTCTCGCTCTCCGACCAGGGGTACGTGATGGAGACCGGCCGGATCGTGCTCACCGGCACCGGTCGCGACCTGCTCGGCAACGACTCGGTGCGCAAGGCGTACCTGGGTGAGGACTGACCGTTTCGGCAACGCGAAGGGCCCGGCCGCTCGGCCGGGCCCTTCGTCGTACCTGCCTCAGGCTTCGGGCGCCGCCGGCTCGGCCTTCTTCTTGTCCTGGGCGACGCCCTCCTCGATCACGGCCTCCGCGACGGCGGCCATGGTCATCCGGCGGTCCATCGAGGTCTTCTGGATCCAGCGGAAGGCGGCGGGCTCGGTCAGCCCGAACTTGGTCTGCAGCACGCTCTTCGCGCGGTCGACCAGCTTGCGGGTCTCCAGGCGCTGGGTGAGGTCGGCGATCTCCTCCTCCAGCGTCCGCATCTCGGTGTAGCGCGAGACGGCCATCTCGATCGCGGGCACCAGGTCGCTCTTGCTGAACGGCTTCACGATGTACGCCATCGCACCCGCGTCCCGGGCCCGGTCCACCAGCTCGCGCTGCGAGAACGCGGTCAGCATCAGGACGGGGGCGAGGTGCGCCTCGTGGATCCGCTCGGCGGCCGAGAGGCCGTCCAGGATCGGCATCTTCACGTCCAGGATGGCCAGGTCGGGCCTGAGCTCCTCGACCAGCTTCACCGCCGTCTCCCCGTCACCGGCCTCGCCGACGACCGTGTACCCCTCCTCCTCAAGCATCTCCTTGAGGTCGAGGCGGATCAGGGTCTCGTCCTCGGCGATGACAATTCGGGTGATCTGGGGCAAGTCGGTGTCAAGCGGCTGGGCCTGCTCGTCGGCGGTGCTCACGGGGCTCCTCGTTCCGGCGGGGTGCTGCATGCACGAGCCTACCCAGCTGCACGGGAAGGCGCGCACAGGGTATCCTTCTGATCGCTCGACCCTGCCGGGTTGGTGGAATGGCATACACGGATGTCTCAAACACATCTGCCCGAAAGGGCTTGCGGGTTCGAGTCCCGCACCCGGTACTCGTCTGACCCAGCAGGTTCATCATCACGAGTGGTTTACAGTCTGTCCGCCCCGTGTCGGGACTGCGTAGGGCCAGACGCTGGCATACATGACCGCCAGCCCTCTCCGCCAGCAGGCTCTTGACCTCATGCTCGGTGGAATGTCCAACGCCGACGTAGCGCGTCTGCTCGGTGCGCCCTACGGGACCGTGAGCTACTGGAGACACTGGGATCGATCCCGACGAGGTGACCTCCCTGGGCAGAGGCGTTCGACCTGCCCACGCTGTCATGGTGATCCACTCGATCCGCCGTCGTACGTCTATCTGCTCGGCCTCTATCTGGGTGACGGTCACATCGTGACCAAGCAGCGTGCCCCCAGTCTCAGCATCGCCTGCGGGGACGCCTGGCCCGGCCTCATCGACTCAGCCGAGCGGGCCGTCAGATGTGTCCTGCCCAACAACTCCGTCTGCCGTGTGCGCAACACCGGCTGTCACTACGTCAAGGTCTACTCCAGGCACCTGCCGTGCCTCTTCCCCCAGCACGGCCCGGGCAAGAAGCACGAACGCCCCATAGCCCTGGTGCCGTGGCAGCGGGAGCTGGTCGACGCCCACCCCTGGGCGCTGCTCCGCGGGCTGATCCACTCGGACGGCTGCCGGATCGTCAACTGGGCGAGCAGGACGACCGACGGGGTCGTCACGCGGTACGAGTACCCGCGCTACTTCTTCACCAACACCTCGACCGACATAGTCCGGCTCTTCACCGACACCCTCGACGCGGTCGGCGTCGCGTGGAAGTCCTATGCGCGACCGACCGGTGCGGTCAACATCTCGGTGGCGCGGAGGGCGTCCGTCGCGCTGATGGACCAGTACATCGGGCCGAAGTACTGAACGGTGGGGGCGCAGCCGTGGCCGTGCCCCCACGTGGACTCAGTTGTCGAGTTCCCCGACGTGGTGGACGCGGACCAGGTTGGTGGAGCCGGCCAGGCCGGGGGGTGAGCCGGCGGTGATGACGACGATGTCGCCCTTCTGGCAGCGGCCGAGGGAGAGCAGCTGGGCGTCCACCTGGGCGACCATCTCGTCGGTGGTGGCGGCGAAGGGGCCGAGGAAGGTTTCGGCGCCCCAGGTGACGGCGAGTTGGCTGCGGACGGCGGGCTCGTAGGTGAAGGCGAGCACGGGGATGGGTGAGCGGTAGCGGGAGAGCCGGCGGGCGGTGTCGCCGGACTGGGTGAAGGCGATCAGGTACTTGGCGTTGAGGAAGTCGCCGATCTCGGCGGCCGCGCGGGCCACCGCGCCGCCCTGGGTGCGGGGCTTGTTCCGCTCGGTGAGCGGCGGGAGGCCGGCCGCGAGGGTGTCCTCCTCGACCGCGGTGATGATCCGGGACATCGTCCGGACGGTCTCGACGGGGAACTTGCCGACGGAGGTCTCGCCGGAGAGCATCACCGCGTCGGTGCCGTCCAGTACGGCGTTGGCGACGTCGGAGGCCTCGGCCCGGGTGGGGCGGGAGGCGTTGATCATCGAGTCCAGCATCTGGGTGGCGACGATCACCGGCTTGGCGTTCCGCTTGGCCAGCTTGATGGCGCGCTTCTGCACCAACGGGACCTGCTCCAGCGGCATTTCGACGCCCAGGTCGCCACGGGCGACCATGATGCCGTCGAAGGCGTCGACGATGGACTCCAGGTTGTCGACCGCCTGCGGCTTCTCGATCTTGGCGATGACCGGGACGGACCTGCCCTCCTCGGCCATGATCCGGCGGACGTCCTCGACGTCCTTGCCGGTGCGGACGAAGGAGAGCGCGATCAGGTCGGCGCCGGTCCGCAGGGCCCAGCGCAGGTCGGCGACGTCCTTGTCGCTGAGCGCGGGCACCGAGACGGCTACGCCGGGGAGGTTGAGGCCCTTGTGGTCGGAGATCAGGCCGCCCTCGATGACGATGCAGTGCACCCGGGGCCCGTCGACGTGGGTGACCTCCAGGCAGACCCGGCCGTCGTCGACCAGGATGCGTTCGCCACGGGCCACGTCGTTGGCCAGGCCGCGGTAGGTGGTGCCGCAGATGTCGCGGTCACCGATCACCCCGTCCTCCACCGAGATGGTGAACTCGTCACCGCGTTCAAGGAGTACGGGCCCCTCGGCGAAGGTGTCGAGCCGGATCTTCGGACCTTGGAGGTCCACCAGGACACCGACGCTGCGGCCGGTCTCGTCGGAGGCCTTGCGGACCCGGCGGTAGCGCTCCTCGTGTTCGAGCTGGGAGCCGTGGCTGAGATTGAAGCGGGCGATGTCCATACCGGCTTCGACCAGTGCTTTGATCTGGTCGTACGAGTCGGCGGCGGGCCCGAGAGTACAGACGATTTTTGCTCGGCGCATGGCACGAGCCTAGGCATTACCGGTACGTAACATCGACGTTCCGGCCGACTTCACCATGGCGATTGTTGAACGATTGGGTGAACGATGTGACTTGTCGTGACTTCCCTTGCTGCAGAAGCCGGTTGGCCGTTCGTTGCGGTTCCGTGAAGGCCTGTTCACCCCCGGTTCAACCTCGCGTCGCATCCCGCTCCCACCCGGGCGGGACCCTTGAGGTCATGAACTGCCGCTCATGGGGGAAGGGTTGGCGATGAGAAGAGTCATCGGCGTACTGGTGGCCGTGGCGCTGCTGTGCGGGGTCGGACTCGCGGTCTACCTGCACGCCGGCCAGGCGGAGGATCTGAAACCGGTCCGGGTGCTGATCGGTTCGGAGAAGGCCGAGTTCTTCAACGACCCTGAGGTGGCAGCCGAGTTCAGGGCGAACGGGCTCGACGTCCGGCAGCAGACCATCGGCTCCTGGTCGATGGCCGGCTCGGACCTGAACGGCGTCGACCTGGCCTTTCCAGCCAGCCGGGGACCGGCCGAGGAGATCGCGAAGAGCAAGGGCATCACCACCGAGCCGGTACGTCCGTTCTATTCGCCGCTGGTGGTGATCGCACACCGGTCGACGGCCGAGGTCCTCAAGGCCAACGACCTGGCCGAGCAGTCAGGCCAGAACCCGTGGAAGCTGCGGATGGGGCCGTACATGGAGGCGGTCCGGAACGACACCAAGTGGTCGCAGCTCAAAGGAGCCGCCGGCAAGGCGGAGCTGTCCGGCGACATCTACCTGACCACCACCGATCCACGCACGTCCTCCTCGGGAGCGCTGCATCTGGCCGCCGTCTCGTACCTGGCGAACGGTGAGCGGGTGGTGGCGGACGACGCGGGGTTCGACCGGGTCGGGACGCTGCTGAAGAAGCTGACGGACAAGCAGGGTGACCAGAAGACGAGCTCCGACGGCCCGTTCAGCGACTTCCGGTCCGGTGTCGGCAACCCGCTGGTGCTGGTCTACGAGTCCCAGGTGGCCTCGCTGAAGGCGCACGGGATTTCGACGGGCGACCTGGTGGTGCTGTACCCGGACACCACCGTATGGAGTGACCACACGGCCGTCGGCTTGACGCCGGAGGGCCGGAAGGTGGCCGAACTGCTCCGGGACAGCCCGAAACTGCGTGCGCTGGAGGCCCGGCACGGCTTCCGCCCGACGGCCGATCCGGGAGCGCTCGGCAAGGCCCTGGAGGGGCACCAGGGCCCGGACTTCGCGGCGGACCTGGCCACCGCAGACATCAGGCAGGCCCAGGTGGCCGCCGTCCCGGTGCTGGCCAAGCTGGTCGAAGCGGCGAAGGGCAAGTGAGATGAGGACCGCGATATTCCGACGGACCGGACCGGCCGTCCTGGCCCTGGTCGTGACCCTGGCCCTGACGGCGACGTCCTGCACCAGCGAACCCGAGCCACCCTCCCCGAGCCCGTCCAAGGACGGCGTGCTGCGGGTGCTGGCGGGCAGCGAACTCCAGGACATGGCACCGGTGTTGGCCGAGGCGAAGAGGGCCACCGGCGTCAGCGTGCAGTTCACCTGGACCGGCTCGCTGGACGGTGCTGACACCGTCGCAGCCGGGCAGGCGGACGGCAAGTACGACGCGGTCTGGTTCCCGTCCAACCGCTATCTGCGGCTGGACGACGCCGCCAAGGGCAAGCTGCTCTCCGAGACGCCGGTCATGACCACCCCGGTCGCCGTCGGGGTCCGCTCCGGCATGCTCAGCGAGCTGGGCTGGGGCGACGGTTCGCAGGTCACCTGGGGTCAGCTCGGGGACGCTGCGGTGGCCGGGAAGCTGTCCTACGGGATGGCGGACCCGTCCCGCTCCAACTCAGGCTTCTCCGCCCTGGTCGCGCTGGCCGCGGCGTTCTCCGGCGCGGGCGCGGCCCTCACGCACGCGGACGTCACCAAGGCGGCACCCTCGCTCCAGCGGTTCTTCGCGGGTCAGCGGCTCACCTCCGGCTCCTCCGGCTGGCTGGCCGAGGCGTACCAGCGGGCCGGCCAGAACAGGGTCGCCGCGCTGGTGAACTACGAGTCGGTGCTGCTCTCGATGAACCGGACGCTGCCGGAGGCCGACCGGCTGACCGTGATCCGCCCGTTGGACGGCGTGGTCTCGGCCGACTACCCGCTCTCACTGCTGGCCTCGGCCGGGCAGCCCGCGCAGGACTCCTTCCAGCGGCTGGCCAAGTACCTGACCACGGCCGAGACCCAGCAGCGGATCTCGGCGGCGACGCTACGCCGCCCGGTGACGCCGAACGTCGCCCCGGCGGCCGGGGTGCCGACCGACCTGCGCCGCGAACTGCCGTTCCCGGGCACCCGGGCGGTGGCCGACGGCCTGCTGTCGTCGTACCAGAACGAACTGCGTCGGCCGTCCAGGACGGTGTACGTGCTGGACACCTCGGGGTCGATGAAGGGGCCCAGGCTGGAGGCGTTGCAGGCGGCGATGGCGCGGCTGACCGGGCTGCAGGACCCGCGCGGGGTGCGGCGGTTCCGGGAACGGGAGGAGGTGACCCTGATCGAGTTCGCCTCGAAGGTGAAGTCGGAGCGGACGTACACGGTGCCGGAGAGCGCCCCGGCGGTGGAGCTGGCCCGGATCGAGACGGATGTCCGGGCCATGCAGGCGAACGATGGGACGGCGGTGTACGACTCGCTGCGGGAGGCGTACGAGCTGCTCGCCCGCCAGCAGGCGGCGGCCGGTGACGACCGGTTCACCTCGATCGTGCTGATGACCGACGGGGAGAGCAACGAGGGGATGAAGGAGGCGGAGTTCCGCAGCTGGTTCGGCTCGCTGACGGAGCGTCAGCGGGTGGTGCCGGTCTTCCCGATCCAGTTCGGGGAGGCGGCCAAGGCGCAGCTCCAGGGCATCGCGGAGCTGACCGGCGGGAAGCTGTTCGACGGTACGGGCAACCTGGACGGGGCGTTCGAGGAGATCCGTGGCTATCAGTAGGGCGCTGGACTATCTGGAGTCGCCGCGCAACCTGGTGGGTTGCGCGGCGGGCGCCGGGGGGCTCGGGTTGTACCTGGCCGGGCTGACCGGCGGCTGGGGGCCGGCCGTGGTGGCGGCGATGTACGCGGCGGGGGCGCTGCTGGTGCCGTGGGGGCCGAAGCGGGGGACGTCGGAGCCGGCCGCGTTGGCGGAGCGGGTGGCGGCGATCGGGCTGCCCTCCTCGGTCGGTGCGGAGGCGTTGCTGGCCGCGCTCGGGGCGGCCGACCGGGAGCGGGTGCGGCGGATCGTGGAGTGGGAGCTGCCGGTGGCGCTGGACGGCTACGTCAGGGCCCGGTGTTGGGAGGCGTTGGCGCCGGGCGGGGTGGATCCGGTGGCGGCGCTGAAGGCGGAGGTCGACCGGATGGCGGCGCAGCTCTGAGCCGACCTGCGCACGGAGGTCGGGCGTCGTCGGCGAGCCGTCCGTGCACCGGGGTCAGGCGTCGTGGGCCAGCTGGGCGGCGATCTCGGCGCGGCGGCGGATGCCCAGCTTGCGGAAGCTGTTGGTGAGATGGGTCTCCACGGTGCGCAGCGCCAGGTGCAGCAGCTCGGCGATCTCGGGGTTGGAGTGGCCTTCTGCGGCCAGGCGGCAGACCCGCTTTTCGCTGTCGGTGAGGGCCTGGGCGCCGGTGTGGCGCTGTTTGACCGGGCGGGCTCCGGAGGCCAGCAGCAGTTCGGTGCCGACCGCCACCAGCCTTAGGGCGCCGGTCCGTTCGGCCAGGGTGACCGCTTCGCGCAGGGTGTCCCTGGCGGCGGCGCGGCGGCCGCTGCCGAGCAGCAGTCGGCCGAGGCCGAGCAGGGCGGGGATCAGTTCGGTTTCGAGGCCGTCGGCGCGCAGCAGGTCGACCGCTTCGCCCGCCGTGGTGAGTCCCTGTCGGCCGCCGGTGGCGGCGCCGAGGGCGCGCAGGGCCCGGCCGATGGTGCGCGGGGTGCCCCAGATCCGGGCCAGTCCGAGTTCTTCGGTGGCGAGTTCGGCGGCCGCGCCGGGTTGGCCGAGCAGCAGGTGGCAGTCGGCGGCGGCGGAGCGCCAGGGGGTGACGATCGGGCTGACCGCGTGGCGTTCGCCCTGTCGTCGGCCGCACTCCTGGAGGGCGGTGAGGGCTTCGGTGGGGCGTCCGGCGGCGAGTTCCACCAGGCCGCGGGCGTAGAGCAGTTCGTTCCACTCCCAGGAGCCTTCGCTGCCGGGGGCGTCCGCCCCGGCGGCGGTGGCGAGGTGGCGGGCCTCGGTGAGGCAGCCGGTCTCCAGCAGGGCGAGTACCGCCTGGGAGGTCAGGTGCGAGTTGTTGAGGGCGAGGACGCCGAGGTGGTTCTCGGCGCTGTGCAACTCGGTCAGCAGCAGGGCGTACTGGCTGCGCATCATCCGGCTCTCCGCGCGGACGCTGAGCAGGCACTGGTAGGCGGGGTGCAGGGGGGTGCCGCGGTGTGCGGACAGCCCGTCGGCCACCAGGCGGTCGGCGAGCGGCAGCAGGTCGGCCCACTGGGCCAGGGTGGCGGCGGTGGCGTTGACGTAGCTGCGGGAGAAGGTGTCCGGCGTCCTGGTGGTCAACTGCTCGATCCGTCCGGCCGCTTCGGCCGCGGAGAGCGCGCCGCTGGCGGCCTCGTACTCGGTCAGCATGCCGAGGGCGGCCGGGGCCAGGCCGTCGGGGGTGCGGGCCTCGATCCGACGCAGTCCTTCGACCACCTGGAGCCAGCTGGCGCCGTCGTGCGAGGCGATCAGGGCGGCGGCGGCGTGGACGGCGCGGGCCAGTTCGGGGTGGTCGGCGAAGCGTTCGGCGAGGTCCTCCATCACTTCCAGCGCGGCGGCGGTCTCGCCCCGGCCGGCGAGCGCGGAGCCGAGGGCGTTGGCCGCCTCGAAGACGGCCTCGTCGGACTGGTGCAGGCGGACCGCCTGGGCCAGGTGCCGGGTGCCGGTGACGGATTCGGGTGGGCCCAGGGTGACTTCCTGGCAGCCGAGTTCGAGCAGGACGGTGCCGCGCCGGTGGCCGGTGAGCGGTTCGCGCAGGGCGCGCCGGAACAGCCGGACGGCGCGGGCGGTCCGTCCGTCCCGCCGGGCGGTGCGGGCCGCGCCGATCAGGACGTCGGCGGCCCACTCGGCGCCGCAGACCTCGGTCTGCAGCAGGTGACCGGCGATCAGGTCCTCGGACTCGCCGCGGTCGTAGAGCAGGGCGGCGAGTCCGTGGTGCACCTCGGCCCGGCGTTCCTGGCCCCAGTCGGCGAGGACGGCGGTGCGCAGCCAGGGGTGGGCGAACTCGTCGAGGCGTCCCGCGCCGCCGTCCTGGAGCATGCCGTGGGCGCGCAGCCCGTGCAGCCAGTCGGCGACCCGGCCGGTGCCGTCCCCGGCCAGGGTGGGCAGGTCGGCGCCGCCGGTGGGGTGGCCGGACAGCTGGGCGAGGATCCGGGCGGCGGTGGCGACGGGTTCGCCGGCGGCCCGCAGCCAGTGGCCGACCGCGTCCTGGAAGGCTCCGCCGGGGGTGTCGCCGAGCGGGTGTCCGGGGGTGCCGAGCTCGGCGAGCAGGGCGTTCAGCAGGGCGTGCAGCAGCAGCGGGGTGCCGCCGGTGGCGCGCAGGCAGTCGTCGACCAGGTCCTCGGGGGCGGGGCGGCCGAGCCGGGCGGCCAGGAGTTCGGCGACGCCCCCGCGGGTGAGCGGGCCGAGCCGGTGCGGGTGGACGGCGCCGGCCGGGAGGTCCTGGCCGAACCGCGGGGTGCCGCCGGTCCGGCCGGGCCGGCGGCGTTCGGTCACGACGGCCAGCACGGGCAGGCGTTCGAGTCGCCGGCCGAGCTGGCTCAGCCAGCAGAGGGACGGGGGGTCCGCGTGCTGGACATCGTCGACGAGCAGCAGCATCGGGCGGCGGGCGGCGTGTTCGCGGAGCAGCTCCCAGGGCGCGGCGCCGTCCGGACCCGGGCCGAACTCGACTCCCGCTCCAGCCAGTTGGCGGGCGGCGGCGTAGGGGTGGGTGGCCTCGTCGGCCGCGCAGTTGGCGCGTAGGACGGTCATCGGCCGGGCGGCTTCGGAGCGGGCCAGGGCGTCCAGCAGGGCGCTGCGGCCGACGCCGGTCGGGCCGGTGAGCAGCAGCAGGCTGCCGTGGCCGTGCCGGGCGAGCTCCGCCAGCCGGGCCGCCTCGTCGAGCACGGCGCGGCGTTCGACCAGTCCCGGCCCGGACCGGTCCCGGCCGACGCCCGCCAGGGCGGCACTGCTGATCATCTCTGTCACGCCCTCCCGGTCGTCCCCGTCCAGAACCACGGGCCGACCGGGCGGATCGGTCGCCCGGACCGTCGGCGGATCGCTGTGAGCTTGCTCTCACGGGCCCGATCTCGTGGTCAACCACGATGGTAGGCCCGGCCGGGTCACGGTGAGCATGGGGCCGGGGTGGGGCCGGACGCGTGCGTTCTCCCACCTGTCCGAGTGCAGACACAGCAGGGGGAGAGCCGTGACCATCGAGTACGTCGCCGAGACGCTCCGAGCGCCGGCCCTGGTCCGGGTGCTGATCCAGGCGACCGATCCCATCTCGCACGCCGGGGCGGTCAGCCAGCTCCGGCGGTGCCCGGGTCTGGAGCTCGCGGAGAACGGCGAGACCGGCCCGGGGTCGGTGGCGGTACTGGTGGCCGAGACGGTGGACCGGGCCGTGACGGGGACGCTGCGCAGGCTGGTACACCTGGAGGAGCACCGGGTGGTGCTGGTGGTGGATCAGATCCGGGAGGCCGACCTGCTGGAGGCCGTCGAGTGTGGGGTGTCGGCGATCCTGCGGCGGCGGGAGGCGACGGCGGAGCGGCTGGAGCAGGCGGTACTGGCCGCCGCGCGCGGTGAGGGCGACCTGCCGGGCGACCTGCTGGGGCGGCTGATCACCCAGATGGGGCGGCTGCAGCGGAGCGTCCAGGGTCTGCCCGGCTTCACGCCGCCGGGCATCTCGGAGCGCGAGTCGGACATCCTGCGGCTGGTCGCGGAGGGGTGGGACACCGGCGAGATCGCCAGCAAGCTCTCGTACTCGGAGCGCACCGTCAAGAACGTGCTGCACGGTCTGACGAGCCGTCTGAACCTCCGCAACCGCGCCCACGCGGTGGCACACGCGCTGCGTGAGGGTTACATCTAGGGGCTTCCCGCCGGGCGGCCGTCACGCGCGGGTCTTCTACTTCTCACCTGCTGGAAACGTACTGGGGGCTGTTCGCCAGGGCCTTTTGCAGGCAGACTTCTACGCGCGTCACCACCCCTGCTGACGGACCGTTTCACCCCACGTTGGAGTCGTCCATGTCCCTGAACCGTCGTGACTTCGTCGCCCGCTCGGCGGTGACCGCCGCCGGTGCCGCCCTGGCCGGCGGACTGCCGCTGGCGACGGCAGCCCCGGCCGCCGCCGCGCCCGCCGAGCAGCGGGGCAACGCCCCGAAGAAGCAGACGTTCACCGTGATGGGCACCACCGACCTGCACGGCCGGGCGCTCAACTGGGACTACTTCACCGACGCCGAGTACGACGACAAGGCGCACAACGACGTCGGCCTCGCCAAGATCTCCACCCTGGTGAAGCAGGTCCGCGAGGAGCAGGGCTGCCACCGCACCCTGCTCATCGACGCCGGCGACATCATCCAGGGCACCCAGCTGACGTACTACTACGCCCGGGTCGAGCCGATCACCGGCAAGCGTCCGCCCAAGCACCCGATGGCCGAGGCGATGAACGCCATCGGCTACGACGCCGCGGCGCTCGGCAACCACGAGTTCAACTACGGCATCCCGACCGTCCGCGCCTTCGAGGAGCAGCTGGACTTCCCGCTGCTGGGCGCCAACGCGCTGTTCGCCAAGGACGAGAAGCCGGCCTTCCCGCCGTACGTCATCAAGGAGCTGCACCTCGGCCACGGCCGTCCGCTCCGGGTGGGCATCCTGGGTCTGACCAACCCGGGCATCGCGATCTGGGACAAGGCCAACGTGGCGGGCCAGATGGTCTTCCCCGGCATCGTCGAGATGGCCAAGAAGTACGTGCCCCGGATGAAGGCGGCCGGCGCGGACGTCATCGTGGTGTCGGCGCACTCCGGCATCGACGAGCCGACCACCTACGGCGACCAGCTGCCCTGGCCCGAGGACGCCTCGGGCGAGATGGCGGAGACGGTGCCCGGCATCGACGCGGTGCTGGTGGGCCACACCCACAAGGAGGTGCCGCAGCGTCTGATCGTCAACAAGGTGACCGGAAAGACGGTCGTGCTCTCCGAGCCGCTCTGCTGGGCGCAGCGGCTGTCCCGCTTCGACTTCGAGGTGGAGTTCTCGCGCGGCGAGTGGCACGTGACCTCGCTGACCTCGCGGGTGCTGAACTCCAACACGGTGGCGGAGGACCCGGAGATCGTCCGCCTGCTCAGCACCCAGCACAAGAAGGTCGTCGAGTACGTCAACCAGGTGATCGGCACTTGCAAGGCCGAGCTGTCGATCAGTGAGGCCCGCTTCAAGGACGTGCCGATCATCGACCTGATCGGCCGGGTGCAGGCGGACACCGTCAAGGCGGCCCTGGTGGGCACCCAGTACGCCGCACTGCCGGTGCTGGCGCAGGCCGCGCCGTTCAACCGCACCGCCGTGATCCCGGCCGGCACCGTCAAGCTGCGCGACGCCGCCGGGCTGTACATCTACGAGAACACCCTGGAGGCCCGTGTCCTGACGGGTGCCCAGATCAAGGCGTACCTGGAGTACTCGGCGAAGTACTTCGCCCAGCTCGCCCCCGGCGACGCGGTCAACCTGGACACGCTGACCAACCAGGCGAACACGCCGGACTACAACTACGACGCGGTGTACGGGGTTTCGTACGACATCGACATCTCGCAGCCGGTCGGCTCGCGGATCGTCAACCTCACCTACGAGGGCAAGGCGGTCGACCCGGCGGCGAAGTTCGTGCTGGCGGTGAACAACTACCGGGCCAACGGCGGCGGTAACTTCCCCGGGGTCGCGACGGCGCCGCTGGCGTGGGCGAACTCGGACGAGATCCGCAACACGATGATCGCCTGGGTGAAGGCCAAGGGCGTCATCGACCCGACCGACTTCGGCGGAGTCACGTGGCGCCTGGTCCGGGCCGGCGTCCCGCTGTTCTAGACCCTGCGAAAAAGCGGATCGGCGGCACTGGGCTTCCCAGTGCCGCCGATTCGGCTTCGAGCCGCGACCGTGGGTCAGACCGCGACCGGTGCGGGCGCGTCGACCGCCACGACGGCGGGCTCGGCGGCCGGGCGCGGGTTGCGCGGGATGGCGAGCGCGCACAGACCGCCGAGCACCACCACCGCCACGCCGACCCAGACCGCCGGGTGCAGGCCGTCCGCGAAGGCGTCCGGCGAGGCCATGCTGCCGTGGGCGGTGAAGACACTGCTGAGCACCGCGATGCCGAGCGCCCCGCCGATCTCCCGGACGGTGGTGTTGGCACCGGAGGCCTTGCCCCGGTGTTCCGGGCCGACCGCCCCGAGAACCACGGCGGCGGTCGGCGCGATCGCGAAGCCCATCCCGGCGCCGGCCACCAGCATCCCGCCCACCAGGTGGGAGTACGGGGTGTCGGCGGAGGCCACCAGGTCGATCCAGGACAGGCCGGCCGCCTGGAGGAAGAGGCCGAGCGCCATCAGCCGCCCGCCGCCCACCCGGTCGGTGATCGCGCCGGCGATCGGGGCGATCACCATCGGCATCAGGGTCCAGGAGAGCGTCAGCACACCGGCGTGCAGCGGGGTGCGGGGCGGGGCGATCTGGAGGTACTGGGCCAGGAAGAAGATCGAGCCGAAGACCCCGAAGTACATCGAGGCGGAGACGATGTTGGTGAGCGTGAAGGCCCTGATCCGGTAGAACCGCAGCGGCAGCAGCGGGTGCTCGACCCGGCGCTCCCAGGCCACGAAGGCGCCCAGCAGGACGACGGCGGCGGCGAACGCGGCCATGATCCTGCCGTCGGTCCAGCCGTCCTCACTGCCGTTGACGATGCCCCAGACCAGCGCCAGCAGACCGGCCGTGGCCAGCACCATGCCCAGCAGGTCGAGCCGGGCGCGCTCGCCGTGGCTCTCCTTCACCACCGCGAGCACCAGCGGGACCGCCACGATGCCGACCGGGATGTTGATCCAGAAGATCCACTCCCAGTCCAACCCCTCGACCACCGCACCGCCGACCACCGGGCCCAGCGCGATCGCCAGGCCGCTGACGGCGGACCAGAGGCCGAGCGCCAGGCTGCGCATCTTCTCGGGCACCGCGTTGGAGAGCAGGGTCAGCGAGAGCGGCATGACGGCCGCCGCGCCGAAGCCCTGGACCGCCCGGGCGGCGATCAACTGGCCGCTGCTGTCAGCGAGACCGCAGCCGATCGAGGACACCGTGAACAGCACGATGCCGAGCGTGAAGACCTTCCGGTGACCGAACCGGTCACCCAGCGCGGCACCGGTCAGCAGCAGGCAGGCGAAGCTCAGCACGTAGGCGTTGACGAACCACTGCAGGTCCTGGGTGTCGGCCTTGAGGTCGACCGCCAGGGTGTGCAGCGCGGTGGAGACCACCAGGTTGTCCAGCGCCACCATGAACATCGGCAGGCTGCACGCGACGATCACCAACCAGAGCGGGAACTTGCGGCCGACGGCTGTGCCCGCCGGGGCCGGACGGCTTTCGGGGACGGACATGGCAGGGTTCTCCCTTTCGAGCATGCGGGCGTTCGAGCTTTCGAACCTTCGAGGCGGAGCGGTGGGACGGGTACTACTCGGCGGCGGCGTCGAGGCGCTGCTGCTCGGCGATCCGGTGCTTGGCGTCGGCCCAGGTGATCGGCAGCTGCACGGCCTCGGCCTCCCAGAAGACGAAGGTGGACGCCTCGGTCACGGTGCGGAGCGAGGTCATGATCGAGTGGTGCGGTTCGGTCTTGGCGTAGGTGTAGAGGGCCTTGCGGTCCTCCCAGGCGGAGAGCGTCCAGAACACGCCCTTGAGCGGCTGGGCGATCAGCGAGGCCCCGACCGCGCCGGGCGCGCTGCGCACCTGCTTCCAGGCGGCCAGCGACTTGAGGAAGAACCGCGGGGAGTGCATGAGCGAGCTGACCTCCAGGCGTGAGGCCATCACCAGCACCTGCGCGTCGGGCCGGGGGGCGTTCGGGGTGGTCCAGGGGAGCGTGGGCATGGTCACGGCCTTTCGGTGGTACCGGTACGGGCGTCCGCGCAGGGATGATGCACACTGTTGGAGTGTGGCACTATCTATATTAGACAGTGGAGCTACCCAATTTCCAGTGGAGAGCGGAGAAGATGCGGATCTCGGAGTTGAGTCGGCGCAGTGGCGTCCCCGTGGCGACGATCAAGTACTACCTGCGGGAGGAGCTGCTGCCCGCGGGCGTGGCCACCTCGGCCACCCAGGCCGAGTACGACGAGCACCACCTGCGCCGGCTACGGCTGGCCCGGGCCCTGATCACGGTGCGCGGACTGTCGGTGTCCACCACCCGCGAAGTGCTCCGGGCACTGGACGAGCACTCCACCGACCTCCACCTGCTGTTCGGCCTGGCCCTCGGGGCCGTCTCCGCGGACGAGCAGGAGACCCGGTCGGACCAACCCCAGGAGCCCACCCCCGCAGACGAGTTGATCTCCGCGCTCGGTTGGGAGATCAGCGAGAAGGCTCCTACCCGCGCCACCGTCACCGACACCCTGCACACCTTGGGGGAGCTGGGCCTCCCGGCCGACTGGCGCACCCTGCTCCCGTACGCCCGGCTGGCCGAACGGACGGCCGAGCTCGACCTGGCCCAACTGGAGGACTGCGAGGACCCGTTGGAGCGGGTCGAACGCGCCGTCCTGCTCACCATCCTGCTGGAGCCGGTGCTGCTGGCGCTGCGCCGGATGGCCCAGGAGAACGAGTCCGCCAAGCGGCACCCTCGGCCCTGACACCCGGTCAGCTCTGGTCGCCGTCCAACTCCCTGAGGAGCTGGGCGGCCGCCTCGGCGCCCGAGGAGAAGGCGGCCTCGTGCGAGCCGATCTGGTCGTGGTAGAGCTGCTTGGAGTGGAAGTAGGAGCCCGCCAGCTTCACCCGGGCACCCTCGTTCACCTGGTAGATGGCCTGCTGCAGCCGCCGCAGGTCGAGGTCGATCACCGGGTGCGAGTAGCTCAGTTCCCGGATCACCAACTCCTCGCGCAGCGCCCGGGGGTAGTCCAGGGTGACGAAGTAGTCCCGCTCGGCCTCGAAGCCGTGCAGCCGGTTCATGTAGTACGCCACGTACGGGCGGATCGCTCCGTCCACCGTGACCTTGCCGTAGTTCCAGTTGTCCCAGCGCTCCCGGTCGCCCGGCATCGCGGTCGCGTCGGTGTGCAGGACGGCGGTCGAGGAGTTGTAGCGGATCTTGGACAGGGTGTGCCGCTGCACGTCGTCCGGGTTGACCAGCAGGTCCCGGGCCTGGTCGCCGTGGGTGGCCACGATCGCGTAGTCGAAGCGCTCGGCGCCGTTCACGGTCGCCACGGTGACCCCGTCCGGCTCCTGGCGCACGCCGGTGACCGGCTCGGCCAGCCGGAGCTTGGGGTCGATCGCGGCGATCGCCTTGCGGACGTAGTTGATCGAACCGCCGCTGACGGTCCGCCAGTCCACCCGGCGGCCGCCGAGGCCGCCCTCGTCGTGCGCCATGAAGAAGGCGATCACGGTGGTGGCGGGCATCTCCCAGATCAGCTCGGCGGGCACCGACCAGACGGCGGTGCAGAGCAGGATGACGTAGCCGTACCGGAACTCCTGGCTGTAGCCGCCGCGGTCCAGGTACTCGCCCAGCGGCAGGTCGGTGCGCTTGCGGAAGAAGTCCTTGCGGCCCTCCTCGTGGAACCGGCGGGCCTCGCGCCAGATGGTCCTGAACTCCTCGCCGTACCGGTTGTTCACCTCCTCCTCGGGCAGCGCCATCTCGGCCGTGCCGTACTGCAGGCCGCTGTCCAGGTCGAAGAAGTTGAAGCCGCCGAGGTGCTGCTTGGTCTCCACCCCGAGCTCGGTGAAGAACCTGGTCAGGTTCGGGTAGCTGGGCTGGTTGAAGACCACGAAGGCGGTGTCGATGCCGAGGGTGCGGCCGTTCTCCTCCACCTCGATGGTGTTGGCGTGACCGCCGGCCCGGTCGTCCTGCTCGAACAGGGTGATCTCGGCGTGCTCCCGGAGTCGGTAGGCGGCGGAGAGGCCGGCCACACCCGCGCCGACCACGGCGACCCGGGGCTTGCGGCCGAGCGGACGGGCGGGGGGAGTGCTGCTGGACATGGAGGCTTCCTCACTGTGAGCGGGTGTCGGAGCGGGCGGGTCAGCTGACCCAGGTGCGGTGCAGGCGCCCGGCGGCGCCGTTCTCGACCACGGTGGCGAGTACGAACCCCGGGGCCGGGTTGACCAGTTCGAAGCGCCAGCGGGACGCCTCGCCGGGCGGCAGGGTCGGATCGGTGAGCCGGATCGGCGCCCGCCAGGGGGCGGAGAGCGCGAAGCCGTCCAGCTCCCGGCGCAGGCCGGTGCCGATCGCCTTCAGGTACGCCTCCTTGAGCACCCAGTAGGCGGCCACTCCGGTCGCCAACCCGGCCTTGAGCGAAGCGAGTTCGCCGCGTTCGGCGGGGGCGAACCAGCGTGGCAGGTGGGTCACCGCGTCCGGCCGGGCCGGGGTGCGCTCGACGTCCACCCCGCAGGAGCCGCCCTCGGTGACCACGCAGGCCACCAGGCCGTCGGTGTGCGAGAGGTTGAACCGCAGTGCATGGCTGTCCGGTTCGGGTTCGGGCCGCCCGGCCGGGGAGGTCCGGAACCGCCACTCCCCCACCGGCCGGCCGTCCCGGTCGCTCAGCGCGTGCCGGGAGAGCAGTCGCGCCCCGAGGAACCGACGGCGGGCCGCCTCGGTGCGCTGCCGGGCCATCCGCAGCCGCTCCTCCCGGGTCAACAGCGCTTCGCCGCCGTACCGTTCGGCGAACCGGTCCACCGCCGACTCGGCCAGCAGGTACAGGTGGCCGTCGATCCCCCGGGACGCCTGGCCGTTCACGGGCGCGCCCGGTAGGGAGCGGCCGGACGCTGCTCCGGCGGGTTCGCCAGGACACCCAGGCCGAGCAGGTGCTTGAGCCACTCGTCCATCGACTGCCGGAAGCCGCTCCGGCAGGCCGGGCAGACCTTCAGGGTGTGGTCCAACTGCTGCTTGTCGAAGCGCTGTTGGCAGCCGTGGCAGATCGCGGTGCGGGCGTGGGCGTGACGGGTCCGACTGGTCTCAGCTCTGGGCATGGCGGGCTCCGGTCCGTTCGGCGAGCGGGAACTGCCAGTAGGAGAACAGCCGGTTCTCCCGGTGCAGGTGCCGCAGCACCCGCATCACCTCGTCCACCACCGCCGGGTCGGTGACCGTCTCATGCGGACTGAACAGCCGCTGCAGCCGCTCCAGTTGGAGCAGCAGAAGGGCGCCGCTGGGCAGCGGGTCGTCCAGTGCGGCGTGCGAGTGCACGAAGGTGTGCAGACAGGCGGCGGTGGCGTGTAGGGTGCCGTACTGCTTGGCCAGGTCGAAGAGTTCAGCCGACTGGCCGTACTCCCGGCCGAGCCCGGCCCGCAGCTCACCGGCCTGCCGGTGGATCGCCCCGGCCCGGTGGAGCAGCCCGGCCGCGGCCTCGGCGGACCGGAGCAGCCAGTCCCGCTCGTCTCCCTTGGCCCCGGCGGCCAGTTCACGCAGCCGGTCCAGCGTGGCGGGCGCGGCCAGCAGCGCGTCGTCCCGGCCCCGGCTGAACAGCTCCTGGTCCCAGGGGCGGTAGGACGGCAGCTCCTGGTCGATGCCGTACAGCTGCGGCACCCGCTGCTCGGCGTCGGCCCGGGCGGTGCCGTCCTGGGCGGCGGTGCCGAGCAGGCCGTCCAGCTGGAGGGCGATGTTCTTCAGGTTCACCACGGTGTTGCCGTCGGCGAAGATCGCCACCAGCAGGTCACGCAGCATCTTCTGGTAGATGCCGTAGTGCGGGTGGGCCCGCAGGTAGAGCCGGGCTCCCAGCACGATGTTCAGCTGGGCCATCGAGCGCTCCAGCAGGGTCGGCACGAAGTACTTGGCCACCGAGGACCAGACGCTGGTCTGCTCAGGGACCACCTGGAGGCTGCGCACGGCACCCAGGCTGACCGCGTCGGCGATCATCAGATCGGCGAACACCTCGGTCAACTGCCGCCGGGAGTACGGGATGTCACTGACCTTCTTGCCGAAGATCTCGCGCTGCTCGGTGAAGTCCAGGGTCACCCGCAGCGCGGTGTCCACCGCCGCGAGGGCCATCGAACCGATCGTGGTGCGGGCCACCTGGGCGCTCTTCAGCGCGATCTCCAGGCCCTGGCCCTGGTGGCCGAGCCTGGCCTCGTCCGGGACGAAGACGCCGTCCAGCCGGATGCCGCTCATGTCGAGGGCGCGCAGCCCGTGCAGCCGCTCGTTGGGCAGCTCCTCGACCGCGCCGGCCGGGGTGTTGCGCTTCTCCACCAGGAAGATGGAGTAACCGGCCGGGCCGCCCTTGGGGTCGGTCCTGGCGAAGACACTCACGCCGTCGGCGACCGTGGCGTTGCCGATCAGCCACTTCTCGCCGGTCAGCAGGTAGCCGCCGTCCACCTTCTCGGCGCGCATCTCGTTACCGAGGACGTCGCTGCCGTGGTGGCGCTCCGACAGGCCCCAGGCGAGCTTGCTGCCCTGCTTCATCAGGTCCACCACGTACTGCTTCTGCTCGTCCGTCCCGGCGATCCAGGCGGGCATGAAGCTGAGGCTGGTGAGCATCAGGGCGGTGGCCGAGGTCGGGTCACGGCGGGCGATCAGGCGTAGCAGGTTGAAGCCGACCTCGACGTCACCCGCCTTGCCGCCCTGGGCCTCCGGGATCACGTACTCGTGCACGCCCCAGCGCTGGAGCAGGTTGACGAAGGCGTACGGGAACTCCTCCCTCTCGTCGTGGTCGAGGATCTGGTCGAAGGGCATCAGGCTGGTGGGGTCGTGCGGGTCGCCGAGATGCGCTTCGAGCCGCGCGGCGAGCTCGGTCAGGTCTGCCTTCGGCACGGGGGTTCTCTCTCCTGTGAGGCTTGGATTCAGGCCAGCTGGACCGGGACGGCGGAGAACAGGCGGTTGGCCGCGTGCAGTTCGCGGGTGAGCGCCAGTGCGGGCAGCAGCGGCCCGGCGGCCCGGCGCGGCTGGGTGCCGTCCGCCCGGGCCAGCAGGTAGCCGAGCACCGCCGCCAACCAGTCGGCGCGGCCGAGCAGTTCGTGGTCCCGGTTGGCCGCGTGCAGGTGCAGGCAGGCGGCCGCGGCGTGCAGCCAGGCGAACCGTTCGGCCAGGTCGACCAGGCCGTTGTCCTTCGGGTCGGCGGCCGCCAGCTCGGCCGGCAGCGCGGTCAGCGCCGCCCGGAGCAGGTCGGGACCGGAGCCCTCGGCGGTCGGCAGCGGGCCCCCGGTGACCAGGTCGCGGCCCCGGGCGTTCAGGTCCAGCCGGGCCGGGTCGTACGGCGGCAGCTCGGCGGTCAGGTCGAAGACCGTCCGGACCGCCGCCGGGTCGGGCTCCGCCGACGGGCTGAGCAGGGCGGGGAGTTGACCGGCGAAGGACCGCAGGTTGGCCACCGTGCTGGTGTCCACCACCCGGACCAGGGCGGCGTCCCGCTGGAGCTTCTGGAACAGACCGCCACCCGGACCCTCGGTCCGCAGCACCGAGCGGGTGGCCAGGACGGTGCCGCAGCGCAGCATCAGGTCCTCCGCCGCCTCCGCCACCACGTGCTTGGCGGCGCAGCCCCAGACGCTGAAACTCTCGGGCGCGACGTGGATTCCCCGGGCCGCCGCCAGCGCGACCGCGTCGGCGGCCAGCAGCGCCGCCGAGGCGATCGCCAACTCCCGTCGAGGGTAAGGGGACTCCAGCAGTGCGGTACGGCCGATCCGGCGTCCCTCGGCGAAGTCGAGGGTCAGTCTGAGCGCGGTGTCGGCGCAGCCCAGGCTGCCCGCGGTGCTCATCAGGCGGACCACCTGCTGGGCCTTGACCGCCGTCTCCAGCGCCTCCCCGTCCCGGCCGACCAAGGCGTCGGCCGGGACAGGGAGGCGGTCGAAGGTGAGGTGCGCGAAGTCGATACCGCGCATCCCGCCGGTGGGCACCTGGGGGCCCCGCTCGACCCGGTCGTCCAGGTCGAGCAGGACCGCGGAGAAGGCGGCGGGGCCGCGCTCCCCCGTCCGGGCCACCAGGTAGGCGGCCTCGCTGCGGTGGCCGAGGCCGACCATCCACTTGGTGCCGCTGAGCTCCCGTCCCGCACCGGCCGGGGTGAGCCGGGCAGTGTTGGCCAGCAGGTCGCTGCCATGCTCGGCCTCCGACATCGCGAAGGCCACCGAGCCGCCGCGCCGCAGGATCGCGGCCAACCGCTCCTGCTGCGCGGTCGAGCCGTGCAGCAGGACACAGGTCGCGGCGGTGATGCTGAACATCGTGCCGGGCATCACGTTCAGGTCCCGGCGGGCGGCGGTGCGCACCAGGGTCAGGCTGTGGTCGAAGGACCGGAAGCTGCCGCCGAGTCCGGTCGGCAGGTAGTTGAGGTGGAAGTCCCGTTTGCGCAGGACGGCGCACAACTCCTCGGGGAACTCGTCGCGTTCGTCCCGCTCGACGGCCGCCGCGTACCCGAACGGGTTGTCGGGGTCCGTCGGGTCGCCCAGTTCGCGGTCGAGCTCCTCTGCGGCGGTGTTCACAGCGGCACCGGCCGGTAGTCGGCCGCCGAGGCGGGGATCCGGACGCCCGAGGTGCGCAGCTGGGCCACCCGGGTGTGGAAGGCGGCGCCCCGCATCAGGTGCTGGGCGACGTCGGCCACCCGGCGGTTGCCGGGAGTCTTGAGGTAGCTGGCCGTCACCCAGTCGTTGAAGCTGCCCATCGCCGGGCCGCACCAGATCTGGTAGTCCAGCGTGCGGTCCGGGTCGCCGACCGTGGACCAGCGCGAGGACATCCCGAGGTACCAGCGGAAGACCAGCGCCATCCGCCGCTTGGGACTGCCCTCGGCCCGGGCCAGCTGCTCGGGGTCGCGGCGGGAGAAGTAGCCGACACAGTCCCGCCAGACCTCGTCCAGCGGCCGGCGGAAGATCTGCGTCTCCAGCCGGACCCGCTCCTCGGTCGGCAGCGCCTCCAGACCGTCGTACGCCTGGTAGAGCTCGTACAGCCGCTTGGCCCGCATCGGGAACAGCGTGCCCTTCTTGAGCACCTGGAGCTCGACGCCCATCTCGAACATGTCGGCGGCCGGGGCCATCTCGCAGTCGGCGATGCCCGCCTCGGCGAGCAGGGTCTTGGCCGCCTTGGAGGCGCCCGACTCGACGCAGGACTGGTTCACCGAGCCGGTCACCACGTAGGCCGCGCCCATCGCGAAGGCCGCCGCCACCGCGATCGGGGTGCCGAGGCCGCCCGCCGCGCCGACCCGGATCTGGGCCGGGTAGCGGTGCTCGCGCTGCACGATGTCGCGGAGCCGCAGGATGCTGGGGAGCAGGGCGGGCAGCGGCCGGCGGTCGGTGTGGCCGCCGGAGTCCGCCTCTACGGTGATGTCGTCGGCCATCGGTACGTACTTGGCCAGTTCGGCCTGCTCGTGGGTGATCAGGCCCTGCTTCAACAGCGTGCTGACCATCGCGGCGGGGGCCGGGCGCATGAAGCGCTCGGCGGTCTCGGTCCGGGAGATCTTGGCGATCAGCCGGTGCTCGGCGAGCACCCGGCCGTCCGGTCCGCTCCGCAGCCCGGCGAGGCGCCAGCGCACCACGTGCGGGGTGAGCGCCATGAAGGCGGACGCCTCCACGCAGCGCACCCCGTGGCGCAGGAACAGCTCGACCGCCTCGCGCTCGAGCCGCTCCTCGCTCGGGCTGTGGATCAGGTTGACGGCGTACGGCAGTCCCGGGATCTCGGTGGCGAACCTGGTGAGCGCCGCCTCGATGGTCTCGGGCAGCAGCCCGGCCGCGCCGAAGGAGGCCAGGAAGCCCTCCCTGGCGAGCGCGATCACCAGGTCGGCGGAGGCGATGCCTCCGGCCATCGCGCCTGCCAGGTACGGGTGTCGGACCCCGTGCGCGGTCCGGAACTCGGGGGCGCCGAGCCGGTGCGCGGGCAGCGCGGCGACTGCGGCCAGCAGCGGCAGTCCGGCCGCCCCGCCGCGCCGGGTGCCGCTCGCGGCGGCCGAGCCCTCGGCGACGGCGCCGATGCCCTCGGGGGTGCGGACGATGAAGCAGGGGCGGTCGAGTTCGGCGAGCGCCTGGTAGATGCCCGGAGCGTCGGTGGCGGGGTAGCTCTCCCCGTACCAGCGCAGTGGGGTGGATTCCAAGGTGTCCATGGGTGGGGTGCCTCTCCTAGCGCGTGGAGGTGGTGGGCCGGACGGCTTCGGAGCGGACCTCGATGGCCACGTCGGTCAGTTCGTAGATGCGCAGCCCCGGCTTCCACAGGTCCGCGTCGGCGATCACCACCACCCGTCCCGGCTCGCGGCGGATCTCCTTCACATGCACGTCGAAGCTCAACTCGCGGTCGTGGCGCAGGATCTGGCCCCGGTACTTCCAGCTGGTCTCGATCTCGGTGGCCACCCCGAACCTGGGCTGCTCGACGCCGTCGGCGAGGCCCTGCTCCAGCACGAACAGCCGCAGCGCCTGGAGCACCGCCTCCACCCCGAGCGATCCGGGCATCACCGGATCGCGGTGGAAGTGGCAGTCGAAGTACCACTCGTCCGGCCGCACCTCGCGGTAGCCGTGCAGGTAGCCCGCGCCGTGCCGGCCGCCGTCGGCGACCAGGTCGACCCGGTCCACCAGCGCGTAGTGCTCGCCCGGCAGGTGCAGACTGCCTCCGCTCGGGTCGGTGAACGCCGGTGCCCCGAGCGGGAGTTCGATCCGCCGGACCCGCTCGGCGGCGGGCCTCTCCTGCTCGATCCAGGGGGCGACGAAGGTGCCGGCGTCCAGCCCGGCCTGGTTGGCCAGCGCGGCGTCGCTGAAGTAGCCGAACAGCGACTCGCCCGTGTAGAACACCTCGCCGTCGGCGGAGAGTTCGTAGCTGAAGTTCTGCAGCACCGCGCCGGACATCGCGCTGGTCATCAGCAGCTTCGAGTGGTGCCGGATGGTCTTCCCGCGCAGGTCCAGGTCCTTCACCAGGGTGGCCCGGCCGTCCAGGTTGCGGATCGCGTACTGCTCCTCGGGCCGCTTGAGGGTGGCGCCGAGGTAGTAGCCGAGCAGGATGGCGGCCTGGAGCGAGCTCTCCATGTACACCGCGTTCGGCATGTGCGGGTGCGAGTTCTGGGTGTAGTACCAGGCGTCGGCCGGGGAGTCGTACTCGGTGACCATCTCGGAGCCCGGGGTGAGGTCGCCCCGGGTGCCCTTGAGCGACATGATCCGGTCGACGAACTGAAAGTCGCCGTTCGGGATGTACGGCGCCCGGCTGTTCGCGTAGACGTCGAACTCGGGGCCCATCGCGGTGCCCAGATCGCCCTTGGCGGCGTGCGCGAGATGCAGTTCGTTGATCATCGCGGGCTCGCCGTCGCGGTTCCGCCGGCCCAGGAAGACCGGCACGCCGCCCTCGCCAGGACGGTACGGGGTGCCCTCCTTCTCCCGGATCTGGATGCCGAAGTTGTGCATCCGGATCACCGGCTTGTCACCGAGGTAGACCAGCACGTCGGCGATCACCGAGGGGCGCGGGAGCAGGGTCAATTCCATCACCTCGATCTCGTACCGGATCTCGCTGTGCTGCGGGGTGATCTGGCCGCGCACCTGCACCTCGGTCTGCAGGCCGATGATGGTCTGGAAGCGCGCGTCCGGCAGCACCAGGTGCATGCCCTGGTGCAGCAGGTACGACTGCAGGGCCTGCACCGCGCCCTCGGCCACCATCGAGCCGGCCAGCACCGGGTCGTCGGGGAAGTGGCACTCGAAATACCAGGCGTCGGGCTCCAGTTGCTTGCGGGCGGTGAGCAGGCCGAGGCCGCGCGGACCGCCGGTGCGGTCGATGGTCAGCTCGTCGATCATGCGGAGCTTGGCCACCGGCAGCCGCAGCGCCGGGTTCAGCCCGGCGTCCTGGGCGTGGTGCGGCCCGAACACCTCGCCGGGGCGGCCCTGGGCGAGCAACTCCAGGTCCGCAGCGGTCAGGTGGTGGTGCTCGGTGTCGGCGAGCGGCTTGAACCAGCCCTTGGTCAGCGCGGCCCGGGCGGCCTTCTGCTTCTCGGTGGTCACCACGCCGAGCGGGGTGTCCAGCTCGGCCTGGCTGAAGAACCCGGCCGAGGCGTCCTTGAGTTCGAGGATCAACTCCCCGTCGGCGTAGCAGAGGTAGGAGAAGAAGAAGAGCGTGGTCTCGCCCTGGGTGACGAAGCGGTTGATCGAGATGTCGTAGCGCAGCGTCTGCCCGGCCTTCGGCAGGTCGCCGTGGAATACCAGGGTGGAGTCCAGCAGGCGGTAGACCCGCCGGCCCTTGTTGCGGAAGTCGATGCCCAGGTAGCTGATCAGCAGCAGGTCGCACTGGCCCGCCTCGATCGCCACGGCCGGCGGCACACCGCCGTCGACGGTGTACCAGGCGTCCTCGGGCACGTCGTACTCGGTGCGTATGAAGGACGGCTGGTAGACGCCGGGCTCCGCCTTCAGGTCGGTGACCCGGGTGACGAAGTGGTACGGCGGGGCGGGCAGCCGGACCCGCTTGCCGTAGCCGTCGATCTCGGCGAACTCGGCGCCGAAGACCTTGGCCAGGCTGCCGGTGGCGAACTCCAGCAGGTCGGCCTGGTCCCAGATGACGCCCTCCGGCCGGGTCGCCGCGGGCGGTTCGGGCAGCGCGGTCCGGACCGAGAAGCTGATCGGCTCGGGCGCCGGGAGAGCGGGCAGCGCCGGGTCGGCGGGGGCCTCGGTGAGCAGCGCCTCGGCCCGGGCGAGGGTGGACTCCTGGAGGACGCGCTGGGTCTCCATCACCACCGAGTGGGTGGCGAGCAGTTGCTCGCGCAGCTCACGGACCAGCTCGGTGGCGGCGGATCCGCCGGTCGGCACCGGGCGCTCGGCGGCGGCCGCCTGCGGACGGGGCCCGGTGACCGACGGACGGGGGGCTGCCACCGGTTCGGGCTCGGCCCAGGGCAGGAAGGAGATCGGCTCGCCGTCGAAGGCGATGACCTCGGGATCGGCGACTGACGGGTCGACAGGCATCGGGTTGTGGCCCTCCAGCGGGACGGGACCGACTGGTCCGGACGGAGATGACGGGGGCACCCGCACGGCAGCGGTGGGGGCGGCGGCAGCGGCGGACCCCACGGCACCGGCCATCGCGGGCACCCGGGCCCGGCTGAGCACCGGGACGGCGGCCGCCGCGACCGCGGCCGGGATGGCCGGGCCGCCGCCGACCGGAAAGCGCAGCCGCTTGCGGACCGGGGCGGGCTCCAGGCCGAGCAGGGCGGACAGGTCGAGCGGCACGCCGTGCGCGAGCAGCCGGGCGGCCAGCTGGGCCACCGACTTCGCGGCCGGCACCCCGCGCCGGTCCACCGAGACCGCCACGTGGGCGTCCTGGCCGAGCGACTCCCGCACCCAGCGGGTGCAGGTCGAGCTCGGGCCGACCTCGATGAAGTAGCGGAAGCCCTGCTCGTACGCGGCGCGGGTGAGCCGAGGGAAGTCGATGGTGCTGCGCAGCGTGTGCGCGATCCGCTCGGCCACGGTCTCCCGGGACAGTCCGGCGACCGTGTCGTAGTCGTACGCGCTGAACAGTTGGAGGTCACCGGGCGAGCCGACCGGGTGATCGTTCAGCTCGGCCAGGCCGGCCAGTTCGCCGTCCACCACCGGGCAGTGCATCACCGAGTTGACCGGGGAACGGGCCGAGGGGCAGCCCAACTCGGCAATCAGGGCCCGGCACTGGTCGGGGGCTCCGGCGATCACCACCTCGGTCGGGGTGTTCACATGGGTCAGGAAGAGCCGGTCGTACCGGGTCAGTGCCTCGCGTACCCGGTCCGCGCCGGTGAGCAGCACGAAGCTCGCCCAGACCGCCGAATCCGGTGTGTCGTACGGCAGTTGCCAGAGGTCCCGGACGGTCCGGCGGGCGCCGGTGAGCCGGTCCTTGAAGAGTGGCGTGGCGCTGATCCGGTCGTCCCTGCGGGCCTCGCGCTGCCAGCCGCCGGTGGCGAACAGCATGCTGCTCTCCCCCAGGCTGTAGCCGAAGGCGCCGTGCGCCCGGACCCCGAGCAGCTCGCGCACCAGGTCGGTGTAGAGGATCGCGAAGCTGGTGCCGGTGGCCAGCATGAACGGCAGGTCGCCGCCGAGCCGCTCCTCCAGCGCCATCAACTCCCGCTTGCCGAGGACCTGCTGACTGCGCGGGTGGAGCATCGCGGAACGGAACGCCCGGTCCGGCTGCTCGGCTTCGGCCTCGAAGCGGGTGAGCAGTCCGGGGAAGGCCCGGAACAGGTCTCGGCCCAGGCCGGGGTAGGAGTTGAAGGCGCCCGGATAGACCAGCGCGACCTTGCCGTCCGGACCGATCGGCCGTGCGGTGGCGTAGCTGCCGGCCGGGGTGGCCCACTCCTCGCCGCGCTCCAGCACCCCCGGCAGGTCGCGGGCGGCGGCCTCCAGCTGGCCGCGCAGTCCGGCCGCGTCGGCGGCCACCAGGACCACCCGGGCGGTCTGGCGCTCCGTCAGCCGCTCGGCGGCGGCCACCGCGAGGGCGTACGGATCGGCGCCGTCCGCCAACAGTCCCAGCTGCCGGTCGAGCTCCCCGAGCAGCCCCGGGTGGTCCTCCGCGCCGAGGGCGAGCAGCACCGGGCCGCCGGCCCGCCGCCAGTCCCGCTCCGCGACCGCGCCCCTGGTCCGCCCGGCAGAGAGCACCAGGTGACCGTGCGCGCCGCCGGCGCCGAGGAAGCTGACCCCGGCGTACCGGCGGTCCACGCGCCCGGTCCGCAGCCAGGGCCGCGAGTTCTCCGGTACGTAGAAGCCGCCGGCCGCGAACCGCTCGGTGTGCTCCTCGGCCGGCCGCTGCCAGCCGGGGACGCCGGGCAGGTAGCCGTGGTGCAGGGCGAGCACCGCGCGGAGCAGGCCCGCCATGGTGGCCGCGCCCTGGGTGTCGCCGAGCTGGGCCTTGGCGCTGCCGAGCGCGAGCTCGGTCCGCCCGGCCGGGTAGACCGCGGCCAGCGCGGTCAGTTCGGCCGCGTCCAGGGCGGGGGTACCGCCCGCGTGCGCCTCCAGGTAGCCGACCTGGTCGGCACCGATGCCGGCCAGCTCCAGCGCCTGCCGGGCCGCGTCGGCCAGCAGCTCCGCGTCAGCCTCCGGCAGGACGCCGTCGACCGGTACGGCGTGCCGGACCACCGAGGCGTCCAGCCGGGCGTAGACCGGCCGGTCGCCTCCGGGGCGGGTGACCACCACGGCGCCCGCACCCTCGCCGATCCGCCAGCCCTGGCTGCCCGCGCCGAAGCTCAGCCCGGCTCCCGCCACCGGCGGGGCGGAGCGCAGCAGCAGACCGTCCGGCGAACCGGCCAGGTCCACCGCGCCGACCAGCACGGCCTCGATCTCCGGGTCGAGCAGCAGCAGCCGGGCGATGTCGAGCGCCTCGGCGGTGCCCACGCCGTCGGAGGAGATGGTGAAGGACGGGCCGGTCAGGTTCCACAGCGAGGAGATCCGGCTGGCCATGATGTTGCCGATGTAGCTCAGCACCTCGTTGGCCACGATCGGCTGGTGCACGCCCTCCCGGGCGGCCGCGGCCAGCTCCTCGACCTGACTGTCCGTCAGCTCAAGACCTGCCGCCCGGTACGCCTCGCGCAGCCGGCCCGCCAGGCCGTACCTGGCCAGGTGCAGGTGGGCGCTGGGCTCGATCTCCATCGCTACCAGCACGGCGACCCGCCGGGCGTCGGGCCCCGACTGCCCGGCCGGGGCGGTCCGGTCGAACCCGGCGTCGGTCAGCGCCTCGTCGGCGACCTTCGCCATCAGGGCGTGCTGGAGGTTGTAGTTGCGCAGATCGGCGGGCGGGATGCGGTAGTCGGCCGGGTCGATCGCGACCTGGTCGACGAAGCCGCCCTCCGGCAGCGTGCCGGCGGCCAGACCGGCCTGCTCCAGCGCTCCGCCGGAGGTGGACTCCAGCCCCCGCCAGCGGAGTTCGGGCAGCGGGCGGAACGCGTCGCCGCCGTCGTGCAGGGCCCGTTCGAACGCCTCCAGCGACTCCAGCGAGCCGAAGTGCGCGCCCAGGCCGACGATAGCCAGGGCCGGTGCGGCCACCGGGAGTTCGGGCTCGGCCCGGTCGGCCGCACCGGAGAGCACCACGTGCGCGTTGGTGCCGCCGAAGCCGAAGGCGGAGACCGCCGCACGGCGCGGGCCCTCGTGCACGGGCCAGCCGGTCCGCTCGCGGACCAGCGAACCGCCGATCGCCTCGTTGACCGGCTCGGACACGCCGATGGTGGGCGGGAGTTCGCCGTGCTGCATGGCCAGTACGACCTTCAGCAGGCTGCTCAGCCCGGCCACCGTCAGCAGGTGGCCGATGTTGCCCTTGACCGAGCCGAGCAGCGGCACCGAACCGTGCTCGGCGAACCAGCGGACCACCGAGTCCGCCTCGGTGGTGTCACCGATCGGGGTGCCGGTGGCGTGGCACTCCAGGTAGTCGATCTCGCCCGGAGCCACTCCGGCCTCGGCGTAGGCGAGTTGGTAACTGCGGTGCTGACCGGCCGCGTTGGGGACCAGCAGGTGGCGCCCCGCGCCGTCGTTGGAGAGGCCGATGCCGTCGATCACGGCGTGGATCCGGTCGCCGTCGCGCTGGGCGTCGGCGAGCCGCTTGACCGCCACCATGCCGGCTCCCTGGCCGGTCAGGATACCGGCCGAGGCGGCGTCGAAGGGCTGGCTGAAGCCGTTCTCGGGGTAGGCGTGCAGGTCGGAGAAGGAGAGGTGGATGAGGGTCGGGTCGGGTGCGCAGACCCCGCCCGCCAGCACCAGATCGGCCTGGCCTGCCGCGAGTTGGTCACAGGCCAGCTTGAGGGCGTAGAGCGCGGAGGAGCAGGCGGCGTCCAGTGCGAAGCGCGGACCGCCGAGGCCGAGCGCGGCCCCGGCCACCCGGGCCGGGGCGCCGCTGACCCGGGCGTCCTCCGGTTCGGCGGCCGGGGCGGCGGGTGCCGCCAGGCCGTCCAGGCCCGCGAGGCGCAGGCCCGCCACGACCGCCTGGTCCACCAGCGGCAGGCTCAGCCGGGCCGAACCCGGGGTGGGGAAGGAGTAGTTGCCGAGGATCAGGCCGGTCCTGGCCAGCACCTCGGCGCGGTCGGCGTAGCCGCTGTCGCGCAGCGCCTCCCTGGCCACGTGCAGCGACCAGTGGAAGACCCGGTCCAGCCGGGCCAGCCGGTCGGCGTCCAGCAGGTACCCGCTGGGGTCGAACTCGAAGCCGGTGACGAAACCGCCCTTGCTGCAGTAGATCCGGTGTGCCGGGTCCTCGTCGCGCGGGTCGGCGGCCGGTCCGAAGACCTCGGCCCCGCCCTCCCGGCGGCTGTCGACGCCGCCGCTCAGGTTCTGCCAGAACTCCTCGGGCGTCCCGGCCCCGGGGAAGAGGCAGGACAGACCGACGATGGCGTACTTGCTCACGTTGTGGTCCTTCCGGAGCTTGTCGGCCGGGCCCGGCCGGTCACCGCAGCGGTGACCGGCCGGGGACCGGGCAGGGTCTCGGTCAGCCGGCGACGAACTTGGCGGCCAGCTGCGGCGTGGAGACCAGGCTCACCCCGCCCAGGCGGGCCAGCACCCGGCCGCCGGGGGCGCAGGCGGTGACGGTGAGGCTGGCCGTGGTGCCGTTGCTGGAGACCGGCTCGACCACGATCAGGAAGGGCTCGCCGTCGGGCAGCTCCTGGTGGAACTCGGCGCGGGCCACCGAGAGCGGCAGGCTCGCCGTGGAGCGGTACAGCTTCATCCAGACCAGACCCGCCTGGAGCAGCAGGTCCGCCGTACCAGGGCCGTACAGCTGGCCGCCGAACGCCCCGTTGCCGGGCCGGTGTTCGGGCAGCGCGGCCTCCAACACCAGCCGCGACTCCTGCTCCGCGAGCACCCGCCGCAGACCGCGCAGCGACTCGCCGTGGAACAGCGTCCCGTCGGTGTAGAACCCGCTCGCGTCCCGGCCCTGGCCGGGCGCCGGGAGTCCGGCCACGCTCGGCCGGGTGGTCTCGGTCGCCGGGTCGGCGCCGAGCACCACCCCGGCCGCGTAGTGCGGTCGGACGGTGCCGTCGGCGGCGACCGAACGGATCGTCACCTCGGTGGTGGCACCGTCCCCGGCCGGGGCGGCGCTGAGCTGGAAGCTGCCCTGCTCACCACCGTCGAACAGCACACCCTTGTGGACCGCGAAGTCGCGGACCTGACGGACCGTCCCTCCGCTGAGCCGTTCGACCGCACCGATCGCCCAGCCCAGGGCAAGCGCGGCGGGGAGCACCGGCACCCCGCCGATCACGTGGTCGGCGACGATCGGCTCGGCCGCCAGGACATCGAGCCTGCGCTCCAGCACGGTCGCGGCCGGAACCGCGCTCTCCCGCACCGAGAGCGGGGTGGTCGGGCCGAGCACCGTCACCACGTCGCCGCCGCGCTCCGGGGCGAACTGCCCGGTGAACAGGGCGGTTCCGACGGACTCCGGGATCAGCGTGATGCCGCGCTCCTGGAACACCGCCTTGATCTGCGGCGAGACCATCCCACTGTCCCAGGCGCCCCAGTTCAGCGCGGTGACCCGGGCCTGCGGGTGCTTGCGCTTCCAGCCGGCCGCCCAGGCGTTGAGCACCTCGTTGGCCATCGCGTAGTCGGACTGGCCCCGGTTGCCGAAGAACCCGGCCACCGAGGTGAACAGCAGCACGTGCCGCAGCCCGTCGGCGGGCAGCGCGTCCAGCACCGAGCGGAGCCCGCTCAGCTTCGGCGCGAAGACCCGCTCGATCTCGGAGGCCTTCTTGGCGCTGATCAGCTGATCGGCCAGCACGCCGGCACCGTGCACGAAGCCGGTCACCCGTCCCGCGTACGGCGCCAGCACGGCGGCCGTCGCGGCGGCGTCGGTGATGTCCACGGCCAGGTACTCGACCCGGCTGCCCGCCGCCGCGACCTCGGCCAGCGTCCGGCGGATCTCCCGCTCGCCGACCACCGAGCGGAAGAGCTGCTCGACCCGCTTCGGGGTCGGCTTCTCCCCCGCCGCCTTCAGGTGCTCGACGGCGGCGGCCTTCAACTCGGCGGTCCCGCTGACTCCGTGGGCCCAGGCGGGCTCGTCACCGAGCGCGGTACGGCCCAGCAGCAGGAAACCGGGGCGGTGGGCGGTGGCCAGGTCGACCACGCAGCGGGCGGTGATGCCCCGGGCGCCGCCGGTGACCACGATCAGGTCCTCGGAGGTCAGCGGGGCGACCTCGCCGGAGACCGTGGCGGGGGCCTGCTCGGTCAGACCGAGCGCCACCCGGCGGGTGCCGTCGTGACCGACCTGGACCGGTTCGGTGGCGGCGTCCCAGAGCTCGTCCAGCAGCAGCGCGACGGCGGTGGCGGCGGAGAGCCCGGGCGCCAGGTCGACCGCGCGGCAGAACAGTTCGGGCGCCTCGACCGCGAGGGTCTTCACCAGGCCGCCGAAGCCGCCGGAGGGCGCGAGCCCCTCCTCGACACCGTGCAGGCCGAAGCCGCCGTCCAGCCGGGTCACCGTCACGAAGCCCGCGCGGCCGGTGGCTGCGGCCCGGGTCAGCGGCTCGACCAGGTGCTTGGCGGTGAGCAGCGCGTGGGAGAGCCGGCGGACGCCGTCGGCCCAGTCGCTGTCCGGCCGGGCGGAGAAGGTGACCGCCAGGCTGACAGGCTCCAACTGCTCGATCTTCTCGGCCAGTTCAGTGACGCCCCAGCCGGAGAGCGCGAAGTCACGCACCCCCGGCAGCTGCCGGGTCACCCCGGGCAGGCGGAGCAGCTGGACCTGCCAGCCGGTGGCTGTCAGCCGCGCGGCCAGCTCGGGGGTGAGCTCACCGCCGTCGTCCACCAGCAGCGCGGCGGCACCCGACGGGTACGAGGCCACCAGGCGGTCCGGCAGCGGGAGTTCGACCAGTGTCGCCTGGGTCCGGCCGAGCCGACCGGCGACCACCGGGGCGGCGGCAGGGGCGGAAGCGGCGGCAGGGACGGCGGCGGGGGCGGGGGCCGCCACCGGCTCGGGCCGCGGTGCGGGAGTGGCCGGGGTACCGGACATGAAGTCCACGATCTGGCCCAGCGTCCGCAGCTCACCGAGCTGCTCCGGGCCCACGTGCACATCACTCGGGAACTGTTCCGACAGCACACCCAGGATCTCGACCCGCTTGATCGAGTCGATGCCCAGATCCGCCTCGACGTCCATGCCGAGGTCCAGCATCTCAGCCGGGTAGCCGGTCTTGGCGGCGACCACGGCGAGCAGAGCCGACGCGACGTCACCCGCCGTCGGACCGGCCTGGACCGGAGTGGCGGTAACCGGGGTGGCCGTAGCCGCTGCACCGGACATGAAGTCCACGATCTGGCCCAGCGTCCGCAGCTCACCGAGCTGCTCCGGGCCCACGTGCACATCACTCGGGAACTGTTCCGACAGCACACCCAGGATCTCGACCCGCTTGATCGAGTCGATCCCCAGATCCGCCTCCACATCCATGCCGAGCTCCAGCATCTCCGCCGGATAACCCGTCTTCGCCGACACCACCGCCAACAGCGCGGCAGCCACCTCGCCCGACGACGGACCAGCGGCAACCACCACCGGAACAGGAGCCGAAGCCGCACTGGCCGACATGAAGTCCACGATCTGGCCCAGCGTCCGCAGCTCACCGAGCTGCTCCGGGCCCACGTGCACATCACTCGGGAACTGTTCCGACAGCACACCCAGGATCTCGACCCGCTTGATCGAGTCGATCCCCAGATCCGCCTCCACATCCATGCCGAGCTCCAGCATCTCCGCCGGATAACCCGTCTTCGCCGACACCACCGCCAACAGCGCGGCAGCCACCTCCTCCGACGACGGACCAGCGGCAACTACCACCGGAACAGGCGCCGGAACGGAAGCTGGGGTCGGGGTCGGGGGCGGGGGCGGAACCACCTTCGGAGCCGGTGGCAGCGCAGCAACCGCCACCGGCGCAGGAGCCACCGCAACGGGAGCTACCGCCACCCGCGCCACCGCGACAGGAGCCGGCACCGCAACCGGCGCCGGGCCGGCAGCGGCAGCAGTCCCCCCGCCCAACTCCAGCGCAGCCAGGTCCCGGAGGATCTCGTTCGCCCGCAGGTGCGTCCTGCCGATCGCGAGGCCGTGCTCCTTGACCGCCGTGACGCCGCTCAGGATCTCCGGCAGGCGGCCCTGGTCGGCGGCGTTCTCCAGCAGTCCGGCGAGCCGCTCGGCGCTCTGCATCTGCCCGTTCAGGTAGTCGTCGTGCAGGGCGAGGTGATCGGTGATCAACTCGGACAACCGGTCGGGCTGACGATCATGGTCCACGGGTTCGGTCTCCTGGACGACGGCGGCCACGGGGGCCGGAACGGGAGCGGAAGCGGGTACTTCGACCGGCATCACGGCCGGCACGTTCACCGGCACCTGGACCTGGACCTCGACCGGGACCTCGACGGTCGGCAGCGTGACCCGGTAGCCGTTGTCGATCGCCTCCCGGTACGCGGCCCGCCGGTGCTCGGGGACGTGGTTGATGCCGTTCAGCGGGACGGTCATGCCCTTCACCGGCGCCACCGGCTCCGGCACCAGGACGTACCGGTCGGCCACCGACAACGGCAGCCCCAGGACGGCCAGTTGGGCCACCGCCCGCTTCAGCGCGAGGTCGGCGTCAGCGCCGGGCCCGGGGTCGAGCTGGACCGCGACGTGCGGCCGGTCCCCCAGGATGCGGCGGACCAGCTGGGTGAGCACGCCCTTGGGCCCGAACTCCACGAAGGTGCGGAACCCGCCCGCGTACATCTCCTCCACCCGGTCGGCGAAGTGCACCGGGTTCACCAACTGCTCAACCAGCACTTGCCGGTTGGCGGCCTGGTCGGCGCCGTACGACGCCCCGGGAGTGTTGGCGTACACCGGCCCGTGTGGCTCGCGGATCTCGACCCGCTCGACGCTCTCCCGGAACGCCTCGACCGCGTGCGCCACGTAGGGCGTGTGGAAGGCTGCCGAGACCGGCAGCCGGCTGGCCCGCACCCCGGCCGCCTTGGCAGCCGCGACCAGCCGCTCGACCTGCTCGGTGGCGCCGCCCACCACGATCTGGTCGGCCGCGTTGCGGTTGCAGACCGTCAACCCGTCGAAGCTGCCGAGCAGTTGGTTGACCTGCTGGTCGGTGGCACTGAGCGCGGCCATCGCACCCGGGTCGAACCCGGCCCCGGCGGGCGGCGCCATCGCCGCACCCCGGGCCCTGGCCAGCTCGAAGAAGGCGTCGTCGTCCAGCGCACCCGAGGCCCAGAGTGCTGTCAACTCGCCGAAGCTGTGGCCGAGGTGGCCGTCGGCCGTAAACCCCAGCTCGCTCAGGTAGCGGAACTGACCGGCCGCCAGCGCGCCGATCGCGGGCTGCGCGTACTCGGTCCGGCGCAGCGCGTCCTCCTGCCCGGCCTTGGCCGCCGGATCGAAGGCGGGCGCCGGGAAGGCCACCCTTGACAGCGGCTCGGTGCCCGCGAAGCGCCGGTTGGCGGCGTCGAAGGCGGCCCGCAGCGGCGGTACGGCGAGCACGGCCCGGTGGCCCGGGTTGACGTACTGGCTGCCCTGACCGGCGAAGAGCGCACCCACCTTGCCGGTCTCACCGGCGCAGCGGCGGAAGTACACGCCCTTGGGGTGGGCCCAGTCCGAGGCGTCCGGCTTGGCGGTCAGCTCGGCGGCGGCCAGCGCGGTCAGCTCGGCCAGTTCGGCGTCGTTTCTGGCCACCAGCGCCACCCGGGGGTGGTCGGCGGGGGCCGGGACGGTCGACGCCGGGCCGGCCAGCGCACCGGCCAGGGCCGCCACGGTCGGGGCGTGCCACTGGTGCACCCTGGCGACCGGGAAGACCACCTTGAGGTCGTCGCCGTTGCCGTACTCCTCCAGCACGAAGTGGAAGTTGGTGCCGCCGAAGCCGAACGAGGAGATCGCGGCCCGCCGGTGCTCGCGCTCGGGGTCACGGATCCACGGACGGCTCTCCGTGTTGACGTAGAACGGGCTGTTGGCGAAGTCGATCGCCGGGTTCGGCTCGTCCACGTTGATGGTCGGCGGCAGCAGCTTGTGGTGCAGCGCCATCGAGAGCTTGATCAGCCCGGCCGCGCCGGCCGCCGCCTTGGTGTGCCCGATCTGCGACTTGACGCTGCCGACGGCGGCGTACTGCTTCGCCTGGGTGGCCCCCGAGACCACGGCGGCCAGCGCGGACAGTTCGGTCGCGTCGCCGACCGCCGTGCCGGTGCCGTGCGCCTCGAACAGCTCGACGCTCTCGGGTGAGCAGTCGGCATCCTGGTAGGCCCGCTCCAGGGCGACGATCTGGCCCTCCTTGCGCGGGGCGTAGATCGACTTGAACCGGCCGTCGCTGGAGGAGCCGATGCCCCGGATCACGGCGTAGATCTCGTTGCCGTCCCGCTCGGCGTCGGCGAGCCGGCGCAGCGCCAGCATACCGATGCCCTCGCCGATCAGCGTTCCGTCGGCATCCTTGTCGAACGGCCGGATCCGGCCCGCCTTGGAGAACGCGGGCGTCTTGGCAAAGCACAGGTACATGAAGATGGTGTTCTCGGCGTCGCAGCCGCCCGCCAGCATGGTGTCGGCGCGCCCCTCCAGCAGTTCGCTGACGGCGGTCTTCACGGCGGCGAGCGAGCTGGCGCAGGCGGCGTCGATGGTCATGTTGGTGCCACCGAGGTCGAGCCGGTTGGCGATCCGCCCGGCCACCACGTTGCCCAGCATGCCGGGGAAGGAGTTCTCCTCCCAGGGCGCGAAGGCCAGCTTGAACTTCTCGGCGATCTCCTCGGCGTCCCGCTCGGAGAGGCCCACGCTGCGCGCCACCTCCTTGAGCACCGGCGTCTGCAGCCGGGCCGAGAGCGGCTGGGTGAGCTGGTTGGCACCGGTGATGCCGAGCACCACGCCGGTGCGCGAGGCGTCGTACCAGGGCTGTTCGGCCCCGGCGTGCTTGAGCAGGTCGCGGGCGACCACCAGGCTCAGCAGCTGGAGGACGTCGGTGACCTCCAGGGTGGTCGGCGGCAGGCCGAACTCCATCGGGTTGAAGTCCACCGTGGGGATGAATCCGCCGTGCCGGGAGTACGTCTTGTCGGGGGCGCCGGGGTCGGGGTCGTAGTGCTCGTCGAGGTCCCAGTGGGTCGACGGGACGTCCTCGATGCAGTCCGCCGCCGCCACCACGTTGCCCCAGAACTCCCGCAGATCACGGGACTTGGGGTAGAGGGCGGAGAGGCCGACGATGGCGATCGGGTCGCGGGCGAGCCGGCGGTCCAGCTCGCGTTCGTTCGATCTGTGGTCTCGGGTGGGCGAGTTGTTCGAGGAGTGCGCTGGCTGCGAAGAGTTCACGGCGGGCTCTCTTGGTCTCGGTATGGCCGGGTCACAACGGCTCTGGACCAACGGGGGCGTGGGCCGGGCCGGTTGACCACGCGGTCCTAGGCGGGGGTGACCAGACGGGCGATGGCCTGGGCCGCGTCCGGTCGGGTGAGCATCGTGTAGTGGTCGCCGGGGGCCACCGCCAGGCTGAGCCCGTGCGGGGCGAGCGAGTGCCAGCCGAGCGTGGGGTCCTCGGGGATCAGGCTGCGTTCGGCCTTCACCAGGACCAGCGGAACACTCGACGGCTTCGGCCGGTACGGCGCGGTGAGCCGGTTGTTGCGCAACAGCCCGTCGACGTACGTGTCGTAGAGCTTGCGGAGGCCGGGGAGCGGGGTGTCCGGCAGCAGCGCCCCACTCGCGGTGGCGGCGTCCAGTACGAGCGGGAGACCGTCGTCGACACCCCGGTCGACCAGCGCCGCCGGGTCGACCGGCACCGGACGTCCGCGCTTGGCGCCCAGGTACATCGCGAACCAGCTGAGCAGCAACGAGGGTTCGAGAGCTTCGTCGGGCTGCTGGTACTCCTCGGTGGGCGCGATGCTGTCCAGCAGCACCAGCCGTTCCGGTCGCCGGTCGACGGGCAGCCGCTCGACCATCGACTGTGCGACAACTCCGCCGAACGACCATCCCACGAAAGTGGATTGACGCTCCGTCAGGTCGGCTGCCCAGTCGGCGAGCGCCTCGACGGTGGTCTCCGCCCGACCTCCGGTGAGCGCCGCCTCGCCGTACTCGGGAACGGCCGAGAGGTCGAGCACGGTCAGCCCGACACCCTCGGGAAGGGCCTCGGCGAGCGTCCGGTACACCTGCGGGGCGAGCGCCCCGGGGTGGACCAGGTGGACGGTCGGACCGCCCCCGGAGGGGCGGCGTAGCGGGAGGGCCGCGACCGGCCCGGGTCTACGCGGTGGCACGCTGACCGCTCTCCTCGGCGATGTGGGCCGCCAGGTCCTTGATGGTGGGGTGGTACCAGAGCGTGGTGGTGCCGAGTTCGAAGCCGAGCCAGTTCTCCATCTCGCCGGCCAGGATCAGCGCCTCGGTGGAGTCCAGATCCAGCTCGTCGAAGTACTGCTCGGGCGAGACCGCCCCGGGGTCCACCCCGAGCCGGTGGGCGATCTTCTCGACCAGCCACTGCTGGGCCTCAACTGCCGTCACTTGAGCCACGGTTGATCCTTCCTCTGGCGCCGGCCGAGCCTGGCCGGAGCCGCATCGACATTTTTCGGGTACGCCGGACCCGCCCGTTGACGGGATGGTCCGTGGGCGGTACGAAAGAGAGGTGTGGGTCGGCGTGGGGGCACCGAAGGAAGTGGCGCCGAAGGGCCGTCGACTTCGTGCCCGGCCCGATCACCACTGGTGACTATGAGAGCCGAAGGTGACCTGATATTCAACAGTCAACTAACTTGACCGGCCCGGACCGGAAACTGTCGCGCGGCTGGTCTGACAGGTCGTGCCGAAACCCGGGAACCGTACGGTAGTTGCTGTCAGGTCGGTGCGCACGCACAGCTAACCCCCAGTTTCCGCCCGGCCCGGAAAACGCGGAACGGCACCTGCCCCCCACTTGGTCGGGGAGGGGGCAGGTGCCGTGGGTACCGCATGAGCCCGGCGGCTCTGACGGGCAAGCGGTTGGTGCGGCCGGACAACGCGCGTCCGGCGGTTTCAGGTGAGGGTCGGTCAGACCACCAGAGGGCGGTCGGTGGGGCGGATCGGGGCGGGCAGCGCGGTCTTGCCACCCAGGTACTTGTCCACCGCGGCGGCGGCCGAACGGCCCTCCGCGATGGCCCAGACGATCAGCGACTGGCCACGGCCGGCGTCACCGCAGACGTACACACCGTCCACGTTGGTGGCGAACTGGCCGTCCCGGTCGACGTTGCCCCGGGCGTCCAGCTCGACACCGAGCTGCTCGACCAGGCCGTTCTTCACGTCGGTTCCGGTGAAGCCCATCGCCAGGGTGACCAGCTGGGCCGGGATGGCCCGCTCGGTGCCGGCGACCGGCTCGAACTTGCCGTTCTTGAACTCGACCTCCACCAGGTGGAGTTCGGCCACGTTGCCGTCCTCGTCGCCGGTGAAGTGGGTGGTGTTCACGGCGTAGACCCGCTCGCCACCCTCCTCGTGCGCGGAGGTGACCTTGTACGTCATCGGCATCGTCGGCCAGGGCTGGTGCCCCGGGCGCTCGTCGCCCGGGCGCGGCATGATCTCCAGCTGGGTGACCGAGGCGGCCCCCTGCCGGAGCGCGGTGCCGAGGCAGTCGGCGCCGGTGTCACCGCCGCCGATCACCACCACGTGCTTGCCCTTGGCGCTGATGGGCGGCTCGACGAAGTCGCCCTCCTGCACCTTGTTGGCCAGCGGCAGGTACTCCATCGCCTGGTGGATGCCCTTGAGCTCCCGCCCGGGGACCGGGAGGTCGCGCGCGGTGGTCGCACCGGCGGCGAGCACGACGGCGTCGAAGCGCTCGCGCAGCTGCTGTCCGGTGATGTCCTCGCCGACACTGACCCCGGTACGGAACCGGGTGCCCTCCGCGCGCATCTGCTCGATGCGGCGGTTGATGTGGCGCTTCTCCATCTTGAACTCGGGGATGCCGTAGCGGAGCAGGCCGCCGATCCGGTCCGCGCGCTCGTACACCACCACGGTGTGCCCGGCCCGGGTGAGCTGCTGGGCCACCGCGAGACCGGCCGGGCCGGAGCCCACGACCGCGACGGTCTTGCCGGACAGGCGCTCGGGGATCTGCGGGGTGACCCCGCCGTTGTCCCACGCCTTGTCGATGATGGTGACCTCGACGTTCTTGATGGTCACCGCGTCCTGGTTGATGCCCAGCACGCACGCCGACTCGCAGGGAGCCGGGCACAGCCGCCCGGTGAACTCCGGGAAGTTGTTGGTCGCGTGCAGCCGCTCGATCGCGCCGGTCCAGTCGTCCCGGAAGGCGAGGTCGTTCCACTCGGGGATGAGGTTCCCGAGCGGGCAGCCGTTGTGGCAGAACGGGATGCCGCAGTCCATGCAGCGGCCGGCCTGCTTGGTGATGATCGGCAGCAGGCTGCGCTCGACGTAGACCTCGTTCCAGTCACGCAGGCGGACGTCCACCGGACGGCGCTCCGCGAGCTGCTTGGGCGTGGTCAGGAAGCCCTTGGGGTCAGCCATGTGCCGCCTCCATCATCTTGCGAGTGGTCTCGGCCTCGGAGAGGCCATCGCGCTCAGCGGCGTCCTTGGCGGCGAGCACAGCCTTGTAGTCGGTCGGCATGATCTTGGAGAAGCGGGAGACCCCGCCGGCCCAGTCAGCCAGGAGCTCGGCGGCCACGGTGGAGCCGGTCTCCTCGTAGTGCTGCTGCACGGTCTCGCGCAGCCAGTCGCGGTCGGCGTTGGTCGGGGCCTCGATGCCCACCATGCCGTCGTTCACGTTCGCCGGGCGCAGGTCCAGGACGTACGCGATACCGCCGGACATGCCCGCTGCCAGGTTACGTCCGGTCTCACCCAGAACGACGACCCGTCCGCCGGTCATGTACTCCAGGCCGTGGTCGCCAACGCCCTCCACGACCAGGGTGGCACCGGAGTTACGGACGGCGAAACGCTCGCCGGCCTTGCCCCGCAGGTGGATCCGGCCCGAGGTGGCGCCGTACCCGATGGTGTTGCCCGCGATCACGTGGTTCTGCGCGTCGGCACCGATGGCGGCCGCGTCGCGCGCCGGGCGGACGATCAGCACGCCGCCGGAGAGGCCCTTGCCGACGTAGTCGTTGGCGTCGCCCTCCAGCCGCAGCGTGACGCCCTTCGGCACGAAGGCGCCGAACGACTGGCCGGCCGAACCGTTGAACGTGATGTCGATGGTGCCCTCGGGCAGGCCCTCGCCCCGGTAGCGCTTCGTCACCTCGTGGCCGAGCATGGTGCCGACCGTCCGGTTGACGTTGCGGATCGGGAGCTGGATCCGGACCGCGTCGCCGCGCTCCAGAGCGTCCTCGGCCAGCTCGATCAGCTGGTTGTCGAGCGCCTTGTCCAGCGCGTGGTCCTGGGTGGTGGTGTTGTGCAGCGCGGCGCCCTCGGGCAGCTCCGGCACGTGGAACAGCGGAGCCAGGTCGAGACCGGCCGCCTTCCAGTGCGTGATCGCGTCGGCGGCGTCGATCAGCTCGGCGTGGCCGACCGCCTCCTCGATGGTGCGGAAGCCCAGCTCGGCCAGGATCTCCCTGACCTCCTCCGCGATGAACTCGAAGAAGTTCACGACGAACTCGGGCTTGCCGGAGAAGCGCTCGCGCAGCACCGGGTTCTGGGTGGCGACGCCGACCGGGCAGGTGTCCAGGTGGCAGACCCGCATCATGATGCAGCCGGAGACCACCAGCGGCGCCGTCGCGAAGCCGAACTCCTCGGCGCCCAGCAGGGCGGCGATGACCACGTCACGGCCGGTCTTGAGCTGACCGTCGGTCTGGACCACGATCCGGTCGCGCAGACCGTTCAGCAGCAGGGTCTGCTGGGTCTCGGCGAGGCCGAGCTCCCAGGGACCGCCCGCGTGCTTGAGCGAGGTGAGCGGGGAGGCGCCGGTACCGCCGTCGTGGCCGGAGACCAGCACCACGTCCGCGTGCGCCTTGGAGACGCCGGCCGCGACCGTACCCACGCCGACCTCGGAGACCAGCTTCACGTGGATGCGGGCCGCCGGGTTGGCGTTCTTGAGGTCGTGGATCAGCTGTGCCAGGTCCTCGATGGAGTAGATGTCGTGGTGCGGCGGCGGCGAGATCAGGCCGACACCCGGGGTGGAGTGCCTGGTCCTGGCGACCCACGGGTAGACCTTGTGGCCGGGCAGCTGACCGCCCTCGCCGGGCTTGGCGCCCTGCGCCATCTTGATCTGGATGTCGTCCGCGTTCACCAGGTACTCGGAGGTGACGCCGAACCGGCCGGAGGCGACCTGCTTGATCGCCGAGCGGCGCGCCGGGTCGTACAGGCGCTCCGGGTCCTCGCCGCCCTCACCGGTGTTGGACTTGCCGCCGAGCTGGTTCATCGCGATGGCCAGCGTCTCGTGCGCCTCCATCGAGATGGAGCCGTACGACATGGCGCCGGTGGAGAAGCGCTTGACGATCTCGGAGACCGGCTCGACCTCGTCGATCGAGATCGGCGCCCGGCCCTTGCCGTCGAGCTTGAACAGACCGCGCAGCGTCATCAGCCGCTCGGACTGCTCGTTCACCCGCCCGGTGTACTGCTTGAAGATGTCGTAGCGGCGCGACCGGGTGGAGTGCTGCAGGCGGAACACCGTGTCCGGGTCGAACAGGTGCGGCTCGCCCTCGCGGCGCCACTGGTACTCGCCGCCGATGTCCAGCGCGCGGTGCGCGGCGGAGATGCCGGAGGCCGGGTACGCCTTGGCGTGGCGCGCGGCCACCTCCTTGGCGATCTCGGCCAGGCCGATGCCGCCGAGCTTGGTGGTGGTGCCGGCGAAGTAGGTGTCCACCAGCTCCTGCGAGAGGCCGATCGACTCGAAGACCTGGGCGCCGCGGTACGAGGCCACGGTGGAGATGCCCATCTTGGACATCACCTTCAGCACGCCCTTGCCGAGCGCCTTGATCAGGTTCTTGATGGCCTTCTCGGCCTCGATCCCGGTCAGGAAGGTGCCCTGCTCGACCAGGTCCTCGACCGACTCCATCGCCAGGTACGGGTTGACCGCACCGGCGCCGTAGCCGATCAGCAGCGCGACGTGGTGCACCTCGCGGACGTCACCGGCCTCGACGATCAGCGACATCTGGGTGCGCTGCTTGGTCCGGATCAGGTGGTGGTGCACGGCGGAGGTGAGCAGCAGCGACGGGATCGGCGCGTGCTCGGCGTCCGAGTGACGGTCCGACAGCACGATGATCCGGGCGCCGTCGGCGATCGCCGCGTCCGCCTCGGCCGCGATCGCCGCCAGCCGGGCGGCCAGCGCCTCGCCGCCGCCGGAGACCTTGTACAGGCCCGACAGCGTGACGGCCTTGAGGCCCTGCTGGTCGCCGTCCGCGTTGATGTGGATCAGCTTGGCGAGCTCGTCGTTGTCGATCACCGGGAAGCTCAGGCCGACCGACCGGCAGTGCGCCGCCTCGGCGGCGAGCAGGTTGCCCTCCGGGCCGAGGTTGCTGAGCAGCGAGGTGACCAGCTCCTCGCGGATGGCGTCCAGCGGCGGGTTGGTGACCTGCGCGAACAGCTGGATGAAGTAGTCGAAGAGCAGCCGGGGCTTCTCGGAGAGCGCGGCGATCGGGCTGTCGGTGCCCATCGAACCGAGCGCCTCACCGCCGGTCTTGGCCATCGGGGCCAGGATGACCCGCAGCTCCTCCTCGGTGTAGCCGAAGGTCTGCTGACGACGCGTCACCGAGGCGTGGGTGTGGTGGATGTGCTCGCGCCCGGGCAGCTTGCCGAGCTCGATCTGACCGGCCGCGACCCACTCCTCGTACGGGTGCTCGCCGGCCAGCTGGGCCTTGAGCTCCTCGTCCTCGACGATCCGCCCCTCGGCGGTGTCGATCAGGAAGACCTTGCCGGGCTGCAGGCGGCCCTTCTTGACCACCTTCTCCTGGTCGATGTCGAGCACGCCGACCTCGGAGGAGAGCACCACGAGACCGTCCTCGGTGACCCAGTAGCGGGCCGGGCGCAGGCCGTTGCGGTCGAGCACCGCACCGATCTGGGTGCCGTCCGTGAAGGTCACGCAGGCCGGGCCGTCCCAGGGCTCCATCAGGTTGGAGTGGTACTGGTAGAACGCGCGGCGGGCCGGATCCATGGTGGCGTGGTTCTCCCACGCCTCCGGGATCATCATCAGCACCGAGTGCGGCAGCGAACGGCCACCCAGGTGGAGCAGCTCCAGCACCTCGTCGAAGGAGGCCGAGTCGGAGTGGTCCGGGGTGCAGATCGGGAAGATCCGGCTGAGGTCGCCCGGGATCAGGTCGGTGGCGAGCTGCGACTCGCGCGCCGTCATCCAGTTCCGGTTGCCCTTGACCGTGTTGATCTCGCCGTTGTGCGCGACGAAGCGGTACGGGTGGGCGAGCGGCCAGCTCGGGAAGGTGTTGGTGGAGAAGCGCGAGTGCACCAGACCGATCGCGGAGGCGTACAGCCGGTCCGAGAGGTCGGGGAAGAAGGGCTCCAGCTGGCCGGTGGTCAGCATGCCCTTGTAGACGATGGTGCGGGCGGAGAGCGAGGGGAAGTACACCCCGGCCTCCCGCTCGGCACGCTTGCGCAGCACGAAGGCGACCCGGTCCAGCGCGATGCCGGACAGCTCGCCGCCGGACACGAAGACCTGGCGGAAGCGCGGCATGACGGATCGGGCGGTGGCACCGAGCAGGTCAGGGGTGACCGGCACGTCGCGCCAGCCCAGGACGGTGAGGTCCTCCTCGGCGGCGATCGCCTCGATCTGCGCGACGGCCGCGGCGTCGGCCGCGTCCTCGTCTGGGAGGAAGGCGATGCCGACGGCGTAGGAGCCGGCCGACGGGAGTTCGAAGGAGACCTTGGAGCGCAGGAAGGCGTCCGGGACCTGGGTCAGGATGCCCGCGCCGTCACCGGAGTCCGGCTCGGCGCCGGTGGCACCCCGGTGCTCCAGGTTGCGCAGCACCGTGAGGGCCTGGTCAACGATGGTGTGGTCGGCGATGCCGGTCAGCGTGGCGACGAAACCGACGCCGCAGGCGTCGTGCTCGTTACGCGGGTCGTACAGGCCCTGAGCAGTGGGTCGCGCATCCGGAACGAGCGCGTAGGGCCGGGCTGCGGCCTGCTGGGGCTCGTTGGCGGAGTGCATGGATGCAGACAGCATCGGCTCTCCCGTCGTCGTCTCTGGCAAGGTGCTTGTGCAATAGGGACGACGTTGGCCCTCTGCGATTTCGTGCAGGTTACATGATGCCGGACATCCCGAGAAGTGGAATGTCACGTCCAGATGGCGGACAAGGTGCCCAGGTCACGGGCTATTACCGGCAAGTAACGGAGCTGGCGGGAGGCGAACGCTCGTCCGCACGCTCCCACCAGTGTGCCCCCTCGCGCGGGGAGCGAAACAGGGGCGTAATGCCCCGTCCACATCCTGAGAAGGACCGCCCTGCGAATCCTTCTCCGATCGCCGGACCGGGCATGAGATTCTGCGGCCCGGCCACGGGTTCGACGGGATCCGTACGGGTCTACCCGGTGATCCATGTGGGCAAGGTCATAGTCATGCGGTGCCCGGTCAGCCGACCTGTCCGCCGATCAGCGCACCGAGCAGGTACGTCACCCCGGCCGCCGCTGAACCGAGCAGCAGCTGCCGCAGCCCGCTGTACCACCAGCTGCGCGCGGTCACCCGGGCCACCACGGCACCGCACAGGAACAGCCCGGTCAGCGCCAGCACCAGCGCGGGCAGCAGTGAGGTGGCACCGAGCAGGTACGGCAGCAGCGGGAGCAACGCGCCGAGCGCGAAGCAGCCGAACGAGGAGACCGCGGCCACCATCGGCGACGGCAGGTCGTGCGGGTCGATGCCGAGCTCCTCGCGGGCGTGCACCTCCAGGGCCAGCTCCGGATCGGCGGTGAGCTGCCTGGCCACCTCGCGGGCCAGCTCGGGTTCGACCCCCCGGGATATGTACAGCTCGGAGAGTTCGGCCAGCTCGCCCTGCGGGTTGCGGCGCAGCTCCAGCCGCTCGACCTCGATCTCCGCCTCGACCAGCTCGCGCTGGGAGGCCACGGAGGTGTACTCGCCGGCCGCCATCGAGCAGGCACCGGCGGCCAGCCCCGCCAGGCCGGTGATGATCACCGTGCTGGTGGAGACCGCGCCGCCGACCACGCCGGTCATCAGCGCGAAGTTGGAGACCAGCCCGTCCATCGCGCCGAACACCGCCGGGCGGAGCCAGCCACCGTTGACATCCCGGTGGTGTCCCTCGACCGGGATGCGAGGCATCGGGTTCTCCTCGGCGAGCGGCTCGGCGATGGTCGCGGTCACTGCGTGGGCCCCCAGGTACGACGTGCCTCGAAATCTCCTGACGCCTTGAAAGGTAGTCGGATGAACCGACTGTTTCCAGCAAAGTAAGGCTGTCCGAACAGCACTTCGGCCGCCCGCACCGGGAGGGTGCGAGGCGGCCGAGGGTCGGAAGTCAGCAGCTCATGACGGTTTCCCCGGCGCCGGATCGGTCGGCGACGCCTCCGGCTGGTCCTCGCCGGTGGCGACGGACTCCGGCTCCGACACCGTCAGTTCGCCGACGTGCGCGGCCGGGTCGATCGAGTCCGGGTCCTCCCGGCCGGGGCGCCTCTTCCCGACGATCACCACGTAGGCGATGGCGCCGAGGAAGGTGACGAGCGCGGTCCACTCGTTCAGCCGCAGGCCGAGCACGTGGTGCGCCTCGTCGATCCGCAGGTCCTCGACCCAGAAGCGGCCCACGCTGTAGGCGGCGACGTAGATCGCGAAGGCGCGGCCGTGGCCGAGGGTGAACCGCTTGTCGGCCCAGATCACCAGCAGCGCGACCCCGACGCACCAGAGCGACTCGTACAGGAAGGTCGGGTGGAACACCCCGTCCACCAGCGAACCGTCCGGCTCGACCTTGTGGATCTTCAGGCCCCAGGGCAGATCGGTGGCCCGGCCGTACAGCTCCTGGTTGAACCAGTTGCCCCAGCGGCCGCAGGCCTGGGCCAGCGCGATGCCCGGGGCGATCGCGTCGGCGTAGGCGGGCAGCGGGACGCCCCGGCGGCGGGCGCCGATCCAGGCGCCGACCGCGCCGAGCGCGATCGCGCCCCAGATGCCGAGGCCGCCCTCCCAGATCTTGAAGGCGTTCCACGGGTTCTTGCCGTCACCGAAGTACAGCTGGTGATCGGTGATCACGTGGTAGAGGCGGCCGCCGACCAGGCCGAACGGCACCGCCCAGACGGCGATGTCGCCGACGGTGTGCTTGGCACCGCCCCGGGCGACCCACCGCCTGCTGCCGAGCCAGACGGCCACGACGACACCGATGATGATGCAGAAGGCGTAGGCGCGAAGCGGGACGGGCCCCAGGTGGAGGACGCCCCGCGACGGGCTCGGAATGTATGCGAGATCCATGGCAGGGTCGACGCTACCGGACCCCGCCCGGTACTCCGGCACCGCGCGGGGTCACAGCTTTCGAACGGTCGCCGCTCAGGGTGCCTTGGAGGCGGCGGTGACGGTCCCCAGCGGCTTGCCCGCGTTGGCGGCGTCCACCCACTTCACCAGGTTCTCCGGGCTGATCTGCTCCTCGCCGTTCTTCGGGTAGATCGGCGTGCCGTTGAGCAGCACGGTCGGCGTCGACTTGTAGCTGGACTTGTCGAAGTCCTGCTGCACCGCGGACACCCAGCCCGCGTACTTGCCGTCGTTGACGCAGCCCTCGAAGGTCGGGCTGTCCAGCCCGGGCACCTGCTTGGACAGGTCGATCAGCGCGCTCCGGTTGCCGTAGGTGTCGGCCGTCTCCTCCGGCTGGTTCTTGTACAGCACGTCGTGGTACTCGCGGAACTTGCCCGCGTCCTGCGCACAGGCCAGGGCGTTGGCGCCGTACTTGGACCCCTTGCCGCCGAGCGAGCGGTCGATGAACGAGACGATGTGGTAGTTGCCGTAGATCTTGCCCTGGTTCTGCAACTGGTTGACCGTGGTGGCGAATTCACGCTCGAAGATGCCGCAGGCCGGGCAGCGCGGGTCCTCGTACACGGTCAGCACCGAGGGGGCGTTGGCCGGGCCGTCCGGGATCACCAGGTTCTTCTCGCCGATCGTGCCGGCCGGAGCCGCCGCCGGGGTCTCCGGCTTGGAGCGCTGGTTCTGCACCACCACACCGGTGGTCACACCAACCGCGATCACCGCGAGCACCACCCCGCCGACGATCAACTTCTTCTTCCGCTTCGAACGCGCCTCGTCGGCGGCCCGCTCCTCCAGCATCCGCTCGCGGGCGGTGCGCTTGCCTTCTCGGTTCTTCTCACTCATAGCTCGGTACGTCCAAGGTGGGGGCCGGTGGGTTCGGTGGCGGCTGTCGGTCCGTCAAGCGCTCAGCCACGCATCGGCCGAGAGCCTGGTCCTGGGCCGGTACACCAGCCATGCGGCCAGCAGCAGGAAGCCGCTGTCGCGCACAATCTCCTGCAGGTACTCGGTCTGCGAGGAGTCGACCGCGCCACCGCCGCCGAAGCAGCCGCAGTCGATCGAGATGCCACGGGCCCAGGCGGAGCTGATGCCGCCGATGAAGGTGAGCAGCAGCAAGGCGGAGATCACCGCGACGATCCGCGTCCCGAGGCCGACCAACAGCAGCAGCGCCAGGGCCAGTTCGAGAAACGGCAGCGCGTAACCGACCGGCTTGACCAGGGACTCCGGCAGGATCTCGTACGCCCGCACGGCCTGCGCCGCCTCAGCCGGATCGGCCACCTTGGCCAGCCCCGCCCACGCCCAGACCACGGCCAGACCGATCCGGGCCGCCAGCCCGAACCACTCCCCCTCCGCACCGTCGACCGCGCGGCGCACTGCCGAGCCGCGACGCGGTTCGGCGGCGGTCTGCTGACTGGCCATCGGGTCCTCCCCCTCGGTACGTCGCCGGCGTGGTGCCGCTCACGCTTCCTGGTGAACCGTAGGGGACGAGGGGTGGTTACTCCACATTCGCGCGTTAAGCCGAATGAGTGACCAAATAGGGACAGATGTCCGATCCGGCCGTCCGCCTGAGTCGGCGTCAGCGCTGCTCGCAGCGGGCCGCGCCCGCCAGCCGGCTGAGCGGCGGCCGCCCGTCGTGCTGCGAACGTCCGGCCCGCACCACCGAATCCACCCTGGCCGCCTGGCTGCACACGTACGCGTCCCGCTCCGCCCGCTCCACTCCTCGCTGGGCCAGCACCGGACCGACCGTCGCCTCCGCACCCAGGGTCGCACCGAGCACGAGAGCGGCGGCGGCCGCCCGCAGCAGGACGGCACGCTGTAGACCGGGCACTTGGCAGACTCCTTCGGGCGGCGGAACGAGTCGTACAGCACACGAACTCGTCCCTCCACTCAACGCCACCCAACCGCCCCCGATGCGTCAACCCCCCACACTTCACCCGGACGGCGGGACCGGGGGTTGACCGTCGGGCACTGTCGAGCACCCGTGCCAGGCCCGTCCGGGCGATCTTGCCGGCTGTGACACGTGCGGCTGGCGCTGCGGGGCGTGCGGCGTCCGCGACATCAGCCGCTGGCGCGGCGGGTCCGGCGTCGCACGCCCGGCAGGATCGCCCGGACGGGCCCCGGCACGACAGGGGCCCGGGGAACCGCATCTCGCGGTTCCCCGGGCCCCTGGATGGTCGACCGCCTACCTGCGGCGGACGCCCTCCGCCAGCTCCGCGGCGAGGCCGCGGACCGCCGCCAGAGCGGCGTCCTCGTCGGCCGCGTCCAGGATCCGCTGCACGAAGGCCGACCCCACGATCACCCCGTCCGCGAAGGCGGCCACCTGCGCCGCCTGGTCCGCGTTGGAGACGCCGAGCCCGACGCAGACCGGCAGGTCGGTGGTGGCCCGGGTGCGGGCGACCAGGTCCTCGGCGAGGTTGCCGACGGCGGCCCGGGTGCCGGTCACGCCCATCACGGCGGCCGCGTAGACGAAGCCGGAGCCCGCTGTCGTGACCTCGGCGAGGCGGGGGTCCTTGCTGCTGGGGGCGACCACGAAGACGGTGTCGAGGCCGTGCTCGCCCGCCGCCTTCCGCCATTCGTCGGACTCCTCGACCGGTAGGTCGGGCAGGATCACGCCCGCTCCCCCGGCGGCGGCAAGCTCCGCCGCGAAACGGGCCACGCCGTAACGGTCCACCGGGTTCCAGTAGGTCATCACCAGGACCGCGGTGCCCGGGTAGGCTGCGGTCGCCTCGGCGACGGTCCGCAGCACGTCCTTGATCCGGACCCCGCCGCGCAGCGCGATGTCGTCGGCGGTCTGGATGGTCGGACCGTCCAGGACCGGGTCGGAGTGCGGCAGGCCGACCTCGACCACGTCGCAGCCGCCCTCGATCAGCGCCTTGACCGCGGCGATGCCGCCGTCGACGGTCGGGAAGCCGGCCGGGAGGTACCCGATCAGGGCCGCCCGGTTCTCAGTCTTGGCAGCGGAGAGGACCGCGCTCAGCTTAGAAGCCATGGTCACTTGCCCCCGTTGTTCTGGTCGTACAGGCCGAAGTACTGCGCGGCGGTGTGCATGTCCTTGTCGCCACGACCCGACAGCGAGACCAGGATCGTCGCCTCCGGGCCCAGCTCGCGGCCCAGAACCAGCGCGCCCGCCAGCGCGTGCGCGCTCTCGATCGCCGGGATGATGCCCTCGGTGCGCGACAGCAGCCGCAGCGCCTGCATCGCCTGGTCGTCCGTCACCGGGCGGTACTCGGCCCGGCCGGTGTCCTTCAGCCAGGCGTGCTCGGGGCCGACGCCAGGGTAGTCCAGGCCGGCCGAGATCGAGTGCGACTCGATGGTCTGGCCGTCCTCGTCCTGGAGCACGTACGTGCGCGAGCCGTGCAGCACGCCGGGGTCGCCCTTGGTCAGGGTGGCCGCGTGCCTGGGGGTGTCGACGCCCTCGCCGGCCGCCTCGCAGCCGATCAGCCGGACGCCCGCGTCCGGGATGAACTCGTGGAAGATGCCCATCGCGTTGGATCCGCCGCCGACGCAGGCGACCACGGCGTCCGGCAGCCGGCCGGTACGCTCCAGCACCTGCTCGCGGGCCTCCACGCCGATCACCCGGTGGAAGTCGCGGACCATCGCCGGGAACGGGTGCGGCCCGGCGACCGTGCCGAACAGGTAGTGGGTGGAGTCGACGTTGGCGACCCAGTCCCGGAACGCCTCGTTGATGGCGTCCTTGAGCGTGCGGCTGCCGGAGGTCACCGGGATCACCTCGGCGCCCAGCATCCGCATCCTGGCCACGTTGAGCGCCTGCCGCTCGGTGTCGACCTCGCCCATGTAGATGGTGCAGTCGAAGCCGAACAGCGCACAGGCGGTGGCGGTGGCCACGCCGTGCTGGCCGGCGCCGGTCTCGGCGATGATCCGGGTCTTGCCCATCCGGCGGGTCAGCAGCGCCTGGCCCAGCACGTTGTTGATCTTGTGCGAGCCGGTGTGGTTCAGGTCCTCGCGCTTGAGCAGGACGCGCGCCCCGCCCGCCTCGGCTGAGAACCGGTGCACGTCGGTGAGCGGGCTCGGCCGCCCGGTGTAGTCCTTGAGCAGCGCGTCGAGCTCGGCCGCGAAGGCCGGGTCGGCCTTGGCCTTCTCGTACTCCTCGGCGACCTGCTCGACGGCGGCGACCAGCGCCTCCGGGATGAAGCGGCCGCCGTACGCGCCGAAGTAACCCCGGGCGTCGGGGACCTGGACGCCGGGCAGGTAGTCCTTTTCGGACATGGCTGTAGTCCTCGTGATTCGATGAATGGCTGTCAGGAACGCGGCATGGCTGTGCTCAGCCGTTCGTCCTGCGCCATCGGCGGCCCTGCACCTGCCCGGGCTCGCAACCGATCACGTACCGCACCCGCCGCCCCAGCACCCGGCGCGCGGGCGCGCGGCAGCCGCGCGGGCGGCAGCCGGGGGCGAGGCGGGCGTTCATGATCGGGGTCAGCCCCGTCCGTTGTTGCGCAGGGCCGGGTGGGCGCCGGCGGCCACCAGATCGGCCACGGCCGCCTTCGGGTCCTTGCCGGTCACCAGGGACTCGCCCACCAGGACGGCGTCCGCGCCCAGGTTGGCGTACGCGATCAGGTCGTGCGGGCCGCGCACCCCGGACTCCGCGACCCGGACGATGTGCGCCGGGATGGCGTCCACCACGTTGCCGAAGGTGTTCCGGTCGACCTCGAGGGTCTTGAGGTTGCGGGCGTTGACGCCGATGATCTTCGCTCCGGCGTCCACCGCGCGGGCGATCTCCTCCTCGTCGTGGACCTCGACCAGGGGCGTGAGCCCGATCGACTCGGCCCGCTCGATGAGCGAGACGAGCGCGGGCTGGTCCAGGGCCGCCACGATCAGCAGCGCGAGGTCGGCGCCGTGGGCGCGGGCCTCCCAGAGCTGGTACGCGGTGACGATGAAGTCCTTGCGCAGGACCGGGGTCTCGACCGCGGCCCGGACGGCGTCCAGGTCGCCCAGCGAACCGCCGAAGCGGCGCTGTTCGGTCAGGACGCTGATCGCGGCGGCACCTCCGGCCGCGTAGTCGCGGGCCAGGGCGGCCGGGTCGGCGATCGCCGCCAGGGCTCCCTTGGACGGGCTGGAGCGCTTGACCTCGCAGATCACCCGGATGCCGTCACCACGCAGCGCGGCCACGCCGTCCTTGGCGTCGGGCGCCTTGGCGGCCAGCTCCTTGAGCTGGTCCAGGGAGACCCGGGCCTGTCGCTCGGCGAGGTCCTCCCGGACCCCGTCGATGATCTCGTCGAGCACACTCACGCGGGCTCCCCCATCGTTTCGCCGGGCGTCGCCCGGCTGGTCGGGTGTAACACCGCGGGTACGAACCTGACCGGACCTGTGCAGGTCCGGTGCTGATCTGCCCCCGTCGGCCTCTCGATGGTATCGGGCGCAGGGGGCGCGAACCGCATCCGCCTGGCGCGCGTCTCGCGGAGCGGACCGGCGCACACGCCGGAGTACTACCCGGCCAGCGGTGCCAGGGCGGCTCCGGCCGGGAGGTTCCGCAGCACCATGAACAGGCCGAGGACCAGCACCAGCAGGACCGTCCGAGCCGCGCCGAAGCCGACCCGGGGTGCCTTCCCGCCGGTCAGTTCGGCCCAGAGCCAGCCGACCCAGAGCACCGCGACGGACCCCACCAGCACCACCACCAGCAGGTTGTCGTGCACCGCCGCGGTCAGCTCGCCGTGGGTGAGCGCGTGCACGGCCCGCAGGCCGCCGCAGCCCGGGCACCACCAGCCGGTGGCCGCGAGCACCGGGCAGACCGGGTAGTGGCCGGGCGTGTTCGGGTCGACCGCCGCCACGTACAGGGTCGGCAGGGCGACCGCCACGAGGGCGGCCAGCGGGCGGACCAGCCGGCGCGGGGCGGACGGCGGCACGGGCGGGTAACTGGGCTGCGGTGCGGCGTTCACCCCGCCGATTCTGCCCCCGCCGCCCCGGCCCGTCGCCCAGGCGGGCGCGCGTGTCACATGCGAAGGGAGCGGCGGGCGCTCCGCGCGCCTGCCGCTCCCTGTCGTCCTGACGGAGTCTCAGACCCCGGACGTGACCGCCTGGCGGGCGGCCGTCTCCTCGGGGGTGTAGAAGTTCGGGCTGGGCTGCTTGCCCATGCCCGCCATGGCCATCGCCTTGCCGACGATGCCGCCGAGGACCACGACGCCCAGGCCCACGAAGAAGAGCCAGATGGCGGGGATGATCATGGCGACGCCGCTGACCGTGAAGCCGATGAAGGCGATGGTCGAGCCGGTCCAGGCGGCGGGGGTGTTGCCGTGCGCTGCTGCCGACATCTGATGGTGCTCCTTGGTTCTCCGGGGCCCGACCGGGCTGCGGGCGCTCGGCGGGTTGACGTCTCCATTGTGCCGGGCGCCGGCGGCCGCTCCCAAGCGGGGGGCCTCCGGTCTCAGGTCGGGTCCTCGCCGCGGTCCAGCGCCTGCCACAGCTCGGCCGGGCTCCCGGCCGCCTTCGCCCTGGGTGCGGCCTTCCGCGCCGGGGCGTCGTACCGGCTGCCCAGCGCGGGCCAGTCCCGGCCGTACCGCACTGTCAGCAGCCCGGCCAGGGTCAGCAGCAGACCGCCCAGTACGGCCGCCCACGGCCAGGCCGTGTGGCTCACCTGCTCGGCCCGGGCGCTCACCAGCGCGAGCTTCTTGGCCGCCTCGGCGTCCAGCGCTCCCGTGGCGGCCGCGCCGAACGCCGCCGTCACGCCGGCACCCAGTCCGGCCAGCGTCACCAGGGCGCCCACCACCACCTTGCCCGCACCACGTACCGCGAAGACCGCCACCGCGGAGGCCAGCCCGACCAGGGCCAGCCCGCCCGGCAGCCCGGAGACCGCGCTCCCGGTCACCTCGACCGCCAGCCCCCCGGCCCTCCCGGTCGCCCACACCCGGCTCACGGCGGTCAGCACCAGCACCGCCCCGGCGACGGTCAGCAGCAGCATCACACCGAGCATCCGGCGACTGTTCTTCTCCGGCACGGGCTCGGCGGCGGGCTCGGCGGTACGGGGCGAGGGAAACGAGGTCACCCGTCCACTATCCCCGACCGCACGGCCGGGGCCGCGCCGGGGTCTACCGCGAGCTGCGCAGCGTGTTGGCGGTGGCGACGGCCCGGAGGACGGCGGCGGCCTTGTTGCGGCACTCGGTGTCCTCCGAGTGCGGGTCGGAGTCGGCGACCACGCCCGCGCCGGCCTGGACGTAGGCGGTGCCGTCGCGGAGCAGGGCGGTGCGGATGGCGATCGCGGTGTCGGAGTCCCCGGCGAAGTCGAGGTAGCCGACGCAGCCGCCGTAGAGGCCGCGACGGGTGGGTTCGAGCTCCTCGATGATCCGCATCGCGCGGGGCTTGGGGGCACCCGAGAGGGTGCCGGCCGGGAAGCAGGCGGTCAGCACGTCGAAGGCCGAACGGCCCGCCGCCACCCGGCCGGTGACGGTGGAGACGATGTGCATCACGTGGCTGTAGCGCTCGACCGACATGAAGTCGACCACCTCGACGCTGCCGGGCTCGCAGACCCGGCCGAGGTCGTTGCGGCCGAGGTCCACCAGCATCAGGTGCTCGGCCCGCTCCTTGGGGTCGGCGAGCAGCTCGGCGGCCAGTTCGGCGTCCTCGTGCGGGGTGGCGCCCCGGTGCCGGGTGCCGGCGATCGGGTGCACCATCGCCTGACCGCCCGTCACCTTGACCAGCGCCTCCGGGCTGGAGCCGACCACGTCGAAGCCGCCCTCGGCGGTGCCGTCGGGGCCGGGGAAGCGGAACAGGTACATGTACGGGCTGGGGTTGGTGGTGCGCAGCACCCGGTAGACGTCCAGCGCGCCGGCCGCGCAGGGTGCCTCGAACCGCTGCGAGGGGACCACCTGGAACGCCTCGCCGGCCCTGATCCGCTCCTTCACCTCCTCGACCGCGGCCCGGTACGGGGCACCGCCGAAGGGTGAGTGGGCGTCAACCGCCGTGGGGGTGAAGGTCGCCAGGCCCGGGTCGACCGGTCGGGCCAGGTCGGCCTGCATCCGGTCCAGCCGGGCGACGGCGTCGGTGTGGGCCTCGTCCACGCCGCTGGCCAGGTCGTTGTGGTTGACCGCGTTGGCGATCAGCAGCACCGTGCCGTCGGCGTGGTCGAGCACGGCCAGGTCGGTGGCCAGCAGCATGGTCAGCTCGGGGAGCCGCAGGTCGTCCGGCGTGAGGTTCGGCAGCTTCTCCAGCCGGCGGACCACGTCGTATCCGAGGTAGCCGACCAGGCCGCCGGTCAGCGGCGGCAGGCCGTCGTCGGTGTGCCGGGGCGTGTGCAGGGCGTCGAGCGTGGCGCGCAGCACCTCCAGCGGGTCGCCGGTGGTGGGGATGCCGACCGGCGGGGTGCCCTGCCAGCGGGCGTTCCCGTCCGGGTCGACGGTCAGGGTGGCGGCGCTGTGCACACCGACGAAGGAGTACCGGGACCAGTTGCCCTGCTCGGCCGACTCCAGCAGGAAGGTGCCCGGGCGCTCACCGGCCAGGCTGCGGTAGAGCCCGATGGGGGTAAGGCCGTCCGCGAGGAGCCGGCGGGTGACCGGGATGACCCGGGTGTCTACGGCGAGTTTGCGGAAGTCCTCGAGGTCCATCTGGCTTGGCACCGTTCGTCAGTTGGGGCGGGCAGGGACAGGTTAGCGAGCGACCGGCAGCACGTCGGCGTCGAAGCAGGTCCGGTCACCGGTGTGGCAGGCGGCGCCGACCTGGTCGACCTTCACCAGCAGGGTGTCGCCGTCGCAGTCCAGCGCCACCTCCTTGACATGCTGGAAGTGGCCCGAGGTGTCGCCCTTGACCCAGTACTCGCGACGGCTGCGGCTCCAGTACGTGCAGCGGCCGGTGGTGAGCGTGCGGTGCAGCGCCTCGTCGTCCATCCAACCGAGCATCAGCACCTCGCCGGTGTCGTACTGCTGGGCGATCGCCGGCAGCAGGCCGTCCTCGGTGCGCTTGAGCCTGGCGGCGATGTCAGGGGCGAGGGCGGTGCTGCCGGGGGTGGCGGGAGTGGTCGACATGGCGTCCATTGTGGCAGCTCACCCCGGCCCGCCCGGCACCACCGGCTCACGGCGCCGGGCTCTCGCGGGGTCACCGCGCCGGGCTCTCGCACCCCTGCGGCCAGACCACCTGGACGTACAGCCCGGCCCGCTCCGCCGCCCGGACCACCTCGGCGGTGTGACCCTCGGGGCGGCCGTCCCAGACCGCGATCAGTTCGTCCACCATCGCGACCAGGGCCCGGCAGGTGTCGTCACCGAGGCCACCGACCTCGACCGGTGCCAGCCGGTGCACCGCGGTCGCCTCGTTCATCAGCCGCTGCCTGGTCTGTCGGCCCTCGCCCGCGAACGCCCCGGCCTTCCCCGCGCCGGCCGAGACGATCACCTCGACCTTGCCGCCGTACTCCAGCACCGACTGGGCGAACCACGTCTCGGGCCCCGCCGCCAGACAGGTCACCCCGACCAGGTCATAGCTGCCGAACGTGCTGACCAGTCGCCACAGGTCGCTCCGGACCAGCATCTCGCTCAGATCCGAGAGCCCCTCGTGCCCGACGATCCCAACTCGCATAACCAAAGACCCCAGTAGCTGCTCAGGGCCGTGCCACCGTCAGCGTATACCTGGCCGGCTCCGGCTTCGCGGAGTAGCTGACGGGACGGCCCGGGGCGGCCAGAATGGGCCCGGTCGGAACGAGGGGGTCGGGGATGGCACGGCGGCGGATGGTGGCCACGGCGGTGGTCCTGCTTCTGGTGGCGGCGGGCGCGGTGGTGCTCCTCTGGCCCGAGCCGGAGCGGCGGGCGGCGCCGTCACCGCCGCCGCCCACGGCCTCGCCTACGCCCTCGCCCTCTCCCTCGCCGAGCAAGGTGCTGCCGTACCTGTTCTTCCCGCCCGGGACCTGCCTGGACTACCAGCCGCTGAGCCGGACCACGGCACCGGCCGAGGCCAGGCCCTGCGAGCAGGCGCACGACGGCGAGGTGGTCGCCGACATCGTGCTGCCCGAGGGGCTGACCGGGGAGACGGCGGTCCAGCAGGCGATGACGGCGGCCTGCGAACCGCACCTGGTGGAGTGGGAAAGCAGGCAGGGCGGTGGCGGCCCGTACTTCGGGCGCTACCTCGGGCCGCGCCTGGTGCACTACCAGGCCGGGCTGCGCGACGCGACCTGCATCATGGCCGTCACCGACCAGCCGGGCGGGCGGCGGCTGACGGGGCATCTGAAGGGGCTCGGCCCGGCTGGCCGGGCCGAGTAGGGTGGGCCGCATGTCGAACTTCGCTCGGGTGGAGCGCCAGCGGTTGACCGAACTCCTGCGCACGGCCGGGCCCGACGCCCCGACCCTCTGCACGGGGTGGACCACCCACGATCTGGCCGCCCACCTGGTCCTGCGCGAGCACCGGATGGATGCTGCGGCCGGGATCAGGCTGCCCCTGCTGACCAGGTGGACCGCCCGGGTCCAGGAGGGCTACCGGGCGCGCCCGTACGAGGAGTTGCTGCGGCTGTTCCGGACCGGGCCGCCGGTCCTCTCGCCCTTCGCGCTGCCCGGCGCGGACGAGGCGGCCAACACCGTCGAGTACTTCGTGCACGCGGAGGACGTCCGGCGGGGCGGGGACGCCTGGCAGCCGGAGCCGCTCGACCCCGGCCTGGCCGAGGGGCTCTGGCGGCGGCTGCCGATGCTGGCCCGGCTGGAGGCCGGCCGGAAGAGTCCGGTACGGCTGGTCCTCCGGCGGCCGGACGGCCGGTCGGTGACCGTCAACCGGCGTACCGGGCCCACTGTCGAGATCACCGGCGAGCCCGGCGAACTGGTGCTGTTCGCCTTCGGCCGGGGCGCCAGGGCGCAGCTCGCGGTGAGCGGTCCTGAGGACGCGGTCGAGGCGCTGCGGGTGGTCCTGCCGTTCGAGTGACGGGCACTCAACTTCCGTCGGGCGTCCGGCCGTCGACCACCCGCCGGCCCGTGGTCAGCGGACCGGGTGGCCGGTGCTGCGGAGGGCCTCCTTGACCTGGCCGATGCGGAGGTCGCCGAAGTGGAAGACGCTGGCCGCCAGCACGGCGTCGGCGCCGGCGTCGACGGCGGGGGCGAAGTCGTCGAGACGTCCTGCGCCGCCGGAGGCGATGACCGGAACGGCGACCGCCTTGCGGACCGCGCGGATCATGTCGAGGTCGTAGCCGTCCTTGGTGCCGTCCGCGTCCATCGAGTTGAGCAGGATCTCCCCCGCGCCCAACTCGGCGGCCCGGCCCGCCCATTCGACCGCGTCCAGACCGGTGCCGCGGCGGCCGCCGTGGGTGGTGACCTCGAAGCCGGAGGGCGTTTCGGTGCCGGGCGGGCAGCGGCGGGCGTCGACCGAGAGCACCAGCACCTGACGTCCGAAACGCTGGGCGATCTCCCGGATCAGCTCGGGACGGGCGATCGCGGCGGTGTTGACGCCGACCTTGTCGGCCCCGGCCCGGAGCAGTTTGTCGACGTCCTCGACGGCCCGGATGCCGCCACCGACGGTGAGCGGGATGAAGACCTGCTCGGCGGTGCGCCGGACCACGTCGTAGGTGGTCTCCCGGTCGCCGGAGGAGGCGGTGATGTCGAGGAAGGTCAACTCGTCGGCGCCCTCGGCGTCGTAGAGCTTGGCCATCTCGACCGGGTCGCCGGCGTCCCGCAGGTTCTGGAAGTTGACGCCCTTGACCACCCGGCCGTTGTCCACGTCCAGGCAGGGGATGACTCGTACGGCGAGGGTCATTGCGGCAAACCTTCCAGGGTGCTGGCGAGCCCGGCGCGGTAGGCGTCGAGCTCGATCTCGACCATCATCCGGGAGTCGATCAGGCCCTCCACCACGACCATGGTGGCGGCGGGCCGGGTGGCGGCGAACAGGGTCCGGTGGGCCCGGCCGACCTCGTCGGCGTCCCGGACGTGGGTGATGTACATCCGGGTGCGGAACACGTCGTCCGCCGTCAGACCGTACGCGGCGAGGGCCTGGAGGCCGACGCCGAAGGCGGCGAGGGTCTGCTGGTACGGGTCGCCCTCGTGCTCGATCTTCCCGTCCACCCACGCGGTGGTGCCGGACACGTGGACGTGGTCTCCGGCCGCCACGGCGCGGGAGTAACCGAAGTCGTCCTCCCAGGGGGAGAATCCGGCGATCCTGCCGCGTACGATCTGACGCTCCGTCATGACACGGCCTCCAGGGCCTCTTCGAGGGTGAACTTGCTCTCGTAGAGTGCCTTGCCCACGATCGCCCCCTCGACACCCTCACCGGTCAGGGAGGCGATCGCGCGCAGGTCGTCCAGCGAGGAGACGCCGCCCGAGGCGACCACCGGCCGGTCGGTGGCGGCGCAGACGTTGCGCAGCAGCTCCAGGTTGGGACCGGTCAGGGTGCCGTCCCGGTTGACGTCGGTGACCACGTACCGGGCGCAGCCCTCGGAGTCGAGGCGGGCCAGCACCTCGTAGAGGTCGCCGCCCTCACTGGTCCAGCCACGGCCACGCAGGGTGGTGCCGACCACGTCCAGGCCGACCGCGATCTTGTCACCGTGCTCGGCGATCACCTTGGCCACCCACTCCGGCTGCTCCAGCGCGGCGGTGCCCAGGTTGACCCGGCGGCAGCCGGTGGCCAGGGCGGCGGCCAGCGAGGCGTCGTCCCTGATGCCCCCGGAGAGCTCGACCTTGATGTTCATCTGCTCGCTCAGCTCGCGGATGATCTCGCGGTTGTCGCCGGTGCCGAACGCGGCGTCCAGGTCCACCAGATGCAGCCACTCGGCGCCCGCGTTCTGCCAGGCCAGCGCGGCGGCCAGCGGCGTACCGAAGGAGGTCTCGGTGCCGGAGGCGCCCTTGACCAGGCGGACGGCCTGGCCGTTGCGGATGTCGACGGCAGGCAGGAGTTCGAGGCGGCTCATCGTGCAACTTTCCTGAATGGGAAGGGGCCTGGTGCGGAGGGGAGTTGTCAGAGGGTGTCGACCCAGTTGGTCAGCAGCGCGGCACCCGCGTCGCCGGACTTCTCGGGGTGGAACTGGGTGGCCCAGAGCGGGCCGTTCTCCACCGCGGCGACGAACGGCTGACCGTGGGTGGCCCAGGTGACCAGGGGCGCCCGGATGTTCTGGTTGGTGACCTCGAGCTCCCAGCGCCGTACGCCGTAGGAGTGCACGAAGTAGAAGCGGGTCTCCGGGTCAAGACCTGCGAACAGCCGGCTGCCCTCGGGCGCGTCCACGGTGTTCCAGCCCATGTGCGGGACGATCGGGGCGTCCAGCGGCTCGACCGTACCGGGCCACTCGTCGCAGCCGGCCGTCTCGACGCCGTGCTCGACGCCCTTCTCGAACAGGATCTGCATGCCGACGCAGATGCCCAGCACCGGGCGGCCGCCGGCCAGCCGGCGGCCGATGATCATCTCGCCGCGCACCGCCTTCAGCCCGCGCATGCAGGCCTCGAAGGCGCCGACGCCGGGGACCAGCAGGCCGTCGGCCTCCATCGCGGTCTGGAAGTCGGAGGTCACGGTGACGGTCGCACCGGTGCGCTCGACCGCGCGCTGGGCCGAGCGGAGGTTGCCCGAGCCGTAGTCGAGGACCACAACGTTCTTGCCCATCAGGGGAGTTCCTTCAGAGTCGCATCAGGCCGGCGGACAGGCACAGCACGGCGCCGATCGCGAGCACCGCGATCACGCCCTTGGACTGCTTCTGCTTCCAGAACGAGAACACGCCGCCGGACAGGAACAGCCCGGCGATGATCAACAGCGTGGCGGACTTGCTCACAGTGCACCCTTGGTCGAGGGGAGGATGCCGGCCGCGCGCGGGTCGCGCTCGGCGGCATAACGGAGTGCCCGGGCCAGCGCCTTGAACTGGCACTCCACGATGTGGTGGGCGTTCCGACCGTACGGTACGTGCACGTGCAGGGCGACGGCGGCCTGCGCCACGAAGGACTCCAGGATGTGCCGGGTCATCGTGGTGTCGTAGCTGCCGATCATCGGCGCCATGTTCTCCGGCTCGGTGTGCACCAGGTACGGGCGGCCGGAGAGGTCGACGGTCACCTGGGCGAGCGACTCGTCCAGCGGCACCGTGCAGTTGCCGAAGCGGTAGATGCCGACCTTGTCGCCGAGCGCCTGCCGGAAGGCGGCGCCGAGCGCGAGGGCGGTGTCCTCGATGGTGTGGTGGGTGTCGATGTGCAGGTCACCCTCGGTCTTGACGGTGAGGTCGAAGAGACCGTGGCGGCCCAGCTGGTCGAGCATGTGGTCGTAGAACCCGACGCCCGTGGAGATGTCGGTCTTCCCGGTGCCGTCGAGGTCGATCTCGACCAGGACCGAGGTCTCCTTGGTGGTGCGCTCAACGCGGCCGATGCGGGACATGAGGTTCAAAGCTCCTTGGTGACAAGACGGACGGCGTCGAGGAAGGCGTCGTTCTCTTCCGAGGTCCCGGCGGTGACGCGCAGCCAACCGGGAACGCCGTTGTCGCGGACCAGGACGCCCTGATCGAGGATCGCCCGCCACACCGCGTGGGTGTCGGCGAAGCGGCCGAACTGGATGAAGTTCGCGTCCGAGTCGGTGACTTCGAGCCCGAGCCCGCGCAGCGCCCCGACCAGCCGGTCCCGCTCGGACTTCAGCCGCTCGACGTAACCGAGCAGCGTGTCGGTGTGCTCCAGGCAGGCCAGCGCGGTCGCCTGGGTGACGGCGCTCAAGTGGTACGGCAGGCGGACCAGCTGCACCGCGTCCACCACCGCCGGGTCGGCGGCCAGGTAGCCGAGCCGCAGCCCGGCGGCGCCGAACGCCTTCGACATGGTGCGGCTGACCACCAGGTTGGGGCGGCCCTCGATCATCGACAGCAGCGAGGCGCGGTGCGAGAACTCGACGTACGCCTCGTCCACGATCACCAGGCTCGGCCCGGCGGCCTGCGCGGCCTCGTACAGCGCGAGCACCACGTCAGCCTCGACGGCGGTGCCGGTCGGGTTGTTCGGCGAGCAGATGAAGACCACGTTCGGCCGCTGCTCGGCGATCGCCGCCCTGGCCGCCTCGAGGTCGACGGTGAAGTCCTCGTTGCGCGGGCCGGAGATCCAGGCCGTGCCGGTGCCCCGGGAGATCAGCGCGTGCATCGAGTACGAGGGCTCGAAGCCGAGCGCGCTGCGGCCCGGGCCGCCGAAGGTCTGCAGCAGCTGCTGGAGGACCTCGTTCGAGCCGTTGGCGGCCCAGACCTGGTCCTTCGTCACCGCGTACCCGGTGGTCCTGGTCAGGTACGCCGCCAGACCGGTGCGCAGCTCCACCGCGTCCCGGTCGGGGTAGCGATTGAGGTTGCGGGCCGCCTCGGCCACCCGCTCGGCGATCCGGGCCACCAGCGGCTCGGGCAGCGGGTATGGGTTCTCGTTCGTGTTCAGCTGGACGGGCACGTCCAACTGCGGTGCGCCGTAGGGGGACTGGCCGCGCAGCTCGTCCCGGATCGGCAGGTCGTCGATGTTCGTCACGAGCCGGGGACCGTCCAATCGAACCGAGCCTTGACCGCGTCGCCGTGACCGGGCAGGTCCTCGGCGTTCGCCAGGTTGACCACGTGCGCGGCGACCTCGGCCAGCGCCTCGCGGGTGTACTCCACCACGTGGATGCCGCGCAGGAAGGACTGCACCGAGAGACCGGACGAGTGACAGGCACAACCCCCGGTCGGCAGCACGTGGTTGGAACCGGCCGCGTAGTCGCCGAGCGAGACCGGGGCGTACGCGCCGATGAAGATCGCGCCCGCGTTGCGGACCCGGGCGGCGACCGCGCGGGCGTCCCTGGTCTGGATCTCCAGGTGCTCGGCGGCGTAGGCGTTGACCACGGCGAGGCCCTGCTCGACGTCGTCCACCAGCACGATGCCGGACTGCTTGCCGGTCAGCGCCTCGGTGACCCGCTCGCGGTGCTTGGTCCCGGCGACCTGCTCGACCAGCTCGGCCTCGACCGCCTCGGCCAGCGCCACCGAGTCGGTGACCAGCACGGAGGCGGCCATCGGGTCGTGCTCGGCCTGGCTGATCAGGTCGGCGGCCACCTCGCGCGGCGAGGCGGTGTCGTCCGCAAGCACCGCGATCTCGGTCGGGCCGGCCTCGGCGTCGATGCCGATCCGGCCCTTGAGCAGCCGCTTGGCGGCGGCCACGTAGATGTTGCCGGGGCCGGTCACCAGGTTGACCGGGGCGCACTCCTCGGTGCCGTACGCGAACATCGCGACCGCCTGGGCGCCGCCCACCGCGTACACCTCGGTGACGCCGAGCAGGGCGCAGGCCGCCAGGATGGTCGGGTGCACACTGCCGCCGAACTCCTTCTGCGGCGGCGAGGTGACCGCGATGCCGGGGACACCGGCCTCCTGCGCGGGCACCACGTTCATCACCACGGACGACGGGTAGACCGCGAGGCCGCCCGGCACGTACAGGCCGACCCGGTCGACCGGCACCCAGCGCTCGGCGACCGTGCCGCCCGGCACCACCTGGGTGGTGTGGTCGGTACGACGCTGCTCGCGGTGGACCAGCCGGGCGCGGCGGATGGACTCCTCCAGCGCGGCGCGCACCTTCGGGTCGAGGGTCTCCAGCGCGGCGGTGATCGCCTGCTCGGGGACCCGGGTGGACTCCAGCCGCACACCGTCGAACCGCTCGGTGATCTCGATCAGCGCCGCGACCCCGCGATGGCGTACGTCCTCGCAGATCGGCCGCACCTTCTCCAGGGCGGCTTCCACGTCGAACTCGGCACGGGGCAGCACGTCGCGCAGGTCCGAGGAGGAGCCGCGCAGGTCGATTCGAGAGATCACATCGCCCAGTGTAGGGAGTGGCCGGAACCCGAGGTCCCGCATTTCAGTCCGTGATACGAAAGGCGAGACAGTTCAGGACCGACCGGCACATGGTGGCCGGGTGAAGGGGCCCCAACGCCGCTCCTTCACCCGGCCACCATGTGCCGGTCGGTCCTAAGATCTTGGGGGAGGCAGCGGTGCAGCAGCCGCCGGAGGACTGGACGCCGGTCGAGCAGGGGCTCTGGGAGGCGTTCCGGCAGGGCGAGGTCTACGACCTGCGCAGCTTCGACGACGCGGTGGACGCGGTGAGCGGCCCGGTCGACTGGCCGGCCGAGCGCTCCGTCCGCGCGGAGGTACTGGCCACCCTGCTGCTGCACGGGCCCGACCCGGCACCCGGACGGGTCGCCGCGCTCAAGCTCAGCGGCGCCTATGTCACCGGCGCGCTGCTGCTGGCCGGGGGCCGGATCTCGCACTACATCGAGCTGCACGACTGCCGCTTCGAGAAGAAGATCCTGATGTCCGAGGCGCAGGCGGGCACCGTCCGGATGATCCGCTGCTGGATACCCCGGATCGAGGCGTCCCGGCTGGCCACCGAGGGTGACCTGCACCTGGCGCGCTGCGTGGTCCCGTTCGGCATGCGGCTCACCGACGCCAAGATCGGCACCGATCTGCTGCTCAACCAGGCCACCGTCGGCAGCGACCGCTACGGCCGGGCCTTCGCCGCCGACGGCCTGACGGTGCAACAGGACTTCGAGGCCGAACGGATCGACGTGCACGGCGAGCTGAGCCTGCGCACGGGCCGGATCGGCGGCCGCTTCTCGCTCCGCGGTGCCCAGCTCCGGGCGGCCGGTCCCGACCGGTACTGCCTGAACCTGGCCCATATCTCGGTCGGCAACACGATGTACCTGGGCGGCTCGCTGGACGGCGGCTGGGCGGGCTCCCAGACCATCTACGGCGAGGGCTACGGCGCCCCGGTCCCGGTCGACTCCCCCAGCACGCCGCTGCGCGCGTACGGCGGAGTGCGTCTGGTGGACGGGCGCTTCGACAACGCGCTGCTCATCACCCACGCCGAGTTCCACCTGTCCGGCACCCAGGAGCTCGCGCTGCGCCGCGTCCAGACCCCGGAGTTCCGCTTCACCTGCCACACCCCGCCCACCGGCCGGGTCGCCCTCTCCCGGGCCCGGGTCGGCAACCTGGTCGACAACCCCGACAGCTGGCCCAAGGGCGGCCACGTCCGGCTGACCGGCTTCACCTACGAGTCGCTCCGCCCCGACCGGCCGTTCAGCGTCCGGCAGCGGATCGACTGGCTGGAGAACTCCCTCGGCGAGTACCAGCCGGAGCCGTACGAGCAGCTGGCCACCGCCCTGCGCCGGGACGGCCGGGACGAGGACGCCCGCGAGGTGCTGTACGCCAAGCACCGGCGCCGACGCTCCACCCTGCCGCTGCCCGGCCGCCTCTGGGGCCTGCTCCAGGACGCCGCCGTCGGCTACGGCTACCGCCCTGGGCGCGCCGCGCTCTGGCTGGTGCTGGCCTGGGCGGTCGGTGCCCTGTACTTCTCCGCCCACGAGCCGGCCCCGCTGAAGGCCGACGAGCGACCCACCTGGAACGCGCCCCTCTACGCCCTCAGCAAGGTCCTCCCGGTGGTCAACCTCGGCACGGACGGCTGGAACCCCGACCGCACCGGCCAGTTCGTGGTGGCAGCCCTGGTCCTCTCCGGCTGGGTGCTCGCCACCACCGTGGTGGCGGGTGCGACCCGGATGCTCCAGCGCGGTTGAGCGGGTCCGCACCTGACGGGTAATCGGGACAGCGGCGGCCGGTCCTGAACTACGCTGTGCGCCGTGACTGAACGGCTGCCGATCTTCCCCCTCAACACGGTCCTGTATCCGGGCCTGGTGCTGCCCATGCACGTCTTCGAGGAGAGGTACCGGCGGCTGGTGGGCGACCTGGTGGCCCAGCCGGAGGACCGGCCCCGGCGGTTCGGGGTGCTGGCGATCAAGGACGGGCGGGAGGTCGCGCCGGTCCGGGAGAACGACGGTCCCGCCGGGCCGCTGGACGGGCTCGGGACGGTGACCGGGGATCCGCTGGAGGCGCTGCACCACATCGGGTGCGTGGCGGACGTGGCCTCGGTGCAGGAGCAGCCGGACGGCCAGTACGAGCTGCTGGTGACCGGGACCACCCGGTTCTGGCTCCGTTCGGTCGACGTGACCGGGCCGTACCTGGTCGGCGAGACCGAGCCGATCGAGGAGCGGACCGGCGAGGGCGCGGGCGCGCTGGCCGCGGGGGTGGAACGGGCCTTCCGGGCGTACCAGAAGCGACTGGCCGGGGCCCGCGAGGTGAGTCTGACCGGGCAGCACGAACTGCCGGACGATCCCCAGGTGCTGTCCTACCTGGTGGCGGCCGCCGCGGTGCTGCCCACGCCGGTGAAGCAGGCACTGCTGGCCTGCCCCGACACCGCGCAGCGCCTCACCAGCGAGCTGGAGCTGCTGCGCCGGGAGAGCGCGGTGCTGGCCTGGCTGCCCTCGCTGCCCGGGGTGGACCTGACCCGGCAGTCGTTCAGCCCGAACTGACGGAGGCTCAGCACGATGGCGAAGAAGCAGCAGCGCGGCGGCGGTACGCCCGCGACGGTGACCCTGGAGGCGGCCGGGGTGGCGTTCACCGTGCACGCGTACCAGCACGACCCGGCCGCCGCCTCGTACGGCGGGGAGGCGGCCGAGCTGCTCGGCATCCAGGCCGAGCGGGTGTTCAAGACCCTGGTCGCCGAGGTGGACGGCAGGCTGACGGTCGGCGTGGTGCCGGTCTCCGGGCAGCTCGACCTCAAGGCGCTGGCCCAGGCGGTCGGCGGCAAGCGGGCCGCGATGGCCGACCCGGCGGCGGCCGAGCGCAGCAGCGGCTACGTGCTCGGCGGCATCTCGCCGCTCGGCCAGCGCCGTCCGCTGCCGACCGTCGTGGACGTCACCGCCCTCGACCACCCGACCGTGTACGTATCGGCGGGCCGCCGCGGCCTGGAGGTCGAGCTGGCCCCGGCCGACCTGGTCGCGCTCACCGGGGCATCGGTGGCACCGGTCGGCCGTTGACCACCACCGGCGGGGTGCTCAGCAGGCGGGCGGTGAGGGCCGCGTCCAACTGCCGCTGGGCGGACGGCACGGCCGGGTCGAGCCCGGTCAAGCGGGCGATGCGGCGCAGCCGGTAGTCCACCGTGTTGGGGTGGACGTGCAGGTCGGCGGCGGTGTGCCTGCGGTTGAGCTCGTTGGCCAGGTGCAGGCGCAGGGTGAGCAGGAGTTCGCCGTGCGCGGCGATCGGGTCCAGCAGCGCCGCGAGCCGGTGGTTCGCCTCGGTCGGCTGGGCGAGCTGGTACTCGAGCACGACGTCCTCCAGCCGGTAGACGCCGGGGGGACGTCCGGTCAGTCGGACGATGCGCAGCACCTCGCGGGCCAGCCGGGTCGCCGAGGGCACCTCGGCGGTGGCGGCGACGGTGGCCGCGACGGTCAGGCCGAGGCCGGCCGCGACCGTCAGATCCCGGTGCAGCCGTTCCAGGGTGGCCGTGTTCTGGGCACCGGGGATCAGCACCAGGCCGCCGAATCCGTCGAGCAGGTGGAGCTTCGTCCCGGCCGTGTGCCGATCGAGAGCCGAGGTGAGGGCCCGGATCCTGCGGCGGCTGACGATCGCGGTGCGGACGTCGGCGTCGGCCACGCCCTGACCGCCGGGGGCCCGCTGTCCATGGCCCAGGGTGGCGTTTCCGGCGGCGTCCTCGGGGTCCGGGTGGAAGCCCAGGGCCAGCACCTCGTAGCCGGCGGCCAGCGGCAGACCGGTGCTGATCGCGGTCTGCTCGGCCGACTCCCCGGACAGCAGGGCGGTCACCAGGCGGTGCTGGGCCCCCTGCCGGGAGGCCGCCATGGCCTCGCGTTCGCGCACGTAGTCCGCCACGATGACCGCCGACAGCGTGGACAGGAACTCCAGCAGGACCCCGACGACGGTACGCACGTCCTCCAGGTCGGCGAGGTCGCCCCGGACCTCCTCCCAGATGAACCGCATCCCGACGTGGTAGGCACGCAGGACCTCCTCCAGCGGCACGCCCTCCTCGGCGCGTCTGGCCGCCGAGCGGCCGATGGCCTCCAGGCGTTCGGCGGGGACCGGGGCGCCGGTGCGCAGGGCCTCGGCCATCATCCGCGTGTTGGTCTCGACGATCGCGGTGATCTCGCCCTCCACCGCCTCGCGCGGGAGCAGCCGGTAGAACGGGACGGTCTCCACCAGGACCGCGGTGGCACGGCGGGCCAGCTCGGGTGCGCGGCGGGTGACCAGCGCGTGCAGGGGTTCACCGTCGGCGGTGCGCACGGGGCGCGGGTCCGGTCGGGGCACGGCGGGCCACCTCTCTCGCCGGGGCCGTCGTTGTGACCGGTCACAGTCGGCGGGCACGAAAGTCTGGTGGCCTACCAGTATTTTTCCGGACGGCCTCGCCGACATCATGGACCGAGCCCACGTTACCGGCAAGTAACGATGGTGTGAAGAAACGCAGTTCATCATCCGATCCTCGTGGAGGCCCCCATGCGCATCCCCCTGCGCACTCCCCGCACCTCGGTACGCGCAAGACTCTCCCGCACCGGACTCGCCCTCACCGCGTTCGGTCTGTCCGCCGCCCTGGTCATGGGCGGTTCCGGCACCGCCCAGGCGTCCCAGCTGCCCGAGGGCGGACTCGCCCAGGCGGTGGTCAACTACGTCGCCAGCCCGGGCGCGGTCGCCGGTGCCAACGACTGGTCCTGCAAGCCCACCGCCCAGCACCCCAACCCGGTGATCCTGCTGCCGGGCACCTTCGCCAACATCGGCGCGAACTTCGTCAGGCTCTCGCCGCGGCTGAAGAACAACGGCTACTGCGTCTTCGCGCTGAACTACGGCTTCACCGCCCTCTCGCTGGACCGGGTCGGCGGCCTAGGATCGATCACCGCCTCGGCCGTCGAACTGGACGGCTTCGTCAACCGGGTCAGGACCGCCACCGGCGCGGCGAAGGTCGACGTCGTCGGCCACTCGCAGGGCGGCAGCGTCCCGATCTGGTGGATCAAGAAGATGGGCGGCGCACCGAAGGTCGCGCACTACGTCGGCCTGGCACCCAGCTCGCACGGCACCACCCTGAACGGCATCGTCGAGCTCGCCGACCAGCTGAACCTGCTCGGCTTCGCCACCGGTGTGTCGCAGGTGGCCCAGTTCCCGGGCGTCCTGGACCAGCAGGTGTACAGCGACTACACGAAGCAGCTGTGGTCGGACGGCAACACCGTCCCGGCCGGCCCGAAGTACACCGTGATCGCCACCCGGTACGACGAGGTGGTCACGCCCTACAGCTCACAGGTGCTGAGCGGGAGCAACGTCACCAACACCGTGCTCCAGGACAAGTGCTGGTTCGACCGGGTCGGCCACGTCGGCCTGTTCGACGACGAGCCCACCATGGAGCTGACGCTCAACGCGCTGGGTGACGGCCCCGCCGGCTTCCAGCCCTGGTGCTACGGCTTCGGCCCGCAGCTGGTCTGACCCCGCGTCGGGAACACCCGGCACCCAGGGGCGGCCCGGCCGGGAGATCCGGTCGGGCCGCCGGACGGTGCAGCCGAGGACGGCTCCGGCGGCCGAGCGTCACATCCGCGGGTCGGGCTTCAGCAGCGCGAAGGGCGCCCCGGCGGGGTCGGCGAGCCAGGAGATCCGGCCCACCTCGGGGACGTCCGCCGCCGGCATCAGGACCGAGCCGCCGTTCGCCGTGGCCACCGCTACGGCGCCGTCGACGTCCTCCGCGTAGAAGTACGGCACCCAGCGGGACCGCTCGCTCCCGCTGCCCGCGCCGTCGCCGAGCGGGGCCACGCCGCCGAAGGAGGCGTCCTCCTGGTCACCGTCCCGGACGCTCAGCACCCGGTACGTCATCCCGGGCGCCTGCATCTCCCGGCTGCGCCAGCCGAACACGCCCTCGTAGAAGGCGATGCCGCCGACCGGGTCCGGTACGTGCAGCTCGACCCAGAGCAGCGCGTTCGGGGCGGAGGTGAGCCCGAGACCGGCGGTCCTGCCGGGCTGCCAGAGGGCGAACTGGGCGCCCTGCGGGTCGGTCACCTGCGCCAGCCGGCCCTCGCCCATCACGTCCATGGGCTCCATCCGGACCTGTCCCCCGCCCGCCATGACGGCCTCGACGGTGGACCGGACGTCGTCGGTGCAGAAGTGCACCATCCAGGCGGAAGCCGCCCCCTCCTCGGTGAGCGGGCCGAGCGCGGCGACGGTCTTCCCGTCGATCTGGAAGAACCCGTAGCCACCGGTGTCCGGTCCGGCGGAGACGAAGTTCCAGCCGAAGACCGCACCGTAGAACGCGGTAGCGGCGTCGAGGTCGGGGCTGCCGAGGTCGAGCCAGTTGGGCGACCCGGTACGGAAGTCGGTGCCGAGCATGCGGTCCTCCAGGGGAGACGGGCGACAGGGCCGAGGCCCACCCTGCCGACCCGGCCCGGGAGCGGCCACCCGGGTCGACCGGCACGCCGCGGGGTTCACCCGTGCGGACCGCAGCCGCCCGTACAGGGCCTAGGTGTACTCGGTCATGAGGTTGGTGACAGTCGGCTGATCGGTGGCTGGCCGCCGAGCGCGGTGTGTCGACGTCGAGTGTTGTAGAAGTCGAGCCAGGGTGCGAGTGCGCGGGTGCGTTGGGTGTTGCTGGTGAAGACCTGCCGGTAGGCCCATTCGGTCTGCAGGGTGCGGTTGAAGCGCTCGACCTTGCCGTTGGTCCATGGGCAGTGCGGGCGGGTGAACTTCTGGCGTGCGCCGAGTTCCCGGCACGCGGCTTGGAAGTCGTGCGAGATCCGGTAGTTCTTGGCGTTGTCGGTCATCACGCGTTCGATCCGGGTGATGCCGTGTGCCTGGAAGAACGTGGCGGCGCGGGTGAGGAAGCCGGCGCAGGTGGCGCCCTTCTCGTCGGGCAGGACCTCGGCGTAGGCGAGGCGGGAGTGGTCGTCGACGGCGGCGTGGACGTAGTCGTAGCCCAGGCCGCGCAGGGCGCGGGGGCGTTCGCCGCGGCCGTGGGCGCGGTGGCCGCCGCCGTCCGGGATCTTCCCGAGCTTCTTGACGTCGATGTGGATCATGTCGCCGGGGCCGGCGTGCTCGTAACGCCGCCCGCCTGCCCGGGTGGCACGGATGACTTCACCGGTCAGCGGGTCGCAGGCGGACAGTGGCGGCACGTTGTGGCGGCGCAGGATCCTGCTGACCGTCCGGGCCGGGACACCGGTCTGCTCGGCCAGGAAGCCCGGGCCCACCCGCAACTGGTGGCGGGCCTTCAGTACGCGTCTTTCGACCGCGGGCGAGGTGCGTGCGGGACAGTGGTGCGGGCGGCTGGTCCGGTCGTGCAGACCGTTCCAGCCCTCCGCCCGGTACCGGTTGACCCAACGGTGGGCGCACTGGCGTGAGACACCGAGCTCCTTCGCGACGTGCGCGACCGGACGTTCGTCGAGTACGACACGGCGGACCAGCAGGCATCTGCCGTGAAAGGTCAGCCGGGCATTAGCGTGGGCCACCAGGACCTCCGAGGTGAGTGAAGACGGCAAACTCCACTACGCCCGGAGGTCCCTCCATGATCAAGTACCGACGCCACCTGTCATCAACGTGTCGGCCGAGTACACCTAGGGCCTGTACGGGGGATCTTGTCGGATCAGCGCGCGGCGTCGGGCGCCCGGCTGGGCGTGCGCCCGAGTCGGCCTCGTACTGGACGTACTTGGGCGATTCGGGCGTGCGTCCCGACGGGATGATCCGGCGTCGGGCGCCGGCAAGATCCGCCGGACAGGCCCTAGCCCTGGGGCTGCTGCCACTGGGGCCCGGCCCAGTACGGCGGGGGGTCCTGTTCGCGCTTGCCGAAGGCGGCCGAGAGGGCGAGCAGGACGACCATCGCGGTCATCGGCCAGACCAGCAGGGCACCGTGGGCACCCAGTTCGAGGGCGGCGCTGAACTTGACGCCCTGGCCGGCGTGCTTGGCGTTGGCGATCACGTCGGTGCCTGGACCGAGGCGGATGCCGAGTTGCCAGGCCAGGACCGAACCGGTCAGGCCGCCCAGCGCCAGGCCACCCGCGACGGCGATGCCGCCGCCGCGACGGCGGGTCAGCAGGAAGGCCGCCAGGGCGGAGAGCGCACCGGCGCCGAGCGCCAGCAGGGCGAAGGTGCCGTCGGCACCGGCCCGCTGCTCGCCCTCGGGGTCGACGTACCGGATGGCGTCGCTGCCGGCCACCAGCATCACCCGGGGTGCCAGCCACAGCCAGAGCAGGCCGACCAGTGCCCCGGACGCCACCCCGGCGAGGGTGGTCAGCGCGCCGATCCGGAGCTCGGGCCCGAGCGGAGGCCGCTCGCGGGCGGGCACCGGCGGCGGCAGGTACGGGTCCGGCTGAGCGGGGTACGCCGGGACGCCGTCCCGGGGCGGCTCGGGGACGGAATCCGCAGGAGTGTTCGGTACGGTCACCGGGCCATCGTTTCACGACCGGCGGCTCCGGGGTCGAACACCCGGCGGTCTCAGCGGGTGGCGGCCCGGCGGTAGGCCCAGGTGGCGATCGCCAGCGAGACCAGGCCGACCGCGCCGCAGACCGTCAGGTCACCGAGGACGGCCGCCCAGTCGGGTGCACCGGCGAAGCTCTCCGCGAAGGCCTCCACCCCGTAGGTGGAGGGCAGCAGGTCGCGCAGCAGCCGGACGAAGCCGGGCAGCTGGCCGACCGGCAGCACGCCGAGCAGCAGCGCCGCGGACATGCCGAGCTGGCCGAGCAGGGTGGCGATCTCCTGCCGCGGCGCCAGCAGCCCGCAGGCCGCACCGATCCCGGCGAGCGCCGCGCCCGCGAGCGGGACGACCGCGAGCAGCACCCAGAGGTGGCCGAAGGGCAGCGAGAACATCCAGGCCCCGACCCCGGCGGTGACCAGCGCACCGGGCACGGTGAAGGAGGCGTACGCGGCGGCGGCGCCGAGCACCACGGCGGCCGGGCGGACCGGCAGGGTCGCGTAGTGGTCCAGGCCGCCGGTGGCCCGCAGTCGGCCGAAGTACTGGGCCAGCAGGTTGAGCGCCACGAAGGCGACCACCAGCACGCTGGAGCCGGCCACCACCGAGCGGGCGGCGGGCAGGTCCCCGGGGTCGACCACGCCGCGCATCATCAGCAGGATGCCGAGCGACTGGAAGGTGGCCACGAACAGCAGCGGGATCCGGGCCACCTTGGCCCGCGTCAGCTGGGCCCGGTAGACGGCGGCCAGCGAGGGCAGCAGCCGGGCCGCCGGGGCGAGCGGCACGGGGGCCGTCGTCCGGGCGGGGGCCAGGGGCGGGTCGAGCAGGGCCACCGCGTCGGCCTTCCGGGTCTCGGTGGGGCTCACTTCGCCAGCCCCTCGTGCCGGCCGCCGAGCTTGAGGTACGCGTCCTCCAGGCTCGGGGTGGCCAGGGTGAAGTCGTCCAGGGCCGCGAAGGCGGGGCCCGTGGTGACGGCCGCGACCAGTTCGCGGGCGTGTTCGGGGCTGGTCCTGACGGTCCAGCGGCGGCCGGAACGGACCGCCCGTTCGGCCAGCCGGGCGACGGCCGGGACGTCGAGCGGAGCCTCGGTGCGCCAGACCAGGTCGAGCCGGACGTCGCCGTCCACCAGGGCCTTGAGGCCGCCGGGGGTGTCGCAGGCGATGATCCGGCCCTCGTCCACCACCGCGACCCGGTCGAGCACGGTCTCCGCCTCGATCACGTTGTGGGTGACCAGCAGCACGGTGGTGCCGTGCTCGGCCCGGCGCCGGTCGAGTGCGGACCAGACCGCCCGGCGGGCCACCGGGTCCATCCCCGTGGTGGGTTCGTCCAGCACCAGCAGCGGCCGCTCCCCCACCAGCACGGCGGCGAAGCAGGCCAGTCGGCGCTGGCCGCCGGAGAGCTTGGCGAGCGGGCGGCCGGCGATCGCGGTCAGGCCGAGTTCGGTGAGGACGTCGGCTCCCGCGCTCCGGGCCTGCGCCCGGGTCAGGCCGCGCAGCCGTCCGGTGGTCTCGGCCGCCATCGCGACGGTGAGCTCGTCCAGCGCGGTGGACTCCTGGCCCAGGTAGCCGAGCAGCCGGGCGGCCAGCTCCGGGTGCCGGACGATGTCGTGCCCGAGGATGTCGATCGAGCCCCGGTCCGGCCGGAGCAGCCCGGTGAGCTGGCGGACCAGGGTGGACTTGCCCGCGCCGTTGGGCCCGAGCAGGCCGAAGACCTCACCGCGCCGGATGTCCAGCGCGATGCCGTCGTTGGCCCGGATCTCGCCGTCCTTGCTGCGGTACGTCTTGGCGAGGTCTCGTACGGTGCAGCACTGCCCGGAGGGGTGGAGGCCGGGTCCGCCGAGGTCGCCCTGCGGCGTGGGCCGTGCTGCCCGCCGGTCGGTGTCGCTCACGGTCGAAGACTCTACGCGCTGGCCCGGAGGAACCGGACAAGGGGGTTGTTTCGACTCCGCCGGGCGGGGTCACTCCCGGGCGACCGCCAGGTCCGGGCGGGGGACGCGCTCGGCGAAGGCCTCCCAGAAGCCCGCCCGGATGGCGTACCTGTCCTGCTCGTCGATCTGGTCGTCCTTGGCCGCCAGCAGGCCGAACCGAGCGGCGTAGCGCAGCAGTTCGGCGTCCAGCCGGTGCGGAATGCGGGGGTGGTCGGCCCAGAGCGGGAGCAGTTCGGTGTCCCGGTGCAGCCGGGACAGCCAGCGGCGGCCGAACACGGCACCGATCTGCCGGGCGTCGCCGGGGACGGCGGCGCTGTCCTCCTCGCGGTCGGCCCAGCGCTGCTCGGGGCTGGTGACCTCGGCCAGGGTGGGCGGCACGGGGGTGGTCCTGGCGGAGGACCAGCGCAGCACCAGGGCGGGCGGGACAGTGGGGGCCGGGCGGGTGGCCAGGTCCCTGGGGGTGGGGACGACCCGGAGCCCGGGGGTGTGCACCGCCGGTACGGGTGCCGGTCCGGGCTCCCGGAGCTGGGCCCATCTCTCGACGAAGGCGCGGTCCAGCACCCGCCGTTCGTCGGCCTCCGCGACCAGGTCCTCGGACTGGTTGAAGTCACCGTCCACCGGCTGGACCGCCCAGAGGTGCACGACCACGCCGTGCTCCTTGGCGCAGACCATGCCGGGCAGCAGGTCGCCGTCGCCGCTGAGCAGCACCAGGTCGGCGCAGGCCCGGTTGTGGGCCAGCTCGGTGAGTTCGGCGTGCATCGCGGCGTCCACGCCCTTCTGCACCCAGCGGCCCTCGGCCCGGGTGAGCGCGCCGAGCCGGACGGTGACCCGGGGCAGCGTGCGCAGTCGGCGGTGTTCGGGCAGCGAGCGGCGGTCGGGGGCGGCGTCGAACCAGTAGATCCGCAGCAGTGGCAGCCCGGTCTCCGCCTCGGCCCGTTCGGCCAGCGCGGTGGCCAGTGCGGCGTGATCCACCGTCAGCCGGGCCCGGACGGGATCCCCCGCGAGCAGGTTGGCCGCCGCACCCAGCAGGTACCCCGCGTCCACCAGGACGACGCACCGGTCCACTCCACACCACTTCCCTCCGGAGGGCCGCACCGCGCGGGGAAGGATGTGGGGGCCCGCACGGCCGCCGACGTCCCGACGGTCAGGGCGAGTACCGCCGGTGGGCACTCTTTACCCCCGGGTCGGCCGGTGAACCGTGCGGCGGCCCTCACCTGCCGGTGGGCACCGCGGCCCACCGGCAGGCGACGGGGCGTCAGCCCCTGAGCTCGGCCAGCTCGGCCGCGACCAGCTCGGCGATCTGCACCGCGTTCAGTGCGGCGCCCTTGCGCAGGTTGTCGTTGGAGAGGAAGAGCGCGAGGCCGTTCTCCACCGTCTCGTCCACCCGGATCCGGCCGACGTACGAGGGGTCCTTGCCGGCCGCCTGGAGCGGGGTCGGGATCTCGGACAGCTCGACGCCCGGGGCCTTGGCGAGCAGCTCGTACGCGCGCTCGACGCTGATCGGGTTGGCGAAGCGGGCGTTCACCTGGAGCGAGTGGCCGGAGAAGACCGGGACGCGCACGCAGGTGCCGGAGACCTTGAGGTCCGGGATCTCCAGGATCTTGCGGGACTCGTTGCGGAGCTTCTGCTCCTCGTCGGTCTCGAACGAGCCGTCGTCCACCAGGTTGCCCGCGAGCGGCACCACGTTGAAGGCGATCGGCCGCTGGTACACGCCCGGGTCGGTGGCCTTGACGGCCTCGCCGTCGAAGGCCAGCTGGTCGGCCCGCTCCGCGATCTCGCACGCCTGCCGGTGCAGCTCGGCGACACCGGCCAGGCCGGAGCCCGAGACGGCCTGGTAGGTGGTAGCGACCAGGGCGGTCAGACCGGCCTCGTCGTGCAGCGGGCGCAGCACCGGCATCGCGGCCATCGTGGTGCAGTTCGGGTTGGCGATGATGCCCTTGGGACGGTTCGCGGTCGCCTCCGGGTTGACCTCGGAGACCACCAGCGGGACCTCGGGGTCACGGCGCCAGGCCGAGGAGTTGTCGATCACGACCGCGCCGGCGGCGGCGACCTTGGGGGCCAGCGCCCTGGAGGTCGAGCCACCGGCGGAGAAGATCACGATGTCCAGGCCGGAGTAGTCGGCGGTCTCCGCGTCCTCGACGGTGACCTCGCCGTCCTGCCACGGCAGCGTCTTTCCCGCCGACCGCGCCGAGGCGAACAGCCGCAGCTCCGTCACGGGGAACTCGCGCTCCGCCAGAATGCTGCGCACCACTCCACCGACCTGGCCGGTGGCGCCCACGATGCCGATCTTCATCGGGTTACTCCTCCTGTGTTGTGCTCGATCAGAACCGCACACTCCGCCCATCATGCCTGGTCGGGCGGTACGGGCGGTACGGCATTCCAGTGGGTGAACGGGTCGTGGACCGGCCGTCGGCGGCCTGGGACGGAAATCCGGCGGCCCGCGCCACACGCGGCCCCCGATTCGCCGGTGCCGGGCCGCTCACGGCACAAGAATCCGACCGGCTGCGCCTGTCAGGCCGTCAGCTCCGCCAGCGCGGCCAGTGCGGCGTCGACCGACTCCGGTCCTGCGGGCAGCAGCGGGAGGCGGACGTCCGGGGTGGGGATGCGGCCCTGGGCGTGCAGGACGCCCTTGATCACGGTGGGGTTGGGCTCCGCGAAGGCCGCGATCGAGAGCCGGGCGAGCCGGTGGCCCAGCTCGCGCGGCCCCCGGCCGTCGGCGAACTCGGCGAACCGGCCGGTGGCCAGGTGCGCCGAGGCCAACATGCCGCCGGTCGCGCCGAGTGCCAGCAGCGGCGCGAGGAAGGGGTCGTCCCCGGCCAGCACCGCGAACCCGTCCGGCAGGTCGGCCATCAGCTGCACCGTGTCCTGGTCGATCCCACCGACCGCGTACTTCACCCCCGCCACCTTCGGCAGGGCGCCGATCCGCCGCAGCGCGGCGGCGCCCAGCGCCTGACCGGTCCGGTACGGGATGTGATACACGATCAGCGGCACCGGGCTCGCGGCGGTCAGCGCCTCGAAGTGCGCCAGTGCTCCGGCCTCGCCCGGCCGGGTGAAGGCGGGCACGGTGACCAGCGCGGCGTCGGCGACCCCGGCCAGCCCGGCCAGCGCCTCGGCGGTGCGCCGGGTGTCGTTGCCGCCGGTGCCGACAGTGAGGGTGGCGCCGTACTCGGCAGCGGCCCTGGCACACACCTCGACGACGGTGTGCCGCTCGGCCTCGTCCAGGGTGGCCACCTCGGCGGTGGTGCCCAGTGCGACCAGCCCGGCCGCGCCGTCGGCCAGGACCTCCCGGGCCAGCCCGGCCAGGGCGGCGACGGCGAGCGTGCCGTCCGCCTCGAAGGGGGTGACCAGTGGTACGTGGATTCCGTGCAGTTCCATGCCGACGAGCCTGCCGCCCGCCCCTCTTCAGGTCCAGTTCACATCTCCGACGGTTCTCGTAAGCTGTGCTGATGCTCGACGTCCGCCGCCTCCGGCTGCTCCGCGAACTCGCCCATCGCGGCACCATCGCCGCCGTCGCCGAGTCGCTCGCCTTCAGTCCGTCCGCCGTCTCGCAGCAGCTCTCGGTGCTGGAGCGGGAGGCCGGGGTCCCGCTGCTGGAGCGGACCGGCCGCCGGGTCGCGCTCACCCCGGCCGGGCGGAGTCTGGTCGGGCACGCCGAGGCGGTGCTGGAGCGGCTGGAGCGGGCCGGGGCCGAACTGGCCGACGCCAGGAGCGGATTGGCCGGTCCGCTGCGGATCGGCACCTACCCCTCGGCGGCCCGGGCGATCATCCCGGCCGCCCTCGCCGCCCTGGGCCGGCAGCACCCGGGCCTGGAGCCGATGGTCACCGAGGTCGACCCGGCGGCGGTCTCGGGGCTACTCCGCTCCGGCGAGCTGGACGTGGCGCTGCTGCACGAGTACGACTTCGTCCCGGCCGACCCGCAGCCGGGCCTGGCCACGGAGTCGCTGTTCACCGAGGCGATGTACCTGGCCGCCCCCGCGCCCGGCGCGATCGCCGACCACCGGGAGTCGCCGTGGATCGTCGCGCCGCACGGCACGCTCTGCCACGCGATGGCCGTCCGGGCCTGCCAGGCGGCCGGATTCACACCCCGGATCCGGCACCAGATCGACGATTTCGCCACCGTGCTCGCCTTGGTCGGAGCGGGTCAGGGAGTGGCTCTGGTCCCCCAGCTGGGAGTGGCCGGGGCACCCCCTGGCGTGGCCCTGACCCGGCTCCCGATGGCCCGCCGGACCCGGACCGCGTACCGCGCCGGAGCGGCCCGCCACCCGGCCCTGGCGGCCTTCGCCACGGCTCTGCGGACAGCACTCCCGAGTGACCTGAGGTGCTGAACGGACCCCTGTTCAGGGGCTAGGGTGGAGCCTTCCTTCGAGCCTGAGGAGCCGTCCCACCGTGGCCGACAGCTTTGTTCACCTGCATGTCCACACCGAGTTCTCGATGCTGGACGGAGCGGCGAAGAACAGCAAGCTGTTCGCGGAGGCCGAGCGGCAGGGCATGCCCGCGATCGCGATGAGCGACCACGGCAACATGTTCGGCGCGTACGAGTTCTTCCAGACCTCGAAGAAGATCGGCAGCGTCAAACCGATCATCGGCATCGAGGCGTACGTCGCACCGGGCTCGCGCTTCGAGAAGAAGCCGGTGTTCTGGGCGCCCGGCGGCCAGCGCCAGGTGAGCGCGGACGGCGAGGGCGGCAAGGACGTCTCCGGCGGCGGCCGGTACACCCACATGACGATGTGGGCGCAGAACGCCACCGGGCTGCGCAACCTCTTCAGGCTCTCCTCGCTCGCGTCGATGGAGGGCTACTACATGAAGCCCCGGATGGACCGCGAGCTGATCGCCGCGAACGCCACCGGGATCATCGCCACCACCGGCTGCCCGTCCGGCGAGGTGCAGACCCGGCTGCGGCTGGGCCAGTACGAGGAGGCGGTCAAGGCCGCCGACGCCTACCAGCAGATCTTCGGTCGGGAGAACTACTTCCTGGAGCTGATGGACCACGACCTGTCCATCGAGCGGGACGTCCGGGACGGCCTGCTGCGGATCGCCAAGCAGCTGGACATCCCGCTGCTGGCCACCAACGACTCGCACTACGTGACGGCCGACCAGGCCGACGCCCACGACAGCCTGCTCTGCGTCGGTGTCGGCAAGAACAAGGACGACCCGAACCGCTTCAAGTTCAACGGCAGCGGCTACTACATCAAGACGCCGGAGGAGATGCGCGCGCTCTTCTCCGACCTGCCGGACGCGTGCCGCAACACGCTGGAGATCGCCGACCGGATCGAGCCGTACGACGAGGTCTTCAACTACGTCGACCGGATGCCGCAGTTCGACGTGCCCGAGGGCGAGACCCAGGCCTCGTTCCTGCGCCAGAAGATCAAGGCCGGGCTCCAGCACCGCTACGGCGACAACCCGAGCCAGGAGGTGCTGGACCGGATCGAGCTGGAGATGGGCGTCATCTCCCCGATGGGCTTCGACGCGTACTTCCTCGTGGTCGCCGACATCTGCCAGTACGCCCGCGACAACGGCATCCCGGTCGGCCCCGGCCGTGGGTCTGCGGCCGGGTCGATGGTCTCGTACCTGACCCGGATCACCGAGCTGGACCCGCTGGAACACGATCTGCTGTTCGAGCGGTTCCTGAACCCCGAGCGCATCAACCCCCCGGACGTCGACATCGACTTCGACGACCGCCAGCGCGACCAGATGGTGCGCTACGTCACCGACAAGTACGGCGAGGCGTACACCGCCCAGGTGAACACCTTCGGCACCATCAAGGCCAAGGCGGCCGTGAAGGACGCCAACCGCATCCTCGGCTACCCGTTCGCGATGGGCGACCGGATCACCAAGGCGATGCCGCCGGACGTGATGGGCAAGGGCGTGCCGCTGGCCGACCTGTTCAACGAGAAGCACCCGCGCTACAACGAGGGCGCCGAGATCCGCTCGCTCTACGCGAACGAGCCGGACGTCAAGAAGATCATCGACACCGGCCTCGGCATCGAGGGCCTGATCCGCGGCACCGGTGTGCACGCGGCGGCCGTGATCCTCTCCTCGACCCCGCTGCTCGACCTGATCCCGCTGCACAAGCGGGACAAGGACGGCGTGATCATCACCGGCTTCGACTACCCGTCGTGCGAAGCCATGGGTCTGATCAAGATGGACTTCCTGGGTCTGCGGAACCTGGGCATCATCGACCACTGCATCAAGATCGTGAAGTCCAACCGCGGCATCGACGTCGACATCGAGAAGATCCCGCTGGACGACCCGACCACCTACCAACTGCTGGCCCGGGGCGACACCCTGGGCGTGTTCCAGCTCGACGGCGGGCCCATGCGGGCGCTGCTCAAGCTGATGAAGCCGACCGAGTTCGCCGACATCTCCGCCGTCTCGGCGCTGTACCGGCCGGGCCCGATGGGCATGAACTCGCACACCAACTACGCACTGCGCAAGAACGGCCAGCAGGAGATCATCCCGATCCATCCCGAGCTGGAGGCTCCGCTCGCCGAGGTGCTCGGCCCCACCTACGGCCTGATCGTCTATCAGGAGCAGGTACAGCGAGCCGCCCAGGTGCTGGCCGGCTACAGCCTCGGACAGGCCGACCTGCTCCGCCGCGCGATGGGCAAGAAGAAGAAGGAGGTCCTGGAGAAGGAGTTCGTCCCCTTCCACGCGGGCTGCAAGGAGCGCGGGTACTCGGACGAGGCGATCCAGGCCGTCTGGGACGTGCTGGTGCCGTTCGCCGGCTACGCCTTCAACAAATCGCACTCGGCCGCGTACGGCCTGGTCTCGTACCAGACCGCCTACCTGAAGGCGAACTACCCCGCCGAGTACATGGCCGCCCTGCTGACCTCGGTCGCGGACGACAAGGACAAGATGGCCGTCTACCTGGCCGAGTGCCGGTCGATGGGCATCAAGATCCTCTCCCCCGACGTCAACGAGTCGGTGGAGGACTTCACCGCCGTCGGCACCGACGTCCGCTTCGGCCTCAAGGCCGTCCGCAACGTCGGCACCAACGTGATCGACTCGCTGGTCAGGACCCGGAAGGAGAAGGGGAAGTACTCCTCCTTCGCCGACTTCCTGGACAAGGTCGAGCTGGTGGTCTGCAACAAGCGCACCGTCGACTCGCTGATCAAGGCCGGCGCCTTCGACTCGCTCGGCCACACCCGGCTCTCGCTCACCACCGTGCACGAGAACGCGATCGACGCCGTCACCGGCGTCAAGAAGCAGCAGGCGATCGGCCAGGACGACCTGTTCGGCGCGATGGACACCGGCGAGGACGTGCCGACCATCGGCCTGGACTTCGAGCTCTCGGACCGGGAGTGGCCGCGCAAGCAACTCCTCAGCCTGGAGCGGGAGATGCTCGGCCTGTACGTCTCCAGCCACCCGCTGGACGGCGCCGAGCACATCCTCTCCCGCAACCGCGACATCTCGATCGCCGAACTGCTCGGCTCCGGCCGCACCGAGGGCGAGGTCCGCCTCGCCGGACTGGTCACCGCCGTGGACCGCCGGATCAACAAGGCCGGCAACGCCTGGGCCATCATCACCCTGGCCGACCGGGACGGCTCGGTCGAGGTGCTGTTCTTCCCGGCCGCCTACAACCTGATGTCCGACCAGATGGTCGAGGACAACGTGATCTCCGTACGCGGCCGGCTCAACGAACGCGACGGCTCGCTCAGCATCTTCGGCCAGGAGATCACCAGCCTGGACATCTCCTCCGCCGAGCACGGCGGCAAGCCGCCGATCCTGATCACCGTCCCGACCGGCCGGGTGAACCCGGAGATGATCGCCGAGTTCAAGACCACCCTGCGCTCGCACCCCGGCGACGTCCCGGTCCGGCTGCTCACCACCGGCCGCGACAAGAACGTCCTGTACGAGCTCGGCTTCCTGGTCAACCCCGACAACGGCGCCTTCGCCTCCGAGGTGAAGACCCTGCTGGGCCCGTCGGCCTGGAGCAACGCCTGAGCCCGCGCCGGGACCTGCCGTCCGGAGGCCCGAACCGGAGCTGACGGTACGCCACCGTCACTGCGGTCGGACGCCCGCCAGCCGTAGGAAGTGGGCCACCAGGGTGCCCGGGTCGTCGCGGCGCCAGGCGGCTGCGACGGTGGTGCGAGTGGTCGGGTCGAGGCGGCGATAGGCGACGCCGTCGAGTCGGATCCGGCGGATGCCGGCGGGGGCGATCGAAACCCCGAGACCGGCGCCGACCAGGGCGGCTAGCGTCTGCCACTCCACCGCCCGCTGCCCGAGCCGGGGTTCGAAGCCCGCCTCGCGGCAGAGCCGGAGGACCCGATCGTGCACCGTCGGTCCGGCCTCGCGCGGCAGCAGGACGAACTGATCGCCCGCCAACCCGGCCACCGGGACGGCCCGTCGCTCCGCGAGCGGGTGGGCCGCAGGCAGTACCGCGACGAGTTCCTCGGTCAGGACGGTGGCGGTCGCCAGATTCGGCTCCTCCGGTGGTTCGCGCAGCAGCCCGACGTCGATCACCTGCTCGCGCAGGGCGGCCACCTGGGGGGCCGTGGTCATCTCGCGGAGCTCCAGTTCCACCCCGGGGTACTGATCCCGGTAGCTGCGCAGCAAGCCCGGCAGAACGGTGAGCGCGAGCGAGGCCGAGAAGCCGATCCGGAGCCGGCCGGCCTCGCCGCTGCCGATGCGGCGGGCCGCTGCCAGACCGTCCGCGATCCCGTCCAGCGCCTGCCGGGCAGCGGGCAGCAGCTCGTGGCCGACGGCGGTGAGGGCGGCCCCGCCGGGGCCCCGGGTGAACAGTGGGTGCCCGACCTTCTCCTCCAGCCGGCGGATCTGCTGACTGAGCGGCGGCTGCGCGATGGCGAGCCGTTCGGCGGCCCGGCCGAAGTGCAGTTCCTCCGCGAGGACGGTGAAGGCGTGCAGCTGTCGGAGTCCGAGTTCGGGGCGGTCCATATCTCCAGAGATATCACGGGGCACCACCGGCGCTATTGGACGTATCGCGGCTCCGTCGCCAAGCTTCACGGCATGACTGAGCGACGCGCGATCCTGAGTGGCTCCACTTTCGAGGAGGAGATCGGTTACGCCCGGGCGGTCGTCGACGGCGACCGGGTGCACGTGTCGGGCACCACCGGTTTCGACTACCGGACGATGACCATCTCCGACGACGTGGTGGAGCAGGCCGAGCAGTGCCTGCGCACTATCGCGGAGGCACTGGCGGAGGCGGGCTGCTCGTTCGCCGACATCGTCCGAGTCAGGTACCTGCTGCCCGACCGCGCCGACTTCCCGCCCTGCTGGCCCACCCTGCGCCGGGTGTTCGGGCCGGTCCGCCCGGCCGCGACGATGCTGGAGTGCGGTCTGGCCGACCCCCGGATGAGGATCGAGATCGAGGTGGACGCCCGGCGACCGTCAGCCGCCGACCGGTAGGCCGCCGGGTTCCTTCACCCGCTTCATGATGATCTGCGAGTTGACCTCGGTGACCCCGGTCAGGGTGGTCAGCCGCTCGATCCAGAGGCGCTCGTACGCCTTCAGGTCCTCGACCGCGATGCGCAGCAGGCAGCCGGGGCTGCCGAACAGCCGGTACGCCTCGATCACGTCGGGGATCTCCTGGAGCGCGGCCTCGAAGGCCTCCACCGCCTCGCGCTCGCGGCGGACCTCGACCGAGACCAGCACCTCGAAGCTGCGGCCGACCGCGGCCGGGTCGATCACCGCGCGGTAGCCCTGGATCACCCCGTCCTGCTCCAGTTGGCGGACCCGGCGCATGCACGGCGACGGCGTCAGCCCGACCCGCTGGGCCAGCTCCTGGTTGCTCAGCCGCCCGTCGCGCTGGAGCTCGCGCAAGATATCCCTGTCGATCCGATCCATCACGCGATCATATTGCCCACTTCCGGTCAGATGCGGCAGGATTCGCGATCACATTGCGCACCCGTTCGACTATTCTTGCCGCTGAGCGTTCCGCCACCCGCGGAGACCATCAGGCAGCCCGGCCCCGGCAAACAGTCGGTGTCGGGCTGTTCCCCTTCCAGGAGGCACCCATGGCCCGGATCGTCGTGATCAGCACCGGCGGCACCATAGCCAGCCGCTGGCAGGGTTCCGGCTTCGCCGCCGACGCGGACGGCAGCGAGGTGATGGCCACCGCCGCCGTCCCCGAGGGCGTCACCGTCGAGGTGGTCGACCTGTTCAGCGTGAACAGCCCCCGGCTGACCAGCCGCCACCAGCTGGAACTGCTGCACACCGTGCACCGGGTGCTCGGCGACCCGGGGGTGGACGGCATCGTGGTGACCCATGGCACCGACACCTTGGAGGAGTCGGCCTTCCTGCTCGACCTGCACCACCGTGACCAGCGCCCGGTGGTGCTGACCGGCGCGCAGCTCCCGCTGGACGCCGCCGACGGCGACGGTCCCGGCAACCTGCACGACGCCCTGCTGACCGCCGCCACCGCGCGCGGCCTCGGCGTGCTGGTCGTCTTCGACGGCGAGGTGCACGCCGCCCGGGGCACCGTGAAGACCCAGACCATCGCCCCGAACGCCTTCGCCGACCCCTCCGGCGACCGGCTCGGCGACGTCGGCTTCGGCCGCGCCCTGATCACCCGTCAGCCCGAGCGTCCGACACCGCTGGCCCTCCCCGCCGCCGACACCGTGCCGCCCCGGGTGGACATGGTGATGCACCACTCGGACGCCGACCCGGTGCTGTTCGAGGCCGCCGTGGCCGCCGGGGCGCAGGGCATCGTGCTGGTCGCCACCGGTGCGGGCAACGCCACCCCGGAGTTCGTCGAGGCGGTCGCCGCCGCCACCGCCCGGGGCGTGCTGGTCGCGCTGACCACCCGGGTGCAGTCCGGCCCCGTCACCGAGATCTACACCCACGGCGGCGCGGTCGACCTGGTCGCCGCCGGCGCCGTACCGACCGGCACCCTGCGGGCCGGCCAGTCCCGGATCGCCGTGCTGGCCGCGCTGCTCGGCGGCACCGACCCGGCCGCCCGGGTCGACCTGCTCCGCCACGCGCTGGCCGCGCGGAGCACCGCGCTCACGCACGCCTGAGTCGCCCTCACCCCGCCTGCCGCAGACCCCGGGAACCCGTCCTCATAAAGTGTCGTCATCCTTCCAGGACCGATGACCCAGCACAGAGGACGAACCCCATGCAGCAGCAGAACGCGGCCGAGCGCGAACCCGACCGGGCCGAGACCATCCTGCGGGTCTTCGACGGCGCCTTCGGCCGTCTGCTGGCCGAGGACCCGGCCGCGTTCAAGGTGAAGTTCCGCAAGATGGCGGCCTCCGCGTTCGCCTTCTACCGGGGCACCGCCGGGCTGTTCTACGCCGACCTGACCACGGCTCCGTTCCAGGAGTTCGGCGCGCCGTACCTCGACGAGCGGACCAGCCGGGTCTGGATCCACGGCGACCTGCACGCGGAGAACTTCGGCACCTACCTGAACGCCGAGGGCCGGCTGGTCTTCAACGTCAACGACTTCGACGAGGCGTACGTCGGCGCCTTCACCTGGGACGTCCAGCGGCTGGCCGCCAGCCTGGCCCTGCTCGGCTACGCCAAGGCGCTCTCGGACGGCACCATCGCCGAGCTGGTCCGGGCCTTCGCCACCGCCTACCGGGAGCGGATCGCCGCCCTCGCGGCGGGCGCACCGGCCGAGGCGTACACCCTGGACACCGCCGACGGGCCGCTGCTGGAGACACTCCGCCGGGCCCGGCTGCAGACCCGGGTGGCGCTGCTGGAGCGGGAGACCGTGGTCGAGGGGTACGAACGCCGGTTCCGCTCCGGCGGCGGCGCGATCCCACTGGACGACGCCACCCGGGCCGAGGTACTGGCCGCCTTCGAGCAGTACCTCGCCACCCTCCCCCAGGCCACCCGCACCCGGCCGGACTCGCTGCGGGTCAAGGACGTGGTCGGCCGCCGGGGCATCGGCATCGGCAGCGCCGGGCTGCCCTCGTACAACGTGCTGCTGGAGGGCCACACCGACGCGCTCGAGAACGACGTGGTGATCTACCTGAAGCAGGGTCAGACCCCGGCGGTGTCCCGGCACGTCACGGACCCGGAGATCCGCGGCTACTTCGAGCACGAGGGGCACCGTACGGTGATCTCGCAGCGCGCCCTGCAGGCCCACAGCGACCCCTGGCTCGGCTGGGCCACCCTGCGCGGCCACGGCATGCTGGTCACCGAGGTCTCCCCCTACACCGCCGACCTGGACTGGACCGACCTCACCGAACCGTCCGACCTGCACCACGTGGTCACCCACCTCGGCCGGGCCACCGCGGGCATGCACGCCGCCGCCGACGCCTCCTCCAGCGGGCACGGCCTGGTGCCCTTCTCCACCGAGCACGCCATCGACCAGGCGATCGGCGCCGACACCGCAGGCTTCGCCGACATGCTGGTCACCTTCGCCCACGCCTACGGCGACCGCGCCCGCAGTGACCACCAGATCTTCGTCGACCTGTTCCGCAACGGCCGCATCCCCGGCCTGGGCTGACCTCCCGGCCCACGGTGCAACACCAGGGGCCCGGGGGGCTCGCGCGGCTCCGCCGCACTCCCCGGGCCCCTGGCCCCCGCCTACGGCACCGGCCTCACTGGCTGCCGTTGACCACCGAGTTCTGGATCGCGCCGGCCGTCAGCTGACGCTTCGCCAGCAGGTCATCGTACGTGCCGTTCCTGATCAGTGTGTTCACCGCCTTCATCAGCACGTCGCGCAGCTCGCGGTCGCTCTTGCGGACCGCGATGCCGAACGGACGGGACTGGACCTGCTGACCCGCCAGGTCGAACGTCTTGCCGTCCCCGATCGTGGTGGCGTTGTGCTGGGCCTTCGGGTAGTCCGTCACGTAGACGTCGGCCGCTCCCGTGCGGACCAGCTCCAGCGCGTCCGCGTCGGCGCCGGTCTGCTGGACCTTGAGCAGCTTGCCGGTGTGCTCGCACGCCTTCTGCTGTCTGGCCACCAGATCGTCGTGGGTGGTGCCCTTCTTCACCGCGACGGTCCGGCCGCACAGGTCGTCGATGGTGGAGACCTTCTTGGGGTTGCCCTCGATGACCACCATGCCGATGCCGGCCATGAAGTAGTCGACGAAGTCCACGCCGTCGTTGATCTGCTTGTCGTTCTTGTCCACGCCGAGCTGGCGCTCCCGGGTGTCGGTGATCCCGGACATCCCAATGTCGTACTTCTTCTCGAACAGGCCGGGCAGCACGTTGGCGAACGGGCCTGCGTCCTCGAACTCGAACCGGACCCCGAGCACCTTCTCCATCGCGGCGGCGAGGTCGACGTCCAGACCGTCCGGCCGGCCGTCCGCACTCTTGAAGATCACCGGCGCGGCCGTGAAGGACCCTCCCACCCGGATCACCCCGGCGGTCTTGACGGCCTCGGGCAGCCGGTCGTGCAGGGAGAGCTTGTCGGTCGCCGTACCGGCCGAGCTGCAGGCGCTCAGCAGCAGCGCACTCACCACCGCGACGGCCACGGCATGACAACTGCGACTGGTGAAGGGGCTCATGTTCGCTTCTCCCGACTGATCGACGCACCGTGCGGCGGGTTCGGGACCAGGCGACGGCGGCCCACACCGACGAGACCCTGCCGGCCCCGCTCCGGTGGATCTCCTTCCGCATGCCGGAACGACCGGGTGTGAGCCCGGCGAAGTCCCGGAACGGGAATGCCGGTCAGACTATAAGCCACCATGCTCACGCCACTTCGTCGCGGGGGCTCGGCCGGGGATACACCATCGAATGCACCCCGCCGGCAGGGTGCGGGCACCGCGGGTCCGGGCCGCCGCAAGCCCTCGGTCCGGCCGCCGTCAGCTCTCGGAGAGCTCGGCCAGGAAGTCCAGCGCGACCGCCCAGGTGCGCTCGGCGGCCTCCGCGTCGTGGTCGGGCAGCTCGGGGTCGGTGTACAGGTGGCCCGCGCCCCGGTAGCGGTGCACCTCGACGTCGGCACCGGCCTTGCTGAGGTTGAGGTACCAGGCGTTCAGCCAGTCGTCCGACTCGAACGGGTCCGGGTCGGCCACGTGCAGCTGGACCGGGATCTCGGTGGCGGCGTCCTCCCGGATGTCGGAGGTGCCGTGCAGGAGCAGCAGACCGAGCGCCTTCTCGTCGGCCAGCGCAAGGTTCTGCGCCAGCGCGCCGCCGAGCGAGAACCCGGCGTAAACCAGGCGGGTGTCGGGGGTGAGCAGCGGGGCGGTCTCGGTCACCGCTCGGCGCAGCAGCTCCTCGCTGCCGATCTCCTCCTTGTGGGCCATCCCGGCCTCGATGTCGTCGAAGACCCGCCCGTCGTAGAGGTCGGGGACGTGCACCTGGTGACCGGCGGCGCGCAGCCGGTCAGCGGCCTGGTGCACCGCCGGGCGCAGGCCGTACGCGGAGTGGAAGAGGACGATCTGGGCCACGTCGGGTTCCTTCGGGGTGAGCTGTTCGAGGTACCGGACCATCATCGCCCACCGGCGCCGCCCCACCCGGACCGGCCGCGCCCGGCGGCCGAACCGCCAACGCCCGCGACACCCGGGTGAAGAGCCGACGAACAGTCAGTCGGCGCTCTGGACAACTACTTACCGTTCAGTAGCCTTGCTGGACGTGACTGAGCCCACCGATGCCCTGTCCCCCGCCCGGCCGCGTCGCCGCCGGGTCCTGCAGGCCGCCGCACTCACCGCAGGTGCCGCCGCCCTCCCTCTCGCCGCCGTCGCGCCGGCCACCGCCGCCGCAGCGCCGGAGTTCCTGCACGGGGTCGCCTCGGGCGACCCGCTGCCCGACGGTGTGGTGATCTGGACCCGGATCACCCCCACGCCGGACGCCACCCCCGGCTCCGGCACCGGCCCCGACACCCAGGTCGGCTGGCAGGTGGCGAGCGACCGGGACTTCACCACCGTCGTGGTCTCCGGCACGGTGAGCACCACCGCCGGCACCGACCACACCGTCAAGGTGGACGTCCGCGGCCTGCGCCCGGCGACCACTTACTGGTACCGCTTCACCGCCGACGGCGCCACCTCCCCGGTCGGCCGTACCGCCACCACCCCGGCCACCGACGCGGCGCTGGGCCGGCTGCGGCTCGGCGTGGCGTCCTGCGCCAACTGGGAGGCCGGGTACTTCTCCGCGTACCGGCACCTGGCGGCGCGGGGCGACCTGGACGCGTTCCTGTTCCTCGGGGACTACATCTACGAGTACGGCACCGGCCAGTTCGCCGCCCGGGGCACCGTCGTGCGTCCGCACGCCCCCGCGCACGAGATCCTGAACCTGGCCGACTACCGCACCCGGCACGGCCGGTACAAGACCGACCCGGACCTCCAGGCACTGCACGCCGCCGTGCCGACGATCGCGATCTGGGACGACCACGAGATGGCCAACGACGCCTGGTCGGGCGGCGCGGAGAACCACACGCCGGGCACCGAGGGCGCCTGGGCGGACCGGGTGGCGGCGGCAAAGCAGGCGTACTTCGAGTGGATGCCGGTCCGGCCCTCGATCGCCGGGACCACCTACCGGCGGCTGCGCTATGGCAAGTTGGCCGACCTCTCGCTGCTCGACCTGCGCTCGTTCCGCAGCGCACAGGCCAAGGCTGGTACCGGCGAGGTCGACTCGGCCGACCGTACCATCACCGGCCGGGCCCAACTCGACTGGCTGAAGGCCGGGTTGTCCGCCTCCGACACCACCTGGCGACTGGTCGGCAACTCGGTGATGATCTCGCCGGTGGCCTTCCTCTCGCTGCCCGGCTACCTGCTCCGCCCGCTCGCCCAGCTCCTCGGCCTGCCCGAGGAGGGCCTCGCGGTCAACCCGGACCAGTGGGACGGCTACACCCACGACCGCCGCGAACTGCTCGGCCACCTCAGCTCGCACGGGATCCGCAACACCGTCTTCCTGACCGGCGACATCCACTCCGCCTGGGCCGCCGACGTGCCCAACGAGGCTGCCACCTACCCGGCTTCGGGCAGCGCGGCCACCGAGTTCGTGGTCACCTCGGTGACCTCGGACAACATCGACGACATCCTCAAGGTGGCCCCGCAGACCGTCTCACTGCTGGCCACCGCCGCCATCGAGGGCGCCAACCGGCACGTCAAGTGGGTCGACCTGGACTCGCACGGCTACGGCGTCCTGGACGTCTCGCCCGAGCAGGTCCAGATGGACTACTACGTCCTCTCCGACCGCACCCGCCGCGACGCCACCAGCAAGTGGACCCGGGGCTACCGCACCCGGACCGGCACCCAGCGGATCGAACGGGTCTGGTCACCACGCTGATCCCTCGCGGGGCGCGCGGTTGCCCTGTCCAGGGCTCGGGCCTGCGACGTCTGCACAACGCCCGGTTGCCCTGTCCAGGGGCTCGGGGAACTGCGACGCCAGCCTCCGAACACGTGAGCCGTGCGTAGGTGGTCAGGCACTGTCGCAGTGACCCGAGCGCCTGGACAGTGCAACCGGGCGCCTCCTCAGGAGACCACGTCCTTGCGGGCGAAGCCCCGGAAGGCCAGGGCCGTCAGAATCACCGCATAGCTGAAGGACAGCGTCACGCCCTGCAGCATCCCGCCCCACTCCAGCGAGGGCTGCAGGGCGTCCGCCCAGGCGTACTGCCAGTGTGCGGGCAGCCACTCCCGCAGACCGCCGAGCGCCGTCACCGCGTCCAGCACACCGGTGATGATGGACAGGAAGACCGCCCCACCGACCGCTCCCAGCGGTGCGTCGGTGACCGTGGAGAGCCAGAACGCCAGGGCGGCGATGACCAGTTCGGCCAGGAAGACGTACGCCACCGCGATCCCCAGCCGGGGCAGCGCTTCGGCTGCCGGGAGGGTCACCCCGGTCGGCAGCCGCAGGTCGCCCCACCCGTACGCGGCCGTGCCGACCGCCAGGCCGACCAGCGGCAGCAGCAGGACCGCGCCCGCCGAGAAGGCCAGCCCGACCGTCAACTTCCGGGCCAGCAGCCGGGACCGGGGCACCGGCGCGGCCAGCAGGTAGCGCAGTGAGGACCAGCCCGCCTCCGAGGCCACCGTGTCACCGCAGAACACCGCGACCGGGATCACCAGCAGGAAGCCGGTGCCCATGAACAGCAGGGTGACCGAGAAGTTGAGCCCCGAAGAGGTGGCCAGCTCGATGAAGCTGGTCCGGCCCTCCCGGCCCGGGGTGTTGCCGCCGAGCTGGAACGCCGCCAGCACGATGAACGGCAGCGCCGCCAGCACGCCGCCCATCACCAGCGTGCGGCGGCGCCGCAGTTGGCGCATCGCCTCGACCCACAACGGCAGCGTCCGCCGGGCCCGGTACCCCGGAGCCTGTTCCACCACGGTGCTCATGCCGCACCCCCGATCAGCGACAGGAACGCGTCCTCCAGGCGGCGGTGCGGCCCGACACCCGCCACCGGTACGCCCAACTTCACGAGTTCCACCACCAGTTCACTTGCCGTCATCCCGTCCAGTCGTACCAGCAGACCCTGCTCGACCGCCTCCGCCGCGCCCACGCCCGGCAGTTCGGCCACCTTCTCCGCGATCCCGGTGGCCGGGGTGACCACCAGGAGCAGTTCGCCACCGCCGACGATCTCGGCCACCGGCCCGGCGCTGACCAGCCGGCCCCGGTCCATCACCACCAGGTGGGTGCAGCTCTGCTCGACCTCGGAGAGCAGGTGGCTGGAGACGATCACGGTGCGCCCGGCGGCGGCGTAGCGGATCATCACCTCACGCATCTCGCGGATCTGCGGCGGGTCGAGACCGTTGGTCGGCTCGTCCAGGATCAGCAGCTCCGGCATGCCCAGCATCGCCTGGGCGATCGCCAGCCGCTGCCGCATGCCCTGCGAGTAGGTGCGCACCGCCCGGTCCAGCGCCTCGCCCAGGTCGGCGATGGCCAGCGCCTCCTCGAAGTGCGCGTCCTCGACCGGGCGGCCGGTGGCCTGCCAGTACAGCCGCAGGTTGGCCCGGCCGGTCAGGTGCGGCAGGAAGCCCGCGCCCTCCACGAAGGCCCCGACCCTGGACAGCACCGGCGCCCCCGGGCGTACGGCGTGGCCGAACAGCCGGATCTCCCCCTCGTCCGGCTGGATCAGCCCCATCAGCATCCGCAGCGTGGTGGTCTTGCCCGCACCGTTCGGCCCGAGCAGACCGAGCACCTGCCCGCGCTCCACCCGGAAGCCCAGCTCGCGGACCGCGTACCGGTCGGCGGAACCGTGGTAACGCTTGCTCAACCCGCTGATCCGGAGCGGCACTTCGGCCAGCGCCGGATCGTACTTGGCCACCTTCGTGCGCCGGAACCTGACCAGCAGCAGAGCGGCCACCGCCAGCGCCAGCAGCGGCAGCACCCACACCCGGGCGGGCAGCGGCGCCGCCTCGGTGCGCAGCCCGTCCACCGTCGGCACGGTCAGCGGTCCGGCGAGCGCGACCCGGTACGTGGCCGGCTCGACCGGCGAGGCGTACCCGAGGTCGCTGCTGGCCAGCACCAGCCGCAGCCGGTGGCCGGCGGCGAACTCATGGTCCACAGCTGGCAGTTGGACGGTGACCGTCCTCCCCTCCGCCGCACCCGTCACCCGCAGCGGGGCGGCCAACTGCTGCGGCAGGGTCTGCTTGCCGTCCGGCCCGAGGTCGTACAGCTTGGCGAACAGCACCGCGTCCGGCCGGTCCGCCTGCACCCGAACGACGACGGTGGGCGCACCGGTGAGGTGCAGCGTCGAGTCGAGCGGCGCGGAGTCGAAGCTCGCGAACTGCCCGGGGAAGTCGACCGCCAGGCCCGCGCCCACCGAGGAGAGCTGGCTCAGCGCACCGATGCCGGGCACGGCGGAGATGTTCGGCGGGGCGCCGCCGGGCGGGTTGGCGATGCTCTGCTCACTGCTCCCGCCGCCGGTCTGCCCATGGCCCGGCCCGTGGCCCTGCCCCCGGCCCGTCAGCTCGACCGTCCGGGTCGCCGTGCCGCCCAGGCCCGGGTAGCGGTCGGCGCTCGCGCCGCGCAGCACCGCTTCGAAGCCGGTCGAGTCCAGGCCGCCGGTCCGGGTGACCCGGAAGGCCGGGCCGGTGTCGTTGCCCTGCTTCTTCAGATAGTGGTCGAACCAGGCGGAGACCCGGCCCTCCACCCGCTCGCTGCCCTCGGTGCCGCCGTCGTGCCCCCCGGCGAACCAGTCCACCGCGACCGGCGCCCCGTTGGCGGCCACCGCCTTGGCGATCCGGTCCCCCTGGTCGAGCGGGAAGAGCGAGTCCTGCTGACCCTGCACCACCAGCGTCGGCACCTTGATCCGGCCCGCCACCGAGGACGGGCTGGACCGGTCCAGCAACGCGACCGAATCGGCGTCCGCCCGGCCGGTGGTGGCCACCCGGTCGTACATCGCGCACAGCTCGTCCGAGAACCGGCCGCATCCGACCGGTCCGTCCTGCTGCTTGGGCTGACCGCCGGTCAGGTCGCCCGCCGAGCCGGTGGTGAAAAAGATCCCGGCCCACAGCTTCTTGAACACACCGTCGGTGCGCGCCGCCTGCGGGCTCTGTCCAATACTCCCCTGCGGGCCCTGCTCGACGCTTCCCTGCGGGCCCTGCTCGACGCTTCCCTGCGGGAACAGTGCCTCGTTCAGGTTCCACCACGTGATCTGGCTCGACACGGCATCGATCCGGGAGTCGTACGCGGCCCCCAGCAGCGCCGCCCCGCCGCCGTACGAGGCGCCGGTGATGCCCACGCGCGGGTCGCCGGGTGCGTCGAGTTGCACCTCGGGGCGCTGCGCCAGCCAGTCCACCAACCGCTGCACGTCGGCGATCTCACGGTCCGGCGCGTCCAGCCCGATCTTGCCGGTCGAGGCGCCGAACCCTCGGGCCGACCAGGTCAGCACCGCGTACCCCTGCCGGGCCAGCCGCTCCGCCTGGTCCCGTACGCCGTCCTTGCTCCCGCCGAAGCCGTGCGCGAGCAGGACCGCCGGACGCGGGGTGCCGCCCGTGGTGAAGAACGAGGTGTCGACGCTGACCTGCTCGGCCGAACCGGGCGTCTCCGGCATCGAAAGCCGCTGCTCCTGCTGCCGGACCGCCGCCTGTTCCTGGCCACCGGCTGCCACCGCAACCCCGCCGACCAGCAGCACCGCACCGGCCGCCGCCCCCGCCAGCGCGCGCCTGCGCCCGGGCCGCCAGCGACGCCACACCCCACCGAATCCCATGGTCACCGACCCTAGCCGCCCGCGCGGTAGGAAAGCTGTAAGCCTCCTCCGGGCCCACCCTGCCACCAGGGGTGGCCTATCTCCCTGGACGATCATCTGACCAACCGTCATAGTGGCCGCCATGGCTTCCCTGATCCACCACGTGACCATCGACTGCGCCGACACCTACCGGCTGGGCTCCTTCTGGGCCGAGGTCCTCGGCAGCAAGCTCGCCGACGACGACAAGCCCGGTGACCCCGAGGCCCTCATCGTGGGTGACCGCGTCGACCTGCTCTTCGTCGCCGTCCCCGAGGGCAAGGCGGCCAAGAACCGCCTTCACTTCGACATCCAGCCCACCGACCGCACCCGCGACGAGGAGGTCGAGCGCCTGCTCTCGATCGGCGCCACCCTGGTCGCCGACCGCCGCCGCCCCGACGGCTCCGGCTGGGTCACCCTCGCCGACATCGAGGGCAACGAGTTCTGCGTCGAGCGCAGCGCCGCCGAGCGGGCCGCCGCCACCGCTTCCTGACCTTCCGGGTCGGTCGGAGCGGCATCCCCGCTCCGACCGGCCCGCCGCCTACGCTCTCCCACATGCCCACCATGCACCTCGGCCGGGTCTACGACCCGCACCGCCCCGAGGACGGCGCCCGCATCCTGGTCGACCGCCTCTGGCCCCGTGGCCTGAGCAAGGAGCACGCCGCCCTGGACGGCTGGCCGAAGGAGCTCACCCCCTCCACCGAGCTGCGCCGCTGGTACCACGACGGCGGCGACTTCCCCACCTTCCGCTCGCGCTACCTCGCCGAGCTGGCAGCGCCCGATGCCCAGGCCGAACTGGCCTCCCTGCGCGAGCAGTCGGCCTCCGGCCCGGTCATCCTGCTGACCGCCTCCAAGGACCTCGACCACAGCCACGCGGCCGTCCTGCGCGAGCTGCTGACCGAGCCCCACCAGCCGTAGCCACCGGCCCCGCGCCCACTGGACGGGACCGGCGGCGGCGTACAGCTCAGCTCAGCGGATCGAGCGTCATGTACGCCTGCTGCGGGCTGCCGTCGTGGACGAGCGACTCGTGGTGGCCGACGTCGTCGAAGGCGAAGGCGTACGCGTTGCCGTCGGCCATCTGCGCGTGGATCTTCCGCGCGTAGTGGTTGGTGACGGTGTCCTGGTAGAAGCCGGCCGCGCTGGTGTCGGGCTGGTTCGGGTTGGTGAGCAGCGTGGAGCGGTTGTACCCGGCGCACAGGGTGCGCGAGATCGGGCCCCGGACCGCGTCGTTGGGAGCGTCCAGCAGCTTGTAGCAGCCGAAGATGCTGTCGGAGTCCGGCTTCTGGAAGCTGGTGACGACCGCTCCCGCGCTGTTGGTGAAGTTCATCGTGGTGCCGGAGACCCGCCCGTAGTACTTGGTCCCCGGCTGGTCGGCGAACGGTGTCACGGTCAGGGTGGAGGTGGCGTACTTGCTCCACACCCGGTTCACGTAGTCGCTCATCGCGGTGGCCGGCAGCGCCCCGGACTCGATGCCGTGCCCCGGCGCGAGCGCCCGCAGGACGGTCCCGTCGGAGCGGGTCTGGATCAGGTTGGCCCAGCCGCCGGGCTGGCCCTTGAGCGCGTTGTAGAAGCCCTGGTAGCCGCCGGGCTTGAGGTGGCCGGTGTTGGTCACCGTCCCGTTCGCGGCCTTGACCCCGACCGCGTACGGCACGGAGAACATGTCCACCTGGGTGCTGTTGATCCACAGCCCGGAGTCGTTGAGCGTGTACTCCGACCAGTTGAAGAGAGTGTTCCGGTTGGGATCGCTCGGGTTCTGCACTGCCGGCTGGACCAGACCGCCGGTGGTGAGCTTGAAGACCAGCTTCTGCCCGTACGAGAAGTAGATCCGCCCGGAGAACTTGGGCATCCGGATGGTCGTCGTCCCCCCGTTGGCGGGACCGGCGATCGACGCGTCCGGCGCGGGCACCGGCGGGTTGGCCCCGCCCGGCCAGGCGTGGAAGGTCCCGGAGGCGTCGGCCCAGCCCTGCTGACCGGTGGTCAGGAGGGTACCGAGGTTGTAGATGTAGACCGGCTCGGGCCGCCCCGAGTTGTTGGTGAACGTGAGCGGGATGGTGCTCGGGACCGCCGCGCCGGCCTGCTCGGCGGGCAGCACCAGGGTGATCCCGGCAGCGGCCGTCACGGCGGCGGCCACGGCGACCGCGCCGATCGTGCGGCGTGCGGGTGCTCGTCTCATGCCCATGGGAGTCGTTCCTCCAGGTCGTGGGGGTACCACCGGACTGCCGGGACGACCGGCGTGGGGACCGGAGGGAGGGGGCGACAGGCCGGCGGCGGGTGGTGACGCCGCATTCTGAGAGCGCTCTCAGAATGCTTCTGCCGTCCGGACATGTCAATGGTCCAGACATCGTCCACCCATCCGACACGCCGTCGGTCGGGCGGTGATCCACGCCGGCCCTGTTCGAACGCCCCTTCAGTCGATCACGAGAGCAGCGCGGAGATCTTGGGCGCTGCGGTAGTGGAGGGCCGTCATCCCCAGCGCGCGGGCTGCGGTGACGTTGGCCGGGGTGTCGTCGACCAAGAGGCACCGATGGGCCGGGACCCCGATCCGTTCGGCGGCGAGGAGATAGGCCCGGGGATCGGGCTTCGCGACCCCGATCCGGGCGGTGTTCACCACCGCGTCCGCGACGACGTCCAGCCCCTGCCGGGCGAGATCCCGCTCCAGCCGGGTGGTCGCATTCGAGAGGAGCGCAACCGTCACCACCCTGCGGGCCCTGGCCAGCAGGGCCACCACCTCCCGATCAACGCGCGGCACGACCTCCGACCAGGCGGTGACCACGGCGCGGGCACGCTCCGGCGATCCGCACACCTCGGCCAGGTCGGCGGCCACCGCCGAGCGCCACTGCTCATCGGTGATCTCACCCGTGATCGCCGGGTGCATGCGGGCCGGCGCGAAGGCCGCCGCCGCGAGCGTGCCCGCCGGCAAGCCGTGACGGATGTCGAGATCAGCGTGCCCGGGCACCGGCCAGTGCCGAAGCACACCGTCGATGTCACAGAGCACGGCGTCGTACGGGAGGGCGGTCATGGGACGCTCCAAGGGTGACGGTCCGACAGTCGCGGCGGTGTTTCAGGCACTCCGGTTCTGCCCGAGAGCCTCCCCCAGGGCTGCGTAGGCGTCGCGGTTGAGAGTCGCAGCGAGGTGGCGCAGTTCGGCACGTCGCTCCGGGTCGCCCCGCTCGACCAGGGCCGTGGCCCACCCGGTCTTCTGCTCGTCGGTGATACCGGCCGTCTCGTTGAACAGTGCGTACAAGGCGTACCAGCGCACGGCCTCGCTCTCGTCCTCGGCCAGCCGCAGCAGGGCCTCGACCACCCACTCCTGCGTCCGCTCCGGATCCGCGAGACCCGGCAGCGCGGCGGCGACCGAAAACCGTACGGGCTGCGCCGGGTCAGCCCGATGCCCGAGCACCAGGTCGAGCCTCTCCCGGGCGTGGTGGTAGCCGAAGACCGAGATCATCCACCCGCGCACCCAGGGGTCCGGCTCGCTGGGCAGCTCCGCCACGACGACCTCGATCGTCTCCGCACTGAACGGCCGCCGCCCCTCGGCGTCATAGGGGCCGAGCTCTCGCAGAACCATTGCCCCCAGTTCCCGCTCCGCCGGCTCGTCGTGCGCCAGCAGGGAGGCCGCCCGCTCGAACACGTCCCGCGTCGGCCGCCCGTGCAGCGCCAGCAGACATGGGGTGGGGCCATCCTCCACACCGATCTCGGCCAGAGCACCGATGAACAACTCGTCCGTGCCTGCACCGACCTCATCGATCTTCACGCTGCTCCTGCTCCGGCTTCAAGACGGCTGCACCACGGTTGACGACGCAGCAGGAATTCCAGTAGTACTCCGGCTGTAGACCGTGATCACGCGGCGAGGTCACATCGTAGGGAGGCCGCCACGTGGTCGGCTGGGTCACCGGACCACGTCCGAAAGGTCCAGTTGCTCCATGCGGTCCAGGCATCGGCCGATCTCGATGACCAGGTGGTCGGTGCTTCGGGGGAACTCCTCGGGTCCTGTGGACAGCAGTTCCGCGACGCTCCCCACATCGTCCTCGACAGAGACTCCGGCCAGCATGTCCGTGCCGCTGGTCCTGAAGCTGACGGACAGCTCGAAGACCACTGTGCGGTTGCCCGCCAGCCCGAGCAGGTGGCCATCGGTGTAGGTGGCCCCGTCCGGGTCGTCCGAGTACTGCCAGAGCGGCCCCAACGACTCCCGGCCGCGTGCGGTGCCGACCGGTGTACGTTCCTCCCAGGCCCGGGCCAGTTGTTTCAGCCTGAAATGGGCATCGCGAAGGGCCACAGCCAGCACAACGGCACCCTGCCCCGTGTCATCCATCATGTTCCGCTCCCCGCCCGGCGCCGTTGGCCGCGTCCTCAACCGCCCGCCTCGCGCCCGCGCCGTCCTACCCGCTTGGCGCTTCCGCAGGCGGAGACGACCACCGTTGGCCATCGTCAGCTGTGAGGCTCCCGAGAATGTTGTCGTCGCCTGGACCAACTGGATCATCATGACGATTCATCATCAAATTGCCTTTGCCCACCTGGACGACAGCTGGTCCCACGTCCAGGGAGGCTGCACCTCTTCGACGTCATCCGTAAGAAATCGAAACTTCTCGTAGATCTTCCGCGCCTTCTCCGGCGCTTCTTCCGCATATGGGAGTCCGTCTTCCCCGATAAAGGGCTGCGGCCGATCCGTCTCCTTCCCACCCTCGGAGTTTTGGTTCGATTATCCCGCTCCTGCCCGGCCACCTCTTCGGGTATGCGGCGGTCGTTGTCGGAGTCGACGTGGCGGGTTGCGGTCGGAGTCGAGCGGGATTCGGAAGTGACGGCGGCAGCCAGTCCCATCCCGTCGGCCGACGAGGGTAGCCACTCCGGCCCGGTCTCCCCGCAGGCATCCGCAAACCCGTCGAACGCTCCTGTCGGAGGCAACGGTCCGTCGGCGGGGTCCATCAGGTCGCCGGCCTCCTGGTCGGCGTCGAACGCCGCCCAGGCGAGCAGCAGCTCTTGCCTGAACCGGGGCTGCCGGTGACCGGACGAGTCACGCCACCGATGTCCCGCCGCCGCTGCCACGCGGTCAGTTCGTGGACAGTGGCCTGTCATGCTGCCAGTCGAAAACGCGTGGGTCGGTCCGCTCCTCGTTCCTGTCGGCCCGAGGCGGCATTCGCGGTCGACGATGGCCCGCTGCGACCCTACATATCTGCGACAGCAGTAGACGTGGTCGAGGCCGTACGGTCCGCCACGCCTGTTCCGACACGGGGGCGAGCCGCTGCTCAGCTCCCGGCGGTCCAGTTGCGGGTCTGCCGGCCGTGCTCGTCCCAGGCGTAGCCAGCCACCTCCCGGCTCTCCTCGGTAAACAGCCTCCGGGACTCCAGTCGCCCGTTGAGGTGCCAGGTCAGCGCCTCACCGACGAGACCACCCTGAACGAACTCGCCCTGGGCCTTGGGGCTTCCGTCCAGATACCACAGCCGCCAGGGGCCGTTGAGCCACCCGTCCCGGTAGGTCTCCAGCGAGGTCGGGGCGTCCAGCGCTCCCTCCACCACCTCACCCGTGAACGGCTGACCGTTGTAGGTCAGACGCTGGCCCTCGTCCATGCTGACTGCCGGGTCATTGATGTCAACTCGCTGCATCGCTCTGTTCCTCACTTCTCGCCACGAACCCCGTCGGCTTGTTGTTCTCGTAGTCGTAGCCCTCGAACCGGCCGGCCGTGCTCGGTACACCCTTAAGAATATGGTTGCAGTTGCCGCAGAACGGGGCCGGGTGGCCCATTTCGGAGTCGTCCGGCTGACCGTTCTCGGGCTTGGGCGCCTCCAGGTCCTTCGGCAGGAACGGCGACTCGACGGCCATGTCCATCTCGTCGAAGGCGCTTTCGTCGTCGGGCAGGCCGTCCCGCGTGCGGGCCCAGAGCAACTGGTTCGTGATCTTGATCTCGGCGTGGGCCATCGGGAAGCGGTTCGGGTGCGGAGCCGGGTCCTTGGGCAGGCTGTCGAGCCGCCGCTGCAGCGTCGGGTGGATGTCCTCCGGCAGGATCGACTCGTCCTTGCGGCCGTTGATCCCTTCGACGACCATGCCAGTCCGCCGGTCGATACCGACACCGGTGCAGGCACCGATGTCGGCCTTGGCCATACCCGGAAGGGCGTCCTTCTTCTTCTGGTTGTTCCGCTGGTTGGGCTTGAGCTTGTCGTAGCCCTCCTGGTAGTCCGCCTGCGCCTGGCGATACGCCGCGCCGCGCCGCTCCCTCATCTCGTCGATGTACTCCATGACCGGCTTGCCGTCGACCGCGACGATGACCTCGTGCCCGTCGAGCGTCGTCTCGGTCTCCACCCGGTCCGCGTCCAGGTCGAGCTGCTCCAGGAGCTTCTCACCCTTGGCGGGTGGCGTGTCCTCGCCCTGGAGTTCCAGCCGCTTCGGCCCCGGTTCGTCCTCCGGCTCGGGTTTGCCGTCCGAGGAGTCCTGGTCCGTCCCGGCGACCTCCTCCGGCGCGCGCCGGCCGTCGGCGGGGTTGTGGTCGGGGTCGGCGTGGTGGGTGGGAGTGGCGGGATTGCGGTCGGGGTCGAGGGGGATCGCGAAGACGCCGTTGTCGCCGTTGTGGAGAGGTTGGTGGCTTCGCTGGCCGGTCTGCGAGTCGATGTAGGTGATCTTGCCGTTGTGGTTGACGGCGTTCCAGGCGTGGGAGCGGCCGTCGGCGTCGGTGGTGATGATGACGGCCTGGGAGCCGTGGCCGTTCTGCCGGAGGGTGTCCTCCAGGCGGCGGTACGCGGCCGGGCCGTCGCCCATGTCGTTGAACTTGGCGCCGAGGGCGTTCTCGATGCGGTCGCGGCCGTTGCGCTCGCCGCGGTCGGAGGGGTTGCCGTTGGCGTCGTGGTCGGGAGTGCGGGCGCCGGCCGGGGTGGGGTTGCCGTCGAAGGTGTCGACGGTGGCCAGGGCGGTGTCGACGCAGTTGTTGTTACGGCCGGGGGCGTTGGGGTCGTCGCCGTTGATGGCGCCGGGCCAGTTGCCCTCGTTGGGGTCGGGGTGGCGGACGGGTGTGCCGTCCGGGTTGTGCGGGATCGCGTCGTTGACCCGCTGGTGGTCATGCTCGGTGGGGTCGAGGATTCCGCCCGGGCTGCCCGCAGGGCGGTCGGCGGTGGCCGGGCGGTGCGGTTCCTTGGTGGTGGCGTCGTCGTGGTGCGCGGAGTCCTGGCCGGTGGGGTCCAGTCGCGAGCCGATGTCGGGACTGGTGCTGTCCGGACGGGCGGGGTCGGGGCGCGTGGAGTTCGAGTCGCTCGGATCCAGGCGTGACGGGATGTCAGGGCGGCTGGTGTCCGGCCGAGCTGGGTCGGGGCGCGTGGAGCTCCTGCCGGTCGGGTCCAGGCGCGAACCGAGGTCCGGGCGGGGGCCGTCCGGTCGAGAGGTCTCGGGGCGGGTGGCATTCGAACCCGTGGGGTCCAGACGCGAACCGAGGCCAGGACGAGTCGTGTCAGGTCGCGTCGTGTCGGGACGGGTGGCGTTCGCGCCGGTCGGGTCGAGGCGTGACCCGAGGTCGGGGCGGGTGCTGTCGGGACGAGACGGGGTGGGGCGGGTGGTGCTCGGACCCGTCGGGTCCAGACGCGAGCCGATGTCGGGCCGGGTGGTGGGGTTGTTGGCGTAGGCGGTGCGCGGGTCCGGGCGCGTTGTTGTGGGGCCTCGGTCGGCGGCGGGGCGGGGTGTGAGGGTGGGGCCGTCGTGGTCGGGGCGGCGTTGGGGCTGGACGGTGGGTGCGGGTGGTGGGGTGGAGGGGGCGGTCGGTCGGGTGGCGGTCGGGGTGGGGGTGGCGGTCGGGGTGGGGGTGGCGGTCGGGGTGGGGGTGGCGGTCGGGTTGCCCGTGTGGGGGACACCGCCGGGTACGCCGCCGGGTGTTGGGGCGGGGTTCGTGGTCGGGTTGGTGGTGTCGGGTGTGGGTTGTGGGGTGGGGCGGTGGTCCGAGCCCGTGGGTGCCGGGGCGGTGGCGGTGGCGCCCAGTCCGGCGGTGTTCAGGTGCGGTGGGGTCCCGGCGGGGTTGTCCGGCCTGGGGGTGGTGCCGGCCGGGTCCGCGAAGGCGGTGCGCGGGTCGACCCGGTGCGGGGTGGGCTCCGGCGAGCCGTGGCCAGGCGCGGGGGCCGTCGGCTGCGGCGCAGCGTCGGGGCGGCCGGGGGTGGGGGTGCTCTCGGGCCGGGGCGCGGGGATGTCGGCGTGCGCCGGGGCCGGCGTGTGGCTGGGCGCGGGGATGTCCGCGTGCGCCGGGGCCGGTGTGTGGCTGGGCGCGGGGATGTCCGCGTGCGCCGGGGCCGGTGTGTGGCTGGGCGCGGGGATGTCGGCGTGCGCCGGGGCCGGTGTGTGGCTGGGCGCGGGGATGTCGGCGTGCGCCGGGGCCGGTGTGTGGCTGGGCGCGGGGATGTCGGCGTGCGCCGGGGTCGGCGCGGGGTCGTTGGTGCGGACGGGGCCGTAGGTGGGCCGGCTGTCGTCACCACGTGGGGCCGGGGCGTGCTCGGCTGCTGTCTGCCGCGTGCCCGGGTCGTGGTCGGGAGTATGGGACGGGGCGGCCGTCTCCGACGGGCCGGAGTGCGGGCGCGTGTCACCGGAGTCCGGCGTGTGCGACGGACCGTCAGAACCAGCCGGGCGGCTACCGGAGTCGTGGTCCGGCGTCCGCGAAGGCCCGTCCGGGGAAGCCGAGTTGGGGCGCGTGCCCGTGTCGCCGTCCGGTGCGTGGGCCGGGCCGGTGTGGTCGGGGGCGATGTGGCTCGGGCGCGTGCCCGTGTCGCCGCCGGGTGTGCGGGAGGACTGCTGCGAATCCGGACCCGAACGGCCTTCCGGGGACGGGGTGTTGGTGTGGCCGGTGTTGTCGGGGCGGCTCGGCGCGCTGCTGCTGTCGCCTGCGGGGGTGTGCGTGGAACCCGTGTCCCCCGACGGAGCACCGCTGTCGGTACCCACCCGGGTCCCGAACGGGTCCAGCGGCGCGGAACCGCGCGGCTCACCGGACGCCGGCGTGTGCTGCGGCGCCGACCGCGCAGCCTCGTGCGAGGCGGACGTGTCACGACCCGGCGCACCATCCGGCGACGCACCCGACGACGGCGCGTTGGAGGAGGGACTGTGCCCCCAAGGACCGCCGCCGGACGGGCTGTTGCCCGAAGGCGTGTGCGACGACGGGCTGCTGCCGCTCGACGGTGAACTGCCGTGACCGTCACCGCTGCTACCGCTGCCCGAAGCATCACTGCCGTTGCCGCCGAGGCCCGAGGAGTCCGCGTCGCCCCCGTGCCCCGCCGCGCTGTCCAACCCACCCCGCACGTGATGACCCGCCCGCGACCCCACCCCGTCCCGCAACGCCTCCGTGAACGTCTGACCCGAGTTCTTCACCGCGTCCTTGCCCGCGTCGAACCCCGCCTTCCCCGTCCGCCCCAGATCGAAGCCGTCCTGCGCACCGAAACCCTGGTTCACCGTCTGCGCGATCAAATCACTGATCATCGCCTGAACCGCCGAAACCACCGGCTCCTTCAACGTCTCCAGAATCGCCTCGACCAGCGCCTCCCGAAGCTCCTTCAACAACCGCCGCACGATCATCTTCGTCGCCTGCACCACACCCGCGGCACCCAGCTCCGACAACCCCAACGTGAACGGCGCAGCCGCCTGCGCGGCGATGATCTCCACCGCCAGCACCACCAACTGCGCGATCACCGCGATCTTGCACGCGATCACGATCATCGCCGCCGCGTCGAACGCCGCAGCGATCAACCGCGACGCCGTCGCCGCATCCGCCAGATAACCCCCGCTGCCGCCGGCGGAGAACTTCTCCCACGCCTTCCCGAACGCCTCGATCGAATCACCCGAGTTCGCCGACCGCACATTGTTCGCCGCACCCGCAGCCCGGTAATGCAACTCATCGACCGTGTCCGCGAAGTCCCGCCACACCTGCGCCGACTCCATGAGCTTGTCCTCGTCAGCCTTCGGCCAATCGAAGCCGAGCATCTCCAGGACCCACTCAACACTGTCCGGCAACATCAGCGACACTTCGCCAAACCCCCGATAACGACCAGCACTTCACGACAACACGACACAACCCACCGAACACACCACAACCACCGGCCCAACCCCCCGGGCCCAGACCACACCGGTCAGACCACCTGCGGCCGCTGCAACGCCCCGATCCGGCCCCCCACCGCCCCCTGCGAACCCTCCAGCGTCCGGAACGACCCATCCGTCGCCGACTCGTTCGCCTCATGGCCCGCCGCCATACCCTGCAACTTCTGCCCGATCTCCCCGATCCGCGTCCCCAAAGAAGCCATCGACTCCTTCATCCCGTCCCGCAGACCCTCATACACCACACCGAACTTCTCACCCAGATCGTCATCACCCCACGGCGGAGTACCACCCTGCTCCAACGCCCCCAACCGCGCCGACAAATCCCTCACCGCAGCAGAGAAATCCTCACCCACCGCACCCAAAACCCGACCCTCAGCCCGAAGACTGACCGGATCCACCACAATCTGCCGCGACATCAACGCCCCCGTTTTCCCAACACGCGAACTCCGCTCGAAACCAGCCCCGGAAGGACCGTCAGAAGCGGCGCCGGTCCAGTTCCCAGTCCTCCGGCTCGTCCGGTCCGTACTCGGCCTCGGTCTCCTCGCGCAGCTTCTCGGCGCGGGACTCGGAGGCCTTCTGCTCGGCGGGCGACAGGTTCTCGGCGGCCGTACGGATCTGGCCCAGCCGGTCACCGATCGCGCTGAGGTAAGTGTCGGACTGGACCACCTCGCGCATCCCGACCCGGCCGGCCAGCACGTCGCGTGCCATCCGCTGGAGGGTGGCACCGACGGCGTCCGAGTCGGCCAGGGTCCGCAGCGCGCGCCGCAACTCCCGGGCCTGGGCCGGGTTGTCGGCCACGTCGAGCAGTTCGTCGTCCGAGATTTCCGGAATCTCGCGGTCTGCAGCCATCTCTCCCCCTGGATCCCCGGCTCCCCAACGCCCGTCGGGCCAACTGAGCCCCCGGCGAACAGCATTGCTCATGAGATCATAATGTTTAACCTTGGGGCTGTCCTCGTTCGGTCTCGGCCTTGCAACAGGTAACCTCACCAGGTCCGGCCGCTGCGCGCCAGAAGGCAGCATGACAGCGGCCCAGCACCCGAACGGCAGAACCGTACGGGCGGAACAGTACCCACACAGCACAGCGAGGAGTCTTCGTGATCACCCAGGAGCACGCGCTCAGCACGGCCGACGCCTGGCTGAACGGCAGCAGCGACACGCAGCGCGAGGTCCGCTTCCGGGAGTTCGACCTGGGCTGGGTGGTGTGGGCGGCCCCGGCGCCGCTGGAGCGTGACCCGGTCACCGGGCAGCGGCGCCCCCCGGCCGACCTCGGTGACGCGTGCGGCGTGATCGACCGTCAGAGCGGCAAGCTCAGCGTGTGGTCCTCCATCCCCGTGGACGAGGTGATCGAGGAGTACCGCGAGCGCGCCCGCCCCGCCACCGGCCCGGGCAACACGCTGACCGCGACCTACCCGCACCCCACCACCGGCGAGACCACGACCGTCGAGCTCACCTCCGCCCCCGGCCGCCCCCCGGTCGAGACCCAGCTGCTCGCCGAGCTGACCCGCCGCGGCGTACCCGCCGACACCGTCCGCACCATCCACACCGCGCTGCGGCCGGCCACCCTCCCCGGCGGCTACGGCGCCGCCCTCCTCGACACCCACTTCCCCATCGCCGCCGTCACCTTCGACCACCCGTACGGCATCACCGCCGCCGAACGCGCCGAGGGAGCCGCCGCACTCGCCGGCCGCACCCCCGTCAACCGCGTGCCCGCGCCCCAGCCGTCCGAGGTCACCCCCGCCGAACCGGTCCGCGACGTCGCCCTGGGCCGCCAACTCCCCGCCGCCTTCGGCGAGGTGCTCCGCTACGACGCCGACGACCTCGCCGCCAGCGCCCTGCCCGAAGCCGCCCGCTCCACCCTCACCTGGGCCGGACTGCCCGCCGAACTGCCGCTCTTCTTCACCGCCGACCGCCCCGCCGCCCCGCCCGCCGGCGGCCTCTTCCCCGACCTGCACACCCACCTCACCGCAGCCGGATCCCCCGCCGAGGCGCAGACCCTGGACGTCCTCGCGGGCTGGACCCGGATCGGCACCGACGGCCTCTGCGCCATCGCCGTCCAGACCACCGGCGACGAGACCGGCTCCGTCTGGGCCGTCCACCCCCGCACCGGCAGCGGACGCTACGTCAACAGCTCCGTCTCCACCTTCGTCCGCAGCCTCGCCCTCCTCACCACCACCCGCCCCACCCTCACCGGCCTCGACCCCACCGCAGCCGGCACCGCCCTGGCCACCCTGCAGAGCGGCCTCGCCGAGATCGACCCCCAGGCCTTCCGCAAGGACACCACCTGGTGGACCGTCATCACCGAGCAGATGTGGCACGGCCTCCTCTGAACCCAGCTGTGAGCCGGACGTCACCCCACGGCGTCCGGCCCAGCCGAGAAGGTCATCCCAGCACGAAGGCAAGCAGAGCAGGCACAACTGCGGTCGCGTACCCCTGTCCTCGGCTCCCGCAGCAAACCTGGATTTGCGCGCCGCCGCCGGGCCTCCACGCCGCGATCCACTCGCCGACATACCGTCACAGCAGGGTGCAAATCGCCCCCATCCTGGTGGAGGTGCGCCGTACTCTGGCCGCTCGTCTCGCTGTTCGCCGTCGTGCTGGCCACCCTGGCGGTCGGCTGGGTGGCGGACCAGGTGCTCCAGCGGGTGGCCGTCCGGCACCCGGAGGCGCCGGTCTGGGCGCTGCTGCGCCGCTGCCGCGTGCCGCTCCAACTGGTGGTCTGCACATGCCTGCTGATTGGTATCCGCCCGATCGAGCGGCTCTTCGAACTGGAAGGCGACGACGCCCACCGCGTGTTCCTGCTGGCGCTGCTCGCGAGCAGCGGCTGGCTGGCCATCCGGATCGTGGCCGCCCTGTTGGAGGCCTTCTTCGCCCGGTACGAGGCGGCTTCCGGCGACCCGTCCCGGATGCAGCGGGTCCGGACCCAACTCGGATTGACCCGACGGGTCGTCAGCGCTCTGATCGCCGTCGTCACGATCGCCGTGATGCTGCTGACCTTCCAGGCCATGCGTAGCCTCGGCGCCAGCCTGCTCGCCTCGGCCGGCATCATCGGCATCGTGGCGGGCATCGCCGCCCAGAGCGCGCTGGGCAACTTCTTCGCCGGTCTCCAGATCGCCTTCGGCGACACCGTCATCGTCGAGGGCCATCAGGGCACGGTGGAGGAGATCACCCTCCCCTACCTGGTGATCAGGCTCTGGGACTACCGCCGCCTGATCGTCCCGACCTCCTACTTCGTCAGCAAGCCCTTCGAGAACTGGACCCGCACGGACCCCGGCCTGCTCGGCGTCGTCCTGCTCCACCTCGACCACACCACCCAGGTAGGCCAACTCCGCACCGCCCTGGGCGACTTCCTCACCAACGCCTCGCTCTGGGACGGCCTCGAATGGTCTCTCCAGGTCACCGACACCGCTCCCAGTACCATCGTGGTCCGGGCCACCATGACCGCCCGCACCCCGGACGACGTCGCCGCCCTCCGCTTCGAGGTACGCGAGCACCTGCTCGCGTACCTCCGCGACGAACACCCGACGGCGCTGCCCCGGCTCCGCCCGGGCGAGGCCCACTGAACCGACCAGTTCACGGAAGTACCCGGCCCTGCAAGCCGACACCTCGAGCCATCGGATGGTGAGGGATCAGGGAAGCCGGATCAGATCGTCAATTTCTGCACGATAGACCCTGATGATCTCTCCTCGCATGTCATGCAGGTTTCCGCCGGTGAGCTTCGCCGGGTCAGCATTCCGCGCCCTCAGGTCCCGCAGGCTGTCTGCTGAGAGTTCGATCGTGTTGGTCCGGTAATCAGGACGCCTCACCAACTCGGTCAATGCTGACGGTAGGGGCAGGTCAGGTCGGGCAAGGATGGTCAACTGCACGGCCATGGCCGCGACCTCCTGATCGTCACTCTTCACGCGGAGCTGCTCTGCGGCAGGAGTGTTGCCGGCGGGGAGATCACAGTGCCCCGCCAGGTTCTGAGCGGGCCTGGTGAGGATGTAGTCACAGGTCTCCTGGTCCAGCCCGAGTCGCTGAAACGAGTTGCTGGTGAACGCCGTGAACTCACTCAGGGAGATGGTGTCCGGGTCATTGCTCACAAAGAAATGAAGATTGTCAATCTCTCCGAACCCGAACTGCTGCAGATTGTTGTCATTGAATTCGGGCTTGGTCCACTCCCCCTCCGTGCGCTTGGCCAAGAAGTCCTCGACCTTCCCTGTGGGAGTCTCACCGTCATGGAGCACGCACGCCAGTGGCGCAAGCGCATTGTCGATCGTGACGTGGTGGTTCGGGACGTCGCCCGGATTCCTGGTGTGATGGGCGAAGGCATAGCTGTTGACCGCATCGAAGGTCATCCGGAAAGTAGTGGCCGGATTGACCCCCGGGTCGTACTGCTGTACCTGAACGTTCGACGTCTTGGGCACCAGCACGGTCGCCGCACGGTCGGGCCGGGCTGCGGCAGCGAATGCATCCTGGGCAAGCTTCCCCTGCAATTTGGCCGCCTGGAGGCGGCTTTCTGCCCGCTCGACGTCCACCGGGCGGGCGTTGGACGGAAGGGCCTTTTTCTGCGCCAGCGCCTCGGTGTACTCCTGGGTGGCCTCCGTCAGCTTGGTGTCCACCTCGCGCTCGACGCCGTGTTCATCCTTTATTTCGATGGAATGGATACTGCCGGACTGCACCAGGGCACTCAGACCCTGCGGCGAGTAGCTCTTTTTGTAGAAATTCCAGGGCTTGCCGTCAGGCTGAACTCCGCCGTTTTCTCCGGTGAGCTTGTACTTACTCGATTCCGCGTCGTACCGGATGGCCGCGTCGTGCGTCACGCCACCATGGACGAACTTCACCTGGGCCACCAGCTTCTCGGGTATCGACGGCCCTCCCGCGACTGCACCGGGGGACTGCCCCGGCGACTGGAGCCGCTCGAAGATCCGAGCCTCCCGACGCTGATCAGCAGTCAACACACCGAAGCGAGGCGCGTCGGGGCTGAACATGCTGGAGTCGTGGGTCCCGCCGGGAACGGGCTGCTCGTCGGCATCGCTCGTGGCGGCCCAGACGTGGTCGCTGTTGCCGAAGCGTGGGGGGATCGGCTGTTCGGTCACGGTCTTGATCGAGCCGGTGGAGGGGTCGGCCCAGCGCAGGACGCCGTCCTGACCGTGGATCAGCGCGAGAGCGTGGCCCTCCTTGCCCTGCTTGCCGAGCAGGACGGTGGAGAAGGTACCGGGGCCCCCGTCCTGGACCTGCTTGATCACGGCATCGATGCCCTGCTTGCCGTCGCCGAAGGAACGCGGCGGCTCCGACCGCTTCAGCAGTGTCCAGGCGGCATCGGCCTCCGGACGTCCCGTCAGGGGAACGTCGGACGGACGCGGATTCCCGTAGTGGGTGTCGCGCAGGGCCTCCGTGGCCTCCAGGCAGCTGTGCAGACTGCTTCCGTCGGCGGCCCGCTCGTGCGGGTTGACGGCCTTGAGCAGGTTCTCGGTCAGCTCCGGGTAGGGCTTCCTGCCGGTGAGCTGCTCGATCGCCTGCTTCTGCCTGTCCGTGGGCGGCTCGAGGCCCCGGCCCTCACGGACCGTCACCGTGTCCTCATACGCCCTGATGCGCGGGATTTTGGCGTCCGACCGACTGTCCGGGATGCCCCAGCGGCCGCCTGCCTCCTCGGGCGTCCTTCGGTTGTCCGTCGGCCTGTCGTCGCCTGCCTTGCGCTTGAGGCCCTGCTGCTCGGAGGCGGAACGCGGCGGCCCGGCCTCGGTGGTGCCGGGGCGCACCGGACCGAACTGCACTGCCCCACCCGGCGGTGGAGGCGAGGGCTGGTCCTCCGCCCGGGGGTGGTTCTGCACCGGGCCGCGCGGCGGCACGGGCAGGGACGGGGCGTCTCCGCCCCGGGGCGTGGAGTCGAGGCGGATCTCCTCGGGAGAGGCCGGCGGCGCGGGCGAAGGATCGTTCTCCGCATCAGCCCTGGCGAGAGCCTCGTCGAGAACCGTCTTGATGGCAGCCGGGTCGGGGCGCTCGTTGCCACCGTCCCGGAACCAGTCGGCCAGTCGCTCCGAGACCGGGCCGGTGTGCCGGTCACCGGGCTCCCGGTAGGCGAGCGCGTACTCGGCGACCGACGTCACGATGTCCTCATGGAAGTCGGCCACGCTCATTCCCTCGACGACCTGATGTCCCCTCAGGACGGAATCCGCGATCTCGAAGGTCGTCAGGACGCTCTCGTCCGGCCCCTGCTCCTGCTGCGGCCCGGTCTCGTCCTGCCGCTGCCGGACGTGCAGCTGCTCCTGGCCGCCCCAGGGGGTGTTCGCGTGGGTGGTGAGCTCGCCCGTCCGGTCGCGGAAGAGCTGGTCCGTACCCGCGCTCACCCCGGGCTCGAAGCCGCCGATCCAGTGACCGCCGTCGTTCAGCGAGTCGCCGATCCGGTGGACGATGTCGGCGTGGCCCAGCGAGTTGCCCGCCTGGTCCGTCCAGTCACCGAACCAGGAGTCCTTCTCCATCACGAAGTCGAACTTCTCGCCGACGCCCGGCCCTTCACCCTTCAGGAACTCGTCGTACGTCATGGCGTGGTAGCGCACGTCCATGACGCTCTTGCCCTCGGTGTCCGTGACGGAGAAGTGCGTCCCGCTCGCCCCGATGGCAACAGCGGTCACCTTGTGGCCGGGCCCGAACTTCGTCAGCTTCTCCGCGATGACACCGCCCGTGCTCTCCAGGAACTGCGTGCGGTCCGCCACGCTGGGGTCGGTCGAGACGATGGTCAGGTCCTTGGTACCCGTGGTGAAGAGCGCGTGCTCGATGTCGGCGTCGCCACCGAGGTAGAGCAGGGAACCGCCGCTGTGGCCGCTCGCCGCGAAGCCCTCGTTCAGCCCGACCAGCGGCTCGTTGCGGCCCTGCATGCTGCTGCCCATGAGCCAGCGGCCCATCTGGTGCGGATCCACCCACGTCGGGTGCGTGCCGAGCTGGCTGTCCACGTCGGGCGTGCGCTCACCGCTGCCGAACAGGTACTTGACCGTGTCGGCCGAGGCGCCGTTCTGCATCGCGTACACCAGGTCGCCGGAGCCGCCCGAGTCCAGCGCGTGCCCGAGGTGCGCACCGAGCACCTCGTCGAAGCTGCCACCGTTCTCGAGCACCTCGCGCACCCGGTCGGCGGCACCGGCGTCGGGCGTGCCGAACTTCGCCTCCAACCGGTCGAGCACCTCCTTGGGGTCACGGTGCAGGTCGAGGCCGGCCTCCTGCAGCGCGCCTTGCTCGCCTCTCCGCGAGGTGCCACCCTCGTTCGCGGCGCGCGGGGACGGAAGATCCGCATCGCCGGGCGGAGCCGGGGACGGCAGATCCGCATCGCCGGGCGGAGCCGGGGACGGCAGATCCGCATCGCCGGGCGGAGCCGGGGACGGCAGATCCGCATCGCCGGGCGGAGCCGGGGAGGACGAGGAGCTCTGCTCGGGCGTCACGTTCAGCGGCTCGCGGACCCACTCCTTGATGGTGTTCCAGTAGTGGTCGGCGATGGCCTCGTGAATGGCGCCCGCGCCACCGTTGCCTGCCGACGACCGGTACTCGTTGGCGTCGGCCTGGGCCCGGGCCAGCTTCTCCTTCGCCGGCCCCAGCTCCGCGACGGCCTGCTTGAGGTCGGCCTTGTTCTTCGTCTCCTGAGCCTTCTTGCCCCGCTCCTTGACGTCGTCGAGCTCCGCCTGAGCGGTCCTCAGTCGCTCGTCGGCCGCCGGGAAGTGCGCGTCGATTCTGTTCACGAGCTCCGCGGACAGCTTGTCCGAGTTCCTGAGCTGGTCGATTTCCGCGCGGGTGAGGCCGATGGTGTCGTTGTGGTCCCGCATCAGCTTGTCCAGCAGCGGCGGCACCTCCCGCACGCCGTTCCGGTCGGTCACCAGGGTGACGAACCTCGCGAAGTCGGGCTTCGCGCCCTCGTCCATGACCATCGAGGTCAGCTCGCGCTTCACGTGGGACGGCCGGTGCGGGTTCATGCCATCAGGTCCGGAGACCGATTTGCCCTCGGCCAGCCGCTCGGTCGACCCGGTGATGACCTCCCGCAGGTCCTTGCTCGCGCCCAGGTGCTCCAGGGAACTGTCGACGAAGTCGGTGAACTCCTTGAGATTCACGGGCGGGTTGGGGTCGACCTTCTTGCCCTTGGGGTCGGCCAGGTTGAAGTGCAGGTTGTCGACTTCCGCCAGCTGGTGCTCGTTCGTCAGTATCTGGTTGTACTGCAGCTTCGTCATCGGATTGGTCGTGTTCTGCGAAGTGGCCCGCGCGTCGAGGAACTGCGACGCGTTGTCGTGGGAGCGCCCCGGCGCCCCGTCCGGCGGCGCCATCTTCGCGAACAAGGTGGCCATGGCGTTGTCCACCGTCAGGTGGGGGTCGATCTCCTCACCCGGCTTCGTCCCCTTGGTGAAGGAGTAGTGGGCGAAGGAGTGCTCGTTTCGGTCGAAGTGCATGTCGAGCTTCTTAACCGGCACACCGTTCTGGCCACCGTGCTCGATCTGACTGACCAACTTGTTGTCGGGGCGCTGCAGCTTCACATCGGTCGGATTCGCGGTCTCCGGCCGCTGCTTGCCTTCGAACAGCTCGTTGAGGGTCTTGGCCTCCAACGTTCGCTCCACGAACACCGGTTTGCCGTTCTCGAAGACCGGTTCGGGATCCCCGAACTTCTGCTTCTTCTGCCTGTCGAGCAGCGGCGTACCGTCGCTCTTGGTCAGCGGCTTCGGTTCGAGCTTGGGCGTGTGCTCCGTCACCGGGTAGCGCCCGTCACTGTCACGTGGCCCGACGGTCAGGTGGCCGCCGCCCTCCAGCGGAATCTTCACCGTGGGCGAATCCAGCTCCTCGGTGTTCCCCCAAGCGTCCTTCCTGGCCTGCTCCTTGAAGGCCCACTCGAGCATCTGGGCGCGCTTGTCGGCCGGGACCTCACTGAGCGGCGGCCGGGAGTTACGCACCGGCGGCGCAGGCGAAGGCTCCTCGACGGTGTCCGTGTCCTCGTGCGGCCGGTTCTCGTGCGACTCGTTCTCGCGCTGCGGGGGCGTGACGTCCTCGTCGCGGGAAGGCGTCTCGTGCTGCGAGACCTCCGGCGTGTCGGGCCGGCCCTCGGCCATCCGGAAGAAGTCCCCGACGCCGGACATCGCCTCGGTGTGGGCCACCGGGTTGGCGCGGCCGCCCGAATGGGTGGCCAGCGGGGACTTGCCGTACAGCTGCTCCAGCAGCGGGTGCAGTGTCTGCTCGTGCTTCCCGGACCAATGCGAGCCGTTGTTGCGGTCCTGCCCGGTCAGCGGGTCCTTGCCGTGATTGGTCGACAGGAAGGCGTTGGTGGCCTGGGCGAAGTACTCCCGCTCGTCGACGGAGCTGTAGTTCTCCTTGTCGTCCTGCGTCCGGGCGTCCTTGCGCGGGCCGTCGGGCCACTGGGCGGTGCGGTCGGAGTCGGCGGCCAGCTTCTCCTGGAACGCCTTGCTGATCAGCTTCTTGTCGGCGGGCGAGAGCCCGTTCCTGTGGACGGCGTGGGCCAGTTCGTGCGTCGTGCTCGAGTACCCGTCGGTGTAGTTGCCGGTCCTGCCGACGGTGGTCTTCTCCCCGAGCAGATTCTCCTCGGTGATGGCCACCTTCTTCCGGTCGCTCACCCCGCGGATATCGTCCCAGCCACGGCCCTGGCCGGAGTCGCCCTGCGGGCTCTGACCACCGAGGTGCCCGAAGGCAGGCACGTCGGTCAGCCGGACGTCCTTCGGGACGACCACCACCTCGACACCGTTGGTGAGCACCCGCTCGGCGACCTCTGGGTCGCGCAGCAGGCGGGCCAGTTGCTGCTGGGCCTCGTGCCGCGCCGCACCGCCCTGCACCGTACGGGGGTCGACCTCGACCAACAGGTGTGCGGCCGACTCGGCGAACTCGTCCGGCGTCGAATTCTTGCGCAGCTCGGCGACGAACTCCTTGTCCTGCGCCAACTTCCTTCGTTCCTCGGGCTTGAGGTTGCCGAGAGTGTGCAGCCGCTCCTGCTGACCCTGCGTCGGCACATCACGCTTCGGGTCGAGCGGGGCGTCGGAAGTGGTCTGCTCCCGGGTGTTGAACTCGTGCTGGCGCTGCACGCGCTCCTGCTCGCGCCGACGCTGCTCCTGGGTGCGGAGGCGGCCGCCGTCGCCAGGCTCGGTCCGGGTCTCGGTCCGGGTCTCGGCCCGTGGCTTCGGCGCCGCAGCACTCGCCGTCGGCGCCGTCGATCCGGAGCCGGGCGTCACCGGGCCACGGGACACCGGGCCGAACGCCGCCGGAGCGGCCGGCGGCGGCGTCACCGGATCCGCGGTGGCCGGCGACGGCATCGGGCCGGAGTCCGGGCCGGCGGAGGTCTGGGTCGCCGTCGGCGTACGGAAGTTGCTCGGACCGGAGGCGAGCCGGGTGCCCTCGTGCGGGACCTGCTGGGCCTCCGGGGTCGGGCCCGAGTTGTGCGGGGTGGGAGCCGGGGCGTCGGTACGCGGAGCGGACGCCTCGACGTGTGACGTGGTGTCACGTCCGTGCTCGGGCGCCGGAGTCGGCTCAGGGGTACGGGTGTTGGAGTTGTCGCCCCAGATCGGGGAGGCGACGGCGTCCGGCGTCCGAGCGGTGGGCGCCTCGTACGGGGCGATGGTGCTGCGGGGAGTGGAGGTGTCGGAGTGGTTGGCGGTCGGGCCCTGGTACGGGGCGGAGTCGACGGTCGGCGTGACGTCGTGACCGGCGCTGCGACTGGTGGAGAAGGTCCGCGGGGAGTCTTCGGGGTTGGCGCCCTCGGAGTAGTTCTGACGGATGTGGTGCCCGTCGCTCCCGACGTCGGACAGATTGCTCTGCTTGCCCGAGGTGCTGTCCCCGTCCGGGTTGGCGCCCTCGGAGTAGTTCTGACGGATGTGGTGCCCGTCGCTCCCGACGTCGGACAGATTGTCCTGCTTGCCCGAGGTGCTGTCCCCGTCCGGGTTGGCGCCCTCGGAGTAGTTCTGACGGATGTGGTGCCCGTCGCTCCCGACGTCGGACAGATTGTCCTGCTTGCCCGAGGTGCTGTCCCCGTCCGGGTTGGCGCCCTCGGAGTAGTTCTGACGGATGTGGTGCCCGTCGCTCCCGACGTCGGACAGATTGTCCTGCTTGCCCGAGGTGCTGTCCCCGCCGGAGTCGGGTTTGGTCGAGCCGCCCGCGCTTTCCGAGCCAGAACTGTTGTTCCCCGTGGACGGGTTGGAACCGTTTGAGCCGGAGGAACCGGAGCCGCTGGAGCCGCCGGAGCTAGACGAGCCCGAGCCGCCCGAAGCCGGGGCGTCGGAACCGTGTGAACCCGGGGTGTCCGAACCGCCCGTGTAGTCGGAGGCGTGCGGGATGTTCCCGGCGTTGAACTTGCCCTTGAAGGCGGAGGCGCCGTGCATGATGGCGGGGTTGGCGCCACCGCTGAGGGCGGAGCCGCCGAGGCTGCCGGCGTCGACCCCGCCGGTGGTGGCGAGCTGACCGGCCACGTCACCGGCCACGCCGACGATCGAACCGTGCACCATCTGGGCCGGGAGGCTCTGCATGCGCTCGCCAATGAGCTTGGTACCGGCCTTGCCGAGGCCCTTGCCGACCAGGTGGCCGCCGACACCGCCGGCCGCACCGCCGGCGGCGCTCATTCCGAGCTCCTTGCCGTCCAGCGTCTTGCGGTTGCCGGCGGCGACCTGGATGGTCTGCGCCAGCAGGTTGATGGCGACCTCCTGGAAGGCCTCCTTCAACGCGACCATGACGATTTCCTTCGCCAGGCGCTTGAGGATCTGCTTGACGGTCTCCTTGCTCACCTCGATCGCGACCGGGATCGCCGCCAGCGAGCCCCCGGCCGTCGCCGGGGCGGCTGCCTCGGCGGTGGCGATCTCGTAGGCCAGGATGCCGAGTTGGGCGACGATGGAGATCTTCGCGGTCTCGGTGGAGTTGGCCATCGCCTCCAGCGCGTCGGCCATCGCGTTGCAGGACTTGGTCATGCCGGGGAAGAAGCCGGGCTTCTCGCCGTCGACCGGCAGCACCAGCTTTCCCCAGTCCTTCTCCAACGCCTCAGCCGCCGAGCCCTGTTGGCCGTCCAGCGCGCGCTTGACCGCAGCGTCGGCCGCTCGGCCCGCCTCGTCGATGGTCTCCGCACTGGAACGCCAGTGGCGGGCCATGTCGCGCATCAGGTCCTCGTCGCCCTCCGGCCAACGGGAACCGGCCAGCAGCATCAGGACCCACTGGAGGGGCTCGGGCAGCTCAACAGCCATGGTGGATCAGTGCCTTCCGGGGCGAACGGTGCTGGGGGCGGTGACGGTGCTGCGCTCGGGCGGGGGAAGCGCCGGGTCGTACTGCCCGATGCCCGAGTGGCTGACTTCTTCGGCGTTGTCGTAGCCGTCGCCCATGCCCTTGAGGACCTTGCCGATCCTCTCGACGACCTCGGGCAGTGACTTGAGGGCCTCGAGCACGTCCTTCGCGTTGCCGAGGTAACCCGGTTCGCCGTCCTCGCCGTTGGCGAAGGATTTGCCGTCGTCGTCGTTGCCCCAGGGCGAGTTGCCGTGCATGCCGACCATGTAGCCGCTCAGGCTGGTGTACATCTCCTTGAGCTGGTCGGCCACGCCGAGCACCGGCCCGGCGGCGGCCCGGTACTGCTCCGGGATGGCGACGAACCCGGCACCCGTACCGCCGCTCGGCGAGCTCCCCGCCTGCTTGGCCATGACCTTGTCGCCGCCGACCTTCAGCGCAGCCGTCAGCCCGTCACCCGCAGGGGCACCGGCCTGCATCGCGGGGGATGTCCCGTCAGGCGAGTGGCCACCCATCTTCAACGCAGGGGACGTTCCGTCGGGCGACTCGCCACCCACCTTCAACGCGGGAGACGTCCCGTCAGGCGACTCGCCACCCACCTTCAACGCAGGGGTCACCCCCTCGCCCGCAAGGGGCTCCGCCCGCATCGCCGGAACGGTCCCGTCAGGTGACTGCCCGCCGACCTTCAGCGCAGCGGTCGCCCCCTCCCCCGCAGGCACCCCGGCCTGCATCACCGGAAACGTCCCCGCAGGTGCCCCGGCCGCAGCCGACCGGGCCTCTGTGACGGTCCCGAACGGGTCCTCCCCCGCCATCGTGTGCATCTGCCGGGGCATGAGGCGCTCGGAGGACTGCTCGGCCGGCATCAGCAACGGCTCACCCGCCTGCTTCGGCATCACCCGCTCCCCAACGCGCTCCACCGGCGTCACGAACGGCTCACCCATCTGCGAGGGCATCACCCGCTCCCCAACGCGCTCCACCGGCGTCACGAACGGCTCACCCATCTGCGAGGGCATCACCCGCTCCCCAACGCGCTCCACCGGGATCACGTCCTCGTCACCGCCCCAGAGCGGTGCAGCCTGGGGCTCCATGACGGCTCGTCGAAGCGGTGTCCCCACCTGTTCGGCCGGGCGGAACATCGGCTGTTCGTCCATGACGGTCCCTCATCGAGTCTGCAGCGAGCGGGTACGGGAAAAGAGAGAAGGGCGGCGGAGGGCTGGGGGGCCTCCGCCGCCCGGTCTGAAGGGGCCGGTCACGGCCTCGGCGTGCCGCCACCCTCGCCGGCACCGGCGCCGGCGGCGATCCGGGTGAGGGCAGCGCGCAGGAACGGACTGGGCACGTCGTACCCGCCCTCCTGCCGGATCGGGGTGGGCTCGACGACGGCCGGAGGGGCCTCGGTCACCGCGCCCTCCTCGTCGGGACGGCCCCGCCGTTCGGCCACCGAGCGCGCCCGGTCGAGGTACTCCTCCTCGGGTGCGGGGGCCGCCGGTGCGACGGCGGTCCCGTCCTGGGCCACCACCGAACCGGTCGGCGCCTCCGGCGAGTCGGCCGAGGTCGCAGCCTCGACCGCAGCCGGCTCGGTGCCCAGCAGCGCACCCGCCAGCTGCGCCATCAGGTCACCGCCCCCGCCCACCGCAGGCTGCGCCGCGGCCGCCGCCGCAGCCGCATCGGCGGCCTCACTGGTCGAGCCCCCACGGGCCTCGTCCAGCCACTGACGCCGCATCCGTTCGAAGTGCGGGTCACCCGCCTCGTGGTCGATCTGCTCGCCGCCGACGATGCCCCGGTCGCGCCGTCGCTTCTTCTCCTCGGCGCCCAGCCGGGTCGGCCGCAGGAAGCGGTTGCCGCCGCCCGCGCCGCCGCCCTTGCCGCCACCGGCACCGCCCATCGCACCGGCGCCCGGTGCACCGGCCGTGCCCCGGCCCGCCCCGGCTCCGGCCGCACCGCCCGCCATGCCGCCACGGCCGCCACCGGCCGCCCCGGCCCGGGCCCCGGCACCGCCCGCACCGGCCAGTCCGCCGGTGCGCCCGTACGCCCCGGCACCGGGCACGCCGCCACCGAAGGCGCTGCCGCCGCCCATGCCACCACCGGCGCCGCCGCCCGCACCGCCACCCCCGGCGCCCGAGTACGGCGTCAACGCCGCCCCGTCACCCAGACCCAGATAGCCGGAGTGACCCGCCAGGTTCAGACCGGGCGGCTGCACCGCCGACTTGAACAGCGGCTTCCCGTCCGGACCGAGACCGGCACCGCCACCACCGAGGTACGGATTCTTTGTGGCCGGCGGCTTGTACGGCTGCACCTTGGGCGGCGTGTACGGCTTGGGACCACCATGACCACCAGCGCCGCCCCCGCCCCCACCGGAGCCGGAACCCGCACCGCCGCCACCCTCGCCACCACCACCGGCCCCGCCCCCGCCCGCACCGGGCGGCGGCGCCGAGTCGATCTTCGTCCCCGGAGGCGTGGGACCGGCCGGCGGCGGCACCTTCCCACCCGCCAGGTTGGCGATCTGCGTCGCCGCGTCCGTCGCCGCACCGTGGTCGGCACCCGCCTTCAGCATCGTGTCGACGCTGCCGGTGACGTCCTTCACGTACGTGTGGTAAGCCTCCACCGCTGACTTGACGCCCTCGGACTTGGCGATGTCGTCCTTCTTGCCCGCCGGGTTCTGCTCGATGTACTTCTTCGCGTACTCGAGCTGGTTGATCATCGTGGTCTTGGTGTCGGTGATCGCCGCGGCCGCCCCCCGCAGGTGCGCCTCCACCATCTTCCCGGCCGTCAGGATCGTCCCCGCGTGCGAACCCTCACCGACCCCGTACTTCTCCAGGTAACGCTCGTAACTGTCCGCCGCCTCACCGGACATGTGCTCACACGCCCGCTTGGCATGCGCCCAGATGGTCCGGATCCGCACGTCCGCGACGTCGTTGAACGTCTTCCAGGCCGCCGCGAGGTCGTTGATCCGCTCCTCGTTGCCGTCGGGGAACTGGACGTCCCCGCCCTCCTCGCTGCTGTGCAAGGTCTTGAGCACGTCCTCGAGCTCAGGAGGCAGCTCTTGCTTCACCGTTGGTCACTCGTTTCCTGGTCGACGCTGATTCTGGGCGGGGTCGCGGAGGGCCGCGTGGGCCTCATGTCAGCAGCGGGCCACGAGGCCCACGCGGCGGCGGAGTGGCCGACGGATCAGGTGTCTTGTGGTGGTTGTAGTCGAGGTCCGGCCCCTTGGTCGGCGAGACGTACCCCGGACCCGTGCCGGCCGAAGGCGGCGGCGGCAGCGGGATGTCCATCCCGTCACCGATCTTGTTCAGCTTGTCGGCGTGCTCCGAGTCGGTGTCCCGGTGACCGCCGATCATCGTCTTCAGATTCGTCGCGACCTGCGCCGTGTTCTTCAGGAAGGCGTCGAACCCCGCCAACGTCTTCTCCTGCTGCTCGGCCAGCCCGATCACGGCAGCGGTCTTCCCACCCAGCGACTGACCGACCAGGTCGGTACCGTAGATCTCCTTGTTGACGGTCTTCACGAACGTGGAGAGCTTGATGTACGCCTCCTCCAGATCGTCGTGCATCCGCTGGATCATCGTCGCGGCAGCCTCGACCTCTTCCAGGTCGATGCTGAACGAATCCGCTGCCATATATCCCAACCCCCAAGCGATTTCAGAGAGAAAGTGCAGAAACGAACGGCGACGCTCAGAGCGTCAGCGCACCACCCGGGCCAACCACGTACAGGCCCGCCGCACCGAAGGCGAGCGCCAGTGGCGTACGGTCCAGCGGCGCCTCGTTGACCAGTTGGCCGCTGGCCAGGTGCCACAGGCGCAGCGTCGAGCCGGCGTCACCGGCAGCCACCAGCACCTCGCCGTCCAGTTCCTGGCAGATCAGCGAGCGGACCTCGGCCGTGCCGCCCGGCAGGTCGGCGATGGTGCGGCCGGCCATCACGTCCCAGCCCAGCACGGAGCCGTCGGCGCAGCCGGCCAGCACCACCGCCCGGCCGTCCAGCGTGCCGATGGCCAACTGCCCGGCGGCCTCCCGGAGTCCGGTCAGTACCGGGCCCGCCTGCCCGCCGTCGACGTCCCAGAGCCGGACGGTGCGGTCCGGGCCCGCCGTGGCGAGCACCCGGCGGCCGCTCACCTCGCCGAGGGCCAGCGCGCTCACGCCGTCCTGATGGGCCGTCAACTGCCGAACCGGCGTGCCGTCCTGGGCGCTCCGGATCCGGACGGTGCCGTCGGTGCCGCCCGAAACCAGGACAGCGGTGGTACCGGGCACCGGCTCGCCGAAGACCAGCGCGGTGACCGGTCCGGTGTGCGGTGTCGGCACCGAGAGCGGGACGCCGTCGCTCAGCCGGTGGCAGCGCACCGCGCCGGTCACCGTCCCGCAGACCAGGACCGGTTCGCTCTCGGCGGCCAGCACGGCCACCGAGCCGATCGGGCCGCCGTCGGGCTCCAGGACGTACAGCTCGGCGCCGGCCGCCGCGTCCCAGAGCCGGACCCGGCCGTCGCCGTACCCGGCCAGCAGCACCGAGCGCCCGTACAGGTCGCCGACCGCCAGCGCGTTGACCGGCACCGGCCCGGTGCCCTCGGCCCGCTCGGGCTCGTAACTTCCGACCGGCTTACCACCCTTGGTCTCCCAGAGGCGGATCCGGCCGTGCTCGTCCCCGCTGGCCAGCAGCTGCCGGCCTCCGACCGTGACGGTGACCAGCGCGGTCAGCCAGCTGCCGCCGGCCGGTCGGCCGCCGAGCGCGGTGTCCGCGTACACGTCCCAGGTGCGCAGCGTGTTGTCCAGCGCGCAGGAGGCCAGCACCGGGCGGCCGTCCAGCTCGGTGAAGGTGAGGCCGGTGACGGTGGCCGAGTGGCCGGTGAAGAACGCGACCTCACGGCCGGTTGCCAGGTCCCAGAGCCGGATGTCCTGGTCCTGGCCGCCGGTGGCGAGCAGGGCCTGCTCGCCGAGCGGGAGCACCGCGAGGGCGGTGACCGGCGCGGAGTGGCCGACCAGCAGGTGGAGTTGGGCGCCGACCGCGGCATCCCAGACCCGGACGGTGCCGTCGGGCGCGGCCGCCACCACCAGGTCGACCCCGGCGCAGCGGGCGTACAGCAGAGCGCGGGCGCCCTCGCCGCCGATCTCCAGCAGGCCCAGGCCCTTACCGTCCTCGGCCCGCCAGGCCCGGATCTCGCCCTGGCGGCCGCCGGAGAAGACCAGCGGGACGCCCTGGACCAGTCCGGCCGCCACCACCTGGGAGCCCTCGCCACCCGAAGTGCCGTGCACCAGAACGCCGTCGGCCGCGTCCCAGACCTGGACCGCGCCGTCGGCGGCGCCGACCGCGAACAGCTCCCGGCCGTCCACGGTGCCGAGCGCCACGGCGCTGGGGAGCAGTCCGGCCTCACCGTCGGAACCGCCCAGCGAGCCGCCTTCGGGCAGTCGACCGAGGTCGAAGCCCTGGGCACCCTCGGCCAGCGCGTAGGCGGGCAGGCCGTCCACCGTGCCGATCGCGGCTGCGGGCAGCACCGCCTCGGCGGCCGTCTCGACGGCCGCCGACTCCACGACGGCCAGCGGGAGTTGGCCGCCCGCCAGGGGCTGGAGCAGCTGGACGGCGAGTGCCTCCAGCAGTCGGGCCACCGGGGGCACCGGGGTCCCGGTGCCGTCGGTCCAGGCGGTGTCACCGACGCTCAGCCGCCGGGCGGACTCGTCCGCGACCGGCTCCCCGGCGGGCGCCCCGGGGGTGGCCCGGAGTCCGGTCAGCAGCCGCTGCCGGACGGCCGGGTCCAGTCGGCCGTACCTGACCGTCTCGCCCTCGGGCAGCTGCCGCTCGACCAGCAGTGAGCCGTCCTCGTCGATCGTCAACTCCATTCGACCGACGGTCAGTTGACGCGATCCAGCGGTGAAACGAACCTTGCCCGACACAATGCCCCCAAGAACGTCCGGGTCGGAAAATCAGCAGTCAGCAGCAGAGCCCGCCAGCCGGGCCCCTGGGTGGTCAGCAGAGCTCGCCGGGCACCACAGTGGCGTACACGGCGTCGTGCAGCGTCTGGGTGCTGGAGCTGCGGAAGAGCTGCGGGCGAAAGCCGGCCCGGCGGAAGCCGATGAAGGCCCCGACCACCTGGACGGGCATGTTGTCCGCCGCCGCGTAGGCGTCGATCCGCTCCAACCCCAGCTGCTCGAAGCCGAATCGGCAGATCAGCCGGAGCGCCGAGGCGGCCACCCGCAGGCTGCGGGCGGCGGGCAGCAGCCAGACCGCGACCTCGGCCGCACCCTCGTCCGGCCGCAGGTCAACGAGTTCGGCCCAGCCGACCGCAGGGCCCTCGCCGTCCAGTACGGCGAAGTGCGCGGCCCGGTCGGCGTCCCAGAGTCCGGGCGCGACCTCGGTGATCCAGCGCACCGCCGACGCCCGGTCCCGGTGCGCGAGGACGCCCTGCATGAACTCCCGGACCAGCGGGTCACGCGACCCGGCCAGCAGCGTGTCAGCGTCCTCCTCGATCGGGCGGCGCAGCCGCACCCGACCGTCCTGAAGTGCCGGAACGGTGCCCGACGAACTCAACCGGCGCACCGAAACCCCCAGCCTGTCGCGCGAGTGAGCCGTCATCGAAGCACTTCAAACCTGCGACTCTCAAGCCACGACGGGCGTCCGTGGGGGTTCTGCGGAAACACTGCCCCTGCGTACACCGGGCAGGGAGCAGGAAGGGCAGAAAAAGGGATCCGGGCAGCCGGCAGGCCGCCCGGATCCCGGGTGTCACAGCTTTCGGTACGTCAGGAGGTCGGGGCCTCCGGCGGCCAGATCGTCCGCGTCATCGTCCGGTGCGGGATGCCGGCGTCGTCGTAGACCGGGCCCTCGGCGACGTAGCCGAGGCGCTCGTAGAAGCCCAGCGCCTGGACCTGCGCGTGCAGCTCCAGCTCGGTGCCGCCGTGGTCGCGTCCGGCCTGTTCCAGGGCCCGGACCAGCTCGGCACCGAGGCCGGTGCCCCGGGCGGCCTTCCGGACCGCGAGCCGGCCGAGCAGTACCCGGCCGGCGATGCCGGTCTTGGCCATCGCCTGCGCGCCGTGGATCAGCCGGCCGGTGCCCAGCGCCATGCCGTCGGCGAGGGCCAGCACGTGCACCGAGGTGGCGTCGTACTCGTCGTACTCCAGCTCCGCCGGGACGCCCTGCTCGACCACGAAGACCTCGTGCCGGATCAACCGGACCAGGGCCAGGTCGATCTCCCCGGCGGCCACCCGCAGCTCGGCCGCCATCAGCTCTCCGAGGAGATGATGTCGAGCGCCCGGCGCAGGTCCTCGGGGTACTCGCTGTCGAACTGCACCCACTCGCCGTCGCCGGGGTGCTCGAAGCCGAGCGAGACCGCGTGCAGCCACTGCCGGGTCAGGCCGAGCCGCTTGGCCAGCGTCGGGTCGGCGCCGTAGGTGATGTCGCCGACGCAGGGGTGCCGCAGCGCCGACATGTGCACCCGGATCTGGTGGGTGCGGCCGGTCTCCAGCTTGATGTCGAGCAGCGAGGCGGCCCGGTAGGCCTCGATCAGGTCGTAGTGGGTGATCGAGTGCTTGCCGTCCTTGGTGACGGCCCACTTCCAGTCCGAGCTGGGGTGGCGGCCGATCGGCGCGTCCACGGTGCCGCTCATCGGGTCCGGGTGGCCCTGCACCAGGGTGTTGTACTTCTTCTCCACGATCCGGTCGTGGAACTGGCGCTTGAGGTCGGTGTACGCACGCTCGGACTTGGCGACCACCATCAGGCCGGAGGTGCCGACGTCCAGGCGGTGCACGACGCCCTGGCGCTCGGCCGCGCCGGAGGTGGAGATCCGGTAGCCGGCCGCCGCGAGGCCGCCGATCACGGTGGGTCCGGTCCAGCCGGGGCTGGGGTGGGCGGCGACGCCGACGGGCTTGTCGACCAGCACGATGTGCTCGTCGTCGTGGACGATCCGCATGCCCTCGACGTGCTCGGCGACGATCTGGACGGGGGCGGCGGGGGCCGGGATCTCGACCTCCAGCCAGGCACCGGCCATCACCCGGTCCGACTTGCCGGCCGTCACGCCGTCGATGGTGACCTTCCCGTCGGCGGCCAGTTCGGCGGCCTTGGTCCGGGAGAAGCCGAACATCCGGGCCAGGGCGGCGTCGAGGCGCTCACCCTCCAGGCCGTCGGGAACGGGGAGGCTGCGGGTCTGCGCTGCGGTACTCACCCGTACGAGTATGCCGGACCCGGCGCCACCGCCGGACCGCCCGGCCCGTGCGCCGGGCCCGGGTGCACCGCTACGCGCTCCTGCTCTCCTTGGTCACCTGGTGCAGGGTGCCGTCCGGGTTGCTGCCCCGGAAGGAGAGCAGCACGACCAGGATGCCGCCGCACACGATGGCCGAGTCGGCCAGGTTGAAGACCGCGAAGTGCTGCACCGAGATGAAGTCGACCACGTGCCCGCGGAACACCTCGGGCGAGCGGAACAGCCGGTCGGTCAGGTTCCCCAGCGCGCCGCCGAGCAGCAGGCCGAGCGCGATCGCCCACGGGAGGCTGTAGAGCTTCCGGGCGATCCGCCAGATCACCACGATCACCGAGGCGGCGATCGCGGTGAAGACCACCGTCATCGCCTGGCCCATCCCGAAGGCGGCCCCCGCGTTCCTGATCACCTGGAAGGTCATGACGTCGCCGACCACCTGGATCGGCTGGTGCCCCTCCAGCCGCGCCACCACCAGCAGCTTGCTGCCCAGGTCGATCAGGTAGGCGAGCAGGGCGACGCTCAGCAGCAGCACGATCCGGCGGCGGCGAAGCACCTCCCTGGCGGCCAGCTCCTCGGGCGTGCGGCCCGGCTCGGCCGCGCTCTCCGCCGACTCCTCGGGAGTGCTCACCGCGTCCTCCGCGAGCTCGACGGTTGCGGGCTGGACGGAGTCGTCCTGGGTCTGGGGAGAGCCTGGAGTGCTGATGATCCGCTCCGCTGCCGAGAGTGAACGAGTACTGGGGTCGAGCGTACGGTACCGCCCGACCCCTGTGGCCGACTCGTTACCTGCGCTCCTGCTTGGCCTTGCAGGTGACGCACAGGGTCGCCCGGGGGAAGGCCTGCAGCCTGGCCTTGCCGACCGCCTGCCCGCAGGACTCGCAGACCCCGAAGCCCACGCCCTCGAGCCGGGCCAGCGCCCGCTCGGTCTGGGCCAGGCTGTCCCGGGCGTTGTTGGCGAGCGAGAGCTCGCTCTCCCGGTTGATGTTCTTGGTGCCGGCGTCGACCTGGTCGTCGCCCGCACCGTCGTTCGAGTCCCGCATCAGGCCGTTGAGGGCCAGCTCGGCGGCGGCGATCTCGCTGCGCAGCCGGTCGGCGTCGTCGTTCAGCTCCTGGTGCAGCTCGGCCACCTCGGCCGTGGTCCACGCGTCCTCACCGGGGCGGACCGGCAGCTCCGCCGGGTCCACCGACTCGGCCCCGCGTGCCCCGCTCCCCGCCGAAGCGTGCTTGCGGCTGGTCGCGGCCACCCGCCCGGTGCTGGTGCTGCTCTTCCGCCGTGTAGTGCTCACGGTCCCCTCCCCTGAGTCGCCTGCCACGGCCTTGCGCGTCCGCGTGGTGGCGGTAGCGCCACTTGCCTTCTCAGCCATGGCTTCGACCTCATCTACGAACGAAACGAACCGCCGGTTCCCGGCGGCTTCCGGTGCCGGAACGATAATCCCCATCGAATCCACCCACAACGGGACATACCGATAAGACCCGACTTGCCACCCGGGCAGCCGCCTGCCCGAGTGCTGACCCTGTTGTGCCCAGATCGTCATCCGCTAACCACGCGCGTGGGCGCGCATAACGGGTTGCCGGGGCCGATACACTGAGCCTGCAAGGCGCTGATGGGACGAGTACCGACGTACGCAGCCAGGAGCGACCCGGGGATGGTGCGAGCCCGGGGGTGTGCGCGGCGGGAAGATCACCCCGGAGCCGCCGGAAGAACGGCCTGACGGCCCATTAGACCCGGCAGCAAGCCCAAACAAGAGGGCCGCAGTCACCATCGCGGTCAAGGAGGGTGGTACCGCGGGACGGCCTGCCGTCTCGTCCCTCCGTCGGAAGGCTGTCCACGCATCCGTCGGAGGTAGACCCCGCGATGACCACGTACAACTCCGTACCCGCCCAGGTGGACCTGCCGGTCCTGGAGCACCAGATCCTGTCGTTCTGGCAGGACAACAAGATCTTCCAGCGCAGCCTGGAGCAGTCCGAGGGCCGCCCCGAGTGGGTGTTCTACGAGGGCCCGCCGACCGCCAACGGCATGCCGGGCGCCCACCACATCGAGGCCCGGGTCTTCAAGGACGTCTTCCCGCGCTATCGGACCATGAAGGGCTACCACGTCGCCCGCAAGGCCGGCTGGGACTGCCACGGCCTCCCGGTCGAGCTGGCCGTCGAGAAGGAGCTCGGCTTCTCCGGCAAGCAGGACATCGAGCGGTACGGCATCGCCGAGTTCAACGCGAAATGCCGCGACTCGGTGACCCGGCACACCGACGAGTTCGCCAAGCTGACCGAGCGGATGGGCTACTGGGTCGACCTCGACCAGGCCTACCGCACGATGGACCCGTCCTACATCGAGTCGGTCTGGTGGTCGCTCCAGCAGATCTTCGACAAGGGCCTGCTGGTCCAGGACCACCGGGTCGCCCCCTGGTGCCCGCGCTGCGGCACCGGCCTCTCCGACCACGAGCTGGCCCAGGGCTACGAGACCGTGGTCGACCCCTCGGTCTTCGTCCGCTTCCCGCTCACCTCGGGACCGCTCGCCGGCCGGGCCGCGCTGCTGGTGTGGACCACCACCCCGTGGACGCTGGTCTCCAACACCGCCGCGGCCGTGCACCCGGACGTCACCTACGTGGTGGCCACCGACGGCACCGAGCAGCTGGTGGTCGCCGAGCCCCTGCTGGCCAAGGCGCTCGGCGAGGGCTGGGAGGCCACCGGCGAGTCCTTCACCGGCGCCGAGATGGAGCGCTGGGCGTACCGGCGTCCCTTCGACCTGGTCGAGATCGAGGACGCGCACTACGTCCTGAACGCCGACTACGTCACCACCGAGGACGGCACCGGCATCGTCCACCAGTCCCCCGCCTTCGGCGCGGACGACCTCGCCACCTGCCGCAAGTACGGCCTGCCGGTGGTCAACCCGGTCGAGGCGGACGGCACCTTCGCGACGGACGTCCCGCTGGTCGGCGGTGTCTTCTTCAAGAAGGCCGACGAGGCGCTGGTCGCCGACCTCCAGGCCCGTGGCCTGCTGTTCCGCCACCTCCCGTACGAGCACAGCTACCCGCACTGCTGGCGCTGCCACACCGCGCTGCTCTACTACGCGCAGCCGTCCTGGTACATCCGCACCACCGCCGTCAAGGACGCGCTGATCCGGGAGAACGAGGCCACCAACTGGTTCCCCGAGAACGTCAAGCACGGCCGCTTCGGCGACTGGCTGAACAACAACATCGACTGGGCGCTCAGCCGCAACCGCTACTGGGGCACCCCGCTGCCGATCTGGCGCTGCGAGGACGACCACCTCACCTGCGTCGGCTCGCTGGCCCAGCTCTCCGAGCTGACCGGCACCGACCAGAGCGCCCTCGACCCGCACCGCCCGTTCATCGACGACGTCACCTTCGCCTGCCCGACCTGCTCGGCCACCGCGACCCGGGTGCCCGAGGTGATCGACGCCTGGTACGACTCGGGCTCGATGCCGTTCGCCCAGTACGGCTACCCGTACCAGAACAAGGAGCTGTTCGAGAGCCGGTACCCGGCCCAGTTCATTTCCGAGGCGATCGACCAGACCCGCGGGTGGTTCTACACGCTGATGGCGGTCGGCACCTTGGTGTTCGACAAGAACTCGTACGAGAACGTGGTCTGCCTGGGCCACATCCTGGCCGAGGACGGCCGGAAGATGTCCAAGCACCTGGGCAACATCCTCCAGCCCATCCCGCTGATGGACCAGCACGGCGCCGACGCGGTGCGCTGGTTCATGGCGGCCGGCGGTTCGCCGTGGTCGGCCCGCCGGGTCGGGCACGGGACGATCCAGGAGGTCGTCCGCAAGACCCTGCTGACGTACTGGAACACCGTCGCCTTCCAGGCCCTGTACGCCCGCACCGCCGACTGGGCCCCGTCCGCCTCGGACCCGGCCCCGGCCGACCGGCCGCAGCTCGACAAGTGGGTGCTCTCCGAGCTGAACACCCTGGTCCGCGAGGTGGACGCGGCGCTGGAGTCCTACGACACCCAGCGGGCCGGCAAGCTGCTCTCCGGCTTCGTCGACGACCTCTCCAACTGGTACGTCCGGCGCGGGCGTCGGCGGTTCTGGCAGGGTGACGCGGCCGCGCTGGCCACCCTGCACGAGGCACTGGAGACCGTGACCCGGCTGATGGCACCGCTGACCCCGTTCATCAGCGAGCGGGTCTGGCAGGACCTGGTGGTGCCGGTGGTCGCGGACGCCCCCGTCTCGGTGCACCTGGCCACCTGGCCGGTCGCCGACGAGGCGCTGATCGACCCCGAGCTGTCCCGGAACATGGCGCTGGTACGACGGCTGGTCGAGCTCGGCCGGGCCACCCGCGCCGAGTCGGGCGTGAAGACCCGTCAGCCGCTGTCCCGGGCGCTGATCGCGGCCCAGGGCTGGGACGAGCTGCCCGGTGACCTGCGGGCGCAGATCGCCGAGGAGCTGAACGTCTCGGTGCTCGAGTCGCTGGCGGAGGTCGGCGGTTCGTTGGTCGACACCTCGGCCAAGGCGAACTTCCGGGCGCTGGGCAAGCGGTTCGGCAAGGGCGTGCAGGACGTCGCCAAGGTGGTGGCCGCGGCCGACGCGGCGGCGCTCGCCGCTTCGCTCCGCGCCACCGGCACGGCTTCGGTCGAGCTGAACGGCGAGACCGTGGAGCTGACCCCGGACGAGGTGATCATCACCGAGACCCCGCGCGAGGGCTGGGCGGTCGCCAACGAAGCCGGCGCCACGGTGGCGCTGGACCTCCACATCACTCCGGAGCTCAAGCGGCTCGGCATTGCCCGGGACGCCATCCGGCAGATCCAGGAGGCCCGGAAGAACTCCGGCCTCGACGTCGCCGACCGGATCGTGCTGCGCTGGCGGGCCGCCTCCGAGGAGACCGCCGAGGCGATCGCCGAACACGGCCAGCTGGTCGCCGACGAGGTGCTCGCCACCGACTTCCTCGCGGGCGCGGCGGAGTGGACCTCGGAGACCTTCACCGACGAGGGCCTGGGCCTGAGCTTCCAGCTCCGCAAGGCGTAGAGCCCCGTCAGGGGCTCGGGGCTCTGCTCATGGGCGGCTCCGCCGCCGGGGGCGACCCCAGCCTCAGTCGGGGTTGTACACAGGAAAATGGGTCATGTTCGCGCGTGTCTGAAGCTGAGGACACGCGCGAACGTGACCCGTCTCTTCACAGGTAGCCGTAGCCGGCTGGCCGAGCACCTGCACAGACGAGGGCGCCCCCGCCGTGACGGTTCGTCACAGTGGGGGCGCCCTCGTGGTGGTGCTTAGTTGTCGCCGTCCTCGTCGATCAGGAAGCCACGCATCGGAGCGGGCGCCTGCTGCATCGGCTGCGGAGGCTGCGGCCGGACGGCCGCCATCGGCTGGGTCATCCCGGCGGGGGCCATCTGTGCGGCGCCGCTCGGGGCACCGTTCTGCTGACCACCGAAGGAGGGCTGACCGTTGCCGCCACCGAAGGAGGACTGGCCGCCGAAGGACGGCTGGCTCCCACCGGTGAAGGAGGACTGGCCACCGAACGACGGCTGACCGCTCATCGCAGAGGCACCGGCCGGCGGCAGCGAGGCGGTGGCCGGGATCCGCGGCGGGGCGAGCGAGTCGTCCGCCTGCGACTCCAGCTGGCGCAGCTGGGTCTCCAGGTAGGACTTCAGGCGGGTGCGGTACTCGCGCTCGAAGGCGCGCAGGTCCTCGACCTTGCGCTCCAGCGTGGCGCGGGCGGACTCCAGGGAGCCCATCGCGACCCGGTGCTTCTCCTGCGCGTCCCGCTCCAGCGCGTCGGCCTTGGCGCGGGCGTCCCGCTCCAGGCCCTCGGCCCGGCTGCGCGCCTCGCCGACGATCTTGTTGGCCTCGGAACGGGCCTCGGAGATCGCCTGGTCGGCGGTCTGCTGGGCGAGCGCGAGCACGCGGGCCGCGCTGTCGCCACCGGGGTTCTGCTGCTGCATCGGGGCGCCCATCGGGCCGCCGAGCTGCTGGCCCATCGGGCCGCCCATCGGCTGCAGCTGCTGGCCGCCCATGGTCTGGCCCATCTGCTGCTGGCCCATCGGCTGCAGCATCTGACCACCCATCGGCTGCACCAGCTGCTGCTGGCCGCCCATGGTGTGACCCATCTGCTGCTGGCCCATCGGCTGCTGCATCTGCTGCTGCTGGCCCATCGGCTGCAGCTGCTGCTGCTGGTTGGGCTGGCCCATCGGGCCGCCCTGACCGGACGGGAGCTGCGGCGCACCGGAGGGCAGGCCGAGGGGCTGGTTGCCCATCTGCTGCTGCATCTGCTGCTGGCCCGGGACACCGGGGCCCTGCTGCATCTGACCCTGGCCGGGCACCGGCGGGCCGGATATGGCGGCGGGGACGGGAGCGCCCTGGCGGCCGTCCTGCGGCTGCTGCTCCTTGCGCATGTTGGCCTGGTTCTGCGCGGCGGCACGAGTGGCCGCGGCGAGCTTGGCCCGCAGGTCCTCGTTCTCGCGCAGGAGTCGGGTCAACTCTGCTTCGACCTCGTCGAGGAAGGCATCGACCTCGTCCTCGTCATAGCCTTCACGCAGCCGGACGGTCGTGAACTGCTTGTTCCGAACGTCCTCTGGGGACAGTGACATCTCTTCACCTCAACGTGATCGTCGGCACACCGGCATCCTGTCGCAGCGCTCAAGACGGCAGAGTCAGCACGAGCGATCTCAGGACAAACACAATGATCATCAGTACGAAGAAGGACAGGTCGAGCGCCACGCCCCCGAAACGCAACGGCGGGATGAATCGCCGAAGAAGCTTGAGTGGCGGATCGGTGACAGTGTACGTGGCCTCCAGCACCACGACCATGGCCTTCCCGGGACGCCACGAGCGGGCGAACTGGAAGACCCAGTCCATGACCAGACGGAAGAGCAGGACCAACAGGAAAGCGCTCAGCGCGTAGAAGAGCACTCCCCGCACGATCCCCATCGTGTCTCCCTGTTCAAATCCGACATTCCGGACGATCCGTCAGTCACGTACCACTGCCACGAGATCCACCGAGAAGTCGTGGTCGGGTCAGCTCTGGTTGAAGAACCCACCCTCGGCGATCCGAGCCTTGTCCTCCGCCGTTACATCGACGTTAGCAGGCGACAGCAGGAACACCTTCTGTGTCACTCGCTCGATACTGCCGTGCAGACCGAAGACGAGTCCAGCGGCGAAGTCTACGAGCCGCTTCGCGTCCGTGTCGTCCATCTCGGTCAAATTCATGATCACCGGGGTGCCGCCACGGAACTGTTCCCCGATGGTACGGGCCTCGTTGTAGGTCCTCGGGTGCAGCGTGGTGATGCGGTACGGCTCTCGTTCGTTGACGACCTTGGGCATGATCACCGGGGCGCTCTTCTCCAGGTTTTGGCGGCGGTCGGGTGTGATGGACGACACTGGGGCCATCCGCGGCTGCTCCTGCCGGATCGGCACGGCAGCCGGGACGGGCTGGGGCGCGATGTGGGCGACGGGCGCCGGCGCGGCAGGTGCCGCGGCGGGGCGGTCCAGACCCTCGGTCCGTCCGGTGCGGATCGGCTCGGGGTCCGTGTCGTAGTCGTCGTCGGGGTCGTAACCCTGGCCGTCGTACGTCTCGTCCTCCACGAGGCCGAGGTAGACCGCCATCTTGCGCATTGCGCCGGCCATGCTCCTGTCTCCTCCGCTCTGTGGTGGATCGTCCCCGGCGGCCTTCGCCTGCGGATTCCGCACGCCACCCGACGCCTCGTCATAGAGTGGGAGTGGCTGCGGATTTGCGATCGATCCACGGTTCGCTAGCGCTGTAGCCAGCTGCTAGGTTCTGTCCTGTTTTGTCCTGCAGTGTGATCTACTACCCGGTGACGTTACCGGAGCGTCGACCGCACTCCGAGCACCGCCGTACCGACGCGCACATGTGTCGCTCCGGCGGCCACCGCCTGCTCCAGGTCGCCGCTCATGCCTGCCGAGACCATCGTGGCAGCCGGATGGCTCGATCGTAGGGCAGTTGAGATTTCCGCCAGCCGCTCGAACGCCTTCGCCGGGTCCCCCGCCAGGGGGCCGGCCAACGGAGCGACGGTCATCACACCGGACAGTCGCAGCCCGGGCGTGTCGGCGATCGCGTCGGCCAACGCGGCGACCTCCTCGGGGGCCACTCCGGCCCGACCCTCGCCCTCGCCGGCCTCCTTGTCCAGGGCGACCTGGACCAGGCAACCCAGCGGCGCGCGCCCGGCGTTGGCCACCGCCGCACCCAGCGAGCGCACCAGCCGGAGCCGGTCCACCGAGTGCACGTAGTTCGCGTAGCGGACCACCGAGCGGACCTTGTTGGTCTGCAGCTGACCCACGAAGTGCCAGTCCAGCGGCAGTTCGCGGCAGAGCTCGGCCTTGGGGGCGGCGTCCTGGTCGCGGTTCTCCGCGACGTCGGTGACACCCAGGGCCGCCAGCAGGGCGGTGTCCTCGGCCGGGTAGGTCTTGGTGACCACCACGAGCCTGACCTCGTCCCTGGACCGTCCGGCCGCCGCACAGGCGTCCGCGATCCGGCGCTCCACCACGTCGAGGTTGGTTCCCAGCTCCTCGTACCTGGCGCGCTGACCCTCGGTCAGTCCGGCCAGGAACTCCGGGCCACCCGGCTCCGGTCCGTACAAGTCAGTCACAGTCGCCCCCATTCACAGCTCGCCACGAGAAACACAGCAGATGATCGCACCCCCGGACCGCACGATGCCCACCGTGTTCCCCGTCCGGGACGGGGGCACGGTGGGCATCGGTGCCGTGGGTTACTTCAGGAAGTCCGGTACGTCGAGCTCCTCGGCCGGGCTCTCCGCCAGCGGCTGGCGGACCGGCTGCACCTGCGGGGGGACCGGCGGGGCCGTCGTGGTGGTGCCCTGCTCGGCGTCCTTCGGGCGGTCCGTCACCGAACCGATGCTGCCGTAGGACGGGCGGCCGGCCGGACGCTCCGGGGTCGAACCGGTGGCGGCCGGGGTGGACTTGACCACCGGGTCGCGCACGATGGCGGGCGGCTGGCCGCCGTCGAACCCGGCGGCGATCACGGTGACCCTGACCTCGTCGCCGAGGGCGTCGTCGATAACCGCACCGAAGATGATGTTGGCCTCGGGGTGCGCCGCCTCGCTGACCAGCTGGGCCGACTCGTTGATCTCGAACAGGCCGAGGTCCGAGCCGCCGGAGATGGAGAGCAGCACGCCGCGGGCACCGTCGATGGACGCCTCGAGCAGCGGGGAGGAGATCGCCATGATGGCCGCCGCCTTGGCGCGGTCCTCACCACGGGCCGAGCCGATCCCCATCAGGGCCGAACCGGCGTCCGACATGACCGACTTGACGTCGGCGAAGTCGAGGTTGATCAGACCGGGGGTGGTGATCAGGTCGGTGATGCCCTGCACACCGGAGAGCAGCACCTGGTCGGCGGAGCGGAACGCGTCCAGCACGCTGACCTGGCGGTCGGAGATGGAGAGCAGCCGGTCGTTCGGGATCACGATGAGGGTGTCGACCTCCTCGCGCAGGCCGGCGATGCCGTCCTCGGCCTGGTTCGCCCGGCGGCGGCCCTCGAAGGTGAAGGGGCGGGTGACCACGCCGATGGTGAGCGCGCCGAGCGAGCGGGCGATGTTCGCCACCACGGGGGCGCCGCCGGTGCCGGTGCCGCCGCCCTCGCCGGCCGTCACGAAGACCATGTCGGCCCCCTTGAGGACCTCCTCGATCTCCTCGCGGTGGTCCTCGGCGGCCTTCCGGCCGACCTCGGGGTTCGCCCCGGCGCCGAGGCCCCGGGTGAGTTCACGGCCCACGTCGAGCTTGACGTCGGCGTCGCTCATCAGGAGGGCCTGCGCATCGGTGTTGATCGCGATGAACTCGACGCCCTTGAGACCGACCTCGATCATCCGGTTGATGGCGTTGACACCACCGCCGCCGATACCGACGACCTTGATGACTGCGAGGTAGTTCTGCGGTGCTGCCACGTCGAAGGCCTCTCGCCTCGAGATTCCGGGTCGGCTTCCCCCCGTTTGTGAGGGCCGACGGATGTCGATGGGTGGGGAGCCCGGGTATTTCCTGACTGTATGTCCGAAATTCCGACCACCGACCCGAACCCTAAACTTGACCTTTAGGGTTGTGGCTGTGCCTGCGTCACATCACCGTGGGACACAGCCTGGTGACACAGGACACTAGGTGGCAACTCATCTGTGTTCAACGAACACGCCGAGCTTCCCGTTTTTCTTTTGAGCCTATGTGATCATCCATCACCCGGCGAAACCGGGGTGACCACCAAGGATTGGGGCGGAGCCGATACTCCGTCAACACCGCCCTTGGAAGAAGAACTTACCGGATCTTCCCGACACACCGGGCCATCATCCGCCGATACCGGGGGCGTCGGGCGCACTGACGTCGTAGATCTTCGCCTTCCGGGGCAGCAGCGCGGCCAGCACCTGGGCCTTGCGCGCGGTCCGCTCCGCACTCCCCCACCGCACCACCGCACCGTCGGCGAGCTGCAGTTGGATGTCGTCGTAGCTGTGCACCCGGACCGCCCCGGCCAGCTTGGTCACCTCCGGCGGGAGCCCCGCCGCCACCGTCACGGCGGCCCGCACCAGCTCCGGCTTACCGAACACCGCCAGGGCGTCGTTCGCCTGCTGACTGAGTGCCAGCTCCACCACCGGGACCCCGGCCGGCGGGACGTCCTCGGTGGCGAAACCGAATCCGGTCGAGTCCACCTGGGTGAACTTGCCGTCCTCGGTCCGCACCGTCGCCACCGGACGCCGCTCGACCACCTTGATCCGCAGCGTGTGCGGCCAGCCCCGCCAGACCTCGGCCTTGGCCACCCGGGGCAGCGCGGCCACCCGTCGTTCGGCCTCGGCCAGGTCGACCCGGGCCAGCGGGCCGTGCTGCCCGCCGCCCAGCGCCTCGCGCACCTGGTGCGCCGTCAACTTGTCGCCGGCCAGTCCCTGGACGGCGACCACCCGGACGTCCAGTACCGAGGAGAAGAACACCAGCCAGCCGAGTGCGCCCAGGAGCAGAGCCCCGAGCGCACTCAGCACCACGATCCCGCGCCGGGAGAGCCGGAGCCGGGGAGCGTACTCCTCCTCGGCCTCGTCCTCGCTCTCCAGGGGATCGTCGAGGACCGGCGTCTCAGCCACGGCGTCGACCACCTCTGGCCGCCTCGATCGCCTCGTACACCATCCCGACCAGCAGGTCGTCGGCGTCCCGGCGGCCGAACTCGGCGGCGGCCCGGCTCATGTCCCACAGCTTCTGCGGGTTGGTGAGCACCGGCAGCACGTTCTGCAGCACCCAGTCCGCGGTCAGCTCGGCGTCGTCCACCAGCAGACCGCCGCCCGCCTTGACCATCGGCTGGGCGTTCAGCCGCTGCTCGCCGTTGCCGATCGGCAGCGGTACGAAGGCGGCGGGCAGACCTACCGCGGCCAGCTCGGCCACCGTCATCGCACCGGCCCGGCAGAGCATCAGGTCGGCCGCCGCGTACGCGAGGTCCATCCGGTCCACGTAGGGCACCGCGCGGTACGGCGGCATCCCGGGGATGTCGTCGATCAGCGGCAGCTCGTTCTTCGGCCCGACCGCGTGCAGGATCTGCACGCCGTACTGCTGGAGCCGGGGCGCGATGGCCTGCACGACCTCGTTCAGCCGCCGCGCGCCCTGCGAGCCGCCGGAGACCAGCAGGGTGGGCAGCCGCTGGTCGAGCCCGAAGTAGTGGCGGGCCTCCGGGCGGACGGCGTTCCGGTCCAGGGTGGCGATGGTCCGGCGCAGCGGGATGCCGATGTACCGGGAGTCGCGCAGCTTGGAGTCGGGCGTGGAGACCGCGACGAAGTCGCTGTACCGGGCACCGATCTTGTTGGCCAACCCGGGGCGGGCGTTCGCCTCGTGCACCACGATCGGCACCCCGGCGCGCTTGGCGGCCAGGTAGGCGGGCATCGCGACGTAGCCGCCGAAGCCGACCACGGCGTCCGCCTTGACCCGCTCGATGATCTCCTGGGCGGCCCGGACGGTGCCGCGCAGCCGGCCGGGCACCGTGATCAGTTCCGGGGTGGGCTTACGCGGCAGCGGCACCGCCGGGATCAGCTCCAGCTGGTAGCCGCGCTCGGGCACCAGCCGGGTCTCCAGACCCCGCTCGGTGCCGAGGGCGGTGATCCCGATGGACGGGTCGTGCCTGCGGAGGGCGTCCGCGAGCGCCATGGCCGGCTCGATGTGCCCGGCGGTTCCGCCGCCTGCGAGTACGACATGCACCGAAATTCACCGCTCCCTGCGCTTCGGCTTCGCAGCCTGGCGCGCTGTGGTTCGTCGTGGCCGCACCCGGGTCAGGACTGACCTGAACCGGCTGTTGGCCAACCTTCTTAGTCGTAGGGGCCGGGCGGCAAGTGCCGCCTTCGCCCCCGGCGAGCTGCGTGCGAAGCACAGCAGCACCCCGACGGCGGACATGGCCGAGAGCATCGCCGACCCCCCGTAGGAGAACAGCGGGAGCGGGACTCCCGCGATAGGCAGAAGTCCCAGCGCCGACCCCAGGTTGACCATGGCCTGCGCCATGATCCAGGTGGTGGCTGCTCCCGCGGCGTACCTGACGAAGGGGTCCTTCGTACTGCCGGCCACACGGATACCCGCGTAGCCTAGTGCCGCGAAGAGCCCGAGCACCGACAGCGTCCCCACCAGACCCAGTTCCTCGCCCAGTGCGGCGAAGATGAAGTCGGTGTGGGCCTCCGGAAGTTGGCCCCACTTCTCGACGCCCGCGCCGAAGCCGGAGCCGAACGGACCGCCGGCCGCGAAGGCGTAGAGGCCGTGCAGGGCCTGGAAGCAGTTGACGTTCGGGTCCGGTCTGGTGACGCCGATGCAGGCCAGCCGGTCCAGCCGGTGCGGCACCGTGATGATCAGCGCGGTGCAGGCCACCACCGCGATGCCCAGCGTCGCGGCGAACAGCCGGAGCGGGGCGCCGACCAGCCAGAGCAGGCCGAACAGCATCGCGATCAGGATCATCGTGGTGCCCATGTCGCCACCGACCATGATCAGCAGCATCAGGAGCAGGGTGCCGGGCACCAACGGCACCAGCAGGTGCTTCCACTGGTCCAGCGTCCGGGTCTTCTGCTTCCTGGCCAGCAGGTCGGCCGCCCAGAGCACCAGCGCCAGCTTGGCGAACTCGGAGGGCTGGACCTGGAAGAAGCCGAGGTCCAGCCAGTTCTGGTTGCCGCCGACGGTCTTGCCGATGCCGGGTACGGCGACCAGCACCAGCGCGCCCAGCACGCCGAACAGCACCGGGTAGACCATCGCCCGCATCAGCTTGAGCGGCGTCCGGGCGAACACCACCAGCAGGCCGAGCCCGAGCAGCACGGCGATCAGCTGCTTGCGGAAGAAGAAGGTCATCGGCAGGTCCCAGCGCTTGGCCAGGATCTGCGAGGAGGAGAAGACCATCCCGAGGCCGAGCACCAGCAGCAGCAGCGCGGAGCCGAGGATCAGGTAGTAGGGCGTCAGCGGACGGTCCAGCAGGTACCGGACCCGGCCCCGGAACGCCCGCAGCCTGGTGACCGGGTCGGCCGCCTTGAAGGTGGCGGTACTCGCCGAGATCACCTGGAACCTGGGGGAGCCGCGCTCCGGTCCAGCCGTTCCCTGACCGGCCATCAGACAGCTCCCCCGTGAATCGACTTCAGCCCTGCAGCGCCCGGACGGCCTCGGCGAAGAGGTCGCCGCGCTGGCCGTAGTTGGTGAACATGTCCATCGAGGCACAGGCCGGCGCCAGCAGGACCGTGTCACCAGGTCGGGCGAGTCCGGCGGCCGCGCGGACCACCTCGGTCATCGCCACCGCGCCAGTCTCACCCTGGGCGGCCTCGATCACCGGAACATCCGGTGCGTGTCGCGCCAGCGCCTCCCGGATCAGCGCCCGGTCGGCACCGATCAGCACGGCGGCCCGCAGCCGCTCCGCCGCACCCTGGACGAGCTCGTCGAAGGTCGCGCCCTTGGCCAGGCCGCCGGCGATCCAGACCACCGGCTCGTACGCGGCCAACGAGGCCGCCGCGGCATGGGTGTTGGTGGCCTTGGAGTCGTCGATGTACGTGACCCCGTCGACCACCGCGACCTCGGCGATCCGGTGCGCGTCCGGCCGGAACGCCCTCAGGCCCTCCCGGACGGCCTTGGTGTCCACCCCGTACGCCCGCGCCAGCGCCGCCGCCGCGAGGGCGTTGGCGATGTTGTGCGGGGCGGGCGGGGTGACGTCCTCGACCGCGCCGATCTCGGCGGCGTTCTTCTGCCGGTCCGGGACGAACGCGCGGTCCACCAACAGGCCGTCCACCACGCCGAGCTGGGAGAGACCGGGGGCGCCGAGGCCGAAGCCGATCGCCCGGCAGCCCTCCTCGACGTCGGCCTCCTCGACCAGCTCCCGGGTCACCGGGTCGGCCAGGTTGTACACGCAGGCCACCTGGTTGCCCTGGTAGATCCGGCCCTTGTCGGCGGCGTACGCCTCCATCGAGCCGTGCCAGTCCAGGTGGTCCGGCGCCAGGTTCAGCACGGCGGCCGAGTGCGGGCGCAGCGAGGGCGCCCAGTGCAGCTGGTAGCTCGAGAGCTCGACCGCGAGCACGTCGTACGGCTGCTCGGCGAGCACCGCGTCCAGCACCGAGACGCCGACGTTGCCGACGGCGGCGGTGCGCCGGCCCGCGGCGGTCAGGATCGAGGCGAGCATCTGGACCGTGGTGGTCTTGCCGTTGGTGCCGGTGACGGCCAGCCAGGGGGCAGGCTCGCCGGTCTCCGGCAGCGGCCTGCGGAGCCGCCAGGCGAGTTCGACGTCGCCCCAGACCGGTACTCCGGCCTGCTCGGCGGCCAGGAACAGCGGGCTGTTCGGCGGCCAGCCGGGCGAGGTGACGATGAGTCGGGTGCCCTCGGGCAGCATGTCGCCGTCGCCGAGGCGGACGGTGATGCCCTCGCCGAGCGAGGCGGCCCTGGCCCGCAGGCCCTCGCCGTCGCCGCCGTCAACCACGGTCACCAGGGCGCCCAGGTCACGGAGCGCCCGGGCGGCGGAGATGCCCGAGACGCCCAGGCCCGCGACGGCGACCGGCAGGCCCTTGAAGTCGAGGTTGGCGGTCACCCCGTCACCCAGCCCGCGTAGAACAGGCCGAGGCCGACCGCGACACACAGGCCCTGGATGATCCAGAACCGGACCACGATCAGTACTTCGCTCCAGCCCTTGAGTTCGAAGTGGTGCTGCAGTGGCGCCATCTTGAAGACCCGCTTGCCGGTCATCCGGAACGAGCCGACCTGGATGACCACCGACAGGGTGATGATCACGAACAGGCCGCCGAGCAGCGCGAGCAGCAGCTCGGTGCGCGAGCAGATCGCCAGACCGGCGAGCGCTCCGCCGAGGGCGAGCGATCCGGTGTCACCCATGAAGATCTTGGCGGGCGAGGTGTTCCACCACAGGAAGCCGAAGCAGGAGCCCATCAGCGCCGAGGCGATCACCGCCAGGTCCAGCGGATCGCGCACGTCGTAGCAGCTGGCGGTGGCGGTTGCCATCGAGGCGCAGGTCTGGCCGTACTGCCAGACGCCGATGAAGACGTAGGCGCCGAAGACCATCACCGAGGCGCCGGTGGCCAGGCCGTCCAGACCGTCGGTGAGGTTCACGCCGTTCGACATCGCGGCGATCATGAAGTACGCCCAGATCACGAACAGCACCGGCCCGACCGACCAGCTGAAGTCCTGGACGAAGGAGAGGCTGGTGGAGGCCGGGGTCAGTCCCCGGTCGTCCTTGAACTGGAGCGACAGGATCGCGAAGGTCAGGCCGACCAGCGACTGGCCGAGCAGCTTCGCCTTGGCCCGCAGGCCCAGCGACCGCTGCTTGACCACCTTGATGTAGTCGTCCAGGAAGCCGACCAGGCCCAGACCGGTGGTCAGGAAGAGCACCAACAGTCCTGAGACGGTGGGCTTCTCGCCCGTTATCACCTTGGTCGCGGCGTAGGCGATCAGCGTGGCCAGGATGAAGGCGATGCCACCCATGGTGGGCGTACCGCGCTTGCTGGCGTGCGCCTTCGGGCCGTCGTCGCGGATCATCTGGCCGTAGCCGTGCTTGGCCAGCAGCCGGATCAGCGCCGGGGTGCCGAGCAGCGAGAGCACCAGCCCGATCATCCCGGAGAAGAGAATCTGCTTCACTTCGCGGCTCCATCAGCCAGCAGGGCCTCGGCCACCCGCTCCAGGCCCACCGAACGGGACGCCTTCACCAACACCACGTCCCCTGGCCGCAGCTGACCCCGCAGCAGCTCGATCGCCGCGTCCGCGTCGGACACCAGCACCGACTCCTCACCCCACGAACCTTCGTTCCTCGCGCCCAGTTCCATGCAGGCCGCGTCGCGTCCACCGACCGCCACCAGCCTGGTGACGTCCAGTCGGACCGCGAGCCGCCCGATGGCGTCGTGCTCGGTGAGGCTGTCCTCGCCGAGCTCCCGCATCTCACCGAGCACCGCGAACGTGCGGCGGCGCTCCGGGCCGCGGCCACCCATCGACACCAGCGCCCGCAGCGCGGCCCGCATGGACTCCGGGTTCGCGTTGTAGGCGTCGTTGACCACGGTGACGCCGTCGGCCCGTTCGACGACCTCCATGCGCCAGCGGGACAGCGCTTCCGCCTCGCCGAGCGCGGCGGCGGTGTCATCGACGGACATACCGAGCGCCACCGCCACCGCAGCGGCGGCGAGGGCGTTCGAAACGTGGTGCTCACCGTACAGGCGCAGCCGGACGGGTGCGGAACCGGCCGGGGTGGTGAGCGTGAACTGTGGCCGTCCGGCGTCGTCCAGGCGAACTCCGGTGGCCCGGACATCGGCGTTCGGGCTCTCGCCGAAGTAGAGCACCCGGGCCTTGGTGCGCGAGGCCATCGCCTTCACCAACGGGTCGTCGGCGTTCAGGATCGCGATCCCGTCGCTGGTCAGCGCCTCGACCAACTCGCCCTTGGCCTCGGCGATGGCGGCCTTGGAGCCGAACTCGCCGACGTGCGCGGTGCCGATGTTGAGCACCAGGCCGACGGTGGGCGGGGTGATCGTGGTCAGGTAGGCGATGTCGCCCTTGTGCCGGGCGCCCATCTCCATCACCAGGTGCTTCGTGGTCGGTTCGACCCGCAGCGCGGTCATCGGGTGGCCGATCTCGTTGTTCATCGAGCCGGGCGGGAAGACCGTCTCGCCGCGCCGGGACAGCAGTTGGGCGATCAGGTCCTTGGTGCTGGTCTTGCCGGCCGATCCGGTGAGCGCCACGACATCGGCGTCCGCGCGCCGGACCACGGCGGCGGCCAGCCGGCCGAGCGCCTGCTGCACGTCGTCCACCAGCACGGTGGGCCCGTCCAGCTGACGGGTCGCCAGGACCGCGACCGCCCCGGCGGCGAGGGCCTGCCCGGCGAAGTCGTGGCCGTCCACCCGCTCGCCGACGATGGCCACGTACAGGCCGCCCGCCGCGACCTTCCGCGAGTCGTGCTCGACCGGTCCGGTGACGCGGGTCGCCGGGTCGGCGTGGTGCAGGGTGCCGCCGACGGCCGCGGCCACCTCGGCAAGGGTCAGTGCGATCACGGCTGCTCCACTCCTCGACTGCCGTCAGTTGCCCGCTCGCTCCGGGGCGCTCCCGTGCCGGTGCCGGCACTCCTCGCTCCAGCGCTCGCCGACGCCCGCTTGTCACTCGTGACGTTCGGCACCGGCACGCCCTTCAGCTCGGGGCGGTGGTGCTCGATGGCCTCGCGCAGTACCTGCCGGTCGTCGAAGGGGCGGACCTCGCCCCGGACGTACTGGCCCAATTCGTGGCCCTTGCCCGCGACCAGCACGGTGTCCCCGGCGTGCGCGTGCCGCACGGCGTCGGCGATCGCCTCGGCCCGGTCCGGCACCACCAGCACCTCGCCGCGCTCGTCCTCCGGCACCTCGGCGGCGCCGGTCAGCATGGTGGCGAGGATCGCCAGGGCGTCCTCGGAGCGCGGGTTGTCGCTGGTCAGCACGGCGGTGTCGGCCAGCCGGGCGGCGATCGCGCCCATCGGCCCGCGCTTGTACGGGTCGCGGTCGCCGCCGCAGCCGACCACCACGTGCAGCCGGCCCTTGGTGACCTCGCGCAGCGACTCCAGCACGGCCTGCAGCGCGTCCGGCTTGTGGGCGTAGTCCACCACGGCCACGTACGGCTGCCCGGCGTCCACCCGCTCCAGCCGGCCCGGGACACCGGGGACGACGGCCAGCCCGGCCACCGCCTCCTCCAGCGGCACCCCGGCGGTGACCAGGGCGGTCAGCGCACCGAGCGCGTTGGCCACGTTGAACGGGCCGGGCAGCGGCACGCTCGCCTCCGCCGACTGCCCGTCGGGTCCGACCACCGTGAAGGTGGAGCCGAGCGGGCCGAGCTGGACGTCCAGCGCCCGCCACTGCGCGGCCGGGTCGCCCTTCGCGGAGAAGCCGGTCATCGGGATCGGCGCCTCGGCGGCCAGTCGGCGGCCGTACGCGTCGTCCAGGTTGACCACCCCGAGCCGGGCCTTGTCGGGCTGGAACAGCTTGGCCTTGGCCCGGAAGTAGTCCTCCATGTCCGGATGGAAGTCCAGGTGCTCCGGCGTCAGGTTGTTGAACAGCGCGACGTCGTAGACCACGCCGTCCACCCGGCCGTAGCTGAGCGCGTGGCTGGAGACCTCCATCACCACCGCCTCGGCGCCGCGCTCGCGCATCACCGCGAGGATCGCGTGCAGGTCGGTGGACTCCGGCGTGGTCCGCTCGCTCTTGATCCGGTCGGTGCCGACCCGCATCTCCACGGTGCCGATCACGCCGGGCGTCAGACCCGCGCCCTTGAGGCCGCCCTCGACCAGGTACGCGGTGGTGGTCTTCCCGTTGGTGCCGGTCAGACCGATCATCCGCAGGCCCGCGCTCGGGCGGCCGTAGACCTCGGCGGCCAGCTCGCCCATCCGGGCCCGCGGGCTGGCCACCACCAGCAGCGGCGCACCACAGTCGGCGGCCTGGGCAGCGCCCTCCGGGTCGGTCAGCACCGCGACCGCGCCCTGCCGCACCGCCTGCGCGGCGAACTGGGCGCCGTGGTGGTTGGCCCCCGGGAAGGCGACGTACACATCGCCGGGCCGGACCGCCCTGGAGTCGTGGGTGACGCCGCTGACCGGCGCCCCCTCGACCGGCGGCAGGCCGAGCAGACGGGCCACCTCGGCCAGCGGGGTGGGCCGCACGCCGGTGGGGCGGGGCGGGCTCGCGGAGATTTGATCGGGTTTCGGCACGGCCGGAAGGCTATCCGCCGCACCCCCCGATGAGCCAAACGCGGGCCCCGAAGAGCCAGACGCGGCCCCCGACCCGGCATCTGCACCGGACCCGTCCGGAATCTCCCCCGGTCCGCCACGTGAGCTGGCACCGGGCACGGGCTGGGAGGGCGTCTGGCTGTTCATCAGGGCTTCCAGTCGACGGGGAGGTTGGGCGCCTCGCTGCCGCTGGGGGCGACGCGCAGGGTCTTCAGGGTGAACTCCATCACCTGCTTGAACACCGGACCGCAGAGCTGGCCGCCGAAGTGACCGTTCTTCGGGTCCTGGATCACGCAGGAGACGGTGACCCGGGGCTGCTCGGCGGGGGCGAAGCCGATGAAGGAGGCGGTGTAGCCGTTGTACTTGCCGGTCTTCGGGTCCACCCGGTTGGCCGTGCCGGTCTTCCCGGCCACCCGGTAGCCCTCGATCTGGGCCTTGGCGCCGGTGCCCTGTTCGTCCGAGACCACCGACTCCAGCATCTCGGTCAGGGTCTTCGCCGTCTCGGGCTTCACCACCCGGGTCTGCTCCCCCGGCGCGGCCGGCACGTACCGGCCGTCCGGTCCGGTGGTCCCCGCCAGCAGGCTCGGTGTCACCCGGACCCCGCCGTTGGCGATGGTGGAGAAGACCGAGGCGGCCTGCAGCGCGTTCACCGACAGGCCCTGGCCGAACGGGATGGTGTACTGCTGCGAGCCGTTCCAGTCCTCCGGCTTGGCCAGGATGCCCTTGGTCTCGCCGGGGAAGCCGAGACCGGTGGGCTTCCCGATGCCGAACCGGCCCAGGTAGTCGGCCAGCACCTTGTTGGCCTCCGGCTGGCTCTTGGCGAGCTGCTCGGCGGCCAGGATGGTGCCGATGTTGGAGGACTTGGCCAGCACGCCCGCCAGGGTCAGGTACCAGGTCGGGTGGTCGATGTCGTCGTGGAACACCCGGTCCGACCGCTGCAGCGTGTTGGGCACCGTGACATGGGTGTCCCAGGCGGCCGTACCGGTGTCCAGCACCGCCGCCATGGTCATCAGCTTCGCGGTCGAGCCGGGCTCGAAGGCGTCCCCGACCGCCGCGTTGCCGAGCTGCTCCGGCCTGGCCTTGCTCAGGTCGTTCGGGTTGAAGCCCGGGGAGGAGGCCATCGCCAGGATCTGACCGGTCTTCACGTCCTGGACGATCACGTATCCCTTCTCCGCCCCGGCGTTGGCGACCTGGTCGGTGATCGCCCGCTGAGCCGCCCACTGGATGTCCCGGTCGATGGTCAGCCGCAGGTCGGTGCCCTCCACCGGCGACTGCTGGCTGCCGCCCGCGGTGGGCACCATCCGGCCGTTCACCTGGGCGTACGTGCTCTTGCCCGGCTTGCCCGCGAGCTCCTGCTGGAACTGCTTCTCCAGCCCGCCGGTGCCGATCCCGTCCACGTTCACGTAGCCGAGCAGGTTGGACGCCAGACCGCCCGCCGGGTAGACCCGGCGCTTGCTCTCCTGGTTGATCACCCCGACCAGCGGGTTGGCGCAGACGTTGTCCACCGAGGTACGGCCGCCCTGGTCGGCGGGCTTGCCGACCAGCTTGCGCTGGGCCCGGCAGGCGGCGGTGTCGGCCTGCTTGGCCAGCGTCGCCTTCAGGTCGGTGATCTGCTTCTTGGTCTCCGGGCTCTGCCGGGGTGCCAGCATCACCCACTTGGTCTTCGGGGTGCGCAGTGCGGCGGTGAGCTGCTCCTTGGTCCGGTTCAGGATCGGGGCCAGCAGCGCGGCCGCCTGCTCCGGCGCGTCCGGCACGAGGGACTTCTCGGCCGGGTACAGCGAGGGGTCGGCGGTGATGTCGTACGCGTCCACGGTGGTGGCCAGCGCGACGCCGTCGGAGGACGTTATGGAGCCGCGGTCCGCGGAGAGGGTGGCCTCCACGTAGTTGTTGGCCCCGGCGGAGGCGGCCAGCGCGTCCGAGTCGAGCAGCTGGAGCTGGATCAGCCGGCCCGCGAAGACCGAGAACACCAGCGCCAGCGTGACGGTGACCAGCCGCAGCCTGCGGCGTTGGTCACCGAGCTTGATGGTGCGCACCGGCGGCGGGCCGGGGCGGGGGCGGCGCTGGACGGGTCGGCGGGGCGGCTCGCCGGTGCGCGGGCGCGGGGCGCGGGGCCGCTCGGCCGGGCGGGCGGGCCGCCCCGACCGGGCGCGTCCCGGCTGCGGACGGGCGGGCCGACGCGGCCCTGCACCACCGCGCGGGGGCTGACGGGGCGTACTCATCGCGGCGTACCTCCGGCGGGCGGAGCGGGAGTTGACGGAGCGGCGGGCGGCGCCGGGTCGATCTGCACGGGGTCACCGCTCGGCGCGACGGGGGGCACGGCGGGCGGCGCGGGCTGGGCGCTCGGACTGGGCTGCGGCCAGAGCTCCTCGACCGAGCGCTTGACCGGCGGACTGTCCTTCGCCTCCGAGGGCGTGCCCTTGACCGAGCCGTCCGCAGTCTCCAGGAAGGCCAGGTCGCCGCCGGGTACCATGCCCAGCTCGCGGACCCTGCGCTCCAGCGCGTCGGGCCCGGACTGCTGGTCGATCTGGGCCTGCAGGGTCTGCCGGAGGTCGGTCAGCTCGGTGGACTGCCGCTCCAGCCGGTCGAGCTCGAAGGACCCCTCGTTGAGCGCGGTGTTCAGCATCAGCAGTCCGAACAGCCCGCCCGAGAGCAGCGCCACCACCAGGACCGCGAACGGCGTCCGGCCCCGGGAGGACCCCCGGCCCGGCCGTACCGTGATCCTCGCTCTCCCGCCCTGGCCGGGGAGCGCCGCGCGCCCCCGCTGTGTCCGACCCGTCAGGCCACCACCGGCCACCGGCACCGCGTCTCTCCCTCTGGTCTTCCCCACCGGTGCGAACTACCCGCGGGTCTCCCTGATCCTCTCCGCCACGCGCAGCCGTACGGGCGCGGCGCGCCGGTTCTCCTCGATCTCCTGCTCCGTGGCCAGCTCGGCACCCCGGGTGAGCAGCTTCAGCCAGGGCTGGTGCTCCTCGGGGATGATCGGCAGACCGGGCGGTGCGGTGTTGGTGGCCGCCGCGGCGAAGTACTGCTTCACCAGGCGGTCCTCCAGCGACTGGTACGACATCACCGCGATCCGGCCGCCCAGGGCGAGCGAGTCGAGCGCGCCAGGGATGGCCCGGTCCAGCACCTCCAGCTCGCCGTTGACCTCGATCCGCAGCGCCTGGAAGGTCCGCTTGGCCGGGTTGCCGCCGGTGCGCCGGGTGGCGGCCGGAATGGCGTTGCGCACCAACTCGACCAGACGCGCGCTGTTGCTGAACGGTTCCTTCTCGCGCTCCCGCAGGATCACCGAGGCGATCTTCCCGGCGAACCGCTCCTCGCCGTAGACCTTGAGGATCCGGGCCAGCTGGCCGTGCGTGTACGTGTTCAGCACCTCGGCCGCGCTCAGGCCCCGGGTCTGGTCCATCCGCATGTCCAGCGGCGCGTCCTGCGCGTACGCGAAGCCCCGCTCCGCCTCGTCCAGCTGCATCGAGGAGACCCCGAGGTCGAACAGGATGCCCTGCACCTCCGGGATCCCCAGGTCCTCCAGCACCTGCGGGATCTCGTCGTACACCGCGTGCACCAGGGTGGCCCGCTCCCCGAACCTCGCCAGCCGCTCAGCCGAAAGCTTCAACGCGGCCGGGTCGCGGTCCACCGCGACCAGCCTGACCTCGGGGAACTGGGTGAGCAGCGCCTCGCTGTGCCCCCCGAGCCCCAGGGTGGCGTCCACCACCACGGAACCGGGTGCGGTGATCGCCGGGGCCAGCGCGTCCACACAGCGCTGGAGCATCACCGGGACGTGCTTGGGGGCGGGACTGTCGGTGCTCATGCCGACCATTCTCGTCCATGCCCGGCCGTCTCCGACCCAGGGGCTCGGGGCGCCGCGGAAAGCCGTGCCGCCGCGGAGAAGGACACAGCCCGTGGTCCCCGCCCGCTCGCCTGGGGAAGGAGTGACCGCCCGGCACCGGGGAAGGTGCGCCAGGTGGCACGGAGCGGGAGGAGGCCACGGGCTGCGTACGACCGTGCCGGGCAGGGGAGTTGACGGACCATACGGTGCGTGCTCCACTGCGCCGAACTCTACCGCCCGGACCTGCGCAGTCAATCGTCCGCGACGGCGCACCACCCACCTGGAGGCACGAATCACCGCAGGTCGGGACGGTTCGGGCGCTCCGGTCGCCCAGTCGGCGGTACCGCGCACGGGACCCCCCGTGCGCCGGGACAGACCGGGACGAACCAGGCGGCCCGACCGATCGGCGGCTATGCACTCCGTCACACCGGCCACAACCATCGGCCCGCACCCCACCACGACGGCCGAAATCCCATTAACGTCTTCCGCATGACAGTGACTCCCGACCGGCCCACGCCGACCGCCGCTGCCGAACCCGCCATCATCGACCGTTTCCTCGAGGCCAACCGCGCCTACGCCGTCACCTTCCGTGACGGTGGGATGGACGCCCGTCCGGTCCAGAAGGTCACCGTGGTGGCCTGCATGGACGCCCGGCTCGACCTCTTCGCCGCGCTCGGCCTGGAGCTCGGCGACGCCCACCTGATCCGGAACGCCGGCGGCGTCGTCACCGACGACACCATCCGCTCGCTCACCATCAGCCAGCGCGCCCTGGGCACCCGCTCGATCGCGCTGATCCACCACACCGGCTGCGGTCTGCTCGGCCTGACCGAGGACTTCCGCCGGGAGCTGGAGCTGGAGGTCGGCCAGCGGCCGACCTGGTCGGTGGAGTCCTTCGTGGACCTGGACGGCGACGTCCGGCAGTCGATGCAGCGGGTCCGCACCTCCCCGTTCATCCCGTACCGCGACGACGTGCGCGGATTCGTCTTCGACGTGCACACCGGTCTGCTCCGCGAGATCCACTGACAGCACCGCTCCGCCCCAGGGCCCGGCCAGCGCCGTCCGGGCCCGTTCTGCCGTCCGGACGGCGAGCCGGAACCGGAAGCGCCCGGCACGACGTCCCCCGGACGAACCGGGACAGTGTGCCGCGTGTCGCCCGGGCGGGTGACGACAGGACGCCTGGCAGGGAAGAATGCGCCTGCGGGCCGACCCGGCAGTGTGGCGGCCAGGTGTTTTTCGGGGCATGGGAGCAAATCGGGTGACGACCTACAACGGACAGACCGGCGCGGGCAGTACGAGCCTGCATGAGCTCGGCGCGGTGGCCGAGCGGATCCGGGCCTCGGTGGAGAGCGTCATCGAGGGCAAGCCCGAGGCCGTCCGGATCGCGCTGACCGTGCTGCTGGCCGAGGGCCACCTGCTGCTGGAGGACGTCCCCGGCGTCGGCAAGACCATGCTGGCCAAGACCCTCGCCAGGTCGGTGGACTGCACGGTCCGCCGGATCCAGTTCACCCCCGACCTGCTGCCCTCCGACGTGACCGGCACCAACGTCTTCGACCAGAACCGCCGGGACTTCGAGTTCCGGCCGGGCGCGATCTTCGCCCAGATCGTGGTCGGCGACGAGATCAACCGGGCCTCGCCGAAGACCCAGTCGGCGCTGCTGGAGTCGATGGAGGAGCGCCAGGTCACCATCGACGGCACCAGCTACGAGCTGCCCTCGCCGTTCATGGTGATCGCGACCCAGAACCCGGTCGAGATGGAGGGCACCTACCCGCTCCCCGAGGCCCAGCGCGACCGCTTCATGGCCCGGATCTCGATCGGCTACCCGAGCGCCGAGGCCGAGCTCGCGATGCTGGACGTGCACGGCGGGGCCAACCCGCTGGACGACATCACGCCGGTCGCGCACGCCCACGACATCCTCAAGCTGGTCGACGTGGTCCGTACCGTGCACGTCGCGGACACCGTCCGCCGCTACGCGGTCGAGCTGGTCGGCGCCACCCGCCACCATCAGGAGCTGCGCCTCGGCGCCTCGCCGCGCGCCACCCTGCACCTGGTCCGGGCCGCCCGCGCCGCCGCCGCGCTGGACGGCCGCGAGTACGTGCTCCCGGACGACATCCAGGCGCTCGCCGTCCCGGTGCTGGCCCACCGTCTGATCCCGACCGCCGAGACCCAGTTGAGCCGCCGCTCCACCGAGCAGATCGTCGCCGACCTGGTGGCCCGGCTGCCGATCCCGCGTCCGCAGGGACGGGTCTGAGGTGCCCCAGCCCGACGGTCCGTCCGGGCTGCGCGCCGGCCTGCGCGGGCTGACCACCCGGGGCCGCTCGTTCCTCGCCGCCGGCTTCACCGCCGTGCTCTGCGCCTACGTCTTCGGGCAGGACGCCCTGCTCCAGATCGGCGTCCTGCTGGCCGCCCTCCCGCTGGCCGCCGCCGTCCTGCTGGTCCGCACCCGCTACCGGGTCGCCGGCGGCCGCCGGCTCAGCCCGTACCGGGTGGCGGCCGGCCAGGAGGCCCGGGTCCACCTGCGGCTCGACAACGTCTCCCGGGTTCCCACCGGCCTGCTGCTGCTGGAGGACAAGGTCCCGTACGTGCTCGGCCCGCGGCCGCGCTTCGTGCTGGACCGGGTCGAGCCGCGCGGCTTCCGCGAGGTCTCCTACCGGGTCCGCTCCGACCTGCGCGGGCGCTACCCGCTCGGCCCGCTCCGGCTCCGGGTCGCCGACCCGTTCGGGATGTGCGAGCTGACCAGGTCGTTCGCCGCCTCCGACGTGCTGACCGTGGTGCCGCAGGTGCAGAGCCTGCCCTCGGTCCGGTTGGCCGGCGAGTCGGCCGGGCACGGCGACTCCAACACCCGCACCCTGGCGCTGGCCGGGGACGACGACGTGATCCCGCGCGAGTACCGGCACGGGGACGACCTGCGCCGGGTGCACTGGAAGTCCACGGCCAGGTACGGCGAGCTGATGGTCCGCCGGGAGGAGCAGCCGCTCAAGGCCCGCGCCACCGTCCTGCTGGACACCCGGGAGATCGGGCACCGGGGCAGCGGCCCCGCCTCCTCCTTCGAATGGGCCGTCAGCTGTGCGGCCTCGGTCGGCGTGCACCTGATGGAGCGCGGCTACCGGACCAGGCTGCTGACCGACACCGGCCTGGCCGTGCCCGGCCCGGAGGGCGGCGTGATCGCCTCGGTCGGCGAGGCCGCCGGGCTGCTGCTGGACGCGCTGGCCGTGGTCGAGCAGTCCGACGGCGGCGGCCTGGCCCGCGCCGAGGAGGTGCTCCGGCTCGGCGGCGAGGGCGTCATCGTGGCGGTCCTGGGCTCGCTGGACGACGAGCAGGTGGCCCGGCTCGGCCGGCTGCGCCGCCGCGCGGGCGGCGCCGTCGCCATCCTGCTGGACACCGCCACCTGGGCCGGCCTGCGGCACGTCCTGCCGGACACGCCCGACCAGGTCGCGACCGACCAGGTCCACCGGCTGCGCGAGGCCGGCTGGACCGTCCTGCCCGCCAAGGCCGGCGACTCCGTCCCCACCCTCTGGCGGCTGGCCGAACGTGCCGCGGGCCCCGCCCCGTACCAGAGCGGGGCCGGCTCATGACCGGCCTCCGCACCATCCGCCCCGAGGAGCCCCGTACGTGACCACCCGGGCGAAGTTGACGCTCTACTCGGCGCTGGCCACCACGCTGGTGACGCTCTGTCTGATCCCGCTGGTGCGGCCGAGCGGCTGGATCGGCGAGGCCTTCGTCATGATCGCCGCGGTCGGTGCGGCCGGAGCCGGCCTGCGCAGGCTCTCGGTCGCCCGCGCCCTCCAGGCCTCGCTCCAGCTGCTGGTCAGCCTCTACGTGCTGCTCATGCTGACCGTGCAGTCCGCGATGGACTACGCGGTGCTGCCCGGGCCGCACGCACTGGACGCCCTCGGCTCCCTGCTCAGGGCCGGGACCGACGACATCCAGCAGTACACGATCCCGGCGCCCGACTCGGACGGCATCACGCTGATCCTGGTCGGCGCGGTCACCCTGATCGCCGTCCTGGTGGACACCCTGGCGGTGACCTTCCGCAGGGCCGCGCTGGCCGGCCTGCCACTGCTCACGCTGTACTCGGTCGGCACCGGCATCGGCGCCCCGGACGCCGCGTGGCTCTGGTTCCTGCTGGCCGCCCTGGGCTACCTGCTGCTGCTCAACGCCGACGGCCAGGACCGCCTGTCCCGCTGGGGGCGGGTCTTCCACGGCACCTCGCAGGACGGCTCCGGCGGTCTCTCCCAGAGCGGCCACCGGATCGGCCTGCTGGCCCTGGCCGTGGCGGTGGCGGTGCCCCTGCTGGTGCCCTACGCCGACCTCGGCCTGATCGACCGGGGCGACGGCGACGGGCTCGGCACCGGCCCGGGCCGCCAGCTCACCTCGCTCAACCCGGTGGTCGCCCTGACGGCCAACCTGAACCGCCAGGACAACGTGGAGATGCTGCGCTACTCCACCGACTCCCCGAACGGCAGTCAGCTGTACCTGCGGATCGGCGCCCTGGACAGCTTCGACGGCGTCCAGTGGAAGTTCTCCCAGCAGCACCTACAGCCGATCCCGAACCCGATGCCGGCCCTCCCGGACCTCAACCGGGACGTCCCGGTCTCCAGCTTCCAGACCACGATCAAGATCTCCGACAAACTCAGCACCGAGTGGCTGCCGATGCCCTACCCGGCCGAGTCGGTCAGCCTGAAGGGCGACTGGCGGTACGAGCCGACCACCCGCTCGGTGGTCGGCGACCGGGGCCAGAAGAGCGACGGCCTCGCCTACGACGTGACCAGCCTGGAGATCGAGCCCGGCGCGGCCCAGCTACGGGCCGCCGGGCCCGTCCAGCCCGAGCTGGCGAAGCTCTACACCGCCCTGCCCGACACCCTGCCCCCGGTGGTCGCCGAGACCGCCCGCAAGGTGGTCGCGGGCAAGAACAACCCGTACGACCAGGCGGTGGCCCTGCAGAACTGGTTCACCTCCAAGGAGTTCACCTACAGCCTCAAGGTGGACGCGGGCACCGGGAGCGAGGCGATCACCAAGTTCCTCCAGAACAAGACCGGCTTCTGCGTGCACTTCGCCGCCACCATGGCCGCGATGGCCCGCAGCCTCGGCATCCCCGCCCGGGTGGCGATCGGCTTCGCACCCGGCTCCGACCAGGGCCGCGGCAACTTCATCGTGCGCAGCCAGGACTACCACGCCTGGCCCGAGCTGTACTTCCCCGGCTCCGGCTGGCTGCGCTTCGAACCGACACCGAACCGGGGCAGCACCCCCGGCTACACCTCGGAGAAGATCACCGAGCCGAGCACCGCCCCGAGCGCCCAGCCCAGCACCCAGGCCACCCCCGGCGCCTCCGCCGCCCCCAGCGCCGGCAGCAGCTGCGCCGGGCAGCAGGGCCAGCAGCGCCCGGACGCCTGCGCGGACGAGACCGCGGTCGCCTACCAGCCGGCCGAGCCGCTGCCCTGGTGGCTCTCCTGGCCCGCGCTGACCGGGCTGCTCGTCGTGCTGCTGGTACTGGCCCTGCTCGCCACCCCGATGCTCTGGCGGATCCGCCAACGCGGCCGCCGGCTGGGGACCGGACGCCGGCCGGCCGGCTCCCCCGAGCTGACGGAGCACCAGGTGCTGGCGGCCTGGGAGGAGCTGGTCGACACCGCCTGGGACCTCGGCATCCCCCCGGACGACTCCCGCACCCCGCGCGGCACCGCCCACCGGATCGCCGAGGCCGGCCGGCTGGACGCCCCGGCCACCGCGGCGGCTGGCCGGGTGGCACTGGCGACCGAACGGGTGCTGTACGCCCGGACGGCTGCCCCGGAGCTGCCGCTCGGTCCGGACGTCAGGACCGCCATCGACGGCCTGCGGGCCACCGCCGGGCGGCGCGGCCGGGCCAGGGCGGTCCTGCTGCCCGCCTCCGCCGCACGGCTGCGGCGGCGGATCGCCGACCGGCTGCTCTCCGTCCAGGGCACCGTCCGGGACCGGACCGGCCGGGCCCTCGCACCCGTCCGCCGGCTGGCCGGACGGCTACGGCGCCGCAACGGGTCCTGACACGGCTGAGGGCGGGCAGTCGGTTCGACTGCCCGCCCTCATCAGCTCCGTACTTCCGGCCGGCTCACATTCCGTCGTGTTCGTCCCGACGGCGTTGCCAGCGCTGCTCCATCCGGTCCATCACACCGGCCTTCCGGCGCGGAGCAGGGGACGCCTTCGGTCCCGCTCCCTGCCCGGCCGGACCACGCTTCCAGCCGGTTACGGCGAGGACCGCGCAGCCCAGCATCACCAGGAACCCGACGACGCTCACCCAGATTTGCTGGGCGACCATGCCGCCCATCAGGAGAGCGATACCCACCACGAACCCTGCGGCGGCCTGGTAGACCCTCCGACGGGTGTAGGTGCGCAGCCCGGTTCCCTCAAGCGCTGACGCGAACTTGGGATCTTCGGCGTACAGCGCTCGCTCCATCTGCTCGAGCAGTCGCTGCTCGTGCTCCGAGAGCGGCACGGAGTCCTCCTACTACTCGTCGGTCGCGCGGGGCGACCGGTCCGCCACCCCTGGCTGGGCCTGTGTCGTCCATATGCCCCATGCGCCTGGCTGTCATGCTTTCCGGCTTTACCCAGATCATACGGTCCGAGCGGCCGGTTCGGGATGGTCACGCGTGCGTGGCTCCGCCCACGTTGGTTCACCCCACTCGCAGCTGACCAACGCGGGAGCGCTCCGACAAGTGCCCGGAACGTCGGAACGAACTGGACCGGGCGGGTGAGGGGCTCCGTCCGGTCAGGCCAGCGCGGCGAGAACGTGCAGCTGGGTGGCTACGGCGTGGAACGCGGGCTGCTCGGCGGCGGCCTGCTCCAGCCGGAGCAGCGCCTCCATCGCGCCCGGCTCGGTGTCCACCAGGACGCCGGGGACGAGGTCCGCGAAGACCCGGACGCCGTGCACCGAGGTGACGGTGAGACCGGCCGCGGCGGCCAGCTCGCCGAGCTCCTCGACGCTGAACCGACGGGGCATCGGGTCCTGGGTGCCCCAGCGGCCGTCGGGGGCGTCGAGCACCGCCCTGGCGTCGTTGAAGTGGCCCGCCAGCGCGCGGGCCAGGACGGCGCCGTTCCGGTTCGCCGCCAGCAGGCTGACCAGGCCGCCCTTGGCCAGCGTCCCGGTCAGGCTGCCCAGCGCCTCGGCCGGGTCGTCCACCATCTCCAGCACGCCGTGGCAGAGCACCGCGTCCACCGTGCCGGGCTCGACCAGCTCCGGCAGGGTCTGGGTGTCGCCCTGGACGGCCCTGACCAGGTCGGTGACCCCGGCCTCGGCGGCCCGGCGCTCCAGCGCGAAGAGCGCGTCCGGGCTGGGGTCGACCACCGTCACCCGGTGGCCGAGACGGGCGACCGGCACGGCGAAGTTGCCCGTGCCGCCGCCGGTGTCGAGCACCTCGAGCACGGGCCTGCCGAGATCTCCCGCCCGCTGCTCCAGAGCGGCTCGTACCACCTCCCACACCACGGCGGTACGCAGGGCACTGCGAGGACGGGTCGGGTACACGGTGGAGGCTCCTCACCACAGCGATGTCACTGAACGCCACCACCTTAGACCGCCCGGCACATGGTGGGAGGCCCGCCCGGCGGGCGGCGCGGCTCAGGTCGCGTCGAGTGGTAAGGGCTGCTCCGGGTGGAGGTCGAGCAGGCGCTGCACCAGGCGGAGGTAGAGGGCCGTGTTCCGGATCAGGTCGTCCGCGTCGCGGGCGGAGGCGGCGTGCCTGATGCCCGCCTCCGCGGCGGCCCGGCGGCGGGCGCCGGCCGCGAAGTAGGCGGCCCATTCGGCCAGCTCGGGCGCCACCTCGGGCAGCACCTCCCAGGCGCTGCGGATGGCCTGCCGCCGCCGGGTGCGCTTCTCCGGGCGCCCCCGGACGGCCAGCACGGCCGCGGTGGTGCGCAGCGCGGCGAGGTGCGCGGTGGCGTAGCGCTGGAGCGGGTCCTCGTACTGGCGGGACTGGATCAGGGTGAGCTCGGCGTGCCGGAGCAGGTCCAGCGCGGCGGGCGGTGCGGCGGCCCGGCGCGGGACGGGGTGGATGTCGGCGCCCCGCACCGGCCGGGCGGGCGCGGGCACCAGGGGGGCGGGCAGGGATGGGACGGGCAGCAGTGGGGCGGTCTCGGGCTGACTGATGGTCATGCGATCCCCCGGTCCACGGCGGGTGACCCGGGCCGGCTGACCCGAGCCCCTCCATCGTGTACGACGGCACTGACAATCCGGTCGGAAGGGACGCGAAGGCGCCCCCGCCCGACCGGGCGGAAGCGCCCCGCTGTTCCCCCGTTGATCCCCCCCAGGTCCCCCGGGTCCCCCGTCGCCGGACGTTCCCCCCGTGCCCCCCGGTCCGCCGCCCCGTGTCGGCGGTCCGTGGGCCGGTGTCCGGCTTCGGTGTCGCGGCCCGAGGTGCCCGTCGGTCCCCCACAGTCCGTGGGCGGGTCGGGCCGCTGCCGGGAGCGGAGCTGACGGCCCGTCGTCCCGGTGGCCCCAACTCTGCCGTTCCCGCAGGTCGGAGGCCATCCGCTGAAGTACTCAAGTGATGATCTGAGTATCCGTACTCAACTTCCCGCACCCCGGAACCGCACCCGCCCCGGCGGCGTCCTGACCCGCCGGGGGAGGCACCGGATACGGTGAGCCCCGAACGTCGACAGGCTTCACTGAGGGGGAACGGATGAGCGTCGTCCCGTTGGTCTTCACCAGCGGCTGGGCGAGTGGGATCAACGCCTACGCGGTGGTGCTGCTGCTCGGGCTGCTGGGCCGGTTCGGCGGCGCCGACTCGGTGCCGCCGACGCTGGAGCGCACCGACGTGCTGGTCGCCGCCGCCGTGCTCTTCCTCTGCGAGGCGGTGGCCGACAAGATCCCGTACGTGGACTCGGTCTGGGACGTGATCCACACCGTGATCCGCCCGATCGCCGGTGCCACCATCGGCGCCCTGCTGGCCAGTCAAGACCCGGGCTCGCTCGGCGAGGTGGCGGCCGGGGCGATGGGCGGCACCACCGCCCTGATCAGCCACGGCATCAAGGCCTCGCTCCGGATGGCGATCAACACCTCACCCGAACCCGCCAGCAACATCGTGGCCAGCATCGCCGAGGACCTGTCGGTGGCGGGCCTGGTCACCCTGGCGATCTTCCACCCGTGGCTGGCCGCCTCGGCTGCCGCCGTCCTGATACTGGCCGGCGCCCTGCTGGTCTGGTTCGCGGTCTCCCGGATCCGCCGCTTCGTCGTCCGCCGCCGCGAGCGGAAGGCCAACCGCTCCGCCCCCCGCCAACCGGTTCCGGCGGCGGGTGACGGAGCGAGCCGGGTCCCGTACTGACGCGGCGTCAGCCGGCCAGGAAGGACACGTCGATCCCGGCCAGCCGGTCGGGATCGGCCAGCAGGTTGATCTCGGTGATCCGCCCGTCCCTGATGGTCATCCCCATCACCGAGTGCGCCCTGCCGTCGGGCACGCCGACCAGGCCGACCCCGCCGTTGACCAGCGCGGGCCGGGAGTACGGGGCCATCGCGGAGAACATCAGCGCCTGGCTCGCCACCGCGTGGGCCCCGCGGATCAGCCTGGACGCGCCCGCCAGGCCGCCCGGGCCAGTGTCGGCGCGGAGCAGCACGTCCGGGTCCAGCACCGAGAGCAGCGCCTCGAAGTCTCCGGCCCTGGCGGCGGCCATGAACGCCTCGACCACCACCCGCTGCCGCCCGATGTCCCGCTCCGGCACGGTCGCGCCCTGGACCTTGCGCCGGGCCCGGCTGGCCAGCTGCCGGGTGGCGGCGGGCTCCCGGTCGACGATCGGGGCTATCGACTCGAACGGCACGGCGAACATGTCGTGCAGCACGAAGGCCACCCGCTCGGCGGGCGGCAGGGTGTCGAGCACTACCAGCATCGCCAGGCCGACCGAGTCGGCGAGCAGCGCCTGCTGCTCCGGGTCCACCACGTCCAACTCGCCGACCACCGGGTCGGGTACGTGGTGATCGAGGGTGTCCTCGCGGCGCGACTTACGGCTCCGCAGCTGGTCCAGACAGACCCGGCCCACCACGGTGGTCAGCCAGGCCGGGAGGTTCCTGACCTCCGTCACGTCGGCCCGCTCCAGCCGGAACCAGGCTTCCTGGACGGCGTCCTCGGCCTCGTTCACCGAGCCCAGCATCCGGTAGGCCACGGCTCGGAGTCGGGTCCGCTCCGCCTCGAACCGCTCGGCCAGTCGGTCCAGCTCGCTCATCTGTCACATCCGCTCGTCGGGATCCGTCGATACTCGGGAGGAATCAGCCTGACGATATGACAACAAAAGCCGCACCAGGGTGGTTTTCGCCGGTCCCGCCCACCCCTCGACCGGCCTCCGTCACGAACGCATAGGATCGGGCCCCATGGCACGGATCGTCATCATCGGCGCTGGAATGAGCGGTCTGGCCGCCGCCGCACGACTGGCCACCCTGGGCCACCGGGTGACGGTCTGTGAGGCGGGGCCGACGTACGGCGGGGAGATCGGCCGGTACGAGCGCGACGGGTTCGCCTTCGACACCGGTCCCACCCTGCTGGCGCTGCCCGCCGTCTACCGCGACCTCGCGCTGAAGACCGGCAAGGAGCCGCTGGAACAGCTGGTCGAGCTCTCCCCGGTCGAGCCGGAGAGCCGCCACCTGTTCCCGGACGGCACCGACCTGTTGCTGCCGAACGCCTCCCGGGGCGGCGTCGTCCAGGCCCTGGACACCGCCTTCGGCCCCGGCTCGGGCGAGCGCTGGAGCGAAGTGATGAACCGGGCCCGCACGGTCTGGGAGGCCACCCGCCGCCCGTTGCTGGAGGAACCCCTCCCGGCGGATCCGGCCCCGCTGCACACCGACCCCTACCCCACCGCCCCCCGTCGCGGCCTGGCCCGGCTGCGCCGGACACCCTCCCCCACCGTGGCCGGGGTGGCGGCCGCCGAGCTCGGCGGCGCGGGCCCTACCGCGCTGCTGTACGAGTACGCGCTGCGCTACGGGCTCGATCCCCGCACCGCCCCGGCCGGGGCGACCTTGCTGGCGTACATGGAGCAGTCCTTCGGCGTCTGGTCCGTCGGCGGCGGGATGCGCGCGCTGGCCGACGCGGTGTTCCGCCGCTGCGAGCAGCGCGGGGTGGAGTTCCACTTCGACACCGCCGTCACCGAGGTGCTGGAGGCCGATGGCCGGGTCACCGGGGTGGCCGCTGGGGAGCGCCGGTTCGAGGCCGACACCGTGCTGTCCGCCCGCGCCGAGGACACGCCCGCGACCCGGCCGGGCCAGGCCAGGCTGACCGTCCTGCTGGCGCTCCGCGGCGAGCGGCCGCCGGGCGCCGCCGTCCGCACCGTGGTGCACGCCCGGGACACCGCCGCCGAGCTCACCGAGCTCTTCGACGCCGCCGAGTTCCCCCGCCACCCGACCGTCCAGGTGCACCGGCCGGCCGACCCGACGCTCGCCCCCGCCGGCCACGAGGCGGTCACCCTGACTGTCACCGTCCCTCCGGTGGCGGTGCCCGAGGACTACCCCGCCCACCTGCTCGACCACCTCGCGGCGGCCGGTCTCGACCTCCGCGACCGGATCCGCTGGATCGAGCCGCTCGCCCCCGGCCGGACCCAGCCGCTGCCCTCGCTTGCCGGGGCGGGCGGCAGCTTCCTCAGCCCGCCGAACGAGACCGGCCTCGCCGGCCTGTACCGGATCGGCGCGGCCGCCCACCCCGGCGGCGGACTGGCCCGCGCCGGGATGTCGGCCTCGATCGTGGCGGGCCTGGTCGGCCCCGCCTGACGGCCCCTCAGTCGACCAGGTTGGCCGCCTGTACCGCGTACACCGCGCCCTCCGCCGAGGGCTCGCCCATCGCCCGGGCGAGCTTGCGGTAGCGGGCGGCCTCGTCGGCCTGCCCCCGGCGCTCCAGGGTGCGCCCGAGCACCTCGTAGGCCCAGCCGTTGCCCGGGTCCAGCTCGATCAGCCGCCGGAACGCCTGCTCCGCCCGGCTCAGCTGGGCGCTGTGGAAGTAGGACCGCGCGAGCAGCTCGACGGCGGCCCGGTTCTCCGGCTCGGCCTCGACGATCGGGGCGAGGATCCCGGCCGCTCCGCTGTAGTCCTTCGACTCGAAGAACAGGCCGGCCCGCTGGTACTCCTGGTAGCTCATGGTGGTGGTTCTCCTTCCGCTTCCGGCGGCGTCAACCGAAGCGGCCGTCCGGGTGTTCCCGGCATGCGCGGGGCCGGGCGCGGGCCGAGGATGAGCGGTGTCCGCAGAGCCCACGCCCAGCGGGCCGCACCGCAGCGGTCCGCCCCCCAGGAGGCCCCTCATGACCGGCCAGGAGAACGCCGACATCCTCGGCTCGATCGGCAAGCTGGTGGACGCCGAGAAGCAGCTGCGCGCCCGCCTCGCGGACGGCACCGCCGACGAGGGGCCCGCCCGGGAGGAGCTGGCCGCGCTGGAGGTCCAGCTCGACCAGTGCTGGGACCTGCTGCGGCAGCGCCGCGCCCGCACCGAGTTCGGCGAGGACCCGGACACCGCACGGGTCCGCCCGGCCGCCGAGGTCGAGGGCTACGAGTCCTGACGGTGCGTCAGATCTGCTGCTGGTAGTTCCAGTTCTGCTGCTCGGGCTGCTCGGGCTGGTACTGCTGCGGGACGACGGGCTGCTGCCACTCGACCTGCTGGTGGTAACCCTGGTCGTAGTACTGCTGCTGTTGCTGCTGCGGCTGGGCGTACGGGTCCTGGTACTGGTACTGCTGCTGCTCGTAGCCGTACTGCGGCTGCTGGTAGCCCTGGTCGTAGTAGGGCTGCTGGTAGTAGTCGGCAGCGTAGACGCCCTCCTCCACCACCGCGACCGGCTCGGCGGCCAGCTCCTGCATCTGCTCGAACTCGTACGCCACCGGCGCCTGTTCGGGCTCGATCGGGCCGACCTCGCCGACCTGCTGGACCACCTCGGCGGCCTCCTCCGGCTCGCCACCGGTGGCGGCGCTGAGCAGCGGCACCTTGGCCAGCGGCCCCGGCAGCGCACCGTCCGGACGGCGCAGCGACCAGCCGTCGACGTAGCCGCGCTTGACCGAGAGGGTGACCAGCACCTGGCCGGCCGCGAACAGGGCGGCCCCGGCGCCGATCACCAGCACCGAGGAGAGCGTCATCCCGGCGACCACGGCGAGGAATCCGCCGAGGGCCACCGCACGCCAGTGCAGCGGGGCCCGGTTCTGCAGCAGCAGCTCGGCGGCCAACCAGAGCGCCACCACCGCGAGCGCGGCGTACAGCAACAGGAACCCGATGCCCATACCGCGACCTCCGACGTCACCGATCCCCGCGCGTTGCGGTGACTGTACAGGCTCGGCGCTCCCGGGCCCACATCCCGGGACCGACCTCAGCGCTGGTGCAGACCGAGGTTCTGGTAGATCTCCAGGGTCGCCGTCGAGTGGTTGAGCGTGATGAAGTGCAGTCCGGGCGCGCCCTCGGCGAGCAGCCGCTCGGCCATCGCGGTGGCGTGCTCGATACCGATCGCGCGGACCGCCGCCGGGTCCTCGGCGACCGCCTCGAACCGGCTCTGCAGCTCAGGGGGGAACGCCGATCCCGAGAGCTGCGGGAAGCGGGTGAGCTGGCGGATGTTGGTGACCGGCATGATCTCCGGGATGATCGGCGTCGAGCAGCCCGCCGCGGCGACCCGGTCGCGCAGCCGCAGGTAGTCCTCCACCTCGAAGAACATCTGGGTGATCGCGTAGTCGGCACCGGCCCGGCACTTGGCGACGAAGTTCCGGATGTCGTCGTCCCAGTTCTCCGAACGGGGGTGCATCGACGGGAAGGCCGCCACCCCGACGCAGAAGTCGCCGATGCCCTTGATCAGCTCGACCAGCTCGTACGCGTACTCCACACCCTGCGGGTGCCTGACCCACTCGCCCTCGGGGTCGCCGGGCGGGTCACCGCGGACCGCCAGCACGTTGCGGACGCCCTGGTCCGCGTACTGGCCGATGATGTTGCGCAGCTCGGCCACCGAGTGGTCGACGGCGGTCAGGTGCGCGACCGGGGTCAGGGTGGTCTCGGTGGCGATCCGGCCGACCAGGTCGACGGTCCGTCCGCGCGAGGAGCCACCGGCGCCGTACGTCATGCAGACGAAGTTGGGGTCCAGCGACTCGACCCGGCGGATCGCGTCCCAGAGCTTGGACTCGCCGGCCTCGGTCCGCGGCGGCATGAACTCGAAGGAGAAGGAGCGGTCGCCTGCCGCCAGCAGGTCGCGGACGGTCTCCGCCCGGTCTGTTCTGGTGGAGGGGATACCGAGTGCCATGTTGGCAGACTAGCCGGGCTCGCGAAGGGCCTGACAAACCTGGTCCACGTGCTGAGACACCACTGCCCCGTTCGGCGGACGGGCACGCGTCGGGGGTTGACCAGGCCCGGTTACGCTGATCTCCTCCCCCTCCTCGACTCCGGAGTCCATCGTGCCCTCGCCCACCGCCCGGCCGGTCAGCCCCATCGACGTGGAGGACGTCCGCGAGCGCGTCAACGCGGCGCTGGCGGTCTTCATGGCCGAGCAGACCGAGCTGCTCGCCACGGTCTCCGACCAGCTGACGCCCGCCGCCGACGCACTGCGCGAGTTCCTGCTGGACGGCGGCAAGCGGCTGCGGCCCGCGTTCTGCTACTGGGGCTGGCGCGGGGCGGGCGGCGCCGCCGACTCGGCGGGCATCCCCCGGGCCGCCGCCGCCCTGGAACTCCTCCAGGCCAGCGCCCTGGTCCACGACGACCTGATGGACCGCAGCGACACCCGGCGCGGCCTGCCCTCGATCCACCGCAGGTTCGAGGCCCTGCACCGGGACCGCGGCTGGCGCGGCGACCGCGAGCAGTACGGCGCCTCGGCGGCGGTGCTGCTCGGTGACCTGCTGCTGATCTGGTGCGACGAGCTCTTCCTGCGGTCCGGCCTGCCCGCCGAGCGGGTGCTCGCCGCCAAGCCCGCCTTCGACCTGATGCGCACCGAGGTGATGGTCGGTCAGTACCTGGACGTCCTGGAGCCGGTCGCCGGGGACTCCGCCGACGACGGCGCGCTGGAGCGGGCGCAGACCGTGCTGCACTACAAGTCGGCGAAGTACACCATCGAGCGCCCGCTCCAGGTCGGCGCCCTGCTGGCCGGGGCGAGCCCGGAACTGGTCGCCGCCTACTCGGCCTTCGGCCTCCCGCTGGGCGAGGCGTTCCAGCTGCGGGACGATCTGCTCGGCGTCTTCGGCGACCCGGCCGTCACCGGAAAGCCGGCCGGCGACGACCTCCGCGAGGGCAAGCGCACCCTGCTGATCGCCCACGCCATGCGGGGCCTCTCCAAGGCGGACGCCACCCAGCTGGACGAGCGGCTCGGCGCACCGGACCTGACGGCGGAGGAGGTGCCGGAGCTGCGGCGGCTGGTGGAACGCAGCGGCGCCGCCGAAACCGTCGAACGCCGGATCGACGAACTGATGACCCAGTCCCTCGCCGCCCTCGACGCAGCCCCCCTGGCGGCGGGCCCCACCCGGGCCACCCTGCTGGCCCTCGCCGAGGCCGCAACGGTCCGGAAGTACTGAGGCAAGCCTTTTGCAGGGCGCCCAGTTGCACTGTCCAGAGGCCCGGAGCTCTGCTGATGTGCGGCTCCGCCGCCGGGGCGAGGCGACGTGGCACTCGGGCCAAAATGCAAAGTGCCCGACCAGGTACGTACGTGGAACGCTCCTGAGGTCGGCTCCGCAGTTCCCCGGGCCCCTGGACAGTGCAACCTTGGGCTGTAGAGAAAGCTCAGGCGCCGCGTACCCTGCGCGCCAGCTCCGCCGCCGCCGCACCCGGGTCCTCCGCCGCCGTGATGGCGCGGACCACGACCACGCGGGTGGCACCCGCGGCGAGCACCTCGTCCAGGTTGCCCAGGTCGATGCCGCCGATCGCGAACCAGGGGCGATCCGTGACGGCCTTCGCCGCGTACGAGACCAGGCCAAGGCCGGGGGCGTGGCGGCCGGGCTTGGTGGGGGTGGGCCAGACCGGGCCGGTGCAGAAGTAGTCGATGCCCGGTTCGGCGATCGCCCCGTCCACCTCCGCCTCGGCGTGGCAGGACCGGCCGAAGATCACGTCGTCGCCGAGGATCGCCCGGGCGGCGGGCACCGGCAGGTCGTCCTGGCCGAGGTGCAGGACGTCGGGGCGGGCCGCGTGCGCGACGTCGGCCCGGTCGTTGACCGAGAAGAGCCTGCCGTGCCTGCGGGCGGCGTCGGCGAAGACCTCCAGGTACTCCAGCTCCTGCTTCGCCTCCAGGCCCTTGTCCCGGAGCTGGACGATGTCCACCCCGTTGGCCAGCACGGCGTCGAGGAACTCCGGCAGGTCGCCCTGCACGCGGCGGGCGTCGGTGCACAGGTACAGCCGGGCGTCGGCCAGCCGCGTGCGGGCGTCCGTCATCAGATCAGCTCCGCCTGGGCCCGGCGCTTGACCTCGGTGCCGCGGTTCTCGACCAGGGCCTCGATCGGGCTGCCGGGCAGCGAGGGCTGCTCGGTGAACAGCCACTCCAGGATCTCCTCGTCGGTGAACTTGGCGTCCCGCAGCAGCGTCAGCGTGCCGGAGAGGTGCTTCACCAGGCCGGGGCCGTCGATGAAGGCCGCGGGCACCTGGAGGGACTTGTTCGGACCGCGGCGGACCGCGATCAGCTTTCCGGACTTCACCAGGTCGCGGACCTCGGTGACGGGGACACCCCACTGCTCACTGATGTCGGGCAGGTACATCCATGCGGGGACCAGGGATTCGATCTTCGACGTCGTCATCTCGCTCACGGCACCAGAATCTCACAGCGCGTCCGGGCCGACCGCCGCCTTCAGCTGCACCGACGGGTCGGCGGCCGCCACCGGGTCCAGGCCGAGGCCGCGCTCGATCAGCTTCTTCGCCTGGTTGACGTCGCGCGGCCGGTCCACCGAGAGCAGCCCGGTCAGCCGCCCGTCGCGGAGCCAGAGCACCGTCCAGGCCGGGTCCTCGGCCGAGCCGCGCCAGAGCATCAGGTCGGTCTCGGCATGCCGTCCGGCGTACTGGACCATCCGTCCGAACTGCTCCGACCAGAAGTACGGCACCGGGTCGTACGGCGTGCCCGCCCCGAGCACCGAGGCGGCTACCGCCCGGCCGGACTGCAGCGCGTGGTCCCAGTGTTGGACGTTCAGCCGGGCGCCCAGCCGGGCCGACGGGTACGAGACGCAGTCCCCGGCCGCCCAGACGCCGGGTAGCGAGGTGCGCAGCTGATCGTCCGTCAGGACCGCCCCGGCCCGGTCCAGCTCCACCGGCGAACCCGCCAGCCAGCCGGTCGCCGGGCGGGCGCCGATGCCGACCACCACCTCGTCGGCGGCCAGCTCGGTGCCGTCCGCGAGCAGCACCGCACCCGGCTCGACCGCCGCCACCCCGACCCCGCAGCGCAGCTCGACCCCGGCGTCGGCGTACCACCGCGTCATCAGGCCACCGAGCTCGGCGGGCAGCGCCCCGGCCAGCGGCGTCGCGCCGGCCTCCACCACCGTCACCCGGCAGCCGAGCTGCCGAGCCACCGTGGCGGTCTCGGCACCGATCCAGCCGGCCCCGACCAGCACCAGGTGCCGACCGGGCCGCAGGCTCGCGCGCAGCGCCAGCGCGTCGTCGAGGGTGCGCAGCGTCCGGGCGCCGGGCAGGGTGACCGGCTTGGCGCCGGTGGCGATCACCAGGGCGTCGTACGGCAGCGCACCCTGGTCGGTGTGCAGCAGGCCCGGTTCCAGGCCGATGGCCCGCCGTCCCGACAGCAGCTCGACACCGGTCCAGTCGACGTCCAGCGTGGTGCTGTCGCGCTGCCCGAGCAGCACGTCCTTGGAGAGCGGCGGCCGGTCGTACGGCAGCTCGCGTTCTGCCCCGACCAGGGTGACCGGACCGGCCCAGCCCCCCTGCCGCAGGGCCAGCGCGGCCTGCGCACCCGCCATGCCGCTGCCGACCACGATCATCTGTTCCCCCGTCAGCTCCGCCACACCGGCCACCCTACCCACCCGACCCACCCGGGTCGTCCGGCCCTCGAACAGTGCCTTCGGGCTGCCCGGGGGCCGGGGATATGGTGGGTTCCGTTACACGGGAGCCCGGTGCACCGGGCTGAGAGGCGGGCTGAGGCGGCCTGCGACCGTCCGAACCTGATCCGGGTCATACCGGCGAAGGGAGAGCGAAATATTTTGACACGCACCGAGAGCGATGTCCTGGTCATCGGCGGCGGAATCATCGGCCTCGCGGTCGCCTGGCGGACCGCCCAGCGCGGCCTCCGGGTCACCGTGGTCGATCCGGCGCCCGGGCGGGGCGCGGCCCAGGTCGCGGCCGGCATGCTGGCCCCGGTCACCGAGCTGCAGTACGGCGAGGAGCCGCTGCTCCGGCTGGGCATGGCCTCCAACGACCGCTACCGCGACTTCGTCGCCGAGCTCGCCGACCTGACCGAGCTGGACACCGGCTACCGCGAGACCGGCACTCTGGCCGTCGCCCTGGACTCCGACGACCGGGCCGAGCTGCGCGAGCTGCACGGGTTCCAGCAGCGGCTGGGCCTGGAGTCGCACTGGCTGACCGGCCGCGAGTGCCGCAGGCTCGAACCGATGCTGGCCCCGGGCGTCCGGGGCGGCCTGCACGTGACGGGCGACCACCAGGTGGACGGCCGACGGCTGGCCGCCGCCCTGGTGCTGGCCTGTGAACGCTCCGGCGTCACCCTGCACCGGTCATCGGTCGCCGAACTGCTGCTGACCGGCGACCGGGCCACCGGCGTCCTGCTGAGCAGCGGCGAACGGCTGACGGCCGCTCAGCTGGTACTGGCGGCGGGCCCGCACAGCCACCTGCTGCCCGGCCTGCCCGCCGGGGTGCTGCCGCCGGTCCGCCCGGTGAAGGGGCAGGTGCTGCGGCTGCGGGTGCCGGAGCCGTACCGGCCGTTCCTGTCCCGCAACGTCCGGGCCGTGGTGCGCGGGCAGCACATCTACCTGGTGCCCAGGGCCGACGGGGAGCTGGTGATCGGCGCGACCAGCGAGGAGCAGGGCTACGACACCACCGTCACGGCGGGCGGCGTCTACGAACTGCTCAGGGACGCGCACGAGCTGGTCCCCGGCCTGACCGAACTGCCGCTGGTGGAGACCGGCGCGGGCCTGCGGCCGGGATCGCCGGACAACGCCCCGCTGCTCGGCCCGACCGCCCTGCCCGGCCTGGTGGCGGCCACCGGCCACTACCGCAACGGCGTGCTGCTCACCCCGGTGACCGCCGACCTGATCGCCGAGCACCTGGCCACCGGCACCGTACCGGCGCTGGCCGCCCCCTTCTCCCCCAGCCGCTTCACCCCGAAGGCCGCCGCATGAACGCCATGAACGAGCTGTCGCTGACCGTCAACGGCACTCCCCGCCAGGTACCGCCGCGCACCACGCTGGCCGAGCTGGTCGCCACCCTCAGCACCGCCCCGACCGGCGTGGCGGCCGCGCTGAACGAGGCCGTCGTGCCGCGCTCCGCCTGGGGAACCACCGCACTCGACGCGGGCGACCGGGTCGAGATCCTCACCGCAGTCCAGGGAGGCTGACCGCCATGGCCGACGACACCCTCACCATCGCCGGGGTCACCTTCGACTCCCGGCTGATCATGGGCACCGGCGGTGCCCCGAGCCTGGAGGTCCTGGAGCAGGCGCTCCGGGTCTCCGGCACCGAGCTGACCACCGTCGCGATGCGCCGGGTCGACCCCGGCACCCAGGGCTCGGTACTGGACGTGCTGACCCGCAACAACATCCGGGTGCTGCCGAACACGGCCGGCTGCTACACCGCCGGCGAGGCCGTGCTGACCGCCCGGCTGGCCCGCGAGGCGCTCGGCACCGACTGGGTGAAGCTGGAGGTGATCGCCGACGAACGGACCCTGCTGCCCGACCCGATCGAGCTGCTGGACGCCGCCGAAACGCTGGTCGACGACGGCTTCACGGTGCTCCCGTACACCAACGACGACCCGGTGCTGGCCCGCAAGCTGGAGGACGTGGGCTGCGCGGCGATCATGCCGCTCGGCTCGCCGATCGGCTCCGGGCTCGGCATCCGCAACCCGCACAACTTCCAGCTGATCGTGGCGAGCGCGGGCGTCCCGGTGATCCTGGACGCGGGCGCGGGCACCGCCTCCGACGTGGCACTGGCGATGGAGCTGGGCTGCTCGGCGGTGATGCTCGCCTCCGCCGTGACCCGGGCCCAGGATCCGGTCCTGATGGCCGACGCGATGCGCCGCGCCACCGAGGCGGGCCGACTGGCGTACCGAGCCGGCCGCATCCCCCGCCGCTTCCACGCCGAAGCCTCCTCCGCCATGGCCGGACTCGCCGACCTGGACACCCGCGAACGGCCCGCCTTCTGACGGTGGGTCACCTAGCATCTAGCTCGTGGTCCTGAGGAGGTAACCCATGCCGAGCACCGGCGACCGACGTGAAGCGGGCGGGGCAGGTACCCGGACGCCGCTCCCACCCCAGCCGATCGTCGGAGGGGCCCGACTTCCCGAGTCCGGTACCGAGCCCGACGGGGCGCAGGTGGTCCGGCTGCTCAGTTACAACGTCCGTTCGCTGCGCGACGACCGCGAGGCGCTGGTGCGGGTGGTCCGGGCCTGCCGGCCGGATCTGGTCTGTGTCCAGGAGTCGCCCCGGTACTGGCGGCCCGAGGGGCAGGCGGCCTGGCTGGCCAGGAGCACCGGCACGGTGATCCTCTCCGGTGGCGGCCGGATCGCCGCCGGGCCGCTGCTGCTCGGGCGGCTGGCGGTCGACGTGCTGGAGGTCAGGGACCGGCTGCTGCCGAAGACCCGGGGCCTGCACGCCCGCGGCTTCGCCACCGCGAAGCTACGGATCGGCCGGTCCGCGCCGTTCGTGCTGACCAGCTGCCATTTGAGCCTGGACCCGGACGAGCGGCTGAAGCAGTTCGCACTGCTCCCCGCCCAGGCCGAGGAGGGCGAACCCGCCGTGATCGCGGGCGACTTCAACGAGCACCCGGACGGCCCCGGCTGGCAGCGCCTCGCAGCGACGTACCAGGACGGCCACGTGGTGGCCCCCTGGGGCGGCACCAACACGTCGGTGCCCGCCAACCCCTACCAGCGGATCGACGCCGTCTTCGCCTCCCCCGGCGTCACCGTGCTCGCCTGCGGCGTCCCGCACGGACTCCCGGACGTCGACCCCGCCGACCTGCTCGCGGCCACCGACCACCTGCCCCTGCTGGCCGTCCTGCGGCTGCCACCGGGCTAGGCCCTGTCCGGGCGATCTTGCCGGGCGTGCGACGTCGGACCCGCCGCGCCGGCGGCTGATGTCACAGCCCGGCTGGGCGCACGGCCGGAGCGCCCAAGTACGAACCAGTACGAGGCCGTTCCGGCCGCACGCCCAGCCGGGCGCCCGACGCCGCACGCTGACCCGACAAGATCGCCCGGACAGGGCCTGGGACCGGAGCGGGGCCCAGACGGGTCAATCCCGCCGACCCCGCCCGTGCGCCTGCGGCGGTGGCCGGAAGGGCGGTCCGCAGAGTGGGCGGATGAGCGAAGCGGAGGAGGACGACCACCGGGCCGGCTGGTTCGAGCTCTTCTTCGACCTGGTCTTCGTGGTGACGGTCAGCCTGCTGGCGCAGGGTCTGCACGGCGACCCAGCGGCCAAGGACTTCCTGACCTTCCTGGTGCTGTTCTTCCCGGCCTGGTGGGCCTGGGCGAACCTGACGGTGACCGTGAACGTCTTCGGCTCGGGCAGCAGCCGGATCAGGACCGTCCTGCTGGCCGCGATGCCCGGCCTCGGCCTGATGGCGGCGGCCGCACCCGAGGGCCTGGGCGACCGGGCCTGGGCGTACGCGCTCGGCGCCGCCTGGATCCGGCTGCTGTTCTTCGCGCTCTGGTTCGGCCGGTCGAGGGAGCCGGGCAGCCCGCTGCCGCTCTGGCGGCCGATGCTCTACTGCCTGGTGCCCGCGCTGCTCTGGGCGGTGTCGGCGGCGGTCCCCGACCCAGGACGGTTCGTGCTCTGGGGCGTGGCGACGGCGCTGGAGGTGGTGCTGCTGGTGGTGCAGGCCGGGATGACCCAGGGCTTCTACGACCGGCTGACGGTCGAGCACCTGGTGGAGCGGATCGGCCTGTTCGTGGTCATCGTGCTCGGGGAGAGCGTCTTCACCACGGTCTCCGCGCTGGCCGACCACTTCACCGGGCCGTCCGCGACGGCCGCCCTGTTCGGCTTCCTGGTAGCCGCCGAGCTCGCCCTGATCTTCTTCACCTGGGGCACCGGCAGCGCCGCCCGGGGCCTCACCCGGGCGCAGAGCGGTCACGCCGTCCGGGCGATCCGGGACACCGTGATGTACCTGCCGTTCGTCCTGGTCTCCGGCATCACGGTGATCGCCGCCGCGCTCGGCACCGCCGTCGCCGAACCGGACCACCCGCTGCCGGCCGGCGCCCGCTGGGCGCTCTGCGGCGGGGTACTGGCCTTCTACACCGCCAACGCGGCGATCTCGCTGCGCTACGGCGACGCGCCCGGCACCGTGGTGCGCTGGTACGTGCCCTGCCTGGTGCTGACGCCCGGAGTGCTGCTGCCCGCCGCCCTGCACCTGCCGGCCTGGGGCGCGGTGGGCTGTGCGGCGGGCCTGGTCCTGCTGCTGGCGAAGCTCTCCGCGCTCAGCCGCGGCCGGACGGTCTCCTGACCGCCCGTCAGACCACCGCTCCGCCGTTCGGGTCCTCGGGCTCGTCCTCGTCGCGGTCCTTCATCCGGGCCATCAGCGTGACGAAGCCGCCGAGGAAGGCGCTGACGCCGACCCAGGCCGGCCAGCCGGCCACCTCGCGCCAGACCAGTGCGTCGAACAGCAGCAGCGCCGGGCCGCCGAGCACCGCGAGCCAGGCGAACCTGGCCGTGGTGTCCATCGGCGGCAGCGGCGGCGGCTCGGGCGGGATGTAGTGGCCCTCGTCCGGGTCCTCGGCCGCCACGTAGTTCCGCGGGTCGCCGGTGTCCGGGCGGGACCGGGGCTGCGGGGCGAAGTCGTCCAGCTCGCCCTTGGGCGCGCGCCGGACCTCCTTGGCCCGGAGGTTCTCGACCTCCGGCCACTCCGGGTTGTTGAGGTCGACCGGGTCGTCGAACTGCGCCACCAACGCGGCGAAGATCGCGTCCTGCTCGGCCTGGCTGCCCCCCACCGGGCGGCGTGCGGGCGGGTCGGACTCCCCCGTCGGCTCGGGCTTCGCCCGGCCGTCCAGGGGTAGTTCCTCGTCGTCGCCCGCGGTGTTGTTCATCTGCACTGCCGGCCCTTCAGCCCAGGTGGTCCTCGGCGCTCGCGTCCGCGGCGCTCGCGTCCACGTGGACCGCCGGGGTCAGCCGCCGGACGAAGTCGAGGCTTGCCTCGACGATCAGTCCGGCGTCGTGGTCCAGCGTGGCCACGTGGTAGCTGCGCTCGCAGAGCAGCTCGGTCACATCGGTCGAGGATATCCGGGCCAGCACCAACTCGGAGTTGGCCGGGGAGACCACGTGGTCCTGCGGGCTGTGCAGCAGCAGCACCGGCTGCCGTACGTCGGGCAGCTCCGCCTGCACCGTCCGCCACAGTCGGGCCAGTGACCAGGCGGCGTGCAGCGGCGTCCGGTCGTAGCCGATCTCGTACGAGCCGGGCTTGGCGATGTCGTTCGCCACCCCGGCCAGGCTCGGGACCACGTGCCGGAGCACCGGCAACAGCACACTTGCGGGGTTGTCGGAACGCACGGACGGGTTGACGAGCACCAGTCCGGCCACCGCCGCGCCCTGCCGGGCGGTCAGCCGCAGGGCGAGCGCGCCGCCCATCGAGAGGGCGCAGACGAAGACCTGGTCGCACTCGGCGGCCAGCTCCTTGAAGGCCCGCTCGACCTCGGCGTACCAGTCCTCCCAGCGGGTCAGCTGCATGTCCTGCCAGCGGGTGCCGTGGCCGGGGAGCAGCGGCAGCGAGACCGTGTACCCGGCGGCGGCGAACTCCTCCGCCCACGGGCGCAGCGACTGCGGCGAGCCGGTGAAGCCGTGCACGAACAGCACGCCCGTCCGGCCCCCCTGGTGGCGGAACGGCTCGGCTCCGGGCAGCAACGGCATCGGCGGGCTCCTTCGCGGGTGCGCGGCCGTCCGGGCCTTGACGGAACGTCGGTGGCGGGCCCTGGCGGCGACTTCTGGCACTGGCAGGCGAATCGTCCCACGGTCGGCTGCGACTCGTACAGACCCACCGGTGCGTACGGGACCGGAAGGAAGCATTAGGATCGACCGGTCCGCACAACAGGAGGCCCCGGTTGTTCTACCGACTGATGAAGATGATCGTCGCACCGCTGCTGCGGATCTTCTTCCGGCCTTGGATCGAGGGTGCCGACAACATCCCCGATGACGGCCCCGCGATCATCGCGAGCAACCACCTGTCGTTCTCGGACTCGTTCTTCCTGCCTGCCCTGATGAAGCGCCGGGTGACCTTCATCGCCAAGGCGGAGTACTTCAACACCCCTGGCATCAAGGGCAAGTTGACGGCCGCCTTCTTCAAGGGCGTCGGTCAGCTCCCGGTGGACCGCTCGGGCGTCCGGGGCGCCGGTGAGGCCGCGATCCGCAGCGCCGTCGCGGTGATCGAGCGCGGCGAGCTGTTCGGGGTCTACCCGGAGGGCACCCGCTCTCCCGACGGCAAGCTCTACCGGGGCAAGGTCGGCGGCCTGGCCCGGGTCGCGCTGGCCACCGGTGCGCCGGTGATCCCGGTCGCGATGATCGACACCGAGAAGGTCCAGCCACCCGGCCAGGTGATGCCGAACTTCGGCGTCCGCCCCGGCATCCGGATCGGCCGCCCGCTCGACTTCTCCCGCTACCACGGCATGGAGAACGACCGCTTCATCCTCCGTTCCGTGACGGACGAGGTGATGTACGAGATCATGCGGCTGTCCGGCCAGGAGTACGTCGACATCTACGCGACCGCCGCCAAGCGGCAGATGGCCGAGGACAAGAAGCGCTCCGACGCCGAGCGCAGGGCCGAGCAGAAGGCGGTCAAGGCGCAGCAGGAGGCCGAGAAGAAGGCCGCCGAGGCCGAGGCCGCCGCCGAAGCCGCCGCGCAGGCCGAGAAGACCGAGAAGGACGCCTCGGCCGAGTAGACCGTCCGACCGAGGGGGAACGATGGCCGACCACCGGCCGGGGTACGGCGGCACGCTGGCCGTCGGCGGCATGTCGGTCGAGATGCCGCTCTGGCGGGCCATCTCGTTCTTCCGGGTGATGGCCCTGACGTACGCGGTGCTCCGCTACTTCAGCTCCTACCGGGACTTCCTGCACCCGGTCTCCGGCTGGATCTTCCTCGGTGCGCTGACCCTCTGGACGCTGGCCAGCACCCGGTCCTTCGCCGGTCCGCAGCGCTGCACCTGGTACGTCCTGGCCACCGACCTGGCCTTCGCGGTGACCGGCATCGTGATGAGTGGCGTGATCGACACCGCCGCCCGGATCCATGCCGGCGCCCCCACCCTGCCGACCATCTGGGCGGCGGGCAGCGTCCTGGGCTTCGCCGGCAAGGGCGGCTGGCGCTGGGCCGCCTTCGCCGGGGCGGTGGTCGGGGTCGCCAACATCGCCGGGCACGGCGGGATCACCCCGGACAACCTGCACAACATCGTGCTGCTGATGGTCGCGGGCTGCGCCATCGGCTACGTGATCGAACTGGCCCGGGCCGGCGAGACCGCCCTCACCCGCGCGCTCCAGGTCGAGGCCGCCACCCGGGAACGCGAGCGCCTCTCCCGGGACATCCACGACGGAGTGCTCCAGGTGCTCGCGCTGGTCCAGCGCCGGGAGGGCGACCTCGGCGAGCTCGGTCGGCTGGCGGGCGAACAGGAGCGGGCGTTGCGCGCCCTGATGACGGGCGGTCAGTCCGCTCCGGACGCGGCCGAGCAGGATCTCCGGGCTCTGCTCGGCCGGTACGCCGACGATCGGATCACCCTCTCCGCCCCCGCCACCCCGGTCCCGCTGCCCGGCCGGGTCGCCGCCGAGCTGTCCGCCGCCGTCGGCGCCGCCGTGGACAACGTCCGCCGGCACGCGGGCGCGTCGGCCCGGGCCTGGATCCTGGTCGAGGACGAACCGGACACGGTCACCGTGAGCATCCGCGACGACGGCCCCGGCTACCCGGCCGGGCGGCTGGCCGAGGCGGAGCAGGCCGGCCGGCTCGGCGTCTCCCAGTCCATCCGGGGCCGCCTGCTGGACCTCGGCGGCACCGCCGAGCTGTACTCCGCCCCGGGCGAGGGCGTCGAGATCGAACTCCGGGTCCCGCGTCAGGGGCGTTCCTGACCCTCCCACGGCTTCCGCTAGCCTCACCGCAGCTGCCCGTACCGTCCCACCCACTGCCGAGGAGGTCCTGATGGACGCTCAGGTCCGGATCATGGTGGTCGACGACCACCCGATGTGGCGCGAGGCGGTCTCCCGGGACCTGGCCGACGCCGGGTTCGACGTAGTGGCCACCGCCGGGGACGGTGAGGAGGCGGTCCGCCGGGCTCGGGCCAGCAGCCCCCAGGTGATCGTGCTCGACCTCAACCTGCCCACCCTCCCGGGTGTCGAGGTCTGCCGCCAGGCCGTCGCCCAGGACCCGGGCGTCCGGGTGCTGGTGCTCTCCGCCAGCGGCGAGCACGCCGACGTCCTGGAGGCGGTGAAGTCCGGCGCCACCGGCTACCTGGTGAAGTCCGCCCACCGGGACGAGCTGATCGACGCCGTCCGCCGCACCGCCCTCGGCGACCCGGTCTTCACCCCCGGCCTGGCCGGCCTGGTCCTCGGCGAGTTCCGCCGCCTGGCCACCGGGCCGTCCGCCCCCTCCGCGCCCCAGCTGACCACCCGGGAGACCGAGGTGCTCCGGCTGGTCGCCAAGGGCCTGTCGTACCGTCAGATCGCCGACCGCCTGGTGCTCTCCCACCGCACCGTGCAGAACCACGTGCAGAACACCCTCGGCAAACTCCAGCTCCACAACCGCGTCGAACTGGTCCGCTACGCGATCGAACAGGGCCTGGACGACGCGCTCTAGGGCCGGACAGGCCCAGGCGAGCGCGCCGCCGACCCACCGTCAGACCATCACAGCGCCCATGCCCGCGAGCAGTTCGGCGACCAGGACGACCCCCTCCCGGGTGAGCACCGATTCGGGGTGGAACTGCAGGGTGACGAAGCCGGGGCCGCGCAGGGCGTGCACGTCGGTGGAGTCGTCGGCCCGGGCCACCTCGATGCCCTCCAGAGCCAGCCGGGCCGCGTCGGCGTCGGTGCAGCGGGAGGTGAAGGTGTTGTAGAAGCCGACCGTCCTGCGGGTGCCGAACAGGTCGATGCTCTCCTGGGCACCCTGGTAGGGGACGGCCTTGCGGGCCAGCGGCAGTCCGAGTTCGGCGGAGACCAGCTGGTGGCTGAGGCAGACCGCGAGCAGCGGAGCGGTCCGGGTACCGCTGCGGGCGGCGGACAGCGCCTCCGCGACGATCGGCCGCAGGATCGCCATCTTGGCGTCCGCCCGGTCGGCCGGGTCGCCGGGGCCGGGGCCGAGCACCAGTGGTCCGTCGTGCGCCGCCACCAGTGCGCGCAGGCCAGGGGTGTCGAAGCGCAGCACCCGGACCCGGTGGCCGAGCGAGGTGAGCAGGTGGGACAGCATCGAGGTGAAGGTGTCCTCGCCGTCCACCACCAGGGTCTCCCGTTCGGCGGTGGCGGTGGCGGGCTGCTGCATCCGCAGCCAGAACGGCGCGAGCCTGGTGCGGCGGGAGTCCAGCGCGGCCTGCACCCGGTGGTCGTCGGCCAGCACCGGACCACCGCGCCGGACGCTGCGGTGGGCGGGCGCCGGGCGGGCGCCGATCGCGGTGAGCACCCCGGCGGCCTTGGCGTGCGTCTCGGCCACCTCGGAGTCGGGGTCGGAGTGCCGCACCAGGGTCGCCCCGGCCCGGACCACCAGGCCGCCGGTGGGGTCGATGTCGACGGTGCGGATGCAGATCGGCGAGTCGAGCTGCTGGGCGCCGCTGGCGGTGCGGCCGATCAGGGCCAGCGCGCCGGAGTAGTAGCCGCGTCCGGTGCGCTCGTAGCGCTTGATCACCCGGGTGGCGTTCTGCACCGGGCTGCCGGTCACGGTGGCGGCGAACATGGTCTCCTTGAGCACCTCCCTGACGTCCAGTGAGGTCCGGCCGCGCAGCTCGTACTCGGTGTGCGCGAGGTGGGCCATCTCCTTGAGCCGGGGGCCGAGCACCTGGCCGCCGAGGTCGCCGACGGTGCACATCATCTTGAGCTCCTCGTCGACCACCATGGTGAGCTCCTCCAGCTCCTTGGGGTCGTTCAGGAAGTCCAGCAGCGAGTCGATGCCCGGGCCCTCGGCCGGATAGCGGTACGTCCCGGAGATCGGGTTCATCACCACGGTGCCGCCGCTCTGCCGGACGTGGACCTCCGGCGAGGCGCCGACCAGGTACCTCTCCCCGGTGTGCACCAGGAAGGTCCAGTACGCCCCGCGCTCCTGGTCCAGCAGACGGCGGAACAGACCGAGCGGGGTGGCCGGGCCGAAGTCGTCCAGCCGCGCGGTGAAGTCACGCCGGATCACGAAGTTGGCGCCCTCGCCCCGGCCGATCTCGTCCGCGATCACGGTCCGGACGGTCTCGGCGTACGCGCTGTCGTCGATGTCGAACGAGCCGCCGGTGAGCGAGATCGACGGCTGCGGCAGCGCGGCCAGCACCTCGGCCAGTGGGAAGACGTACTGCTCCTCGACCCGGATCGCCTGCAGCGGGGTGCCGTCGTCGTGCGCCTCGAAGCCGCGCTCGCGGATCTGCCGGTACGGGACCAGGGCGAGCAGGTCGTGCCGCCCGCCGTCGGCCGGCGCCCCGAGCGGCACCGGCAGGTCGGCCAGCTCCTCGTGGACGCCGACGGTGCCGATCAGGACCTCGATGGTGTCGGGCGTGTGCCGGGGGGCGCGGCGGTGCAGCAGCGCGTACGCGGGGGCGTCGGCGGCGGAGAGGCGGTGCAGCAGCGAGGTGAGGCTGGTCACGGTTCGACTGGTCCTTCCGGGAGGCGTGCGGGATGGGGTTCCGCTTCCGGGGAGGGCCGACCGACTCTGGATACGCCGACGGCCGCCCCGAGGGGCGGCCGTCGTGTGCGTCTAGGAACGCTCGACTTGTGGACCACCCACGGGGTTGGTCCACCACCAGGAGAAGGTGTGCGGCGCGTTCACGGGGCTGAGCCTAACCCAGATCGGGGACAGCTGAGGGTGTTCGGCTGATTGTCCATCAGGTGTCTCACCCATCGGGCGGTGTGCCGGAGTTTCCGGCGCAAACCCGTAGCCTTGTGCCTGTGACCGTGACAAATCAGCACTCCTGGCAGTCTTTGCCCGCGGCGCAGCAGCCTGAATGGCCGGATCAAGAGGCGCTGCGCAAGGCTCTTGCGGACCTCGCCTCGTATCCGCCACTCGTCTTCGCCGGCGAGTGCGACCAGCTGCGTGCCCGGCTCGGTGCCGTGGCACGTGGTGAGGCGTTCCTGCTGCAGGGCGGCGACTGCGCCGAGGCTTTCGACGGCGTCTCCGCCGACCACATCCGCAACAAGCTGAAGACCCTGCTCCAGATGGCCGCCGTACTCACGTACGCGGCGTCGGTGCCGGTCGTGAAGGTCGGCCGGATCGCGGGCCAGTACTCCAAGCCGCGTTCCAAGTCGACCGAGACCCGGGACGGCGTGACGCTGCCGGTCTACCGGGGCGACTCGGTCAACGGCTTCGACTTCACCCCCGAGTCCCGGATCCCGGACCCGGAGCGCCTCAAGCGGATGTACAACGCCTCCGCGGCGACGCTCAACCTGGTCCGGGCCTTCACCACCGGTGGTTACGCCGACCTGCGCCAGGTGCACGCCTGGAACCAGGACTTCGTGCGCAACTCCCCGGCCGGGCAGCGCTACGAGCAGCTGGCGCGCGAGATCGACAACGCGCTCGCCTTCATGAACGCCTGCGGGGTGGCCCCGGAGGAGTTCAGGACGGTCGAGTTCTACTCCTCGCACGAGGCCCTGGTGCTGGACTACGAGACGGCGCTGACCCGCGTCGACTCGCGCACCGGTGACCTGTACGACGTCTCCGGCCACATGGTCTGGATCGGTGAGCGCACCCGTCAGCTCGACCACGCGCACATCGAGTTCGCCTCGAAGATCCGCAACCCGATCGGCGTGAAGCTCGGCCCGACCACCTCGGTCGACGAGGCGCTCACCCTGATCGAGAAACTGGACCCGGACCGCGAGCCCGGCCGCCTCACCTTCATCACCCGGATGGGCGCGGGCAAGATCCGCGAGCACCTGCCCACCCTGGTGGAGAAGGTCACCGCCTCCGGCGCCCAGCCGGTGTGGATCTGCGACCCGATGCACGGCAACACCTTCGAGGCCTCCAGCGGTCACAAGACCCGCAGCTTCGACGACGTGCTCGACGAGGTCCAGGGCTTCTTCGAGGTGCACCGCGGCCTCGGCACCCACCCGGGCGGCATCCACGTCGAGCTCACCGGTGACGACGTCACCGAGTGCGTCGGCGGCGGCGACGAGGTGCTGGTCGACGACCTGCACCAGCGCTACGAGACGGCCTGCGACCCGCGCCTGAACCGCAGCCAGTCGCTGGACCTGGCCTTCCAGGTGTCCGAGCTGTACCGGGGTCACTGACCCCCGATGTGACGAAGGCCCCTCCGCTTTCCGGAAGACGGACCGCGGAGGGGCTTTTTCACACCCGCATTCATGGGTAAGGTAAGGCTTAGCTGAATGCGCCGCCTAGCCCCCCGGGAGTCACCGCGATGTACGTGTGCATGTGCCATGCGGTCACCGAGGCCCAGGTCAAGCAGCAGATCGACGAGGGCGCCCAGACCCCGCGCGAGATAGCCAAGGGCTGCAAGGCCGGTACGGACTGCGGCTCCTGCGTCCGCCGGATCCAGGCCCTGCTCGGGGAGCACGGGGCCCGCCCCTGCCCGACAGCCAGGCTGGCCGCCAAGCTCGGTCTGGCCGAGCCCGAGCAGCCGGCCGCCCGGGCCGCCTGACCGACGCCGGGGTCAGCTCTCGGGCTGCTCGATGAGCTGTGCCAGGTAGAGCGCCTCGCCGAGCCGCTCCAGCAGTTCGAGCTGGGTGTCCAGGTAGTCGATGTGGTGTTCCTCGTCCGCCAGGATCGACTCGAAGATGTTGGCCGAGGTGACGTCGTTCTTGGCCCGCATCACCACGATGCCGCGCTTGAGCCGGTCGATCGCCTCGACCTCGACCTGGCGGTCCGCCTCGAACATCTCCTTGACGGTCTGGCCGACCCGGACGTGGAACAGCCGCTGGTAGTTGGGCAGCCCGTCCAGGAAGAGGATGCGGTCGGTCAGCGTCTCCGCGTGCTTCATCTCGTCGAACGACTCGTGCCGGGTGTACTTGGCGAGCTTGGTCCAGCCGAAGTTCTCCTGCATCTTGGCGTGCAGGAAGTACTGGTTGATGGCGGTCAGCTCGGCGGTGAGCTGCTCGTTGAGGAATTCGATGACCTCGGCGTCGCCCTTCATGGCGGTGCCCTCCTGCTCTTCGTCTACAACACACGCGGAACCACGGCTGACCGCATCGTGGCACTGTCCCGGGCGTAATTTCCAGTAAGTTCACACTTACCGGCAGATGTATCAGAACATCCGATTTATACCGTTCGAGTGAGAGTGCGCCGAGGGGCGCGCGCGGCGGGGCGCCCGCCGTCTGTCACCATGGAGCCATGGGTCAGTCAGAACGCGAAGAGCTCCAGCCGCCTGACCCGAGACTCCCTCCCGGCCAGCGGCTGCAGCGCGGCTGGCCGGTGCTGCACTACGGTCCGGTGCCCCGGTTCAAGCCGCTGACCTGGGACTTCCAGGTGTTCGGGGCCACCGCCTCGGCGGAGAAGCACAGGTGGGACTTCGAGGGCTTCCACGCCCTGCCCCGGGTCACCGTGCGCGGCGACTTCCACTGCGTGACCCGGTTCTCGATGCTCGACAACGAGTGGAGCGGGATCGCCGCCGCCACCGTGCTCGAACGGGTGCCGCCCGCCGACCACGTCACCCATGTGATGGTCTGGGCCGAGTACGGCTACAGCGCCAACCTCACCCTCGCCGAGTTCGCCGCCCCCTCGACCGTCTTCGCCACCCACCACGACGGCCGGCCGCTCACCGTGGAGCACGGCTTCCCGGTCCGGCTGGTGGTCCCCGACCGGTACGCCTGGAAGGGCCCCAAGTGGGTCCGCGCGGTCGAGTACATGCGGGCCGACCGCCGGGGCTTCTGGGAGGAGCGCGGCTACCACAACCTGGCCGACCCCTGGGCCGAGCAGCGCTACTCCTACCAGGAGGAGCCGGGCGACGGCCCGCTGCGCTGAGAGCCGGGCGTACCGGGCCGGACCTACCCGATCAGATGAACGGGAAGGTGACGGTCACCGTCGAGCCCTGCTTGGCCGGCTGACCGGCTGCCGGGTTCTGACCGGTCACCTTGCCGGTGCCGAACAGGTTGAGACCGGACGTCTGCGACTTGAACCCGGCGTCCTTGAGCGCCTTCTCGGCGTCGTCCTTGGTCATCCCGACCACGTTCGGCACCGGCCGCATCCCCTTGCTGACGGTCAGCGCCACCGGCGCGTCGACGGCCAGCCGGGTGTCGGCCACCGGGTCGCTGCCGACCACCGCACCCTGCGCCACCGTGTCGCTGTACTCCTCGGCCACCGTGCCGGGCGTCAGCCGGGCGGAGGTCAGTGCCTTCCGGGCGTCCTCCAGTGACTTGCCGGCCAGCGTGGGGACCGCCACCCGCTCGGGCCCCTTGGAGAGCGTCACCCGCACCGGGTCACTCTTCCGGGTCCGCCGGCCCACCCCCGGGTCGGTGGCCATCACCTGCCCGGCCGGGACGGTCTCGCTGAACTGCTGCGTGAAGCTGCCCTGCAGCCCGGCCCCGTCCAGGGTCCGCACCGCCTCGGCCTGGGTCTGCGCGACGATCGCGGGCACCTCCGCGTACAGCGCGCCGGACAGCGTGTACGTCGTCCCGCCGACCAGCAGCAGCACGGCGGCGACCACCCCGGCCCAGATCAGCGGCTTGCGCGAACGGCGCGCCCGGACCCGCCTGGCCGGAGCCGGTTCGTCGTACGGGCGCGGCCGGGCGAGCAGCATGGTGGGCACGTCCAGCACGCTGGTGCGCTCCACCGGAGCGAGCACCGAGGTGGCCTCGGTGGTCGGGTGCAGCGGGCTGCGCCGGGCGGAGGCGGGCGGTTCGGCGTCCAGCCGCTCCGGCGTCAGGTGGCGCCTGGCCCGCTGCAACGCGGCCAGCAGCTCCACCGCGTCGTACGGCCTGGCGCCGGGGTCGCGGGAGGTCGCGGCGGCGACTATCGCGTCCAGCTCGGCGCCGGCGCCGGGGGCGACCAGCGAGGGCGGCGGGACGTCCTCGTGCAGGTGACGGTAGATCACCTGCATCGGGTTCTCGCCCTGGTAGGGCTTGGCGCCGGTGAGCATCTCGTACAGCAGGATGCCGGCCGCGTAGACGTCCACCCGCTGGTCGGTGGGCAGGCCCGGCTGGATCTGCTCCGGGGCGAGGTAGGAGACGGTGCCGAGCACGGTGCCGGCCGAGGTGGTCTCGGTGACCCCGTCCGCGCCGCTGAGCAGCCGGACCAGGCCGAAGTCGGCGACCTTGACCAGGCCGCCGTCGGTGATCAGGACGTTCTCCGGCTTCACGTCCCGGTGCACCAGGCCCGCGCGGTGCGCGGCGCCGAGCGCGGCGAGCACCGGTTCGAGCACGTCGAGCGCGCCCCTGACGCTCAGCGCGCCCCGGTCCCTGAGCAGGTCCCGCAGGGTCCGCCCGGGCACGTACTCCATCGCCAGGAAGACCGAGCGCCCGTCCGCGCCCTGGTCGAACACGTTCACCACGTTGGGATGGGCGAGCCGGGCCACCGCCTTGGCCTCCCGGATGAACCGGCCGGTGAACTCGGCGTCCTGGGCGAGCGAAGGGTGCATCACCTTCACCGCCACCACCCGGTCCAGCCGGGTGTCGGTGGCCCGGTAGACGGTGGCCATCCCACCGACCGCGATCCGCTGCTCCACCCGGTACCGGGCGTCCAGCAGGGTACCGATCAGCGGGTCGGGCGTGGTGTCCATCCGAGGAGTCTATGGGCCGCCCGGAGCGGAACGGCCGGACGGGCGCCCACTCGGATTCCGAGTGGCCGCCCGTCCGGGTGATGCGACGTCAGGTGCGGGCCAGGTCGGCCGCGCCCGCGATGCCGGCGGCGGAGCCCATGGTGGCGAGCACCACCTCGGCGCGCGGGCGGTGCACACCACCGGTGACGTACTTGCGGAAGGCGGCCGCGACCGGGTCGAGCAGCAGGTCGCCGGAGTCGGAGACGCCACCGCCGAGCACGAAGACGGCCGGGTCGAAGAGCGCGGCCAGGTCGGCCATCCCGCGGCCGAGCCAGTCGGCCAGCTCCAGGTAGCACTCCAGCGCCAGCGGGTCGCCCTCGGCGGCGGCCTCGGTGATGTGGATGCCGCGGATGGTGTCGGCCAGGCCGTCGTTCAGCTCCAGCATCCGCTTGCCTGCGATCGGGTCGGCGGCGGCCTTCTCCCGGCCGTAGCGGCGCAGCGCGCGGCCGGAGCCGTACTGCTCCCAGCAGCCCTTGCCGCCGCAGCCGCAGAGCAGGCCGTCCGGCACCATGTTGAGGTGGCCGATCTCGCCCGCGACGCCGAACCGGCCGCGGTGCAGCCGCCCGTCCAGCACGATGCCGCCGCCGATGCCGGTGCCGACGGTGATCAGCACGGCGTCCTCGTGCGCGGCCGCCGCGCCGAACCTGAACTCGGCCCAGGCCGCGCAGTTGGCGTCGTTCTCGACCACCGTGGTGAGGCCTGTGAGCTCCTCGACCCGGCTCTTGAGCGGCTCGTTCTCCCACGCGATGTTCGGCGCGAAGATCACCGTGGAACGGTCCCGGTCAACGAAGCCGGGGGCCCCGACACCGACGGCCGTGACCTCCGGGTGCTGCTCCTTGAGCTCGCGTACGGCCTGCGCGATGGCATCGACCGCCCACTGGGGGTCGGCCGGGGTGGGTACCCGGGTCCGGGCGAGGATCTCGCCGTTCTCGTCGACCACGCCGGCCGCGATCTTCGTACCGCCGACATCGACGCCGATGGTCAGAGCCATGTGTCCCTCAGCTATTCATCTCGTTCCCGCTGAGCCGAAACGGTACCCGCACCTGGGTGGTTCCGTACACACCGCTGCATACATTATTCGAAGACAATTACCCGGAAGCTTGGGAGCAAGCATTCAGAAGTCGTACGATTTGCCTCCTGCGATGACTCCGTGCATGCACCCGGTCACCAGCCCTGACCTGCGACTTCACTACTTGTCGGACGCTCCGTCGAGGTCGATGTGCTCCGCCTCGGCGTGTCCGGGTGCGGACCAACTGCGTTCGTGGCCACTCACGGCCGCGCGGTAGGCGGCCAGCAGTTCGCCCCCGGCAGCGGCCAGATGGCCGTACACCTCCGGGTTCTGCTCGCGCAGGCGGCCGCCGATCTCCTGGGCCTTCTCCCCCACCGCCGCGGCGAACCGGCGCACCTCCTCCACCAGGTCGGCTCCGGCTGCGCGGTCTGACTGCTCGTCGGCCATCGGGCCCTCCTTCAGTGGACGGCTGCCGACGCTACCCGATACCCCTCGGCCAGAGGTCCTGGTCGGGGGTGAACCGGACGGTCAGCACGCCGTCCGTGAGCGCGGCGCCACTGACCGTGCAGCGGCGCAGCGCGGCGGGCAGCGCGAGCAACCGGCGGTACCCGCCCAGGCCGACCACCAGTTCGTCGCCGCGCCGGACCAGCTCCAGCTCGGTGCGGTCGGCGCCCGGCAGGGCCAGGTGCCAGAGGAGCAGTCCGTCCTCGGCCAGGCGGTCCTCCACCCACCAGGGGTGCTCGGTTGCCTGCGGGGCGGCGGTGCCGCCGTACAGCTGCTCGGCCACCGCCTCCAGGGCCGGCCCGGGCTGACGGCTGGTCAGCAGCGGGACGTCGAGCTCGGCGGCCAGCCCGGCCAGGGTGTCCCGCTCGCGGGCGGCGTGCGCGGCCAGCCAGGGGTCGGCGGAGTCGGCCGCGGCGGCGGGCAGCGCCCGGTGGGCGACCACCGCGTCCAGCCGGAGCCGGTGCAGGGCCAGTCCGGCCCGGATCCGGCGCAGTTCGGCCGGGCGGGGGGCGGCCGCCTCCACCACCAGGCGGACGGTGGTGCCGGGTGCCTCGATCACCGCCCTGGCCTCGGCCAGTGCGGCGGCGGCCCTGGTCCTGGCCTCGAACAGCCACTCGGCGGGCATCGGCACCCCGGCGACGGCGGCCAGCAGCGGGCGCAGCGCCCGGGCCGCCTGCCGCTGCTCGGGGAGCAGCCGGGCCAGGTAGCGGTCGAGCTGCTCGGGCAGCGCGAGCGCGGCGATCAGCTCGGCGGGACGCGGGGCGGCCACCACCAGGACCTGGGCCCGGACGGTCCGCAGCGAGCGGAGCAGGGCGAGCTGGCCGGTACCGGGCAGCGGGGTCAGCTCCTCCGGGTCCAGCGGCGTCGCGCCGAGCAGGTCGAAGGCGGGTCTCAGCACGCCGGAGAGTCCGTCCACCGCGGCCCGGAAGGCCGACGGTCCGTCGGTCCTGGCCACCGTCAGGGCGTCGGCGTACCGGACCGCCTGCTCGGTCAGCCGGGTACCGAGCACCTCGTCCAGGATCCGGTGCGGGTCGTCGGCGGCGAGCAGGTGGGTGGTCAGCCCCTGCCGCGCGTGGTGCAGCGCGGTGGCGGCGGCGACCTCCTCGGCCCCGTCGCCGCTGACCAGGATCGTCCGCATCCCGGCGTCAGCTCTCGACGCGCTTCTTCAGCCCGGCCAGCGCACGGTCGATGATGACCTTCTCCGCCTTGCGCTTGATCATGCCGAGCATCGGGATCTTGACGTCCACGGCGAGCTGGTAGGTGACCTCGGTGCCGGTCTTGGCCGGGGCCAGCACGTACGAACCGTCCAGCGAGCGCAGCATCTGACTCCGCACCAGGGTCCAGCTGACCTCGCGGTCGCCGTCCCAGGTGTAGGCGAGCACGTGCTCGTCGCGGATCGCCCCGGCGTCCAGCAGCAGGCGCACCTGCGCGGCCCGGCCGTCCTCGGCCGTCTCCAGGACCTCGATCTCCTTGACCTCGCCGGTCCAGGCCGGGTACGCGGCGAAGTCCGCGATCACCGCCATGACCTCGGCCGGGGTCGCGTCGATGGTGATGCTCGACCTGGTGTGTTCCGGCATGACACGGCCTCCGCTGTCCTGTTACAGGTGTTGCGCCCAGGGAAGGCTATCGCGCTGCCGCCGCTCCCCCGGCCGGTGCGGCACCGGAGGAGCCATCGGTCCAGGTCACGGCCGTCCGGGCTACCTGCGGGTCACCGGGGCGCTGTCGTAGGGTGCCAGTCGGGAGCACCGGGCCAGGTCGCCGGTGTGACTCTTCGAACACCGGGCCGGACAACTCTGGTCAATCCACCTACCGGGCAGTAACGTCCTGCCGTCCCGCAGCGTCGCAGACGAGGAGCAGTCTTGCTCGAGTTCAGCCTTCCGGCCCGCTACCAGGTACCGAGCGGCGGTAACCTCTCCGACCTGGTCCACCAGAACGCCGAGCAGCACTCGGACGTGGCGGTTCTCAGCCGCAAGCTGGACGGACAGTGGGTGGATCTGACGGCGTCCCAGTTCCTCGCCGAGGTGCGCACCACCGCCAAGGGCCTGATCGCGGCGGGCGTGGCCCCCGGCGACCGGGTCGGCGTGATGTCCCGCACCCGGTATGAGTGGACCGTGCTGGACTTCGCCATCTGGTGCGCGGGTGCGATCACCGTGCCGGTGTACGAGACCTCCTCCGCCGAACAGGTCGCCTGGATCCTCGGCGACTCAGGCGCCGTCGCGGTGGTCACCGAGACCGACGCCCACGCCGCCGCGGTGGCCGGCCTGCGCGACCGGCTGCCGGAGCTTGCCCACACCTGGCAGATCGAGCGCGGCGCCCTCGCCGAGCTGGCCGAGGCCGGCGCCAACGTCACCGACGGCACCGTCACCGAGCGCCGCTCGGTCCCGACCGCCGACTCGATCGCCACCATCGTCTACACCTCGGGTACCACCGGTCGCCCGAAGGGCTGTCAGCTCACCCACGGCAACTTCCTGGCCGAGCTGGGCAACGTGACGGCCCGTCTGGAGCCGCTGTTCCGCACCGGGCACAGCTCCGTGCTGCTCTTCCTGCCACTGGCCCACGTGCTCGGCCGGATCGCCGAGATCGCCGCCGTGATCGCCCCGATCAAGCTCGGCCACGTCTCCGAGATCAAGGACGTCACCGCCGAGCTGGCCGCGTTCCGGCCCACCCTGATCCTCGGCGTGCCCCGGGTCTTCGAGAAGGTCTACAACACCGCCCGGGCCAAGGCGCAGGCCGACGGCAAGGGCAAGATCTTCGACCGGGCGGCCGACACCGCCATCGCGTACAGCCGCGCCCTCGACCAGGGCGGCGCCGGGCTCGGCCTGCGGATCAGGCACGCGGTCTTCGACAAGCTGGTCTACAGCAAGCTGCGCGCCGCCCTCGGCGGCCGGGCCACCCACGCGATCTCCGGCGGCGCCCCGCTCGGCGAGCGGCTGGGCCACTTCTACCGGGGCATCGGCTTCACCGTGCTGGAGGGCTACGGTCTGACCGAGACCTGCGCGGCCACCGCCTTCAACCCGCACGACCGGCCCAAGATCGGCACCGTCGGCCAGCCGCTGCCCGGCTCCGCCGTCCGGATCGCCGAGGACGGCGAGGTGCTGCTTCAGGGCCCGCAGGTCTTCACCGGTTACTGGAACAACCCGGCCGCCACGGCGGAGGCCCTGCGCGACGGCTGGTTCGCCACCGGCGACCTGGGCAGCCTGGACGCCGACGGCTACCTGACCATCACCGGCCGGAAGAAGGAGATCCTGGTCACCGCGGGCGGCAAGAACGTCGCCCCCGCCGTGATCGAGGACCGGATCCGGGCCCACGCCCTGATCGGTGAGGTGATGGTGGTCGGCGACCGCAAGCCGTTCATCGCCTGCCTGATCACCATCGACGAGGAGTTCTTCCCCAGGTGGAAGGAGCTCACCGGCAAGCCCGCCGACGCCACGCTCGCCGACCTCCGCGAGGACCCCGACCTCCTGACGGCCGTTCAGGCCGCCGTGGACGAGGGCAACCAGGCGGTCTCGCACGCCGAGGCGGTGAAGAAGTTCCGCATCCTCGACACCGTCTTCTCCGAGGAGAGCGGCCACCTCACGCCGTCGCTCAAGCTCAAGCGCAACGTCGTCATGAAGGACTTCGCCGCCGAGATCGAGGGGCTCTACCGCCGCTAGCCACGGCGCAGCCGGGGGCTCGGGGCTCTGCTGATGGGCGACTCCGCCGCCGGGGCGAGGCTACGTGGCGTGCGGGTCACATGCGAAAGCGCCTGACCGTGCACGCACGTTGACGCTCCTGAGGTCGGCGTCGCCCACGCGGCGGAGCCGCACAGCAGCAGAGCCCCGGGCCACCACCTTCCGAGCCACCGGCCTAATCTGCGGCGAGCAGTGCCGTCAGCCGCCCCGCCAGGAGGTCCCAGCGCCAGGAGCGTTCGACCCACCGGCGGCCGGCCTCGCCCATGGTGCGGCGGAGCTCGGGGTCCTGCAGCAGCGTGACGGTCCGTTCGGCGACAGCTGCGGGGGAGCCGCCGGGGACGACGTAGCCGGTCTCGCCCTCCAGGACGGCGTCAGGCGCACCCCCGGAGTCCCCGGCGATCACCGGGAGTCCGGTGGCGCTGGCCTCCAGGTAGACGATGCCGAGACCCTCGACGTCCAGGCCGCCCCGGCGGGTGCGGCAGGGCATCGCGAAGACGTCGCCCGCGCCGTAGTGGGCCGGCAGCTCCGACCAGGGCACCGCCCCGGTGAAGCGGACCGAGGCGCTGACGCCCTTGGCCTCGGCGAGCTTCTCCAGCTCGCCCTGGTACGGGCCGCCGCCGACGATCAGCAGCACCGCGTCCGGCACCTGCCGAAGGATCTGCGGCAGCGCGGCGATCAGGGTGTCCTGGCCCTTGCGCGGCACCAGCCGTGAGACGCAGACCACCACCGGACGGTCCGTCAGGCCGAGCCGGGCCCGGATCACGGCACCGCCGGAGTCCGGCCTGAAGGTCTGCTCGTCCACGCCGGGCGGCAGCTGGACCATCCGGGCGGCCGCCTCGGGGCCGACCGCGGCGGCGATCCGCGAGCGGGTGTACTCGCCGAGGTAGGTCAGGGTGTCGGTGCCCGCGCCGATCCGGCGGAGCAGCTGCCGGGAGCCCGGGAGCTGAGCCCAGGCGGCCTCGTGACCGTGCGTCATGCCGAGCAGCCGGCCCGCGCCGGCCCGGCGCAGGGCGGGGGCCATCAGGCCGAGCGGTGCGGCGGCGCCGAACCAGACCGAGTCGCAGCCCTCGGCGCGGAGGATCTCGGCGGCCCGCCGGGTGACCCGGGGGGTCGGCACCATCATCCTGGTCCGGTCCCGGATCACCGGGAACGGCTGCTCGGCGTCGAACTTCGCCACCTCGCTGCCGTCCCGCCAGGTCGAGGCGTACACCACGATGCTGCCGGTTGGCTGGCGCACCGCCATGTTGTGGACGAAGGCCTGGATACCCCCGGGCCGGGGCGGGAAGTCGTTGGTGACGATCAGGGTCTTGTGCATGCCACGGCTCGCTCGGTCGGGGGGTGCTCGGTGTACCGGTCGCTGATCCGTACCATAGGTCAACGCCCCGGTGTGCCGGGAACGCGGTCGGCGGGTGCGACCACGCCTTTGGCTAGAGTGGGCTGCCCGTGCCGGTCGATGCGTGCGGAGACGGCACGGTGAGAACGGACGGGGGCTCGGGGGTGGATCTGCGCGGCGCGCACGTCGAACGAGGGAGTGCGGTGGAGTTGGCCCCGGCCGGGAGTCCCGGCATGAGTGCGGGCGGTGCCGACCGTACCCCGGCGTCCTCGCCGGCCGGCGGAGCGCTCTGGGGCCTGGCGGGAGGCTGGCTGGCCACCCGGGTGCTGATCATGCTGATGGTGCTCGGCCTGGTCAGCGTCTCCGGTGCCGACGTGACCGCCGACGTCTCGGTGATCTACCACGGCTGGTACCAGGTGCTGCAGACCGGCACCTTCCCGCTGGACGACGTGACCTGGCAGTACCCGCCCGGCGCCGCCCTGGTGATCCTGCTGCCCGGGCTGCTGCCCTGGTCGTACCTGGTCTCGTTCTGGGTGATCTGCGGCCTGGTGGACGCGTTCACCATGGGCCTGCTGATGCGGGCGGGTACGCGGCGCGGCCGGAGCTTCACCGGTGCCTGGGTCTGGGTGGCGGGCGTGCCGCTGCTCGGGCCGACGGTCTACTGCCGGTACGACATCGTGGTGACCGCGGTGGCGGTCGGCGGGCTGCTGGTGGTGCTGCGGCGGCCCGCACTCGGTGGTGCGCTGCTCGGTCTCGGCGGGCTGGTCAAGGTCTGGCCGGTGCTGGCCCTGATCGGCACCCCGAAGGGCCGGCGGACCAAGCGCTCCTGGACGGCGGCGGTGGCCTCGCTCAGCGCGCTGGGCTTCCTGCTCGCGGCCGGGATGAACGGCGCCTTCGAGTTCCTCAAGTTCCAGCGGGACCGGGGCATCGAGGTGGAGTCGCTCGGCGCGCTGCCACTGCACTTCGCCCGGCTGGCCGGCGGCTGGCACGGCGAGGTGAAGATGAACTACGGCTCGGTGGAGATGCTCGGGCCGTGGGTCACGGTGATCTCCAAGGTCTCGGTCGGCGCCAGCGTGGCCGGCTTCGCCTGGCTGCTGTTCTGGCGGCTGCGGGCCAAACGCTGGCAGACCGCGACCACCTTCGACGCGGCGCTGGCCGCACTGCTGATCTTCACCGTGACCAGCCGGGTGATCAGCCCGCAATACCTGGTCTGGGTGGTCGGCCTGACGGCGGTCTGCCTGACGGTGCGCGGCACCAGCCAGCGGCCGGTGGCGCTGCTGGTGCTGGCCGCGACGCTGTTCACCACGCTGGAGTTCCCGGTGCTGTTCAGCCAGGTGGTGAACAGCCAGGTCTGGGGCGTGGTGGTGCTGACGGTCCGCAACCTGCTGCTGCTGGCCGCCGCGATCCTCTCCTGCGTCCGGCTCTGGCGCTCCACCCGGGTGGTGGAGCCGGTCCGGACGCTGGTGCTGTCCCCCGCGCTGGAGGCGCCGGTGCCTGCCGGGTACCCGGTCCGGCCGGGGATCGCCTACGAGCACGACCTGCTGGACGGCATCGACAGCGCGGGCGTCCGCCAGTGACCAGGCCCCCGGTCAGTGCGCGTAGCGCTGGTGCAGGTCCTCGCCCCACTGCCGGATGAAGTCGGCCAGCCCGAGGCCCAGCCGGGCCCGGCAGAGCCCGTCCAGCCACTCCTCCCGGCCGCCGGTGGGCTCGGTGGCCCCGGCGGCCCGGTAGAAGCCGACCAGCCGCTGCTCGCCGTACCGGCGGGCGATCAGGTCGCAGGCCGACCAGGCCAGCTCGTACGCCAGGCCGATGCCCGCCGAACCGGCCGCGAAGTCGGTGTCGGCGGGCAGCACCGCCGTGAAGCCCTTGGCGGCGGCCGCCCTGGCGAGTTCCGGAGCGATCTGCCCGGGGCTGCGGCCGGTGCCCCGGTAGCCGGTGTAGTCGGCGACGCCCTCGGAGAGCCAGAGCGGGGTCCACGGCCGGGTGTCGGCCCGGGTCGCCACATGGGTCGCCTCGTGCACGGTGACCACCCGCCGGCCCAGCTCGCTCAGCCCGGCGTACGCCTGCGGGTTGACCAGCACCCGGTCGGCCGGGCTGTTCAGCGGTGCCCCGGCGGCGGCGGTGGTGACGGCGGCTATGCCCTGGTACCCGGCGGCGGAGACCCCGAGCAGCTGGGCGAACTCCTCGCCGGTGGCCGGCAGGACGAGCAGCAGCCGACCCGGCCAGTCCCCGCCCCAGACCTCGGTCACCAGCGGTACGGCCCGGTCGGCGGTGGCCACCGCCGCGGCCAGCGCGGCCGGTTCGGCCCGGCCCAGCGCGATGCTGTGCCCGCCCCGGGCCGCCCGGACCTCGCCGAGGTCCCAGAGCGCCGCGCCGCCGACCGGCTGTTCGGTGCTCAGCAGCCACTCGCCGTCCACCAGCTCACAGCCGATCCGCCGGGTCAGCACGGCCGGGTGGTCGTCGAAGCCGGCCACCCGCCAGCCCAGTTCGACGGCCAGGGTCAGGGTGGCGCCGACCGGCTCGGTGAAGTCGGTGATCCGGTACGAGAGTTCGGCCAACGGAAGCTGGGCCAGCCGGGTCAGACCGGCCTGCTCCGCGGGCCGCCGGGCCGGGGCGACCCCGGCCGCCAGCGCGGTGCGGTCCAGCCGGAGCAGCGCCCTGGCCCGATCGGCGAGCAGCGCCTCGATCCGGGGGCGGACCAGGGCGGCATCGGCTCCGGCCGGGGCGGCGGGCGTCGGCACCGGCCCACCGGCGGGCCGAGCCGCCGGGGGCGAGAGCTGCACCAGCCCGGCCGCCGCGAGCAGCAGCGCGGCCCGACGGGACAGCACGGCGCCGCCGACCCGCGCCCCGGCGTCCGGGGCGGGGTCGGCGGACGGCCGGGCGCCGCTCAGACCCGCACCACCCCGGAGACGGGCATCGCGCTGACGCTCTCGTAGCGGACCCGGGCGCCGGGGTAGGGCGCGTGCACGACCACACCGCCGCCGGCGTACATCCCGACGTGGTGCATGTCCCTGTAGAAGATCACCAGGTCTCCCGGCCGGGCCTCGGCGAGGCTGATCCGCTGCCCCGCGCCGGCCTGCTGCTGCGAGGTGCGCGGCAGGGTCACTCCAGCCTGCCGCCAGGCCCAGTACATCAGACCGGAGCAGTCGAACGTCGTGGGGCCGGTCGACCCGTACACGTACGGGGAGCCGATCTTGCTGCTGGCGGCGGCCAGCGCGGCGGCGGCCCGGCCGGAGGCGGCGGGCAGGTTGCCGAGGTCGAGCCGCTCGGCGCCCCGGGCGGCCCGGCGGGCGGCGTCCCTGGCGTCGTCGTCGGCCATCCTGGCCCGCTCCCCCGCACCCAGCGTGTTCAGCAGCCGCTGGGCCTTGGTGAGCCGCTGCCGGATCTCCTGCTTGCTCTCCTCCAGGGTGCGCCGGACGGACTCCAGCTCGGCCAGCTTGGCGGTGGTCTCGGCCCGTCGCTGGTCGAGCCGGCGCTGACTGTCGATCACCTCGCGGAGGGTGTCGTTCTGCCGCTCCGCCGACTGGTCCAGGGCGCGGGCGCGGTAGAGGTAGGCGGCCGGGTCGGAGTCCAGCATCAGCTGGACCGCCGGGTCGATGCCGCCCGCCCGGTACTGGGCGGCGGCCACCGAGCCGAGGCCGGAGCGCAGCCGGTTCAGCTCATCCTGGCCGACCGCCACCTGGGCCTGCAGCGACCCCGTGTCGGACTGGAGCCGCCGCTGCTGCTCCAGCGCCGCGTTGAACTTCTCCGAGGCCTGCTCGGCCTCCTCGTAGAGCTGGTCCACCTGCGCCTTGACGTCCTTGCGGGTGGGCGGCTCGGCCGGGGCGCCGGGCGCGGCCCCGGCGGCGCCGGTGGCGGCCGCGCCGAGCACCGTGGTGGCCGCTGCGGTGAACACCAGCGCCCGGGTGAACCGGCGGGCGCCTGGCAGGGGAGAACGACTGTGCGACGACATACCGGCGGCGGCTCCGTTCCTGCGCCGGGCCACCGCCGCCGCCCGGGTCGGGCGGCTCCTCGCGAAGGTCCGGGGGCAGACGTTAGCGAGTCGCGGCGATCTAGTCCAAACCCCTACAGTGCCGAATATTTGACCACTAATCGGACATCAGCTCGGGTCCCCGGGAACGCCGCAGGCCCGGCACGGGGCCGGGCCTGCGGGTGGAGATCCTGACCGGTGGTCAGACCCGGACGATGCGGGTGATCGGCATCACCGTGGCGGACTCGTGCCGGACCAGGGTGCCGGTGCGCGGCGCGTGCACGATCTGACCGTTCCCCACGTAGAGGCCGACGTGGCCGCCCCCGCGGTAGATGATCAGGTCGCCGGGCTTGGCGTCGGCGATGTTGGTGCCGATGTTCTGACCGGCGCCCATCTGTGCCTCCGAGGTGCGCGGCAGCGAGATCCCGGCCTTGTTGAACGACCAGACCATCAGGCCGGAGCAGTCGAAGCTGCCCGGGCCGACCGAGCCGTAGCCGTACGGCGTGCCGATCTGCGCCTCGGCGGCGGCGATCACGGTGGCGGCGTAGGAGCCGGCCGGCAGGGCGCTCAGGTCGGTCCGGGCCTCCGAGCGGGAGGCCCGGTCGTCGGTCTTCGACGCCGTGGCGGCCTTCGCGGCCGACTCGGCGGCGGCCCGGGCGTCGGCGGCCCGCAGCTCGTCCTGCTCCTTCTTGCTGAGCGTGTCGAGCAGGGTCTGCGCGGCGGCCAGCTTCGCCTGGATCTGGTCCTTGCCCGCGCGGAGCTCCTGGGTGGTGCGCTCCAGGTCGGCGAGCTTGTTCTGCGCCTCGGACTTCTGCTGGTCGAGCTTGGCCTGCTCGCCCTTCAGCGTCTTCAGGGTGTCCGCCTGGGAGGCGCCGAGTTGGCTCAGCGAGTCGGCCTGACCCAGGAAGGCGTCCGGGCTGCTGGAGAGCATCAACTGGACCGTGGGCGAAATCCCGCCGGTCCGGTACTGCTCGGCGGCGATCTCCCCGAGGGTGCCCTGAAGGGTGGTCACCTGGGCCTGCTGCCGTGCCACCTCGTCCTGGAGACTGCTGACCTGCTTCTGCAGGGTCTGCTGCTTCTCCGTGGCCGCGTTGAACTTCTCGGTCGCGTCCTCGGCCTGCTCGTTGAGCTGGTCGACCTGGGACTTGACCTCGTCCTTGGTGGGAGTCGGGTCGGCGTGTGCACCGGTCTGGGTGGACAGCGCCACCGCAGCGGCGGCGGCAGCCGTGATGATCGAGACCCGGGTGCGACCGGCAGGCTTGGGACGACGATGGGACGCCACGAAGGCGGACTCCTTCTTCCTACGGCCGCCTACCGGGTGAGCTGACGGGTTCGGGCTGGAAGAGACGCCCTACGACGCCTCACCGCCGAGCCGTCTCACGACGGTCCGCCGACCTGGCGCCGATTCACCCCGAGGAACATGGTTCCCCGGCTCCGATCGGCAGTGCCCTCACAAGGGCTTCCCCGTGGGGCAGTTGGACTGCCCCGCTGCGTCTCGGACTCGGCGGTAACCCCCGCCGCCACCCAGGTTGGGTGATCGACAGTGCGGTGGTTCGAGAAGGACCCTAGTAACCCAACCGTGATCGGTTCAAATCCTTGTAAGAAAAAAGTCGGAATGAAGTCGTGATTCTTTGGTGATTACGACCGAGCGTGATCGAAAACGCACGCTCCGCCGATGAAATCCCGGGATGCGGACGCGGCGGGGCCCGCCGGAGGTGTCCCAGATCACAGGGAGGTTCCGGCGGGCCCGCGCGTGTCACGAGGCGTCAGTTGTACGCCTTAGGAAGGAGATGTCCGTTATGCCGCATCAGGCTGACGGGCGATCAGAACGGAGGATCAGACCCGGCGAATGGTCTTGATCGGCATCGCGTCGGCCTTCATCACCTTCACCACGTCACCGGTGTGCGGCGCGTGCACCACCAGACCGTTGCCGATGTAGATCCCGACGTGGTGCGCGTCGTTGTGGTAGATCACCAGGTCGCCCGGCAGCGCGTTGGCGTAGTTGTTGCCGACGCCCGTGCCGGCCGTCGCCTGCTCCTGCGAGGTGCGCGGCAGCGAGACACCGGCCTGCGCGTAGGCCCAGACCACCAGGCCGGAGCAGTCGAAGGAGTTCGGCCCGGTGGCGCCCCAGACGTACGGCTTGCCCTGCTTGCCCATCGCGGCGGCGACCGCGGCACCGGCGTAACCGGAGGCCGGCGGCAGGTTCTTGACGTCGTACCGCTCGGAGCCACGGGAGGAGCGCTCGTTCTCCAGGGCGCTGCGGTCGGCCGCGCTCAGCTGGTTGAGCAGCTTCTGGGCCTCGGCCAGCTTCTGCTGGACCTCGGCCTTGGCGTCGTTCAGCACCTTGGTGTTGCGGTCCAGTTCGGCCAGCGTCTCCGCGGCCTCGACCTTCTGCTGGTCCAGTCGGCGCTGCTGGTCCTGCAGCGTCTTCAGGCTCTGCACCTGGGTCTCGTTCACCTGGTCGACGCTGGAGGCCTTGGTCAGGTAGTTCTCCGGGTCGGAGGAGAGCATCAGCGCGACCGAGGGGTCCACCCCACCGTCGCGGTACTCCTGCGCCGCCACGGCCGCCAGGCCGCCCTGAAGGGCCGTCATCTGCTCCTGGCCACGGGCCACCTGGTCCTGGAGCTGCTCGGCCTGCTTGCGCAGCTGGTCGGTCCGCTCCTTGGCGCCGTTGAATCGCTCGGCGGCCTGCTCCTGCTCGTTGAAGAGCTGGTCGACCTGGACCTTGACCTCGTCCTTGCTCGGCTTGGCCGGCGCCGCGTGGGCACCCGTCTGGGCCGAGAGGGCGACCGCGGTCGCTGCGGCAGCGGTCAGCACGGAGACCCGCGCACGGCTCGGCTGCTTGGGGCGGCGGTGGGAAGCCAAAGGACTAGCTCCTTCATCACTCCTGGACGCGGCCTCACCCATTCGGGTGCATGTCCAGAATATAGGTTTGACGCCCGACCCTAGTGAAGTTGTCACGGGTACGCCACTCCCCTACCGCTACGAACTTCCGCCCCGGGAGCGGAATTCACCGGACCGACACAATCGGGCCACCGGCTCTGACCAGCGGTCAGACGGATTCACGGCCTGGCCAGCCGCTTGAGCAGGAGCAGCGACGCGACCGGGCGCGCACCGGCCTTCTTCACGCCGTCGGCGACCTCCTTGTCGGTGGAGACCACCACCACCGGACGCCCCTGCGGCTCGGCCCTGACGAGCCGCCGAATCAACTCGTCCGCGGTCTCGCCGGTCCGACTGAACCGGACCCTGACCCCGCGCGGTGGCGCCAGGATCACCGGCACGTCCAGGTCCTGCCCGTCGAAGACGCAGGTCACCTCGGCTTGGGTGCGCTGGGCCAGCATCGCGAGCCCGCCCAGCAGCCGGATCCGCTGCTGCTCCAGCGGCAGCGTCGGGTACCCGGTCTTGGTGACGTTGTAGCCGTCCACCACCAGGTGGACCTGAGGGATCGCCAGCAGCTGGTCCAGCAGCGCCGGGTCGTCCTCGGCCAGCGCCCGCCGGGCCACGTCGTGTGGGGAGGCGGAGGCCGGTGCCACCGCGTCCACCAGGTCGGCCGGGTGGAGCTGCGCCACCGGCAGTGCCAGCTCCCGCTGGAGGCCCTGGGCGGACTGCAGCACGGTGTCCAGAAGCAGCCGCAGCCGCATGTCCTCGACGCTGCGGCCCTCCCTGGCGGAGCGACGGCCCGTCTCCAGGGCGGTCTCCAGCTCGGCGATCCGGTGCCGCAGCCGCCGGGCCTCGGCCTCGGCCGCGCTCTGCTCGGTGGCCGCCGCGGCCCGCGCCTCGGCCAGCTCCGCCTGCACCTTGCGGGCCTCGGCCTGGGCCCGCCGGGTGTCGCTCTCCAGCGTGCGGACCTTCTTCCGGAGCGACTCGGCCTCGCGCCGGACGCCCTCGGAGTCGGCCCGGTGCCGGTCCAGGTCGGCCCTGGACTGGACCCGCAGCTCGGCCAGCTCCTCCTGAAGCTTCTCCACCAGCCGGGTCGCCTCGGCCGCGGCCCCCTCGGCGCCGGCCCGCTCGACCTGCTCGCCCGCCTCGGTGACCAGCCGGGCCCAGCCGGCCGGCCTGAGCAGGTAGGCGGCCGCCGCCACGTCCATCGGGTCGGCGGCGCCCGGCACACTGCCCGCCTCCAGCGCCCGCACCAGATCCGGCTGCCCGAGCCGGAGCCGATCGGCTATCCGCAGCCGGAAGGCCGGGTCCGCCTCCAGTGCCGCGGCCAGCGCGGTGGCCGCGTACTTGGCCCGCCTGGCCGGGGTGAACTTCGCGTACTGGCGCAGCGAGACCGGCAGTTCGGCCGCCGGCAGGCCGCCGAGCGCGTCGGCGGCGATCCCCACGACCCGGTGGCGTACGCCCTCGGGGAGCGGCCTGGTGAGCTGTTCCTGGCCGTCGGCCGGGGTGTCCACGGCGTCGGGAGCGGGTGGCGGGGCATCGGCCGGCTCCGGGGCGGCCGGGGTCGTGGCCGCGGGAGGCTGCTCCTGCGACTCGGCCGCCCCCCTTGCTGCGTCCACCACGTCCTCGGCTCCGATCCTGCTGCGCGGGGTCCTTACGGCCGGTTGCCGCTGACCTCAAACACACCGCTCTCTGCAATTGTCGCGGTAACCGTGCCCCGAGCCGACCCGCGCCACACTCCGCGCGGGGCCGGGCCGGTGCACAGGGCCGTGCCCGGCAGGGTCTGCCGGGCACGGCACCGGTCAGGACTCCTGCTGCTCCGCAGCCGCCTGCTCGGCGTCCGGGCGGGCCACCAGTTCGACCTGGTCGACCGCGTTGCACCAGCGGCAGCGGACCGACTCCAGCGTCTCGGTCAGCACCTCGGTCTCCTCCACCTTGGAGTCACCGGCGAGGTCGAAGTGCAGGAACTCCACCACCCGGGAGGACCGCGTCACGTCGAAGCGGGTCAGGTTGCCACAGAGCGTGCAGCGCCAGCGGGTCTCAGCGGTCGGGGCGGCGATCGTCATTCTGCCAAGTCCTCTCGTTGGTGCTGCCTCGCGGCGGTCACCCAGGGTCCGGAGGGCCAAGCCTATTGCCTGCCGGTTCACCCGGGTCCACCTGGTCCGTGATGCGGGCAGTAGGCCACCCGCAGTACCCGACGGTGTCGGAGGGGCCTCCCGGAGGAATGCTCTCCGCCATGGCCATCCCCGTCCTGGACCACCTCGACGCACCGGGCGGCAGGACACCGGAGCGCCCGCCCGTCGTCACGTACGCGCTGATCGCGCTGAGCGTGCTCACCCTGCTGATCGGCCCCAGCTTCGGCCTCAACCCCCGCTACGGCACCGGTCAGGACCGGGTCTGCGCCGAGCAGCGGTACGAGCAGCACTGGGGCGCGGTGCCCGCCGAACTGCTCTCGAACCGACCGCTGACGGCGGATCAGCTGGCCCGGCTGCCCCCGGCCACCGCCGACTGCCCGCCGCCGGTGACGCCCCGGAAGATCCCGGTGCTCTCGGTGCTCACCTCACTGTTCGTGCACGCGGGGTGGCTGCACCTGCTCGGGAACATGCTCTTCCTGTTCGTCTTCGGCCCCGGGGTGGAGCAGCGGTTCGGCCGGCTGCGGTTCCTGCTCGGCTACCTGACCACCGGTTACCTCGCCACGTACGGCTGGGCGGTGACGGAGGCGCACGGGGTGGACTCGGTCCGGGCGCTGGTCGGGGCCTCCGGTGCGATCGCCGGAGTGCTCGGCTGCTACCTGCGGCTGTACCCGCGCGCGCGGGTGACCACCTTGGTGCCGCTGCTGCTCTTCCTCCCGCTGCGGTTCCCGGCCTGGCTGGTGCTCGGGCTCTGGTTCCTGCTGCAGTGGCTCTCGGTCCGGCAGGACGGCCCCGGGGTGGCGTACCCGGTGCACGTCATCGGCTTCGCCGCCGGGTACCTGGCCACCTCCCTCGCGGTTACGCTGACCCGGAACCCACGGACAGGAGCGACAGAGTGATCACCGCGATCGTGCTCATCAGGACCAGCGTCGACCGGATTCCCGAGATCGCCGAGGCGATCGCCTCGATCGAGGGCGTCAGCGAGGTCTACTCGGTGACGGGTGGCTACGACCTGGTCGCGATGGTCCGGGTCCGGCACCACGACGACCTCGCCACCGTGATCCCCGGCCGCCTCAACAAGATCCCGGGCGTCGAGCACACCGAGACCCAGATCGCCTTCCGCACCTACTCCAAGCACGACCTCGAAGCCGCCTTCGCCCTCGGCCTCGACGAGTAGCCTTTCGGCAAGGCGTCCGGTTGCACTATCCAGGGGCTCGGGGAACTGCGAGGAGATCTGGCGTGTGGGTCACTGCGAAAGTTCCTGACCACACAACGTACGTTGAACGCTCCTGAGGTCGGCTCCGCAGTTCCCCGGACCCCTGACCATAGATGCCTGGGCGGCCTGCGAAAGGTTCAGCGCCGAGTGTCCGCCACGCACCGCCCGCCCTCGTTCCGGTACGTCCACGCCGCCCCGTCGGAGACGAGCTCGCGGACGGCCGCCAGGAACCGCTCCAGGTGCTCGTCCGGCGTCCCCGCTCCGAAGCTGACCCGGATCGCGTTCAGGCTGCGCTCCCCCGGCAGCGACGGCTCCGGTGCGCCGCACTCGGACGGTGCGGCCTCCTCGCCGCCGAGAAGCGTCCGCACCAGCGGGTGCGCGCAGAACAGCCCGTCCCGCACGCCGATCCCGTACTCGGCCGAGAGCGCCGCCGAGAAGTGCGAGCTGTTCCACCCCTGCACCACGAACGAGAGCACGCCCACCCGCGCCGCGTCCTCGCCGAACAGGCTGAGCACCCGGACCTCGGGCACCTCGGCCAGGCCGGCCTTCAGACGCTCGATCAGGTGCTGCTCGCGCGCCTCCAGGACGTCGAACCCGGCCTCGGTCAACGCCCGGCAGGCGGAGGCCACCGCGTAGGCGCCGATCACGTTCGGCGAGCCGGCCTCGTGCCGGGCCGGGCCGGTCTGCCACTCGACGGCGACCGAGCCGTCCAGCTCACGGGCGACGGTCCGGCTGGCGCCGCCGCCGGCCAGGTAGGGCTCGGCCGCGTCCAGCCAGTCGCTGCGCCCGGCCAGCACCCCGGCGCCGAACGGGGCGTACAGCTTGTGGCCGGAGAAGGCGATCCAGTCCACGTCCAACTCCCTGACCGAGACGCGGTGGTGCGGCGCCAGCTGGGCGGCGTCCAGCACCACCCGGGCCCCGTGCCGGTGCGCGACCTCGGTGAGTTCGGCGACCGGCCAGAGCTCGCCGGTGACGTTGGAGGCGCCGGTAACGCAGAACAGCCGGTGCTCGGCGGGCTGCTCGGCCAGCGCGGCGTCCAGGGCCGCGACCGCCTCGGCGTGCGAGCGCGGGGCGCGCAGGTAACTGACGGTCAGGCCGTCCCGACGCCAGGGCAGCAACGAGGCGTGGTGCTCGGTCTCGAAGGCGAACACCCGGGTGCCGGCGGGCAGCGCACCGGCCAGCAGGTTGAGCGAGTCGGTGGTGGCCCGGGTGAAGACCACCTGGTCGCCCTCGCGCAGGTCGAGGAACTCCTCGACGGTGCGGCGGCTCTGCTCGAACAGGTCGGTGGAGAGCTGCGAGAGGTACCCGGCGCCGCGGTGCACGCTGCCGTAGTAGGGGGCGTACGCGGCGACGTCGTCCCAGACCCGCTGGAGCGCCGGGGAGCTGGCGGCGTAGTCCAGAGCGGCGTAGGTGACCTTCTCGCCGGAGACCAGCGGGACCTGGACGTCGTGGCCGAGAACGGCGAGCGGGGCGCAGGTCGGGAGGTGCCGCGCGGAGCGCGACGAAACAAGGGCGGCGGCGGGCGACGGGTGGGCAGACATGGGGGTGCACTCCTCGGAAGGTCCGGGACCTCGGGGTGCAGCTGTGCCGCCGACGTCCGCGCTTGCCACGCGGACGATTCGCCGCGGGCCCGGTCCTCACCCAGGGCACCCCGCCACGGAAGGAGGGTTGCCGGACAGCAAGCTGGGGCTTGTCGCTGTCACTCATGACCTGCCGAGGACTCTAGGCGAGCCGCCGAGAAGTGGTCAAACAGCAGTCCGCCATCCGGACACAGCGAAGGCCCGGCAGGCAGCCGCCGGGCCTCAACGCGTCGATCAGGAACGGGTGGTGGCCGCCGCCCAGTCCTTGAGCAGGCCCTCCGCCGCGCCCGAGTCGATGGCCGCGGCGGCCCGGACCATCCCGGCCGCGAGCTGCTCGGCCAGCGGGGCGTCGGTCAGCTCCAGCGCGGTCAGTGCGGCGGCGCTGTTCAGCAGGACGGCGTCCCGGACCGGGCCGCGCTCCCCCGCCAGCAGCCGGCGGGCCACCGCGGCGTTGAACTGCGGGTCGCCGCCGCGCAGCGCCTCGATGCCGACCGGTTCGATGCCGACCTCGCGCGGGTCGAAGGTGGTCTCGGTGACCTGACCGTCCTTCACCAGCCAGACGTGCGAAGTGGTGGAGATGGTGAGCTCGTCCAGTCCGTCGTCGCCCCGGAAGACCAGTGCGGTGGCGCCGCGCCGGGCCAGCACGCCCGCGATCAGACCGGCGAGGCGGGTGTCGAAGCAGCCGATCGCGTGCGCGGTGACCCGGGCCGGGTTGGTGAGCGGGCCGAGGATGTTGAACGCGGTCGGCACCCCGAGGTCACGGCGGGCCGGGGCGGCGTGCCGCATCGCCGGGTGGAACATCGGCGCCGGGCAGAAGGTCAGCCCGACCTCCCCGGCGATCTCGGCCACCCGGGCGGGCGTCACGTCCGGGCTGATGCCGAGCTTCTCCAGCACGTCGGTGGCGCCGCTGGCGGAGGAGGCGGCGCGGTTTCCGTGCTTGACCACCTTGGCTCCGGCGGCGGCCGCGACGATCGCCGACATGGTGGAGATGTTCACCGTCTTCGCCCGGTCCCCACCGGTGCCCACGATGTCCACCGCAGGTCCGGGGATGTGCAGGGGGTGGGCGTGCGCGTACATCGACTCGACCAGACCGGCGATCTCATCCACCGTCTCGCCCTTGGCCCGGAGCGCGACCACGAAGCCGGCCACCTGGACCGGGGTGGCCTCGCCGCCCATGATCCGGTCCATCGCCCAGGCGGTGTCGGCCTGGCCGAGGTCCTGCCCGGCCAGCAGCGTGCTCAGCAGGTCCGGCCAGGTACGGACCACCTGCGCGGGGTCGCTACCGCCGTTCGCAGGTTGTGCGTTCACCATGGCTGACTCCAGCTCTCGATCAGGGATGCTGGAGTCAGCCTAGCGATCCGGGGTGCCCGGATGCGGGGTGCTTCTCTACAGGTGAGACGCGGGGCTGACGGCCCCTCAGCGGTGCGCGGGCGTCCGCTTGGCCACCCGGGCCCGGAGCAGGGTGGCGGCGGCCTCCGCCAGGGCCACCGGGTCCACCGGGTGGGAGATGGCGGCCTCGGCCCGGCTCCAGGCGGCGAGCCAGGAGTCCTGCGGCCGGCCGATCAGCACCAGCACCGGCGGGCAGCCGTAGATCTCGTCCTTGATCTGCCGGGCCACCCCGAGCCCGCCGGCCGGGACGGCCTCGCCGTCCAGGACGCAGAGGTCGATCCCGCCCTTCTCCAGGGCGCGGAGCACGGCGGGCACCGTGGCGCACTCCAGTACGTCGACCTCCGGGAGGTCGGCGGCGGGGCGGCGGCCCAGCGCGAGGGTGACCTGCTCACGGGTGTTCCGGTCGTCGCTGTAGACGAGAACGGTGAGCGTCTCGTCGGTCGTGTGCGCCATGGGCCCTGCTCCCGGGTACTCGTCCTCTTATACGGCTGTGTCTTCGTCGTACCGTGCGTCGGCTCAACCCGGCCCGGTGTGACCCGGACCACGTTCACCTCCGGATGCTACTCCCGCACACCCGCCACGGTGACCCCCTGGCGCGATCTCCCTCGGACGAGCCGCCACGCCCGTCGCGCACACGGGCGACGGATCGTCACCCCGGAAGCTCGGTTCCACTCGTACGGCGGACCCGCTAGCCGACCCGCGGCGTGGCGGCCACCCGGACGCGCGGGGCGAACGGGTACACCTGCCGTCAATGAACCGTCAGAAATGGGACACCGCCTCCTCGAAGCCCCCGTCCGACGCCCCGTCGGCTGCCAACGGGGCATACCGCACGCACCGGACACTCCGAGGTACACCCCCCGGCGTGAAGACGGAATAAGGGACCGACATAATGTCCGTCGTGGCGACAGCAACAGCAACAGAAACCGGACACGCGCACGGAGCGGTCAACAGGCCGAACCTGGTCAGCGTCGGAACCATCGTCTGGCTGAGCTCGGAGCTGATGTTCTTCGCGGCCCTGTTCGCGATGTACTTCACGCTCCGCTCGGTCAAGGGCGCGGAGTTCTGGACCGAGAAGGCGCACGCACTCAACGTGCCCTTCTCCTCGGTGAACACCACGATCCTGGTGCTCTCCTCCCTCACCTGCCAGCTCGGCGTCTTCGCCGCCGAGCGCGGTGACGTGAAGAAGCTCCGCTCGTGGTTCATGATCACCTTCGTGATGGGGTCGATCTTCATCGGCGGCCAGATCTTCGAGTACACCGAGCTGGTGAAGAAGGACGGCCTCTCGCTGTCCTCGGACCCGTACGGCACGGTGTTCTACCTGACCACCGGCTTCCACGGCCTGCACGTGACGGGTGGTCTGATCGCGTTCCTGCTGGTCCTGGCACGGACGTACGCAGCCAAGCGGTTCACGCACGAGCAGGCCACCGCCGCGATCGTGGTGTCGTACTACTGGCACTTCGTCGACGTCGTGTGGATCGGCCTGTTCGCGACCATCTACCTGATCAAGTAACCAGCTGATCAGGTCGCTGGCCGACGGCCGGAGCCGTACCCGCACCGACCGACCGCGCGCGTCCCCGCAGCCGACCCGGGCAGACCGGGCCGCGACGGACGCCCACCAGCCGACCAGATCCTGACCCCGGGGTTAATCCGTGAAAAAGCTCTCCGCACGACGGCGCCATCCACTGGCGGCGCTGGTCGTCCTACTCTTCGCCCTGGCGGCCACCGGGGGGCTGTACGCCGCGTTCGCGCCCGCCGAGAACGCGCAGGCCGACAGCTCGGTGCAGTCGCTCGCGATCGACGAGGGCAAGAAGCTCTTCGCCGTGGGCTGCTCCTCCTGCCACGGTCTGAACGGCGAGGGCAGCTCGGACGGTCCGAGTCTGGTCGGCGTCGGCTCCGCGGCGGTGGACTTCCAGGTTGCCACCGGCCGGATGCCGGCCCAGCAGCCCGGCGCCCAGGTGCCGAAGAAGAAGAACATCTACTCCCAGGCCGAGATCGACCAGCTGGCCGCCTTCGTGGCCTCGCTCGGCCCCGGCCCGGTCGCTCCGACCAAGGAGCAGTACACCTCCACCAACCCGGACGACGTCGCCAAGGGCGGCGAGCTGTTCCGCACCAACTGCTCGCAGTGCCACAACTTCGCCGGCGCGGGTGGTGCCCTGACCCAGGGCAAGTACGCCCCGTCGCTCGAGGGCGTGGACGCCAAGCACATCTACGAGGCCATGCAGACCGGCCCGCAGAACATGCCCTCCTTCCCCGAGGGCGTGATGCCCGAGGAGCAGAAGCGGCAGATCGTGGCCTTCGTCCGCCACACCACCAACGATGAGCCGAGCCCCGGCGGTCTGACCCTGGGCAGCCTCGGCCCGGTGACCGAGGGCCTGTTCGGCTGGATCTTCGGTCTCGGCAGCCTCATCGCGGTCGCGATCTGGGTCGCCGCCCACACCACCAAGGCCAAGAAGTCATGAGCCACGACATGTCCAAGGACACCCTGCCGGAGTCGCACGACTCCCACGGCACCGATGTCGCCGTCCACGGTGACCCGTTCGCCGACCCGGGCCTGCCGGCCCACGAGCCGCGTCGCACCGACATCGACGAGCGGGCCGCCAAGCGGGCCGAGCGTCAGGTCTCGCTGCTCTTCATCCTGTCGATGCTGTCGACCGTCGGGTTCATCGCGTCCTTCGTGATCTTCCCGATCGACAAGATCGTCTACATCTTCCCGATCGGTCACGTCAGCGCGCTGAACTTCTCGCTCGGCCTGACCCTCGGGGTGGCGCTCTTCTGCATCGGCGCGGGCGCGGTCCACTGGGCCCGCACCCTGATGTCGGACCACGAGCTGCCGGCCGAGCGCCACGCGATCGAGGCCGACGACGAGGTCCGCGCGGACGTCATCGAGCAGTTCAAGACCGGTGCCGCCGAGTCCGGCTTCGGCCGCCGCAAGATGATCCGCAACACCCTCATCGGGTCGATGGCCCTGGTGCCGCTCTCAGGTGTGGTGCTGCTCCGCGACCTCGGGCCGCTGCCCGAGGACAAGCTGGAGCACACCGGCTGGAAGGAGGCCAGCAAGGCCAAGCCGCTCCAGCTGATCAACATGAACACCAACGAGCCGATGAAGCCCGAGGACATCGTGGTCGGCTCGCTGAGCTTCGCGAAGCCCGAGGGCCTCGAAGAGGACGCGCACGACTTCCAGGTCCAGATCGCCAAGGACGCCCTGATGCTCATCCGGATCGCTCCGGAGGACATCAAGGACAAGGAGTCCCGGGACAAGGGCTTCGAGGGCATCCTCGCCTACTCGAAGATCTGCACCCACGTCGGCTGCCCGATCAGCCTCTACGAGCAGCAGACCCACCACGCGCTCTGCCCCTGCCACCAGTCGACCTTCGACCTGGCGGACGGCGCCCGCGTCATCTTCGGCCCGGCCGGCCACCCGCTGCCGCAGCTGAAGATCACTGTTGACGAGAAGGGCTACCTGGTCGCCACCGGCGACTTCGACGAGCCCGTCGGTCCGAGTTACTGGGAGCGCAGCCGATGACCGCGAGCAGCACCAGCGGTGCCGCCAAGCCGGCCAGCACCCGTGCCAAGCCCGCCAACAAGGCGGAGTCGGCCGCGGACTGGGTGGACGGCCGCCTCGGCCTCTACACCCTGGCCAAGTCCAACCTGCGGAAGATCTTCCCGGACCACTGGTCCTTCATGCTCGGCGAGATCTGCCTCTACACCTTCATCATCATCATCCTGACCGGCGTCTACCTGACGCTGTTCTTCACCCCGAGCATGGGCGAGACCGTCTACCACGGCTCCTACGCCCCGCTCCAGGGCATCCGGATGTCCGAGGCGTACGCCAGTACTCTCCACATCTCGTTCGAGGTCCGCGGTGGTCTGCTGATCCGTCAGATCCACCACTGGGCCGCGATCGTGTTCGTCGCCGCGATGCTCGTGCACATGATGCGCGTCTTCTTCACCGGCGCGTTCCGCAAGCCCCGCGAGATCAACTGGCTGTTCGGCTTCCTGCTGCTGTTCCTGGGCATGTTCGACGGCTTCATGGGCTACTCGCTCCCCGACGACCTGCTGTCGGGCACCGGCATCCGGTTCATGGAGGGCGCGGTCCTGGCCGTGCCGCTGGTCGGCACGTACATCCAGATGTTCCTGTTCGGCGGCGAGTTCCCCGGCACCGACATCGTGCCGCGGTTCTTCACCATCCACGTGCTGCTGATCCCGGGCGTCATGCTCGGCCTGCTGGTGGCGCACCTGATCCTGGTCTTCTACCACAAGCACACCCAGTGGGCGGGCCCGGGCAAGACCGAGAAGAACGTCGTCGGCATGCCGCTGATGCCGGTCTACATGGCCAAGGCCGGTGGCTTCTTCTTCCTGGTCTTCGGCATCATCGCGGCCGTCTCGGCGATCGCCACCGTCAACCCGATCTGGGCGTACGGTCCGTACCGCCCAGACCAGGTCTCCACCGACGCGCAGCCCGACTGGTACATGGGCTTCTCCGAGGGTCTGATCCGCATCATGCCGGGCTGGGAGATCGGCCTCTGGGGCCACACCCTCAACCTGGGCGTGTTCGTCCCGCTGATGGTCTTCCCGCTGGTGCTGGCCGCCATCGCGGTCTACCCGTTCATCGAGAGCTGGGTCACCGGCGACAAGCGCGAGCACCACATCCTGGACCGCCCGCGCAACGCCCCGGTCCGTACCGCCCTCGGTGCGGCCTGGATCAGCCTGTACCTGATCCTGCTGATCGGTGGTGGCAACGACCTGATCGCCACCCACCTGCACCTCTCGATCAACGACATCACGTACTTCGTGCGGGTCGGCTTCTTCGTGGTGCCGGTGATCACCTTCTTCGTCACCAAGCGCTGGTGCCTCGGCCTCCAGCGCCGTGACAAGGACAAGGTGCTGCACGGTCGCGAGACCGGCGTCATCAAGCGCCTGCCGCACGGCGAGTTCGTCGAGGTGCACGCGCAGCTGCCCGCGGGCAAGCTGCACACCTACACCGCGCACGACCAGCCCAAGCCGATCGAGCTGCCCGCCGAGGTCGACGAGAACGGCGTCAAGCGCAAGGTCGGCATCCTCGCCAAGACCCGCGCCAAGCTCTCCCAGGGCCTCTACGGCGAGGGGACCCAGATCCCCAAGCCCACCGCCGAGGAGCACCACGAGATCACCAGCGGCCACGGCCACCACTGATCCTCGTACCGCCACAGCCGATGGCCCCCCACCGTTCACGGTGGGGGGCCATCGGCCTTCCTGCGGCAGAATGTCGGGTAACGAACCGTCAGGAGATCCCGTGCAGCTGTCCGTCGACCACGATTCCGCCACTCCCCCGTACGAGCAGGTACGGGCCCAGATCGCCGACCAGGCGCGCAGCGGGTCACTGCCGGCCGGGCTCAGACTCCCCACCGTCCGGGCCCTGGCCGAGGAGCTCGGTCTGGCAGCCAACACCGTGGCCCGTGCCTACCGGGAACTCGAGGCCGACGGCGTGGTGGAGACCCACGGCCGCCGCGGCACCCTGATCGCCACCACCGGCGACACCGCCCACCGCCTCGCCGCCGAGGCCGCCACCGAGTACGCCGGCCGCGCCGCCCGCCTCGGTCTCACCGAGGCCGAAGCCCTGGCGACGGTCACCACCGCCCTGACCGTCGCCTACCGCTGACCGCAGCGGGCCGCACCGGCCCGTCAGCCGAGGAGCGGAGCGCTGCCCGCGACCTGCGTCCCCGAGCTCCCCGCCGTGGAGACGGCCCGGCCCAGGGCGGAGTGCTTGAGCCACTCGTCCCACGGGATGTTCCAGTCGCCGAAGCCGTTGCCGAACGGCTCCATCGCCGCGCCCTTGCTGTTGACCACCTGCACCAGGTCGCCGATCCGGGTCTGGTCGTAGAACCACTGGGCGTTCTCGGTGCTCATCCCGGTGCAGCCGTGGCTGACGTTGTCGACGCCCTGGGAGCCGACCGACCACGGTGCGGCGTGCACGTACTCGCCGCTCCAGGTCACCCGGGTGGCCCACTTGACCTCCAGGTCGTACGCCTCGGTGCTGCCCTGCTTGATCCCGATCGTCTCGCCGTTCATCCGGACGGACGCCTCCTTGCCCAGCACCACCTTGATGCCGTTGCGGGTGGAGAAGCCGGGCTTGCCGGTGGTCACCGGGATGGACCTGACCTCCGCGCCGTTGCGACGGAACGTCAGGTAGTGCGAGGCGGCGTCCACCGTCACCTCGACCCGGTCGCCGGTCCGCAGCGAGAGGCCGACCGGCTCGCCGCCGTTCAGACCGGCGGTGACCGGGACGCCCTGCAGGTCGTAGCCCAGCCGGATCTTCGCGTTGGCCGGCCAGTACTCCTTCGGCCGGAAGTGCAGGTTCTTGTCGTCCACCCAGTACCAGGCGCCGGTCACGGCGGGCTCGGAGACCACCGTCAGGCCCCGTTCGACCTCCTGACGCCCGGCAGGGTCCTTGACCGCCTCGGAGAGCTGCACGGTGAGCGGCTGGCCCACGCCGTACAGGCCGGTACCCGAAGAGTCGGGGCCGAGCACCGCGGTGAGCAGGTGCTGGGCGGCCGCCGTGCCGAACTCGCTGGTGGTCTCCCCCCGCCGGCCATGGTCGTCCTCCGCGGCGACCCGCACCGCGTACCTGGTGCCCGCCTTGAGCCGGGCCGTGCTCTGCCAGCTGGTCCGGTCCGCCGCCAGCTGCCCGGCCACCACCCGGCCGTCGGCACCCGTCACGGTGACGTCGGTGAGGTGGCCGCCCTGGTCGGCCGTGACGGTGAGGGGTTTGGCCGGGTCCGCGTCGCCACCGGCCGAGGTGTGCACCAGTCCGCTCACATCCACGGCTTCCACCGGCCGTACCGCGGTCGGGGCAGCACCGGAGGAGCAGCCGACCACCGGGGTCAGCAGCAGCAGTGCGGCCGTCAGTGCGACTCCGTGCATGCTCTTCACGGCTGCCTCCTGAGTCCGACGACCTATCAGATCGTAAGAACAGTCAGCCCCAGGCGGCCCGCCCCCGCAGTTCCGGTTGGCCCGACCGGGTGAGCGGACCAACCGGCGGCCCCCAACGCCGGACGGCCGGACACCCCGTCAGGGATGCCCGGCCGTCCGGTGCGGAGGAGGGGGAACCTACTGGTTCTGGTCCTCGCCGCGGTAGAACTCGAAGACCCAGCCGAACAGGCCGATCAGGATGATCGGGATCGACCAGAACAGCAGCCACCAGCCGAAGATCACGCCCAGGAAGGCGAGCGCTCCGCCGATGCCCAGGGAGAGCGGCTGCCAGCTGTGCGGGGCGAAGAAGCCCAGCTCACCGGCGTCGTCCGCGACCTCGGCGTCGGGGTTGTCGCCCGGACCGGTGTCGACCCGCTTGGCGGTGTAGGCGAGGTAGTAGCCGACCATCGCGCAGAGCGCGAAGGCGAGGAAGAGCGCCGTGGTACCAGCGGCCTCCACACCGTGGTCGGACTGGTTCGTCCACACGCCGTACGTGATGGCCATCGCCAGGATGAAGACGGCGAAGCCGATGAAGATCTTGCCCTGTTCCTTCATCAGGCGTCCCCGTCCTTCTTCAGGCCCTTGCCCAGCTGCGGGGCGTCGTACTTCGCCGGGGTGACGCCCTCGAAGTGCTTGCCCGGCTCACCGTGGTACTCGAGGTAGTCGAGCGCGGCGATGTCCGGGTGGTGCAGGTCGAACGCCGGGGATTCCGAACGGATCCGGGGCAGCGTGAGGAAGTTGTGCCGCGGCGGCGGGCAGGCGGTGGCCCACTCCAGCGAACGGCCGTAACCCCACGGGTCGTCGACCTCGATCTTCTCGCCGTACTTCGCGGTCTTCCAGACGTTGTAGAGGAACGGCAGGATCGACAGACCGAGCAGGAACGACGCGATGGTCGAGATGGTGTTCAGCGTGGTGAAGCCGTCCGAGGCCAGGTAGTCGGCGTAGCGGCGGGGCATGCCCTCCGCGCCGAGCCAGTGCTGGACCAGGAAGGTGCCGTGGAAGCCGATGAACAGCGTCCAGAAGGTGATCTTGCCAAGGCGCTCGTCGAGCATCTTGCCGGTCATCTTCGGCCACCAGAAGTGGAAGCCGGCGAACATCGCGAACACCACGGTGCCGAACACCACGTAGTGGAAGTGCGCCACCACGAAGTAGGAGTCCGAGACGTGGAAGTCGATCGGCGGGGAGGCGAGCAGAACACCCGTCAGACCACCGAACAGGAAGGTCACCAGGAAGCCGACCGTCCAGAGCATCGGGGTCTCGAAGCTCAGCGAGCCCTTCCACATGGTGCCGACCCAGTTGAAGAACTTCACGCCGGTCGGGACCGCGATCAGGAAGGTCATGAACGAGAAGAACGGCAGCAGGACCTGGCCCGTGACGTACATGTGGTGCGCCCACACCGTGACCGACAGACCGGCGATCGCGATGGTGGCCGCGATCAGGCCGGAGTAGCCGAACATCGGCTTGCGGCTGAAGACCGGGATGATCTCCGAGACGATGCCGAAGAACGGCAGCGCGATGATGTACACCTCGGGGTGACCGAAGAACCAGAACAGGTGCTGCCAGAGCAGCGCCCCGCCGTTGGCCGGGTCGAAGACGTGCGCCCCGAACTTCCGGTCCGCCTCCAGGGCGAACAGCGCGGCCGCGAGGACCGGGAAGGCCAGCAGCACCAGCACGGCGGTCAGCAGGACGTTCCAGACGAAGATCGACATCCGGAACATCGTCATGCCGGGCGCGCGCATGCAGATGATGGTGGTGATGAAGTTGACCGAACCGAGGATCGTGCCGAAGCCGGAGAAGGCCAGACCCATGATCCACATGTCGGCGCCGATGCCCGGCGAACGGACCGCGTCCGACAGCGGGGAGTAGGCGAACCAGCCGAAGTCGGCCGCACCCTGCGGGGTGAGGAAGCCGGCCACCGCGATGATCGAGCCGAACAGGTAGAGCCAGTAGGCGAACATGTTCAGTCGCGGGAAGGCGACGTCAGGGGCGCCGATCTGGAGCGGCATGATCCAGTTCGCGAAACCGGCGAAGAGCGGCGTCGCGAACATCAGCAGCATGATCGTGCCGTGCATGGTGAACGCCTGGTTGAACTGCTCGTTCGAGAGGATCTGCGTCCCCGGACGAGCCAGCTCGGCGCGCATCACCAGCGCGAGCACACCACCGATCAGGAAGAACGCGAACGACGTCCCCAGGTACAGGGTGCCGATCGTCTTGTGGTCGGTGGTGGTCAGCCACTTGATGATGGTGGACCCGGGCTTCCGGGTCCGCTCGGTGCCGGCCGTGACCGTAGCCCCGGCAGCCCCGCCGGCGGCGGCGGGCTCGTTGAGGATCGTCACTTCTCACTTCCCATGGTGGTGATGCCCGAGGGCACCGCGCCCTTCTGGCCCTTGGCCCGAAGCTCCGCCAGGTGCTTGTCGTACTCCGCCCGGTCCACGACCTTGACGTTGAACAGCATCCGCGAGTGGTCCACACCACAGAGCTCCGCGCACTTGCCGCGGAAGGTGCCCAGCGCGTTCGGGGTGACCTCGAACTTGTTCACCACGCCCGGGACGACGTCCTGCTTCATCAGGAAGTTGACCGGCCAGAAGTCGTGGATGACGTCCCGCGAGGTGAGGCGGAACTGCACCGTCTCGTTGATCGGCAGGTAGAGCGTCGGCGGCTCGGCCGGGGTGCCGACCTCGTACGCGGCCTGGGTGTTGGCCGGGTCCGGGTTCTCGGTGTTCTCGTAGTTGAACGCCCAGCTCCACTGGAAGCCGACCACGTTGATCATGTGGTCCGGCTTGGCGGAGGTCTGGGTCAACCGGGCCTCGTCGCGCGCGACGAAGTAGAAGAGCACCGAGACGATGACGAGGGGGACCGCGGTGTACAACGCCTCGATCGGCAGGTTGTACCGGGTCTGCGGGGGGACCTCCACCTTGGTGCGGCTGCGGCGGTGGAAGATCACACTCCAGATGATCAGACCCCACATCAGTGCGCCGACCACCAGAGCCGCAATCCAGGAGCCCTGCCACATGCGGAGGACCAGCGGGCCCTCGACGGTGACGGGGCTCGGGAGGCCAAGCCTGGGGAGGTCGTTGGCCGAGCAGCCGGTGGCGGTCGCGATGACGAGGCCCAGTGCCAGCGCCTGAGGCAGCTTCCGCCGCATCGTGCGCCGCGGCGAGCGGTCGGAGCCGTTGGGACTCACGTAGCGCCTTCCCGAAGTCTCGCCCGAGATCGCGTCGCTGCCGGGAGTCGCTGTACGCGCCTCCCCGGCGACCCGGCCACGGGCACGGTTTGAATGCTTATGCGGGCCAAACGCTACTCCATCCTTATGCGGCACTCACTAGCAGCCCCCGGTAACGCGCCGCCCGGCTACCCGATCAGCCCCCAAAGGAGTGGAGTCCCAGGTCAATACGGCCGTTCGAGGGTCGCACGGACACCGGGAAGGTGGCCCCGGGACACGCGGTGACGGACCGTCGACACCCGGTCGGGCGCCCACGAACCCGAACAAAAAGGGTGCCGTCTGACGGTGAGTAGGGTGTACACCGTGTCCTACTTCGACGTGGCCTCCACCGCACCACTGCACCCCGTCGCCCGGCAGGCACTGACCGCCGCACTGGACGAGGGCTGGGCCGACCCGGCGCGTCTCTACCGCTCGGGACGACAGGCCAGGATGCTGCTGGATGCCGCCCGGGAGACCGTCGCCGAGGTGCTGGGCTGCCGCGCCGACGAGGTCTCCTTCACCTCCAGCGGCACCCAGGCCGTCCAGTTGGGGATGCTCGGTGCACTGACCGGACGCCGCCGGACGGGCCGTCACCTGGTCCACTCGGCCGTCGAACACTCCAGCGTGCTGCACACCGCCGAACGGGTGGCGGCGGACGGCGGCAGCGTCTCGGTGGCCCCGGTGGACCGCCAGGGGCGGGTCTCCGCCCCCGAATTCGTGGCCCTGCTGCGGGAGGACACCGCACTCGCCGTCCTCCAGTCCGCCAACCACGAGGTCGGCACCCTCCAGCCGGTCGAGGAGACCGCCGCCCTGCTCGGCGACGTCCCGCTGCTGGTGGACGCCGCACAGTCGGTGGGCCGGCTCCCCGTCCCCGGCGGCTGGTCGCTGCTCACCGCGAGCGCCCACAAGTGGGGCGGCCCGGCCGGGGTCGGCGTCCTCGCCGTCCGCAAGGGCGTCCGGTACGTCTCCCCGCTGCCCGCCGACGAACGCGAGAGCGGCCGGGTCCCGGGCTACGTCAACGTCCCCGCGATCGTCGCGGCCGCCGCCTCGCTGCGCGCCGTCCGGGCCGAGGCCGAGGCTGAGAACGCCCGGCTGCACGCCCTGGTGGAGCGGATCCGGCGTCAGGTGCCCCAGCTGGTCCCCGAGGTCGAGGTGGTCGGCGACCCCGTCCACCGGCTCCCCCACCTGGTTACCTTCTCCTGCCTCTACGTCGACGGCGAGGTCCTGCTCACCGGGCTCGACCGGGCCGGTTTCGCGGTCTCCTCGGGCTCCTCCTGCACGTCCAGCACCCTGACCCCCAGCCACGTCCTGGCGGCGATGGGCGTGCTGACCGAGGGAAACATCCGGATCTCGCTGCCGCACAGCACCCACGAGGCGGACGTCACCCGCTTCCTCGACCTGCTCCCCCGCCTGGTCGCCGACATCCGGGCCCCCCTCGGCCTCGACCTGCCCGCCCCGGCCGGCGCCTCGGACACCCTCGTCCTCGACATGCTCGGCAAGCGCTGCCCCCTGCCGGTCATCGAACTCGCCAAGCGGATCTCCGAGGTCCCCCCCGGCGGCACCGTCGTCGTCCTCGCCGACGACGAGGCCGCCCGCCTCGACATCCCCGCCTGGTGCCAGATGCGCTCCCAGACCTACGCCGGCGAGGCCCCCTCGACCGACTACGGCTTCGACCGCGGCACGGCGTACCTGGTCACTCGCACTGCCTAGAAGGCTCAGGCAGCGAGCTTCGCCCGGACCTCGGCCGCGGCCACGTCGCCGTACGCCGCCGCGAACCGCTGCAGGAACGCGCCGTGCCGCAGCTCGTACTCCTGGGTGCCGACCGTCTCGATCACCAACGTGGCCAGCATGCAGCCGATCTGCGCCGACCGCTCCAGCCCGAGCTCCCAGGAGAGGCCCGCCAGGAAGCCGGCCCGGAAGCCGTCGCCCACGCCCGTCGGGTCGGCCTTGCGCTCCTCGGCCGCGCAGCCGACCGTGATGTCCGGCTCGCCCGCGCGCTGGATCCGGACGCCCTTGGGGCCGAGCGTGGTGATCCGGGTGCCGACCCGGCCGAGGATCTCCTCGGAGCTCCAGCCGGTCTTGCTCTCGATCAGCGCGGCCTCGTACTCGTTGGTGAACAGGTACGCGGCGCCGTCGACGATCTCCCGGATGTCCTCGCCCTCCAGGCGGGCCAGCTGCTGCGAGGGGTCGGCGGCGAAGGCGTAGCCGCGGGTGCGGCACTCCTGGGTGTGCCGGACCATCGCCTGCGGGTCGTCCGCACCGATCAGCACCAGGTCGAGGCCGCCGACCCGGTCGTGGATCGGCTTGAGCTCGATGTTGCGGGCCTCGGCCATCGCGCCGGTGTAGAAGGAGGCGATCTGGTTGTGGTCCTGGTCCGTGGTGCACATGAACCGGGCGGTGTGCCGGGTCTCCGAGATGTGCACGGAGCCGGTGTCCACGCCGTTGCGCTCCAGCCAGCTGCGGTACTCCTCGAAGTCCGCACCGGCCGCGCCGACCAGGATCGGGCGCAGGCCGAGCACGCCCATGCCGAAGGCGATGTTCGGGGCGACGCCGCCACGGCGGATGTCGAGGGTGTCCACCAGGAACGAGAGCGAGACCGTGTGCAGCTGCTCGGCGACCAGCTGGTCGGCGAAACGGCCCGGGAAGGTCGTCAGGTGGTCGGTGGCGATCGAGCCGGCGACGGCGATGCGCACTGGGTCTCCTCAGGTGGCCGGGCGAATGGCCGGAACTACGGTGAAATTGACCTCCCCACGGTACCGGGCCGTCCGTGCCCCGCCCAGCACGCCTCCCGCTTCACCCCACCGAGTACTACCGCGCAGTAGTACTGGCCCGGGGCGCGGGCCGGACCTAGGGTCGGGGTACCGGGGCCGGACCAGCCGCCCCGCCATGGTCCGTGGCGTTCCGGCCGCGGCCCGCCGATCGGAGCGAAGACCGATGATGCCGAACCGTCCGACCCTGCGCGTCCCCGTAGCCCTCAAGGGGGAAGCGGACGCCGACTCCCTTGACGCCCTGGTGAGTTCGTCCCGGCGGATGGAGCTCTTCTGGCCCACCCACGCCGCCCCCGCCGAACCGGTCCGCAGCGCCTCCCTCGGCGTCTCGGTGCCCTCCAGGACGCGCCGGCTGGTGGCCGGGATGCCCGAGTACGGCGCCTGACGGAACCGGATTCCTCCGGGGCACGTCAGAGTCGCACAGCGCCCGCTGCGGTGGCGGAGCGCTGAGCCCTCGGGAGGAACGCGCACCATGGACCAGAAGACCGCAGTCACCCCACCCCGGCTCCGACGGGCCGTCGGCGCAGCCGCACTGCTGCTCGCCCTCGGCACCGCCACCGCCTGCGGGTCGGGCGTCACCAGCACGGCCTCCACCTCGTCCCCCGCGCCGAGCGCCTCGGCGTCGGGGCCGTCCGCGAGCCCGTCCACCCCGGACCCCCGGCCGTCCAGCCCGCCGAAGCAGTCCGCCGAGCCGACGCCGGCCGAGACCCCGCCCGGCATCGCGGCGGGCGAACCCGACCCGTCCGGCAAGCTGCCCGCCAACTCGTACCGGGTGGACGGCTTGCGGCTCTCGGTGACGTTCTACGGCGGGATCTGCGAGAAGTACGGCCTCAAGCTGGACGAGTCCAAGCCCGGCACGGTGCTGGCCAAGGTAGTGGTGACCGAGCCGCGCAAGGCGGGCACCGAGTGCGCCGCACTGGCGAAGCAGCAGGAGGTGTCGGCCGACCTGAAGGCCCCGCTGGGCGGCCGGACGGTCTTCGACCAGTCCACCAACCAGGAGCTGCCCCGGTCCCAGGGCCCCGACCCGGTGGGCGGACCGCAGCACTGACCCCCGGGCATGCGGAAGGCCCCCGCCGCGGCGGGGGCCTTCCGCGTTCCGCTTAGCTGAACGAGTCGCCGCAGGCGCAGGAGCCGGTGGCGTTCGGGTTGTCGATCGTGAAGCCCTGCTTCTCGATGGTGTCGACGAAGTCGACGGTCGCGCCGCCGAGGTAGGGGGCGCTCATCCGGTCGGTGACGACCTTGACGCCGTTGAAGTCCTTCACGACGTCACCGTCGAGCGAACGCTCGTCGAAGAACAGCTGGTAACGCAGGCCCGAGCAGCCACCGGGCTGCACGGCGACGCGCAGCGCGAGGTCGTCGCGGCCTTCCTGGTCCAGCAGCCCCTTGACCTTGGCCGCGGCGGCATCGGAGAGGAGCAGACCACTCTCGACGGTGGTCTCGTCCTGGACGCTCATCTGTGTACTCCCGGTCTGTGACGACGATCTGCCGCCAGTACCAACCAGCGGCCACCCGGATTCATTTCCCGGGCGGTGTCTTCTGAGGTTCCCTGCGGGGCGGGTTACCCAATGCCCCATGCACCCATGCTCGCACACCGGCCGACCGTGGTCATCGTCCGATCCTGCCGAACCGGCCATCCGGGACCCGCCGCGGCGGCAGGATGAAGGGGTGATCATTCGTCAGCTCCAGGACACCCACGCCGACGCCGCGGCCGTCGAGACGGTGAGCCGGGCGGCCTTCCGCGATCTGGCCGGCCGGGACGACGGCTCGCCGCCCGACCCGGCCCAGCTAGTCCGCGAACTCGCCCGGGCGGTGCACGCGATCCGGCACGATCAGGGCGGCTGCTGGGTCGCCGAGCAGGACGGCGAGGCGCTCGGGGTGGCGCTGTCGATGCGGCGGGAGGGGCTGTGGCTGCTGTCACTGTTCGCCGTGCTGCCGAGCGCCCAGGGCCGGGGTGTCGGCCGGCTGCTGCTGGAGCAGGCCACCACCTACGGCCGGGGCTGCCTGCGCGGGATGCTCTGCGCCTCCCCCTCCCCCGCCGCCGCCCGCCGCTACCGGCGGGCCGGGTTCACCCTGTACCCGACCATGAGGCTGACCGGGACGGTGGACCGGGCGGGGCTGATCGACCCGGGCGACATCCCGGTGCACCCGGGCAATCCGACCCACCGTCACCTGCTGGACTCGATCGACCGCCGGGTCCGCGGCGCGGCCCACGGGGTGGACCATGACTTCATGCTGGCCCACTACGACGAACTGCTGATCGCCGACACCCTGGCGGGCAGCGGCTACTGCTACCGGACCGGCGGTGCGGTGAAGCTGCTGGCCGCCACCTCCAAGCGGATCGCCACCCGGCTGCTGCGCGAGGCGCTGGCCCGTACCCCCGACGGCGCGGAGGTGGTGGTCGATCACCTGACCGCCGAGCAGGAGTGGGCGGTTGACGTCGGCCTGGAGGTCGGCCTCTCGCTCTCCACCGAGGGGTACCTCTCGGTGCGCGGGATGCGGCCGCCCGCCCCGTACATCCCGAATCCGGGGTTCCTGTGACCGGCGTTCCTGGGAGCGGCGGCGAGGGGGCGCTGCGCCGGGCCGCCGCCGTCGGTCCGTTCTTCGCCACCGTCGAGGGCCCGCTGCCGGACGGCTTCCTGCCACTGGCCGAGCTGTCAGGGCGGGAGTTCTGGCAGCGCCGGATCGCCGAGGTCGGCGAGCGGCTCGGTACGGCCGAACCCCGGGTGGCCGCATCGGTGGCGCAGCTCGGGGTGGCGGCCAGGCTCTGGTCGGTGGCGCTGGGCACGGCCGTTCTGGGCGGGGCGGTGCCGGACTTCGACCGGTCGTACTGGCGGCTGCCGCCCGGCGGTTCGCTGGAGCTCTGGGTGCCGGGGGCGGCGGTTCCCGACGGTCCGTTGGCGGCGGCGCTGCACCGGACCGTGGTGGAAGGGCAGCTGACGCCGCTCGCGGCCGGAATCCGCACCGTGACGCCGGTCGCCGAGGGCCTGCTCCGGGGCAACGCGGCCTCGGCGCTGGCCGGCGCCGTCCGGGTGCTGCGTTCCGGCGGCGGCCTGGCGGCCGAGCTGCTGGACCGGCCCCCGCTGCGGGGCGGGCTCACGGCGGCGGGGCGCCGGACCAGCTGCTGCCTGTACTACCGGGTGCCGGGGGCGGGCCTGTGCGGTGACTGCGTCTTCGACCGCCCGCCCCGGCACCGTTAGACCATCGTGGCGAGGATCTCCTGGACCATCTCCATCGTGGTGCCGGGGTGCAGGAAGGCGAACCGGGCCACCGTCTCGCCGTCCCATCCGGTCGGGGTGACGAAGCCGATCTGGTCGGCCAGCAGCTGCTGGGACCAGCGGTAGTAGTCCTCCCGGGTCCAGCCGGTGCGGCGGAAGCAGACCGAGGAGAGCTGGGGCTCCATCAGGAGTTCCAGGTGCTCGGTGCGCTCGATCAGCGCGGCGGTCTCCCTGGCCAGCGTCAGCCCGGCCTCGATCGCGTCGGTGTACGCCTCGGTGCCGTGCACGGCCAGCGAGAACCAGAGCGGCAGGCCCCGGGCCCGGCGGGTCAGGTGGTAGGCGTAGTCGGTGGGGTTCCACTCGTCGCCCTCGGTGTGCAGCACGTCCAGGTACGAGGCGTCCTGGGTGTGCACGGCCCGGGCCAGCTGCGGGTTGCGGTAGATCAGCGCGGCGCAGTCGAACGGCGCGAACAGCCACTTGTGCGGGTCCACCACGAACGAGTCGGCGTGCTCGATGCCGTTGTAGCGCTCCCGGACGGACGGGGCGAACAGCCCGGCCCCACCGTATGCGCCGTCCACGTGGAACCACATGCCGCGCTCGCGGGTGACCTCGGCGATGCCCGCCAGGTCGTCCACGATGCCCTCGTTGGTGGTGCCCGCCGTGCCGACGGCGGCGATCACCGTCTCCGGGTCCGGGTCGGCGGCCAGCGCCGCGCGCAGGGCCTCACCGGTGAAGCGGCGGTCGACGGGCGGGACCTTGAAGGCCTCCACGCCGATGATGTTGAAGGTGTTCTTCACCGAGGAGTGCACCTGCTCGCAGACCGCGATCCGCAGCTTGGCGTCCGGGCCGAGCCGCCGCCGGGCGGTGTCCCTGGCGACCACCAGCGCGGAGAGGTTGCCCGCCGAACCACCGGAGACGAAGGTGCCGCCCGCCGTCCCGGGCAGACCGGCACGGTCCGCTATCAGGCGCAGCACCTGGTTCTCGGCGGCGATCGCGCCGGCCGCCTCCAGCCAGGAGATGCCCTGCAGCGAGGCGCAGGAGACCACCATGTCGAAGAGCAGCGCGGCCTTGGTGGGCGCGCACGGGATGAAGGACAGGTAACGCGGGCTGTCGGCGGAGATCACCGCGCGGGACAGCTCGTGGTCGTACAGCTTGAGCACGTCGGCCGCGTCGTTGCCGTGCTGGTTCAGCAGACCGGCCAGCTGGGCCTTCAGGTGCTCGCCGTCACCGGGGTGGTCCAGCGGTACGGGGTCGTACTGCAGCCGCTCCCGCATGTAGTTGAACACCAGGTCGACCAGCTCGTTGTCGGGCCGGTGCATGCGGTCGGGGGCTGCGGACATGGCTGTCCCTCTCACTGAGTGGGTGTCATGGGAGGCCCGGGGCGGACGGGGCCTGCCGGACGTGATCAGCCTAGGCAGCGGGAGTGCGCCCGCGCGCGTCGGAACCCGGCCGGTCGGGCAGGTTTCCGGCGCGTTCGACGGGGGCGGCGCAGCTTTCCTGCGCGGTGCGGGCGGATTCGTCCGTCCGGGTCAGCCGATCAGCCGGGACAGCACCACCGAGCTGCGGCTGCGCTGGACACCGGGCTCCTTGCGGATCCGCTCGATGACCGCCTCCAGATGGCGGGTGTCGACGGCGCGCAGGTGCACCAGGGCGTCCGGGTCACCGGTCACCGTCCAGGCGGCCACCACCTCGGGGAACTGCCGCAGGCTGGCCAGGATCTCCTCGGGCGCGGTCCGCTCCCGGCAGTACACCTCGACGAACGCCTCGGTCTGCCAGCCCAGCACGTCCGGGTCCAGCACGACGGTGAAGCCGCGGACCACGCCCCGGGCCCTGAGCCGGTCGATCCGACGCCGGACGGCGGTGGCGGAGAGGTTGGCGAGCAGCCCGATCTCGGCGTACGAGGCCCGGCCGTCCCGGCTCAGGTGCGCCAGCAGCAGCCGGTCGGTCTCGTCCAGGGATGCCCCGCCCGGTTCTGACGGTCTGTTGGTGCTCATCGGGAGGCTCTCCACTGGAAGAAACGAAACGCCGCACCATTCTGCACCTTCCTGAGCGTGCACTCTCAGGGGCGCGGGGAACGGCGAGGCGCCCGGGTCACCGCGACGCCTGGGTCCGGCGTCGCGGTGACCCCGTTGGCACGCGGGCCGGTCAGTCGACCATTAGGACGATCTTGCCTCGGGTCCGGCCCTCGGCGTTCAGGGCCTGGGCGCTGGCCGCCTGGGAGAGCGGGAAGGTGGAGGCGACCGGGACGTGGAGCAGGCCGGCGTCGGCGAGCCGGGCGAGTTCGGTGAGGTCCGCCGCGTCGGGGCGGACCCAGACGTAGTGGCCGCCCTTGGCGACGACGCCGTAGTCGGCGACGGAGGCGATCCGGTCGGGGTGCCGGACCAGACCGGCCGAGACCTCGACCGCGTCGCCGCCGACCAGGTCAAGTGCGGCGTCCACTCCGTCGGGGGCGAGCGCCCTGACCCGGTCGGCCAGCCCGTCCCCGTACGTCACCGGTTCGGCGCCGAGGGACCGCAGGAACGCGTGGTTGCGCTCGCTCGCGGTGCCGATCACCCGGGCGCCGAGGGCGCGGGCGACCTGGACCGCGAGCACCCCCACGCCCCCGGCGGCGGCGTGCACCAGCACGGTCTCGCCGTCCTTCACCGCGAGCGCCTTGACCAGCGACTGGTACGCCGTCAGTCCGGCCAGCGGCAGTCCGCCGGCCTGGGCCCAGTCGAGGGCGGCGGGCTTCCGGGCCAGGGTGCGGACCGGGGCGGAGACCAGTTCGGCGTACGTGCCGTGCTCGACGGCGTCCTTGCGGACGTAGCCGATCACCTCGTCGCCGGGGCGGAACTCGGTCACCCCGCCACCGACGGCCTGCACCACGCCGGCCAGGTCCCAGCCCATGATCAGCGGGAAGTGCACGTCCAGGATGCCGTCCAGTCCGCCTTCGCGGACCTTCCAGTCGACCGGGTTGACCCCGGCTGCCTTCACCCGGACCAGGACGGAGTCGGGTCCGACCTTGGGGTCGGGGAGTTCGGTGTACTCGACGACTTCGGGGCCGCCGTACTGCCTGATCGCGATTGCCTTCATGGCCGGTAGCCAACCCGACGACGCCGGGAACACACCGTAGCGGCGCGCGGTTCTCGTCACATCGACACGTTGGCCATCGTCAGAGTGACGCGAACGGGTTATCATAGATAGCGTCAGATAGACGAAAAGGCATGGCCCAGCTCAGAGCTCCGCCGCACAGGAGGGCACCCGCCCGTGACCACCACCACCGAGACCTACGGCGTCGACCCCACCCCGACGCCGCTCGCTCTGCTGCTGCTCGGCCGTGAGGCCGACCCCAACAGCGAGCGCGGCGTCGAGTGCCCCGGCGACCTGCCGCCCGCCTCCGACCCCGACCTGGTCGAGCGCGCCCGCACCGCCAAGGCCGCCCTGGGGGACCGGGTCTTCATCCTCGGCCACCACTACCAGCGGGACGAGGTCATCGAGTTCGCCGACGTGACCGGCGACTCCTTCAAGCTGGCCCGCGACGCCGCCAACAAGCCCGAGGCCGAGTACATCGTCTTCTGCGGCGTGCACTTCATGGCCGAGTCGGCCGACATCCTCACCAGCAGCACCCAGCAGGTCATCCTGCCGGACCTGGCGGCCGGCTGTTCGATGGCCGACATGGCCACCGCCGAGCAGGTCGCCGAGTGCTGGGACGTGCTCACCGAGGCGGGCGTGGCCGACGTGACCGTCCCGGTCTCGTACATGAACTCCTCCGCTGACATCAAGGCCTTCACCGGCCGGCACGGCGGCACCATCTGCACCTCCTCCAACGCCGAGCGCGCGCTCACCTGGGCGTACGAGCAGGGCGAGAAGGTGCTCTTCCTGCCGGACCAGCACCTCGGCCGGAACACCGCCGTCCGTGACCTGGGCCTGTCGCTGGACGACTGCGTGCTCTACAACCCGCACAAGCCGAACGGCGGCCTGACCGTCGAGCAGCTGCGGAACGCCAAGATGATCCTCTGGCGCGGCCACTGCTCGGTGCACGGCCGGTTCACCCTGGACTCGGTGAACGACGTCCGGGCCCGGATCCCCGGCGTGAACGTGCTGGTGCACCCCGAGTGCAAGTACGAGGTGGTCGACGCGGCCGACCTGGTCGGTTCGACCGAGTACATCATCAAGGCGCTGGACGCGGCCGAGCCCGGCTCCAAGTGGGCCATCGGCACCGAGCTCAACCTGGTCCGCCGGCTGGCCAAGGCACACCCGGACAAGGAGATCGTCTTCCTGGACCGGGCGGTCTGCTTCTGCTCGACCATGAACCGGATCGACCTGCCGCACCTGGTCTGGGCACTGGAGTCGCTGGTCGAGGGCCGGGTGCCGAACGTGATCACCGTGGACCCGGAGGTCGCCAAGTACTCCAAGGCCGCGCTGGACCGGATGCTCGCGCTGCCGTAACCCACGCACGACGAAGGGCGGGCCCCCTGGGGCCCGCCCTTCGTCGTCACTCCCGGAGACCGGGGATCAGCCCGTCGCCCTCGTCCCGCAGCAGTGCCCGGACCTCGTCCAGCGTCGCCTCCGGATCCGGCAGGATCAGGTCGGACGGCTCCAGCGAGTCGTCCGGCAGCGGTGTGCCGTACTCCTTGACCGCGCTGAGCAGATCGCCGAGCGCCGCCCGGAACTGCTGCTCGTCCCCCGACTCGAGTGCGGCGAGGAGTTCGTCGTCCAGCTGGTTGAGCCGGTTGAGGTGGCTCTCGGCCACCTGGAACTGGCCCTCGCCCATGACCCGCATGATCATGCCGGTGGTCTCCCTGCGTCGGGGTTACTTGTTGTAGTTGATCGTGGGAGGAGTGTCCTGCTTGCCCTGCTCGATCGCCTGCTGGGGCGCGGCCGGCGAACCGCCGGTCAGCTCGGCCTTCATCCGGGCGAGCTCCAGCTCGACGTCGCTGCCGCCGGCCACCCGCTCCAGCTCGGCCTCGATGTCGTCCTTGCGGCCGAGACCGCTGGCGTCGTCGAGCGCGCCGGAGGCCAGCAGCTCGTCGATCGCCCCGGCCCTGGCCTGCATCTGGGCGGTCTTGTCCTCGGCCCGCTGGATCGCCAGGCCGACATCGCCCATCTCCTCGGAGATGCCGGAGAAGGACTCAGCGATCCGGGTCTGCGCCTGGGCCGCGGTGTAGGTGGCCTTGATGGTCTCCTTCTTGGTGCGGAAGGCGTCCACCTTGGCCTGCAGCCGCTGGGAGGCGAGCGTGAGCTTCTCCTCCTCGGCCTGGAGCTGCTGGTACTGCGTCTCCAGGTCGGTGATCTGCGACTGCATGTTGGCCTTGCGGGTGAGAGCCTCGCGCGCGAGGTCCTCCCGGCCGAGCGAGAGCGCCTTGCGGCCCTGGTCCTCGTACTTGGCGGACTGCTGCTGCAGCTGCGTGAGCTGGAGCTCCAGCCGCTTGCGCGAGGTGGCCACGTCGGCGACGCCCCTGCGCACCTTCTGCAGCAGTTCGAGCTGCTTCTGGTAGGAGTAGTCGAGCGTCTCGCGGGGGTCCTCCGCGCGGTCCAGGGCCTTGTTCGCCTTGGAGCGGAAAATCAGCCCCATACGCTTCATGATTCCGTCGCTCATGGGCCTCGGGTGCCCCCTTCTCGGGCCTGCGGTTCCGACTCGTACTGGACAGGATCGAGTCTATGCGCGGCGGCGTCCTCGCCGCAGTGCTCCTGCCTGCAACAAGCCTGCTACAGCCGGAACGCTCCGGCCTCATCCCCTGGGTGGAGACGACCCCTGACCATGATCCACCGAACACCCCGCCGGACCTAGGGGACACTCCAGGGCCATCGATATCTGTTTGGGTCCTACGGCACTCCGATTTGCCGGGAGCGACCACGTACGCTGGTGGTGTGTTCCGACGCCGCTCAGACGATGCCTCCTCCTCCGCCACCGCGCTGGCCGAGCAGGACGACAACCTGCCCCGTGACCCGCAGGCCCCCAAGGGCCGGCCCACCCCCAAGCGCAGTGAGGCCGAGGCCCACCGCCGCACCCGGGTGACGGTCCCCAAGGACCGCAAGGAGGCCGCCAAGCAGTCCCGCGAGCGCATGCGCTCCGAGCGGGAGAAGCAGCGCACCGCGCTTCTGGAGGGCGACGAGCGCTACCTGCCGGCCCGTGACAAGGGCCCGGTGCGCCGCTTCGCCCGTGACTACGTGGACTCGCGCTGGTCGCTGGCCGAGTTCTTCCTGCCGTACGCGGTGGTCGTGCTGATCCTCAGCGTGCTCAAGGTGCCGATGCTGCAGCTGCTCTCGACGCTGCTGTTCATGCTGTTCTTCGTGCTGGTGATCGCCGACTTCGCGCGCCTCGGCTTCGGCCTGCGCAAGGCGCTGGCCGCCAACTTCCCCAACCAGAACGCCAAGGGCGCGGTGCCGTACGGCCTGATGCGCACGCTCCAGATGCGACGGCTGCGGCTGCCGAAGCCGCAGGTCAAGCGGGGCGAGAAGCCCTGACCGCCGAGCCCGTGCAGCAGCCGTCCTGGGCTCAGCCCTGGACGGCTGAGGGCTGGTCCGGGGGCCACGGCCTGCCCGGGCAGGGCGGCGGGCTGCACGACCGGCTGCCCACCCGGGGCTCACTGCCCACCGCGGCCACCTGGTTGGAGCGGCAGGGCGGGCTCCGCGCGCTGGTCCGGCAGGAGCTGGTGGCCCGTCAGCTGGCCGGGCAGCTGGCCGGTCTCACCGGGCTGCGGGTGCTCGACGTCGGCTGCGGCCAGGGCACCCAGGCGCTCCGGCTGGCCCGGGCCGGTCACCTGGTCACGGGGCTCGACCCGGACCCGGTGACGCTCGGCGCGGCGCAGGCCGCGCTGGCCGCCGAACCGCAGGCGGTCCGCGAGCGGGTCCAGCTGCTGGGCGGGGACTGCCACCAGGTCGGGCGCTGGTTCGGCCCGCGCAGCTTCGACGTGGTGCTCTGCCACGGCATCCTGATGTACCTCTCCGACCCGGACCCGATGCTCGCCTCGCTGGCCCGGCTGCTGGCCCCCGGCGGAATACTGTCGCTGGTGGTCCGCAACGCCGACGCCCTGGCCCTGCGCCCCGGGCTGACCGGCGACTGGCGCACCGCCCTGGACGCCTTCGAGACCACCCGCTACACCAACCGGCTCGGCCTGACCGCCCGCGCCGACCGGCTGGCCGACCTGAGCACCACGCTGACCGAGATCGCCGTCCCGCTCCGGTGCTGGTACGGCGTCCGGGTCTTCACGGACACCACCCCGGACCACCAGGCCCCGGTGGACGGCCGCCAGCTGGCCCAGCTGCTGGACGCCGAGGAGCGTGCCGGGCAGCAGGATCCGTACCGTCAGGTCGCGGCCCTGCTGCACCTCGTCGGCGCGAAGTGACGGCCCCTCAGGCTTCCTGAAGGCTCATGGTGTAGATCACCTTGCCGTCGTCCAGCAGGACGACCTGCTCGATGCCCTTCGAGAGCAGGTCCTTCCACTCCTCGCCGATCCAGGACTCGGCGTCCCCCTGCCCGGGGAACTCCTCCTGCTCGCCGGGCTGCTGGACGAGGGTGCCGTCCGCCTTCTCGTACCGCCACGTCCAGACCATGCCCGGCTCCTCGCTTCTCGATTCTGCTGCGCAGGTTAGCGTGCCCGCCCGGGACCTCCCCATACCTCGTCCGGCAGGATGGACGGCATGGCACTCCCCCGCACCCTGATCCTCGGCGGCGCCCGCTCGGGCAAGTCCACCCGGGCCGAGCAGCTGCTCGCCCCCTACCCGGACGTCCTGTACGTGGCCACCAGCGGCAGCCGGGACGACGACCAGGACTGGGCCCGCCGGGTCGAACTGCACCGGGAGCGGCGGCCGGGGACCTGGCGGACCACCGAGACCTGCGAGCTGGAGGCCGTACTGGCCGACGTCACGGACCCGGCACCGGTGCTGATCGACTGCCTCGCGCTCTGGCTCACCGCCGTCATGGACGAGTGCGGAGCCTGGGATGACGACGCCTGGTACTACGGGGCCGAGCTGGCCGTCCAGCAGCGCTGCGACGCCCTCGCGGAGGCCTGGCGGGTGACCGGCCGTCAGGTGGTCGCGGTGAGCAACGAGGTGGGGATGGGCGTGGTCCCGGCCACCGCTGCCGGGCGGCGGTTCCGGGACACCCTGGGGCGGCTGAACATGGCGGTCGCCGACGCCTCCGAGCAGGTCCTGCTGGTCGTCGCGGGGCAGGTACTGACTGTCAAACCCACCGCCGTGTAGCCTTCCGGTCGATGGACACCACCGTGGATCTCGACACTTTCTCCTCGCTCGTGGAGCGCCCCGACGAGAGCGCTCGCCGGGCCGGCGAGGAGCGCTGGCAGCAACTCGACAAGCCGCGCGGCGGCCTCGGGCAGCTGGAGGAACTGGGCAGCTGGCTCGCCTCCGTACAGGGCGGCGCGCCGGTCCGGCCGCTGACCGCCGCCAAGGTGGTGCTGTTCGCCGCGGACCACGGGATCGCCTCGGCCGGCGTCTCCCGGCTGCCCGCGCTCGGCGGGACCGCCCGCCGGGTGCACGCCGTGCTGGACGGCACCGCCCCGGTGGCCGTGCTGGCCCGCCGGTACGGCGCCGGGCTGCGGGTGGTGGACGTCGGCCTGGACGCCGATCCCTCCGAGTTCCCGGCCGAGGTCAGCCGCTTCCGGGTCCGCCGGGGCTCCGGCCGGATCGACCTGGAGGACGCGCTCACCGAGGCCGAGGCCGTCGAGGCGTTCCGGGCCGGAATGGCCGTCGCCGACGAGGAGGCCGACGCCGGGACCGACCTGGTGGTGCTCGGCGACCTCGGGGTCGGCTCGACCACCGTGGCGGCCGTCCTGGTCGGCGCGCTCTGCGGGACCGACGCGGCGGCCGTCACCGGCCGGGGGTCGGGGATCGACGACCGTACCTGGATGGTGAAGTGCGCCGCCGTCCGCGACGCGCTGCGCCGGGCCCGCCCGGTGCTCGGCGACCAGCTCGCGCTGCTCGCCGCCGTCGGCGGTGCGGACTTCGCCGCCGTCACCGGCTTCCTGCTCCAGGCCGCCGCCCGCAAGCTGCCCGTGGTGCTGGACGGCGTGGTCTCGGCCGCCTGCGCGCTGGTCGCCCAGCGGATCGCGTTCCGGGCCCCCGAGTGGTGGCGGGCCGGACAGTCCACCGGCGAGCCCGCCCAGGCGAAGGCTTACGACCGGCTGACCCTGACGCCCCTTCAGGGCCTCGGGATCTCGATGGGCGAGGGCGTCGGCGCCCTGCTCGCGCTGCCGCTGCTGCAGGCCGCTGCCGACACCCTGGCCGAGCCCTCGGACGTACCGGCCATGACCGTGGCCGAGCGCGGCCCGGTCGAGCCGCCCCGGCTGCCGACCGCCGCCGAACTGCTCAACCGGGGCTGAGTTGCCCGACGGCCTGCGGTTCGCCTTCGGCACCCTGTCGGTGCTGCGGGTCCGGGTGGACCGCTGGGACCGGGAGACCGGGGGGCGGGCGATGGTGGCCGCGCCGGTGGTCGGGCTGGTGCTCGGGGCCCTCGCAGCCGGGGCGGGTGCCCTGCTCGCCTGGCGCGGCGGACCGCTGCTCGGCGCGGTGGCGGCGGTGGCCGTCCTGGCCGGGCTGACCCGCGGACTGCACCTGGACGGCCTGGCGGACGTGGCGGACGGGCTAGGCAGCGGGAAGTCCGCCGAGGACGCGCTGCGGATCATGAAGCAGTCGGACATCGGCCCGTTCGGCGTGCTGACGCTGCTGCTGGTGCTGTTGGCTCAGATCGCCGCGCTGGCCGGTCAGTTCGAGGTCTCGCTCTGGCGCGGCGCCGCCGCCGTGCTGACCGCCGCGCTGGCCGCCCGGTCGGCGCTGACCTGGGGCTGCCTGCGCTCCGTACCGGCGGCCCGGCCGGGCGGCCTCGGCGCGATGGTCGCAGGTACCGTGCCCTGGCCCGCCGCGCTGGGGGTGTCGGCAGCGGTGGCGTTCGCGCTCGGCTGGATCTCGCCGTGGCACCCGCTGGCGCTGGCCGTGGGTCTGGGCTGCGGTCAGCTCCTGCTGCGCCGCTGCGTCCGGCGGTTCGGCGGCATCACCGGAGACGTCCTCGGCGCGACGGCGGAGACGGCTGCCACCGGGGCCCTGGTCGCCCTCGCACTCTGTTGACGCGATCCGGACAAACTGTCAACTCCCCTGCCAGGAAAGGCTGTTGTCTCCCGCTCACGCACCGTTACCGGATCAAAGGGGCGGTCGGGGCCGCAGCATCCCAGCATGCGGACTACCATGCGGTGAGCACCGTGACCCCTGCGCCCTGTTCCAGCGGAGCACACCCGGGGTCGTTGCCGGTGCGGCACCGGCGCCGCACCAGGCTTGGACCGCTAAAGAACAGGATCGTTTTGTGACTGCACTGTCTGTGAGCACCTCCTCCGCCGCCTCGCTGCGCGCGGACGCCCTGGTGATCGGCGTGGCCAAGGGCCCGAAGGGCCTGCTGCTCGCGTCCGGCGCGGAGGCCGTGGCCGAGGCGTTCGACGGCAAGCTGGCCGAGCTGCTCGCCACCCTGGGCGCGACGGGTGCCGAGGGCGAGGCGGTCAAGCTTCCCGCTCCCGCAGGCGTCAAGGCTCCCCTCGTGCTGGCGGTCGGCCTCGGCGAGGCCGAGCAGGGCCACTCGCTGGAGACCCTCCGCAAGGCGGCCGGCGTCGCCGCCCGCACCCTCGCGGGTGCCAAGAAGGCCGCACTGGCGCTGCCGGCCGCCTCCGCCGAGGAGATCGAGGCCGTCGCGCTCGGCGCGCTGCTCGGCTCGTACTCCTACAGCACCTACCGCAACGGCGACGGCAAGGCCCCGGTCGGCGAGCTGATCGTGCTCGCCGACCGCAAGGGCAGCAAGAACGCCAAGGCCGCGGTCGAGCGCGCCACCGCCGTCGGCGAGGAGATCAACCGCGCCCGCGACCTGGTCAACGCGGCGCCGAACGACCTCAACCCGAAGTCCTTCGCCGCGATCGCGCAGGAGGCCGCCAAGGAACACGGCCTCAAGTTCGAGGTGCTGGACGAGAAGGCGCTGACCAAGGGCGGCTTCGGTGGCCTGCTCGGCGTCGGCACCGGCTCGGCCAACCCGCCCCGACTGGTGAAGGTGGCGTACACCCACCCGAAGGCCAAGGCCACCCTTGCCTTCGTCGGCAAGGGCATCACCTACGACTCGGGCGGCATCTCGCTGAAGCCGGCCGGGCACAACGAGACCATGAAGTGCGACATGGCCGGCGCCGCCGCCGTGTTCGCCACCGTGGTCGCGGCCAAGCGCCTCGGCCTCCAGGTCAACGTCACCGCCTGGCTCGCGCTCGCCGAGAACATGCCGTCCGGCACCGCCACCCGCCCCGGCGACGTGCTGCGGATGTACGGCGGCAAGACCGTCGAGGTGCTGAACACCGACGCCGAGGGCCGCCTGGTGCTGGCCGACGCGATCGTCCGGGCCGGCGAGGAGCAGCCCGACGTGATCGTGGACGTCGCCACCCTGACCGGTGCGATGGTGCTGGCCCTGGGCAACCGGATCTTCGGCGTGATGGCCAACTCCGACGAGCTGCGCGACCGCCTGCACGCCACCGCCGAGGCGGCCGGCGAGCAGTCCTGGCCGATGCCGCTGCCGGTCGAGCTCCGCAAGGGCATGACCGAGACCACCATCGCCGACCTCGCCAACATGGGTGAGCGGATGGGTGGCGGCCTGGTGGCCGGTCTTTTCCTGAAGGAGTTCGTCGCCGAGGGCATCGACTGGGCGCACCTGGACATCGCGGGCCCGGCCTTCCACGAGGGCGCTCCGCACGGCTACACCCCCCGCGGCGGCACCGGCAGTGCGATCCGCACGCTGGTCCGGTTCGCCGAGGAGACCGCCGCCAACGGCGCGGTCTGAGCCTCCTGAGCTCAGGCGGGGCCCGGCACCACTCGGTGCCGGGCCCCGCTTTTTTGCGGTTACCCGCCGGTAGTGGATCCGACCGTTTCTGACAACGCGTGTTCGCCGCGGGCGAAACTTTGTTCCGTACGGTGGAACAGCTCGCTCGGCGGAGCCGCCGGAGCCGCCCTCTCCCAACTGGTCACACGGCTGTGAGCTGCGGATATACCCTGACGTACGGGACATCCGACCGCCCTCCCGGCAATCGGCCGAGTTGTCCGGGGCGGCCCCGGACACCAGCCGCCGCGAACAAGTGCGAGGATGTACTCCCGGACGACTGGGCGCCTTACGAGGGTGCCCTGCCCCACCGGACCGCGACCGGCCCGGCGAACCGCACCCCTTTGCATGGAGGACGTGACGTGGCGAACGACGCCAGCACCGTTTTCGACGTAGTCATTCTCGGAGGCGGAAGCGGCGGTTACGCCGCGGCGCTCCGTGCAGCGCAGCTGGGTCTGAGCGTTGCGCTGATCGAGAAGGGTGAGCTGGGCGGCACCTGCCTTCACCGCGGCTGCATCCCGACCAAGGCCCTGCTGCACGCGGCCGAGATCGCCGACGAGACCAAGGAAGCCGCCGAGTTCGGCGTCCTGGCCACGTTCCAGGGCATCGACATCAACGGCGTCCACAAGTACAAGGACGACGTGATCGCCGGCCTGTACAAGGGCCTGCAGGGCCTGGTGGCCTCCCGCAAGGTCACCTTCATCCAGGGCGAGGGTCGGCTCTCCTCGCAGACCTCGGTGGACGTCAACGGCCAGCGGGTCGAGGGCCGTCACATCGTCCTCGCCACCGGCTCGGTGCCAAAGTCGATCCCCGGCCTGAACATCGACGGCGACCGCGTGATCTCCTCGGACCACGCGCTCAAGCTCGACCGCATCCCGAAGTCGGCCGTCATCCTCGGCGGCGGCGTGATCGGTGTCGAGTTCGCCTCGGTCTGGAAGTCCTTCGGCGTCGACGTCACCATCGTCGAGGCCCTGCCGCACCTGGCTCCGCTGGAGGACGAGAACTCCTCCAAGCTGCTGGAGCGCGCCTTCCGCAAGCGTGGCATCAAGTTCGAGCTGAAGGCCCGCTTCTCCGGTGTCGAGTACACCCAGGACGGCGTGCGGGTCTCCACCGAGAACGGCAAGCAGATCGACGCCGACCTGCTGCTGGTCGCCATCGGCCGCGGGCCGGTCTCGGCCGGTCTCGGCTACGAGGAGGCCGGGGTCGCGATGGACCGCGGCTACGTCCTGGTCGACGAGTACATGCGCACCAACGTGCCGACCATCTCGGCCGTCGGCGACCTGGTCCCGACCCTGCAGCTGGCCCACGTCGGCTTCGCCGAGGGCATCCTGGTGGCGGAGCGGCTGGCCGGCCTCAAGGCCGTGCCGATCGACTACGACGGTGTGCCGCGGGTGACCTACTGCAACCCGGAGGTTGCCTCCGTCGGCATCACCGAGGCCAAGGCCGTCGAGCTGTACGGCAAGGACAAGGTCGTCACGCTCAAGTACAGCCTGGCCGGCAACGGCAAGAGCAAGATCCTCAAGACCGCCGGCGAGATCAAGCTCGTCCAGGTCAAGGACGGCGCCGTGGTGGGTGTCCACATGGTCGGCGCCCGCATGGGTGAGCAGGTCGGCGAAGCCCAGCTGATCTACAACTGGGAGGCGCTGCCCTCCGAGGTCGCGCAGCTCATCCACGCGCACCCGTCGCAGTCCGAGGCGCTCGGCGAGGCGCACCTGGCGCTGGCCGGCAAGGCGCTGCACGCGCACGACTGATCCGCGCTCAACCCCGGCAGTTCACCCATTCCTGTACGCAAGACTTGATAGGAGTCGCTGAAACCATGGCGGTCTCAGTAACACTGCCCGCGCTGGGCGAGAGCGTTTCCGAAGGCACCGTCACCCGCTGGCTGAAGGCCGAGGGTGACCGGGTCGAGGTCGACGAGCCGCTGCTCGAGGTCTCGACCGACAAGGTAGACACCGAGATCCCGGCTCCCGCCTCGGGCATCCTGGCCTCCATCAAGGTCGGCGAGGACGAGACGGTCGCGGTCGGCGCCGAGCTGGCCATCATCGACGACGGCTCCGGTGCGCCGGCCGCCGCCGCGGCCCCGGTCGCGGAGGCCGCTCCGGCCGCCCCGGCCCCGGTCGCCGAGGCGCCCGCCGCCGCTCCCGCCGCGGAGGCCCCGGCCGCCGCTCCGGCCGCTGCCGCCCCCGCCGCCGACGCCACCCCGGTGCTGCTCCCCGCCCTGGGCGAGTCGGTCGCCGAGGGCACCATCACCCGCTGGCTCAAGGCCGAGGGCGAGACCGTCGAGGTCGACGAGCCGCTGCTCGAGGTCTCCACGGACAAGGTCGACACCGAGATCCCGTCGCCGGTCGCCGGTGTGCTGGTGAAGATCCTGGTCGGCGAGGACGAGACCGCCATGGTCGGCGCCCAGCTCGCGCTGATCGGCGCGGCGGGTGCGGCTCCGGCCGCCGCCGCTGCTCCGGCCGCCCCGGCCCCCGCGCCGGTCGCCGAGGCTCCGGTCCCCGCTCCGGCCCCGGTCGCCGCTCCGGCCCCGACCCCGGCGCCCGCTCCGGTGGCTGCTCCGGCCCCCGTGGCCGCTGCCCCGGCGCCCGCTCCGGCGCCCGTGGCCGCGCCGGCCCCGGTCGCCGCTGCCCCGGTCGCCCCGGCTGCCGACGGTTCGGATGCCTACGTCACCCCGCTGGTCCGCAAGCTCGCGGCCGAGCAGGGTGTCGCGCTCTCCTCCGTCACCGGCTCCGGTGTCGGCGGGCGCATCCGCAAGCAGGACGTGATCGCCGCCGCCGAGGCCGCGAAGGCCGTCCCGGCTCCGGTGGCCGCTCCGGCCGCCGCGCCGAAGGCCGCTGCCGCCGCGCCGTCCCCGCTGCGCGGTCAGACGGTCAAGATGACCCGCATGCGCAAGGTCATCGGCGACAACATGATGAAGGCCCTGCACGAGCAGGCCCAGCTCACCACCGTGGTCGAGGTGGACGTCACCAAGGTGATGTCCATGCGCGGCAAGGCCAAGGACGCCTTCCTGGCCCGCGAGGGCGTGAAGCTGTCCCCGATGCCGTTCTTCGTCAAGGCCGCCGCCCAGGCGCTCAAGACGAACCCGGTCATCAACGCCCGGATCAACGAGGGCGAAGGCACCATCACCTACTTCGACTCCGAGAACATCGGTATCGCGGTGGACTCGGAGAAGGGTCTGATGACCCCGGTCATCAAGGGTGCGGGCGACCTCAACCTCGCCGGTATCTCGAAGAAGACCGCCGAGCTGGCCGGCAAGGTCCGCGGCAACAAGATCAGCCCGGACGAGCTGTCCGGCGCCACCTTCACCATCAGCAACACCGGCTCGCGCGGTGCGCTGTTCGACACAGTGGTCGTGCCGCCGAACCAGGCCGCCATCCTGGGCATCGGCGCCACCGTCAAGCGTCCGGTCGTCATCGAGTCCGACGGCGGCACCGCCATCGGCATCCGGGACATGACGTACCTGTCGCTCTCCTACGACCACCGCCTGGTGGACGGCGCGGACGCCGCCCGCTACCTGGTCGCCGTCAAGGAGATCCTGGAAGCCGCCGAGTTCGAGGTCGAGCTCGGTCTGTAAGGCCGTCAGTTCCCGTCGGAACCCCGCGTCGTCCACCCGGACGGCGCGGGGTTTCCGCGTTTCGCGGGCCGCCTCGCGTGCGGGAGACCGGCCGAGCGGCGATGCTGGAGCGGTGATGTACGAGACGGACTTCTGGCAACTGATCGACGAGAGCCGGGACGCGGCCGAGGGCGATCCGGACGACCAGGCCGAGGCACTGGTCGAACGGCTGGCCCAGCTGACGCCGGATGACGTGGTGGACTTCGCCCGGCTGTTCGAGGCGCGGTTCCAGCGGGCCTACCGGTACGACCTCTGGGGCGCGGCCCACCTGATGCTGGACGGCGCCTCGGAGGACACCTTCGACTTCTTCCGGTGCTGGCTGATCAGCCAGGGCCGGGAGGTCTTCGAGGGCGCGCTGCACGACCCGGACGCCCTGGCGGAGCTGGTGCCGGACTTCGACGAGGAGGAGGACGGCGATGCCGAGGACCTCGGCTACGCCGCCGACGAGGCGCACGAGCAGCTGACCGGCCTGCCGCTGCCGGACCTCGGCACCGCGCAGCCCCGGCGTCCGGAGGGCGACAGCTTCGACTTCGAGGACGCCGAGGAGATGGCGAAACGGTTCCCCCGGCTCTGGGAGCTGTACGAGCGCTGACGGCGGCTCAGGCGGGGGTGGTGCCGGAGGTGGGGTCGGGCGCGTACCGTACTCGGGTCGGGGCCCGGACGCGGCCCCGGCCGGTTGCCGCCTGAGCAGGAGACATCGGGACAGTGTTCGTGAAGATCTGCGGTCTGAGCACCGCGCAGGACGTCGCGGCCGCCGTCGCGGCCGGTGCCGACGCGATCGGCTTCGTGCTCACCGAGAGCCCCCGCCGGATCGACCCTGCGGCCGCCCGTCGGCTGGCCGAGCAGGTGCCGACCGGGGTGCTGACGGTGGCGGTGTTCGGCCGGGAGCCGTCGGACGAGGTCCGGCGGGCCGCGACGGCGGCCGGGGTGGGCGCCGTCCAGCTGCACGGTGACCATCCGCCCGCGGCCTTCGCCGAGCTGCGGGACCTGGGGCTGCGGCTGGTCCGGGCCACCTCGGCGGCCGTCGGGGCGGGTGCGGTCTGCGGTGACTTCGGCGAGGACCTGCTGATCCTGGACTCGCCGGTGCCCGGTTCGGGCGAGCCGTGGGACTGGTCCGAGCTGGGCGCCAATCCGCCGGGCGGCTCGTGGCTGCTGGCGGGCGGGCTCGGCCCGGCCAACGTGGCCGAGGCGATCGCGGCCGCCCGGCCGTGGGGCGTGGACGTCTCCAGCGGGGTCGAGGTGCAGCGCGGGGTCAAGGACCCGGCGCTGATCACGGAGTTCGTCCACCGGGCCAAGGCGGCGGGCTGACGGTACGTCCCAGGGCTGTCCGGCGATCCTGCCGGGCGCCCTAGACGGACGTGCCGGTGGTTCCCCCGGTGCTGCCGGGCAGGGGGCGGATGGCGGCGACCAGTTGGTCGAGCAGTTCGGGCTTGGGGGCGTCCGGGTGTTCGTCCGTCGAACCGACCAGCACGGTGAAGCCGCCGCCGGCCGCCCGGACCGCCACCACCAGGACGTAGCCGGGGACGCCCTTCACCGGCTCCACCCGCCACCGCTCGGCGTAGCCGGTCACACCCGCCACCGTCACCGGGGCCGAGACCACGGTGCGGGTCGAGGTGAGGTCCCCGTACAGGGTCGGCGCGTGGGTGGCCATCTCCGCCCGGGCCACCGCCTGGGCGGAGGCGCCGTCGGCGCGCTCGGCCACCACCGCGAAGTTGGCCCGGACGCAGCTGCCGCTGCCGATGTCGCAGGAGTACGGCGTGGTGGAGAACTGCAGGGTCACCTTGTCGCCGTGGTCGTCGATCCGCCAGCCGGACGGGACGGGCACCTCCCAGCCGCGCGACAGCTCCTGCACCGAGCGGGTCGACGGCAGCGAGGGAAGGCTGGGCGGCGCTGGGCTGGGCGTGGGGGTCGGAGCCTGGGTCGGGCTGGGCGTCGGCGTAGGGCTGGCGCTCGGCGACGGGCTCGGGCCGGCAGTGAGACTGCTCTTCGCGAGCGTCGGCGGAGAAGCCTGATCGTCGCCCCGCGTTGCCCAGACCGTCACGCCCGCTCCTGCGGCCAGCACGACCAGCACCAGGGCGATCACCAGCCCGACCCTGGCCCCGCGCTTCGAGGTGACGCCCGGCCCGGCCGGGACCGGGCGGACGTCGGCGGTCCAGGCCGCACCGTCCCACCAACGCTCCTGGGCAGCTCCGTCCGGCCCCGGGTCGAGCACGGGGTACCAGCCGGGCGGCGTCGAGTAGGTCACGGCGGTACCGTACCGGTCACGCGTTCTTCCCGTCAGCTGCTTGGTACTTGACGATCCGTCAGCTCGCGGCCTCGATCGCGGGCCGACGCACTTTGGTGCAGGCCACCGAGGGTGCCCGGTGGGGGCCGGACGGGTTCCGTCAGAGCGGGCGACCCATCCAGACGTCGTCCACGTAGGCGCCGTCCAGCCAGAACTCCTCCGGCAGGATGCCGGTCACCTCGAAGCCGCAGCGTTCGTAGAGGCGGCGGGCGGGGGCGTTGTGGGCTAGCACCCGGAGGGTCATCCGGCGGATGCCGTCGGCGCGGGAGTGGTCGCAGGCGGCTTCGATCAGGGCGCGGCCGATGCCTTGACCGCGGGCCTCGGGGTCGACCACGAAGCCCTGGATCTGGCGGATGTGCCGGTTGCTGTCCAGCGGTGTGGCGGGGCCCTGGTGGACGTACCCGAGGATCCGGCCCGAGGACTCCGCCACCAGGAAGTGCTCGGGCGGGCGTCGTTCGTCGAAGAGTTCGGCGTCCGGGGCGGGCTGGGGGACAACGTCGCTGAGCCAGGACCAGGAGGCCCGGTCGAGGCGGGCGAGCTCGGGCTCGTCCTCCTGCCGGGCCGTACGTATCGTCAGGTCAGCTGTGCCGTTAGCTCCCATGGTGGTCATCGTAGGCGGCCGGCCGAAGATCGGACCCGCCCTTTTCGGCAGGCCGTTTCGGCGGGCCCGAGCGGGGAACGGGCGGGTCGGCTGCCAGGATGGGGTCATGCGTATCGCGGTGACTGGGTCCACGGGTCTGATCGGTTCGGCGCTCGTCCGCTCGCTGTTGGCGGACGGGCACGAGGTGGTGCGGTTGGTGCGGCAACGGTCCAGGACCGGGGTGCAGCCGGACGGCACCGTCGGGGTGGGGTGGAACCCGCAGCGGCTGCAGATCGACCGGGCGGGCCTCAAGGGCGTCGAGGCGGTGGTGCACCTGGCGGGTGCCGGGGTCGGCGACCGGCGCTGGACCGAGGCGTACCGGCAGGAGATCCGGGACAGCCGGGTGCTCGGCACCGAGACGCTGGTCGGCGCGCTGGCCGAGCTGAAGGAACCGCCCAGGGTGCTGGTCAGCGGTTCGGCGGTGGGCTTCTACGGCCAGACCGGGGACCAGGTGATCGACGAGGATGCGCCGCCCGGTCACGACTTCCTGGCCCGGGTCTGCGTGGAGTGGGAGGCGGCCACCCGCCCGGCGGAGCAGGCTGGCGTCCGGGTGGCGCACGCCCGGACCGGACTGGTGCTCTCGGCGAAGGGCGGCGCGGGCGGGCGGCTGTTCCCGCTGTTCCGGCTGGGCCTCGGCGGGCGGCTGGGCGACGGCACGCAGTACTGGAGCGTGATCTCGCTGGCCGACGAGGTGGCCGCGCTGCGCTATCTGATCGACACCCCCGACCTGTCCGGACCGTTCAACCTGACGGGCCCCGCGCCGGTGACCAACGGGGAGCTGACCGAGCTGCTCGGGCGCGCCCTCGGCCGGCCGACGCCCTTCGCGGTGCCGGAGTTCGCGCTCAAGGCGGCGCTCGGCGAGATGGCGGTGGAGGTGGTGGGCAGTCACCGGGTGGTTCCGGCGCGGCTGTTGGCGGCCGGCTTCCGGTTCGAGCACCCGACCGCCGAAGCGGCGGTACGGGCGGCGGTCTGACCGGGCGCGGGGCCCGGTGCCCGAGGTGGCGGGTTGCCCGGGTGCAGGCGCGGCGCCTGGGGCGGCTCAGGGGGGCGCACGGCAGCAGGTTCACGGCGCACCGCACGCATGCGGTGACCGTACGCGCCCGAAGAGCCGTCGAACGCGCTCATCCGGCGCACAGTCCGTGACCGTGCCCCGCCCCCTGTCCCCACTCCTCCCGATTCGAACCCGACTCCCGGCCTGATCCGCGGATTGACGGGGCATCACATGCTCGGACCGTGTCCCGGCACCCTGCGGCCTGCCCGGCCGCAGCCCCGGGACCAGGGAGGGGAGCACACTCGTGCCCGCACATGACTTCACCCGTCGTACCCGCCACCAGTCCGACCCGGATGTCGTGGTGGTCGGCGCCGGACTCGCCGGGCTGGCCACCGCCCGCGCACTGACCGGCCGTGGCCTCACCGTCCAGGTCCTGGAGGCCACGGACCGGATCGGCGGCCGGGCGGCCGGGCGGGAGCTGGACGGCTTCCGGCTGGACCACGGCGGCCAGTTGCTGAACACCGACTTCCCCGAGCTCGGCCGAGCGCTCGACCTGGAGCGGCTGGAGCTCAGCCCGCTCGCCCCCGGCGTCCTGGTGCACAGCGCCGGGCGCCGCTACCGGTTCGGAGGGCCGCAACAGACCCCGGCCCGGCAGGTCACCGGCCGGGGCCCGCTGGGCAGTCCGCTGGACCGGGCCCGGCTGGCCTCGGCCTTCGGCAGGCTCGCCGCCACCCCGGCGCCCCGGCTGCTGGCCCGGCCCGAGACCACCACCGCCCGGGCGCTGACCGACCGCGGACTGCCCTCGCGCACCGTGGACGGCCTGCTCCGCCCGCTGCTCGGCGCCCTGCTCAGCGACCCGGCGCTCGGCACCAGCAGCCGGGTCTCCGATCTGGTGCTGCGCTCGTACGCCCGTGGCCGGCTCTGTCTCCCGGCGGCCGGACTGGCCGCCGTACCCGAGCAGTTGGCCGAGGTCCTACCCGCCGGAACGCTCCGGCTCGGGGTCCGCGTCACCTCGGTGGCCGCCGACGGCGTGCAGACCGCCGCACACGGCCGGATCGCCGCCCGCGCCGTCGTCCTGGCCACCGACGCGCAGGCGGCCGCGCTGCTGCTCCCCGGGCTGCGGGTGCCGGACTTCCACCCCGTCACCACGTACTTTCACGCCGCCGACCGCTCACCGCTGGACGAGCCGCTGCTGCTGCTCGACGCCGACCGGCCGCAGGGTCGCCCGGCGCTCTCGCACTCGCTGGTGCTCAGCGACCTGCACCCCTCGTACGCCCCACCGGGACGGGCGCTGGTCGCCACCACCGTGCTGGGCCGCCGCCGCTTCGACCAGGGCGGCCCGGCGGGGTACGAGCCGCTGCTGCGCCGCCGCCTGGTGCACCTGTACGGCTCCGCCGCGGCCCACTGGGAGTTCCTGACGGTCCGGCACGTGCCGGACGCGGTGCCGGCGATGCCGCCGCCGCACAACTTCCGCCGCCCGGTCCGGCTGCTGGCCGGCCTGTACGTCTGCGGCGACCACCGGGACACCAGCACCGTCCAGGGCGCACTGGTGTCGGGGCGGCGGGCTGCCCAGGCGGTGCTGCGGGACCTGCGCGTTCCGGGAGTGGGGGTGGCTGCCGAAGCGGCGTAGCGCCTCCGGCGGGGGCTCGGGTTGTGTGGTGGCGAGGCAGAAGGCGAACGTGCCTGGCCATGTGCGCATGGATCGCCTCGCAGAGGTGGGCATCGCCCACGCGGCGGAGCCGCACGTCAGCAGAGCCCCGAGCCCCTGGGCCGTAGGCGGCGAAGCGTCTGCCCCGACGCGGCGGAGCCGTGCAGCGGCGGCGGCCGTGTCAGGATGTCGAGATGACGCATAGTCGGACATTTCACCGATGAAGGCCGACGAGGCGGACGCGCTCGCGCTCGTGCTGATCCCCGCCTGTGCAGTGGCCGCGCCGCTGCTCTCGGACCGGGTGTACCGGTGGCTGGCCGTGCCGACCGTGGTGTTCGAGATCGTGGTCGGGGTGCTGATCGGACCGGACGTGCTGGACCTGGCTCAGGTCGGTGACCTGGTGGAGTCGCTGTCGCAGTTCGGCCTGGCGTTGCTGATGTTCCTCGCGGGCTACGAGATCGACTTCGCCCGGCTCCGTGGCGGCCCGCTCGGACGGGCCGTCACCGCCTGGTCGATCACGCTGGTGATCGCCCTCGGGGTCGGTGCCCTGTTCAACCGCGATCCGCTGAACGGTGCCTTCGTGGGCCTGGCCCTGACCACCACCGCGCTCGGCACGATCCTGCCGATCCTGCGGGACTCCGGCGATCTGCCCACGCCTTTCGGCTCGATGGCGATGGCCACCGGTGCGGTCGGCGAGTTCGGCCCGATCATCGCGATCGCCCTGCTGCTGAGCGGCAACCGTCCGCTCAAGTCCGCCGTCATCCTCGGTGCCTTTGCCCTGATCACCGCCGTCGCCGTCGGTTACGCCCGCCGCCCGCGCCCGGCGTGGGTGACCCGGGTGATCCGGCGGACGCTGCGCACCTCGGGCCAGTTCGCCGTCCGCACCGTCGTCCTGGTGCTCGCGGTGATGGTCGGAGCCGCCATCTCGCTCAGTCTGGACATGCTGCTCGGCGCCTTCACGGCCGGCATCGTCTCCCGCCTGCTGCTCAACGAGGTGCCCGAGGCGGAGGAGGAGGTGATCGAGGCCAAGTTGGAGGCCATCGGGTTCGGGTTCCTGGTGCCGATCTTCTTCGTGGTCAGCGGGATGAACTTCGACCTCGACGCGCTCCTCTCCGACCCGGGCACCCTGCTGCTGGTCCCGCTCTTCCTGCTGTCGTTCGTCCTCCTGCGGGGCGTCCCGGCCACCCTGCTGGCGCCGCCCGAGCTCCCCGGCCGGGACCGGATCGCACTCGGCCTGTACGGCTCCACCGCGCTCCCGCTGGTGGTGGTCATCACCACGATCGAGGTGGAGGCCGGGCGACTGCCCTCCTCCACCGCTGCCGCCCTGGTCGGCGCGGGCATGCTCTCCGTCCTGATCCTGCCGCTGCTCGGCCAGCGCGTGCGCGGTGGCACGGCGAAGCCACCGCCGCCGCCCCCGCCCACGCCGGACGGCAGCCGCCGGGAGCGGGCGGAGAGCTGGTGACGGACCGTCGGGTGACGTCGGCTCAGATCACCCCCGACTGCCGGGCCGCCTCGTCGAAGGCGCGGGCCGACTGGTTGGCCCGGTAGGGGGTCAGGCGGCGGTGGAAGTCCCGCAGGTACTCGACCGTACGGGCCGAGCGCATCTCTCCGGCCGCCCGCAGGGCCTCGGTGGCCAGGGTGCAGGCGTCGTCGATCTCGCCGAGGCCGAGGCGGGAGCCGGCCAGCACCAGCCGGCAGAGGATGCGGCTGCGGGCGTAGGCCGGGGCCCGTAGTCGCAGCGACTTCTCGGCGTGCTGGGCGGCCGGACGCCACTGCTGGAGGTCGCGGTAGCAGTGCGCGAACTCGTCGGCGAGCTGCGCCTCGTCGAAGTACCGGGCCCAGGAGGGCAGTTCGTCGTTGGGGCGGGCGATGCCGAGGGCCCGCTCGCAGCGGACCAGGGCGGTGGTGCAGGAGCGTACGTCGCCGAGCAGCGCGTGGCCACGGGCCTCGGCGGCGTGCATCAGGGCCTGCACGGTCGGCGCGGCGGCCGTACCGACGCCCTGCTGGGCGACCCTGGCCAGCTGGATCGCCTCCCGGCCGTGGCCGAGGTGGACGGCCTGCTGGCTCATCGTGGTGAGCACGTAGCCGCCGAGCACCCGGTCCCCCGCCGCCTGGGAGAGCCGCAGCGCCTGGACGAAGTACCGCTGGGCCAGGCCGTGTGCGGCGATGTCGAAGGAGGTCCAGCCCGCCAGCCGGGTCAGATCCGCCACCGCGCCGAACAGGGCGCGGCCGATCTGCTCGCCGTACCGGCCGCGCAGCATCGGCTCGGCCTCGCTCTCCAGGTACCTGACCAGCGCCTGGCGGGCATGGCCGCCGCCGTACGCGTGGTCCAGCGCGCGGAACAGGTCACCGACGGCCCGGATGGCGGCGATGTCGCCCCGGCCGACCCTGAGCGGGGGCCGCTGCTCACGGGCCTCGGCGGCCTCCAGGGCGGACTGTGGCGCCGCACCCCGGCTCTGGGTCGGCACCCGGCCCAGCCCCGCCGCCTGAGGGGCCCGTACGGCGCTCCGCGCGGCGGGCAGGCCGGAGCGTACCCCCGGTGGCTGCGGACGGCCTGACGAGGCGTCAGGCATCCCCGGCAGACCCGGCAGACCGGGGACGGACCCGTCCCTGGCCACCCGCTCGTCGGTGCGGCCGATCAGCCAGTCCCGGCTGGGCACCACCAGGCCGGCCGGGGTGAAGGCGATCCGGCGCAGCTCGGACTGCTGGCCGGTGTCCTTGTGCCACATGCTGGCGACGATGTCCACGGCCTCCTGCGGGCTCTCGGCGAACTCCAGGCCCGCGTAGACCGGGGCGCACGCCTCCAGACCGATGTCGAGCGCGGTCAGCCGCCGCCCGAGCCGACGGGTGAAGACCTCGGCGATCAGCGCGGGGGTGGCGCCCCGGGGCTGCTGGCCGCGCAGCCAGCGGGTCACCGAGGTCTTGTCGTAGCGGAGGTCGAGGCCGTGCTCCAGGCCGAGTTGGTCGACCCGACGGGCCAGCCCGGCGTGCGAGAAGCCGGCCTCCTCGATCAGCGCGGCGAGCCGGGGGTTCTGCGTCTTGTCCAGGGACGGACCTGCCGCGCCGGGGCCTGTCGGTTCGGACGGACCGGCTGCGGCCGCCGGCTCGGACGCCTGCCGGAGCCCGCCGGGTGTCGCCCCGGCCGGCCCCTCGATCGGATCGAGGCGCGGATCGAGGTGCGGGTCGAGCGGGTCGAGCGGTCCGTACGCCGGGCTGTCGGTTGCAGGCCGTTGGGGCATATCAGTCACACCTCTCGAGCGCCTCACCAGTCCCCCCGGTGCATGGAGCGGCGCCCCCTGTCGGGAATCGGCGTGAATGTAGCGAGCATTTCGCCGCTATGGGTGGATCTGGGCGGGCAATCCTCCGAACGGGTGACGCAATGGCGCCCGTTGTAGGGAAGGTGCTGCGGCGGGTGTTTGGCCGTGCGTGCCTCCTCGACCCGACTACCCGCATGGCGGCGGTCACCATGACACGGCACTGACCTGTGGCTACCCGACACATGGGAGCGAGCGCCGCCGGTTCCTACCGTTCTCGGCCATGGACACCACTTCACCCCGCTCGCTGGCCGGCCGTACGGCCCTGGTCACCGGCGCCGCCTCCGGGATCGGCCGGGCCTGCGCCGAGACCTTCGCCGCCGCCGGCGCCCGGGTCTACGTCGTCGACCTCGCGGCCGGGGCGGCCGACGAACTCGCCGCCCGGATCGGCGGCGAGGCGATCGTCGCGGACCTCTCCGACCCGGCTGCGGTGGACGCACTGCCCGACGACGCCGACATCGTCGTCAACAACGCGGGCCTCCAGCACGTCGCGCCGGTGCACGAGTTCCCGCCGGACCGCTTCGCGCTGATCCAGCGGGTGATGGTGGAGGCCCCGTTCCGCATCCTGCGCCGCACCCTGCCGCACATGTACGGGCAGGACTGGGGACGGGTCGTCAACATCTCGTCCGTGCACGGGCTGCGGGCCAGCGCCTTCAAGTCGGCGTACGTCACCGCCAAACACGGCCTGGAGGGGCTGAGCAAGACCGTCGCCCTGGAGGGTGCCCCGTACGGCGTCACCAGCAACTGCATCAACCCCGCCTACGTGCGCACCGCCCTGGTGGAGAAGCAGATCGCCGCCCAGGCCCTGGCGCACGGCATCCGGGAGGACGAGGTGGTGGAGCAGATCATGCTCGACCGCACCGCGGTCAAGCGGCTCATCGAGCCCGACGAGGTGGCCCAACTCGCCCTCTGGCTCTGCTCCCCGCACGCCTCCTACATCACGGGCGCCAGCCTGCCGGTCGACGGCGGCTGGACCGCACACTGATCCCCGGTTCTCTCCCCCCCCTGCACCGCCCGCCCGCAACCAGACAGGTGACCCCATGCCCAGTTCTCCCGACGCAGCGAGAACCCAAGGCGCCCGGCTCCGCAAGGTCGTCGCCGCCAGCCTGATCGGCACCACGATCGAGTGGTACGACTACTTCCTGTACGGCACCGCCGCCGCGCTGGTCTTCAACAAGGTGTTCTTCCCCAACACCGACCCGCTGACCGGCACCCTGCTCTCCTTCCTCACCTACGCGATCGGCTTCGCCGCCCGGCCGCTCGGTGCGCTGGTCTTCGGGCACTTCGGTGACCGGATAGGCCGCAAGCGGCTGCTGGTGCTGAGCCTGCTGCTGATGGGCGGTTCGACCACCCTGATCGGCTGTCTGCCGACGTACCACCAGGTCGGCGTGCTGGCACCGGTGTTGCTCACCCTGCTGCGGCTGGTGCAGGGCTTCGCGCTCGGCGGGGAGTGGGGCGGCGCAGTGCTGCTGGTCTCCGAGCACGGGGACGCCAAGCGGCGCGGCTTCTGGGCCTCCTGGCCGCAGGGCGGCGCGCCGGCCGGGAACCTGCTGGCGGCCGGTGTGCTCTCGCTGATGACGGCCGTCCAGTCCGACGCGGACTTCGTCGCCTGGGGCTGGCGGGTGCCGTTCCTGCTGTCCGCGCTGCTGGTGATGGTCGGCCTGTGGATCCGGCTCGCGGTGGACGAGTCGCCGCTCTTCAAGCAGGCGCTGGCCGCCTCGGAGGCCCGCAGGGCGCAGGCGCCCGAGCAGCCGCCGCTGGTCGCGGTGCTGCGCCACCACTGGCGCGAGGTGCTGACCGCGATGGGCGCGCGGATGGCGGAGAACATCTCGTACTACGTGGTGACCACCTTCGTGCTGGCCTACGCGGTCGGCCACGTGCACCTGCCGAAGCAGACCGCGCTGAACGCGGTGCTGATCGCCTCGGCGGTCCAGTTCGCGCTGATCCCGCTGTTCGGGGCGCTCTCGGACCGGATCGGGCGCAAGCCGGTCTACCTGTTCGGCGCGGTCGGGGTCGGGATCTGGGCGTTCGTCTTCTTCGGCCTGGTGGACACCAAGACCTTCGGCTCGATGGTGCTCGCGGTGACCGTCGGACTGTTCTTCCACAGCGCGATGTACGCCCCTCAGGCGGCCTTCTTCTCCGAGCTGTTCGCGACCCGGATGCGGTACTCGGGTGCCTCGATCGGTTCGCAGTTCGCCTCGGTGGCGGCCGGCGCCCCGGCCCCGCTGATCGCCACCGCGCTGCTCAAGGACTACGGCAGCTCGACCCCGATCGCGGTCTACGTGGCGATCGCCTCGGTGATCACCGTGGTCGCGGTGCTCTGCGCCAGGGAGACCAGGGGCCGCGACCTGGCCGAGGTCGGCGAGGACGCCGAGGCTCCCGCCGGGCAGCCCGTCAGCGTCTGAACCACGCCCGGAACGATCACTCCCGGAACGTCCGGTACCGCTTCGGTACCGGACGTTCCTCCACCCCCGTAGAACTGGCACGATGGCCCGCACCATGGACGACCAGCACCCCCACTCCAGTGCCGCCCCCGCCCTGCGGCGACTGCTCGACCTGCTCGCCTCCGGCGCCGCCACCGAGGACTTCGCCGAGGTGCTCGCCGACGCCCGGCGCCAGGGTGCGCCCACGGCCGTACTGGCCGAGATCGACGACGCGACCTGGCTGGCCCTACGGGTGCACCGGACGATGCGTCAGCACCGGCGCAGGGAGGCCGAACTGACGGCGCTCTTCGACACCGCAGGCGACCTGGCCGCCTCCCGCGACCTGGACGCGGTGCTGCAGGCGATCGTCCGCCGGGCCCGGATGCTGCTCGGCACCGACACGGCGTACCTGACCCTGCCCGACCAGGCGGCCGGGGACACTTACATGCGGGTCACCGACGGCTCGGTCTCGGTGCTGTTCCAGACCCTGCGGCTCAGCCTCGGCGACGGATTGGGCGGCCTGGTCGCGCAGACCGCCAGGCCGTACGCGACACCGGACTACCGGACCGACGAGCGGTTCCACCACACCGGTGAGATCGACGCCGGGGTGCTGGACGAGGGCCTGGTCGCGATCATCGGCGTCCCGCTGCTGCTCGGCGGCCAGGTGATCGGCGTGCTGTTCGCGGCCGACCGCTCGCCCCGGGCCTTCTCCCCGGACGAGGTCGCACTGCTCTGCACGCTGGCCGCGCACGCCGCGATCGCGCTGGACACCGCGAAGGCGCTGGCCGACACCCGGGCCGCGCTGGCCGAGCTGAACACCGCCAACGCGGTGATCCAGGCCCACTCCGCCGCCGTCCAGCGCGCCGAGCGGGCCCACGACCGGCTCACCGACCTGGTGCTGCGCGGCGCCGAAGTCCCCGACGTGGCCGCCGCGGTGGCCGCGCTGCTCGGCGGCGAGGTGGGCGTACGCGACGCCGAGGGGCTCGTACTGGCGGGGCGCACGCCGGGAGCCGACGGACTGGCGGACGCGGTCGCCGCCTCGCGCGCAGAGGGCCGCGCCGTCCGGGTCGGCGACACCTGGGTCTGCGCGGTGCTGGCGGGCCAGGAACCGCTGGGCAGCATGGTGCTGCACGACCGGCCCGACCTGGACGACGCCGACCGCCGCCTGTTCGAGCGGGCCGGTGTGGTCACCGCGCTCCTGCTGCTGCTCCGCCGCTCCGTCGCCGAGACCGAGAACCGGGTCCGCGGCGAACTGCTGGCCGACCTGCTCAGCGCTCCCGACCGCGACCCGGCCGGACTGACCGCCCGGGGCCGCCGGCTCGGCGTCGACCTGGGCCGACCCCACCTGGTGCTGGTCGCCATGGTCCCGGCCGCAGACCGGGCCCGGCTCGCGGGCGCGGCCTCCCGCTACCTGTTCGGCTCACGCGGGATCAGCGCCGAGCACGGCGAGACCGTCGTCCTGCTGCTCCCCGAGGACGGGGCCACCACCCCCGGCGACGCGGCCGGGCTGGCCGCCGAGCGGCTGGCAAGGCTGGCCGGGGTCCCGGTCACGGTCGGCGCCGGCCGGGTCGCCGCCGGTCCGGTGGCGCTCGCGGCGGCGTACGCGGAGGGCCTGCGCTGCGTACGGGCGTTGGGGGTACTCGGGCGGTCGGGTGACGGGGCGTCGGCCGCCGACCTGGGCTTCCTCGGCGTCCTGCTCGGCGACGGCCACGACGTCGCGGCGTTCGTCGGCGCCACCCTCGGGCCGCTGCTCGACTACGACGCCCGCCGGGGCACCGAGCTGGTCCGTACCCTGCGCGCCTACTTCGAGTGCGGCGGCAGCCTGACCCGGGCCAAGGACGAACTGCACGTCCACGTGAACACCGTGGTCCAACGCCTCGACCGGGTCGAGATCCTGCTCGGCCACGACTGGAACCACCCGGAACGCTCCCTGGAGCTCCAGCTGGCGCTACGCCTGCAACTCCTCGCCGAGAAGTAGCTCCGCAGGAGGCGGCGACGTTCGGCAGCCGGCGGAGCCGCACCTCGGCAGAGCCCCCTGCGGGCGCTCGGTCCGCCCGCGCTCCCGGTGCTTCGAACGGGAGGCGTACAGTTTCGGGGTTGGTCTCGAACGCCATGGCAAGGAGCAGCGGTGAGCGAGCAGGTGCGGTTCGTGCGAATGGGCACAGGCGAGCGGTCGGTGCCGTACGAGGAGGCCTGGGCGGAGCAGCAGCGGCTGCACGCGCTGCGGGTCGCGGACGAGATCCCGGACACCGTGCTGCTGCTGGAGCACCCGCCGGTGTACACGGCGGGGAAGCGGACCAACCCCGAGGACTTCCCGCTCGACGGCACGCCCGTGGTGCAGGTGAACCGGGGCGGCGAGATCACCTGGCACGGCCCCGGCCAGCTGGTCGGGTACCCGATCGTGAAGCTGCCGGACCCGATCGACGTGGTCGCATACGTCCGTCGGCTGGAGGAGGCGCTGATCCGTGCCTGTGGCGAGTTCGGGGTGAAGACCACCCGGATCGAGGGGCGCAGCGGGGTCTGGGTGCTCGGTGCGGACATCCCGGGGGCGGTGCCGGATCCGTCCCAGGCGATCGAGATCGGCAAACTCACCCTTCGGATGGGACTGCCGCTGGGGATCGACCCCCGGCTGGCCGGGCCGGAGTACGCGGCGTCCAACGCGGGCCAGCGCGGCGACGACCGCAAACTCGCGGCGATCGGCGTGCGGGTGGCGCGCGGGGTGACGATGCACGGGTTCGCGCTGAACTGCGATCCCGACATGACGTGGTTCGACCGGATCGTGCCCTGTGGCATCCGGGACGCCGGCGTCGGCTCGGTCAGTTCCGAGCTGGGCCGTGGTTTCGGGGTCGGCGAGGCCCTGCCGGTGGTGGAACGGCACCTCCGCGAGGTGCTGGCCGAACTGCCGGAGCCCGCGCTGACCCGCTGAGCGGGAATGCCCGGTGCCACCCGGGCGCTGCCCCCTGCGAATGCAGGGCGCAGGCCCGGCACAAGCCCTACAAGCACAGGCGTACCCTGGGGGTACCCCGTCTAGTTCTAGGAGTCGCACGTGTCCGCTGTCGCGCCCGACGGCAGGAAGCTCCTCCGCCTGGAGGTCCGCAACAGCGAGACCCCCATCGAGCGGAAGCCCGAGTGGATCAAGACCCGGGCCAAGATGGGCCCCGAGTACAACGCCCTCCAGTCGCTGGTGAAGAAGGAGGGGCTGCACACGGTCTGCCAGGAGGCCGGCTGCCCCAACATCTTCGAGTGCTGGGAGGACCGCGAGGCGACCTTCCTGATCGGCGGTGACCAGTGCACCCGGCGCTGTGACTTCTGCCAGATCGACACCGGCAAGCCCGCCGACTTCGACCGGGACGAGCCGCGCCGGGTGGCCGAGTCCATCGTCACGATGGACCTGAACTACGCCACCATCACCGGTGTCGCCCGGGACGACCTGCCGGACGGCGGGGCCTGGCTGTACGCCGAGACGGTCCGCCAGGTGCACGCGCTGACCGCCGACCGGGCCACCGGGCGGACGGGCGTCGAGCTGCTGATCCCCGACTTCAACGCGGTGCCCGAGCAGCTGGCCGAGGTCTTCTCGTCCCGCCCCGAGGTACTGGCGCACAACGTCGAGACGGTGCCGCGGATCTTCAAGCGGATCCGCCCGGCGTTCCGCTACGAGCGTTCGCTGGACGTCATCACCCAGGCCCGCGCGGCCGGTCTGGTGACCAAGTCCAACCTGATCCTGGGCATGGGCGAGACCCGCGAGGAGGTCAGCCAGGCGCTGGCCGACCTGGTGGGCGCGGGCTGCGAACTGATCACCATCACCCAGTACCTGCGGCCTTCGGTCCGGCACCACCCCGTCGAGCGCTGGGTGAAGCCGCACGAGTTCGTCGAGCTCCAGCAGGAGGCCGAGGAGCTGGGCTTCGCCGGCGTCATGTCGGGCCCGCTGGTCCGGTCCTCGTACCGGGCCGGGCGGCTGTACCGCCAGGCGCTGGAGCACCGCGAGCGCGCGGGCGTCTGACGTACCGAGCGGGGGCGGGGCGTTCTCGGGACGCCCCGCCCCCGCTTGCATTCCGGCTTTCTTTCATCCGGCTTTGACCGGCAGGTCACCGTCCGGTAACACCCGAGGGGGAGGCTGGAAGCATGCCGAAGAAGACCGGAATCGTCGTCCACGTCCTGCGGCGCACCGAGCGGATGCTCCTGACGGGTGGTCAGCAGCGGGCCCGCAGGAACGCCTGGTCGGCCGTCTGCGAGAACAGCCGGCACGCCGCCGACCGCTCCCAGGCCGCCGCGCTCTTCCCGGCCGAGCAGGCCGGTGCGCTGCGGCGCGCCTGATCTCCGACCCGCGTCGGCGATCCCCGGTCACAGCTGGGGGCGCCCCTTGGATATCCCGTGCCCCCGCCACGTACCATGAGCGTTATGGCGAGGCAAAAATCGGATACCCCTGGGCGGCTCAGTCAGATCCGCCAGGCGTACACAATGACCAAGAAGGTCGACACCAAGATCGGCCTGATCATCGCGGCCGTCGGCCTCATCACCTTCGGCGTGTTCCTCGCCATCGGCTTTGTGCTCGACCACCCGGTTTACCTGGGGATTCTCGGCTTCATCGTGGCCTTCCTGGCCATGGCGATCGTCTTCGGACGACGCGCCGAGAAGGCGGCCTTCGGTCAGATGGAGGGTCAGCCCGGCGCCGTCGCGGCCGTGCTGAACAACATCCGGCGTGGCTGGAACGCCAACCCGACCCCGGTCGCGGTCACCCGTAACCAGGACGCGGTCTACCGGGCGATCGGCCGTCCTGGCATCGCGCTGATCGGCGAGGGCAACCCGAACCGGGTCCGCGGCCTGCTGGCGGCCGAGAAGAAGAAGATGGCCCGCGTGGTCGGCGACGTCCCGGTGCACGACATCGTGGTGGGCAACGGCGAGGGCGAGGTGCCCCTGAAGAAGCTCCAGGTGCACCTGATGCGCCTGCCGCGGGCGATCACCCCGGGCCAGGTCACCGAGACCAACGACCGGCTGCGCGCCCTGGGAGACCTGCTCTCCAAGGCACCGATCCCCAAGGGCCCGATGCCCAAGGGCGCCCGGATGCCCAAGGGCGGCCAGGCCCGCTGACCACTCCCCCACCGACACACCACGGCCCCGCCGCGAGCATCTCGCGGTGGGGCCGTTCGACTTGCGAGGCGCCTGGCGTGCGGTCAGATCCGGACCTCGACGGTGCCGACCGCCTTGTCGTGCAGGCCCCGGGTGTCCCGGTCCCAGACGACGGCCGGGACCACCAGGCAGAGCAGCAGGGTGCGCAGCAGCACCTGCGGGATGGACGCCCGGCCGCCGTCCAGCCGGACCACCCGCAGGCCGAACAGCCGCTTGCCGACCGTGGTGCCGGTGGTGGCCAGCAGCACCGCCGTGACCACGTAGAACAGCGGCGTGGACCACAGGTTGGCGTGCGCCGCGACCCCCTGGCTCACCAGCCCGTACGCCACCAGGCTGCACAGCCAGCCGTCGACGAACAGCGCTCCGATCCGCCGCCCGGGGCCGGCCAGCGCGCCGGGGCCATCCTTGGGTAGGCCGAGGCGCTCGCCGCGGTAGCCGAAGTCGGCACCCATCCGCTCGGCGGCGGTCTTAGGGCCGTCGATCCACGATCCCAACGCATCTCTGGTGTCCACGAATCCACACTATCCGGGCACCACGGGCGATCTTCGGGCCCCTCCCCCCGTACGGGTGATTCGGCTTCGGCCGACTCCCTCGAGTGGTCCAGACCACTTGCCGGACAGCCCCTCGACGGGGGCGGCGTTTTGCCCGGAACCGTACGCGTTTGCCGCCCGTCCGACCGGCGCGGTTAACATTCAGGAAACGGTGGAGTCACCAGCCGGAAACAGCAGATTCCTAGGGTGAGCCACCACACGGCCCGCTGAGGAGGATGGATGTTCAACAACGCCGCCGAGGTCAAGCAGTACATCGCGGAGAACGACGTGAAGTTCGTCGACGTGAGGTTCTGCGACCTGCCGGGCGTCATGCAGCACTTCTCAGTGCCTGCGGCGACCTTCGACCCGTCCGAGACCCTGATGTTCGACGGCTCGTCGATCCGCGGTTTCCAGGCCATCCACGAGTCCGACATGGCGCTCGTCCCGGACCTGACCACCGCCAGGCTCGACCCGTTCCGGAAGGAGAAGCACCTCAACATCAACTTCTTCATCCAGGACCCGATCACCGGCGAGGCCTACAGCCGCGACCCGCGCAACGTCGCCAAGAAGGCCGAGGCCTACCTGGCCTCCTCCGGCATCGCCGACACCGCGTACTTCGGGCCCGAGGCGGAGTTCTACGTCTTCGACTCGGTCCGCTTCGAGACCAGCGCGAACGCCTCGTACTACCACATCGACTCCGAGGCCGGCGCATGGAACTCCGGCGCCGAGACCGGTGACGTGCGCGGCTACAAGGTCAAGTACAAGGGCGGCTACTTCCCGATCCCGCCGGTCGACCACTTCGCCGACCTGCGCGCCGAGATGTCCCTCGAACTCGCCGCCGCCGGCCTGGAGGTCGAGCGCCAGCACCACGAGGTGGGCACCGCCGGGCAGGCCGAGATCAACTACAAGTTCAACACCCTGCTGCACGCCGCCGACGACCTGATGCTGTTCAAGTACATCATCAAGAACGTGGCCTGGCGGAACGGCAAGACCGCCACCTTCATGCCGAAGCCGATCTTCGGCGACAACGGCTCGGGCATGCACGTCCACCAGTCGCTGTGGACCGAGGGCTCCCCCCTGTTCTACGACGAGCAGGGCTACGCGGGCCTCTCCGACACCGCCCGCTACTACATCGGCGGCCTGCTCAAGCACGCTCCCTCGCTGCTCGCCTTCACCAACCCCTCGGTGAACTCGTACCACCGCCTGGTCCCCGGCTTCGAGGCCCCGGTCAACCTGGTCTACTCCCAGCGCAACCGCTCCGCCGCGATCCGGATCCCGATCACCGGCTCCAACGCCAAGGCCAAGCGTATCGAGTTCCGCGCCCCCGACCCGTCCTCCAACCCCTACCTCGCCTTCGCCGCCATGCTGATGGCCGGCCTCGACGGCATCAAGAACAAGATCGAACCCCTCGAGCCGGTCGACAAGGACCTGTACGAGCTGGCGCCCGACGAGCACGCCTCCGTCCCCCAGGTCCCCGCCTCCCTCGGCGCCGTCCTGGAGGCCCTGGAGGCCGACCACGAGTACCTCCTCGCGGGCGGCGTCTTCACCCCGGACCTGATCGAGACCTGGATCGACTTCAAGCGTACGAACGAGATCGCCCCGATCGCGCTGCGGCCGCACCCGCACGAGTTCGAGCTGTACTACGACCTGTAGAGGGCCCTCTGACCTGCGGAAACGCAAATCTCCATCTTGGCATTTCCGCAGGTCGGCAAGTCGCTGACCTGCGGAAACGGAATCTGGCGATACGCGCCGGGCTCGCGACATCCCCGCGATGTGCACCGGGTGTGCACCCAGATCGAACTCGCGGCCGGTCCTCCCGCTACCGCTCCCGCAGCGGGTAGGCCCTGCACCGCGCATCGACCGTTGGTCACACTGGGTAGCCGCACTGGCTGGAGCCGATCTCGCTGAGGCCGGCTTCAGATCGCAGCACATTGATTTACCGAAATGCGTTGACCTTGAAGGCTGCCACCCCATTGATGAGGTGGCAGCCTTCAAGGTCCAGCAATTCTTTATTCAGGTGTCGTCCCGGGGGACATATCTATGTTCTCTTACCCTCCGGGCCTCACGGAGACCCGGCTGCGGATCTGGTCCCTAACTTGGGAGTAAACGTCGACCTGTACCGTTGGGCCGACCCACATGGAAAGAGCTACGGCATAGTCAACCGAATCTCCCTCAAGGTCACCAGCCTGCTCCAGGCATTTGACGCGCACCGTCATACTGGAGCCCTGACCAGCTGCGAAGGTCCTTTCAGTCTGCCAGTATTGGCGCAGAATTGTTTGTTGCACCACGGTTTGCTGTGTCCTTAGACAGGCCGACAGGGGTCCCGAGATCTAGGATAGGACCGCTCGGCTTGACGAATTGAAGTGCGGCACGCCTATATTGTCGATGGCGCCAGTTGATAGGACTTAGCCAGGCCAGAGTCGCTTCAACTCGCTTAGCCTCGCGAATATTCAGCCCATCGGGCAGAGGGAACTCGAGATCTTGCTCTTGGTTCGCTCCGATTGTGCCAGCGAACAGGACGACTGCCTCATTAGCACCGCATCCATCTGTGAGATCCCGCGCTAGAGGGCCGTAGCCTAGACATTGTTCGACTGGAAAATCCGCGTCTTCAAGCCCACCGAGCGGCTGAGTGCCGTGGATCAGGAGAGCTTTAATAGAGGCGACGCGTTGGTGGCGGCTGAGAGCCTGGCCGACCGCAATCTGGTCGATCAAGTCATTGAGCCGAGCAGCCCTTCTCGTTACAAGAGCAGCAGCCGGGCTGGTTCCCGAGATGAAAGTCTCTCGCGCGCTTGCCGGGGCGGCCACGCGAATCCCAGGGCCTACTGGCGACGTCCCCCTGAAGACCACAACATCCTGTGCAGTGATCGGAGGGTTGAACGTGACACGCCCACCGTTCGCCCCGATTTCAGGCTTCAGGCTTCGCCTATATCCCAACGATCCACGACCGACCCGAGCCCCGGACCTACCGGGAGCTGTTCGCCCCTGAGGTCGAGGTCGGCGACTCCGCAGGGCACTGGCACCGGATCGCGGCATGGTCGAACGAAGAGCGGGCGGCAATCGCCCTCGGCGTGCGCGCCGCAGTCGTAGACGTCCTGGCCAGCACCGGGCCACGTTCGTCCACTAGCTCGGCGGCGACCGGTCGGAGCACGTGCGCATCCACTACCCGTCGGTCCGCCCTGCAACGGCCACCGACCGGAGTCTTCAGGGGTGAGTCTGCCACCTGGTCGGCCGGGCGGGTTGGTCGGCGTAACAGTTTCCGGTCCGGATGGAGTCGTGGAGGTCCCAGAGTCTCTGTCAGCTCGTGAGGGAGTCTGCTCAGGTCTAACCGCCCTCGCGGCCCGCCGGATCTACCTCCGCTCACGAACCCTCGGCGATGCAACTTGTGTGCCATCACGTGGCACCATATGACGATGCATCAGAAGCTAACCAATAGCAGGATGCGCACCCCGCCGAGAGAGGATGGGTACGTCCCGCCTTGCCGCTTCTGACATCGCCTCCTCTCCCCACTCGGGACTGTACGAAAGTTGGCTGACACTCCCGGCCTCAACCGTGGCGAACCGGACAGAACCTGTGGGATTGTCAGCTCCTCCCGTGCTGTGCGTCGGGAGTGTCAGCTGGACAGACCCGCTTGCACAACAAGGCCTCCGAAGAGGACAAGGTGCTGACCTTCGTCGGCGCGTCCTGGTCCGCCGGCGGCCTGAAGTCGGACCTGAAGGGCCAGGCCGGCAAGTGGGCGGTCGCCCCGATGCCGACCTGGGAGGCCGGCGACGGCAAGAGCTCCTTCAACGGCGGCTCGGCCACCTCGGTGATGACCGGGTGCAGGACGCCCCACCAAGCCGCACAGTTCGCCGCGTTCCTGTCCGGTGACCCGCAGGCCGTGAAGACGGGCATCGACGCCGGGCTGTACCCCGCGTCGAAGGCCGGACAGGACGACCCGTCCCTCACGGAGGGTGACCCGTTCTTCGGCGGCCAGAAGGTCGGCGATCTGTACAAGGCGTCCGCCGCGCAGGTCCCCACCACCTGGACCAACGGGCCGACCTATCAGCAGGTCGAGACGGACTTCACCGGTGCGATCGGCTCCGGCAGCTATCCGGACGCGGTCACCAAGGTCCAGGCCTCGACGGTCGCCGCGATCAAGCAGCTCGGACTGTCGGTGACCAACGGCTGAGGCGGCGGGACCCGAGCTGCCCGAAGGGGTTCCCGCGGCCGCCCGTACCCGGCGCCGCGGGAACCCGCTCCCTGACGACGAACCGCCCAGCGAGGTTTCCATGAGCAGTCCCAGCAGCACCCGGACCGCGTCGCCGCCGCGGTCGGCGCCCGCGGTCACCCCCCGCGTCTCCCCCGCCGGACGGCCACGGCGCGGCGGCCGCCGTGCCGCGTCGACCGCGTCGGGTTTCCTGGCGCCGTTCGCGGTGCTCTTCCTGACCATGATGATCGTGCCGATCGGCTACGCGATCTACCAGAGCTTCTTCACCGTCCACCGTGCCGGGCTGTTCGGTGGTACGCAGTCCACGGAATTCGCGGGACTGTCGAACTACGCCGCCGCCTTCGGCGACCACGACTTCACCGCGTCGATCGTCCGGGTCGTGCTGCTGGGCTGCGTCCAGGTTCCGGTCATGCTCGGCCTGGCCCTGCTGCTCGCGCTCCTGCTGGACTCCCGCTCGGCCCGGCTGCGCAGGACCTTCCGGCTCGCGTTCTTCCTGCCTTACGCGCTGCCGGGTGCGATCGCCGCGGTGATGTGGTCCTTCCTCCTGGCGAAGAGCCTGTCACCGTTCACCGGACCGCTGTCCCACCTCGGGATCGACGTCGACTTCCTGTCGCCGTCGTGGGTCCCGGTCTCGATCGGGAACATGATCACGTGGGGCTGGACCGGCTACAACATGCTGATCATCTACTCCGCGCTGCAGACAATCCCCGCCGAGGTGATGGAGGCCGCCGCGCTCGACGGCTGCACCGGATGGCGCCTGGCGTGGGCGGTGAAGATCCCGATGGTGCGTCCCGCACTGGTGCTGACCACGGTCTTCTCCGTCATCGGGACGGCCCAGATGTACACCGAGCCGGCGGTGCTGGTCGGTGCGCGCGTCCCGGGCGTCTCGCCGAAGTTCTCCCCCATCATGAACACGACCTTGGGCATGGACCTGGGTAACCAGAACCTGGCCGCCGCCCAGTCCGTCGTGCTCGCGCTGCTCACCCTCGTGCTCTCGTTCGGATTCCTCAAGTACACCCAGCGCAAGGGAGCGATGGCATGAGCGTGGTCAGCGCTGGCCGACCGACCCGACCGGCCCCCCGCGGCACCGAGCTCGCGAGCAGGGTCGCCGTCAACGGGGTGCTGGGCCTGATGGCCCTCTACACGCTGCTCCCGCTGTGGTGGCTGTTCGTCTCCGCGACCAAGGAGTCGGGTTACCTCTACACCGGTACGCCGCTGTGGTTCTCCCACTTCGACCTGATCACCAACGTCAGGACCGTGCTGGGCTTCGAGGGCGGAGTCTTCTCCACCTGGCTCGCCAACAGCGCGCTGTACAGCCTCGTCGGCGCGACCGTCAGCACCCTGCTGTCCGCGATGGCCGGCTACGCGCTGACCAAGTTCCACTTCCGTGGCCGGGAGAGCGTCTTCAACGTCATCCTCGCCTCGGTACTCATTCCGGCGCCGATGTTCGCCCTGCCGCTGTTCCTGCTCATGGCGAAGCTCAACCTGACCGACTCGTACTGGTCGGTGCTGCTGCCCAGCTGCGTCAGCCCGTTCGGCGTCTACCTGTGCCGGATCTTCGCCGCGGCGTCCGTCCCGGACGAACTGCTGGAAGCGGCGCGGCTTGACGGGGCGGGCGAGAGGCGCACCTTCTTCGGGATCGCCCTGCCGCTGATGGCCCCGGCCCTGGTGACCGTCTTCCTGTTCCAGTTCGTCGGCATCTGGAACAACTACCTGCTGCCCTCGCTCATGCTCAACTCTTCCTCGCTTCAGCCCGTCACGGTGGGACTGGTGCAGTGGCGCTCGGAGTTCGCCAACGGCGTGCCGCCGCTGGTGCCGATCACCGGGGCGTTCCTGTCGCTGATCCCCCTGCTCGTCGCCTTCGTCAGTCTCCAGCGGTTCTGGCGCAAGGGCCTGACCGCCGGCGCCGTCAAGTAGGACATCCGTCACCCGACTCCGCACCTCACAGCAGAGGACCACCGCATTGCACCGCGCTCACATCGTCCTGGACCGGCAGGCCGTCGTCGCTCCCGTCCGGCGCCGTACCTTCGGCTCCTTCGTCGAGCACCTCGGCCGCTGCGTCTACACCGGAATCTACGAACCGGAGCACCCCAGCGCGAACAAGGACGGCTTCCGCATGGACGTCGTCGACCTCGTCCGTGAGCTCGGCAGCACGACGATCCGCTACCCGGGCGGCAACTTCGTCTCCGGCTTCCGCTGGGAGGACTCGATCGGCCCGCGCGACAAGCGCCCGGTGCGCCGCGATCTGGCCTGGCACTCGCTGGAGTCGAACCAGGTCGGCCTGGACGAGTTCACGGCCTGGCTCAAGCTCACCGGCTCGGAGCTGATGCTGGCGGTCAACCTCGGCACCCGTGGCATCCTGTCCGCCCTCGACCTGCTGGAGTACGCCAACCATCCGTCCGGCACCGCGCTCTCGGACCTGCGCATCGCCAACGGCACGCCGGAGCCGCATGACATCCGCATGTGGTGCCTCGGCAACGAGATGGACGGGCCCTGGCAGACCGGTTTCCTGAACGCCGAGGACTACGGCAAGCTCGCCGCCCGCACCGCCTCGGCCATGAAGATGGCCGACAAGGACCTCGAACTCGTGGTCTGCGGCTCCTCCGGCTCCTGGATGTCGACCTTCGGCGACTGGGAGCGCACGGTGCTCGAGCACACCTACGACCACGTCGACTACGTCTCCTGCCACGCCTACTACCAGGAGCTCGACGGCGACCTCGGCTCCTTTCTCGCCTCGGCGACCGACATGGACTACTTCATCGACACCGTCGTCGCGACCGCCGACCACGTGGGCTACAAGAAACGTTCCAACAAGAAGATCAACATCTCGTTCGACGAGTGGAACGTCTGGTACCAGAAGGAGTTCCACGAGTCCGACGAGGTCAACGAGGAGTGGCGGCACGCCCCCCGGCAACTGGAGGACGTCTACTCGGCAGCGGACGCCGTCGTCGTCGGCAACCTGCTGATGACCCTCCTCAAGCGCAGCGACCGCGTCACCTCGGCGTCGCTCGCGCAACTCGTCAACGTGATCGCACCGATCATGACCGAGCCCGGCGGCCCGGCCTGGCGGCAGACCTCCTTCTACCCGTTCTCGATCACCAGCCGGCTCGCCGCCGGCGAGGTGATCCTCCCCGCGATCGAGTCGCCGACGTACACCACGGCACGCCACGGCGAGGCCCCCGTCATCGACGCCGTCGCCACCGTCGAGAAGGACCGGTCCGCGCTCTTCCTCGTCAACCGCAGCCTCTCGCAGCCCGCCCAGGTCACCGTCGACGTCCGCAGCCTGGGCTCCTCGCGGATCCTTGAGGCACTCACGCTCGCCGACCAGGACGTGTACGCGAAGAACACCCTCGCCGAACCCGACCGCGTGGTCCCCCACACCAACCCGAACGCCACCCTGACCGACGGCGTCCTCACCATCGAACTGCCGCCCGTGTCCTGGACCGCAGTCGCACTCCACTGACCCTGACGTCCACGGGAGAGCGCCCGCGTGCCGTAGGGCTCCCCGCTTCGCCGAGGATGCGGGGAGCCCTGCGGTCGGCCCGGGTCAGCCGGCTGCCCAGGGTGTAGATGGGAGCGGAGTCGCCGAGCACCTGCATCGTGTAGAGGATCTGGTTTGTCCTTGACGGTGTTGTTCTTCGCCGTGGTGGTCGGGTACCCACGGTTGATGGAGTTCGTCGAACCGTCGAGGTTCCACCATCTCCGGCCGAGCGTGATTCCCGCCCACGGGGACTTCTCGATTCAGCAGGTCGGGGTACTGGCGACCGTTGGCGACCATCTGCACGTCGGGCCGCTACCCGAACAACCCTCTGATTCGACGGAAGGATCCGGGGCAGAGGAAGGGGTATGAGCGATGACGAATGCCGACAACCGGACGCGGGTGAGACGTCGGCCGAGAAGACGATGGAAGCCGCCGCCGCGCGGTTGAGGGCGGATACCGCCGCAGCGGTCGCATCGCTGAGAGAACAAGCCGTCAAATTCGGGCATACACCGCAGACGGGCCGGAGGCGGCAGTCCGTCCGCTGAAGCCCGCACCCCTGGCCGAGCGGTCACTACTGGAGTCGAGCAGATCCGAACCCACGAGGTAACAGTGCGTCAGCCAGCTGTGGTGGTCGGCTGGCAACGGTCTGCTGCGCCGCCTTCACGGGCGCCGACACGGCCTCGTCCGCGACCCGGTGCAGCCTGCCTCGATGGCCTGTGAACATTACCGGTGGTGGCGGACCGCCTCCCGCGCCACGTCGGCCTCGGCGCGCAGCTGCCACAGCCGCTCGGTCTGCTCCTCGGTCGAGGGCGCACCCTCCCGCCAGTGCTGAAGGTAGGCGTGCGTCGGCTGGACCCGTCCGGATGTCGTGCCGACAGAAATCCCCAGCGAGCGGCGACCCTTCCGCGCCGGGTGTCCACCGAGGGGTGAAGCGCACCTGCGGCTGCGCACTGGCCCTCCGCGGACGCCGGCGGAAGGGCACACACAGCAAGTAACACCGTGTCAGACCGGCAACCCGGCATTGCCCCTTGCGGGTGGGGCGATGCCGGACCGCCGGCCTTGGGGCTGCCGCCGCTTCGTCCGCGCTCGGCCGCGTCGTGGAACTGCAGAGTCGGGCTCGGCTTCCCGAACACCGGTGAATCCAGCGCAATCGCACGCGGAAGCTCAGACCCACACACCACACTGGCTGATTCTGTTCGATTCTGTCGGTATCTGAGTGCGGTCTGCCGTAATATCCAGCCGCACCGTCCTCGCACCTCCCTGCTCTGCCAAGGCACTTACGCCACCGTCTTACTGATCGGACGCAGATGAGACCCATCCGGACGTACCGCCCATGGCTCAAGCACCGACCCCGTCTTCTCCAGCGACGGCACGACGATCGCGTTCCTGTCCGGCGCCAACGGGCTGACCGCTGACGGCCCGGCGAATCCCACCGGCGACATCTTCGTCCACAACCTGCGCACCAACACGACGGTCAAGGCATCGATCGGCCTGGACGGGGTGTCGGGCAACGGCTGGAGCGGCAGCCACTTCGCCTCCCTGTCCGGCGACGGGCGCTACGTCGCCTTCCAGTCGCTGCCCACCAACCTCGTGCCTCAACCGCTCAACCGCGCCTACCATGTCTTCGTCCGCGACCTGCTCCTCGGTACCACGCGCGTGGTCACGACCGCTGCCGCCGGGACGGACGGCGGCGGATACGCGGGCGCACTGTCCCCCTCCGGCACGTACATCACGTTCTACTCCTGGGCGACGGACCTGGTCCCCGGGTGGACCGACGGAAGCAATCCTCAGATCTACCTCCGCAGGATCTGATCCCGACTCCCTCGACTGGGGTGCGTCCCGACTCCCTCGACTGGGGTGCGTCCCGGGGCCTTCGACTGGGTCGGGTCCCGGGGCCTTCGACCGCGAAATCCAACACGTCCGGAAACAGGCCGAGGAGGACACCGCGTCCGCCGCTGTCCTCTCTTGGAGCCGCTGTGTCCGCTGTCGGCAGACCCCCTGGAAAGAACACAACGGCGCGCCAGAATGACCGGATGGAGCAGCACACAGCGGTGCATCGCCTCGACCTGGGGTACTTCGTCCGACCTGCGTCCGAGACCGGCGGCCCTCAGCCGCGGGTTGAACCGGTGCTCGACTATCTGGTGCGGCGCGACGAGGGACTGATCCTCTTCGACACCGGTGTCGAAGCCGCCGATCCCGAGACCGAGGCCCACTACGGTCCCCAACGACGGCCGCTGGAGGGCGCCCTCGCGGCGGTCGGCGTCACCCTCGCCGATGTCTCCCGGGTCGTGAACTGCCACCTTCACTTCGACCACTGCGGCGGGAACCCCTTGCCGGCCGGCAAGCCGATCCTGGTACAGGCCGTGGAGCTGGCCGCTGCTCGCCAACGCGATTAGTCGCGTGCTCTTCGCACCCGACTGCTCGGGCTGGGTGCCTGCCTGTCGGAGCGGCCGAGCCCTGCCGCGCCGCGAGAGCCCGGTCGCTGAACCGATCGCGGCCGGAGCCGGCAACCCCGACATCGCCCCGCGCTGGCCCTGTCGACAGACGCGGGCCCCCGGGGCGCACTGAGTAACGAGGCAGAGATCAGCGCAGGAACCGCACGCTCGTCGCAGAGGAGGACTCAGCGACGGTGGCGGGCGTCACCCTGGCGCTCGGTGTCGACCGGCGCCAGCCGACGCGGGCCCCGATGGCGCCCGCTCGGGCCGACGGCCACCTCGACGGCAGCCGCCCCGATCAGCATCACCAACAGAAGGAGCATCATGTCCACGGCCTCCAGCTCCACGAAGCGATCCGGTGCCGACCCGCCTGCCCCCGATCGGGGCGTCAACACCCCAGCCGCCCCGTGCTCTTGCCGAGCCGGGGCATCGGGACGTCCCCGGTCCGGGTCTCTCGGAAGTCGCAGGCGTGCCGGCCACGGGGTGGTAGCCGACCCAGCGTCAGAGCGACACCGAACAGCGAGGAGGCAGTTGTGAGCAGCGGACTGTGGGGCTACGAGGGCACCGAGGGTTACGCGGCGGCCACCGATCTGACCGGGTACCGGGTGGAGGCCACCGACGGGCACATCGGCAAGGTCGACAAGCACACCGAGGACGTGGACACGGCCCACATCGTGGTCGACACCGGCCCGTGGATCTTCGGCCGCGAGGTCCTCCGGCTGGCCGGCACCACCAGCCGGGTGGACACGGCGGAGAAGACCGCGTGGGTGAACCGCACCAAGGACGAGATCAAGAACTCCCCCGAGTTCGACAGGGACCAGCACACCGACCACCGCGACTACCACGACCGGCTCGACGGCTAACACGGAAGCAGCGGCACGGGTCTCTGACGGGGCAACAGGCGCCGGGGCCCCACCGGAACGACGGACGCCGTTGGTCAATTCAGGCCCTATGGCTTCGCCGCGTCGAGTTGGTTCTCCGCGGGGCGAAGTGCTGCGAAGTGGCTGATGCGGGTGAGGGCCCGGGGTGTCCCGGTTCGGAGCCGGTAGGCGCGGGTGGTGTCGGGCGAGTTGGTCACGGTGCGCAGGACGATGCGTCGCACGTCGGTGACGCCCACGTACGGAAGGGCGCAGGCGGCCCAAATTCGTTGCAGGGGTCGCCGAACTCGTCCTGCTCCCGCTCGGCGGGAGTGTCCGAGGTGTTCAGTACCAGGGCTCGGCCTGCTTTGAGCAAGTCGGCGGGTTCTCCGTCGGCGGTGCCGAGTTTGTAGGCCACCCCGGGGACGACGACCCGCTGCACCCAGTCGGCCAGGACGGCGGTGGCATTCCCCACCAGTTGAGGTGGATGAGGACCAGGGCGTCGAGCGTGGCGACCTCGGCACGGTGCAGCGCGAGGTGGGGATCGCTGGTGTCGGCTGCGTCGGCAACGGTGCCGGTCTCCTCAGCCAAGCGGGCGAAAGCGAAGTCCTCGGCGTACAGGTCGCGCGCCAGAACCTCGCAGCCGCGGCCGCGCAGCTCGTCCACGACTGCGTGGTAGAGCGCCTGGTTGAAGCTGCCGATTCGCGGGTGCGCCAGGTAGACGCCGATCCGAATGGGCATGGCCGTGGTCATGTGCAGTTCCACCTGGACGAGTTGTCGGTACGTCAGTTGCCGCGCAGGCCGATCGTGTCGGTGACGATGCTGCGCTTGCGGCCGATGATCCTCTTGCCGACGTCGGCGCCCTGGCCGGCAGCTAGCGCCAGGGGATGCGGCACCACTTCCCGTTCGACAACCATTTAGATATGTCAAATCCCTATCGCCAAGCGGCTGTTGACATATCCAGTGCCGCACGCGAAGCGTTCGAAGCGCTTGAACGCTGCCCCTGACCGAGGGATCGACGTGAGCTACCCGCCCCTGCCCGCCGCCGTACCGCGATCTCGCGCTCCCGACGGACGCGCTGACCAGCTCGTCCACTGGACATCGACTCCCAGGTGAAGCAGGTCCACGGCGCCGCCAAGCAAGATCTGGCGGTTCCATGTGGTGTTCACCGACAGCGCCTTCCCTGTGGTCGAGGCCGAGCGGTGCCGCCGTCCGCACGCGATCGTGGAGCAGGTCTTCCAGGATCTGGAGGACTCCGCACCCGGTCACCTTCCGTCGGGGAAGTTCGCCGCGAACGCCGCCTCGCTCACCCTGGCCAAGCTCGCGCACAGCCTCACCCACGCCGTCGGCACCCTCGCGTCCGCGTTCCACTCCAGAGCCCGCACCGGAGATGTCCACCGCCGACTGATCGCGGTCCCGGCCTGGTTGGCCGCCGGTGCTGAGGTCCTGGCCTTCCACCTACCCGAACGCCGGCCCGGGCAGGCTGCGTTCGAAGCATTGCGGACGACCATCGGGTACCGCCCGCCAACCGGACCGACTGCCCCCGACGAAGGACCTCGGAGATCCCGCCACCGGGGCGGCCACCACCCGGCAGTTACCCACACCTGCCACGCTCACCGGATTCCGCTCGGTGGGTCCAGGATGAACCAAGAACCGCCTGCAACTGACCTGACCTGAAACTGCGCTCGTCCAGTGGCGTATACCGGCTACCCGGCCGGCAAACGGCTCTGGACAGGATCGGGCGCCGAGTTTCCGGCCCGGGCCCGACCCTGTGGTGGTTCAGCTCTTGCCGGTCAGGCGCCAGACCTGGTTCTTCTTGGTGGTCAGGGCACCGGCGGAGTCACACGTCCATTGGTGGACCAGTGCTCCGACGGCGGTGGAGATCCCGCTGACGTCCACGCACTTGCCGCTGTGCACCGCGACGAGCTGGTAGTCGTTGGCGGTGGCGGCGACCTGCCGCAGCGTGAACTGCTGGTTCGTGCCGCCGTGGCAGGTCCACTGGTTGACCGCCGCGCCGTCGGCGGTGGAAGCGCCGCCGACGTCGAGGCACTTGCCGCTGTAGCGGTTCACCAAGGAGTAGGTGTCCGCCACCCCTTGCACCGGGCGGAAGTCGAACCGCTGTTCCTCACCGGTGCCGCAGGTGTACTGCCGGTACTGAGTGCCGTCGGTGGTGCTCAAGTCGGTGTCGTCCAGGCAGTACCCGCTGTGCTGGGCGACGGCCGTTGACGAGAAGCCGGGCTGGCCGGAGGTGAACTGCCACCAGTTCATGTTGAACAGGGACCCGCTGCCACCAGCGAAGCGCAGGTACAGGTCGTGGGTCCCGGTGGCACCGGTGACAGGGCACGAGACCGTGCTCCAGGTCTGCCAGCCTCCGGTGCCCGACACCGTGCACGTCCCGACTGTCGGCCCGGTAGTACTGTCCAGGTGCAGCTCGACTCGGCCGCCGCTGGTGCCTGAGGCCACCCTGGCGGTGAACGAGCCGGCACCGGTGCCGAATGCTATGCCCTTGACCTTGGTGTAATCGCCGTTTTCAATCCAGCTGATGTTCATTCCGCCCTCGCTGGAGGGTTCGGTTTCGATGCCGCTGCCCCACGCGATGGTCTCGGCTTCCTGACGGACATAGGGATTGAGCGTGCCGGCCTGCGGCGCTCCGGCCGTGGTCATGTTGATCGTTGGAATGGTGCCGTCGGCGTTGTAGCTGAACTTCTCCACCGCGACCGACCGGGTGTAGCCACCGCCGCCCGGCAGGGCACCGTTGTGGTAGAAGAAGTACGAGCTGCCGTTGAAGTCGACGACGCCGACGTGGTTGGTGAAGCTGCTGCCCTGCGTGGGCATGATGGTGCCGCGGTACGTCCACGGTCCGGTCGGGCCGGGCGAGGTGGAGTAGGCGATGAACTCAGAACAGCATTTCGCCGCGAACACCATGTAGTACAGGCCGTTTCGCTTGTAGAACCACGGGCCTTCCTCGTACAGGGTGGGCCGGTTCGCATCTCCCGTGCGGGTGCCGAACCCCGCGGTGGTCAGCGGTATCTGCGTCGGGCTGCCTGAGTACGAGATCATGTCGGCGTTGAGCCGCACGTACCACAGCTTCGGGTTTCCGTAATACAGGTAGGCTTGCCCGTCGTCGTCGATGAAGACGGTGGGATCGATTTCGGAATTCTGGATCAGCGGACCACCGATCGCGTCGCGGAACGGCCCGGTTGGGCTGTCCGAGACCCCGACTCCGATGGCTTGCGATCCGTTTGTCATTCGCACCGGCACGTACCAGTAGAACTTGCCGTTGCGGTAGACGGCCTGTCCCGCCCAGGCGTCCGCGCCGGCCCAGCTGAAGGTCGCAAGGCTCATCGGCGAGCCGTGATCGGTCCAGTTCACCATGTCCGACGAGGACCAAACCCGCCAATCGCGCATCCTGAAAGTCGTCGAGTTGTCCTCATCGTGTCCGGTGTACAGGTAGACCCGGCCGTTGTAGACCAGCGGCGCCGGGTCGGCGGTGTAAATGTGTTGCACGATCGGGTTGTCCGCCCGGGCCGCGGCCGGAAGAAATGCCATCATGCAGAGAAGGCTTATCGCCAAGGCGAGGAAGCGTTGCGGCCACCGCCGAAGTGTGAATGTCATTGCTCGAATCCCTTGTTCGGTGGGGATTTGAAGGGATGGGCGTCGGCCGGGGACCGCCAGAAGACGGGCCTCTAGGCCCTGTCCGGGCGATCTTGCCGGGCGTGCGACGTCGGACCCGCCGCGCCGGCGGCCGATGTCACAGCCCGACGCCGCACGCTGATCCGACAAGATCGCCAGGACAGGGCCTAGCGCTGCAGTGTCAGCACGCCCGACCGGTACGGCAGGAGGCCGTAGTCCATGCCGTCGGTGCTGGAGTCGTGTCCCTGGTAGAAATCGCCATGGCTGCCAAGCGACCACCCCCGACCCGCCACCTCGCGGCGCGCGCTGACCAGACCGACATGGCGTCCTCCTTCCATCATTGGGATCGCCGGTACGGGACAGGAGGCGTCGTCATGGACGGCAATTGCCTCAGAGCGCTGTGTTAGCGCTCACATTTCTGGACGAGCCGCACGGAGAGCCAACTGGTGGTACGGCTGAACGTGCCACATGCGACCTGAGTATCCCTCAGCATGTGCAGCAGCAACCAGAGTTCTTTCTGAAGTGGAAGTATATGCTCCGCATCGTGGTCAGTGGCGGCGGCTGAATTTGGATTCACCGATCGGTAACGGGCTCCGGCCTCGCCAACCTCCAAGCCGCACAGAAGCGCGCACCCCCTGGCGGTACGACATCACCGCCACCGTCATCAGCGCCACGACCGCCGCGGCGGTCCACGGCGTCAGGTACAGGAAGGTTGTGCCCCCCACCGTCAGGGCGAGCAGGATCTCGCCGGTCGCACAGGCCACCGAGGAGAGCGGGTCGGAAGCGAAAATCGGAGTAGGGGTCACGGACGGGAGGGCAGTCGGCCCGTGGAGCCCGTCCACCGCCGCACATTTTCGGGCATTTGCCCAGGCTCAGACGGGTTAATGGTGATCGTTCGACGGCCCCGGGGAGGGCGTTGGGGCGGCCCGCTAAGGAATCGTCAATATCAGGCTGCGCCCGGGGTGGGCGTTCGGGGGTACGACCAGTGGGGAACCGGCGGTGGTCCGTTGACGCGAGGTTCGGGGAACGCAGGGCGCGGTGCCGGTCAGCTGCTCGGCGAGCCTGGCGAGAAAGGGATCCCCTGGGCGGCTGACCGGCTCTCGTCGCGTGATCGAGCGAGCCACGAACCCTGTGAGGTCACGGGCGCGAGGCGAGGACGAGTTCATGCTCGAGGGACGACTCGTCGCCCGGGACCGGGATGGAGTGGCCACTGCGGGTGAAGCCGATCTTGCGATAGAAGGCCTCGGCCCGCTGGTTGTCCTGGTGAACGTAGAGGCGCACGCGGGAGACCTTGGGCTCGTCGAGCTCGTGGGCGAAGGCGATCGCCGCGTCGAAGAGGGCGCGGGCCAGGCCGGTGCCGCGCCGCTCCGGGCGGACGAACACACCGACCAGGTGGGCCTGGTGGTCGTCGACCGGCCTGCCGAGAACGTCCGCGCGGCCGGCCCGCTCGATCAGCACCGTCACCGATCCGTCCCAACTGCCGTCCGCCCGCTCGGCGATGAACTGCTGGGCGATCATGTCGCCGCGGGAGCCGGCTGCGCGCTGCTGCCAGAACTCGTCCGACTGCACGGCCGCGTTGTCGTAGCTGTCCAGGAAGGCGATACCCGCCACCGGATCCTGCAGCGCGTCGAGGCGCAGCTTCTTGACCTGCCGCCAGTCCGCGGCGGTCACGGCTCGTATCACGTGGTTCATCTGCCGATCTTCGGCGCGCGCGGAGGCCGACGGCAAGTGGATTTGGACAGGTCGCACGCACTGCCCGCTCCCACCGACGGGACGTGGTGACCAGAGGGACGGGCCTCCGGGCGTCCCGGCCGGCCCGTACGGTCACAGCTCCGGGAGCTGCCCCGGCCGGTCGCGGTCGCCCGAACTCCTCGGTCGCAGCGGCCAGTTCCGGCCAACAGGAACACTCGGCCGCGCTCTGCGAGAAGGGTTGACACGGTGTTCGGGGTGCTGGAACCTTTCAACCGCCAGAGCCGAGGGAATCCGCCGAAGGATTTTTTTACGACGGATTGTTAGCGCTAACAGATACGGCCAGGAAATCCCACCCAGGGCGCGAGGCCACTCTCCTGCGCGGACATCTGTCATGCCCGCGACGAGACGCCTCCTCACCCCGCAGCCAGGAGGCGATGACATGTTTCACCCGAACCCGCGCGTCAGACGACCGTCAGGGCGGACCGGACTGCTGAGGGCGCTCGCCGGACTGCTCTCGGCGTTCCTCCTGTCCCTGGCGCTCCCCCTGCTCTCCCTGAGCGCGGCGACGCCCGCCACCGCGGCGGCCGTCACCGCGGGTGTCACCGCGGGCAACGGCCTGGCGACCACGCCGCCGATGGGCTTCAACGACTGGAACGCCTACGGCTGCAACGTCTCCGAGTCGCTGATCAGGACCACGGCGCTCGCCATGCACAACAACGGCATGCAGGCCGCCGGGTACAACTACGTCAACATCGACGACTGTTGGATGACCCACGCCCGGGATTCCAACGGGCGCCTGGTCCCGGATCCGGTCAAGTTCCCGAACGGGATCAAGGGCACCGCCGACTACGTCCACTCGCTGGGCCTGAAGTTGGGCATCTACGAGGACGCCGGCCTGCAGACCTGCGCCGGATTCCCCGGCAGCCTCGGGCACGAGACCACCGACGCCCAGTCCTTCGCCTCCTGGGGAGTGGACTACCTGAAGTACGACAACTGCTATGCGGGTCCGGGCTGTTGGCTGAACTCCTGCCCCAACGGCAGCAAGGCACCCGCGCAGACCCGCTACACCACGATGCGCGACGCCCTGGCCGCGACCGGGCGGCCCATCCTGTTCAGCCTGTGCAACTGGGGCGAGGACAACGTGTGGACCTGGGGCGCCGGCATCGGCAACAGCTGGCGCACCACCGGTGACATCAACGCGAGTTGGTCCAGCATCCTGTCGATCTTCCACAGCAACGTGCGGCTGGCCTCCTACGCCGGGCCCGGCCACTGGAACGACCCGGACATGCTGGAGATCGGCAACGGCCCGCTCACCGACGTCGAGAACCGCTCGCACTTCAGCCTCTGGTCGCAGATGGCGGCCCCGTTGATCGCCGGCACCAACATCGCCTCGGCCAGTCCGGCCACCCTGGCCACGCTCACCAACGCCCGGGTGATCGCGGTGGACCAGGACCCGCTCGGCAAGCAGGGCACCCTGGTGTCCTCCAACGGCGGTCTCGACGTGCTGGCCAAGCCGCTGGCGAACGGCGACGTCTCGGTGGTCCTGTTCAACGAGACCGGATCGACCGCCACCATCAGCACCTCCGCCGCGGCGATCGGGAAGACCGGGGCGGCCGGCTACACCCTCACCGACCTGTGGTCCGGCGCGACCTCGACCACCGCAGGGACCATCAGCGCCTCGGTCCCGCCGCACGGCACCACCATGTTCCGGGTCGCCGGCGGCACCAGCAGCGGGACGGGCGGCGCGGTCCGCGCGGTGGGCGCGGCCAAGTGCCTGGACGTGCCGAACGGGACCACCACCGCGGGCACCCAGCTGGTGATCTGGGACTGCAACGCCCAGACGAACCAGCAGTGGACGTACACCGCGTCCAAGCAGCTGACCGTCTACTCCGGCGGCACCCAGATGTGCCTCGACGCGGACAACAGCCAGACCGCACCGGGCACCAAGGCCCAGATCTGGACCTGCAACGGCCAGGCGAACCAGCAGTGGAACGTGAACAGCAACGGCACCATCACGAGCGCCCAGTCCGGGCTCTGCCTCGACGTCACCGCCAAGTCCAACGCCAACGGCGCCCTGGTCGACCTGTGGACGTGCAACGGCCAGACCAACCAGCAGTGGGCCCTCTGAGGTTTCCGCACCGCCACGGTGGGGGCGGTGCGCCATCGGTGACGGCGCACCGCCCCCACCCCTCCATGTGCAGTCGACGAGATACAGGGAGCTCACATGCACGACAGCCAAGGCCCGGAACAGCCGGTGCCCGCACCTCCGCCCCAGCGCCGGCCGAGGACACTGGCCCGCGTGTTCGCCACGATCCTGCTGGTCGTCGGCGCTCTGACCGGAACGGGGCAACTCGCCCGTCCTGCGCAGGCCGCCACCACCGGCCCCTGCGACATCTACGCGGCGGGCGGGACGCCTTGCGTGGCCGCGCACTCCACGATCCGTGCGCTCTACGCGACGTACAACGGAGCGCTCTACCAGGTCCGGCGGGCCTCGGACGGCAGGACGCAGAACGTCGGCGTCGTCAGTGCCGGGGGCGTCGCCAACGCGGCCTCCCAGGACGGCTTCTGCACGGGCACCTCGTGCGTGGTCACGATGGTCTTCGACCAGTCCGGACACGGCAACGACCTCGCCTACCAGGGCCCCGGGGGCTCCGGCGGCAGTGACACCCCGGCCAGTGCGACCAGCGAGGCCCTCGCGGTCGGCGGCGCCAAGGCGTACTCGCTGTACGTCAACCCCGGGAACAGCTACTGGCACGACGGGTCCTCCTCCGGGATGCCGCTCGGCAGCGCTCCGCAGGGTGCGTACATGGTGACCAGCGGCGTGCACGTGAACAGTGGTTGCTGCTTCGACTACGGGAACAGCGAGACGGACCGGAAGGCGGACGGCGCGGGCGCCATGAACGCCATCTACTTCGGGACCAGTTGCTGGTTCGGCGGCTGCTCGGGGACCGGTCCGTGGGTGCAGGCCGATCTCGAGTACGGCCTGTACTCCGGCGGCAGCCAGTCGTGGAACCAGAACCAGCGGCCCTTCTCCAGCCGCTACGTCACCGCGATGCTGAAGAACAACGGGACGACCCGCTTCGCGCTCAAGGGAGGTGACGCCCAGTCAGGCGCCCTCACGACGCTCTGGAACGGCGCGCTCCCGCCCGGCTACAACCCGATGAAGCAGCAGGGCGCCATCATCCTGGGCAGCGGCGGCGACTGCTGCCTGGGCAACACCAACCAGAGCCTCGGGACCTTCTACGAGGGCGCGGTGGTCAGTGGCTACCCGTCCGACGCCACCGACAACGCCGTCCAGGCCAACATCACCGCAGCCGGCTACAGCCCCAGCACGGGCGGCGACACCGGTACCGGCCCGCTGCACGCCGTCGGCGCCGGAAAGTGCCTGGACATCCCCAACTCCAGCACCTCCGGTGGCACCCAGGCCCAGATCTACTCCTGCTCCGGAGGTGCGAACCAGACGTGGACCGCCACCTCCTCGGGCCAGCTGACGGTGTACTCCGGCAGCAGCCAGATGTGTCTGGACGCCAACGCCAAGGGCACCAGCAACGGCACCAAGGTGATCATCTGGCCCTGCAGCGGACAGCCCAACCAGCAGTGGACCCGACATGCCAACGGCACCGTCACCGGCAACCAGTCAGGGCTCTGCCTGGACGTCAGCGGAGCCTCGACGGCGAACGGTGCCCTGGTCCAGCTCTGGGCCTGCAACGGTCAGAGCAACCAGCAGTGGAAGCTCGGCTGAGTCCTGGCGGAGCGCTCCCCTCCTCAGACCCCTGGCGGGTGAATCGGCGCCCGCTCGATCGGAGAGGCATATTCGATCAGAGTTCTGGAGGCCGTTGACGGAGGATGATCCGCCGTCCGTCGACGGCAGTTCCGTGCACGATGGAGTGTACTGATCCAGCCGCGCGGGCAGGCCCGCAGGAGGGACTCCTCGAAGAACGGCCGCCATTCGGCCGACCACTAGTTCGCCGACGGAGCGTGAATCGCTCCGCGTATCCGCTGGCCAGGGACGCCGGACAGCAAGAACACCGTTGACAAGACACAGACATGACAAACAGTATGGGTATCGCGTTGCGCATTCCATTCCCATGCAAGGACGACCGAAATGATCCACGGGCCGAACCTGCCCGAAGGCGCACGCCGCGTCCCGTACGAGTTCCCGGGCGTGCCGGATCACCGGAGTCCGCTGCGGTTCCTGTGGTGGCTGACAACCAGTCAGCGCCGCCGGGTGGTGCTCGGCACCCTGCTCGGCACCGGGTGGATGTGCGCGCTCATGCTGCCGCCGTACCTGCTGTCGCGGGCCATCGACGAGGGGCTTCGGGCTCGCGACGCCGGGATGCTGTTCCGCTGGACCGGGGCGCTGGTCCTCGCCGGGGCCGCGATCGCGGTCCTCGGCATCCTGCGGCACCGCACCATGACACGGGTGCGGATCGACGCGGCCTACCGAACCGTCCAGGTCGTCACCCGACACGTCACCGAGCTTGGCGCGAAGCTGCCCCGGCGGGTCTCCGCGGGCGAGCTGACCCACCTCCAGGCCGGTGACATCGGCAGGATCGCCCAGACATTGACCATCACCGGGCCCGGCGTGGGCGCGGTGGTCGCGTACGCGGCCACCGCCGCCCTGCTGGTCCGGATCTCCGGCGTCATCGCCGTGGTGGTGCTGCTGGGCGTCCCGGCGCTGGCGCTGGCCGTGGGCCCGCTGCTGGGGAGGCTCCACGGTGCCGAGAGCCGTTACCGGGAAGACCAGGGCGCGCTGACCGCCCTCGCCGGGGACATGGCGGCCGGGCTGAGCGTGCTCAACGGGATCGGGGGCAAGCCGCTGTTCGCCCGGCGCTACCGGGACCGCTCACAGGCCCTGGTCCCGCTCGGGTACCGGATCGCCGCCATCACCAGCTGGGTCCAGGCGCTGACCGCCTGCCTGCCCATGGTGTTCCTGGCAACGGTGACGTGGATCAGCGCGCGGATGGCGGCCGACGGCGCCATCACCTTGGGCGAACTGGTGGCGGTCTACGGATACGTCGCCACCCTCCTGGTGCCCGTCTCCGCGTTCATCGAAGGCGCCGACGACCTGCCGCGTGGTCTGGTCTCGGCCCGCCGGGTGGTCGACGTCCTGGCGCTCGCCCCGGACTCAGCGGAGCAGCGCACCCGGCTCGATCCCCCACCCGCCCCCGCCCTGCTGCACGACCCCGCGTCGGGTCTGGCGGTCACCCCGGGGAGGCTGACGGCGCTGGTGGCCGCCCGTCCCGAGGAGCCGCGCAACGTACTGGAGCGGCTGGCCGGCTACACCGACTCCGAGGCCTCCTGGGGCGGCCTCCGGCTCTCCGAGTGGGACCGCACGGCCCTGCGGCGCCACATCCTGCTCACGGACAACGACGCCTACCTGTTTCCCGGCCGCCTGGGCTCGGCCGTCTCCGGCAGTACCGGCCGCGGCGACCAGGACGTCCGGGAGGCGCTCAAGTCCTCCGCCGCGGAGGAGGTCGTCGAGGCGCTGCCCGAGGGACTGGACACCCGCTTGGAGGACCGGGCCCGCAACGTCTCGGGCGGCCAGCGGCAGCGGCTCCAGCTCTCCCGGGCCCTGCTCGCCGATCCCGAGGTGCTGCTGCTCGTGGAGCCGACCTCCGCGCTGGACGCACACACCGAGGCCACCGTCGCGGCCCGGGTGTCGGCCCACCGGCACGGACGGACCACCCTCGTCGTCACCACCTCGCCGCTGGTGCTCGGCCGAGCCGAGGAGGTGGTCTGGCTGGTGGGCGGCGAGGTCCGTGCCACCGGCACGCATGCCGAACTGCTCGACGGCCACCCGGACTACGCGGCCCTGGTGTTCCGCGGCGACACCGAGCCCCCGGCCGGGCCTACCGCAGCACCGCACCCCGAAGGAGAGCCCCGATGAGCCGCCCCGAGGAGGCACCCCGTCTGCCGGTCGCCGATGCCCGGACGGTCCGCCGGGCCTGCCGTCAGCTGCTCACGAACGACCCGGGCGCCTTCTCCGGGATGCTGCTGCTGACCTGTCTCGCCGCGCTGGCCGGAGCGACCGGCCCCTGGCTGCTCGGCCGCATCGTGACCGGGGTCGAGGAGCAGGGCCTCTCCGTCTCCGGGGTCGACGGCCTGGCCACCGCGGTCCTGGGCTTCTCGCTGTCCCAGCTGCTGCTGACCCGCTGGGCGCGGCAGCTCTCCCACCGCTTCGGCGAGCGCGCGCTCGCCCGGCTCCGCGAGGAGGTCGTCGACAACACCCTCGCACTGCCGGGGCGGATCGCGGACGCGGTGCGTGTAGGCGACCTGGTCACCCGCGCCACCCTGGACGTCTCCACCGTCGCGGCAACCATGCGGAACGCGGCCCCGGACATGTTCATCGCCGGGGTGCAGGTCGTCTTCGTGTTCGCCGCGATCTTCCTGCTCGACCCCCTGCTGGGGCTCTGCTCGCTGCTCGGCCTGCCGCTGGTCCTGGCAGTGAGCCGGTGGTACCTGGCCCGCTCCCGCGACGCCTACCTCGCGGAGGGCGCGGCCGCCGGCGAGGTCGCCGAGATCCTCGGCTCCACCGCGCAGGGCGCCCGCACCATCGAGGCGTACGGGCTGCGTGCGCTGCGCAACGACGCCCTCGACCGGGCCGTCGACACCACCTACCGCGCCGGCATGCGCACCCTCTCACTGCGGACCGTGCTCTTCCCGGTCACCGAGTTCGCCCACACCCTGCCCATGGCGCTGGTCCTGACCGTGGGCGGGCTCGGCTACTTCGACGGAACGCTCCCGCTGGGCGTCGTGGTGGCGGCCGGCCTGTACGTGTGGCAGCTTGTCGACCCGCTCAACCAGATGCTCGTCTGGGTCGAGCAGCTCCAGCGCAGCGGCGCCTCCTTCGCCCGGGTCAAGGGCGTCGGCCTGGTGTCGGGGACGGCCGGGGCCCCGGTGCCGGAGCCCGTGGACGACCTCATCGAGGTCAAGGGCGCGGCGTACTCCTACCTCCCCGGGCACGAGGTCCTGCGTGACCTGGAGCTGCGGGTCCGTCCCGGCGAACGGCTGGCCGTGGTCGGCCGCTCGGGAGCTGGCAAGTCCACGCTCGGCAAGCTGCTCGCCGGTGTGGACGCACCGGACCGGGGCCACGTCCTGGTCGGCGGCGTCCCCGTCGCCGACCTCGCCGCGGCGGGCACGCTGCGCAGCCGCATCGTCCTGATCACCCAGCAGCACCACGTCTTCATGGGCACGCTGCGCGACAACCTGACGATGGCCGCGCCCGAGGTCGGCGACGAGGCCGTGCTCGCGGCCCTGCGGGCGGTGGAGGCGGACTGGTTCGCCGCCCTGCCGGAGGGCCTGGACACCCTGCTGGGCGCGGGCGGACTCGAACCGGACGCCGCCCAGGCCCAGCAGCTCACCCTGGCCAGGGTCCAGCTGGCCGATCCGCACACCCTGATCCTGGACGAGGCCACCTCCCTGCTCGACCCGGCGACGGCCCGGCAGGCGGAGCGGGCGGTCGCCTCGGTCCGCTCGAACCGCACGGTCATCTCCATCGCCCACCGGCTCCAGACCGCGCACGACGCCGATCGCGTCGCCGTCATGGAGGCCGGCCGGATCGTCGAGCTCGGCACCCACGACGAGCTGCTCGCCGCAGGCGGTCCGTACGCGGAGCTGTGGCGGTCCTGGAAGGGGCACGACTAAGCCCTCGTCAAGTCGTGCGCCCGCTGTCCGGGCGCCGGATCCACCCCGGTCCCGTCGGTGCCCGTCCCCGACGGCCGGTTCGACAACGTTGGGAAGTGACGTCATGAGCGACACCTCGGCTCACGGCATGACGGCAGAGACCCTGCCCGGCCTCTTCGCGGCACAAGCCGCCCGTACCCCGGACGCCGTGGCGCTGGTCTGCGCCGGTACCGCCGTCACCTACGCCGAGCTGGACGCCAGAGCCGGCCGGCTGGCGCGCGCGCTGGTGGCCAAGGGGGTCGGCCCCGAGACGATCGTGGCGGTTTCGATGCCGCGCTCCGTCGAGCTGTTGGTCGCCCTGTACGCCGTGCACCGGGCCGGGGCCGCGTACCTGCCGGTCGACCCGCTGCTGCCGGCCGAGCGGGTGCGGGAGATGGCCGAGGACGCGCAGCCACTGCTGACCCTCGGCTCCGAGGACGTCCGGCGGATGTCGGAGGCGGACGGCCCCGTGGCCGATGGGGTCGCGGTTCCCGCACCGCCGCCCGCACCACTGCCCTCGAACACCGCCTACGTCATCTACACCTCGGGCTCCACCGGCCGCCCCAAGGGGGTGGCCGTCTCCCACCGGGCCATCGTCAACCGGCTGCGCTGGATGCAGGCGGAGTACCGGCTCGGCCCCGACGACCACGTGCTGCAGAAGACGCCCGCCGGGTTCGACGTCTCGGTGTGGGAGTTCTTCTGGCCGCTGTGCGTCGGCGCGCGCCTCGTCCTGGCCGGCCCGGACGAGCACCGTGACCCGACCCGGATCGCCGAGCTGATCCGGGCCGAACAGATCACCACCGTCCACTTCGTCCCGTCCATGCTGCGGCTCTTCCTGGAGGAGCCGGCCGCAGCCCGGTGCCGTTCGCTCCGCCGGGTGTTCGCGAGCGGCGAGGCGCTCTCGGGCGCCCTGCGGTCGCGCTTCTTCGAGGTGCTGGACGCCGGACTGCACAACCTCTACGGGCCCACCGAAGCCGCCGTGGACGTGACCTACCAGCCCTGCGGCCCCGACGATCCGGCCGGCCCGGTGCCGATCGGCACGCCGGTCTGGAACACCCGCATGCACGTCCTGGACCCGCAGCTGCGCCGGGTCGCGCCCGGGGAGACGGGTGAGCTCTACATCGCCGGCGTCCAGCTGGCCCGGGGGTACGTCAACCGGCCCGGGCTGACGGCGGAGCGCTTCGTCCCCGATCCGTACGGCCCGGCCGGCAGCCGGATGTACCGGACCGGGGACCTCGCCCGGCAGGACCCGGACGGGGTCCTGCACTACCTTGGCCGCAACGACCACCAGGTCAAGGTGGGCGGCGTGCGCATGGAGCTCGGCGAGATCGAGTCGGTCCTGACCCGACACGCCGCCGTCGCCGACGCGGTGGTGACGGCGGGTCAGGACGCGAGCGGAGAGACCAGGCTGACCGCCTATCTCGTCCCCGATCCCGTCCGGGGCGCCGCGCTGCGGAACCTGTGCCGGCTGGAGGCGGCCGGGCTGCTCCGGCCGGAGGAGCTGCACGTCCTGCCGAACGGCATGGCCGTGGTGGCCCCCAATCGGGCTGAGGCGGACTTCCTGTACCGGGAGGTCTTCGAGGAGGACGAGTACCTGAGCCACGGCATCGAGCTGCCCGAGTCCGGGGCCTGCGTCTTCGACGTGGGCGCCCACGTCGGCTTCTTCTCGCTCGCGGTGGCCCGCTCCCGCCCGGGCAGCGTGGTCCACTCGTTCGAGCCGATACCGGAGCTGTTCCGGATGCTCGACCTCAACACCCGGCTGCACGGCGTCGACGCCAGGCTGCACCCCTGCGGGCTCGCCGAAGCGGCGGGCACCGCCTCCTTCACCTACTACCCGCAGCTCTCGATCATGTCGGGGCGGTTCGGCGACGCCGAGGAGGAGCGCGGCGTGCTGGAAGCCTTCGTCCGCACCGAGCGGCAGGTGCGGGAGGGCCTCCCCCAGGACGGTGCGGCGGACCTCGACAGCCTGCTCACCGAACGGCTGCGGCACACCGAGGTGACCTGTGAGCTGCGCACGCTGTCGGACGTCATCGACGAGACCGGTGTGAAGCGGATCGACCTGCTCAAGATCGACGCGGAGAAGAGCGAACGCGAGGTGCTGCTGGGGCTCCGACCGGAGCACTGGGGTCTCGTCCGCCAGCTGGTGATCGAGGCGCACGACGCCCCGGGCCGGATCGACTGGATCCGGGGCCATCTGGAGGAGCGGGGTTACGGGGTCACCGTCGAGGGGCTGGAGATGCTCTCGGAGACCGGCCTGGTCACCATCTACGCCGTCCGTGACAGCCGCCCGGCGGGCACCGCGCGGCAGCCTGCGGAGCCCGGCTGGTCGGCACCGGAGCTATTCGTCGAGGACGTCCGACGGGAGGCCGGGCTGCGTCTCGCGCCGCAGATGGTGCCACACCACTTCGTGGTCCTCGACGCTCTTCCGCTGACGGCCAACGGCAAGCTCGACCGGGCCGCCCTCCCGGCCCCGCGGCGCCGGCCCACCGGGGCGACCACCGCTCCGCGCGACGCGACCGAGGAGCTGCTCCGCGCCCTCTTCGCCGAGGTGCTCACCGCCCCCGGCATGGGGATCCACGACGACTTCTTCCGGTTGGGCGGCAACTCCTTCGACGCGATCCGCCTGGTGGGCCGCATCCGCGAGGCAGTGGGCGGCACCGTGACGGTCGGGATGCTGCTCAAGGCCCCGACCGTGGCCGCCTTCGCCGGGCTGCTGGCCCGGGATTGAGGCATGGGGAGGCCCCGGGACCGACACGACGGTCCCGGGGCCTTCCCATGCCTCAACCCCGGGGCGCGAACTCCCCCGACCGGACCGGCAGGTCGTAGCTGCGCCTGATGCTCGAACCGTTGCGGCTCAGGTCCGCCCCGTACACGTGGACGGACACGCTGGTGCGGTCGGACGAGTTACGGACCTCGTGGATGTCGCCCGGCGGGGCGAGGAAGTCGACCGCTCCGGCGGGGTTCACCGTCACGCCTACGGGGACCAGGTGGGACTGCTCCCCGTCCGCCACCAACCGGTAGCGGATCTCCTCCTCGGCTCCGAGATGCACCCCGGTCACGCACCAGGCGAGGTGGTCGTGGACCGGGGTGCGCTGCCCCGGCAACCACACCAGTGCGACCACCGAGAAGGTGCCGTCAGGCTCCACGTGCAGCAGGTGCTGGCGGTACGACCGCCAGTCCGGCTCCAGTTGAGGCGGCGTCAGCAGGTCCTCGGCTCCCAAGTGGGCCGCGAGGGCCCGCGCGACGAGGCGGCCGGTCTGCTCCGGGCCCTCGTCGCCGCCCGCCCTCACGGCCGCGCGGAGGTCGGCGACGAGCCGGGTCAGTGGCGACGGGCAGGTCCTGTGCTCGGGGAGTCCACTCACGCGGATCGTCCTTTCTCGCGGTCGGCTGCTAGGTGGGCTTTCGGGGGCTGCCGGGAGTCGGCTACGGAAGGGTCGCCACGGCCGGACCGGACTCCGCCCGGAGCAGCGCGTCGAGGTGCGCGGCCAGCGTCTCGACGGTCGGTACGTCGACCAGGGCACGGATCGGGAGGTCCAGCCCGAACTCGGTCCTCAGCCTGCTGACGACCGCCAGCAGCGAGAAGGAGTCCCCGCCGACCTCGAAGAAGTTGGCCCGTACGTCCACCACGTCCAGCCCGAGCGCGGCGGACCAGGCCGCCGCGACGCTGCGCTCCGTCGCGGTGGCGGGCGGCGTCACGGCCGCCGGTACGGCGAGCACCGGCTCGGGGCGGGGCAGCCGCCCGCGGTCCACCTTCCCGGTCGGTGACAGCGGGATGGCGTCGAGCCAGCTGAACACGGCCGGCTGCATGACGATGGGCAGCTTCGGCGCGAGGTGGGACCGGAGCGAGGCGTCGTCGAGCCCGCTGCCGGGCGTCCTGACCAGGTGTGCGACCAGCCGCTGGCCGGGCTCCAGGACGACCACGGCGTTGGCCACCTCCGGGTGGCCGCGCAGCACCGACTCGATCTCCTCCAGCTCGACCCGCACGCCGCGGATCTTGACCTGACTGTCGACCCGGCCGAGGAACTCCAGCTGCCCGTTGGCCAGCCGGCGCACCAGGTCGCCGGTGCGGTAGAGGCGCCTGCCGGGTCGGGCCGGGTCCGGGGCGAACCGGTCGGCGGTCAGGGCTGGCTGGTTGCGGTAGCCACGGGCGACGCCGTCACCACCGATCCAGAGCTCGCCGGGCACGCCGATCGGCTGCGGGTTCCCCCAGCGGTCGACCACCGCACAGGTGGCATTGGCGATCAGCTCGCCGAGCGGCATGGAGCTGCGCTCCAACGGCTCGTCACCCATCCGGCCGACCAGCGCCGCGCCGGCGGTCTCGGTCGGCCCGTACTCGTTCCAGATCTCGCACTCCGCGGAGACCACCCCACGGGTACGCGCCACCAGGTCGGCGTCCAGGTTCTCGCCCCCCATGGACACGTGACGCAGCGTCGGCATCGCGGTGCCCGCGTCGGTGATGCCCCGCATCTGGGTGGGCGTCAGGTACAGCATGTGGATCGACCGCTCGTTGACGAACCGGGCGGTGGCGGCGCCGTCGGCCTTCACCTCGCGGGGCAGCATGACCAGGCAGGCGCCCGCCGTGAGCGCGTGGAACATCTGCTCGACGGACCAGTCGAAGTGGTACGAGAGGTTGTGCACCACCCGGGTGCCGGGTCCGATCGGACGGATGTCCTGGGCCCACTGGATCCAGGGTGTGATCGCGGTGTGCGGCAGCCCGACGCCCTTGGGCCGGCCGGTGGTCCCCGAGGTGTACATCAGGTACACCAGCTGGGAGGGATGCAGCGCAGCCCCGGGGACCGGGTCCCGCACGCCGTCCTGGACGGTGCTGACCGTACCGGCCAGCTCCAGGACGGCCGTCGGCAGCTGGGCACGCAGTTCCGGGGTGGCGACCAGGAGCTTCATACCGCTGTCCGCGACGGCGTACGCCATCCGGTCGGAGGGGGCCAGCGGGTCGATCGGCACGTAGGCGGCCCCGGCCTTGAGGATGCCGAGGATGCCGACGAGGAGGTCCACCGACGGCTCCGCGCACAGGCCGACCAGATCGTCGGTACCGGTGCCGAGTGCTGTCAGCTCTGCGGCCAACCGGCTCGCCCTGGCATCGAGTTCGCGGTAGCTGATCCGCTCGTCGCCGCTCTCGACCGCGTCCGCGTCCGGGGTCCGGAGAGCCTGCTCCTCGAACAGTCGGTGCAGGAAGAGGTCGGTGGAGTATGGCCCACTGGCGGAGGTGGACCACTTCTCGATCCGGCGGCGCTCCTCCTCCGGGAGGAGGGTGAGCTCGGAGACGCGCTTGGCGGGGGACGCCACCGCATCGGCGGCCAGCACGCTCAGGTGGTCCAGGATCCGCCAGGCCCGGTCCTCGACGAACAGGTCGGTGTTGTAGTCGACCGCGAGGCGGTAGGTGAACTCGGTCTCCACCACCCGGAAGACCAGGTCGAACTTGACCGCCTTCAGGTTCAGGCCCAGTTCGACGTCGTTGACGGTGATCCCGGCCAACTCCGGCGCGGGCACCTCGTGCTGGTACGCCAGCATCACCCGGAACGGGCCCTGCCGGGCGGAACGGTCGGTCGAGACCGCGTTCACCACCCGCTCGAACGGGACGTCCTGGTGCGCGAAATCCTCCAGCATCCGGCCCCGCACCCGGCCGAGCAGCTCGGCGAGCGTCGGATCGCCGGACAGGTCGGTGCGCACGGCGAGGGTGTTGAGGAAGCAGCCGAGCATGGACTCGAGCTCCGGAAGGTCGCGGTTCGCGCTGGGGATGCCGACCACGATGTCCGTCTGGCCGCTGTACCGACTGAGCAGCACGGTGAGCAGGGTGAACACGGTCATGAACGGGGTGGCGTTGTGCTCCTTGGACAGCTCGCGGATCCGACGGGACACCGCACGGGGCAGCTCGATGTCCACCGAGGCTCCCCGGCCCGTGCCGCCCTCCCTCGGCGGCAGGTCCGTCGGGAGGTCCAGTACCGGCAGCGGGCCGCGCAGCCGGTCCTTCCAGTAGTCCAGCTGGCGTTCCAGCGCGGCACCGGTGACCGTGCGCCGCTGCCAGGCGGCGTAGTCGGCGTACTGCACCGCGGGCGGCTCGGCCGCCGGGATCGCGCCGTCGGCGGCGGCCGCGTAGAGCTCCAGCAGCTCGGACATGGCGAGTTCGAAGGAGAACACGTCAGTGATGATGTGGTGCAGGTTGATGAGCAGGACGTGCCACTGCTCGTCCAGCCGGTAGAGCTCGACCCGCAGCAGCGGGCCGCGCTCCACGTCGAACGGCCGCTGGGCGGAGTCCAGCAGCAGTTTTGCCAGGACCTGCTCCTGCTGCTCGGCCGGTTCCTCGCGGAGGTCGACCACGGTCAGCGGTAGCTCGGCCCTGGCCCGGACCACCTGCTCGGGGACGCCGTCGACGGCCTCGACGGTGGTGCGGAAGACCTCGTGCCGGTCGACCAGGGTCTGGACCGCCCGTCTCAGCGCGGCGACGTCGAGCGGGCCGACCAGCTCGTTGGCCACCGGGATGTTGTAGCGGGGGCCGGGCCCCTGGATGCGCTCGTCCACCCAGAGCCGCTGCTGGGTGAACGAGGCGGGGGCGTGGAAGAGTTCGGCCGATCGCCCTTCGAAGGGCTCGATGGTCCGGGCCGCCTCCGATCCCGTCTCCCGCATGCCCTCGATGGTCGCGGCGAGCTCGCCGAGGGTCTGGGCCTCGAAGAGCGCACTGAGCGGGATCCGCAGGTCCAGCCGCTCGCGCAGCCGGCTGATCACTCGTGCGCCCTGCAGCGAATTGCCGCCCAGCGCGAAGAAGTTGGCCTCGGGGCCCGGGACGTCGGTGCGCAGGACGGCTGTCCACACATCCGACACGACGTCCATCACGGACGGCTGTGACATGTCGTTCCACCTCATACGGATCGAGGGCTCAGTTGGTCAGAGACGCCGGGATATCTCGGCGAGCACGTCCGGACGGGCGGAGTGCAGGAAGAAGTGGCCGCCGGGGAACATCCGCAGGTCGAACTCGCCGGACGTGAGCTCCCCCCAGCGCGGCAGTGCCGCGCCGCCGGCCGACTCCTCCCCGGTCCCGGCGAAGGCAGTGACCGGGCAGTCCAGCAACGGACCTTCGGTGAACCGGTAGGTCTCGACGACCTCGATGTCGGCCCGCACCACCGGGAGCAGCAGCTGCATCAGCTCGGGGTCGGCCAGCACCGCCTCGGGGGTCGCGGACCAGGAGCGCAGCTTGGCCAGCAACTCCTGGTCCGTGCCCGTGTGGTGGGTGGTCGCCTCGCGAACCTGCGGCGGTACGCAACCCGAGACGAACAGCCGGACCGGCGAGCCGGCCTCCATCCGCCGCAGGGACCGGGCGAGGTTCCAGGCCACCAGAGCACCCATGCTGTGTCCGAAGAGGGCGAACGGGCGGTCCAGGTGCGGGATCAGCTCGGGCACCAGGACGTTCAGCACCTCGCCCATCCGGCGCAGCGGCGGTGTGCCCAATCGGTCCTCGCGGCCCGGCAGCTGGACCGCCCACGGCTCGATGTCGGCGGGCAGGGCGGCGGCCCAGTCGCGGAACACCGAGGCGCCGCCGCCGGCGTAAGGGAGGCAGAACAGCCGGGTGGTCGCGTGCGGCCGCTCGGCCAGCGGCCTGACCATCGCCCTCACCGGCCGGTCCTGTCCGCCATCTCCCGACGCAGGGTCAGCGGGCGCATGTCCGTCCAGACCTGGTCGATGTGCGCGAGACAGGCTTCCTTCGAGCCCTGCTCCCCGGTCTCCCGCCAGCCGGCCGGCAGTTCGCGACCCTGTGGCCAGATGGAGTACTGCTCCTCGGAGTTGGTCACGACGACATAGCCGTCGTCGGCGCGCTGTCCGTCCATGGTTCTTCCTTCGGTGAGTGGGGCGGGAACCGGCACGGTGGGTCCGCCGGGCGGCGGCGGTCGGCCGGTCCCGGCTCAGGTGTTCGGTGTGCCGGGCCGGGCGGAACTCAGGGCTCCCAGTCGACGGCGGCCGACGGACGTGGTGCGCGCGGACCGCCGGGCCAGCGCCAGCGGTTCGGCCAGCGCGTCGAGCACGACCGCCGGGTCCGCGGCGACCTGCCCCAACACGGCCAGGAAGGTCGAACGGACCTCCTCGGCCTCGGACTTCGACAGGCGTCGGGAGTTGTAGTTGAGCCGCAGCCGCATCCCGTCACCGTCCGGCTTGCCGAACAGGCAGAGGTCGAGCTGCGAGGTCTGCCGGGCGGGCGGCAGGAAGTCTGCGAACTGGAAGGAGGTCGAGAAGACCGGGTTCCGGCCGGGCCGGGCCTCGGTGTCGAGCTTCTCCAGGAGCAGAGTGAAGGGATAGCGGCTGTGCGCGTATGCGCCGATGCTCACGGCCTTCGTCCGGCGGACCACATCGGCGAAGGCGTCGGTGCCCGCCGCCCGGATCCGGACCGAGAGCGGGTTGACGAAGGTGCCGAGCATGCCCTCCACCTCCGCGCTGTCCCGGCCCGAGAAGGGCACGCAGACCACCAGGTCGTCGTCGCCGCCGATGTCTCGCAGCGCCACCGCGTACGCGCTCAGCAGCAGGATGTGCGGGGTGACGCGCAGCTCGGTCGCCAGTGCGGCCAGGGCGGCGGCAGTGGCCGCCTCGACGCCGAACTCCAGGGTCTCGTTGACCACGTCGTCGGTCGGCGCGTCATGGTCCCCGATCCGCAGCCGGGGCAGCGGGCCGGCCAGCTGCTCCAGCCAGTACGCCTCCATGGCCTTGCTCCGCTCGCTCGACAGCCACCGCGAGCGGCTGCGGACGAAGGCCGCGTAGTCGCTCGTCAGCGGGGCCGTGGCCGGTTCCTCGCCGGCTGCGAACGCTCGGTAGCTGAGCAGCAGTTCGCGCAGATAGATGCCCATGCTGGTGCCGTCCATGACGATGTGGTGGACGTTCAGGTAGAGGCAGTGGTGGTCCTGGGAGAGCCGGAAGACCTTGAACCGCACCGGCGGCGTGGCGAGTTCCTCGAAGGCGGTCGCGTTCTCGACCCGGATCCGCCGCTCCAGCTCGGCATCCGGGTCGGCCGCGGCGCTCAGGTCGACCAGCGGGACATCGAGCTCGTGGTACGGCAGGACCCGCTGGCGCGGACCGTCCGGGGTGTCCCGGAAGGAGAGCCGCAGCGCCTGGTGGCGGTCCGTCAGGAAGCCGACCGCGCGGCGCAGGGCGTCGAGGTCCACCGCCTCGTGCAGGTGGTACCAGTTGGGCAGATTGGCGTCCGCCCGGCTCTCGTCCATCTGGTGCTGCAGCCACAGGCCCCGTTGGCCGTTCCACAGTTCGAAATCATCGGGGTCTTCCACTGGGCCAGCCAATCCTCGGGTCGGTGAAGGGCGCGGGCATCACTCGCTTGACGAGGAATCAATTCACACACCGTTGCCCACATGCTGGTATGCAAGCCATGTCCCTGTCAATATCTCCCGGGCATTGCGGACTTCACCGGAGGCATTCGAACTACTGGGACAGGAAAGGCACCACGGTCGCCACACGAACCATTCCGTCCACCACCCGCCAGCGCCCCTCGAAGGCCATCGGCGCGTGGTCCGGCAGCACCGCGCGAAAGGCACCCGCTCCGGGGTCGAAGGCCACCTCCGCGTCGGCGAAGCCGAGCACGGTGCCGCCCAGCGGGTACCAGGCCTTGTAGACGCTCTCCTTGACCGCGAAGAGCAGCGCGTCCCAGTGCACCCCCGGGTCCCGGCCGCCGAGCTCAGCCAGGTGACGCCGCTCGGCCGCCGAGGCGATCAGGCGCAGGCTCCCCTCCGGCAGCGGCCGGTGCAGCTCCGCGTCGATGCCCAGGGACAGGTACGTCCCCGCCCGAGCCGCCACGGCGGCGCGGTAGCCGGGGCAGTGGGTCATGCTGCCCACCACGCCGGTCGGCCACTGCGGCGCCCCGGCCGCCCCCCGGGGGATCGGCACCGGCGGGACGCCGAGCCGGCCGAGGGCGGTCCGGGCGCAGTGCCTGACGGTGGCGAACTCCAGGCGTCTGGCGGCCGGGGACCGCATGACCGCCTCGGCCTCCGCCCCGAGCAACCGGGCCCCAGGCAGGTCCCCGTGGGCCTCCGCCACCTCCACACCGGGCGGCATCAGGGTGATCACGGCCCGGGCCGGTCGAGCTCCGCCAGCACGTTCTCGACCGCCTCCAGGGTGGGTGCGTGGTTGATCATCTCGAAGTGATCCACGGACACCGGGTACTGGCGGTAGTCCGGCAGGCCGAGATCCGGCCAGTCGGTCACCGGACCGGGGGTGGCGGCGATGTCGGCGGGGTCGTCCCGATCCTCGGTGGAGAACAGCCGGACCGGGAAATCGGCCGGTGCCGGGGCGAAGCCCGAGATCGCCGCGGCAACCGAGCCGAACACCCGGACCCGGGCATCGAATTCGGCCCGCTCCTCACCGGTGCCGAGCGCGCGGAGCACCGCCTCGGCGCCCTGCTCGGCCACCTCGGCAGGCAGGTCGGCGTCGGCGGCGATCTGCCGCAGCTTCTCCCGCATGCCCTCTTCGACGGTGAGCGGCGGGCAGTAAAGGGAGGTGTTGAGCAGCACCAGCGAGGCGATCTCCCAGCCCCGGTCCGCCAGGGTCCGCGCCAGCTCGTAGGCGAGGATGCCGCCGACGCAGTAGCCGGCCAGGTGCAGCCGGCGCGGCAGCTCCGAGGCTTCCAGGGCCTCGGCGAACTCTGCCACCTGCTCGGCCAGTTCACTGCTGGGCGGGCCGTCCTGAGGATCCAGGCCGCGGGCCTGGAGTCCGTGCACCGGCCGGTCGACCGGGCTGCCGCCGAACCGGTGCAGCCCGACCACCCCACCGCTGGCTGCGGGCACCAACAGCAGCGGTGCCCCGGCACCGACCGCATTGAGGGTGACCAGCCGTCCGTCGCCGGCGGCGCCGTCCTCCCGCAGCGCGGAGCCGATCCCCTCAAAGGTGCGCAGCCGGTACACCTGCTGGAGGGTGACCTTGACGCCGGAGGCGCCGCGCAGCGCACCGGCCAGCCGGGCCGCCTTGAGTGAGGTGCCTCCGGAAGCGAAGAAGTCGGCGTCCAGCGCGGCGGGGGGCTCCCCCAGGATCCGCGACCACTGGGCCGCGACCAGGGCGTCCACCGCGTCGCGCTCTACGAAGGCAGGGAGCACGGCTCTTCCCTCTCCGCGACGGCCAGCACCTCGGTGAGCAGGGCCTTGACCTCGGGCGCGCGGAACAGCTCCTCGGCCGTCACCTCGAACCGGTGCACCCGGCCGGAGCCGGTCCAGTCCAGCGCCTCGCTCAGCAGGACGTGCCGGGGGGCCGGCGGGACCGGCGGTGGGACGGCCGCGGTCAGGGTGAAGCTCAGCCAGGCCCGCTGACCCTCGGTCAGCTCGGCCAGGATCTCCTCGTCCAGCTCGGGCGAGCAGCCGAGCACCACCGAGAGCAGGAAGGAGCTGGCCAGGGCGAGCGCCTCGGCGGCCGGTCGGCCGCCGAGGTCCGGCACCTCGGCCGACTCGTCCATGGCCAGGGCGAGTTCCTCCAGCAACTCCTGCGGGGCCGCCGGGTCGGCCGGTGCCGGGTCGAACAGGACCAGCGGGACCTCCCCGGGCAGCGCCCGGACCAGCTCGGCGGCCAGCCCGGCGGCCGAGCAGTAGGCCAGCACCGCGACCGGCAACGGCCCGGCGGCGGTGATCCGCTCGGCCCAGTGGGCGGCCTGCTCGGCGGTGCCGGCCACGCCGTCGGCCAGGCCGGGATAGTGCAGCGGGTCGATCCTGACGGTCCGCTCCTGCCGGCCGTCGGGAAGGACGGCGCCGAACGTCCTCGGCGGCATCTCGTTGCCGAACTCCAGCACCACGAGCGGGCGTTGGTCCGGCATCAGTCCGTCCTGGTTCACTGCGCGCTCCTGACGGCCTCGTCGACCCTGGCGGAGAAGTCCGCGAGGACGGGGTGGTTGAAGATGGTCTGCAGCCCGATCTTGATGCCGAACTGCTCCCGCGTCCGGGAGACCGCCCGGGCGGCGATCAGCGAGTGCCCGCCGATCTCGAAGAAGCTGTCCCGGGGGCCGGGCAGGCTCCCGGTGAGCTCGCCCCAGATCGCGGCGATCCGCCCCTCGGTACTGTCGGGCGAGGCGTGCCCGGCCGGAGCGCTCTGCGCTTCCTCGGCCGGGGCCGCCAGCAGCGCCGTGCGGTCGATCTTTCCGTTCGGGGTCAGCGGCAGCGCGTCCAGCCTGACCAGCCCGGCGGGGAGCATGTAGGCGGGCAGCCTGCGGGTCAGTTCGGCCCGGACCTCGGACGGTTCGGCCCGCCCGCTGAAGAACGCGCGCAGCGAACCGCCGTCCTGGTCCGCCAGGTGCACGACGGCCGCCTGCTCCACGCCCGCGACGGCGAGCATCCCCTGCTCGATCTCGGCCGGCTCCACCCGGTGGCCACGAATGCTGACCTGGGCGTCCCTGCGCTCGACGAACTCCAGCTCGCCGCCGGCCGTCCAGCGGCAGGTGTCGCCGGAGGCGTACCAGCGGTTCCCGTCGCCGTCGACGGCGAACTTGCGGGCGGTCAGCCCGGGGTCGTGGCGGTAGCCGAGGGCCAGCACCTCGCCGCCGATCAGCAGCTCCCCCGGTAGGCCAGGCTCGGTGACCTCGGCACCGTCCTCGTCCACCAGCCTGACCTTAGCGCCGGTGATGGCGCGTCCGATCACCGGCGTGCCCTCGGCGGTGCGGCGGCGCAGGTCCCCGCTCGCCGTGGTGACCACGGTGGCCTCGGTCGGCCCGTAGTGGTTGTGCACCGCGGCCGGGAAGTCGGCGGGGGGAGTCAGCCGCAGGCGGTCCCCGCCGGTCAGCAGGACGGCCAGGCCGGCCGGCGGGGTCGGCAGGGCGAACAGCTGCTCGGCGAGTGGGGTGCTCAGGAAGCAGTGCGTGATGGCGCTGTCCTCGATGAACCCCGCGATCACCGCGCTGTCGACCAGCATCAGCTCGGTGGGCAGGACCAGCGTGGCCCCTCCGGCCAGCGCCGCCCAGACCTCCCATACCGTCGCGTCGAAGCCCAGCCCGGCGAACGCCCCGACCCGCGCCCCGGGCCCGGCGCCGTAGGCCGCCAGGTGCCAGGCCACCAGGTTCGCCAGGCCCGGGTGCCCGACCTCGACGCCCTTGGGCGTGCCGGTCGAGCCGGAGGTGTAGATGACGTAGGCCAGTTCGGCCGGCTCGAACTCCGCCGTGGGCTCCTCCGCCGGGACGTCCCCGGCGCCGTCGAGCACCGGCACCCCGGCGGGCACCCGTGTGGCCGGTCCGTCCTGAGCCAGCACGGCGAGCGGCCGGGCATCCCGCAGGATCGACCCGATCCTGCCGTCCGGCAGTGCCGGGTCGAGCGGCAGGTACGCCGCCCCAGCGAGCCAGCAGCCCAGCTGCGCGACGATGCCCTCGGTACCGCGATCGAAGAGCAGGCCGACCAGGGCACCGTTCCGGTAGCCCTCGGCCCGCCGGATGCGCCCGGCCACCACTGCTGCGGCGCTCCACAGCTGACCGTACGTCAGCCGTCGGTCACCACACTCGATGGCAGTCGCGTCCGGCTGTGCCTCGACGACCGCGCGGAGCAGCCGGAGCACCGTCCGCTCATTCAAGCTGTCCTGCATGAAAGATCACTCCTATCCCCGGCAAGCAGTTCCTGGTACGCCCGGGCGACGCGCTCCACCACGTCCCTGCCGACCCGGTGGTCCTGGTGGGTGAGGTCCACCCGCAGACCCCCGGAGGGCAACGGCCAAACCTCACAAACCAGTTCGTTCATGGCCGGCACGGCGGCCGGTGTGTGCGGCTGGACGGTGCAGCCCGGTAGCGCGAGCGGCACGTCCTCGTTGCCCTGGTAGGCGAACAGGGTCTGGTAGAGCGGATTGCGGCCGGTCCTCGGCGGCCGCGTCTCCCGGACCACGTCGGCGAACCGCACGTCCTGGCGGGCCAGCGCCGCCGTCACCACAGGGAGGGCGGCGAGCAGCGCGTCCTGCGGGGTACGGCCCCCGGCCGGCACCGGCAGCCGTAGGCAGAGGGTGTCCACCAGGCAGGAGACCGCCCGGACCGCGTGCCGGCCGAACCTACGGGCCACCGGCACCCCGATGCCGAAGTCGCGCTGCCCCAGCACCTCGGCCAGCGCGGCGGCGTAGCAGGCCACCAGCGGAGCGAACAGCGTGGCCCCGGCCTCCCGGGCCAGCCCGGAGAGCGCGGCGACGGTGGCCGGGTCGACGGTGAAGGTGACCGGCTCCACGGTTTCGTCCGCCGTCCGTGCACCGGTCGGCAGCGGGAAGTTCAGCTCCGGTAGCCCCGCCAACGTCGATCTCCAGTAGCGGAGTTGCCCGTCATGGACGGCAGGGCTGCGCAACGCGGCCTCCTCCTCGGCCAGCTGCCGAAGTCCGGGGGAGGTCTCGGCGAACACCGGCGCTGCGCCCAGGGCCCGCGCCGCGTAGGCGTGCGCCAGATCGGCGGTGAGCAGCGCCTGGGACCAGCCGTCGAAGGACACGTGGTGCACGGCCAGGCCGAGCAGTCCGGAGTCGGTGCGGACGCAGCGCCAGACCTCGCCGACCTCGATCCGCAGCGGCCGGGCCAGCGCCCGGTCGAAGCCGTCCTCGGTGACCGTCTCGACCTGAATCGACCGGCCCGGCCCCGACAGCACCGCCACCGGGTCGTCCTCGACCCGATAGGCCGCCCTGAGACCCTCGTGGCGCTGGTGGAGGTCGTTCAACGCGGCTTCCAGCGCCGGGACGTGCACTTCTCCCGAGACCCGCCAGGCCACCTGACAGACGGCTGACGGGTCGTCCGGGAACAGCTCGTGCCGCAGGCAGAAGTCCGCCTGGACGCCGCTCAGCACCAACTCACCGTCATCCTCGACCGGCGTGGTCCCCTCAGCCGGGCGGCCCCGCGCCGTCTCGGCGGCCGAACCGACCAGCGCCAGCAAGCCGTTGAGGGTCGGCTCGGCCAGGAAGGCGGAGGCCGAGATCGCCAGGCCGGTCCGTGCTGCCGTCCGCGCGCACAGCCTCAGCGCGTCCAAGGAGGTTCCGCCCAGGCTCGCGAACCTGGCCTCCGGCTCCGCCTGCGGGCCGACGACCCGGGCGTACTCCGCACGGGCGACGCCCAGCGGGTCGAGGCCCTGAGGGGCGGGGCCATCGCGGTCGGGACCGGTCGGCTCCGTCCCGGGGTCCTCCGGGACGGCCGCCCTGTCGAGGCCGGCCAGCAGGGCGCGGGTGTCGACCTTGCCGTTGGGGGTGAGCGGCAGGTCCGCCAACTCCCGTAGTTCGGCCGGCATGCAGTGGGCCGGCAAGGTGACGGCCAGTTCGCTGCGGAGCGCCGCCTCGGTGAACGGGGCGGCGTGGGGCCCCCGGACGTAGAAGAGCGCCATCCGGGACAGCGCGCCGTCCTCGCCCGGCACCGGGACCGCCGCCGCGCGCTCCACCGAGGGCAGCGCGAGGCAGGCGTTCTCGATCTCCTGGGGTTCGATCCGGTAGCCGCGGATCTTCACCTGGCGGTCGGCCCGCCCCCGGTAATGCAGCACCCCGTCGGGCGTCGTCAGGCCCAGGTCCCCGGTCCGGTAGACCCGGGTCGGCGTACCGTCCAGCCCGACCGTGACGAAGCGGGCGGCGGTCTCCTCCGGGCGGCCCAGGTACCCCTCCGCGAGGCCGGCCCCGGCCACGCAGATCTCGCCGGTCTCCCCCGGGCCGCAGGGCCGGTCGCCGTCCAGCAGGTGTACGGCCGTCTCGGGGACCACCCGGCCGATCGGGATGCCACCCGGCAGGTCGGTGTCGGCCAGGACGACCGGGTGGGTGGTCGCGAAGACGCAGGCCTCGGCCGGACCGTAGCCGTTGACCAGCCGGACCGAAGGATGGCGGGTGAGGAACTTGCGGATGTGGTGCTGCGACACCCGCTCGCCACCGATGAGCAGTTGGCGCATGCCGTCGAAGCAGGAGAGGTCCTCGTCCACGAACATGTTGAACAGCGAGGAGGTCAGCCATGCGGTGTCCACGCCCTGCTCCCTCACCAGCCGCGCCAGGCCGTCGGGCAGCAGGTACTCCCCCTCCATCAGCGCGACCGTCCCGCCGCTCACCAGCGGGCCCACCACCTCGAGGGTCAGGGCGTCCCAGTACAGCGAGCTGACCCCGGCCGTGGTGTGACCAGGGCCGAAGTCCGCGAACGAGCCGGGTCCGAACAGCCGGACGGCCGCCCGGTGCGGGGAGACCACGCCCTTGGGCGTGCCGGTGCTGCCGGAGGTGAAGAAGACGGCGGCCGCCGCCTCCGGGCCCAGCTCCACCACGGGAGCGGGCCGGCCGCGCCGGGCCGCCTCCCCGGGCGAGGAGGGCAGGCCGTCCCAGCACGGGACACCCAGGTCCACCGGGTGCTCCGCCACCAGCACCGGCGGCGCCAGCTGCCCGATGACCGAGCGCAGCCGCTCCTCGGGCCAGGACGGGTCCAGCACGGCGTACGCGGCCCCGCACTTGAGGACCGCCAGCACGACCGCCACGAAGCGGGGGGAACGCGACATCAGCAACGGCACCCGCGTTCCCGGGCCGACCCCGGCCGCGTGCAGGCCGGCGGCCAGGTCCCCGGCGGCCAGGTCCAGTTCCCGGTAGGTCACCCCGAGGGCGCCCTGGCGCACCGCGATCCGGTCGGGGTGGCGTAGGGCGTGCCCGGCCACCGCCTCGTGGATCAGCCGGGGGCCGGACGGCTCCGGGGCTCGGCTGCTGCTTGGTGTCATGCCAACTCTCTTTTCAGGGTTCGGCGTTCGGCTGTCAGGAGACGGCGCCGCGCACCGCGAGGCGCTCCAGCACGGTGATACCGAAGTGCTGCCTGGTCACCGGTGGACCGTCCGGGAGCAGCTGCGTCCAGCGGGCGGTGAGGCGCTCCAGCACGATCTCGGACTCCAGTCGGGCCAGCCCCGCCCCGAGGCAGTAGTGCGCGCCGTAGCCGAAGGTGAGGTGCCGTCGGATCTCCCGGCCGTGGTCCAGCACGTCCGGCTCGGGGAAGACGGCCGGGTCGCGGTTGGCCACCCCGAGCATCAGCAGCACAAGGTCGCCTTCCGCGATCAGGTGGCCGGCCACCTCCACCTGGCCGGTGGCGATCCGGGCCACCTGCTGGACGGAAGTGTCGAAGCGAAGCAACTCGTCGACCACGGAGGCCGGTTCGCCGCTCCGCAGGCCCGCCCAGCCGCCGGTGTGCAGCGCGGCCCGGACGGCCTTGCCGATGAAGGTCGAGGTGGTCTCGAAGCCGGCGTAGATCAGCAGGCTCGCGGTGGCCCAGATGTCGGCCTGCTCGATCAGGCCCGCGCGGTGGGCATCGCTCAGCAGGGCAAGCCCGGTGCCGTCCGGGACGTCTGAGCGCAGCGTCCCGTCCACCACGTCCGCGATCTCCTGGAGGGCGCGGTGACCCCTGGTCCTGACATCGGGCAGGTAGTCCGCGATCAGCAGCGCCGCGATGTCGGGTGCCCAGGCGTGCAGCCGGGGGGCGACCTCCGCGGGCAGGCCGAGGATCCGGCAGATGACCCGGCTGGAGAGCGGGACGGCGAGGTCCGCCATCACCTCGAGGCCGTTCGGCCGCCCCGCCAGGAGCTCGTCGACCAGCGCCTCCACGGCCGGCCGCATCGCGGCGATCCGGTCGGCCGCGAAGAGCGGGGCGACGATCCGGCGGGCCGCCGCGTGCTCGGGATCGTCGTTGAACATGAACCACCGGCGGACCACCTCCGCGGCCCGGCCGCCGCCCTCGCCGTCGCGGTGCAGCGTGGTGGTGCCGTCGCGGCGTGGCCAGGCGGCCGACAGGGCGGGGTGGCGCAGCAGGGCGGTCGTCTCCCGGAAGCCGGAGACGATCCAGACCTCCAGGTCCTCGTCCCAGCGGACCGGCTCCTCCTCCCGCAGCGGGAGGTAGTCGGCGCAGGGGTCGGCCACCGCACGGTCGTCGCCGGAGTAGGGGCAGCGCAGTGCCTGACCTGTCGTCACTTCTCACTCCCCGGATACTGGTCGACCCGGCGCAGCGGGGCGTGGTCGATCTGGTCCAAGGTGTCCGGCGCTCCGTCCGCGGTGCGGACCAGGACGGCTTCGACCGCCGCCAGGTACGCTCCGGTGAGTTCGGGCGCGAGGTAGTCCCGGCTGGTGGTCAGCGACAGCTGCAGCCCCGCACCGGTCGCCACCCGGAGGTTGAAGCCCGGGCTCGCCTGCCAGGCGGTGGGTGCCCATTCGATGCCGTCCAGGAGCGGCGATCCGGGCTCCGGGGTCTCGGCGATCTCGCCGAGGAAGTTGAAGTAGCAACCGAACAGCACCGGGTCGGGGTTCGGGTGGCCGACCGCGGTCAGCCGCTCGCGCAGCTCGTCCATGCTGTAGCTGCCGTGCAGCAGCCGTTCGAGACCGGCCCGGTAGACCGAGCGCAGCACCTCGTCCGGGTGGGCCCCCGGCTCGGCCGCGACGGTCATCGGGGCGAGCTGGTTCAGGCTGGAGACCAGGGTGTCCCAGCGGGGGTCGTTCCGGTTGCCGGCCACCAGGCCGAAGGTGACCCGCTGACGGCCCTTCAGCCGGAACAGGGCGATGGCCGAGGCCCCCAGCACGACGGACTGGACGGAGATCCGCAGCCGCTCGGAGAGCCGCAGGGCGGCGGTCATGGCGGCCTCGGAGTAGAGGCCCGCCCTGACCCGGGGGCTGGTGTCCCCGGCCGTCCTGTCCTCTTCCACGAACCCTTCCCATGCCTTCAACCAGTACTCGACGGTCCGCCTCCGCTGCCGCTCCTGCGCGCGCTGGGCCAGTGCGAGTTGGACCGGCTGCGGCACCGGCTGCGTGCCGAGCGAGCCACCCGCCAGCAGAGTGCGCAGCTCCGCCTCCAGCAGTGCGCAGGCGGCGGCGTCGACCGCCAGGTGGTGCAGGACGCAGACCAGGTGGCTGGGTGTCCCGGCGTGCGTGGCGACGACGGCGCGCCAGGAGTGCTCGGTCTCCACCCGGATCTCGCGCGCGGCCATCTCCTCGGCCAGGACCTCGGCGCTCGCCCGGCTGCCGTCCGGGAGCTCCACCCGGTCGAGCCGGAACGGCCGGAAGGGCTGGACGGTCTGCAACGGCTCGGCCGGGGCCCGGTCGTAGACCGTGCGCAGCGCCTCGTGCCGCTCGACCAGGGCCGACCAGGCAGTGGTGGCCGCCTCGGCGGTGGTGCCGTCCGGCAGCGGGTACACGGCGGTCAGGTTGCCGTCGCTCTGCTCGTCCGGGGCCGACAGCTCCAGGTCACGGATGACCGACAGCTGACCGAAGGTCACCGGTGCGGTGGTCAGGCTCATCTCGTCTCACCCTTCGTGCAGACCGCCGCGACGGCGGCCACCAGCTCGCGTTCGGCGGAGTGCAGGAAGAAGTGGTCCCCCTGGATCTCCGCGGTCCGGAACGGACCTTCGGTGTACTCGGCCCAGACCTCGGCCGCGGCCCGGTCCGCCTCCTCGTCGGCGGACCCGTGGAGGGCCACCACCGGGCAGCCGACCGTGCCCGGGGTGCCCGTGCCGTACTCGCCGAGGATCCGGTAGTCGGCGCGGATGACGGGGAGGTAGATCTCCATCAGCTCCTCGTTCTCCAGCAGCTCGGCCGGAGTGCCGCCCAACGCGGCCAGCCGCGCAGTGAGTTCGGCGTCGGTGAGCAGGTGGGTGTCCGCGTCGGCCCCCAGCAGCCGGGGAGCGCGGCTGGCCGAGACCAGCAGCGCGACGGGCTCCGGGGCGCCGTCGGCGCGCAGCCGCTTCGCCAGCTCGAAGGCGATCAAGGCGCCGTAGCTGTGGCCGAACAGCACGTAGGGCGTGTCCGGGTCGACCTGCCGACGCAGGTCCGCGAGCAGCGGTGCCAGCTCGTCGACCGGCTCGTCCACGCAGCGCGAGCCCCGGCCCGGGAGCTCCAGCGGCACCAGCGTGACGCCGTCCGGGAGGTACTGCCGCCACGCGTCGTAGACGCGGGCCGAACACCCGGCGTAGGGAATGCAGTAAAGGTTCAACGCGGCACCTTCGAACGGATGATGTGGTCGGCCAGCCCGGCGACGGTCGGGTTGCGGAAGATGTCCCGGATCGCCACCCGGACACCGAGGCCGTCGGAGAGCTGCTTCTGGAGGACGGCCAGCAGGGCCGAATTGCCGCCCGCATCGAAGAAGTTGACGTCCCCGTCGGCCGGGTCCGCAGCCAGTGTGCGCCGCCAGGCCTCGGCCACCAGGGCGCGGACGTCCCCGGCGGCGGGCACCGCGGCGGGCCCGGAGTCCTGGCCGCCGGCGGCCAGCGTGGCGGCCAGCCCGACCCGGTCGACCTTGCCGGCCGTGGTGCGGGGCAACTCGGGGAGCTCCGTGATCCTGGCCGGCCGGTGGCTCGGCGGCAGCCGCTCCGCCAGCCAACCCTGGAGGGCTGCCCCGTCCCGCCGCACCACGAAGGCCACCAGGGCAGCGAGTTCGGGCCGGTCGGCGTCCTGGACCAGCACGACGGCCTGGGAGACGTCCGGGTGCTCCTCGAGGACGGCCTCCACCTCGCCGAGCTCGATCCGGTGCCCGCGCAGCTTGACCTGGCTGTCCAACCGGCCGAGGAACTCCAGCGCGCCGTCCGCCCCCCGCCGGACCCGGTCCCCGGTGCGGTAGACCCGGCCCTCGGAGCTGCCGCCGACCGGGAAGCGCTCCGCCGTCAGCTCCTCCCGGTCGAGGTAGCCGTGCGCCAGTCCTGTTCCGTACAGCAGGAGTTCACCGCTGTCGTCGATGCGCAGGCCCACTCCGGCCAACGGCTCCCCGAGCGTGATCCGCTCGGCGGAGGTGATCCTCGCCGCGGTGACCCAGATGGTGGCCTCGGTCGGGCCGTAGAGGTTCCAGAGCTCGGAACCGGCCGGCAGGAGCCCGCGGGCCAGGCCAGGGGTGAGCGGCTCCCCGCCGGTCCACAGCCGGGTGCCGGGGGCACCTGACCAGCCCGAAGCGGTGAGCATCCGCCAGAAGCTGGGGGTGGCCTGGATGACGTCCGGCGCGGCCGCCGCCACCAGCTCCGCGAAGGCGAACGGGTCCGCCCTGGTCTCCTCCGGGACGGCGGTGAAGGAGGCCCCCACGGTCAGCGGCAGCAGCAGCTCCGCCAGCGAGATGTCGAAGGAGAGCGCGGTCATCGCCAGCACGCTCTCACCGGCCGCGAGACCCGGCAGTTCGGCCAGGCCGGCCAGCCGGTCGGCCAGCGCCCGGTGGCCCACCATGACGCCCTTGGGCTGCCCGGTGGACCCGGAGGTGTACAGGACGTAGGCGATCTCGCCCAGGTCCTGCCGCCTCGGCGGCCCCGGCAGGCCGTCCTGCTCGAAGGCGAACTCGCCCTCGGCCAGCTCGCGCAGCAGCAGGGCCGGGCGGGCGTCCGCCAACACCCGGGCAGTCCTGGCCGGCGGGCTCTGCCGGTCGAGCGGCAGCACGGCGCAGCCCGCCGCGTTCGCGGCGAGGATGCCGACGGCCCCGCTCAGCCGCCCGGCGGCGTCCAGCGCCACCAGCGAGCCCGGCCGGACACGTCGCGCGATCCGCTCACCGAGGCCGGCGACCAGCGCGGCGATGTCCCGGTAGCTGTAGATCCGTTCGGCCCGCGCGGCCACGGCCCCGGGCGTCCGCTCCGCCTGGGCCTGGACGGCGCTCCACACTGTCTGCACGCGAGCCCCCTCGTTTCGAAATGACGTACTGGTCAGTGGCCGACGGCCGGAAGTGCCCGGGAGATGCTCCGGAGCACGGCCTCCCGCTCGGAGTTGAGGAAGAGGTGACCGCCGGGGAAGACCTCCACCTCGGTACGGCCGGTGGTCAGCCCGGCCCACCCGTCCAGGTGCTCCACCGAGACCCGGGGGTCCGCGTCGCCGCCGAAGGCGGAGATCGGGCAGCCGAGCGGATCGCCCGACCGGTAGACGTAGCCGGCGAACAGCGAGAGGTCGGCCCGGAAGGTCGGCAGGATGAAGGTGACGAAGTCCGGGTTCTGCAGCAGCTCCTCGGGGGTGCCGTTGAGGCGGCGCAGTTCGTTGACCAACTCCTGGTCGGAGAGGTCGAGTTCGCTGAGCTTGCGGGACTCGTGGGCGGGCAGCGCCCGACAGCCGGAGACGACCACCCGGACCGGCTCCAGGCCCTGCTCGCGCTGCAGCCGGCGGGCCAGCTCCCAGCTGACGATGGCACCCATGCTGTGCCCGAAGAAGGCGAACGGCCGGTCCAGGTACGGAAGCAGGGCCGGGACGAGGGCGTCCAGCAGCTCGTCCAGGTCCGCGATCGGCTGGTCGAAGAAGCGGTCCTCGCGGCCCGGCAGCTGTACCGCGAAGGCCTCCACCCCCTCCGGTAGCCCGGCGCCCCACTCACGGAACACCGAGGCACCGGCCCCGGCGTACGGGAAGCAGAAGAGCCGGAGGGCTCCGGGCTGGGTCCGGCCGGGGATCGGCCGGACCCAGCTCTGGGCGGTCTGCGGGGGTGCCGGGTGCATGGGGTGGTTCTCCTACTGGTGGGGAGGGATTCGGGGTGCGGCGGAGTGCGGCGGGATCAGGCGCCGTGCCAGGACCTCCACAGCGCCGCGTAGCCGCCGTCGGCCGCCAACAGCTCGGTGTGGCTACCCAGTTCGGTTACCCGACCGCCGTCCATGACCGCGACCCGGTCCGCGTCGTGCGCGGTGTGCAGGCGGTGGGCGATGGCAATCACCGTGCGGCCCTCCAGCACGGCCGCCAACGAACGCTCGGTGTGCCGGGCGGTGGCCGGATCGAGCAGCGAGGTCGCCTCGTCCAGGATCAGCGTGTGCGGGTCCGCCAGGACGACGCGGGCCAGTGCCAGCTGTTGCGCCTGCTGGGCGTCCAGGCGGTGGCCGCCGGCACCGAGTTCGGTGTCCAGGCCGTCCGGCAGCTCGTCCGCCCAGTCGATGTGTACGGCCGCCAGCACGGCGTGCAGCTCCTGGTCGGTCGCGGTGGGCGCGGCCATCAGCAGGTTGTCCCGGAGCGTGCCGAGGAAGACGTGGTGCTCCTGGGTGACCAGCACCACGTGCCGGCGCAGTTGCGCCGGGTCGAGCTCGGCCACCGGCACCTGACCGACCGTCACCCGGCCGGTCCGGGGCGTCTCGGCCCCGGCCAGCAGGCGGCCCAGGGTGGACTTCCCGGCACCGGAGGGGCCCACCACGGCAAGCCGCTCGCCCGGCCGTACGGTGAGGTCGACGCCGTGCAGCACGTCCCGCTCGCCCTGGTAGGCGTACCGGACGCCGACCACGTCGATCCGGTCGTCGACCGGCTGCCCGGCAGCCGCCACGACCGGAACGTCCACCCGGCCGACGCCCTCGACGCGGGCGAAGGAGGCGTTGCTGCGCTGGAGTTGGTCGAGCCAGAGCAGGACCTTGTCCAGCGGCTCGGAGAGCTTCCAGAAGTAGAGGGCACACGCCACCACCGCGCCGGTGCTGACGGTGCCGGTGCCGCGTAGGGCACCGCCGAGCAGCAGGATGCCGGCCACCGGGGCGACGTACGAGAACTCGACCACCGGAAAGAGCACGGTGCGCAGATTGAGGGTGTGGGTACGGGTGGCCCGGCAGCGCTCGACCGCCTCGGCGGCGGCGGTGATCCGGCGCTGCTGCAGGCTGAGCGCCTCGACGGTGCGGGCACCGGCCGCGGTGGAGGTGAGGATCTCGGCCAACGCGGAGTTGGCGGCGCCCTCCGCGAGGTAGCCGCTGTGGGCGCGGCGCAGGTACCAGCGGGCGGCGAACCAGATCCCGGAGAGGCAGAGGAGCCCGCAGAGGCCGAGCAGGGGGTTGACCACCAGCATGGCGACCAGGATCAGCAGGACCTGGACCAGCGCGACCGAGACCTCGGGGCCGGCGTCGCGCAGGGTGGTTCCGACCGTGGCGACGTCGGCGGTGCCGCGGGTCAACAGGTCGCCGGTGCCCGCGCGTTCGACCACCGATGCGGGCAGTGCGAGGGAACGCTCGACGAAGCGCTCGCGGATCCGGGCCAGGGTCCGCTCGCCGAACCGGTGCGCGGCGTACCGGGCGAACCGGCCGAGCAGCAGCTGGGCGACGGCGAAACAGAGGATGCCCAGGGCCAGCCGGTCGACGTGTCCGGCCCCGGCCCCGCCCCGGACGTCGTCGATGATCCGGCCGAGCAGCCAGGGGCCGCCCAGTCCGGCCGCCGCGGCCAGCCCGTTGAGGGTCAGCATCGCGGCGACCGCCCGGCCGTCCTGGCGCACCAGGTGCACGGCGGCCCGGCGGACCTCGGCGGCCCCGGCGATCGGGAGCCGCCCGGCGGCGGTCTCGGTCTGGGCGGTCATCGGACGGCCTCCTCGGCGGGAGTGGACTCGGTGGCGGACTCGTGGTCGCCGCGCGCCACCAGCGCGCGGTAGCCGGGCTCCGAGGCGAGCAGCGCCCGGTGCGGACCCGCCGCGGCCAGTCGGCCGTCAACCAGGTAGCAGACGGTGTCGGCCTGCTCCAGCAGGACCGGTGAGGTGGAGGTCAGGCCGGTGGTGCGGCCGGCCCGGGCGCGGCGCAGCCCGGCGGCCATGGCCGCCTCGGTGTGGGCGTCCACCGCGGAGGTGGGTTCGACCAGCAGCAGCACCTCGGGGTCCGCCAGCAGGGCGCGGACCATCCGCAGCCGTTGGCGCTGACCGCCGGAGAGGTTGCTGCCCTGGGCCTGGACGGGGGTGTCCAGACCCTCGGGCAGTGCCTGCACGATGTCCTCGGCGGCGGCGTCCCGAAGCGCCTGGGCGACGGCGGAGCCGGTGTGCTCGGAGCGGCCTCCGACCACGGCCCGCAGCGGTCCGGAGAACAGGTCGGCCTCGTTGTCGGCCACCACGATCCGCTCGCGGACCTCGGTCAGCGGGATCTCGGCCAGTGGCACGCCGCCCCAGGTGGCGGCCGAGGCGTGGTAGCGGCCGAGCCGGTCGACCACGGCCGCGGACTCGGCCGGGCGGGCGCTCGCGATGGCGGTCAGCCGGCCGGGGGCGAGCTCCACCCCGGTCTCGGCGTCGTGCAGGACCGACGGTGCGTCAGGAGCGGGCCGGACGCTGACGGTGTCCTCGACGGCCGGCCGCAGCCCGAGCATCCTGACCACCCGGCCGGCCGCCACCAGGCCACGGGTGAGGTCGTACCCGCCCTCGATGAAGTTGGAGACGGGAACCACCAGGACGGCCACGTACCCGTAGACCGCGACCAGGGTGCCGATGGTGATGGTGCCGTCGGCGGCCATCCGGGCGGCCAGCCAGGTCACCAGGGCGAGGAAGAGGGCGGGCAGGCCGACCGAGAGGGCCTGGATCCAGCTGGTTACGGCGCCGACCCGGTAGCCCTCGGCCCGCAGGGCCTGGGAGCCGTCCAGGTAGCGCCCGGCCAGCAGCCCCTTGCCGCCGATGCCGTTGAGCACCCGCAGGCCGCCGACGATGTCGCCGAGCCGGCCGGTCAGCGCGCCCTGCCGCTCGCGGTACCTGGACTCCGCGCCCTGCAGGCGCTCCAGCAGCGGCCCGACCACCACGGCGAGCAGCGGCACGCCGACCAGGACGACCACCGCGAGCGGCACCGATACGGAAAGCAGCAGCGCGGCCGCCACCAGGTACGCGATGACCGCGCCGACGCCGGGTCCGGTGATCGTCAGGGTCTGGCTGATCTGGGCGACGTCACCGGTCCCGATGCTGACCACCTCGCCGACCGAGACCTTGCGGGGCAGCTCGGCGCCCAGCCGGGTGGAGTGCGCGACCACGGCCTTGATGGTCCGGAAGGTGGCGTCCATCCGGACCCGGGTCATGGTGCGGTGTCGCATGATGCCGAGCCAGGCGTTGAGCAGCGCGGCGCCGACCAGCGCGGCCACCCAGCCGGCCAGCGCGCCGGTGTGCCCCGGCTGGAGCCCGTCGTCGATCGCCCGCTGCATGAGGTACGGCGGCAGCAGCAGGCAGACCATCCAGAGGGTGCCGAGCACCGCCCCGCCCGCCACCCGGCGGCGCTGGCTCATCGTCAGCCACCACAGGTACCGCGCGGCGCTCCGGTGATCCGGAGTCCCCGGATCGGCGTACGAATCCATCATGAGCGAAACCCTAACCGTATTTCCTCGGCGATATCCAGAATTTTCTTCCACCACCCTGCGCCCTGTGGCTATAGTCACCACGAAAGAAGGAGGTGGTCATCATGAAGAAGCGGCTTCGCGGTATCTGCGCAGGCTTCTGAGCAGGCAGGTTGTGGGGGGAAGGTGGCTTCCCCCCGCATTCTGCCGCCGTCAGACGATCCTCTTCGGATTGTCCAGGGAAATATCGGCGAGAGAGCTTGCCGAGTCCTTCGCGACAGCAATGAGACCGGCCTCGATCGACGCCGCGAGAACGGCGGGGAGATTACCCTCCAAATATTCGGTACTGGCGCCCACGCCGATCAGGAGGCCCTTTCCCGTGGCCACCGCCAGGTGGAAGTTCGGACCGGACCGCTGGGTGGACGAGCGCCACTCGATCCCGGTGCGCAGCGCCGAGCCGGCGGCCGGCTCGGCGTCCACCTCGCCGAGGAAGTTGTAGTGCCTGGCGAAGGCGGTCGGGTCGTCCTCCGGCCGGCCCGCCTGCCCGAGGCTCTCCCGCAGCGCGTCGACGTCGTAACTGCCGTGGACGTACGCCGTCATGCACTGGACGTAGCAGGCCCGCAGGTACTCCAGCGGATCCGCCTGCTCGTCGACGGTGACGGTCACCGGGGCGAACTGGTTGAGCGAGCTGACCAGCGGCACCCACCGCGCGGTGAGCCGGTTGGCCGCCATCAGCGCGAAGGTGACCCGCTCGGTCCGCTTCAGCCGGGACAGCGCCAGCGCGCCGACGCCGAGCACCACCGACTGCACCGAGACCTTCAGCCGGTCGGAGAGCTCCTGTGCCGCGGCCAGCGCCTCGACGCTGTAGAGCGAGGCCCGGCGGCGCTCGCTGGCGTCCGCCGGGTCCCGGTCCTGCGGGGTGAGCCCGGCCCAGGCCTCGGTCCAGTGCCGCACGCTCCGGGTGGCCGGCTCCTCCTGCTGGGCCAGCGCCAGCTCCAGCGGCTGCACCACCGGCCCGAGCGTCCCGCCTTCGAGGAGCAGCCCGAGCTGCTCCTCGAGCACGCGCAGCGCGCCGTTGTCGGCCGCCACGTGGTGGATCACGGTGACCAGGTGGAGCGCGTCCCCCTGGTAGGTGGTGACGAAGGCCCGCCAGGGCGGTTCGGTCTCGATGTCGATCGGCTCGGCAGCCGACCCGGCACCCAGCGCCAGGGCCGCCGCGAAGCTGTCCTCGGCCAGTTCCACCGCCGGCACCCGGGACGGGCGGTACGGGTGGACCACCTGGACCGGCGCCGGGCCGCTGAGGTCGTAGCTGGTCCGCAGCGAGTCGTGCGCCTCCACCAACTGGAGCCAGGCGTCCATGACTTGGGCCGCCCCGACGCCGAAAGGGACCTCCCAGACACTGACCAGGTTGGCGACCGATCGGTGGTCGGGCCCGTGGGTCTCCAGCGAGCGCAGGACCGACAGCTGACCGTACGTCACCGGCCCGGTCCGGAGCTCGCTCACAGCCGGGCCGCCCGGACCGCGAACTGGCCGAGCATGGTCTGCTGGATCTGGGTGGTGCCCTCGATGATCTCCATCACCTTGGCGTCGCGGTGGTGCCGCTGGACGGGAGACTGCGCCCCGATGCCCTCGGCCCCGTGGATCTGCACCGCGTCGGCGGCCGCCTTCACGGCGACGGTCGAGGCCCGGTACTTCGCGATCAGGGTGTGGTTGACGGACTCCATCTCACCGCGCTCCTTGCTCACCCCGGCGTGGTGGCAGAGCAGCCGGGCGGTGATGGTGTCGGTGAGCATGTCGGCCAGCAACCGCTGGACCAGCTGGTGGTTGCGGATCTCGGTGCCGTACTGGGCGCGCCGACCGGCGTACTCGGTGGAGGCCTCCAGACAGGCCTGCGCCAGGCCGACCGAACCCCAGGCAGTGCTGTAGCGGCCGAGGTCGAGCGCGCTGGAGGCGACGAAGGTGAGACCGAGGCCGGGGCGCCCGACCAGGTTGGCGGCCGGGATGCGGACGTTGTCCAGGGTGATCCGGCCGAGCATCGAGCCACGCAGGCCGAGCAAGCCCTCGATCGGCTCCACCGAGAAGCCGGGGGTCTCCCGCTCCACCAGGAAGGCGGTGTGCTGGCCTTCGAACTTGGCGAACACCAGGAAAAGGTCAGCGAGTTGGGCGAAGCTGATCCACTTCTTGGTGCCGTTCAGGACGATCTCGTCACCCTCGGCGGTCGCCGTGGTGCCGACCGCAGCGGCGTCGCTACCGACCTCCGGCTCGGTCAACGCGAAGGCGGCCAGCGTCCGGCCCGAGGTGATCCGGGGCAGCCACTGCTGCTTCTGCTCCTCGGTGCCCCACTTGAGGACGGAGTGGGCGACCATGTCGTCCACCGCCACGAAGTTCCGGATCGACTGGCAGCCACGGCCCAACTCCTCGGTGAGCAACCCGTATTCGATCCAGTCCATGCCGAGTCCGCCGAACTCCTTCGGCATCAGCGCGCCGAGGAAGCCCTGCCCGGCCAGGTCGGCGACCACCTCACGGGTGATCGCCTGCTCGCGGTCGAAACGGTCTGCCTGCGGCACCAGGGCACGGTCGGCGAAGGCGCGGAACTCGGCGTGACGCCCGGCCTGCTGCGGGGAGAGGTGACTGAGTATCAACGGAATCCTTGCGAAGGTGAGGGCGGGCGCGACGCTCCGGTGGGAGCGGCGGCATCCGGGCCCGGGAGGGGCTCAGCCGGCGGTGGCGGTGGCGAGCAGCGGACCGGCGGCGGTGGCGGTGTACCGCTCACGGCCGGTCAGGTTGACCAGGACGACCTGGTCCGGGGTGATCCGGCCGGCCGCGGCCTCGTTGCGCAGCGCGGCGATCGTCGCGGCGGAGGAGTGACAGACATCCAGCCCCTCGAGCTCGCGCAGCATCGCGCGGGCCGTGACGAGTTCCTCCTGGCTCACCGAGACGATGGCGCCGCCGCTCTCGGCGGCGATCTGCCGCATGTACGGGTAGGTGGCCCGGCCGTCGCCCAGCAGGATGGCCCGGGCCAGCCCGGTGGGCCGCTCGATGACGTCCGCCTCGGTCAGCTCGGCCCGGCCCTCGCTCCAGGCCTCGGCCATCGGTGCGCAGGTGTCCTGCTGGACCATCAGGAGGCGGGGCGAGGAGGTGAGCCGGCCGCAGGCCAGGTACTCCGCCACGCCCTTGCGCACGGCCATCATCCCCATGCCGCTGCTGATCGCCTGGACCACCACGTCGGGTTCCTGGTCCATCGCGTCGAAGGCTTCCAGATAGGTGAGCTTCAAACCCTCGCGGCGGGCCCAGTTGAAGAACCCGCCCTCCCAGACCAGCCCGTTGCGGGCCGCGAACTCCTGGGCCGCCCGGGTGGCCTGGGCGTAGTTGCCGTCGACGACGGTGAGGGTCACGCGGTCGTCGGTCTCGATGTCGTGGTCGCCGGTGAAGTCACGGCCGCAGAAGAAGTGCGCCCGCATCGAGGGGTCGCGCCGGACCGCGCGGGCCAGGGCGGTGGAACTGTTGCCGGTGCTGGAGGCGACGAACTCTTTGATCCCGAAGTCCCGGAACACCGCCAGGACCACGGAGGCAAGCCGGTCCTTGGTGGTTCCGGTCGGCTGCTGGGACTCGTCCTTCACCCAGAGATGCGGAAGGCCGATGGCCGCTCCGAGGTCCGGCGCCTTGCGGCAGGGAGTCCGTACGCTGACGTCGGCGTCGAGGTGGTTTCCGGACTCGACCGGGAGGAAGTCGAGGTAACTCAGCTCGGGCTGGTCGCTCTCGCCCCTGGTGACGTTCTCGAGGTTCAGCCTGGGGTCGAGCGCCCCGGCACACCTCGGACATCGGAGCCGGAACTCCGGATCGGACTGCCAGCCGCAACTCACGCACGACAGACGGTACTTGGGTGGCGCTTGGGATGTTTCGCGGTGACTGACGAGCGGCATTTCTGAGCTTCCCCTGACAAAGTTCCGGAGACGAGTTGACTGTACATGGATCACCCGGCGACTCGTCAACGCCGTTCATCGGAGTGATCCGCGCGAGGCCGCCCGGACGTCCGGTCGGGACTTGGTCCCGCACCATCGCCGCGACGACGCGGCGGCGGCCCTCAGGCCAGGGCCTCGAAGCGGCCCCCCATGAGGGCACGCGAGGTGAAGCCGCCGGGACCGGTGAGGGCCTCGCCGACGACGGTGGTGCGATGGACGATCCGCTCCTCCTGGAACATCAGGCCGTCCACCGGACCGGCGTGGGCCACCGAGCGGTTGTCCCACATCACCAACGTGTCCTGGTCCCAGCGGACCCGAGCGTGGATCTCGTCGCGCCCGGCGAGCTCGTCGAGTAGGAAGTCCAACAGGGCAGCGCTCTCACGGGCCTTGAGGCCGCGGATGGTCTGTAGGAATACGGTGCTGACCAGCAGGCTGCGCGCACCGGTCTCGGGGTGCACCGTCACCAGCGGATGGAGAGCCGCGAACGGACCGGACGGCTTGCCGTCCAGACGCGGCGGCGCCGACGGCGCGTGCCGGGAGTGGATTGCCTGCAGGGTGTCCAGGTATCCCCGGAACGAGGGCGACAGACCGTCGTAGAGCGCTTCCAGATTGGCGAAGAGGGTGTCTCCGCCGGCCTGTGGGATCTCGACGCCCCGCAGGATGGTGATGGCGTTCGGATTGACCACGAAAGTGCTGTCGACGTGCCACTCGGTGCGGATCCGCCTGGGCGTCGCCCCCTTCAGGGGATGACTCAGGCCGGCCTCCGCCTCCACCAGAGCCTTTCGCTCCTCGGAGAGCGCAGTCCGTAGCACGGCGGGCTCCTCGGGGAGGCCGTTCACGATCGGGTGAGCCGCAGTGGCGCCGCCGAAGGCGTTGGTGAGTGCGACATGCTCCGCGTCACTCATCGGCTGATTGCGGAAAACCAGGACCTTGTGCTTCAGCAGGGCCTCACGCAGGCGGGCCACGACGGTCGGCGACAGATCCGCAACCAGATCCACGCCCTCCACCTCCGCGCCAGTGATTGGCGTGAGAGGCCGAAAGCTTATTTCTGACACCAGTACCCCCAGTACTGAGACTGTGCGGTGAAACTCGGGGCAGCGTACCCCAGGGCAGGTGCGAGTTGTCGACCCCCCAACCTGGGGGAATTGCAGCGACACGGTAGTTCGTGACCAGATGTCCGTTTCGCACCCGATCCTCTGCCCGTTTTGCCCAGTTCGATGCTCGAAAATCCGGACATTCCAACTCATAGCACACTGATCCACTTGAGGGCCTTGACGCTGCCCGGTCATCACCTTAGGGTCAATTACCAGATAGAGCTTGAATAGATAGAGACCTGGGAACACGAAATGTCGAACGACCAGTCCGTTGAGCTGATGTCGGTGATTTCCGAAGTATTCGCCCCCCTCGAGGTCTCGGAGGAAAGCACTTTCGACGCCCTCGGAGCCACCTCCGTATCACTGCTCCGCCTGATGGTCTCGATTCAGAGCGCGTTCGACGTCGATCTGGACGTCGTCGACATGTTCACCGTGGAGAACGTCGGGGACCTGGTGCGGCTCGTGGACGAGCGGATCGCCGTTTCCAAGTAGTCCGCCGGTCCCGGCGCGGACGGCTCCGCCGTCGCATCCGGATGAGGGGGCCGCAGTCCGTCCCCGCCGATCCCACCCCGCCGCCCCGCGCGGGACAGTCTGCCGCACCTGACGTCTCCGGTGCGTATCAGGGACCGTTCTTGACTGCTCATCACCAGCCTCGGGTCCCGAAGAACCAGCAAGCCACAGCACAACCGCCGAATGGGGACACCGTGACCGCGCACCCAGATGCGAAGTACTTCCTGTCGAGCTACATTTCTCCGCCCGGCAACCTGTCCGTCATCGCCCCGCGCCACGACCAGAACATCGCGCTCTGGCGCAGTCTCGACTCCCAGGTCGAGCTGCTCAGGGTCTGGGAGGTCGAGCGCTTCAGCGGCCAGAAGCACCACTACTGGCCGATGTTCACCGTGGACCGGTTCACCAAGGTGCTGAGCGAGCTGCTCGCGGCTGAGGGGCTGTCCCCCGAGGACATCAGCCTGTCCTGGGGCACGCCCGGCCTGCCGCGGCACGCGGACCTCCAACTTCCTTCCGGTGCTGGGGACTTCCCGGTGCACAGCCTGGCCCACCTCTACAGCGGGCTACTGCTCGACTCCGAGGTCTTCCGCAGCGAGACCATCGTCGGACTGGCCCTGGACGGCCGGCCCGACTTCGGCCTCGACAAGACAGGCAAGAAGTACTGGTACACCGGCTGCGTCTCCACCCGGGGAGAGGTCGAGTTCTCCGCCGTCGAGTCGCCCGCTCCCATCTACGACGCCGCGTCGACCGAGTTCGGCAAGGAGCCCGGCACGCTGATGGCGCTGGCCTCGGCCTGCTCCACCGAGATCGCCTTCGACACCGAGGCCGCGGTACGCGAGCTGGAGCTGTTCGGCGGCCGGCGAATCCCGCTGGTCGACACGCTGCCGTTCGTCCGCTCCGTCGTGCGAGCCGCCGAGGCGCAGCTCCCGGCCATGGAGTTGGACCGCCGCTTCACCGAGCAGGAGCACCTGCAATCTGCGGTGATGAAGATCGTCCAGACCGCCTGCGAGCTGGTCATGGTGCGCAACGTCGACCGCCTCCTCGAGTCGGCGGGAGTGGACCCGACCCAGGCGTACCTCTCGTTGAGCGGCGGCTTCGCCCTCAACTGCCCGACCAACTCCTTCCTGCTGCGCCGCTACGGCTTCAAGGGTCTGCTCACGCCGCCGAGCGCCAACGACTCCGGCCAGTCCCTGGGGATCGGCCTGCTCGGCCTACTCGGCGAAGGACTGCTGCCGGCCGGCGGCTTCCGGCTGGAGTCCGCCTACTACGGCGCCGAACTGACTGACGTCGCGCAGGCGTTGGAGCACTTCGCGGACTTCGTCGAGGACGTCCGGGAGTTCAGCGAGGAGCAGTTCGTCGAGGACCTCACGGCCGGGCCGCTGGTCTGGGCCGACGGCGCGGCCGAGATCGGCCCGCGCGCACTCGGCCACCGCAGCATCCTGGCCGACCCCCGCTCGCCCCGCTCCAAGGACCTGCTGAACGTCTGGAAGAGCCGGCAGTGGTGGCGCCCGGTCGCCCCGATCGTCCTGGAGGAGCACAGCGGCGAGTGGTTCGAGGACTCCTGGGCCTCGCCCTACATGCTGGAGACCTCGTACGTCAGCGAGTCCAGGCGCGAGACGGTCCCGGCCATCCTGCACCTCGACGACTCGGCGCGCCGCCAGACCCTGAACGCCGCGACCAATCCGCTGCTGTACCGCGCGATCGAGGCCTTCCGGGTGGCCACCGGGGTGCCGATGGTCTGCAACACCTCGCTGAACGACAAGGGCGAGCCGGTGGTCGACACCGCGGCCCAGGCCCTCAACTTCGCGATCCGCAAGGGTGCTTCGGTCGCCTACCTGGGCGGCCGCCGGGTCCAGCTGCGCGCGGAGCCCCGTAACGGCACCCCGGTGCCCACGCAGCGGCATCCCCGCCGCGAGGAGCTGTTCGCCGGCCAGGAGCAGGACCGCGACGCGATCTGGGAGTCGCTGGCGGAGGAGGGCTACACCACCGCGGCCCTGGTCCTGATGTCCCGCTCCCCCGAGCTGCGCGACCGATCGCTGGCCACGCCGGCCATGGTCAACCAGCTGGCCGAGGTCGGCGCCGCCCGCGACACCAGCGGCACCCTGGCCCTCGCAGCGGCCAAGCACGCCCGGATGTTCGGGCCCGAGGCCTCGTACGACACCGAGTCCCAGGAGGGCGCGGCTTTCTGAGCCGCCCACGGCTCCGGTCGGTTGGGGACGGTCCGCCTGTCGGTGGGCCGTCCCGGCCCACGAGACGTTCGCCACTTCGCACACCGCCGAATTCCGCGGTTTCCCCTGGTCAGCAGAGTCGGAAGGCCATAGGATCACAACTGCGGGGCCCTGGAAGAGACTTCCGAACCGCCCTCCGACCGCCGAAGTACCGGGCGCCGTCACACGGCCCCGGTCCGGCGCCGTCCGGCACACGCCCCCGCCCTCCCGCCATCAGCCACAGGCCGCACCCGGTGCCGCCGTGGCCGGCTCCGCTCCAACAGTGCACAGCAGTACGGGGGATCGACACAGTGAACACCCAATCGCTCTGGGCCGGGACTTCCGACCTGGCCCACATGGGCGAGTCCCACCGGGCCGAGCATCCCTCGCACCGGACGGTGACCGAGCGGATCGCGGAGCTGCATCGGGACGCGCCGTTCGAACTGCTCGACTGCGGGATCATCTCCGGCGTCACCTACCGGCACCTGCTGGACGCGGGCCTGGCGGCCGACTACACCGGCATCGACATCAACGCGGCCGCCGTGGCCGACTGCCGCGAGCTCCACCCGGGCGCCCGGTGGGAGCAGATGAGCGTCACCGACCTCGCCTTCCCCGACCGCTCCTTCGACCTGGTGAACTGCCGCCACGTACTGGAGCACCTGCCGTACTACGAGACGGCCGTCCGCGAGCTGTTCCGGGTGGCCCGCCGCACCGTGGTGATCTGCATGTTCCAGGTGCCCCAGGAGCCCGAGGTGCTGCTGCGCCATCAGACGGCCGACGGCTACATCTGGCTCAACCGCTACGCACCCGGCCCGTTCGAGGCGCTGCTGCACTCGCTCTCGGAGTCGGTCGAGGTCATCGACGTGCCCGCCGACCGTCGCCGCAACCGGGTCTACCTCTGCACCAAGCGATCCGCGTAGCCGTGGCCCGCACCGGCAGGACGGGTGACGCGCGTCCTCGCCCCGAACTCCCCAAGGCAACCTCATGACACTACCCGAGACACCCCCCACCGAGGCGGCCGCCACCGCGCCCACCACCGAGCCGACGGCCGCCGCCGAGCTGCCGCTGGACCGGCCGCACCCCGCCCACCGCGACCTCCGGGCCGGCTCGGTCCCGTTCGCCGCCCCTGGCGGGTCAACGGCTTTGCTGCGCAAAATCGGTGAGGAGCGCGGAGCCGGGATCCCGGCCGCGGCGCTGGCCCTCTACCTGACCCTGCTGCACCGGTACGGCGGCCAGTCCGGGCTCACCGTGGGGGTGACCAACAGCGCCGGGGTGACCAGCGCGGTCCACGTCGAGGCCGTCGGCAGTTTCCGCGACCTGGTCGGGCAGGCGGGGGCCGCGTTGGCGCGGGCCGAGCAGGCTACCACCACCACGGCCGTGCACCCGTGGCCGGGCTTCTCCTGCCTTCCGGCCGCGCGGCCCGCGCCGGTGACGACCGTGCACGACCTTGACCTCCAACTCCACTACTCCGATGGCGAGCTGACCGGCAACCTGGTCTTCGCTGCGGACGTCCTCGACCCCGCCACCGCCCGCCGCGCGGTGGAGCACCTGCTCCGGCTGCTCGACAGCGCGGTCACCGCGCCGGACGCGCCGGTGGCCGGTCTGCCGCTGCTCACCGCCGCGGAGGAGGCCACCGTCGGGGCACTGAACGGCGACCCGGGCGAGCCCACCGAGCTGGGCTTCCACCAACTCTTCGAGGAGCAGGCCGCCCGCACCCCCGAGGCGGTCGCGGTCCGGTCTGCGGACGCCGTCCTCAGCTACCGCGAACTCAACGAGCGCGCGAACCAGTTGGCGCACCTGCTGGGCGAGCTCGGGGTTGGCCCCGAAGTGACGGTCGGGCTGTGCGCCGATCGCGACATCCGCCTGCTGGTGGCCGTACTCGGTGTTCTCAAGGCCGGCGGAGCGTACGTCCCGGTGGATCCGAACGACCCGGCCGCGCGGCGGGACGCCATCCTGGACGACGCCGCCGTGCGGGTCGTGGTGACGACGGCTCCGCTGGGCACCGGGCACCAGGTGGTCGAACTCGACACCCGCTTCCAGGTGCTGGCGAGCCGTCCGACCGAGAATCCGGTCCCCGGGCGCCCGGTGGCCGACGACGCCGCGTATCTGCTCTACACCTCCGGCTCCACCGGCACGCCCAAGGGCGTGGTCATCGAGCACCGCCAGCTGGTCAGCTACACCCGGGCCGTGATCCGGCGGCTCGGCATCGACGGGCCGCTGAGCTTCGCCATGGTGCAGCCGCTGACCGTGGACTCCAGCGTCACGTCCTTCGCCCCGCCGCTCTGCACCGGCGGCCAGGTCCACCTGATGTCCCGTGAAGCGGGCCTGGATGCTGACAAGTTGGCCGACTGGGCGCAGACCTGGGGTGTCGACGTCCTGAAGATCGCCCCCTCCCACCTGCGGGCCCTGCAGTCCTCGCCCCGGTTCGCCGAGTTGCTGCCGCGCCGGCTGCTGGTGATCGGCGGCGAGGCCTCGGACTGGCGCTGGCTGCGCGCCCTCCAGCGCCTGGTGCCGCACTGCCGGGTGTTCAACCACTACGGTCCGACCGAGACCACCGTCGGCGTGCTCACCCTCGCCGTGGCCGACCACCCGGAGGCCGGGTGGGAGACCGCACCGATCGGTGTCCCGCTGCCGGGCACCCGGGCCCACGTGGTGGACCCCGCAGGCCGCACCACGCCGGTCGGCGTCGCCGGTGAACTGCTGATCGGCGGCGACAACCTCGCCCGCGGCTACCACCGCCGGGACGACCTCACCGCCGCCGCCTTCGTGCCCGACACCCTCGGCGGCGGACCGGGCACCCGCCTCTACCGCACCGGCGACATCGTCCGCCGGCTGGCCGACGGGACGATCGCCTTCCTCGGGCGGCGCGACGACCAGATCAAGGTGCGCGGGTTCCGGGTCACCCTGGGCGAGATCGAGGCCGCGCTGAAGAACCACCCCGAGGTCCGTCACGCCGTCGCCATCGTCCGTGAGGACGCCCCTGGCGACCGTCGGGTGGTGGCCTACGTCGAGCCGCACGGTACCGCCAGCGCCACCGGCACCGGCACCGGCACCGGCACCGGCACCGCGGACGGTACCGAGACCGGAACCGCCGACGGGTTCGACACGGCCGGCCTGGAGCGGCACCTGCGGGAGCGGCTCTCCCCTCACATGGTCCCGCAGGTGATCGTGCCACTGGACCGGCTGCCGCTCTCCGTACACGGCAAGGTCGACCGGAGCAGGCTGCCCCGGCCGACCGAGCCCACCACCGTCACCGTGCCGCTGCCTCCCAGGGGCGAGCTGGAGCGGCTGGTGGCCCGGGTCTGGCAGGAGGTCTTCCGCACCGAGGCGGTCGGCACCGACCAGAACTTCTTCGACCTCGGCGGACACTCCCTGCTCATGGTCGAGCTGCACCACCGGCTCCGGGCGGCGACCGGCCGCGAGATCGAGCTGCTCGACCTGTTCCAACACACCACCGTCCGGGCCCAGGCCGAGCTGCTCTCGGGGCAGGGGCAGGGAACTGCTCCCGCCAGCGCCCGCGGCAGGGGAGTTCAGCAGAACGCCCTTCTGAAGCGCCGCCGTCAGCAGCTGCAAGCGAAGCGAGGTCACCATGAGTGAGTACGAGTTCGAGGACAGCCTGGACATCGCCGTGGTCGGCATGGCAGGCCGCTTCCCGGGTGCCCGGTCGGTCGCGGAGTACTGGAGCAACCTCAAGGCGGGCGTCTGCTCGGTGACCCGCTTCGGGGAGGAGGAGCTCGCCGCCCGGGGCGTGGACGCCGCCACTCTGGCCGACCCCGACTTCGTCGGCGCGGGCTACGTGCTGGAGGACAGCGAGAAGTTCGACGCCGCCTTCTTCGGCTACTCCCCGCGCGAGGCCGAGCTGATGGACCCTCAGCACCGGGTGCTCCTGGAGTGCGCCTGGGCCGCGCTGGAGAGTTCCGGGTACGACGCCGAACGCAACGACGGCCTGGTCGGCGTCTACGCGGGTGCGGGGAACAACACCTACCTGCTCTTCAACATCGCATCCCAGCCGGGCGCCGCGCAGCTCCTCGGCGACAAGCAGACGGTCATCGGCAACCGCCCCGACTTCCTCGCCAGCCGGGTCTCCTACAAGCTCGGCCTGGAGGGCCCCGCCCTCAACATCCAGTCAGCCTGCTCCACTTCACTGGTCGCCGTGGTCGAGGCCTGCCAGGCACTGCTGGCCTACCAGTGCGACACCGCACTGGCCGGTGGCGTGGCCGTCGACGGCACCAGGAGCAAGGGCTACATCTACCGGCCGGACGGCATCTTCTCACCGGACGGCTACTGCCGCACCTTCGACGCCGCCGCGCAGGGCACGGTCGGCGGCGACGGCGTCGGCATGGTGGTGCTCAAGCGCCTCAAGGACGCGATCACCGACCACGACCACATCCACGCGGTGATCAAGGGCTCGGCGCTGAACAACGACGGCTCCCGCCGGGCCGGCTTCAGTGCACCCAGTGCCGCCACCCAGTCCGCCGCCATCTCCACCGCGCTGGCCAACGCCGACGTACCGGCCGACACCATCGGCTACGTCGAGCTGCACGGGACCGCCACCATCCTGGGCGACCCGATCGAGTTCTCCGCCCTGGCCACGGCCTACTCCGGTGTGGCGCCAGGCAGTTGCGCTCTCGGATCGGCCAAGACCAACATCGGTCACCTCGACTCGGCGGCCGGTGTCGCCGGGCTGATCAAGACCGTGCTGGCCGTGGAGCACGGCCAGCTGCCGCCCACCCTGCACTTCGAGAAGCCGAACCCGCGGATCGAGCTGGACGGCAGCCCGTTCTACCTCAATACCGAGCTGCTGCCCTGGCCCGAGCACGAGGGCCCGCGCCGGGCCGGGGTGAGCTCCTTCGGCCTCGGCGGCACCAACGCCCACGTCATCGTGGAGCAGGCCCCCGAGCCGGCCCGCGGGCCGCGCCCCGCCGAGGGCACCGAGCAGCTGCTGGTGCTCTCCGCCAAGAGCCCCGAGGCGCTGGAGGTGGCCACCGACCAGCTGCACGACCACCTTCGCGCACATTCCCAACTCCCGCTGGCGGACGTTGCGTTCACCCTCCAGCAGGGCCGCCGGGCGTTCCCGTTCCGGCGGATGCTGGTCGCCGGGAGCACCACCGAGGCACTGTCGGCGCTCGACGCCCGCGACGACGGCCGGCTGCTCAGCTCCACCGCGTCCGAGGCCGCGCACCGGCCGGTGGCCTTCATGTTCACCGGTTTCGGCACCCAGTACCCCGGCATGGCACGTCAACTGCACGCTCAGGAGCCGGTGTTCCGGGCCGCGCTGGACGAGTGCGCCGAGCTGCTGGAGCCGCTGCTCGGCACCGACATCCGCAAACTCCTGCTCACCGCTGAGGAGTCCGCGGCCGAATCCCCCGGGCAGCCCTTCGACTTCCGCAAGCTGCTGCTCCAGCCGGAGCGCAGCGCGCACCCGCTGGACCAGCCGCGTCTCGGCTACCCGGCGGTCTTCGCCCTTGAGTACGCCCTGGTGAAGCTCTGGGCCGCCTGGGGCGTCGAACCCGAGGTGATGATCGGTCACAGCCTCGGCGAGTACGTCGCGGCCTGCGTGGCCGGTGTCTTCTCGCTGCCCGACGCGCTGCGCCTGGTCGCCGAGCGCGCCCGGCTGATCGAGGAGCAGGGCGAGGGCGCGATGCTCGCCGTGCCGCTCTCCGAGGAGGCGGTGGACCGGTACACGGACGCGGAGGTCTGCCTCGCCGCGGTCAACGGCCCGCAGACCTGCGTGCTCTCCGGCACCGTCGAGGGCGTCGACCGGGTGGCCCGCGAACTGCTGGCGGCCGGGATCGCCGCCCGGCAGCTGACCAGCCGCTTCGCCTTCCACTCCCCGATGATGGACCCGGTCGTCGCGCCCTACGCCGACCTGGTCCGTTCGGTGCGGCTGAACGCCCCGAAGGTGCCCTTCGTCTCCAACCTCAGCGGCACCTGGATCACCGACGAGGAGGCCACCAGCCCTGCGTACTGGGCCCGGCACGTCCGGGAGAGCGTACGCTTCGCCGACGGTCTGACCACCCTCTGGTCCGTCCCGGACGTCGTGATCGTGGAGATCGGCCCCGCACCGACCCTCACCCCGGGCGCCCTCCAGCACCCGGCCGCGTCCGGCACCGACCGGGTCGTGGTCCCCTCGCTGCCGGGCGCCTTCCTCGGCCAGAGCGACCGCGCCGCGCTGCTCCGGGCGGCCGGCCGCCTCTGGCTGGCCGGGCTCGGGCGCCCGTTCCCGACCCCGCAGGACGCCCGGCGGGTCCCACTCCCCACCTACCCGTTCGAACGACGTACCTACTGGCTGGAGCCGGGCACCGCCCAGCCGGTCAGCGGCTCGGCCCAGCAGCGGCGCGGCAACCTGCCCGAGTGGTTCTACACGCCGTCCTGGCAGCGACTGCCCGCCGCTCCGCAGCCCGACCCGGCGGTCCTCGCCGCCGAGCAGTGGCTGGTCTTCGCGGACGAGTACGGGGTCGGCCATCACCTGGCGGACCGCCTCAAGGGCCTCGGCGCCACCGTGCACACGGTCCGGCCGGGCGCCGACTGGGGCCGCCCGGCCGAGCGCGAGTACATCGTCGACCCGGGCCGGCCCGAACACTTCGTCCGGCTCGCCGAGGCGCTGCGCGCCGACGGCCCGTTGCCCGGCCGGACGGTGCACTGCTGGAGCGTCGGCGACGACGCGGAGCGGGCCGTCGCGCCTGCGGACGTGCAGGCCCTGCTGCACCGGTCGTTCGGCAGCCTGGTGCACTGGGTCCAGGCCACCCAGGCCGAGCTGATGGCGCGTCAGCAGCGGTGGGACGTGCTGTCCACAGAGGTCTGCTCGGTCCTCGGTGACGAGCCGCTCTGCCCGCCCAAGGCCACCGTGCAGGGTCTGTGCAAGGTGCTGCCGCAGGAGTACCCCTCGCTGGGCTGCGTCCGGTTCGACCTGCGCCTCGAGAGCCCGGACTCCGTGGCCGGGATGGTCGACCAACTGCTGGCCGATCTCGCCGCCCCGCCCGGCGAGCGCACCCTCGCGCTGCGCGGACGCCACCGCTGGGCACCCACGTACGTGACCGGTGCGCCGTCGGGCCGCGTCGGCGCGGCGGTCCGGCCCGACGGGGTGTACCTGATCACCGGCGGCCTCGGGAAGATCGGTCTGCTGATGGCCCGGGCCCTCGCCGACCGGGCCCCGGTGAAGCTGGTGCTGCTCGGCCGCACGGGCCTACCGCCCAGGGAGAGCTGGGACGAGCCGCAGCACCCGGAACCCGTCCGCTCAGCCATCCGGGCCGTCCGGGATATCGAGGCGCTCGGCTCCACCGTCCTGGTGACCGCCACCGACGTCTCCGACCTCGCGGCCATGACCGCGTTGAAGGAACGCGTGCTGCGGGAGTTCGGCCCGGTCAGCGGTCTGCTGCACTGCGCCGGCACCACCGGCACGGCAGCCCACCGGGAGCTCGCGGTGCTGGGCGCCGAGGAGGCCTCCTGGCACTTCGGCCCCAAGCTCTACGGCACCCAGGTGCTCCAGGAGGTCCTGGCCGACCAGCAGTTGGACTTCGCGATCATCAGCTCCTCGATCGCCGCGCTGCTCGGCGGCCTCGGCTTCGGTGCCTACGCCGCGGCCAACGCCGCCCTGGACGTCTTCGCCCAGTGCAACCACAGCGCGGCCCTGCCCTGGACCAGCGTGGACTGGGAGGCCTGGTACTTTTCGAACGAGGACCGAGCAGACTCGGAACTCGGCGTCGCGGTACGCGAGTTGGCGCTCACGCCGGCCGAGGGACGGCAAGTCTTCGACGCTCTCCTGGACGCGGCGCCGCAGCCGCAGATCGTCACCTCCACCGGTGACCTGACCCTGCGCCAGGAGCTCTGGACCGACCCGGTGGCCGACACCCCGGCCCCGGCCGCGCGGCATGAACGCCCCAACCTGCGCAACCCCTACGTCGCCCCGAACGGCGAGACCGAGCACCGGGTCGCGGAGATCTGGCAGGAACTGCTCGGCGTGGAGAGCGTCGGCGTGCAGGACAACTTCTTCGAACTGGGCGGCAGTTCGCTCCTGGGCCTCCAGGTCGTCCACCGACTGCGTCAGGAGTTGGCGGTGGCCGTACCGCTGACCATCGTGTACGAGGGCCCCACCGTGCGCACCCTCGGCGCCCTCGTCGACGACCTGCGGGCGGCGCTGTGATGACGGCCGGCGACGGAATCGCCATCATCGGGATGGCGGGGCGCTTCCCCGGTGCCGGGGACCTGACCGAGTTCTGGGCGAACCTGCGCGACGGCGTCGAGTCGATCCTGCCGCTCAGCGACGAGCAGCTGACAGCGGCCGGGGTGGCACCCGAGGTCTTCGGCCGGCCGGACTACGTCAAGGCCGCGCCCGCCTTCCACGGAAGCGAGCTGTTCGACGCGGAGTTCTTCGGGTACACCGCCCGCGAGGCGGAGGTGATGGACCCGCAGCACCGGCTCTTCCTGGAGACGGCCTGGGCCGCCCTGGAGGACTCCGGCTACGACGCCGCCCGCTACGACGGCTCGATCGGCGTCTTCGGCGGCGCGGGTGCCAACCGCTACGTCCAGCACGTCTACTCGCATCAGCAGATCGTGGACACCGTGGGCCAGACCCAGATCCTGGTGGCCAACGAAATCGGCTTCCTGGCCTCCCGGGTGTCGTACAAGCTGGACCTCAAGGGCCCGGCGATCTCGCTGCGCGCCGCGTGTTCGACCGCCCTGGTCGCCACGCACACGGCCTGCCGCAGTCTGCTGGCCGGCGAGTGCGACCTCGCCCTGGCGGGGGGCGTGCACGTCGACCCGAACCCGGGCACCGGCTACCTGCACCAGGACGGCTCGTTCGTCTCCCCGGACGGGCACGTCCGCCCGTTCGACGCGGAGGCCCGGGGCACGGTCTTCGGATCGGGCGTCGGCCTGGTGGTGCTCAAGCGGCTGGAGGACGCGCTGGCCGACGGCGACACGATCCACGCCGTGATCAAGGGTTCGGCCGTCAACAACGACGGCGGGGTCAAGGTCGGCTTCACCGCCCCGAGCGTGACCGGCCAGGCCGCGGTCATCTCGGCCGCCCTCCGCAGCGCGGGCCTCACCCCGGCGGACATCGACTACGTCGAGGCGCACGGCACGGGCACCTCACTGGGCGACCCGATCGAGGTGCAGGCGTTGTCCCGGGCCTTCGGCGACAGCGGATCCTGCTCCATCGGCTCGATCAAGGGCAACGTCGGCCACCTGGACGCCGCAGCAGGCATCGCCGGCCTACTCAAAACCACCCTCGCACTCAAGCACGAACTCATCCCCGCCTCCCTCAACCACACCCGCAGCAACCCCGACATCGACTTCACCAACGGACCCTTCCGAGTCCAGGCCCACCCCAGCGCCTGGCCACGCACCGAAGAACGCGTGCGACGCGCCGGCATCAGCGCCTTCGGCTTCGGCGGCACCAACGCCCACCTCATCCTCGAAGAAGCACCACCCACCCCGCCCACCGAACCCGGAACCCGCCCCACCGAGACACTGCTGCTCTCAGCCCGCACCCCCGAAGCCCTCGAACAAGCCACCGACCGCCTCGCCACCCACCTGCGCCGCGAACGACCCAACCTCGCCGACGCCGCCCACACCCTCGCCACCGGCCGCCGCTACTTCCCCCACCGCCGCACCGTCACCGCAGCCGACCTCGACACCGCCGCCACCGCACTCGAGACCCGCGACCCCGCACACGTCACAACCAGCCACACCACCCGCGAAACCACACCGATGGTCTTCCTGTTCAGCGGCCAAGGATCACAGCACAACGGCATGGCCCACGACCTCTACGAACACGAAGACATCTTCCGCACCAGCGTGGACGAGTGCGCCGAACTCCTCAAAGCCGAACTCGACGGCGAAGACATCCGCCACATCATCTTCGGCCAGGACCCCCGCCTCAACCAGACCCAATGGGCCCAACCCGCCCTCTTCACCATCGAACACGCCCTCGTCAAACTCTGGCACTCCTGGGGCATCACCCCCACCGCCATGCTCGGCCACAGCCTCGGCGAATGGACCGCCGCCTGCACCGCCGGAGTCTTCACCCTCCCCGACGCACTCCACCTCGTCGCCCTCCGAGGCAAGTTGATGCAGGCCCAAGCACCAGGCGCCATGCTCAACGTCATGGCCGACCGCACCACCATCGAAACCGCACTCACCCCCGGCCTCTCCCTCGCCGCCCACAACGGCCCCCGAGACTGCGTCATCTCCGGCCCCCACCACGCCATCCAGACCTTCACCACCCTCGCCGAACAACACGGCTGGCCCACCCAACCCGTCACCACCTCCCACGCCTTCCACTCCACCCTCATGACACCCATGACCGAGGAGTTCCGCACAGCCGTCGCCACCGTCCCCCGCCAGACACCCACCACCCCCTTCATCTCCAACCTCACCGGCACCTGGATCACCGACCAACAAGCCACCGACCCCCACTACTGGGCCCACCACATCCTCGCCACCGTCGAATACACCACCGGCATCCAGACCGCAGCCACCGAACCCGGCACCACCCTCCTCGAAATCGGCCCCGGCCAAACCCTCAGCAGCCTCGCCCGCCGCACCCTCACCACCACCCACACCACCACCCTCGCCTCCCTCCCCCACAAACGAGACCAGCGAACCCCCACCGAAACCATCCAACGCACCCTCGCCACCCTCTGGCTCACCGGCACCACCCCCAACTGGACCACCTACCACGCAAACCAACAACGCCGCCGCATCCCCCTCCCCACCTACCCCTTCCAACACAAGCACTACTGGCTCGACCGGCAGACCACACCCCAGGCCATCGCCGCCACCACGGCCCGCCGCGACGACCTCACCGAGTGGTTCTACGCCCCCTCCTGGCAACGCGCGGCTCTCCCCACCGGGGATCAGCCGGACGCCAGCCAACACTGGCTCGTGCTCGCCGACGGCCTGGGCGTGGGCGAGGCGGTCACCGAGCGGCTCCGCGCTGCCGGAGCCACCGTCACCGTGGTGACGGCGGAAAGTTCCTGGGCCGACCGCGGAGACGGCCACTACGCCGTCGATCCGGCGGATGGCGCCGACTACGACCGGCTGACCGGCATCCTGCGGGGCGGCCCGGCCGGCCTGCCGACCCGGATCGTGCACGGCTGGAACGTGACCGCACCGGGCCAGGAGACCGGGCTCCAGCACGGCTTCGAGAGCCTGATCCGCCTCGCCCAGGCCCTGATCCGGCACCCGGACGAGGAGCCGCGGCGGCTCTGGGTGCTCAGCAACGGGCTTCACAACGTCACCGGCGCCGAGCAGCTCTCGCCGCTCAAGGCCACCCTGCTGGGCCCGTGCCGGGTGCTGCCTCGCGAACTGCCGGGCACCACCTGCCGTAGCGTGGACCTGGACTGCACTACGGCGGGCCCGACGGTCAAGCAACTCAAGCTCTTGATGGCCGAGTTGGCTGCCGAACCGGAGCCCGGCCCGGAGACGGTGGCCCACCGTGGCGGCCACCGCTGGTCCCAGCACTACCTGCCGCAGCCGCTGCCCCGGCAGGACCGCGCACCGGTGGTGCGCAAGGGCGGGGTCTACCTGGTCACCGGCGGCACCGGCGGGCTCGGCCTGGCCCTTGCCGGGCACCTCGCGGCGGCGGGGGCACGGATCGCACTCACCTCACGGACCGAACTGCCGGAGGCGGCGAACTGGGACTCCTGGCTGGCGCGCAACCCGGGTAAGGGCCGACTCGCCGACACTGTGCGGGAGTTGGTCCGGCTGCGGGACGCGGGCGCGGAGCTCCTGGTGCTCCGGGCCGACGTGAGTGACCGGGCGGCGATGAGCGAGGCGGTCCGGCGGATCACCGAGCGCTGGGGCGCCGTCCACGGGGCCTTCCACGCCGCCGGAGTGGCGGGCGGCGGGCTGATCCAGCTCAAGGACCTCCAGGTGGCGGCCGAGGTGCTGCGGCCGAAGGTGACCGGCACCTTGGTGCTGGAAGAGGTGCTGGCGGAGCAGGAGTTGGACTTCCTGGTCCTGTTCGGCTCGAACGGCGCCAACATCGGCAGCGTCGGCCAGGTCGACTACTGCGCCGCCAACTCGTTCCTCGACGCCTTCGCCCAGGACCGGGGCCGTACCCGACGGGTGGTCTCCATCGACTGGGGTCCGTGGCGGGAGATCGGCATGGCGGCCGGCACCTCCGCCACGGCCGGCTTCGAGGAGGCGGACTCCCAGGAGCGCGCCATGTCGGCCGCCGAGGGACTGTGGGCCCTGGACACCGTGCTGGCCGGAGTCTCGGAGTCCCAGGTCATCGTGTCGCCCGCCGAGCTGTCGGCGCTGTTCGCCAACGCCTTCTCACTCGGACAGGAGGCCGTCGCGGAGCCCCGACCGGCTGCAGCCGCGCACCGACGCCCGGACATCCTCACCGAGTTCGTGGCGCCGCGGTCCGAGACCGAGCGCACGGTCTGCGCGGTCTGGCAGGACCTGCTCGGCATCCAGCAGGTGGGAATCCAGGACAGCTTCTTCGACCTGGGCGGCAACTCCCTGATCGCGATCCAGCTGGTGAGCACCGTCAACGCCCGGCTGGGCAGCAGGCTCACCCTCGGTGACCTGTACGAGGGGCTGACGGTCGCCCACCTGGCGGGACTGACCGAGAAGCCCGTTCAGCAGACAGCAGGCAGCGACCTCAAGGCACTTGAGGACCGTAGAGAGAAGATGCAGCGGCGGCGTCAGCACCAGCAGCAGCGGCGTCGCACGGCAAAGGGCGAATGATGACCACTGATGACTTCACCGACCTCCCAGCCCGGGACGGCATCGCCATCATCGGGATGGCGGGGCGCTTCCCCGGTGCCGGGGACCTGACCGAGTTCTGGGCGAACCTGCGCGACGGCGTCGAGTCGATCGTCCCGCTCAGCGACGAGGAGCTCACGGCGGCCGGGGTCGCCGCCGAGGTCTTCGGCCAGTCCCACTACGTCAGGGCCGCTCCGAAGTTCGAGGGCATCGGCCTCTTCGACGCGGAGTTCTTCGGGTACACCGCCCGCGAGGCCAAGATCATGGACCCGCAGCACCGGCTCTTCCTGGAGACGGCCTGGGCCGCCCTGGAGGACTCCGGCTACGACGCCGCCCGCTACGACGGCTCGATCGGCGTCTTCGGCGGCGCCAGCACCACGGCCTACCTCGGAAACATCCTGAGCAACCTGGAGCAGGGCGAGGCGATCAAGGGCGAGAACGTCGGTCTGGGCTTCGAACTCGCCTTCCTGACCAGCCGGGTGTCGTACAAGCTCGACCTGCGGGGGCCGAGCTTCCCGGTACAGACGGCCTGCTCCAGCTCGCTGGTCGCGCTGCATACGGCCTGCCAGAGCCTGCTCAACTACGAGTGCGACATGGCCCTCTCGGGTGCGGTCTCGTACAAGGTGCCGGAGAACACCGGCTACCTGCACCAGGAGGGTGCCTTTCTCTCCCCCGACGGGCACATCCGCCCGTTCGACGCGGAGGCCCGGGGCACGGTCTTCGGCAACGGCGTCGGCGTGGTGACCCTCAAGCGGCTGGAGGACGCGCTGGCCGACGGCGACACGATCCACGCCGTGATCAAGGGTTCGGCCGTCAACAACGACGGCGGGGTCAAGGCGAGTTTCACGGCCCCGACCGTCAGCGGCCAGGCGGAGGTGATCACCGAGGCGATGTCCGTTGCGGAGGTCGAGTCCGAGGACATCGACTACGTCGAGGCGCACGGCAGCGGCACGGTGATCGGGGACTCGATCGAGGTGCAGGCGTTGTCCCGGGCCTTCGGCGACAGCGGATCCTGCTCCATCGGCTCGATCAAGGGCAACGTCGGCCACCTGGACGCCGCAGCAGGCATCGCCGGCCTACTCAAAACCACCCTCGCACTCAAGCACGAACTCATCCCCGCCTCCCTCAACCACACCCGCAGCAACCCCGACATCGACTTCACCAACGGACCCTTCCGAGTCCAGGCCCACCCCAGCGCCTGGCCACGCACCGAAGAACGCGTGCGACGCGCCGGCATCAGCGCCTTCGGCTTCGGCGGCACCAACGCCCACCTCATCCTCGAAGAAGCACCACCCACCCCGCCCACCGAACCCGGAACCCGCCCCACCGAGACACTGCTGCTCTCAGCCCGCACCCCCGAAGCCCTCGAACAAGCCACCGACCGCCTCGCCACCCACCTGCGCCGCGAACGACCCAACCTCGCCGACGCCGCCCACACCCTCGCCACCGGCCGCCGCTACTTCCCCCACCGCCGCACCGTCACCGCAGCCGACCTCGACACCGCCGCCACCGCACTCGAGACCCGCGACCCCGCACACGTCACAACCAGCCACACCACCCGCGAAACCACACCGATGGTCTTCCTGTTCAGCGGCCAAGGATCACAGCACAACGGCATGGCCCACGACCTCTACGAACACGAAGACATCTTCCGCACCAGCGTGGACGAGTGCGCCGAACTCCTCAAAGCCGAACTCGACGGCGAAGACATCCGCCACATCATCTTCGGCCAGGACCCCCGCCTCAACCAGACCCAATGGGCCCAACCCGCCCTCTTCACCATCGAACACGCCCTCGTCAAACTCTGGCACTCCTGGGGCATCACCCCCACCGCCATGCTCGGCCACAGCCTCGGCGAATGGACCGCCGCCTGCACCGCCGGAGTCTTCACCCTCCCCGACGCACTCCACCTCGTCGCCCTCCGAGGCAAGTTGATGCAGGCCCAAGCACCCGGCGCCATGCTCAACGTCATGGCCGACCGCACCACCATCGAAACCGCACTCACCCCCGGCCTCTCCCTCGCCGCCCACAACGGCCCCCGAGACTGCGTCATCTCCGGCCCCCACCACGCCATCCAGACCTTCACCACCCTCGCCGAACAACACGGCTGGCCCACCCAACCCGTCACCACCTCCCACGCCTTCCACTCCACCCTCATGACACCCATGACCGAGGAGTTCCGCACAGCCGTCGCCACCGTCCCCCGCCAGACACCCACCACCCCCTTCATCTCCAACCTCACCGGCACCTGGATCACCGACCAACAAGCCACCGACCCCCACTACTGGGCCCACCACATCCTCGCCACCGTCGAATACACCACCGGCATCCAGACCGCAGCCACCGAACCCGGCACCACCCTCCTCGAAATCGGCCCCGGCCAAACCCTCAGCAGCCTCGCCCGCCGCACCCTCACCACCACCCACACCACCACCCTCGCCTCCCTCCCCCACAAACGAGACCAGCGAACCCCCACCGAAACCATCCAACGCACCCTCGCCACCCTCTGGCTCACCGGCACCACCCCCAACTGGACCACCTACCACGCAAACCAACAACGCCGCCGCATCCCCCTCCCCACCTACCCCTTCCAACACAAGCACTACTGGCTCGAGCCCCAGGTCCCGCAGGCGGTGGTCCACGACTCCCCTGGCCCGAACCCGCTGCTGGACCGGGTCCTGCTCCGGACCATGGGCCAGTCGGTCTTCCTCACCGAGTTCTCGCTGGAGCGGCACTGGGTGCTCGCCGAGCACAAGCTGCTCGGCGAGGCGATCGTCCCCGGGACCACCTACCTGGAAATGGCCCGGGCCGCCGCCTCCGTGCACTTCGACCGCCCGGTGACCGAGCTCCGCGACGTCACCTTCCTCGTCCCGCTGCTGGTGCAGGAGGGCATACCGCGCACCGCGCACACAACCATCCGTGAACTCAACGACTCCGAAGCCGAGTTCACCGTGGCCAGCCACGACCCGGCGGCCGACCGCTGGACGGTGCACGTGCAGGGCACGGTCGGCGTCCGACCGCACGCCGCACCCGCCCCGCAGCAGGACGTGACCGCCCTGCGCGAGCTCTGCTCGCTGCAGAACGTGGACATCGCCCAGCGGCAGAGCGAGCACAAGGTGATGGACTTCGGCGACCGCTGGCGCCGCAGCCTGCCGACCGTGCACATCGGCGTCCGGGCCGCGCTCGGCATCCTCGACCTGCCCGAGCAGTACCGCGCCGAGTGCCAGGAGCACCCGCTGCACCCGGCCCTGCTCGACCAGGCAACCGGCTTCAGCGGCTTTGCCGTCCTGGAGACCGCCGAAGAGCGCGAACTCGCGCTCGGCGACCGGGACTTCTTCCTCCCGGTGGGCTACGACTCGCTCCGGCTGCACGGCCCGCTGCCGGCCCGGGGGCTGAGCTTCACCCAACCGCACCCGGGCTACGAGACCAACGCGGAGTTCCGCAAGGTCGACGTGGTGATCTTCGACGAGTCGGGAGCCACTGCCGCCGAGATCCGCGGCTTCACCGTCAAGCGGGTCACCGACGCCAAGCGCACCGTCGCCCAGCTGCGCCCGCACTCCCGCCACCACGGCCTCCGCTGGGTGCCGGGACCGGCGGCCGAGGCGCCCGCGACGACGCCCACCCGGGTCCTGGTCATCGCCGAACAGAACAGCATCGGCGACGAGTTGGGCCAGGCACTGCGCGCCCGCGGCATCACGGTCACCGAGGCGCAGTTCGCGGCCGACTGGCAGCACACGGCCACGGGCCGGTACGAGCTGCCGCCCACGTCCGAGGGTTTCGGCCTGCTGCTGGACGCCCTCGGCGCGGAGCTCCCGGAGGAGATCGTGCACGTCGCGGCCTCCGCCGACCTCGCCGTCCAGCAGGACCTGGCACTGCTGGAGGACCGGCTCACCCACGGTGTCCACAGTCTGTTCCACCTCGCCCGCAGCCTCTCCGAACGCGGCCTCTCCCCGAACCGGTTGAGCGTGATCGCTCCCTCGGTGGCCCGGGTGACCGGTGCGGAGCCCGAGACAGCCCCGGTCCACTCCACGCTCTTCGGCCTGGCCAAGGTGATCGGCCAGGAGTACGAGTCCACCGAGGTGTTCTGTCTCGACATCGCCGAGGACACCGGTGCCGACGCCGTCTGCGCCGAACTGCTCGGCACCCGGACGCCGACCACCGTCGCCCTGCGCGACGGGCTCCGGTACGTCGCGGAGCTGGCGCCGGTGGACCTGCGCGAGCAGCCACGCGCCCTGCCGATTCGTCAGGGCGGGGTGTACCTCGTCACCGGTGGTCTGGGCGGGCTGGGGCTGGCGGTCGCCCGCCACCTGAGCCGCTCGGTGCCGGGCGTGCGTCTGGCGCTGGTGAACCGCACCCCACTCCCGCCGCAGGAGCGGTGGGACGAGGTCACCGAAACCAAGCTGCGCGGGCAGATCGAGGCGCTGCGGGCCCTGGGCGCCGAGGGCGCCCAGGTGCGCAGTTACTCCGCCGACGTCACCGATCCGGTGGCCATGCGGGCCGTGGTCGCCGGGATCCGCGAGGAGCTGGGACCGATCGGCTGCGTCGTGCACGCGGCCGGGGTGGCCGGCGACGGCTTTCTGTTCCGCAAGGACCCGGAGACGTTCCGCCGTACCCTGAACCCCAAGGTGCTCGGCGCCACCGTGCTCGACCTGGTGACCCAGGACGACCCGCCGGAGTGCATGGTCACCTTCGGCTCCACGGTGGCCGTCTTCGGCGCGGCCGGGCAGGGCGACTACACGGCCGCCAACAGCTACCTGGACCACTTCGCCGAGCAGCGCTCCGCGCGCGGCCGGCGGACCGTGACGGTCGACTGGAGCGACTGGTTGGACACCGGCATGGCGTTCGACCACGGTGTCCAGCAGGACCAGGGCTTCTTCCGCTCGGTGTCGGTCGAGGACGGTCTGGCCAGCTTCGAGGAGATCCTCGCCGCGGACCGCACCACGGTCATCGTCGGCGAGATCAACTACCCGAAGCTGGGCGGCGCCGACGGCCTCACCGAACTGCTGCGCCGCGCGCCGCTCATGCTGGCCGCGCCTATCCGGCAGGCCCTCGCGGCCGCCCGGGACGACGCGGCCCGGGCCGCCGACGGGCCTGCCGGATCGGCGCCGGGCACGCCGTCCGACGGTCCGAAGCTCTTCGGGAACGAGGACGGGGAGTTCAGCGACACCGAGCGCGCACTGGCCCGGATCTGGGCCCGCGAGCTGGACCTCACCGAACTCAACGTGCGCGACAGCTCGTTCGCTCTCGGAGTGGACTCGCTCGCCGCGCTCCGGATCGCCCAGAGCATCCAGAAGACCATGAACCTCCGGGTCTCCATGGTCGACCTGTTCCGCTACACGACGATCGCGGACCTCGCAGCCCATCTGGACACCAGGGACGCGCAAGGCTGACCAGGCCGCCCCGGCCACCCCTCTCCTTTTCAACGCACAAAGGCGGTAACCCCCGTGAGCATCCGAACCGTAGGCGTGATCGGCGCAGGCACGATCGGCCGTGGCGTCGCCCAGTCCTTCGCCGAGTCCGGGTTCGAAGTGGTCCTCGTGGACATCTCGCAGGCCCAACTCGACAGCGCGGTGTCCCAGATCCGCCGCGACCTGCTGGTCCAGCCGATGCTGCTCGGCCGGCCGCTGAAGGAGGACGCCAGCACCATCGCGGCCCGGATCAGCACTGCCACCGAGCTCGATGCGCTGGCCGAGGCCGATTTCGTGGTCGAGAACGTCACCGAGAACTGGGACGTCAAGCGCGAGGTCTACCAGCGGATCGACGCCATCTGCCGGCCCGGCGTGATCTTCGGCGTGAACACTTCGGCCGTGCCGATCACCCGGGTGGGCTCGGTCACCGGCCGGCCGGCCGCGATCCTCGGGCTGCACTTCATGAACCCGGTCCCGATGATGGACGCCGTCGAGGTGGTCAACGGCCACTTCACCAGCGAGGAGACCATGAGCACCACGCTCGCCCTGCTGGCGGAGATGGGCAAGGAGGGCATCGTCGTCCAGGACGCCCCCGGCTTCGTCACCAACCGGGTCCTGATGGTAACCATCAACGAGGCCGTCTTCTGCGTCCAGGAGGGCATCGCCTCGGCCGAGGACGTCGACAAGATGTTCCGCGGCTGCTTCGGCCACAAGATGGGCCCGCTGGAGACCGGTGACCTGATCGGCCTCGACACGATCCTGAACTCCATCACGGTCATGTACGAGAGCTTCAAGGACAGCAAGTACCGCCCGGCCCCGCTGCTCCAGAAGATGGTCGACGCCCGACTCCTCGGCCGCAAGACCGGCCAGGGCTTCTACACCTACTGATTCCCCTCAACCACACAAGGAGACACCAGAGATGACGAACGACGACGTACGTGCCCGGGTCCGTGAGTTCCTCGCCCCGCAGCTGAACGGCCAGCCGTTGGCCGACAGCGACGACTTCTTCGCCCTCGGCTACGTCAACTCCCTGTTCGCGATGCAGCTCGCGCTCTTCGTGGAGAAGGAGTTTGCGTTCGCCCTCGGCCCGGCCGACATGGACTTCGACAACTTCCGTACTGTCGACGGCCTGGTCCGCCTGGTCACCTCCCGCACGGCGGCCACCGCCTAGTCCCCCCACGGGCGCGCGGCGGAACCCGCCGCCGCGCGCCGGCCCGTCCGACCGCTCTCCCACCGGCGAGGAAAACCCACCATGACGCACACCGACGACGTCCTCACCCGGATCGACCTGCACAGCCCGATCCCCGAGGCGCTGGCCACCGAGATCGAGCGTCGGCTCTTCTTCGTGTCGCCCGAGATCACCGGCTTCGAGGTGACCGCGGACGGCGGCGAGGTGCGCTCCGTGACGCTCCGGTCCGAGCGGCCGCTCCCCCACGAGGCGCTGACCGAGAAGGTCAACTCCATGGTGGACAACGACGTCCGGAAGCAGTGGGTGACCCCGCCGAAGGCCGTCTGGACCTCCCCGCACACCCGTCCGCTGCACCAGGACGTCTTCGAACTCCTCGCCGCCACCGGCGCGGTGACCGAGGTCGGCGAGGGCCAGGTCGCCCTCGGCGAGCCGCTGATCTCCCTCTTCGACTACTTCGACCGGGCGGTCTGCGATCTGCTGGCCGAGGACCACGAGGTCCGGGAGTACCAGTACCCGACCCTGATCCCGACGAAGGCGCTGGAGACGGCGGGCTACTTCAAGTCCTTCCCGCAGCACCTGATGTTCGTCACCCGGCTCCGCAACGACCTGGACGTCTACCGCGGCTTCCAGCAGAAGCAGGCCGTCACCGGCATCGACCCCGCGGTGCTGGACTCCTGCGGCAACGTGGACTACTGCCTGCCGCCGACGATGTGCTACCACACCTTCAACCAGTACAGCCACCGCACGCTGGACGGCGACCGCCTGCACGTGGTCACCTCGCGCGGCAAGTCCTTCCGCTACGAGGCCGCGTACGCCACCAGCCTGGAGCGGCTCTGGGACTTCACCATCCGCGAGATGGTCTTCATGGGCGCCCGCGAGGATGTGCTGAGCTCCCGCGAGCGCTTCATGCACAAGGTCTTCGCCTTCGTCGAGGAGCTCGGCCTGAGCGGGCGGTGCGAGGTGGGCAACGACCCGTTCTTCTGCGGCACCGACACCTCCGAACGCATCTGGTCCCAGCGGCTGTTGGAGCTCAAGTACGAGCTCCGGCTGGACGTGGCCGCCGGGCGGACGATCGCCGTCGGCTCCTTCAACTTCCACGACGACCTGTTCGGCAAGGTCTTCGGCATCGACCACGGCACCGACGGTCCGACCCGCAGCGGCTGCGTGGGCTTCGGCCTGGAGCGACTGGTCTACGCCTTCCTCTGCCAGTACGGCCTGGACACCGCCGCCTGGCCGGCCCCGGTCCGCGCCGCGGTCAGCGGGGGTCGGCCGTGAGCGAGCGCACCGGTCGCGCGCCGCGGGGTCGGCGGGAGGAGATCCTCTGCGCGGTCTTCGCCCAGGTGCTGGGGGTGGACCAGGTCACCATCGACGACTCCTTCTTCGATCTCGGCGGCCACTCGCTGCTGGCCACCCGGCTGGCCGGCCGAATCCGGGCCGCCCTGGACGTGGAGGTCCCGGTCCGGACGGTCTTCGAGGCCCCGACCGTGGCGCAGCTCGCCGAGCACCTGGAGCAGGGGTCCGGCAACAGGCGCCCGGCGCTGCGCCGCCTGGAGCGCCCGGCCGAGATTCCGCTCTCGCAGACCCAGCGTCGGCTCTGGTTCCTGAACCGCCTGCACGGCGCGGCCGGGCACTACAACATGCCGATGGCGTACCGCCTGGGCGGCCCCCTCGACCTGACGGCCCTGCGGCTGGCCCTCGGTGACCTGGTCGCCCGGCACGAGAGCCTGCGCACCGCCTACCCCGACTGGGACGGCCGGCCCCAGCAGATCGTCCTGGAGCCGGAGGAGGCCCCGGTCGAGCTGCCGGTCGACGCCACCACCGAGGCCCAGCTGCCCGGGGCGCTCAGCGCCGCCGCCGGCTACCCCTTCGACCTCACCGTCGAGACGCCGCTTCGGGCCCGGCTGTTCCGGCTGGCCCCGCAGGAACACGTGCTGCTCCTGACCGTCCACCACATCGCCTGCGACGGCTGGTCACTGCTTCCGCTCCAGTCCGACCTGGCGTCCGCGTACGCCGCGCGCCACCTCGGTCTGGAGCCCTCCTGGGCCGGACTCCCGGTCCAGTACGTCGACTACACGCTCTGGCAGGACGAGCTGCTGGGCGCAGCGGACGACCCCAACAGCCTGGTGAACCGTCAGCTCGCCTTCTGGCACAGCGAGTTGGCCGGCATGCCGGACCGCCTACGGCTCGACGTGGCGGCCCCGCGTCCGCAGACGCCCTCGCACAGGGGTGCCCGGGTGCCCTTCCGGATCACTCGGGCGACCCACCAGGCGCTGCACCAGCTGGCGCGGGAGACCGGCACCAGCGTGTTCATGGTGGTGCAGGCCGCCCTCGCGGCCCTGCTCACCAGGCGCGGAGCCGGCACCGACATCGCCATCGGCATCCCCACCGCCGGGCGCGGTGACGAGGGCCTCGACGACCTGATCGGATTCTTCGTCAACACCCTGGTGCTGCGCACCCGGACCGACGGCGACCCGAGCTTCCGGGAGCTGCTGGTCCGGGTGCGCGGCACCGACCTGGCGGCCTTCGCCCACCAGGACGTGCCCTTCGACCACCTGGTCCAGGCCCTCAACCCGCCGCGCTCGCCCGCCTGGCACCCGCTCATCCAGGTGATGCTCGCGTTCCAGAACAACGCGAGCACCGAGCTCGGCCTCCCCGGGCTGGAGGTCGGGGTCGAGCCGGTGGCGGAGGGGATCACCCGCTTCGACCTCCGCTTCGAGCTCTTCGAGGGCTTCGCCGAGGAGCGTGCGCCGGACGGGATCGACGGCAGCCTCACCTACGCCCTCGACCTGTTCCTCCCCGAGGATGGCGAACGACTCGTGCGGGAGTTCACCGAGCTGCTCGACGCGGTGGCCGCCGGTCCGGGGCAGCGACTGAGCGAACTCGGCCGCACGCCTGCACCCTTGACGACCGAGGACACCTCCGGCGGCCCACCGCCGGCCGGGCCGGACGGCCCCCGGGTCGCCTACGTCTGCTCGCCCTACGGCCAGCAGTGGGTCGGCATGGGGCGGACGCTGTTCCGCACCGAACCCGCCTTCCGCGCGGCCCTGGAGGAGTGCGACGCCGAGCTGGTCCGACACACCGGCTGGTCGCTGGTCCACGAGCTCTTCCTCGACGAGCCCGAGGCCAGGACGGGCGACGTCGGCGTCATGCAGCCCATCATCTTCGCCCTCCAAGTGGGCATCGCCCGCTGGCTGGAGTCGGCGGGGGTCCGGCCGGGCGCCGTCGCGGGGCACAGCATCGGCGAGGTGGCCGCCTCCGTCATCGCGGGCATCCTCGACCTGCCGGACGCCGCCCGGTTGGTCCACCACTACAGCGACCAGCAGCGCCGGGTGGCCGGGCCGGCCAACGGCATGGCCGTGGTGGAGCTCTCGGCCGACGACCTCTCGGCACACCTGCGCGGACACGAGGGGAGCGTCTCCGTCGCCGGGCGCAACGGGCCGCGCACCACCGTGCTGGCCGGCGACCGGACCGCGCTGGAGTCGATCGTCGCCGCGCTCCAGGCCGCGGACGTGCTCTGCGCGATGGTCCGGGTCGACCTGCCGGCCCACAGCCCGGGAATCGACCCGATCCTGGCCGACCTGGAGGAGGCGATCGGCGAGCTGACCCCCCGGCCGGGTCGGGTCCCGATGATCTCCTCGGTCACCGGGAAGGAGCTCGACTGGCAGCAGGCCACCGCGGGGTACTTCGCCCAGAACCTGCGGCAGCCCGTGCTGCTCGCCGACGCGACCGCGCAGCTGCTGACGGACCATGACGTCCTGGTCGAGGTCAGCGCCCACCCGGTGCTCGCCCCGGCCCTGTGGCAGAGCGTCGAGGAGGCCGGCGGCGCCGCCACCGTCCTCACCAGCATGCGCCGTGGCCCGGACGACCGGGCTGGCCTCATCGAACTGCTCGACTCCCTGGAACGCCTCGGCCTGACCGTGGGCCGTCCCGACCCGGCCCGGCTCCCGGGGTTGGTCCCGTGATCCGTGACGACTTCGGACCGGGGAACACCGTGCCCGACACGATTGCGGCCGAGAGCCTGGTCCGCCACCTGTTCGACGTCGTGGACGGCCGCCGCTGGGAGGGCCTGGCCGAGGTCTTCGCCGAGCACGCCGTCTATGAACGCCCTGGCTACGAACCGCTGGTGGGCCTCGGACGGATCAGCCGCTTCTACACACACGAGCGGATCATCGCCTCCGGCAGCCACGAGGTGGACCACGTGACGGAGGGTCTCGAGACGGCCGCCTGCTGGGGTCGCTTCCGGGGCGAGTCCGTCAGCGGCGACCCGCTGGACGAACAGTTCGCCGACACCTACGTCCTGGTGGACGGCAAGATCACCCGTCGCAAGACCTTCTTCTACCGCCCCGCCATCTGACCGGCCGCCCATCGTTGAACCCGAAACGTAGCTTCGGAATGCCGCCGACGCCGCCAGCCGCCCCTCACCGAGGATCGAGTCATCTCCGAGGCGCGGCGATCGCCGCGCGGTTCGGTCGGCTGAACGTCCTCGTCGCCAACGCAGCCGGTCGCGAAGGCTCGTGAAGCGATCGGTCGACGCTACCGCCTCGTCGCATCGGCTCGGGCCCTCCGGGATCCGGACGCCATCGCCACAGCTTCACGGCAGGTGGCACCGCGTAGCGACCGGCTGCGACTGCCGGTCATCGCTCGGGGCTTCTCAACTCATCCCATCCGTTGAAGCTCCGTGCATCCGCTCGGCCGGGGCATCGCGGCCGTCCGAAGGGAGCTACCCGTATCCCGGTGGCGCTCGGCTGGTCCTGGGTCGTCGTCCCCTTCGACGCCTGACTGATCGCCGGCACGCGGCTCAGCCGGACCGGATCGAGCGAAACTTTCGAAACGTACTGCCACAAGTTGCGCAGTTCTCGGGAATGCATGCGGGAATCAGGGGCAAGTTGTTGCACTTTCTACAGGCCATAGAGCGCTGACCAGCGCATTGCCCGGAAGACCCGACTCGAAACCCCATCGAATCTATCGCTGTTCCTGTCGAAAGTGTTGACAGCTCCTCAGGTGCAGGCCAACACTATCGCCGTCGACAAGTCCGAACGGCCTTGGGATCCAGGCCGCGTTCGCCAACTGGCTTCGGACGCCGTGACGTTGATGGCATGTCGGCTTCGTGCCCCACCCGCACGACTCCGCAGGGCTGCCCCCACCCCTCCCCCACCCATCGGCAGGACGGATCACCTCCGTGAACTCCCCCCACCCCAAGAGCCGCAGCATCAACCGTATCTGGCACGCCGCCAGAATGGCCCGCGTGCTCGCGCCGGCCCTCGCGGTCGTCCTCCTGCTGCCCGGCACCGCCGAGGCCGCGACCGTCACCACGAACCAGACCGGCACCGACGGCGGATACTTCTACTCGTTCTGGACCGAGCGCGCCGGTCCCTCGATGTCCCTGAACGGCGGCGGCAACTACGGCACCTCGTGGTCCAACGCCGCGAACTTCGTCGCGGGCAAGGGCTGGAGCAAGGGGTCACGCAACCCGGTGACTTACTCAGGCAGTTGGAGCACCAACGGCAACGCGTACCTGTCGCTGTACGGCTGGAGCACCAACCCGCTCGTCGAGTACTACATCGTCGAGAACTACGGCTCCTACAAGCCCACCGGCGCGTACAAGGGCACCGTCACGAGCGACGGCGGCGTCTACGACATCTACGAGACGACGCGCTACAACGCCCCTTCCATCGAAGGCACCAAGACCTTCAACCAGTACTGGAGCGTCCGTCAGAACAGGCGGACCGGCGGGACCATCACCGTCGGGAACCACTTCGACGCGTGGGCCAAGTACGGCATGAACCTCGGCACCATGAACTACGAGATCCTGGCCACCGAGGGCTACCAGAGCAGCGGCAGCTCCAACATCACGCTGGGCACGACGGGTGGTGGCGGCACCGGCGGCGGCTGCACCGCCACGCTCTCCGCCGGTGACTCGTGGAGCGACCGCTACAACCTGAACGTTTCGGTCACCGGGTCCAGCACCTGGAAGGTGACCGCGAAGATCCCCTCCCCGGAGAAGGTCGCCACGACCTGGAACGTCAACACGTCCTACCCGGACACCCAGACGCTCGTCGCCACCCCCAACGGCGCGGGCAACAACTGGGGCATGACCATCATGAAGAACGGCAGCACCACCTGGCCGACGGTCTCCTGCAGCACCAGCTGACGGTACATCGCGGGGCGGGCCCGTGTTCGGCGTGAATTGTTAGCGCTAACGGACGGCGCGGACACCGCGCAGTGGCCCGCCCTGGCTCGACCACGCTCGGCGCTGCCCTGACAGCACGCGCGCGGAGCGACGGCAGAGCCGTGTGACAGTCCCACCCCTGTTCACGAAGGAGGTTCCCATGCACGCACGAAGTTCCAGTCGCAGGCAGCTGTCTGTGATGCTCACCGCCGTGGTCGCGGCTGTGGTCGCCCTGGCGGCGATGCTCGTCGCCAACCCGGCGCAGGCCGCCACCAGCGGCGCCCTGCGCAGTGTGAGTTCCAACCGGTGTCTCGACGTGGCGAACGCCAGCCAGACCGACGGCGCCCTCCTGCAGATCTACGACTGCTCGGGCGGCACCAACCAGTTGTGGACGTCGACGTCGAGCAACCAGCTCACCGTGTACGGCAGCAAGTGCCTGGACGTCCCGGGCCACGCCACCACGGCCGGTACCCGGGTGCAGATCTGGGCCTGTAGCGGCGGCGCGAACCAGCAGTGGCGGGTGAACTCCGACGGCACGATCGTCGGCGTCGAGTCCGGGCTGTGCCTCGATGTCGCAGCCAAGGGCACCACCAACGGCACGGCGGTGCAGCTCTGGACGTGCAACGGCGGAACCAACCAGCAGTGGACCGGCCTGTCCGGCGGGTCGACGCCCACTCCCACGCCGACGGGCGGCAGTTGCGCCCTTCCGTCCACCTACCGCTGGTCGTCCACGGGCGTCCTGGCACAGCCGGCCAACGGCTGGGCCGCGCTGAAGGACTTCACCGACGTCGTCTACAACGGCAAGCACCTGGTCTACGCGTCGAACGTGTCCGGGTCCTCGTACGGTTCGATGGCGTTCAGCCCGTTCACCAACTGGTCGGACATGGGCTCGGCCGCTCAGATCGGGATGAACCAGGCCACGGTGGCGCCGACGCTGTTCTACTTCGCGCCCAAGAACATCTGGGTGCTCGCCTACCAGTGGGGTGCCTGGCCGTTCATCTACCGCACCTCCAGCGACCCGACCAACCCCAACGGCTGGTCCGCCCCCCAGCCGCTCTTCACCGGCGGCATCCCCGGCGCCGCCCCCATCGACCAGACCCTGATCGCCGACGACCAGAACATGTACCTGTTCTTCGCCGGTGACAACGGCAGCATCTACCGCGCGAGCATGCCGATCGGGAACTTCCCCGGCAACTTCGGCTCCTCCTACACCACCGTCATGACCGACACCGTCAAGAACCTCTTCGAAGCCCCCCAGGTCTACAAGGTCAAGGGCCAGAACCAGTACCTCATGATCGTCGAGGCACGCGGCGCCAACGAGCAGCGCTACTTCCGCTCCTTCACCGCCACCAGCCTCAACGGCTCCTGGACCCCCCAGGCCGCCACCGAAGCCAACCCCTTCGCCGGCAAGGCCAACAGCGGCGCCACCTGGACCAACGACATCAGCCACGGCGACCTCGTCCGCAACAACCCCGACCAGACCATGACCATCGACCCCTGCAACCTCCAGCTCCTCTACCAGGGCAAGTCCCCCACCGCAGGCGGTCCCTACGACCAGCTGCCGTGGCGGCCGGGTGTCCTCACCCTGCAGCACTGACCGGCCTGACCCACGGTGACCGCGATTGGGCGCGGTCTGCCGACGCGGGGACGAGCGGTTCACAGCACGGGTGACTCCTCCTGCTGACCGACCGTCATCGCACACCGAGGAACCCCAGCCGTGCGTCGGCTGGGGTTCCTCTCTTCATGGCGCGGAGAGCGCACGGAACTCCGGAAGCAGCCAGCGGAGTTGACCCAACGCCTAGCATCGGACACCGGACGTGGTGCCAAGCACGGCGGAGGTGGTGGATGGGAACGGGCGCGGGACTCGGGGGCGCCCCGGACGGGCGGTCGGAGGTGCGGAACTCGATCTCCGACGTGGTGGTGCTGGGTTCGACGGTCCAGGCCGGTGAGGTGCACGGCGGGGTGCACTTCCACCTGGCCGCCGAGGCGGCGGCGCAGTCGACGGTCGACCTCGCCACCCGGCTGTACGGTGCGCTTGCCTCACCGGCGGAGGGGCACCGGCGGCGCCTGCTGGAGCAGTTGCTGGCCGACCTGGAGGCGGTGCACCGCGACTACCTGGTGATGTTCGAGTCCATCCTCGACCGGACGCCATCCTCCTGGGAGCGGGGTTCGGCGGACTTCGACGCTCAAGTACGGTCAGTGGCAGATGAGTTGCGCCAGCTCAGGCTGGCGTACGAGCCGGTGCGGGTGCGGGTCCACGCGACGGCGGAGGCGTTCCGGGGTGCGGCTCTCGCGGCGCCGGAGCGGGGGTTCGTCGATGCGGTGCTCGGGTACTTCCCGACCGGCGAGGTACAGGACGACGAATCGACCGGCCGCTGGCGCACGTCGGGGACGGCCGTACTCGACCAGCTCTACCGGGCGCTCGACGGCGAACTCAGCCAGGAGATCAGCATGTTGATCCTGGGGACGTTGGCCTTCCACCGCCGCCGGTGGTCCGAGGTGTGCCGGGCCTACGCGGTCTTCCAGCTCGACGGGGGTGCCGCCCGATGAGCCTCCCGTGGCGACGTCGCGGCGAACGGCTCGGCGACGCGTTCGCCGACCCGTTCGCCGACTCCTACTTCACGGACGCGCTGCGCGCCGCGGCCGACCTGCGCCGGGCTCGCGCCCACGACACCGTCGCCCACTACGAGATCGTCCGGCAGCTCGACGGGCCGCACGCGACAGTCCTGGTGGGACGCCGGCCGGACGGTCGGCTCCTGGCACTCAAGGGGTTCGCGGCGGACGGCCCGACGGGCCCGGGGTCGCGGGCGATCCGGGAGAGCGAGGCGCTGCGGATGATGCGCTTCGGCTTCGGCGGGGTGGTCCCCCTGGAGGAGACCCTCAGCCTCACCTCGGGCGGCCCCGTGACCTACCTCTGCATGCCCTACTGCCAGGGCGGGAGCCTGCGGGACCGAGTGACGGCCGGCCGACTCGGCGCGGCCGAACTGGCTTACCACGGGCTCGCGTTGGCCGCCGCGTTGCAGCGCCTTCACCAGGAGGGGCTGATCCACGGCGACGTCAAACCGGACAACCTGCTCTTCCACCACGGCGACGACGGGCTGCCGGACGGGCCCGCCCGGTGGCACACCTGGCTGTCGGACCTGGAGTCGCAGGCCCGGGTGGGCGAAATGGTGAGCCGGCGGATGACGCCGGAGTACGCCGCCCCCGAACAGCGGGCGGGCGCCCCGGCCGCCCCGGCGATGGACGTCTGGGCCTGGGGCGCCACCCTTCGGGACTGCCTCGCCGACTCCGGTCCGCTGCCCGTCTCTTGGCGCTGGCTGACCGAGCTGGTCGAACGGGCGGCGGCGGCCGAGCCGACGGACCGTCCGTCCGCCGCGCAGGTCCTCGACACGTACGCGGGGCAGGTCGGCTTCGGCGACCACCAGCGGCCCGTGTTCGGAGCGCCGTCCGGCACCGCCGTCGCGTGCTACCCGCTCGCCTCGATGCCGCCCTTCGCCGACCCGTGGACCAGCACCGACGACCGGGTCCACGTCGTCCGCGCCTCGTTCGGCTGGGCCGCGTACCTACCGGAGTGCGAGCGCCTGTACAGCCTGAACACCTTCCCGGCGCTCACCCGGCTCGCGGAGCTGAGCACCCGGATCCTGGGCGATCCGGCCGATCCGGCCTCCGTGTGGCGGGCGTTCCGCCAACGGCCTGCCGTCCCGGTGTTCCCGATCGACGGCGACGGCGCGATCACCCTGACCCTCGATGGCGCGGCGGGCGCCACCCGGACGGGAATCCCCCGGCAGGTCGCGTTGACCTTCGTGAGGCTCCTGGTCACCGCACGGGTCGAACTGGTCGAAGCGACCGGCGCCGAACGGGACGTCGAGCGGCTCCGAGCGGCGGCCGAAGCGTGGGAGGCGATCGGCGAGTTCGGGTCCGAGGCGGACACCGCCGTCCTGGCCCAGGCGTGGCTGACCCTCGACCGGACCGACCGGGCCCTGCCGTACGTGATCCGCGCCCAGGCGAAAGCGCCCGACGCCCCGTCAACTCTGGCCGCCCTCCGGCTGTATCACCTGGTGAGCGGTGACCACGCCATGGCGGCCAGGGTCTCGATGGAGGGCTGCCGGACGGCCGACGGCCCGCTCGCGCTGCGCTGGCTGCTGCTCGCGGTGGTGGATCTGCTGGAGGCCGCCGAGTACGAGGCGCTCGACGGTACGCTCGCCCAGATCGAGCCCGGAATCGACGTGGTCGAACTGGTCCGGCTGGTGGCCGCCGGTCGGCGTGCGCCCGTGGGCGCCGAGGCGCTGTGGCCCGACCTGCGCCGGCATTTCAAGACCTTGAGCAGTACGGCTTCGACGCTGAAACTCCGCTACCTGGCCGAAGCCGCCTACCAGCGTGGCGACCTCACCTACGCGCGGCGGTGCGCCACGGTGATCCTGGCCTGGCCGGAGACCAGGCTGCCGGTCAACCACCAGGCACGGGCCGCCATCGAAGCCATCGCCCTCGACCGGGACCCGGCCGACCGGAGCCTGACCGCTCGGCTGAACAACCGGGCCGAACTGTGGTCGGCCGACGGCCGGCCGGACGACCCGCTGCTCGGCCTCGGCCTGGTGGCCGCCACGCGCTGGGCGTCCGGCAGCGGTTCAGACGGCCTGTCACCTGCCGCGCTTGCTCTGATCGAACACAGCCGCTCACGGTCGGCGGACCGTTCCGAGGCGCTGCTCGGGAGCGCCCGCCCCTGTGCCCGGTGCCGTGAGCCGGGCCGGGTCGCACAGCTCGCCGTCTGCGGGCGATGTCACCAACTCCTCTGCGCTCGCTGCGCCCTGACCGCGGACCAGGGACACACCCGACGCTGCGGCGGCGATCTGGCGCACCCACCGTCGGGGCTCGGTCAGGAGTCCACGGCGAGCCTGAGATGAGGAGATCCCGTCGTGAGCCCTGACGGCGGGATGCTCCCACCCCTCGGGGCTCTGTGCACCAACCGCACAGCCGCCCGGGTGACAGGACGTTTCTCCTGGTGGGAGCAGGCGTTGGGCATGGCATGACGAAGACTTGGAAGTTCCTCATCGCCACCGCGCTCACCGTCGGCGTGGCCGCCCTGGTCGCCGCCGCCTACAGCCGGGAGTGACCGTCAGAACAGCGGCTCCTGCTCCCCGGGCACCACGTGCGTGCTGTCCTCGGGACCCCGGCAGCCCGGGCCGAGCCGGAGGATCCGGGACTCCGGGTCGTGCAGTGGACGGCCGCAGCGACGGCAACGCAGCAGGGCCGGCCGGTCCGGGGGGATCGGCGGGATCAGGGCGGGTTCTTCGGGCTGCACGGGGCCAGTCTGGCGGAGCGCCGGAGCGGGGATCAACCGGACCTCGCAAGCGAGGCTCAGCGACGTTCAGCGGAGGGTGACCGGGAGCGACCGGTAGCCCCGCAGCACAAGCCGGTTGCGGCGGGTCGGCGGACCGGCCGGGGCGAGGTGGGGAAACCGGTCGAGCAGCGCCGGCAGCGCCACCGTGGCTTCCAGCCGAGCGAGTTGGGCCCCGAGGCAGTAGTGCGGGCCGCCGCCGAAGCTGACCGGCTGACTGTCGGTGCGGCGCGGGTCGAAGCGCTCCGGGTCGGCGTAGCGGGCCGGGTCGCGGTTGGCGGCCCCGAGCAGCAGGTAGAGGCCGGTGCCGTACGGGGTCGGTACGCCGCCGACCGTGAGCTCGTCGCTGAGCGAGATCCGGGAGGTGAGCTGTACGGGCGAGTCGTACCGGAGCACCTCGTCCATCAGGCCGGCCGGAGCGACCTCACCGGTCCGCAGGGCGGCCAGCTCGGCGGGGTGGTCGAAGAGCAGCGCCAGCCCGTTGCCGAGCAGGTTGGCGGTGGTCTCGAACCCGGCGGCCAGCAGCAGCACCAAGTTGGCCAGCAGCTCCCGCCCGGACAGCCGCCCCTGGTCCGCCGCGGCGGCCTGCACCAGCGCGCTGACCAGGTCGTCGGCCGGTTCGGCCTGCCGTCGGGCGGCCAACTCCGTGAAGTAGTCTGAGAGTTCGTCGGCGGCCGCATCGGCCGCCGCCAGCTCCGGGTCGGACGGGAGCAGCTCCAGTGCGGCCGTCAGGTCGTCCGCCAGCGGCCGGAACCTGGCACGGTCGGCTTCGGGGACGCCGAGCAGCTCGCAGATCACCCCGACCGGCAGGCGGTAGGCGAAAGCGTCCATGAAGTCGACCGGGGAGCCGGCGGCAGCTGCCCCGGCAAGCTCGTCCAGCAGTCCGCCGACCGCCGCCACCACGGCGGGCTCCAGGGCGGCGACCCGGCGGGCGGTGAAGACCGAAGCGATCAGCGAGCGCATCCGCCCGTGGTCGGGCGCGTTGGTCTCCAGCATCGACGCGCCGAGCAGCACCTTGGAACTGTGCTCCAGATAGCCGTCCTCCCAGCGCTCGCGCAGCGCCGCGTCCGGGACCTGGAAGGCGGTCGAGCGGAGCACCTGGTTGACCTCTCGGTGGCCGGCCACCAGCACCATGTTGGGCCCCGCCTCGCTCACCGGCCCGAGCCGGTGCGCCCGGGCGTAGAGCGGGTACGGGTCGGCCCGGCCCTCCTCGCCGAGCAGCCGTCCGATGATCTCCTCGCCGTCCATCCCCACCCCTCCCGTAGCCCCTGCTCCGGTCAACCCCCCGGTGCGCCGCCGAGTTCCCGGGCGGCCCGGCCGTCGGGACCGAAGTAGGGTGGCCGGATGGAGATCTGGATCAACCCGCGCTGCGGGAAATGCCGTAGCGCGCTCGGCGAGCTGGAAGCGGCGAAGGCCGAGTACACCGTCCGCCGCTATCTGGAGGACCCGCCGAGCGTCGCCGAGCTGGAGCAGGTGCTCACCCGGCTCGGGCTCGAACCCTGGGACATCACCCGGCTGGACGAGCCGGTGGCCAAGGAGCTGGCCATGAAGCAGTGGAGCCGGACCGACGAGGACCGGGGCCGCTGGATCGGGGCGATGGCCGAGCACCCCATCCTGATCCAGCGGCCGATCATCACGGCCGACGACGGTCACGCGGTGGTCGCCCGGACGCCGGAGGCCGTGCGCGCCGTCCTGTCCGACTGACCCCGGGTCAGCCCGGCCCCGGCTTCAGCGAACCGCCGGGGCCGGGGCCGGGTCAGCTCCGACGCACCGTCCGGGCGTCCTGCCCCGGGCGCCAGGAGCGGATCACCAGCTCGTCCCCCTCGACCTCCGTCAACACCACCTCGGTCGGCTCCAACCGGAAGGCGTGGAGGGGACCGGGCGGCGGTGCCGCCGGGAGGTCCGCGACGTACGCGCTGAGCTCCACCTCGTCGGTGATCTCGCGAGCGATGCCGGAGACCTTGGCGTCGCCGCCGGCCATGGTCGGGTCGGACGGGTTGCTGTGCAGTGCGAACCGGCCGTCGCGGCGCAGGTCGAGGGCCTTGAGTGCGCCGTACATCGAGCCGATGGTCATGTCCGCTCCGATGAACTGCACCTCGGTGCCGCTCACCCGGGGCGCGCCATCCTTGCGCAGGGTGGCCAGCACGTGGTGCCGGTTCGCCTCGAACCGGGCGCGCACGGCGGGCGCCAGATCCGGAGCCTCTTGTTCGAAATCCTGCCAGGTCGTCATCCGACCAGTGTCCCAGCGGCCACTGACAGTGGGGGCTGCGACACTGACGCCATGACCGGGACCACCACGTACATCGCGTTCCTGCGGGCCGTCAACGTCGGCGGGCGGACGGTGAAGATGGAGCAACTGCGAGCGCTCTTCACCGAGCTCGGGCTCGACGACGTGCGCACCTACATCCAGAGCGGCAACGTCTTCTTCAGCACCGCCGAGGCCGACCGGGCCACCCTCGCCGCGCGGATCGAGCGCCACCTGGAGCAGGCCCTCGGGTACGCCGTCCCGGTGATGCTGCGCACCGTCGACGAGATCGCCGAGCTGGTCGGGTCCGACCCCTTCGCGGGCGTCGAGGTCACTCCCGAGATCCGGCTCTGCGTGGTTTTCCTCTCCGAACCGCTGCCCGGCGACCTGGAGTTCCCGGTCCGCTCCCCCAAAGGCGACTGGGAGATCCTCTCCGCCACCCCGGGCGCCGCCTTCACCGTGCTGCACCTGCGCGGCGGCCGGATGAACACCAACCCGGCCACCACCTTCCCCAAGTCCTACCGGGGCCAGGGCACTTCGCGGTTCTTCCACACCGTGGTCAAGATCCTGGCCGCTGCCCGGAAGTCCTGACAGCCGCCGGACAGGGCCTAGTGCGGGAAGACCCGGGGCGGCCGCTGCTGCGGGAGCTCTTCCCGGAACTCCTCGATGACGGTGCTGATCTGACGCATCAGGACGGTGCGCTCGATCCGGTCCAGATAGCGGTTGCGGGCGGCCAGCGCCTCGACGGTGACGGAGAAGTACAGCGTCATCAGCGGGTTGACGAAGAGCTCGGCGCCCTTGGTCCGGTCGGTGAACCTGACGTCACCGAACTCGCCGCGCAGCGCGGCCGCGACCGAGCCGTGCACGATGCTGGGGTGCTCGGGGCAGGCGGCCCTGGCGTGTTCGACCGCGTCCAGGTAGAGCCTCCCCTCACGGCTGTCCCGGGGCAGCGAGAAGGCGCCGAGGTAACCGCCGTCCCGGTCCAGGGCGGCCAGATTCTCCAGCACAAGCGAGTGGTTGACGCCGTGGTAGGCGTCGACGCCGAAGCCCAGGCAGCTGACCAGGCGGACCGGAACCTCGGGCATCCCGGCCACCGCCGCCAGGCTGGCCATGTCCTCCTCGGGGGTGCCGAGGCCGGCCTCGTCGCCGCACATCAGGATGTCGGTGCCGCCGTCCACCAGCACGATCGCGTCGATGCCGAGGTGTGCACAGAGCGCCCGGTACGCGGCGCGCAGCGGCCGCACCCCGACCGAGCCGAACGCCCAGACGGTGTCGGGCATGCCGTGCAGCCGCAGCCAGCGAGCCAACGTCCGCTCCGGGAAGTACGGTTCGGCCGAGTGGGTGTCGGGGCGGATCTCCGCCACCTCGGATGCCAGCCAGACGTCCGCGTCCAGGCCGTACAGGTGACTGAACGACAGGCTGGCCAGGTGGACTTCGCGTCCGGCCGCGCGCAGCGCGAGGGCCAGGGGCAGACCGGCGTACACGTCGAAGCCGCCGCCCGCCCCGGCGATCAGCACCCTGCGGGCCTGGCCGAGACGGGTCAGCAGCTGCGGTTCGAAGAGCGTGGGCATCCGTGGACGCTATCAGCCCCGCCGACTACGGCTGCGGGCCCCAGAGTTCGTCGGAGCAGCGGGCGTACGTGTCCCGCCAGTGCGGCCAGTGCCTGGCGGTGGAGTCGTCGCAGTCGGCCAGCAGCCGGTCGACCTGGACCGGGTCCACGCCCTCCAGCAGCCAGACCAGCGCGTCCGAGGTGCCCGGGCCCTCCGCCGCGCGGAGCAGGTCGAGCAGCTCCGGCAGGGTCCCGATCCGCGATCCGGCCGGGAAGATGCCGTCCAGCCGGGGCAGCAACTGCCGTTCCTCGATGCGCAGATGGGTCTCCAGCCGAGCGGCCAGCTCCTCCACCGCGTACGCCACCGACCAGGCGCTGGCCGGGTCCCTGGTGGCGATCCGGACCAACGTGGTGATCCGGGTGAAGGAGTGGTCGAGGTTGTGGTGGTCGGACTCCAGCCAGTTGAGCAGCAGCCGGAGTTCGGGCGCGAAGCGGCGCAACAGCGGCCACATCCGGGTGTCCTGCTGCTCATGGTGGCAGGTGAGCATCGCGGTGACGAAGTCCCAGTGACGCTGGATCGCCTCGGCGGTGGCGGTGTCCTCGGGCTGGAGCAGTCGCAGGGCGTTGGGCAACCGGGCGAGGTCGCGGCGGAGCGCGGCGTGCACCAGACGCAGCCCGGCGAACGGGATCGCCTCGACGGCGGGCCGCACCATGCGTCCCTCGCCCGGCTGGGCGGGGACCTCGGGGGATTCGACGGGCAGCAGGTGGCTGGGCATGGCACTCTCTTCACGACTGGCTGAGACAGGGCCGGTCCGGCACCGCGGAGGCGGTGCCCCGGCTCGGGTCTCCAGGGTGGTGACAGACCATCAGAGTCGAATCAATGTCTGATTGACGCGCAGGTCAGCGTCCTGCCGCCGCCCTCCCCGGGTCAGTCGGCCTCCGGCCCGGCCAGGTTCTTGGTCAGCCACTCCAGGGTCACCGGGATCATCTTCTTGAAGTCCGAGGTGAGGTGCTTGCCGCCGGGCTGCTCGTAGTACTCGACGGTGGTCGGCGCGACCGGCTTGGCCACCCACTTCTTGACTAGCTTGATCTCGTACGCGTTGGCGCCGCCCGCGGTGGCCAGCATCCGGACGTCGGCGCCCTTGCCGATCAGCTCGTCGGGGCTGTTGGCGAGGCGCTCCGCGTCATGGCCCTTCCAGAGCGGGGAGTCGGGGTTGAAGTAGCCGTCGATCGGTACCGCGGCCTTGAACACGTCCGGGTGCTGGAGCGCCAGCTTGGCGCTGCAGAACGCGCCGGTCGAGGCGCCCATCAGACCCCAGCCGTCCCGGCCCTTGACGGTACGGAAGTTGGCGCGGACGAAGTCGGGGATGTCCTGCGCCATCCAGGTGCCGATCTTCGGCTGGCCCGGGATGTCGCTGCACTCCAGCGCCTTGGCCTCGTTGGAGTCCAGGTTCTGCACCGGCATCACCATGATGAACGGGTGCGCCTTGCCCTGCTTGGACATGTCCGCCCCGATCTCCTCGATCGGCAGCTGGTTGTCGGTCCAGGTGTTGTAGCCCGCGCTCTGGCCGCCCGCGTACAGGGTGAGCACCGGGAAGCCCGTCTTGGCGTACTTCGGGTCGTTGTACTCCGGCGGCAGCCAGACCCAGACCTTTCCGCTGACCCCGGACTTCGGGCCGGTCACCGTGGTCATCATGATCGGCCCGGCGGCGGTGTCCCTGGCCTTCTTGAGGTCGGCCGCCGGACCGGTCGGCATGAGCACCTTGGTGGGCTTCGGCGGGGTGCTGCTCTGCGCTGCGGAGGGCGCCTTGGCACCGTCGGCCGCCTGCCGGTCCGAACCGGGGCTGGCGGCCTCGCTCCCGCAGGCCGCCAGGCCGAGGGCCAGCGCGAGCACGCTCACGGCGGACAGGGCGGTACGGCTGCGCTTGAGCGGCAAGGTCTCTCTCCGACCGGTCTCTCGTCCGGGCGGACCGGCCAGGACGTGGCCCCGAGGTGAGGCCGGGGCCGGTGCACCAGAGGTACCGGCCCAGGTCAGCGCCGTCGACCCGAGGGTTCGAACGCGCCGTCCGGAATCCTACGACGCCTGCTCGGGGAAGGGCGGTTGCGATCTTCCGCCCCCGACCGGCGAGATCCCGCCGTCCGACGGGGGTCGGCCCCCGCCGGTCGACGGGCCGGTCCACCCGGCGGGCACCCCGCACCCGGCATCGGGCACCGGCTCCGTGACCACTCTCACAGCGTGCCCAGGCCCTCCGGGCGATCCTGCCGGCTGTGCCACGTGCGGCTGACGCCGTGGGGCGTTCGGCGTCGGGAGCCCAGCTGGGCGTGCGCCCAGTCGGCCTCGTGCCGGGTCGTACTCGGCCGTGCGTTCAGCCGGGCGGTGGCACCAGCCGCCGGCGCGGCCGGCCCGGCATCGCCCGCCCCGCACGATCCGCCGGACAGACCCTAAAGCATCCCGAGCGCCGTGAACGGCTCGGTGATCACCCGCTCCAGTACCGGCACCGCCGAGGAGCGCACCAGCGTCCTGGCGCCGAACACCGCAGGGACGATGTCATCGGCGACGGCCAGGCCCCGGTGGCTGCGGCGGCCGACCTCGGTGCGCAGCTCGTCCAGGTACTCGTCAGCGACCAGGATGCCGCCCGCCAGCACCACCCGGCTGGGGTTGATCAGGTCCACGATGGTGGCGACCGCGCGCCCGACCCGGCGGGCCCGGGTGCGCAGCAGCTCCTGCGCCTGCTCGTCGCCGGTGCCCGAGCCGGCCGGGCGGGCCGCCGCGACCAGCCGTTCCAGGGCGAGCGCGGCACCGTCCGCCGGGTCGTCCGGGATCACTCCGAGTTCGCGGGCCCTGGCCACCAGGGCGGTGTCGGAGGCGGTGGCGTTCAGGCAGCCCGCGCCGCAGACCGGGCAGCGCTGCCCGGGGTCGTCGGTGGCGAGCAGGTGCTCGATCGCACCGGCCGCCGCGCCCGGGCCCCGGTGCACGGTGCGGTCGACCACGATCGCGGCGCCCAGCACGTTGCCGATCATGACCAGGACGAAGTCGTCGACCTCGCGGCCCGCGCCGAACCACAGTTCGGCCCGGGCGATGGCGCGGACGGTCTGTTCCAGCACCAGCGGTCCCGGCAGGCGGTCGGCCAGCAGGGAGGGCAGGTTGACGTCCCGCCAGCCGAGCGGGCCGTGCTCGACCACCCTGCCCCTGGCGCCGTCCACCCAGCCGCCGATGCTGACGCCGGTGCCGACCAGGCGGCGGCCGTCCAGCCTCTCGGCCAGGAAGGTCCGGACGGCGCGGACGGCCTGCTCGGTGATCGTGGCGGGCGAGAGGTCGGGCAGTCCGTGGTGCGGGAGTTCGCGCTCAGCGATCACGCTGCCGTCCAGACCCACCAGGCCGAAGGTGGTCCGCAGCAGGCCGATGTGCAGGCCGAGCGCCACGATCCGGTCGCCGTCCACCCGGAGCGGCACGCGGGGGCGGCCCTGGGTCGGCTCCATCGGCGCGAGCTCGTTGAGCAGCTCCACCTCGATCAGGGAGGCGGTGAGTTTGGTGACGCTGGGCGCGGACAGTCCGGTGTGCCGGGCGATCTCGGCCCGCGAGACCGGGCCGTGGGCGAGTACGGCGCGCAGCACCGCGGAAGCGTTGCCCTGCCGCATCAGCTGGGCCCGCTGTCCTGCCGTGACCAGGCCCTGCGGCCGGCCGTTCCGGTTCTCCACGATGACTGCCTCCTGCCGGACACCTTAGCGAGGCTGATCGCTCAGCTCCGTCGGCGGAGCCACCCCTCCCGGGCCCGCTCCCGGTCCTTCCCATCAGCCGGGGGCCTCCGTTCCGTCCGACTGCTGGACGCTCCGACAGATGACGGCCGGTCCGTCCGTGCGCGATCATCGAGGGGTCCGTCCCGGTCGAGGCGGGTCCCAGTCGAGGGGTGCAGCAGATGTCGCAGCAGGTCGCCGTCGTCACCGGAGCAGGCAGCGGTGTGGGCCGCGCGGTCGCCCTGGAACTGGCCGCCCACGGCTGGCGGCTGATGCTGGCCGGACGCCGGGCCGAACCGCTCGACGCGGTCGCCGCCGAGGCCGGCCCCGGCGCGCTCGCCGTCCCCACCGACGTGACCGATCCGGCCGCCGTGGACGCGATGTTCGCCACCGCCGCCGAGCACTTCGCGCGGATCGACCTGCTCTTCAACAACGCGGGCACCTTCGGCCCCTCGGTCCCGCTGGAGGACCTCACCGTCGCCGACTGGCGCGCGGTGGTGGACCTCAACCTGACGGGTGCCTTCCTCTGCGCGCAGGCCGCCTTCCGCCTGATGAAGCGTCAGTACCCGCAGGGCGGACGGATCATCAACAACGGCTCGATCTCCGCCCACGCCCCGCGCCCGGGCAGCATTGCCTACACCGCCACCAAGCACGCCGTCACCGGGCTGACCAAGTCCCTCTCCCTGGACGGCCGCCCGTACCGGATCGCCTGCGGCCAGATCGACATCGGCAACGCCGCCACCGACATGACCGCCGCGATGTCCACCGGCGTTCCCCAGGCCGACGGCCGGATCGCCGCCGAACCCACCATGGACGTCGCCGACGTGGCCCGCACCGTCCGCCACATGGCCGAACTCCCCCTGGAGGCCAACGTCCAGTTCGCCACCGTGCTGGCCACCACCATGCCGTACATCGGCCGCGGCTGAGCCGGTCGCTCCCCTCTCGGTCGGGGTACCGCTCGGACAGCAGTGACCGGCCGCTCCCTCCCCGTGCGCTGGGGTGGGAGCGGCCGGCCGGTCGGGGTCGGGCCGGGCTCAGCTCCGCCAGGTGTCGTTCAGGGTGACCTTGCCGCTCGCCGGGACGGTGGCGGTGCGGTTGGCGCCGCTCTCCCAGGTCACCGCACCGCCGGCGTCCTTGCGGACGTACTTGTACTCGAACGCGGTGCCGGCAGGCAGCGTGACGTCGAGCTTCCAGACCGGGTAGCTCGCCGAGGAGAGCAGCAGGGCGGCGGCCGGGTCCCAGGCGCCGAGGGCGGCGTTGTTGCCGACCACGTAGATGTTCTGGCCGGTCGTCGTGGTGGCGTTCACCGCGAAGGACGCGCCCGAGGTGGCGGCGGTCGGCGAGGCGGTGGCCGTGGCGCACGGGTCGCCGCTGCCGATCACGCCGTCCTTGACGGTGACGTTGCCGGTGCCCAGGGCGTAGTTGGCGCCGTTGTTGTTGTCCCAGGTGCCGGAGCCGTTGTTGAAGGTGGCGGCCAGGCCGGTGGCGCTGCCGAGGGCGACGGTCTTCTTCACCCACCCGGTACAGGCTGCGTCCATCGTGACGCCGGGCGCGGTGGTCCAGCTGCCGCCGGTGGGGGCGTAGTGCAGGTCGTACGCCGACCAGCCCTTGTTCGTGCTGTAGAAGACGGTGGCCGAGTTGGTGCCGGTCGGGGTGGGGCTCGGCGTCACGGTCGCGCCGCCCTTGGCGTCGACGTGCAGCGCGACCGAGTCGCCTGCGCCCACGGTGGCGGTGAACTTCCCGTCCGAGCCGACCGTGTACGTCACCCCGGAGCAGCTCCCGTTCACGAAGTCACCGTGCTCGACGTCGCAGTAGACACCGGCCGGCAGCGAGGTCTGGAAGGTCTGGGTGACCGCACCGCTCTCCCGGTTGATCGCCACATAGCCCTTGTCGCCTCGGCCGAAGCCGATCGCGTTGTTGCCGTTGGACCACCAGTTGGTGATGCCGGTACCGCTCACCGCGTTCCGGAAGCCGACCATGTTGGCCACCGGGCGCCAGGCGTGGGTGCAGTTCCAGCCGTCGCTGTAGCAGGCGTTGACGGTGCCGCCGTTCGGCGGTCCGGCGTCGTTGTTGTCGAAGGCGTAGCCGGAGTAGACGTTCGGCGAGCCGTACGGGTGGGCCAGCAGGAAGACGTTGGCCAGCGTGTAGGCGGAGCCGTACTTGTAGTTGAGGGTCGAGCCGTTGCGTTCGGTGTCCCAGTTGTCGACGAAGGTACGGGCCTGCGAGCCGCCCAGCAGGCCGCTGCCCCAGGTGCTGAGGTCTGAGATCTTCCCGCCGTTGAAGGCGCTCTTCAGCCAGGTCGCGGAGCGGAACTCGTCCACGTCCCCGAGGCCGGTGTACTCCGAGGGCTGGACCGCCTCGCCCGCGCCGTAGATGACCTCGGTCACCCAGTAGGCGTTCGGGTTGGTCATCTTCGCCTTGATGCCGGCCAGGTCGGTGGCGGCCATGTGCTTGGCTGCGTCGATCCGGAAGCCGTCGGCGCCCAGCGAGAGCAGGTCGCTCAGGTAGTTGGCGATGGTCTGCTGGACGTACGCGGAGCCGGTGTCGAGGTCGGAGAGGTTGACCAGCTCGCAGTTCTGCACGTTGGAGCGGTCGCCGTAGTTGCTGATCGCCGTTCGGCAGGAGTGGAAGTCCTGGTCCCCGTAGTAGCCGGGGTAGTTGTACTTGGTGTAGTTGGTGCCGCCGGTGCCGGTGCCGGCGCCGGCCGACATGTGGTTGATCACCGAGTCGGCGATCACCTTGACGCCTGCGGCGTGGCAGGTGTTGACCATCGACTGGAACGCCGTCCGGTCGCCGAGCCGTCCGGCGATCTTGTAGCTGACGGGCTGGTAGGAGGTCCACCACTGGCTGCCCTGGATGTGCTCCTGGGGCGGTGAGACCTCGACGTAGCCGTAACCCTTCGGGCCGAGGGTGTCGGTGCAGGCCTTGGCGACGGAGTCGAAGCGCCACTCGAACAGGGTGGCGGTGACGTCCTTGGTGCCCGGCGGGGTGGCCTGGGCGGTCGGCGCGATCGAGAGGCCGGTGCCGATCGAGAGCGCGAGGGCGGCCGAGGCGGCGGCCGCGCCGACCGCGCGGCGGCGGGGGGAAGTGGTGACCACGGTGTCTCCAGGGGGGCTGGGTGGGCAGCCTGGTTCACCCGCGCAGGCGCGGGTGGGCACGGCAGGGGTGGGGCGGAGCCGGGACGGCCGCGTGGGGTGCCGATCCCGCTCCGGGGACGCGCCGGTGATGCACCGTCAGCGTGAGCGATGACCTCTTGCTGCAAGACCACTGAAACTTGCTGGAAACTTGCAACGCGCTGAACTTATGGCGACCCCGACCCGCCGTCAAGACACCTCAAGGCAACAGATCGGTCACCCTGGTCGACTCTCGGCCGGATCCACGTGTCCCGGTTGACGCGGAAGCTCCCCCGCCGCTTCGATGATCACGTTCCGTGTCCGTCCGATCACCCTTGGAGCAAGCCCGCATGAGGATTCGTCAGGCCCTCGCCGCCATCGGCATGACCGCCACCCTGCTCACCGGCACCGTCCTGGTCGACACCGCCGCCGCCGTCACCACCTCGGAGTGCTCGACCGCCGACTTCCACGGCGACCGCCGCCTGGGCCCCGAACAGCTCCCCCGCACCGGCCCGGTCGGCCGCCAGCTCTGGGGCTACCAGCGCACCGGCGGCCTGACCGAGCAGGAGTTCCTGGACCGTTACTACGACGCCACCGCCAACTCCTGGCGCTACCCGCCCGCCGACGGCTACGTCACGACGCCCGACGGCACCCCGCTGGAGATCCAGCAGACCCTGGGCTCCGGCCAGCGGATCGACCGCTACGGCAGCGAGTACGGCTCCTTCCTCGCCCCCGAGGGCCTCCCGTACGCCACCCGGGCGATCCCGCCGCAGTCGCTGGACAGCGAGCCCGCCGCCACCTGCAACTACCACGTGTACAAGGTGGTCCGGCCGTTCACCGTGGACGCCGGCCCGATCGCGCCGTGGTTCGGCCAGCCCGGCCACGGCTGGCAGTTCCAGCTGGACGCCCGGCACGTGCCCGGCGCCCCGGCCCGGCTGAACGTCCTGTGGCTGATCGACAACGGGTACCTGGCCCGGGCCTGACCTCGGAGCCCGTGATACCTCTTCGGCTCTCGGAGCGTCGGTACTGGTGACGTCAGCAGGAACGACCGGTCGGGGCGGGGTATGGAGTTCGAGGAGTTCGCGAGTACCAGGGCCGGGCGGCTCTTCCAGATCGCGTATCTGATGTGCGGGGACTGGCACCAGGCACAGGACCTGGTGCAGACCACCCTCGCCAAGATGTTCACGGTCTGGGGACGGCTGCGGCGCGGCCGGGACGAACCGGGGCTGGACGCCTACGCACGGAAGGTACTGCTGCGCATGTACCTCTCGCAGCGTCGGCTCCGCCGCTCCGGCGAGATCGTCTCGGCCGAGCTGCCGGAGCGGACCGCCACGGGCGGCGCCGGCTCCGACCTGCGGCTGACGCTGGTCGCGGCACTGTCGCAACTGCCTCCCAGGAACAGGGCGGTGGTGGTGCTCCGGTACCTGGAGGACCACAGTGTCGAGGCGGTCGCCGAGCTGCTGGAGGTCTCGCCGAGCGCGGTGAAGAGCCTGACCACCCGGTCGCTAGCCAAGCTCAGGGACATCCTCGGCGACGACCGCGAACTCCTGCTCCGCCCGTGAACCGGCAACCGACAACCAGGAGGAGTGACATGGAGCGCGACCCGGTACTGGAGAGACTGTTCGACGATGCGGTGCCAGGCATCGACCCGCCGGTGGCCGAACTGGTGACCGGCAGCCAACACCTCGGCCGGAAGCTGAGGCTGCGCCGACGCCTGCGGATCGCCGGCGCGGCCCTGACCGTGACCGCCCTCGCCGCCACCGGTACGGCCGTCCGGTGGTGGCCCGGCGGCGACACCGCCCGGCAGGCCGTGGCGTCCGCTCCGGCCGACGTCACTGCGCCGTCGTCCACTCTCGAACCGGTGACCCCGGAGGCGATGCTGCAGATCCTGTCCGGCGTCCTGCCGCCCGACGGAAAGCTGACCGACTTCGTCGGCCGGTCCGGCCGACTCGCCGCGTCCGGTCTGCCCTCCCAGCTCGGCGTGGTGTACGACGACGGCAGCGGGGCCTCGGAGCTCGAGGTCGGCATCCAGCCGACCCAGGTCCCGGCCCCCGATCTGAGCTGCGACGGCTACCAGGGCCACCGGAGCCAGGTCGTGTCGGCACCGAGCTGCACGACCCGCGTGCTGCCCGACGGGACGAAGCTGCAGACCCTCGGCAGCGGTGACGGCCGCGGTCACGTGTACAGCATCAGCGTGCACGCGTTCCGCCCCGACGGGGTGCACGTCTGGATATCGGCCGCCAACGGCCTGTCCGCTACCGCGAGCGGGGCCACTCGTCCCGAACCCCCGCTCGGCACGGGACTCCTGGAGAAGGTGGCGTCGAGTCCCGCCTGGCAGCTGACGGTGGAGCACACCACCACCGAGCAGGGCCGGAGGCTCGCCGCCGGACTCGGGGCGCACGGCTGACCGGTCGTCAGACCGCGTCCGGGCCGCGCTCCCCGGTCCGGACGCGGACGATGGTCTCCACCGGCACCACCCAGACCTTGCCGTCGCCGATCCTGCCGGTGCGGGCGGCCTCGACGATGGCGTCCAGCACCACGTCGGCCTCCTCGTCCTCGACCACGACCTCTATCCGGACCTTGGGCACCAGGTCGACGGTGTACTCCGCGCCCCGGTACACCTCGGTGTGGCCGCGCTGCCGGCCGTACCCACTGGCCTCGGTGACGGTCAGACCGTGCACGCCGTGAGCCTGGAGCGCGTTCTTGACCTCGTCCAGCTTGAACGGCTTGACGACGGCGGTGATCAGCTTCATGCGACGGGGGCCTTCACAGCAGTGGGGGCGTGGGACGCGGCGCTGCCGTGGCCCAGGACGCCGTGATCGTACGCGGTCTCGGCGTGCACGGCGAGGTCCAGTCCGGTCAGTTCGTGCTCGGCCGGGGCGCGGAAGCCCATCACCCGGTCGATCACCTTGCCGATCCCGTACGTGACGCCGAACGCGTAGCCGCCCACCACCAGCACCGCGAGCAGCTGCCTGCCGATCTGGGCGAACCCGCCGTGCAGCAGACCGGTGGCACCGCCCGTCATCACGGCCGAGGCGAAGACGCCGATCAGCACCGTGCCGATCACCCCGGCGACCAGGTGCACGCCGACCACGTCCAACGAGTCGTCGTACCCGAAGCGGAACTTCCAGCTGACCGCGTAGCAGCAGACCACCCCGGCCGCCAGGCCGATCACCAGCGCGCCGAGCAGGTCCACGCTGCCGCAGGACGGAGTGATGGCGACCAGTCCGGCCACCGCACCGGAGGCGGCGCCGAGCGTGGTGGCGTGACCGTCGCGCTTCTTCTCCACCAGCAGCCAGCCGAGCAGGCCGGTGCAGCCGGCCGCCTGGGTGTTCAGCAGGACGGCGGCAGCGGTGCCGTTGGCGCCCAGTGCGGAGCCCGCGTTGAAGCCGAACCAGCCGAACCAGAGCAGGCCCGCGCCGAGCAGCACCAACGGCAGGTTGTGCGGCCGCATGGCCTCCTTCTTGAAGCCGAGCCGCGGGCCAAGCACCAGCGCCAGGGCCAGCCCGCTGGCGCCGCAGTTGATCTCGACCACCAGGCCGCCGGCGAAGTCCAGCGCGCCGAGCCGGGACAGGATCCAGCCGCCGGGGGCGAACACCCAGTGCGCGACCGGAACGTAGACCAGCAGCGTCCAGACCGCCGTGAAGAGCACCCAGGCGCCGAACTTGGCCCGGTCCGCCACGGCGCCGCTGATCAGCGCCGCCGTGATGATCGCGAAGGTCAGCTGGAAGGTGGCGAACAGTAGCGTGGGCACCCGGCCGGTCAGCGAGGCGGGGGTGATCCCGGCCATCCCGAGGTGGTCGAGGCCGCCGATCAGACCGAGGCCGCCGAGATCGGGCCCGAAGGCGAGCGAGTACCCGGCCAGCAGCCAGATCACGGTGACCACCGCGATCGAGACGAAGCTCATCATGATCATGTTGAGCGCGCTCTTGGTGCGGACCATGCCGCCGTAGAACAGCGCCAGCCCAGGAGTCATCAGCAGGACCAGCGCGGTGCTGGCCAGCAGCCAGGCGGTGTCACCGGTGTCGAGTCCGGCGGTGGTGTCAGCGAGGAGCATGTGGAGCCTTCCCGAACCGCGCACCGTGGGTGGGGTGTGTGCGCTGGTGGGAGGGAGTCTGGACGGGCCGGATTACCGGTTGCGGACGGCCGTGTTTCGGCCGCGTTTCGTGTTGCCGGGTGGTTTCGAACATCTCACCACGTGGACGACATGGCCGGGCCCCCGGCTGCACGTGGCAGGCGGGGGCCCGGAGTCACTTACCGACGCTGGGTCAGCTGGTGGTGATCGAGGTGTCGTCGATCAGGAAGCTGGTGGCGAGGGACGAGTCCTCGACACCGTTGAACTTCAGGGTGACGCTCTGGCCGGCGTAGGCCGAGAGGTCGAAGGTGCGCAGGGTGTAGCTGGAGCCCGCGTCCACGTTGGAGTAGGTCTTCAGCGCGGTGCCGTTCACCGTCACGGTGAGCTTGTCGTACGCGGTGGTGCCGGTCTCGGCGGTGTCGATCTTCAGGTAGAACCCGAGGGTCGCCTTGCAGCCGGTCGGGATGGTGACGGTCTGGCTGGCGCTGTCGGTGTGGGCGGAGCCGTAACCGTTCAGCCAGGCCTTGTACGAGCCGGTGCGGGCCGGCTTGCTGGTGCCGTTGTCGATCACGCCGGACGTGGTGGTCCAGACGGTGGCACCGGACTCGAAGCCCGCGTTGCCGAGCAGCTGCGCCGGGGTGCAGGTGCTGCTGGTGTCGGTGACGGTCCAGGTGAAGCTGGTCGTGCCCGTGGCGTTGGCGGCGTCCTTCGCGGTCACGGTCACGTTCGAGGTGCCGAGTGCGGTCGGCGTGCCGGTGATCAGGCCCGAGGACGAGATCGACAGGCCGGCCGGAAGGCCGGTGGCGGTGAAGGTGCGCGGGGCGGTACCGCCGGCCGCGCTGATCTGGAGGCTCACCGCGGTGTTGATCTTGGTGGACTGGTTGCCCGGGTTGGTGACGGTCACGGTGCCCGGGTTGGTCGGCACGCTGCCGACGCTGACCCCGGCCCACGCGGTGCCGACCGCGGTGACCTCGGCCGAGCCCGCGCCGTACAGGTCCTTGGCCGCGTTCTCGGTCGCGGTGCGGGCCGCGGCGTAGTTGGTGGTGGAGGTCATGTAGACGGTCAGCGCGCGGTACCAGATCGCGGCGGCCTTGTCCCGGCCGATGCCGGTGACGGTGATGTTGTTGGTCGTCGGGCTGTTGTAGCTGACGCCGTTGATCACCTTGGCGCCGCTGCCCTCGGCCAGCAGGTAGAAGAAGTGGTTGGCCGGGCCCGAGGAGTAGTGGACGTCCACGTTGCCGATGCCGGAGTACCAGGAGTCCTTGGACGAGCCGTCCTTCGAGGGCTTGTCCATGTAACGGAGCGGCGTGCCGTTTCCGTTGATGTCGATGAGCTCGCCGATGAGGTAGTCGGGGTTGTCCGAGGGGAGGTTCGCGTAGAACTCCACCATGCTGCCCATGATGTCGGAGGTGGCCTCGTTCAGGCCGCCCGACTCACCCGAGTAGTTCAGGTTGGCGGTGTTGGAGGTGACGCCGTGCGTCATCTCGTGGCCCGCCACGTCCAGCTCGGTCAGCGGGGCGGTGTTGCCCGAACCGTCACCGTACGTCATGCAGAAGCAGCCGTCGTCCCAGAAGGCGTTGACGTAGTTGCTGCCGTAGTGGACCCGGCTGAAGGCGCCGACACCGTCGTTGCGGATGCCGTTGCGGCCGAAGGTGTTCTTGTAGAAGTCCCACGTCACGGCCGCACCGAAGTGCGCGTCGACGGCGGCGGACTCCTTGTTGCTGGCCGTGCCGTTGCCCCAGGCGTCGCTGGTCTTGGTGAACAGGGTCCCGTTACCGCTGGTGCCGTTGTTCATGTTGGTGGTGTACATCCCACCGCGGGGCGCGTCCTTCATCGAGTACGTCGAACCCGACAGCGTGGTGCCGATGGTGACGTTGCCGACGAAGACACCCTGGCCGGTGCCCTTCTTGATGCCCTCGAACTTGTGCAGCACCGCGCCGGACTGAGCGTCCGTCACGACGTGCATGCGGCTCGGGGTGCCGTCCGCCTCGACGCCCGAGACCACGGTCTCCCAGGCCAGCGTCGGAGCGCCCTGGGCGGCCCAGATGACCAGGCGCGGCGCGGTGTCCAGGCTGGATCCCTGCTCGGCGGCGAGCGCGGCGGCCTGCGCCTTCGGCGCGGCCAGAGCCGGGGTGGTGGAGACGCCGGCCAGCGAGGCCGTGGAGGCCCGGTCCAGGCCCTTGGTGACGCCACCCGCGGTCTGGTGGACCACCATGTCGCCACCGAGCACCGGCAGTCCGCCGAAGGTGCGCTCGAAGCGCAGGTGGCGGGAGCCGTCGGTGTCGACCACGACGTCCTTGGCGACCAGCTTCTCCTGGCCGGACAGCCCGAGCGCCTGGGCCAGGCCCGCGCTCTGCTGGTTCGCGGCGGAGAGGAGCTGGGCGTGGTCAGCGGCGATCTGGCTGACCGGTGCGGGGGCCTGGGGGGCCGCCTGCGCCATGGTGGGCAGTGCGGTCACCACCAGCGCGGTGGTGGCCGCGAGGGCGGCCATCGTCACCCGGGCATGGGTGTAGCGGGACATGCGGACTCCTTTTCCGACCGGTCGCGGGGTTCACGAGCGGTGGAGAGAACCTGGCCGCGGGGTTGCGGCACAGCGGGGGCCCCGGGCCACTGGTGCGCGGCCCAGGTCGGTGCGTACAAAGGAGTGGTGCTTGGTAGCGCCTTGCCTGCGCTGGAACTGCTGCAGCGGGGGGATTGGGGCCCGGCTCGTCTGCAGCCGGGGGAATCGTGGCAGCAAACGGGTCATGAATGACAGATGCATGCCACGGTTTGGCCGATAACCGACCCCGGCGGCGAATCCCTGACGGATGGTCAGGTCAGCGGGGGCGCCCGACCCTCCTGATGATGGTTGTCATCTTCCCGGCCGCCCTTCGCATCCGCCCCATCGGCACTGAACAGTGCGCCAGTTGCCACCCGCCCGGACGGTCGGTCGGTCCGCCCCACCCCCCCTGGCGCCCGCCCGGAAACAGCGCCGCCCGGGGCTCCGGTGTCACCACCGGAAGCCGCCGGGCGACTGTTTTCAGCCACTGGGTCCTGTTCGGGCCGGACTAGCCCTGGACGAACACCGCCACCGAGCGGGCCGGAACGGTGAACGTGCCGGTGGAGCCGTCGAAGGACGAGCCCTTCACCACCGGATCGGTCCCCTGCGCCTGCACCTGGTGCAGCGACTGCCGGGTGCCCTTCAGGCCGGCCACGGTCTGCTGCTGGGCGGTCGGGGTGGCGTTGAACACCACGGTGACGCCCTGCTCGGCGCCCCGCAGTCCGGTGCCGTCCAGGTGCATGGTGATCACCCCGGCCGCCTCGGCCGCCGTGCCCGACAGCGGGAAGGACAGCCGCTTCTGCACCTCGGCCGCGCTGTTCAGCGCGAACAGCGGTGAGGACTGCTTGATCCGGAGGAACTGCCGGTACTGCGCGCCGGTGGCCTGAATCTCGTTGCAGCCCACGGTCAACCGGGGATCGGCCAACAGGGACTTGGCCGTCGGCCACATCTCCTTGTTGTCGGCCGCCATCGGCAGCCCCCGGCCCCAGCCGTTGCCCCGGGTGCAGTCCCACTGGATCGCGTTGAACCAGTCACCGGAGTCGAAGGAGTTGGCGTCCAGCGACTTCGACCGCAGCAGGTCGCTGCCGGCCTGCGCGAAGCCGGGCCCCTGGCCCAGCGCGGTGAGCGAGAGACCGAGCGCCTGCATCCGCGCCCGGTCGGCCGGGCTGGTCGCGGTCGGCAGCTTGTAGGCCAGCGCGTCGAACAGGTCGGTGTTGTCGTGCGCGTCCACGTACTCGACCGCCTCGCCCGGGTTGGCCGCGTAGCCCGTCGGAGAGCCGTTGTAGTCGACTCCCGCGCCGGTGACGGACTTCCCGCTGCTGTCGGTGAACGCGAAGCCCGCCAGGTTGCCGGTCAGCCCGACCTTGATCTGGTCCATCTGGTGCAGCAGCCGGGCCTTCTGATCGGCCGGTGTCCCGTTCGCCGCCGACCCGTTGGGGTCGGTGTACAGGCCGGAGGCGAAGCCCTGCTGCGGCGCCGAGTTCAGCATGAAGTTGCCGCCCCGGGCCGCGTCCCGCACCCGGTCGTTGAAGGTGGCGATTCCGGTGCCCGCCATGTTCAGCTGACTGGCCTGCTGGAAACGGGAGTTGTTGGCCACCACGCCGAAGTTCCAGCCCTCGCCGTAGAGGAAGACGTCCTTCCCCTCGACCCCGTCGCGCGCCTTGGTGAGCCCGCGCAGCGCCGACTGGACGTCCACCATGGTCTGCTTCGGGTCCAGGCCCATCAGGTCGAACCGGAAGCCGTCGACCCGGTACTCCTTCGCCCAGGTGACCACCGAGTCGACCACCAGCTTGTTCATCATGGCGTGCTCCGGCGCGGTGTCCGCGCAGCAGCTGTCGGTGGTCACCGCGCCCGCGTCGCCGAGCCGTTGGTAGTAGCCGGGCACCACCCTGTCCAGCACCGAGTGCTCGGCCTGGCCGGCCGCTGCGGTGTGGTTGTAGACCACGTCCAGCACCACTCGCAGACCGGCCTCGTGCATCGCCTGCACCATCTCGCGGAACTGCACGGTGCGCGCGGTGCCGGTCGCGTCGGTGGCGTACGAGCCCTCGGGGACGGTGTAGTGCAGCGGGTCGTAGCCCCAGTTGTACGCGTCCTCGGCCTGCACGGCGGCCACGCACTCCTGCTGCTTCTCGCTGTCCGCCGCGAGGGAGTTCAGGTCGCAGGCGGGCAGCTTCTGGTCGGCCCGGTTCTCCCTGATGGTGGCGATGTCGAAGGTCGGCAGCAGGTGGATGGTGGTGACACCCGCCTGGGCCAGCTCGCGCAGGTGCTGCATGCCGGCCGACTTCGACTCGGTGAACGCCTTGTAGGTGCCCCGCTCGGCGACGGGCACGGTGGCGTCCGCCGAGGAGAAGTCCCGGACGTGCAGCTCCTGGATCTGCTGCTGGGCGGCCGGAACGGCGTTCGGCGAGCGGTGCCCGTCCCAGCCGCGCGGCTTGGTGTCACGGGCCGTCAGGTCGGCCACCAGACTGCGCTTCGAGTCGGCCGAGAGTGCCACCGAGTACGGGTCGGTGACCAGGTTGGTGACGTTCTGCCGGACGCTCGGCGCCCAGACCTTGACCTGGTACAGGTAGTACTTGCCGTCCAGCTCGTCGGCGTCCCTGGTCAGCGACCAGACGCCGGTCGCCTCGTCCCGGCGCAGCGGCACGGTCCTCGGCGTACCGCCGGTGGCCTGGTCGAAGAGCTGGACCGACACCTCGGTGGCGGTCGGCGCCCAGAGCGACAGGGTGACCTCACGGTCCTCGCCCCACCAGCCCCAGCCGTCGGACTTCCGGTAGACCGGACCGAGTTGGGCCTTGGCGGCCTTGGCCGCGTAGAGGTCGTCCAGCACGCCGGGGATCTGCACGCCGGTGGCGGCCAGGGCGGCGCCGCTCGGCAGGTGCTCGGTGAAGATCAGCTGGCTGCGCAGCGCCTTGGTGACCCGCCCCGTGTCCCGGGCGTCCACGGTGAAGGCCCGGTAGCCCGCCAGGTGCGGGAACTTGGCCTTCTGGGCGTCCGTCAGGCTGCCCGGGTTGAGCCGGATCCACCGGCCCGGCTTGTTCAGCACGCCCTTGTCGACGGTGAGGCCGCCGTCCGCGTCGTAGATCAGCTGGGCACTGGTGCCGCCCGCCAGCGCGCTGTCCCCCGCACCGAAGTTGGCCGGAACCAGCACCGTCCTGGCGTCGATCCACTGGGCCCGGGCCGAGGAGAGGTCGAGCTGCGCGGAGCTGCCGGCCGCCTGCGGCAGCAGGTGGCCCTCCTGGCCGCCGATGATCCAGATCTCCCGCCCGCTGGTGGCGAAGTCCAGCGACTGGTCGTTGGGCAGGTCCTTGTCGTTGCCGTTGTGCAGGATGTAGCTGAGGCTGGTCGCCCCCGCCGCCAGCGGCACCTCGAAGACGGCGCCGTAGGAGTCCTTCCGGGCCGGCATCAGCGGGTTGCCCCAGTCGGTCGGCGTGGCCGCGCCGGTCCAGTCGTGCAGGCCCCAGCCGTCGTACTTGCCGTCGGCCCGGTAGTAGTGGATCACCGCCTTGTCCACGGGCACCGGGACGGCCGGGTCGGGGTTCTTGGTGTAGACGTTCGGGTCGCCCTCCTTGACCCAGACCTCCCCGGTGGTGCCGAGGTCGACGTGCCGGTCGGCCTCGCCGTCCTTCACGCCACCCTTCTCCACCACGAAGCCGACGTCGGCCGCGCCGCTCTTCAACTTCACGTAGGCGAACGCCCCGTAGGCGTCCCGCCCGGTGAACCCGTGCCCGTCCGGCCAGGGGGTGGACTCGCCGTCGGCCAGGTCGCCCCAGGCGTACATGTTCCAGCCGTCGTAGTCGGCGTTCTTCCGCTGGTAGTGCACGACCGCGTACGGGCGCGAGGTGGCGCTCGGCGCGGGCTTGGGAGCGGGGGTGCCGGTGGTGAAACTCCCGGTGGCGGACCGGAGGTTGCCACCGGAGTCCTTGACCACCGCCTTGTACCGGACCACGGTGCCGGGCGCGACTCCGGTCAGGTCCTGGGTGACTCGGTACGTCCCGTTGTCGGCCGAACCGAGCTGCTGCCAGGGGCCGTTGCCCACCTGCGCGGCGAACGAGACCCGGTTGAAGCCGCCGCCCGGCACCTCGGCGCCGACGGTGACCGTACCGGTCGAGCCGTTCTCCGGTGCCTTCAGGGTGAGTTGGGGCGCGGCGGCCGGCTTGGCGAGCTTCCCCGCCGCCTGGTGCACCACCGAGGAGTACGCGGGGACGGTCACGGTGACCTTGCGGTCCGCGCCGCTGACCGTCTTCGCCCCGGCGCTCGGGTAGAGCTGCCTGAACTCCATGCCCGCCGAGAAGGTGTCCAGCGTGACGGTCTTCGGCTCGGCCGAGTTGTTCACCGCGACCAGGTACTCGACCTGCTGCCCGGCGTCGATCCGGGAGAACGCGTACACGCCCGCGCCGTCCGCCGCGTACCGCTCGACCTGCGCGCCGTCGGCCAGCGCCGGGTGTGCCTTGCGCAGCGCGGCCAGGGTGCTGATGCCCTGGTACAGCGCGCCGTCCCGGCCGTACCGGTCGGCCGGTCCCTTGCTGCCGCCGATCACGGTGTCGCTGTTGTAGGAGCCGGTCTTCGAGGCGAACATGTCCTGCCGGGCGTCCTTGTCGCCGCCCGCGCCGGTGAAGCCCTGCTCGTCGCCGTAGTAGACCACCGGCTGCCCCCGGGTCAGGAACATCAGCTCGTTGGCGAACCGGTCCTTCTGCAGCAGCTGCTCGGCCGAGGCCCCCGGGTTGTCGCTCTGCAGGAAGCTGCCGAACCGGCCCATGTCGTGGTTGCCGAGGAAGGTCGGCAGCTCGTACGCGTTGGTGTCGGCGGTGGTGTAGCGGAAGTCCTGGGCGTACAGCTCGGCGAGCGCCTTGGCCGAGCCGCCCTGCGAGACGTACTTGCGGGCGCTCTCCTGGAACGCGAAGTCCAGGGTGGCCTGGAGCTTGCCCTTGGTCACGTACGGCGCGGTGATCGACGGGTCGCCGGAGTAGACCTCGCCGAACATGAAGAAGTCCTTGTTGCCGCGCTCAGCGGCGTACTGCTTGAGCGCGGGCGCCCACTGCGACCAGAAGGCCAGGTTGACGTGCTTGACGGTGTCGATCCGGAAGCCGTCGACCCCGCTCTCCTTCACCCAGGTCTGGTAGATCTGCTTCATGCCCTCGACCACCCGGGGGTTCTGGGTGTCCAGGTCGTCCAGGCCGGAGAAGTCACCCTCGGTGGCGGACTCGCCGACGAAGGTCGAGTTGCCCCGGTTGTGGTAGAGCGCGGGGTCGTTCAGCCAGGACGGGGTCTTGGCCTTCCTGTCCGCCTCGCTGCGGAAGGACGGCGTGTAGGGGAACGAGTCCGCGCCGATCTTGGGCCACTGGGCGGCCGCGTCGGCCACGGCGGACTCGTCCACCGGGTTCCCGTCCGCGTCCAGCGTCGGATAGGCGCCGGTCGAGCGGTAGTCGTACTTGCCCTCGGTGTCGTCGACGACGTCGGCGGTGTGGTTGGTGATGACGTCGAAGAAGACCTTGATGCCCTTCTGGTGCGCCTTCGCGATCAGCTCCTTGAGCTGGGCGTTGGTACCGAAGTGCGGGTCGACCTGGGTGAAGTCGGTGATCCAGTAGCCGTGGTACCCGGCCGAGGCGTCCGTCCCGGTGCCCTGGACCGGGCGGTTCTTGAACAGCGGGGCCATCCAGATCGCGGTGGTGCCCAGGCCCTGGACGTAGTCCAGCTTGTCTATCAGGCCCTGGAGATCGCCGCCGTGGTAGAAGCCCTTGTCCGCCGGGTCGAGGCCGGTCTCCAGGCGGGTGCCGGTCAGACCGCCGGTGTCGTTCTTCACATCGCCGTTGGCGAACCGGTCCGGCAGGACGAAGTAGAACTGCTCCCGGGTCAAGTCGTGCCGGTCCGTCTGCGCGGCCATCGCCCGGTCCGACGGCGGCCCGGCCGGGGCGGCCATCGCCAGCGGGGCCGCCCCCAGCCCGGTCGCCAGCAGGGAGGCCGCGATCAGTACGGCGGTCCGGCCGGGGCGTCGGTAGGGGGTGGTGCTCCGTGGGCGGCGGGGCTGGGCTTCGGCCACTGCGGGCTCCCTTGAGGCGGCTCGTCGTCATTGGGTGGCTGGACGCTAGCGGCTGCAAAATGTTTCAGCAAGATGCAGAAAAGGTTGCAGTCGTGGTCTTGACCGAACCGTTGCCTGCCGCCCGGAGGACCGGGGTCGCGTCGACCGGCCGCCCCCGAACGAGTCACAATGGACTTCATGTGTCAGACCCCGGTACTCAGCCACCTACCCCGGAAGGGGGACAGGCGGTGAAGAATCCACAACCGCAGGATGAGCAGAGGGCCACGGCCCGTCTGGCAGACTTCTCGCCCATGGGGGAATCGACCGAGCAGTTCGCAGCCGACGCCGCAGGCGCCCAGGCGGCGGCGCAGGCCGGTTCCGTCCCGGGCGCGGACCGCACGGTCCGCCGACCGGACGGAGCCACCCGCGCCGCCCAGTCCACCGGAGCAGCCGTCCGCGGCCGCATCCGCGACCAGCGCCGCACCCCGGCCAGGCCCCGGCTCTGGTTCGAACTCGCCCTGATCGGGGTCAGCTACTGGCTGTACTCCCTGGTACGCAACGCGGTACCCGAACAGGATGTCATCGCCCAGCGGCACGCCGGCTGGATCTGGGACTTCGAACAGCACCTCGGCATCGCGGTCGAACGCAGCGTCAACCACGCGGTCGACTCGGTGGCCTGGCTGATCGTCGGGATGAACTACTACTACGCCACACTGCACTTCATCGTGACCATAGGCGTGCTGGTCTGGCTCTACCGCTCCCACCCCGGCCGTTACGCGGCCGCCCGTACGGTGCTCTTCGTCACCACGGGCCTGGCCCTGATCGGCTTCTACTTCTACCCGCTGGCCCCACCCCGCCTGATGACCGGCGGTGCCTTCATCGACACCGTCAAGGTGCACGACACCTGGGGCTCGATGGCCTCCGGCGCGGCGGCCAGCGTCTCCAACCAGTACGCGGCGATGCCCTCGATGCACATCGGGTGGTCGCTCTGGTGCGGGCTGACCATCTTCTTCCTGGCCCGCCCGCTCTGGGGCCGGGTGCTCGGTCTGCTCTACCCGGCCCTCACGCTGCTGGTGATCGTCTCCACCGCCAACCACTTCTGGATGGACGCGGTCGGCGGCGCAGTCTGCCTGGCCCTCGGCTTCGCGGCCGCCCGCCTGGTCTACCACGTCTGGGTCTACCAACTCCCCCGGACCCGGACCGCCCCCGAGGACGACCTCACGGTCCCGGAACAGTGGGCCCTCACCAAGGTCGACCACTGACGTCTGCGGGTGCGACGCTCCCGAGGCCGTCCTGGGCCCCGTCCGGCCCTGGGCCCTGTCCGGGCGATCTTGCCGAGCGTGCGACGTCGGACCCGCCGCGCCAGCGGCTGATGTCACATCCCGGCGCCGCACGCTGATCCGACAAGATCGCCCGGACAGGGCCTAGCCGTAGAAGAGCTCCTCCACAACGGCCCGCGCCCGGCGCGTGGTGCGGCGGTAGTCGTCGACTAGCTCGCCCGTGTGGCCGGAGCCGTAGCCGAGGTAGCGGGCCACCCCGGCCAGTTCGCGGGCCTCGCCGGGGAAGCTGTCGCCCGGTCGGCCCCGTACCAGCATCACCGCGCTGCGCACCCGCGAGGCCAGCACCCACGCCGCGTCCAGCACCGCCGCGTCCTCCGCCTCGACCAGCTCCGCCTCGACCGCCGCCGCGAGTGCGGCCCGCGTCCGGGTGGTCCGCAACCCGGGCACCCGATGCCCGTGCTGGAGCTGGAGCAGCTGCACCGTCCACTCCACGTCGGCGAGACCGCCCCGGCCGATCTTGGTGTGGGTGGTCGGGTCGGCGCCGCGCGGCAGTCGCTCGGCCTCGATCCGGGCCTTGATCCGGCGGATCTCCAGCAGGTCCTGGGTGGGCACCCCCACGCCGGGGTAGCGCAGCGGGTCGATCAGTGCGCGGAACCGCGCCCCGAGCCCGGGGTCGCCCGCGACCGGTGCGGCCCGCAGCAGGGCCTGGGACTCCCAGACGTGCGACCAGCGCCGGTAGTACGCCTCGTACGAGCCGAGGGTCCGGACCAGCGGCCCCTGTCGGCCCTCCGGCCGGAGGTCGGCGTCGACCAGCAGCGGCGGTTCGGTGGACGGCGCGGCCAGCAGTGTCCGGAGCTGGTTGCAGACCGCGAACGCGGCCTGGGCGGCGTCCTGGTCCAGCGCGCCGAGCACCGGCTCGTGCACGAAGAGCACGTCCGCGTCGGAGCCGTAGCCCATCTCCTGCCCGCCGAACCGGCCCATCGCGATCACCGCGAGCCGGGTCGGGAACTCACCGTTGGCCGCCTCCCACTCGGCCACGCAGGCCTGTAGCGCCCCTTGCAGAGTGGCGGCGTTCAGTACGGTCAGCGCGTCGCCCACCGCGTCCACGGCGGCGCCCGGCTCCTCGCCGAACCGGCCGAGCACGTCGGCGGCAGCCGTCCGGAACAGCTCCCGGCGGCGGACCGCGCGGGCCGCCGCGACCCCGGCGGCGGCCGATCCGGCCCGGCCGACGGCGGCCTGGATCTCCTGGGTCAGGGCGGCCCGCCCGCGCGGTTCCAAGCCCTGCGGGTCGCCGAGCATGGCCACCGCCTCGGGGGCCCGGAGCAGCAGGTCGGGGGCCAGCCGCCCGGCCGAGAGCACCCGGGCCAGCTGTTCGGCGGCCGCGCTCTCGTCCCGCAGCAGCCGCAGGTACCAGGGGGTGCGGCCGAGCGCGTCGGAGACCTGCCGGAAGTTCAGCAGCCCGGCGTCGGGGTCGGCCGAGTCGGCGAACCAGCCCAGCAGCACCGGCAGCAGGGTGCGCTGGATCGCGGCCTTGCGGCTCACCCCGGAGGCCAGCGCGCTCAGGTGGCGCAGCGCCGCCGCCGGATCGGCGTAGCCGAGCGCCTCCAGCCTGGCCTTGGCCGCCTCGGTGGAGAGCCCGATCACGCCGGCCGGCAGTTCGGCCACGGCGTCCAGCAGCGGACGGTAGAACAGCTTCTCGTGCAGCCGCCTGACCTCGACCGCGTGCCGTCGCCACTCCCGCTGGAGCGCGGCCACCGGATCGGCGTTGGTGTCGTCGTTGATGTGCCCCGCCAGCGAGCGAGCCAGCCGTCGCAGGTCGGCCGGGTCGGTGGGCACCAGGTGGGTGCGGCGCAGCCGGTGCAGCTGGATCCGGTGCTCCATCGCCCGCAGGAAGCGGTACGCGGCATCCAGCGAGGCGGCGTCGGCCCGGCCCACGTAGCCGGCCGCGCTGAGTGCCTCCAGCGCCTGGAGGGTGGTGGGGCTGTGCAGCCGGGGGTCGGTCCGCCCGTGCACCAGTTGCAGCAGCTGCACCGCGAACTCGACGTCGCGCAGCCCGCCGGGGCCCAGCTTGAGCTGCCGGTCCACCTCGCGGGCGGGGATCGCGTCCACCACCCGGCGGCGCATCTGCTGGACGTCGGCGACGAAGTTGTCCCGCTCGGCGGCCTGCCAGACCAGCGCTCCGGTGGCCTGGGCGTACGCGGCGCCGAGCTCGGCGTCACCGGCCACCGGACGGGCCTTCAGCAGGGCCTGGAACTCCCAGGTCTTGGCCCAGCGCTGGTAGTACGCCAGGTGGCTGGCCAGGGTGCGGACCAGCGGGCCGTTGCGGCCCTCGGGGCGCAGGTTGGCGTCCACCGGCCAGATGGTGCCCTCGCCGGTGGTGTCCGAGCAGAGCCGGGTCATCCGGGCGGCCAGCCGGGTGGCGGCCTGCATCGCCTGGTGCTCCTCGACCCCCTCGCGCGGTTCGGCAACGAAGATCACGTCGACGTCGGAGACGTAGTTGAGCTCGCGGCCGCCGCACTTGCCCATGCCGATCACCGCGAGCCGGCAGCGCCCGGCCGCCTCCGGATCCTCGTCGGCGGCGATCTCCAGCGCGGTCTGCAGGGTGGCGCCGGCCAGGTCGGCCAGTTCGGCGGCGGTCTGCGGTAGGTCGGTGGTGCCGCTCAGGTCGCGGGCGGCGATGGTCAGCAGGCAGCGCCGGTAGGCGATCCGCAGCGCGTCCGCCCGGTCGGTGCCCGCGGTCCGCATCCGCTGGTGCAGCTCGCGCCGGAAGTCCTCGGTACCGGGGTGGATGTCGCGGAGCTCGAAGGTGACCAGGGCGTGCCAGTCGCGCGGGTGCCTGGCCAAGTGGTCGCCGAGGGCGGTGGAGGCGCCGAGCACCGAGAGCAGCCGGTCGCGGAGCGGCTTGGAGCTGGTCAGGGTGTCCCGCAGGGTGTGCCGTTCGGCCGGGTCGAGCGCCTCCAGCAGCCGGGCCAGGCCGAGCAGCGCGAGGTCCGGGTCGGCGGTCGCGCCGAGCGCGTCCAGCAGCAGGGGGTCGTCCGCCAGCCCGGACAGCCAGGGCTGGCCGAGCAGACCGACGGCGGCCTGCGGGTCGGAGAACCCCCGCCGCACCAGGCGGACCTCAAGCCGACTGCTCCGCTCCGCCACCAGGGCCGCCTCTCTGCCACCGACATCCGTTCGGTACGAGCGTACGTGTGCGAGGGCCGACAGCCGTGGCCGACGTCCCGTCACCCCCGCGTCCACTGCCCCGTTATCCCCGGTGTGCCCATCCGACTCCCCTCGCTCACCGGGCTGCGCTTCTGGGCCGCCCTGCTGGTGGTGCTCTACCATCTCTCCCGCCAGCTGAATGAGTTGCCACTGCTGTCCCCGCTGGTCTGGTACGGCCGCAGCGGGGTGACCTTCTTCTTCGTGCTCTCCGGCTTCGTGCTGGCCTGGACGTACGCCGACGCCCCCGTGCCCGCGCTGGTGTTCTACCGCCGCCGGCTGGCCAGGATCTGGCCGCTGCACGTGCTCACCACCGGCCTGTCGCTGGCCGTGTACGCCGCGATCGGCGCCGCCGTCCCGCTGACGGCCGCGCTCTGGTCACTGCCGATGCTGCACCCCTGGCTGCACGGGACGGTGATGGGCGGCAACCCGGCGGGCTGGTCGCTCGGCGACGAGGCCTGGTTCTACCTGCTCTTCCCGCTGCTGCTGCCGGTGCTGGCCCGACGCCGACCGGGGCCGGTCCTGGCGGGCTGCACCCTGCTCGGCCCGCTGCTCTGGCTCGCGGGCGCCCTGATGCCCGAACCCGCCCTGCGCAGTTGGCTGTTGGACTACCTCCCACTGAGTCGCACCCCGCAGTTCGTGCTCGGCGCGGCCGCCGCGCTGGCCGTCCGGCGCGGCCTGGTGCGCCCGCTGCCGCTGCGTTCCGCCGTCCTGGCGGCGGTCCTCTTCCACGCGGCACTCATCCCCTGGCACCGGGCCGTCCCGGACTCGCTCTGGTACGGGCCGTACTCCGCCGCGCAGTTGCTCTCCGCGCCGCTCTTCGCGCTGCTGATCACCGCGGCGGCGCAGGCCGACCTGCGGGGCGGCAGCGGATTCGGCCACCGGGTCCAAGTCCGCCTGGGCGACTGGTCGTTCGCCTGGTACCTGGTGCACGAGATCGGCTTCCGGACCTGGCTGGCGCTCTGCGGCCGACCGGCCCCCGGGCTCGCCACCCTGATGGTCTGGCTACTGCTGGCCGGCACCGCCCTCGCGGTGGCGGGAGCACTCTTCCGCTGGGTGGAACGGCCGTTGGAGCGCCGCCTGCGCGGCGGCTCGGGCCCGGGAACGCCACTGCCGCGCCCCCGGCGAGCGGAGGCGCGGCAGGTGACGACGGAGGATCAGTCCTCCACCGAGGAGTCCAGGTTCACGTAGGCGTAGAAGACGCCCAGGTTGTAGCCGTCCTTGTCGGTGGCGACCGTCGCGGTGATGTCGGTGTCACCGTGACGCAGGATGTTGGAGATGTCCCAACGGTTGGAGTCGTAGCCGAAGTTGTTCCGGTTGTACGGCACCCGCTTGAACTGGTCGGCCGGGGTCAGCTCCTCGATGGTGGAGTTGAACGCGTCCTTGGAGACGTGGTTTGCGTCGGTGAACTCCGTCAGCGGCCCGTTGGTGGACTTGGCGAAGAAGGTGTCGCCGGTCCACTTCAGGTCACCGTCGTAGACCACGTAGCCCAGCTTGGCGTGCATCTCACCCTCGGTGGGCGTGACCAGGCCCTCAAGCTTCAGGCTGATCTCCGGGCTGTTCGGCAGCTCGGGAACGAAGCCGTCCCAGAGGTTGATGTGGCGCAGCGGCTTGCACTCGTTCTCGTACGCGACCACGATCGTCCAACCGCCCCAGCTGTGCGGCTTCACCACCGAGTCCATGTTGGCGACGGTGTAGGTGCCGTTGCCCTTCGCCTTCACCAGCTCGGTGATGTCGGCCGAGGCCTGGTAGCTGCTCTCGGCCTGGGTGGTGATGTACCCGATCGAGGCCTGGTCGTTGGCGATGTTGGTGTACTGGCTGTCACCCGGCAGCTTGAGGTAGACCTCGTTGATCCGGCTCTCCGGCAGCACCGTGCCCTCGATGCCGCGCGTGCCGCCCCAGTACAGCCGGGCGTACTTCACGTTCGAGCCCTCGACCAGGCCCAGGTCGGCGGAGCTGGCGGAGTAGATCTCGTCACCGAGCGGGCCGACGGAGCCCGGGTCGATGTTGATGTACTTCATCTGGTAGTTGTTGTTGATCGGCCGCGAACCCTCACCGGCCCTGGCCTGCTCACAGGGCGGCTGCGCCGGGTCCACCGGCGGCTGGGTCTCGTCACAGGTCATCAGTGAGTTGCTGATCCGGGTGATCGAACCGTGGAACTCGCCGCTGAACCGAGTCTTCATCGGCAGCACGTTCTGCTGGAGAACGTCGTCTCCGGCCCGGTGCGTACCCGAGCCACGTGCGTCGGCGACCGGGCTGGCCATGAGCTGGGCCGCGACGGCGACCAGGGCCGCACCCGCGATTCCGACGCGGCGCGCCAGCCGACGGGCGCCGACGGCGCGACTAACGGTGTGGGGCATGTGTACCTCTCGGATCAGAGGGCCGCGCATTCCAGCACGGCCAACCAGTGAGGGTGGACTGAACCCATCGGAACACAACTCTGTGTAACTGGCTAAACACATACCGCCATCAGTGAGCGCGGTCCGGCACCCAGCCTGACCGCCCGTCAGCTGGCCCCGGGAGCCGTCACGCCTGCCGACTCCAGTCCGCCATCTGCTCCCGGAACTTCGGGCACATGACGATGTCCTCCTCCCCGCACCGCAGGGCGTGCGTCAGCAGCTGGTGGGCGTGGTCGAGGTCGACCATGCGCTGCTCGATCTCAATGATCTTGCTGCGGATCATCGTCTGTCTGAGCGACTGCTTCAGCTGGAACTCGCGGATCTCGGCCAGGGTCAGACCGGCCTGCTGGCACTTGCGCAGCACCACGATCCGTTCGACGGCCTCCGGCGGGTAGCGCCGCTGGCCGCCCTGGCGCTCGGGCTCGGGCAGCAGGCCGTGCCGCTCCCAGAACCGGATCGCCGAGGCGGGCACCCCGGTCGCCCCCGCGAGCTGACCGATCGTCAACCGCACCAGTCCCCACCCCCTCCACCTGCATGTTTGACTTAAACCTTAGTGCAAGTTGAAGAGTGGTCGGCACCGGGACAGCACCGCATCGGCGGACGCTGCCGGCCGACCACGGAGTTGCCGCGATGACCGTTTCACCGACCGCCCGCCAACTGGTCGAGGCCGCCGAGAGCCTCTTCACCGCGGGGGTGATGTCCCACTCCGGGCACGCCAACCTGAGCGCCAGGCTCGACAGCGACCGCTTCCTCCTCACCCCGGGCTTCGTCCGCGGCCTGCGACCCACGGACCTGGCGACCGTCACCCTGGACGGGCAGCTGCTCGAAGGCGAACTCCGGTCCGTCAGCACCGAGATCATCGCCATGCACAGCGCCGTCTACCGCGCCCGCCCCCGGGTCGGCGCCATCATCCACACACACTCCCCCGCCGCGACCGCCTTCGCCGTGGCCCACCGCCCGCTGCCCTGCCGCACCGAGCCGATGCTCCGCTTCGGCCAGCCCGAGGACGTCCCGGTGGTGCCCTGGGGCCCGCGCGGGTCGGACGTCTCCGTCCGCGGCATCGCCTCGGTCCTGTCGCAGCGCCCCACCACCTCCGCCGTCCTCCTCGCCAACCACGGCCTCCTGGTCTTCGGCCCCGACTCGGCGGCCACCGCCCACCTGGTGGTCGCCATCGAGGAGAGCGCCGAAGCCGAACTGGCCGCCGCGGCCCTCGGCGGAGCGGTCGACTTCCCGGCCGGCGCCCTGGCGGACGTCCAGGCCGCGATCGCCCGGGCCGCGTCATGACCGACGCCCTCTCCGACGCCCGGGCCGAAGCGGTACGCGCCCGCTACCGTGCCACTCTCGGCTCCGTCCCCACCGGCGTGGAAGACCGCCTCCAGCTGGCCGAACGCCTCGACCGCCTCCCGACCGAAGAGGCCCTCGCCGCCCTGCGCCACATCGTCCTGACCGACAATCCCCTCGGCCCCCGCATCCAACAACTCGTCCACTTCGGCCAACTCCTGGCCCTCAACCACCCCACCCCCGCCCGCATCCACGCCACCGGTGCCCTCCACGCCGGCGCCACCCTCCCCGACCTCCTCGGCGTCACCGAAACGGCCCTCATCACCGCCGGTGTCCCGGCGTACGCCCTCGGCACCGAGATCATCGCCGAACTCCTCGCAGCCGAACGGACCTGACGGGCCATCAGCTCGATCGTCATCGGTTGTCAGGCGGCCGGCGTTCCGTCAGGGTGGTGTCCATGCCTGGGCAGAGGAAACGGAAGCAGCGGGAGCAGGAAGCACGTCGGCGTCATGCCGCCGCGTACGCCAATGCACGCTGGGAGGTGATCTACGAGACGCAGGACTACAGCGAGTGGCAGGCATACGTGCGCCGCCTGCGTGCGGAGCGTCTGTACGACGAGTCGAGCCTGCGGATCGACACGCTCTGCGGTCGTCTCCAACACCCGACGACGTACCGCCTCAGCGCAGCTGTGCCTGCCGATTCGTCGGAGGTTCCGGGGCCCGTGCACCCATAGGCCTGACCGGCCGTCAGCCACCAGCCGGAAGGACGGCCCTGCGCCGTCCCGAGCGGTTCCGCGACGCTCCCGGCGAACAGTACGACCCGGTCCTCGGCGGCTGCGAAGCCTTCGAGAACCGGGCCGAGCGGCGGATTCCGCGAGCTACGTACGGATTTCCAGCACCTCGGCGGCCGGGGCCGGGCCGGGGACCGGTACCTGCGGTTGCATGACTGGCGCGGGGCCGGGTAGCGCCGCGCGGGCGGCCTCGGCATCGAGGACCCCCTCCCAGCGCGCAACGACGAAGGTGGCCACGCAGGCGTCAGCGGCGGGGCCGGTGGGGCGGGCGGTCGGGATCTTCGGGTGGGTCAGGCGGAGCTTCCCCAGCTGTGGGCGACGTCGATGACGAGGCGGTTGTCGAGCTGGAAGACCCGGAACGGAAGGCGTGCCCGGACCCCGAGGCCGAACTGGGTCTCGCCCTCGAAGCTGCCGGCGAAGCGGGTGTCGACGAAGGTGCGGTAGCCGGTCAGGTCGACGCCCGGCAGCGGGTTGCCCGCCCGGCCCGGGTAGACCACCTCCCAGGTGGAGGGGTCGTAGGTGGCCGCGCCGACGACGATCTCCAGCACGTCACCACCGCGCACCGGAATCGGCGTACCGGAGCCGGCCTGGTAGATGGCGTTGCCGCCCATGTAGTGCACCCGGTAGCTCAGCGGATTGGCCGCCGAGGTGCCCGGCACGTCCACCACCAGGCGGTCGAAGCACTCCTGGACGCCGGTACGGATGTTGGCCAGCGCCTGCGGCTGGTACGGGACGGTCTGATCCTGCCGGTTCAGGCTGCCCCAACCGGTCGCACAGGCAGTACCGGCGGTGACAGCCGAAGCCGCCGGGACCGTGGTTGCCCCAACTCCCGCAGCGAGTATCACTGCAGCCAGCGCGGTGGTCCACCGTCGCATGTCGTTTCCCCCTCCTGAGCCGACCCCGGTGGCCGGGCTCCACACCTATCCACGCCTCGGTGCTCGGAAAGGTTTCAGTGCGTTCGGGAACTGGCCGCCGACCGCAGGAGCAGCTTCGTCCTGACCGTCCATCAAGGTGCCCTTGCCATCGAAGTGGCACCACGCTCCACACAGGGGCCAGGCCGGACTGTCGGCGGATCATGCCACGATGCCCGCATGACGGAAGCAATCGATCGCCCGGACCTCGCCCCGCTGAGCCTGTTCGACACCTCACCCGGCAACTACAGCCTGATCCTCACCGACCACCACTTCGCCCAGGCGGCCGACCTCTTCGAAGCGGTCGGCCAGGAGGCCAGCGGCTACAGCTGGGACGCGGTCGCGCACACTGCGGTCCGCGTACACGCGCCGGAACTCGGCGATCGGATCGGCGGCTTCGACCCCGAGGCCGGGATGATGTGCGTCTACGGCAAGGACGAGGCGGCCCTGCGGGAGCTCGGGTCGATTCTCAGCAGCGCCTTCCACGACCGCGCCAAGCTGTCCGCACTGATCGAGGCCACCGACCCCGGAGACTGGGACTGAATCCCGGTTCCACCAGCTTGATCCGGGGCTGATCATTCGCTACGCGATCGAGCTCCCGCCCAGCCTGTACTGCCACAGATCACCGTGGTCTGGCCCTGGCCTCAGCCAGCCTCAACGCCACCACGTGAGCCGTGAAAATGCCCCTCAGGTCGACGGAGCTGATCCGTCGGCCCGAGGGGCCTCCTGCGTTGCAGGCCGCTCTGACCTGCGGCTACAGCACCTGGAGGTTCTTCCGCAGCTCGAACGGAGTCACCTCGGAGCGGTACTCCTCCCACTCCTGGCGCTTGTTGCGCAGGAAGAAGTCGAAGACGTGCTCGCCCAGCGTCTCCGCGACGAGTTCGCTGCGCTGCATCAGGTCGATGGCCTCGCCGAGGTTCTGCGGCATCGGCTGGATGCCCAGCGCGCGCCGCTCCGCGTCGGAGAGGGCCCAGACGTCGTCGTCGGCGCCCGGAGGGAGCTCGTAGCCCTCTTCGATGCCCTTGAGGCCGGCCGCCAGGGTGACCGCGTAGGCGAGGTAGGGGTTGCAGCCGGTGTCCAGGGAGCGGACCTCGACGCGGGTGGAGCCCTGCTTGCCGGGCTTGTACATGGGGACCCGGATCAGGGCGGAGCGGTTGTTGTGGCCCCAGCAGATGTACGAGGGGGCTTCGCCGCCCGCGCCCGCGGTGCGCTGCGAGCCGCCCCAGATCCGCTTGTAGGAGTTGACCCACTGGTTGGTGACGGCGGCGGTCTCGGCGGCGTGCCGGAGCAGGCCGGCGATGAAGGAGCGGCCCACCTTGGAGAGTTGGTACTCGGCGCCGGACTCGTGGAAGGCGTTGCGGTCGCCCTCGAAGAGCGAGAGGTGGGTGTGCATACCGGAGCCGGGGTGGTCGGAGAACGGCTTCGGCATGAAGGTGGCGTGCACGCCCTGCTCGAGCGCGACCTCCTTCATGACCAGACGGAACGTCATGATGTTGTCGGCGGTGGAGAGTGCGTCGGCGTAGCGGAGGTCGATCTCCTGCTGGCCGGGGGCGCCCTCGTGGTGCGAGAACTCCACCGAGATGCCCATCGACTCCAGCATGGTGATGGCCTGGCGCCGGAAGTCGTGGCCGACCCCGCGCGGGGTGTGGTCGAAGTAGCCGGACTGGTCCGCGGGGATCGGCGGGGTGCCGTCACCGGGGAGGTTCTTCAGCAGGAAGAACTCGATCTCCGGGTGGGTGTAGAAGGTGAAGCCGAGGCTGGACGCCTTCTCCAGGGTGCGCTTGAGCACGAACCGAGGGTCCGCGTACGAGGGCGAGCCGTCGGGCATCAGGATGTCGCAGAACATCCGCGCGGTGCCCGGGGTCTCCGAACGCCAGGGCAGGATCTGGAAGGTGGTCGGGTCCGGCTTGGCGATCATGTCGGACTCGTAGACCCGGGCGAAGCCCTCGATCGCGGAGCCGTCGAAGCCGATGCCCTCCTCGAACGCCTGCTCCAGTTCGGCCGGTGCCACGGCCACCGACTTGAGGAACCCGAGCACGTCGGTGAACCACAGCCGGACGAAACGGATGTCACGCTCCTCGAGCGTACGAAGCACGAACTCCTGCTGCTTGCCCATGGGGACAGTCTCACCTCTGCTCTTTACGTTCGTGTTACGCCCCGAAGCGCGCCGGAAGCGGCCTGGCGACAACTGCCCCCATCATGTCGGATCTTCGTCTGGAATCCACCCCCGGGCGCCGCTCAGCCGACCGGGTCGAACGGATTGAGCACCGGCACGCCGGTCCGAGCCACGTCCTTGACGTTGCGGGTCACCAACGTCAGCCCGTGCACCTTCGCGGTGACCGCGAGCAACCCGTCGATCGGCGGCAGCAGGTCCGGTACGTTCAGCTGCCCCCAGGTGTCCGCGACTTCGCGGGTCACGGGCAGGATGCGGTCGCCGTAGATCCGCTCCAGGCCGGTCAGCCATCCGTCGAGCAGAGCGGCCTGCCGGTCGTCCCCTCTCCACCGGAGTCGCGCGATGCCCTGCCTGAGTTCCCCGCCGACCAGCACACTGAGGTACAACTCGCCGAGCGGGGCATCGGACAGCCAGGCGAGCACGGAAGCATTGGGACGCGGTCGTCGGGCCTCGGACACGACGTCGGTGTCGAGCAGATAGGTCACCGGTCACCGCCGAAGTCCACCGCTCGGGTCGGCTCCGTGGAACGGTCGATCTCCAGTCCCTCGATGGTCGGACCTTGCAGCAGGTAGTCCCGGAGGTCCATCTCCTCTCCCTTGAGCCGCCGGTACTCCCTTATGTCGATGACCACCGCGACCTCGTCGCCGTGCCGGGTCACGACCTGGGGGCCTTCGGCCTCCGCCAGACGGAGCACTTCGCTGAACTTCTGCTTGGCTTCCTGCACCTGCCATCTCATGGCAGAACCTCCGTCTGGTCTGTCCAGGCCGTAACCAGGTTAACGCCGCAGGCGACATAGCGTCAGTTAGACGATTACACTCGGGACCATGCCGACTCTCCGCCTCGCCCTGAGCCAGACCGACCCCTGGGTCGGTGACATCGCGCGCAACTGCGACGAGGTGGTGCGCTGGACCCGGCGGGCCGCCGAGGCCGGCGCCCAGCTGGTCGCGTTCCCCGAGATGGCCGTGACCGGGTATCCGGTGGAGGACCTCTCGCTGCGGAGTTCGTTCGTGGAGGCGTCCCGAGCGGCGCTGGTCGAGCTGGCGGCGCGGCTGGCCGCCGAGGGGCTGGGTGAGCTGCCGGTGGTGGTCGGCTACCTGGGGCGCTCCGAGCGGGCGAGGCCGGGCCGGCCCGCCGGGTCGCCGCAGAACTGTGCCGCGGTGCTGCACCGGGGCGAGGTGGTGAACCGTTTCGCCAAGCACTACCTGCCCAACTACGGGGTCTTCGACGAGCACCGCTACTTCGTGCCGGGCGACCAGCTCTCGGTACTGCGGCTGCACGGCGTGGACGTGGCGCTGGCGATCTGCGAGGACATCTGGCAGGACGGCGGCCGGGTGAGCGCGGCCCGCGAGGCCGGGGCCGGGCTGCTGCTGGTGATCAACGGTTCGCCGTACGAGCGGAACAAGGACGACGCCCGGCTGGAGCTGGTGCAGCGGCGGGCTGCCGAAGCGGACTGCCCGCTGGCGTACCTGAACATGGTCGGGGCCCAGGACGAGCTGGTCTTCGACGGTGACTCGCTGGTGGTCGGCGCCGGGGGCGAGGTGATCGCGCGGGCGCCGCAGTTCGAGGAGACCCTGCTGGTGGTGGACCTGGACCTGCGGGCCGCGTCCGCGAACCACGTCGACGGGCTGCTGCTGGTGGACGGTCTCCAGCTGGTCCGCACCGAGCTCGGGGGCGAGCCGGAGCAGCGTGAGCAGCCGGTGTACGAGCCGGCCCCCCGGCTGAGCGACGAGGCCGAGATCTACGGCGCGCTGGTCGAGGGCACCAGGGCGTACGTGCGCAAGAACGGCTTCCGCTCGGTGCTGATCGGCCTGTCCGGCGGCATCGACTCCGCCCTGGTGGCGGCGATCGCTGTGGACGCGCTCGGGGCGGAGAACGTGCACTGCGTCTCGATGCCGAGCCGGTACTCCTCCCAGCACTCCAGGGACGACGCGGCCGAACTGGCCGAGCGGACCGGCCTCAACTTCCGTACGGTCTCGATCGCCCCGATGTTCGACGCCTACATGGACGCGCTCGGGCTGACCGGGCTGGCGGAGGAGAACCTGCAGTCCCGGCTGCGCGGCACGCTGCTGATGGCGATCTCCAACCAGGAGGGGCACATCGTGCTCGCGCCGGGCAACAAGAGCGAGCTGGCGGTGGGTTACTCCACCCTGTACGGCGATTCGGTGGGCGCGTACGGGCCGATCAAGGATGTCTACAAGTCGCTGGTCTTCCGGCTCGCGGCGTGGCGCAACGAGCTGGCCGAGGAGCGCGGCGAGGTGCCGCCGATCCCGGCGAACACCATCAGCAAGCCGCCGTCGGCCGAGCTGAGGCCGGATCAGGTGGACACCGACTCGTTGCCCGACTACGACCTGCTGGACACCGTCCTCGACCTCTACGTCGAGGGTGACCTGGGCAGGGACGCCATCGTGGCGCAGGGGTTCGACCCGGCCGTGGTGGACCGGATCGTCCGTCTGGTGGACACCGCCGAGTACAAGCGCCGGCAGTACCCGCCGGGCCCGAAGATCTCCCGCAAGGGCTTCGGCCGGGACCGCCGACTCCCCATCACCAACCGCTGGCGGCAGGGCTGACGCCCACTCAGTACGCCCACTCGGTACGTTCGGTCGGTACGTCCGCTCAGTACCGGAAGTCGGCGGCGACCGCGAGGTGGTCGCTGCCGTCGGAGGGCAGCACCCGGGAGTCGGTCGGCTTGAGACCGCCCTTGCTGAGGATCTGGTCGATCCGGGCCATCGGGAAGGCGGCCGGCCAGCTGAAGCCGAAGCCGTCCCCGGCGGCGCCTTGGGCGGAGCGCATCTGCGAGGTGACGGGGGCGAGCGAGCGGTCGTTCATGGTGCCGTTGAGGTCGCCGAGCAGCAGCACCTTCTTCAACGGCTCGGCCTCGATCGCGTCGCCGAGCGCCTGCGCACTGAGGTCGCGCTGCCCGGCCGTGAAGCCGCCGTCGAAGTTGACCCGCACCGAGGGCAGGTGCGCGACGTAGACGGCGAGCGGTCCCTGACCGGTCGTCACGGTGGCCCGGAACGCCCGGGTCCAGCCGATCCTGATGTCCACCACCCGGGTGTCGCTGATCGGGTACTTGGACCAGAGCCCGACCGTGCCCTCCACCACGTGGTACGGGTAGCCGGCCGCCAGACCCCTGCTGTAGGTGGTGACGGCGTTCGAGGCGAGCTCCTCCAGGGCGATGACCTGCGCGCCGGAGGCGTTCAGCATCCGCACCGTGCCGGCCGGGTCGGAGTTCGCCGCGGCGACGTTGTGGGTGAGCACCGTGAAGTCGCCCTTGCCGCTGCTCTTGTCGGTCAGCAGGCCGCCGAACAGGTTGAGCCAGAGCACGGCGGGCAGCAGGACGGCGACCAGCGCGAGGGCCGAGCGGCGCAGCAGTGCGAGCACCAGCAGCACCGGGACGGCCAGGCCGAGCCAGGGCAGGAAGGTCTCCAGCAGGCTGCCGAGGTTGCCGACGGCGTTGGGCACCGTGGAGTGGAAGGCCAGCAGACCGGCTGTCAGGGCGGACAGCACGGCCAGGATCCAGCCCCTGCGCCAGGTGCCGGACCGCCAGCCGTCGGTCCGCCAGAACCGACGGGCCGCGGGCTGCGCACCTTCGGCCGGTGCCGCTGCCTCGTCCGTCTGTGCCATGAACCGATCCTCCGTGCCGTTCCGCCTGGTCGGGGCTGCCCACCGATTTAGTCGGATCCTCGGCTCAGCCTATGACGGGACAGACGCCGGTGGAGTCGCGCCGGGTTGCGGGGCGCGCCGGTCAGTGAGATTCGCCACCGGACGGCGGCACGTCAGCGGCGCCCGCACCGGAGGGCCGTACCTCGGCACCACCCGTACCGGACGGCCGCACGCCCGCCCCCGCCAGGACGGCGTCGACCATCTGCTCAGCCAGCCCCTCGTCGTCCAGCGGGCCCTCTCCCCAGAGCACGGCGCGGACCAGGATCGGACCGATCACCATCTCGGTGAGCAGCTCGACGTCGATGTCGTCCCGGAGCACGCCCTCCGCGACCCCGCGCCGGATGATCTCCCGGGCCAGCTCGCGGCGCGGCTTGATGATCCGCTCCTTGTACAGCTGGCGCAGCTCGGGCCAGGTGTCGAGCTGGCCGATCGCGGCCTTGAGCGCCCAGCTCGAACGTTTGGCCAGGCCCCGGCGGCGGATGTCGTCCACCATCGCGATCAGGCTCTCCCGGACGCCGGCGCCGGTGAGCACCGGCTCCGGCTGCTCCTCCAGCCGGGCCACCACGTCGACCAGCAGGGCCTCCTTGTTGGGCCAGCGCCGGTAGATGGTGGCCTTGCCGACGCCCGCCGCGGCGGCGATCCGTTCGATGGAGAGCTCCGCCAGTCCGGTACCCGCCTCCATGAGTGCCTCGACGGAGGCCACGATCGCCTGCTCGGCCGCCTCGCTGCGCGGCCGCCCCCGGCGGGGAGCGCAGTGCTCCCCGCCGGGGACGGGCTTGGTGGTCTCGGTCTGCATGGGGCCATTCTGCCCGCCCCGGCCGCCACCTTGATCAACCATGACGACCGCTCAGACCCGCTCGGCCTGGTCAGCGGCCTGGCCGGGGACCTGGCCGGGGACCTGGCCGGGGATCCGCTCGGCCGGTTCCGCCGTCGGCGCGGCCGACTCGGCCGGTCCGGCCGACGGGTCCTGGGCCGCCTGCGGAGCGGCGACCAGGCCGGGGAGCAGGAACCAGGCCAGCAGCACACCCACCGCGGTCACCCCGGCGGAGAGCCCGGCGACCACGTGCATGGCGTGGATGAAGGAGTCCTCGGCCTGGCCCACCAGGGCGGTGTTGCCCGTCCGCCCGGCGATCGCCAGGGTGGCCTCCAGCGACTCGCCGGCCTTGTCCCGCAGGGCGGGCGGCAGCTGGCCGAGCGAGTCGGAGACGCCGTCCCGGTAGACGGTGGAGAGCACCGCGCCGAGCACGGCCACCCCGAGCGAGCCGCCGACCTGGCGGAAGGTGTTGTTGAGCGCGGAGCCCGCGCCCGCCTTCTCCCGCGGCAGCGAGCCCATGATGGCCACCGTGACCGGCGGCATCACGTGCGCCATGCCGGCGCCCATCAGGAAGCCGAGCACCACGAGCACCCAGATCGGGGTGGTCTGGCCGAGCAACAGGTAGCCGAGGAAGGCCACCGCGATCAGGGCCATGCCGGCCGCACAGGTGGCCCGGACGCCGAAGCGGTCCACCACCAGCCGGGCGCGCGGGGCGAACATCAGCTGGGCGACGGCCAGCGGCAGCATCAGCACGCCGGCCTGCAGGGCGCTGTAACCGCGCACGCTCTGGATGTAGAAGACGCCGAAGAAGGAGACGCCCATCAGCGCGAAGAAGACCAGGCCGATCACCGTGACGGAGGCGCTGAAGACCTTGTTGCGGAACCAGCCGACGTTCATCGCCGGGTGGTCGGTGTGCTTCTCCCACATCACGAAGCCGGCCAGCACCAACAGACCGCCGATGGTCGGCACCCAGGCCGCCGGAGCGGTGAAGTCGGCCAGCTCGCCGCCCTTGATGATGCCGTAGATCAGCGCGACCAGGCCGACGATCGAGAGCAGCACGCCGACCGGGTCGAGCCGGCCCGGGTTCGGGTCCTTGGAGTTGGGCACCAGCAGGGCCATCGCGACCAGGGCGAGCACCACGATCGGGACGTTCACCAGGAAGACCGAGCCCCACCAGAAGTGCTCGATCAGCAGACCGCCGGTGATCGGGCCGATCGCGATGGCCAGACCGACCGCGCCGGCCCAGATGCCGATCGCCTTGGGCTGCTCGTGCCGCTCGAAGACGTTCATGATGATGGCCAGCGTGGCGGGCATCACGAAGGCACCGCCGAGGCCCATCACCGCGCGGTAGCTGATGAGTTCACCGGGCGAGTTGGCCATGGCGGAGAGCAGCGAGCCGAGGCCGAAGACCACCATGCCGCCGAGCAGCGACCACTTCCGGCCGAGCCGGTCGCCGAGCAGGCCCGCCGTGAACAGCAGACCGGCGAAGACCAGGGTGTACGAGTTGATGGACCATTCCAGATCGCTCTGGCTGGCCCCGAGCCCGACGGGCGCGGGCGAGGCGATGGTCTTCATCGCGACGTTGAGGATCGAGTTGTCGAGGACGACGACGAGCAGTGCGAGCACCAGCGTGCCCAGGATCGCCCAGCGGCGGCGGTGGACGGCCTCGGGGATCCGGGGCGGTGCGGCGGTGGTCATGGTGTGGGTCTCCCCCAGAGAGCGGGTTTTACGAGTCGGAAGCGTCTCGGAATCAGCGTAGCGGCCTTTACGATACGAGACGGGACCGTATCGTAAATTCTCGGCAAAGAACCCGGGACGCGCCCGCCCTTTGCCAAGCGGGGTCGGCGTGCAAGCATGGGAGCAGATCCGGGGACGCCGTACGGCGCCACGAGACGACAACCTTCAGGAGCCTGTTCGATGAACGCTTCTCCGCTTCAGCCTGCCCAGGGCCAGCCCGGCACCAAGGAGGGCCAGACCCTCTACGGCGGGATCACCAACCGCCGGGTGACCGTCCGCGACATCGCCGCCGCCAAGCAGCGCGGTGAGAAGTGGGCGATGCTCACCGCCTACGACGCGCTCACCGCAAGCGTCTTCGACGAGGCCGGCATCCCCGTGCTGCTGGTCGGCGACTCGGCCGGCAACTGCCACCTGGGCTACGAGACCACCGTCCCGGTGACGATGGATCAGATGGTGATGCTCTCGGCCGCCGTGGTCCGCGGCACCAGGCGCGCGCTGGTGGTCGGCGACATGCCGTTCGGCTCGTACCAGGAGTCGTCCTCCCAGGCCATGCACAATGCGGCCCGCCTGATGAAGGAGGCGGGGGTCGGCGCGGTCAAGCTGGAGGGCGGCGAGCGCAGCGCCCGCTCGATCGAGCTGCTGGCCGAGGCCGGCATCCCGGTGATGGCCCACATCGGGCTGACCCCGCAGTCGGTGCACGCCTTCGGCGGGTACCCGGTGCAGGGGCGCGGTGACGAGGCGGCGCACCGGCTGCTCCGGGACGCCAAGGCGGTCCAGCAGGCGGGTGCCTTCGCGGTCGTGCTGGAGGCCGTACCGGCCGAGCTGGCCGCCCAGGTCACCGAGCAGCTGGCGATCCCGACCGTCGGCATCGGTGCCGGGGCGGGCACCGACGCCCAGGTGCTGGTGTGGACCGACATGGCCGGTATGACGGCGGGCCGGGTGCCGAAGTTCGTCAAGCAGTACGCCAACCTGCGGGCAGTGCTGGGCGACGCCGCCCGGGAGTTCGCGGCCGAGGTCGGCGCGGGCACCTTCCCGGCGCCGGAGCACACCTTCAAGTAGCCGCAGCAGCACGGAAGGGCGGTACCGGGGCCCCGGTACCGCCCTTGCGCGTCTAACGACGGCTCATCAGCAGGCGATCGGCAGGCTCAGCGTCACCGGCGTGTTGTACCAGGGGTAGGACGCGACCGAGAACGAGGCCTGCACGGTCGAACCGCACGGCACCGTGCCACCCACGCCGCGCACCTGGATGGTGGAGGCGGTGAAGGTGCGGTAGCCCTGGACGGTGCCGAGCGAGGCGCCGCCGAGGATCTGACCGGTCAGGTTGACGGTGAGCTCCTGCGGCTGGATCACCGTGCCCGGGCTCGGCGGGCCCGCCAGGGCGATCTGCCCGTACAGCGCCACCTGGTCGCCGGTGATCTCGGCACACACCTTGGTCTGCAGGCCGGACTGGAGGCCCGAGGCGCCACAGGTGACCGTGGTGGTCGTGGTGGCCGAGGCCGGGGTGGCGGCGAGCGCCAGACCGACCACACCGGCGGCGACGAGAAGCTTGCGGAACATTGGAGTCCCTCCCTCTGAGCAGTGCGAACGGCCCCACGCCGTGCGCTACTGCAATGTGATATTTCACTATACCCATGAATCTGAGGCGTCGTCAGGTTTAACAGCTGCCCGCACTCCCGAGAAGGATCCTGACAGCGGGCTGTGAGCGGCGACAGCGGACTGACAGCACCGTGACAGCGGGCCCCTGCACGCTGATCACATGAACCGAAACGACATCGCCCCGAACGACCGGGGGCTCAGCGGCACCAACGCCGTCGAGGTACGAGGCATCGTCAAGCACTACGGCGAGACCAAAGCCTTGGACGGGGTCGACCTGACCGTCCGTCAGGGCACCGTGCTCGGTGTGCTCGGCCCGAACGGCGCCGGCAAGACCACACTGGTCCGGGTCCTTTCCACACTGATCAAGCCGGACGCCGGCACCGCGTTCGTCGGCGGCTACGACGTGCTGCGCCAGCCCAAGCAACTGCGCCGCACCATCGGGCTGACCGGCCAGTACGCCTCGGTGGACGAGCTGCTCTCCGGCTACGAGAACCTCTACCTGATCGGCCGGCTGCTGGACCTGTCCGCCAAGCAGGCCAAGGCCAGGGCCACCGAACTGCTGGAGCGCTTCTCGCTCACCGAGGCGGCCGGACGTCCGGCCAGGACGTACTCCGGCGGCATGCGCCGCCGGCTCGACCTGGCCGCCTCGATGATCGGCAGCCCCAAGGTGCTCTACCTGGACGAGCCCACCACCGGGCTCGACCCCCGCACCCGCAACGAGGTCTGGGACGAGGTGCAGCGGATGGTGGCCGAGGGGGCCACCGTGCTGCTCACCACCCAGTACATGGAGGAGGCGGAGCAGCTCGCCGACGAGCTGACCGTGATCGACAAGGGCCGGGTGATCGCCAGCGGGGAGGTGGCCGATCTCAAGGCCCAGGTCGGCGGCCGCACCCTCCAGGTCCGCCCGGTGCACCCGGCCGAGCTGCCCGAGATGGCCCGCTGCCTCCAGGAGACCGGCCTGACCGGGGTCACCTTCTCCGCCGACACCTCGCTGCTCTCGGTCCAGCTCACCGACGACGAGCAGCTCACCACCGTGGTCGGCGTGCTCGGCTCGCGCGGCTTCGGCATCGCCGGGATCGACACCAAGCTGCCCAGCCTGGACGAGGTCTTCCTCACCATCACCGGCAAGTCCGGCCCCACCGACACCGTCCCGACCCTGCAGAAGGAGACCGTGGCATGAGCGCCGCCACCCTCAGCCCCGCGACCCTGCCCGCCGACGACGTCCGGATCGGCCCCCGGGCCACCCTGCGGCACATCGGCGCGCTGACCCGCCGCAACCTGATGCGGATCAAGGCCGACCCCGAGTCGATGCTCGACGCCCTGCTGATGCCGATCATCTTCATCGTGCTGTTCGTCTACGTCTTCGGCGGCGCGGTGGCCGGCGGTCAGCAGGAGTACATCCAGTACCTGGTCCCCGGCCTGCTCGGCACCACCGGGCTGAACCTGGCGATGGCCGTCGGCACCGGGCTGAACAGCGACTTCCAGACCGGTGTGATGGACCGGTTCCGCACGCTGCCGATCGGCCGGTCCGCGGTGCTGCTCTCCAAGATCGCCGCCGAGATGCTGCGCGGGCTGGTGTCCTTCACCATCCTGATCGGCTTCGCGATGCTGCTCGGCCTCGACATCAAGACCGACTTCCTGCAGCTGCTCGCCGCCGTCGGCCTGTCCCTGATGTTCGGCATGTCGATCGTCTGGATCTCGATGCTGCTGGGCATGGCGCTGCGCAGCGCGCAGGCCGTCCAGGGCGTCTCGATGCTGGTGATCATGCCGCTCCAGTTCGGCAGCTCGATCTTCGCCCCGACCCACACCATGCCGGGCTGGCTGCAGAGCTTCACCAAATACAACCCGCTCTCCGCACTGGCCGACGCCTGCCGCAGCCTGATCAACGGCGGGGCGCTCACGCACTCGGTGCTGGTCGTGGTGGTCTGGTCGGTGGGCATCACCGCCGTCACCGCCCCGCTCGCGGTGGCCCGCTTCCGCAAGCGGACCTGACGGCAGCTCAGAAGGTCACCACCTCGTCCAGCAGGGCGGCGGTCCTGGTCAGTCCCAGGCCGCCGCCCTCGGCGTACCCGGCCTGGTACTCGGCCTCGCCGAGCAGCTCGCGGACCGCCTCCTGAGCCTCCAGCCGTTCGTGCCGTTCGATCGAGGTGCCGCGCGGCCCGTGCAGACTGTCGTGCGCCCCGATCAGCACCGCGCAGTAGCGGCCGATCCGCAGGTCGTTCCGCTCCTTGGCGACGATCAGCAGGGTGCCGATGAACGAGGGCAGCAGCAGCACCGTCATGTGCTCGGCGAACACCCCGGCCGCGCCGCCGTCATCCCCGCGCATCCGCGCGCGCCCTTCCCTGAGCAGCTCGAGCCCCTGCTCGGCCCGGCCGGCCCGGGCCACCACCCAGCTGCGGATGCAGAGCAGCAGGCCGCTGAAGACCTCGGGCACCAGCGGGCCGAGGATCCGCCGCTGGGCCATCAGGTAGTCCAGCCGCTCCAGCGCCTGGTCGTGCTCGCCCCGGCGGCTGTGCACGGTGCAGAGCACCAGGTTGCCGAACAGCTCGGCACCGTCCGAGGACTGGCTGCCCGGCTCCACCTCGGCCAGCGCGGCCCGGATGAGTGCCTCGCCCCGCTCCGGCTCGGTCGGCAGCAGCGCCTCCCCCAGCCGGACCTTGAGCATCGGCACCTCATGGTGCGCGCCCAACTGCTCTGCCAGCTCGATCGACTGACGGTACGTCTCGGCCGCGCCGAGCGCGTCGCCCTCGTTGCTCATCGCCTCCGCCTGCGCGGCCAGCGCCTCGGACCGGCCCCAGTCGTCGCCGGTCCTGCTGTAGATCTCCAGGGCCTCGTTGCTGTCCAGTACGGCCTGCGGCAGCCCGCCGACCCAGTCGTTCAGCATCCTGGCCCGGATCTGCAGGACGAAGGCCAGATCGCTCTCCCGGCCGTACCGCCTGGCCCCCTCGACCGCGCCGTCCAGCAGCTCCTTCAGGCTGTCCATCTGCCCGGCCAGGAAGGCGGCGAACACCCTCAGCAGGCCGGGGTACCGGTACGCCTGCGGGAGTTCGGGGGTGTAGACGACCAGCACCCGCCGGGCCAGCTCCACCGCGCCGGAGTCGCCCAGCTGCTCCATGGTGCCGGCGAAGATGGCGACCATCCGGAACAGCTGGACCTGCCGGCGGGCCTCGTCGAGCATCGCCTCGGACATCGGCAGCGGCCGGTCCAACGGCCCCTCGGTGAGCGGGACGGGCGGCCGGGCGTCCTCGGCGAAGGCGTCCGGGGCGAGCGCGGAGATCTCCTCGTACCAGGCCCTGGCCTCGGTCCGGTAGTCCCTCAGCTGCCAGAACCAGCTCATACCGAGCGCCAGGACCAGGGCCTCCTGCTCCTCGCCCCGGTCGATCGCCCGGCGCAGCGCGGCCCTGATGTTGTCCTGCTCGCGCTCCAGGACGTCCAGCACCCGCAGCTGCTCGGGGCCGTGCACCCGCAGATCGGCGTCGCGCACCAGCTCGCGGTAGTGCCGGACGTGACGCATCGCCACCTCCGGCTCGTCCGCCTCGGCCAGCCGCTCCCCCGCGTACTCCAGGATGGTCTCCAGCATCCGGTAGCGGGGGTGCTCGCCGAGGCCGGCCACCAACAGCGACTTGTCCACCAACGAGAGCAGCAGGTCGGCGACCTCCTCCCGGGGTACCTCGGCGTCGTCGGCGCAGACCTGTTCGGCGTCCTCCAGGGTGCAGCCGCCCGCGAAGACCGAGAGCCGGCGCAGCACCGCGCGCTCGCGCTTGCCCAGCAGGTCCCAGCTCCAGTCCACCACCGCGCGGAGGGTCTGCTGCCGGGGCAGCAGCGTGCGGGAACCGGCCGTCAGCAGGGCGAACCGGCTGTCCAGCCGGTCGGCCAGCTGACGCGGGGTCAGGCCGCGCAGCCGGGCGGCGGCCAGCTCGATGGCCAGCGGCAGGCCGTCCAGGCGGCGGCAGATCTCGGCGCAGGCGGCCGGGTCCTCGGCCGGGTCGAAGCCCGGCCTGGCGGCGGCGCCGCGCTCCGCCAGCAGCCGCAGCGCCACCTCGCCGGGCAGCGGTTCGACCGGCAGCAGCGTCTCACCGGGCACGCCGAGCGGCTCCCGGCTCGTGGCCAGCACGGTCAGGCCGGGGCACTCGGCGAGCAGCCGGTCGGTCAGCTCGGCGGCGGCCTGGATCAGGTGCTCGCAGTTGTCCAGCACCAGCAGCATCCGGCGCTGGGCGCAGTGCTCGACCAGTCGGCGGACCGGGTCGTGCACCCGGGCCACCTCGCCGACGGCGCCGCCGGTGTGCAGCACGGTCTCGCGCAGGCCGAGGGCGGAGAGCACCGCGCCGGGGGTGGCAGCCGGGTCGTCCAGTGAGGCCAGCTCGACCTGCCAGACGCCGTCCGGCCAGCTGCCGTCCGCCTGCCCGGCCTGTTCGGCCAGCGCGGCCTCGACCGAGAGCCGGGTCTTGCCGGAGCCGCCGGGCCCGGTCAGCGTGGTCAGCCGCCCGCCGGCCAGCGCGGCCCGGACCGCCGCCAGGTCCTCGTCCCGGCCGACGAAGCTGGTCAGTCGGGGGCGCAGGTTGCCGTTCGTCCGGGGACGTACGGCGGCCGCCGGCGCCGGCTCGGCGCCGCTCAGCAGGTCCCGGTGCAGCGCGCGGAGCGGTTCGCCGGGGTCGGTGCCGAGCTGGTCGGCCAGCGCACGCCGGGTGCGCTCGTACTGCTGGAGGGCCTCGGCGGTGCGGCCGCCGTCGCGCAGCGCGCGGATCAGCAGCGCGGCCAGCGGCTCGTCCAGCGGGCGGGTCTCGCAGAGCTCGGCGAGTTCGGCGGTCACCTCGGCGGCCCGGCCGAGCGCGAGCTCGGCGGTGATCCGGTGCCTGCGGGCCTCGTCCCGCTCGGCCTCCAGCCGGGTGGCGGAGCCGCCCCGATCCGGCAGGTCGGCCAGTGCCGGGCCGCGCCAGAGGGCGAGCGCGGCGGTCAGCCGCTCGGCGGCCAGGCCGTGGTCGCCCTGCTCGGCGGCGCGGCGGCCCTCGGCCGCGAGGCGCTGGAACTCCCTCAGGTCGCTGGCCGAGGCGGTCAGCCAGTACCCGGCGGGCCCGGAGCCGACCTGCTCGCGGCCCACGGTGCGGCGCAGCCGGCCGACCAGGGTCTGCAGTGCGGCGGCCGAGTCCTGCGGCGGTTCCGCGCCCCAGACCTCGTCCACCAGCAGCTCGGCCGGGACGGGCCGGCCCTGGCGCAGCACCAGTGCGGTGAGGAGCGCGCGCAGCCGGGCACCCCCGAGCGGTACGGGGGTGCCGTCGTCGTGGTGGGCGCTGGTGGTTCCGAGGATGCCGTAGTGCACCCGCCCATTCTGGGTGACGCGCGGCCCGGCGATGCCCGGAACCCCGGCCCCCGGCGGTCCGTTCACCTGTCACGCCTTGTCCGGGCCGCTCCTGACCCGGCATGATCGACCGTCGGACCTTCCCCACGCATCGGAGCCACCCCGCCATGACCTTCGCCGAAACCCAGCGCTCGCGCAGCGAGGACCGCCGGATCAGTCCGGTGTTCTGGGTGCTGCTCGCGACCCTCGGCACGGCGGGCTGGGCGGTCGCCACGGGCTACGGCAGCGCGCGGTTCGGCGTCTTCCTGTTCGTGGTCTCCGGCTGGGTGGTCTCGCTCTGCCTGCACGAGTACGCGCACGCGCGCACCGCGCTGCACGGCGGGGACATCTCGGTCGGGGCGAAGGGGTACCTGACCCTCAACCCGTTCAAGTACACCCACGCCCTGCTGAGCTTCGTCCTCCCGGTGGTCTTCGTGATCCTGGGCGGCATCGGCCTGCCCGGCGGCGCGGTCTACATCGAGCGGAACCGGATCCACGGCCGGGTGAAGCACAGCCTGATCTCGGCGGCGGGCCCGCTGGTGAACCTGCTCTGCGCGGCCGCCCTGCTGATCCCGATCGGGGCCGGCTGGCTGGACTACCCGTCGGTCCACGCGGAGATCGACGGCCGGCAGCTCGCGGTCTCCCCGCTGGCTGCCGCCTTCGGTTTCCTCGGCCTGCTCCAGATCAGCGCGGCCCTGCTCAACCTGCTGCCCGTCCCCGGTCTGGACGGCTACGGCATCGTCGAACCGTGGCTCTCCCCCAAGACCCGCCGCGCGGTCGAGCCGTTCGCCCCGTACGGGCTGATGGCGGTCTTCATCCTGCTCTGGCAGTCCGAGGTGAACCGCTGGTTCTTCGACCTGGTCTACTCGGTGATGGACCTGTTCGGCGCCAACCCGGCCCTCAGCCAGCTCGGCAGCTACCTGTTCCGGTTCTGGCAGAGCTAGTCCCGCTGCTGCGCCACCGCGGCCTGCCGGGCGCGGCGCAGGTGGTACCAGGCGATGTTGCTGAAGACGCCGGCCATCAGCACCCAGATCAGGCCCAGCCAGCGGCCCTGGACCAGCGACACCACCGCGGCGGTCAGCGCGAGCACACAGATGATCAGGGCGAAGAGGGCGTTGCGGGGCATGGCGCGGGCTCCTAGGGCCGGGAACGGTCGGCTCCCATTCTCGCCGACCGTTCCCACCGCTCCCGACGGGGTCAGACGTCGGTGATCCGGATGCCCGCGTGGGCCTTGTAGCGGCGGTTCACCGAGATCAGGTTGGCGACCAAGGACTCGACCTGGTGGGCGTTGCGCAGCCGGCCCGCGAAGATGCCCCGCATGCCGGGGATCCGGGCGGCCAGGGCCTGGACCAGGTCGGTGGCCTCCCGGTCCTCGCCCAGTACCAGGACGTCGGTGTCGATCCGCTCGATCGACTCGTCCTGGAGCAGCACCGCCGAGAGGTGGTGGAAGGCGGCGGTCACCCGGGAGTCCGGCAGTAGGGCGGCGGCCTGCTGGGCGGCGCTGCCCTCCTCCGGCTTGAGCGCGTAGGCGCCCTGCTTGTCGAAGCCGAGCGGGTTGACGCAGTCGACCACGATCTTCCCGGCCAGCTCCTCGCGCAGTGCCGACAGGGTGGCGGCGTGGCCGTCCCAGGGCACGGCGACGATCACGATGTCGCTCTGCCGGGCGCACTCGGCGTTGTCCGCGCCCCGCACGCCGAGGCCGATCCCGGCGGCCGCCGCCTCCGCGCGCTCGGCGGTCCGGGAGCCGATCACCACCTGCTGACCGGCCTTGGCCAGCCGGAGGGCCAGCCCGCGCCCCTGGTCGCCGGTGCCGCCGAGGACACCGACCACGAGGGCGGAGACGTCGGGGAGCGCGGGCGCGGTCACTGAATCGTGGGTAGTCATGTCGAAGATCCTGCCAAAGCCGCCCGCCCTGCTCCATCCTCTTGGTCCATGGACGCGGTGAGAGTTTCAGCACTACGTGAACGGCTGGCCGGTACCGGCTGGCCCGAGTCCGCGCTGGCCTTCGCCGGAGCGCTGCGCCGCTCGGTGGGCCGCCGCACCGCCCGGGACCTGCTGCTGGTCGGCACCGAGGTGTACGAACCCTGGCACCTGGCCGCCCACCTGGACGAGGAGGCCGCCCGTTCGGGGGTCGCACGGCTGGCCCCCACCCTGCTGCGCCACCGGGTCGAGCCGGGCGCTCCGGCCCATCTCTCGTACGGACTAAGCGGTCTGACGGAGGCTCGGCGGGGCGCGACCGTGCTGCTGGTGGCGCCCGCCCCGTCGGAGGCCGGTCTGCTGGAGCGGGTGCAGGACGCCCGGCGCGGCGGGGCCACCGTGCTCACGCTGGACACCGGTGACCCCGAACTGGCCGGGCTGGCCCACCAGCGCTTGACCGTGCCCACCGCCGAGCCGGAACCGTTCGACCTGGTCCAACACCTCGTCAGTTCGGCCACCGGGGCTCCCGGCTCCCGGCTGGCCCGACTGGCCGCGCAGCTCACCGGGTCGCCGGTCGCGCACTGGTAATTCGGTTGCCGCGGTCCTGCGGGCCGCCGCAGGATGGCTCCCCGTGACTTCGCAACCCTCCCGCTGGCAGCGGCTCCGTCCCGATATGGCCCCCTGGCGGTCCTCCCGGGACTACCGGCTGCTCTGGAGCGCGGGCTGCGTCTCGTCCTTCGGCAGCTTCCTCACCTACGTCGCGGTGCCGCTGCAGATCAAGCACCTGACCAACTCCTCGTTCGCGGTCGGCCTGATCGGCGCGTTCGAACTCGTGCCGCTGATCGTCTTCGGCCTCTGGGGCGGCGCGCTCGCCGACGCGCTGGACCGGCGCAAGCTGGTGCTCTGCTCGGAAGCCGGACTGCTGCTGCTCTCCGGCCTGCTGCTGGTGAACGCGCTGCTGCCGACCCCGGTGCTCTGGCCGATCTACCTTGTGTCCGCGCTGGTCGCCGCCCTGGACGGGCTCCAGCGCCCGGCGCTGGACTCGCTCACCCCGCGGATCGTCCCGCACGACCAGCTGGCCGCCGCCTTCGCGCTCAGCTCGCTCTACCGCAACGCCGCCTCGGTGGCGGGCCCCGCGCTGGCCGGCGTGATCGTCGCGGTGGCGGGGGTGCAGACCGCGTACGCGCTGGACGTGCTCACCTTCGCCGTCTCGCTGCTGCTGCTCGGCCGGATGCGGGCCGTCCCGCCGTCCACCGGCGCCGAGAAGCCCTCGCTGGGCGCGATCGTCACCGGCATCAAGTACGCCTGGGGCCGCCGCGACCTGTTGAGCACGTACGTCATCGACACCTGCGCGATGCTGTTCGCCTTCCCGGTGGCGATCTACGCCTTCTGGGCCTCCGACCTGCGCGCCGACTGGGCGCTCGGCCTGATGTACGGCGCGACCGCCGCCGGTGCGCTGGTGGTCTCGGCGACCAGCGGGTGGACCTCGGGGCTCCACCGGCACGGCCGGATGCTGGTGCTGGCCGCGCTCGGCTGGGGCGTGGCGATCACGCTGGCCGGCCTGGTGGGCAACATCTGGATGGTGCTGCTCTGCCTGGCCGCCGCCGGGGGCGCCGACCAGATCAGCGGGGTGGCCAGGTCGACCATCTGGAACCAGTCGATCCCGGACCAGCTGCGCGGCCGCCTCGCCGGGGTGGAGCTGCTCAGCTACTCGATCGGCCCGCAGCTCGGCCAGGTCAGGGCGGGCGGCATGGCCGGTGTGGTCGGTGTCCGCGGCTCGGTCTGGATGGGCGGACTGGCCTGCGTGGTCGGCGTGCTCGGGCTGGCCGCCGCCGTGCCCCGGCTGCTCCGCTACGACGACCGGACGGACGAGAACGTCGCGCTGGTCCGGGCCCAGCACGAGGCCGAGGCCGCCGTCCGCGAGGCGACCCCGGCGGCCTGACGGCCGGTCAGCTCTCCAGCTCGTCCTCCGGCCCGGCCACGGTGGATCCGTCGTTCCAGCGCGGGTCGTCGCGCCACTCGCGGTTGCGCTCGGCGGCGGTCTCCAGCGCGCGGCCCGCCTCCTCCCGGGTGGTGTACGGGCCGAGCCGGTCCTTGGCCGGGCACTCCGGGCCCTCCTCGACCTTGGCGTGCTTGATGCAGTAGAACCACTCGCCGGGCTTGCCGGTCGGCTTGCTCCTGCCGAAAACCATCAGCTGCTCCCTCTGTCGTCCTGTGACCGATCATGCCCTGCACCCGGCCTCGCACGCACAGCCGGTTCCCTGTCACACCGGCCGATAGACTCGCGGCCATGGCTCTCGTACCCGGCATCCAGTCACCCACCCGCAAGGTCCCCGCGCACATCCCGCGCCCGGAGTACGTCGGCAAGCCCAAGCCGACCCCGTACACCGGCCCCGAGGTGCAGACCACGGAGACCATCGAGAAGATGCGGATCGCCGGGCGGATCGCGGCGCAGGCGATGGCGGAGGCGGCCAAGCTGATCGCCCCTGGCGTGACCACCGACGAACTGGACGCGGTCGCCCACGAGTACATGTGCGACCACGACGCCTACCCGTCCGACCTCGGTTACCGGGGCTTCCCCAAGTCGGTGTGCACCTCGATCAACGAGGTCATCTGCCACGGCATCCCGGACTCGACCGTCCTCCAGGACGGCGACATCGTCAACATCGACGCCACCGCCTACATCCACGGCGTGCACGGCGACCTGAACGCCACCTACCTGTGCGGCGACGTGGACGAGGAGTCGCGGCTGCTGGTCGAGCGCACCCGGGAGTCACTCGACCGGGCGATCAAGGCGGTCAAGCCCGGCCGCCAGATCAACGTGATCGGCCGGGTGATCGAGTCCTACGCCAAGCGGTTCGACTACGGCGTGGTCCGCGACTTCACCGGCCACGGGATCAACACCTCGTTCCACTCCGGCCTGGTCGTCCCGCACTACGACAGCGAGCGGGCCACCGAGGTGATCAAGCCCGGGATGACCTTCACCATCGAGCCGATGCTCACCCTGGGCACGTACGACTACGACATCTGGCCCGACGGCTGGACGGTCGTCACCAAGGACCGCAAGCGGACCGCCCAGTTCGAGCACACCCTGGTGGTGACCGCCGACGGCGCCGAGATCCTGACGCTGCCTTAGCAACGTCTCCGCGGACTCAGCCGATCAGCCACTGCTCCTCGGCGACCGCGCCCACCTCGGTGCAGGCGTCGGTCAGCACGTCGAGCACCCGGAGCGCGTCCGGCAGGGCGTGCTCCGGGCCGCGCAGCCAGCGCACCTCGGAGCCGTCCGGCAGCGAGGCCGGTGGCAGCAGGGTGTACGAGCCGCGGCAGTGCCAGCGCAGGCCGGGGTGCTCGGACATGGTGTCGGGCGTGCTGTCCAGCACGCTCGGCCACCACTCGTCCTCGTCCACCGGGGTGCCCCGGGTGGCGGTGAAGAAGAGGTAGCGGTCCTCACCGACGGCGGCCACCGGGCCGGTCACGCCGAGTGCGTCGAGGCGCTCCAGCGCCAGCCGCCCGGCCTCGGCCGGAACGTCCAGCACGTCGTGGGCGCGGCCGGTGGCGGTGATGAAGTTGGCCTGCGGATCGCGGGAGAGCCAGCGGGCCAGCTGCTCCGGATCGACGGTGGCCTGGGACTGCCAGGCGAACGAGACGGGGTGCTGGGCCGGCGCGGGACAGCCGACCCGGTCACACGAACACCGGTGACCCGCCGGGTGCGCGGCCGGCGCCAGCGGGAAGCCCGCGCGCACCGCACCGAGCAGCAGATCCAGTCGACCCGCCGCGTCCACCCCGGTCGCGGCGGTGGCACGCTCGCGCTCTCGTCGCTGCCACCAACTGGTCCACCTGCTGCTGCTGGCTTCCATCGGGCCCCTTCCGCACCTGCTGTAGCTGCCGTGCCTGGTGTGACACAGCGACCGACGCAACATCCGACGCAACGCCGGAGCCCGCCCCGTTGCTTCCCGGGGGCGCGGTTGATCCGGCAGCTTCGCCGAAGGCCGGAGCCGGGGTCCCCGGACGGCCGAACGCCCGGGGGGCACGGTACGGACACGAGGGTTGAGGCTCGGCGGGCAGGCGCACCGCACACACCCCACCCGGCCCGTACGAGGGCCCGCCGACCCGGGAAACCCCGGGGGCGTACAGAGCAGGATAAGGGTGCCGGGGGGGCCGTTCCGACCGGGGGCGGTGCTGCGCTGGTCACACCGGCTCCCGATCTTCTTCACGTCCCGGGCCCACCGCGTCCACCTGGCCCTCCCCCGTAGGGTGGGGCCGTGAGAAGTACGGACACCGAATTCCACGGCGGCCCCCTGGACGGGCGGGTGCTGCCCATCGTGCTGACCCCGTTCAACAACGTCCCGAAGACCTACCGCGTACCGGTCCCGGCCCACGGTGGGACCCCGGCCACCACGCTGGTCTACCGCCGGGCCAAGGAGTACGACCCCAAGGGCCGCTGGCGCTGGCGGTACGAGTACGACCCGGCACCCGGCGGCCCCGGCGCCTGACGCACCCTCAGCCGTGCCGCGTTTCCGTTCGCTGCCGCGACCACCCGCCTGACGCCCTGTCAGCAGCACGTGCCAGGCTGTCACCCGGGGGACCGTCGAGGAGGGGTGCGGATGGAGACGGCAGCGCTGGTACGGGAGGCCCGGCGGGCCGGGACGACGGTGGCCCGGCTGCGTGAACTCGCCGCCGAGGAGCCTGAGGTGGCCCGGGCGGTGGCCGGGCGGACGGGGCTGACGGCGGCGCTGGCCGAGGAGCTGGCGGTGCGCTGGGCCGGGGACCGGGCGGGGGTCGGGGTGCTGCGGGCGCTGGCCGCGCAGCCGGCCACCGGCGCCGAGTGGCTGGCGCTGCTGGCGGTGCACCCCGACGAGCTGGTGCGGCGGGCTGTCGCCGTCCACCGGGCGACACCCGAGCCGACCGTCCGGGCCCTCGCGGCGGACAGCGCGGACGGCGTCCGCCGGGCGGTGGCGGCCCGCGACCGGCTGCCGTGCCGAATGGCGCCCGTGCTGCTCCACGATCCGGCTGCCGGAGTTCGGCTGGTCCGGCGGCCCGGTGCCGACCCGGACCACTTACGGGCCCTCACCACCGGTCCGGACCCGGTGGTCCACGGGGCCGTGGTCTCCGGGGGCTCTCCCGACGACGCCGGCCTGGTCGACCCGTCCCCGTCGGTACGCCGCTCGGCGGTGGCGGAGCACCCGTTCGAAGAGCTCGCCCCGCACCTGCTCCGCCTGGTGGACGATCCGGACCCGGGCGTGCGGGAGCTGGCCGCCACGATGTGGCGCAACCACGACCCGGCCGCCCTGGCCCGTTCGGCGGCCGACCCCGAGCCGGACGTACGGATCGGAGCGGCCGGCAACTGGTACACCCCGGGCGAGGCGCTGGTGGCCCTGGCGGCCGACCCGGACCTGCTGGTGCCGGCCGCCCTCGCGGAGAACCGGTACGCACCCCCGGCGGCGCTCGCCGCCCTCGCCGAGGCGGCCCGCACGGGCTTCGGCGGCCGGGCCGACCGGACGGCGGACGGCGACGAGCGACTGGCCCGGCAGATCGTCCGGTCGCTGCTGGAGCACCCGGCCACCGCGCCCGAGTCGCTACGCGCCCTCTACACTACCGACCCGCCGTACTTCCACCGGGGCCACGCGACGCTCCAGGCCAACTGGCCCGCCGACCTGGCTGTCGGCTTCGCGCTCGACCACGCCGCCCGAACTCTGGAGGGCGAGGCCGAGCTGAGCTGCCTCGCAGCCGTACGGCAGCTGCACGCACGCGGCGAGCACGTGGCGGCGCTGGCCGCGATGGCGCTCGGCCCGGTCCACCACCTGAGGGCGGCGGTGGGCAACCGGCACACGCCGTCCGAAGCGCTGGCCGAGTTCGCCCGGACCGCCGACCCCGAGCTGGACAGCGTGCACCTGGAGGGGCTGGCGAGGAATCCGGCCGCCCCCGTGGAGCTGCTGACCACCTGGGCGGTCGCCGGGCGGTACCACTACGAGCTGCTGGAGAACCTGCAACTCCCCACCGCACTGCTCGCCCTGATCGCCGCCGCCGAGGACGAGCAGCTAGCCGACCAGGCCGCCGCTATGGCGGAGGTCCGGGCTCTCCGGGCCGGAACGCCGTACCCGTGCTGACACCTCCGCCCTGGCGGACCGTGTCACCCCCGGCCCGACCCGCCCGTAGCGGCTACCGTGGCCGTCATGGCCGGTGAGAGGGATCTGCGGAAACTGCTGAGCGGAATGCGTCCGGTGCTCAACCCCGGGCGGTACGTGTACTGCACGCTGTCGGCCCGGGTGCCCGTCGGGCTGCAGCCGATCGTCACGGTGGCCGAACCCGAGGGCCCCACCGTGGTGGTGACGCAGGAGGAGGCGGACGCACTCGGCCTGCCGTACGAGTACGTGGCCGCCTGGATCACGCTGCGGATCCACTCGGCGCTGGAGGCGGTCGGTCTCACGGCGGCGGTGGCCACCCGGCTGGCCGTGGAGAGCATCAGCTGCAACGTGGTGGCGGGCTTCCACCACGACCACCTGTTCGTCGCGGCCGCCGACGCGGAACGCGCGGTCGCCACGCTGGAGGAACTCGCCGCCGAGCGGCGCTGACGCCGGTCCTGACCGCCCGTCAGCACGGCTCCGGTGTGTCCCGAACCTGTCCGCGCCTCTTGACAGGTGTAGACCACTGCGGTTGAGTCCCCCCCACACAGTCCCGTACCGGCCCCGCTTCCCGGCGGGCCCCCCACCGGACGCATCTGTAGTCGATCGTGCGGCCCCCACCGCACGCGTAGGGGTGACGAAGTGTCGATAAAACGACTCCTGTCCCTGCTCTCCGCCCTGGCCGTGGCGGTCGGCCTGGCCGTCCTGCTGCCCGCCGCCGCCTCGGCCGCGGCCTGCGCCACCACCTGGAGCTCCTCCGCCGTCTACGTGGGCGGCAACACCGCCTCGTACGGCGGCCACAACTGGTCCGCCAAGTGGTGGACCCAGAACGAGACCCCGGGCGGCAGCTCCGGCGTCTGGGCCGACCAGGGCACCTGCGGCGGCAGCACGCCGTCCCCGACCCCGACCTCCGGCAGCTGCAACTACCCCGCCTGGGTGGCCGGCCAGACCTACACCACCGGCGCCGTCGTCAGGTACACCGACGGCAAGTACTACATCGCCGAGCACGACAACCCGGGCTACGACCCGGTGATCAGCACCTGGTACTGGGACCCGTACACCTGCGGCGGCTCGACCCCCACGCCCACCGCCACCGCCAACCCGGGCGGATTCCCGGTCAGCGAAACCCAGTTCAACCAGATGTTCCCGAGCCGGAACTCCTTCTACACCTACAGCGGGCTGACCGCCGCACTCAGCGCCTACCCGGCGTTCGCGGCCACCGGCAGTGACACCGTCCGCAGGCAGGAGGCAGCCGCCTTCCTCGCCAACGTCAGCCACGAGACCGGCGGCCTGGTCTACGTGGTCGAGCAGAACACTGCCAACTACCCTCACTACTGCGACACTTCGCAGTCCTACGGCTGCCCGGCCGGGCAGTCCGCCTACTACGGGCGCGGCCCGATCCAGCTCAGCTGGAACTTCAACTACAAGGCGGCCGGTGACGCACTCGGCATCAACCTGCTGAACGACCCCAACCTGGTGCAGACCGACGCGGCGATCGCCTGGAAGACCGCGCTCTGGTACTGGAACACCCAGAACGGCCCCGGCACCATGACCCCGCACAACGCGATGGTCAACGGCTACGGCTTCGGCGAGACGATCCGCAGCATCAACGGCTCGCTGGAGTGCAACGGCGGCAACCCGGCCCAGGTGCAGAGTCGGATCAACGCGTACCAGAACTTCGTCCAGATCCTCGGCACGGTGGCGGGCTCGAACCTGAGCTGCTGACGGCAACAGGGCGGGTGCGCACCCCCTTGGACGCACCCGCCCCGTGCCGGGCTCAGCCCAGCCTCGCGCCGGGAATGCTGGGAGCACCCAGGGCACTCGACGCACTCAGGGTGCTCGGGCCGCAGGCCATCGTCGCGGTCAGCACCTCGATGGTCCGGCCGGTCTCCGCCACGGAGTCCAGCGGGTTGACCGAGTAGGTGATCTGCCGACGGCCCGTCACATCGCCCATCAGCATCGTGGAGTAGCCGGGGATGCCACCGTCGTGGCCCCAGAACTCACCGCACGGCAGCGTGGTCCGCCACAGGCCGAGGCCGTACTCCACGCCGCGCCGGACCGCCTGCGGCGACGGCGTCTTCATCTCCGCCAGCTCGGCCGGGCGGAGCAGTCGGCCGCCGAGCAGCGCCGTGTTGAACCTGGCCAGGTCGGCGGTGGTCGAGACGCCCGCTCCCGCCGAACCGGCCATCGACGGGTTCAGCCGGGTCACGTCGAACCGGGTGTCGCCGAGCCTGGCGTAGCCCTTGGCGTGCGGCCCCGGGACGGCGGTCGAGGTGTCCGGCATCGAGGTGTCCCGCAGGCCCAGCGGTCGGATGATCCGATGCTCCACCTCCGTGCCCCAACTGCGGCCGGTGACCTTCTCGATCAGCAGCCCGGCCACGATGTAGTTGGTGTTGGAGTAGGACCAGTCGGTGCCGGGTGCGAACTCCGACTGGTGGTCGTCGGCGATCGCCAGCAGGTCCTGCGCCCGGTAGGTGGTCCAGCGGCCACTTGCGACCCACTGCGGCAGGCCCTCCTCGCTCAGGCCGAGCCTCGGGTCACCGGTGTAGCTGTACAGGCCGCTGGTGTGGTTGAGGATCTGACGCACCGTGATGTTCGCGCCGTTGGGCACCGCGCCCGGTAGGTACCGCTCGATCGGCGCGTCCAGCTCCACCTTCCGCTCGCCGACCAGTTGGAGCACCACGGTGGCGACGAAGGTCTTGGTGGTGCTGCCGATCCGGAACCGGCCGTCCGCCCTGGCCGCCGCGCCGGTGTCCAGATCGGCCTTCCCGGCCGCGCCCTGCCAGACCGTCCTGCCCTCCTGCACCACCCGGCCCAGCGCGGCGCTGGCCCCGCCGACGTCCACCACGTCGCCCAGCGCCCGGTCGAGCGCAGCCCGGTCGGCGGCCCTCGCCGCCTCCTGCCGGGCCCCGGCGGACGGGGGCGCGTCGGCCGCGCCCGCGACCGGCGCCACCACACCCCCCACCACCGTCGCGGCGGCGAGGGCCACCACCGCCGCCCGAAGGCCTGTCCGCGCCCGTCCGTTGACCATCACTCAGTTCTCCTCGGTAGTCCGGCCGGAGTCCCTTCCGGCTGTCTCAATCTCACATCCGGCGTCGGTCGGGCGCGTCCGCCCCAGGTCTCCCCTCTCTCGTCCCCGAGACCGAACCGCGTCTCCCCCTGCCGGGGGGCGGCGGCCCCTATGCGGCTAAGGGTGGTGGCCGAAAGCCGATCAGGGGCACCGGGTGGCCCGCACCCGGGGAGGGATGCGGGCCGTGGCCGGTTCACGGTGCTGAGCAGATGTCCGGGGCCGGGGCCTCTTCCACAGTGAAGGTGACCGTTCCGGCCAGCCCTGGGGTCGGCGCCCACGAGGCGCCCCGCCTCAGCGGCCCGCCGCGCCCCGTCGGCCGAAGGGGCGCGGATCTCCCGTCGGACTCACCAGCCGCCCAGCCGCGAAGCCCAGTCGGCCGACCTCGGACAGCTCCTGCCGTGCCACCGCAGCGTCGTCCGACCGGCCCAGGGCCTCCAGCAGCCGCTGCTGCTCGGCCAGCGCGTCGATCAGCAGCTGGTCCCGGTGCGGCTCCGACGCGGCCAGCCGACGGACCGCGCCGGCGGCGTCCAGTACGACGGTCAAATGTGCCTCGTGCTTGCCACTGAACTGTTCCTGACCGAGCGTCAGCAACGCGCGGGCCAGTCGGGCGAGGTAGGTCAGGGGACTGATCTCCGCAAGTATCCGGTACGCCGCGATCTCCTGGTGAATTCCGATGCCCGTTCCGAGCAGCAGTACCTGCGCTCGGAGAACCGCATCCCGGTCGACGTTCCCGTGCTGATTCATGACGGCGAGTCTGCGGGTCGGCGAGCAGGCCGGACAAGGGTGTTCGACTGTGCCCTTGGTCCTACGAAAAGGCCGTCTGACCTGTCATGATGGACATGTCGTCACCCCGGCTCGGGTAGGAAGTGACCGATCGCCAGGGCGAGCAGCGGCACCGCGCAGAGCACCACCAGCACCCCGTACGGCCCGTGCGCCTCGGCCAGCAGACCCAGCGGCGGGGCGAACAGGCCGCCGATGCTCAGGGCCAGACCGAGGGTGACACCGGCGGCGGTGCCGGGTCGGGCGGGCAGGTAGTCCTGACCGAGCTTCACCAGGACGGCGAACGGGATGTTGAGCGCCGCCCCGGTGAGCGCCGCGAACAGCAGCGGCACGTAAGGGCCGGGGGCCAGGACGAGCCCCGCCAGCGCCGGGACGGTCAGTGCGGTACCGAGCTGGATGGTGCGGGTCAGGCCGATCCGGTCGGCGATCCGGCCGCCGAGCAGGGTGCCGGTGAGACCACCGCCGAGGAAGCAGGCCAGCGCGGCTCCGGCCACCACCCGCGAGGCTCCCAGATCGCGCAGCCAGTACAGACCGGCGAAGGTGCTGACCCCGAAGAAGACCACCGAACGGACCGTGGCCACCGCCGTCAGCAGCCCGAAGGGCAGCCAGCGATCCTCACCAGTACGGGAGTTGGCGCTCCGGCCGTCCGTCCCGGCCCGTCGGCCGACGCGCAGCAGGACGTACCCCGTCAGCAGCGCGGGCGGAAGGAACAGCACGCTCGACCGGACACCCCACGCCACCAGGACGGGCGTGGCCAGCACCGGTGCGAGGAAGAAGCCCACACTGCCGCCCGCCGCGAAGACGCTCATCGCGGCGGTGCTCTCCCCCGCCACCTCGCGCGCGGCCTTGCCCGCCGCCGGGTGGAACATCGTCACCCCGAGCCCGGAGAGCAGCACCAGCAGCCAGACCGCCGGGTAGGAGCCGACCACCCCGGAGAGGCCGAAGTTCCGCCACGACCTGCTGGAGAGCGGCGAGCTCGGCCTGCGCGGGACCAGCCTGCCGCTGTTCGAGCAACTGGTCGGGTTGGTCGCGCAGCTCCGTCCGGAACCGGCCGTGGTCGCCGCCGCGCTCTGGGCCAACCTGCACGGCCTGGCCCAGCTCCGGCGCTGGGGAAGTCTCCAACTTGTATCCGGGAACTCGGACTTCGAGCCCGTCCTGCGATCCGTCCTGGACGCCCACCTCGGACCGGAGACCCGATGAACCCCCGCCACCGACAGCGACTGACCCTGGCCGGGAGCATCACGGGCGCGATGGTGGTCGCCCTGGACGGCACCGTGCTCACCGTCGCCCAACCCACCCTGCGGCGCGACATCGGTGCCTCCTTCGTCCAGGTCCAGTGGACCAGCACCGGCTACCTGATCGCGGTCGCCGCACTGCTGGTCTTCGCGGGCCGGCTCGGCGACCGGTACGGCCACCGCCGGACCTTCGCTCTCGGGGTGCTCGGCTTCGCCGCCACCTCGGCGGCCATCGGCCTGGCTCCGGGCATCGGCTGGGTGATCGGTCTGCGGGTGGTCCAGGGCGTGTTCGGCGCGCTGCTGCAACCCCGCCACCCTCGGCATGCTGCGCGCCGCGTACCCGGCCGACCGGCTCGGTATGCCGATCGCCCTGCGCACCAGCGCGATCGGCCTGGCGGCCGCCGCCGGACCTCTGGTCGGCGGCGCGCTGACGACCCACCTCGGCTGGCGGGCGGTCTTCTTCCTGGGCGTCGCGCCCGCCCTGCTGGTCGGCCTGCTCGCCCTCGCCGTCCGCCTGCCCGAACCCACCCGCCAGGTCGGTCTCGACCTGCCCGGAGCGGTCCTGCTCGCCCTGACCCTGGCCTGCCTGGTGCACACCCTAACCGGGCTGCCCAGCCCCAGCTGGCCGAGCATCGCCCTCGGTACGGCCGCCGCCGCCCTGTTCGTCCGCCACGAACGCCGGACCCCGGACCCGCTGTTGCCCGTCGGCGTCCTCGGCCCGGCAGCCGCCGGGCCGGCGCTCGGCGTCCTGGTCGGTGCCTCGGCCGCGATGTTCGGGACGCTCTTCCTCGCCACCTACTTCCTACAGGACGTGCTCGGCCTGGACCCGCTGAGCAGCGGCCTGCGCGGCCTGCCGCTGGCCGTCCTGATGGTGCTGGCGTCTCCTGCCGCCGCCGTCCTGATGCGCCGTCACGGCGCGCGTCGGGTCACCACCTCCGGCCTGCTGCTGATCGGCCTCGGGATCCTGCTGCTCGCCCGCCTCGACCGGTCCTCCGGGTGGTACGACACCACGCCCGGCTTCCTGCTGCTGGGGGCGGGCTTCGGCACCGTGATGGTCACGGCGACCGCCGTCATCGTGCGCCGCGCTGCCCTGGGCGCCTCGGGGGTGGCGGGCGGCCTCCAGCAGACCGCGATGAACCTCGGGCCCACCCTCGGCATCACCACCGCGACCACCATGACCACCCTCGGCCTGGCCACCGGCCCAGCCCTGCTGGCCTTCGCCGCGCTGGCCATCGTGACCGCCGTCGTACTCGCCTCCCGGCTGCCTGCGTCGACGGACTGCCAGGTGGTTCCGGTGGTCAGCCCGCGCGGCCGAGCAGTCCCGCCGGCAGGTACGGCGAGCTGACCGGCACCCGCCAGCCGATCCGGTGGGCGTGGCAGGCCAGCGCCAGGATGTCCAGGTCGAGCAGGGCGTCCGGTTCGACGGGCAGTTCGCCCACCGTGTAGTGCTCGCGGTGCGCCTCCAGCGCATCGATCAGTGCCAGCGCGAAGCCCTCCCGGTCGCCCTCCACCAGCTGCGACAGCAAGGTCACCGGCGGGGCGAGGTAGAGGCCGCGTTCGTGCTCGGCGCAGACCGTGAACGCCTTGGTCACCGCAGGCACCGGGTCCACCCCGCGCAGGTAGTCGTGCAGCGCCGCACCGTAGGCGTCGACCGGGCCGAAGTAGCAGCCCACGGTGAAGAATTCAGGGGTCACCAGCACGCAGTCGGCCAACTGCCGCCGGGCTCCCGTGATCAGCGCAAGGGCCACCGCCTGCTTCCAGTGCCCCACCCCCGGTCCGTACGAACCGGCACAGGCCGGCAGCAGCCGGGTGGTACCGGCCACGGTCACCTCGTGCTCGGTGCCGGGCGCACCGCGCGCGAGCAGGAACGCCGCCCCGCCCGCCTCGGCACCGGTCCGCAGCGTCTCCCACTGCCGCGGGTCCCGCCCGTCCGGGTCCAGAGCGGACCGCTCCAGGAAGGCCGTCACCTGCCCGCGCATCAGCTCCGTCAGCGCCCGCGTCACGTGCACCGGCTTCTGGTCCGGGTCCCGGAACCTCGCCAACTCCGACGCCGCGCCTTCCTGGTGGACCATCACCTGCCCGGCGTACGGATGCGCAGGCCGGTCCACCACCACGGGCCCGACCGCCAGAGCAGCCTCGGACCGCTTCAGCCGGCCGAACCCGAGCACACGCGGACCGGGCAACCGGAAGCCCTCCACCAGCGCCGCCGGCAGGTAGTCCGACTCGATCGCCACCGGCCACCCGTTCCATCGCTCGGCCATCGCCGCGAGGGCGATCGCGTCCAACGGGAGCAGCGTGCGCGGCGCCGGATCGCCGGCCACCGGGCCCACGTACCGCTGTCGGTACCGCTCCAACTGCTCGGCCAGTGCACGCTGGAAGCCCTCCCGGTCCCCGGCCGCCACCGCGCGCAGTGTGACCAGGGCGGCCCGGTGGCCCGGCGAGTCCGTACCGTCCCCGAGCCCCTCCAGCAGCGCGTCGATCAGCGCCACCCGGGCGTCCGCCGACAGGCCGCCCGCCTGCTCGGACTCGCCGTAGACGTACGCCAGCAGGGCGTGCGGCAGCACCACGTCGGGCCGTCGCTCAGCACCCTGGAGCGTCGGCGCTGCTTCGACGAACAACTGGCGGTGCTCATCGGAGAGTCTGGCGACGAAGGCCAGGAAGAACGGATCCAGCCAGGAGCGCGCGGCCACCCCGTCCGGCTTCTCCGCCGCCCTGCCGCCGCCGTACGGCACCCCCGTGCCGGTGTACTCGATGAACACGTGCGGGTGCCCGGCCCGGCCGACGCTCAACGCCAGCGCACCCACGGCGGCGGCGGCCGCCGACTCGCAGGCGATCCGGGCGTCCTTGCCGGCCAGCTGCGGGTTGTCGAGCGACCGCGCACCGAGGTAGTCCAGGAACGAATCCGCCACTCTTCGCCAACTCCGACCCGGGGCGACGTCCTGCATCCGGTGCACCTCACCCGCGACCTGCTCGGCGAAGTCCTCCGTCGCCCTCCTCACCGCAGCATCGCCAACCCGGTGACGCTCGATCCGCACCCGTCCCACCCCCATGCCGTGCACCCCGTCGATCGGGCAGTCCAGCATAGGCGCGTTACCTGACTGGCCGTCAGGCACTCGCCACGGCAGCCGTCGGCGGCGGCGCGGCACGGAGCTCTCATCGCGCGGTAGCGTTCCTCTGCGTGACGAACCGTGACTTCCTCGTGGTGACGACGACCCACGACGACGAGACCCGCGCCCGCGAGCTGGCCGCAGCCGTGGTGCGCGAGCGCCTCGCGGCCTGCGCCCAGGTGTACCCGATCACCTCGGTCTACTGGTGGGACGGCGAGGTGCGGACCGGATCGGAGTGGCGCACCGACTTCAAGACCCGCGCCGAACTGGCCGACCGGCTGGCCGCGTTCATCGCGGAGCACCACAGCTACGACACCCCGGAGATCATCGGCGTCCCGGTGACCACCGGCAGCACGGCGTATCTGAGCTGGGTGAGCGCCGAAACCGCCGACTGACCTAGACGGACAGCGCCCCGCCGGTGGCCTCGAAGAAAGTGCCGCGCCCGCGTGACACTCTTCTCTCCCACGTAGTCATGAGGGGTATGCACGGGGATCACGGCACAACGGAACAGGCGGGGACCGAGTGAAGTCAGCACAGGAGGACGAGTACCTGGAGTTCGTGGCCACCAGGGCGAAGGCGCTGTACCGCTCGGCGTACGTCCTCGCGGCGGGCGACGCGCACCTCGCCGAGGACCTGGTCCAGGAGACCCTCAGCCGGGTGTACGTGCACTGGAACCGGGTGGCCCGCGCGGACAGCCCGGCGGCCTACGCTCAGACGGTGCTGGTCCGCACCTTCCTCACCCTGCGGCGCCGGCGGAGCACCGGCGAACGTCCCACCGGGACCCTGCCCGACGGCGCGGCCACCGGCCCGGACACCGCGCTGCGGCTCACCCTGCTGGACGCCCTCGGCCAACTGCCGCCCCGCGACCGAGCGGTGCTGCTGCTCCGCTACTGGGAGGACCGCAGCATCGAGGAGACCGCACGGATGCTCAAGCTGAGCAACGGTGCGGTCCGCTCCCAGGGCACCCGGGCACTCGGCCGGGTGCGGGCCCTGCTCGGTGACAGCCTGTCCGACCTCGTTCCGCACTGAACTCCGGTGCCCGCACGTCAGAGCCGCCGCCAGGCTCCCATCAGCTACCCGAAAAAGGTGACGCCAGCATGCCCTTCGAAACGGACCTCGCACAGGCCATCGACCGCACGACCGATTCGCTCGAACCCGATCTCACCACGCTCCTGGGCAAGGCGGTCGAGCGCGGCCGCAGCCGTCGGCGTCGCCGCAGCGCCGGCGTCGTCGCCGGGGTCGGCGCCTGCACCCTGACCGCGGCCGCCGCCCTGGCGATCCCCGGCGCGCTCGCCGGAGGCAGCCACGCCGGATCCGACTTCGAGCCGGTGGCGCTGGCGATGCCCCGCTCCGCGATCACCGGCGCCCAGATGGGCGAGGCGTTGAAGAGTGTGCTGCCCGGCGGCGCGTACAGCCGGGTGACCGGCCAGAGCAACAACCCCTCCGATCCCTCCGGCGGCCTCGTCGCCAACGGCGGCCTGCTCTTCGACGACGGCCACGGCGCCGCCTACGTCGGCGCCTCGGCAGTCCGGCTCAAGCTGCCGCTCAGGGACGGCCCCGGGCTGACCTGCGACCAGACGCCCACCCGCGCCGACGGCGACACCTGCACGGTGCGCGAACTGCCGAGCAGTGACGCGATCCCCGGCGGAGCCCTGGTGATGACGGAGCAGAACGCGGCCACCCACCCGGCCACCGCCGACACCGCCCACCGATGGACCATGACGTTCACCCTCAAGTCGACCGGCGCCCAGGTCCAACTGGTGCAGTGGAACAGCACCGGCGGCGGCACCGGCGCCGACACCCCGAAGCCCACCCGCCCCGCTCCCCCCCTCTCCGAGCAGCAGGCGATCACCGCACTCACCGGCCCCGCCTGGGCCCCCATCCTCGGCGCCGTGGCCTGACCCGACGCGGTACCGGTGGTCCCCAGCCACCACGGCGGAGGGCCCCTGACCTGCGATCTAGCGGATTAGGGGCCCTTCGTCGGTCGGCCGACGGCATCGCCATGGCCCCGAACTAACCGATCGTCGCGCGCCGCCATCGCGGGTGCGGGCGTGCCCGACGGGCCACCTGCCTCAGCTGGTCAGATCGCGGGGCGACGCAGCACGTCAGTGGGTTCCCAGCCGCTCGTCCTGAAGGCTTCAGGCCCACGCTCGTCGATGAACTGCCGCTCCACCTCGTGGACGGGATAGATCCCCTGGATGTTGACCACGCCGCCCCGCCCGGTGAACGCCGAGCAGCTCTTCCCGAAGTTGAGTGCCTTCCGTGGCGTGACGACCCAATCTGCATGCCCGTCCGGGCCAGCCGGACCAGAAGAACGACCTCTACGACGATCTGATCACCTATCAGCACGACCTGTCAGTCCCGCAGGGTTGCCGCGTGGGAGGCTTCGCGTCGTGGCACACGACCGACCCCGCCCCCATGGACCGCGGCGCCTGCTCAACTCCGATGACCCTACTGCTGACCGTCGACAGCCGAGAATGGGACCGGGCGTACGGCAGCTGGATGCCCGTCGACGAACGCGACGTCCCCGGTCACCTGCGCGACCGGAGCCCCACGAAACTGACGCTCGGCCGCGACGGCCTGCTCAACATCTTCGCCTGTCCCGACGATCCCAGGCACCCACACCGATGGAACGTCCAATAGGCACGGCGTCTTTCGCGACGCCGCGACATCAGCCCAGCAGACGCCAGTCACGTTGGCAGCCCGTCCCTTGTGACCCGTCGGTAGCGAACGGCTCCAGTCCGGTGCTCCGCAAGGGCGAGGGCGTCAAGTGCTCCCGCCGCCGTGGCGATCTCCACGCCGAACTCGTCCCGGACGAAGTGGTCCCACGATCTGGTCCCCGTGAAGGGTGATCTACTGCGTCCATGGGGAGCTCCTACATGGACTACCGCGGATGCGGGTTCTGGTCGCGCGCCTTTCAGGCCGAGGTGTACCTCCACCTCCTGTCCACGGAGGCCGGCGACGTCGGCGATCGTCCGGCATGGCTCGACGATGCCCGGGACAACTGGGAAGTGCAGGCGACGGCAGGCTTCACGGGATGCGTCTCGCCATGCCTGGACCAGCATGTGGGAGTTGACCCCGACCGAGTCGCCCTGGTGCTCGGCTTGCCGAACCAGGTGCGGCAGCAACTCGTGCAATGGGCCCCAGCGATCCCCAAGGACGCCGCGAACGCGTTCGGAACCGGCGGCGAGGCAGAGGCATTCAACAGTGACCTCGACACGACCCTCCTGCTGAGATTCGCCGATACGTTCATCAGCCTGCTTCGCGGTGAGCTCCCTGCGGAGCCGGGCACGACCATGGCCTACTGACGGGCATCCGTGCGTCACCAGATCAGCTGAGAGGGGACAACGGGTGGACGTACCCGGCCGGGCACACCGACAGGGGTGACGGCCCGGCCCCGGCGGGAAGCCAAAACCGTCGTCATCGGGCATGAAGAAGCCCCCTCGACCCGGAGGCCGAAGGGGCGACGGACGAGCAGGCCTGTACGCCGGGTTCTGTCTCCCGGGTTGCTTGCGCGGCCCGGGGAGGCGGTCATCCATCTAGGGCTGCCGTTGCCGACAGCCTCGTGCGGTCTACCCGCGGACTCGGGCGAGCAGCCCTCAGGCATCCGCGCACGGCGCCCGGAGGCGCCGATCTTGACCTTGCTCCGGGTGGGGTTTACCGAGCCGGCCGAGTCACCTCGGTCGCTGGTGGTCTCTTACACCACCGTTTCACCCTTACCTCCGGCCGAGGCCGAAGGCGGTCTGTTCTCTGTGGCACTGTCCCGCGGGTCACCCCGGGTGGGCGTTACCCACCACCCTGCTCTGTGGAGCCCGGACGTTCCTCGGCGAGCCCCCGAAGGGACCCGACGCGACCGCCCGGCCGGCTCGTCCGCCGTACTGGTCATCGTAGCCGGTCGGCGACGGCGTTCGGGACACGCGAAGCCACACCCGCGGAGCTGAGCCGCCGTCAGGCCGGCGCGAAGCGGACCGCCCGGGCGACCGGGTCGGCGAGGGTGAGCCGTACCTTGATCCGCTCGCCGAGCGGCAGGTGCGCGGCCTGGTCCGCCTCGCACCTGGCGACCACGGCGGGCTCCCGGAGCTGGATGGTGCCGCTGGTGGGCCGCCGTTCGTCGATGTCGATCACCACCGCGTCGAACCGTTCGCCCTCCCGGCCGCGCAGCAGTTCGGCCTCGACCAGGTCGACGCAGGCCCGGTCCACCTCGTGGGCCCGCCGGTCACCGGCCGCCATCAGGGCCGGGACGCCGAGCAGTTGCTCCCGCACCCACTGCGGGACGTCGGTGCCGCCCGCGATCGCCGCGCAGATCTCCTGCGCGTACCTGTCGGCCAGCCGCCGCAGCGGGGCGGTGCAGTGCGCGTACGGGGCGGCCAGCGCGGCGTGCCCGGGGTCGGCGGGCGGGGCGACGCCCTGGGCGGAGTCGAAGGCGTGGTACCCGGCGCCGCGCAGCAGTCCGGCGCACTCCTTCAGGAAGGCGGCGTGGTTGGAGCGGCCCGGGTCGAGCGAGCGGATCAGCGCGGGGTACGGGGTGCCCTGCGGCCAGTCCACCTCCAGCGCCAGCGCGGTGCGCCGGAGGCGGTCGTACGCCGTGGCGGGCGCGGCGGGCAGGGTGCGCAGCAGGCCGACCCCCGCGTCCAGCATCAGGTCGGCGGCGGCCATGCCGGTGAGCAGCGAGATCTGGGCGTTCCAGCCGTCGGCGGGGTGCGGAGCCCGGTACGCCAGTCGGTAGCCGCCGTCCAGCGGCTCCACCTCCTGCTCGGGGATCGGCAGGCTGACGCCCCCTCGGTCCGCCTCCCTGGCCTCCCGCAGCCGGCCGATCTCGGCCAGCAGCCGGAGTTGCTGGTCCGCCGCACCGGAGTCGATCGCCCGCTGCACGCCCTCGTAGTCGAGCCTGCGGCGGGAGCGGACCATGGCTCGGCGGACGTCGGCCAGCAGCACCGTCCCGTCGGCGTCCAGGTCGAGCTGCCAGAGCAGCGCGGGCCGCAGCTCACCGGGCAGCAGGCTGGCGGCGGCCTCCGAGATCCGGGGCGGGTGCAGCGGGACGCGGGTGTCGGGGAAGTAGAGGGTCTCCACCCGGCGCCTGGCCTCGGCGTCGATCGTCCCGCCGGGCTGGACGAAGGCGGCCACGTCGGCGATCGCGTAGTGCACCCGGTAGCCGCTGCCCCGGCGGCTCAGGCTCATCGCCTGGTCCAGGTCCATCGAGCCCGGCGGGTCCAGGGTGAAGAGCGCGAGGTCGGTGGCGTCGAACTCCGGCAGCCTCGGCACCCCGGCCACCCGGTCCGCCTCGGCCAGCACCTCGGCGGGCCATGCGGTCGGCAGGCCGAGTCCCTCCCGCAGCTCCACCAGCTCGCGGTTGATCCGAGCGGTGTCGGCGGCCCTGATCCTCAGCTGTTGACGCGGCATGCTGGCAGCGTACGGCGGCCGGGACCTGACGGCCTGTCGGACCGGGCGACACGTACAGTAGGAGGGTTCGCTGCCACAGACTGTTGAAGCCGCGGCGCATCGAAGCCGCGGAGTGCGGCGTGTCGAAGCCGCGGAGTGTTGAAGGGGTGTCGTCGTGCTGGTGCTGTTGCCGCCGTCGGAGGGGAAGGCTGCCGCGGAGGCGGGGGCACCGCTGGTGCTGGAGGAGCTGTCGCTGCCCGGGCTGCTGGCGGGGCGCCGGGCGGTGCTCGAGGCGCTGGTCGGGCTCTGCGGCGGGGACGCCGAAACGGCGCGCGGGGTGCTCGGGCTGAGCGAGGGGCTGCGCGGCGAGGTGGCGAAGAACGCCGGGCTGCGGACCGCCGGGGCGCTCCCCGCAGGTGAGGTGTACACCGGGGTGCTGTTCGACGCGCTCGGGCTGGCGAAGCTGGACGAGGCGGCGTACGCGCTGGCCGAGCGCTCGCTGCTGGTGTTCTCCGGGCTCTGGGGAGCGGTGCGGATCGGTGACCGGATTCCGCCGTACCGGTGCTCGATGGGTGTGAAACTCCCTCCGCTGGGGGCGCTCGGCGCGTACTGGCGGCGCGAGATGGCTGAGGTGCTGCCGGCGGTCGCGGGCCGGGGGCTGGTGCTGGACCTGCGGAGCGCGGCGTACGCGGCGGCCTGGAAGCCGGGCGGCGAGACGGCGGCCCGGACGGCGACCGTGCGGGTGCTCCAGGAACGCGAGGTCGACGGCGAGTTGAAGCGCTCGGTGGTGAGCCACTTCAACAAGGCGACCAAGGGCCGGCTGGTCCGCGACCTGCTGAACGCCGGCCTCGAACCCGGCTCGCCCGGCGAGCTAATGGACGCGCTGACCGGGCTCGGCTACCGGGTCGAGGTCTCGGCGGAGGGCTCCGCGCGCAAGGCGTGGCAGCTGAACGTCGTGGTGACCGAGATCCACTGAGGTCCGTCGGCCGACGTGGCCACCACCGGGCCCGCAGGATCCTGCGATGATCATCGGATGGATGAGCAGATCAGGACCGAACCGTCCCGGGTGGCCGACGAGCGCGCCTCGCTGACCGAATTTCTGGACCACCAGCGCCAGACCCTGGCGATGAAGTGCGCCGGGCTGACCCCCGACCAGCTCCGGACCCGGGCCGTGCCACCGTCGGCGCTGTCGCTGCTCGGGCTGGTCAGGCACCTGGCCGACGTCGAGCGCGGCTGGTTCCTCAACGTGGTGGCCGAGCGGGACGTGCCGAGTTACTGGGGACGCACGCCGGACGGCTCGCGCGCCGACTTCGAGGTGGCCGGAGCCGACCCGGAGCGGGCGTTCGCGGTCTGGGAGGAGGTCTGCGGGGAGGCCCGCGCGGTGGTGGCCGGGGTCGACTCGCTGGACGCCGTGACCTACTTCGACGGGCAGCCGTACTCGCTGCGCTACGTGCTCACCCACATGATCGAGGAGTACGCCAGGCACAACGGCCATGCCGACCTGCTCCGCGAGCTGATCGACGGCAGCACCGGCGAGTGAGAACCTCCGGAGGGGCGGCGGTCCGCCCCTCCGGAGCCGTCAGCGCTGGTGGGACGTGTCGTTCAGCAGCCGGAGCGAGGCGTTGCCGTCCGGGTAGTACTGCACCGCGGAGAACGAGGCCGCCCCGAGTTCCATCCGGTAGAGCGAGTCCGGTGGGGCGCCGAGGGCGAGCCGGACCAGGGTCTTGATCGGGCTGACGTGGGAGACCACCAGGACCGTCTTGCCGGGGTGGCGGGCCAGGATCTTGTCCCGGGCGACGCCGGTCCGGTAGGTGAGGGTGGTGAAGCTCTCGGAGCTGCCGGTCGGCTTGGCCTTGGAGGAGGCCAGCCAGGCGGCCAGGTCCTCCGGGTGACGCTGCTGCACCTCGGCGAAGGTCAGCCCCTCCCAGTCGCCGAAGTCCAGCTCACGCAGGCCCTCCTCGAACCGGACCTCCAGGCCCAGTCGGATGGCGACCGCCTCGGCGGTCTGCCGGGCGCGCTGCATCGGCGAGCTGACGATGGCCTGGACGGTGCCCCGGGCGGCCAGCGACTCGGCGGCCCTGGCGGCCTGCCACAGGCCCCGCTCGGAGAGCGCCGGGTCGCTGCCACCGCTGCCGGAGAAGCGCTTCTCCGGGGTGAGGTGGGTCTCGCCGTGCCGGAGCAGCACGAAGGTGGTCGGCGTGCCGAGGTCGGCCGGGCCCGCCCAACCGGCCTTCGGCGCGGCGGGCTCGGGCAGCGGCTCGTCCGCCGGGACGCTCACGGCGGCGAGCGGCGCGGCCGGACGGACCTTCGGCTCCCACTGCCGGCCCGCCTTGCCCGCGTCCATCGCCTCGTTGGCCAGCCGGTCCGCGTCCTTGTTCTTCTCGCGCGGGATCCAGCTGTACTTCACCTGGGAGCGCGGCAGCACGGTGGCCGCCTCGGCGGCCAGCGGCTGCATGTCCGGGTGCTTGATCTTCCAGCGGCCGGACATCTGCTCGACCACCAGCTTGGAGTCCATCCGGACGTCCACCGTGGCTTCCGGGTCCAGCTCGTGGGCCGCCCGCAGGCCCGCGATCAGGCCCCGGTACTCGGCCACGTTGTTGGTCGCGCGCCCGATGTACTCGGCCGCCTCGGCGATGATCTGGCCGGTGTCCCCGTCCCGGACCACCGCGCCGTAACCGGCCGGGCCCGGGTTGCCCCGGGAACCGCCGTCCGCCTCGACGATGAACCTGCGCCCGGCCACCGGATCAGACGCCCGACTCAGCGGTGCGCACCAGGATCCGGCCGCAGTTCTCGCAGCGGACCACGGCGTCCTTGGGCTCGGCCTTGATGCTGTTCAGGTCGGCTGCGGCGAACTCGACCCGGCAGCCCTCGCAGCGGCGCTGGAACAGCCGGGCCGCACCGACGCCGCCCTGCTGCTCGCGCAGCCGGGTGTAGAGCTTGATCAGGTCGGCCGGCAGCACGACGGCGACGGCCTCGCGGTCCCGCTTGACCTTCTCCACCTCGGCGTCGATCTCGGCGAAGGCGGCGTCCCGGCGCTCCTCGGCCTCCTTGAGCACGACGGTGGAGTGGTCCAGGCGCGCCGACAGCTCGGTCACCCGGGTCTGCGCGGACTCCAGCCGCTCCATGACCTCCAGGACGACGTCCTCCAGGTCGGACTGGCGCTTCGCCAGCGAGCCGATCTCGTGCTGGAGGTTCTCCAGGTCACGCGGCGAACCGACCGCGCCGGAGTCCAGCCGCTGCTGGTTGCGGGCGGTCCTGGCCCGGACCTGCTCGACGTCGCCCTCGGCCTTGGTCAGCTCGCGCTCGGTGTCGCCGAGCTGGGCCTGGGCGGCGATCACCAGGTCCTTGAGGGCGGTGTGGTCGGCGGTGGCCTTGTCGATCTCGGCGTGCTCGGGCAGGCTGCGGCGCCGGTGGGCCAGCTGGTCGAGGCGGGAGTCGAGGGCCTGGAGGTCGAGCAGGCGGATCTGGTCAGCGGGCGCGGCGTTCAAGGCTGGAGGCTCCTGTTGTCATGTCTGTCGGCAAGTCGGTCGGGCGGGAGGCTTCGGGCGGCCGAAGCTAGGGGTTCATCGGGGCGTGCGCGGTCCACGGGTCGGTGACCAGGTGTGAGACCCTGGTCACCAGCTGCCAGCCGTGCCCGGCGGCCGCCTCGGTCAGGCCGCGCTCGGCCAGCCGCAGCCAGGGCCACTCAGTGGCCCAGTGCGCCGCGTCCACCAGGGCCAGCGGGGAGGCCTCGGTGGCCTCCGAGACCGGGTGGTGCCGCAGGTCGGCGGTGACGTAGGCGTCCACCCCGGCGGCCCTGGCCTCGCCGAGGAAGCTGTCGCCCGAGCCGCCGCAGACCGCGACCCGGGTGATCATCCGGTCGCCGTCCCCGGCGACCCTGACCCCGGCGGCCGTGGCGGGCAGGCCGGCCGCCACCCGGGCGGCGAAGGCGGAGAGGGTGAGCGGCGGTTCGAGCACGCCGATCCGGCCGGAGCCCCGGCGGCCCGCCGGGTCGGTCGGGTCGGCGACCAGCGGTCCGAGCACCCGTAGGCCGACGGCCTCGGCCAGCGCGTCGGAGACGCCCGGGTCGGCGTGGTCGGCGTTGGTGTGCGCGACGTGCAGCGCGATCCCGGCCCGGATCAGCCCGTGCACCACCCGGCCCTTGAAGCCGGTGGCCGCGACGCTGGTGACACCGCGCAGATAGAGGGGGTGGTGGGTGACCACCAGGTCCGCACCCCACTCGACGGCCTCGTCCACCACGGCCTGCACCGGGTCGACGGCGAACAGCACCCGGCCGACCTCTGCCTCGGGGTCGCCGCACACCAGGCCGACGGCATCCCAGGACTCGGCCCACCTCGGCGGGTACAGCTCTTCGAGCGCGTTGATGACGTCGGACAGTTTCGGCACCTGTCGAGACTACCGCGCGCGGGCGGCTCCCCCGGCCCGGGCGGTACGGGAGCCGGGCCGTACGGGAGGTGCCAAGGCCACCGCACTGCTGTCCGTCAATGCCCGTCAACCGGCGTGCGGGGGCGGTTCGGCGTGAGCGGGAGCGGAGCGGACCGCACGCGTCGGCCGGGCACTGGTCACATCGCCCCGCTCGCACGCATTCGAAAACGATTCGAGATCACCCTTACGAGTGAAGTAACCCGCTCCCCGTTGAGTCGGTCGGCCACCGAAAGTAACTTCGCTGTTGCGAACGGGAGTTACCCCGACCGGGGGGTCTTGTGGGCGCACCGTCGAATTGCCCGGCGGTGCGTCCGGGGTCAATTTTTCCGGACGTCCGTGAAAAGCCGATACCGCGAGAGAGAAGGGGTGTGGAGCAGATGGGGGCGGTCACACCACTGCGTACGGCCGGGGGGACGACGTCGGTCGACGTCGGGCCGGCTGTCGACGGCTCGCTGACGGAGGTGGCCCGGTCGGCCATGGCCGGCACCGGGCGCCGGGGAGGCGGCGGCGACTGGGAGTTCACCGCCGAGGCGCTCTGGTGCACGGCCCGGCCGGCCGGGGTCACCACACCGGAGCAGGGGTGGAAGCTGCACGTCAGTGCGGCGGCCGAGGCGGCGGCCCCGGTGCTCGCCGCGGTGGCCGGGGTGATCTCCCGGGACGCCTGCGTGTTCAAGTTCGCCGGCGACCTGGAAAAGCTCCACCAGGTCAATTCGCGGAACAGCGAGCGCGGTTCGGCCGGGAAATTCATCACGGTCTATCCGACGGACGAGGAGCAGTTCCGTCGACTGGCCGACGAATTACACCTGGCCACGGCCGAATTCCCTGGCCCGTCGGTGCTCTCGGACCGTCCGTACGCCCCCGGAAGCCGGGTGCACTACCGGTACGGGGTGTTCGCCCGCCCGGCCGAGCTGGGCAACGACGGCGCGTACCGCTCGATGCTGCACGCGCCGGACGGCTCCCGGGTCGAGGACGTCCGGGCCGCGAACTACCGATGTCCGTCCTGGCTGGTCGACCCCTTCGAGGGGAAGGGATCGGCGGCCGCTGCGGCGGACGGGCGGAAGGCGGGGGGCGTCCTGCTGGGGGGCAGGTACGCGCTGACGGCGGCGGTCCGGCACGGCACCAAGGGCGGGGTCTTCCTCGGGCGGGACACCGAGGGGGGCGGCGACGTGGTCGTGAAGCAGGCCAGGGCCCACATCGAGGTGGACCGGTCCGGTACGGACGCCAGGGCGGCGCTGCGGCACGAGGCCGAGTTGCTCGGCCTGCTGGCCGGGGCGGAGCTGGCGCCGGGGGTGGTCGACCTGATCGAGCAGGGGGACGCGGTCTACCTGGTGCAGGAGCGGGTGCCGGGGGTGGCGCTCGGGTCCTGGGTGGCGGGGCGGCTGCGGCGGGACGGGAGCCCGGACGTGCCCTGGGCGGAGGCGCGGGGGGTCGCGCGGGGGTTGGTCGATCTGGTTTCGCGGGTCCATGCGCAGGGGCTGGTGCTTCGGGACCTGTCGCCGGGGAACGTGATGGTGCGGCCTGACGGGTCGTTACGGCTGGTCGATCTGGAGCTGGCCGCTGCGGTGGGGGACGTCGTGGGGACGGCGGGGACGCCGGGGTACCGGGCGCCCGAGCAGGAGCCGGCGGTGTGCCGGGCCGGGTTCGCCGCTGATCTGTACGCGCTGGGCGGGTTGTTCTTCCTGTTGGCGACGGGGCACGATCCGCTGCTGCCGCCGGGGGAAGGGTCGTTGGAGCAGTGGCTCACGGCGGTGGGGCGGGAGGGGGAGACGGCCCGGCGGTTGGGGGCGGTGATCCTCGGGCTGCGTGATCGGGATCCGGATCGTAGGGAGCTTCCGTCCACGGAGACGTTCCTGGCCAGTTCGGTCGAGGCAACGCTCCTGGGGTCGGCGTCGCAGTTCCCCGAGACCCTGATCGTGGACGGCTTGGCCGAGTTGGCCGCCGCCGCGACGCCCGAGCGGGCGGACCGGTTGTGGCCGACCGTGCCCGGGGGGCAGTTGACCGATCCGTGCAATGTGCAGCACGGGGCCGCCGGGGTGCTGGCGTTGCTGGCGCGGGCCACGGCTGCCGGGTTGCCGGTGGGTGGGACGGCGGCGCTGGCCGCCCGGTGGATCGAGCGGCGGGCGGCGGCCGAGGCGACGGTGTTGCCGGGGTTGCACTTCGGGCGGTCCGGTACCGCCTGGGCGCTGCTCGACGCGGCCGAGGCGCTGGACGACGCAGAACTGGCCGAGCGGGCGGTCCGGTTGGCCCGGCAGGTGCCGGTCCGCTGGCCCAATCCCGACGTCTGCCACGGCGCGGCCGGGGCCGGCTTCCTCCAACTGCGGCTGCACCGCTCGACCGGCGACGACGGCTACCTGGACCGGGCGGCCGACTGCGCCGCCGGCCTGCTGGCCTCGGCCGAGCGGGAGCCGTACGGGCTGACCTGGCCGGTACCGAAGGGCTTCGACTCGGTCTTCGCCGGGTCGAGTCAGCTCGGCTACGCCCACGGTGCGGCCGGGGTGGGTGCGTTCCTGCTGGCCACCGCCGAGGTGACGGGTCATCAGCCGGCGCTGGAGGGAGCCGCCGAGGTGGTCCGGACGCTGGCCGCGACGGTCCGTCAGGACGGTGCCGGCGCCTGGTGGCCGCAGGGCGCGGCCGACCCGCCGCACGTACGGCTGGCGCACTGGTGCAGCGGGTCCTCCGGAGTGGGCAGCTTCCTGGTCCGGTACTGGCGGGCCACCGGGGACGAGACCGCGCACCGGTTGGCACTGGCCGCCGGGCAGGCGGTGCTGGACGCCCGCTGGCACAGCGGGGTGAGCGCCTGTCACGGCCTGGCGGGGAACGGCGAGTACCTGCTCGACCTGGCCGAGGCCACCGGCGAACAGCGGTTCCGCACCGGCGCGGAGGAGTTGGCCGGGCTGATCGCCGCCCGCGCGGTGCGCCGGGACGGGCGACTGGTGCTGCCCGACGAGACCGGGCTGAGCTCGACCCCCGCGTACGGCACCGGTACTTCGGGTCCGCTCGCCTTCCTGCTCCGCCTGCGGTACGGCGGCCCCCGGCTCTGGCTCGACCCGCAGCCACCCGCCGTCCGGCCCTGACCGGCCACGACCCGACCGACGACGACCTGACCGACCACGACCCGACCGATCACCCGAGGAGGTGAGCCAGGATGAACACCGTCACGCGCCCCACCGCCCAGGCGCTGCGCCGTCTGAGTTTCACCTTCGCCCTCGACGGCTCGCACGCGGCCTGCCTGGCCGCCGGAGCGGACGGCGGCTGGTACGCCGAGAGCTGGCGCCTGCCCGCCGAGGGTCCGGCCGAGCCGACCGCGCTCCCACTGCCGCGTAACCGCTCGGAGAACCTGCATTCGCAGCTGATCAGCCTGCCGGACGGCCGGGTGCTGGTCTGCCGCCACGTCGGGGACCGGCACACCTTGCTGCTGCTCTCCGCTCCAACTGCGGAACATGCCACCTTCGAGCAGGAGTTGGCCACCCTACGGCGCGCCGGCCTGCGCCTGCTGGGCATGCCGGGCGGGCAGCGGCCGGCCGGTGCGCCGGTCGCGGTGGCGCTCGGCACCGACACCCGGCCGGTGACGACGGTCTGGCTGGTCCCGGCGGACGGTACGGCGCCGATAGAGGTCGCCGAGCTGGAGGGGCTGCACGGCGGCGGGGTCTGGCTGGATCACGGCGGCCGGCTGCTGGCCCTCGACCGGGTCCGGCAGGGGAAGGTCCGCACGGTGGTGCTCGACCTCGAACTCGGCCAGGTCACACCGCTGCTGGAGATCAGCGAGCAGAGCAACGACCGGCTTGCGCTGTACGACCCGGACACCCGCTTCGCGATGGTCCGCAGCGACGCCACCGGCACCGACCGGCTCGGCTGGGGCATGCTCGGCGGACAGCAGCCGCTGCGGTTCCCCGACTGCCTGCACGTGCCCGGTGTATTCCTGCGGCCGATCGCCCTCGACCAGCACTCCGGGCCGGACGGCCGCCGGGTGGTCCTCCAGGTCGACCACGGCGCCTCCTCCGCCCTCACGCTCTGGCAGCCCGAACTCCACCGGCTCACCCCGCTCCCCGTACCGCCCGGGCGACTCGGCGCAGTCGGCCACTGGTCGGCGGCGGGACTGCGGATGCCGTACTCAGCCCCCGACCACCCCGCCGCGCTCGCCACCATGGACGTGGACGCACTGGTCGAGCGTGGACAGCCCGCCCAGGCCGCAGCCGTACCCCTGCCGTTGCAGCTGGCCCCGCTGGGAAGCGGCACCGACCGTCCGGTGCAAGCGAGTTGGGGCACGGGCGGGCCGGACGGCTGGCGGCTGGACGGCAGTACGGGCCCCGGCGACGGGAGCCGCTGGCGCTCCGCCCAGCTGCTCGGACTGGCCGGTCCCGCCGGGCCGGTCGAGGCGGTGGTCTACGGCGGCGACGCCTGGCTCAGCTCACCGCACCTGGTGCTGGCACTGCACGGCGGCCCGGCCGACGCCTGGCGGCTGGAGTTCGATCCGGCGTTGCAGCGGATGGCGGCCGAGGGCCTGGCGGTGCTGGCACCCAACCAGCGCGGCTCCACCGGCTACGGGTCCGAGCACGCGATGGCCGTCCGGGGCGCCTGGGGCGGTCCCGACCTGGCCGACGTGCTGCACCTGCTGGAGGGCGTGGCAGGGCAGCGGGCGGCGCTCGGGCTGGAACCGCCCGCGCTGTTCGGGGTCAGCTACGGCGCCTTCCTGGCCCTGCTGGCCGCCGCCCACGCGCCGTCCGGGCAGGTCGCCCGGTGCGCGGTGGTGTCCCCGTTCCTGTCCGGTGCCCGGCTGCTGGCCGAGGCGGCCGCGCCGGTCCGGGCGCTCACCACCCGGCTGGGCGGCGGCGATCCGATCGACGACGACCGCGGCCCCCGGGACGTGCTCCAGCTGGCGGACCGGATCCGCACCCCGCTGCTGATCGTGCACGGGGACCGGGACGAGGTGGTTCCGGTCGGCCAGTCCCGCACGCTGCGGCACGAGTTGCTGCGGCTCGGCCGGGTGGAGGGATCGGACTTCCGCTACGTCGAGGCCGCCGGGGCCGGGCACGAGGTGCTCGTCGAGGAGGGCGCGGCCGTACTGCACGAGCTGCTGGCCGCCTTCCTGCGCACCGGCCGGCCCACCTGACGCCGCACAGCCGCGCCGTGACATCGCCGCACAGCGGCACAGCGGCGCCCACAGACTTCCCTGGCCCGACCGGGTCAGGGGCGACGTCACCCGCGCGGTGCGGGTGACGGACCATCAAGGGGAGGACCCACCATGGAGAACTTCGAGACCGACCTGGCCGCTCTGCAGGACCTGCCGGAGACCGAGGCCGTCGAGCTGGGCGGACACGGCGGCGGCTGCCAGTTCACCTGCCTGATCCTGACCTGCCTGATCTTCACCATCAGCTAGTAGAGCGGCAGTTCGCACGGGGCCGTGACCGCTCCCTCCCGGGGGGAGCGGTCACGGCCCCAGCCCATGAAAAGGGAGGTGGTGCCATGCGCGGCTGGGTGATCGTGCTCTCGGTGGCCGTACCGGTCGAGGCGGCCGCCACCCTCGCGCTGCCCGGCGCGGTGGGCGGCGCCATCGACGGCGGCCCCGCGCTACTGCTCGCCGCCGTGCTGCTGGTCGGCGCGCTGGCGGGCGCCTTCGCCACCCTGGCCGGCCCGGCGGTGGCCACCGGCACCACGGTCGACCTGCGGCAGCGCCTGCTGCGCCGGGTCCTGGCCCTGGGCCCGGTCCCGGACGGACCGTCCACCGGCGACCTGACCGCCAGGCTGGTCGGCTCGGCCGCCGACGCGGGAGGTGCCCTGCCGTCCCGGATCACCGCCGCCACCGCGCTGCTGACCTCACTCGGAGCCGTGCTCGGCCTGGCGCTGCTCTCGCCATGGCTGGCCGCCGCCTTCTTCGCCGGGATGCTGCCGGGGGTGGTGCTGATCCGGCTGTTCCTGCGCGACGCGGGCCAGGCGTTCATCCGCTACCAGCAGGTCCAGTCCGAGCTGGCGGCCCGGCTGACCGGAGCGCTGGCCGGACTGCGCAGTATCCACGCCGCCGGGGCCCGGGAGACCGAGACCGTACGGGTGCTGGCGCCACTCCCCCGGCTGGCCGAGGCCGGGCACGCCCTCTGGCGGACCCAGCGCCGGACGGTCTGGCAGGCCACGCTGCTGGTCGCACTGGTCGAACTGAGCGTCCTCACCACGGCCGGCCTGCAACTCTCGAGCGGAACGCTGCGGCCCGGCGAACTGGCCGCCGCGGCCGGTTGGGCCGCGCTCGGCCTGGGCTTCTTCGAGCAGGTCGAGGCCCTGGCGGGAGTGGCGCACGCCCGGGCCGGGCGGGAGCGGGTGACCGAGCTGCTCGCCCTCGCTGCTCCGGCCCCCGGTGGCCGCGATCTGCCGGACGGTCCGGGCGAGTTGACCCTGATCGGCGTGAGCGTCGAGGGCCTGCTCGGCCCGCTGGACCTCACCGTCCCGGGTGGCCGGACGGTCGCGCTGGTCGGGCGGTCGGGCTCCGGCAAGTCGCTGCTCGCCGCCCTCGCGGGCGGGCTCCGTACGCCCGACACCGGCCTGGTGCTGATCGACGGCGTCCCGATCGCAGAACTCGCCCCCGAGCAGCGGCGGTCGGCCGTCGGGTACGCCTTCGAGCGCCCGGTCCTGGTCGGCGCCACCGTGGGCGAGGCCCTGGAGGGCGCGGGCGCCGCCGAGACCCGGGCCGCCAGGGCCGCCGGATTCCTGGCCAGAGTACCGCTCGGCGCTGCCACCCCGACCAGCGAACTTCGCCTGTCAGAAGGCGAGTTGCAGCGCCTCGGACTGGCCAGGCTGTTGGCCCAGCGGCCCCGGGTGATGATCCTGGACGACGCCACCTCCAGCCTTGACCTGGCCACCGAGCACCAGGTGACCGAGGCCCTTATGCTCGCCACGGCGGGCCGCACCCGGCTGGTGGTCGCCCACCGCCCCGGCGCCGCCGCCCGCGCCGACCTGGTCGCCTGGCTGGACGGCGGACGGCTGCGCGCACTGGCCCCGCACGCCGACCTGGTCAAGGAGCCGGACTACCGCGCCGCCCTGGCCGCCACCGTCCCCGCCCCGAGGAGCGCCCCGTGACCCGCTCACCCGCGCCGCGCTCGCCGGGTTCGACCCTGCTGCGCAGCCAACTGGCCACCACCAGAACGGCCTTGGTCCGGGTGCTGGCCTGGTCAGCAGTGGAGGCCCTGCCCTCGCTGCTCTCCGGCCTGCTGATCGCCGCCGCCACCGACCGGGGCTTCCTGGCCGGCCGGCCCGCCGTCGGCTTCGCCTGGCTGGCCGCCTTCGCGGCCGCCGTCGGAGTCCGCGCGTACGCCGCGCGGGCTGCCTTCCCGTACGTGGCAGCGGTGGTGGAGCCGCTGCGGGACGCCCTGGTCCGCCGGGTGGTGCACAGCGCCCTGGGCCGGACCGAACCGGCCGGAAACGGCCCGTCCGAGGTCGCCCGACTGACCGAACAGGTCGAGTCCGCGCGGCAGCTGACGGCCACGCTGCTCCGTACGCTGCGTAGCGTGGGCATCACCGTGCTGGCGGCCGTGCTCGGTCTCGCCGTCCTCGCCCCGGTCACCCTGCCGCTGGTGCTGCCGCCGCTGGTGGTGGGCGGCCTGCTGTTCGCCCGGCTGCTCGGGCCGCTGGTGGCGCGCCAGCGGGCCGTGGTGATGGCCGACGAGCGGGTGGCGGCGGAGGCGGGGCTGGCCTTCGCGGGGGTCCGGGACATCGCCGCCTGCGGTGCGCAGGGCCGGGTGGAGCGATCGGTGGGGGCGGCCGTACTGGCGCAGGGCGCGGCGGTCCGCGCGCTCGGCCGGGCGGCCGCACTGCGGACCCTCACGGTGGCGGTCGCTGGCCGGCTGCCGCTGCTGCTGGTGGTCGCGGCCGCCCCCTGGCTGCTCGGCCACGGATACCTGACCACCGGTCAACTGCTCGGCATCGCGGCCTATCTGGTGCAGCAGCTGGAACCGGCCGTCCGCAGCGTGGCGGGCATGGTCGGCAGCTGGCTACTGGAGCTCGCCGTGGTGCTCGACCGACTGGCCACGCTTCCCGACCCGCCGGGCCGGCCGGCCACGGGCGCGGTGCTCGGCGAGACCCCCGCCGCCCAGGCCCCCGTCGTCCGGCTGCAAGGGTTGCACCACGCCCACGGCGCGTCCGCCGAGCCGGTGTTCACCGCGCTCGACCTGACCCTGGCACCGGGCGAGCACCTTGCCGTGGTCGGCCCGAGCGGCGCGGGCAAGTCCACGCTGGCCGCTCTGCTGGCCGGGCTGGTCCCGCCCCAGCAGGGTGCCGTGAGCGTCGGCGGCGTCGTCCCGCACACCCTGCCGGACCGGACCAGGGCCGGACTGGTCGCCCTGCTGCCGCAGGAGGCGTACCTGTTCACCGGCACCGTAGGGGAGAACCTGCGCTGGCTGAGGCCGGACGCCACCGACCGCCAACTGGGCGATACGGCGGAGCTGTTGGGCGCGACGGAGCTGCTGGAGCGGCTCGGCGGTCCGACGGCCGAGCTGCCCGATCCGGCCACCCTGTCCGCCGGGGAGCGCCAACTGCTCGCCCTGGTCCGGACCTACCTCTCACCCGCGCCCGTGGTGGTGCTGGACGAGGCGACCTGCCACCTGGACGCCTCGGCCGAGGCGGTGGTCGAAGCCGCCTTCGCCGCCAGGCCCGGCACCCTGGTGGTGATCGCCCACCGGATCGGCTCCGCCCTGCGCGCCGACCGAGTACTGCTGCTGGAGGCGGGCCGGGGCCTGACCGCCCGTCACGGCGACCTCCAGGTGCTCTCGCCGCTCTACCGCGAACTGGTCGGCCACTGGCTCGGCTCGTCGCTGCCGCAGCCGGACGGGTTGGCAATCGTGCCCGGGCCGTGATCGTGTCAAGGCGTGAGCGGCGGATTCGCTGGATATGGTGACTCGCGTATCCCTGAGACCGCAGCTCGCACGGAGAAGTAACGACATGTCCGAGACCCGCAACGACACCACCCGGCACGACGGCACCAGGGCCGCCTCCGACCAGGACCGGTCCGAGAGCGCCGTGCACGGCCGCCACCGTGGCGGCACCGCCCCCGACGACCGGCCCGACGCGGACCCGCACGGCCGTCACCGCCGCTGACCGCCCGGCTGGGCTGACGGGTCGGCAGGCCGCTACCGGACCGTCAGCCCAGCGTGATCACCGTGCGCAGCGCCTCGCCGCTGCGCATCTGGGCGATCGCCTCGTTCACCCCGGCCAGCTCGACCCGGTGGGTGATCATGCCCGCCAGGTCCAACCGCCCGGCCCGCCAGAGCTCGATCGCCCGGGCGGTGGTCCGCCGGATGTCGCCGCCGCCGTACATCGAGGGCAACAGGCGCTTCTCGTTGAAGAACAGCTCGCCCATGCTGAACCGCACCTGGTCGTCCTGGGCACCCGCGCCGATCACCACCACCGCGCCGCCACGCCGGGCAGCGTCGTAGGCCGCCCGTACGGTGGCCGAGCGGCCGACCGCCTCGAAGACGTAGTCGTAGCCGCCACCCTCGACGCCCTTGGCCGCACCCTTCAGCTCCTCCGGGGCGACCGCGTCGGTGGCGCCGAAGGCGAGGGCGCGGGTCCGGCGGGATTCCACCGGGTCGACCACGGTGATCCGGGCCGCGCCGCAGATCCGGGCGCCCTGGACGGCTGCGATGCCGACGCCGCCCGCACCGATCACCGCGACCGAACTCCCGGGCTCCACCCGGGCGGTGTTCACCGCCGCACCGAGACCGGTGGTCACCCCGCAGCCGATCAGCGCGGCGAGCTCGTACGGCAGGTCGGCGGGCAGCACGATCACGCTGTCGGCCGGGACCACCAGTTCCTCGGCGAAGGTGCCGGTGCTGTAGAAGCCGAACACATCGGTGTCGCCCTGCCGGAAACCGGCTGAGCCGAGCCGCCGCAGGCTGGCGACGCAGAGCTGGCCCTGGCCCCTGCGGCAGTGCGGACACCTGCCGCAGGGCGGCATCCAGCAGAGCACCACCCGGTCGCCGACCGCGACGCCGGTGACGCCCTCGCCGGTCTCGACCACGTCGCCGGCCCCCTCGTGCCCGGGCACGAACGGCGCGGGCTGCGGCAGCACGCCGCTCATCGCGGACAGGTCAGAGTGGCACAGGCTGGCGGCCCGCAGCCGGACCCGGACCTTCCCCGGGCCGAACCCGACGGCCTCGACATCGTCGTGGATCTCCAGGGTGTCCTGGCCGATCCGGTGCAGGATCGCTGCGCGCATGGGGCTCTCTCCGTGGGTCGCCGGTGGGTCGGAGCAGCGTACAGAGGGCTGGGTCCGGAACGAGTTCCGGAAGCCCGCCCAGATATACCCCATCCCCCGGCCTGCGGGAACCCGTCCTACCGTCCAGTAGGGTCCAGGCACAGACCCTCCCCGCGAAACAGGAGCAGCACGATGACGGACGCCCGCCCGGCCCCCGGGGTGCTCACGGCCTTCGAGTCGGCGACCGGCTTCATGCCGGTGGACGAGGGTCTCGCCCTGTACGCCGCCGCGCACCGGGCCGCCACCGCCACCGGCCTGCCGCTGCTGGAGATCGGCAGCTACTGCGGGCGCTCGGCGATCCTGCTGGCCGACGCGGCGCGGGCCACCGGGACGGTCGCCCTGACAGTGGATCACCACCGCGGCTCCGAGGAGCAGCAGCCCGGCTGGGAGTACCACGACCCGGAGCTGGTCGACCCGGCGGTCGGGCTGATGGACACCCTGCCAACCTTCCGCCGCACCCTGTTCCAGGCCGGTCTGGAGGACCACGTGGTCGCCCTGGTGGGCCGTTCGCCGCAGATCGCCGCCGTCTGGGGCGGCCGTCTGGCGCTGGTCTTCATCGACGGCGGCCACACCGACGAGCACGCCACCGGCGACTACGAGGGCTGGGCGCCGCACCTGGCCGAGCAGGGCCTGCTGGTGATCCACGACGTCTTCCCCGACCCCGCCGACGGCGGCCAGGCCCCCTACCGGGTCTACCTGCGCGCGCTGGCCGAAGGCTTCGAGGAGGTCTCGGTCACCGGTTCGCTGCGGGTCCTGCGCCGCCGCTGACGCGCCCTGGCGGCCGACACCCGAAGATCGTCGTGGTGCTGCGGGCACGTTCCGGAATGCTCTAACGTCATCCCACATGCCGGGCGGACCGGGTGGCCACCGTTGGTGTGCCCGGAAACTGCCGGTACGGTGTCGCCGGACGACCGGATCGCCGGACGACGTGAACCCGGGACGCACCACACCACAGCGGGGGCGAGGCCAGGCATGACCGAGCAGGACAACACCGCGCCCGCGGTGTGGGACCCGACCGCACGCGGGGGCGCCGGTGGCTGGGTCCGCCCGGCGGCCAACCGGCCGGCCGCACCCGCGCAGCAACAACAGCAGCCGCAGCCGCCCCGCGAGGACCCCGGCACCGAGATCTTCCCGCTCGCTCCGCCGCAGCCGCCGCAGCAGGGCTACCAGCCGCCGCAGCCCGGCGCCGTCGGCGACCACGGCCCGCCGCTCGGCGCCCGCCCGTACCTGCCGCAGCCCGGCCAGGCCGCTCCGCCACCGCCCTTCAGCCCGCCACCGACGGGGTACGGCTTCCCGCCCACCGCGCCGCCCGGAGGCTTCCCCGGCGGATTCGCCGGTCCGCAACCGCCGCAGTTCCAGCAGCCGCAACCGCAGCAGCAGACCGGCTCCTTCCCCGGCTACCAGCAGCAGGCCCCGCAGCACCCGTACCCCGAGTACGAGGAGCTCCCCCAGCACGAGCCGCGCCGCCGGGTCCCGCTGCTGGTCGCGATCGGCGTGGTGCTGCTCGTGGTGGTCGGGGTCGGGGTGGCGTGGGCGGTCCGCAACGACGAGCCGTCGGGCCAGGCCGCGCCGGGCCCCGCCGTCTCCTCCGGCGCTCCGCAGGCCGCCCCGGCTCAGAGCACCCCGGCGGCCCCGCCCTCGGCCGGCACCTCGCCCTCGCCGTCCGCCGGTTCCTCGAACGGACCGCAGGCCGCCGCCCAGGCCAAGGCGCTGGACGAGCTGCTCACTCGGGGCGAGGGTGCCAAGGCGCCGATCGGCAACGCGGTGGCGAAGGTGAACAGCTGCCCCGGCAAGCCCGAGATCGCCGGTGCCGTCGAGGTCTTCGAGACCGGGGCCACCCAGCGGGACCAGCTGGTGGCCGAGCTGGCCAAGCTGGACTTCGCCGACCTCCCCGCCGGAGCCGAGGCGGTCGCCCTGCTCAAGACCGCCTGGCAGACCTCAGGCGACATCGACCGGGCGTACGCGGCCTGGGCCCGTACCGTCGGCAGCCAGGGCTGCAGCAACGGCAGCGCCCCCGGCGGCGCCGACCTGAAGCGGGCCAACGAGCTCAACCCGCAGGCCACCCAGGCGAAGAAGGACTTCGTGGCGAAGTGGAACTCACTGGCCAGCACCTTCGGCCTGACGGCCCGTACCTGGGACAGGATCTGAACCTCTCGTGACCGGCACCACCGACCGGCGCTCCGGCGCCCCGCGTCGCTCCCCCCATCCGCTCCGGCTCCGGCTCTCCGCCCTGACCTGCGCCGTCCTGCCGCTCTGCGCGGCGGCCTGCGCGGGTCCGGCGTCCTCGGTGGGGAACGCCGACCGGTCGGCGGCCGTCGCCTCCCCCACCGAGGAGCTGCCGGTCCTGCCGAGCTTCTGGCCCACCGCCGCGGCGCCGTCCACCCCGGCCCCCGCCGCCGGAAGCAGCGCCGCCAGCCGTCCCCTGACGGGCCGTACGGTGCTGCTCGACCCGGGGCACAACCTCGGCAACGGCAAGCACGGCACCGAGCTCAACCGTCAGGTGGACATCGGGAACAGCCGCAAGGAGTGCGACACCACCGGTACCTCGACCGACGCGGGCTACAGCGAGGCCGAGTACTCGCTCGACGTCTCCCGCCGGGCCCGCACCGTGCTGGAGGAGCGCGGTGCCAAGGTGCTGTTCACCCAGGACGGCGACCGCCCGTGGGGGCCGTGCATCGACGAGCGGGCCAGGATCGGCAACGAGGGCAAGGTGGACGCCGCCGTCTCCGTGCACGGGGACGGGGCACCGGCCGCCGGCCAGGGGTTCCACGTCATCATGCCCGCCAAGGTGAAGGCCGGGAAGGCCGACACCGAGGCGATCGTCGCGCCGTCCCGCCGCCTCGGCCTGCTGCTGCGCGAGCAGTTCAAGGCGGCCACCGGTGAGCCGTACGCCGACTACATCGGCGAGCAGGGCCTGGACACCCGGAGCGACCTCGGCGGACTCAACCTCTCCAAGGTGCCCAAGGTGTTCATCGAGTGCGGCAACATGCGAAACTCTGGCGATGCCAAGCGGATGACGGACCCTCAGTGGCGCCAGCAGGCGGCCCAGGGCATCGCCGACGCGCTGACCGCCTACCTCACCACATCCGCGAACTGACGGGGGCCGGTGGCGGGTGATTTTGCCACGACACCCGCCGTTTCAGGATCCCGCCGTGCACTTCCGAACGGCTTGGGCCTAGGCTTTTGCACCGTCCGATCCACACCGCCGTCCACGACATACACCGACGAGGGGAACGTTAGTGAATCTGCGCGCTCTCACCAGGGGAGACGCCGCCGTCGCAGGTGCGGCCGTCCTGCTGTTCATCTCTTCCTTCCTGCCGTACTTCTCCTTCGACTACTGCGGAGGTCTGAAGTCCTGCGCCTCCACCACGCAGAACGCCTGGTCCGCCACGCTCTTCCCGATCCTGCCCTCGGTCTTCCTGCTCGGCATCATCGCCGCGGCGCTGATCCTGGTGCAGCGCTTCCAGGGTGAGGCCGTCGCAGGGCGCCAGGTGCTCGGTCTGCGCCTCGACCAGTGGGGCATCGCGCTGGCCTTCGCCGGCCTCTGGTCCGCCCTCTGGGCGCTGGGCGGCGGCGGTGTCAGCCACGGTTTCGGTGCCTGGCTCGGTGTGCTCGCCATGCTGGTGCTGGCCGGTGCCGCCGCGGGCGGCCCGCTGGTGCCCGCGCTCCAGGCCCCGCTGCTGACCGACAAGCCCCCGGTCACCCAGGCCCCGTACGCCGGCGCCCCGGCCGGTGGCTTCCAGCCCGGCCAGTACGGCTACCCGGCCGACCAGGGTCTGGCGCAGGGTCAGCCCGGCCAGGGCGGTCTGCCCGGCTACGGCACCCCGCCGGAGCAGCAGCACGGTTACGGCTACCCGACGCCGGGTCAGGCCACCGGCCAGCCCGCCCCCGCGCACCAGGACCCGACCCAGGTGCAGGCCGCCGTCACGACGCCCGCCCCGGCCGCGGACTTCGCGCCGTTCTGGTTCGCCGTCCCGGCGCCGCGTCAGCTCGCGCCGAAGGACAACCCGGCCGGCCCGCCGGTCGGCGAACTGGTCCCCGGCACCTGGTACCTGGCGATCGAGCAGCGCGGCAACTCGCTGGTCGCCCAGCTCCAGGACGGCTCGCACGGCCTGCTGAACGACGCCTCGGGCATCCAGCGCGGCTGAGCCGACCGGACAACCTGAGAGAGGGGCCCGGGGGGACGTGACGTCCCCCGGGCCCCTCCTTCGTTCACGGGCTCAGCGGCAGCCGTCCCAGCAGCAGCCGTCTCAGCAGCAGTCGCCGACGACCAGTCCGGCCGGCAGCTGCTCCCCGCCGAAGACCGACACCGTCGCGTGGTCGCCGCCCAGCGCCGCCACCGCGAGCAGCAGTGCCCCGGCCGTCCAGGTGGTGCGCTCCTCCGGCCAGATCGCGTCGTCCTCGAAGACGTACCCGGTCCAGTACGAGCCGTCCTGGTGGCGCAGGTGCTGGATCCAGCGGAGGATCTCCACCGCGCGGTCGGACTGGCCCACCGCCCAGAGCGCCAGCGCCAGTTCTGCGCTCTCGCCGCCGGTCACCCAGGGCCGGTCGCTGACGCAGCGCACGCCGAGGCCCGGCACCACGAAGCGCTCCCAGTCCCGTTCGATCCTGGCCACCGCCTCGGGGCCGCGCAGCGCGGTGCCGAGGACGGGGTAGTACCAGTCCATCGAGTAGCGGTCCTTGTCGAGGAACCGCTCCGGGTGGTGGGTGATCGCGTGCCGGAGCCGGCCGGCCGCCAACTCCCAGTCGGGCTGCGGCTCTTCGAGGTACTCCGCGATGGCGAGCCCGCACCGCAGCGCGTGCAGGATGCTGGAGGAGCCGGTCAGCAGCGCCTCCTGCGGCGCACTGCCGTCCTCGTCCTGCCGCCAGGCGATCGGCCCGCCGGGCAGCCGCAGCCCGACCGTGAAGTCCAGCGCCCGGCGGACGGTCGGCCAGATCCAGTCCAGGAAGGCGTCGTCGCCCGCGGAGAGGTGGTGGTGCCAGACACCGACCGCCAGGTACGCGCAGAAGTTGGTCTCCTTGGCGCGGTTGGTGACCTCGCCGTCCACGTACGCGGCGTACCAGGAGCCGTCCGGGTTCTGACGGCCCGCCAGCCAGCGGTACGCCGCCTCGGCGGCCGCGTGCTCGCCCGCCGTGTCCAGGGCCATCGCGGCCTCGGTGTGGTCCCACGGGTCGAGGTGGCCGCCGCCGAACCACGGGATGGCGCCGTCGGGCTGCTGGTCGGCCAGGATCGAACGCACCGTGTCGGCCGCCTGCCGGGCGTCCAGCACCCCGTCCAGCAGCAGCGCCTCGGGGATCGCGGCCGTCACGCGCCGGCCCGCCGGGGCTTGCTGGCGTACACCACGAAGCTCTTGCCGAGCACCGGGTTGAGCGCCTTCTCGGCGGCCTTGGTGATCTTCGAGATCACGGGGGTGCCGACGATGTCCCAGACCAGCAGCTGGTGGTAGGCCCGGACCGGCAGCGCCTTGTCGTTGTTGACGCCGACGGCGCACTTGATCCACCAGAACGGCGAGTGCAGCGCGTGCGCGTGGTGCTCGCCGTACGGTTCGAGCCCTGCCTCGCGGACCCGCTCGACCAGTTCGTCGCCCTTGTAGATCCGGATGTGGCCGCCCTCGACCTCGTGGTACTCGTCGGAGAGCGCCCAGCAGATCTTCTCCGGCAGGTAGCGCGGCACGGTGACGGCCAGCAGGCCGCCCGGCTTGAGCACCCGGACCATCTCGGCCAGCACGCCCTTGTCGTCCGGGATGTGCTCCATCACCTCAGAGATGATGATCTTGTCGAAGGTGTCGTCGTCGAACGGCAGGTTGAGCGCGTCGCCCTCCATCGCCACCGCCGAGGCACCGGCCGGCGCCTCCCCGGCCTGCTCCATGGCCGCGAACCACCGGCGGACCTCGGCGATCTCCTCGCCGTTCCGGTCCAGGGCGACCACGTTCGCGCCGCGCCGGTAGGCCTCGAAGGCGTGCCGGCCCCCGCCACAGCCCAGGTCGAGCACCCGGTCGCCTGGGGCGAGCGGGAAGCGGGAGAAATCGACGGTCAGCACTGCGGGGCTCCCATTCGTTGGTACTCGGCAAAAAAGGTGATCGGCGGGACGACCCGTCAGGCGACGTAGCGCCAGCCCGCTCCGGCCCTGGCCCGCTGTCCGGCACCGGTGGCGATCGCCGCCCGGTAGCGGTCGGCGGTGAGTTCGGCGGCCCGCTGCCAGGTGAACCGGGCGAGCACCCGCTCCCGTCCGGCCGCGCCGAGCGCGGCCCGCTGCTCCGGGTCGTCCAGCAGCCGGCCGAGCGCGGCGGCCAGCGCACCGGCGTCGCCGGGCGGCACCGCCAGGCAGGTCTCGCCGTCGGGCCCGGCCACCTCGGGGATCGCGCCGCCGGTGGTGGCGACCAGCGGCGTGCCGGTGGCCATCGCCTCGGCGGCGGGCAGCGAGAAGCCCTCGTACAGCGAGGGGACGCAGGCCACCTCGGCCGAGCGGTACAGGTCGACCAGCTCCTGGTCGGTCAGCCCGGTACGGAACTCGATCTGCCGCTCCAGGCCGAACCGGCGGACCGCCTCGGCCACCGGGCCCTCGTCGCGCTGCGGCTTACCGACCACCACCAGGTGCGCGTCCCGCTCGGTGCGCAGCTTGGCCAGCGCCTCCACCAGGTGGACCAGCCCCTTGAGCGGGACATCCGCACTGGAGGTGGTGACGATCCGTCCGGGCACCCGGGTGATCTCGGGCGACGGGGACCAGAGCCGGGTGTCGGCGCCGATCGGGACCACCGCGATGTTGCCGGGCGGGGTGCCGAGCTGCTCGGCGATCTCGCCCTTCGAGCTCTCCGAGACGGTGATCACGTGCTCCAGGCGGGCGGCCACCCGGCGCTGCATCCGGGTGAAGCCGTACCAGCGGCGCAGCGAGAGCCGCCTCAGCCGGGTCGGCGCGGCGGCCAGCTCCAGCCGACGGTCCACGGTGATCGGGTGGTGCACGGTGGTGACCAGCGGGAAGCCGTGCCGCTCCAGGCCGAGCAGGCCGTAGCCGAGGGTCTGGTTGTCGTGCACCACGTCGTACCGGCCCTTGTGCGCGGCCAGGTACTGCCGGGCGCGGAGCGAGAAGGTGAGCGGCTCGGGGAAGCCGCCGGTCCACATCCCGGCCACCTCCAGCACGTCCACCAGGCTGCGGTACTCGGCCAGCGCCGGGGTGCGGAACGGGTCGTCGGCGCGGTACAGGTCCAGGCTGGGCAGCTCCACCAGCCGGACACTGCCGGGCCCCTCGACCGGGTCGAGCACCGGGAAGGGCTGGGCCCCGACCACGTCCACGTGGTGCCCGAGCCTGGCCAGCTCCCGGGACAGGTGCCGGACGTAGACGCCCTGGCCGCCGCAGTACGGGTCGCCCCGGTAGGACAGCAGGGCGATCCGCAGCGGTCGCGGCGGCAGCGCGGTCATCCGGGGCTCCTGTCCCCTACTCCCCGGCCTGCGCGGCGGCGGGGAAGTAGATCACGTTTCATGATGGTGGAGCTCGTCATTGGGCGGATCGAACAATGAGAGACCTTGAAGATACCGGCCCGCGCCCGCGGGCGGCAGTTCGCCCCCGGGGAATGCTACTGACGAGTACGGCAGTACCGGAGGCCTCCATTCTGACCCGTCCGGGAAGTCCGCTCACCCGGCGTTCACTGTGACATAACTCTCGGACCACCCGGCTGCTGACGTGTCCTCACCTCCCGGCCCGTGGTTGAATCACCCCGATCCGGTCACCCCCGCGCGCGCTCAGGGAGCCCCCTTGACCACCACCGCCGCCCTCGGAGCCGGGCTCACCCCGCGGCAGGCCGAACGACGCCGCCGGATCCTGCGGGCCGCCACCGTGCTGGCGGCCAGGGGCGGTTACGAGGCGGTCCAGATGCGCGAGGTGGCGGAGTCCGCGGAGGTCGCGCTCGGCACCCTGTACCGCTACTTCCCGTCCAAGGTGCACCTGCTGGTCGCGGTGATGCAGGAGCAGCTCCAGCACCTGCACGAGCAGGTCCGCCGCCACCCGCCGACCGGTGACGACCCGGCCGGACGGGTGGCCGAGACGCTGACCCAGGCGTTCCACGCGCTCCAGCGCGAACCCCGGCTGGCCGAGGCGATGGTCCGGGCGCTCTCCTTCGCCGACCGCTCGGTGGGCGCCGAGGTGGACGCCGTCGCGGCCGTCACCTCGGCGATCGTGCTGGACGCCGCTCAGCTCGGCCCGACCCCCTCGCCGAGCCAGCAGGCCGCACTTCGGGTGATCGCGCACACCTGGCACGCCACCCTGCTCGCCTGGCTCTCCGGCCGCGCCTCGCTCGGCGAGGTGCGCGGCGACCTGCACACCGCGGCCCGGCTGCTCGTCCTCTGACGACCGCGCAGCCGAACTGGTACGGGTTCCAGTGGCCCGCACCAAGGCCGGTTAGAGTCTTTGGCGCAGGTCCCCGGCGCGACTCGGCACTGCTCGGGCCGCTGCTCCGCTCATCGAAAGGCACGTCGACCCTCATGCTCACCACCGCCCGCACGGGCGCCGTCGCGCTGGCCGCCGCCGCCCTGCTGACCGGCGCCGCCGCTCCCGCCCTCGCGGACACCCCCTCCCCCGCCGCGGCCCCGGCCGCGCTCTACGGCAAAGGCGACCCGACGTACGACGGCGTCTGGCGGCAGTCGCTGGCCCTCACCGCGCTCGGCGCCGCGAAGGTCGTCCCGTCCGACGCGGCCGTCGCCTGGCTGACCGGCCAGCAGTGCGCGGACGGCGGCTGGAGCCCGTTCCGCGCCGACACCTCGGTGGCCTGCGACACCAAGGCCGAGGACAGCAACGCCACCGCGCTGGCGGTCCAGGCGCTCAAGCTGCTCGGCGGCCACCAGGACGCGGTGACCCGGGGCACCGACTGGCTGAAGACCGTTCAGAACGCGGACGGCAGCTGGTCCCTCAACCCCGGGACCCCGGGCGACGCCAACTCCACCGGACTGGCCGTCAACGCGCTGCTCGCCACCGGTCTCGACCCGGCCGCCGTCACGAAGGGCGGCAAGAACGGGTACGACGGCCTGGCCCTGTTCCAGCTCGGCTGCACGGTGCCCGCCGGACAGCGCGGCGCCTTCGCCTACCAGCCGGCTCCGGACGGCACGCTCAAGGCCAACGACCTGGCGAGCGCCCAGGCCCTGCTGGCCGCCGCCGGCGGCAGGCTGCCGGTCGGCAACACCAACCGGGTGGACGCCGCGCCCAAGCCGCTGGACTGCGCCACCGCCCCGGCCGCCGTGCCGCACGCCGACTCCGGCGAGGCGGCCGGTGCGTACCTGGTCGGCCAGCTGGGCGCCAACGGGCAGCACCTGATGCAGACCATGCCCGGTGCCACCGCCACCCCCGACTACGCGGCCACCGCCTGGACCGTGCTCGGCCTCGTTCAGTCCGGCCACCCCCAGCAGGCCACCCAGGCCGCCGACTGGCTGGCCGGCAACGGCTACGACTGGGCCGCCAAGGGCACCTCGGGCACCGACGCGTCGGCCGCCGCGTTGCTGCTGCTGACGGCTCAGGCCGCCCAGCTCGACCCGCACGACTTCGGTGGCACCAACGTGGTCCAGCTTCTGGTGGACGCGGGCCCCGCGCCGAAGTCCGTCCCGGCGGCCACCTCCGAGGCGCCCGGCTCCGGCCTCGCCGACGCCGACGACGACAGCGGCGTCTCCCCGGTCTGGCTGGTCGGCATCGGCCTGCTGATCGGCATCGGCGGCGGTCTGCTGCTCAGCCTCCAGCGGAAGCGCGGCACCCACACCACCGGCACCCCGACCGGCAACCCCGCCGTCGGCACCCCGGCCGGCGGCAGCCCCGCCAAGTCCGACGGCGACGACCGGAAGTGACCTCCCCTCACCCCCGCGCGGCGGTGGCGGCCCCGGCCGTCGCCGCCGTCCTGGCGCTGCTGCTGCCGTTCCTGGTCGCCGCGCCCGCGCACGCCACCGGCTACCGGTACTGGTCGTTCTGGAAGTGGTCCGGCAGCGCGTGGGCGTACCAGCAGCAGGGCCCGGCGGTGTACGTCCCGCCGGACGGCGCGGTGGACGGCTGGCGGTTCGCCGTCAGCCCCGACGGCGGCAAGGACGCCGCCCGGCCCACCGCCGCCGGTGACTTCGGGGCGGTCTGTGCCGCCACCCCGGCCCAGCCGGGCCGGAAGCGGATCGCCGTCGTCCTCGACTTCGGCACCGCCGCCGACGCCCCGGCCGGCGCGACCCCGCCGGACGGCCGGACGGTCTGCGCGGCGGTCCCCGCCGCCGCCAGCTCGGCCGAGGTGCTGGCCGCTGTCGCCCCGCCGCTGCGCTACGACACGGCGGGCATCCTGTGCGCCATCGTCGGCTACCCCCACAGCGGCTGCGGCGACACCGTCGGATCCCTGGCCGACTCCACCGGGAAGGCCGAGAGTTCGGGCCCGTCGGTCGGCCTGGTGGCGGGCGGTGCCCTGGTCGCCGTACTCGCGGCCGCCGCGGTCCGGCAGGCCCGGCGCCGCCGCGACTCCTGAGGTGTCACCCGTGCCCCTGCCCAACCGCACCCGGCAGCCCCGCCCCGTCCGCTCGACCCGCGCCGCGATCGGCCCGCGCCACCTGCACCCCGGCGCGTGGTGGCTCTGGGCGATCGGGCTCGGCGCGGCTGCCTCCCGCACCACCAACCCGCTGCTGCTCCTGCTGATCGTGGCGGTCTCCGGCTACGTGGTCGCGGCCCGCCGCAGCACCGAACCCTGGGCCCGCTCCTACGCCGCCTTCGTCCGGCTGGCGCTGGCGGTGCTCGGCGTCCGGCTGCTCTTCACGGTCTTCCTCGGCTCCGGCGTCGGCGGCACCCACGTCCTCCTCACGCTGCCCCAACTCCCGCTGCCGGACTGGGCGCAGGGCGTACGGATCGGCGGCGCCGTCACCCTGGAGGGGCTGCTGTACTCGCTCTACCAGAGCCTGCGGCTGGCCACCCTGCTGATCTGCGTCGGCGCCGCCAACGCGCTGGCCAACCCGGCCCGCCTGCTGCGCGCCCTGCCCGGCGCGCTGTACGAAGCCGGGGTGGCCGCCGTGGTGGCGCTCACCTTCACCCCCAACCTGGTGGGGGACGTGCAGCGGATCCGGTCCGCCCGCCGGCTCCGCGGCCGCTCCGACCGGGGCCTGCGCTCGCTGCTCGGCGTCGGCCTGCCGGTGCTCGAGTCGGCCCTCGAACGCTCCGTCAGCCTGGCCGCCACCATGGACAGCCGGGGCTTCGGCCGGACCGCCGCCGTCCCGCGCCGGATCGCCCGCTCGATCGGCGCACTGACCCTGACCGGCCTGCTCGCGGTCTGCGTGGCCTGCTACGGACTGCTCACCGCAGGCACCGTCCGCTGGGCGCTGCCCGTCCTGTTCGCCGGCCTGGCCGCGCTTGCGGCCGGGCTACTGCTCGGCGGCCGACGCTCCGTCAGGACGCGCTACCGGCCCGACCCCTGGACCTGGCGGGAGTGGCTGGTGGCGGGCTCGGGCCTGGCCGTCGCGGCCCTGCTGATCTGGCTCTCCGGCCGCGACCCGGGCGCCTTCGACCCACCGGTCGTACCGCCCACCGCGCCCGGCCTCCCGCTGCTGCCCGCACTCGCCGTACTGCTCGGCCTGCTGCCCGCCTTCGTCGCCCCCGCCCCGCCCCGTCCCGGAGAGCGTCCATGATCGTCTTCGAGCAGGTCTCGGTCCAGTACCACGATGCCGCCGCGCCCGTGCTCGGCGGCCTCGACCTGACCGTCCCCGAGGGTGAACTCTGCCTGGTGGTCGGCCCGTCCGGGGTCGGCAAGTCCACCCTGCTCGGCGCGGTCAACGGTCTGGTGCCGCACTTCACCGGCGGCGTCCTGCACGGCCGGGTGACCGTCGACGGCCGGGACACCCGGGAGCACCGCCCGCGCGAACTCGCCGACCTGGTCGGCATGGTGGGCCAGGACCCGGTCGCGCACTTCGTCACCGACACCGTCGAGGACGAACTCGCCTACGGCATGGAGTCGCTGGGCGTCGCCCCGGAGGTGATGCGCCGTCGGGTCGAGGACACCCTCGACCTGCTCGGGCTGGCCGAGCTGCGCGACCGGGCACTCTCCACCCTCTCCGGCGGCCAACAACAGCGGGTCGCCATCGGCTCGGTGCTCACCAGCCACCCCAAGGTGCTGGTCCTGGACGAGCCCACCTCCGCCCTCGACCCCGGCGCCGCCGAGGAGGTACTGGCGGTGTTGCAGCGACTGGTGCACGACCTCGGCACCACCGTCCTGATGACCGAGCACCGGCTGGAGCGGGTGGTCCAGTACGCCGACCAGGTCCTGCTGCTCACGCCCGACGGTCCGGCCCGGTTCGGCGACCCCGCCGAACTTATGGCGCTCTCCCCGGTCCACCCGCCGGTGGTCGGGCTCGGCCGGGCGGCCGGCTGGTCGCCGCTGCCGCTGTCGGTCCGGGACGCCCGCCGCCGGGCCGCCCCGCTGCGGGCCGCGCTGGACGGCCGGACCCCGCCCGTCGTCCCCCCGGTCACCACCGAACCTGTCGCGGTGGTCTCCCGCCTGACCCTGCGGCGCGGCCCGAACCCCGTGCTGCGCGGGGTCGAACTCGTTCTCCGCCCGGGCGAGATCACCGCCTTGATGGGCCGTAACGGCGCCGGCAAGTCCACCCTGCTCGGCGCCCTGGCCGGCCTGTACGGACCGGACTCCGGCACGCTCGCGGTCGCCGGACTGACCCCGCACCGGTCCAGGCCGAAGGAGCTGATCCGCCGGGCCGGCCTGGTCCCGCAGGAGCCGCGCGACCTGCTGTACGCCGAGACGGTGACCGCCGAGTGCGCGGGCGCGGACCGCGACTCCGGTGCACCGCCCGGCAGTTGCCGCGCCCTGGTGGCCCGCCTGCTGCCCGGCATCGACGACGCGCTGCACCCGCGCGACCTCTCCGAGGGCCAACGCCTCACCCTGGCCCTGGCCGTGGTGCTCACCGCCCGCCCTGACCTGATCCTGCTGGACGAACCGACCCGGGGCCTGGACTACGCCGCCAAGGCCCGACTTGTGGTCGTCCTGCGCGAGTTGGCCACCGAGGGCCATGCCGTCCTGCTCGCCACCCACGACGTCGAGCTGGCCGCCGAACTCACCCACCGGACCGTGATCCTGGCCGACGGTGAGATCGTCGCGGACGGGCCGAGTGCCGAAGTGGTGGTCTCCTCCCCGGTGTTCGCGCCGCAGGTGGCCAAGGTGCTCGCCCCGCTGCCGTGGCTGACGGTCTCCCAGGTCGAGGCCGCGCTCCGGGGCTCCGCATGAAGGGCGACGGCGGGAAGCCGCTGACCCGCCCCGTGCCGCTCGGCCGGCGGTCGATCGCCATGCTGCTGGTGATCACCGCGATCGGCGCGGTCGCCTTCGGCTGGCCGCTGCTCGCCGACCCGTCCTCAACGCTGGCCGGGCACTCCACCGACGCACCGTGGCTTTTCGCGCTGCTGATGCCGCTGCTGCTCGCCGTGGTCATCGCCCAGATCTCCGAGGGCCGTTCGGGCGGCGGCGCCGGTCTGGACGCCAAGTCGGTGGCGCTGCTCGGCGTCCTGGCCGCCGCCGGGGCGGCGCTGCGCCCGCTCGGTGCCGGGACGGCCGGTCTGGAGCCGATGTTCTTCCTGATGGTGCTCGCCGGGCGGGTGCTCGGCCCCGGCTTCGGCTTCGTGCTCGGCTCGGTCACCATGTTCGCCTCCGCCCTGCTGACCGGCGGGGTCGGGCCCTGGCTGCCGTTCCAGATGCTCGGCATGGGCTGGGTGTGCCTCGGCGCCGGTCTGCTGCCGGGCCCGGCCCGGGTGCGTGGCCGGGCCGAGCTCCTGCTGCTGGCCGGCTACGGCGCCCTCGCCGCGGTCGCGTACGGCACCGTGATGAACCTCCAGTTCTGGCCCTACCTGGGCGTCGGCCTGCCCCCGGCGCTCTCCTTCGACTCCGCCGCCGGTCTCGGCACCAACCTGGCCCACTTCCTGGCCTACTGCCTGGCCACCTCGCTCGGCTGGGACCTCCCCCGGGCCGTGCTGACCGCCGTCCTCTGCCTCACCGTCGGCGGCCCGATCCTGCGCGCCCTGCGCCGCTCGGTCCGCCGCGCGGCCTTCGACGCCCCGGTCGGCTTCGAGGACGCCCGGGAGCCGGCTCAGCCCTGCTTCGGGCCGGTGGACTGCACCACCTCGAAGGACCACAGCGTGGAGCCGGACGCAGCGGGCTTCGGCTGCCCACCCTCGGCGCTCGGCGGTCCCTGACGGTGGGCCGCCTGCATCGGCCCCTCCATCCACGCCTTGAAGTGCTCCTCGCTGGCCCACCGGGTGTAGACCAGGTACTGGTCCGTCCCCTCGACCGGCCGGAGCAGCTCGAACCACTCGAAGCCGTCCTGCCCCTCGACCGAGCCCGCCCGGGAGGCGAACCGCTGCTCCAGGGTCTCCCGCATCTCGGTGGGCACCGTCAACACGTTGATCTTCACCACGCTGGCCATCTGACACCTCTGACGTTCCACGGCCGCCCCGAGGGGCCGACCTGAGCTGATCACGTGTCAGCAGTCTCCTACATCCCGAGTACGGTTCCCGTTCCGCCTGGACGGGGAGAGATCCACGCGCACGTCGCGAACCCGGCGCGGCCGATGAGCATGCCGCAAAAACGCCGCGCGTCCAGCGGCTCGTCCCGCCTACGGTGACCGGATGAGCGAAATAGCAGTGGTGACCGACCGGAGCGACTGGCAGAGCGGCTTCGAGCAGCGCATCCTCACGGCGTACCGGGCCGCAGGATGCTCCGAGCCGCTGGCCCGGGCGCTGCTGGAGCGGGCCCTGAAGGGCGTCGAGGAGTGGACGGTGGCCACCGACGGCACCGGGTGGATCGCGGTCGGGGTGACCGCCGACAACGGGACCAGCGTGGGCCGGATCCACGACCTGACCGTGCCGGACGGCCGGGCGTGGGCCGAGCAGTGGTGTGCCGACCAGGGCGCCCGGCAGGTGGAGGTCCGGCTCGTCGGCGGCCCGGGGCAGTTCGCCGACTACCCCGTCCGCGGCCAGAACCGGATGCGGCTCGCTGCCGAGCAGCCCGGCCTGCCGCCCGGCCTGGCGGTCCGCCGACTGACCGAGCAGGAGTACCCGGCCTGGTACGCCGGCGAGACCGCCGCGTACGTCGCCGACATCGTCCGGGCCGGGGCGCTGACCCCGGAGCAGGCCCGACAGAAGTCCGACCGGGACTTCGAGCGCTACCTCCCGCAGGGCTACCTGACCCCGGGGCACGCCTTCTACGCGATGGAGGCCGGCGGCGAGGTGATCGGCACCGGCTGGGTGAACCACGGCTTCCTGCCCGGCGTCACCTTCGGCTTCTCCCTGGAGGTCCACCCGGAGCACCGCGGCAAGGGCTACGGCCGGGCCGCGATGGCGGTCGGCGAGTGGGCCACCCGGCAGGGCGGTGACGAGGCGATGATGTTCAACGTCTTCGGCGGCAACGAGGTCGCGATGAGGCTGTACGACGCCACCGGCTTCGCCGTGCTGGACGAGTACCGCTCGATCGATCTGCCCTGAACCGGCCGGTGGCGGTCAGTACGTCCGCCCCTCCCCGATCTGGCGGTCCTCCGGGCCGCTGCGGTCGGGGCGGGCACCGCCCAGCTGGGAGCTGAGGCGGGTGAGCAGGTCGGCCAGTTCGCCGTACTGCTGCTCGTCGTAGTCGCCGAGCAGTTGGGCGAGTTGGGCCCGGCGGGCGGCGACCAGCCGGACGGCCACCGCCCGGCCCGGTTCGGTGAGCCGCAGCCGCAGGCCGTCGCGGACGGCCAGCCCCCGGCCCTCGACCTCCCGGGTGGCCTCCTCGATCACGGCGATCGGGACCACCCGGTGCTCGGCCAGTTCGGCGGGGGCCGCCGAACCGTGCCGCTGCATCTGCAGGATCAGCCAGCTGGAGGCGGGCAGCAGGTCGAGCCCGGCCTCGGCGGTGATCCGGCGGAACAGGTCGCGGCGGGCGTCCCGGGTGCCGAGCACCGCGAGCGCGCGGGCGATCTCGTCCAGCGAGGAGCGCTGCACCGGGTTGAGGCCGATCGACTCACTGAGGTCGGGGGCGGTGACGGTCGAGCGCAGCGGCTGCTCGCGCAGGAAGAGCGAGAGCACGAAGGCGACCAGCACGATCGGCACCGCGTACAGGAACACCTGGGTGATCGACTCCGCGTACGCGTGGTAGATCCCGGCCTGCGCGGAGGCGGGCAGGGTGCCGATCGACCGGGGGTCCTGGGCGATGCTGTCGGGCCGGAAGCCGGGCGGGAGCTGAGTCCCCGCCAGGTCCTCGGCGAGCCGGCGGTTCAGGCCGCGGGCGAAGACGGTACCGAAGATCGAGACGCCGAAGGCGGCGCCGATCGAACGGAAGAAGGTGACCCCGGCGGTGGCCACCCCGAGGTCCTGGTACCCGACCGAGTTCTGCACGATCAGCACCAGCACCTGCATCACCAGGCCGAGCCCGAGCCCGAAGACCAGGAAGTACAGGCTCATCTCGGTGGTGGAGCTGTGCTCGGTCAACCGGGAGAGCAGCAGCAGGCCGACGGTGGTCACAGCGGTGCCCGCGATCGGGAAGACCCGGTAGTGGCCGGTCCTGGCGACGATCTGGCCGGAGCCGATGGAGGTCAACAGCATGCCGAGCACCATGGGCAGCATGTGGATGCCGGACATGGTCGGCGAGACCTGCATGACCACCTGGAGGAAGGTCGGCAGGTAGGTCAGCGCGCCGAACATCGCGAAGCCGACCACGAAGGAGATCACCGCGACCAGGCTGAAGGTGCGGGAGCGGAACAGCTTGAGCGGCAGCACCGGTTCGACCGCCCGGCGCTCCACCGCGACGAAGAACCCCAGCAGGACCAGGCCCAGCACCCCGAGCCCGATGATCTTCCAGGAGCCCCACGGCCAGGTCACCCCGCCGAGCGAGGTCATCAGCACCAGGCAGGTGGCGACCGAGGCGATCAGGAAGGTGCCGAGGTAGTCGATGGTGTGCTCGCGCCTGACCTCGCTGCCGTGCAGCACCGCCGCGATCACCAGCAGCGCGACGATCCCGATCGGCAGGTTGACGTAGAACACCCACCGCCAGCTCAGGTTGTCCACGAAGACGCCGCCGAGCAGCGGCCCGAGCACGCTGGTGACCCCGAAGACGGCGCCGAACAGACCCTGGTACTTGCCCCGTTCCCGGGGCGCCACCAGATCGCCGACGATCGCCTGCGACAGCACCATCAGGCCACCGCCGCCGAGGCCCTGGAGAGCCCGGAAGGCGATCAACTCCCCCATGTTCTGCGAGAGTCCGCAGAGCGCGGAGCCGATCAGGAAGATCACGATGGAGGTCTGGAACAGCCGCTTGCGGCCGTACATGTCGCCGAGCTTGCCCCAGAGGGGGGTGGCCGCCGTGGAGGCCAGCAGGTACGCCGTGACCACCCAGGAGAGGTGCTCCAGGCCGCCGAGGTCGCTCACGATGGTGGGCAGCGCGGTGGAGACGATGGTCTGATCGAGCGCGGCCAGCAGCATGGCCAGCAGCAGTGCGCCGATCGGTACCCAGAGCCTGTGGACCGTCACCTCGGGGCGCTGCTCGTCCTCGACACCCTCCGGCGCGGTGGCCTCCGCCATTCCTGCTCCTCGGTGGGACGACGGGGCCTGCGCGGCACCCGGACTGATGATCGTTCAGTCTCACCATAAGTCAGTTATGTCCGATATGCCGTCAGCTGCTTGCGCCATCCGTACGCCTGGGGATCATCGATCCTTCACATGTCCGGTATCACCACCAATCCGGACAAGCCCCACCGGGCGCCTGTTTCACCACCGGAACCTGCTGCATAATCAGGTCCCATTCGTCACCGTCACCGAGGAGGACCGGCCCATGTCGGGAGCACGCTGCCCCGTCTGCGGGACCGTCGGAGGTGACGGCTGTCCCTCCTGTGCCTCCCCGGAGGCCACCGCCGTCCTGCCGCCGATCGACTCTCCCGAGCTGGTCCGGCCGTACGTCGGAGGCCCGTCGACGGTGGACGACCCGTTCGCCACCCAGGTGGTGCCGCCGGACGCCTTCGCCACCCAGCTGATGCCACCCGTCCCGCCGACCGGTCTGCCCGCCGTGCCACCGCAGCCGCCGGCCGTACCCGACCTGCAACTGGTGCCGACCCCGCCCCAGTGGACCCCCGAGCCGGCCCCGACGCCGGACCTCGGCGTCTTCGGCTTCCGCCCCGCCCCGGGTGAACCGGCGCCCGGCGGCCGGGCCGAACGGCGGGTCCAGGAGCAGGTCTCGGCCGGCCGCCGACGGACCGTCATCGTCGCGGCCGGGGTCGGCGTCGCCGCCCTCGGCGCGGGTCTGGCCCTGGTGCTCTCACCCGCCGACGACAAGGTGGACCACGACCGGGCGCTGCCCGTCCCGGTCAGCAGCTACCAGCCCACCGTGTCGCCCCCGGCGGTGGCCGTCGTCCAGTCGCCGACCCCGTCGGACAGCCCCTCCCCGTCCGCGAGCCGCAGCAGCGCCAAGCCGAAGCCCAGCCCCTCGGCCACCTCCGCGCTGCCCACCCCCACGGCACCGTCGACCGCACCGCCCACACCGACACCCACGCCCACCCCCACCCCGACCTCCGCCTCCCCCACGCCGACCGGACCGCGGACCCTCGCCCTCAACTCCCAGGGCGAGGACGTCAAGGACATGCAGCGCCGCCTGGTGGCGGTCCTGTCCTGGCAGTACAAGAAGTCGCTGATCACCGGCACCTTCGACACGAAGACCGAGAGCGCCGTCAGCGACTTCCAGACCTACTACGGCATCTCCTCCCGCGAGGAACCGCGCGGCGTCTACGGACCGGTCACCCGGGAGGCCCTGGAGGCGGTGACCGACTGACCCCGGTCGGCCGGACCCTCGACCGACCGACGCCGGTCAGCCGGTGATCGCCTTGAACAGGCTGAAGGCCGCCATCAGCAGCATGATCCCGGCCGCCACCCGCACGATCACCTTCATCGGCACGTACTGCAGCAGCTTCTGGCCGCCCAGGATCGCGATCCCGCTCACCGCGCAGAGCGCCAGCCAGGCGCCGAGGCCGACCGAGACCGGGTCGGCGTACTTTGCCGCCAGGTTGGCCGTCATGATCTGGGTCAGGTCGCCGAACTCGGCCACCGCCACCACCAGGAAGCTGGCGCCCGCGACCTTCCAGAAGGTGTCCGAGGACGGCTGCTTGGCCTCGCCGCCCTCCTCCTCGTCACCCTTGGGCCAGAGCAGCATCACCGCGCCCGCCAGGAACAGCACGCCGGTGACCCCCTCCACCCAGCGCTGCGGCAGCAGCGCCAGCAGGCTGCCGGCCGCCAGCGCCAGACCGACCTGGAGGGCGAAGGCGGCCGCGATCCCGGCGAAGACGTAGCTCGCCCTGTAGCGGGTGCCGAGCACCAGGCTGGCGAGTGCGGTCTTGTCGGGGAGTTCGGCCAGGAAGACGATGCCGAAGGTGATCGCGGCAATGGTCAGACTCATCGGAGAGAGGGCCCTTCATCGGGACGGGCTGCCCGGCCGGTGACGACCCGTCAGGGGACACTCCGGCCCGACAGCACTGGTAAATGATCACAGCACTGCGGCCGAAGGTCTCGCCGACACCCGCAAGCCTGCGGATGTCCCGGGCACCGGGCCCGCGCGCAAGGCGCAGGCCAGTATGTCGACGCTCCGGTGGAGGGCTACTCCCCTTCAACAGCCACCGAGTCTACCCGTCGACCGCGCCGCGACCGACCAGCTCCAGCACCAGGACGACCGCCACCGCCTCCACCAGCAGCAGCGCGACCAGCACGAACAGCTGCACCGTCCCGGCCTCGACCGGACTCGCCCCGCCCAGCAGCATGCCGACGAACGCCCCGGGCAGGGTGACCAGGCCCACCGTCCTGGTCTGGTCGAGGGCCGGCAGCAGCGAGGTGGCGGCGGCCGTCCGGCAGATCTCCAGCCGGGCGTCGCGGTCCTCCAGACCGAGCGCGAGCGCCGCCTCCACCTCGCCCCGGCGCTGCCGCAGCTCGTCCAGCGCCCGCCGTCCGGCCAGCGAGGTGGCAGTCAGCGCACCGCCGATCAGGATGCCCGCGACCGGGATCACCGACAGGCCCTGCCAGGGCAGCAGCCGGGAGCCGAGCAGCAGGGCCAGCACCGGCAACACTCCGACGCCGATCGGCACCGCCGCCCACCACCAGCCGGGACCGGCCGTCATCCGCCGCCCGGCCGTCCGCACCGCGACCGTGAACATCACCAGCACGAACAGCGCCGAGGTCCACATCGACCCGACCACCCAGGCGATCACCAGCGCCACCACCGCCAGCTGGACGGCCGCCCGCACCCCGGCCCGCAGCACCGCCCGGCCGTGCCCGAGCAGGCCCCACCCGGCCACCGCCGCCCCGGCCGCCAGCAGCAGCGCGGTGGCCGCCCACAGGCCGGGGCCGACCGGCAGCAGCTGCCGGGCGGACATCAGATCCAGGTGGTGAACCACATCCGGTCCTGCCAGGACGACATCGGGATCACCTCCGCCGTGTACAGCGGTTGGAAGAACGCGAAGCAGCCGACGATCGCCAGCACGATCAGACCGGCGCCCGCCGCACCCCACCGCCGCCGCTCCGCCGAGCAGCCGGGCGGCCCGAGCATCGCCCCCAGCATCTGGGCCACCGCCAGACAGAGGAACGGCACCAGCACCACCATGTAGAACGAGAACGTGGTCCGGTCCAGGTAGCGGAACCACGGCAGGTAGATCCCGGCCACCGCGCAGAGCACCGCGCCCGAGCGCCAGTCCCGCCGGAAGAACCACCGCCAGAACGCGTACAGCAGCGCGAAGCAGGCCGTCCACCAGAGCAGCGGCGTACCGAGCGCGAGGATCTGGGAGGCGCAGCCGCCCGGCGCGGTGCAGCCCTGCTGCCCGGTCGGCACCTGCTGCCAGTACATGCTGACCGGGCGGGCCTGGACCAGCCAGCTCCAGGCGCCGGACTGGTAGGTGTGCGGGTCACTGAGGCCGGTGTTGAAGTCCCACATCTGCGACTGGTAATGCCACCAGCTGCTCACCGGCGCGGGCAGCCACCCTGACCGGCCGTCGGCCCACTGCCGGTCGTAGCCGCCGCGGGTGAGGAACCAGCCGGCCCAGGTGAGCGGGTAGACCACGGCCGCGACGCCGACCAGCGAGAGGAAGGCGCCCGGCGCGTCCCGGCGCAGCATGCTCCGCCACGGCCGGTACGCACCGGCCCAGCGGCGGCCCGCCCGGTCCCACAGGACGGTCAGCAGCCCGAAGGCCGCCAGCACCGGCACGCCGTTCCACTTGGTCCCGCAGGCCAGCCCGAGCAACAGTCCGGCCGCCAGGCGCCAGGGGCGCAGGCCGAGCCGGACCCGGTCACCGGCCCGGCCGCCCTCCGCCCGCGCCGCGGACAGCCGGCGCCGGGCGTGGTCCCGGTCCACCAGCAGGCAGCCGAAGGCGGCCAGCACGAAGAACATCAGCACGCCGTCGAGCAGCCCGACCCGGCTCATCACCAGGTGCAGTCCGTCCACCGCGAGCAGGAGCGCGGCCACGCAACCGAGCAGCGTCGAGCCGAACAGCCGCCGCCCGATCCTGGCCAGCATCAGCACGGTCACGGTGCCCAGCAGCGCGACCACCACCCGCCAGCCGAACGGGTGCAGCCCGTACGCCCACTCGCCCAGCGAGATCACCCACTTGCCGACCGGCGGGTGCGCCACGAACTCGGGCGCCGGGCCGAGCGGCACCAGCTGCGGCACGGCCAGGACCTGTTCGTTGGCGTTCGAGGGCCAGACGCCCTCGTAGCCCTGCCGGAGCAGCGACCAGGCGTCCTTCGGGTAGTACGTCTCGTCGAAGACGAAGGCGTTCGGGTGGGCGAGGTCCCAGAACCTCAGCAACCCCGCGAACAGCGCCACCGCCAACGGCCCCAGCCAGTCGGCCCGCCGGACCACCCAGGGCCGGGTCGGCACCTCTTCCTCGACGACGGTCCCGCCCATCACCGCTTGCGTCATGACCTCGCCGATTCATCGCCTGATTGCCCGACAGCTTTGTGGCCTTTGTCGGGAATCCTAACGGTGACGGGGGCTCAGGCCGGGACGATGTTGTGGTTCAGGTGGAAGAGGTTCTCCGGGTCGTACGCCGACTTGACCGCCGCCAGCCGCCGGGCGTTGCCGGTGCCCAGCCCGGCCGCGACCCGCTCCGCGCCCTCGTCGCCGATGAAGTTCAGGTACACGGCGCCGATCGACCAGGGCTTGAGGTCCGCGCAGACGTCGTGCGCCCACTGCCTGCCCCGGGCGTCGTCGGCCGGGTCGGCCCAGACGCCGAAGGGGTGCACCACCCAGGGCGCGGCCCGCCAGGGCACCGGGAAGTCCTCACCCCGGGCCGCCGCGCCGCCCATCGGGAAGAGCGCGTGCATCGAGGCGGAGGGGACGACCATGTCGGCGGCCCGGGCGCAGAACCGCTCGGCGGCCGGGGCGGGGAACTCCTCCAGGTACTCGGCCGACCAGTAGTTCCGCTCGCCGGGCGGGTCGTCCAGCATGCACTGGAGCTCCGCGTACGGGAGCTCGGCGATCATCCCGCCGGCGTGCCCGTACCCCAGCATCGGCCGGAACACCTCGCGGGCCTCCGCCTCCCCACCGGTGTAGGTGAGCAGCACGGCCGCCGCGAGCCGGCCGACCAGGCCGGGCGGGACGAAGTCCTCCGGGGGGCCGGTGAAGTAGACGAAACCACCGCCGACCTCCTCGGGCGCGGTCGCCATGAAGTCCGTGTAGTGCGGCAGCACGGTCGGCGCGGCCTCCGGGGGCCAGAGCAGCATGGCGATGCTGACGGACGGCACCTGGTGCAGCCGGAAGGTGAACTCGGTGGCCACTCCGAAGTTGCCGCCCCCGCCGTGCAGGGCCCAGAAGAGTTCGGGGTGCCGGTCCTCGTCCACCGTCAGCTGCTCGCCGTCGGCGGTCACCAGCTGCACCGAGAGCAGGTTGTCGCAGGTCAGTCCGTACTTCCGCTCCAGCCAGCCGGAGCCACCGCCGAGGGTGAGCCCGGCCACGCCGGTGCTGGAGTCACGGCCGCCGGTGGTGGCGAGGCCGTACGGCTGGGTGGCGCGGTCCAGGTCGGTCATGAGGGCGCCGCCGCCGACCCGGGCCACCCGGGCCTCCGGGTCGACCACGACGGAGTTCATCCGCCGGAGGTCGACCACCAGGCCGTCGTTGACCGAGGCTCCCGAGACCGCGTGGCCGCCGGCCCGGACCGCGAGCTCCAGCTCCTGTTCCCGGCCGAAGGCGATCGCCGCCGCCACGTCCGCCGGGCTCTCGCACTGGGCGATCAGCTGCGGGTGGCGGTCGATCATGGCGTTGAAGACCACCCGCGCCTGGTCGTACCCGCCGTCTCCCGGCGCGAGGACCTCTCCGGCGAATCCGGCCCGCAGGTCGGTCAGCAAGGTGGAGTGCAGTGCGGCAGCCATGGTGTCCGCCCTTCTCCAGGGCCGCTCCGGCGCGCTTCGCGCAGTTCCGAGCGTAGACCTCCTGCGCCCGACGCACTACGCGCCGGGCGCCTCAGGCCGCCGTCTCCAGCTCGCGGTGCGGTACCAGCACCGGGACGGCCGGGCCCGCGTTGTCCTGAGCCGGCGTCAGATGCCGCCGCAGGCGGACCGCGAGGACCGTGATGAGCAGCGTGCAGGCCGCCATCGCGGCGAGGTAGACCGGCCAGGTGCCGGAGCCGACCAGCAGCACGCCGACGGCCGGGCCGACCGCGATGGCGATCTGCTTGACCAGCGCGTAGCCGGAGTTGTAGGTGCCGAGCAGCCGGGCCGGGGCCAGGTCCGCGACGATCGGGCCGAGGGTCGGCGCGAGCAGCGACTCGCCGACACCGAACAGGGCGTAGACGGCCACGATCGCGACGGTGGCGACCAGCGCCTCGGAGCGGACCAGCCCGGCCACCAGGGCCATCGTCCAGGCGCCGAGCCAGACCAGTCCGGCGGCGGCCATCGCGGTGGTGCGGCGGCGGCGCTCGGTGAGCTTCACCATGAACATCTGCAGCACTACGATGGTCAGCGCGTTGGCGCCGATGGCCAGGCCCAGGGTGGACGGCGCGGTGCCGACGGTGTCGGTGGCGAAGGCCGCCACACCGGACTCGAACTGGCCGTAGCAGGTGAAGAAGATCAGCCCGGCGAGCAGGCAGAGCCGCAGCATCGCCTTGTCGGCGACCAGCGCGCGCAGCCCGGTCGGGCCGGTCGCGGACACCAGGACGGGGGCGGCGGCCGGGATCCGGGCGGTGCCGGTGACCAGGGCCAGGCCGAGGAAGGTGAGCGCCTCGATGGTGAACAGCCGGGTCAGGCTGGCCGGGTCGGCGACGTCCACGATCTGCCCGCCGACCAGCGCGCCGATGCCCATCCCCAGGTTGATCAGGGTGAACTGGAGCGCGAACGCCCGCGAGCGGGTGGCCCGGGTGGAGCAGCGCACGATCATCGTGGCCAGGGCAGGCTGACAGGTCGTCACCCCGGCGCCGAACAGGAACGAGGAGACCAGCAGCGCCGGCGTACCGGTGGCGTGACCGAACGCGAAGGCACCGGCGGCCGCCAGCGCGGCACCGACCAGCAGCACCGGGCGCGGCCCGTACCGGTCGATGCCCCGGCCGGTGAACGGGAGCACCGCGAGCGCGGCCAGCGCGAAGACGGTGAAGACCATCCCGGCGGCCAGCGAGCCCAGGCCACGCACCTGGTCCACGTAGACGAACATGTACGGCATCGTGAAGCCGCTGCCGAACGCGCTGAGCGCGTTCCCGATCTGGACGCGGCGCAGCGGACCTCCCGCCCCGAGACGCCTGCCCTGCTGCTTCACCGTGCCGGTCACCGTGCACACCCTTTCACTGGATACTTTTAAGCTCGGAAGATTTCAGAGCTAAACTCTAAGGACAGCAAGCCTTCGCTGTCAAAGCCTTAATCCCTGCATCAGTCCATGGGAGGATGAGGAGCATGAGCACCCCGAGACCCGCGTCATCCGACCCCGGCGAGCTGGCCATCGCCGAGCAGGTGGCCGCCTACCAGCGGGAATTCCCCCTGGTCGACCCCCAGGTGGAGACCATCGTGTCCACCCTCTCCCGGGTCGCCCGACGGATGAGCGTCGCCTACGGGCGGCAGCTCACCGTGCTGGGAATCACATCCGCCGAGTGGGAGGTGCTCAAGGCCCTGGTGGTCGCGGGCAGCCCGTACCAGCTCGGCCCCGGCGAGCTGGCCAAGCGCCTCGGGCTGACCCCGGCCGCGATGACCCACCGGATCGACCGGATGGTGGCCGAGGACCTGGTCACCCGCGAGCGGGACGAGGCCAACCGGGTCCGGGTGATCATCGAGCTGACCGCCAACGGCCGGGCCAAGTGGCTGGAGTCGATGCGGATGGCCGCGGTCTTCGAGGAAGAGCTGCTCCAGGACATCACCCCGACCGAGCGCCCGGCCCTCTCCGAGCAGCTCGGCCGGATGCTCCGCCGGATCGAGGAGAGCCAGCCGGACGCCCTCGGCCGCACCGACGACCTGGCCTGACGGGCCGGACACGACTTCGCCCCGCCGGTCGGAGCCCGGCGGGGCGAAGTGGATCGGTCGGTCAGGTCGTCAGCTCGTCAGGCGCAGGCGCCGTTGTCCGTCCAGACACCCCACTGACCGCTCAGCGAGGGGTCCTCGCCGGTGGTCCACCACTTGTTGGTGTAGTTGTGGCCCTTCCAGGAGACCTTGGTGCCGGCGGTCGCGTAGACCGCACCGGTGCTCCAGGAGACGGCACAGGCGTTGGACGGGACGGTGGGGCTGGCCGACGGGCTGGCCGAGGTGCTCGTCGACGGGCTCGGGGAGGCCGAGGCGGACGGGCTGGCCGACTGGCTCGGCGACGGCGAACTGGTCGGCGCAGCCGGGCAGTTGGCGGCGGAGCCGTTGGTGGCCTCGACCATCTTGTCGAACAGCGTGGTCTTGGTGCCCAGGTCGTACAGCGAGAAGGCGAACGAGCCGCCCAGACCGTTGCAGTGCGCGTAGTCGACCTTGGCCTGGATCGAGCGGGCGTCCTCACCGGTCCAGAAGGTGGAGCCGTCGTAGAAGTACGTGGTCTTCGCGGTGTCGTCCCAGAAGGTCTTGGCCGGGTTGTCGACGAAGCCCGCGAGCTCCTTGTACATCTGGATGCCGGGCACGTTGCCGGACATCGCGGCACCGGCGGCGGGACCGGTCGCGCTCTGGAACAGGCCGTTCACACCGTTGTTGGGGACACCGGTCCAGCCGCGGTAGTAGAACGGGACACCCATGTTGATCTTCTTGGCGGGGAAGCCACCGGCGATGCCGTACTCGGCGTCACCGACGGTCCAGGCCTTGATGGCCGCGTCGATCGAGTACTTGCCCGTACCCGGCCTGACCGGGGTCATCGGGTCCTTGGGGCCGGAGTACAGCGGGGCCTGGTGGTTGGTCGGGCCCTGGGCGTCCCACGCACCGTGCATGTCGTAGGTCATCACGTCGAGGAAGGTCAGGTACTGGCCGACCTTGTCCGTCTCGATGTTCTTGATCTTGTCCTGGCCCGCGCCGACCGCCGCCGAGAGGGCGTACGTCTTCTTGTCGGTGACGCCCTGGGCGTCGAGCTGGGTGCGGAACTCCTTCAGCAGCAGCGTGTAGTTCTGCTTGTCGCTCGCGCTCTCGTGGTTGCCGACGTGGCCGCCGCCGCCCGGGTACTCCCAGTCGATGTCGATACCGTCGAAGATCCCCGCACCCGTACCGGCGCCGCCGTAGCCCGCGTCCACCGGCAGGTTGCCCTTGATGAACATGTCGATGCAGGAGGAGACCAGCTTCTTCCGCGAGGCGTCCGTGGCCGCCGCGTCGGAGAAGTACTTGGAGTAGGTCCAACCACCGATCGAGAGCAGCACCTTGAGGTTGGGGTTCTTCGCCTTCAGCTTCTTCAGCTGGTTGAAGTTGCCCGCGATCGGCTGGCCCCAGGCGTCCGCCACACCGTCGACCGCGGTGTTCGCGTCGAAGGTCTTCTGGTAGTCGGCGAACGCGTCGCCCGCGCCGTCACCCGCGCTGCCGTTGCTCTCGTCCTGGGACGCGGCCTTGGTGGCCTCGAAACACGAGAGGTTGGTCGGGTGGATGTTGGCGAAGGAGTAGATCATGTAGTCCAGGCTCTTGGCGACGCCGGTGTCCTGGACGGTCTTCGGGTAGTACGCGTTGCCGTAGATCGACCACTGGTCGAAGTACGCGACCTTGATGCCACCACTGGTCGCCGGAGCGCCCGTGGTGTTGCCGGCCGCCGCCGAGGCCGTGGTGCCCGCACTCAGCGCGAGACCGGCACCCAGCAGCAGCGAGGCCGCGGTACCGACCGCGAGCGCGGCCAGGCCCTTCGGACGCCGACGGTGCGTCGGCGCCGGGGAAACTCGAGTCATGTCGTGACCCTCCAGGTCGTGGGGGAACTGCCGGGCCACGTCGGACCGGACGCACGGTGTGGGGCCGCACAACCGGAGAGGCACGTCAGTGGAGGTCGAGCAGCGGGGATGCCGAACCGGCACGGGAGGTCTGGACCACCACAGCCGGCCGGGGGCTCCCTGCACCTGGCCATAAAAATGGACTAGACCAACTCCCCCGTCAAGACCCGGCCTTGCGCCTTGAGCTCCCGTTAAGGTTCGACACAGCCCTGAACAGCGAAAGCCGGCCCCGCAGCGGCGGGGCCGGCTTGAGAGGTCCGACTACTTCCGGTCGATCTCCGTCACATCGAAGTCGCGACTGCGGGAGCCCGGCCTCGACGTACGGTCTCCCGCACGTGAGTGCCGGTCAGTACCGCAGCGCGCTGCCCACCTTGGCGGTGACCGTTCCGTCCAGCTTCCGGTTGCTCTTGGCGGTGGCCTCGGCCGTGCCGGCTGCCGCGACCTCGGGGACGGTGAGCACGGCGGCGTCCAGGAGCTTGCCGGAGCCGTCCTCGAAGCTGATCTGGATCGTGTACTTGTAGGGCTGCGAGGTCCTGTTGGTGACCGTGACCGGGACGCTGACCTTGCCGTCGGAGTCGGTCACCACACCGCCGACCGTGACGTCGCCCTTGGCATCCAGGCCGCCCTTGACGCTCGCCAGCGCCGAGGAGGCGGCGGCCTCCGCCGACGCGGCGGCCGAGGAGGCCACGGACGCCAGGCTGTTCGCCGCCGAGGCGAGCGCGGACGCGCCCGACTGGACCGACGAGGGGAGCGAGCCCCCGTCCGAGGAACAGCCGGTCAGCACCAGTCCACCCGCCACCACCGCAGCCACGACCAACCGACGCATCAGCGACCTCCGCTCGTCCGGATCCTGCCCCCACCCTTCGGGGGCGGTGCCCCCGGGGCCACCAGGGCGCGGCAAGCGGGTGACTACGATTGGCCGCATGGTGGTACGCAGTCTCGGCGAACTCGAAGCCGAAATCATGGACCGACTCTGGAGCTGGGGCCGCCCGGCCACCGTCCGGGAGGTCGTCGACGACCTCAACGCCAAACGGCCGGTCGCCTACACCACCGTGATGACGGTGGCCGGGATCCTGCACACCAAGGGCCTGCTGAACCGTCACAAGGCGGGCCGCGCCTGGGTGTACGAACCGGCGCGCAGCCGCGACTCGTACACCGCCACGCTGATGCAGGAGGCGCTCGGCTCCACCTCCGACACTCCGGCCGCGCTGGCCCACTTCGTCGAGCAGATCAGTACCGACGAGGTCGCCGCCCTGCGCCGGGCGCTGGCCGCCCTGGACGCCTCGGAGCGGACGGGCGAGCGGTGAGCGCCGCCGCGCTGCTCGGGCTCTGGGCCCTGCTGACCGCCGTCGCACTGCCGCCGCTGCTGGCGGGAGCGCGGTGGACCAGGCGGGCACCGCTGCTCGGCGTGTTCACCTGGCTCGCGCTCGGGCTCTCCGCGACCGGCTCGGTGGCACTGACCGTCCGTCAGCTGATCGATCCGGCACCCCATCACCACGCCGGGCTGCTGCACCTGTGCGGCCTCTCCCCCGAAGCGGTCTCCGGCACCGCCCCGGCGGCAGCCGCCCTGGTGCTGCTCTACCCGGCCGCCCGGCTGCTGCACAGCCTGGGCGGCGCCCGCCGGGGACGCCGTCGGCACCGCGCGCTGCTCGACCTGGCGGCCCATCGCGGCCGGGTGCCCGGCGCCCTGCTGCTGGACCACCCGACGCCCACCATCTACTGCCTACCGGGCCGCCGCTCCCGGATCGTGGTCAGCCGGGGCGCGCTGGCCGCGCTCACCCCGCCGCAGCTGGCCGCCGCCCTGGCGCACGAACGGGCCCACCTGACCGGCCGTCACCACCTGGCCGCCTGCGCCGCCGAGGCGCTGGCCGGCACCTTCGCGCCGCTGCCGCTCGGCCGGCTGGTGTCGGGCGAGGTCCGCACCCTGCTGGAGATGGCGGCCGACGACCGGGCCCTGCGCGGCCACAGCCGCCGGGCCCTGGCCACCGCGATGGGCGTGGTGGCCGGCGGCCTGGCTCCCACCACCGCGCTGACCGCAGGTCACCAGGCCCTGGCCAGGATCGAACGCCTCGCGGACCACCGCCCCGCCCCGCGCCCGCTGCTGGCCCTCACCGCGACCGTCCCGGCGGTGCTGGCCGGGCTGCCGCTGCTGCTGGTCTGCCTGCCGCACCTGGCCTGACCCGGCCTGGAGCCTCCAGGACTTGCCCTGTCGGCAACCGTAGTACTAATTTCCTTAGGAGATTAGTCGTCCAGCGCAGGAGCACCCCTTGGCCGCCCGCCGTCTGACCGCCCTGACCCTCACTGCGGGGGCCGCACTGCTGCTCACCTCGACCCCCGCCCCGGCGGAGCCGAAGCCCTCGCTCGAGCAGGTCCAGCGGCAGGTGGACGACCTCTACGAGGAGGCCGAGGCCGCCACCGAGCAGTACAACGGGCTGAACGAGAAGCAGGAGCAGCTGCAGGCCAGGGCCGGCACCCTCCAGCAGCAGGTGGCCACTCAGCAGGACCAGCTCAACCGGCTGCGCGAGACGCTCGGCGCGGTGGCCGCCGAGCAGTACCGCTCGGCCGGGCTGGATCCCACCCTGCGGCTGATGCTGACCGCCGACGCCACCGAGTACCTGGACGGCGCCAGCCTCCAGGACGCGGCCACGGCCACCCAGGCGGACACCCTCCGCCTACTGACGGCCCAGCAGACACGCTTCGACCAACTGCGGGCCGAGACCGCCGCCCAACTGGCCGGCCTCGACGAGGCCCGCCGGGCCGCCGCCGGGAAGAAGCAGGAGGTCCAGGCCAAGCTGGCGCAGGCGCAGGCCGTCCTGAACGGCCTCAAGGCCGAGGACCGCGCCAGGGTGGCGGCCGGGAACGCCGGGGGCGCCGCCGCCTCCCGCGGCGTCACCACCCGGATGCCGTACACCGGCCCGGCCACCGGCCGGGTCAAGGACATCCTCGCCTTCGCCCACGCCCAGCTCGGCAAGCCGTACGTCTACGGCGCGACCGGCCCGAACTCCTTCGACTGCTCCGGCCTCACCCTGCGGGCGTTCGGGGCAGGCGGCATCTCCCTCCCCCGCACCTCACAGGCCCAGTACGCGGCCGGCCAGAAGATCGCCCGGGACCAACTCCAGCCCGGTGACCTGGTCTTCTACTACGACGACCTGCACCACGTCGGCATCTACCTCGGCGGCGGCAAGCTGCTGCACGCCCCGCGCACCGGAAAGACGGTCGAGATCGTCCCGTACGACGTGATGCCCTACGCCGGGGCCGTGCGCTACTGAAAACAGTAGCCATGGACATAGTAGCCATGTAATCTATCTGGCATGAGCAAGGACTCCCCGAGCCCCACGCCCGGCTTCCTGGTGTGGCGGCTCGCCAACAAGTGGCGTGTAGCGGTCGATCGCGCGGTGGCCCCGCTCGGCCTCACCCACGCGCAGTACTCGCTGGTCGCGTCGCTGTACGGCATGCAGCGCACCGGCGAGCGGCCCAGCCAGCGGCGGCTCGCCGACCACACCGGCCTGGAGGCGCTGTACGTCTCGAAGCTGGCGCGCGCGCTGGAGACGGGCGGCCTGATCGAGCGCACCCGCGACCCCCGCGACCCGCGCGCCGTGCAGCTCGCCCTCACCGAGCAGGGCGAGGACGTCACCCGGCGGGCCCTCGCGGTGGTCCAGGAGCTGCTGCAGCAGCTGGTGGAGCCGCTCGGCGGCCTGGACGCCCCCCGGACGCGCGCGTTCAGCGCCGAGCTGACGACCCTGCTCGACGTACCTCTCGCACCCGCCGTACCCACCGCCGAGACCCGGGAGACCACACCATGACCACCACCGTCCCCCTGGCCGACGCCCGCACGCTCGGCCTGGCCCACTACGCCGCCCGCGGCCTGCTGGAACGCGTCCTGGCCGGGCACGGCACCACGTTCCAGCAGCAGGTCACCCTGCGCGCCGCCGTCACGGCGGAGACCCCGCTGACGCCGGACGACCTCGTCACCCGGGTCCGGAGCTCCCTCAAGGCCGATCCGGCCGACCTCAGGGCCACGCTCGACGAGCTGACGGCACGGCAGCTGCTCATCGCGGACGGCCCGTACCTCCGCCCCAGCGACGCGGGGCGCGAGCTGCTCTCCGCCATCGGCGCGGAGACCGGCCCGGTCACCGCCCGCGTCTGGGGCGGGATCCCCACCGAGGACCTGGCCGCCGCAGGCCGCGTCCTCACCCTGGTCACCGAGCGCGCCGACGCGGAGCTCGCCGCGCTGGAAGGCCAGGTCGCGTCGACAGGTCAGGACAGACCGCCGATGCCCGCCTCCTCGTCGGCGGCCCTCGCCTCGCGGCGGCGGACCACGTCCTGACGGCGGGTCACCACCGCGGCGGCGCCGAGGGCGCTGGCGACGAAGGCGAGCACGCCGAGGCCCGCACCGTCGAAGCGGTGGCCGACCAGGTGGTCGAGGGAGTAGCGGCCGGCGCCGGCCACACCGAGGGCCAGGCCGCAGGTCCCCAGGACGGCGGGGTACTCGAAGCCGCCGGCGGTGGCGAAGAAGCCGCCGGGGGCGTGGACGGAGATCGCCCCGGCCATGGTGCCCGCGACGATCGCGCCGGCCGCCGGGGTGGCCAGGCCGGCCAGCAGCAGAGCGCCGCCGCCGGTCTCCCCCAGGCCGGCGGCGATCGCGCTCTGCCGGCCCGGTTCGAAGCCCATGTGCTCCATCGCCTGGGCCGTTCCCTCCAGGCCGCCACCGCCGAACCAGCCGAACAGCTTCTGCGAGCCGTGCGCCACCAGCACACCGCCGACCGCCGCCCGCAGCGCGAGCAACCCTAGGTCCTTACGGTTCAGACAGGTCATGATGGGGCCTCAGCTCTCGGGAGGAACACCGGCCTCCCCATCCCACTCCAGACCGGGCCCGCCCTCTACCCGGGCGCGCCATCCGAGCGAAGGTAGCCCGATGCCGACCACCTACCACCTGCGCGGCGCCGAGATCACCGACGAGCCGTCCTTCTACGCCGCGCTGGCCGACGCGCTGGACGCCCCGGACGGCTACTACGGGCGCAACCTCGACGCGCTGACCGACTGCCTGCGCGGCGGGTTCGGCCCCGAGGCACCGTTCACCCTGGTGTGGCACGACGCCGAGCGGGCCAGGACCGCGCTCACCCGGCGCCTGCCCGGGTCCGAGCAGCGGTACTTCGACGCGGTGCTGGAGGTGCTCCGCTCGGGCGGCGTGACGGTCACCCTCCGATAGCCGCGACGAACTCCCTGGCCCGCAGCTCGACCCCGCTCCAGCCGCCGGCCGCGACCACCGCAGGGGCCACCACCTCACTCCCGGCGCAGACCGCCAGGGCTCCCGCCGTCAGGAACTCGGCGGCGTTGCCCGCGTTGACACCGCCGGAGGCGACCAGCGGAACACCGGGGTACGGGCCGCGCAGGTCACGGAAGTACGGTGCGCCGAAGGCCCGGGCCGGGAAGATCTTCACCGCCGCCGCCCCGAGGTCCACGGCGGTGGCCACCTCACTGGGCGTCAGCGCACCCATCACCACCGGCACTCCGCCCGCCGCGTCGGCCAGGCCGGCCCGCACGCCCGGTGTGACCAGGTACTGCGCGCCCGCCGCGACGCCCCGCCGGGCCTGCTCGGCGGTCAGTACGGTGCCGACGCCGACCCGGTAGCCGAGCGCGTCCGCCGCTCCGGCGGCCCGGCGCAGGTGCTCCTCCACGCCCGGGGTGGTGTACGTGAACTCGATCCACCTGATGCCGCCGGCCACCAGCGCGGCGCAGAGTTCCACCGCGTCGGGGATCACCGGGGCGCGGACCACCGCGATCACCCGGTCGCGTTCCAACCCGTCGAGTCCGTCACGCCCGTTGCTCATCGCACTCCTCCGTCCGCCCGCCGCCGCAGGGCCCGTCCGGGCCGTGCGCCGGTCACCTTGCCGTCCTCGACCACGCCGACCCCGCCGACCCAGACCCAGGGGATGCCCTCCGCCTGCTGCCGGGGCTGCTCGAAGGTCGCGGCGTCCCGCACCGTCCCGGGGTCGAACAGCACCAGGTCGGCCGCGTAGCCGTCCCGGATCAGTCCCCGGCCGGTCAGGCCGAGCCGCCGGGCCGGGCGGCCGGTCATCCGGGCCACCGCCTGCTCCAGTGTCAGCACGCCCAACTCCCTTGCGTACCGGCCGAGGTAGCGCGGGAAGGTGCCCCAGGCCCGGGGGTGCGGGCGAGCGCCGACCAGCAGGCCGTCGCTGCCGACGCAGTGCGCGGGGTGGCGCATGATCTCCCGGACGTTCTGCTCGTGTCCGACGTGCTGGAGGATGCCGGTGCCCAGCTCGTCGCGGACCAGCAGGTCCAGGAAGGCGGCGGTGCCGGTGCTGCCCCGGCGGTCGGCGATCTGCTGCACCGTCAGGCCGACGGTGTCGGCCAGTTCGGGGTTGCGCACGCCGGAGACCTGCACCGTCCGCCAGTCGGCAGCCACCCCGTGGCACCCGTCGCTGCCGGTCTCCTCCACCGCGACCCGGATCGCCTCCCGGGCGGCCGGCTCCAGCAGCCGGGCCAGCGTGGCGTCCGGACCGCCCTCGGTGGCCCAGGACGGCAGCAGGGCGGCCAGTGTGGTGGAGCCCGGCAGGTAGGGGTAGCTGTCCAGGGTGACGTCCACGCCCTCGGCCAGTGCCTGGTCGACCAGGGCCAGGAACTCGCCCGCCCGGCCCTCGTTCACCCCGAAGTTCATGGTGGCGTGGGTGAGATGGAGCGCGCAGCCGGTCCGCCGGGACAGCTCGATCATCTCCGCGTACGCCTCCAGCGCGCCGGCCCCGTAGGAGCGGGTGTGCGGGCAGTGGTAGCCGCCGTGGGCGGCCACCACCTCGCAGAGCGCGGCGAGTTCGGCGGAGTCGGCGTACATGCCGGGGGTGTAGGTCAGTCCGCTGGACATCCCGACCGCACCCTCGGCGAGGCCCTGACCGAGCAACTCCCGCATCCGGTCGAGCTGGTGGGGGGAGGCCGGACGGTCGTCCCAGCCGACCACCAGGGCGCGCAGGGTGCCGTGCGGGACCAGATAGCAGGCGTTGACGGCCGCTTGGGAGCGGTCCAGCCGGTCCAGGTACTCGCCGACGCTGCGCCAGTCCCAGTCGAAACCGGCCGGGTCGCCGTTCCAGCCCGCGAGTTGGCGGCGCAGCGCCGCCAGGACGGAGTCGTCCACCGGGGCGTAGGAGAGGCCGTCCTGGCCGAGCACCTCGCAGGTGACGCCCTGGCTGATCTTGGCCGGGTGGTCGGGCTCGGTGAGCACGGCGAGGTCGGAGTGGGCGTGCAGGTCGATGAACCCGGGGGCGAGCACCAGTCCTTCGGCGTCGATCACCCGCTCGGCGGTGGCGGAGCCGGGGACGATCACGCCGTCCCGCACCGCGACGTCGGCCCGGTGACGGGGTGCCCCGGTGCCGTCGATCACCGAGGCGCCCCGGATCAGCAGGTCGGCCTCCATCAGAAGTACGTCCGCACCAGATCGACCACGCGCGGGTGGTCGGTGTCGGCGGAGTCGAGCACCGGGAGCAGTGACCACTTGTCGAAGACCGTGCACGGGTGCGAGAGGCCGACCCGGACCACTTCGCCGACCTGCACCTCGGTGTCCCGGAGGAAGGCGTGCTGGTCGTTCAGGGCGGTGATCCGACCGCCCGACGGGCCACGTCCACGGACGAGTTGGGGCTCCGGCAGGCCCTCGTCGAAGGACAGGTCGCGCTTGCCGCCGTCCAGCAGGGCGAGCCCCGGCTCCGGCCGGGAGACCACCCGCAGCCAGCCGTGCAGGGCGGCCCTGAACCCCTCGACGCCGCGCCTGGCCAGCGGGGAGATGCCCCGGTAGAAGCCGTCGTCGTGCGCCAGGTAGGCGCCGGAGCGTAGCACCAGCCGTCCCCGGCCCCCGACCACGGCGCCCAGCTCCTCGAGCACGGTGTCGAAGTAGGCGCTGCCGCCGGCGGTGACCCAGAGCTGCTCGGCGGTCAGGTCGAAGAGATCCTCCAACTCCTGATACAGACGGCCGAGTTCGCGCAGGTAGTCGGCCACCGTGCCGAGTGATCCGGCGCTCGCGTCATGGGCCAGCGCGCCTTCGTAGCCGCTCACACCGACCAGCCGCAGTCCGCCGGCGGCGGCCACCGCGCGGGCCACCTCGACCGCCTCCTCGACCGTGCGGCAGCCCGTCCGGCCACCCGGGGCACCGAGTTCGACGCAGACGTCCACCGGGGCCGGGGCGCCGCGCAGGGCCTCGGCCATCAGCTCGACCGCGCGCACCGAGTCCACCCAGCAGGCGAACCGGAACTCCGGGTCGGCGGCCAGCTCACCGGCCAGCCAGCGCAGCCCGGCCGGGTCGAGCAGGGCGTTGGCCAGGTGGATCCGGCGCAGGCCGAAGGCCCGGCCGACCCGGACCTGCGGGAGGTTGGCCAGCGTGATGGCGTCCGCCCCGGCGTCCAGCTGACGCTGCCACAGCACCGGGGCCATGGTGGTCTTGCCGTGCGGGGCGAGGCCGACACCGCGTTCGGCGCAGTACGCCGCCATGGTGGTCAGGTTGTGGTCGAGCGCGCCCTCGTCCAGCGTGACCAGCGGGGTGCCGAGCTCGTCCAGGGTGGGTTCGCCCGCCAGGTACTCGGCGACGGTCAGGCCCCAGGCCCCGGCCGGAACTGCCTTGAACCGCCAGTCCAGCCGCTCGTCCGCCAGTGCCGCCAGCCGTTCACGGTCCATCAGCTCCACCACGGCCCACCGTCCCTCGTTGCGTTATATGCAACGGTCGTTGCGATATCCGCCGACCCTGATCTAACATCAGGTTCAGAGCACCGGTCAACGACCCCCGCCGATCGAGAGGCACCGAGTGACCCTCCCGCCCGCCGTCTGCCTCGGCGAATCGATGGCCGTGCTGCTCCCGGAGAGCCCGGGGCCGCTGGAGCACGCCGAGGGCTTCCGCCGCGGCTTCGGCGGCGCCGAGTCCAACGTCGCCTGCGGCCTGGCCGCGCTCGGCGTGCCCGCCGCCTGGGTCAGCCGGGTCGGCGCCGACGGCTTCGGGCGCCATCTGGTCGAGCGGATCGCCGCGCACGGCGTGGACACCTCCGCCGTCACCGCCGACCCGGCCAGGCCGACCGGTCTGTACGTCAAGGAGACCGGCGCGGGCCTGGACCACCCGCACGACCTGGGCACCGGGCGCACCCGGATGCACTACTACCGGCGTGGCTCGGCCGCCTCCGCGATGGGCCCCGAGCTGCTGGCCGACCCCAAGGCCGCGCCGCTGCTGGCCGCCGCGCCGCTGATCCACCTGACCGGCATCACCCCGGCACTCTCGGACAGCTGCCACCGGCTGGTGCGCACCCTGCTCGGTGCGCCAGGCCGCACCGTCAGCTTCGACCTGAACTGGCGCCCCGCGCTCTGGGCCGGGCGGGACCGGCAGGCGCTGCGGTTCCTGATGAACGCCGCGACCATCGTGCTGCTCGGCGCCGACGAGGCCCGCGAGGTGCTCGGCACCGACGACCCGGCCGGGCTGCGCAAGCTGCTCCCCCGCCCCGGCGTGATCGTGCTCAAGGACGACGCGCACCGCTCCACCTCGATCGCCCAGGACGGCTCCACCATCGTCGAACCCGCCCTGCGGGTCTCGGTGGTGGAGCCGACCGGCGCGGGCGACGCCTTCGCTGCGGGCTACCTCGCGGGCACCCTGCGGGACCTGCCGGAGGGGCAGCGGCTGCGGCTCGGCCACCTGTCCGCCGCCGCCGCGCTGACCGTCCGGGGCGACCTCGGCGTACTCCCTGTCCCCGCCGTGGTCGACGCCCTGCTGACCGCCGACGAGGCGGCCTGGGCCGCCACCGAGGTCAGCCCCGACGGGTTCCGGACGGCCACGGCATGAGCAGCTCCACCGTCGCCCGTGCGATGCGCCTGCTCGCCGAACTGGGCGAGGGCGAACGCAGCCTTGAGCAGCTGGCCACCGTGCTGGACGTGCACAAGAGCACCGCGCTGCGGCTGCTCCGCCCGATGGAGGACGAGCGGATCGTCCAGCGCGACGCCGCCCACCGCTACCGGCTCGGGCCGCAGCTGTTCGCGCTGGCCGGTCAGGCGCTGGAGCAGCGCGGCGTCCGTACCGTCGCCGCCCCGCACCTGCGCGAGCTGAACGCGTCCACCGGCCAGACCGTGCACCTGGCGGCGTACGAGGGCGGCGAGGTGGTCTACATCGACAAGTACGACTCCCGGCACCCGGTCAGGATGTACTCGCGGATCGGGCTGCGGGCCGCCCTGCACAGCGCGGCGGTGGCCAAGGTGCTGCTGGCCGACCTGCCGCCGTCCGAGCGCCGGCAGATCGCCGAGGGGCTGGAGTACACCCCGTACACGGCGCACACGCTGACCACCCCGGCCGCGCTGCTGGCCGAGCTGGAGACCGTGGCGGCGCAGGGGTGGGCGCAGGACCACGCCGAGCACGAGTCGTTCATCAACTGCGTGGCCGCCCCGGTGCGGGACGCCACCGGCCGGGTGGTCGCGGCCGCCTCGGTCTCGGTGCCGGACGTGCTGCTGCCGTACGACCAGGTGCTGGCGCTGCTGCCGCAGCTCCGCGCCACCACCGCCGCGATCTCCGCCGACTGCGGCTGGACCACTCCCCTGACAGGACGGGACGCATGAAGACCGAAGTCCGTACCACCGACGCCCCCGCGCCCGCCTGGGTGTTCTCCCAGGGGGTCCGCAAGGGCCCGATCCTCCAGGTCTCCGGCCAGGGGCCGCAGGACCCGGCCACCTCGGAGTACCTCCACCCGGGTGACGTGAAGGCGCAGACGCTGCGCACCCTGGAGAACGTCCGGGCGGTGCTGGAGGCGGGCGGTGCCACGGTCGAGGACGTGGTGATGTTCCGGGTCTACCTGACCAAGCGCGCCGACTTCGCCGCGATGAACGAGGTCTACGGCGAGTTCATCGACAAGCACGTGCCGGGCGGCGTGAAGCCGTGCCGGACCACGATCTTCGTGGAGCTGCCGCACGAGGCGATGCTGGTGGAGATCGACGCCCAGGCCGTGATCGGCTGATCCTCCGTCAGCGGGGGCGCGGCGCCACGGGCGTGCGCCCCCGCTGACGCATGCTGGGAGCCATGCACGACTTCGACCTGCCCAGCACCTTCGTCGCCCTGTTCGCCGTGGTCGGACCGCCCAAGATCCTGCTGGCCTTCGCCCGACTGGCCCGGACCCGCTCGCACGGGGAACTGGTCAGGCTGACCCTGGTGGCCACCGGGCTGGCGGCACTGGTCGGGGTCGTGGTCGAGTACTCGGCACCCTTCCTCACCACGTTCTTCCACATCGACGACTGGTCGCTGCAGCTGGCCGGCGGGGTGATCTTCTTCATCTACGCCGTCGCGCTGGTGCTCGGGATCCACCTCGGCGGCTCCTCCGACGACGGCGACCAGTTCACCAGCCCGCTGCTGGAGGGCGTCCGGGAGCTGCTGCTCCCCTACATCGCCAGCCCGCTCGCGATGACCGCGCTGATGGTCGGGGCGCTGGAGCGGGAGAACTGGGGCTGGCGGACCACGCTGGCCGGCGCCTACGTCGCGGTGGTGGCGATCAACTGCGTCTGCGTCCTGGTGCTCTCCCGGCCCCTGCGGCGCAGTCACCGGACCGTGCTGGAGGTGATGTCGCGACTGCTCGGCCTGCTGCTCGCCGCAGTGGGCGTGGAGCTGTTCATCACGGGCCTCGGCGAGCTCGCCAGGCAGGGTCTGTACTGACCCGCCGTCAGGGCAGTTGGACCGGCCGCCAGGGCACCGGGCTGGAGAGGATCATCGAGCTGGACGGCTGGCCGTACCCCGCCAGCCGGTCGATCAGCTGCTCGAACTCGGCCATCCCGGCGACCGCCACCAGCAGCGCGCAGCAGGCCCCGCCGGTGACCCGGTGCAGCTGCAGCACCTCGGGCCAGCCAGCCACCTCGGGATCGCGCAGCACGCAGCGCGGCCCGTAGCACTGGATCTGCACCAGGGCGGTGACCTTCAGCCCGGCCCGGTCCAGGTCGACGTGGGCGTGGTAGCCGCTGATCACCCCGTCCGACTCCAGCCTCCGGACCCGCTCGGCCACGGCCGGCGGGGAGAGCCTGACCCGGCGGGACAGCTCGTTGTAGGAGAGCCTGGCATCACCTTGGAGTTCGGCCAGCAGCTGTCGGTCCACGGCGTCCATGGCGGTCCTTTCCGTTCGGCAGGCGAAGCCGGAAAAGACCTTCCGTCCGAAAGGCCGACCGGCCGATCCCGCATCCGTCACCCATTCAATCCGGCGGCCCACCCGCCGCACAATGGGGGCCGCCCGAAGGCGGGTGGTGAGCACAGGAGGAACCATGCCGGGTCAGTCCGAGGTCAGTACGCCCAAACTCAGTTTCGGCCCCGCCGACGAGCCCGAGGTCGGCACGCCCTACGCCAAGTACGTCCGGCTGGACATACTGCACAGCCTCCAGCAGCCGCGCAGCAAGGTGGACGCCGAGCTGTCGTTCATCATCAGCACCCAGGTGATGGAGCTGCTGTTCGACCTGCTGCGGCACGACTGGACGACCGCCCAGCACGCCCTGCGCGAGGACGACCTGACCTCCGCCCTGGCCGCCCTGCGGCGCGGGCAGCACACCCAGGACGTGCTGGTCAGCTCCTGGGACCTGCTGGCCACCATGACCCCGCTGGAGTTCAATGCCTTCCGTCCGGTGCTCGGCGAGGCCAGCGGCTTCCAGTCCTCGGCCTTCCTGCGGCTGGAGTTCCTGCTCGGCAACAAGAGCGAGCGGCTGCTGACGATGTACCAGGGCGTGCCCGCCGTCCACGCCGAGCTGACCGCCGCGCTGGAGACCCCGAGCCTGTACGACGAGGTGCTGGCGCTGCTCTCCCGGCGCGGGCTGACCGTGGACGTGACCGGCGGTCCGGCCCGCTACCGGCCCACCGAGCAGGTCGAGGCGGCCTGGCGGCAGGTCTACACCGACCCGGCGCTGGCCGATCTGGCCCGGCTCGGCGAATCGCTGCTGGACACCGCCGAGCGGGTGACCCGGTGGCGCCAGCGGCACTACTCCGCCGTGAAGCGCTCGATGGGCGCCAAGCCGGGCACCGGCGGCTCCAGCGGGCTGAGCTGGCTCAAGGAGTCGGCCGACCAGGACGTCTTCCCCGAGCTCTGGACCGTGAGGAACTCCCTGTGACCCCCGTGACGCCCGCCGTGCCCCGCACCCGCGAGAAGTGCGCCGCACTCGACGCCGCCGACCCGCTGGCACCCTTCCGGGCCGAGTTCGTGCTGCCCGAGGGGCAGGTCTACCTGGACGGGAACTCGCTCGGCGTGCTGCCGGCCCGGACCCCCGAACGGGTCCGGCGGCTGGTCGAGGAGGAGTGGGGGCAGCAGCTGATCCGCAGCTGGAACGACGCGGGCTGGTTCGCCAAGCCGCACACCCTCGGCGCCCGGGTGGCGCCGCTGCTCGGTGCCGCCGCCGGGCAGGTGGTGGTCTGCGACACCACCTCGGTCAACCTGTTCAAGGTGCTGGCCGCCGCCCTCGGGCTGCGTCCGGGCCGGTCCACCGTGCTGGCCGAGCGGGCCGCCTTCCCGACCGACCTGTACATCGCCGAGGGCGTCACCTCGTTGGCTGCGGGCGGGGCGCGTACCGAACTGCTGGACTCCGCCGACCAGTTGGCCGACCGGCTCGGTCCTGACACCGCCGTCGTGCTGCTCTCGCTGGTGGACTACCGCACCGGCGAGCTGCTGGACCTGCCCGCCATCACCCGTCAGGTCCAGGCGGCCGGGGCGCTGATGGTCTGGGACGTCTGCCACGCGGTCGGCGCGCTGCCGATCGAGCTGGACGCGAACGGCGTCGACTTCGCGGTCGGCTGCACCTACAAGTACCTGAACGCCGGGCCCGGTTCACCCGCCTTCCTGTACGTGGCGGAGCGTCACCTCGCTGAGACCGAGCAGCCGCTCAGCGGGTGGTTCGGCCACGCCCGACCGTTCGACTTCGAGCCCGGCTACCGGCCGGTCGGGGGCATCGGCCGGTTCCTCACCAGTTCGCCGTCGCTGCTCGGGCAGGCCGCGCTGGAGTCCAGCCTGGAGATCTGGGAGCAGGCGGACCTGGCCGTGGTGCGGGCAAAGAGCCTGGCGCTGACCGAGCTGTTCATCCAACTGGTCGAGCCACTGGCCAAGTACGGCGTCGAGGTGGTCACGCCGCGCGAGCCGGGCCGGCGCGGCAGTCAGGTCGCGCTGCGGCACCCGGACGGCTACCCGGTGGTGCAGGCGCTGATCGCACGCGGGGTGGTCGGCGACTTCCGGGCCCCGGACCTGATGCGGTTCGGCTTCACCCCCCTCTACCTCTCGTACACGGAAGTCTGGGACGCCGCGCAGCAGTTGGCCGAGGTTCTGGAGTCCGAGGAGTGGCGCGAGGAGCGCTTCGGGCGGCGCGGCGAGGTCACCTGAACGCGTCCGGCAGCGTGTCGAGGTCGACCGGGTGGCCGGGCGGGACGTGGTGCCGCTCGGCCACCTCGACGATCCGGGCGGCGATCCGGTGCACGGCCAGTTCGTACTGCTGCTGCGGCAGGCCGAACAGGCCCAGTCGGGCGTAGTCGTCCCCATACTGCTGATCGCGGTAGTCCAACTGCTGAGCGCTGAGGGGCAGTTCCAGGTGGTCGACCGGCCGGCCGAAGACCGGGACGAAACCCCGGGGCAGCTCGGTACGGCGGGCGAAGACGGCCCACTCCCGGCCGCAGCGGGCGCTACGGAAGTACTCCCGTTCGTACAGCGGGACGAACACCTCGCAGCGGGCCACCGCGCCCGGCTGCCGGGTCGCCACCGCCAGGTCGGTCAACTGCCAGACCTCCTCGCCGAGATCGGCGACGAACCGGTCCACGGCGGGGTCCTCTCCCGGTGCCCGGCCCAGGTAGCAGTAGCGCTGGCCGGCCGGGTTCCGCGTGAACAGCATCGGCTCGGGCAGCTCGACCTCCAGCCGGACGCCCGGGTCGGCGCGCTCGGCCAGCTCTCGCGCGAAGTCCCGCAGGTCCAGCTCCGGCGGGCCGCCGAACCGGCCGGTCCTGAGCACCTCGTTGCAGAGCGAGGCCAGTGAACGGTCGGAGCGCCGACGGATCATCACCACCTTCGGATGAGGTAGTTCCGGCGGGATCCCGTCCACCTGATCGACCATCAGGACCAGACCGTGCCGACGTCCGAACGGCCCGGCCAGCACTCTCCCGATCTCCGGCGGGGCGATTCCCGACAGGTAGACCAGCAGGATGCTGTCCGTCTCCTGGGCCGCCCGGTGCAGCGCGATCCGGAAGTCCTCCACCGCGTCCAGCCCGAGCCAGATCCGCTCGGGGCGCATGCCCACCTGGTCCGGATTGCCCAGGGCCGTGACCAGCTCGCGGAGGTGCTCCGCCTCGACGGCGTCCGCGTTCGGCGCGAACAGCACCGCGCGGGCGCCGCGTGGCCCTATCCGGGCGGTCCCGGCTGCGGCCGGCTCCCGGAGTCCGACGATGCCCAGGGCCGCAGGGCTCACCAGGGCGAACGGGCGGGTCTCGGCGGTGAGCGGGGCGCCCTCGGTGTCGGTGGCCGCGATCGCGGCCAGCTCGTCAGGCACCAGCCCCGCCCGGGCGGCGATCTGCTCACCGACCCGGATCAGCAGGCCGACCGCCTGGTGGGTGACCGATCTGGGCAGCGTGTGGACCAGTAACTCCCGCACTCCCGGTCGAAAGTCGAACCGGTCCTGGTGCCCTGGACGTTCGGTCAGCAGCCCGCTCACCACCAGCTCGGCCAGCTGCTGCGGCCGGGGCCGGGCGAACGCGGCCCGTTGCAGCAGCCGCAGCACCGGCAGCGCAGGCGTGGTGAGCGCGGCCAGCCCGGCCAGCGTGTACGCCTCCCGGGAGGCGACCGCACGGAACCGGCGAACCAGCTCCTCGGCGTCCTGCCCGGCCGGACCGACCGCTGCGGTCCCCTCGACGCCGACGGGCGCCGGACCGATCCGCAGCGCCGCGCCAACCACCTCCGTACCGCCCCAGGTGCCCACCAGGGTGGCCCAGTTCGCCATCCAGGCCGGATCGGCCTCCAGCACCGGCAGCACCGGCCCGGGGCAGGCCGGGCGGTCCAGCGGCCGGAAGCCGTACCCGGAGTTGGCCACCCCGGCCTCCGGCGCGCCGAGCACCCCGGGCACGGCGGGCAGCGCGGTCAGCGGCCAGAGCCGCTCGGGCAGCGGCTGGACCACCGCCACCGGGCCGCGCCGCAGCAGCGCACCCAGCGTCCGGTACCACCGGTCGCCCGCCGGGCCAGGGCGCCACTGCGGGCCCATGCCGTCGCTGAGCACCAGGGTGACCACCCGAGGTCCCGGCTGCGCCCCGGTCAGGGTGCCGTCGGCGGTCAGCCGGGCCGAGCCGACCTGGCGGAACGCGGCGGTCTGCCGCAGCAGCAGGGCGAGTTCGCGGGCCAAGGGGCGCCAGATCGCCATGGTCGGGCCGCAGTCCAGCACCAGTCGCAGGCTCAGCCAGCGCTCGGCGCCGGGCCGCAGCACCGGGAGCCAGTGCACCGGGCCCGAGCCGCGCAGTGCCTCGGCCAGCCGGTGGGCGGTGGCGTCCTCGTCCAGCAACGTCCGGTGAGGGTCGGGGACCCGGCGCTTGAGCGGGCGCAGCGCCCGCTGGAGGTCCAGCGGGCGGGCCAGCATCGGCACGCTGGGGGTGGCCACCGTACCGGCGGCGGCTGTGCCGTCGGCCAGGTCGGCGGCCGGCAGGTGCAGCGGCAGCAGCGGGCCGGCCGGCTCGGCCGCGGCCGCCGGTGACGGGTCGTCGGGCCCGGGGGCACCGGGCTCGGCCCGGCCGACGGGGCCGTCGGCGGGCGCACCGTCCGGGGCGCTCCCGCTGCGGGCCGCCAGCCAGAGCAGCTCGGCGAGCTCCACCGGGTCCGGCTCGGGGCGGCCGAGGCCGGTGAGCAGGGCGGCGAGCCGGTCCATGGCTCCCCGCCGCTCAGAACTCATCGTCGTCCCGGCCTCTGCTCAGATAGGGCATCACCCGGGCTGCCAGCGCCGCCCGGTCGGCCTGGTCGGCGAGCTCGGGCCTGGCGGTCAGGTAGATCGCGTTCAGCAGCTGGTCGGTGGCCAACTCGCCCTCCGCACGCCGGTCCAGGAAGACCTGGAGGATCTCCGCCACCAGGGCGTGGTCCGCCGCCGGGAGGTGCGAGCGGACGATCTCCTCCAGCTCACCGCCCTCGGGTCGGCGCAACTCCAGCACCACACAGCGGCGCAGGAAGGCGGCCGGGAACTCCCGCTCGGCGTTGCTGGTCAGCACGGTGAACGGGAACGCCCGGCAGCGCACCCGCCCGCCGCGCACCGGCGCCCGGCTCAGCCCGTCCGCGGTGAGCACCTGGGCTTCCGGCAACTGCGGTGCGGCACGGACCAGTTCGTCGATCTCGTACCGGCCGTCCTCCAGTACGTGCAGCAGATCGTTGGGCAGGTCCAGGTCGCCCTTGTCGATCTCGTCGATCAGCAGCACCCGGGGCCGCCGGTACGGGAGCAGGGCGGTGCCCAGCGGGCCGAGCCGCAGGTGCTCCTCAAGCCCCGCACCCGCGCCGTCGGGGCCGGCCTGGTTGGCGGCGTAGAGCCGGGACAGCGGGTCGTACTGGTAGAGGCCGTCGCGCAGCGTGCTGCGGCTGGTGACGTTCCAGCGGAGCACCGGGCCGAGGCCCAACTCGCGCGCCACCGCGTACGGGAGGCTCGACTTCCCGCTGCCAGGGGGACCGGTCACCAGCAGCGGGCGGCGCAGGTGGAGGGCGGCGTTGACCAGCTCCACGGTCTCCGGGGTGGGCCGGAAGGTGGCGGCCCGGTGGCCGGCTGAGGCGGCGCCCGGATCGGCCTCGGCCTCGGGGGTGGGCAGTGCGGGGCCGCCGTCGAAGGCGCGCCAGGGCGGCGGCGCGGGGAGGTCGGCCAGGCCGTCGTGGGGCTGTTCGGCGCCCCGGTAGATCCGTTGCAGCGGCATCGTGTCGACTCTCCTGCTACTGATCCGCGCCGAGGCGGGGCTGACGGGTGGTCGGGACGACCGGGTACGGTCGGTGCGGGCTGGGCAGCAGCTGCGGGTCCTCCCAGAGCAAAACCAGGCCGGCCGCCCAGTGCCCGGCCGGGTCTCCGCTCTCCTCCGCCTGGTGGCGCAACTCCTGGATCCGCGAAGGCAGTTCTCCTGGTGGAGTGCCGGCCAGTTCCCCTGCCAGTCTGGCAGTGAACCGGCTGCCTCGGCAGCTCCGTCCGGGGTGGTGCCGTTCACCGCAGGTCCACTCCGGCCAGATCACCGCGTGCGCCCCGGCGCTCAGCGCCGCGTCCAACAGCGGGCCGTAGGCCCGGCCCTTCGGCAGACCGGGCAGAGCGGGCAGGTGCGGGCGTTCGACCGGCCCGAGCAGATGGTAGAGCGCCCGGGGCTCGCCGGGTTCGGCGCAGTCCACCGGGTGCACCAGGGTGTGCCACTCGGTCCGCCGCAGCGCCCAGTTCATCTCCAGCCTGCGGCGGTCCACCGCGCTGTCCCGACGCTGGCGGTCCACCACCACCACGGCGTGGTCGGCGCCGAGCGGGCCGAAGGAGCGCTTGCCGGTCCAGCCGTGCACCGGCACGGTGAGCAGGGTGCGCGGCAGCACGAAGACGATCAACTCGGTACCGTCCGCCGCCAGCAGGCCGAGCTGCCGGTCGATCTCGGCCAGCACCTCGGCCTGCAGCGCCGACCGGCCCAGCGTCCGCAGCCGGGGCGGCCCGTACTGCCTGCCGTGCACCGTGCGGACGCCGACGGTGAACCTGCCCCGGCCCGCGCCGCTGTGGCCGATCTCGACCAGGATCGGCCGCCACCGCTCCCCCGCCCGGCCGTCCCCGGCGGCACCGGCCGCCAGCCGGTCCAGCCGCTCGCGCTGCGCCGGATCGGTGGCCGAGGCGGCCAGCAGCCCGGCGAACTCGCGGACCGGGTGGTGCGGGGTGCCGGGCGCGTCGGTGACCTCGGAGAGCAGGTACCAGCAGGTCTCCCAGAGCGTGGCGGGCCGGGTCGGCGGGTCCAGCAGGCCCTGCGCCGCGGTGGCCGCCCGGTACAGCTCCAGCGGGTCGGCCACCGGCCCGGCGGCCGCCACCAGGGCGCGCAACTCCCGTACCTGGTCAGGCGGGAGGGCCGCACCGGGGATCAGGTCGGCCAGCTCGGGAACGTACCGGGCCAGCGCCCCGGCGGGCAGCATCTGGCCGAGCCGGACGGCGGGACGGAGCCTGCCGTCCGGGCCGGGCACCGGTGGACGGTCCAGGGTGTCCTGGGCCGCCGTCACGATGCCGACCAGTTCACCGCTGTCCGAGTCCACCACCGGGCCGCCGCTGAAACCGGGCGACAGAGGCATGCCGTGGCTGTCGTGCTCCAGCTGCACCAGCTCGCCGCCGATCAGCATGCCGCCCCGGGTCGGCCGGATCTCGCTGCTCCGGCCCGCGTCGTGGTCGAGCGGGAAGCCGTGCGCGGTCAGGCCGGGGTAGGGCGGCCGGTCCCAGTGGTGCAGCGGGGCGAACTCCGCCGGCCTGGCCACCCGCCGGGGCACCGGCTCGGCGAGTTCGAGCACGGCGACGTCCCCGGTGCCGTCCCGGCCGTGCCGCCCGCTCGGCCAGGGGCCCCGGCGCAGCACGGTGGCGGACAGGTCAGGGTGGTCCGGGCGGTTCACCAGCCGGACTTCGGCGGTGGCGCGGCCGTGCACCACGTGGGCGCAGGTCAGCACCAGCCGGTCGGTGACCAGCACCCCCGCGCCGACGGTCGGGTCGGGCCCGCCGCCGCTGATCCGGGCCAGCCAGTACGGGTTCGCCATCGGGCGGACTCAGGCCTGCCGTCCCGGTGCCCAGCTGAGTCTGACGGTGAGATGCGCCTCGGCGGCGGTCCGCGCGATCAGCGCGCCTGCCTCGGCGGTGAGTTTCACCCCGAACTCGATCTCCACCTGGTCCGGCTTCAGACTGCCGTCCCGGAAGACCGCGAGCGCCGAACCGGCGGCCGCCCGCACCCCGGCCAACGCCTGCTCGAAGGTCTCACCGGCCCGCTCGACCCCGGCGGCGGCCGCACCCCGGCCGACCGGCCGCATCCCGTACCCGTCCGGGTCCGCGGACGGCTGCTGCCGCTCGACCCGGACCACCGCACCGTCGGCGGTCACGAACTCCGTGTACTCCGACAAGACTTCCCCCACCGAGCGTTGGGCCTGGTCACTGTACGAACGTCCCGAGATCGTCGCACAGCACGGCCCCTCCGCGCACCGGTACCGACCGAACGGTTCCCGTCACTCGCCGGACGTGACGGCACGTCAGACCGTACAGTCCTGGTATGGATGTGGACATCGCTGCGGACCTCGGCCCGCTCCAGCCCGACCTGCCCTCGACCCTGGTCGGCCTCGCACTGCTCGCCGTGATCCTGGTGGTGCTCGGGCGGGTGCTGTTCCCGCGCCTGGAGCGCACGCTGGCCGAGCGGCACGAGGCCATCGAGGGTCGGCTCGAACACGCCGAGGAGCTCCGGGCTGAGGCGCGGGAGACCTACGCCGAGTACCGCCAGGTGCTCAACGAGGCGCACCACGAGGCCGCCCGGATCCGCCAGGAAGCGGCCGAGGAGGGCGCCGCCCTGGTCGCGGCGGCCCGGGCCGAGGGCCTGGCCGAGCGGGAGGGCCTGGTCGCGGCGGGCCGGAGCGCGCTGTCGGTCGACCGCGAGCTGGCCGAGCTCGAACTCCGCGCCGATGTCGGCATGCTGGCCGTCGAGCTGGCCGGCCGGGTGGTCGGCGAACCGCTCGGCGAGTTCGCCGACCGGCGGGACAGCGTGGGCCGGTTCTTCTCCGAGCACTGAGCCTCACGCACCTGCCTGCGCCTGGCGCCTGGTGTCAGCCGTGGCGGCCCCGGCGGCGGGCGACCCAGAACGCGACCCCGCCCGTGACGACCAGCCCGCCGGCCGCCAGCCCGAGCGGGGCGGCCGATCCGGCACCCGTGGCCGGGAGTTGAGAGTCGCCGCTGCTGCTCATCGAAGCGGAGCTGACCGGCCGAGCGCTGGAGCTCACCGGCGCGGGGGTGCTGCTGCTGGGCGCCGGGGTGCTCTCGGACGGACTGGCGCTCGGGGTGCTCTTCGAGGGACTGGGGCTCGGGCTGGGACTGGGGGTCGGCGTCGTGCTGTCCGAAGGGCTCGGGCTGGGTGTGGTGCACTCCGGCAGGTCCCCGTCGAACGGGTAGTTGTGTACCTCGGTCCCGGCGCTGCCGAGCTGGACCAGGTTGCCCGCCAGGTAGACCCGGCCGTTGAAGCCCGGCGTACTGATGGTGGTGGTCCCGGCCGGGTTGGCGGCCATCATCGAGCCCTGGAACTGGGCGCCGCCCATGATGGTCGCGGTGGTCGCGTTCGGGAAGTTCCACATCAGCCGGGAGCGCAGCTCGGTGAACGGGTCACCGGCCAGGCCCGTACCGGTGTTGGTGTTGATGACCGGTGCGGTGCCGAGCATGTTGATCACCACGGTCGCCCCGGCCGGGACGCCCGTGATGGTCAGGTCGGCCGCCCTGGTCGACGACCCGATGTTGCCGGGCACGTTGAAGATCTGCCGGGCGCTGGTGCCGTCGCCGGTGAAGGTCACCTGGTTGCCCGAGACAGTCACGGTGCCGTTGGCGGTCGCGGTGCCCGCACAGGTGGAGAGCTTACCGATCTGGGCCGGCAGGTTGGCGTACTGGTTCCTGGCGTTGGCGTCCTTGACCGCCTGCCCGGCCGGGGTGATGTTCACCGTCCCGGTCAGAGTGCCGCCGTACCGCAGGTTGCCGTAGGCCAGGGTGCCGAAGGTGTTGGCGGCGCCGCCGACCTCCACGGTGTTGGTCGGCTGCACGGTGACGTTGCCGCCGACGGTGACGAAGTCCGTGCCGTCCGGCGGCACGACGCGTGAACCGACGCCGGCCACGGCCATGTTGAACAGTCCGCCGCCGGTCTTGTCCACCGTCAGATCGCCGAGCGTGACCACCTTGCCCTCGACCTCGGCCGCCCGCCCCTGCACCGTGTAGTTACCGCCGACGAAGACGTTGATGGTGGCGTCCCGGCCGGAGACGTTCCCGTTGTGCGGCGGGAGCCAGGTGGCCGGGCAGTCCGGCCCGCTGCACGGTCCGAGCGGCGGCGAGAGCGGCGCAGCGGTCACCCACACGCTCAGCGTCGCCACCGGCAGCACTGCGGCTGCCGCCACCAGGGCCAGCCGTCGACCCACGGGCGAACGCTGCGAGGCCGGTCGGACCGGGAGGTGACGCACGTGACTGCTCCGATCGCCTGTGCTCCCGCCGGAACGGCGGCTCGACCGGGCCATTCAATGCCCCCGTTTCGTCCCGGCTTCTCCCGCCACGCTGATGGGCTCCGCCACGTCCACCGGACGGCCGCCCGGGACAGCCTCTGGGGTGCCCACCCGCCCGGTGGGACTGCGCCACCCGGGTGTTAGGTTCTGAACCGATCGGTCTCCGGAAGGAACTCCCCCATGGCCAAGCTGCTGCTGAGCCTGCACGTGCTGGCCTCGGTGCTGTTCGTCGGCCCGGTGGCCGTCGCGGTGAGCATGTTCCCGCGCCGGGCGCGGGCCGCGCTGGCCGAAGGCCCCGAGCAGCTCCAGGCCGCCGCCTCCGTCCGGCTGCTGCACCGGATCACCCAGGTGTACGCGCTGCTCGGCCTGGCCGTCCCGCTGCTGGGCGTCGGCACAGCCCAGGTGATGGACGTGATGGGCGACCCCTGGCTGATCACCTCGATCGTGCTGACCACCGTCGCGGCCGGCCTGATGCTGCTCTTCGTGGTCCCCGGCCAGCAGGCCACCATCGACTCCCTGGACGCTCCCGCCGACCCCGAGGAGCGGACACGTGCCGACAAGGGCCTGCGGCTGCTGCCGATGACCGCCGGGATGTTCAACCTGCTGTGGGCCGTGGTCGTCGTCCTGATGGTGGTCCGCCCAGGTTCGACGACGGGCGCCTGACCTCCTGACGGAGGATCACCCCGGCCCGCTTCACCGCCCGCGCCACGATCGCGGTCTCGGCCCGCTGCACCCCCAACGGCCCGAGCGTCCCGGTGGTGAACCGGTAGAGCCCGTCGTGGTCCGGGCAGAACACGGTGGCCATCAGGTTCGCCGGACCGCTGGTCGCCAGCACGCCGTGCACCTGCGGGTGCGCCGCCAGCGCCTCGCCCACCTGGGCCAGCCGCCCGGGCGGGACGTCCAGCCAGAGATTGGCGTCCACCGTCATCCCGAGCAGCCGGGGGTCCACCGTGGCGTGGGTGCGCAGCAGACCGCCCGCCGCCAGCCGGTGCAGCCGCCGCCGGACCGTCGACTCCGGTGTCCCGGCCGCGACGGCGAGCGCCGCGTGCGACTGCCGGGCGTCCTGGGCGAGCAGGTCCAGCAGGACGCGGTCCAGCGCGTCGACGGACGGCGGCGGCGTGCTCGGTGGTACGGGCCGCAGCGCGGCCGCCTCCTCCGCCGTGAGCCAACCCGCCTGCCAGTGCCCGGCGTCGGCGAACACGTGCAGCACCGCGTGCACCTCCGTCTCCAGCACCGCGCCGGTGGCGGGAAGTCGGCTGTGCAGCAGGTGGTCGCGAGAGCCGGGGTCCGCCAACATCACGGCGCTGATCTCCTGACCGCCCGTCATCACGTCCACGAACGGGATGTCGGGGCGGGCCGCCAGCGCATGCGCGATCGTCTCCGCCTTGCCGCGCAGCACCTTGATCCGCAGCAGCAGCGCGCCGACCGCCTCGTCCTCAGCCGTGGCCATCCGCACCACCCGGACCGCCGCACCCTCCTGCAGTCGGGTCAGCCGCCGGGTCACCGTGCGGGCGGAGACCCCGAGCACCTCGGCGATCCGGCCGGGCTCGGCCCGGCCGTCCACCTGGAGGGCGCAGACGATGCGGCGGTCAAGCGTGTCCAGATCCGCTGCTTCCATGCCTGTCCTGTCCGATCTCCGCCATTACGACGCCTCCGGGCATCCCGTTCCGGCGCACCACGGTACCTCTGTCTCCGTACCCATCGAGACGAAGGAGTCGGGTCATGTACGAGAAGACACTGTCCGCGGTGGTCGGGGCCGTCCACGCGACCGGGGAGTTCCTGACCGAGCGGCAGCCGACCGCTCCCTGGCAGGGCCGGACGGTCGCCGAGGCGCTGGCCGCCTTCGAGCGGGTGGACGGGCCGGCCTCGGCGCTGCTGCGGGAGCGGCTGACGGACGCCCGGCCGGGCGCCGGCTGGCTGACCGAGGAGTTCGCGACCTCGGTTCCCGGCAGCGGCGAGTGGTGGTCCTGCGACGCCACCGACGGGGCGGTCCAGTTCCTGAACGGTCTGCCGAACTGGGCGGTGACCGCCACCCTGGTCCAGGACGGCGAGCCGGTGCTCGCCGTGGTGCACTCGCCCTGGCAGCGAGTCACCTACACCGCCGTACGCGGCGCCGGAGCCTGGCTTGACGGTCACCGGATCGCCCCGCCGGCACGGGAGTTGGCGGCCACCGTGGTCGGCACCAGCCAGCCGCCGCAGACCGCCGCGATCCATCTCCGGCAAGCGGGCGCCTCACTCACCGCCGTAGTCGCCAAGGTGCTCGCCGTCCGCAACCTCGGCCCGACCGCCCTTCAACTGGCCCAGGTCGGCTCCGGTCACCTGAACGCCTTCTGGGAGTACGGCCCGGACGCCGGGAACCTGCTGTCCGGCGCCCTGATCGCCCGGGAGGCCGGGGCGCTGGTGACGGACGGCCGGGGGCGGCCGTGGACCGCCACCGCCGACAGCCTGCTGGCCGCCCCGGCCGGGATCCACGCCGAACTACTCGACGTGCTCCGGCAGGCCGAACAGCCGGGCGGCGTTGTGGTGGCAGACCGCCCGTAGCCAGTCCTCCCCCAGGCCGAGCCCGGCCAGGGCCTGCAACTGGTGCAGGTAGCGGTAGGGGAGGTTGGGGAAGTCGCTGCCGAGCAGCACCCGATCCCCGAGGGCGGCCAGTCGGGGCAGCAACTCCCTCGGGAACGGGGCGAGTTCCTCGGTGAAGTCGGTGAACACCATCGTGGTGTCCAACCGCACCTCGGAGAAGCGCTCCGCGAGGCCGAGGAACTCCCCGTACTCCGGCAGACCCAGGTGCGCGACCACCAACCGCAGCCGGGGGTGCCGTTCGAGCACCTCGCCGATCGGTCCGGGACCGGTGTGCTTGCCGGGGACCGGACCCGAGCCGCAGTGGGTGACCACCGGCACCCCGGCCTCCGCCAACCGACCCCAGACCGCGTCCAGCAAGGGGTCCGCCGGGTGGTAACCACCGACCTGCAGATGGGACTTGAAGACCCGGGCGCCCTGCTCCAGAGCGGTGGCCACGTACTGCTCGGCAGCCGGCTCGGGGAAGAAGGTCGCGGTGTGCAGGCAGTCCGGGGTACGGGCGGCGAAGTCGGCGGCCCAGGCGTTCAACCAGGCGGCCATCCCCGGCTTGTGCGGGTAGAGCATCGCGGTGAACGCCTTTACGCCGAACTCCCTGAGCTGCGCAAGCCGTTGGTGCTCCTCCTGCCGGTACGAGATCGGCCAGGGCCGGCCGGTCAGCGGTCCGGCCGCGTCGAAGTAGGCCCAGACCTTGGCCAGCACCCGCTCCGGCATGAAGTGGGTGTGCACGTCGACCAGCCCGGGCAGGCCCAACTCCTGCCAGAACGCCCGTACTTCGGCCGCCTCAGACACCGGGGACGGCCTCCGCCCTGGCCAGTACGGCTGCGGTGTCCACGCCCGTCGGCAGGGTGCCGAAGGCGCCGCCGTGGTCGCCGCCCAGCCGGGAGGCGCAGAATGCGTCGGCCACCGCCGGGTCGCCGTACCGGACCAGTAGCGCGCCCTGGAAGACCAGCGCGATCCGCTCAACCAGGTGCCGGGTGCGGTACTCGATCTCGGCGGTGTCGCCGAGGTGCTTGCGCAGCGCGGTCACGGCGGCGTCCAGCCGGTGGTCGGCCCCGGCGGCGGCGTCCAGTTCGGTGAACAGGGCCTGCACGGTCTCCGGTCGGCGGGCCATCGCGCGCAGGGCGTCCAGGGCGGCGACGTTGCCCGATCCCTCCCAGATCGAGACCAGCGGAGCTTCGCGGTAGAGCCGGGGCATGCCGGACTCCTCGACGTAGCCGTTGCCGCCGAAGCACTCCAGCGCCTCGGCCGCGTGCATCGGACCGCGCTTGCAGACCCAGTACTTGGCCGCCGCCAGCCCGAGCCGCCTGACCAGCACCTCCTGCTGGTCCCCGGCCAGCGCCCGGTCGGTGGCCTCGGCCAGCCGCAGGGCGACGGCGGTGGCCGCCTCCGACTCGACCACCAGGTCGGCCAGCACGTTGCGCATCAGCGGCTGGTCCACCAGCGCGGCGCCGAACGCCCGGCGGTGGGTGGTGTGGTGCAGCGCGCGGACCGCGCCGAGCCGCATCCCGGAGGCGGCGCCCAGGGTGCAGTCCAGCCGGGTCATGTTGACCATCTCGATGATGGTCGGCACGCCCCGGCCCTCCTCCCCGACCAGCCAACCGACCGCCCCGTCGTACTCCAGCTCGGCGGAGGCGTTCGAGCGGTTGCCGAGCTTGTCCTTGAGCCGCTGGATCAGCAACCGGTTCCGGCTGCCGTCCGGCAGCACCCGGGGCAGCAGGAAGCAGCTGAGCCCGCCCGGCGCCTGGGCCAGCGTCAGGAAGACGTCCGACATCGGCGCGGAGGTGAACCACTTGTGGCCGGTGATCCGGTAGGTGCCGTCGGCGTGCGGGGTCGCGGTGGTCGTGTTGGTCCTGACGTCCGAGCCGCCCTGCTTCTCGGTCATCGACATGCCCGCGATCAGACCGCGCTTGCCCTGGGGCTCGCGCAGACCGAAGTCGTACTCGGTGGCGGTGAGCAACGGCTCGTACCTGGCAGCCAGTTCGGGGGTCGCGCGGAGGGCGGGCACCGAGGCGTAGGTCATCGAGACCGGGCAGCTGTGGCCTGCCTCGACCTGGCCCCATACGTAGAACCCGGCGGCCCGGGCGGTGTGGGCGCCGGGCCGAGGATCCGCCCAGGGGGCGGCGTGCAGGCCGTGTCCGACCGCGACGGTCATCAGCTGGTGCCAGGCGGGGTGGAACTCCACCTCGTCGATCCGGTGCCCGTACCGGTCGTGGGTGTGCAGCACCGGCGGGTTGTCGTTGGCCAACCGACCCCAGTCGGAGGCCTGTTCGGTCCCGGCGAGGCGGCCGAGCTCGTGCAGGCGCGGCTCGGCCCAGTCGGCCCCGGCCCGGTGCAGGGCGGCCAGCAGGGTCGGGTCGGCGGCCACGTCGTGGCCGTACAGGTCGGGCACCTGGTTGGTGACCTCATGCGTCGGCATTCTGTCCTCCGAGAGCTCGCTGGGTGAAGGCGACCAGGGCGGGGATCAGGTCGTCCTGCGCCTCGCCCGCCGCGAGGGGGCCGACCAGGGCCTCGCCGATCGCGCCGACCAGCGCGGCGGCGGTCAACCGGGCGTCCTGGTCAGGGAGTCGGCCGTCGGCGACGGCCGGGGCGATCTGGGCGGCGATCAGGTCGCGGAACGCCTCGCGGAACACCAGCCGCTCGGCGTCCACCACCTGGTCGGCCGGTTCGGCCAGCAGGGCATAGGCCAGCCGGGGCGCCCTGAGCGCCCGGGCGGCGAACGTCCGCACCACGGCGGCGACCCGGCCGTGCGGGCCCGCGTCCTCGGCATCGGCCTTGGCGACGGCCGCCTCGACCGCGGCCACCTCGCGGAGCACGACGGTCCGGAACAGCTCGACCGAGAGCTCGGCCTTGCCCGAGAAGTACCGGTACATGCTGCCGGTGGCGATGCCGGCGCGGTCGGCGACGGCCGCCATCGAGCACCCGGCGTAGCCGCGTTCGGCCAGCAGGTCCACGGCGGCGGCCAGCACGATCACGCGCTGGGCGTCCAGTCTGGCCTGTACGGCGGGGGTGCGTCGGTATGCCACAGCAAGGATTGAAGCACTGATTCAGGGCTTCGGCCAGGACCGGCGCGCGACCAGTCCCTCGGCAGGATCAGCCCCTCGGCAGGCGCAGCTCGGCGACCGCTCCACCGGCCGGGTCGTTGCGCAGCCGCAGGGTGATGCCGAGGGCCTCGGCATGGCCCTGGGCGATGGTGAGTCCGAGGCCGTGGCCGTGCCCCCGCTCGCGCGCACCGGTCCGGAAGCGCTGCGGACCCTCGCGCAGCACCGCATCCGGAAAGCCGGGACCCTGGTCACGGACCGTCAGGACCGCGCCTTCGACCCGCACCAGGACCGGGGCGCCGCCGTGCCGATGGGCGTTGGCGACCAGGTTGGAGACGATCCGGTCGAGCCGACGGACGTCGGTGGTCACCTCGGTGTCGACGGCCACCAACAGCTCGGTCGGCGCCCCGGCGGCCGCCACCATCCGGGCCACCACCGGCCCGAGCCGCACCACCGACAGTTCGAGCCGGTCGGCCCCGGCGTCCAGCCGGGAGACCTCCAACAGGTCCTCGGTCAGGCTGCGCAGCACCCGGACCCGGCCCTGCACCAGCTCGGTCGGGCGGCCGGGCGGGAGCAGCTCGGCGGCGGTCAGCAGGCCGGTCAGCGGGGTGCGCAGCTCATGGGCGACATCCGCGGTGAAGCGCTGCTCGTTGGCCAGCTTGCTGCTCAGCACGGCCGACATCGAGTCGACCGCCGCCGCGAGGTCGGCCACCTCGTCCCGGGGGCGGCCGAGCGATCCGATCCGGGCCGTCAGATCGCCCTGCGCGATGCTGCGGGCGGTACGGGCCGCGGTCCGCAGCCGGCTGCTGATCCGGTCGGCGGCGAACACCCCGGCCAGCACGGTGACGGCCACGGACAGCGTGGCCGAGATCAGGATGGTCCGGTCGAGGTCGGCGATGGCCCGTTCGTCGTCGGCGTAGTCCACCCGGACGGAGACCACCTGGGCGGGCGGAAGGCCGGTGCCGACGCCCGCGGCGGCCCACATCACCGTGCCGTCCGGGCTGGGGCCGAGCAGCGAGCCGGTACGGCCCCGCTCGGCCAACTCCCTGAGCTCCGAAGGCAGTCCGGGGTCGTCGGCGGCGGCCCGCCAGCCGACCAGGTCGCCGGTACGGGCGTACCCGGCGAGCACCGAGTCGAGCGCGTTCTCGGCCGCCTTCCGGGACTGCTCGACGTGCTGGGCCACCGACGCGCGGTGCACCAGCAGGCCGACGGTGATGGCGACCAGGAAGGAGACCAGCGCGACGGTGGCGGCGATCTGGCGGCGCAGGTTCACCCGGACCGCCTCAGCTTGTAGCCGAAGCCCCGGATGGTCTCGATCCTGGCCGCCCCGATCTTGGCGCGCAGGCGCTGCACGTGGACGTCCACGACGCGGCTGTCGGCGCCCCAGGAGTAGTCCCAGACCCGTTCGAGCAGGGTCTGACGCTCCAGCACGATGCCGGGCGCGGCGGTGAACTCCAGCAGCAGCCGCAGCTCGGTCGGCGTGAGCGGCACCTGACGCCCCGCCACCCGGACCTCCATCGCCTCGGTGTCGACCTCCAGGCCGTCGATCACCCGTACGGCGCGGGGCGGCTCCGGTGCGGGAGCCTCGGCGGGCGGCTCGGGCGCGGTCCTGGTGCGCCGCAGGACGGTCCGGATCCGGGCCACCAGGACGGCGGTCTCGAAGGGTTTGGTGATGTAGTCGTCGGCCCCGGCCTCCAGGCCCGAGATCACGTCGATCGGCTCCGTGCGGGCCGACATCATCAGGATCGGCAGCTGGCTCTCCTCCCGGATCCGGCGGCAGAGCCCGACACCGTCGAGCAGCGGCAGCATCACGTCCAGCAGCAGGAGGTCGGGCCGCTGGGCGCGGAACCGTTCCAGGCCCTCCAGGCCGTCGGCGGCGGTGTCGACCGGGAAGCCGTAGCGCTCCAGCGCCATACGGGTGGCCTCACGGATCACCTCGTCGTCCTCGACCAGCAGGATGCGCGGGGTGGCGCTCACGGGGCTGCTCGCAGGGCTGGTCATGAGCTCGGCTTCACCGGGACGGGGGCGACGCCGCCCCTGCCCGGCGGGAGGGTCGGGACGACGGAGACCTTCGGCTCCGGGCTGCCGGCCTTGGGGTTGTCGGGCTTCGGGCTGCCGGCCTTCGGCTGGCTGGTCGGCGCGACCGTGGCCCCCGGTCCGACCGGCTCACAGAGGGTGGCCTCCGCCGCCGGCCCGGTGCCGATGATCCGCCGGTCGATCACGGCCAGCCGCAGGTTGGACCAGTGGTAGGTGGTGACGGTCCGGTCCTGCGGGCCGTTGGGCTCGCGGACCACGAGGTCCTGGCCCACGGTCTCGGCGGTGAATCCGGCCACCACCCGCTGGGCGAGCACGGGGTGGAGCCGTCCGTCCCGTGGGCTGTAGACGTGCAGGTAGCCGGTCTCGGAACCGACGAGCACGGCGGTGATCAGTTCCGGGTGACCGTCCCCGCTGAGGTCGCGGTACTGCGCGGACCGCACCGCGCAGCCCTGACACCCGGTCAACGCCTTCTGCTCCTCGCCCCGCAGGGCCGGGTCCCTCGCCAGCACGTTCAGGGTGTCGACGGCGCGGAGGTCGTCGCCCGGCACGGTGATGTCGGGCAGCGCGGCCGGCGGCGGCGCCGTATCGGCCGCCTCGGTTGCGGGTACGGACGGCGTCTCGGCGGCGGCCCAGAGCAGTTGGGGACTCGGTGGCGCGGCGATCGGGCGGGCCGGACCGGCGTCGTGCAGCTGCCCGGCAGCGCCGCAGCCGGAGACGGCAGCGACCACCGCCGCCACGACGACGGCCCAGGCCAGGGCGGTGCGGCTGAGCCATGTCGTCACGTCGGATACGCCTTTCGGAAGCGCCGGAGTCAGTGGCCCAGTCTGCCCGACGGCCGGACCCGCCAGGCCGTCAGGCCGTCAGGCGCTACAGCTACAGGAGCAGGTCGGCGAGGACGATGATGTTGTCGGTGTAGTGCCCGTTGCCGGCCAGCGTGCCGCCGCAGGTGATCAGCCGCAGTTGCGGGGTGTCGGTGTCGCCGTACACCAGGCCGGTCGGGAAGCCGCTCTTCGGGAACTGCCGCAGCTCGCGCACCCGGTACGCGACGCTGCTGCCGTCCTGGCGGTGGATCTCGATCCGGTCTCCCGGCCTGAGCTCCCGGACGCGGTTGAAGACCGCGGGACCCTTGCGGGTGTCCAGGTGGCCGAGCAGTACGGCGGGGCCGGTCTGACCGGGAGCCGGACCGTTGCGATACCAGCCGACCTGGCCCGGGCGGTCCATCGGCGGGACCTCCACCGTGCCGTCGGCGTTCAGCCCGCTCGGTTCGACGGGCGCGTCCACACCCATCCGCGGGATGGTCAGACGGACCGGTGGTGCGACCGGCAGAGCGGCGGCCCGGCCGGGACCGGGGGTCTGCGGGGCAGTGGGCGGTGGGCTGTCGACCGGCATCGACTGGGCCGCGCCGATCCGTACCGGCGGGGGGTCGGAGGAGCCGCCGAGCAGCACGATCCCGGTGGTGAGGGCGAGGGCGCCGGCCGTCGCCGCCGGCGCCCACAGCGGGCGCCGACGACGAGGGCGCCGGCTAGCCCCGGGCGCCGGCACGGCGACGCACGACGGCGAAGCCGATCCCGGCCGCGCCCACGGCGGCCAGGCCCGAGCCGAGGACCAGGGTGCCGGTGGAGTCGCCCTGCGAAGCCTCACCGGTCTGCGCCCCGCCCTTGGGCACCACCTTGACCTGCGAGTCCCCCGCCGACGAGGTCGGCGCCACCGAGGGCTTCACGCCGGTGCCGCCCGGAGCCGACACACCGGGGGTCGGCACCGCCGCGGACGGCGCTGCGACGGTGGGCGCCGCCGACGGCGTACCGTCGGCGAACGCGGCCGGACCGGAGAGGGCCAGCGCGCCGGCGACGCCTGTGGAGACCAGGGCGAGACGCACCGCGCGCCGGACGGTCGTGGTACCTGCCATGAGAGTTCCTCCCGAATGCTCACCACTCCCGGCCCGGTGGCCCGGAGTTGGTACGGCAGACGTTAGGAACCCGACCTCACGGTGCCCGGCCGGTCGTGTAACGGTCACCGGGCGGCTCTGTAACAGTCCTCCGGCCGGCCGCTCCTTTCGCCAAGCCACCGCCGACGGCTACTCTCCGGTAACAGTCACGGCGCCGTCCGGCGCCGGAAACCCGCCGGGAGGCCCCGTGTCCACGCGTTCCGCCAAACTGCTGAGCGGGCTGCTGCTCGGCGCCGGTGTCGCCCACTTCGTGATCCCGCGCCAGTTCGACGCGATCGTGCCGCGCGCCCTGCCCGGGCGCCCCCGGCAGTGGACGTACGCAAGTGGCGTGGCGGAGCTGGCGGTTGGCGCTGCAGTGGCTATGCCGAGGACCCGGCGGGTGGGCGCGCTGGCGGCGGCCGGCCTGTTCGCCGCCGTGCTGCCGGCCAACATCCAGATGGCGTACGACTGGCGGGGCCGCCCGGCCGCGCAGCGGAATGCCGCCCTGGCCCGGGTGCCCGGGCAGATCCCGCTGGTGCTGTGGGCGCTGCGGGTACGGCGAAACGCTTCCTGACGTTTGCCGGCGCCGCCCGGGCGCCCTCCAGGAGGACGGCCGGGCGGACGTCAGGGACCGAGGGTCAGGGCTTCGGGAGTGCGCAGCCCGCCTTGGTGAGGTCGAGCGTGTTACCGGTGCCGAAGCAGCCGGGAATCCAGTACGTCTGCTGGGCGTAGTTGATGCCCTGCCGGACCGTCACCGTGCCGTTCTGGTCGACCTCGCAGGGGTTGTTGTCGGTGCAGCGCTCGCCGTCCTCGTTACCGGTGTTGTTCACCGCGACCACCTGCCCGCTGGCGACGTCGACCACCGGGGAGCCCGAGGTGCCACCGATGGTGTTGCAGCTGGAGGTGTAGCGCATGGAGTCCTTCCAGGTCCACGCACCCTCCTTCAGCCGGTAGACGAAGGCGTCCGCGTTGCAGGAGTAGATCCGCTTCCAGTAGCCCGAGACCACCTTGATCGCGGTGCCAGCGACCGGGTGGGTGGCGGCCACCGTCAACGGGTTGATCCCGTACGAGCTCTTGATCGCCGCGTAGGTGGTGTTCAGCTGGTAGATCGACACGTCGGTGTCGGTCATCGTGCCGTAGACCATCTTGTTGGCGCGCAGCGTGGCGACCTTGCTGCCCGAGGAGTTGAGCAGCGAGAAGGTCCGGCTGGAGCTGCGGTTGGTCAACACCTGCCCGGCGGCCGGGAAACCGGTCTCCAGGCAGTGGCCGTTGGAGAGGATAAGCGCCGGGTCGGTGGCCAGCGAACTCGGCATCCTGATCAGCGAACCCGAGCAGTTGCTGAGCGCCACGGTGCCCGCGAAATCCACGGCCGCCACCGTGGCGGTGGGCGCCTGGGCGGCGAAGGCGGGGGTAACGCCGGTGAGCCCGGCGGCGCCGGCGAGCAGGAGCGAACAGGACGCTCCGATGAGCGGCTTCTTCATGAGAACTGCCTCTCGGTGTGGGGGTGGAACCAAGCTGGCGTGAACATGTCTTTTTGTCAATGCCACTTCACGCCAGGCCAGTTGACCGCAGGACCCCGTGCAGGTAGTAAGTAAACTTTCCTTCCATACCTCTTGACGGACCGTCGACAGCTCCAGTTGACTCCCTACCGCTCACCTCGGAGAGCGCTCCCCCACGCCCCCTGGAGATCCCCATGCTTCGTCGCGCCTTCGCCGCGGCGGCCGTGCTCGCCGTCCCCCTCGGCCTGCTCCCCGCCACCACCGCCCATGCCGCTGCCAACCCGGGCCCCGGCTTTCCGGCCCAGTACGCCGCGCCCTACATCGAGACCTGGAAGTCGCCGTCCGCGATGGCCGACGCCCGGGCCGCCACCGGACTGAAGTACTTCACCCTGGCGTTCGTGATCAGCGACGGCAGCTGCAACGCCACCTTCAACGGCAACACCCCCATCAGCGACGGAGCTTGGCAGTCGGCGATCAACAGCCTGCGGGCGGCCGGCGGTGACGTGATCGCCTCCTTCGGCGGTGCGGCCGGCACCGAACTCGGCCAGGCCTGCACCTCGGTCAGCAGCCTGAAGACCCAGTACAAGCGGGTGGTCGACACCCTCAACCTGACGAAGATCGACCTCGACATCGAGGGCGGCTCACTCGACGACGCCGCCGCCAACGACCGCCGAAACCAGGCCCTCGCCCAGCTCCAGCAGGAGTACGCGGCGGCCGGCCGCAGGCTCGCCGTGCACTACACCCTGCCGGTCAACCCGACCGGCCTGGAGGCGAATTCGCTCAGCCTGCTGAACAACGCCAAGAGCCGGGGACTGGACGTCGGCGTGGTCAACATCATGACCATGGACTACGGACCCGCGACGGACATGGGCCGGGCCGCCACCGACGCCGCCACCGCGCTGCGCGGCCAGCTCGGCGCCATCTGGACCGGCCGGACCGACCAGCAGCTCTGGGCGATGGAGGGCAACACCCCGATGATCGGGGTCAACGACACCCAGGCCGAGGTGTTCAGCACCGGGAACGCCACCACGCTCGCCAACTTCGCCGCCACCAAGGGCATCCAGCTGCTCGCCTTCTGGGCACTCGGCCGGGACCGGGCGTGCGCCACCAACGGCACGCTCTCGGACTCGTGCAGCGGCACCTCGCAGAGCCCGTACCAGTTCGCCCGGACCTTCAACTCCGTCACCGGGGGCAGCGGTACACCCCGTCCGACCGGCCGGATCACCGGCTACGGCGGCAAGTGCGTGGACGTCGCGGCGGCGAACAGCACCAACGGCACCGCCGTCCAGCTCTGGGACTGCAACGGCACCGCGGCCCAGAACTGGACGGTGGCGGCGGACGGCTCGCTCCAGGCGCTCGGCAAGTGCCTGGACGTCACCAGCGCCGGAACGGCCAATGGCACCGTCATCCAGCTCTGGGACTGCAACGGCACCGCCGCCCAGACCTGGCAGACCGGCGGTGGCGGCACCCTGGTCAACCCGGCCTCCGGCCGCTGCCTGGACGCCACCGGGCCCAGCTCCGCCAACGGCACCCGCCTGCAGATCTGGGACTGCTTCGGCGCCGCCAACCAGCAGTGGTTGCTGCCCTCCTGACTCCGGGAAAGGAACAGACGTGATTCGCAGACTTCTCGCCGGGACCGCCGTACTGGCCACCGCGCTCGGCCTGTTGCCCACCGCCGCACCGGCCGCCGTCGCCGCGCCCGCCCTCGCCGCACCCACCACCTTCACCCACCCCGGGGTGCTGGTCGGCGCCGGACAGCTGGACTTCGTCCGGGCCAAGGTGCAGGCCGGTGCGCAGCCCTGGAAGGCTGCCTACGACCAGATGCACGCCAGCAGGTACGCCTCGCTGACCCGGACCGCCAAACCGCGGGCGGTGGTCGAGTGCGGCTCGTACTCGAACCCCAACTACGGCTGTACCGACGAGCGTGAGGACGCCATCGCGGCGTACACGCTCGCGCTGGAGTGGTCCCTGACCCGGGACAGCCGGTACGCCGAGAAGGCGATCCAGATCATGGACGCCTGGTCGGGCACCATCACCGACCACACCAACAGCAACGCCCCGCTGCAGACCGCCTGGGCCGGCTCGGTCTGGCCCCGGGCCGCCGAGATCATCCGCTACGGCTACGGCCACTGGGACCCCACCCGGGTCACCCGGTTCGCCACCATGCTGCGCAACGTCTACCTGCCCGAAGTGGCCAACGGGTCCCGCTCCAACGGGAACTGGGAGCTCAGCATGGTGGAGGCGGGCATCGGCATCGGCGTCTTCCTGAACGACCGCGCCGTCTACGACAAGGCGGTCGCCCTCTTCCGCAACCGGGTCCCCGCCTACATCTACCTCGCCTCCGACGGCCCGCTCCCCCGCACGGTCCCGGGCAGCGGCCTCGACACCCGGGACGAGATCGTCAACTACTGGCAGGGCCAGGCCACTTTCGTCGACGGCCTGACCCAGGAGACCTGCCGCGACCTCACCCACACCGGCTACGGACTCTCCGCCATCTCGCACGTCGCCGAGACCAGCCGCCTCCAGGGACAGGACCTCTACCCCGAGATCGCCGACCGCCTCCGGCACGCCCTGGGCTTCCAGTCCAAGTACCAACTCGGCGCCTTCGTCCCGGCCTGGCTCTGCGGCGGCACCCTCGACCAGTCCCTCGGCCCGGTCACCGAGGTCGGCTTCAACGCCCTCGCCAACCGCCTGGGCTACGGCATGACCAACACCCAGCTCCTCACCGAGAAACAACGCCCGGCCGGCACCAACAACCTCTTCACCGCCTGGGAGACACTGACCCACGCAGCCAACCCGGCCTGAGCACGCCGAGGGGCCCGGCGCCGCCGAACGGCAGTACCGGGCCCGTCGGTTGTCGGTGGATCAGACCTTGAGGGTCTTGATCGCGGTGGGGGCGTGGCCGGGCTCGGTGGCCAGGTCCTCCCACTCGTTGACGGTGTCGATGCCGGCGCCGCCCATCGAGATGTTGGTGACGCGCTCGAGGATGGCCTCGACCACGACCGGGACGCGGAACTCGGCGGCCAGCTTCTTGGCCTGCTCGAAGGCGGGGAGCAGCTGGTCCGGCTCAGTGACCCGGATGGCCTTGCAGCCCAGGCCCTCGACCACCTTGACGTGGTCGACGCCGTAGACGCCCAGCTCGGGGGAGTTGATGTTCTCGAACTCCAGGTTGACCTGGAAGTTGATGTCCAGGTTGCGCTGGGCCTGGCGGATCAGGCCGAGGTAGGCGTTGTTGACCAGGACGTGGACGTACGGGATGCGGTGCTGGGCACCGACCGCCAGCTCCTCCAGCATGAACTGGAAGTCGTAGTCGCCGGAGAGGGCGACCACCGGGGTCTCCGGATCGGCGGTGGCGGCGCCGAGCGCGGCGGGGATGGTCCACCCGAGCGGGCCGGCCTGGCCGCAGTTGATCCAGTGCCGCGGCTTGTAGACGTGCAGCATCTGCGCACCGGCGATCTGGGACAGACCGATGGTGGTGACGTAGCGGGTCTCCGGGCCGAAGGCCTTGTTCATCTCCTCGTAGACGCGCTGCGGCTTGAGCGGCACGTTGTCGAAGTGGGTGCGGCGCAGCAGGGTCGCCTTGCGCTCCTGGGTCGACGCGGCCCACGCGCTGAAGTCGGGCAGCCGGCCCGCTGCCTTGAGCTCCTTGGCGACCTCGACGAAGAGCTCCAGTGCGGCCTTGGCGTCGGAGGCGATGCCGAAGTCCGGCGCGAAGATCCGGCCGAGCTGGGTCGGCTCGATGTCGACGTGGACGAACTTGCGGTCCTTGGTGTAGACGGCCAGGTCACCGGTGTGGCGGTTGGCCCACCGGTTGCCGATGCCGAGGACGAAGTCCGACTCCAGGAAGTTCGCGTTGCCGTAGCGGTGCGAGGTCTGCAGGCCGACCATGCCGGCGTTCAGCTCGTGGTCGTCCGCGATGATGCCCCAACCCATCAGGGTCGGGATGACCGGCGTACCGGTCAGCTCGGCGAACTCGACCAGCAGCTCGGCGGCGTCGGCGTTGATGATGCCGCCACCGGCGACGATCAGCGGCCGCTCGGACTCCAGCAGGAAGCCGATCGCCTTCTCGATCTGGGCCCGGGTCGCGGTCGGCTTGTAGACCGGCAGCGGGGCGTACGTCTCCGGGTCGAACTCGATCTCGGTCAGCTGGACGTCGATCGGGAGGTCGATCAGCACCGGGCCCGGACGGCCGGAGCGCATCAGGTGGAAGGCCTGCTGGAACACGCCGGGGACCTGGGCGGCCTCCAGGACGGTGGTCGCGGCCTTGGTGACGGGCTTGGCGATCGAGGCGATGTCGACGGCCTGGAAGTCCTCCTTGTGCAGCTTCGCGACCGGGGCCTGGCCGGTGATGCACAGGATCGGGATCGAGTCCGCGATCGCCGAGTACAGACCGGTGATCATGTCGGTGCCGGCCGGGCCGGAGGTACCGATGCAGACACCGATGTTGCCGGCCTTGGCCCGGGTGTACCCCTCGGCCATGTGCGAGGCGCCCTCGACGTGACGGGCGAGGGTGTGGCGGATGCCACCGCCCTCCTTGAGGGCCTTGTAGAAGGGGTTGATCGCGGCGCCCGGCACGCCGAAAGCGACGTCAACGCCCTCGCGCTTGAGGATCTCAACTGCCGCGCGGGCGGCTGTCATTCGAGGCATCGGCTTACTCCTGCGTCCGTCAGACTTCCACGATACGGAAGGATGATTCTGGTATGCGAAAAGAAAAGTAAGCCGCTTTCAACAAATCGTCAAGGCCGGTCCGCAGGGTGGGCCCGGCCGCGGCCGGGCACGACGAAGGCCCCCGGCAGCAGCCGGGGGCCTTCGAGGGGTGCTCTGGCGGAGCACGGGTGTGGTCTGGGCAGAGCGGGGGTCCGTCGCTATGGTGGGTCCCCCGGCGCCGACGACCACAGGATCAGGTGCCGGATGAAGGGGGACGGCATGCGCGCTCGGGGCAAGGCCGGGGCCGACGCGGTCGGCTGCCTGATCCTGCTGCTGATGGTCGCGCTCTTCCTCGGCGCACTGGCACTGGCCGCGTTCACCGAGGTCGGCGACGGCCCGGGCAGCTGGCGCTGATCCCGGCGCCGACCCCGGAAGCCGTCCGTCAGAGCTCGGCCGCGAGCCGGGTCCCCTGGTCGATCGCCCGCTTGGCGTCCAGCTCGGCGGCCACGTCCGCGCCGCCGATCAGGTGCACCGACGCGCCGCCGGCCAGCAGCTCCGCGTGCAGTTCGCGGCGCGGCTCCTGCCCGGCGCAGAGCACCACGGTGTCCACCGGGACGGTACGGTCCTCGCCGTCCACGGTCAGGTGCAGGCCCTCGTCGTCGATCCGCCGGTACGTCGCCCCGGAGACGGTACGGACGCCCCGGTGGGCCAGCTCGGCCCGGTGGATCCAGCCGGTGGTCTTGCCGAGGCCCGCACCGACCTTGCCGGGCTTGCGCTGGATCAGGTGCACGGTACGCGGCGGCTTCGGCCGCTCCGGGGTACGCAGGCCGCCGGGCTCGCGGTGCTCGGTGTCGATGCCCCAGCTCGCGTAGAAGTCGCCGTCCTGGTCGGTCAGGAACTCGGCCACGTCGAAGCCGATCCCGCCCGCGCCGATGACCGCCACCCGCTCGCCGGCCACCGCGTCGCCGCGCAGCAGGTCCAGGTAGCCGACCACGCTCGGGTGGTCCACGCCGGGGATCTCCGGCACGCGGGGCGTGACGCCGGTGGCGAGCACCACCTCGTCGTACCCCTCGGCCAGCAGGCCGACCGCGTCGACCGCGGTGCCGAGCCGCAACTCCACCTGACGCTCCGCCAGTTGGTGCCGGAAGTAGCGCAGGGTCTCGTCGAACTCCTGCTTGCCCGGCACCTGCCGGGCCACGTTCAGCTGCCCGCCGATCCGGTCAGCGGCGTCGTACAGGGTGACCGCGTGCCCGCGTTCGGCGGCGGCCACCGCGAAGCCGAGGCCGGCCGGGCCCGCGCCGACCACTCCGATCCGCTTGCGGCGCCGGGTCGGGGCGAGCACCAGCTCGGTCTCGTGACAGGCGCGCGGGTTGACCAGGCAGGAGGTGATCCGGCCGCTGAAGGTATGGTCCAGGCAGGCCTGGTTGCAGCCGATGCAGGTGTTGATCGCCTCGGGGGTGCCGCGCTGGGCCTTGGCCACGAACTCCGGGTCGGCGAGCAGCGGCCGGGCCAGCGAGACCAGGTCGGCGTGCCCGTCGGCGAGCAACTGCTCGGCGAGCTCAGGGGTGTTGATCCGGTTGCTGGTCACCAGCGGCACGGACACCTCGCCCATCAGCCGCTTGGTCACCCAGGCGTACGCGGCGCGCGGCACCGAGGTGGCGATGGTCGGGATGCGCGCCTCGTGCCAGCCGATCCCGGTGTTGATGATGGTGACCCCGGCCGCCTCGACCGCCTTGGCCAGCTGCACCACCTCCGCCAGCGTGGAGCCGCCGGGGATGAGGTCGAGCATGGAGAGCCGGTAGATCAGGATGAACTCGGCGCCGACCCGCTCCCGCACCCGCCGGACGATCTCGACCGGGAAGCGCATCCGGTTCTCGTACGAGCCGCCCCAGCGGTCCTCCCGCCGGTTGGTCGGCGCGGCGATGAACTCGTTGATCAGGTAGCCCTCGGAGCCCATGATCTCGACGCCGTCGTACCCCGCCGACTTGGCCAGTTCGGCGGCCCGGGCGAAGTCCTCGACGGTCTGCTCGACCTCGACCTCGGTCAGCGCGCGCGGCGGGAAGGGGCTGATCGGCGCCTGGATCGCGCTCGGCGCGACCAGCTCGGCGTGGTACGCGTACCGCCCGAAGTGCAGCAGCTGAAGCGCGATCTTGCCGCCCGCCGCGTGCACCGCCCCGGTGATCACCTGGTGCTCGGCCGCCTCCTGCTCGGTGGTCAGCTTGGCGCCGCCCTCCCACGGGCGGCCCGCCTCGTTCGGCGCGATGCCGCCGGTGACGATCAGGCCGACCCCGGCCCTGGTGCGGGTCGCGTAGAACTCGGCCATCCGCTCGAAGCCGTTCTCGGCCTCCTCCAGGCCGACGTGCATCGAGCCCATCAGCACCCGGTTGGGGAGCGTGGTGAAGCCCAGATCGAGCGGGCGCAGCAGGTTCGGGTACGCGGTCATGGCGCCAAGGTAGAGGGCCCGGCGCACCCTATGCAACAAGTTGCACATGGCCTGTGCCCACCGTCACAGAGTTGAACCTCCTCCGTCAGACAGCTCCTCACCGTCACCCCAACGGCCCGTTTGCCCGGACCCCAGAACTGGTGAGACTCCAGGAGATGGGAGCGAGGCAGGGTGAGGCAGGGTCATGGAGGGCCGTCCGGCGGACGGCCCTCCATGGGCTCACCGGGCCGGCGGCCTGCCGCCCGTCAGGGCAACCGACCGCGCCCCCGCCGCACAGCCGGCGGCCGTCGCCTCCGCGAGCTCGACACCCCGCAGCCGCGCCGCCAGGAATGCGCCGGTGAAGGCGTCACCGGCGCCCGTACTGTCCACCGGAACGCACGGCGCGGCCGGAATCCTCGCGACCACCTTCCCGGCCCGGGCGGCCAGCGCGCCCTGCGGGCCCAGCTTCACGACGGCCTCACCGTGCGCCGCGCTGAGCAGCTCGGCCGCCGCCGCAGGATCGTCCGTCCCGGCCAGCAACCGCGCCTCCGCCAGGTTCGGCAGCAGCAGGCCAGCACCCTCGATCGCGGCCCGGAAGGTGGCGACGCCGAGCCGTTCGATGAAGCCCGTGGACGCCGGGTCGACGCTCACCGGTACGCCTCGCGCATCCGCCGCCGCGACCGCCAACTCCGCCAACTTCCTTCCCTGGTCGGCGAAGTAGAGGTATCCGGAGAGGTGGAGCCGTGCGACGCCGTCGAGCAGCGCGGGATCCCAGTCGGCGGGACCGAGCCGGGCGGCGGCACCGCTGTCGGTGACGAAGGTCCGCTCGGCCTCGGCGTCCACCAGGCAGATCACCACGGCCGTCGACAGCTGCGGGTCGACCACCAGGTGCGGGCGGACTCCGGCGCCGAGCAGTTCGGCCCGGTGCCAGTCGGCGGAGTCGGTGCCGACCCGAGACAGCAGCCGCACCTCCGCACCCGAATGCGCCGCCCACGCGGCCGAGTTGGCGGCCGAGCCACCCGGCAGGACAGCGATCCGGGCAGCGGTGTCGGTGTGCGGTGCGAGCGGCCGGTCGTGCAGCGCGACGAGGTCGGTGACGACATCGCCGATCACCAGCAGCGCACCTGTCACTCCGCCGGCCCCGCCCACTGGGCGGCGATCTCGGCAGCGAGCCGTACGTTACCGCGTACGGCTGCGAGGTTGGCCTCCAGCGAGGCGCCCTCGGTGTGCTCGGTCAGGTAGGCCAGCAGGAAGGGTGTGGTCGCCTGTCCGGTGACGCCCGCACGGTCGGCGGCCGCGAGCGCCTCGGCGAGCACCCGGTCGTGCAGCCGGGGGTCGAGCTGTTCGGCCTCCGGCGCCGGATTGGCCACCACCAGCGCGGAGTCGAGCCCGCCCAGCGCGTCCTGGGCCCGCATCACCGCCGCCACCTCGGACGCCTCCCGTACCGTCCAGTCCACCGGCCGCCCCGAACTAGCCAGGTAGAACCCCGGGAACTCGGCCGTCCGGAAGCCGAGCACCGAGACCCCCAGGGTCTCCAACCGCTCCAGCGTGGCCGGTACGTCCAGGATCGACTTCACCCCCGCACACACCACCGTGATCCTGGTCCGCGCGAGCAGACCCAGGTCGGCCGACTCGTCCAGGGTGGTGGCCCACTCACGGTGCACCCCGCCGAGCCCGCCGGTGGCGAAGACCCGGATGCCGGCCCGTGCGGCCAGGAACGCCGTCCCCGACACCGTGGTCGCACCGCTCGCGCCGGCCGCCAGGGCGAGCGGCAGATCGCGGTACCCGAACTTGCGCAGCGTCGGGTCGTTGGCGACGCGCTCCAACTCGGCCTTGCCGAGCCCGACGTGCGGCACCCCGTCCAGCACGGCGATGGTCGCGGGGACGGCACCCGTCGCCCGGACGATCTCCTCCAACTCCCCTGCCACCTGCAGGTTCCGCGGCCTGGGCAGGCCGTGCGCGATGATCGTCGACTCCAGGGCGACCACGGGTGTCCCCGGGCTCGCGAGCGCGTCCCTGACCTCGTCGGAGAGGCGCAGTACAGGTTCCGTCATCCCCCATTCCTGGCGTAGTCGCACCGGCTTCAAACGTCCTGCTGGTCAGCCGGGTTCGCCGTCCACCCGCAGCCGAACCTGCTCGGCCAGGCGGTCCAGGCTCTCGCGGAGCGCGGAGTCCACGGCCTCCCGGGGCGGCTGCCCGGCGGCGTCGCGGAAGGACAGGTGGATCGTCACCTCACTGCCGCCCGGGTCCAGAGCGTCGACCTGCAGCCACCCTGTGTAGCCGCCGCCGTCGCGGGTCTTCCACTCGATCCGCAGCCGGTCCGGCTCCGCCCGGTAGAGCGCGGGTTCGTCGCGGCCGGTGGCGTCCTCGTGGACCGTGACGGCGGGCAGGTCGTCCGGCCGTACGTACAGGCCCTCGGGCAGCCAGGCGTCCAGGCGCCCCGGATCGCTGGCCTGGTCGAAGACGATCTCGGGCAGGCCCTGCATGGTGCGGATGTGCTCGTACTCGCTCATGGAGCGGGATCCCTCCTCGCAGTCGGGCAGCCGGTTCCCAGCCCGTCAGCAAGCCTCTGCCTCAGGACATCGTTGATCCGGCTGAAGCGCGTACCCAATCCGCCACCGTTCACCGGCCGATCCGGAATTCGGCACCAGGTCCTCGCCCCGTACGGCCCCGCACGAACCACCACCGGACCGGCGTCCCCGTATCCGGGCGGCGCCCGCCACCCACACCTGGATCGAGCAGGACACCACCACCAGGACCGCGACCATCAGCGTCCCGCCCAGAAAGTTCGGCTGGCTCGAGTACTCGCCCCTCGCCCGCGAGACGACCGGCCGGTGGAGGATCACGCTCAACGGGTTCACCTACACCGTCCCCGGCCACAACATCTCGTACGCCAAGGACAACACCGAGGGCAAGAGCGCACTCAGAGTCACCCACACCGCCACCGAACCGCCCACCAACGCCACCTGCCGGCAGTAGTGCCAGACCCCGATCCGGAGGAACGACAGCCCGCAGGGTCACCGACCCGCGGGTTCGTCGTGGGCGCAGACGGTCGCCCACGGATCGTCGGCGACGGGCGAAATCCGGTTGCGTCCGTCGGTCCGACGCTGCCACGATGACGACCTCCGGGCCCGGTTCGGGCCCTGAACCATTTGGCCTCTGGAGTGAGCCTGTGCCTGTCCGCGCCTTCACCGTTTAGGGCCGCCGACAGTTCCGGCGGCTGACGTCCACGCTGATCCCCAGCGGTCGACGCTCAGCCGAGCAGTAACGCCCGCCGAAGCGACCGCAGTCGCGCGCGCGGGGTCGGCGGCATGTCCGAGTACACACATGCCAACCCCAGAGGATCACCGAAGTGGACTTCGACGTCCAGCACCACACCCGTACCCTGGCCCTGCGCTCCCCCGGCAGCTTCCGCGTCGGCCCGTTCGTCGTGCGCTACGACGAGGGCTGGCCGAACCCGTACGCCAACTACGCCATCCCCGACGACGGGGCCGAGCCGACCGAGCAGGACGTACGTGCCCTGATCGCGGCCTTCCGGGACCGGGACCGCAAGCCCCGGCTCGAGTTCCAGCCGTCCCGCATGCCGAAGGTGGAGGCCATGCTCCTCGGATGCGGGTTCGAGATCGAGGGCCGTCCCCCGATCATGGCGTGCCCGCCGGAGAACCTCGCCGTCCCGAAGCCCGTACCGGGCCTCGAACTCTCCGAGCCGCGCACCGACGAGGAACTGCTCGCGCTCGCCTCGCTCCAGCACTACGCGTACGGCGAGCCGGGCGAGCCCACCATGGACTCGATCTCCGGCCTGCGCCGCACCATCCTCAACGGCGGCATCGCCGTGCTCGCGCGCCTCGACGGCGAGCCCGCCGGCGGCGGCTCCTGCTCCGCCCCGGTGGACGGCCTCACCGAGATCGGAGGCGTCGCCGTCGACGCACGCTTCCGCCGTCGCGGCATCGGCGCAGCCGTCTCCGCCCACCTGACCGCCCTCGCGTACCGGCGCGGCCTCCAGTTCGTGTGGCTCGAGCCGGCCGACGAGACGGTGGAACGCATCTACGCGAGCATCGGCTACCGCCGCGCCACCGAGAAGCTCGACATCTCCCTGCCGACGAACGCGTAAGGCGGCTGATTCCGGCCCGAGGACCGCTCCGGACGACCTGACGTGTCATCAAGGCAACCCGCCTTGTTGCGACTCGGGCCGAAGCGGTCCCCGGGCCCCGTCACCTCCCCTGCCACCGCCGGGGTGCCGGATCCGATCGCCGTGCGTGACCTTCGGCGGGGGCCGGAGGTTTGTCAGCGCATGGAGATCTCGAAGATGACGGCGCAGAAAGACGCGGCGGGCTGGAAGCGGAGCGCCGCCCCCTGGGGAGTGGGGCTGGCCCTGGTGACCCTCCTGGCATCCGCGGCGGCGCCGGCGGCGGCTCACAGCCCGGCACCCCACACGAAGGCCGGGCGCGTTGCCCTCACGAACGCGGACAACGGCAGGACAGTGGCCGTGCACGCCGGTGACGACGTCGAGGTGAGGCTCACCGGCTACCGCGAGAACGGGCTCACCTACTCCTGGAGTACTCCGGTCAGCGACTCCGCCGTACTCCACCGGACGGCGGGCGGCACGACCCCACGAGGTGACGCCACCGCACGCTTCCACGTCGAAAAGGACGGCACCGCCACCATCAGCGCGGCCAAGCAGTGCCACCCAGGAGGCGACCAACGCTGCCCACGGGTCGTCGCGCCTTGGAAGGTACGAGCGGAGGCCAACTGACGGCTCCACCGGGCCACCTCCGGCATGCGGGCACCGCAGGTCGTGCAGTCGATCTACCGTCGCTGCTGCATGACCCGTGCAAAATGCGTACTACAGGTCAGGGGCCCCTCCGTCGACTACCCGGAGGGGCCCCTGACCTGCATCTTCAGTGTGGGCGCAGACGGTTTCGAACCGCCGACATCCGCCTTGTAAGGGCGGCGCTCTACCGCTGAGCTATGCGCCCCCGTCACGGCGCGCCGGAGCTCCGGCGGCGTACGACGAGAGGTAAGAGTACCTGCTCCCGGGAGTGGTCCGCCGCAGGCTTTCGGGCGGTGGGGCCGGAAGGGTGCCGGGATCGTGCGGTGATCGGTGAGAATGGGGCGGAGGCGAGCGGACAGGACTGGGAGTGTGGGCGTGAGGGTGGCCGGTGGCGGCGGCGGGCGGGGTGGCTGGTGGCGGCGGGCCGATGCGCAGCGGGCGGAGGCCCAGGCCGCCAGGGACGCGGCGCAGCAGGCGTTCTACGAACTGGACTCCACCCAGCGGGAGGTAGAGCTCGCGGTCGAGACGGTCCGCGCCGCAGAGGACGACCGGACGGCCCGTCAGGCGCTCGGCGACTTCCAGCGGCTCTCCGGCCGGGTCAACGAGGTCAGTGTCGAGTACCTGGCCGCGCTGGACGCGCACGACTTGGAGGACCAGGAGCTCGACGCGGCGACCGCCGGCCAGGCCCGCAGGCAGCTGGACCAGGCCAAGGCGAAGCTGACCGGTACGCAGGCCGAGCTGACCGCCTTCCTGACCCGGCTGCAGCCGCTGATCCAGCACGCCGAGGCGCAGTTGGTCCGGGTCACCCCGGCGGTGGAGCGGGCCAAGCGGGCGTTGCTGGGGGCGACCACCGCACTGGAGGCGGTCCGTGCGGCGGGGTTGAAGGCGGACGACCTGGCGGCCCGACTGGCCGAGCTCGCGCCGGAGTTGACCAGGCTGAACGAGGGCGCGGGCCGGCACGGGGTGGCGCCGACGCTCCAGCGGGCGGAGGACGTGGCCTCGCGCGCCGAGGCGATCAGGGTCGCGGCCGAACAGCGACCGGAGAAGGCCCGGGAGGTCGACCGCAGGATCGGCAGCCTGCGCACCAGGATCGAGGCGCTGGAGACCAAGAGCGCCGGCGTCGAGCCCGCGCTGAGCGAGCTGCGCCGCCGGTTCAGCCTGGCCTGCTGGCAGGATCTGCAGCACGTCCCCGACCAGGCGGCCGAAGCGGTCGCCGCCGCCCGGGCCAAGCTGGCCGAGGCGGTCCGGGCCCGGGACGAGCAGCGGTGGCCGGACGCGACCGGGGCGATCGGGACGGTGCGGGCGCTGCTGGAGGGCGCGGACGAGGCGATCGGCGCGGTGCACGGGCGGCTGCGACAGCTGAACGAGGTCTCGCACGACCCGCACAAGGAGATCGAGCGGGCCAGGTTCGCGGTCCGGGACGCCCAGCGGCTGGCGATGGCCGGACGGCAGACGCCGGACCCTCGGCACGCGGCGCCACTGGACGCCGCGGTGGCACGGCTGGACCGTGCGGTGGCCACGCTGGAGGAGGCCGGGCGACACCCCGACTACTGGCACTTCCTGACCGAGCTGACCGCCGTCCGGGACACCGCCGCCGAGGTGGTCGCCCTGATCAGGGGCACCCACGCCTGAGCCGGACGAGCCGTGACGGCGATCACATTACTCGCCGGTAACTTCCTTGCTAGAGTCGCTCCATGGCACGCAAGCGCACCCTGAGCGCCACCACCTTCCGGCGCGGGATCAACCTCTGGCCGCCGTTCCTGTTCGCGGGCATCCGGGTCCTCGCGGTCTCGCCGGACTTCCGCTCCGCGAAGGTCCGGCTGCGGCTGCGCTGGTTCAACCGGAACTGGGTCGGCACCCACTTCGGCGGCTCGATCTTCGCGATGACCGACCCGTTCTGGATGCTGCTGGTGATGCAGAACCTGGGCCCGGGCTACGTGGTCTGGGACGCCGCCGCCGAGATCGAGTTCGTCTCCCCCGGCCGCGGGGACATCATCGCCGAGTTCGTGCTCACCGAGGACCGGCTGACCGAGATCCGCGAGCTCACGGCGGAGGGCAAGAAGGCGCTGGTCTGGTTCCACACCGAGGTGCTGGCGGCGGACGGCTCGGTGGTCGCCAAGCTCCGCAAGCAGGTGTATGTCCGGGAGAAGCGCAAGTCCGGCTGACACCAGGAATGACGGGCACGACGCCACGTTCAGCCGGGTATGACGCCGGTCCGGCCGGGTACGCTGCGGGCATGCCTCGTTACGACTTCCGCTGCCGCACCTGCGGCGCCACGTTCGAACTCCGCCGCGCCATGGCCCAGGCCAACGACCCGGCGCTCTGCCCACAGGGGCACACCGACACCGTCAAGCTGCTCTCCGCCGTCGCGGTGACGGGCGCCGGCGCCAGCGCCCCGCAGCAGCCTTCGAGCGGCGGCGGTGGCTGCTGCGGTGGAGGGTGCTGCGGCTAGCGAAAGCGGCCGGCAACAGGGGCGCGGAACCACAGCCCCCCGCCCCCCGACGCCACCGTCACGACCCCGCTTGGACAACCCCGGTCGGGCGAGCCGCACCCACCGTGGCCAGGAACTGCCGGACGATCTCCTCGCCCGCCGCCACCCCGATCTGGGTCAGCGCCGTCACCCCGGGCGCCGTCCAGCCCGCGTCGGCGAGCTCGCCGTGGCCGGGGCGCCAGCCCTGGTCGGCGGCCAGCAGCAGGTCGGCGTCCAGCAGCGAGTCACCTGCCGAGAGCACGGTGGCCGCGCCGACCCGGCGTTCGACCTCGGCCAGCGCCGAGCTCTTGCTGAGCGGGGTGGGCACCGCGTACACCTTGCGGCCCTGGAGCGAGACCGACCAGCCGCGTTCGGCGCACCAGCCGGTGAGCTCCTCGACCCAGCCGGCCGGCAGCATGGCCCGCTCGACCACCAGGTAGGCGAAGAGGTGGTCGGCGACCCGGCGCTTGTGGGTCCACTCCGGATCGGCCGACACCGCCAGGTGCTCGACCACCTCGGCCAGCGGCGAACTGCCGTTCGCGAGCCGGGACTTGACCTCGGCCTGCCAGTCCTTGTCCGGGACGCCGCCGACCAGCAGCTGCCCGCCGTTGGCACAGATCGCGTACGGGGGCACCCAACCCGCCGTCGGGCCCGGCAGGTTGACCCGCTCGTACTGGGCCCTGGTCCGGGTGGTGGCCGGCACGAAGACCGCCTGCTGGACCAGATCGACCAGCAGCTCGGCGGCCTGCTCGGTCATGAAGGAGAGCGCCTTGCCGTCGTGCACCTCGACCGAGAGCAGCCGGGGAGCCAGCCGGTCGGGCACGTCCAGGGCGAGGGCCCGGTTGGAGTAGATGAGGGTACGGTCCAGATCGCTGGCGACTATGAACTGACGGTCCATCAGTGCTCCACCTTGACTGCCGTGCCGTCGGCGCCGGTCGCGCCGCGGCTGAAACGGGGGTGAATCAGCCCGACGCAGGAGTACGGCAGGTTGTCCACCTCCTCGACGAACACGCCCCGCTGGGCGGCGAGCAGACGAACGTGGTCGAGGTCGGCGCCGGTGCCGCGCTTGGCCAGGATCCGCCATGGCACCCGGCGCAGCAGCACCCGGGTGGTCTCGCCGACGCCGGGCTTGACCAGGTTGACGCTGTCGATGCCGTACTCGGTGCTGATCCGCTCCATCGCGGCCCAGCCCGCCCAGTCCGGGGTGCGGTCGGTGCCGGACGGTTCGTCGGCGGCCTCGACCGCCTCGGCCCGCACCGCCGCGAAGCGTCCCGCCACCGCCTCGACGAAGTTCCGGGAGACGTCCGCCCCGGCCAGCTCCCGGTAGTACTTGGCGCCGTGATAGTCGTCCGGCCCGATCAGGTCGGACCGCAGCACGGTACGCGAAATCAGGCCGGAGACCGTGGAGTTGAGGCAGGCGGACGGGATCAGGAAGTCGTCCCGGGTGCCGTACGTGCGGACGCACCGGCCCGGGTCGGAGAGCACCGCGAGCTCGGGGTCGAACGGCATGCCCTCCAGCGCGGCGGCCAACTCCCGGGTGATGGCGCCCTTTCCGGTCCAGCCGTCCACGAACACCACCTGGCGGGAGTCGTGCCGCTCGGCCAGGTGGCGCAGCGCGACCGGGTCGATGCCCCGGCCCCGGATGATCGAGACGGCGTAGTGCGGGGTGTCCAGACCGTACGCGAAGGCGAACCAGCGGCGCAGCAGGATGCCGACCGGGGTACCCGCCCTGGCCAGCGAGGCGAACACCAACTCATCTGCGGCGCCCAGCCGTTCACGCCGCAGCATCTCGGCCACGGTGCCGACGGCGAGCGCGATCCGGTCCACCGAGGTGGTCAGCGCCTGCTGGAACAGCTCCTGGTACTCGGGGCTCGGCTGGTACTCGACCGGCAGCGACTCGGCGTAATGCGCGCCACCGGACTGGACCGCCTCCTCGCGCTCCTCGGTGGGCGCCTCCAGGGCGACGTCGGAGAGGTCGGTGAGCAGCCAGCTCACGTCCTCGGCCGGGTAGGAGGAGAAGGCGGGGCCGTGCAGCGGAGCGGGAGTCGTCATCGGTCTCACAGACGGTAGCGAAGGAGGTGCCAGGGAGGGCAGGACGGCGAGCACCACCAGGTCGGTGACCCGGCGGAGTTGACGCAACAGCGCCCGCTCGCCCTCGTGCAGGGCGGGGGTGTCGGCGGGCTGGTCGACCACCAGCACCACGGCGTCGAAGCGGCGGCCGGCGTCCTGGCCGGGCGCGACGTTGTAGGCGTACCGCTCCCCCGGGCCGTCGGCCGGATCGTCGTGCGCGGGGAAGGCCAGCCTGGTCCGGATCGCGTAGCCCGGGTGGTCGACCGCCAGCACCGGCGAGCGGGTGGTGGTGGAGAACCGGACCCGGTCCTCGCCGATCAGCCCACCGAGCGCCCCGGCGATCCGCAGCGGCGCGTACATCAGCTCCTCGAAGCCGAGCACCAGCACGTTGCGCCGGTCGGCCAGGACGGTGGCGAGCGGCGCTGCGAGCTGGGGCAGCGCGGCCTCCAGGCGGCCCGCTTCGGCCGTGGAGAAGCCGTGTCGGCCGCCCTCGGGCAGACCGGCGGGCCAGGGCAGCACGATCCGCTCGACGGGCGCCGACGGGCCGTCCGGCGGGGTCTGGGCCGGGGCGGCGGCGATCAGCTCGGCCGCCCGGTCCAGTACGTCGGCGGGCAGCTCGACACCGCCGGTGGCGGTGGCCAGCAGGTCGACCCGGGCGCCGAGCTCGGCGGCGGCCTCGATCAGCCTGGCCTGGTCGGCCGGGGTGCGCAGGTCGACCAGGGCGACCACCACGTAGTGCGGGCGCGGGTGCCTGGTGTGCAGCGCCCGGATGGTGTTGAGCACGGTGGTGCCGGTGGAGAACTCGTCGTCGACCAGCACCAGCGGCCCGTCCCCGGCCAGGAAGTCCGGGTCGGCGGGCAGCAGCAGGTGCGAGGTGGCGTGCGAGTGCTCCTCCTCGAAGCCGCCGACCGGGGCCACCCCGGGCACCGGCCGCCGGGTGGAGTGCAGATAGGGCGCGCCGAGGCCGTCGGCGACGCTGTGCCCGAGCGCGGTGGCGGTCTCGGCGTACCCGAGCACCACGGCCCGCGCGGCCGCCTCGGGGCCGAGCAGCTCGCGCACCCGGCGGCCCAGCTCCACCCCGGCGCCGTGCACGACGGCGGGCCGCTGCGGGACGTGCTTGCCGAGCACCTGGGAGACCAGCAGGTGGGCCCGCTTCCGGTTCTCCCGCAGGGCGAGCCCGATCAGCTCCGGCAGTTCGGGCGATCCGGTGAGCCTGAGACCGAGCCGTTCGGTGACCCAGTCGCCCGACCACGTCGACCTTGATACGTCCTGAACTGCCAAAACTCCTGCTTTCTCGGTACGAACAGCTACGAACGGCCCTACGGACTGCTACGACCGGCCTTACGGACGGCTACGAACCGCTACGGGCGGCGCCGGCTCGAACGGCCGCTACCGGCGCCGACTGTCGACGGTAGCTCAGGTGCACAGACAGCCCAGCAGCTCGGCGAAGCTGACGTCCTCGCGGGCCACCCCGAACACCTGGGCGCGCAGCATGACCCGCTCGGCCCAGGCCCGGTGCGGCTTCGCCTCGTTCATCTTGTTGGTGTACGCCGAGCGCAGCACCCCGCCGCCGCCCTGGTGCTGCTGCAGGATGTCCCGGGCGTCCGAGTACTCCTCGTGGGTGACCACCGAGAGCGCGTGCACCGCGGGGACGTGGCTGGGGTGGATGCAGGTCTTGCCCAACAGGCCGTTGGCGCGGTCGAGTTCGATCTCGCGGATCAGTCCGTCCAGGTCGTGCTCGATAATCCGCTGGCGCAGCCCCTCGGCCGGCGGGTGCGCCTCGGCGAACGGGGTCCGGCGCAGCTGGGGCTTGAACATCCGCTCCTGGACCGGGAAGTACTCCCAGACCGGCCCGGTCACCGTGTGCCCGGTCCCGTCGGCCCGGCCGAGCACGTTCACCACGTCGCCGATCACGCCCGCGACCAGTGCCACGTCGTACGCGGTCAGGTCCGGCGAGCGGCGCAGCCCGTATGCGGAGCAGAGGTCGGTCACCCCGAGCCGGACGGCGAGCACCCGCTCGCGGTACTTCTCCAGCAGCCGGGCGATGCCGAAGAGCTGCTCGCGCCGGGTCTCCAGGTGGGCCAGCTCGGGTGACTCCAGCACCGGCATGGCGAAGAGCCGGTGCCCGGCGGTGGCCTCGGCGGCGGTCAGCGCCTCCAGGAAGGGGCCGCCGCTCTCCTCGGTGAACTTGGGCAGCACGTAACCGGTGAGCAGGGTGACGGCAGGACCGAGCCGGTCGGTGAGCTCGGTGATCTGCTCGGGCGTCCTGACCCGGACGAAGAGCAGCGGGAGGTCGTCGCCGGGACCGGCCGCGTGCAGCTCGGTCAGCTGGGCGACCAGATTGGCCTCGGCGGCCGGGACCTCGTGGTCCGCTATCGCGTCCTCCAGGCAGAGCACCATCGACACCACGCCCCGGGCGGCCTGCTTGCGGACGTCCGCCAGCAGCGTGCTCCGGGTGGCGGGGCTGTAGAGGGTGGCGCCCAGCGCGGTGGAGAGCAGCTCGGCCGGGCTGTCCCGGTGGAACTCACCCGGCTGTTCCAGGAAGAGGCGGCTGCGGTCGGCTGCAGCGAGATGGCCGAAGTGGCGCATGGTGCTCTCCCGGGGGGTCGGAGTGGGCTGTCTCTGGGTAGACGGACAGGCCGTCCCGAAGGTTCGCGGGACGGCTGGACGGGGTAGGAAGGACGTTCGGGGCCGGGTGAGTTGGTGACCGACGCCGCAGGCGGCCATCGTACGGTCGATTTCGGCCACGCCGAACACCTGAAACGTCGAATTCTCGGAAGATTACCGTCCGCGTCACAAAGCGGCATCCGCTGGTCGGCACCGGTGGAGCGGATGTGGAGGACGGGTGCAGGGGGGCCGGCACGGCCGTCGCGTTGTCCGGAGCGGTCGGGAACCGGCAGGATGGTCCGCTATGACGCACGTGATGGCCAAGGGCGCCAATATCTCGCTGACGGCCGCCGCCGTCCGTGCCGTGCTGCGCTGGACGGCCACGGCGGGCGCACCGGACGTGGACGCCTCGGCCCTGCTGGTCGGCGCGGACGGCAAGGTCCGCACGGACGCCGACTTCGTCTTCTACAACCAGCCCCGCCATCCGTCCGGCCTGGTCCGCCACCTGCCGAAGCAGCGCAGCGGCGCCGAGGTCGCCGACACCGTCGAGGTCGAGCTCGACAAGCTCCCGCCGGACGTGGAGCGGGTGGTGCTGGCGGGCTCGGCCGAGGGCGGCGCCTTCCCCGCGCTGACCGACCTGCGGGTGGTCCTGCACGACGCCGCGGCGCCGAACGGTGCGGCTCCGATCGCCCAGTTCTCCTGCACCGACGCGGGCCAGGTCACCGCACTGGTGGTGGCCGAGCTCTACCGCCGGGGCGGTGGCTGGAAGTTCCGCGCGATCGGCCAGGGGTACGCGGACGGTCTGGGCGCGCTGGCCACCGACTACGGCATCACGGTCGAGGACGACGCCGCGCACGCGCCCTCGGCGCCGCCCCCGGTGGTCCCGGTCACGCCGATCACCCCGGCCGCGCCGGTCGCCCCCGAGCCGGAGAGCTACGCCCTGACGCCGGCCGCGCCGCGCCCGATCCCGCCGCCCCCGCCGTACCAGCCGCAGGCGCAGCCCGGGTACGGCTACCCGCCGCAACCGCCGGCCTACCAGCCCCCGGTGCCGCAGCCCGTGGCCGCGCAGCCGCCGTTCGCACTGCCGCCGCAGGGCCCGCAGTTCCAGCCGCGCTGAGCGCCGTGACCGGTCAGCCCTCGGGCGTGGTCGCCTTGTAGCCGCGCTGCCACTGCATCCCGAAGCCGTACAGCCGGTCCAGGTCGGACTGGAACCCGTGCACGTACCTGACCTCCCGACGGACCGTCAACTGCCCGTCCCCGGTGTTCTCGATCAGCACCACCGCACACGAACGGGCCGTCGCGGCCCGCTGGTCCAGCGCGATCTCCAACCGCGGGCCGGTCTGCGGCACGATGGTCACGGTGGCGTGCGTGCGGTCGAACGCCGGGGTGTCGTCGTAGATGTAGACGAAGATCAGCAGCCGCCGGAACTGGTCCTTCTTCTCCAGGTTGATGTACATCGTCTCGCCCGACGGCGCCCCGTAGACGTCGTCCCCGCTGAGCTTGATGTACGGCGGCCGCTGGAGGTCGCCGAAGTACTTGCCGAGCGGCTGCACCACCCCCCTGGTACCGTCGGCCAGTTCGTACATGCAGGCCAGGTCGAGGTCGACGTTGACCTGCGGGCGGGAGTAGCTGTCCGGCTCCATCGGCCGCAGGATGCGCGGGCTGAGCAGCCGCTTGAGCGAGGCGCCGGGGGCGGTGGACTCGGCGGTGCGGGTGGTCCAGTGCAGGTTGACGTACAGGTAGCCGGTGGTGGCCGCCGGGCCGGTCAGGGCGTGCTGCGGCTGGGACTTGGTCAGGGTGATCTTGTACTCGCTCCCGGTGTCGAAGCTGTCACGATCCCTGCGCAGGTAATCCCAGAACGAGACCATCGCTTCCCTCCCCAGATCAGCCAGCTCACCGTACCGGACCCATACCCAGCGAGGGGGCCCGAGCCACCGTCAGATACCGTGCGTGTCAGGCCGACAGATGGTTGGTCACCTCCGGTAGCATGCACGCCCCCTGGACGCGATATCGTCTAGCCGCACATGTGTACCTGCCGTCACGTACGGGTACGCTCGGGCCTTCTGCCGCGGCGCCGTCCCCGACGCGCCGCTCGGCCCGACGCACCCGCCGCTGCCCCGAACTGCGGAAAGCCGAGGCCCACGCCGCGATGAACTTCTCCTCCATACAGCTGGTCTGGGCCGTAGTAGGTGGCTCAGCCCTGTTGTTCACCGCCCTGCTGGTGGCCGCCCTGCGGTTCAAGAACGGCAAGGCCGAATCCACCGAAGACTCCTGGGAACGCGGCGAGGAGCGCCGCCGCCGCAAGGAGCTGGTCTACGGCATCTCCTCGTACGTGCTGCTGTTCTGCTGCGCGGGCGTGGCCGCCGCGCTCTCCTTCCACGGCCTGGTCGGCTTCGGTACGGAGAACCTCGGCCTGTCCGGCGGCTGGGAGTACCTGGTCCCGTTCGGTCTCGACGGCGCCGCGATGTTCTGCTCGGTGCTCGCCGTCCGCGAGGCCAGCCACGGTGACGCCGCGCTCGGCTCCCGTCTCCTGGTCTGGGTCTTCGCGATCGCCTCGGCCTGGTTCAACTGGGTGCACGCGCCGCGCGGCGGCGGCCACGACGGCGCCCCGCAGTTCTTCTCCGGGATGTCCATCTCGGCGGCGATCCTGTTCGACCGGGCGCTCAAGCAGACCCGCAAGGCCGCACTGCGCGAGCAGGGCCTGGTGCCCCGCCCGCTGCCGCAGATCCGGATCGTCCGCTGGATGCGCGCCCCGCGCGAGACCTACGCGGCCTGGTCGCTGATGCTGCTGGAGAACGTCCGCAGCCTGGACGAGGCGGTCGAGGAGGTCCGCGAGGAGCGGCAGGCCAAGATGGACGCCAAGACCAGGGCCCGCAGTGCGGACCGCCGCGAGCGGGCCGAGCTGAAGGCGATCTCCCGGGCCAGTGGCGGGGTGCTCGGCCGCGGCCGAGGCGGCCGCCAGGTCCCGGCGCTGACCGCGGGCTCCGGCGACGGACAGTCCGCTACGGAGCCTGCGCTAGCGGATGACCCGATGGCCAAGGTCGGCCCGTCCGCGCTGGAGCCGGCCGCGCTGAACGCCGGTCGCCGCCCCCGGGCCGCGGTCGGCGGTGGCTCCACGGTCGATCTGACGGTCGACGACGACACCCAGTCGATGCCCAGGCTGGACTCGCTGGACACCCTGGAGCGCAAGCTCAGGGCGATCGAGCAGCGCCTCGGCTGACCCGCTCAGCAGGAAGGGCCCCCGACCTCGAGGTCGGGGGCCCTTCCGCGTTCCGGCCCGGGGCCGGTGTTCCTGACTCCGGTCAGCCGACCGGCTCCAGGACCTGCTCACGCTTGTTGCGCAGCACCGAGGAGGCGAAGGCGGCGGCGATGAAGCCGACGCCCACCAGACCGGTGACCAGCTCCGGCACGTGGTACTCGATCCCGACCAGCAGGATGATCGCCAGCACGCCGATGGCGTAGTGCGCGCCGTGCTCCAGGTAGACGTAGTCGTCCAGGGTGCCCTTGCGGACCAGGTAGACCGTCAGCGAGCGGATGTACATCGCGCCGATGCCCAGGCCCAGCATGATCATGAAGATGTTCTGGGTGATCGCGAACGCGCCCACCACGCCGTCGAAGGAGAACGAGGCGTCCAGGACTTCGAGGTAGAGGAACAGGAAGAAGGCCGCCCGGCCGCCGACCTGGATCAGGGTCTTGCCCGACTTCTCGGCCTCCTCCTCGGCCTCGGCGTCCTCCTCCAGGCGGTGCTCGAAGACGCTGGAGAGGCCGTTCACCGCGAGGTAGGTGGCCAGGCCGAGCAGACCGGCCAGCAGCACCGTCTCGGCCTTGTCACCGGCGAACACGTTGGCCACCACGGCGATGGTCACCAGGGCGATCACCGAGGAGAAGGCGTCCAGCTTGCCGACCTTCTCCAGCGGACGCTCCAGCCAGGACAGCCAGTTGAAGTCCTTCTCCTCCAGGATGAAGTCCAGGAAGATCATCAGCAGGAAGATGCCGCCGAAGGCCGCGATCGCCGGGTTGGCGAGTTCCAGGTACTCGCCGTAGGTGTGCCCGGCGTACTCCTTGCCCTCGTTGAGCGCCAGGTCGATCACGGTCGCGGGGCTCAGGTGCGCCGTCAGGCCGACCACCATCAGCGGGAAGATCAGCCGCATGCCGAAGACGGCGATCAGCACGCCGACGGTGAGGAAGATCTTCTGCCAGTACGGGTTCATGCGCTTCAACACGGTGGCGTTGACCACCGCGTTGTCGAAGGAGAGCGAGATCTCCAGGATCGAGAGGATCAGCACGACGCCGAAGCCCTCCCACCCCCAGAGCAGGCCGGCGGCGACCAGGCCGGCGGCGGTGATGCCGAACGACCAGCCGAATGTACGGAGGACCACGGGAGTTGTTTACCTTTCGGGTGACAGCGGTTGCAGGGGCTACTGGACGTTGACGCCGAAGTCCAGGGCGATGCCGCGCAGGCCGGAGGCGTAGCCCTGGCCGACCGCGCGGAACTTCCACTCGCCCTGGTAGCGGTAGAGCTCGCCGAAGATCATCGCGGTCTCGGTCGAGGCGTCCTCGGAGAGGTCGTAGCGGGCGATCTCCTGACCGTCCGCCAGGTTCACCACCCGGATGTACGCGTTGGCGACCTGGCCGAAGTTCTGCAGCCGGGTCTCGGCGTCGTAGATCGAGACCGCGAAGACCACCTTGTCGATGGTGGCGGGCACCAGTTCGAGGTTGACCACCACGGTCTCGTCGTCGCCCTCGCCGTCACCGGTGAGGTTGTCGCCCTGGTGCTCGACCGAGCCCTCCGGGCTGCGCAGGTTGTTGTAGAAGACGAAGTGGTTGTCGTCCGGCACCCGGCCGCCGCTGCACAGCAGCGCGCTGGCGTCCAGGTCGAAGGCCGCCCCCGTGGTGGAACGGGCGTCCCAGCCCAGACCGATCTGCACCTGCGTCAGATTCGGCGCGGCCTTGGTCAGCGAGACGTTGCCGCCCTTGGCGAGCGTGACACTCATGTTGCTTCCTCCAGCTCCCCCCGTCGCCGGGGCTCCCGTCCGTACCGCACCCGGTCCACGCGTGCCGTACGGTGCCGCGGTTCGGCCCTCCCCGGGCGATCGACCTCCCAGGTGTACGCCCCCGCGACGCTCTCCGGGCCCTTACCGGCCCGCTGAACTTCCTGAACTACCGCCCCGCGCCGCTCGGCACGGCGAAGGCCGGGGTCGGCCGGAGCGCGCACGCTCCGGCCGACCCCGGCCTCAAGCCTATTCACCCGGTACCGGGCTCAGACATTGACCCCGAAGTCCTGGGCGATACCGCGCAGGCCGGAGGCGTAACCCTGGCCGACGGCCCGGAACTTCCACTCCTCGCCGTTGCGGTACAGCTCGCCGAAGACCATCGCGGTCTCGGTCGAGGCGTCCTCGGAGAGGTCGTAGCGGGCGATCTCGGCGCCGCCCGCCTGGTTCACCACGCGGATGAACGCGTTGCGGACCTGGCCGAAGTTCTGCTGGCGGTTCTCGGCGTCGTAGATCGACACCGGGAAGTTGATCCGCAGCACGTCGGCCGGCACGGCGGCCAGGTTGACCTTGATCTGCTCGTCGTCGCCCTCGCCCTCACCGGTGGTGTTGTCACCGGTGTGCTCGACCGAACCGTCCGCGCTCTTCAGGTTGTTGAAGAAGACGAAGTTGCCGTCCGAACCGACCTTGCCCTCGGCGTTCAGGAGCAGCGCGCTGGCGTCCAGGTCGAAGTCCGAGCCGGTGGTGGTCCGGACGTCCCAACCGAGGCCGACGATGACCGCGGTCAGGCCCGGGGCCTCCTTGGTGAGCGAGACGTTGCCGCCCTTGCTGAGGCTGACACCCACTTGGTCCTCCAAAAGCGCTGATGGTGTTTCACTCTGCCCAACGGCCCGATCGTAGTGCCGGGTTCCCCGCCATGGGCAGTGACCCGGCCCGGCCGGCCGTGCGAATGTCGACCAGCACGCGCCGAGGCCCTCCGGCGGGATCACCGGAGGGCCTCAGGGGTACCTCAGAGCGCGTCGACGGCGGCCAGGTAGGCCTGCTCGTCCCGGGCGTCCGGGAGGCCGTTGACGATCGACCAGCGGACCACGCCGGCCTTGTCGATCACGAAGGTGCCGCGCACCGCGCAGCCCTTCTCCTCCTCGAACACGCCGTACGCGCGGGAGACCTCGCCGTGCGGCCAGAAGTCGGAGAGCAGCGGGTAGTCCAGGCCCTCCTGCTCGGCGAAGACCCGGAGGGTGAACGGCGAGTCGTTGGAGACCGCGAGCACCTGGACCGAGTCGTTCTGCAGACGCGGCAGCTCCTTCTGGATCGCGCAGACCTCGCCGGTGCAGACACCGGTGAACGCGAACGGGTAGAAGACCAGGACGACGTTCTTCTCGCCCCGGAAGTCGGAGAGCCTGACCAGCTCGCCGTGCTGGTTCTTCAGCTCGAAGTCCGGAGCCTCGGTGCCTACCTCGATGGCCATGCTGGTCCCTCCTGCGTCAGCGCCCCGGGTCGGGCGACTCACGCATCCTTGCATCCGATCGGGGCCGTTCCGCCGTACGAGTGAGGGCAGTCGCCCGCTCCGCCGCCGATTTCGCCCTGGGCGAACAGGGTGACCGGCGGCACCTCCAGGTCGGCCGGGGAAACGAACGGGCCCCGCTGGAGCTTCCTCCAGCGGGGCCCGTTCCGAGATGTCTCTGGGTCAGCGCTTGCCGGACTTCGCCGACTTCGGGGTGGCCAGACGGGTGCCCGCCCAGTCCTTGGCGATGGCCACCGAGCTGGTCTGGGAGAGGCCGGCGGTCTTGGCGGCGTCGGCGATCTCGTGCGCCTCCACGTGCCCGTCCCGGCCGGTCTTCGGTGTCAGCAGCCAGACCAGGCCGCCCTCTGCGAGGTACTCCAAGGCGTCGACGAGGGCATCGGTCAGGTCCCCGTCCTCCTCGCGGTGCCACAGCAGGACGGCGTCGGCGACGTCGTCGTAGTCCTCGTCGACGAGTTCAGTACCGGTGATCTCCTCGATGCCCTCTCGGAGATCCTGGTCAGTGTCTTCGTCGTACCCGAGCTCCTGGACGATCTGGCCCGGCTCGAAGCCGAGGCGGTGCGCCGGGTTGGACTTGTCCGCGGGGTCCGCGGTCGCGCTCACGGGAATAACCTCCAGTATTCGGCTCGACATCCTTGCCGAGGCTTGGCCGTAGTCCACACGGGACCGGCGGTTCGCGCAAGTACCCGCACCCCGATCCCACCCAAAGGTTGACGTCTCGGGCGGGGACACGCCCGGTTGGCGTGTCAGGAATCACACCGATTTGCCCTTTTCTGTACGGACCCCTGATGCTGCGGGTTGCGACAGGGGTGACCCGAGAGAATGACCGAGATGCGAACGGCATTCGGGGTACACACCCGTGCGGGCGTAAAGTCTCCTGTTGGCCCTCGTCCCGGATGTCCGCCATCGGACCCCCGGGAAGCCTGGAAGAGATTTCAGGTCCAAAGGTCGGTCCACCTCTTCGTACCACCCGATGGCGCGTGACGGGCAACGACGCTCGGGCGCACCATCCGATCGGACCGCTCACCAGGCGGAACGGTTACCCATCGGTAGATATGACGGATCTCCGAGTTGCGGTACACGATGGAGGCGGCGCGACACACCTCAGTTTCGACCGACAGTGAAGGAACAGCGTGGCTTCCGGAGCAGATCGCAACCCGATCATCATTGGCGGCCTTCCGAGTCAGGTCCCGGACTTCGATCCCGAGGAGACCGCGGAATGGCTCGAGTCGCTTGACGCGGCCATCGACGAGCGGGGCCGCGAGCGCGCCCGCTACCTGATGCTCCGTCTGATCGAGCGCGCCCGCGAGAAGCGTGTCGCCGTGCCCGAGATGCGCAGCACGGACTACGTCAACACGATCGCGACCAAGGACGAGCCGTTCTTCCCCGGCAACGAGGAGATCGAGCGCAAGGTCCTCAACGCGACCCGATGGAACGCGGCCGTGATGGTCTCCCGGGCCCAGCGCCCGGGCATCGGAGTCGGTGGCCACATCGCCACCTTCGCCTCCTCCGCGTCGCTCTACGACGTGGGCTTCAACTACTTCTTCCGTGGCAAGGACGCCGAGGGCGAGTCCGGCGACCAGATCTTCTTCCAGGGCCACGCCTCCCCCGGCATCTACGCCCGGGCCTTCCTGCTGGACCGACTGAGCGAGACCCAGCTCGACGCGTTCCGCCAGGAGAAGTCCAAGGCGCCGTACGGCCTCTCCAGCTACCCGCACCCGCGGCTGATGCCGGACTTCTGGGAGTTCCCGACCGTCTCGATGGGCCTCGGCCCGCTCGGTGCGATCTACCAGGCCCGGATGAACCGCTACCTGGAGCACCGGGGCATCAAGGACACCTCCGACTCGCACGTCTACGCCTTCCTCGGCGACGGCGAGATGGACGAGCCCGAGTCGCTCGGCCAGCTCTCGCTGGCCGCCCGTGAGGGCCTGGACAACCTGACCTTCGTGGTGAACTGCAACCTGCAGCGCCTCGACGGCCCGGTCCGCGGCAACGGCAAGATCATCCAGGAGCTGGAGTCGCAGTTCCGCGGCGCCGGCTGGAACGTCATCAAGCTGGTCTGGGACCGCAGCTGGGACCCGCTGCTCGCCCAGGACCGCGACGGCGTGCTGGTCAACAAGCTGAACACCACGGTGGACGGCCAGTTCCAGACCTACGCGACCGAGACCGGCGCGTACATCCGCGAGAACTTCTTCGGCGGTGACCTGCGGCTGCGCAAGATGGTCGAGAACATGACCGACCAGCAGATCCAGCACCTGGGCCGCGGCGGTCACGACCACGCCAAGGTCTACGCGGCGTACAAGGCGGCCCGCGAGCACAAGGGCCAGCCGACCGTGATCCTGGCCCAGACCGTCAAGGGCTGGACGCTCGGCCCGAACTTCGAGGGCCGCAACGCGACCCACCAGATGAAGAAGCTCACCACCGAGGACCTCAAGCGCTTCCGCGACCGGCTGCACCTGCCGATCACGGACAAGCAGCTCGACGAGGGCTACCCGCCCTACTACCACCCGGGCAAGGACTCCGAAGAGATCCAGTACATGCACGACCGGCGCAGCGAGCTGGGCGGCTACATGCCGACCCGCAAGGTGCGCCCGCGCAAGCTGGAGCTCCCGGGCGACGACGCCTACAAGGCGGTCAAGAAGGGCTCGGGCAACCAGACCATCGCCACCACGATGGCCTTCGTCCGCGTCCTGAAGGACCTGATGCGGGACAAGGGCATCGGCAACCGCTTCGTGCCGATCGCCCCGGACGAGTACCGCACCTTCGGCATGGACTCGCTCTTCCCGTCCGCCAAGATCTACAACCCGCTCGGCCAGACCTACGAGTCGGTCGACCGCGAGCTGCTGCTGGCGTACAAGGAGTCCAAGTCCGGCCAGATGCTGCACGACGGCATCTCCGAGGCGGGCTGCACCGCCTCGCTGATCGCCGCCGGTTCGTCCTACGCGACGCACGGCGAGCCGCTGATCCCGGTGTACGTCTTCTACTCGATGTTCGGGTTCCAGCGCACGGGTGACCAGTTCTGGCAGATGGCCGACCAGCTGGCCCGCGGTTTCGTGATCGGCGCAACGGCTGGCCGCACCACGCTGACCGGTGAGGGTCTGCAGCACGCGGACGGCCACTCGCAGCTGCTCGCCTCGACCAACCCCGGCGTCGTCGCGTACGACCCGGCGTACGGCTTCGAGATCGCGCACATCATGCAGGACGGCATCCGGCGGATGTACGGCTCGTCGGCGGAGCACCCGCACGGCGAGGACGTCTTCTACTACATGACGGTCTACAACGAGCCGATCAAGATGCCGGCCGAGCCGGAGAACGTGGACGTCGAGGGCATCCTCAAGGGCATCCACAGGTATGCCCCTGGCACGGCGGGCTCGATCCCGGCGCAGATCCTCGCCTCCGGCGTGGCGGTGCCGTGGGCCCTGGAGGCCCAGCAGATCCTGGCCGAGCAGTGGAACGTCAAGGCCGACGTCTGGTCCGCGACCTCCTGGAACGAGCTGCGCCGCGACGCGGTGGAGGCCGAGGAGTTCAACCTGCTCCACCCGGAGGAGGCGCAGCGCGTCCCGTACGTGACGCAGAAGCTGTCCGGCGCGGAGGGTCCGTTCGTCGCGGTCTCCGACTGGATGCGTGCGGTGCCGGACCAGATCTCGCGCTGGGTGCCGGGCCAGTACCAGTCGCTCGGTGCCGACGGGTTCGGCTTTGCCGACACCCGTGGTGCGGCGCGCCGCTTCTTCCACATCGACGTGCAGTCGATCGTTCTGGCGGTGCTGACCGAGCTGGCCAAGCAGGGCAAGATCGACCGCTCCGCGCTCAAGGAGGCGATCGACCGCTACCAGCTGCTGGACGTGGCCGCCGCCGACCCGGGTGCGGCGGGCGGCGACGCCTGATCACCGCTTGACCGAAGGGCCGTCCCCACCGGGGCGGCCCTTCGGGCTTTCCGCCTACCGGGCCGTTCCAAGACGACTACCCCGTACTGGGACGGCCCGCCGCCGGCTGACGGCGCGTCGGCTCCCGTTGTGGCGGCGGGCGCGGGACCATGACGGGTGCCCGTCGCCATCGCGCTCTTCACCCAGGACCTCCGGCTGCACGACAACCCCGTGCTGCACACCGCGCTCACCTCCGGCGAGGAAGTGGTGCCGCTTTTCGTCCTGGACGACGGCCTCGCCGCCACCGGCTTCGCCGTCCCCAACCGGGGCGCCTTCCTCGCCGACTGCCTGCGGGACCTGGACGCCGCGCTGCGCTCGCGCGGGGGGTACCTGGTACTGCGGCGCGGTGACGTGGTCGCCGAGACCGCCCGGGTGGCGGCCGAGACCGGAGCAGGGGCGGTGCACCTGGCCGCCGGAGTGAGCGCCTTCGCGCAGCGGCGGGAGAGCCGCCTGCGGGAGGCGTTCGGCGACCGGCTGGTGGTGCACGAGGCGGTGCTGACGGCCGTCGCCCCGGGGGCCGTGACGCCCGCAGGGAAGGACCACTACGCCGTCTTCACCCCGTACCACCGGGCCTGGTCGGCCGCCGCACGACGAAAGCCGCTCCCCGCACCCCGGGCGGTCCCGGTGCCGGCCGGGATCGCGGGTGTACCGGTGCCCGAGGTCCGGCCCGACTCCCCCGACCTGCCGCCGGGCGGTGAAGGCGCCGGGCGGGCCCGGTGGCGGCGCTGGACGCCCGGCTCCCGGGACGTGCTTGCGGCGGACGGGACCTCCCGGCTCTCCCCCTACCTGCACTTCGGCTGCCTCTCGGCCACCGAGCTGGCCGCCGGGACCGAGGACGAGGACTTCGTCCGGCAGCTGGCCTGGCGGGACTTCCACCACCAGGTCCTGGCCGCCCGGCCCTCGGTCGCCCGGACCGACTACCGCCCGCGCGGCGACCGCTGGCACCGGGACGAGCGCGAACTCGCCGCCTGGCGGGCCGGGTTGACGGGCTACCCGATCGTGGATGCCGGGATGCGGCAGCTGGCGGCCCAGGGCTGGATGCACAACCGGGCCAGGCTGCTCACCGCGAGCTTCCTCGCCAAGACCCTCCACCACGACTGGCGCGAGGGCGCCGCACACTTCCTCGCCCTGCTGGTCGACGGCGACGTGGCCAACAACCAGCTCAACTGGCAGTGGGTCGCGGGCACCGGCACCGACACCCGCCCCAACCGGATCCTCAACCCGCTCACCCAGGCCAAGCGCTTCGACCCGGACGGCGCGTACGTCCGCCGCTGGGTGCCCGAACTCGCCCAACTCCAGGGCGGCGCGGTGCACCGGCCCTGGCTGCTGGCCGAACGGCCCGACTACCCGGCGCCGTTGGTGGAGCTGACGGGTGACCGGTTCGCCTCCGGACGTGCCGGTGGGGCGCCGCTCGGCTGAGCGACGCCCCCGCTCCGGTCAGATGTGGACGGCCGGGCCCGCCTCGGTGGTCCCGCGCTTGGTGAGCAGGCCGAGCAGGGCAGCGGCGAAGGCGACGGCGGCGGCGACCGCGAAGGCCAGGGACATGCCGCTGACGAACGACTCGTGGACGGCGGTGGCCATGCCGTGCACCACCTGCTCGGGAGTGCCGGCCGGGGCGGGCGGGGCGATGCCGAGCTGGGCGGCCTGGGCCAGGCCGGGCTGCTGGGCCGGGTCGACCGGGGGCAGGCCGGCGGCGGCCCAGTTGCCGGGGAGCACGTCGGTGACCCTGGCGGCCATCACCGCGCCGAGGACGGCGGTGCCGAGCGAGCCGCCGACCTGCATCGCGGCCTGCTGGAGGCCACCCGCCACACCGGAGAGCTCCAGCGGGGCGTTGCCGACGATGACTTCGGTGGCGCCGACCATGACCGGGCTGATGCCCAGGCCCATCAGGACGAACCAGAGCGACATCACGCCGGTGCCGGAGTCCGAGGTGAGCGTGGACATCCCGTACATCGCCACGGTGGTGAGCACCATGCCGACCACGATCGGGATCCGCGGGCCGACCTTGCCGATCGCGGCCCCGGCCGCCGGTGCTCCGACGATCATCATGCCGGTCATCGGCAGCAGGTGGACGCCCGCCTGGACGGGCGTCATCGCGTGGACGTTCTGGAGGTAGAAGGTCACGAAGAAGATCGCGCCGAAGAACGCGAACGCCATCAGCACCATCAGCAGGGCGCCCGCCGAGAGCGGGACCGAGCGGAACAGGCTGAGCGGGATCAGCGGTTCCTTGGCCTTGGTCTGCCAGAAGGCGAACAGCACCAGCGCGAGCACCGCGCCGCCGAGGAAGAGCAGCGTGCTGCCGTCGCCCCAGCCCCAGGTCGGGGCCTTGATGATGCCCCAGACCAGCGCGAACATCGCCACCGAGAGCAGAGCGATGCCGGGCACGTCGAAGGACTTGGCGGCGTTCTCGGCCCGGACGTCGCGCAGGATCCACAGCCCGAGGGCCACGGCGGCGATGCCGACCGGGATGTTGATGAAGAAGACCGACTGCCAGCTGACGTGCTCGACCAGCAGACCGCCGACGATCGGACCGGCCGCGGTGGAGGCGCCGATCACGCCGGCCCAGATGCCGATCGCCATGTTCAGCTTCTCGACCGGGAAGGCGCCGCGCAGCAGGCCCAGCGCGGCGGGCTGGAGCAGCGCGCCGAACAGGCCCTGGAGGACGCGGAAGGCGATCACCAACTGGATGTTGCCCGCGAAGCCGATCGCGGCGGAGGTGGCGGCGAAACCGGCCGCCCCGACCAGGAAGGTGGCCTTGTGGCCGAACCGGTCGCCGATCTTGCCGGCCGTGATCAGGAAGACCGCGAGCGCCAGCAGGTAGCCGCTGGTAACCCACTGGATGTCGGCGGGCGAGGCGCCCAGGTCGGTCTGGATCACCGGGTTGGCGATCGCCACCACGGTGCCGTCCAGCGCCACCATCATCACGCCCACCGCCACCGTGAGCAGGGTCAGCCAGGGGTGGCCCTGGAACCGCGCGAGACCGGTCGGCGGTGCGCTGCGCTGCGGCGGCACGGCCGCCTTGGCGGTCTTGGTTAGGGGCTGACTCATCTGACGGACCCTCCGGGGGCAGTGACAGGGCAAGGCGGTGGCGCCCCGGCCCACCCGTCCCCACGAGTCGTCCGGCCTGCGGGCGCCACTGCCGAACGAGATTATGTCAGCCTCTGACATTAGGCAAACGCTGTCTTGTGCTGCTGGCTGACTTCTGCCAAGGTCTGCCATTTGTCAGAGCGCTATCGTTATGTGCACCAGTCCCGCCCTGTCCCGGAAGGCCCAGCCATGGCCGCGCAGCCCCTCCCGTCCGCCGACCCGGCCGCCTGGCCGGTGCTCGGTCTGCGCGAGCGGAAGAAGCAGCGCACCAGGGACGCCCTGGTCTCCGCCGCCCACCGGCTCTTCCTCAGCCAGGGGTACGGGCGCACCACGGTCGACGAGATCGCCGGTGAGGTCGACGTCTCGCAGCGCACCTTCTTCCGCTACTTCTCCAGCAAGGAGGAGGTCGCGCTCGCCGTCCTGACTGACGCCGAGGACCACTTCGTCGCCCTGCTGCGGGAGCGGCCGGCCTCGGAGAACCCGCTGCAGGCGCTGCGGAGTTCGATCGTGCTGGCCTGGCGCGACCTCTCCGACACCGGGTCGGACACCGGCGTCACCGCCGCACTCGAACTCATCCAGCTGATCGAGGAGACCCCCGTTCTGCTCGCCGCCCACCTCCGGCGGATCACCGAACAGGAACGCCTGATCGCCGAACTGATCGCCCGCCGGGAAGGGCTCGACCCGACGGTCGACCTGCGGCCCCGGGTGCTCGCGGCGGTCTTCGGCGGAGTGCTCCGCTCCGCCCACCTGGCCTGGAGCAGCGACCACTCCGCCCCGGGCCCCGAGGGCATGATCGCCGTCATCGAGTCCCACTTCGACCAGCTCGGCCCGGCCCTGGCCGCCGACTGGCGCTGACCGCGAGCCCGCCGCCGGCGAACTGGACGCGCCGCGCCCGGCAGGCGTACGTCATACCTGGGTACTACGGCGAAGTCCGGTCTGCGGTACGACTCCCGGGGACCCGGCGCCGCCTAGGCTGGGCCGGGATGAAGCCTCTACTCCCCCCTCCTGTCCCCGCCCTGCTCCAGCGGTCGGGTGACCAGCTGGTCGATCTCGGTCGGGCGCTGCTCGTCCCCGTGGAGGACCGGTCCGCGCTGATGTCCGGGGCGCAGCGGGCGTGGGTGCGCTGGCTGCCGTACGTGCTGGCGGTCGCGGCGGTGGCGACGCTGGTGCCGGTGGGCACCGTGGTGCTGGCCGACAATTACGGGCTGGCGGGCGGGGTCGCGGGCGGGCTCGCGCTGGTGCAGTCGGCGCCGCTGCTGCTCGCGGTGACCCGGCCGTTGCAGGCGTGGTGGGTGATGGCCGGCGGGACGGTGCTGGGGGCGGTGCTGACGGCGGGCAGCCCGGTGGCCGCCGGGCCGTGGCCGTGGCCGGTGCCGACCCTGCTCGGGTACGTCTTCCTGATGGTGGCGCTGGCGCTGCGGGAGCGCGGGCGGACGCTGTTCGCGGTCTGGCTGGTCACGCTGGTGACCAGCATCGTGGTCTCCGATCTGCACCAGCCCCGGGCGGGCGAGACCGCCGCCGTGACGGTGGCGCTCTCGGGGGCGGTGCTGCTGCTGGGCTGGAGCGTACGCGGCCGGGGCGAGGCGCAGCGGCTGCTGGCCGAGCAGGAGCAGATCAGCGAGGCCGAGCGGGAGCGCAGCACCCTGCTGGAGGAACGGGCCAGGATCGCCCGGGAGTTGCACGACGTGGTGGCGCACCACATGTCGGTGATCACGGTGCAGGCGGACAGTGCGCCGTACCGGATCGGCGGTCTGCCGCCGGAGGCGGTGGAGGAGTTCGGCACCATCGCGACGGCTGCCCGGAGTTCGCTGACCGAGATGCGGCGGCTGCTGGGCGTGCTGCGCAGTGACGGGGCGGCGCCCGACCGGGCGCCGCAGCCGGGGCTGGCGCAGCTCGGCGGGCTGGTGGAGACGGTGGGTCAGGCCGGGGTGCGGGCCGAGCTGACGGTGGCTCCGGAGGTGACCGAACTGGGCGAACTGTCGCAGGCCGTCGGCCTGTCGGCGTACCGGATCGTGCAGGAGGCGCTGGCCAACGTGGTCCGGCACGCGCCCGGAGCCCGGGCCGAGGTCAGGCTGACCGCCGTCGGCCGGACGCTCCTGGTGGCGGTGGAGAACTCACCGGGCGGCCGCCCCGGGGTGGAGGGCGGCGAGGGCACCGGGCACGGTCTGGTGGGAATGCGCGAGCGCGTCCGCCTGCTGTCCGGCAGGCTGGAGACCGGTGCCACGCCTGCGGGCGGCTTCCTGGTGACCGCCGAACTGCCCGTCAACGTTCTTGGAGACACTCCCCGATGACCATCCGCGTAATCATCGTCGACGACCAGGCGATGGTCCGGGCCGGGTTCGCCGCGCTGCTCAACGCACAGACCGACATCGACGTGGTCGGCGAGGCCGCCGACGGCAGGCAGGCGCTGGAGGTCAGCGGGCGGACCCACCCGGACGTGGTGCTGATGGACGTCCGGATGCCCGAGATGGACGGTCTGGAGGCGGCCAGGCAGCTGCTCGACCCGCCCGTCGGCGGAGCGCACCGGCCCAAGGTGCTGATGCTGACCACCTTCGACGTGGACGACTACGTCTACGAGGCGCTCCGGGCCGGGGCCAGCGGCTTCCTGCTCAAGGACGCGCCGCCCGCCGACCTGATCGCCGCCGTCCGGGTGGTGGCCGCCGGCGACGCGCTGCTGGCACCTTCGGTGACCCGGCGGCTGATCGAGGACTTCGCCCGCACCCGCCCGGCCCCGCGCCGCGATCCCCGGCTCCGGCTGAACGGGCTGACGCCGCGCGAGACCGAGGTGCTGGAGCTGATCGCCCGTGGCCTGTCCAACCAGCAGATCGCCGAGCGGCTGGTGGTCGCCGAGCAGACCGTGAAGACCCACATCGGCCGGGTGCTGGCCAAGCTCGACCTGCGCGACCGGGCCCAGGCAGTAGTCCTGGCGTACGAGTCTGGCCTGGTGACGCCGGGTCAGTAGTACCCCGGTACGACGTGCTGTTTGGCCCCTCGGTGTGACGATCGCGGGGCCGTCCGCTTCCTACCTTTCTCTCCGTCAGCAGCGATACGACGGAAGGGCTGGAGCGGATGCGCGCACGCATGGGGAGGGCACTGGCCGGGGGCCTGCTGGCCGTACTGGCGGTCGGCGGCGCCGGCGGCTGGGCGGCGGCCGACGGCCAGCAGGCGGTCACCGGGCCGCCGCCCGGCAGCGCGGCCTGGGTCGCCGACACCACCCTGGGGCTCCCGCTGCCGGAGCCGGGACGGGCCGGTGCGGCCGAGGTGGCGGCGTTCTTCGCGGGGCTGCCGCAGGCTCAGCAGCGGGCGCTGGCGGTCCGTCACCCGCTGGTGGTGGGGAACCTGGACGGTGTCCCGTACGCGCTGCGGTACTTCGCCAACTCGCTGGCCCTGCGCGGGGAGCGCGACCGTGAGCTGTCCGTCGCCGCCGATGCCACCCTGCCGGAGCGGGACCGGGCCGCCGCCCGGGCGAAGGCCGAGCGGTACGCCGCGCTGAGCGGCCGTCAGCTGCTGGCCTTCGACCCGCGTGGCCGGGGCCAACTGGCCGAGGTGTTCGGCGATCTGGCCGACGCCGAGCGGACGGCGGTGATCGTGCCGGGCGCCGACAGCGACCTGATGACCGTCGACCGCGCCTCCTCCCCGTACGGCACGCCGACCGGGATGGCGAAGGCGCTCCGCGCCGAGGCGGGTGACCGGCTGGCCGTGGTCGCCTGGACCGGGTACACCACCCCCGTCAAGGTCGGCCTGGACGCCGCCACCGCCCGGCTGGCCCGGGCCGGTGCCCCACGGCTGAGCCGCTTCCTGGACGGCCTGGTGCCCACCACGGGACCGGTCACGGTGCTCTGCCACAGCTACGGCACCGCCGTCTGCTCGCTCGCCGGTCTCGGCCCCGCGCAGGCCACCGGCCTCGTCGCGCTCGGCTCGCCGGGCATGGACGTGGACCGCGCCGCCGACCTCCGGGTGCCGGTCTGGGTGGTCCGGCGCAACGACGAGGACTGGATCGACCGGGTCCCGAACGTCTCCTTCCTCGGCCTCGGCCACGGCGCCGACCCGGAGGCCCCCGCCTTCGGCGCCCGGACGGTCGCCTCCACCGGTTCGCACGGCCACAGCGGCTACTTCGCGCCCGGCACCGCCTCGCTCGCCAACCTCGCCGCGATCTCGCTCGGCGAGCTCGACCGGGTCGCCTACGCGCCCGTCCGCTGACCACCCATCAGGAGCCCCTGCCATGAAGCTCGTCGCGAACCTCCGCCGCAGCGCGGCCACCGTGGACGCCAGAACCCCCGCCACCCGTGACCGTGCGCTGGACGGACTGCGCGCCCTCGCCCTCCTCTCCGTACCGGTCGGGCACTGGCTGCTCGGCGGCTTCACCAGCTCACCGGACGGCGTGCTGCACAACGCCAGCCCACTCGCCTCGCTCGGCTTCTTCGCCCCGCTGAGCTGGGTGCTCCAGCTGCTCGGGGTGTTCTTCCTGGTCGGCGGGTACGCCTCGGCCAAGTCACTGGCCCGCTCCCGGGAACGCGGCGCGAGTACGGTCGCCTGGCTGCGGCAGCGCACCGTCCGCCTGCTCCGCCCGGTGCTCGGGGTGGCGGCGGTCTGGGCTCTGCTGATTCCGCTGCTGACCGCGCTCGGCGTCCCCGCCGGGACGGTCAGGACCGGCAGCGTGCTGGTGGTGCAGCCGCTCTGGTACATCGGCATCTACCTGGTGCTCACCGCGCTCACCCCCTGGTGCCTGCGGATCGGCCGCCGGCTCGGCGGCTGGGCGGCGGCCCCGCTGCTCGCGGTGGTCGCGGTGGTGGACGCGCTGCGGTACGGCCCGTGGGCCGACTCGGTGCCGTCCTGGCTGGCGCTGGTGAACCTGCTGCCCGGCTGGATGTTCGCCTACCAGCTCGGTGTCTCCTGGGCGCAGGGCACGCTGCGCAGGGCCGGCGCGAAGCTGCTGCTGTTCGGCGGGGCCGCGCTGTTCACAATGCTGCTGACGGTCTTCCACTACCCGGCCAGCATGGTCGGAGTGCCCGGGACGGCCAGGACCAATTCGCACCCGCCGTCGCTGCTGGTGCTGGCGTTGGCCTCGGTGCAGTGCGGCGCGGCGGTGCTGCTGCACGGCCGGATCGGGCGGGCGCTGCGGAGACCGCTGCTCTGGCTGCCGGTCGTGGTGGTCAACCTCTCGGCGATGACGATCTTCTGCTGGCACCAGACCGCGATGTTCTCGGTCGGCGCCCTCGGCGGCGCGCTGGGCACCGTCCCCGGTCTGACCACCGCGCCGGACTCGATCGGCTGGGTGCTCGCCCGGCTGGCCTGGCTGCCGGTGTTCGGCCTGACGCTGGCCCTGATCGGCCGCTACGCCCGGCGGTTCGACGCGCCGTGGCAGCTGGCCAGGGGCTGGAAGGCCACGCTGGGCGCGGGCGCGGGGCTGTTCGCGGCGTACGCGTTCGGGGTGGTCTGATCAAGTCACCCGACCACCTAGGCTGGCCCGCATGGTGACGTTCGATCAGTTCCTGAGCACCGCACTGGCGCTCCCCCGGGCCGCCGAGCGGCTGACCTGGGAGAGCACGGTCACGCTGCGGGTCGGCGAGAAGATCTTCGCGATGGGCACGCCGGGGACGGGAGCTGTCACCGTCAAGGCGAGCCGGGCGGACCAAGCCGAACTGCTGGCCGCCGAGCCGGAGGTCTACTCCTCGGCGCCGTACGTCGGGCGGCACGGCTGGGTGCTGGTCCAGCTGGCCGGGGTCGACCCGGACGAGCTGCGCGACCTGCTCACCGACGCCTGGCGGAGCGTCGTCCCGAAGAAGCTGGTCAGGGATTTCGAGGCATCCGGGCGCAGTTCCGAAACCCTGTGACCCATCCCACAGTTTAGCCGGGCACGTACCGCCTCCCCAGCCCATACGCTGGCTGGAAGTTGTCGGCGGTGGTACCACCCCACGCAGGCCAGAAGGATGGGTGACCAGTTGCCGCAGCAGAACGCGCGCTCCGTGCAGCGCCGCAGGCGGATCAAGCGGGTTTTGATAGGCGTCTTCGCCACCACCGTGGTCCTGGTCGACACCGGCGCCGCCGCCGCGCAGGCCGCCGTGGGGAGCGAGCAGCTCGCCATCACCACTCCCCCGGCCGGCAGCGAACGGTGGGGCACCGACCACTCGCTCGGCCGCGTCCTGCCGGACCCGGCCACCGCCGACGCCCGCAGCGTGGCCGCCTTCTTCGCCGGGCTCACCGCCGCTCAGACCGAGCGGCTGGTCACCGCCTACCCGCTGGTGGTCGGCAATCTGGACGGCGCCCCGCTCCAGCTCCGCTACCGGGCCAACCGGCTGGCGATCGCCGCCGAACGCGACCGGGCCCGCGCCCGCGCCGCCGACCGGCGACTGGACGCCGACACCCGCGCCCGGGCCGAGGCCCGGGCCAACGACAGCGAGCACCTGCTCGACCACGGCCGGCAGATCCTGGCCTTCGACCCGCGCGGCCGGGGCCTGGTCAGCGAGGTGTACGGCGACCTGACGTCCGCTCGGCGGGTAGCCGTCCTGGTGCCGGGGTCGGACGCCGACCTCGGCCACTTCGACCAGGCCGCCGACCCGCTCCGCTCCCCCGCCGGGATGGGGCGCGCGCTGTACGCCGAGGAGCAGCGCCTCGCGGCCGGCACCCGTACCGCCGTGATCGCCTGGACCGGATACGTCACCCCGGTCGGCCTCGGCCCCGACGCCGTCACCGACCGCCTCGCCCAGGCCGCCGCCCCACGCCTCACCCGCCTGCTGGCCGGCCTCGCCGTCACCAGCGACCCCGAGACGCCGCCCGCCCTGTTCTGCCACTCGTACGGGACCGTGGTCTGCGGCACCGCCGCTCCTGCCGTCCACGACTCAGCCCCCACCGACCTGGTGGTCTTCGGCAGCCCCGGGATGGGCGTGGCCGACGCCACCGAGCTCGGCACCGGCGTCCGGGTCTGGGCCACCCGCAACCGCACCGACTGGATCGGCAACGTCCCCTACCTGGAGGTCGGCGGTCTCGGTCACGGCACCGACCCCACCTCCACCGCCTTCGGCGCCATCAGGGTCTCCTCGACCGGCGCCGAGGGTCACACCGGTTACCTCGCCGAGGGCACCGCCAGCCTGCGCAACTTCGCCGACATCGCGCTCGGCGACTACGCCGACGTGACCCGGGCCGCCCGGAGCTGAGCTCCGTACCGGGAGACGCCCTTCGGCGGACCCCGCGAACGGGGCCCGCCGAAGGTGGGTTCCTACCTGGTGCCGCGATCGCCCTGCGGCGGCCGCGGCACCCGACGCCGGATCAGATGAACCGCCACAGGTGGTCGCTGGTGCCGTTGTCGTCCCAGAGCACGGCCTGCGCTCCCCGGGCGGTGGAGGCACCGGAGATGCCGAGGACGCGGCCGCTGTTGGCGCACTGGATCCTGAAGGTGTCGCCACCGCCGTGGCGCAGGCGCCAGCGGTGGTCCGTCGCGCCGTCGTCCGCCCACTGGACGATCCGGGCGCCGTTGGCGGTGCCGCCGTTCTCCACGGCGAGGACCTTGCCGCTGTTGGAGTTGCGCAGCCGCAGGTAGCCGCCGGTGTCGAGGACGGCCGTCCAGAGGTGGTCGGCGGTGTTGTTGTCGTCCCACTGGATGGCGAGCCCGCCGTCGGCGGTGGACATCGACTGCACGCCGAGGACCTTGCCGCTGTTGACGTTCTGGATCCGCCTGGCACCGACGGGGAGGAACTGCCACTGCCCGGCGGCGGCGGTGCTGTCCGGCAGCTGGACGGCGAAGGCGCCGCTGGTGGTGGAGCCGCCTTCGATGCCGAGCAGCTTGCCGCTGTTGACGTTCTGGAACTTGTGGTAACCGGTGCCCGCGTCCACCACGGTCCACCGGTGGTCGGCCGTGCCGGTGTCGCCCCACTGGAGCACCACGGCGTTGTCGGCGGTGGACATGGACTGCACGCCGAGGACCTTGCCGCTGTTGACGTTGCGCAGCCGCAGCGCGGTGCCGTCGACGACCAGGACCCAGTTGTGGTCGGCGGTGCCGGTGTCGCCCCACTGCAGGGCGCGGCCCCCGTCGGCGGTGGACATGTTCTGGATGCCGAGCACGAGTCCGCTGGCCGCGTTGACCAGACGGAAGCTCGGACTGTCGTCGGTCCGCCAGTAGGCGGTGTAGTTGAAGCCCTGGGCGTCGTAGAACGGGCCGAGGTTGACCGTCGCTCCGTTGGCGGTGGCCGTGAAGGCGAGGGCGGTGCTGCTGGTCCGGGTGACCGAGGCGGCGTCCAGGGTCGGGAGCGAGGACAGCGCGGTGCTGCCGTAGTTGCCGGCCAGGACGGCGGGGCCGTACGTGACCGCCACGACGCTCGGGCTGTCGTTGGCGGCCTGGAGGGCCACCTTCATCGGGAGCTTCACGGTGACGGTGTCACCGGTGGACCAGGACCGGGTGAGGGTGGCGTACGTGCCCGGGGTGACCGCGACGCTCTGGGCGACACCGTTGACGCTGATCGTGGCGCCCGAGGTCCAGCCGGGGATGCGGACGCGCAGGGACCACGTCCCGCCGACGCTGCCGGTGACCTTGAGCGTCGTGGTGTCCTCGGCCGGGAAGGCGGTGGTCTGGGTGACCGTGATGCCCCGCTGGGTCCAGTCCAGGACGGACGGGAGGAACAGGTTCACCGTCAGGGTGGTGCCGTCGTGGAAGTAGATCGAGTCCATCAGCTTGGTGTTGGACTCGACACCCGTTCCCTGGCAGCACCAGAACGTGCCGTAGTCGGTGCTCCAGGTGCCGCCGCCCCAGGCCGGGCCCTTGCCCCGGCGGCCGCCGGGGTTGAGGGAGCTGAAGTAGGTGATGTGGCCGTGCGGGTCGGCCGGGTTCTGGGCGCCGACGACGTGGTTGAGCAGCGCCTTCTCGTAGAAGTCGAAGTACGCGGCCCGGTCGGGGTTCAGCTGCCACAGCTCCCGGGTCAGCTTGAGCATGTTGTACGAGTTGCAGAGCTCGCAGGTGTCGTCGGTGAGGTAGCCGGAGATGGCGTTCGCGGCCCGGAAGTGCTCCGCCTGGCTGTTGCCGCCGATGGCGTAGGTGTGCGATCCGGTGGTGATCGTCCAGGCGTTGGTGGCGATGTCGCGGTAGCGGGTCGTGCCGGTGGCCTTGTACTCGCGGACGGCTCCGATCCACTTGGGCACCTGGGTGTTGGCATGGATGCCGTTGAGCTGGTCCAGGTTCGCGGCGAGCGGGTCGAAGACCGCGGCGTGGTCGAAGCGCTGGGCGGTGGTCAGCCAACGGGCGTCGCCGGTCTGCTGGTAGAGGTCGGCGAGCACCTCGTTCATACCACCGAACTCGGTGCCCAGCATTGACTGCATCGTGCTGTAACTGAGCGCTGCGGTGCGGCGGTCGACCCAGCCGGCGAGCGCGAGGAGCACGTCGCGGGCCTGGGTGTTGTCCAGCAGGCGCCACACGTCGAGCAGACCGGCCATGGTCTTGTGGACGCAGTAGTACGGGACGTTGCCGTTGCTCAGCCTGCCCGCTTCGAGGTTGGCGAAGTCGGCCTCGGGGAAGCCCGAGAGATAGCCGGCGGAGAAGCCCGCGGCGGCGTTGTTGGCCTGGCACTTGGCGAGTTCGGCCACCATCTGGTTGGCCTTGTCGCGGCAGGTGGCGTCCCCGAGTGCGGCGGCGGCCTGGGCCCACGCCGAGAGGAAGTGGCCCTGCACGTGGGTGCGGAACGGGAAGCCAGGATCGTCCCAACCCCCGTTCGCCGCAGCGGCGTTGGTGGAGAGCCGGTGGTTGGCGCGGAAGTTGTACAGCAGGCGGTCGACGTCCACGAAGCGGAGGTAGGCCAGGGTGCGGTTCTGGTTGTCGAGCCACCGGCTGCTGGTGAGCCGGACCTGACCCAGCGCGAACGGCACCGTCGACACTCCGAGGTCGGACCTGACCGGGGGCGTCTCCGCCACGGCGGAGCCCGCGCCGAGGACAGGACCGGCAGCAGCGGCCATGGCTGCGACGCCGGTCGCCTTGAACACGGTACGGCGGCTGAAGGGGTGAGCCGGCATGGCGAACTCCATGGTCCGTGTGAGGGGGGTGGGGGTGGGTGGGCAGCGCAGGTGGCGCACGGCGACTCCCGGCCGCCATCGGCGGTCGCGGCACGGTCGCGCGGGGTCCCCGGCCGTCCCGTCCGGTGGTGCGTTACCCGTGTGTTGCAAGAGTGTTAACGCTCACAATTGGCGTGTCAAGAGTTTCGACGGCAGTGCCGCCACGCCCTCCCCGGGCAGCTCTCCCCCTCGGAGACGGAGAGCCCCGGTGCCGCGATCACGGTGTGATCGCGGCACCGGGGCTCTCCGTCCGCCGTCGCCGGCAGGCTACTCGCGACCGGCCGAGGTGGAGCTCATGTCGGCGTAGCGGGTGCCGGTGACCTGGCCGGCGATCGGCTCCAGCGCGGCGAGCTCGGCGGCGGTGAGCCGCAGGGTCGCCGCAGCGGTGTTCTCGGCGAGCCGGGTGCGCTTGCGGGTGCCCGGGATCGGGACCACGGCGAGGCCGTGCACCTCGGCGCGCTGGTGGACCCAGGCCAGGGCGACCTGGGCGGCAGTGACGCCACGGTCCGCGGCGATCTTCTGGATCGGGGCGATCAGCGCCGCGTTGGCGGCGGCGTTCGGCCCGCTGAACTGCGGGTGGTTGCGCCGGTAGTCACCCTCCGTCAGCTGCTCGGCGGCGGCGAACGAGCCGGTCAGGAAGCCCCGGCCGAGCGGCGAGTACGGCACGAAGGTGACGCCCAGTTCCGCCGCGGCCGGAACGGCCGTGCGCTCGACGTCCCGGGAGAACAGCGACCACTCGGACTGCAGCGCCGCGATCGGGTGCACCGCGTACGCCTCGCGCAGCTCGTCCCCGGTCACCTCGGAGAGGCCCAGCTCCCGTACCTTGCCCGCCTGGACGAGCTCGGCCATGGCGCCGACCGACTCGGCCAGCGGGACCGCCGGGTCGCGCCGGTGCATGTAGTAGAGGTCGATCACGTCGACGCCGAGGCGGCGCAGCGAGGCGTCCACGGCGGTGCGGATGTACGCGGGCCGGTTGTTGACGGCCCGGTAGGTCGGGTCGTCCTCGCGGCGCTCGATGGCGAACTTGGTGGCCAGCACCACCCGGTCGCGGTTGGCCCGGACGAACGGGCCGATCAGCTCCTCGTTCGCACCGTTGCCGTAGACATCGGCGGTGTCGAACAGGGTGACGCCCGCTTCGAGCGCGGCGTCCAGGGTGGCCAGGGCCTCGGCGGTGTCGGTCGGGCCGTAGAACTCGGACATGCCCATGCAGCCGAGGCCCTGGGTGCCGATCAGCCGGCCGCTGCGGCCGAGGGGGGCGGTGGGGAGACGCATTCGGTGCTCCTGCCTTCGAGTGCTTCGCGCTCTTCGATGGATTCGAGGGTTTCGCCGTAGAGGTCGATCTTGTAGTCGAGGACCACCAGCGTCGCGTGCAGGTCCGCCAGCTTCAGCCGGACCTCCTCGCGGTGGGCCACCAGCAGGTCGCGGCGGTCCGCCAGGGTGTGTTCGCCCTCCCGGACCAGCTCGACGTAGCGCAGCATGTCCGCGACCGACATCCCGGTCAGCCGCAGCCGGCCGAGGAACTCCAGTCGCCGCACGTCGGCGTCGCTGTACCGACGCTGCCCGGAGTGCGAGCGGTCGACCGGATCGAGTAGCCCGATCCGCTCGTACCAGCGCAGCGTGTGCGCGCTCAGGCCGGTGCTTGCCACCATCTCACTGATGGTGTGCCGGCCCGAACGGTCGGCGGTCTCGACGGCGACGCCGGAGTAGGCGCCGCAGTTGAGCAGGTTCGGTGCTGCGGACGTGGCCACGGTGATACCCCCGGTGGAAGTGACGTTCACGAAGCTACTGACTTGGAGCGCACTCTAGGCAAGCCCGGCACTCCGGGGCGACGGTACGACTGACTAGAGTCGGGCCCATGCAGAGCTTGCGGATGATCGAGGACTGGCCGGTGCCCACCGCTGCGGCCGCGGTGGTGCGGGGCGGCGACGGGGTGGTGCTGGGTGCGGCGGGACCGCAGGACCAGCTGTTCCCGCTGGCGTCGGTGACCAAGCCGCTCACCGCGTACGCCGTGCTGGTCGCGGTCGAGGAGGGCGTCTTCGAGCTGGACGACCCGGCCGGGCCCGAGGGTTCGACCATCCGTCACCTGCTGGCGCACACCTCGGGTCTCGCCTTCGACGAGCACCGGGTGATGGCCCCGCCCGGTGAGCGACGGCTCTACTCCAACGCCGGGTTCGACGTGCTGGCGGACACCCTGACCAAGGCGTCCGGGATCAACTTCGCCCAGTACGCCGACGAGGCGGTCTTCGCCCCGCTCGGGATGACCTCCACCCTGATCAACACCGCCCACCGCACCCCCGCCGGGGCCGGCGGCCTCTCCACCGTCGCCGACCTGGCCAGGTTCGCCGCCGAGCTCCAGGCCCCCCGGCTGCTCGACCCCTCCACCGTGCACGCCGCCACCCGTGAGGTGGCCTGGCCCGGCCTGGGCGGCGTCCTCCCCGGCTTCGGCCACCGGCGGCCCAACGACTGGGGGCTCGGCTTCGAGATCCGCAGCGAGAAGTCCCCGCACTGGACCGGCACCCACAGCTCGCCCGCCACCTTCGGCCACTTCGGCCAGTCCGGCACCTTCCTCTGGGTCGACCCGGCCGCGGGCGTCGCCTGCATCGCCCTCACCGACCGCGACTTCGGCCCGTGGGCGGCAGAGGTCTGGCCGGCCTTCACGGACGCGGTGCTCGCCGACCTCGCCTGAGCTTTTGGCAGAACGCTCGGTTGCACTGTCCGGGGAGCTCGGGGAACTGCGAGGAGGTCTGGCGTGCGGGTCGAAATGCAAAGTACCTGACCACATACGCACGGGTGACCTTTTTCGAGGTCGGCGTCGTAGTTCCCCGGGCTCCTGACCGTAGCCACCTGAGGTCAGCCGTAGGTGACGGGAGAGTGCATCTCCCAGAGCAGCAGCTCCGCGCCGTCGGCCCCCGCCGTGGGGTCGGCGAAGGCGTCGCCGGTGGCGCGGACGCTGTCGCCGGGCTCCATCGTGCGGCCGCCGCCCTGCGGCCCCGGCACGGTGCGGTAGCCCAGCGAACCCGCCGTCAGGTGCCCGTACCGGAACGGTGCTTCGGGCAGCGGCGGTAGCGGCTCCCACGGCCCCGCCATGACCAGCCAGAGTGCCGCGTCGCCGCGCCGCAGCCGCAGCGCCTCCGAGGAGGCGTCCCCTTCCCGTCCCGAGGCGAGCAGCGTCAGCCCGTCCACCGAGCGTTCGACCCGCCGGAGGCCGTACGCCGGGGGTGCGTCGAAGGTGTCCGGCTGCAGCCACATCTGGACGAAGCGCACCGGTTCCGTCGCGCCGCCGACGTTGCGTTCGGTGTGGGTGATGCCCGAGCCCGCGCTCTGCCACTGGAGCATGCCGGGCCGGACCACGCCCGCGTGGCCGTGGCCGTCCCGGTGGGCGAGGGCGCCGGAGAGCACCCAGGTCAGGATCTCGGTGTCCCGGTGCCGGTGTTCGTCGTAGCCCGCGCCGGGGGCGAGGGTCTCCTCGTTGACGGCCAGCAGGGCGCCGAAGTGCACGTTCTTCGGGTCGTAGTGACCGGAGAACGAGAAGGCGTGCCGGGTCTCGACGCCGTCGGCCGGGGTCGATCGGTAGCGTTCGGAGGCCCGGCGCAGCTCGGCGCGGGCGCGGGTGGCGGCTTCGGTCACGGGGCCACCGTAGTACCGGAGCGGCGCGGCCCGGGGGAGGCCGGTGTGACGTGGGCCACCGGCCCGATCGGTGGGGGCGGGTACGAGGCGCCTCGTACGTGAGGCAGTCTTGTCCTGTGCCATCCGCTTCAGCGAGTTCCGACAAGAAGACCGCGGCCGAGCAGGCCACCGCGGCTGCCAAGCAGCCCGAGCAGCCGAAGGCCCGCCGGGGCAGCCGGCTGACCGCGCAGGAGCGCAGGCTGGCCACCGAACGGGCTGAGCTACGGGCCGCCACGCTCAAGCGCCTGGAGAAGTCCGCGGGCAAACTGGCCACCGCCGCGATCACCCGGATGGATGACCAACTGGGCTGGTACCGGCGGATGCCGCCGGAGCACCGGTCCTGGATCGGCCTGGTCGCCCAGGCCGGTATCGCCGCGTTCACCGAGTGGTACCGGCACCCGGACGCCCCGCAGGCGATCTCCACCGACGTGTTCGGCACCGCCCCGCGCGAGCTGACCAGGGCCATCACGCTCCGGCAGACCGTGGAGCTGATCCGCACCACGATCGAGGTGATGGAGGAGGCCATCGACGAGGTGGCCGCGCCCGGCGACGAGGCGGGCATGCGCGAGTCGGTACTGGTCTACGCCCGGGAGATCGCCTTCGCCACCGCGCAGGTGTACGCCCAGGCGGCCGAGGCGCGCGGCGCCTGGGACGCCCGGCTGGAGGCACTGGTCGTCAACTCGCTGCTCTCCGGTGACGCGGACGAGGGCGTGCTGTCCCGCGCGGCCGCGCTCGGCTGGGGTCAGCCGAGCCAGGTCCGGGTGGTGATGGGCAGCGCCCCGGACGGGGACAGCGAGCTGGTGGTGGAAGCGATCCGACGGGCCGCCAGGTACGCCAAGCTGCACGTGCTGACCGGGGTGCTCGGCAAGCGGCTGGTGGTGGTGGTCGGCGGCGACAAGGAGCCGGTGCACGCCGCCCGGGCGCTGATCGGGCAGTTCGCGCCGGGTCCGGTGGTGGTCGGCCCGACGGTCGGTGACCTGCTCTCGGCGACCAGGTCCGCGCATGCGGCGGCGGCCGGGCTGCGGGCCTGCGCGGCCTGGCCGGACGCCCCGCGCCCGGTGCTGGCGGACGATCTGCTGCCCGAGCGGGCGTTGGCCGGGGACCAGGCGGCCCGGCGGCAGTTGGTGGAGGAGATCTACACACCGCTCGACGAGGCCGGGTCGGCACTCCTGGAGACCCTGAGTGTCTATCTGGAGCAGGCCTCCTCGCTGGAGGGTGCCGCCCGGATGCTCTTCGTCCACCCGAACACCGTGCGCTACCGGCTCCGTCGTGTGACCGACGTCACCGGATATGCTCCGTCCGACGTGCGTTCGGCCTTCACGCTGCGGATCGCGCTGGCCCTGGGCCGACTCGGTTCGGCCGCCACCCATGAGTGACACGCTGTAGGGACTCCACAATCCGGCGTGCTTTTCTTCGTTACCGTCGCCTACCCGCCCCCGGGTGCCTGGCGAGAGAGGGTTGAACCGTGCTCGTAATCGTCGCCCCTGGACAGGGTGCCCAGACCCCCGGATTCCTCAACCCCTGGCTCGAGCTGGACGGCGCCGCCGACCGGCTGAGGGCCTGGTCCGACGTGGCCGGGCTCGATCTGGTCCGGTACGGCACCGAGGGCTCCGAGGAGGAGATCAAGGACACCGCCGTGGCCCAGCCGCTACTGGTCGCCGCGGGCCTGCTCACCGCCACCGAGCTGTTCGGCGCCCCGACCGGCGGTCCGTTCGCCGCGGTCGCGGGGCACAGCGTCGGTGAGATCACCGCCGCCGCGCTGGCCGGCGTGCTCAGCGTCGAGGAGGCGCTGGTGTTCGTCCGCGAGCGCAGCCTGGCGATGGCCGAGGCCGCCACCGTGACGGCCACCGGGATGACCGCCCTGCTTGGCGGCGACCCCGAGGTGGTCGCCGCGAAGCTGGCCGAGCACGGCCTCACCGCGGCCAACAACAACGGCGGCGGCCAGCTGGTCGCGGCCGGCACGCTGGACCAGCTGGCGGCCCTCAAGGCCGACCCGCCGGCCGGTGCCCGGGTGATCCCGCTGAAGGTGGCCGGTGCCTTCCACACCGAGCACATGGCGCCGGGCGTGGAGCGGCTCGCGAAGCTGGCGCCGACCCTGACGGTCCACGACCCGAAGGTGGGGTACCTGTCCAACAAGGACGGTGAGGTCGTACAGTCCGGTACCGAAGTACTGGACCGCCTGGTCTCCCAGGTCTCCAACCCGGTCCGCTGGGACCTCTGCATGGAGACCCTGCAGCAGCTCGGTGCCACCGCCGTCATCGAGCTCTCCCCGGCCGGAACCCTCACCAACCTGGTCAAGCGCAACGTCAAGGGTGTCGCGACGCTGGCCCTCAAGACCCCGGCCGACCTCGACAAGGCGCGTGCGCTGATCGAGGAGCACGGCGGGCAGGAGCAGGACGTATGACTTCGCCTCAGATCCAGCCGTCCACCGGTGCCGCGTACTCGCGCATCCACGGTGTCGGCGGCTACCGCCCCGTTCGGGTGATCCCCAACTCCGAGGTCCTGAACTGGATCGAGTCCTCGGACGAGTGGATCCGTTCCCGCAGCGGGATCACCGAGCGCCGCTGGGCCGGGCCGGAGGAGAGCGTCGCCGAGATGTCGGTGCAGGCCGCCGGCAAGGCGATCGCACAGGCCGGCATCGCCCCGGAGCAGATCGGCGGCGTGATCGTGGCCACCGTCTCGCACCTCAAGCAGACCCCGGCGATCGCCACCGAGATCGCCCAGCGGCTCGGCTGCGGCACCGCCCCGGCCTTCGACATCTCGGCCGCCTGCGCGGGCTTCGGCTACGGCCTGAGCCTGGCGGACGGCATGGTGCGCGGCGGCAGCGCCGAGTACGTGCTGGTCATCGGTGTCGAGCGGCTCAGCGACCTGACCGACACCTCGGACCGGTCGACCGCGTTCATCTTCGGCGACGGCGCGGGTGCCGCGATCGTCGGCCCGTCCGACACGCCCGGCATCGGCAAGGTGATCTGGGGTTCGGACGGTTCGCAGAAGGATGTCATCTCGCAGACCCAGGCCTGGGACACCGCGTTCGCCAAGGCGGACGCGGTCAACGGGACGGGCGAGGAGGTGAAGTGGCCGGCCCTGCGGATGGAGGGCCAGTCGGTCTTCCGCTGGGCGGTCTGGGAGATGGCCAAGGTGGCCCAGCAGGCGCTGGACGCCGCCGGGGTCACCGCCGACCAGCTCGGTGCGTTCATCCCGCACCAGGCCAACATGCGGATCACCGACGCCATGATCAAGGCGCTCAAGCTGCCCGCCACGGTGCCGGTCGCCCGCGACATCGCCGAGACCGGCAACACCTCCGCGGCCTCCATCCCGCTGGCCATGGAACGGATGCTGGAGAGCGGCGAGGCCCGCAGCGGTGACCTCGCGCTGATCATCGGCTTCGGGGCGGGTCTCGTGTACGCCGCAGCAGTCGTTACTCTCCCCTAGGCATCAACGCCCCACCACAAACCTGCGACGGCCCGCCGGGTGGTCGCTGTCAACACCGAAGAGGAGCAGCCAGTATGGCTACCAAGGACGAGGTTCTGACCGGTCTTGCCGAGATCGTCAACGAGATCGCGGGCATCCCGGCCGAGGACGTCGAGCTCGACAAGTCCTTCACGGACGACCTGGACGTCGACTCGCTCTCCATGGTCGAGGTCGTCGTGGCCGCCGAGGAGCGCTTCGACGTCAAGATCCCGGACGACGAGGTCAAGAACCTCAAGACCGTCGGCAACGCCGTGGACTACATCCTCGCGAACGCCGCCGCCTGATCCACGGTCAGTTCCACTGACCGCCCGGGCGGCCGGAGTGCACACCCCGGCCGCCCGGTCACCCCTCCCCCGGCATCGCCGCCACCTGCCACACGTGAGAGAAGAAGAAACCAGTGACCGCTGAAAACCGCACCGTGGTCGTCACGGGTATCGGCGCCTTCACGCCGCTGGGCGGCGACGCCGCCTCGTTCTGGGAGGGCCTGATGGAAGGCCGTTCCGGCGTGGCAGCGCTGACCGAGGAGTGGGCCGCCGACCTGCCCGTCCGGATCGCCGCGCGCGTCGCGGTGGAGCCGGGCGAGGTGCTGCCCCGCCCGCTGGCCCGCAAGCTGGACCGTTCGGCGCAGTTCGCGCTGATCGCGGCCCGTGAGGCCTGGGCCGACGCCGGCTTCGAGACGCCCGCCACCGACGAGTCCTCCAAGCTCGCCCCCGAGCGCCTGGGCGCCGTCATCGCCTCCGGCATCGGTGGCGTGACCACCCTGCTCGACCAGTACGACGTGCTGAAGGAGAAGGGCGTCCGCAAGGTCTCCCCGCACACCGTCCCGATGCTGATGCCCAACTCCCCGGCCGCCAACGTCGGCCTGGAGGTCGGCGCCCGTGCGGGTGTGCACACCCCCGTCTCCGCCTGCGCCTCCGGCGCCGAGGCGATCGGCTACGCGATCGAGATGATCCGTACCGGCCGCGCCGACGTGGTGGTGGCCGGCGGCACCGAGGCGGCGATCCACCCGCTGCCGATCGTCGCCTTCGCCAACATGATGGCGATGTCCAAGAACAACGAGAACCCGCAGCAGGCCTCCCGCCCGTACGACAAGGCCCGCGACGGCTTCGTGCTCGGCGAGGGTGCGGGCGTGGTCGTGCTGGAGTCGGCCGAGCACGCCGCCGCGCGCGGCGCCCGGGTCTACTGCGAGGCGGTCGGCCAGGGTCTCTCCTCGGACGCCCACCACATCGCGCAGCCCGAGCCGTCCGGCTCCGGGGTGGCCCGCGCGATCGCTCAGCTCTTCGAGCAGAACGACCTCGACAAGGCCGACATCGTGCACGTCAACGCGCACGCCACGTCCACCCCGCAGGGTGACGTCGCGGAGCTCAAGGCGCTCCGCAAGGAGCTCGGCGACCACCTCGACCACGTTGCCGTCTCGGCCACCAAGTCGATGACCGGTCACCTGCTCGGCGGCGCCGGCGGCATCGAGACGGTCGCCACCGTGCTGGCCCTGCACCACCGACTGGCCCCGCAGACCGTCAACCTGGACGACCCGGACCCGGAGGCCGAGGCGGACATCGTCCACGGCGAGCCGCGCAAGCTCCCCGAGGGCCGGATCGCCGCGCTGAACAACTCGTTCGGCTTCGGCGGCCACAACGTGGTGCTGGCCTTCCGCACCATCTGAGGCGCGGTCGGACGGCCCGTCTGACGGGCCGTCCGACCGACTGTCAGGACGGAAGCCCGGTACGCGAGTCGCGTACCGGGCTTCCTCCGTACCTGGGCCCTGTCCGGGCCGCTCAGACCACCTGGTGCAGCCAGCGGACCGGGGCGCCCTCACCCGCGTAGCGGAACGGCTCCAGCTCGTCGTCCCAGGGCTTGCCGAGCAGCCGGCACAGGTCGGCCTCCAGGTCGGTGCCCTCGTTCCTGGCCCGGAGCAGCACGGCCCGCAGCCGGTCCTCGGGGATCAGGATGTCGCCGTGGATGCCGGTGACGGCGTGGAAGATGCCGAGCGCGGGGGTGGAGCTGTAGCGCTCGCCCTCGGTGCTCGTGGTGGGCTCGCTGGTGACCTCGAAGCGGATCAACTGCCAGCCGCGCAGGGCGGATGCCAGCCGTGAGGCGATACCGGGCTCACCCTGCCAGGAGAGCTCGGCCCGCCAGTGACCGGGCGCGGCCGGCTGGCGGATCCAGTCAAGGCTGATCCGCACACCGAGCACGCCCGCCACCGCCCACTCTACGTGCGGGCACAGCGCGCGGGGCGCGGAGTGGATGTACAGGACTCCACGTGTCGTCACCGGGACCTCCAGGCTGTGGACGAGGGTCGCCTTCCCCAGCTGCCTCGTGCCCGTCGCCGGTTGCGCCGCTTCTGTCGTGTCGGTACTGCTCTGTCGGTACTGCCCCCGCGCCGCTCAACTTATTCGACATATAGGTAATTAAGTTGAGCAAAACGGACAAGCTTTCACTCCATGCTAGCCCGATCCACCCCGAGGTCCACCCCTCGTCGGGATCTCTCCCCCGAACGGCCCCATCCGGCACGGTTCCACCGTAGCGCCCACCCGGGAAAGCCGTATGACGGACCGTCGGATCGGGGCCGCACGCCGAACGGCACGCGCCCGTACCCGAACCGCCCCCGCCCGGAGAGGGCGGGGGCGGTGCACAACAGGCCGACGTCGCAAGGGCGTTCGTCAGTGGGTCAGCCGGACCACCATCTTGCCGGTGTTGGCCCCGCCGAGCATCCCGATGAAGGCGTCGACGGTGTTCTCCACGCCGTCCACCACGGTCTCGTCGTAGCGCAGCTTGTCCTCGGCCAGCCAGCCGGCCACCTCGGCGACGAACTGCCCCTGGAGCGCGGCGTGGTCACGGACCAGCAGGCCCTGGAGGCGCAGCCGCTTGCCGATCGCGAGCGCCAGGTTGCGCGGCCCGGCCGGGGCGGTGGTGTCGTTGTACTGCGCGATGGCGCCGCACAGCACGGCCCGGCCGTGCACGTTGAGCGCACCGATCGCGGCCTCCAGGTGGTCACCGCCGACGTTGTCGAAGTAGACGTCGATGCCGTCGGGGGCGGCGGCCGCGAGCTGCTCGCGGACCGGGCCCTCCTTGTAGTTGAAGGCAGCGTCGAAGCCGTAACCGTCCACCAGGGTGGCCACCTTCTGCGCCGAGCCCGCCGAGCCGATCACCCGCTTCGCGCCCTTGAGCTTGGCGATCTGGCCGACCAGCGAGCCAACCGCACCGGCCGCGCCGGAGACGAAGACGGTGTCGCCCTCCTGGAGGGAGCCGACCTCCAGCAGACCCGCATAGGCGGTCAGGCCGGGCATCCCGAGCACACCCAGGTAGTAGGAGAGCGGGGCGATCTCGGCGTCCACCTTCACCGCGTGCTTGACGTCCACGGTCGCGTACTCGCGCCAGCCGAAGCCGTGCAGCACCGCGTCGCCGACCTGGAAGCCCTCGGCCTCGGAGGCCACCACGTAGCCGACCGCGCCGCCGTCCATGGTCTGCCCGAGCTGGAACGGCGGAACGTACGACTTCACGTCGTTCATCCGGCCGCGCATGTACGGGTCGACCGAGAGGTACTCGTTGCGGACCAGGATCTGGCCCGGACCGGGCTGCCGGACCGGGGCCTCCACCAGCGCGAAGTCGGACGGCTGGGGCCAGCCGCTCGGTCGGGCGGCCAGCTGCCACTCGCGGCCGGTGGTGGGCGTCGCCTGCTCTGCCATGGCGGTACTCCTCGTCGTGCCTGACCTGAAAGGTTGACTTACTGAAGCAATCGTGGGCATGAAAGGTTCACCTTGTCAAATATTCAGCTAGACTGGCGTCATGGAGACGGTCATGGAGACGAAGTCCACCCAGGAAGCCACCACGCCCACCGACGCGATCACCCGCGAGGTCGTGGACCTGATGGCCGGCCTGGTCGCGCTCTTCCACCGCGAGTACGAGGAGGCCGCCGCCGCCCGCTCGCTCACCGGTGCCCAGGCCAAGGTGCTCGCGCTGCTCCGGCGCGGCCCGATGCCGATGCGGCACATCGCCCAGACCCTGAGCTGTGAGCCGTCCAACATCACCGGCATCGTGGACCGGCTGGAGGGCCGCGGCTTCGTCACCAGGGAGGCTGACCCGCAGGACCGCCGGGTCAAGCTGGTGGCCGCCACCGAGTCCGGCGGCGCCGCCTCGGAGGAGCTCCGCGAGTCGCTCAACTTCGCCCGTGAGCCGCTCGCCGCGCTCGACGACGAGGAGCGCACCCAGCTGCGCGACCTGCTCCGCCGGATCCTCCAGCACGCCGGCGAGGACGACGCCCGGGCCTGATCCGGTGGTGGGGGGCGATGGGGTTCGTACAGTTCTTCCGGGATAGATTGCGCATTCGTGTAACCGACCGCCGCGCCGAACCGTCTGTGTAGTGAGGGCCCTGACCGGGCCGCACCGAGACGTCTTCCGCCGAGCGGCCGCAGCAGAGAGTGCCTGAGACCCCATGAGCGACCCGAAGATCCGGCCTGCCACCCGCCGAAAGCGGATGGCGAAGTTCGCCGGCGCGACGGCCGCCGTCCTGGTGCTGACCACTGCCGGCACCGGAGCCTGGTACTACCACCGCCTCGACGGCCAGATCACCACCTTCGACGCCGGCGGCATCGCCACCAGCCGACCGCCGGCCCCCACCCCCACCAAGGTCGGCGGCGGGCTCCCGGTCAACGTCCTGCTGCTCGGCTCGGACACCCGCAACGACGGCAACGACAGCCTCGGCGGCGGCGACGAGGGCGTCGGGCACTCCGACACCGCGATCCTGCTGCACGTCTACAGCGACCGCAGGCACGCCGTCGCGGTGTCGATACCCCGGGACACCCTGGTCACCATCCCGCCCTGCAAGCTGGCCAACGGCACCTGGACCACCGCGCGGGCCAACCAGATGTTCAACTCCGCCTTCACCATCGGCGGTTCCGACCAGGGCAACCCCGCCTGCTCGCAGAACACCGTCGAGAACCTCACCGGCCTGCGGATCGACCACACCATCGTGGTCGACTTCAAGGGCTTCGCCGCGATGACCGAGGCGGTCAAGGGAGTCGACGTCTGCGTGCCGAACGCCGTCGACTCCTACGGCATACACCTGGAGAAGGGCCGGCAGACCCTCTCCGGTCAGCTCGCCCTGGACTACGTCCGAGCCAGGCACGGCTTCGGCGACGGCTCCGACATAGGCCGGATCAAGCGTCAGCAGGCCTTCCTCTCCTCGCTCATCAAGAAGGTGCAGGACCAGGGCTTCAACCTGACCACCCTGCTCCCGCTGGCCGACGCCGCGAGCAAGTCGCTCACGGTCGACCCGGGTCTCGGCACCCCGATGAAGCTGGTCGACTTCGCCCAGTCGCTCCAGGACATCAAGCTCGCCGACATCGGCTTCGTCACCGTCCCCTGGCGCTACCAGGGCGACCGGGTCGCCCTGGTCCACCCCGATGTCGACCAGCTCTGGGCCCTGCTCCGTCAGGACCGCACCCTCGACGGCCAGTCGACCGGCCTGGTCACCGCCGCCCCGTCCGAGACCCCCTCGATACCCGCCGTCACCACCCCCGTCCTCCTGCTCAACGCCACCAGGACCGCCGACCTGGCCACCACGACCGCCGCCACCCTCAAGGCCCAGGGCTACACCGACGTCACCGTCGGCCCCACCCCCACCGGCACCCGCAGGACCACCGTGATCGGCTACCCGCCCGCCCAGCTCGACGCGGCCGAGGCCCTCGCCCGCTTCTTCCCCACCGCCGACCTACAGCCCGACCGCACCGCCACCACCCTCACCGTCACCCTCGGCCGCGACGTGGCCCCCGCCGCCCCGGCCGTCACCCCCACCCCGACCCCCTCGGGCACCGGCGTCCCGACCGGCATCACCGACAACACCCGCACCGCGGACGCCGACCTCTGCTCCAACCTGACGTTCGGCTGAGCCCTTCGGGGGTGGCGTGAACAGATGCCGATCGCCCGTCCCGGCCGAGTTGTACTGTGTGGCCCATCAGGCTCAGAACGGAGGTGTGCGATGACGGCGATCGAGGATCGGCCGCAGATGCTGGCCGAGGAGTTCGAGCGCATTGCTGTCGCAGCCGAGCGCGAGGGCGTCCGCCTGGAGTTCCTCCACGGCAGGCTGGGGGTCAAGGCGGTGCCGGACGGCGACCATGACGAAATCATCCGCTGGGTCATGGAGCACTGCATGCAGCAGCGTCCAGACCTCTGGCTCTATCCCGAGCGCGGCCTGAAGGTCGACACCTACCGCCGTGGTTACGCCAGACCGGACGGGACACTCGCCCCCAAGGGAAGCTTCGCGGGCCAGGGTGAGTGGGCTGACGCCGACCTGGTTGCCATGGTGGTCGAGGTGACGTCCTACGACTCGGACACCGACCAGCGCGATCGCGTGGACAAGCCCCGCGCCTACGCCGAGACCGGCATTCCGGTCTACCTGATGGTCGACCGCACCACCTGCGAGACCCTCGTCTACAGCCAGCCGGAGGACGGTCGCTACACCGTGCTCGTCCGCCATCCGCTGGGCAAGACCGTCGAACTGCCCGCCCCGGTCTCGGTCGTACTGGACACCGAACCCGTCAAGCAGTGGGTCCGCTGACGCCCAATCAGGGATCCGTCAGGCCGGGTCCGGCAGACCCGTGACGACCGCGGTGACCCGGGTGCCCGGGGTCAACTGGTGGGTGACGGCTGCGTGGTGGACGGCGTGGAGGGTCTTGGCGACGTAGCGGCGTTCCAGGGCCAGGCCGTGGCGGTGCTCGAACTCTTCGGCGAAGGCCGTGAGTTCGGGGGTGAGGCGTCCGTAGCCGCCACCGTGGTGGGTGTGGGTGATCTGCCAGTTGGTGAACTGGCGGCCGTACGTGGCCTGGTGGAGGGCGGCGACCTCGCGTTCCAGGTAGCCCTCGCCGCGGAGGACGGCGACGCCCAGCGCGCGGGCTCCGGGCGGCAGGCCCGCGGCGATGCCCGCCAGGGTGCCCCCGGTGCCGACCGGGCAGGCCAGCAGGTCGCGAGGGCCAAGGTCGGGGAGCTCGGCGGGGACGGTGGCGGCTCCTCGGACGGCGAGCGGGTTGGAGCCGCCCTCGGGGAGGACCAGCCAACCGGGTGCCGGGGGCTGGTGGTCCGTCAGGAGGGCCCGGTAGTCGGCCCGGGAGACGAAGCGGAGCTCCATCCCGCGCTCCTCGGCCGCCCGGAGCGACCAGTTGCGCGGGGCCTCGGCGAGCTCGTCCCCCCGTACCACCCCGATGCTCGCCAGCCCGAGCGCCTGCGCAGCCGCCGCCACCGCCCGCAGGTGCGTGGAGTACGCCCCGCCAAAGGTGAGCAGCCCCCGGGCGCCGGTCTCGGTCGCGTACGCCAGGTTGGGCGCGAGCTTGCGCCACTTGTTGCCCGGGACGGTCGGGTGCGCCAGGTCGTCCCGCTTCAGCCGCAGCTCCACCCCGGCCCGCGCGAAGTCGGGATCGTCCAGCACCTGAAGGGGTGTCGGCAGATCGGCGGGCAGGAGCATCCGCTCAGCCTACCGAGCAGGATTTCTGCGACCGCACGACGCTCCCCGGCGGTTCCGTCACTCGGTACGGAGCGGTTGCGTGCACTGGGCGGCGGCCGTCCACCACCCCGACGGCCGGAGTGTGGAGGCCTACGAGTGGAACGGCGAGAACGGATACACCTTCCGTCCCGGCACCCCGGCGCTGAGCCTCGACCAGCTCAAGGCGATCGTCACGGCTGTACCGGCCACTGTCCCCTAACGGGGTGAACTTCCGATGCGGGGCCCTTGGATGTGCGAAGTGATGCTCTACAGTTCTCGCAGGTTAAGGGCGACGTAAAGGCTGGCTGCGGCACAGCTGAATGGGTGGGGCGGGTGGGACTCGAACCCACGACCAAGGGATTATGAGTCCCCTGCTCTAACCGGCTGAGCTACCGCCCCGGTTCGCCGTGTCTCCGGCCGGGAAAGGGCCGGAGCAGCAGCAGACGGCCCGTCAGGGCCGTCACCCGCAGCATAGCCGGTCGGTCCGTCATGCTGCTCGCCGGGGGCGCATCCGGGTGCGCGGGGCGTGCGCTCCCCGTCCGGATGCGCTGGGGTGGGCGTCGGAGGGGTCGACGCTGAAGACTGGAGGCTTCCGGGTCCGGTCTCATGGGGCGGTGGTGGCGGTGCGCAGGAGGTGGGCAGCCGGTGTGGTGGTGCTCGTCCTGGCGGCGGGCTGTGGCTCGGGGGCGGCCAGTACGCCGGGCGCCCCGAGCCACCCGGGCTCGGGCGGCTCGGGTGCGGCCTCCGCCGCGCACGGGTGGAGCAAGGACCGGATCAAGGCCGCCGTCGCCAAGCACGGGGGCACCACCCGCACCGCCAAGCCGACCCCCTTGAACGCCCTGGTCGGCGCGGTGTTCACGCACGGCTCGGACGGCGACCACTTCTGCACCGCCAGCGTGGTCGACAGCGCGGGGCAGAACCTGATCGTGACGGCGGCGCACTGCGTCTACGACCCGCTGGCGGGCCAGCGCAGCGATCTGGTCTTCGTACCCGGCTACCGGGACGGGGGCACGCCCAACGGGGTGTGGCCGCTGGACGCGGTCACGGTCGACCGGAGCTGGACGGACGACGGCAACGAGGACATGGACGTGGCCTTCGCGATCGTGAAGCCGCAGGACGGGCGGCAGGTGCAGCAGGTGCTGGGCGCCAACCGGCTGGGCGTCAACAAGGGGTACCAGCTGCCGGTGAAGGTGACCGGGTACCCGAGCAGCGGCGAGGTGCCGATCACCTGCGGCAACCTGACCGCCGAGCAGAGCCCGACCCAGCTGCGGATCGACTGTCCGGACTACACCGGTGGCACCAGCGGCAGCCCCTGGGTGACCGACTTCGACCCGGACACCAAGACGGGCACCGTGGTCGGCGTGATCGGCGGCTACCAGGAGGGCGGGGACACCCCCGACACCTCGTACAGCAGCTACTTCGGCGATCAGGTGCAGGCGCTGTACGACCGGGCGACCGGGTAGGGCTGGCGTCCCCGCTGCCCGGGCTGGTAGATCTTGCCGGGCAGGCACTCCCGGCAGCTGAGGACGGACGGCATGACACGCGCGCGGCGGTACGGCCCCACCCTCGGGCTGCTGCTCGTGCTGGCCGTGGCCGGCTGCGCGCAGGCGCCCGCCACCACCGGCGCACCGCCCGTGGACGGTACGCCGTCCGCCGGCACCGCCCCGTCGAGCCCGACCGGGGACCGGATCGGCACACTGTTCGTCGGCGGCGAGCACGGCTCCCGGGCCTGCACCGCGAGCGTCGTGGACAGCCCCCGGCGGAACCTGCTGGTGACCGCCGCGCACTGTGTGCAGCACCCGTTGTTCGGCCGGCTGGATGACCTGGTGTTCGCCCCTGGATACCGTAACGGGCAGCTTCCCTACGGGAGTTGGCGGGTGAGCCAGGTGGTGGTCGACCAGCGGTGGACCGAGCGGGCGGACCCGGAGTACGACGTGGCGTTCCTCACCGTGGAACCGGTCGGCGGTCGGGAGATCGCGGACGTGCTGGGCGGGTTCCGGCTCGGTACGGACCAGGGGTTCGGGCTGCCGGTGTCGGTCACCGGCTACCCGAACGAGGCCGAGGAGCCGATCACCTGCAGCAACCGGACCAGTGAGCAGAGCAGCACCCAGGAGCGGTTCGACTGCCACGGCTACACCGACGGCACCAGCGGCAGCCCCTGGCTGACCGCGGCCGGGGAGGTGGTCGGCGTGATCGGCGGCTACCAGGAGGGCGGGGACACCGAGCGGACCTCGTACAGCATCACCTTCGACCACCGGGTGAGCGAGCTGTACCGCCGCGCCACGGCCTGACCGGAAGCGCCACCGCCTGACCGGAAACGCTCCGGGGAAACACGAAGGCCCTTCGGCGATCCGAAGGGCCTTCGCTCTACGCAACTCACCTCAACTGCCGGTGAAGCTCCCCCAATTGGACTCGAACCAATAACCTGCCGATTAACAGTCGGCTGCTCTGCCAATTGAGCTATGGGGGAATGCACGTATCGGAGGGGCCTGGCCCTTCCGCGCTCCCGCAATTGGACTCGAACCAATAACCTGCCGATTAACAGTCGGCTGCTCTGCCAATTGAGCTATGCGGGACCGAGCTTGCGTCCTGGTCCGGATCGGTGATCCGGGCTTCGGCGCTCGCTGCGGGTCATACATTAGCGCACTCAGGGGGGTGCTCCGCCAATCGCTTTCGCCCGGGCCGTCCGGGGGCGACCGGTGTGACCGGGAGCACGGGGCCGGTCGGGGCTCCCCGGCGCGCCCGGCGGGCGACCGGGGCGCCGGACGGGGATGCTGGAGGGCGGCGGGCCCGGGTGCCTCCGGCCCGCCGTCCGCCGGGTGGTTCGCCACCGGGCCGGACGGGTAGGGCAACGCGGCAGAGTCCGCAAGGAAGGGTGGAGACCGAGCATGTGGAAGCTGACGTTCGTCGTGGGGGTCGGGGTCGGTTACGTCCTGGGCGCCAAGGCAGGCCGCAAGCGCTACGAGCAGATCGCCGGTGCGGCCCGGCAAGTGGCGCAGAACCCCAAGGTGCAGGACGTGGCGGGCAAGGCCAGGCACCAGGCGGGAGTGGTGGCGGGCAAGGCGGCCGGCGCGGTGGCCGAGAAGGTCGGCGACCGGCTGCCGAACGCGCTCACCGACCGGGTCCCGTACCTCAGCGCCCGGGGCGCGGGAGACGACAGCTGGGGCACATACCGCCCGTAGCGGCTCCCCGGAGGCGGGCATCCGGGCAGTGAGTGGGCAACACTTCGCCCGGTCGGCTCCGTCCGGGCGCCGAGCTGAGGCATGATCTCGACATGGCCATCGTCGCGGGCATCGACAGCTCCACCACTCGCACCCGGATCGTCGCGTGCGACGCCGAGACCGGCGCCGTGCTGCGCGACGGCCGGGCGCCGCACCCCACGCCCGAGGGCGGTGATCCCCGGGCCACCGAGACCGACCCCCAGCTCTGGCTGCACTCGCTCGGCGAGGCGGCCACCGGCGGCCTGCTGGAGGGCGTCCGGGCGATCGGGGTCTCCGCCCAGCAGCACGGGCTGATCGGGCTGGACGCGGGCGGGGTGCTGGTCCGCCCGGCGCTGCTGTGGAACGACCCGAGGTCGGCCGGGGCCGCCGCGCAGCTGATCGACGCGCTCGGCGGCCCCGAGCCGTGGGTGCAAGCGATCGGCGCGGTGCCCGCGCCCACGTACACGGTGGCCAAGCTGCGCTGGCTGGCCGAGTTCGAACCGGCCTCGGCCAAGCGGATCGCCGAGGTGCTGCTGCCGCACGACTGGCTGGTCTGGCAGCTGCTCGGCCACCCCAAGCGGCGGACCACCGACCGGGGTGACGCCTCCGGCACCGGGTACTGGTCGCCGCTCACCGGCGAGTACCGGCAGGACCTGATCGAGCTGGCCCTCGGGCACCAGCTCCAGGTGCCGGACGTGCTGGGCCCGGCCGAGCCCGCCGGGCACACCCCCGAGGGTCTGCTGATCTCGGCCGGCACCGGCGACAACATGGCCGCCGCGCTCGGCCTCGGGCTCGGCCCCGGCGACGCGGTGGTCTCGCTCGGCGGCAACGGCACCGTCTTCGCGGTGCACGACCAGGCCGTGGTGGACGTCACCGGCGCGGTCTCCTCGTTCGCCGACGCGACCGGCCGCCACCTGCCGATGGTCGGCACCCTGAACGCCGCCCAGGTGCTCCGCTCGATGGCCGGGCTGCTCGGCACCGACCTGGCCGGGCTGAGCGAGCTGGCCCTGCAGTCCTCCCCCGGCGCGTACGGGCTGGTGCTGCTGCCGTACCTGGACGGCGAGCGGACGCCCCGGCTCCCGCACGCCGCAGGCACCCTGACGGGCCTCCGGGCCGAGTCGATGACGCCGCAGCACCTGGCCAGGGCCGCCGTGGAGGGCATGCTCTGCAACGTCGCGGACGCGCTGGACGTGCTGCGCGACAACGGCGTGACGGTCCGCCGGATCTTCCTGCTCGGTGCGGTCGGGCGGCTGCCCGCCGTCCGTGACGCCGCGCCGCTGATCTTCGGCGTGCCCGTGGTGATACCGCCCGCCGGGGACCACGCGGCCCGGGGCGCCGCCCGGCAAGCCGCCTGGGCACTGGCTGGGACGGCGGAGCCGCCGGACTGGGAGCTGCCCGAGGCGGTCACCCTGGTCGCCGAACGCGACGGCGACCTGGCGGTCGGCAACTCGGTCCGGCAGCAGTACCGGACCGTCCGGGACCAGGTGCACCCCGAACTGGCCGCCGAGTGACGGTGGTTCAGTCGAGGTAGGCGCGGAGCTGGTCGGTGTGGGAGTGCGCGCGCAGGCGGCTCAGGGTCTTGGCCTCGATCTGCCGGATGCGTTCGCGGGTGACGCCGAACAGGTGGCCGATCTCCTCCAGCGTGCGCGGGTGCCCGTCGTCCAACCCGTAACGGAGCTGGACGACTTGGCGCTCGCGCTCGCCGAGGGTGGCCAGCACCGCGTCCAGGTGTTCGCGGAGCAGCAGGAAGGCGGCGGTCTCCACCGGAGAGGCGGCGTCGGCGTCCTCGATCAGGTCGCCGAGGGCCACCTCGTCCTCCTCGCCGACCGGGGTGTGCAGCGAGACCGGCTCCTGGGCCAGCCGGAGCACCTCCATCACCCTGGTCTCCGACAGCTCCAGCACCGCACCCACCTCGGCGGGGCTGGGCTCGGCGCCGCGCTCCTGCAGCAGGGCACGCTGCACCCGGACCACCCGGTTGATCAACTCGACCACGTGCACCGGCACCCGGATCGTCCTCGCCTGGTCGGCGAGCGCCCGGCTCATCGCCTGCCTGATCCACCAGGTGGCGTACGTGGAGAACTTGTAGCCGCGCGCGTAGTCGAACTTCTCCACCGCCCGGATCAGGCCGAGGTTGCCCTCCTGGACCAGGTCGAGCAGGGTCAGGCCGCGACCGACGTAGCGTTTGGCGACCGAGACCACCAGGCGGAGGTTGGCCTCGATCAGACGACGCTTGGCCCGTCGGCCGAGCAGCACCAGATGCTCCAACTCCCTTACCAGATCGGGATCCTGACCTCCGGCCCCGAGGGCCTGCTCCGCGAACAGGCCCGCCTCGATCTGCCGGGCCAGCTCCACCTCCTCGACGGCGGTGAGCAGACGGATCCGGCCGATCTCGCGCAGGTACTGCCGGAGCAGGTCGGCCGCCGGGCCGGACGGCTCGGTGAACCCCGGCCCCACGACGGCCGGTTGAGCAGCGGAAAGGTCCACGGGGGCATCCCTCTCTCGGCCGACGCGCGGCTCGTGGGGGAACCGCGCCACCAGAAGGGGATACCCGCGTAGGCGGCTGATCAGGCATCTACGGCCCGGAGGCTCGGAGCCTCCGGGCCGTAGATGCCTGATCAGTTGGGTCAGAGACCCGCTGCGCCCCGGGTGCGGAGGTTCTGGGAGTACTGCTGGAGCGCCCAGAGTTCGCCCTGCACGGCGGTGAGCTGCTCGGGGGTGCCGCGGTTGCCCAGGCGCTGGAGCTGGGCGCGGACTTCGGCGATCCGGCGGTCGACCGCCTGGAGCCGGAGCTTGACCAGGAACTCGCCCGCGTAGATGGTGTCGGCGGCCCGCCGGGTGCGGATCGGCTCGACGGTCAACTCGTTGACCAGGGAGCGGACTTGATCGTCGGGGCAGGCGTCCCGGACCGCCGAGGTGAAGTCCGGCAGGGTGGCCCCGTACGCGGCACCACCCGCCTGCCGGACGGCCCGGCGGACGGCGGTGTACGGCGGGGTGGGGAACTCCTCGTCGCCGTAGTTGTCGAAAGCAGGGCTGACCAGGTCGGGGTGCTGGAGAGCGAGCTTGAGGAGTTCCCGTTCGACGAACTGGGCCGGGTCCTTGGGGTCCAGGCGGAACAGCGGACGGACCGTCGGGGTCGGTTCGGGGGCGCCGGGGCGGCGCAGCTGCTGGCGCTGCTGCGGCGGATTGTCACGCTGCCAGCGGGCCAGCTGGGAGATCCGGCGGACCACGAACTGCTCGTCCAGGATGCCCAGCAGACCGGCCAGCTGGACGGCGTACTCGTGCTGGATCGAGCGGTCCTTGATCTTCGTGATGATCTTCGCCGCCTCCTCCAACGCCGCCGCCCGGCCCTCGGCCGTGTCCACCCGGTGCCGTTCGACGGCCGAGCGGAGGGCGAACTCGAAGAGCGGGACGGGGTTCTCGATCAGCTCACGGACCGCGTCGTCGCCCTTGGCGAGCCGCAGCTCGCACGGGTCCATGCCGCCCGGGGTGATCGCGATGGAGGTGCGAGCGGCGAACTTCTGGTCGTCCTCGAAGGCCCGCAGCGCGGCCTTCTGCCCGGCGGCGTCGCCGTCGAACGTGAAGACCGTCTCGCCACGGTACTGCGAGGTGTCCATCAGCAGCCGACGGATGATCTTGATGTGGTCCTCACCGAAGGAGGTACCGCAGGTGGCCACCGCGCTGGTGACACCCGCGAGGTGACAGGCCATCACGTCCGTGTAGCCCTCGACCACCACCGCCCGGCCGGACTTGGCGATCTCCTTCTTCGCCAGGTCGAGGCCGTAGAGCACGTGGGACTTCTTGTAGATCGGCGTCTCGGGGGTGTTCAGGTACTTCGGCCCGTTGTCGTCCTCGCGCAGCCGGCGGGCGCCGAAGCCGATCACCTCACCGGTGGTGTCCCGGATCGGCCAGACCAGCCGGCCACGGAAGCGGTCGATCAGGCCGCCGCGCTGGCCCTGCGAGGCCAGGCCGCCGAGCAGGATCTCCTTGTCGGAGAAGCCCTTGCCGCGCAGGTAGCGGACCAGGTGCTCCCAGCCCACCGGGGCGTAGCCGACCCCGAAGTGCTTGGCCGCCTCGGCGTCGAAGCCGCGCTCAGCCAGGAAGGTGCGGCCGATCTCGGCCTCGGGGGTCTCCAGCTGCTCCTGGTACCAGTCGGCGGCGGTCTTGTGCGCCTCGACCAGCCTGGTCCGCTCGCCCTTCTGGTGCCGGGGCGAGTAGCCGCCCTCCTCGTACCGCAGGGTGATGCCCGCCTGGGCGGCCATGCGCTCGACGGCCTCGGCGAAGGAGAAGTGCTCGATCTTCATCAGGAACGTGATCGTGTCGCCGCTCTCACCGCAGCCGAAGCAGTTGAAGACGGCCTTTCCCGGGTGCACGTAGAAGGAGGCGGACTTCTCGTCGTGGAACGGGCAGACACCCTTGAGCTGGACCCCGCCCCCGCTGGTCAGCTGGACGTAGTCGCTGACGACAGCGTCGATCGGCAGTGCGTTACGCACCGCTTGTACATCTTCGTCCCTGATCCGCCCGGCCACCCCGGAAGTCTACGGCCCCGGCGTCACGAGACGGCTGTGCAGGGCGAGCGCGGAGGCGTCGGTGAGGGTGGCGATCTGGTCGATCACCGCGCGCAGCGCGGCCCGGTCGTCCTCGGCCTCCTCGTACAGCGCGGCGAAGACCGGGTCGAGCCCGTACGGCGCGGTGCGGGCCAGCGTCTCGGCCAGCTCGGCGATCACGATCCGCTGCCGGGAGCGGAGCTGGGCCTGCTCGTCGCGCTGCATCACGTACCGGACGGCGACCGCCTTGAGCACCGCGCACTCGATCCGCACCCCGGCCGGGACGACCAGCTCGGCGGCGTACCGGGTGAGCGGCCCCGGGCCGTAGCGGGCCCGGGTGGCCTGCTCGGCAGCCAGGCAGAACCGGCCGATCAGCTGGCTGGTCAGGTCCTTCAGCCCGGCCCGGGCCCGGGCCGAACCGTCGTACGCCCGGGGCCACCACGCCTCGGCCTGCAGGCGGTCGAGTGCGGCGCCGAACTCCTCGGGCTCGGCCTCGGCGTACCGCTCGGCGATCTTGAACAGCTCGGCCCGCTCCTCGGTGGAGCGCAGCGCGGCCAGGCTGATGTGACCAGCCTGGATGCCGTCCTCGACGTCGTGGGTGGAGTACGCCACGTCGTCGGACCAGTCCATCACGGTGGCCTCGAAGCACTTCCGGTCGGCGGGCGCGCCGGTGCGCAGCCAGCGGAAGACCGGCAGGTCGTCGCCGTAGACCCCGTACTTGGTGGAACCCGGGTCGGTCGGGTGCGAGCCACGCGGCCACGGGTACTTGGTGGCCGCGTCCAGGGCGGCCCGGCTCAGGTTGAGGCCGACGCTGTGGCCCGGCCAGGGGGCCAGGCGGGCGGGCTCCTCGTCGAGCGGGGCGAAGCGCTTGGGCTCCAGGCGGGTCAGGATGCGGAGCGACTGGGCGTTGCCCTCGAAGCCGCCGCAGGACTCGGCAGCCTGGTCGAGCGCCTCCTCGCCGGTGTGACCGAACGGCGGGTGGCCGATGTCGTGAGCCAGGCAGCCGGTCTCCACCAAGTCCGGGTCGCAGCCCAGCGCGGCACCCAACTCCCGCCCCACCTGGGCGCATTCGAGCGAGTGGGTGAGCCGGGTACGGGGGAAGTCACTGCGCATCGGGGCGACCACCTGGGTGGTGCCGGCCAGTCGGCGGAGCGCGGCGGAGTGCAGCACGCGGGCGCGGTCACGCTGGAACGCCGTCCGGCCCGGCCGCTTGTCGGGCTCGGGCACCCAGCGGGCTTCGGCGACGGGGTCGTACGTGGTGTCGTTCATATACGAGCACCGTACGCCGGGGCGGGGACATTCCGGAGGAGGTGCGGCGTACCGGTCGGAGAACAGTGCCCGACCTCTCCGCTCAGCCGGACGTCACCAGGGTCGGCATCGCCCCGCGGCGGAGCCGCTCGTGAGCAGAGCCCCGAGCGCCAGGCCCGTAGGTGGCCGACGAGTAGCGGCGCAGGATCAGCTCGACCATCGTGGGGTGCGCGCCCAGCGGTGCGGCCGTGACCCAGTCGCCCGCCGAGGCGGCGAGGCGGGCGAAGTCGCCCGGCGCGGTGAAGTAGGAGGCGACCGCGACCCGGCGGTGGCCCTCGCCAGTGAGGCGGGCGACGGCTTCGGCCACCGAGCGGCCGCCGGTGACGGCGCCGGTCCGGACCGGGACGCCGAGGCGGGCGGCGAGCAGGGCGGCCTGGGTCTCGGTGTCCACGGCCGCGGCCGGATCGCGGGAACCTGCGGCGGCGAGCACGACGGCGTCGCCGTCCGGCCCCCAGCCCGCTTCGGTCAGGCGGGTGTGCAGCAGTTCGGTGAGCAGCGGGTCGGGGCCGAGCGGGGGTGCGATCAGGCCGTTGACCTGGGGCGCGGCGGCCAGCAGGGCGGGCAGGTCGACCTTGACGTGGTAGCCCCGGCTGAGCAGCAGCGGGACCAGCACGGCGGGGCCGCTCAGGCCGTCCAGTACGTCGGGCAGCAGCGGGGCGTTCAGTCCGAGGTGCGCAACCCGGACGTCGAGTTCGGGGCGGGCGGCGGCCAGCAGGGCGGTCAGCCGGTGCACCTCGGCCAGGGTCTGCGGGTCACGGGAGCCATGGGCGACCAGGACCAGGGCGGGGCGGCGGCGGGCGTGCAGAACCCGGAGCGGGGCCTGGCCTCGGGTCGGGATCGTCGTCATGGGCCAAGCCTGCCCAGCGGCTGTTTCGGCGCCGTTGCCCGACCGTCAACATTGGTGAACCCGGCCTCACAGTGGCCGGAACGGCCCGCGAGAGGGCCGTGAACAGCAGCTGTAACCGGGCGGGCGCCGGGCCGAAACAGCGCCGTAGCAGGCTGGCGGCCATGAGCGAGACTGCCACTGACACGCACTGTCCGTACTGCGCCCTGCAGTGCGGCATGGGCCTGCGCCGCACGGGCGGCGCGGTTCCGGTGGAGGTGGTGGAGCGGCCCGGCTTCCCGGTCAACCTGGGTGCGCTGTGCGGCAAGGGGTCGAACGCCGCCGCGGTGCTCGCGCCCGGCGCCCGGCTGACCACGCCGCTGGTGCGGGTGGACGGCGAGCTGCGCCCGGCGGGCTGGGCCGAGGCGCTGGACCGGATCGCCACCGAGCTGTCGGCCACCGCCGCCGCCCACGGACGGGACGCCGTGGGTGTGTTCGGCGGTGGCGGACTGACCAACGAGAAGGCCTATCTGCTGGGCAAGTTCGCCCGGGTGGTGCTCGGCACCTCGACCATCGACTACAACGGCCGGTTCTGCATGTCCTCGGCGGCGGCGGGCGGGATCAGGGCCTTCGGCCTGGACCGCGGGCTGCCCTTCCCGGTGGCGGACATCCCGAAGGCCGGCTGCGTGATCCTGGTCGGCGGCAACCCGGCCGAGACGATGCCGCCGTTCGTCCGCTACCTGCGGGAACTGCAGGACAACGGCGGCAGGTTGATCGTGGTGGACCCGCGCAGGACCAGGACCGCCGAGCTGGCCGACCTGCACCTGGCGCCGCGCCCCGGCACCGACCTTGCGCTGGCGCTCGGCCTGCTGCACCTGGTGGTCGCGGACGGCCGTACCGACGAGGCGTTCATCGCCGAGCGCACCACCGGCTGGGCGGAGACCCGGGCGGCCGCGATGGCGCACTGGCCCGAGCACGTGGAGGCGGTGACCGGCGTCCCGCTGCCCCAACTGCGGGAAGCGGTCAGGACGTTCTGTGACGCCGGGACGGCGATGGTGCTCACCGCGCGTGGGCCCGAGCAGCAGGCCAAGGGCACCGACACGGTGAGCGCCTGGATCAACCTCTGCCTGGCCACCGGCAACGCGGGCCGCCCGTACGCGGGGTACGGCTGTCTGACCGGCCAGGGAAACGGCCAGGGCGGCCGGGAGCACGGCCAGAAGGCCGACCAGCTGCCCGGCTACCGGAAGTTGGACGACCCGGCCGCCCGCGCGCACGTCGCGGCGGTCTGGGGCGTGCACCCCGACAGCCTGCCCGGCCCCGGCCCGAGCGCGTACGAACTGCTGGACTCGCTCGGCATCACGGTCCGTTCGCTACTGCTGATGGGCTCCAACCCGGTGGTCTCCGCGCCGCGTTCGACGCACATCGCCGAGCGGCTCCGCTCGCTGGACTTCCTGGCGGTCAGCGACGTGGTGCTGTCCGAGACGGCCGCGCTGGCGGACGTGGTGCTGCCGGTCACCCAGTGGGCCGAGGAGACCGGCACCCTGACCAATCTGGAAGGCCGGGTCGTCTTGCGCCGCAAGGCCGTTGACGCTCCGTCAGGTGTCCGCAGCGACCTGGAGGTACTGCACGGCCTGGCCGGACGGCTGGGCCACGGCGAGGGGTTCGACACCAACGCCGAGAAGGTCTTCGACGAGCTGCGACGGGCCTCCAGCGGCGGTGCGGCCGACTATGCGGGCATCAGCTACCAGCGGATCGCCGAGCAGGACGGGGTCTTCTGGCCCTGCCCGGACGGCGACCACCCGGGCACCCCCCGGCTGTTCCTGGAGCGGTTCGCCACCCCGGACGGCCGGGCCAGGTTCACCCCGGTCCAGCACCGCCCTGCGGCCGAGGAGCCGGACGCCGAGTACCCGGTCCGGCTGACCACCGGGCGGGTGCTGGCCCAGTACCAGTCCGGCGCCCAGACCCGCCGGGTCGAGGCCCTGAACGCCGCCGCACCGGGCGCCTTCGTCGAGCTGCACCCGCAGCTTGCCGAGCGCCTCGGCGTGGCGGACGGGGACCGGGTCGCGGTGGTGAGCCGGCGCGGACGGACCGTCACCCCCGCCCGGCTGACCACCGCGATCCGCCCCGACACCGTCTTCATGCCGTTCCACTGGCCCGGCGAGGCCAACGCCAACGTGCACACCAACCCGGCCCTCGACCCGACCTCCCGAATGCCGGAGTTCAAGGTCTGCGCCGTCCGCCTGGAGGCGGTCACCTCCCACTAGGGCCGGTCCGGCAGGACCGGCCGGGCAGGGTCTGGACGGCGGTCAGCACGATCTTGCCCTGGGTGCGGCCGCTGTCCAGCAGCTCGTGGGCCTTGGAGGCGAGTTCGAGCGGCAGGACGGTGTCGATCACCGGCCGCAGCTGCCCGGCCTGGACCAGGGCGGCCAGCTCCCGCAGGCCGGTCTGGTCGGCCTCGACGGCCATGAAGGCGGCCCGCTTGCCCAGCGGGCGGGCCTGCTCGGCCAGGTAGGACTCGGCGGGGGAGGCCAGCGAGACCAGGAAGCCGCCCTCCTTGAGCGCCCGCAGTGAACGCGGGCCGTAGGCGCCGCCGATGGTGTCGATCACGACATCCACCGGTTCGACCGCCGTCTCGAACTCGGCCTCGGTGTAGTCGATCAGCTCGTCCGCGCCGAGCCCGCGCAGGAACTCGTGCTTGGCCGCCCGGGCGGTGCCGATCACGTACGCGCCACGGGCCTTGGCGATCTGCACCGCGAGGTGGCCGACCCCGCCGGCGGCCGCGTGGATCAGCACCCGCTGCCCGGGCCGGACGTCGGCGGTGTCCACCAGCGCCTGCCAGGCGGTCATCCCGACCAGCGGCAGGGCGGCCGCCTCGGTGTGGTCGAGCCCGGCGGGCTTGTGGAGCAGGTGCCGGGCGGGCGAGGTGACGTACTCGGCGTACGTCCCTGCGGCCACCGGGTGGCGCGGCATGCCGAAGACCTCGTCGCCCGGCGCCAGCGTGGTCACGCCGATGCCGACCGCCTCGACCACCCCGGAGACGTCCCAGCCGAGCCGGACGATCCGACCGCCCAGCCCGCCGCTCCCCCGGTGCCACGAGTCGGTCGGGTTGACCCCGGCCGCGTGCACCCGCACCAGCACCTCGGCCGGGGCCGGTTCGGGCCGCTCCACCTCGACGACCTTCAGTACCTCGGGGCCGCCGAAACCGTCCTGGCCGATCGCACGCATCGTCATCTCCCTTGTCCCGGGCGGCCACTGCGGCCGCCCGACGACAAGATTTCCGGATCCGAGCGGGCCCGACGAGTGGCAGGAATGCCGCGATGTGCAAGGATCTTGCCATGCATCGTGTCGTGGTCCTGGCCCTCGATGGCGTCTACCCCTTCGAACTGAGCATCCCGGTACGGATCTTCGGCACCGCCGAGGGCCCGGACGGCGGGCGGCTGTACGAGGTGGTCACCTGCAGCCTGGACGGCGCCCCCGTGACCACCTCCGCCGACTTCGCCATCACCGTGCCGCACGGGCCCGAGGTGCTGCGGACCGCCGACACGGTGGTGATCCCGCCGTTCGCCTGCGGCCCGGACGGCCTCCGGGACTGGCTGCCGGACGACCTGGCGGCGGCGCTGGCCCTGCTGCCCCCGACGGTGCGGACCGTCTCGATCTGCACCGCCTCGTACGTGCTCGCCGCCGCCGGCCTGCTGGACGGACGCCGGGCCACCACGCACTGGACCGAGGCCGCGCACTTCCAACGCACCTTCCCCCAGGTCGAGGTGGACGCCGACGTGCTCTTCGTCGACGACGGCCAGGTGCTCACGGCGGCGGGCGTCGGCGCCGGGGTCGACCTCTGCCTGCACCTGGTCCGGCGCGACCACGGCAGCGAGATCGCCAACCGGGTGGCCAGGCTCTGCGTGGTGCCGCCCTGGCGCGAGGGCGGGCAGGCCCAGTACATCGACCGCCCACTGCCCGAAGCCGCCGCCGCGTCCACCGCCGCCACTCGGGTCTGGGCCCTGGAGCAGCTCCACCGCCCGCTGCCGCTGGCCGAGTTGGCCGAGCACGCCCGGATGAGCGTGCGCACCTTCTGCCGCCGGTTCGGCGAGGAGGTCGGCATGCCGCCCGGCCAGTGGCTGACCCAGCGCCGGGTCGACCGGGCCCGCCGCCTGCTGGAGACCACGGACCTGCCGATCGACCAGGTCGCCTCCGAGGCGGGCTTCGGCACCGCCGTCTCGCTCCGCCAGCACCTGACCGGAACCGTCGGGGTGTCGCCCTCCGCCTACCGCACCGCGTTCCGCACCCGCACCACCGCCTGAGCACCCGCACCGCCGCCTGACCAGCGGCCGTCCGCCCGAGCACCAGCCGCCCGCCCGCCTGCTCACACCCGCCGGTACCGCCGTTTGAGGTCGAAGTTCCGCCTGCGAAACAGCGCGGCCCCGGCCGGGTAACACCTCCGGATCATGCTCATCGACATGACGGCAACCGATTCCCGAGTGGTCGTGGTCGGCGGAGGTATGGCCGGCCACCGACTCGCCCAGCAGCTCGCGCTGCACGGCGGGCGCGAGGTGCTGCTGCTCGCCGAGGAGGAGCACCGCCCGTACAACAGGGTGCTGCTGGCCGAGGTGCTGGCCGGGCGGTACGCGCCGGAGATCGCCGAGTTGGCCGCGCTGCCGGCGGCGGTCGAGCGGCGCCGGGCCCGGGTGGTGCGGATCGACCGGGAGCAGCGCCGGGTGCTGTGCGACGACGGCGCGGAGATCGGGTACGGCGACCTGGTGCTGGCCACCGGGAGCAACCCGGTGCTGCCGCCGCTGCGCGGCCTGTTCGACGACTCCCTGGCGGGTCGCGACCGCCACGAACTCCCCGCCGGCGTCTTCGCCTTCCGCACCATGGCGGACTGCGCCGACATCGACGCCCGGCTGCCCGGGACGCGGCAGGCCGTGGTGGTCGGCGGCGGACTGCTCGGGGTGAGCGCCGCCCGGGCGCTGGCCGCGCGCGGCATCCCGGTGGTGCTGGCCCACCAGGGCGAGCACCTGTTGGAGCGTCACCTCGACCCGGAGGCGGCCGAGCTGCTCCGGACCCACCTGACCGAGCTGGGCGTCGAGGTGCACACCGAGTGCCGGGTCCGCTCGGTGCTCACCACCGACACCGCCGACCGGGCCGTCACCGGCGTCGAACTGGCCGACGGCTTCCGGCTGGACGCCGACCTGCTGGTGATCGCGGTCGGCGTCCGCCCCCGGACCGGACTGGCCCAGGCGGCCGGTCTCGAGGTCCGCCGGGGCGTGCTGGTCGACGACGAGCTGCGCACCGACGACCCGCACATCCACGCGCTGGGCGACTGCGCCGAGCACGACGGCACCGTCTACGGCCTGGCCGGGCCCGCCTTCGAGCAGGCCGACGTCCTGGCGCAGGTGCTCACCGGCCGGCCGGCCGCCTACCGGGGCAGCCGGCTGCTCACCCGGCTGACCCTGGCCGCCACCCCCGCCCGGGGCCCGCTGGACATCGCCGCTTTCGGCGTTACCAGCCCCAGCCCCGAGGACCGGGTGGTCCGCCTCGCCGACGCCGGCCGGGGCAGCTACCGCAAGGTGATCGTCCGCCGGGACGAGACCGGCGACCGGCTGGTCGGCGGCGTACTTCTCGGCGACCTCGACACCATCGGTCAGGTCGCCCACACCTGGGAGGGCGACGAGGCCCTCTCCGCCCACCCGCTCCACCTGCTCACCACCCGGAGCACAACCCCCGGAGGGGCTTCCAGATGAACACCAACCCGATGACCACCACCAAGCCCACCGTCGTCCTGGTCGGCTACGGCATGGTCGGCCACCGCTTCCTGGAAGCCCTGGCCGACACCGGCACCGCCGACCGCTTCCGCGTCGTGGTGCTCGCCGAGGAGCCCCGCCCGGCGTACGACCGGGTCGCGCTGACCTCGTACTTCTCCGGGAAGACCCCGGAGGACCTGCTGCTGGGCGAGCCCGGCTTCCTGGACACCCACGGCTTCGAGCTGCACCTGAACTCCCCGGTGGCCTCGATCGACCGGACCGGACGGACCGTCACCACCGCCGCCGGGCACACCGTGGCGTACGACACCCTGGTGCTGGCCACCGGCTCCTACCCGTTCGTCCCCCCGGTCGAGGGCAAGGACGCGGACGGCTGCTTCGTCTACCGCACCATCGAGGACCTGCACGCCATCGAGGCGTACGCGGCGGGCCGAAAGGTCGGCGCGGTGGTCGGCGGCGGGCTGCTCGGGCTGGAGGCGGCCGGTGCGCTCAAGGGCCTCGGGCTGGAGACCCACGTGGTGGAGTTCGCCCCGCGCCTGATGCCCGTCCAGGTGGACGAGGGCGGCGGCGAGGCGCTGCGCCGCACCATCGAGGAGATGGGCGTCACCGTGCACACCGGGGTCGGCACCAACGCGATCCTGACCACCGACGGCGCCGCCAGCGGGATGACCTTCACCAGCGGCGAGCGGATCGACACCGACCTGGTGGTCTTCTCGGCCGGCGTCCGCCCGCGCGACCAGCTGGCCAGGGACTGCGGTCTGACGGTCGGTGAGCGCGGCGGCATCGCGGTCGACGCGCTCTGCCGCACCTCCGACGAGGCCGTCTACGCGATCGGCGAGTGCGCCCTCGCGGTGGACGGCCGGGTGTACGGCCTGGTCGCCCCCGGCTACGAGATGGCCACCACGGTCGCCCGGCAGCTCGCCGGGCAGGACGCCAAGGAGTTCACCGGCGCCGACCTCTCCACCAAGCTCAAGCTGCTCGGGGTGGACGTGGCCAGCTTCGGCGACGCCTTCGCCACCACGCCCGGCGCGCTCGACGTGGTCTACTCCGACTCCCGCTCCGGCATCTACAAGAAGCTGGTGGTCACCCCCGAGGGCGCGCTGCTCGGAGGCATCCTGGTCGGCGACGCGGAGGCGTACTCCTCGCTCCGTCCGCTGACCGGCACCGGCACCCCGCTGCCCGTCCCGGCCGAGTCCCTGGTGCTCCCGGCCGGTCTCGGCGCCCCGGTCTCGCTCGGCAGCTCGGCGCTCCCCGACGACGCGGTGGTCTGCAACTGCCACAACGTCACCAAGGGCGCCGTCCGGGCGGCGGTGACGGACCACCAGTGCACCACCGTGCCCGAGGTGAAGCAGTGCACCAAGGCCGGCACCGGATGCGGCTCCTGCATCAAGCTGCTCTCCACCATCGTCACCGACGAGCTGGAGGCCAGCGGCGTCGAGGTCGACAAGGGCCTCTGCCCCTGCTTCGCGCACACCCGCGCCGAGCTGTACGAGATCGTCCGGGTGAAGCGGATCGCGACGCACCGTCAGCTGCTCGCCGAGCACGGCCGGCTGGCGGGCGAGGGCTGCGAGGTCTGCAAGCCCACCGTCGGCTCGATCATCGCCTCGTTGGCCCCCGAACTGGCCGCCTCCGGACACATCCTGGACGGCGAGCAGGCCGCGCTCCAGGACACCAACGACCACTTCCTGGCCAACCTCCAGCGGAACGGCTCCTACTCGGTCGTCCCGCGCATCCCGGGCGGCGAGATCACCCCCGAGAAGTTGATCGTGATCGGTGAGGTGGCCCGCGACTTCGGGCTCTACACCAAGATCACGGGCGGCCAGCGGATCGACCTGTTCGGCGCGGCCGTCGACCAGCTCCCGCTGATCTGGTCCCGGCTGGTGGCGGCCGGCTTCGAGTCGGGCCACGCGTACGGGAAGTCCCTGCGCACCGTCAAGTCCTGTGTCGGGTCCACCTGGTGCCGGTACGGCGTGCAGGACTCGGTGGCGATGGCGATCCACCTGGAGCTGCGCTACCGGGGCCTGCGCTCGCCGCACAAGCTCAAGTCGGCGGTCTCCGGCTGCGCCCGCGAGTGCGCCGAGGCCCGGGGCAAGGACTTCGGTGTGATCGCCACCTCGAACGGCTGGAACCTCTACGTCGGCGGCAACGGCGGTGCCACCCCCCGGCACGCCGACCTGCTGGCCCAGGACCTCACCGACGAGGAACTGATCACGCTGATCGACCGCTTCCTGATGTTCTACATCCGCACCGCCGACCGGCTGGAGCGCACCTCCGCCTGGCTGGAACGGATCGACGGCGGCCTGGAGCACGTCCGGCAGGTGGTGGTCGAGGACAGCCTCGGCATCGCCGCCGACCTGGAGGCCCTGATGGCCAACCACGTGAGCGACTACCAGGACGAGTGGGCCGCCACCCTGGCCGACCAGGACCGCCTCCAGCGCTTCGTCTCCTTCGTCAACGCCCCCGGCGTGCCGGACCCGAGCATCCGGTTCACCCCCGAGCGCGACCAGGTCAAGCCCGACCTCGGCGTGCTGGCCACCGCGGAGGACCTGCTCGCCACCCTCTCCGCCGACCTCCTGGAGATCCGATGACCACCGTCACCGCCCCGATGGCCACCGTCACCGCCACCGCCCGGGTCGAACTGCAGACCCCCGGGGGCTGGGTCGCCGTCTGTGACCACGACCGCCTCATCCCGGGCCGGGGGGTCGCCGTACTGCTCCCGGACGGCAGCCAGGCCGCCGTCTTCACCGACCACCGGGGCGCCCTCTACGCGGTCGCCAACCGGGACCCGTTCACCGGCGCCTACGTGCTCTCCCGGGGACTGCTCGGCTCCACCCCCGAGGGCCGGGTGTACGTCGCCTCGCCACTGCTCAAGCAGCGTTTCGACCTCAGCACCGGCGAGTGCCTGGACGACGCGGCGGTGAGCATCGCCGTGCACCCCGTCCGGCTGGGCTGAACGGGCCGTCCCGGACTCCGGTGGCCGTGGACAATGCCCTGATCCACGGCCACCGGCCCTACCCGCGGCGGAGCTCCGCCAGCACCGCCTCGGCCATCCCGCGCTCACCGGCGGCGTTGGGGTGCACCGCGGCCAGGCCCGGGGCCGGGCGCGGTGGTTCGATCCAGCGGGTGCCCACGCCCGCGCACATGTCGTGGCCCACCGAGACGGTGTCCACGAACCGGGCACCGGCCGCCTGCGCGCGGCGCTTCAGCTCGGCGTTCAGCTCCGCGAACTTCCCCACCAGGTACCGCAGGTCGGCGGCCGCCACAGTGAACCCGAACGCCCCGGTGCAGGCCGCCGGATCAGCCGGGAGCAGCGCCGGGTAGCCGACCACCAGGACCTTCGCCGCCGGGGCCCGCCGACCGGTCTCCGCCAGCACCGTTGCGACCCGTTCCCCCGCTGTGGCGATCCGCCGGGTCACCTCGTCCGTACCGTCGGCCGCGGCGAAGACCGACCGGCAGTCGGTGCCGGTCAGCCCGGCCGTCGCACAGCGCGACAGCACCTCCAGGAAGCCGACGTCGTTGCCGCCGATGCCGACCGTCACCAGCCGGGTGGCGGCCGAGAGCGCGTCCAGCTGCGGCGGGTTCGACCCGTCGGGCACCCGCTGGGCCGCCGTCAGGTCGGCCGTGGTGGCCGAGCTGCAGCTGACGTCCGTGAACGCGGCCGGCTTGAGCTCCTTGGCGACCAGCGCCGGGTAGTTGACCGTCGACCGGTGGCACCCTGCCGGGACCCCGGCCTCCGGCGCGATCCCCAGCCCCGAGGTGTACGAGTCCCCCAGCGCCACGTACGGACCGCCCGCCGTCGGCGGGGCCTGCACCGCAGGGTCCGTCCCGGATGTCACCGTCGGGGCCGTCCCGGACGCCGCGCAGCCGGCCAGCAGGGCCAGGCCCAGCAGACCGGTCAACGTCTTCCGCACTAGTCCGCGCCGCGCTCGTGCTCGGCCAGGAACTCCTCGAACCGGCGCCCGAGTTCGTCGGCCGAGGGCAGGTCACTGCTCTCCGCGAGCAGGCTCTCCCGGCCGTCGGCCCCGGCCACCGCGTCGTACTGGCTCTCCATCCCACGGATCGCCGAACGCAGCTCGCCGTCGCCCTGGGCCAGCTGCTCCTCGATGTCCGCGTACACCTCGCCGACCCGGTCGCGCAGGTCGGTGCCGGGCAGCACCAGCCCGCTGGCGGACTGCACCGCCTCCAGGATCAGCACGGCGGCGGCGGGGTACGGCGAGCGCGCCACGTAGTGCGGCACGTGCACCGCGAAGCCCAGCACGTCGTGGCCGGACTCGGCGAGCCGGTACTCCAGTAGCGCCTGGGCGCTGCCTGGCACCTGGGCCTGTTCGAACCACTTCGGGTAGCCCGAGGCCAGGTCGAGGCGGGTGCCGTGCGGGGTGAGGCCGACCGGGCGGGTGTGCGGGACACCCATCGGGATGCCGTGGAAGTCGATCGCCATGCGCACCTCGAAGCGGTCCACCAACTCCCGTACGGCGGCCGCGAACAGCTCCCACTCGGTGTCCGGCTCCGGGCCCGTGATCAGCAGGAACGGGGTGCCCACCGCGTCCCGGACCAGCTGGAGCAGGATCTCCGGCGGGTCGTACGACGTCCAGCGCTCGCGGTCGAAGACCATCGCGGGGCGCCGGGCCCGGTAGTCCACCAGGCGGTCGTGGTCGAACCGGGCGACCACCTGCGGCGAGCCCTGCTCCAGCAGGTGGGTGACCACCTGGCCGCCGGCCTCGCCGGCGTCCATGAAGCCCTCGAAGTGGTACAGCAGCACCAGACCGGCGGCGTCAGGACCGGCCTCGGCCTTCGCGGCGGCCAACGCGTCCACGCCCTGCTGCTCCAGCCGGTACAGCTCCTTGGCATCACGCACCGCGCACCCAACCCCGTCCGTCTAGTCGTTCGTCTCGTCGCTCAGTCCAGCACGCCCCGAACCGCCCGCATTCCCACTCTGCCCGGCCGCCGGTGTACGCGCGTGGCGAACGTCCGAGAATCATCGCATCCCCGCGCGAAACCGCAGGTGACAGCCCTGCCGGGGAGCGCGGCGCGGTGACGGCGGCGCGGGGCCGAGAACCGCGCGCCACGGATGACGCGCCGTGAAGTGACGCACCGCCTTCGGACGGGTATCGTCCTCTCGCTGCCTCGCATCGCCGCGTCGTCGTCACGTCGTCCGTCACGCCGTCGTCACGGCCCGGCCCGGTGCGGTCAGCCACCCCACACCGCACCTTGCCTTCACTTGGCCGCCTGTTTCCCTTCGCGCTCTCGTACCTCTCTCGGCCATCTCGCGGACGCACGCTGTCCCCTCGCTCATCCCTCGCCGGACCGGCCCCGTGGTTCCGTGTCCGCTCCGGCACCGCGCTGCCCGACTCCGGGCCGTCGCCGTCCCTCCGTACCGCCGGGTCCCTCCGGCGTACGCCGAGGTCGGCGCCGGGCCCTGGGACGGGGCGAAGTCCCCTCCCGAGCGTCGCACCTGGCGCCCGGGTCCCTACGACAGCCGAAGGACCGAAGGTTCCGTGCCCGTACCCGTCACCCTCATCGGCCGCTCCGTGCGGCTGGAGCCTCTCGCCGAGCACCACGCCGAGGCACTCGCCGACGCCGGCGCCGAGGACCGTACGACCTACGCCTTCACGCCCGTCCCGCACGGCCTGGAGGCCGCCCGGGACTACATCGGGCGGGCCCTCGCCGATCAGGCGGTCGGCCGGTCCCTGCCGTTCGCCACCGTGGCGGTGGCGGACAACCGGGTGGTCGGCTCCACCCGGTTCCTCGAACTCGACTACTGGCAGGGCCCGGTGGTCTGGCCGCCGACCCCCGGCGTGCCGTACGGCGACCCGCGCAGCGCGGTGCCCGACGCGGCCGAGATCGGCGCCACCTGGCTGTCCTCCCGGGCCCAGGGCACCGGGATCAACACCGAGGCCAAGCTGCTGATGCTCCGGTACGCCTTCGAGACCTGGCGGGTGCGCCGGATCTCGCTCCGGGCCGACGCCCGCAACCTGCGCTCGCGGGCGGCGATCGAGCGGCTCGGCGCCACCTCCGAGGGCGTCCGCCGGGCCCACTCGCGCGGGCTGGACGGAGTGGTCCGCTCGACCGCGTTCTACTCGATCCTGGACGAGGAGTGGCCCGCCGTCCGCGACATCGTCGAACTGCGGATCGCCGCCGCCACCTCGCCGAGCGCACCGGACCCGACCATCGCGCAGGAGTGCCGCCTGCACGGTGTGCCGCTGATCACCGCCTAGGCCGGTCCGGCCGGTACTGAGCGAACCCGCGTCGCTCAGGACCGGCCGGACAGCTCCTAGCTCTTCGCGGTCCGTCGACGCGCCAGCTCCCGGGTCTCCTCCGGGAGTTCGGCCACGTCGACCAGCTTCGGCAGCAGCTCGGGCTCGGTGGTCAGGGCCCGGAAGGTCTCGCCCACGGTGAGGTCGTGGGCCGGGCGGTACTCGACGCTGATCGCGTCCCCGGCCCGGACCACGCCGGGCTCCAGCACCCGCAGGTAGGCCCCGGGCAGCGCCCGCTGGGTGAACCGCTTCACCCAGCGCTGCTCGTCCAGCCAGTCGGCGAAGGTCGAGCACGGCACCCGGGGCGTCGTCACCTCCAGCAGCACCTGGCCGCCTATCCGCCAGCGCTCCCCGATCAGCGCGTCGTCCACGGCGATCCCCCGGGTCGTCAGGTTCTCCCCGAAGCACCCGTCGGTCAGCTCCCGCCCGAGCTCCGTCTCCCACTGGTCGAGCGCCTCCCTGGCGTACGCGTACACCGCCTGCTGCTCACCACCGTGGTTCACGGTGTCGAAGATCGCGTCCCCGGCCAGTCCGGACCCGGTCTCCCCGGGCGCCCGCACCTCCACCGGCAGATCGGTCGGCCGCTTGTCGATCCCGGTACCCCCGATCTCCGGCTTGGCCGGATTCGGGCGCGGATGAGCAAGGTTGACGGAGCGTAGGAATCCCATGCCCGGCAGCGTACGGCGACCGTCAACCCACCCGCAGCCGGATTACCCGGCCCCGACCACCCCTCCGGTGGCCCACCCGGGCAGCGGCTCGGTGGCGGCCGGCCGGGGAGTCGCCGCCGCCGTTACCGCCAGGCCCCGGGTTCAGCGGTCCAGGAATTCCCGGACGGCGGCCACGAAGCCGGCCGACTCGCCGACCCAGGGGAAGTGCCCGATCGCGGGCAGCACCGAGATCTCGCCGGCCGGGAAGGAGGCGGCGATCCGGGCCGCGAAGGCCGGGTTCGGGCTGCCGTCGTACGCGCCCGCCAGCACCAGGACCGGGGCGGTCAGGGCGGCGAGCGCGGCCCGGGTGGTCTGCGGGTCGAAGGCGCCCTCGGCGTAGTAGAGGCCGCCGAGTTCGGGGTGAGCCTGGGTGGCCCGGTCGGCGACGTGCTGCTGTTCGGCCGTGCCCCAGCGGCCGTAGATGAGGGGGGCGAACCCCTCGAAGTCGAACACTCCTTGTCTGGTGGCCTCCAGCGCCGCCAGCGCGGCCGGGTGCCACGGCTCACCGGCTGTCAGGGCGGCGGCCTCGGCCCGGTCGTCCGGCCCCTCCGCGAGGCCGAGCGCGCCCGCCGCCGGGGTGAGCAGCACCAGCCGGCGCAGCCGGGCCGGGTACCGGGCGGCGTACAGCACGGCCAGCTCGGCCGCGGCGGAGTGCGCGAGCAGGTCGAAGGCGTCCAGGCCGAGGTGCTCGCGGAGCGCCTCCACGTCCTCGACCTGGCGGTCGCAGCGGTAGTCGGCCGGGTCGGCGGGGGCCTCGGAGCTCCCGGTGCCCCGCAGGTCGAGGCGGATCAGCGTGCGGTGTGCGTCCAGGCCACCGAGGTCGCCGAAGTACGCGGAGTCACGCATCGGTCCCCCGGGCAGACAGACCAGCGCGGGCCCCTGCCCGGAGCGGTGGTAGGCGAGCGACGTGCCGTCAGGGGCGGAGAAGGTAGCCATGCGGAGATCATCTACGCCCCGACCTGCCGGGGGCAACCGACTACCCGTCAGCCCCGGGGCCGTCGGCCCCCTCCGCCTCCGCAGCCGCCGCGAGCTGCTGGAGCGCCGTCAGGTGCCCGGCCAACGCGGCCCGGCCGGACCGGGTGGCGGCCAGCCAGGTGCGCGGGCGCTTGCCGACGTGCCCCTTCTTGGCCGTGACGTAGCCGAGCTCCTCCAGGGTGGCAGCGGTCTTGCTGAGCACCGAGTCGGAGACCTGGCAGTAGTCCCGCACCGGACTCGGCCTCCTGACACCCGCTCAGGAAGACCGGCACGGTCAGCCGGTCTATTTTCCTGACCGGCAAGTGGTTTCTCAGCACCGGGCGTCGATCTCCTCGAAGGTGTCGTAGTGGTCCCCGGTCCAGTACTGCTCCCCCGCCGCCCCGGTGACCACCCGGAGGGCGCCCCGGGTCGGTGAGCCCGGGGTGACCACGGTGTACTCGTGGTAGTAGTCGCGCTTCTTCCGGGGCAGCCGCCCCTCCCGGTTCTCGAAGACGATTCCGTCCGAGCGGTAGGGGTACGGACCGCCCCTGGCGATCAGCGCGAGGGTGTCCCTGGCCTGGACCGGCAGCGCGGTCCGGCAGACGTCGGCGTACGCGGCGCTGCTCGGCACCCACCCGGCGCTCGCGGGGGCGGTGGCCTGCCCGCCACCGCCGCAGCCGGACAGCGCGAGGGCCAGCAGGAGCAGGACCGGACCACGGCGGCGTCTCATCCGCCCAGCATCCCGCTCCGACGCGCCGGGAGGAGGACAAAACGCCGCCGGGGCGGGTACGGACGCCATTGTCCGTACCCGCCCCGGCTGCTTACGTACGGCGGCTCTCCTGCGCCGAGCTCCGCCGTACGCCCCTCCCCGTTGGAGGGGGTGCGGTCAGCGACGGGACCGCGCTGATCAGGGATCAGCGCGAGTCGCTGCCCGCGGTCTCGAGGGCGGCGCGGCCTGCCTCCAGGCGCGCCACCGGAATCCGGAAGGGCGAGCAGGACACGTAGTCCAGGCCCACCTCGTGGAAGAAGTGCACCGAGTCCGGGTCACCGCCGTGCTCGCCGCAGACGCCGAGCTTGAGGTCGGGACGGGTGGCCCGGCCGGCCTCGACGGCGTGCTTGACCAGCGCGCCGACACCGTCCCGGTCGATGGTCTCGAACGGGCTGACCCCGAAGATGCCCTTCTCCAGGTAGGCCGTGAAGAACGAGGCCTCCACGTCGTCCCGGGAGAAGCCCCAGACCGTCTGGGTCAGGTCGTTGGTGCCGAACGAGAAGAACTCGGCCGCCTCGGCGATCTGACCGGCGGTCAGCGCGGCCCGGGGCAGCTCGATCATCGTGCCCAGCTTGATGTCCAGCGACACCCCGGTGGAGGAGGCGACCTCGGCGAGCACCCGCTCGCACTCGTCCCGGACCAGCTCCAGTTCCTGCACGGTGCCGACCAGCGGGATCATCACCTCGGGGCGCGGGTCGCCGCCGGCCAGCTTGCGCTCGGCCGCCGCCTCCGCGATTGCCCGGACCTGCATCCCGAACAGGCCGGGGATGACCAGGCCGAGCCGGACGCCGCGCAGACCCAGCATCGGGTTCTGCTCGTGCAGCTTGTGCACCGCCTGGAGCAGCCGCAGGTCGTTCTCGTTCGGGTCCTTACGGGCCTCGGCGAGCGCGACCCGGACCGACAGCTCGGTGATGTCAGGCAGGAACTCGTGCAGCGGCGGGTCGAGCAGACGCACCGTCACCGGGAGGCCGTCCATCGACTGGAACAGCTCCAGGAAGTCGCCCTTCTGCAGCGGCATCAGGGTGGAGAGCGCCAGCTCCCGGTCCTTGTCGTTGTCCGCCAGGATCAGGTGCTCGACCTCCTTGCGGCGCTCCTCGCCGAGGAACATGTGCTCGGTGCGGCACAGGCCGATGCCCTGGGCACCGTACCGGCGGGCGCGGTTGGCGTCCTCGGCGTTGTCGGCGTTGGCCCGGACCGCGAGCCGGCGGCGGACGTCGGCGTGCGACATCAGCCGGTGCACGGCCTGCACCAGGCCGCCCTGGACGTCGGCGCCCGCGTGCAGGGTGCCCTCGAAGTACTCGACCACCGGGGACGGCAGCACCGGTACCTCGCCGAGGTAGACCCGGCCGTTCGCGCCGTCGATCGAGACCAGGTCGCCCTCCTCGATCACCAGGCCGTCGGAGGTGGTCATCCGGCGGCGCTTGGTGTCGACCTCGAGCTCCTCGGCGCCGCAGACACAGGTCTTGCCCATGCCACGGGCCACCACGGCCGCGTGCGAGGTCTTGCCACCGCGCGAGGTGAGGATGCCCTCGGCCGCGATCATGCCCTCCAGGTCGTCCGGGTTGGTCTCCCGGCGGACCAGGATCACCTTCTCGCCGGACCGGGACCACTTGACGGCGGTGTACGAGTCGAAGACCACCTTGCCGACCGCGGCGCCGGGCGAGGCCGCGATTCCCCAGGCGACCTGCTTGGACTCGGCGTTCGGCGCGAACCTCGGGAACATCAGCTGGGAGAGCTGGCCGCCGGTCACCCGGTGCAGCGCCTCGTCCAGGTCGATCAGGCCCTGGTCGACCAGCTGGACCGCGATCCGGAACGCGGCGGCGGCGGTGCGCTTGCCGATCCGGGTCTGCAGCATCCAGAGCTTGCCGCGCTCGATGGTGAACTCGATGTCGCACAGGTCGCGGTAGTGCAGTTCGAGCTTCTGCATGATCGCCATCAGCTCGTCGTACGACTTCTTGTCGAGCTGCTCCAGGTCGGCCAGCTGGAGGGTGTTGCGGATGCCCGCCACCACGTCCTCGCCCTGGGCATTGGAGAGGTAGTCGCCGTAGACGCCGACCGCACCGGTGGAGGGGTCGCGGGTGAACGCGACACCGGTGCCGGAGTCCTCGCCGAGGTTGCCGAAGACCATCGAGCAGACGTTGACCGCCGTGCCGAGGTCGTTCGGGATGCGCTCCTGGCGGCGGTACAGGCGCGCCCGGTCACCGTTCCAGGAGTGGAAGACCGCGTGGATCGCCAGGTCCATCTGCTCGCGCGGCTCCTGCGGGAACTCCCGGCCGGTCTCGCGGAGCACGATGCCCTTGAAGGTCTCGACCAGGTCCTTGAGGTCGTCGGCCGTCAGGTCGAGGTCGTTCTCGGTGCCCTTCGCCCGCTTCGCCTCGTCGAGGGCCTCCTCGAACAGCTCGCCGTCGACGCCCAGCACGGTCTTGCCGAACATCTGGACCAGTCGGCGGTAGGAGTCCCAGGCGAACCGCTCGTTGCCGGACTGCGCGACCAGACCGAGCACCGAGCTGTCGGAGAGGCCGATGTTCAGGACGGTGTCCATCATGCCGGGCATGGAGAACTTGGCCCCGGAGCGGACCGAGACCAGCAGCGGGTTGTCGGCCTGTCCGAGCCGCTTGCCCATCTCGGCTTCCAGGGACTCCAGGTGGCTGCTGATCTCCCGGTGCAGCGACGAGGGCTCGCTGCCGGTCTCCAGGAAGACCTTGCAGGCCTCGGTCGTGATGGTGAACCCCGGAGGGACGGGGAGACCCAGGTTGGTCATCTCGGCGAGGTTCGCACCCTTGCCGCCAAGAAGGTCCTTGAGGTCCTTGTTTCCTTCGGTGAAGGAGTAAACAAACTTCTGCTCGGACGGCACGGGTCGTCTCCTCGCACACGGTTGCCCTGACGCCGGAGAACATACCCATTTCGAAGGCGCTGGTGCGCCCCCAACAGGCTGTACATACCTGAGGGCGGCAGCCGACCCGAGGTATCGAATGCCCGGAAAGGCGTTCACCTCTGTTGCTGAAATCGTCCGGCTGACGCTAGCAATGCTTCAAGTATTGAACTCATCGAAACCTGAAGATCACACGAAGCGGACGGAGAGTAGCGGCAGATCCTCTGCCGTGTTGCCCCGGCTTGATTTCCTGCAGCCAGTCCGGTGGTTCGGCACCCCGGCCCTTCGGGAAGCGTTCCACCCCTCCGGAGCCCGTCCGACCCACCTGACCGGCCGTCAGGGCCACCGTATGTGGCCAGCGTCACGAGCGCATCTCAGCCGTCGGTCGTATGCCGATCGGGCACTCCGCCACGCTGCGTCCACTCGCGAACGCGCTGGGTCATTGAAATCTGCCACAAAGGAGCCCCCTTGGCCAGGTTGTCCAAGAGGGCTCGGCCGGGTCGGCCTGTGCGCCGTCGGAGGCCATTTGGCCACCGCGTAGCGGTCAGCCTCCAGAGCTGTCCGATTCGGCGTCCGCGCTGGGCAGGGCGCAGTCGTACGGATCGTCCAACCAGCCCTCGGGCAGTACCACCCGGTTGTTGCCGCTGGTCCGGCCGCGCGGACCGTCGGCGCTCTCCGGCCAGAGCTGGGTCTGCTCCACCTGGGAGAGCGTCTCGGTGAGTTCGGCCAGTGAACTCGACATTGCCAGCTTCACCCGCAGCTCGGAGCCGACCGAGAAGCCCTTGGTGTACCAGGCGACGTGCTTGCGGAAGTCGACCACGCCCCGCGCCTCGTCCCCCATCCACTCCCCCAGCAGCTCGGCGTGCCGCACCATCGCCCCGGCCACGTCGGCGAAGGCCGGCCGGGCGTAGTCCACCTCACCCTCGAAGATCTGCACCAGGTCCTTGAACAGCCAGGGGCGCCCCAGGCAGCCGCGCCCGACCACCACGCCGTCGCAGCCGGTCTCGCGCATCATCCGGACCGCGTCCTCCGCCGCCCAGATGTCCCCGTTGCCGAGCACCGGCACGTGCGCGGGGACGGACTCGCGCAGCCGGGCGATCGCCGACCAGTCGGCGGTGCCGCCGTAGTGCTGGGCGGCGGTGCGGCCGTGCAGCGCGATCGCCGACACGCCCTCCTCGGCACCGATCCGCCCGGCGTCCAGATAGGTCAGGTGCTCGTCGTTGATGCCCTTGCGCATCTTCATGGTGACCGGCAGGTCACCCGCGTTCGCCACCGCCTCCCGCAGGATCTCGCGCAGCAGGTTCCGCTTGTACGGCAGCGCCGAGCCGCCGCCCTTGCGGGTCACCTTGGGCACCGGGCAGCCGAAGTTGAGGTCGATGTGGTCGGCCAGGCCCTCGTCCGAGATCATCCGGGCGGCCTTGCCGACGGTCACCGGGTCGATCCCGTACAGCTGGATCGAGCGCGGCTTCTCGCTCGGGTCGAAGTGGATCAGCTGCATGGTCTTGGCGTTCCGCTCGACCAGCGCCCGGGTGGTGATCATCTCGCTGACGTACAGGCCCTTGCCACCGCTCTGCTCCCGGCACAGGGTGCGGAACGGGGCGTTGGTGATCCCGGCCATCGGGGCCAGCACCACGGGCGGCCAGACCTCCATCGGCCCGATGTTCAACGGCTTGAACTCGGGCGTCGGGGCAACGGGAGTGGTCGTCATGGCGCGGCAGGTCCTCGGGCGTCGGCGGATGGGCAGGACTCCCTATTCTCCCCCACCCGGCCCCGCGTCCAGCCGCAGCAGCTTCTCCCGGCCCTCCTGGTCGCGCGGCGTGTACGTCACCAGCCGGGTACTGGGCCGGGGGCCGAGCCAGAGGCTGGTGTACTCGAAGCCGATCAGCCCGGCACCCGGGACCAGGAACCGCTTCACGCCGTTGCCCGCCGCCGCCACCTCGTGGCGCCCCCAGAGCTCCTCGAACTCCGGCGAGGCGGTGCGCAGCCGGTGCAGCAACGTCTTCCAGGCCGGTTCGGCCCCGTGGTCGGCCATCGCGACCCGGAACCGGGCGACCATCCCCTGCCGGTCCGTGTCCCGGTCCACCAGCCGCTGCCCGAAGGTGCCGCCCGTGAACACCTGCCACATCAGGTTGCGCTCCTCGAACGGGAGCTCCTCCAGGTCACCGGCCAGCCACTGGTAGGAGCGGTTGAAGGCCAGCACGTCGTACCTGCTGTTGATCACCGCCGCCGGGTAGGGCGCCAGCTGCTCCAGCAGCAGCCGGACCGCCGGGGTCACGGTCGGACAATCGGGCCGGGCCACCGGGTCCTCGCTGCCCGCCAGGACGAACAGGTGGGTCCGCTCGGTCGGATCGAGCTGCAACGCCCGGGCGACCGCGTCCAGCACCTGGGCCGACACCTGGATGTCGCGACCCTGCTCCAGCCAGGTGTACCAGGTCACCCCGACCGCCGAGAGCAGCGCCACCTCCTCCCGGCGCAGCCCCGGGGTCCGGCGCCGGCCGACCACCGGGAGGCCGACCTGCTCGGGGGAGATCCGTTCGCGGCGGCTGCGCAGGAAGGCGGCCAGTTCGGTGCGGGCGGTGGTGGTCATGGTCATGGGTACCAGCATGCCGGGGCCGCTCTCCCGTTGCCAGGTGCTGCTGATACCAGGATAAGGAGCATCTGGTACCCGGCTGGCCCCGGCGCCAGAGTAGCGGACGTGACTCAGCAACTGACGCTCCCCCAGCTCGCTCCATCCCGGTCCCTGCTCTCCACCGCCGGGCTCGCCACCGTCCTGCTCGGGGCCTTCCTCCCCTCGCTGGACTTCTTCGTCGTCAACGTCGCCCTGCCGACCATCGAGCACGACCTCAGCGCCGGGCCCGCCGTCCTGGAGCTGATCGCCGCCGGGTACGGGATCTCCTTCGCCGTCCTGCTCGTGCTCGGCGGCCGCCTCGGCGACGCGCTCGGCCGCCGTCGGCTCTTCCTGTACGGCGCGATCGCCTTCGCGCTCACCTCGCTGGTCTGCGGCCTGGCCCCGGACGCCTGGAGCCTGGTGGCCGGCCGGGCCGCCCAGGGCGCGGCCGCCGCACTGCTGATCCCGCAGGTGCTCGGCACCATCACCGCCGCCACCGACGGCCACCGCCGGGCCAGGGCGCTCAGCGTGTACGGCGCGGCGGGCGGGGTGGCGGTGGTGGCCGGGCAGGTGCTCGGCGGGCTGCTGGTCGCCGCCGACCTGTTCGGCACCGGCTGGCGCTCGGTCTTCCTGCTGAACGTCCCGTTCGCGCTGCTGGCCGCCCTGCTGGCGCTGCGGCACGTCCCGGAGAACCGCGCGGACCGGGCCACCGGGGTCGACCTGCCTGGCACGGCCCTGCTGACCGCCGCCCTGCTCGCGCTCTTCGTCCCGCTGACCGAGGGGCGGGCGCTGGGCTGGCCGGTGTGGGGCTGGGTGCTGCTCGCCGCCTTCCCCTTCCTCGCCTGGGCCTTCGTCCGCGTCGAACTGCGGACCGAACGGGCCGGGGCGGTGCCGCTGCTGCCCTTCTCGCTGCTCCGCCTGCCGGAGATGCGGCGTGGGCTCGGCATCGCACTCCCCTACTTCACCGGCTTCGGCGGCTTCATGTTCGTGATCGCCGTCCTGCTCCAACAGGGTCTCGGACTGGGCCCGGTGACGGCGGGCTGGGCGCTGGTGCCGATGGCCGTCGGCTACTTCTGCGCCTCGCTGTCCGGCCCCCGGCTGGTCGGCCGCTTCGGCAGCCGGGTGATCACGGTCGGCGCGGTGGTCCAGGCGCTCGGCCTCACCACCCTGGCCACCACCGCCCTGGTCACCGACCTCACCCCGCTCCGGATGCTCCCGGGCGTCGCCCTCGCGGGCATCGGCCAGGGCCTGATCGGCACCCCACTCTTCCGGGTCGTCCTCTCCCGCATCCCCACCACCCGGGCCGGCGTCGGCAGCGGCGTCCTCGCCACCACCCAGCAGTCCAGCCTCGCCCTGGGCGTCGCCACCCTCGGCACCCTGTACCTCGCACTCGCCCCCTCCCTCGGGTTCGCCCAGGCCCTCGCAGTGGTGCTGGCGCTGCAGACCGGCGGCTCGCTGGCGATCCTGCTGCTCAGCCTGCGGCTGCCCCGCTCGGTCGGGTGACGACGCGCACGGTGAGCCGGCATGCCGTGCGCCCGCAGTCCCTCGACCACGGACGGGCCGTCAGCGTCTCTTCCCGGCCGAGGGGTTGCACCGCCTGACACCCGACGTCGGTGGCGGGTGACAGCATGACGGGATGAACGACGCCGTGCACCCGTCCACCACCCGTACCCGCGAGGAGCTGGCCGCCCTGGTGGCGGCCGGTGCGCGGCCGAAGTACCTGATGTTCTGGGGCCACCGGCCGGAGCGCGACGGCAGTGTCGGGCCCGGCTCGCTGAGCCAGTGGTGGCCGTCCGCGTTCGCCGTGGACGGGGTGCGGTACCCCACGGCCGAGCACTGGATGATGGCGGGGAAGGCTCGGCTGTTCGGGGACGAGGAGGCGCTCGGGCGGATCCTCGCCGCCCGTACCCCGGCCGAGGCGAAGAACCTGGGCCGGCTGGTCCGCGGCTTCGACGACGCGCGCTGGGCGGCTGCGCGGTTCGACCTGGTGGTGGCCGGCAACCTCGCCAAGTTCGGGCAGGACCCGGCGCTCCGCTCCTACCTCCTCGGCACCGCCAACCGGGTCCTGGTCGAAGCCAGCCCGCTCGACCGGGTCTGGGGCATCGGCCTGGCCGCCGACGCCGAAGAGGCCCTCCGGCCGTCCGCCTGGCGGGGTCTCAACCTCCTGGGATTCGCCCTGATGGAGGCCCGCCGGCAGCTGTCCTCCTGAGGCATCCGCTCGGCCGGGCAGCTCCCGGGAACTGCGACGCCGGCTGCTGGGCGCCTGACCACGGCCGAAAAGCTCCGGACTCGCCTCCGTAACACAACTGCCTTGTTCTGCGGCCAGGATGACCCTTCAGGGACTGCCGGAAGACTCAGGACGGTGCGATGACGGTGCGCGAAATCGACCCCGGGGCGGCGGAGGATGTCCAGGCCCTGCGGTCGGAGCTGGACGAGCTGCTGCGGGCCCGCCGGTACGCGGCCCAGCGCGAACAGCGGCTCGCCGAGGGCGTGAGCAGCGGCAACGATCCCGAACTGCACCGTCAGCTGGCCCAGATCCGAAGTCTCAGGGACGGACTCGCCAGCCGTCACCTGGAGTTGAGTGAGCGTCTGCTCGCGTTGGAGGACCACCGGCGCGAGCAGACCGCCGTCCCGGTCCCGCGTCGTCCGACCGGTGCCCGGTTCGGCGGCGCTTACGAGGCGGCCCCCGCGCCGCAGCCCGCTCCGGCGGCGGCCGCCGCGCCGATGCGCGGGGCCCGGTTCGCCGGGGTCGCCGCCCCCGCCGCCGAGCCCGAACCCGAGGCGCCGCAACCGGTGGCACCGCCCCGCCCCAAGGCCCCCGAGCCGCGCAGCGCAGCCGAGTTGGCCGCGCTGGCCGCCCGGATCACCGCCCTGCACCGCCGGGGTTCGGCCCAGGAGTCGGCCGCCGTCACCGCGCAGGCCGCGGTGGTGCTGGCCCCCGCCGACGTGGCGCGGCTGATCGCGCTGCTGCGCGCCGAGGGCCCGGCGGGCGCGGCGGGCTACCTGGCCCGGGCGGTGGCCCACGGCGCCGCCGGGCAGGCCGCGGGCACGCTGGCCGAGCTGCGCAGGGCCGGTCTCTCCGAGGAGGCGGCCGCCCTGTTTCACGCCCTCTGGGGTTATCCGGCCACCGAACTCCCCTCTCTGCTGGCCGCGTTGGAGCAGGCCGGGCTCTCCGCCGACGGTCTCACCCTGCTCTGGGAGTGGGGCTCGGCCCCGCCCGCCGAACTCGCCGCCCTGGCCGACCATCTCCGGGCGGCCGGCCGCACCGAGGACGCGTACCGGCTGCTGCACCAGGCGGCGGGCCGTCGGACCGACGAACTCGCGGACACCGCAATCCACTTGGCCCCCCGGCTGGCCGAGGCACTGAGCTACGAGGTGGTCCGGCTGCGCTCCCCCGCCGACCTCGCCGACTACGCGGCCGGGCTGGTCGTCTCCCCCGACCGCTACCGAGCGCTGCTGGCGGCCGTCGGCACGCTGGACGAGAGTCGCACCCGGGCCGCGCTGGCCGCCCTGCGCGGGGCGGGCCTGCCGCTCCGCACCTGACGGGAACGACGGTGGCCCCCGACCGAGGACGTCGGGGGCCACCGTCGAGACGTACCTAGCAGCCGATCAGGCGCGCACCCAGGTAGGACTTCACCTGGTCGAGCGAGACCCGCTCCTGCGCCATGGTGTCACGCTCGCGGATGGTGACCGCGTTGTCCTCGAGGGTGTCGAAGTCGACGGTGACGCAGAACGGCGTACCGATCTCGTCCTGGCGGCGGTAGCGCTTGCCGATCGCGCCCGCGTCGTCGAACTCGACGTTCCACGCGGTGCGCAGGTCGGCCGCCAGGCCACGGGCCTTCGGCGACAGGTCGGCGTTGCGCGACAGCGGCAGCACCGCGACCTTGACCGGCGCGAGCCGGGGGTCGAGCCGCATGCCGACCCGCTTCTCCATGACGCCCTTGGCGTTCGGCGCCTCGTCCTCGAAGTAGGCGTCGATCAGGAAGGCCAGCATGGCGCGGTTCAGACCGGCTGCGGGCTCGATGACGTACGGGTAGTACCGCTCGCCGGACTCCTGGTCGAAGTACTTGAGGTCCTGGCCGCTGGCCTCGCTGTGCACCGTGAGGTCGTAGTCGGTGCGGTTGGCCAGGCCCTCAAGCTCGGAGAACTCACTGCCGCCGAAGTTGAAGCGGTACTCGATGTCCACCGTGCGCTTGGCGTAGTGGGACAGCTTCTCCTTCGGGTGCTCGAAGAAGCGCATGTTCTCGGTCCGCAGGCCGAGGCCGACGTACCAGTCCCAGCGCTGCTGGAGCCAGTACTCGTGCCACTGCTCGTCCTCGCCCGGCTTGACGAAGAACTCCATCTCCATCTGCTCGAACTCGCGGGTGCGGAAGATGAAGTTGCCGGGGGTGATCTCGTTGCGGAAGCTCTTGCCGACCTGGGCGATGCCGAACGGCGGCTTCTTGCGCGAAGTCGTCTGCACCGCCTTGAAGTTGGTGAAGATGCCCTGCGCGGTCTCCGGGCGCAGGTAGGCCAGGCCACCCGCGTCCTCGGTGACGCCCAGGTGCGTCTTCAGCATGCCCGAGAACTCCTTGGGCTCGGTGAAGGCGCCCTTGTTGCCGCAGTTCGGGCAGTTGACGTCGGCCAGGCCGTTGGCCGGGACCCGGCCGTGCTTGGCCTCGTACGCCTCCTCCAGGTGGTCCGCACGGAACCGCTTGTGGCAGGAGAGGCACTCGGTCAGCGGGTCGTTGAAGGTGGCGACGTGGCCGGAGGCCTCCCAGACCTCGCGGGCCAGGATCACCGACGAGTCGAGCCCGACGACGTCCTCCCGAGCGGTGACCATCGAACGCCACCACTGGCGCTTGATGTTCTCCTTGAGCTCGACGCCCAGCGGCCCGTAGTCCCAGGCGGCGCGGGTGCCACCGTAGATCTCGCTGCAGGGGTAGACGAAGCCACGGCGCTTGCTCAGGCTGACGATCGTGTCGATCTTGTCGGCGGCCACAGTGCTCTCTTCAGTACGACGTCACGGGAGGACGGCACGGTCAAGGCGCGGCTGGTTGCACGCACCCGAATACTCCAGAGGTTACCGGGCGTGGTGGTGGGGGGTTCAAATCGGTATTCCGGGACGGGTCGGTGCGTCGAACCGATGATCGGCCTGTTCGATGATCGATCGAGTTGACAATCATTTCCAGTTAAGTTGAGAATGGTTGTCATGATGTTGCGACGCCTCACCACCTCGATAGCCCTGACCGCCACCGCCGCCGTCGGCGCCCTCGTCCTGACCGCCTGCGGAGGTTCGAGCAGTGCGAAGGACGCCGGCGGCAAGCTGGACGTGGTGGCGTCGTTCTACCCGATGGAGTTCCTCGCCCAGCAGATCGGCGGCGAGCACGTGAAGGTGACCGGGCTCACCAAGCCCGGTGTCGAGCCGCACGACCTGGAGCTGACCGCCAAGCAGGTCGCCCAGGTGAAGGGCGCCGACGCGGTGGTCTACCTCAAGGGCCTCCAGCCGGCCGTCGACAAGGCCGTCGCACAGACCGACGCCAAGCACGTGGTGGACGCCACCGCCGCCTCCCCGCTGGTCGACCACCACCTCGCGGAAGAAGAGGCCGAGGGCGGCCATGAGCACGAGGGCGCCGCGGGCGACCCGCACATCTGGCTCGACCCGAACCGCTACGCCACCGTCGCCAAGAGCCTCGGCGCCGAGCTGGCCAAGGCCGACCCGTCGCACGCCGCCGACTACCAGCGGAACACCGACCGGACGGTGGCCGAACTGGCCGCGCTGGACCAGGAGTTCAAGGACGGCCTGAAGGACGTCAAGGGCAGGTCCTTCGTCACCAGCCACGCCGCCTTCGGCTACCTCGCCGACGCCTACGGCATCAACCAGATCGCCATCAACGGCGTCGACCCCGAGGCCGAGCCCACCCCGGCCAAGCTGGCCGAGGTCCAGCAGGCCGCCAAGCAGCACGGCGTCACCACGATCTTCTTCGAGACCCTGGTCAGCCCCAAGCTCGCCGAGACGGTCGCCAAGGACCTCGGTCTGAAGACCGCCGTCCTGGACCCGCTGGAGGGCGTCAAGGACCCGGCCAAGGACACCTACTTCTCGGTCATGCGGCAGAACCTGCACAACCTCCAGGCCGCGTTCGGCACCACCACCGGCTGACGGGACGTCACCAACTCATGAGCTTCACACCACAGGTCTCCCCGGCGCGGCACCCCCGAGAGGCGGGTGCCGCGCCCGCGGTCGTCCGCCTCCGCGACGCCGTCGCCTCCCTCGGCGGCCGCCCCGTGCTGCGCGGCGTGGACCTGGAGGTCCGGCCCGGCGAGGTGGTCGCGCTGCTCGGGGCCAACGGCTCCGGGAAGTCCACCACCGTGAAGTCCGTGATCGGCGCCGTCCCGCTGGAGCGGGGCGGGCTCGAGCTGTTCGGCACGCCGTTCGCCAAGTTCCGCGCCTGGCACCGGATCGGCTACGTGCCGCAGCGCACCACCGCCGCCGGCGGGGTGCCCGCCACCGTCCGCGAGGTGGTCTCCACCGGGCGGCTCCCGCAGCACGGGCTGTTCCCGTTCCGCCGCAAGGACCGGGACGCAGTCGACCGCGCCCTGGCCCAGGTCGGCATGCTGGACCGGGCCGAGGACGGCGTGGCCGGGCTCTCCGGCGGCCAGCACCAGCGGGTGCTGATCGCCCGCGCACTGGTCGGCTCCCCCGAACTCCTCATCATGGACGAACCGATGGCCGGGGTGGACGTGGCCAGCCAGCAGGTACTCGCCGACACCCTGCGCCAGGAGGTCGGCCGGGGCACCGCCGTTCTACTGGTGCTGCACGAACTCGGGCCGCTGGAACCGCTGATCGACCGCACCGTGGTGCTCCGCGACGGCTGCGTCGCGTACGACGGCCCGCCGCACCCGGACACCGGCCAGCACGCCCTGCCCGGCCACGACCACGTGCATCCCCACGGGGACGACCACCTGACGACCCCTGGACTGCTGTCATGACGGAAATGCGGATGCCCTCCAGGCGGGTCCGTGGTCGTGTCCTGCACGCGCTGCCCGACGCCCCCTGGACCGCCGTCATGACCGAAGTGCAGACGCCCTCCGGGCGGGTCAGTGGTGTTGCCCTGCCCGACCAGCCGACGACCCCTGGACTGCTGTCATGACGGAAATGCTCAGTTACGACTTCATGCAGCGGGCGCTGATCGCCGCCGTGCTGGTCGGCATCACCGCGCCCGCCGTCGGCATCTACCTGGTGCAGCGTCGGCAGGCGCTGATGGGTGACGGGATGGGCCATGTCGCGCTCACCGGTGTCGGCCTCGGCTTCTTCTTCCAGACCAGCCCGGTCTGGATGGCCGTGCTGGTCTGCATCCTCGGTGCGGTGGTGATGGAGCTGGTCCGCTCGCGCGGCAACCAGCGGGGCGACATCGCGCTGGCGATGCTCTTCTACGGCGGCATGGCCTGCGGGAAGATGCTGGTCAGCATGAGCGCCCAAGCGGGCAACGGCAGCCTGGAGAGCTACCTCTGGGGTTCCATCCTGACCGTGGCGCCCAGTGACCTGGTCACCATCACGGTGCTCGCCGGGGTGGTCATCGCGGTCACCATCGGCCTGCGCCGCCAGCTGTTCGCGATCTGCCAGGACGAGGAGTTCGCCCGGGTCACCGGCCTGCCGGTACGGGTCCTCAACCTGCTGCTCGCGGTGATGGCCGCGGTCACCGTCACGGTGGCGATGCGGGTGGTCGGCCTGCTGCTGGTCAGCGCGCTGATGGTGGTCCCGGTGGTGGCGGCCCAGCAGCTCACCCGCTCGTTCGCGATGACCCAGGCCACCTCGATCGGCGTCGGCGTCGCGGTGGCGGTGGCCGGGGTGGCCGGTTCGTACCAGGCCGACCTGCCCTCGGGGCCGACCATCGTGCTGCTGGCGATCGTGGTCTTCGCGGTGCTCAGCGCGGTCGCCGCGCCGCTGGCCCGGCGGCGGCACCGGGCGGCGGGCGACCACGGCCCCGAGGTCTGCGAGGTCCGGCTGCCCGGACAGCAGCAGGGCAGCGCGGAGGATTCGGTCACCAGTCGGGGGCTGGCACAATGAGGTGCCAGACCACCCCACGACCAGGAGGACCCACGGTGACCACCGCAGGCCCGTCGCGCGCTCGATCGACCCGGCAGCGAGCTGCCGTCTCGGCGGCCCTGGACGAGATCGAGGACTTCCGCAGTGCGCAGGAACTGCACGACCTGCTCAAGCACCGGGGCGACTCCGTCGGTCTGACCACCGTCTACCGCACCCTGCAGTCGCTGGCCGACGCCGGTGAGGTGGACGTGCTGCGCACCGCCGACGGCGAGGCGGTCTACCGCCGGTGCAGCAGCGGGCACCACCACCACCTGGTCTGCCGCAGCTGCGGCTCCACCGTCGAGGTCGAGGGCCCGGCGGTCGAACGCTGGGCCAACGCGATCGCGGCCGAGCACGGCTACAGCGACATCGCGCACACCCTGGAGATCTTCGGTACCTGCGCGGAGTGCACCAAGAAGGTCTGAACCACCACGAGGGCCCCGTACGCGACCGCGTGCGGGGCCCTCGGCGCGTACGGGGTCAGCGCTGGGCCGGGACCTCGTTGGCCAGCGGAACCTCGTTGGGCTGAGCCCCGCCGAAGCGCCGGTCGCGCATCGCGAACTGCTCGCAGGCCCGCCACAGGTCGCGCCGGTCGAAGTCCGGCCAGAGCACGTCCTGGAACACGAACTCGGCGTAAGCACTCTGCCAGAGCAGGAAGTTGGACGTGCGCTGCTCGCCGCTCGGGCGCAGGAAGAGGTCCACGTCCGGCATGTCGGGGTGGTAGAGGTACTTGGTGATGGTCTTCTCGTTGACCTTCGACGGGTCCAGCCGACCGTCGGCCACATCGCGGGCGATCGCCGCCATCGCGTCCGCGAGCTCGGCCCGGCCACCGTAGTTGACGCACATGTAGAGGGTGACGGCGTCGTTGTTCTTCGTCTGCTCCTCGGCGACCTGGAGCTCCTGCACCACGCTCTTCCAGAGCTTGGGCATCCGCCCGGCCCAGCGGATCCGGACGCCCATCGCGTCCATCTCGTCGCGGCGGCGGCGGATCACGTCCCGGTTGAAGTTCATCAGGAACTTCACCTCGTCGGGGGACCGCTTCCAGTTCTCGGTCGAGAAGGCGTACAGCGACACGTTCTTGACGCCCAGCTCGATCGCGCCCTTGAGCACGTCCAGCACCACCGACTCGCCGATCTTGTGGCCCTCGGTGCGGGGCAGCCCGCGCTCCTTGGCCCAGCGGCCGTTGCCGTCCATCACGATCGCGACGTGCTCGGGCACCAGCTCACCCGGGAGCTTCGGCGGCAGGGCGCCGCTCGGGTGCGGGGTCGGGGGGAGGTACTCCCGCTGCTTGCTGCCGAAGAGCCGTCGCGCTGCCATGCTCACTTCTCCACGTATCTCATCGAGCGGATACCCCGCTCCAGGTGCCACTGCAGGTAGGCCGCGACCAGGCCGCTGCCCTCCCGCCAGTACCGGGACTCACATCCGTCCGCCGTCCGCCAGTCCCCTGACAGCAGCGCGCCGAGCAGTACCAGTGTCTCAGGGGAGGGTACGGCACAGCCAGGCACGCGGCAGTCGGCGCAGAGCACCCCGCCCGCCTGCAACGAGAAGAACCGGTTGGGGCCCGGCAGTCCGCACTTCGCGCAGTCGGTGAAGCTGGCGCCGTACCCGTTGACGGCCAGTGAGCGGAGCAGGAACGCGTCCAGCACCAGGTGGGACTGGTGCGTGCCGGCGGCCAGCGTGCGCAGGCCGCCGACCAGCAGCAGGTACTGCTGGACGGCCGGCTCGCCCTCGTTCTCCGCGAACCGCTCGGCGGTCTCCAGCATCGCGGTGCCGGCGGTGTAGCGGCCGTAGTCGGTGACGATGGTGCCGCCGTACGGCGCGATCGTCTCCACCTGGGTACAGAGCGGCAGCCCCCGGCCCACCAGGTCCGCACCGCGGCTGAAGAACTGCACGTCCACGTGCGAGAACGGCTCCAGCCGCGCCCCGAACTTCGACTTCGTCTTGCGGATACCCCGCGCCACCGCCCGCACCTTCCCGTGCTGACGCGTCAACAGGGTGATGATCCGGTCGGCCTCGCCCAGCTTCTGGGTGCGGAGCACGATGCCGTCGTCCCGGAACAGACTCATGCCTCCCATTCTCGCGCACCCCACCGACACCCCCGCCCTCGCGGGCGCCGGGACGGGACGCCGCCTGCGGCGCGCTTGAGCAGCACCGACGACGGCAACCGCCTGCGGCGCACGCGGGCGCAGCGGAGAACATCGCCTGCGGCGGGCTCAGCGGACAGCAGCCGCCTGCGGCGCGCTCCGCGGACGTGCGGAACCGGTTTCGCCGGCGGCGGGCTTGGGTGGTGCGGGCGGGGTCCGCCGGCGGCGGGCTTGGGTGGACAGCCGGGCAGCAGCAGCCTGCGGCGCGCTCAGCCGGAACGAAGACGACAACCGCCCGCGCCTCGGCGGGGCAGCTCCGACATCGCCTGCGGCGCGCGCTCGGCGGACCGCCGGGCGGGCGCGCCTGCGGCGGCCCTCCCGACGGGGCTCGCCTGCCAAGGGGTTGCACCTGAGTTCCGCCCAGCGGCACGTCGCAGGCGGCCCCATATATGACCCGTCACAGGCGACCCGCTCGCATGTCCCGAAGCGCGCCGTAGACGAATCCTCCGAAGCCCGCCGCAGGCGACTCTGCTCTCGCCACCCCAAGGCCGCCACCAGCGAATCCGGCTCACACGTCCCCGAGCGCGCCGCAAGCGAATCCTCCCGATGCCCGCCGCAGGCGGCCCCTTACAGCCGTGAGCCCCGCACCCGGTCTCGTGGGGGGACCGGTGGGTGCGGGTCACGGCGGGCCCGGAGGGGGGAGTCGGGCCCGGCCTGTGGGGGTCTAGTGGGGGGCGTTGGTGGCTGCCTCCAGGAGTTCGTCGACGCGGCTGCCGGGGAGTTTGAGGCAGCGGCCGACGGCCAGCAGGGCGGCGCGCTCCTGGGGGAGGTAGCGACCGTCGGCCAGCGCGATCCAGGCTCCCTGGAGGAGCAGCCGCTCCCGCCCCTGCTGGGCCAGGTGCGGCACCAGGGGCCCTATCGCGGCGTGCAGTTCGACGGTCAGTCCGTTCCCGGCGCCGACCAGGTCGAGCGGGGCCTCGCCGCCGACGCCGGACAGGGCGGCCAGTGCGGCCAGCACCTGTGCCTCGCCGCAGTCCTCGAATCCGGCCTCGCGGATCACGCCGCAGGCCGCCTCGCGGGCCGACCGGCCGCCGGTGCCGCCCGCGGCGAGCAGGGCGAGCGCGACGGTGTACTGGGCGTCCCGCAGCATCGCGGCCAGCCGGACGCAGGTGAGTTGGTCGAGGGTCTCCACGCCGTAGCGGCGGTGGCAGGAGGTGCACTGCACGCAGCCGGTCACCGGGCCGACGGGCAGGACCGGGGTGCCGAGCAGCCGGAGCCAGCGCCGACCGTACTGCCGGCGGTAGTTGCGGTCCCCGCCACAGCCGGGACAGAAGAAATCACCGAGGACGTCGGTCCGCCAGCGAGGACGGACACCCCACAACCCTGTCACGGCGCCACTCCCCAGACATGGCAGGCGGCCTGCACAACAGTGGGCAGGTCACGCGACCGGACTCCGCGGCCGTCCCACCGACCTCGGTTCCGGTGGATAGATGCTGCCACGGTTACGGCCGGGTGTCAGCACCCCGAACGGGTAAAGATGTGTCGCAGAACACATTCCCCGGGAACACCTCAGGGGGCCACCGACGGCGGCCCCCTGAGGGAGGATCAGGCGCGCTGCGCCCGGTTGACGGCGCTCACCACGGCCTTCAGCGAGGCCAGCACGGTGTTGCCGTCGATGCCGACGCCCCACAGCACCTTGCCGTCCACCGCGCACTCGACGTACGCGGCGGCCTGGGCGTCGCCGCCCTCGCTCAGCGCGTGCTCGGCGTAGTCCAGCACCCGAACGTCCACGCCGATCCCGGCCAGCGCGTTGACGAAGGCGGAGACCGGACCGTTGCCGGTGCCGGTCAGGGTGACCGGCTGCCCGTCCACCACGGCCTCGGTGGACAGCACGTCCCGCCCGTCCTCGGTGGTCAGGCTGCGGGACCCGCTCAGGGTGACCCGGCCCCACGGGTTGGCAGGGGTGGGCAGGTACTCGTCCTGGAAGACGCTCCAGATCTCGGCCGGGGTGACCTCGCCGCCCTCGGCGTCGGTCTTGGCCTGGATGATCCGGGAGAACTCGATCTGCTGACGGCGCGGCAGGTCCAGCTTGTGGTCGTTCTTCAGCACGTAGGCGATGCCGCCCTTGCCGGACTGGCTGTTGACCCGGATGACCGCCTCGTACGAGCGGCCCACGTCCTTCGGGTCGATCGGCAGGTAAGGGACGCCCCAGGTGTACGTGCCGACCGGCACGCCGGCCGCCTTGGCGTCGGCCTCCAGGGCGTCGAAGCCCTTCTTGATCGCGTCCTGGTGCGAACCGGAGAAGGAGGTGTACACCAGGTCGCCAGCGTAGGGGTGGCGCTCCGGCACCGGCATCTGGTTGCAGTACTCGGCGGTGCGGCGGATCTCGTCGATGTCGGAGAAGTCGATCATCGGGTCGACGCCCTGGGAGAACAGGTTCATCCCGACGTTGACCAGGTCCAGGTTGCCGGTCCGCTCGCCCTGGCCGAACAGGCAGCCCTCGACCCGGTCCGCCCCCGCCATGATGGCCAGCTCGGCCGAGGCCACGCCGGTGCCGCGGTCGTTGTGCGGGTGGGTGGACAGCGCGATGAACTCGCGGCGGCTCAGGTTCCGCGACATCCACTCGATCTTGTCGGCGTAGACGTTGGGAGTGGACCGCTCGACCGTGGTCGGCAGGTTCAGGATGATCTCGCGGCCCTCGCCCGGCTGCCAGACGTCCATCACCGACTCGCAGACCTCCAGCGCGAAGTCCAGCTCGGTGTCGATGAAGATCTCCGGCGAGTACTCGTAGCCGAAGACGGTGTCGTCCCGCAGGATCTTCTCGGCGTACTCCATCACCAGGCGGGTGCCGTCCACGGCGATCGCCTTGATGTCGTCCTTGCTGCCCTTGAAGACCACCCGGCGGAACAGCGGCGAGGTGGCGTTGTACAGGTGGACGGTGGCGCGCGGGGCGCCGACCAGGGACTCCACGGTGCGCTCGATCAGGTCCTCGCGGGCCTGGGTCAGCACCGAGATGGTGACGTCTTCGGGGATCGCGTCCTCGTTGATCAGCGACCGGACGAACTCGAAGTCGGTGGCACCGGAGGAGGGGAAGCCGACCTCGATCTCCTTGTAGCCCAGCTTCACCAGCAGGTCGAACATCTTGCGCTTGCGGGCCGGCGACATCGGGTCGATCAGCGCCTGGTTGCCGTCCCGCAGGTCGGTGGAGAGCCAGCGCGGCGCCTGGGTGATCACCTTGCTCGGCCAGATCCGGTCCGGCAGGTCCACGGTGCCGAAGGGTACGTACCGCTGGAACGGCATGCCGGACGGCTTCTGCGGGGTGGCCGCTGCGGTGATCGGAGTGGGGCGGTCGTTGAACGCGCGAGCGATGGAGGACTGCTCAGTCATGGAGGAGACTCTCGGCTTCCGAACTCGATTGCGGGCTGGTCGGGGTGAATGGACACCCGACTCGGCCGACTACCGCCCCGCGTCGGTGCGGGTGCAGCACAGTCCCCCGCGGAGAGGGAGCCGGCCTTCAGTGGTCTACAGGTCCTCGCCGCGGCAGCTAAGAAGAAGCAGCCCGTAACGCATGATGTGTCCCAGCGTAACCCAGGCCACTCCGTACCCACAGTGAGCCTCGCCACCATTCCACCCAGTGAGACGGACTCGAACTGACGTGCCGTCAACCAACCCATCCGTCCGGAACCCCCGCCGACTTCGCACCGCATTTTCACCGAAACGGGCAGCGCGTCGGCGGCGGTGCGTAGCACACTGGCAACCATGCGTATCCAGGTGAGCCGGACCGGTGGCCTGGCCGGCCACGCCCTCCGAGCCGAGCTGGACACCACCGAGCGGATCGACGCGCCCCACGTGCACGCACTGGCCAGGGAGGCCGTGGCGGGCGGCCTCCGCGCGCCCTCGTACGGGGTGCCGGACGGCTTCCACTACACGATCACCGTCGACGGGCGGACGGTGCACTGCGCCGACCCCAGGCTCACCGACTCGCAGCACGAGCTGGTCTCGCTGGTGCTGCGCGAGGGCGTGGCGCTGCACCCGCAGCAGTAGTCCGCTTTCGGATAATCCGGATCCCGCCGCAGTTTGTAGACTGCGGGCATGACCACCCGAACCGTTCTGGACCTCTCCGGCCTGCTCGCCCACACCAGTCACGTCCTGGCGACCCGGATGTCGGCCGCCTTCGCCGAGAGCGGCCTGGAGATCACTCCGCGCGGCTTCTGCGTCCTGCTGCACGCACAGGAGGAGGAGCGGACCCAGATCCAGCTGGCCGAGATCGCCGACCTGGACAAGACCACCATGGTGGTGACCGTCGACGAGCTGGAGCGTCTCGGCCTGGCGGAGCGCCGCCCGTCCAGCACCGACCGGCGGGCCCGGATCATCTCGGTCACCCCGAGTGGCGCCGAGGCGGTGGCCGCAGGCGTGCAGATCGTCGACCGGGTACACCAGGACGTACTGGACGCACTGCCCGAGCAGGACGGCGCGGCACTGCTGCGCGCCCTGACCACCCTCCAGGAGGGGCACCTCGCCACACCGGCCGAGAGCGACCGGCCGATCCGCCGACCCCGCCGGGCGCGGGCATAGTCCGGGAAAAGATAGTCCGGTACGGGACTATCTGGTAGCGTCCTACCCGCTGTCACCGAACGGGAGGGACCCCATGACCCCGCACGCCCACTCACGCTGGTTCTCACTCGTGGCGCTCTGCGCCGGGATGCTGATGATCATCCTGGACGGCAGCATCGTGACCGTCGCGCTGCCCGCCATCCAGTCCGACCTGGGCTTCTCCCCCGAGGACCTGACCTGGACGGTCAACGCCTACCTGATCGCCTTCGGCGGACTGCTCCTGCTGGCCGGCCGGCTCGGTGACCTGCTCGGGCGGAGGCGGATGTTCGTCGCCGGGCTGGTGATCTTCACCGCGGCCTCGCTGCTCTGCGGGGTGGCGGGCAGTCAGGAGGTGCTGATCGGCGCCCGGTTCCTCCAGGGCGTCGGCGGGGCGATGGCCTCGGCGGTCAGCCTCGGCATGATCGTCACGCTCTTCCCCGAGCCGGGTGAGCGCGGCCGGGCGATCGGCGCGTTCAGCTTCGTCGGCGCGGCCGGTGCCTCGATCGGGCAGGTGCTCGGCGGGGTGCTGACCGAGGCGGTGGGCTGGAACTGGATCTTCTTCGTCAACCTGCCGATCGGGCTGGCCGCCGTGCTGCTCGCCCTCCGGGTGCTGGCCGCCGACGGCCCGGCCCGGTCACTCCGCGGCCTGGACGTGCCCGGCACCGCCCTGGTCACCGCCGGCCTGATGACCGGCGTCTACGCGATCGTCTCGATCACCCGGTACGGCTGGGGCGCGCTGCTGCCCGGCGGCCTCGCGGTGCTGCTGCTCACCGGCTTCGTGCTCCGCCAGCGGCGGGCCGCGGAACCGCTGCTGCCGCTGCGACTGCTCCGCTCCCGCACCGTCTCCGCGGCCAACCTGGTGCAGGTCCTGATGGTCTCCGCACTGTTCGGCTTCCAGGTGCTGATCGCGCTCTACCTGCAGAACGTGCTCGGGTACGGCGCCGCAGCCACCGGCTTCGCCATGCTCCCGGCCGCCCTGACCATCGGCGCGGTCTCGCTCTTCCTGTCCGCCCGGCTGACCGCCCGGTTCGGTGAACGGGCCGTCCTGCTCGGCGGGTTGGCCCTGCTGGTGGCTGCCATCGGCCTGCTGACCAACCTCCCGGTGGACGCCTCGTACCCCGTCCACCTGCTCCCCACCATGCTGCTCGCGGGCGGCTTCGGCCTGGCCGTCTCCGCCCTCACCTCGCTCGCCATGGCCGAGGCGAGCCCCGAGGACGCGGGCGTCAGCTCCGGCCTCTTCAACACCACCCAACAGGTCGGCGGCGCCCTCGGCGTGGCCGTCCTGGCCACCCTGGCCGGCCACCGCACCCACGTGCTGCTCGCCGACGGCGCGTCAGCTCAGGCCGCCCTGACCGACGGCTTCCGGCTCGCATTCGGGCTCGGCACCGGCCTGCTGGTGGTCGCCTTCCTGATCGCCGCCACCGTCCTGCGTCGTCCGGCCCGGGCCGTTGTACCCGCCCCGGTCTGAGCCGGCCCCGGTCTTACCCCCACCCGAAGAGGAGCCGTCCCGATGAGCACCCCGACCCTCGACCCCGCCGTCCGCGCCCTGCTGGACGCCCGGAACTTCGCCACCGTCACCACGCTGAACCCGGACGGCGGCCCGCAGTCCTCGGTGATGTGGCTGAAGCGCCAGGGCGACACCGTCCTGCTCTCCACCACCGCGGGCCGCCAGAAGGCCCGCAACCTGGCCCGCGACCCCCGGATCAGTGTCTCGGTCTACGACCTGGCCAACCCGTACTCCTCGGTCGAACTGCGCGGCACCGCCGAGCTGCTCCCCGACCCCGACCGCCAGCTGCCGTACGAGCTCTCGCACCGCTACCTGGGCACCGACCCGCCGCTGGCTGAGCCCGACGAGGAGCGGCTGATCATCCGGGTCACCCCGGCCAGGGTGCTCCGGTTCGCCGTCTGAGGGTCAGAACCCCAGCTTGCGCAGCTGCTTCGGGTCCCGCTGCCAGTCCTTCGCGACCTTGACGTGCAGGTCGAGGTAGACCGGCGTGCCGAGCAGCGCCTCGATGTGCTTGCGCGCCGTCGTGCCGACGTGCTTGAGCCGGGCGCCCTTCGCTCCGATGACGATGGCCTTCTGGCTCTGGCGCTCGATGTAGACGTTGGCGTGGATGTCGAGCAGCGGGCGGTCGGCCGGGCGGCCCTCGCGCGGGATCATCTCCTCGACGACCACGGCCAGCGAGTGCGGGAGTTCGTCCCGGACGCCCTCCAGGGCGGCTTCGCGGATCAACTCGGCGACCATCACCAGCTCCGGCTCGTCCGTCAGGTCGCCGTCGGGGTAGAGCGGCTGGCCCTCGGGGAGCAGCTTGGTGATCAGGTCGCCGACCAGCTCGACCTGCTGGTCGCCGACGGCCGAGACCGGGATGATCTCGGCCCACTCGAAGCCGAGCTCCTGGGCCAGCTGCTGGACGGCGAGGAGCTGTTCGGCCAGCTTCTTGGAGTCGACCAGGTCGGTCTTGGTGACGATGGCCACCTTGGGGGTCTTCCTGATCTCGGCGAGTTCCTTGACGATGAACTTGTCGCCGGGGCCGAGCTTCTGGTCGGCGGGCAGGCAGAAGCCGATCACGTCGACCTCGGCCCAGGTGGAGCGGACCAGGTCGTTGAGGCGCTCACCGAGCAGCGTGCGCGGCTTGTGCAGCCCGGGGGTGTCGACCAGGACGAGCTGGGAGTCGGGCCGGTGCACGATGCCGCGGACGGTGTGGCGGGTGGTCTGCGGACGGTCCGAGGTGATCGCGACCTTCGTCCCGACCAGAGCGTTGGTCAGGGTCGACTTGCCGGCGTTGGGACGGCCGACGAAGCAGGCGAACCCAGAGCGGTACGGGGAGGAAGGGGCAGTCATGCCGACCATTCTCCCTGATCCACCGAGCGGGATCGGTCACCCGGTCTTCTTCTTCCCGGTGAGCGCGCCCACCAGCACCAGCAGGAACAGCACCAGCGAGCCGACCAGCCAGTACGGCGACCCGGTCTCGCGCCACCGCCCCAACCCCATCAGGCTCAGCAACACCCCGGCGAAGAACGCGAACGCACCCATGCCGGTCAGATTATCGACCGCCGAGCCCGACGGGGTACGGCGTCTCAGAAGCTCTGCCGCAGGACGCCGTCCGGCCCGGCCAGGTGCACCGGCGCAGCGGGGCCGCCGAGATCCCGTACGGCGGCCAGGTCGGCCTCGGAGGGCGCCGGTTCCTCGGTGACCACGGCGGCCGCCTCCAGGCCCTTGGCGCCGCTCGCCACGGCCATCGCGACGGCCGTCCGCAGTGCGCTCAGCTCCAGCGAGGGGAGCGCCACGGTGCCCGCCACGTACGTCCGTCCGGTCTCGTCCCGGACCGCCGCCCCCTCGGCCACGCCGTTGCGGGCGCGGGCCGAGCGGGCCAGCGTGATGATCTTCTTGTCCTCGGCGTCCAGCTCAGTCGGCTCAGTCATGCCGCCGAGCATAGGCGGCCGCCCGGGCCGCGGACCGTCAGGCCCCGGCGGCGTCCTCCAGCAGACCGCCGCGCCCGGCCGGGGCGAAGTCGGCCAGTGCCGCGTCGACCCGGGCCAGGTCGGCCGCCGACAGGGAGACGGCGGCCGCCCCGGTGTTGTCCTCGATGTGCCCGGGCGTCCGGCTGCCCGGGATCGGCACCACGTGGTCGTCCTGGTGCAGCAGCCAGGCCAGCGCCAGCCGGCCCGGCGTCAGGCCCAGCTCGGCGGCGATCGCCCGGATCGGCGCGTAGCGGTCGTTGTTGGCCCGCAGGTTGGCCTGGTCGAAGCGCTCCAGGTGCTGCCGGAAGTCGCCCTCGGCCAGCTGCTGCACCGTACCGGTCAGGAACCCGCCGCCGAGCGGGCTCCAGGCCACCAGGCCGACGCCCAGCTCACGGGCGGCGGCCAGCAGCTCCGGCTCCACCGGCTGCCACATCGACCACTGCACCTGGACCGCGGCCACCGGGTGCACCGCGTACGCCTCGCGCAGCTGCGCGGCGGTGACGTTGGAGAGCCCGAGGTGGCGGACCAGCCCGTCCCCGACCAGTTCGGCGACCGCCCCGACGGTGTCGGCCAGCGGGACCTGCGGGTCAGGGAAGTGCGGGTAGTACAGGTCGATCACGTCGGTACCGAGGTTGCGCAGCGACTGCTCGGCGTAGCCCCGGACGTACTTGGGTTCGGCGTTCACGGCCAGCTCGCCGAAGGCGTAGGTGACCGGGAAGCGGTGCGCCTCGGCCCCCTCGGGTATCCGGAAGCCGAACTTGGTGGCGATCACCACCTCGTCCCGCCGCCCGGCGATCGCCCGGCCGATCAGCCGCTCGTTGTGGCCGTCGGCGCCGTAGCCGTCCGAGGTGTCGATCAGCGTCACCCCGCTGTCCAGCGCGGCGCGCACCGCCCGCTCACCGCGATCGTCGTCGATCTCGCCGTACATGCCGGGCGAGAGCACCATCGCCCCGAAGCCGATCGGGGCGGTACTGAGGGCACCCAGGGTGCGGGTAGTCATCACATCTCCTCGGAGGGGGGGCGGGTAGGCAGAGAACCCTTACCCCTCAACTCCTGACGACCCGTCAGCTGTTCCGGGTGACCGCTTTTCGATCACCGTGGCCGATTCCGGCCGCCCGTCCCTCGAAGGTCCGGGCGGCCGGATAGCCGCCGGGCGCTACTCCTCGGGCGGGCCGCCGGCTGCCGGCTCGTCCTCGCCCCGGACCGGGGCGACCAGGACGGTGCCGATCCGGTTCCGCCGCCCGGCCGCGCTCTCGGCGGTGAGCCGGATCGCGGTCAGGTCGGTGTGCGCGTCCTCGGGCACCGGCAGGTCGCAGGAGGAGCCGGGGATAGGCACCCGGCCGAGGTGCTTGGCGAGCAGACCACCGACGGTCTCCACGTCCTCGTCCTCCAGCTCGAGCCCGAACAGCTCGCCGAGGTCCTCGACCAGCAGCCGGGCGGTGATCCGGTACGAGCCGTCGCCCAGGTCCTCGACCGGCGGGAGCTCCCGGTCGTACTCGTCGGTGATCTCGCCGACGATCTCCTCCAGGATGTCCTCGATGGTGACCAGACCGGCGGTGCCGCCGTACTCGTCGATCACGATGGCCACGTGCGAGCGCATCTTCTGCATCTCGCGCAGCAGGTCCGCCGCAGGCTTGGAGTCCGGGATGAAGACCGCCGGGCGCAGCACCGACGAGACCGGCTCCGACTCGGCGTCCCGGTTGATGTGGGTGCGCCTGACCAGGTCCTTGAGGTAGACGATGCCCACCACGTCGTCCTCGTTGTCCCCGACCACCGGTATCCGGGAGAAGCCGGAGCGGAGCGCCAGGGTGAGCGCCTGACGGACCGTCTTGTGACGCTCGATCATCACCAGGTCGGTCCGCGGCACCATCACCTCGCGGACGATGGTGTCGCCGAGCTCGAAGACCGAGTGCACCATCCGGCGCTCCTCGTCCTCGATCAGGTCGTCCTTCTCGGCCAGGTCGACCAGCGCCCGCAGCTCGGCCTCGGAGGCGAACGGCCCCTCGCGGTAGCCCTTGCCGGGGGTGAGCGCGTTGCCGAGCAGGATCAGCAGCCGCGGGATCGGGCCGAGCACCCGGGCCAGCGGCAGCAGCACGAAGGAGGCGGCGGTCACCGTGGTCAACGGGTGCTGGCGACCGATGGTGCGGGGCGAGACGCCGACCGCGACGAACGAGACCAGCACCATCACCCCGATCGCCAGCAGCACGGCCTCCCAGGTCTGGTGCAGGCTGCGCACGCAGACCACGGTGACCAGGACGGCCGCGGCCATCTCGCAGGACACCCGGATCAGGGTGGCCAGGTTCAGGTAGCGGATCGGGTCGCTGGCCAGGGTCAGCAGCCGGTCGGCGCCGCGCCGCCCGGCCCGGACGGCCTCCTCGGCACGGAACCGGGAGATCCGGGAGATCCCGGCCTCCGCGCAGGCGGCCAGCCAGCCGAAACCGACCAGCAGGAGAGCTCCGATCAGGAAGCTCGTACTGTCACCACTCACGGAGGGCCGGGTCCTGTCTTTCGGATCGCGTCGGATCAGCGGGCGTCGTCAGGGTGCGTGCATCGTCGGTGCGGAGGAGGAAGTCCATGCGGAGCATCGGCGACTGACGACAAGCCGACGAGGTGCGTGCCCTGGCGGCGCCCGCCCGGCGTACTCCGAAAGACAGGACCCGACCTCAGTGGGTGGTCGGCGCCGGGGAGATCCCCGAGAGGCCGCGGCCGGCCCGCCAGTCGTCCAGGATCCGCTTCTGGAGGCCGAACATGACCTCCTTCTCCTCCGGCTCCTCGTGGTCGTAGCCGAGGACGTGCAGCACCCCGTGGACGGTGAGCAGCTGGAGCTCGTCGTCCACGGAGTGCTTCGAGGGGGCCTCCTCGCCCTGCCGCTTCGCCACCTCGGGGCAGAGCACGATGTCGCCGAGCAGCCCCTGCGGGAGCTCCTCGCCCTCCTTGCCCGGGCGCAGCTCGTCCATCGGGAAGGACATCACGTCGGTCGGACCGGGCAGGTCCATCCACTGGATGTGCAGTTCTTCCATCTGGGCGCTGTCCACCAGGATGACGGAGAGCTCGGCCTGCGGGTGGATCCGCATCTGGTCGAGGGCGTAGCGGGCGACGTCGAGGATTGACTCCTCGTCAACCTCCCAGTCGGACTCGTTCGCGATGTCGATCGACATGTCGGGGTCGGTACTCAGCTTTCGGTGTGATGGGACTGGCGGGGGGCACGGGCGCCCTTCCGCTGAACGGGCTTACGGGGTACGGCGGGTGCGTCGGTCTCCTGCAGCGCGTCCCAGCGCTCGTAGGCGTCGACGATCCGGCCGACCAGCTTGTGCCGGACCACGTCGGTGCTGGTGAGCACGGAGAAGTTGATGTCCGGGACGTCCGCCAGGATCTCCTGGACCACCTTGAGCCCGGAACGGGTGCCACCCGGCAGGTCGATCTGGCTGGTGTCACCGGTGACCACGACGCGGGAGTTGAAGCCGAGCCGGGTCAGGAACATCTTCATCTGCTCGGGCGAGGTGTTCTGCGCCTCGTCCAGGATGATGAAGGCGTCGTTCAGGGTCCGGCCGCGCATGTACGCGAGCGGGGCGACCTCGATGGTGCCCGCGGCCATCAGCCGGGGGATCGAGTCCGGGTCCATCATGTCGTGCAGCGCGTCGTAGAGCGGGCGCAGGTACGGGTCGATCTTCTCGTACAGGGTGCCGGGCAGGAAGCCCAGCCGCTCCCCCGCCTCGACGGCCGGCCGGGTCAGGATGATCCGGTTGACCTCCTTGGCCTGCAGCGCCTGGACGGCCTTGGCCATCGCCAGGTACGTCTTGCCGGTACCGGCCGGGCCGAGGCCGAAGACGATGGTGTGCTTGTCGATCGCGTCGACGTAGCGCTGCTGGTTGAGGGTCTTGGGGCGGATGGTGCGGCCCCGGTTGGACAGGATGTTCGCGGTGAAGACCTCGGACGGGGCCGGGTGGGCCGGGTCGTCGACGGCGCTCCTGAGCATGGCGATGGAACGCTCCACGGCGTCCTCCGTCAGGGGTTGGCCGGTGCGCAGCACCAGCATCATCTCGTTGAACAGCTCCTGGACCATCGCCACCTCGGCGCGGGCGCCGGTGGCGGTCACCTCGTTGCCGCGGACGTGGATGTCGGCGGTCGGGAACCCCTCCTCGATGACCCGGAGCAGGGAGTCGGTGGCACCGAGCAGGGTGACCATCGGATGCTTCTCGGGGATGGTGAACCTGGCGGTGGTGGCGTCCCCGTCGGGACGCTGCTGTCCATTGGCACGGGTCTGCGGTGTCTCAGTCATGGGTCGGCGCTGTGGCCTGCCTCATCCCATCCGTCTCGGGTGCCGCTCGGTCTCTCCGGGGTCACCAGGGTACGCCGCGCGGTGGACCGTTGCGGCGGTGCGGCCCGCCGCCGGGGCGACGGAGTTCGATGGTCCGGGAGTTGCGCCCCGGACGCGACTGCTTTTCGGTCAGAGCCGCGGCGGCACCGGGCTGTGCTACACGGCCCGGCGCGGCGGCACCGGGACGCGAACCAGGTCCTCCGCCACCACCAGCTCGCCGTCGAAGTACTTCCTGGCCTCGGCCAGGTGTCCGTCCAGATCCGGGTAGCGCTGCGAGAAGTGGGTCAGCACCAGCGTCTGCACCCCCGCCTCGGCGGCGGCCCTGGCGGCCTGGGCGGCGGTCAGGTGGCCGTGGTCCTCGGCGAGCTGCGCCTCGCTCTCCAGGAAGGTCGCCTCGATCACCAGCAGGTCGGCGCCCTCGGCCAGTTCGCCGACGCCGTCGCAGAGCCGGGTGTCCATCACCAAGGCGAACCGCTGGCCCGGGCGGACCTCGCTGACCTCGGCCAGGGTGATGACCCGGCCGTCGGCCAGCTCGATCCGGCCGTCCCGCTGGAGCTGCCCGACGGCCGGGCCGCACAGCCCGTGCTCGGCCAGCCGCGCGGGCAGCAGCCGGGTCGAGTCCGGCTCGGTGAGCCGGTAGCCGAAGGAGTCCACCGGGTGCGAGAGCCGGACCGCCGCCAGTTCGAACGGGGCGCCCGGCGCGGGCAGCGGGCCAGGGCCCTCGACCGGGTGCGGGCGCAGCTCGGCGGTCTCATGGAAGGCGGTGGCCTGCCGGAGCCGGTCGAAGAACACCTGACCGCTGGCCGGGTAGTAGGCGTCCACCGGGTGCGGGACCCGGTCCAGGTTGATCCGCTGGATCACCCCGGCCAGGCCGAGCGAGTGGTCGCCGTGGAAGTGGGTGACCGCGATCCGGGTCAGCTGGGTGGCCGAGACCCCGGCGTGCAGCATCTGGCGCTGCGTCCCCTCACCGGGGTCGAAGAGCAGGCCCTCGCCGTCCCAGCGGAGCAGGTAGCCGTTGTGGTTCCGGTGCCGGGTGGGCACCTGGCTGGCGGTGCCGAGGACGACGAGTTCGCGCTGTGACACCGGATCAGACCAGGCCCTCGTGCAGCTTCGTCCCGCCGAGCAGGTGGACGTGGGCGTGGAAGACGGTCTGGCCCGCGCCGGCCCCCGTGTTGAAGATCAGCCGGTAGTCGGTCAGACCCTCCTCACGGGCCACCTCCCCCGCCTCGGCGAGCAGTTCGCCCGCGATCGCCGGCTCGGCGGCGGCCAGCGCGGCGGCGTTCGGGTAGTGCGCGTGCGGGATCACCAGGACGTGCGTCGGCGCCTGCGGGTTGATGTCCCGGAAGGCCAGCGTGCGCGCGCTCTTCCGGACCACGGTCGCGGGGATCTCGCCCGCCACGATCTTGCAGAACAGGCAGTCGGACTGCGGCTCGCCGGCCATCTCGGTCTCCTTCACGCGGTGATCGTCCCTACCCGCCGCAGCCTAACGGAGGCGGCTGGTCACGTACCGGCCCACGGCACGTGACCAGCCGCCTCCTGACGGTGCTACAGCTGCGGCTCCGCCAGCCCGGGTCCGGTCTTGGCCGGGGTCCCCGCCAGGGCGGCCAGCGCGAGCCGGACGCCCTCGGCGAGCTGCGGGTCCTCGCCGGCGGCCCACTGGTGCGGGGCGATCACCACCTCGACATCCGGGTCGATGCCGTGGTTCTCCACGCCCCAGCCGTAACCCTCCAGCCAGAAGGCGTACTTGGGCTGGGTGACGCCGGTCCCGTCGACCAGGCTGTACTTGCCGTCGATGCCGATCACGCCGCCCCAGGTCCTGGTGCCGACCACCGGGCCGATCTTCAGGGCCTGGATGGCGGCGTTCACGATGTCGCCGTCCGAGCCGGAGAACTCGTCGGCCAGCGCGACCACCGGACCGCGCGGGGCGTCCGCCGGGTACGGGGCGGCGCCGTCCAGGTCGCGGCCGAGGTCCCAGCCGACGATCCGCCGGCTGAGCTTCTCGATGATCAGCTGCGAGGTGTGGCCGCCCCGGTTCTCCCTGAGGTCGACCAGCACGCCCTCCTTGGCCATCTCGACCCGCAGGTCCCGGTGCAGCTGGGCCCAGCCCACGCTCTGCATGTCCGGGATGTGCAGGTAGCCGAGCCGCCCGGCGGACAGCTCCCGGACCGCCGCCCGGCGGCCGGCCACCCAGTCGTGGTAGCGCAGCGCCTCCTCGTCGGCCAGCGGGACGATCACCGGGTGGCGCTCGGCCCCGTCCTTGCCGGTCACGGTCAGCTCGATCGGCTGGCCCGCCGTGCCCGCGAGCAGCGGGGCCGGGCCGGTCACCGGGTCCACCGGGCGGCCGTTCACCGCCAGGATCGCGTCCCCGGCCCGGACGGCCGCGCCGGGCGCGGCCAGCGGCGAGCGGGCCCGCGGGTCGGAGGACTCGCCCGGCAGTACCCTGGCCACCCGCCAGACCTCGCCGTCCCGCACCAGGTCGGCCCCGAGCAGGCCCTGCCGGCGCGCCGCCTCGGTGCCCCGCCCGGGCGGCATCACGTACGCGTGCGAGGTGCCCAGCTCGCCGACCGTCTCCCAGAGCACGTCCACCAGGTCGTCGTGGGTGCCCGCCCGCTCGACCAGCGGCCGGTACCTGGCCAGCGCACCGGCCCAGTCGAAGCCGCCGAGGTCGGCCCGCCAGAAGTTGTCCCGCATCAGGCGGCCGTTCTCGTCGAACATCTGCCGCCACTCGGCGGCCGGGTCGACGGTGGCCCTGATCCGGTCCAGATCGACCGTCAGGTCGTCGTCGTCCCCGGCCTTGTGGTCCGCCGGGAGGATCCGCAGACCGCCCTCGTCGAGCACCGCGATCCGGCTGCCGTCGCCGCTGACCCGGAAGTCGTCCAGGTCCTCGACCAGCTGCTCGGCCTTGAGCTTCTTGAAGTCGAAGCGCTCCAGCGCCGGCCGGGGGTGGTCGTCCTCCAGCGAGGCGGCGTTGTCGCCGAGCATGCCCAGCAGCGGGTGCCTGGTCCACAGCACGCCGTCCTTGGCCGCCCGCAGGCTGCCGAACTGGCCGCCCTCGACCGGGAACGGGATGATCCGGTCGGCGATGCCGTCCAGGTCCACCCGGGTCTGGGGGACGGTGCTCTCCTCGGCCGTCTCCTCGTCCTTCTTCTTCGGCTCCTCGTCCTCGCCGCCGAGCGGGCGCCCGGCCCGCTGCGGGCCGAACGGTGACGGGGTGTCGGCGGCCAGCGTGATCAGGAACGGCCGGGCACCGGTCGGGAAGGACAGGTCGAAGACGTGCGCGTCGTAGACCGGGTCGAAGTTTCGCACCGACAGGAAGGCCAGGTGCCTGCCGTCCGCCGTGAACGCGGGCGAGTAGTCCACGAAGCGCTGCGGGGTCGCCTCGGCGACCGTACGGTCCGTCAGGTCGGCCAGCATGATCTGGCGCAGCGACTCCGCGTTCAGGGCCGGCTGCGACCAGGCCAGCCACCGCGAGTCCGGCGAGAAGGCCAGGCCGGACACCTCGCCGTGGCCGCTCCTGGTCAGCTGGTGCAGTGTGCCGTCGGCGAGCGTGAGCAGCAGCACCCGGCCGTCGTGCGAGGCCAGCGCCAGTGTCCCGCCGTCCGGCGAGACCGCCAGGCCGAGGACCCGGCCGAGCTGCCCGGCGGCGAACCGGCGGCGCTCGGTGCCGAGCACGGCGGGGGCGTACTCCACCGCGTCGTCGCCCTCGGCGTCGGTGATCCACACCACGCCCTGGCCGCCGTCCTGCCCCGGCACGATCCGGGCCAGCCGGTGGCGGACGCCCGGGGTCTCGGCGAGCACCCGGGCCGGGCCCTCCTGGTGGGTCAGCCAGTGCACGCTGCCGCGCACCACGACCGCGCTGGCCCGGCCGGTCCGGTCCGGCGTCACCGTCTCCAGCTGCCCGGCGGCCGGGGTCGGCCGGGGCTGACGGCCCGTCCGGGGGCCCGCGAGCACGATCTCCAGGCGGCGCGGTGCGGCGCCCGCCAGGTCGTCCAGGATCCACAGGTCGCCGGCGCTGTGCCAGACGATCCGGGTGCCGTCGGTGGTGGCGTTCCTGGCATAGAAGCCCTGATCGTAGGGGGCCCCGTCGCCGTGCCGCCGCAGGTCGGTGCCGTCGGGAAGGCTGGAGTACAGCTGCCCGACGCCCTCGTGGTCGGAGAGGAAGGCGATCCGGTCCCCGACCCAGAGCGGCGAGTCGATGTTGCCGGCCAGCCCGGCGTGCACCCGCTCGAACTCGCGCGCACCGATCCACAGCTTCCCCGTCGTGCCGCCCCGGTACCGCTTCCAGTACGCGGGCTCGGTGCCCAGCGGGGCCAGCAGCAGCGTCCGCTCGCCGTCCGGATCCTGCGCCAGGCCGCCGATCGGCCCGTACGGCAGCCTGACCGGCTCGCCGCCGTCCAGCGGGATCGCGAACGCCCAACTGCGGCGCGAGGTCGCCTGCCCGGCGCTGGAGACCGCGATCGGACGGCCGTCCCTGGTCCAGCCGCGCAGCCTGGTCCTCGGCGCACCCCAGTACGTCAGCCGGCGGGACTGGCCGCCCCCGGTGGGCGCCACGTGGATCTCCGGCGCACCGTCCCGGGTCGAGGTCCAGGCCACGTGCCGCCCGTCCGGCGCGAACCTCGGGTGGCTGACCGGCACCTGATCGGCGGTCAGCCGCCAGGCCCGTCCGCCGTCCAGCGGGGCGAGCCAGATGTCGTCCTCGGCGACGAAGGTCACCAGGTCGCCGTGCAGGTGGGGATGGCGCAGATACGCGCTCGCAGAGGTCGTCACGGCGTCACCCTAAACGCATCCCCGCGAACGGAGCCCGGGTTTTGGCCGGTCGGTCTCAGCCCCAGCGGTTGGTGCGCCCCAGCAGCAGGGCGCCGGCCGCCACCCCGGCGGTGGAGGTCCGCAGGACGGAGGGGCCGAGCCGGTGCGGGGTGGCCCCGGCTTCGGCGAAGGCGGCGATCTCGTCCGGGGAGACGCCGCCCTCGGGGCCGACGATCAGGACCAGGTCGCCGGCCCCGGGCAGCGGGGCGGTGGCGAGCGGGACGGAGCCCTCCTCGTGCAGGACGGCCGCGAACGCCGCCGAGGCCAGCACCGGCGTCAGCTGACGCGTCGTCATCAGCTCCCGGACCTCGGGAAACCGGAGACGCCGGGACTGCTTGCCCGCCTCCCGGGCGGTGGCCCGCCACTTGGCGAGCGCCTTGGCGCCCCGGTCGCCCTTCCACTGGGTGATGCAGCGGGAGGCGGCCCAGGGGATCACCACGTCGACCCCGACCTCGGTCATGGTCTCCACCGCGAGCTCGCCCCGGTCGCCCTTGGGGAGCGCCTGGACGATGATGATCCGCGGTGCGGGCTCCGGCTCCTGACGGACGCTCAGCACGGTGACGTCCAGCGCGTCCTTGCCGTGCACGGCCGCCACGGTGCCCTCGACGCCGAGGCCGTGCCCGTCCGCCAGAGTGAGCGCCTCGCCGGGCTCCAGCCGCTTCACGGCGGCGGCATGCCGCCCCTCGGGCCCGTCCAGCCGGACCACCCCACCGGGGGCGGCCCCGGCGAGACGGTCGGTCTCCACGACGAACACGGGGGCGGTCATGCGTCTGCCTTACCTGGTAACCGGGGCCGCCTCAGCGACCGTTGAACGCGTCCTTCAGGCGGGAGAACAGCCCCTGCTGGCCCGGTGCGAACGTCCCGGAGGGCCGCTCCTCGCCGCGCAGCACCGCGAGGCGGCGCAGCAGGTCCTCCTGCTCGGGGTCGAGCTTGGTGGGGGTCTGCACCTCGACGTGCACTATCAGGTCGCCCCGGCCGCCGCCGCGCAGATGCGTGATGCCCCGGCCGTGCAGCGGGATCGACTGGCCGGACTGGGTGCCGGGCCGGATGTCGACCTCCTCCAGGCCGTCCAGGGTCTGCAGCGGCACCTGCGTGCCGAGCGAGGCCGCCGTCATCGGGATGGTGACCGTGCAGTGCAGGTCGTCCCCGCGCCGCTGGAAGGTCGGGTGGCTGGTCTCGGCGATCTCGACGTACAGGTCACCGGCGGGGCCGCCGCCGGGGCCGACCTCGCCCTCGCCCGCGAGCTGGATCCGGGTGCCGTTGTCGACACCGGCCGGGATCTTGACCGTGAGGGTGCGACGGGCCCTGACCCGGCCGTCGCCCGCGCACTCGGGGCACGGGGTCGGGACCACGGTGCCGAAGCCCTGGCACTGCGGGCAGGGGCGGGAGGTCATGACCTGGCCCAGGAAGGACCGGGTGACCTGGGAGACCTCGCCCTTGCCGCGACACATGTCGCAGGTCTGCGCCGAGGTGCCGGGGGCGGCACCCTCGCCGGAGCAGGTGGTGCAGGTGACGGCGGTGTCCACCTGGAGTTCCTTGGTGGTGCCGAACGCGGCCTCCTCCAGGGTGATCTCCAGCCGGATCATCGCGTCCTGGCCGCGACGGGTGCGCGAGCGCGGGCCGCGCTGACCCGAGGCCGCGCCGAAGAACGCGTCCATGATGTCGGAGAAGCCGAAGCCCGCCGCGCCGGCCCCGAAGCCGCCCGCGCCACCGCCGCCGTTGGGCGACAGCGGGTCGCCACCGAGGTCGTAGACCTGGCGCTTGGCCGGGTCGGAGAGCACCTCGTAGGCGGCGTTGATCTCTTTGAACCGCTCCTGCGTCTTGGGGTCCGGGTTGACGTCCGGGTGCAGTTCGCGGGCAAGGCGCCGGAACGCCTTCTTGATCTCGTCCTGCCCCGCATCCCGTCGGACGCCGAGTACCGCGTAGTAGTCCGTGGCCACCAAATGCTCCGCTTGTTCCGCCTCTAGAAGTGCTGCGACTGGTCTGACAGTGCTCTGTTAGGACTCGGCCAGGATCTGACCCACGTACCGTGCCACCGCTCGCACCGCCCCCATTGTGCCCGGGTAGTCCATCCGGGTCGGTCCGATCACACCCAGCTTCGCGACACTCTGATCGCCCGAACCGTAACCGACCGAGACCACGGAGGTGGAATTGAGCCCCTCGTAGGCGTTCTCGTGGCCGATCCGGACCGTCATCCCCGCGTCCGCCGTCTCACCCAGGAGACGGAGCAGGACGACCTGCTCCTCCAGGGCCTCCAGCACCGGCTGGATGGTGAGCGGGAAGTCGTGGCCGAAGCGGGTCAGGTTGGCCGTGCCGGCCAGCATGATCCGCTCCTCGTTCTGCTCGGCCAGCGTCTCGAAGAGGGTGGCCAGCACGGTGCTGACGGTGGGCCGGTCGGCGGGCTCGAAGGCCGCCGGCAGGTCCTCCAGCAGACCGGGCACCTCGGGCAGCGGCCGGCCGACCGCCTGGGTGTTGAGCTTGGCGCGCAGATCGGCCAGCACCGTCTCGCCGACCGCCCCGGGGCAGTCGACCATCCGCTGCTCGACCCGGCCGGTGTTGGTGATCAGGACCAGCATCACCTTGGCCGGGGCCAGCGCCACCAGCTCGACGTGACGCACCGTCGAACGCGACAGCGAGGGGTACTGGACCACCGCGACCTGTCGGGTCAGCTGCGCGAGCAGCCGGACCGTACGGGCCACCGTGTCGTCCAGGTCCACCGCGCCGTCCAGGAAGTGCCGGATCGCCCGGCGCTCGGGGGCCGTCATCGGCTTGACCTCGGCCAGCCGGTCCACGAACAGCCGGTACCCCTTGTCGGTGGGGATCCGGCCCGCGCTGGTGTGCGGCTGGTGGATGTAGCCGTCCTCTTCCAGGGCCGCCATGTCGTTGCGCACGGTGGCGGGGGAGACGCCGAGGTTGTGCCGCTCGACGAGGGCCTTGGAGCCGACCGGCTCCTCCGTGCCGACGTAGTCCTGGACGATCGCGCGCAGCACCGCGAGCTTGCGTTCGTCCAACGGCCGCTCGCTGTACATGGCCACGCACCTCCGTCTCCGCATCCGTCCTGACCGGGCCCCTGGCACTCAAGTGGGCAGAGTGCCAGGACAGTAGCTGCCAGTGTAAGGCCCCACTCCGACGGCAGGAACGGTCCGCCCTGGTGATCCTTGCCGCTGTCCGCCCCGTGTCCAACCCCTGCCACCCACCGAATGCCCCCGGCAAGTGGCAGCATCGAAAGCGACAGATGCCGACATAAGGAGCAGTCATGTCGTCAGGCCAGCACTCCCGCTTCGCGCCCGACCGCGGGCTGACCGGTCGGATGGTCACCACGATGTTCGTGATCGGACTGCTCTACGTCGGCTTCACCGGGCTGCTGATCGTGCTGCTCCGGGGCGCCTGGCCGCTGATCGTGCTGATCTCCGGCGGGCTGTTCGTGGCCCAGTTCTGGTTCAGCGACCGGATCACCCAGCGGGCGATGGGCGCCCGCGAGGTGACCCCCGAGGAGTTCCCGCAGCTGCACGGCACCATCGACCGCCTGTGCGCCCTGGCCGACATGCCCAAACCCCGGGTCGCGGTGACGGTCACCGACATGCCGAACGCCTTCGCCACCGGCCGCAACCCCGAGCGCGCCGTGGTCTGCGTCACCACCGGCCTGCTCCGGCGGCTGGAGCCGGCGGAGCTGGAGGGCGTGCTCGCGCACGAGCTCTCGCACGTCGCGCACCGGGACGTGGCGGTGATGACCATCGCCGGCTTCCTCGGCGTCCTGGCCGGGGTGATCACCCGGATCGCGCTGTACGGCGGCCTGATGAACGGACGCGGCCGCAGCAACGACAGCAACGCCGCGCTCGCCATGATCCTGATTCCGCTGATCAGCATGGTCGTGTACGCCGCGAGCTTCCTGCTCACCCGGCTGCTCTCCCGCTACCGCGAGCTGGCCGCCGACCGGGCAGCCGCCCAGCTCACCGGGCGGCCCAGTGCGCTGGCCTCCGCCCTGACCAAGGTGACCGGCCAGATCGCCGCCATCCCGAGCGAGGACCTGCGCCGGGCGCAGCCGTACAACGCCTTCTACTTCGCCCCCGCGCTGAGCGCCCGGGAGGCCGCGAGCCAGCTGATGTCCACCCACCCGTCGCTGGAGCAGCGGCTCGAGCAGCTCGGCCGGATCTCCGCCGAGCTCGGCCGCTGAGGAGCCCACGTGGGATTCCTGGACGCGCTCTTCGGCCGCAGCAAGCCGGTCCGGCCCGACCTGGACCAGCTCTTCGGCGTACCGTCCGCCGCCCTCACCCTGGAGGCCGCCGCCGGCTTCCGCCCCACCGGCTTCGGCTCGGTCTGCTTCGCCGCCGTCGAGGGTGCCGCCTTCACCGAGGTGGCCGGCCAGATCCGCGCCCTGCTGGACGCCGACACCGAACGGGGCGGCATCCCGGTCGAGGTCTCCCAGGACTCGTACGGCTACTCCTGGCTGCTCGCCCGGCACACCCCGGAGGAACTCCCCGACCTGGTCAACGACCTGCACGCGGTCAACAGCGAGCTGGAGGCGAACGGCTTCGGCCCGCAGCTGCTCTGCTCCATCGTCGGCTTCCGGAACGCCGCCGACCGCCCGCTCGGCCTGGTCTACCTCTACAAGCGCGGCACCTTCTACCCCTTCGCGCCGCTCCCCGGCGAGAAGCGCGACAACCCGCTGGAGCTCCAGGTCAAGGCGATGCTCGGCAACGACCTGCGGATCGAGCAGGACCTCACCCGCTGGTTCCCGGTCTGGGGCGCACCGGGGCTCTGACGGTCAGCCGGCCGCGGCCGCGCGGTAGGCCGCCACGGCGGGTGCGAGGACGGTCGTCACGCCCGACGACGGCTTCTGCGCCACCACCTGCTGCACCATCAGGATCACGTCGCCCTCGCGCACGAAGCCGGTCTCGGTGACGAACGGATCGGCCTCGCCGGGGTACGCCGAGACGATGCGGAGCACCAGTCCGTCGTCGGCCGCCACCCCGGCCGCCGTCACGGACGCGGTCTCCTGGACCTGGGTGCCGCCCGCGAGCGTGCTGGTGAAGGAGGCGCAGCGCTGAGCGGCAGCGCGGACGGCGGCCATCACCTCGGCCGACCGGCCCGGTGCGTACCGGTCGAGCGACTCCTGCCCGAACCACCCGTCGTCGGTCTCGTCGGGCGGATTCCGTTGCAGGCCGACCGCCACGTCCTCCAGGGGAGGGGCATGCACCGTCATGAAGGACTCGACGCCCAGTTCGGAGCACGGCATCTGCGCGAGCGAATCGGTGGAGGCGGGCTGGTGCGGGGCGCCGGTCGTCGTCGAGTCGACCTGCGCCGACAGCAGCTCGAAACCCTGGGGCAGCCGGTCCTGGGTCAGCAGTCCGGCCCGCAACGACCGCCGGGCGGACGGCGTCGGATGACCGGCCGAGCCGGCCGGGCCCACCGAGCAAGCCGATGTGCCGAGTACCGCCAGCGCGGCCATGACCACCACTGCCTGCCGTGTGCGCACCTGTCCCCCACCGAATCCGTAGTCGGCCGCACTCTGTCACACGGCCGCCATCTGCCCGCGCCCGGGCTCCGCGGCCGTCCGGTCCGTGTTCTACGCGATGGAGGACGACCGGCTCGGCTGCGCGATCGCCCTGGTGCTGACCCGTGACCAGCTGACGGAACGCCAGTCGGTCGACTGGCTGGGCCCGGTGGCGGAGGACTTCCGGGCCGGGCGGCCGGGCCCGGTCCCCGCGTACGTCTCCAGCACGATGCGCACGCTGCGGGTGGTCTACCTGCTCGCCGACCGGGGCGTCCGCCCCCGCGGCCACCAGGGCGGACCGGTCCGGCTGCGGCACGCCGAGGCCGTCCGCGAAGCGGCGGCCGACGTCCTGGCGATCAGCTCCCGCTACGCCGGGTGACGGCGGGTCAGCTCTCGTAGACTCGGTGGAATGCGCAGCAGGGAGTACGGCCCCGATCTGACCCCGCCGTGGAAGCGGCAGCAGCCCGCCCCCGAGGTGGCGGCCGAACGGGATCTGGTGGTGGAGGAGGCGGCCACCGGCTTCTGCGGCGCGGTGGTGCGCTGCGAGCGGACCGCCGAGGGATTCACCGTCACGCTGGAGGACCGGTTCGGCAAGCACCGGGTGTTCCCGCTGGTGCCGCGCGGCTTCCTGCTGGAGGGCCGGGTGGTCACCCTGGTCCGGCCGACCGCCGCGGCCCCGGCACCCACCCGCCCCAAGGTGACCGCCTCCGGGTCGGTCGCGGTCCCCGGCGCCCGGGCCCGGGTCGCCCGGGAGTCCCGGATCTACGTCGAGGGACGGCACGACGCCGAACTGGTCGAACGGGTCTGGGGTGACGACCTGCGGATCGAGGGCGTGGTGGTCGAGTACCTGGAGGGCATCGACGACCTCCCCGCCATCGTCGCCGAGTTCGCGCCCGGACCGGGCCGCCGCCTGGGCGTCCTGGTCGACCACCTGCTGCCGGGCACCAAGGAGCACCGGATCGCCCAGCAGGTCACCGGCACCGAGGTGCTGGTCGTCGGCCACCCCTACATCGACGTCTGGGCCGCCGTGAAGCCCGCCAGCGTCGGCATCCCCGCCTGGCCCGACGTCCCCCGCGGCGAGGAGTGGAAGCTCGGCGTCTGCCGCCGCCTCGGCTGGCCCGAGGACACCCCGGCCGCTTGGAAGCGCATCCTCGCCTCGGTCGACTCCTACCGCGACCTCGACCCGGCCCTGCTGGGCCGGGTGGAAGAGCTGATCGACTTCGTGACGCTGCCCTAGGCCCGGTCCGGACAGGCCCTAGTCCACCAGGTCGCGGACCACCCCGTCGGCCAGCAGCCGCCCGCGCAGCGTGAGCGCGGCCCGGCCGTCGGCGTACGCGTCGTGGTCCAAGAGGCCGTCGGCCAGGGCGCGTTCGGCGGCGGCCAGCCCGTCGGCGGTGAGCAGCGAGAGCGGGCACCCCTCGCGGAGGCGCAGCTCCAGCAGGATGCGTTCGACCCGGCGGTCCTCCTCGGGGAGGACCTCGCGGCCCTGGCCCGGGGTACGTCCCTCGGCGAGCGCCTGGGCGTACGCGGCGGGGTGCTTGGCGTTCCACCAGCGGACGCCGCCGATGTGGCTGTGGGCGCCGGGGCCCGCACCCCACCAGTCGGCGCCGGTCCAGTAGAGCTCGTTGTGGCGGCACCGGCCGGCCTCGGAGATGGCCCAGTTGGACACCTCGTACCAGGAGAAGCCGGCCGCGCTCAGCGCCTCCTCGGCGATCAGGTAGCGGTCGGCGTGCACGTCGTCGTCTATCATCGGCAGCTCGCCGCGCTTGACCCGGGCGGCCAGCTTGGTGCCGTCCTCGACGATCAGCGAGTACGCGGAGACGTGGTCGGGCCCGGCGCCGATCGCGGCGTCCAGCGAGGCCCGCCAGTCGTCGTCGGACTCGCCGGGGGTGCCGTAGATCAGGTCCAGGTTGACATGTTCGAAGCCGGCCGCGCGGGCCTCGGCGACGCAGGCCTCCGGGCGGCCGGGGGTGTGGTGCCGGTCGAGCAGCTGGAGCACGTGGGGCTTGGCGCTCTGCATGCCGAACGAGAGCCGGTTGAAGCCGCCCTCGCGCAGCTCGGCCAGGTAGGCCGGGTCGACCGACTCCGGGTTGGCCTCGGTGGACACCTCGGCGCCGGGGGCCAGGCCGAACTCGTCCCGGATCGCGGCCAGCGCCTTCACCAGGTCACCGGCGGGCAGCAGGGTCGGGGTGCCGCCGCCGAGGAAGACCGTCTCGACCGGGAGGTCCACGTCACCGAGCACCCGCCGGGCCAGCCGGACCTCGGCCACCAGGTTGTCGGCGTACGTCTCCTGCGAGGCCACCGCGCCGGAGGAGCGCAGCTCGGTCGCGGTGTAGGTGTTGAAGTCGCAGTAGCCGCAGCGGCTGGCGCAGTACGGCACGTGCAGGTAGAAACCGAACGGCCGCCCGCCCAGCCCGTCGAGGGCGGAGCCGGGCAGTGAACCGTCGGACGGCAGCGGTTCACCGTCGGGAAGTGCGGAGGGCATGCACCCATTGTCCGGTACGACCCGGGTGGGCCGTACCGGACCCGGGCCCTCAGGCCTCGACCGTGCCCGCGTACATCTCGGTCACCGCGTCGGCGTAGGTCCGCTCGACCACCGGGCGCTTGATCTTCAGGCTCGGGGTCAGCTCGCCGTGCTCGATGTCCAGGTCGCGCGGGAGCAGGGTGAACTTCTTGATCGTCTGCCAACGCTGCAGGTCGCCGTTGAGGCGCTGCACGAAGCCCTCGATCAGCTGGTTCACCTCCGGGGAGGCCACCACCTCGGCGTAGGATCGGCCCGCCAGGCCGTGTTCGGCGGCCCACGGCATGATCACCGCTTCGTCCAGGCCGATCAGGGCGGTGCAGTAGTTCCGGCCGTTGCCGATCACCAGGATGTTGCTGACGAACGGGCAGACCGCCTTGAACTTGCCCTCCACCTCGCTGGGCGCGACGTACTTGCCGCCCGAGGTCTTGAACATGTCCTTCTTGCGGTCGGTGATCCGCAGGTAGCCGCCGTCCAGCTCGCCGATGTCACCGGTGTGGAACCAGCCGTCGGCCTCCAGCACCTCCTCGGTCTGCTCGGGCAGGTTGTGGTAGCCGCGCATCACGCCGGGACCCTTGAGCAGGATCTCACCGTCCTCGGCGATCCGGACCTCGGTGCCGGGCAGCGGCTGTCCGACGGTGCCGACCCGGTAGTCCTCCTGCCGGTTCACCGTGGAACCCGCACTGGTCTCGGTCAGGCCGTAGCCCTCCAGCACCGGCACGCCCGCTCCGGCGAAGAAGTACCCGATCTCGGGGGCGAGCGCGGCGCTGCCGGAGACCGCACCGCGCATCCGGCCGCCGAAGGCCGCCCGGATCTTCGCGTAGACCAGCTTGTCGGCCAGCCTGTGCTGGATCGTCAGGCCGAACGGGGCGGTGTTCTGCCCGGTGGCGATCCGGTTGGCCTGGGTGGTCCTGGCGTACTCCCGGGAGACCTTCGCGGCCCAGAGGAAGATCTTGTACTTGGCGCCGCCCTCGGCCCTGGCCTTGCCCGCGATGCCGTTGTAGACCTTCTCGAAGATCCGCGGCGCGCTGGCCATGATGGTGGGGCGGATCACCGGGAGGTTGTGGATGATCCGGTCCACCCGGCCGTCCACCGCCATCACGTGGCCGGTGGCGATCTGGCCCGAGATCAGCGTCTTGCCGAACACGTGCGACAGCGGCAGCCACATGAACTGCACGTCGTCCGAGCGGAGCAGGCCGCTCTCCTGCTGGGCCACGCCCTCGTACGCCCAGCAGTCGTGCACCAGGCGGACGCCCTTGGGGCGGCCGGTGGTGCCCGAGGTGTATATCAGCGTGGCCAGTTGCTCGCGGTCGAGCGCCGCGACCGCCTTGGTGACCGCGTCCGGGTGCTCGGCCAGGTGCGCGGCGCCGCGCTGCTCCAGCTCCGCCAGCGACAGGATCTCCAGGCCGCCGGTCTCCTCGTCGCCGGTCGGGGCGTCGAACAGGATCACGGTGCGCAGCTCGGGCAGCTCGGCGCGGCGGGCGACCACCTTGGCCAGCTGGGCGGCGTTCTCCGCGAACATCGCGCGGCTGGCCGAGTTCGCCAGGATGAAGGCGGTCTCCTCGGCGTTGGTGCTCGGGTAGACCGTGGTGGTCGCCGCACCGGCGCACATGTTGCCGAGGTCGGCGACGATCCAGTCGATCCGGGTGGACGAGGAGAGCGCGACCCGGTCCTCCGGGCCGATGCCGAGCGACATCAGACCGGCCGCCACGGCCGCCACCCGCTCCGCGGTCTGCGCCCAGGTCAGCGAGCGCCACTGCTCGGCGCCGGGGGCGCCGTCGGCCGCGTGCTCGTCCACGGGGACGGGGAACCGGTAGGCCTCACCGTTGGGGGTGGCCTCGACGCGGCTGAGGAAGAGGTGGGCCACCGAGGGCGGGCGCCGGTCGATCGTGGACTGCGCGGAACTCAACGAGGACCTCCGGGGGGCGGGTGGCCGAGGGTGGAGCGCGGTGGCGTGGGGGCCTGCCTACCGGCTGTTGGTTAACCAGCGAGTAACAAGCTGGCAATCAGCAGCCTAGGGGCTCGAAGGCCGATCCGTAAGGGGGTGAAATGAGCTGGCACCCCGACCGGCGCGGCGTGCAAAGACAGTACAAAACCGCGGGGTCGAGCCACCGTAAACCCCCACACGGCGCGCCGGAAGCCCGAAAATGGGGTGCGACTCCCCCCGCCGACAACGAAAGTGTCACGGTGCTGATCAAACTTCTGCGGGCTCATCTGGGCCCGTACTCCCGGCCCATCACCCTGCTGGTGCTGCTCCAGCTCGTCTCGACCATCGCAGCGCTCTACCTTCCCGCTCTGAACGCCGACATCATCGACAACGGCGTGGTGAAGGGCGACACCGGACACATCCTGGCCCTCGGCGGCGTGATGATCGGCGTCACCGTCGTCCAGGCGCTCTGCTCGGTCGCCGCCGTCTTCTTCGGCGCCCGGACCGCGATGGCGATCGGCCGCGACATCCGGGCCGCCGTCTTCGACCGGGTGCAGAGCTTCTCCGCCCGGGAGCTGAACTCCTTCGGCGCGCCCTCGCTGATCACCCGCACCACCAACGACGTCCAGCAGGTCCAGATGCTGGTGCTGATGGGCTTCACCCTGATGGTGGCGGCGCCGATCATGTGCTTCGGCGGCATCCTGATGGCGCTCAACCAGGACGTGCCGCTGTCCGCGCTGCTGCTGGTCGTGGTGCCGGTGCTGGGCGGTGTGGTGACCGTGCTGGTGCGCCGGCTCCGGCCGCAGTTCCGCACCATGCAGACCCGGATCGACACGGTGAACCGGGTGCTGCGCGAGCAGATCACCGGTATCCGGGTGATCCGCGCCTTCGTGAAGGACCGTCACGAACAGGATCGTTTCGCCGGTGCCAACACCGAGCTGACCGACGTCTCGCTCAAGGTCGGCCGGCTGCTGTCCTTCATGTTCCCCAGCGTCATGTTCGTGGTGAACGTCTCCAGCGTCGCGGTGATCTGGTTCGGCGCGCACCGGATCGACTCCGGCGGCATGGAGATCGGCGCGCTGACCGCCTTCATCTCCTACCTGATGCAGATCCTGATGAGCGTCATGATGGCCACCTTCATGTTCATGATGGTGCCGCGCGCCGAGGTCTGCGCCGAGCGGATCCAGGAGGTGCTGGCCACCGACAGCAGCGTGGTGCCGCCCACCGACCCGGTCGGGAAACTGCTGACCCGGGGTCAACTTGAGCTGCGCGCGGTTGAGTTCCGCTACCCGGGCGCCGAGGCCCCGGTGCTGCGCGGCATCGACCTGGTCGCCCGTCCCGGCCAGACCACCGCCGTGATCGGCTCCACCGGCAGCGGCAAGTCCACCCTGCTCGGCCTGGTGCCCCGGCTGTTCGACGCCACCGGCGGCCAGGTGCTGCTGGGCGGCGTGAACGTCCGCGACCTCGACCCGGTGCTGATCGCCGACACCGTCGGCCTGGTCCCGCAGAAGCCGTACCTGTTCTCCGGCACGGTGGCGAGCAACCTGCGCTACGGCAAGCCGGACGCCACCGACGAGGAGCTCTGGCGCGCGTTGGAGGTGGCCCAGGCCAAGGACTTCGTGGAGCAGCTGGCCGAGGGCCTGGACGCGCCGATCGCCCAGGGCGGCACCAACGTCTCGGGCGGCCAGCGCCAACGGCTGGCGATCGCCCGGGCTCTGGTCAGCCGCCCGCAGGTGTACCTCTTCGACGACTCGTTCTCCGCACTGGACTACGCGACCGACGCCAGGCTGCGCAAGGCGCTGGCCCAGGAGACCGCCGACGCGGCGGTGCTGATCGTGGCCCAGCGGGTCTCCACCATCCGGGACGCCGACCGGATCGTGGTGCTCGACGAGGGCGCCGTGGTCGGCAGCGGCACCCACCACGAGCTGATGACCGACAACCCGACATACCGGGAGATCGTGCTCTCCCAGCTCACCGAGCAGGAGGCGGCATGAGTACCTCGGCCAACGGGGCCACCCCGAAGAAACCCCAGGCGGAGAACTCCCAGGCCGCCGCCGCACGGCGCGGACCGGCCGGCCCCGGCCGGTTCATGGGCGGGCAGGCCACCGAGAAGTCGCTCGACTTCAAGAACTCCTCCAAGCGCCTGCTCGGCATGCTCCGGCCCGAACGCCCTCTGCTCCTCGGCGTGCTGACGCTCGGTGTGCTCAGCATCGGCCTCGCGGTGACCGGCCCCCGGGTGCTCGGCAAGGCCACCGACCTGATCTTCGCGGGCGTGGTGGGCCGGCAGACCCCCTCCGGGATCGACAAGTCCCAGGTGCTCGACGGCCTGCGGCAGAGCGGCCGGGGCGGCGTCGCCGACGTGCTCGGCGCGGTCGACTTCGTCCCCGGCCAGGGGATGGACTTCGGCGCGATCGGCACCGTGCTGTTCTGGGCCCTGCTGCTGTACGTCGGCTCGGCCGTGTTCGGCATCCTCCAGGGCAGGCTGGCCGCCTCCGCGATCAACCGCGCGGTGTACCGGCTGCGCGAGGACGTTGAGGCCAAGTTGTCCCGCCTGCCGCTGAGTTACTTCGACAGGCAGTCGCGCGGCGAGGTGCTCAGCCGGGTCACCAACGACATCGACAACATCGGCCAGTCCATGCAGCAGACCATGGGCCAGGTGGTGAACTCGCTGCTCACCATCGTCGGCGTGCTGGCGATGATGTTCTGGATCTCCCCGCTGCTCGCGCTGATCGCGCTGATCTCGGTCCCGCTCTCGGTGGTGGTCGCCACCAAGGTCGGCAAGCGGGCCCAGCCGCAGTTCATCACCCAGTGGAAGACCACCGGCACGCTCAACGCGCACATTGAGGAGATGTACACCGGCCATGCCCTGGTGAAGGTCTTCGGCCGCCAGCAGGAGGCCGCGGAGACCTTCCGCCAGGAGAACGACGCGCTGTTCGCGTCGAGCTTCCGGGCCCAGTTCATCTCGGGCACCATCCAGCCCGCGATGATGCTGATCGGCAACCTCAACTACGTGCTGGTCGCGGTGGTCGGCGGTCTGCGGGTGGCCAGCGGCGCACTGTCGATCGGCGACGTGCAGGCGTTCATCCAGTACTCCCGGCAGTTCAGCCAGCCGCTCACCCAGGTCGCCAGCATGGCCAACCTGGTGCAGTCCGGTGTCGCCTCCGCCGAGCGGGTCTTCGAGCTCCTGGACGCCCCCGAGCAGTCGGCCGAACCGCTCTCTCCCGAGCGGCCCGAGGAGCTGCGCGGGCTGGTCTCCTTCGACGGCGTCTCGTTCCGGTACGACCCGGAGAAGCCGCTGATCGAGGACCTGTCGCTGAAGGTCGAGCCCGGCCACACGGTGGCCATCGTCGGCCCGACCGGCGCGGGCAAGACCACCCTGGTCAACCTGCTGATGCGGTTCTACGAGACCACCGGCGGCCGGATCACCCTGGACGGCGTGGACATCGCGGCGATGTCCCGGGAGGAGCTCAGGGCCGGGATCGGCATGGTCCTCCAGGACACCTGGCTGTTCGGCGGCACCATCGCGGACAACATCGCGTACGGGGCCGAGGGCGCGACGCGGGAGGCCGTGGTCGAGGCCGCGAAGGCCGCCCACGTGGACCGCTTCGTACGGACCCTGCCGGACGGCTACGACACCCGGATCGACGACGAGGGCACCGGGGTCAGCGCGGGCGAGAAGCAGCTGATCACCATCGCCCGGGCGTTCCTGGCCCAGCCGTCCATCCTGGTGCTGGACGAGGCCACCTCCTCGGTGGACACCCGGACCGAGGTGCTCATCCAGCGCGCGATGGCCCGGCTGCGGACCGGCCGGACCAGCTTCGTGATCGCGCACCGGCTCTCCACCATCCGGGACGCGGACGTGATCCTGGTGATGGAGGGCGGCTCGATCGTGGAGCAGGGATCGCACGAGGAGCTGATCGCGGCGAAGGGCGCCTACGCGCGGCTGTACGCGGCCCAGTTCAGCGAGGCGGTCGCCGAGGTCGACTGAGACCGAGGGGGACGGCGACGGCGAGGCGGAAGTGCCTAACCACGCACACGGGCGGCGGCCACCGCCGAGCTTGCCGTCGCCGTTCCCCGGCCCCCTGACGGCTGACGTCCGGAGCGCAGCGCCCCCACGGCGGTGCTGCCCAGGGCGATCGCCATGCCCAGAAGCTGAAGGGGCGTCAGGGACTGGCCGAGCGCGATCCAGCCGATGACGGTGGCCGAGACCGGGCTGAGCAGGCCGAGGAAGGCAACCGAGGAGGCGGGCAGCTTGCCGATGCCGCGGAACCAGAGCCAGTACGCCACCAGGGTGTTGGGGACGGCAAGGTAGAGGTAGCCGAGCAGGTTGGTGCCGGTCAGGGCGGGCGGCATGCCCTCCACCGCGAGGGCGACCGGAAGCAGCAGCAGCCCACCCGCCGTCAGCTGCCAGCCCGTCATCGCCAGCGGGCCGACACCCTCGGGGCGGCCCCAGCGCTTCGTCAGCACGGTGCCGACCGCCATCACCCCGGCTCCGGCCAGACCGGCCAGTACGCCGATGGTGTCGAGTCGGGCGGTGGCCTTGAGGACCACCAACGCGACCCCGAAGACTCCGGCCAGCCCGGCCAGCAGGCTCCGCCCGCCGGGCCGCTCCCCGAGCAGCGGGAGCGCCAGCCCGGCGGCGAGCAGCGGCTGCACCGCGCCGAGCACGCCCGCGACTCCGCCGGGCAGGCGGTACGCCGCGACGAACAGCATGGCGAGGAAGAGCCCGATGTTGAGCGCGCCGAGCAGCGCCACCTTCCACCACCAGCTCCCCTTCGGCAGCCGCCTGGTGACGGCCAGCAGGATCAGCCCGGCGGGCAGGGCGCGGAGGGTGGCGGTGAGCAGCGGCCGGTCGGGCGGCAGGTACTCGGTGGTGACCAGGTAGGTGGAACCCCAGGCGAGCGGGGCCAGCGCGGTGAGGGCGAGGGCACCTTTGGAAGTCGGAAGCATGTAAGTAACTTAGCACTAAGCTACTTGCAGTCAAGCTTCTTTCTCGTGGCAGACTCTCCCCATGGACAGCACCCCCCGCCCCGACCCCGTGGACGCGATCACCGCCCAGTGGAACCGGGTCCGTCCCGACCTCCCCACCGACGCGATGGCGGTGTTCGGCCGCATCTTCCGGATCTCCCGGGTCATCACCGACCGGCTCGGCCAGGTGCACGCGCAGCACGGCATCGGCAAGGGCGAGTTCGACGTCCTGGGCACGCTGCGCCGCTCCGGCGAGCCGTACACGCTCTCGCCCCGCGAGCTGACGGCCACCCTGATGGTCACCACCGGCGGCATGACCGGCCGGCTGGACAAGCTGGAGCGGGCCGGGCTGGTCAGCCGCTCCCCCGACCCGAACGACCGCCGGGGCCTGCGGATCACCCTCACCGAGGCCGGTCTCGCGCTGGTCGACCGCGCCGTCGGCCCCGGCGTCGCGATCTACGAGGAGACCCTGGCCGCCGCGCTCACCCCCGAGGAGGCCGCCACCCTGAGCGATCTGCTCCGCCGCCTGCTCGCCGCCTCCGGAGGCTGACCGGCTACGGTGTCGGGGTGATTGACGACAGGTCAGGAGTCGACGAGTTCGAGGCGCTCCGGCGCTATCTGGGCTCGGTCGCGTACCGGTTGCTGGGATCGGTGAGCGACGCGGAGGACATCCTCCAGGAGGCGTGGCTCCGCTGGCGCGCCACCGACCGGAGCACGGTCCAGGAGCCGCGCGCCTACCTCACCACCGTCGTCACCCGGCTCTGCTACGACCAGCTGGGCTCGGCCCGGGTGCGCCGGGAGGCGTACTACGGCGAGTGGCTGCCCGAGCCGCTGGTCGCCGAGGAGAACGCCCCCGACCGGCTCGCCGAGCTCGGCGAGGAGGTCTCGCTGGCGCTACTCGCCGTCCTGGAGGAGCTCACCCCGGCCGAGCGGACCGCCTTCGTGCTGCACGACGTGTTCGCGGTCGGCTTCGAGGAGATCGCCGGCTCACTGAACCGCACCCCGGACGCCGCCCGGCAGCTGGCCTCCCGGGCCCGCCGTCGGGTCCGCGAACGCGGCCACCGGGGCCGGGTCGATCCGGCGGCGCACCGCCGGGCCGTGGACGCCTTCGCGGCGGCCGCCGCCAGGGGTGACCTCCAGGCTCTGCTGGCCGTGCTCGACCCGGACGTGGTCTGGCACTCCGACGGCGGCGGTGTGGTCAGCGCGGGCTCCCGCCCGGTGTTCGGTGCCGACAAGGTCTCCCGTCTGGTGCGCGGCCTGACCACCAAGTGGCTCGGCCCGGACAGCGGCTACCTCGCCAGCCCGGTCCTGGTGAACGGCGAACGGGGCCTGGCCTGGCACGACGCCGAGGGCCGGATCGCCGGCGTGCTGGCGTTCCAGGTGACCGACGGGCGGATCGCCGCCGCGTACGTGGCGCTCAACCCGCAGAAGCTGACCCATGTGACGCGGCTCACTGTCACAGACTGACCGGCTGTCTCGTCCACCTCCCGAAAGCACCAGACACGCTTCGCAGGAGGACGAGATGACCGCTCAGCAGCAGCACATCGTCGTGATCGGCGCCGGCTACGCGGGCCTGGCGGCGGCCACCCGGATCGGCAGGAAGCACCGGGTCACCCTGGTCGCGCCGGAGAGCCGGTTCCTGCACCGGGTCCGCCAGCACGAGACCGCGGCCGGGCTGCCCGAGCACCGCCCGGCGCTGGCCGAGGTGGTGCGGGGCCGTCAGGTGACCCACCGCCAGGCCCGGGTCACCGAACTCGACCTGGCCGGGCGGAAGGTCTTCCTGGACTCCGGCGAGGCGCTGACCTACGACACCCTGGTGTACGCGCTGGGCAGCAGGACCGCCCTGCACGGCATCCCCGGCGCGGCCGAGCACGCCTACCCCGTCGAGCGGGCCGCCGAACTGGCCGAGCGGATGCGCACCGCCGCGAGGCCCGGCACCGTCGCGGTGGTCGGCGGCGGTCCGACCGGCATCGAGCTGGCCGCCGAGCTGGCCGAGGCGCACCCCGCCTGGCAGGTCCGGATCGTGGCGGCCGGCCAGGTCGGCGGCTGGCTCTCGGCCAAGGGCCGGGCCCACGTCCGGAAGGTGTTCGGACGGCTCGGCGTCCAGGTGCACGACCGGTCGGCCGTTACCGCCGTGACCGCGGCCGGCCTCCGCACCGACCAGGGCACCCTCGACGCCGACCTGGTCGCCTGGGCCGCCTCGATGGAGCCCCGCGAGCTGGCCGCCGAGACCGGACTGACCGTCACCCCCGACGGCCGCGCGGTGGTGGACCAGTACCTGCGCTCGGTCTCCCACCCCGAGGTGTACGTGATCGGCGACGCCGCCCAGGTGGTGGTCGAGGGCGTCGGCGAGCTGAGGATGAGCTGCGCCACCGCCCAGCCGATGGGCGTCTATCTGGGGAAGCTGCTGACCGGGCGCACCGACAGGCCGTTCGGCTACGGGTACGTGATCCACTGCCTGAGCCTGGGCCGCAAGGACGGCCTGGTCCAGCTGGTCCACAAGGACGACTCCATGAAGCCGAAGGCCGTCACCGGGACCGCCGCCCGCCTGGTCAAGGCCGGGATCGTCAGCGGCGTCCTGTGGAACCTGCGCTGACGGCACGACGAAGGGCCCGGTCCGTGGACCGGGCCCTTCGTCGTGACCGACCTACTTCTTCTCGCCCTTGGGAGCGTCCGCGTCGGTGGACAGCGCGGCGATGAAGGCCTCCTGCGGGACCTCCACGCGGCCGACCATCTTCATCCGCTTCTTGCCCTCCTTCTGCTTCTCCAGCAGCTTCCGCTTCCGCGAGATGTCACCGCCGTAGCACTTGGCGAGCACGTCCTTGCGGATCGCGCGGACCGTCTCACGGGCGATCACCCGGGAGCCGATCGCGGCCTGGATCGGCACCTCGAACTGCTGGCGGGGGATCAGCTTCTGCAGCTTGCCCGCCATCATGACGCCGTAGTTGTACGCCTTGTCCTTGTGCACGATCGCGGAGAACGCGTCCACCGCGTCGCCGTGCAGCAGGATGTCGACCTTGACCAGGTCGGCGGTCTGCTCGCCGATCGGCTCGTAGTCGAAGGAGCCGTAGCCACGGGTCTTGGACTTCAGGTGGTCGAAGAAGTCGAAGACGATCTCGGCGAGCGGCAGGGTGTAGCGGAGCTCCACCCGGTCCTCGGAGAGGTAGTCCATGCCCTGGAGGTTGCCGCGGCGGCCCTGGCAGAGCTCCATGATCGCGCCGACGAACTCGTTCGGCGCCAGGATGGTGCCCTTGACGACCGGCTCGTGCACCTCGGCGATCTTGCCGGTCGGGAACTCGCTCGGGTTGGTGACGATGTGCTCGCTGCCGTCCTCCATCACCACGCGGTAGACCACGTTCGGCGCGGTGGAGATCAGGTCGAGGTTGAACTCGCGCTCCAGCCGCTCCCGGATGATCTCCAGGTGCAGCAGGCCGAGGAAACCACAGCGGTAGCCGAAGCCGAGCGCGACCGAGGTCTCCGGCTCGTAGACCAGCGCGGCGTCGTTCAGCCGCAGCTTGTCCAGCGCGTCGCGGAGCAGCGGGTAGTCCGAACCGTCCAGCGGGTACAGGCCGGAGAACACCATCGGGCGCGGGTCCTTGTAGCCGCCCAGCGCCTCGGTCGCACCCTTGTGCATCGAGGTGATGGTGTCACCGACCTTGGACTGCCGGACGTCCTTCACACCGGTGATGATGTAGCCCACCTCGCCGACGCCCAGGCCGTCCGCGACCTTGGGCTCGGGCGAGATGACGCCGATCTCCAGCAGCTCGTGGGTCGCGCCGGTGGACATCATCGCGATCCGCTCGCGCTTGGTGAGCTGGCCGTCGACCACTCGGACGTAGGTGACCACGCCGCGGTAGGAGTCGTAGACCGAGTCGAAGATCATCGCACGGGCAGGGGCGTCCTTGACGCCGACCGGGGCCGGGATCTTCTCGACCACGTGGTCGAGCAGCTCCGGCACGCCGAGGCCGCTCTTGGCGCTGACCTTGAGCACGTCCTCCGGGTCGCAGCCGATGATGTGCGCCAGCTCGGCGGCGTACTTCTCGGGCTGGGCGGCCGGCAGGTCGATCTTGTTCAGCACCGGGATGATCGTGAGGTCGTTCTCCAACGCCAAGTACAGGTTGGCGAGGGTCTGCGCCTCGATGCCCTGGGCGGCGTCCACCACGAGGATGGTGCCCTCGCAGGCGGCGAGCGAGCGGGACACCTCGTACGTGAAGTCGACGTGGCCCGGGGTGTCGATCATGTTCAGGATGTGGGTCGTGCCGGTGTTCTCACCAGTCTTCGGCGCCCACGGGAGGCGGACCGCCTGCGACTTGATGGTGATGCCGCGCTCGCGCTCGATGTCCATCCGGTCGAGGTACTGGGCGCGCATCTGCCGGGGGTCCACCACGCCGGTGATCTGGAGCATCCGGTCGGCGAGGGTGGACTTGCCGTGGTCGATGTGGGCGATGATGCAGAAGTTGCGGATCAGCGCCGGGTCGGTACGGCTGGGCTCTGGCACATTGCTGGGGGTCGCGGGCACCTTGGTCCGATTCTCCGTTGGTCCGGGGGCCGGGCGCTCCGGCTCGGCACTGACGGCGCCGAGCGGCTTCCCGGGACCGGACGGTCTCGTCCGATCGAAATGGTTCCTGCCATCTTCCCACGAGCCCGGACCGGCGCGGTGTCCAGCTCTTCCACTGGGCGGCCGGGGTGCGGCAGGATCGACTCCCATGATCCTGGAGAGCGCTCTGCTGGACGTCCGCCCCGGCCTGGAGCAGGAGTTCCTCGCCGCGTTCACCGAGGCCAGGCCGCTGATCGCGGTCCAGCGCGGCTTCCGCTCGCTGGAGCTGCGCCGCTGCCTGGACCAGGGCCGGAGCTCGCGCTTCCTGCTCCAGGTGGAGTGGGAGACCCTGGCGGACCACACCGAGGGCTTCCGCCGTTCGGCCGAGTACGAGCGGTGGCGGGAGCTGCTGCACCGCTTCTACGAGCCGTTCCCCGAGGTCGAGCACTACGGCGAGGCGCTGCTCACGGCGTAGGGCCTGCCTCCTCCGGTTTGGGGGGAGGGTGGGGCCTTTGGTAGCGTTGGCCGCTGCACCTGGCACCGGCATGCCCTCTCAGCCTGCCGCGCCCGGCGCAACCCGTTCAACTCTCGACTCAAGACTGAGGCTATTTTCGTGGCGAACATCAAGTCCCAGATCAAGCGCAACAAGACCAACGAGAAGGCGCGCCTGCGCAACAAGGCCGTCAAGTCCTCGCTGAAGACCGCTCTGCGCAAGGCCCGCGAGGCCGCCGCTGCCGGCGACACCGCGAAGGCCACCGAGCTCGCCAAGGCCGCCTCCAAGGCGCTCGACAAGGCCGCGAGCAAGGGCATCATCCACAAGAACCAGGCCGCCAACAAGAAGTCCGCGATCACCAAGCGCGTCGCGGCCTGACGTTCGGCCCCCCGGTCGACGGGCACGGCGGCCCTCTACCCGCCTCCGACGACCACCCCTCACGTCAACCTTCCGGCCCTCTACCCGGAACTCGTGAGACGTAGAACTCCGTACCGCACGCGGCCTGCGTTCGCCACGCGGGTGCGGTACACGACAGGCGTCGTAGCTCCGGCTACGGCGCCTGTCGGCGTCTGTGCGGGTGCGGCCTCACGCTCTGCCACCTTGTGTGCACCGATAGGGTTCGGTCCGACGTGGCCAGCACGCATCCCGGTTGGGGGCTCATCAGATGTCGCATCAGCTGCCGGCACCGACGGACACCGGTCCGGTGTTCCCCGGCCTCCACACGCCCATGCCGTACGGGCCGCCGCCCCGGACCACCCGTCGGCACCGTCCGCTGCTCTGGGGCGTGCTGAGTGCGCTGCTGACCTCGGCGATCTGGGCCGTCGCGGTGCTGACCGTGCCGGGCATCGTGGTGCTGCCGGAGGGCCCGGCACCCGCGATCGGGAGCTACCGGGTGGTCGACGACCTCTGCACCACCGCCCGGCTGAACCGCTTCACCCAGCTCTACCCCGCGCAGTCCGGCACGCCGTACCACTACTCGACCCGGCACGCGGCGCTGGACGACATGTACTGCAGCAAGTACCTGAAGAAGAGTGCCGGGGAGACCGAGTACTCCTCGCTCTACATGCAGGCGCAGCTGCACCGGAAGGTGAACCCCCGGGCCGAGTTCGAGGCACAGCAGTCCGGGCTCCGGCAGCGGAAGTACGTGATCACCGAGGTCTCCGACCTGGGGGAGCAGGCGTACGTCGGCTACCTGGACGACCGGAGCAGCTCGGACCGGACCTGGCACTACCTCACCCAGGTGCTGTACGTGCGGGACGGCGCGCTGACCTACTACCTGAGCTGGTCCGGCTCGTACCAGGAGGGCAAGGCCGTCGCCCCCGACCGGGAGACCGTCCGGCAGGCGCTGCTGATGGACAGCCGGGACCTGCTCCGCGCGCTGACCGGTATCTGAGCGCGGTCCTGACCGGCCGTCAGCGCATCCGGAAGACCGGGCCCGGACGGTGACGACACCCTGCAAGGCAGGGACTCCTTCGGAGGTTCGGAGGAATTCCGCGTCAGCCTGCGGGACGGGCCGACGGGGCCGCACCTCGCTTGCGGGGCCCGGTGCCGTCACGGGCTGCCCTTTCGGCCTGATCGGGGTGGACCGTCCGGGCAGTGTTGCGGCGGTGATTCCGCCCGGCGGCCGCCCAGGGCTTGAGGGGGGCGGCCCGGGGTGCTTCGATGTGCAGCAATTCCTAGTTGGTCTAGTCCAATTGCTGGCACACTGGCGCGAGGCCCACCACGTGAACCGGAGCACCGACTTGCGCAGGATCTGCCTGACCCTTCCCACCAACCGCGCCTGCGCCACCACGATTTCGGACATCGGCGCGGAAGCCGCCTACGCAGCCGAGCAGTTCGGCGTCGAGGTGAGGCTGCTGATCCTCGACTCCTCGGACGAGTCGACCTTCACCGAGCACGCCAAGGCCGTCGGCGAACTGCCGGTGCGACCCGACGTGATCGCGCACCACCTGGACGAGGCCGCCCAGCGCGACTTCCTGCGCAGGGTGATCGACCGGTCCGGTGCGGCCGACCCGGAGCCGCTGCTCGACCTGATGCTGCCGGACGCCGTCTCCTACGGCGCCTGCACCAACCGGGCGTTCCTGATCGCCGCCGCGCTCGGCTGCGCCTCGATCCACCGCAGGGACTCCGACAGCGGCTACCAACTCCTCGACGGCGAACCGGTGTTCCCGATCCACCATGAGCTGCTCTCGCTCGGCAGGTCGGGCACCGACGCGGCCGTCGGCGTCACCGAGAACGCGCTCGACCCCGCGCACGGGGCCAAGCCGGTCTCCATGGTCGGCAGTTCCTTCATCGGCGAACTGTCGGTGGACGTCGGCGAGATCCGCGAACTGGACCCTGCGGTCTACCACGAGGTGGTCAGCCTCTGGGCCCCGCCCGAGTGGTCGCGGGAGGAGGTGGACGGCCTGGTCGAGGAGTCCTTCGTCGGCGGCGGCACCGATCCGTTCACCCACGACGTCTCGGTGCTGGACGTGCCCGACATCTGGCGGATCGACATGTGCAACATCGGCTTCGACCGCGAGCTCTACGAACGCGTCCCGCTGCCGCCCGCGACCGCCACCATCGGCAGCGACTACTTCCTGCTGCACGTGGTCCGGCACGCCCCGCTCCCGGCGGTCGTGCACAACCGGCACATCGTCAACTACTACACCCCGGAACGGCGGACCGGCGCCGGGTTCCTGGCGTACCAGCTGCGGTTCGTGAAGTTCCTGCTGTCGATGCTGTACTTCCATCCCGTCTACTTCGCCCTGGAGGCGGCCGGCCCCGCGCTGCTCGACGCAGAGCATCGCGTACACGCCGCGACGATCGCCGGGTTCGCCCGGCAGACCGCCGGTGCGGACCGGGCGGAGAACGTCCGCCGGCTGGACGTGGTCGACCGTTGCTACCGCCGACTCGGCGGCAAGTACGCCGAGTTCGCCGACCACCTGGCTCCGCTCCGGGACCGCCTGCTGGACGAGGCGCAGGCCGACATCGAGTCCTTCGCGCTGCTGATCGACGCCTGGGGACCGCTGGTGGCGGCCGCCAGGTCGGTCGGGCTGGAGCAGCCCGACGACCGGATCCGGATCCGTCCGCTGGTGGAACGCGACTGGGACCAGCTGGTGGCCCTGGAGGCCCGCGCCTACGCCGAGAGCGGCCTCTCCGAGGGGGACGTCGCACTGCGGTCACGGGCCGCGGTCTCCCCCGCCACCTGCTTCGCGCTGGAGCACGAAAGGCGGTTCGGCGGCTACCTGCTGGCCCTGCCCTACCCGGCGGGCCGGTGCCCCGACCTGAGCCTGGCGGAGACCTCGGCCTTCGCCTCGCGCAACCTGCACGCCCACGACTTCGTGATCACCGAAGAGCTGCGCGGCCGGGGGCTGACGCCGCATTTCGTCCGGCAGATCGAGGCGACCGCGCGTGCCCTGGGCTTCGAGCGGCTCTCCATGGTCGCGGTGCAGCGCAGCCACGTGCTCTGGGCCCGGCTCGGCTACACCGCCGACCATGAGGTGGCCCTGCCGGAGAGCTACGGCACCGAGGCGGTCTACATGTCCAAGGCCCTCTGACCGGCAGCCACCGGTACGAAGCACCCCCGCCGCCGCGCATCCTCCGAAGACGAAGAAGGCTCACTCACCCATGCTCCGCGCTCAAGATCCGTTCCGGAGAGCACAGTTGGCGATCGCCGCGCTGTTCTTCTCGCTCGGGTTCCAGTACGCCACCTGGGTCTCCCGGCTCCCCGCTCTGAAGGCGGAACTCGACCTCACCGAGGCGCAGCTCGGGCTGCTGCTGATGGCCGGCGGCGTGGGCGCAGCGGCCTCCTACCCGCTGGTGGCGGTGGCGATGAAACGGCTGGGGTCGCGGCGAGTGTCGCTGCTGGCCGCCCTGGCGCTGGCCGTGGTCCTGCCAGTACTGGCCGTGGCGCCGAACTACCCGGTCACCCTGGTGGTGATCTGCTTCGACGGGGTCGCGGTGGGCTTCCTCAACGTCGCGATGAACGCCCAGGGCGCTGCCCTCGAGGTCGAGTACCGGCGGACCGCGATGGCCCGGTTCCACGCCACCTTCAGCGCCGGTTCGTTGACCGCGGCGCTGGTCGCCTCCGGCGTCAACCTCCTGTCGTCGGCGCTGACCGTGCACTTCGGCGTGGCCGCCGCACTGCTGCTCCTGGCGATCGGACTCACCCGCGGCGGACTGCTGACGGGTGATCAGCAGCCCGCGCCGGAATCGGCGGAGCAGCCTGTCGGGCCTGGACTGACCCTGCCGACCCGGGTGACCGCCTGGATGGGCCTGGCCATGGTCTTCGGCACCATCACCGAAGGTGCCATGAACGACTGGTCCACGCTCTACCTGAAGGACTCGGTCAGTGCCTCGGCCCAGGTCGCGCCGCTGGGCATCGCCGTGGTCGCCGGGATGATGGTGCTGGCCCGGATCTTCGCCGACGGCTGGCGGGCCCGCTGGGGTGACGGCAGGATCGTGGTCGCGGGCAGCGCTCTGGCCGGTGCCGGGCTCGCGACCGCGCTGCTGGTCGGCGGGGTCGTTCCAGCGCTGATCGGCTTCGCCTGCGTGGGTCTCGGCACGGCGGCGATCACCCCGTGCGTCTACGTGGCCGCCGCCCGCCAGGGCCCGGACGCGCTGGCGCTGGTCGCCGCGATGGGTACCGTCGGTCTGCTGGCCGGCCCGGCGATCATCGGCTTCATCGCGGACGCCAGCAGCCTGGTCTGGGGCATGGCCGCCGTCGCGGCCTCGGCCGGACTGGTCTCACTGTGCGGCACCCGGATCCGCTGGAAGGCCCTCGCCGAGGTCTGACACCACCCTCGGCTCACGCAGACCACCCGCTCGCATCGACGGCCCGCCTCGGGTGCCGGCCCGTACCGGCGGGCGGTCTGCGCAGGCGCCCGTCAGTGCGGGCGGGCGGTCTGCGCAGGCTCAGGTCAGTGCGGGCGGGCGCCCGCGCGGGAGGCCCTGGCCACCGCGACCACGGCACGCTCCAGGGCGTAGGCCGGGTCGCCGGAACCGCCCTTGACGTCGGCATCGGCCCGGGCGATCGCGGTGAGGGCGGTGGCGACCCCGTCGCCCGTCCAGCCGCGCATCTGCTGCCTGACCCGGTCGATCTTCCACGGCGGCATGCCCAGCTCCCGGGCCAGGTCGCCGGGCCGCATGTTCCGGCCGGCGCTGGCCAGTCGGCCGATGCTGCGGACGCCGGAGGCGAGCGCGTAGGTGATGCCGGTGGGCGGCTGACCGACCGCCAGCGCCCACCGCAGCCGCTCCAGCGCCTCGGCCGTCCGGCCGGTGACGGCCAGGTCGGCCACCTCGAAGCCGGTGGCCTCGGCGCGGCCGCCGTAGTAGCGGGCGACCACGGTCTCGTCGATCGCTCCCTCGACGTCGGCGGTCAACTGGCTGCAGGCCGAGGCCAGCTCGCGGAGGTCGCTGCCGAGCGCGTCGAGCAGCGCCTGGCAGGCCTCGGGGGTGGCGGACCGGCCCAGCGTACGGAACTCGCCCTTGATGAACGCCAGTTTCTCGCCCGCCTTGGTGAGCTTGGGGCAGGCCACCTCGCGGGCACCGAGCTTGCGCCCCGCGTCCAGCAGGCCCTTGCCCTTGGCGCCGCCGGCGTGGACCAGCACCACCATGACCTCCTCGGCGGGCGTGTCGAGGTAGGCCCTGAGCTCCTTGACCGAATCCGCCGAGAGGTCCTGTGCGGCCCGGACCACGATCACCTTGCGCTCGGCGAACAGCGAGGGCGTGGTCAATTCGGCCAGGCTGCCGGGCTGGAGCGCACCGGGGGCGAGGTCGCGTACGTCGGTGTCCGGATCGGCCGCCCGGGCGGCGGCGACCACGGCGGCGACCACGCGGTCGAGCAGCAGCTCCTCCTGGCCGACCACCAGGGTCAGCGGGGCGAGCAGGACGTCGGGTGCACTCTTCCTGGCCATCGCCAACCAGGATCGCACGTGCCACCGACGGTGCCCCGCCGACCCGGCTCCGGAGGCCCGTGGAGAATGGTGTGCGTGACCATGAACCTCAGCCGCCAACTGCTCGTCCTACCCGATCGTGACGCCGCCGAGGAGGTGACGGAGGAGCTCTCCGCGCGCTGGCCCGAGCTGGGCGAGATCGAGCTCGTCCGGGACGCGCTGGCCGGCGAGGACGACGCGGAGGACGCGCAGTGGCTGGTGGTGCTGGAGGCGCCCGAGGAGGGCGGCTGGACGGGGGAGCAGCTCGCCGCCCTGGACCGGCTGAGTGCGGAGCAGGACGGCTGGCGCGAGGAGGGCTGACGCGGTGTCGGCCCCGAGCTGGTGCGGCGGATGTCCACGGTTCACCCCGACCGCTGAGCCCGAGGCAGCCGGTGTACCGGTGGCCCTCAGGGCAGATGGTCGGCCCCCTGAACGACGGCGTGCAGCGAGCCGGGTGAGCCGAGCACCGCGATCGCCCCCGAGCGGTCGGTGCGCAGCACCGTCGCGCCGAGCGACTGCAGGCGGTCGATGGTGGCCTGGGAGGGATGGCCGTACGGGTTCTCCGGGCCGCAGGAGATCAGGGCCAGCCGGGGGTGGAGGGTGCTGGTGAGCTCGTCGTCCTGGTGGGCCGAACCGTGGTGGGCGACCTTGAGCACCTCCACCTGAGGTGGGGTCAGCCGGGCCCGGAGCGCCGCCTGCGCCGGCGGTTCGAGGTCGCCGAGCAGGGCGATCCGGAGCGCGTCGGGCGGTCGGCCGACGGTGGCGATCAGGGCGATGCTGGCGTTGTTGGCGCCGGGGGCGGTCGGGTCGATCGGGTCGGTGGGCCAGAGCAGCTGCCAGGAGAGCCCGGGGCCCGCGCTGCGCCGCTCGTCCGGCCTGGCGGGGAGCACCGGGACGTGGGCGGCGGCGGACCAGGCCAGCACCCTGGCCCGCTCACCCGGCGGCGAGTCGAGGGTGGTGACCTGGACGGCCCCGACCGTACGGCCGCGCAGGACGCCGGGCAGGCCCTCGACGTGGTCCGCATGGTAGTGGCTCAGGATCACCAACGGGACCGTGGTGATGCCCAGTTCCCGCAGGCAGCGGTCGGCGGCCAACGGGTCGGGACCGGTGTCCACCACGATCGCGCTGTCGGCGGGGGAACCGATCGGAAGCACGGACATGTCGCCCTGGTCCACGTCGCACATGATGAACCGCCAGTCCGGCGGCGGCCAGCCGGTGGCGATCCGGGTGACGGGTGCTGGGCGGAGCACGGCGAGCAGCAGGACCAGGGTGAGGACGGCGGTGAGGACGGGTCGCAGCCGGTCGGCGGTGCGGAACGCCCGGGTGGACCAGGCCAGCGCGAGGATGACCAGCGCGAGCAGGGCGGCTCCCACCAGGCCGCCCGGCCAGCTGAGTTGGGCGCCGGGGAGGTCCGCACCGTGCCGGGCCACGGCGGCCAGCCAGCCGGTGGGGACGGCCGCCAGATCGGCCAGCACCCGGGCGGCGGGGCGGGAGAGCGGATCGACGGCCAGGGTGGCGAAGCCGAGCAGGGTGGCGGGTGCGACGGCCGCTTCGGCGAGCAGGTTGCACGGGATGGCGACCAGGCTGATCCGGGGCGCCAGCAGGATGGTGGCCGGGGCGCAGAGGGCCTGGGCGGCGGCGGTGGCCCCGGTGGCGGCCGCCAGGAACTCCGGCCAGCCCCGGGCCCGCAGGGCGGCGGACCAGCGTGGACCGAGGGTGAGCAGACCGGTGGTGGCGAGGACGGAGAACAGGAAGCCGAAGGACCGGGCCAGGTACGGGTCGAACAGGATCAGCAGCAGGACGGCCGAACAGAGCGCGGGCAGAGCACGTCGGGGACGTCCGGTGGCCAGCGCGAGCAGGCCGATCAGCCCGGTGGCGGCGGCCCGCAGCACGCTGGGCTCCGGACGGCAGACCGCCACGAAGGCCACCGTGAGGGCGGCTCCCACCACGGCGGTGGTGCGCAGTGGCAGCCCCAGCAGGGCCGCCAGGCCGCCCCGGGCCGTACCGCCCGCTCCGGTGGGTGTGCCGAGCAGGATGGCCAGCACGATGGCGAGATTGGCACCGGAGACGGCGGTCAGGTGCCCGAGGTCGGTGGCCCGGAACGCCTGGTCGAGGTCCGGGGGCAGTCGGGTGGTGTCGCCGACCACCAGGCCCGGGAGCAGGCCCCGGGGGTCGGTGGCGAGGTGGTCGGTTGCCGCCCGCAGGCCGGCCCGCAGGCGGGCGGCCACCTGCTGGGCGCGGTCGGGCGCTTCGAGCTGTCGGGGTGGGCCCTGCGCCAGCAGGGCGGCGGCGGTGCTGCGGTACTCGTCGGTGGCGGGCAGCACCCGGGCGTCCACCCGCAGCCTGGTGGACGGGATCACCTCGCGCCAGGCCGCGACGTCCTGGGCGCGGACCACCACGGTGACCGGCGTCGTGGTGGCCACGTCCGGGCCGACCCGGTCGACGGTGGCGGCGAGGGTGAGCGTGGACTGCCCGGGAGAGGTGCCCCGGGAGTGTGAGGTGTGCGGCTTGGGATCACCGGTGACGGTGAGTTCGACGGTGAGCGCGGGCGGGGCCTCGGAGCGGGCGAGCGCGGGGATCGGCCCCCGGTACAGGTCGGCGGTGTGCAGGGTGGTGCCGACCGTCGCGGCGGCCGAGGCCAGCAGGGTGGCGGCGACCAGAGCACCGGTCGGGCGGGCACGGTGCAGCAGGACGAGGGCGGTGACGACGAGCAGGGCCGCCGCTCCCAGCAGCAGCGGACGGTGCTGCGCGCCGAGGCCGAGCACGGTGGCGGTGACCGCCCAGACCACGACCGTGGGCACCAGCAGCCGGAGGTCGGCAGGCTCAGCCGGGTGGGGGGCCACGGTGCGAGGAGCCGTCGGGTGAGGTGTCACAGCGTCAGCAGCGTCCGGAGTTCGGCGTACTTGCGGTCACCGACGCCGCTGATCTGACGGAGCTGGTCGAGGGAGCGGAACGGGCCGTGCTCCTGACGGTGCTGCAGGATTCGCTGAGCCAGCGTCGGGCCCACTCCGGGGAGGGCGTCCAGTTGCTCCTGGGTGGCCTGGTTGAGATGGACCGGCCCGGCCCGGGCCCCCGGCGCGGCGCCCGCGACGGCTCCGCTGCCGACCAGGACCTGTTCGCCGTCGGTGAGCACCCGGGCCAGGTTGAGCCCGTCGGTGGCGGTGTCGGGCAACGGACCACCCGCCAGCGCGAGCGCGTCGGCCACCCTGGCTCCGCTCGGCAGCGTCCGCAGGCCCGGCTCCCGGACCTTCCCCGCGACGTCGACCACCACGGTCGCCCCCGACGGCCGTACCGATGGCGGCCCCGCCCCCGAACGTGACCCGGCTGGTGCCGACGCCGAGGACACCGCGGCCGGGACGGCGACCTCCGACGGCCGGCCCAGCCAGAAGTGCTGCACGGCGTACCCGACCGCGAGCAGCAGCAGCACCGACAGGCCGAACACCGCCCGCCGGTCGAACAGCAGACCGCGCACGGCCGGAGCCGGTGGCGGCGGGAGCACCTCCTCCGCCGGCTCGGGCGGCTCGGGCGGCTCGGCTGACGGCACCGTCTGAGCGGGTGTCAGGAAGAGGTAGGTCAGCCGCCCGCGGACGGTGTCGGCGGTCTCCTGGCGACGGGCTGCGCCCGGGGTCATCGTTCTCATGCCGAGGACGCTACGAGCCCCGGCGGGCAGCCCGGCCCAGCGGGGAAAAGCTGTGGAAAAACCGGGGTTGTGGACAACCGGGGTCCCTCGAAGGAGGGAGTTTCAGCGCGGTGCGACCACCACGGCCAACAGCCCGGGACCGACGTGGGCACCGATCACCGCGCCCACCTCCACCACCGAGAGTTCGCGCAGCCCCGGCACTCGCTCGCGCAGCCGGTCCGCCAGCGGCTCGGCCCGGTCCTCGGCGGCGAGGTGGTGCACGGTGATGTCCACCTCGTCCGTGCCCGCCTTCTCGACCGCGATCTCCTCCAGCCGGGCGATCGCCCGGGAGGCCGTCCTGACCTTCTCCAGCGGTTCGATCCGGCCGCCGGAGAGGTGCAGCAGCGGCTTGACCGAGAGCGCGGAGCCGAGCAGCGCCTGTGCGGCCCCGATCCGACCGCCCCGCCGTAGGTACTCCAGGGTGTCCACGTAGAAGAATCCGCTGGTCCGCTCCGCCCGGGCGGTCGCGGCGGCGGTCACCGCGTCCAGGTCGAGACCTTCCTCCACGGCCTGAGCCGCCGTCAGGACGCAGTGGCCGAGCGCCATGCCGATCAGGCGGCTGTCCACCACCCGGACCGGGAGACCGGCCTCGGCGGCGGCCAGCCTGGCGGCCTCGCCGGTGCCGGACAGCTCGGCGGAGATGTGCAGCGAGACGATGCCGGTGGCTCCCGCCTCGGCGGCGGCCCGGTAGGCGGCGGCGAAGGTCTCGGGGCTGGGACGGGAGGTGGTCACCCGCTGCTTGGCGCGGAGCGCCTCGGCGACATCCTTCGGGGAGATCTCGACGCCTTCGGTCAGCGCCGTGTCGCCGACCACCACACTGAGCGGGACCACCGTGATCCGGTGCCGGTCGATGGCCTGCTGCGGCAGGTAGGCCGTGGAGTCGGTGACGAGGGCGAGGCGGTGGGACATGTGCCGGAGGGTACTCCCCGCTCGTCGGGTACGGACACCAGGGTCGGCCGCGTGGGCCGGTCGCTCAGGCCAACTGCTCAGGCCGACCGCTCAGGCCGACCGCTTGCGCAGCCGCTGCGCGAGGTCGGCAAGCCCGAGCAGGTCCTCGGCGCTCACCCCGCGCTTGCCCGAGATCCCCGCACGCTCGGCCCTCGGAGCGGCCGCACCGGCAGCACCAACAGCCGAGTCCCAGTGCCGGAGCGCCCCCGCCTCGCTCTCGCACTCCTCCGCGAGCCGCGAGAGCTCGTCGTCGGCGAAGCGCTGCATCCGGTCCTGCGCCGCCCAGCGCATCGACTCCGCCGCGTGCGTGATCCGGTCGGCCCGCTCGCGCAGCTCCGGGAGCTTGGTGGCGACCCGGGCGGCCTCCGGCTCCAGTTCCAGGGTCCGCAGTTCGCCGTCCAGTTCGGCGGCGTGCGCGTCCAGCCGGGTCAACAGCTGGAGCGACTCGGCCAGTTGGGAGTCCTCGGCGAGGCCGGTGGTCAGCACCTTGCGGGTGCTGTCGAGCGAGGAGCGCAGCGTGAGGCGGACGGTGGAGATCTGACCGTGGGCGCCCGGCCTGGCGAAGGACTTGGCCTTCAGCGCGGTGTTCTCGAAGGCCCGGCGGGCCTTCGCCTCCTCCTGCGAGATCCTGGCCGCGGCGGCCTTCGCGACCTTGACCGCACCGACCCCGAGCACGACCAGGAGTCCCAGTCCGAACAGCAGGGCAAGACCGAGTACCACGCCGAGCGCGTCCATCACGAGCCACCTTCCGGATGAGCCGACCGTACCGAGGACTTCCACAGTAACCGCCGCCCTCCCCCGTCGGACCGGTCCGGCGGCTCCGGAGGGAGAGATCAGGGCCTCCGCGGGAAGAGATCAGGGGCGGCTCAGGGATACCCCGACACGCAGCAGGGCCGCCCCCGGGAAAGAAGGGGGCGGCCCTGCTCACGCCACGTCAGGCGGTGGCAGTCGTCAGCCGGTGACGATGTTCACCAGCTTCGGCGCCCGGGCGATCACCTTGCGGACCGGGGCGTCGCCGATGGCGGCGACCACGGCCGGGTCGGCCAGTGCCAGCGCCTCCAGCTCGGCGTCGGAGATGGCCGGCGAGACCTCCAGGCGGGCCTTCACCTTGCCCTTGACCTGGATCACGCAGGTGACCGCCTCGTCCACCGCGTAGGCCGGGTCGGCCACCGGGTAGTCGGTGTAGGTCAGCGACTCGGTGTGGCCCAGCCGGCGCCACAGCTCCTCGGCGATGTGCGGGGCCAGCGGGGCGACCATCAGCACGATCTGCTCCGCGACCGAACGCGGCGTCGAGCCGCGCTTGACCAGGAAGTTGTTCAGCTCGATGGCCTTGGCCACCGCCGTGTTGAAGCGCAGCCCGGCCATGTCACCGCGGATGCCGTCGATCGCCTTGTGCAGCGCGCGCAGGGTCGCCTCGTCGGGCTCCTCCTCCGTCACCACCAGCTCGCCGGTGGCCTCGGAGACGATGTTGCGCCACAGCCGCTGCAGGAAGCGGTACGAGCCGACCACCGCGCGGGTGTCCCACGGACGGGAGACGTCCAGCGGGCCCATCGACATCTCGTACAGGCGCAGAGTGTCGGCGCCGTACTCGTCGGCGATCTCGTCGGGCGCGACCGCGTTCTTCAGCGACTTGCCCATCTTGCCGGCCTCGCGCTTGACCGCCTCGCCGTTCCAGATGTACTGGCCGTCGCGCTCCTCGACCTCGGCGGCGGGCACCGGGAAGCCCCGCTCGTCGCGGAAGACGTCGGCGGTGATCATGCCCTGGTTGAACAGCTTGTGGAACGGCTCGACCGAGGAGACGTGCCCCAGGTCGTGCAGCACCTTGTGCCAGAACCGCGCGTACAGCAGGTGCAGCACCGCGTGCTCGGCACCGCCGACATACAGGTCGGCGCCGCCGCCGGGCTTCTGCGCAGTGGGGCCCAGCCAGTACTGCTCGTTGGCGGGGTCGACCGCCTTCTCGCTGTTGGCCGGGTCGATGTAGCGCAGCTCGTACCAGCAGGAACCGGCCCAGTTGGGCATGGTGTTGGTCTCGCGGCGGTACCACTTCGGGCCGTCGCCCAGGTCCAGCTCGACGTTGACCCAGTCCTCGTTGCGCGACAGCGGGGTCTTCGGCGAGGAGGTCGAGTCGTACGGGTCGTAGGTGTGCGGCGAGTAGTCCTCCACCTCGGGGACCTCGACCGGCAGCATCGACTCGGGCAGCGCGTGCATCACGCCGTCGGCGTCGTAGACGATCGGGAACGGCTCGCCCCAGTACCGCTGACGGCTGAACAGCCAGTCGCGCAGGCGGTAGTTGACGGTGCCCTCGCCGATCCCGCGCCCGGCCAGCCACTCGGTGGCGGCGGCCTTGGCCTCGACCACGCTCAGCCCGTCCAGTGACAGGTCGTCGTGGGCGGAGTTCACGATCACCGAGTCGTAGGTGTCGAAGGCGTCGTCCCAGGTCGACGGGTCTTCGCTCCGGCCGTCGGTCGGCTGCACCACGCAGCGCATCGGCAGCGCGAAGGCGCGGGCGAAGGCGAAGTCGCGGTGGTCGTGCGCGGGCACGGCCATGATCGCGCCGGTGCCGTAGCCCATCAGCACGTAGTCGGCGATGAAGACCGGTACGGGCTCGCCGCTGACCGGGTTGGTCGCGTAGGCGCCGGTGAAGACGCCGGTCTTCACCTTCGCCTCGACCTGGCGCTCGACGTCGGACTTGGCGGCGGCCTCGGCCCGGTACGCCGCGACGGCCTCGGCCGGGGTCGCGGCGCCGCCCTTCCAGTCCTCGTGGGTCTCGGCCGGCCAGGCGGCCGGGACGATCGAGTCGACCAGCGCGTGCTCGGGGGCCAGCACCATGTAGGTGGCGCCGAACAGGGTGTCGGGACGGGTGGTGAAGACGGTGATCCTGTCGGAGCCGACGGCGAAGTCGACCCGGGCGCCCTCGGAGCGGCCGATCCAGTTACGCTGCTGCAGCTTGATCGCCTCGGGCCAGTCCAGCAGGTCCAGGTCGGCGATCAGGCGGTCGGAGTACGCGGTGATCCGCATCATCCACTGGCGCAGGTTCGACTTGAAGACCGGGAAGTTGCCGCGCTCGGAGCGGCCGTCCGCGGTGACCTCCTCGTTCGCCAGCACGGTGCCCAGCCCGGGGCACCAGTTGACCGGCACCTCCTTGGAGTACGCCAGCCGGTACTCGCCCAGCAGCTCCTCCCGCTCGGCGGCCGACAGCTCGGCCCAGGCGGCGCCCGGCGCCTCCCGCTCACCGGACTCGAACTGCGCGATCAGCTCGGCGATCGGGCGGGCCCGGCCGGCCTCCTGGTCGTACCAGGAGTTGAAGATCTGCAGGAAGATCCACTGGGTCCAGCGGTAGTAGTCCGGGTCGATGGTGGCGATCGACCGGCGCGGGTCGTGGCCCAGGCCCAGGCGGCGCAGCTGCTGCCGCATGTTCGCCATCGCGGCCTCGGTGGTGATCCGGGGGTGCTGGCCGGTGGCCACCGCGTGCTGCTCGGCCGGCAGGCCGAACGCGTCGTAGCCCAGGGTGTGCAGCACGTTGTGACCGGTCATCCGCTGGTAGCGGGCGTAGACGTCGGTCGCGATGTAGCCCAGCGGGTGGCCCACGTGCAGGCCCGCACCGGACGGGTACGGGAACATGTCCATGATGAAGCTGTGCGGCTTCGAGACGACGTCACCGGCGGCAGCGTCCGCCAGCGCACCGGCCGGGTTGGGGGCGTTGAACGTCCCCTCCTTCTCCCAGAGGTCCTGCCAGCGGGACTCGATCTCGGCGGCCAGCGTCGCGCCGTAGCGGAAGGGCTCGGTGGCAGCGGCCTCGGCCGCGGCGGGGGTCGTCTCGCTCATGGTCCTTCGGGCTCCATCTGAATGTCAGTTCGCGAACGGCGGCGGGAAAACAAAAAAGCCCCTCGCAGGAGGGGACGCCACGCCGACTCCGGCCCTCGGCCGGTCCTGGTCAGCGCGGCCGGCTAAGAAGCAGGCGCACGGTTCGCATGGCCACAGGGTACCGCACCGGCTGTCGCCGGACGGTTCGGAAAACCGGGGTCGCCCTCGCAGGACCCCTACCCCCTGGGCCGTAGGCGGCTGAGCAGAGCCCCTGGCCCCTATCCCCTGGCAGCGGCGTCGAACTCCCGGAGGGCCCGCGCGACCCGGGCCGACTGCATGCCGGCCGCGAGCAGCCGGGCCTGGTCGGCGACCAGGGCGGCCTGCTCCCGCTCGCCGGTCCTCAGGTACGAGTCGGCCAGCCGGACCATCAGCAGCGCCTTGGCCCTGGCCCGTTCCGGCGAGAGCACCGCGACCGCGCCCGCGAGCAACTGCTGCGCCCGTTCGTGCTCGCCGAGGAAGAGGTACGCCTCCCCCACCATGCCCTCCAGGTCGGCCCGTTCCTGGCTGTGCTCGTGGTCGTCCCCCAGGGCCTGGAAGGCCCGCTCCGCGACCGCTTCGGCGCTGATCTGCTCGCCCTTGCGGCCGTGCGCCCGGGCGATCCTGCCCAGTTGGAGGGCCCGCTCACGGGGAGTCAGGACCTCGTCGGCCGCCCGCAGCGCGGTGGAGAGCATGGCGACGGCGTCCAGCCCGCGCCCGCCCGAGTTGTGGGTCGCCTGCACCGCAAGACAGCCGACCACGCTGACCCCGAGCCGGGGATCGCCCGAGACGTGGGCGGCCCGCAGGGCGGCGACGAAGGCCCGTTGCGCCGCCGCATCGTTGCCCAGGTCGTAGTTGGCCCACCCGACCAGCCGGGCGAGCCGGCCCGCGGCGCCGTACAGCTCGCGGCCGAGCCGCTCGTCATAGGCGCCGAGTTCGAGCAGCTTGCCGATCATGGCGAGTTCGGCCTTGGCCAGGTCGAGTATCAGGCCGCCGCCGTACGCCCGTTCCAGCCGCTGCTTGCTGTCGTAGCTGAGCCGGAGGTCGGCGAGCTGTTCGCCGGCTATCCGCAGCGCGCCCTCCCCGCCGGTCAGTTCGGGGGCCGGGGAGGCCCAGTGCCGGGCGGCCTGCTGGAGTTCGTCGCCGCGGAACAGGTCGGTCAGCCGGACCGGGGCGGCATCCGCACCGGCCTCGCGCAGCGCGGTCTGGGCGGTGTCGGCGGTCCACGGGTCGGTGAGCAGCCGGGGCGAGAGGATCTTGGCGCCGCGGCTGCTGCCCATCTGGCCCCAGAGCTGCTCGTACGTCACCGCGATGCCGACCGTGCGGCTGAGCACCTCGCAGACCGTCTGGTCGTGCGGGCTGCGCGGCACCATGCCACGGTCGCGCCACTTGTACGGAGCGGTGGAGCTGATCGCCAGCCCGGGCGGGAGCGCGGCGTTGAGTTCGCGGGCCAGCCGCTCCGGGCTCCAACCGAGCTGGTGCAGGATGCGGGCCAGCTCCTCGTTCCTTCTGCGCTCCAGGTCGGCCATGGCATCGACCGTATCCGGCCGCTCCGGCAGCCGGACAGGGAACCCCCGAAACGAAAGAGGGCCCCTCCCGTTACCCGGGAGGGGCCCTCTTCACGAACTGTGGAGCTACGGAGAATTGAACTCCGGACCTCTTGCATGCCATGCAAGCGCTCTACCAACTGAGCTACAGCCCCGCGTCATCCGGCGTCTCCCCCGGCGACGTCGTTCACTTTACACGCTCCCCGGCCTACTCCCCTAATCCCTTCCGGCGGCCGTCGCCCGTCGGGTGCGCAGCGCGAAACCGGCCGCCAGGACGAAGGCGGCGGCGACCGCCGTGAGCGTCACCAGCAGCGCCCGGCCCGAGTCGGCGGGCGGTGCCGGGAGCGCGGCGCGGCCGAGGAAGAGGGTGCCGAGCAGGGCCACCCCGACCAGCTGGCCGAGCTGGATCACCGTCACCAGCACGCCGCTCCCGTCCGCCGCGTCCGCAGGGTCGACCCGACCTAGCGCGGCGGCGAACAGGGGGCTGTACGCACAGCCGGCCGCCAGGCCGCCCACGCCGAGCGCCAGTTCGGCGCCGGGGCCGAGGTCGGCGCCGTCGCTCACCAGCACCCCGAAGAGCAGGTACGCCCCGGCAGTGGTGACCAGCGCCAGGGGCGGCAGCGAGCGGTGCAGCCGGACCGGCAGCCGCTGCCAGTACAGGCTGGAGAGGCCGAAGCCGAGCGCGGCGGGGGCGGAGAGCAGCCCGGCCCGCAGCGCACTGTAGCCAAGTGCCGCCTGCTGGTGCAGGGCGAACGCGAACAGGAAACCGGCGAAGGCCGCCATGATCAGGAAGATCGCCCCGGCGGCGGGCCTGAGACCCGGTGCCCGCAGCACCCGGCCCGCGACCAGCGGCTGACCGCCCCGGGCCGCGATCCGGCGCTCCACGACGGCGAAGACCACGAACAGCACCGCGCTGGCAGCCAGCATCACCCAGCCCCAGAGCGGCCAGCCGAGCTCGTGCCCGAGCACCAGCGGCACCACCAGCAGGCCCAGCGCGGCTGCCAGCACCACCAGACCGACCAGGTCGAACCGCCGACCGTGGTCCCCCGGGAGTGCCGGGAGCAGCCGGCGGCTGCCGATCAGCAGCAGCACGCCGATCGGCACGTTGACCAGGAACACCGGCCGCCAGCCGGTGCCGAACAGGTCCGCGCTGACCAGCACGCCGCCGAGCACCTGCCCGACCGCCATCCCGCCCGCCAGCACCGCCGAGTACAGCCCGAGCGCCCTGACGCGGGCCGCTCCGGTGAAGGTCCGCTGGATCAGGCTCATCACCTGGGGCACCATCAGCGCCGCCCCGGCCCCCTGGAGCACCCGGAAGCCGATCAGCCAGCCGCTGCCCGGCGCCAGTCCGCAGGCCAGCGAGGTGGCGGTGAAGGCCGCCAGGCCGTACCGGAACAGCCGGCTGTACCCGTGCCGGGCGCCGAGCCTGGCGCCGGTGATCAGCAGCACCGCGTACGCGATGGTGTACCCCGCGACGACCAGTTGCAGGGCCGCACCCGAGGCGCCCAGGTCGGTCCGGATGGCGGGGACGGCGACGTTGACGATGGAGACGTCCAGCAGGGCCATGAACTGGCCCAGCAGGACGAGCGCGAGCAGCGGCCCGGTACGGGCCGGGGCAGGTGCGGCGGCCACGGGTGGTGTCTGAAGGTCCGTCATGTGCCCAGCCTGCCCGCCCGCTGGTACTGGTGGTTAGAGCCTGCCGATCCTGGTATTGGCAGCACCCCGCTCCCGACGATCCGTCAGGATGGGGGCATGACCGTGCTCGACGAGCTCCACCCGACCACCCCGGCCCCCGAGATACGCCGGACCGAGCTCGCCGCCTTCCTGCGGGCCTGCCGGGCCCGGATCACCCCCGAGGCGGTCGGGCTGCCGCCGGGGCCGCGCCGCCGTACGCCGGGGCTGCGCCGCGAGGAGCTGGCGCAGCTCGCCGGGGTCGGGGTCACCTGGTACACCTGGCTGGAACAGGGGCGGCCGATCAACGCCAGCGAACAGGTGCTGGAGGCGGTGGCCCGGACGCTGCGGCTGGACGGCACCGAGCGCGACCACCTGTTCCGGCTGGCCGGGCTCAGCGTGGTCCGGGCGGCCGACCCCGCTCTCTCGGCCCTCGACCCGGCCACCCAGCTGATCCTGGATCAGCTCGACCCGCTGCCGGCCGCCGTCAGCAACGGCCGCTACGACCTGCTGGCGCACAACGCGGCGTACGACAGGCTGTTCCCCGGCGCGACCCGGCCGCCGACGCCCAGCGGGCGGCGGAACAGCATGTGGTGCGCGTTCACCGTGCCGGCCTGCTGCAACCCCTTCCTGAACCGGGAGAGCGAGCTGCCCCGGATGGTCGGCGTGCTGCGCGGCGCGTACGGGCGGCACGTCGGGGAGCCCGCCTGGGAGGAGTACATCCGGGACCTGGCGGCGGCCAGCCCGGAGTTCCGGGAGCTGTGGGCCCGTCAGGAGGTGGCGCCGCCGCGGTCCTCGCTCAAGGTGTTCCGGCACGCGGCCGTCGGCGACCTGCGGTTCCAGGCCGCGTACCTGACCATGCCGACCGCACCCGAGTGCTACCTGGTGGTCTACACCCCGGAGGGACCGGAGGACCGAGCCGCGCTGGAGTGGCTGGCGGCCCACCCGGACACCCAGCCGGTCGACCACCGGCACTGAGGTCCGGTAACGACCGAAGGCCGCCTCCCTGAGGAGACGGCCTTCGGTGTGTTGTGGAGCTACGGAGAATTGAACTCCGGACCTCTTGCATGCCATGCAAGCGCTCTACCAACTGAGCTACAGCCCCGCGTGCCGCACGGTCCTTACGGACCGCCGAAGCGGAGTGGAGCTACGGAGAATCGAACTCCGGACCTCTTGCATGCCATGCAAGCGCTCTACCAACTGAGCTACAGCCCCGCAGCCGGAGGAATCCCCGCCTGCCTTCCGGCCTGCGTTCTTTCCTGCGAACGAGGAAGACTCTAGCTGGTCAGGTCCGGAACTGCGAAATCCGGCACCGCTCAGGTCTCGTCGCCGATCACCGGCTGCGGCAGGGTGCCCGCGTTGTGCTCCAGCAGCCGCCAGCCGCGCGCGCCCTGACCGAGCACGGACCAGCAGCAGTTGGAGAGACCGCCGAAACGCTCCCACTGGGTCGGCTCCAGATCGAGCAGCCGGCCGAGCATGGTGCGGATCGTCCCGCCGTGGCTGACGACCACCAGGGTGCCGTCCTCCGGCAGCTTCTCCACCGCGGCCAGCACCACCGGGACGGACCGGTCCGCCACCTCGGTGCTCAGCTCGCCGCCACCGCGCCGGACCGGCTCGCCGAGCGCCCACGCCTCGTACTCCTCCGGGAACCGCGCCCGGATCTCCGCGTTGGTCAGCCCCTGCCACTCACCGGCGTAGGTCTCCCGCAGGCCCTCGTGGTGGTCCACCTCGAGGCCGGTGACCTTGGCCAGCTCGGCGGCGGTCCGCCGGGCGCGCTTGAGGTCGGAGGAGATCAGCAGGTCGGGCCGGAGACCGGAGAGCAGCTTGGCCGCCCGCTGGGCCTGGAACAGGCCCTGGTCGGTCAGCTCGATGTCGGTGCTGCCCTGGAACCGCGATTCGAGGTTCCAGGAGGTCTGGCCGTGCCGCCAGAAGACGATGCGCGGCCCCCGCGCCTTGCCGCTCAGCTCTCGTCCCCGGAGACGGCGTTGCCCGCGGCGTCGGTGACGGCGTTCTCGGGACGGTTCCGGGTGGCCATCGCCTCGGCCGGGACGGGCAGCTCGGGGCAGTCCTTCCACAGGCGGTCGAGGGAGTAGAAGGAGCGCTCCTCGGAGTGCTGGACGTGCACCACGATGTCCAGGTAGTCCAGCAGGATCCAGCGGCCCTCGCGCTCGCCCTCACGGCGGACGGGCTTGATGTCCAGCTGCTCGCGCAGCTGCTCCTCGATCTCCTCGGCGATCGACTTCACCTGGCGGTCGTTGTTGGCCGAGGCGATCAGGAACGCGTCGGTGATCGACAGCACATCGCTGACGTCGAAGGCGATGATGTCGTGGGCCAGCTTGTCGGCCGCCGCGAGGGCGGCGACGTTGATGAGTTCCTGGCTGTGCTCGGTGGCAGTCACGGTGTTCTTCCGGCTCGTCCTATGAGATTCGCCTTCCAGGATCTCACGAACCGGCACGGGTCCCGGTCGGTTCGCACCGGGACCCGGACGCCCTACTGCGCCTTGGGCGGCTGGTAGTCCTTGCCGAGCACCACCACGAGGTCCGCGTTCTGTGCGGTGGTGACCTTCTTCACCGCGGTGTCCTTGAGCCCCATGGTGATCGCCAGCTGCTGGGCGACGGCCAGCTTGGCGTCGTCCGTGTAGCGGATCTCGGTGGCCGGCTGGACCGGTGCCTTGGCGCCGATGGGCAGCAGTTCCAGGCCCGAGTTGGCGACCTGGCTCCCGGCCGTGTTGGCCGCTTCGTCCACGCCGGAGCCGTTCAGCACCGAGACCCGGGTGGTCTTGTTCGCTGCTGCGGCGTTCTTCACCGTGCCGCCGAGCACGTCCTTGACCTGCTTGCCCGCCGTGGCCTCGTCCAGCGTGCCGTCGGGCTGCACCGACAGGGCACTGGTGGTCAGGTGGTTGTCCTTCGTGTACTGGGCCAGCTGCGCCAGCACCCCGGCCAGCGCCTGTTCCGGCAGCGAGGGATCGGGCACCGCGCCGACCCGGTGCACCAGGTCCTGCGCCTCCTTCAGGTCGGTGGGCATCACCCGCAGCACCCCGTCCAGCACCTGCCCGAACCGGGCCAGCTGGGCGTCGGTGGTCTCCCCCGGCGCCTGGTACGTGGCGTACGCCACGGCGGCCTGCGCGCTCAGCGAGACGGCCTTGCCGGCCGGGGCCAGCTCCTTGCCGCCGGGCTGGTTGCCCTCGTGGACCACCGCGTTGGTGTCCACCTTGATCCCGCCGAGGTGGGCCACCAGCAGCAGCAGGTACGGGGTGTCCAGCCGCCACGTCCCGGCCACCGGGGCGCCGAGCACAGTGCTCAGGCCCTCCCTGGTCCCGGAGGCGCCCGTGGCGTCCAGCGATTTGCCGAGCGCCTCGGTGGCCGAGACGCCCGAGCCGGGCAGCTTGAGGCTGTCCGGCAGCAGCAGCACCGAGGCCTTCTGGCCGGACTGGTCGTTCACCAGCAGGGCGCTGGTGACCTTGCCCTGAAGGTCCCTCAGGTGCACCACGTTCACGGTCCGGCCGCCGGCCGCCTTGGCCGCCGAGCTGGAGCCGCCGAGATCGCCCTGCCACCAGAGGTAGCCCGCCGTCCCGCCCGCGACCAGCACCAGCGCGACCGCCGCGCCGAGCAGCCGGTTGCGCAGCTTGCGCCGGCGCTCGTCCCGTCGCTCGGTCCTGGACTCGGCGAACTTCAGCCAGTCGATGACGTCCTCGGACTGCTCCGCCTCCTCGTCCACGAAGGTGAACTCACCGGTCGGGTAGTCCGGTTCGGGAGCGGCGGCCTTCCGGGCCTGCGGGGCCGCCGACGGCGCGGGCGTCACCGGCGGCGCGGGCGTCACCGGCGGCGCGGGCGGTTCGGCCACGGGCGCCCTGACCGGCTGGACGGGCTGCACCGGGACCACCGGCGGGGCCGCCTGGTACTCGGGCTGCCGGTACGGGTCCTGGACGTACTGCTGCGGCTGCCCGTACGCGTCGTAGTAGACCTCCGGCGGCGGCTGCTGCGGATAGTACTGCTGCTGGTACGGGTCCTGGACGTACTGCTGCGGCTGCCCGTACGCGTCGTAGTAGACCTGCGGCTGGGGCTGCTGCTGGTACTCCTGGTAGGGCTCCTGCGGGTACCACTCCTGGTTGCCGCGCTCCTCGGGACCCGTCACGCCGTACCTCCCCGCGCGTACAGCGCCCGTTTGTGGATGTACCGGACGACACCGTCCGGGACCAGGTACCAGACCGGATCGCCCTTGGCGACCCTGGCCCGGCAGTCCGTCGAGGAGATCGCCAGCGCGGGCACCTCGACCAGCGAGACGCCGCCGACCGGCAGACCGGCGTCGGTGAGCACATGACCGGGGCGGGTGCAGCCGATGAAGTGGGCCAGCGAGAACAGTTCCTCGGAGTCCCGCCAGGACAGGATCTGGGCCAGCGCGTCGGCACCGGTGATGAAGAAGAGGTCCGCGTCCGGGTGCAGCGCGCGCAGGTCGCGCAGGGTGTCCACGGTGTAGGTGGGCCCCTCGCGGTCGATGTCGATCCGGCTGACCGAGAACTGCGGGTTCTCCGCCGTGGCGATCACCGTCATCAGGTAGCGGTCCTCCGCCGACGTCACCACCCGGTCGCTCTTCTGCCACGGCTGCCCGGTCGGCACGAAGATCACCTCGTCGAGGTGGAACGCGCTCGCCACCTCACTGGCGGCGACCAGGTGCCCGTGGTGGATCGGGTCGAAGGTGCCACCCATCACGCCGAGGCGCTTACGTGCCCGCACTCCGGGGGTCTCGGCCTGCTGTCCCATGCCGCCACACCTTACGCGACCCGCATCGCGGCCGGGCAAGCCCGCCCGGCCGCCGACCCGGACGACTCAGCGGTCGCGGTTGAAGCGGGTGGTGATCCAGAGCAGCAGCAGCAGGATGCCCAGACCGGCGCCGCCGGTCAGGTACGGGCTCAGGCTCTCGTGGTTGCCGCCCTCGGAGGCGCCTTCGGCAAGCTGGGTCAGGAGGGGCAGTGCGGAAGTGCTCATGGTCGGCAGGACCTTCTCGACTCGGTGAGGGCGGATGGGGCCCGCTCATCGTACGGGGGTGGTAGGCGCAACCGCGCGCCGCCCCACCGCGTCTGACTCGGCGTGGGGCACTCGGACCAGCCGTCAGTTGTCGCGCCCGGCCCGGGCCAGCACCCAGACCAGCAGGCCGATGCCGACCACGGAGCCGATCAGGACGAGCCGCAGGAAGAGTCCGGGGCCCGGCTCGGTGGAGACCGGTCCGGCCAGCTGGGCGAAGGTGGCGGGGTTCATCAGCGGTCTCTCCTCGGTGCGTTCGACTCCGCCCAGGGTAGACCCGGACGTACCGGACATCGGACGGCGCCCCCGTCCACCAACCCCCGACGGGGTCGTAGTGTGGCGGCGGGGACGAGTACATGCGGACAGACGTTGTAGCGGACAGCAGCGGGGGCCGGGCAGAACCGGTGCCGGCGTCGAGCAGGAGGTACTCAGCACATGACGGACATGACCAAGGACAACACGCCGAGCCGCCGCCGTGAGCGCTTCCCCGGGATCTCCACCCGGGCCTGGGAGCACCCGGCCGACCGCTCGGCCCTGGTCGCCCTGCGGAAGCTCTCCGGCTTCGACGAGATCCTGAAGAAGCTGGCCGGCCTGGTCTCCGAGCGCAGCGTCCGGCTGATGTTCCTGGCCACCGCCGTCCGCACGTCGGAGCGTCAGTTCCCCGAGCTGCACGCGATGGTGCGGGACGCCGCCTACGTGCTGGACCTGGAGCAGGTCCCCGACCTGTACGTCACGCAGGACCCGACGGTGAACGCGATGTGCATCGGGATGGACACCCCGATCATCGTGGTCACCAGCGGGCTGGTCGACCTGCTGGACGAGGAGGAGCTCCGCGCGGTGATCGGCCACGAGGTCGGCCACGCGATGTCCGGCCACGCGGTCTACCGGACGATGCTGCTGATCCTCACCAACATCGCCACCCGGATCGCCTGGATCCCGCTCGGCACCCTGGCCATCACCGCCGTGATCACCGCCCTCAAGGAGTGGTTCCGCAAGGCCGAACTCTCCTGCGACCGGGCCGGCCTGCTGGCCGGTCAGGACGTGCAGGCCTCGATGCGCGGCCTGATGAAGCTGGCCGGCGGCCACAACCTGGCCGAGATGAACGTCGACGCCTTCCTGGAGCAGGCCGAGGAGTACGACAAGGCCGGCGACCTGCGGGACGGTGTGCTCAAGCTGCTCCAGGTGCTGCCGCAGACCCACCCCTTCGCGGTGGTCCGGGTCGCCAAGCTCAAGAAGTGGGCCGACAGCGAGGAGTACCGCTCCATCCTGGCCGGTGCCTACCCGCGCCGGGCCGACGACGCGAACACCTCGGTCGGCGAGCAGTGGAAGGCGGCGGCGGACTCCTACTCCAAGTCCATGAAGGAGACCAAGGACCCGCTGCTGGGCCTCATCCGCGACGTGGCCGGCGGCGCCGCCACCGTGGGCGGCAAGCTCCGTGACACCTTCACGGGGCCCCGCAACTCGGGCGAGTAACTTTTTGCAGGACACCCAGGTGGCACACGCCATGGGCTCGGGGAACTGCGAGGAGGTCTGGCGTGCGGGTCACTGCGAAAGTGCCTGACCATCCACGCGACGATCACCTGTTCCGAGGTCGGCGTCGCAGTTCCCCGAGCCCCTGGCGTGTGCCCGCCTAGGGCAACGCCTAGGGCTTGAGCACCGCACACACGGCCCACGCCGAGCGCGAGTGGTCGGCCGGGTCGGTAACGGCCGGTGGGGTGGTGCCGGTGAGGACCGGCTGCAAGTAGGCCGCCAGCCGACTGGTGCAGGAGGTCGGCCCGGTCTGGACCACCGCGTCGATCAGGCGGAGCCGTCCGGCAGCGAGGTCGGCCCGGTCGAACTCGAAGCGGAGCGCCCGCCGCACGGTGTGCAGCGTGACCGGCCCGCTCGGTGCGTCCGCGGGCCGGAGCGCGTAGACGAGGGTGTGGTCGGTGTCGATGGCCAGCACACCCGCGTCCTCCTCGTCGATCGTCATGGCACCGACCACCTTGACGGTGTCCACCGCCAGCGCGACCTTGGCCGGGTCGAAGCGGACCAGCCAGCCGGTGGCCGCGTGGTGCTGGTCGTCGCTGGGGGCGGCGATGCTCTGGTCGTACTGGGTCTGCTGCCCGGGCGTGACCAGGCGGCGGACGTCCGCGGTCTCGCCGTGCACCAGGGTGCCCAGGGCCAGTGAGGAGGCGCTCAGGTAGTGCTGGACGATGTCGAGCGCCCGGCTCACCTCGGTCCGGGTGAAGTGCGGGGTGGCCGAGCCGCCCGGGGTGCCGAGACCGACGGCGCCGTCGTGGTAGCTCGCGGGCAGGCCGGCGAACGGGGCGTTCGGGTCGTCCACCGGTACGACGGGGGTGCTGGGGGCCAACGCCACCAGGCTGGCGGTCAGTTGGCTGCCGCTGGGCCGGCCGGACGAGTGGGGCGAGGAGATCCCGAAGTACACCGCGGCCGCGAAGGCCACCGCCACCACCACCAGCAGCGCGATCGCCTGCCGGGACAGCGAGCCGAACAGACCGCGGCGCCGGACCGCCCGGGAGTAGCCGCCGCCCAGCCGCTCCCGGGCCGAGAGCTCCTGAATCCGGGCAGCCCGGACGAACGATTCGTCGAACACGACGGATCGGTACTCGTCCTCGTTACCGGAACCACCGTCGGGCGTACCCTCCGGAGGCTCGACCGGGTCACCCATGACTCAAGGGTAGAGCCGGGGCCGGTGCGCCACGAGAGGCCATGCGTAACTTCTTCGTGGCCGCCGGTGAACCACCGCCGCCGGTCTCAGCGGCTGATCGAAACCGTCACCGGCGGCGCCTGCGAGGTCTCACCCCGTGGTGGCGCCCCGCTGGAACTGGAACTGCTACCGGTCTCCGGGCGGCTGGCCGGCTGCTCGCCACCGCCCGCGCCCCGGTAGATCGCGGCCACCGCGACGGCCACCACGCTGACCCCCATCACCACGGCGAGCACCCAGGCGACCGGGCGGTGCCAGCGCTGCTGGGCGACCTGCCGGGCGCCGCCCGCCCGGCCGGGGTCGAACCCGTCCGCCCGGCTCCAGCGCAGCCGCCGGGCAGCCCGGCCGCCGGACCAGGGGTCGGGGTGGAGCCGGTCGTCGTCCAGACCGCTCGGGTGCGGGCGCAGCTCCAGCGGCAGCCCGTCCGTCGCGGTGAACTCCGGAACCCGGCCGAGTGCCACCGCGTCGGGCTCGAACCTGGCCTCGGCGGCGGCCAGCTGCCGCTCCTCGGCGCTCGGCTCGTGCACGGCGGCGGACCGGATGAATGCCTCGTCAAGGACCACGGTGGCGAACTCGTCGTCCGCTCCACCGTGGTCGGCGCCGTCGGAGTACGGCGAGCCCCCCACGTCCTCAGCCACGGATTCAATGTATTACCGGACGGGGCTTTTGTCTGTGGGTCCCGGCAGTTCGTCAGGCGCGGCCCTGCCGGATCCTGAGCCGGCGTCAGCCGCCCGTGCCACCCACGGTGGGCGTCGCGCCACCCCGGACATGGCCGTCACCGGTGACGATGTACTTGGTCGAGGTCAGCTCCGGCAGGCCCATCGGCCCCCTGGCGTGCAGCTTCTGGGTGGAGATGCCGATCTCGGCGCCGAAGCCGAACTCACTCCCATCGGTGAACCGGGTCGAGGCGTTGACGGCCACGGTGGTGGAGTCGACCAACTGGGTGAAGCGGCGGGCGGCGGCCTGCGAGGTGGTCACGATCGCCTCGGTGTGGCCCGAGGACCAGCGGCGGATGTGCGCGACGGCGGCGTCCAGCGAGGGCACCACGGCGGCCGCGATGTCGTACGAGAGGTACTCGGTCTCCCAGTCCTCCTCGGTGGCGGGCACCGCCGTGACGGCGGAGCCCTCGGCGGCCTTGAGCACCGCGTCGTCGCCGTGCACGGTCACCCCGGCCTCGGCCAGCGCGGCCAGCGCGAGCGGCAGGAAGGCGTCCGCGACGTCCTGGTGGACCAACAGGGTCTCGGCAGTGTTGCAGACGCTGACCCGCTGGGCCTTGGAGTTCAGCAGGATGCCGACCGCCATCGCCAGGTCAGTGTCGGCGTCGACGTAGACATGGCAGTTGCCGGTGCCGGTCTCGATCACCGGCACGGTCGAGCCCTCGACCACGGTACGGATCAGTGAGGCGCCGCCGCGCGGGATCAGCACGTCGACCAGGCCCCGGGCCCGCATCAGCTCCTGGACCGAGTCCCGGCTCTCGCCGGGCACCAGCTGGATCACGTCGGCGGGCAGCCCCGCCCCCACCACGGCATCCCTGAGCACCCCGACCAGCGCGGTGTTGGAACGGTAGGCGGAGGCCGAGCCGCGCAGCAGCACGGCGTTGCCGGACTTCAGGCAGAGCGCGGCGGCGTCCACCGTGACGTTGGGACGGGCCTCGTAGATGATGCCCACCACGCCGAGCGGCACCCGGATCTGACGGACGTCCAGACCGTTCGGCAGCGTGTAGCCCCGGATCACCTCGCCGACCGGGTCGGGCAGGCCGACCACCGAGCGGACGTCGGCGGCGATCGCCTCGATCCGCTCCCCGGTCAGCGTCAGCCGGTCGATCACCGACTCGGCGGTGCCGGCCGCCCTGGCCTTCGCGACGTCCTCGGCGTTGGCGGCGGTGATCTCCCCGGTCCTGGCGAGCAGCGCGTCGGCGATCGCCAGCAGCGCGGCGTCCTTCACCGAACGCGGCAGCGGGGCGAGCACGGCGGCCGCCTCACGGGCACGGCGCGCGACGGCGAGGACGGGGCTGTCGGTGGTCTGGTCGCTGGTCATGCGGCCAAGGGTAGCGACTACGGACGCCCCGCCGGGCAGGCTTGTCGAGCCGTGAGACGGGGCCGGACCGAGCACAGCCGAGCCGCGGTCCCCGCGTCCGTGACCGGTCAGTACGGGTGCACCCCGCCCAGGTGCGGCGGCGTCTCGCCGAAGCCCTCGGCGATCCGCTTGTGGTAGGTCGGGCGGTCCACCACCTCCAGGCCGACGATCTCCCACGGCGGTAAGTTCGCCGAGCTCTTGTGCTCGCCCCAGAGCCGGAGCGCGATCGCGGCGGCGTCGTGCAGGTCCCTGGCCTGCTCCCAGTAGCGGATCTCGGCGTGGTCGGCGGCATAGCGGGCAGTCAGGAAGAACGAGTGGTCGTGGGCCAGCTGTTCGAGCCCGGCCCGCAGCTCGGTCAGCGGGGTCACCTTGCCCGCCACGCTCAGCACCACGTGCCAGAGCCGGGGCTGCTCCTCCTCCGGGCGCTCCGCCCGCTCGTTCAACTGCCGTACGGTGCCCCGGGGTTCCTCGGGCGCCTGTTCGCCCCTACCGCCGTCGATGCTGGTCAGCCTTCGTCCCACCGGCGGCCTCCTGTTCGGCGACGTCGTGTCCTGGCCGCTTCGGACGGCCACGGGTCCGGCCCGTCAGCCGCGCAGGATGACCAGGTCGTCGCGGTGGATGACCTCGCGCTCGTACGCGGCACCGAGCTCCTGGGCCAGCTCTCTGGTGGACCGGCCGAGCAGACGGGGCAACTCCCTCGCATCAAAGTTGACCAGTCCACGGGCGACGATGTGGCCGTTTTCGCCAAGAAGGTCCACCGGATCACCGGCGGAGAAGTCCCCGTCCACCCGGGTCACCCCGGCCGGCAGCAGCGACTTCCCTCCGACCACCACCGCCTCGACCGCCCCCGGGTCCAGCTGGAGGGCGCCACGCGGGCTGCTGGCGTGCTCCAGCCAGAGCAGCCGGTCGGCGGAGCGGCTGCCGGTGCGCAGGAAGAGGGTGCCGGTCCGCCGGCCCGCCAGCGCATCGGCGGCCTGGCTGGCGGCGGTCAGCACCACCGGGATGCCGGCGCCGGTGGCGATCCGGGCGGCCTCCACCTTGGTGACCATGCCGCCGGTGCCGACACCCGCCTTGCCGGCGCTGCCGATCTCGATGCCGTCCAGGTCCTGCGGGCCGCTGACCTGGTCGATCCGGCTGGTGCCGGGTCGGCTCGGGTCGCCGTCGTACAGGCCGTCCACGTCGGAGAGCAGCACCAGCAGGTCGGCCCGGACCAGGTGGGCGACCAGGGCGGCCAGCCGGTCGTTGTCGCCGAACTTGATCTCGGCGGTGGCGACCGTGTCGTTCTCGTTGACGATCGGCATCGCGCCCATCGCCAGCAACTGGTCCAGGGTCCGGTAGGCGTTCCGGTAGTGGGCCCGGCGGCTGGCGTCCTCGGCGGTCAGCAGCACCTGGCCGACCCGGACGCCGTACCGGGCGAAGGAGGCGGTGTACCGGGCGACCAGCAGCCCCTGGCCGACGCTGGCGGCGGCCTGCTGGCGGGCCAGGTCCGGCGGGCGGCGGTCCAGCCCGAGCGGGGCCAGGCCGGCCGCGATCGCGCCGGAGGAGACCAGCACGATCTCGGGGGCCGACGGCTGGCTGCGGGCCTTGGCGAGGGCGTCGACCAGCGCGTCCACCCGGTCCGCGTCGAGCCCGCCGGCGGCGGTGGTGAGCGAGGAGGAGCCGACCTTGACCACGATGCGGCGTGCGGTCAGGACCTCCTGACGCAGGGTCTGGTCCGTCATCCGGCTTGCCTCCACACGAGAATCGACGGGTCGTAATCTACGCGATCAGGACCACCGCACCCGACGACCTTTCAGCCCGTGGACACGCCACAGGGGCGCGGCGGACCCGCCACGCCCCTGTGAACGGTGCCGAGTTACTCCTCGTCGCCGGAGTCGTCCACGTCCAGCGCAGCCGGGCGCTTGCTGGAGAGCGCCTCGAAGGCGAGGAACTCGTCCTCCGCCGAGTCGCGCAGCTTCTGCTTGTCGCGGCGGCGGTCCAGCGCGGGGCGCTGGGTGTCCAGGCGGTGGTCCTCGCCACGGCGGCCGAGCATCTCGGCGCCGGCGGCCAGGGTCGGCTCCCAGTCGAAGACCACGGCGTTCTCGTCCGGGCCGATGATGACGGTGTCGCCCTCGGTGGCACCGACCTTCCAGAGCTGGTCCTCGACACCGAGCCGGGCCAGCCGGTCGGCCAGGTAGCCGACGGCCTCGTCGTTGGAGAAGTCGGTCTGCCGGACCCAGCGCTCGGGCTTGAGGCCGCGCACGCGGTACGCGCCGTCCTCCTCGGTGACCGTGAAGCCGGCGTCGTCCACCGCGGTCGGCCGCAGCACGATCCGGGTGGCCTCCTGCAGCGGCTTGGCGGCCCGTGCCTCGGCGACGATCTGGGCCATCGCGTAGTTGAGCTCGCGCAGGCCCGCGCGGGAGGCGGCGGAGACCTCGAAGACGCGGTAGCCGCGCTCCTCCAGGGAGGCGCGGGTCAGATCGGCGATGTCCTGGCCGTCCGGCACGTCGATCTTGTTGAGCGCGACCAGGCGGGGTCGGTCCTCCAGACCGCCGTACTGGGCGAGCTCGGCCTCGATGGTCTCCAGGTCGGTGAGCGGGTCACGGCCCGGGTCCAGGGTGGCGCAGTCCAGCACGTGCACCAGGACGGTGCAGCGCTCGACGTGACGGAGGAACTCCAGGCCCAGACCACGGCCCTGGCTGGCGCCCGGGATCAGGCCGGGGACATCGGCGACGGTGTAGACCGTCTCGCCCGCGGTGACCACGCCGAGGTTGGGGATCAGGGTGGTGAAGGGGTAGTCGGCGATCTTCGGCTTGGCGGCCGAGATCACCGAGATGAGCGAGGACTTGCCCGCGCTCGGGTAACCCACCAGGGCGACGTCGGCGACGGACTTGAGCTCCATCACGATGTCGCGGGCCTCGCCGGGCTCGCCGAGCAGGGCGAAGCCGGGGGCCTTGCGGCGGGAGGAGGCCAGCGCCGAGTTGCCCAGACCGCCACGGCCGCCTGCCGCGGCGATGAAGCTGGTGCCGTGGCCGACCAGGTCGGCCAGCACGTTGCCCTGCTTGTCCATCACCACGGTGCCGTCCGGCACCGGCAGGATCAGGTCGCCGCCGGTCGAGCCGGTCCGGTGACCGCCCGCGCCCGGCTTGCCGTTGGTGGCCTTGCGCTTCGGCGAGTGGTGGTACTCGAGCAGCGTGGTGACCTGGGCGTCGACCATGAGGATAACGCTGCCGCCCTCACCGCCGTTGCCGCCGTCGGGCCCGCCGAGCGGCTTGAACTTCTCCCGGTGAACGGAGGCGCAGCCGTGGCCCCCGTTACCCGCGGCGACATGCAGTTCGACGCGGTCCACGAAGGTGGTCATGGGGTGTGCCTCCAGATAGGGAAAAACAGTCTCTGCTTCAAAGCATGGAGGGTGGACCGGAAAATTCCGGTCCACCCTCCACAGGAATTCCGACGCGGGGTCAGAATCAGGCCTCGACGGCCACGATGTTCACAACGCGGCGACCGCGGTGGGTGCCGAACTGCACCGCACCGGCGTTCAGCGCGAAGAGGGTGTCGTCGCCACCGCGACCGACGCCCGCACCCGGGTGGAAGTGGGTGCCACGCTGGCGGACCAGGATCTCGCCGGCGCTGACGACCTGACCACCGAAGCGCTTGACGCCGAGGCGCTGGGCGTTCGAGTCGCGGCCGTTCCGGGTAGAGCTTGCGCCCTTCTTGTGTGCCATCTCGCTATCCCCTTACTTGCTGACGGAGTCGATGCTGGTGATCCGGACAGCGGTGTGGCGCTGACGGTGGCCCTGGCGGCGACGGTAACCGGTCTTGTTCTTGTAGCGCAGGATGATGATCTTCTCACCCTTGGTGTGGTCGACCACCTCGGCGTGAGCCTTCACGCCGGCGAGGACCCACGGGTCGGAGGTGACATCGTCACCGTCGACGACCAGGATGGTCGAGAGCTCCACCGAGTCACCCGGCTTGACGTCAACACGGTCAATCTCCAGCACGTCGCCGACGGCGACCTTGTGCTGGCGGCCGCCTGCGCGAACGATCGCGTACATGCGGTACCTGCTTTCTCTAACTCGATCGGAACTCTCGATGCCAGCCACCTGGGTACGGACACAGGCGGCCTCCCCCTCACTCCGAGGAGTGCGGGAGGTGATGTGCTCGGGAGCGCGGCGCTAGACACGCCAAGGGTCAAGAATACGGACCGGCCCCCACTTGGGCAAACCGGACCCTACGAGGGCGGGGGCGACTCGTTCGAGCCGCCCCCGCCCCAGGGCTTACTCAGCCGCCGAATCACCCTCGGCGGCCGCGGCCTTCTTGGCCGCCGCGCTGGTCCGCTTGGTGGCGGTCTTGCGGGCGGTGGTCTTCTTCGCGGCCGTGGTCTTCTTGGCCGCGACGGCCTTCTTGGCCGGGGCCTTGCGGGCCGCGCGCTTCTTCGGCGCGGGCTCGTCCTCGGCCGGGGTCTCGACGACGGGCTCCTCGACGACCGGCTCGGCCTCGGCCGCGGGCGCCTCGACGACGGCCTCCGGCTCCTCGACCGCGGGCACGGCGGCGGCCGTCAGCGCGGCCTCCATCGCGGCCTCGGCGCGGGCCTGCAGCACCACGATCTCGGCCTCGCCCGGCGCACCGGCCGGAGCCGTCGCCTTGCGGACCGCGCGGCGGCGGGTCCGGCCGGCCGGAGCGGCCGGGGCCGCCTCGATCTCGACCAGGTCGACCTGCGGAGCGGGCTGCTCGACGACCGGGGCCTCGACCGCCTCGGCGATCTCGGCCGGCTCGGGGGCGCCGATCTCCGGCTGCCCGCCACCATTCGGGATGACCTCGAACTCCTCGTGGTCGTGCTCGTCCGCGACCGCCTCGGTGACCAGGTGCGCCTCGTCCTGCGCGGTGCCGCCCTTGCCCCGGCGACGACGCTTGGAGCCACCGGCCGCAGCCGCCTCGCCCGCGGTGCCGACCGGGCCACCGCCGCCGCCCACCGAGGTGGGCTGCTCCATGTGGACGATCACGCCACGGCCGTTGCAGTGCACGCAGGGCTCGGAGAAGGACTCCAGCAGGCCCTGGCCGACCCGCTTGCGGGTCATCTGCACCAGGCCGAGCGAGGTGACCTCGGCCACCTGGTGCTTGGTCCGGTCCCGGCCCAGGCACTCCAGCAGGCGGCGCAGCACCAGGTCCCGGTTGGACTCCAGCACCATGTCGATGAAGTCGATCACGATGATGCCGCCGAGGTCACGGAGCCGCAGCTGCCGGACGATCTCCTCGGCCGCCTCGATGTTGTTCCGGGTGACGGTCTCCTCGAGGTTGCCGCCCTGGCCGACGAACTTGCCGGTGTTGACGTCGACCACGACCATTGCCTCGGTCCGGTCGATCACCAGCGAACCGCCGCTCGGCAGCCAGACCTTGCGGTCCAGCGCCTTCATCAGCTGCTCGTCGATCCGGTAGGTGGCGAACACGTCCACGTCCGAGGTCCACCGCTGCAGACGCTCGGTCAGGTCCGGCGCCACGTTGGTGACGTACTCGTGGATGGTGTTCCAGGCCTCGGAGCCGGAGACGATGACCTTGGTGAAGTCCTCGTTGAAGATGTCGCGGACGACCCGGACGGTCATGTCGGGCTCGCCGTACAGCAGCGCCGGGGCGTTGCCGGTGGTGGCCTTCTTCTGGATCTCCTCCCACTGCTGCTGGAGGCGCTGCACGTCGCGGGTCAGCTCGTCCTCGCTGGCGCCCTCGGCGGCGGTGCGCACGATCACGCCCGCGTCGTCCGGCACGATCTTCTTGAGGATCTGCTTGAGGCGCGCGCGCTCGTTCTCCGGCAGCTTGCGGCTGATGCCGGTCATCGAGCCCTCGGGCACGTAGACCAGGTAGCGGCCGGGCAGCGAGATCTGGCTGGTCAGACGGGCGCCCTTGTGGCCGATCGGGTCCTTGGAGACCTGGACCAGCACGGACTGGCCGGACTTGAGCACCGACTCGATCCGACGCGGGCCGCCATGGCCGCCCAGCGCACCGAAGTTGACCTCACCGGCGTACAGCACCGCGTTGCGGCCCTTGCCGATGTCGACGAAGGCGGCCTCCATCGACGGCAGCACGTTCTGGACCTTGCCCAGGTAGACGTTGCCGACGTACGAGGTGGCCTGCTCCTTGTTCACGTAGTGCTCGACCAGCACGTTGTCCTCGAGGACACCGATCTGGGTGCGCAGGCCGTTCTGACGGACCACCATGACCCGCTCGACCGACTCGCGGCGGGCCAGGAACTCGGCCTCGGTGATGATCGGCACCCGGCGGCGGCCCAGCTCGCGGCCCTCACGACGGCGCTGCTTCTTGGCCTCCAGACGGGTGGAGCCCTTGATCGACTGCACCTCGTCCGGATCGAACGACGGCTCGGTGGAACGGCGGCGCGGCTCCCGGACCTTGACGACGGTTCGGACGCCGTCCTCGTTGGTCTCGGCGACCACCTCGACACCACCGGTGTCACCGCTGCGGCGACGACGGCGACGGCGACGGCGGGACGAGGCCAGGCCACCGGCCAGGTCGTCCTCGTCATCCTCCTCCGCGTCGTCCTCGGGCTCCTCGACGGGAGCCGCGGCGGCGACCGGCTCGGTGCCCTGCTCGGCCTCGAACTCCTCGGCCTCACCACGGCGGCGACGACGGCCACCACGGCGGCGACGGCGGGACGGACGGTCATCCTCCCACTCGGCCTCGGCCTCGGCCTCGGCCTCGGCCTCGGGGCCGGCGGTCACCTCGACGGGCGCCTCCTCGACCTCGGCCGGGGCCTCGGCCTTGGGGACCTCGCGGACCGGCTGCGGCTGCTCCACCCGGGGCTGCTCGACCCGAGGCTCCGGACGGGCCTCCTGGCGGGCCTCGTGGCGCGCTTCCTGACGACCGCCCTGGCGGGACTGGCGCGACGGGGTCTGCACCCGGACCTGCTGGCGGGTGCGACGGCGGCGGCCGACCCCGCTGTACTCGAACTCGTCCTCCTCCTGGGCCGCGGCCGGAGCGGCGACCGGAGCGGCGGCGGGCACGGCCGGAGCAGCGGCGGGCGCCGGGGCCGGGGCACTCGCGGCGGCCGGGGCGACGTAGGGCGCGGGCTCCTGGAAGACCGGGGCCTGGAAGATCGCGGTGGACGGACGGACCGCGCGGCGGCGGGCCCGCGGCGGGGCGGCGTCCTCGACCACGGGGGCGGGCTCGGCCACCGGGGCCTCGGCCACCGGCTCCTCGACCGGAGCCTCGGGCTCCTCCTCGACGACCGGCTCCTCGACCACGACCGGGGCGGCCTCGACCACCCGGCGGCGACGGGCGCGGCGCGGCGGGGCGGCGTCCTCGACCGGGGCGACCGGGGCGGGCTCCTCGGCCACGGCCTCGACCACGGGGGTCTCCTCGACGGCGACCGGCGCCGTCTCGGCCCGCTTGCGCGGGGTGCGGCGGGCCCGGACGGGCTTCTCGGGGGCGGCCTCGGCAGCGGGCTCCTCGGCGGCGGCCTGGACCGGCGCGGGTGCCTCGGTGGCGGCCTCGACGGCCTCCGGCGCACCGGCCGGGGACTCGACGCGCTTACGGGTCCGGCGGGCGCGCACCGGCTTCTCGGCGGCGGGCTCCTCGGCGGCGGCCTGAACGGCGGCGGCCGGGGCCTCGTGCGTCTCCACCGGGAGGACCGTCTCGGCGGTCTCGGTGGCCGCGCCCTGCGGGGTGCCCGCGGGGCGGGACACCGCGCGGCGGCGGCGACGCGGCGGGGCCGCGCTGTCGTCGGCCGCGGACTGCTGCGGTTCGTTGTTCTCGTTCTCGAGCATGCGGGTGGATCTCCCGTCAGGCCCCCGGGCTCCGCATCCGGGCACGGCGCGACGCCGCTGGTTCCGGTCGGTCGCGAGCTTCGCGGGCCGACCTCCACGGCGTCGCCGTGCGGGACGCCGATGCCGCACAGGGGCTCGTAGTCTCGCTCGGCGCCCCGCACAGTGCGGGGTGTCGAAAGTCTTCTGGTTCTGACCAGTCTTCAAGTTTTCCGGGCCGGTGCCGTCCCCCGTCCCGGATGGCTGCCGGAGGGGTCCTCGGGCCCACCGCCCATCCGGGGCGGCGGGCCACAAGGGGCTGGCCTGCGTTCGACGGCGCTCGCTCCCCTGGGGAGCCGCAGCGGCCCGGAGGGGACCCGGCCCGACTCGCCTCGAAAGGCTGCCGGGTCGGCCCTCCTCCCGCTAGGCGGACGCAGGTGCGCGCGGCCCGGCGGCCTACAGGCCGGCCGGGGCCGCGGCGCGGTCGAGCGCCAGCGGGTCGGTCACCGTGCCGGTCTCCTCGTCGAGCGGCCCCTGCGCCAGCCTGGTCACCTCAGCGGGGACCGGCGGCGCCAGGTCGGCCGTCGCACGGAGACCGGACAAAACGTCGTCGGGTCGTACGGCGGGTGTGGCGTGTCGTACTACCAGCCGCAGTATCGCACAGGGATTGGTGCTACGAACATCGGCGGTACCGTCCGTACCGGTCTCGTTACCATCGCCCACCTGGGGCGAAAGCAGTTCGAGCGCCGCCACCGCCCCGCGCGCGTCGAAAACCCGGACGCCGTTCTTGGTGCGGCGTTCGACCTCGACCTGCTCGGCGGCCAGGAACGCGGCGATCGCGCGGCCGGCCTCCTCGGGCGTGACCTGGTCCAGTCGGACCTGCCACTCGGAGGCTTCCAGCCGCTCCACGAAGTTCGGGGTGCGGACCTCGACGGCGTCGGTGATGTCCAGGCCGTTGGGCAGCGACTCGTCGAGCTGCGCGCGCAGCGCCTCCGGGTCACGGGCCTCGGCCAGGCCGATCTCCAGGTACTCGGCCTCGCTGGCCACCCCGGTCGGGGCGGCGTTGGCGTACGAGACCTTGGGGTGCGGGGTGAATCCCGCCGAGTACGCCATCGGGACCGCCGAGCGGCGGAGCGCGCGCTCGAACGCCCGCTGGAAGTCACGGTGGCTGGTGAAGCGCAGACGGCCGCGCTTGGTGTACCGGAGACGGATCCGCTGCACCGTCGGCGCGGGCGGCGGACCATCAGGCGTGCGGCGTGCCAGGGTCGCTCAGTCCTTAGTCAGTGGGCCGGTCCGGCCGCTGCACCAACGGGCTCCGGCCGGACTCTGTCAGGCTCAAGGGTACGGCCTGCTCAGCCGACCATCGCCCGCTTGGCCTCCCGGACCGCCTCCCGGGTGGACGCCCAGGCCCGGCGCAGCTCGTCCTTGACCGGCCACCACACGTCCCGCCGCAGCCAACGGCACGGGTGCACCACCGCGAAGCGCCACAGTCGGCCGCCCAAGTGCCAGGCCCGGCCGGCCAGCTGACCGACCGTCCGCAGCACCGGGTACAGCAACACCCGCCAGAGCCACCCGAGCGGAAGCACCACCAGATACCGCGCCAGCCACGCCAGCCCTCGGCCGAGGGCGGTCACCAGGGTGACCGCTCCACGCCCGAACGCCGCGACCGCCGCGAGCAGAGCACGGCCGAGCGGCGTGAGCACCGACTGCCACAGCCACACGAGCGGGACCACCACCAGGTAGCGGCCCAGCCAGGCCAGCGCCCGGCCGAGAAGGGTCACTGCCAGCACCAGGCCCCGGCCGGCCGGGGTCAGCACCGACTGCCACAGCCACACCAGCGGGACCACCACCAACCACCGCCCCAGCCAGGCCAGCGGCACCGCCACGCCGTACCGGGCGAGCCGGACCAGACCCCGGCCGAGCGCCAGCAGCGCGGTACCGGCCGCGCGCAGCGCTGCCAACAGCCCGCGTCCGCACGGCCGCAGCACCTCCCGGCCGAACCAGCCGCTCGGGCGGACCACCAGCACGGTGACCAGCCAGACCGTCGCGGCGACCAGGGCACGGCCGGTCCACCCCAGCCCGTGCCCGGTCACCAGCACGAGTGCGGCCACGGCCCGCCCGAGCGGGGCCACCACGTTCGCCCAGCTCCAGAGCAGCGGCGCCCGCACCAGCACCCTGAGCACCCAGACGACCGCCCGGCCCACGGCGGACACGGTGGCGGCCACGGCCCGGCCGAGCGGGGCCAGCACACGGCCGTACAGCCACTTCACCAGCAGGGCCAGTCCGCGCCCTGTCCCCCGGACGGCGGCGGCCACCCCCCGCCCGAGCGGGACGAGCAGGTTCTGCCTGCACCACACCGAGGGCCGCAGCACCAGCACCCGGCCGGCCCAGGTCAGCGCCCGGCCGAGCGGCGTGAGGATATACCGGTAGAGCATCAGCAGCGGCCGGGCGACCAGGCCGTACCAGACCCTGCCGAGCAGCCATCCGAGCCACCCGAGCGCCTTGCGGACGGGCCGCCAGGTGAGGACCAGCAGCTCCCAGACGAACCGCAGCGGGACCACAACCGCGAAGGCGAGGAACCTGGCCGGTATCCGTACGAAGGCGACCAGGCAGCCCTCGGCCGGTCTGTCGTCCTGCTGATCCATCGGTTTCCCCCCATGACCTGACGGCCCCTGCCGTGCAGTACGCACGGGAGGGGCCGTCAGGTTGCGTGCCGGTATTACGAGTTGACCACGGTGAGGGGCAGCAGCTTCACGCCGGTCGGGCCGATCTGGATGGAGGTGTCCATCTGGGGGCAGACGCCGCAGTCGAAGCACGGGGTCCAGCGGCAGTCCTCGACCTCGACCTCTTCGAGGGCGTCCTGCCAGTCCTCCCAGAGCCAGTCCTTGTCGAGGCCGCTGTCCAGGTGGTCCCAGGGCAGCACCTCCTCGTAGGAGCGCTCGCGGGTGGTGTACCAGGCGACGTCGACGCCGGTGCCGGCCAGGCCCTTCTCGGCGGCCGCGATCCAGCGGTCGTAGGAGAAGTGCTCGCGCCAGCCGTCGAAGCGGCCGCCGTCCTCGTAGACCGCGCGAATGATCGCGCCGACCCGGCGGTCGCCCCGGGAGAGCAGGCCCTCGATGATGCCGGGCTTGCCGTCGTGGTAGCGGAAGCCGATGTTCTTGCCGTACTTGCGGTCACCGCGGATGGCGTCGCGGAGCTTGCCCAGCCGGGCGTCGGTGTCCTCGGCGGAGAGCTGCGGCGCCCACTGGAAGGGAGTGTGCGGCTTCGGGACGAAGCCGCCGATCGAGACGGTGCAGCGGATGTCGTTCTGGCCGGTGACCTCGCGGCCCTTCTGGATCACGTTCTTCGCCATCGAGGCGATCTGCAGCACGTCCTCGTCGGTCTCGGTGGGGAGACCGACCATGAAGTACAGCTTCACCTGGCGCCAGCCGTTGCCGTAGGCGGCGGCGACGGTGCGGATCAGGTCCTCCTCCGACACCATCTTGTTGATCACCTTGCGGATGCGCTCCGAGCCGCCCTCGGGGGCGAAGGTGAGACCGGAGCGACGGCCGTTGCGGGTCAGCTCGTTGGCCAGGTCGATGTTGAAGGCGTCGACCCGGGTGGACGGCAGCGAGAGGCCGATCTTGTCCTCGGTGTACCGGTCCGCCAGGCCCTTGGCGATGTCACCGATCTCGGTGTGGTCGGCGGAGGAGAGCGAGAGCAGGCCGACCTCCTCGAAACCGGTGGCCTTGAGACCGCGCTCGACCATCTCGCCGATGCCGGTGATGCTTCGCTCCCGCACGGGGCGCGTGATCATGCCGGCCTGGCAGAAACGGCAGCCGCGGGTGCAGCCGCGGAAGATCTCCACGGACATCCGCTCGTGCACCGTCTCAGCCAGCGGGACCAGCGGCTGCTTGGGGTAGGGCCACTCGTCCAGGTCCATCACGGTGTGCTTGGAGACCCGCCACGGCACGCCCTCGCGGTTGGCCACCACACGGGCGATCCGGCCGTCCTCCAGGTAGTCCACATCGTAGAAGCGCGGGACGTAGACACCGCCGGTACGGGCCAGCCGGAGCAGCACCTCGTCGCGGCCGCCGGGGCGGCCCTCGGCCTTCCAGGCCCGGATGATCTCGGTCATGTCGAGCACCGCCTGCTCGCCGTCACCGATGACCGCGCAGTCGATGAACTCGGCGATCGGCTCGGGGTTGAACGCGGCGTGGCCGCCGGCCAGCACGATCGGGTCGTCGAGACCCCGGTCGGCGGCGTTCAGCGGAATGCCGGCGAGGTCGAGCGCGGTCAGCATGTTGGTGTAGCCGAGCTCGGTGGAGAAGGAGAGCCCGAACACGTCGAACGCCTTCACCGGCCGGTGCGCGTCGACGGTGAACTGCGGGACGCCGTGCTCGCGCATCAGCGCTTCCAGGTCCGGCCAGACGCTGTACGTGCGCTCGGCGAGCACGCCCTCGCGCTCGTTGAGCACCTCGTACAGGATCATGACGCCCTGGTTGGGCAGCCCGACCTCGTAGGCGTCGGGGTACATCAGGGCCCACCTGACGTCGGCGCTGTCCCAGTCCTTGACGGTCGAGTTGAGCTCGCCGCCGACGTACTGGATCGGCTTCTGGACGTGCGGGAGGAGGGCCTCCAGGCGTGGGAAGACCGATTCGACTGGCATGCGGTGAGCCCTTTTCGGCGGGGACGAGGTGACCCTCAAGGGTAGCCGAACCGGCTGCGGTCAAATCCCTATCGGCCGCTGGGTGCGGACGCACTGGAGCAGGCCGACGCCGATCCAGACCGCGAACATCGAGGACCCGCCGTAGGAGACGAACGGAAGCGGGAGGCCCGCGACCGGCATGATGCCGAGGTTCATCCCGATATTCTCGAAGGCCTGGAAAGCGAACCAGCTGACCACCCCGGCCGCCACGATGGTGCCGAACAGGTCGGTGGCCTGCCGGGCGATCTTGCAGGCCCGCCAGAGCAGCAGGCCGAGCAGCAGGATCAGGCCGAGCCCGCCGACGAAACCGAGCTCCTCGCCGGCCACCGTGAAGACGAAGTCGGTCTGCTGCTCGGGGACGAACTGACCGGTGGTCTGGGTGCCCTTGAACAGCCCCATGCCGGTCAGGCCGCCGGAGCCGATCGCGATCCTGGCCTGGGCGGTGTTGTAGCCCACCCCGGCCGGGTCGAGCGCGGGGTTGGCGAAGGCGGCGAAGCGGTCGATCTGGTACTTGCTCAGCACGCCGAGCTGCCAGATCCCGGCCGCGCCGAGCGCACCGGCCCCCAGCAGGCCGAAGACCCAGCGGTCGGCCGCGCCCGAGGCCAGCAGGACGCCGAGGATGATGACGCCCATCACCATCACCGAGCCCAGGTCGGGCATCAGCATGATCACGGCCATCGGGAGCGCGGCCAGCCCGAGCGACTGGAGCACGCTGCGGGTGGGCGGGTGCTCCCGCTCCCCCGCGTCCACCCGGGCGGACAGCACCATGGCCATCGCCAGGATGATCACGAACTTGGCGAACTCGGCGGGCTGGATCGAGAACCCGCCGCCGAACTGGATCCACGCCTTGGCGCCGTTGATGGTCGAGCCCAGCGGCGTGAGCACCGCGAGCAGCATCAGCAGCACCACGACGTACACCACAGGCACGGCGGTGCGCAGGCGCCGACTCCCTATCAGGACCACGATCCCGCACAGCACCAGACCGATCGCCAGGTTGGTGAGGTGGCGGAGCAGGAAGTACTGCGGGTCGCCGTGGGTCAGCGAGTCCCGGCCCCGGGTGGCCGACCAGACCAGCAGCGAGCTGCCGAGCGAGAGGCCGAGGGCGGACAGCACCATGATCCAGTCCAGCCGGCGGAGCGGGGAGCCCTTGGCCAGCACCCGGCCCACCGCGCTGCGCTGCGGCGCCAGCCGGTACTGGCTGTACGAGGAGGTCATGCCCGGCCCCTTCCGGCGGTACGGGTGACGGGTTCGAGCGCGGCCAGGGTCAGGGTGCCCGGCGCGGCGGGGACGGTCGGCTGCTGCGGGTCCAGGAAGGCCCGGCCGCCGAGGAGCGCCACCGGGTGGACGGCGGTGCCGTCCGGGTTGAACTTCGGCAGCTCGGTCTGCGGCTTGCTGAGCAGGGCCTTGCCGGTGTCGACGTTGCCCTTGTCGTCCACGCCGTACAGCGCCTGGTAGATCCGCCGGACGGCGTCACCGGAGGCACCGGAACCGGTACCGGCCTGACTCATCGTCATGACCACCGCGTAGTCGCGGCTGTAGGTGGTCAGGTAGGAGGTGGTCTGCTTGTTCAGGACCTCCGCGGTGCCGGTCTTGGCGTGCAGCTCGATCTTGCCCTGCGGCCAGCCGGCGCCGGTGAACTTCCAGGCCGCGCTGCCCTGCTCGATGACGCCCTTGGTGGCCTGGTCGATGTACTGCAGGGTGCGCTCGTCGGTCGGGATCTTGCCGTCCACCTGGGGGGCGATCTCCCGGATCAGCGTGCCGTCCGGGCTGATCACGGCCTTGCCGATGGTCGGACGGTAGAGCGTGCCGCCGTTCGACAGCGCGGCGTAGATCTTCGCCATCTGGAGCGGGGTCACCAGCGTGTCGCCCTGGCCGATGGCGTAGTTGACCATGTCACCGGCGCGCATCTGGTTGCCGTCGGCGCAGTTCTCCTTGGCCACCAGGGTGCCGTAGTCGTTCTTGCCGGACTTGGCCTGCTCGCACCAGGCGTCCCGGTTGGCGTCGTAGAAGTCCTGCTTCCACTTGCGGTCCGGGATCCGGCCGGGGGCCTCACTGGGCAGGTCGACGCCGGTCTTGGAGCCGAGGCCGAACTGCTTGGCGGTCTTGAAGAACCAGTCCGCCGGCTCCTTCTTCGGCTTGATACCGCCGTCGGCCATCCACTGGTCGTAGGCGAGGCCGTAGAAGACGGTGTCGCAGGACACCTCCAGCGCGCGGGCCAGGCTGATCGGGCCGTAGCCCTTGCTCTCGAAGTTCTTGAACTCGCGGCCGCCGATCGTCATGCTGCTCGGGCAGTCGTAGGTGCCGTTCAGCGAGTAGCCGGCCTGCGCGGCGGCGGCGGCGGAGACCACCTTGAAGGTGGAGCCGGGGGCGGACTGACCCTGTATGGCCCGGTTCAGCAGCGGGTAGTTGGACTCCTTGCTGGTCAGGCTCTCGTAGTCCTTGCCCGCGATGCCGCCGACCCAGAGGTTGGGGTCGTAGGTCGGGGCGCTGGCCATCGCGACGATCCGGCCGGTGTGCACGTCCAGCACCACGGCCGCGCCGGAGTCGGCCTCGTAGTTGCGCTTGGTGTCCTTGTCGTAGGCCTTGCGGGCGTCCACCATGGCCTGCGCGAGGTTGTCCTCGACGGCCTTCTGCACCCGGGCGTCGATGCTGGTGACCAGGTTGTTGCCGGGCACCGCCGGGGTCTTGCCCGCGCTGCCGATCACCCGGCCGAGGTTGTCCACCTCCAGCCGGTCGATGCCGGTGGTGCCGCGCAGGTCGTTGTCGTAGACCGACTCCAGGCCGGCCCGGCCGATCTGGTCGACCGGAAGGCGGCGCTCCCGGCCCTCCTTGTCCTTGGACTTGGTGACCTCCTCGTCGGTGACCGGCGAGAGGTAGCCGAGCACCTGGGCGAGGTTGGCGCCCTCGACACCGGTGTAGCGGCGCAGCGAGGTGGGCTGGGCGGTGACGCCGGGGAAGTCCTCGTGGCGTTCCATTATCTGCATCGCCTGCTGGGTGGTGGCCGCCTTGGTCACCGGGATCGGCTGGTAGGGCGAGCCGTTCCAGCAGGGCTGCGGGGTCTTGGCGTCACAGAGCCTGACCTTGTCCTGGACGTCCTTGGCCGGCATTCCGAGCACGTCGGCGAGCCGGGCCAGCACCGCCTTGCCGTGGTCCTTCTGCTGGAGCAGCGAGGTACGGCTGACCGAGACCACGAGCTTGGCCTCGTTCCCGGCCAGGATCCGCCCGGAGGCGTCCAGGATCTCGCCGCGGACGGTCGGCTCGACCACCTCGCGGACGTGGTTGCCCGCCGCCTTCTCCACGTACTCGGCGCCGGTGCGGATCTGCAGGTACCAGAGCCGCCCACCCAGGGTGGCGAGCAGCGACAGCACCAGGACCTGGAGGACGATCAGACGGATCGTCACCCGCTGGGTGCGGCCGGTCTCCGGGATGTTGCTCAACGGTGATCGCTCCTCAGGGGCGCTTGGCCAGGCCGGGGATCCGCCGCTTCCTGCCGTACGGCAGCGGGGAGGCCTCGCGGGTGGTGCGGTAGCGGGCCAGCGTGCCCAGGCCCGAGCCGCTGGAGTCCTCGGACTCGGTGATCACGCTGCCGCCGTCGAACCGGCGGGCCAGCATCATCACGGCGGGCACCACGAACGGGGCCAGCAGCACGTCGTACAGCAGGGCGCTGAACACCAGCCCGGTCAGACCGACGTGCCGGGCGGCGGTGTCGCCAACCAGGGCGCCGACCGTCGCGTACAGCAGGGTGGAGGCGACCGCGGCGACCGCCACGATCAGCAACGCGCTGACCGCAGAACGCTGCCGGGCGCCGTCCGGGCGGAGCAGCCCGGCGACGTAGCCGAGCAGGCAGAGCACCAGGGCGTAGCGGCCGATGGCGTGGTCGGAGGGCGGTGCAAGGTCGGCCAGCAGGCCGGCCGAGAAGCCGACCAGGCAGCCGCCGGTGGGCCCGTACACCAGGGCCAGGCCGACCACCACGAGCAGCATCAGGTCCGGTGTGGCGCCCGGGAGTTGGAGCCGTCCGAGCACGCTGACCTGGATCACCAGGCCGAGCAGGACCAGGACGGCGGAGAGCAGGATCCGGTTGATCCGCATGGTCAGTTCCCCCCTGCGGGTGTCGAGGCGGGCTGGGCGGGCGGCAGGACGGCGTCCCTCGGGTCGGTCCGCGGCGGGACCACCACCACGCCGACCAGGTCCAGCCGGGTGAACTGGACGTACGGCTCGACCAGCACGGTCTTGGTGAGCTGACCCGGCGTCGCCTCCACCTCGACCACCTTGCCGACCGGCACGCCGGGGACGAACGGGCGGCCGCTCTGCGAGCCGAAGGTGACCAGCCGGTCCCCGGCCTTGACCTGCGCCTTGCCGTTGAGCAGCGAGACCTTCATCGGGCCGGTGCCCTGGCCGTTCGCGAAGCCGATCTCGCCGCTGCCCTCCAGCCTGGTCCCGACGCTGAAGCCGGGGTCGGAGGCGAGCAGCACGGTGGCGGTGGTGGGCGCGATGGTGGTGATCCGGCCGACCAGACCCTGACCGTTGATCACGGTCATGTCCCGGGTCAGGCCGTCGTCGCTGCCCGCGTCGATGGTGATGGTCCAGGAGAAGCCCTGGGCGGCCCCGATCGCGATCACTTGGGCGGCCTTGACGGTGTATCCGCCGTTCCCGGCGGTGCGCAGCAGCTCGTCCAGCTGCTTGGTGCGGCCTGACGCGGTGTCGGAGGACGCGACCCGCTGGCGCAGGTCGGTGTTCTCCCGGGTGATCTGGTCCAGCCGGGCCTGGTGGGTGCCCGCGTCCCTGACCGCCCGTACGGTGCCGGCCACCGGGTCGACCAGCCCGGCCGCGCCGCGCTCGACCGGGCCGAGCGCGCTCGCGGCGGCCCGGCGGGCGCCGCTGAGCGGAGAGCTCTCGCCGCCCTTGATGTCCACGGTGATCAGGGCGAAGGCGACCGCTACCAGCAGGACGAGCAGCAGTCGGCTCTCTCGGGTGTCCCTCACGATGCTGGAGCTGCCCCTTCGATGCCTGGCCCCCACCCGCTGCGGACGGCTGAGGGCCCTTCAGTTGACGTGTGTTCCACCCGGCTCAACGACGGGGCTGGGCGTCCAGTACCTGCTGGAGCGCCTCGAACTCCTCGACGCACTTGCCGGAGCCGAGCGCGACCGAGTCGAGCGGGTTCTCCGCGATGTGGATCGGCATCCCGGTCTCGCGGCGCAGCCGCTCGTCCAGACCGCGCAGCAGGGCGCCGCCGCCGGTGAGCACGATCCCACGGTCCATCACATCGCCGGCGAGCTCCGGCGGGCACTGGTCCAGGGTCGTCTTCACCGCGTCGATGATGGAGTTCACCGGCTCGTCGATCGCCTCGCGGACCTCGGCTGCGGAGATCACCACGGTTTTCGGCAGCCCGCTGACCAGGTCCCGGCCGCGGATCTCGGCGTGCTCGTCCTTCTCGCCCTCCAGGGCGAACGCGGAGCCGATGCTCATCTTGATCTGCTCGGCCGAGCGCTCACCGAGGAGGAGCGAGTACTCCTTCTTGATGTGCTGCACGATCGCGTTGTCCAGCTCGTCGCCGGCCACCCGGATGGACTGCGCGGTGACGATCCCGCCGAGCGAGATCACCGCCACCTCGGTGGTGCCGCCGCCGATGTCCACCACCATGTTGCCGGTGGCCTCGTGCACGGGCAGCCCCGCGCCGATCGCGGCCGCCATCGGTTCCTCGATGATGTGCACCTGGCGTGCGCCGGCCTGCGAGCTGGCCTCGATCACGGCGCGGCGCTCGACCCCCGTGATGCCGCTCGGCACGCAGACCACGACCCGGGGGCGGGCCAGGTAACGGCGGCGGTGGATCTTGAGGATGAAGTACCGCAGCATCCGCTCGGTGATCTCGAAGTCGGCGATCACGCCGTCCTTGAGCGGGCGGATCGCGACGATGTTGCCGGGCGTGCGCCCGATCATCTTCTTCGCCTCGGACCCGACCGCCAGGATGCCGCCGGTGTTGGTGTTCACCGCGACCACGGAGGGCTCGTTGAGGACGATGCCCTTGCCCCTGACGTACACCAGCGTGTTGGCAGTGCCCAGGTCGATCGCCATGTCACGGCCGATGAACGACAGATTGTTGGCCATGGGGTGTGTGGTGCCTTCCCGAGCTCGGAATCAGATGGCGGGGAGATGGGGGCGGACGACGGCTGACCAGCCGTACCGAGCCCGTGAGTTGTGCTCCATCGTAGCCACGCCGGTCATCTCGGACTGCGAGGTACGGCGTGCAGCCCATTCTCCGGCGGCTCGTCGGCATCTCCGAGGATTGGGACGCCGTGTCGGGGCTTCGAGTTCCGTATTTGAGGATGAAACGTCGATATTCACCTGGTCGGGCCAGGCGGTGCACCGGCCCGACCGGGTGACCGCCCGTCAGGCCTGCGCGGGGAAGAAGATCTTGATCTCGCGCTCGGCCGACGCCTCGGAGTCGGAGGCGTGGATCAGGTTCTCGCGGGTGATGGTGGCGAAGTCACCGCGGATGGTGCCGGGGCCGGCCTGCAGCGGGTCGGTGGCGCCGGCCAGCGCGCGGATGCCGGGCACGACGTTCTCGCCCTCGACGATCAGCGCCATCGACGGACCCGAGGTCATGAACTCGAGCAGCGGCTCGTAGAACGGACGGCCGACGTGCTCCGCGTAGTGCTGCTCCAGCGTCCCGCGGTCGAAGGTGCGCAGCTCGGCTGCGGCGAGCCGCCAGCCGGCCTTGCGCTCGATCCGGCTGATGATCTCGCCGGCCAGGCCGCGCTTGACGGCGTCGGGCTTGAGCAGGACGAGAGTGCGCTGCGACACGGTTACGGCTCCTGGGGACTAGGGGTCGGTCACCCGAAAGGCTACCTTGCGTACTCGGCCGGACCTGCAGGTGCGTGCACCCAGGGGCGCGAGGAACTGCGCGCTGCGGAAGGGCAGCACGTGCAACTGACTCACCGAGCCCGGCTGAACAGTGGTCCACTTCCGCCTCGCGCAGTTCCTCGCGCCCCTGGCTTTACGCCTGCGCGAGCTCTCGGGCGGCCTTCATCTCGTCGATCCGGCGTCCGTAGTGCACCGAGCACCACCAGAGCGCGGCGAAGACCGCGCCGAGCCCGAACATGGTGGGCAGCACGAAGCCGCTGACGACCAGTCCGACCTGGAGCGCCCAGCCGACCGCCACGGCGCCCGGCCGGGTGATCGCGCCGCAGAGCAGTACGCAGAGCAGCATCGCGATCCCGCTGACGGTCCACACCGTCGCGGTGGGGACGTCCGAGAGCTGCATCGCGACCAGCGCGGCGAACATGATCAGCAGGGCCTCGCCGATCAGCGTCGAGGAACAGAGAACGCGCATGTCACTTCTTCCCGAGCAGGATGCGGGCTTCGCCGACGGTGATCACGGACCCGGTGACGAGGACTCCGGCACCGCCGAGGTCCTCGTCCTCGGCCATCGTGACGGCCGCGTCGATGGCGTCGTCCAGCCGGGGTTCGATCCGGACCCGGTCCTCGCCGAAGATCTCCACGGCGATCGCGGCCAGCTGGTCCACCGGGGTGGCCCGGTGGGTGGAGTTCTCGGTGATGACCACCTCGGCGAGGATCGGCTCGAAGGCCTCCAGGAAGCCGGCGGCGTCCTTGTCGCCGCTGGTGGCGATCACACCGACCAGCTTGGCGAAGTTGAAGGACTCGGTGATCGCGGCGACGCTGGCCTCGGCCCCGTGCGGGTTGTGCGCGGCGTCCAGGATCACGGTGGGGCTGCGGCGGACCACCTCCAGGCGGCCGGGCGAGCTGACTCCGGAGAACGCGGCGCGGATCTTCTCCGCGTCCAACGAACCGCCGCCGGCGCCGCCGATGCCGAAGAACGCCTCGACCGCGGTCAGTGCGAGCGCCGCGTTGTGCGCCTGGTGGGCGCCGTGCAGCGGCAGGAAAATGTCCTCGTACTCGGCCCCGCCCAGTCCACGGATCGTCACCAGCTGCCCGCCGACCGCGACCTCACGGTGGATCACGCCGAACTCCATGCCCTCACGGGCGACGGTGGCGTCCACCTCGACCGCGCGCCGCAGGATCGCCTCCGCAGCGTCCAGCGGCTGCTGGGAGACCACGGCGAGCGCACCGGGCTTGATGATTCCGGACTTCTCGGTGGCGATCTTGCCGGTGGTGTCGCCGAGCCGGTCGGTGTGGTCCAGGCCGACCGGGGTGATCACCGCGACGGTGCCGTCGACCACGTTGGTGGCGTCCCAGGAGCCGCCCATGCCGACCTCGATCACCGCGACGTCCACCGGGGTGTCGGCGAACACGGCGTACGCCATGCCGGTGAGCACCTCGAAGAAGGACATCGGGATCGGCTGCTGGGCGTCGACCATCTGCACGTACGGCTCGATGTCGCGGTAGGTCTCGATGAACTTCCGCACGCTGATCGGCGCGCCGTCCAGACTGATCCGCTCGGTCACCGACTCGACGTGCGGGCTGGTGTAGCGGCCGGTGCGCAGCTCGAAGGCGAGCAGCAGCTGCTCGATCATCCGGGCCGTCGAGGTCTTGCCGTTGGTCCCGGTGATGTGGATCGCCGGGTACGCCCGCTGGGGCTGGCCGAGGATGTCCATCAGCGCGGCCATCCGGTCGAGCGACGGCTCCAGCTTGTTCTCCGGCCAGCGGGCGGAGAGGGCGGTCTCGATCTCGCGCAACTCACCCGCCGGGTCGGCGGAGTCCGGGTTGCCGGGGCGGATCGTGTACGGGTTCTGCTGGGCCTTGTCGCTCACGCACCCAGTCTACGGAGCCGCTCACCCACTCCGATCCGGGTGGTCCACGACTCGCCCGCCGGCCCCCGCACCGGCGTCACGCCTGGCGCGGGATGCTCCGGGAGCCGTGCCGGTGCCGGAGTTCGGCGGTGATCTCCCCGAGCTCCCCGTCGGGCAGGAACGGCAACATCATCGCCACCGCCTGGAGCAGGCCGCCGACCAGGAAGGTGGTGTCCGGGGTGGAGGCGACCAGCGAGCGGACCGTACCCACGTCGCCCGCGTCCACCGCCTCCACCAGCTGGGCCACGTCGACCAGCTCCTCGTCCACCGCGACGCCGGAGGTGTCCGCCGGGGCCAGCCTGGCCAGGCCGCGCAGCACCCGGTCGCCGACCTCGGGCGCGTACGCCTTGCGGACCGCCTCGGCGGCGATCCACACCAGCAGGGTGGTCACCTCCTGCTCGGCCTGGTCGGCCAGCAGGCGATCCAGCTCACGGTCGAAGGCGAGCTGGTTGCCGTGCCGGAAGGCGAGCAGCAGGGTCGCCGCCCTGGCCTTGGCCACGTCGACCGCCTCCGCAGGCAGTTCGTCGGCCAACTCCTTGGTCACCACCACGCCGTGCCCTCCCGTCAGTCGACATGCACTGCCCAGAACTCCCACTTACCGTACACAGTCGAACTGCAAACGCCGCTTAACCCGCCGCAAAAGAACACGACCCGATCGGCCGAACGTCAATTCGGCAATTCTCCCGATCCGGCCCCGGACCTGGGACTTCGTCAGCTACCCTGCGAGCGGCCGCGTTCTCGGATTTCCAACTCTTCGTGCAGATCCACGGCCGGGCGGGGCCTCCGTACGGGAATTCGGCCGAACGGGTTAGCGCGAACTCGTCCGGCCCGCGGAATATCCGACGGCTAATCGACAAACACCGAGGGCCGCACCTCCGCGTGATGCGGAGGTGCGGCCCTCGGCCGGAACAGGTCGGGTCAGCCCTGCGGCAGCGACGCCAACTGTGCGGTGATCCGGGCGATGTCGGCCTCGGCCGCCTGGCGGCGGGCCTTGATCTTGTCGACCACGTTGTCCGGCGCCTTGGCCAGGAAGGCCTCGTTGCCGAGCTTGGCGGCGGTCTGGTCCATCTCCTTCTCGGCGGCGGCCAGGTCCTTGGCGAGACGCTTGCGCTCGGCCGCCACGTCGATGGTGCCGGAGAGGTCCAGCGCCACGGTGACCCCGGCGACCGGCAGCGAGGCGGTGGCCGCGAAGCCCTCCTCAGGGACGGTCAGCCGCAGCAGCGAACGGATCGCCGCCTCGTGCGCGGCCAGCACCGTACCGGCCAGCTCCAGCTGGGCCGGGACCCGCTGACCCGGGTTCAGACCCTGGTCGGAACGGAACCGGCGGACCTCGGTGACCACCTGCTGGACGGTCGCGACCTCGGCCTCGGCGGCCGCATCGATCCGACCCGGGTCGGCGACCGGCCACTCGGCGATCACCAGCGACTCGCCACCGGTCAGCGTGGTCCACAAGGTGTCCGTGACGAACGGCACGATCGGGTGCAGCAGGCGCAGCGTCTTGTCCAGCACCTCGCCGAGCACCCGGCGCGCGGCGTCTGCCTGCGGACCGCCCGCGAAGAGCGTGGTCTTGGAGAGCTCGACGTACCAGTCGAAGACCTCGTCCCAGGCGAAGTGGTAGAGGACGTCCGAGATCTTGGCGAACTCGTAGCCCTCGTAGAGCGCGTCCACCTCGGTGATGGTCGCGTTCAGGCGGGACAGGACCCAGCGGTCGACGGCGGTGAGCTCCTCGGGCGCGGGCAGCGGGCCCTCGACCGTGGCGCCGTTCATCAGGGCGAACCGGGTGGCGTTCCAGATCTTGTTGCAGAAGTTCCGCGAGCCCTGCACCCAGTCCTCGCCGATCGGGACGTCGGCTCCGGGGTTGGCACCGCGGGCCAGGGTGAACCGGACCGCGTCGGCGCCGTACGCGTCCATCCAGTCCAGCGGGTCGACCGCCGTGCCGGAGGACTTGGACATCTTCTTGCCGAACTGGTCGCGGACCAGACCGGTCAGCGCGACGGTCTTGAACGGCGCCTGGCCGTCCATCGCGTACAGGCCGAACATCATCATCCGGGCGACCCAGAAGAAGATGATGTCGTGGCCGGTCAGCAGCACGTCGGTGGCGTAGAACTTCTCCAGGTCCGGGGTCTGTTCCGGCCAGCCGAGCGTGGAGAACGGCCACAGGCCGGAGGAGAACCAGGTGTCCAGGACGTCCGGGTCCTGGTGCCAGCCCTCGCCGGTCGGCGGCTGCTCGTCCGGGCCGACGCAGACGACCTGGCCCTCGGGGCCGTACCAGACCGGGATCCGGTGACCCCACCAGAGCTGGCGCGAGATGCACCAGTCGTACATGTTGTCGACCCAGTCGAAGTAGCGGCGCTCCAGCTCCTTCGGGTGGATCTCCACCCGGCCGTCGCGGACCGCGTCGCCGGCGGCCTGCGCCAGCGGCGCGACCTTGACCCACCACTGCAGCGAGAGCCGGGGCTCGACGATGGTGTGGCAGCGCGAGCAGTGGCCCACGGAGTGGTCGTACGGGCGCTTCTCGGCGACGATCCGGCCCTGCTCGCGCAGCGCACCGACCACGGCCGAGCGGGCCTCCAGCCGGTCCAGGCCGAGGAACGGGCCGTGCACGGTGATCGCGCCGTGCTCGTCCATCACGGTCAGGTTGGGCAGGCCGTGGCGCTGGCCGATCGCGAAGTCGTTCGGGTCGTGCGCCGGGGTCACCTTGACGGCTCCGGTGCCGAACTCCGGGTCGACGTGCTCGTCCGCGACCACCGGGATCTCACGGTCCGTCAGCGGCAGCTTGACGGTGCGGCCGACCAAGTGCCGGTAGCGCTCGTCGTCGGGGTGGACGGCGACCGCAGTGTCACCGAGCATCGTCTCGGCCCGGGTGGTGGCGACCACGAGGGAGTCCTCGCCCTCGCCGTAGCGGATCGAGACCAGCTCGCCGGGGACGTCCTTGTGCTCCACCTCGATGTCGGAGAGCGCGGTGAGGCAGCGCGGGCACCAGTTGATGATGCGCTCGGCGCGGTAGATCAGGTCGTCGTCGAAGAGCTTCTTGAAGATGGTCTGGACGGCCTTGGACAGGCCCTCGTCCATGGTGAAGCGCTCGCGCGACCAGTCCACCCCGTCGCCGAGGCGGCGCATCTGGCCCAGGATCCGGCCGCCGTAGTTCTCCTTCCACTCCCAGACCTTCTCGACGAAGGCCTCGCGGCCCAGGTCGTGGCGGGAGAGGCCGGACTCGGCGAGCTGCTGCTCCACCTTGTTCTGGGTGGCGATGCCGGCGTGGTCCATGCCGGGGAGCCAGAGCGCCTCGTAGCCCTGCATCCGCTTCCGGCGGGTCAGGGCGTCCATCAGGGTGTGCTGGAAGGCGTGGCCGAGGTGCAGCGCACCGGTGACGTTCGGCGGCGGGATGACGATGGTGTACGCGGGCTTGTCACTCCTGGCGTCGGCCGTGAAGTAGCCGCGCTCCTCCCAGCGCTCGTACAGCACGCCCTCTACCTCCGCCGGGGCGTAGGTCGTCGGGAGGGTGGCTGCGTTGTCCCCGTCGAAGGTTCCGGGGCGCTGGTTCGTCGTGTCGGTCACGACACACAGTTTACGTAAACCCGGAGACCGCCTTCGACCGCATTCCCCGGCGGCCACCCGGACGGGGGCCGGTCTTGACGCGTACGGTACCGTGCCCCGATACTCGCACGCTCGTTTGGCGCGCACTGACGAACAGTCACAACCGACATGGGGGAGACCGATGAACGGGCCGGGGCAGCAGTATCCGCAGGGCCAACCGCCGCAGCAGCCGTACGGCCAGCCGCCGCAACAGCAGCCCTACGGCGCGCCGCAGCCCCCGTACGGTCAACCGCCGCAGCAGTACGGTTACCCGCCCCAGGCCCAGCCGCCCGCCGCCCCGCCGTACGGCGCGCCGCCGCAGCAGCCGGGCCCGCCGCAGTACGGCCAGCCGCCCGCGCCCCAGTTCGGTCAGCCCCAACAGCAGCCCGCCGCACCGCAGTTCGGCGCCCCGCCGCCGTTCGGCCAGCAGCCGCAGTACGGCGCGCCGCAGCCCCTGTACGGGCAGCAGCAGCCGTACGGCCAGCCCCAGTTCGGCGGGCCGATGCCCGAGCCGCGGAAGAGCAACACCGGTCTGGTGATCGGCCTGGTGGTCGGTGCCGTGGTGCTGGTCGGTGGCGGCGGCGCCGTGCTCTGGGCGCTGAACTCCTCCGACTCGCCGGTCGGCGCCGGCAGCTCCACCACCGGGAAGTTCAAACTGGCCGCCCCGGCCACCCTCCCCGGCGGGTACACGCTGAAGACCAGCAAGGACGCCCCGGGCGACCCCAAGGAGAGCGGCAAGGGCTACAGCTCGTACGACGGCGGCCTGGTCGCGACCTACCTCAAGGGCAAGGACGCCACCGACAGCCTCACCATCGGCGGCTCCTGGGGCACGGTCACCGACCCCGAGGCCATCACCAAGCAGGTCAACAAGCAGGCCGCCGGTCTGGCCTCGCTGACCTGGAAGACCCCGCTGACGGCGGTCGACGCCAAGGACGCCAAGGACGCGGGCGGCAAGCTCACCTGCGGGGTGGCCAGCAGCAGCGGGATCGAGATCCCGATCTGCCTCTGGGCCAACCATTCCACGGCCGGCTCGGTCACCTTCACCAAGATCTCGCTGGACGGGAAGAGCAGCCCGCTCACCCCCACCCAGGCCGCCGACCAGACCCGGGCGATCCGGGACGCCATGGTGGTCCCGAAGTAATCAGAGCAGCGACGCCCGCGACAGCGAGGAGCCCCGCACCCTCCGGGAGGGTGCGGGGCTCCTCGCTGTCGCGGGCCGCGGGTCAGGCGCTCTTGTCGCGCCGCTCGCGCTTGATCATGTCGCGCGGGACCAGGGTCGGGATCGCGTGCTTGGAGACCACGTCGCCGGTGACCACCACGCGGGCCACGTCCTGCCGGGACGGCACCTCGTACATCACGGACATCAGCACCTCCTCCATGATGGCCCGCAGGCCACGGGCACCGGTGCCGCGCAGGATCGCCTGGTCGGCGATCGCCTCCAGCGCGTCGCGGCTGAACTCCAGCTCCACGCCGTCCAGTTCGAAGAGCTTGCGGTACTGCTTGACCAGCGCGTTCTTCGGCTCGGTGAGGATCTGCAGCAGCGCCTCGCGGTCCAGGTTGTGCACGCTGGTGATCACCGGGAGCCGACCGATGAACTCCGGGATCATCCCGAACTTCACCAGGTCCTCCGGCATCACCGAACGGAAGTGGTCGCTGCTGTCCGACTCGCGCTTCGAGCGGATGGTGGCGCCGAAGCCGATGCCCTTGCCACCCGCCCGGCCCTCGACGATCCGCTCCAGACCGGCGAACGCGCCACCCACGATGAACAGCACGTTGGTGGTGTCGATCTGGATGAACTCCTGGTGCGGGTGCTTGCGGCCGCCCTGCGGCGGCACGCTCGCGGTGGTGCCCTCGAGGATCTTCAGCAGCGCCTGCTGGACACCCTCGCCGGAGACGTCCCGGGTGATCGACGGGTTCTCGCTCTTGCGGGCGACCTTGTCGATCTCGTCGATGTAGATAATCCCGGTCTCGGCCTTCTTGACGTCGTAGTCCGCCGCCTGGATCAGCTTCAGCAGGATGTTCTCGACGTCCTCACCGACGTACCCGGCCTCGGTGAGGGCGGTGGCGTCGGCGATCGCGAACGGCACGTTCAGCATCCGGGCCAGCGTCTGCGCGAGCAGCGTCTTGCCGGAGCCGGTCGGGCCGAGCAGCAGGATGTTGGACTTGGCCAGCTCGATCGCGTCCTCGCGGCCGTTGCCACCGCTGCGGCCGGCCTCACCGGCCTGGACGCGCTTGTAGTGGTTGTAGACCGCGACCGACAGCGACTTCTTCGCCGTGTCCTGGCCGACCACGTACTGGTCCAGGAACTCGTAGATCTCGCGGGGCTTCGGGAGCTCCTCGAAACGCACCTCGGAGGTCTCGGCGAGCTCCTCCTCGATGATCTCGTTGCAGAGGTCGATGCACTCGTCGCAGATGTACACGCCGGGGCCGGCGATGAGCTTCTTCACCTGCTTCTGGCTCTTGCCACAGAACGAGCACTTGAGCAGGTCGCCACCGTCTCCGATGCGTGCCACGAGGTGCTTCCCCTTCGCCAGGGGCCCCGCGGGGGTCCGGGGCCTGGTGCTGTGGACCGGTTCGCCGTCGAGCGACCGGTCTCGCTATCCGACGGTACTCTGCCGAGCCGCCGATTCCGCCTTCTTCGACAGCTCTGCCCTACGCCCAGGGCGAATTGATACCGAACAGATGCCGTCGAAGACACGGGCGGAGCATGGCTGACCGCCATGCCCCGCCCGGTGAGCCCGGCTGGGCTCAGGAGGTCAGGGAGGACTTCCGGGTCGAGATGATCTGGTCGATCAGCCCGTACTCCAGGGCCTCCTCTGCCGTCAGGATCTTGTCCCGCTCGATGTCGTCGCGGACCTGCTCGATCGCCTTGTTGGAGTGCTTGGACAGCATCTCCTCCAGCTGCTCGCGCATCCGGAAGATCTCCCGCGCCTGGATCTCCAGGTCGGAGACCTGGCCACGGCCGGTCTCGGTGTACGGCTGGTGGATCAGGATCCGGGCGTTCGGCAGCGCCATCCGCTTGCCGGGCGTGCCCGCCGCCAGCAGGACGGCCGCAGCGGAGGCCGCCTGGCCCATGCACACGGTGGTGATGTCCGGCTTGACGTACTGCATGGTGTCGTAGATCGCCGTCAGCGCCGTGAAGGAGCCGCCGGGCGAGTTGATGTACATCTGGATCTCACGGTCCGGGTCCATCGACTCCAGGCAGAGCAGCTGCGCCATGATGTCGTTGGCCGAGACGTCGTCCACCTGGGAGCCGAGGAAGATGATGCGCTCCTCGAACAGCTTGGCGTACGGGTCGTACTCGCGGATGCCCTGCGAGGTGCGCTCGACGAAGCGCGGGACGATGTAGCGGCCCTCTGCCCTCGGGGCGGTGAACTCGGTGCGCGCGGTGTTCATGGGGTGTTCGGTCCTCCGAAGCGTGACGGTCGGTTGGGTCTGCTGCCGGCTGCTGTCAGGCGCCGGTGCCGCCGCCGCCGGGAACGTCCGCGGCGCTGTGCATGATCGAGTCGATCAGGCCGTACTCCTTGGCCTGCTCCGGGGTGAACCAGCGGTCCCGGTCCGAGTCCGCGGTGACCCGCTCGAAGGACTGGCCGCTGTGCGCGGCGATCAGCTCGGACATCCGCTTCTTGGTACGGAGCAGCTGCTCGGCCTGGATCTTGATGTCGGTGGCCGAACCGCCGAGACCGGCGGAGGGCTGGTGCATCAGGATGTTGGCGTTCGGCAGCGAGAAGCGCTTGCCCTTGGCACCCGCGGTCAGCAGGAACTGGCCCATCGAGGCCGCCATGCCCATCGCGATGGTCACCACGTCGTTCTTGATGTACTGCATGGTGTCGTAGATCGCCATGCCCGCGGTGATCGAGCCACCGGGCGAGTTGATGTACAGGTAGATGTCCTTCTCCGGGTCGGCCGCCAGGAGGAGGAGCTGGGCCGTGATCTTGTTGGCGATGTCGTCGTCGACCTGCTGGCCGAGGAAGATGATCCGCTCGTTGAGCAGCCGGTTGTAGACCTGGTCCCCCAGGCCGCCGAGCACGTCACCAGCGGCGGCGTGCGGCGCCATCAGGCCAGGCATCTGCATCTGCGGGAACGTCACTTAGCCACCTGCTCAGTCGAATTGGACGGCCGCGCGTGGGCCGCCACTCTGTCGCACAGCTAGAAATCACTGCGTGAATGTCACTGTCTAAGGACCCTAACGCGCAGGCCCGGCCGCAGAATCCCCCACGCAGAACTGTTCGCTGTGAGCGCAGGGTCGGGACGGGAACGGCGGACGGCCCGGACACCCCGCTGACGGGGTGTCCGGGCCGTCCGGAACAGCTCGGGTACGACCGGGGCGATCAGGCCTCGGTGGTCTCCGCCGACTCCTCGGAGACCGCCTCGGTGGTCTCGTCGGTGGTCTCGTCCTCGTCGTCCTCGAAGGAGACGACGTCGCCGTTGGTGTCGGTGACCTTGGCGGCCTCGACCACCAGCGCCAGCGCCTTGCCACGGGCGACCTCGCCGACCAGCAGCGGCACCTGGTTGCCCTGGACGACCTGCTGGGCGAACTGGTCCGGCGTCATGCCGGAACCCGCGGCGCGGCGGATGAGGTGCTCGGTGAGCTCCTCCTGGTTCACGCCCAGCTTCTCCTTGTCGACGATCTCGTCGAGCACGAACTGGGTCTTGATGCCCTTCTTGGCCTGCTCCTCGGTCTCCTGGGCGAAGTCCTCGACGGACTTGTCCTGGGTGGCGAGGTAGGTCTCGAGGGTCAGGCCCATGGGCTCGAGCTGGTGGTGCTCGAGGTTGTGCTTGCGGGTCTCGACCTCGTCCTTGAGGAGCTTCTCCGGGTACTCCATCTCGACCAGCTTCAGCAGCTCGTCGAGCACCCGCTCCTGGGCCTGGGTGGCCTGGTCGAACTCGCGCATCCGCTCGAGGCGCTTGCGGGAGTCGTCCTTCAGCTCCTCCAGGCTGTCGAACTCGCTCGCCAGCTGCGCGAACTCGTCGTCCAGCTCGGGGAGTTCCTTCTCCTGGACGGCGGTCACGGTGACGGTGACCTCGGAGCTCTGGCCGGCCTGGGTGCCGCCCTTGAGCTCGGTGGTGAAGGTCGCCGACTCGCCGGCGGACAGGCCGACCACGGCCTCGTCGATGCCGTCCAGCAGGCGGCCGGAGCCGATCTCGTAGCTCACGCCGGTGGCGGTGCCGTCCTCCGGCACCTCACCGTCGACCTTGGCCTCGAGGTCGAGGACCACGACGTCGCCCTCGGCGGCGGCGCGCTCGACGTCCTTGACCGAGGAGAAGCGCTCGCGCAGCTGCTCCAGCGACTTCTCGACGTCGGCGTCCTCGACCACGATCGGGTCGACGACGACCTCGATGCCCGAGAAGTCCGGCAGGGTGATCTCGGGACGCACGTCGACCTCGGCGACGAAGCTGAGGTCACCGCCGTCGGCGAGGTTCTCGACACCCTGGATGTCGGTGATGTCGGGCTGTCCGAGGACCTCGATCTTGCCCTCGTCGACGGCCTGCGTGTAGAAGCGCGGCAGGGCGTCGTTGACCGCCTCTTCCAGCACGGCGGCACGGCCGAAGCGCTGGTCGATGACGCGGTTCGGGATCTTGCCCTTACGGAAGCCCGGGACCGAGACCTGCTGGTTGATCTTCTTGTACGCCGCGTCGAGGCTGGGCTTGAGCTCCTCGAAGGGCACCTCGACGGTGAGTCGAACCCGGGTCGGGTTCAGAGTCTCGACGGCGCTCTTCACGGTTGGGTCTCCTAGTGGGCTTGCGGTCAGGTTGTCTCCGCCGTCCGACGACCGGCCGTGGGCCGATCGGGTTCGGGCGAGACGGGTGATGGGCGGTTGGAGCTGCATCTCCCGTATTGGGGTGGACGGTGAGCGTGACTCCTCGCCCTCGGGTGGTCTGACCTGTGCACATGCCACAGGGACGACCACCAGCGGCCCATCCTACCGGTACCACGAAAGGCGGACGCCAGGGCGCTGCGGTTCGGGCCCCGGAAGTCCCCCGATGGCGGCTCCCGGACCACCACCTCCACCCGCCGTGCGAGGCGAAACGCCAACAGGGCCCCGCCTGTTGACGAGACCCTGCCGCACTGTCGGGGTGGCCGGATTCGAACCGACGGCCTTCCGCTCCCAAAGCGGACGCGCTACCAAGCTGCGCCACACCCCGTGGTGCCGAGAGAAGCGTACACGCCACCCCCGTTACCCCTTTGGTCATCCCGATGACCCGCCGAAGGGGCCGAACCGCCCAAGCAGTGTGCGAGCAACCGACCCGACCAGGTACGCTGACCCTGTCCTCGCGACCGGCAACGGTCCCGGGGGCGCCGTGTGCTCCGGCACCACGCGCGGGTGTAGCTCAATGGTAGAGCCCCAGTCTTCCAAACTGGTCACGCGAGTTCGATTCTCGTCACCCGCTCCAACGCTTCGGCCCCCTGGTCAATGACCAGGGGGCCGAAGTCGTCTGAGGCTGGATCAGACGTTGACGCCGTGCGCGCGGAGGTAGGCGACCGGGTCGATGTCGGAGCCGTAGTTCGGGCCGGTGCGGACCTCGAAGTGCAGGTGCGGGCCGGTCACGTTGCCGGTGGCGCCGGAGAGGCCGAGCTGCTGGCCGGCCGAGACGGACTGGCCGACCCGGACGGAGATCGAGGAGAGGTGGGCGTACTCGGAGTACTTGCCGTCGGCGTGCTTGACGATGACCTCGTTGCCGTAGGCCCCGCCGTTGCCGGCCGAGACCACGGTGCCGGCCGTGATGGCCTTGACGCTGGTGCCGGTCGAGGCGCGGAAGTCGACACCGGTGTGGTGACCACTGGACCAGTTGGAGCCGGCGGCGCCGTACGGGGTGGAGGTGCCGCCGCTGACCGGGGCGACGTAGCCGCCGGTCGCGACGGTGGCCGGCTGGGCCTTGGGGGCCACGGCGGCCTTCGGGGCGGTGCTGGCCTTGGGGGCGACGGTGGTGGACTTGGAGCGGGACGCCTTGGTGGAGTCCGTGGTGCTCGTGGTGGAGGAGGAGGACTTGGTCTCGGCCTTCGGGGCCTCGGCGGCGGGCTTCGGGGCCTCGGCGGCGGGCTTCGGGGCCTCGGCGGCGGGCTGCGGCGCGGCGGCCACGGCCTTACCGGCCAGCGAGAGCTGCTGACCCGGGTAGATCAGGTTCGGGTTGCCGCCGACCACGGAACGGTTGTCCTGGTAGAGCTTCTGCCAGCCGCCGTCCACCTGCTTGGCGGAGGCGATCTTGGAGAGGGTGTCACCGCTGACGACCCGGTAGTTGCTCGCGGCCGGGGCGGCAGCGGCAGCCGGGGCCACGGCGGGGGCGGCCGGGGCGGTCTCGGTGGCGATGGTGGTCACGGCGGCGGGGGCGGCCTGCGGCACGGAGGCGGCGGCGTGGCCCTGGTGGGCGCTGGCGGCGGCGACCGGGAGTGCGAAGGTGGCGCCGAGTACGCCGGTCGCGACGGCGATCCGGGTGAGGTGGGACAGCTGGACGCGACGGTGCTTGCCCTGTGCGGACATGGGGGTGGTCCTCTCCGACGCCTACGAGGTGAGCTGTCGGGTTCGGGCGGGAGATGCCCGGCCGCAGGAATGCGGCTTCACCCCAAGCCGTCCCGGTCACACCGGTTCGGCGACTTACCTTGGGTCCCCCGCTCCTGCCATGCGTGCCTGGTACGAGGCGCCGGGCGGCGGCAGGACTCGGCGTTCCGCCCGGTTGAGCCGTCCGGTCGTTCACCGGACAGGCCACGAAGCAAAGCCGATGGTCCGTGGAGTTGGCAAGCCCCCATCGGCGGACAACCCGGGATGATCAGGGACGAAGGTCACGTCGGAGCCGGGACTCGGGTCCCCGGGGGCCTTGATCAGCGACGCTTCGTCTGCGACCGGTTGACGGAGGGTGCCCGATCTCGCCCTCCGTGGCCGTCCGGACCCGCTCCGCCAGCACGGAGAGTGACACCGCTCACGTCCGGCCGATACGCTCGCCACGGTTGAGCTCGAACGCCGGTGTTCGAAGCGCCGCTGAGCAAGGAGCCCCGCCTGTGCGCCCCGAGGAACGGCTGGCCGTCATCCAGCGCGCGGTGATCCGCGAGATGGGCCGCCTCGGCCAGGAGTTCACCGTCGACGGCCCGCTGGTGCGCGGACCCGGGACCACGGCGGTGGCCTTCCGGGACCACGACGAGCACGGCACCGGCGGCGGCCACGTCGATCTCGGCTACGTGCTGCGGCTCGGCCAGGGCGACGCGCCGGTGATCTGGGACTGCGCGGCCGGCGTGGGCGGCACCGAGGTGGAGCGGCTCGACAGCGCCGTCCGGATGTGGGCGGACACCACCGCGTCCGCCGTGGTCGGCCTGATCACCGGCAGCGGTGACCACTACGACGCCCCCGAGTTCCCCGGCTGGCACGTGGTGCAGGGGCCGGCCGCGGTGTTCGGTGCCGACACCGACCCGCTGTTCGACTGGGTCACCGAGCGCGACCTCGGCCCAGTGCTGGCCGCCGCCGTGCTGCCGAAGCTGACCGAGCGCCAGGTGAACGGGGTGAAGCTGTTCCTCGGCGGCAAGGCGGGCGACGACGTCGCCGAGGTCCGGGTCAACGGGACGGTCTGCGAGCCGGCTTCGGCCGCCCTGCGCGCCCTGGACTGGCCACGGGGCGAACGGCTCTGCTGGGCCCGGCTGTTCCTGCTGCTGGTCGCCGAGCACCCACAGCCCGAGCACCCACAGCCCGCGCACCCGCTGCACAGGCACCCGCGACCCGAGGCCCCGGGGCAGGCCGAACTCCCGCCGTACCGCCGCTGGTTGAACCGCTGGCGGCGGAGCCGTCGCTGAGTCCGGCCCGGCCCGGGTCAGTCCCGTCCGGTCAGCTGGCGACCGAGGAGATGGTCTGCGCGAGCTGGGTCAGGAAGTCCTGGATCGGCTTGGCCGCCGTGGACTGGCTCAGCATGAAGCCGAAGAGCGCGGCCATGACCGCATGACTGGTCTTCAACTGCTTGTTGCGGATGAAGATGACCACGATGATCCCGAACAGGACCAGCGCTGAGACGGAGAAGGCCACCAGGACTCACTTCCTCATTCTTTCGTAGCGAGCTTCGTGGCGGGCCCAATCCCCCGAGACCCCCGAGAATCGACCGTCCCACCCGAACTCAGTGTGGTCGTTCGTGCCGACTGCGTAAAGGACTTGCCGGAAGGCAGCCTCGAAGATCCTGCGATGTGAGACGAATTTCCGCCGACCGAGACGATAGCCCAGCCAACCTGACGGGCCGTCGAACGGGTACCCCTAACTGGAAGTTGGCGGCTCCCGCCCTGGTGGGCGCGGACCTAGATCCACTTTGGCGGGCCGTCGTCAGGAATGGCCGAAGAGTGGTACACCGACTTGACACATTCCGGCCACCGGTCGGTCACCCGCGCCAGAGCAGCAGGACCGCCCGGTCGTCGTTCACGTCCTTGGCCACCGACTCGATCAGCTTCACCGCCGAGCCCCGGCCGCCGTGTTGGGAGAACGGAGCACCACCGATCAGCCGGTCCGCCTCGCCCATCAGACGGTCCATCCCCTCGGTCAGGTCCCGGCCGGGGATCTCCACCATGCCGTCGGTGCAGAGCATCAGCACGTCGCCCTGGTCCAGCCGGCCGCGGACCGCCTCGAACACGGCCCCGTCGTAGACGCCGAGCAGCGCACCCTCGGTGGACTCCTTGACCTCCCAGCGGCCGGTGCCCGCGTGCCGCTGCATCCCAGGCAGGTGCCCGGCCGAGAACAGCTCGTACTCGCCGGTCTCCAGGTCAAGCACCAGGTGCACGGCGGTCGCGAAACCCTCGTCCCAGTCCTGCCGGAGCAGGTAGCCGTTGGCGGCGGGCAGGAACTGCTGGGCCGGCAGCGAGCCGAGCAGGCCGCCGAACGCGCCGGAGAGCAGCAGCGCCCGGGAGCCCGCGTCCATGCCCTTGCCCGAGACGTCGGCGAGGACCACCTCCAGGACCCGCCGGCCGGGTCCGGTCCTGGTGGCCACCACGAAGTCGCCGGAGAAGGACTGGCCGCCGGCCGGGCGGAGCGCCATGTCGGCGGACCAGCCCGCGGGCAGCGCGGGCACCCTGCTCTGCACCCGGAGCCGCTCGCGCAGGTCGAACAGCATCGAGCCGCCGCCCCGCCACGGCACACCGACCCGGCTGCGGAACTGGGCCAGCAGCAGTCCGGCCACGCCGACCGCGCCGACCACCAGGGCGGCGCCCGGGGTGACGCCGAAGACGTACGTGTCGGGGCGGTCGCTGGCCACCCGCTCGCCGGTGTGGATCAGCGACTCGACGGAGAGCCCGAGGGCTGCGGCCGCGTAGAGCAGCACCAGCGTGCCGGGCCGCAGCAGCAGCGCCCCGGCCAGAATCGGCAGCACCAGGGCGGTGGGCGGGGCCCAAGCCGGGATCAGGACGTTGAGCGCCACCAGCAGCGGTACGGCGACGATCAGCACGGCGAAGGCCAGCCAGTCCGAGGCGTCGCCCCGGAAGTAGTCCACCCCGGTCCGGCGCAGCACTCGGCGGGCCCGGAGGAGCCTGCTGCGCAACCGGGCCGTCCACGGGCTGTCGGCCGCCTCTGCGGCCGGGCCCGATTCAGTCGGCCGGGTCGTCAAACCCGGCGTGCTGCCAGCCATGGGCTCTGACCTTATCCACCGGCGTGGGCCCCCGTCGACGGTTGGGGCGCCGCCGGGCGCACAGTTCCGGCGCGGATCGAGCCGTTTCGACCCGCCGGAGGCGCCCACCCGCCGCTGAAACCCTGGCGGGATCCGTGGGGTCAAGCCGCCGAATATAGGTCGCGCACGACACAACTCGGTGATAGCTGTTGGCACATGACCGCTGATGCCCTGACGGGCGACCACCTGACAGCTGACGGCCTGACCGTGCGCCCCCTGGCGGCCGAGGAGTGGGACGACTGGTACCGGACGCTGGAGGTCGCCTTCGGCGGCCAGGAGGAGCACCCTGAGGAGCGCGCGCTCTGGCGGGAGCTGACCGAACCGGAGCGCTCAGTGGGTGTGTGGGACGGCAACGCGCCGGTGGCCTGCGCCGGTGCGTTCTCGCTGCGGATGACCGTCCCGGGTGGGGTGATGGTCCCAGTGGCGGCGGTCACCATGGTCGGCGTGCTGCCGACGCATCGGCGACGCGGCATCCTCACCGGGCTGATGCGCCGTCAGCTGGCCGGGCTGCGGGACGGCGGCGAGGCGCTCGCGGTGCTGACCGCCTCGGAGTCCGGCATCTACGGCCGGTTCGGCTACGGCCTGGGCAGCTGGCGGATGGCGCTGACGGTGCCGACCGGCCGGGTCGGGGTGCGGGCCCGGGTGGACCGCGGCGTCCGGCTGCGGCTGGCCGACCCGGCCGCCGCCGGGCCGGCCTGCGAGGAGCTGTACGCCGGGCTGGTGCCCGAGCGGCCCGGCATGCTGGAGCGCCGCCCCGGCTGGGAGAAGCTGCCACTGCTCGACCCGCCGGCCGGCCGGGACGGTGCCTCGCCCCGGCAGTGCGTGCTGGCCGAGGACCGGGAGAGCGGCGAACTGCTGGGCTACGCCCGGTACGCGGTCTCGATCGCCTGGGGCACCGAGGACATCCCGGACGGCACCGTCCGGGTCCGCGACATCGAGGCGCGCACGCCGGAGGTGTACGCGGCGCTCTGGGACTACCTGCTGAACCTGGACCTGGTCGAGCGGGTGACGGTCGCCAACCGCCCGGTGGACGACCCGGTGCTGCACCTGGTGGACGATCCGCGGCGCCTGGAGCCCCGGCTCGCCGACGCCCTGCACGTCCGGCTGGTCAGAATCGGCGAGGCGCTGGAGCTGCGCGAGTACACGACGGCGCTGGACGTGGTGTTGGAGGTGACCGACGGCTTCTGCCCGTGGAACGCCGGACGCTGGCGGCTGCGGAGCGCCGGTCCCGGCAAGGGGGCGAGCTGCGTCCGTACCGACGATCCGGCCGATCTGGCCCTGGACGTAAGGGAGTTGGGGGCCGCCTACCTCGGCGGCGTCCGGCTCGCGGCGCTCGGGCGGGCCGGGTTGGTGCGGGAGCTGACCGGCGGTGCGCTGGCCGGGGCCGACCGGGCCTTCGCCTCGGATCTGGCCCCGTGGCTGCCGCACGGCTTCTGACCGACAGGGGCGCGGGGCCGTGCGGCCCCGCGCCTCAACGGAAGGTCAGCCCTGCGGGTGGTGGGCCGGGACCGGGGGGAGCTCGCCGGTGGTCTCGTACTCGGAGAGCATCTCGATCCGGCGGGTGTGCCGCTCCTCGCCGCTGTACGGGGTGTTGAGGAAGATCTCGACGAAGCGGGTGGCCTCGGCCTCGGTGTGCATCCGGCCGCCGACGCTGATCACGTTGGCATTGTTGTGCTCGCGGCCGAGCGCGGCGGTCTGCTCGGTCCAGGCCAGCGCGGCGCGGACGCCCTTGACCTTGTTGGCGGCGATCGCCTCGCCGTTGCCGGAGCCGCCGATCACGACGCCCAGCGACTCCGGGTCCGCAGCGGTGCGCTCGGCCGCCCGGAGGCAGAACGGCGGGTAGTCGTCCTCCGCGTCGTAGATGTGCGGGCCGCAGTCGACCGGCTCATGGCCGTTCTCCTTCAGCCACTGGACGAGGTGGTTCTTGAGGTCATATCCGGCATGGTCGGAACCCAGGTACACGCGCATGCGCAGATTGTGGCATGCGCGGGTACCCGGGCCGCGGTCGACAGGTCGGTTCAGGAGGCGCGCCGGACCAGCTTCCAGGCCAGCGGGAGCGCGCCCATCGCCAGCACCAGCTTCAGCGCGTCGCCCACCAGGTAGGGGTAGAGCCCGAGTTCGGCCGCGCGGGCCAGCGGGACGTGCAGCGAGGCGGCCAGGTACGGGACGCCGACGGCGTAGATCGTCAGGGTGCCGAGCAGCATCGCGCCCGCCGTCCGGAGCGGGCTGCGGTCCGCGCCCCGCTGCGCCAGCGCCCCGACCAGGCCGGCCGCCAGCACGAAGCCGATCACGTAGCCGAGGCTGGGCATCGCGAAGCCGGAGCTGCCGTCGGCGAACCAGGGCAGGCCCGCCATGCCGGCCAGCAGGTAGAGGCCGAGCGAGGCGATGCCGCGCCGGGCGCCGAGCGCGGTGCCGACCAGCAGGGCGGCGAAGGTCTGGCCGGTGACCGGGACGGGCGAGCCGAGCACCGGGACCGAGAGCTGCGCGGCCAGGCCGGTGACGGCCGCTCCCCCGGCGACCAGGGCGAGTTCGCGGGCCTGGGCGCCGAACCGGGAGCCGGCCTGCGGGAGCAGGTCGGCCAGGACCGGGGTGGTGGCTGCGGCGGACGTGGCGGTGGCCATGGGCGGGTCTCCTGACGACTCGTTCGGTGATCAGTTGTGAACCTACGTCGTCGTCAGGGCCGGTGGGGGCGTCGGATCCGGCCAAGGGCCGGTGCCCCGACTTGTCGTGTTCGACCCATTCAAGCCATCGAGAGTGAGGAATCGATCACTTTCCGTCAGATGACCGTCCGCATGACGGTCTCCTGACCCCGCCCCTTGGCATGCCCACCGTTCGTACCGAATAGTGGACGTTCACTCCCGCTATCCGTACAGAGTCTGGACCTCCCTGATGCCCTCCCCCACTCCCCCGCCGACGGTGGAGCCCGCCGAGCGGGCCGCCACGGGCGCGCCCAGCGGCCTCTCGCACGGGCTGAAGCAGCGTCACCTGTCGATGATCGCGCTCGGCGGCGTGATCGGTGCCGGGCTGTTCGTCGGCTCCGGGGCGGGCATCGCCGCGGCCGGCCCGGCCATCGTGCTGGCGTTCGCCGCCTCCGGCGTGCTGGTCATGCTGGTGATGCGGATGCTCGGCGAGATGTCGGCGGCCCGCCCGGCCAGCGGCTCCTTCTCCGTGCACGCCGAGAAGGAGATCGGCCCCTGGGCCGGAGTGGCCTCCGGCTGGGTGTTCTGGACCCTGCTCTGTGTCGGGGTGGCCGCCGAGGCGATCGCCGCCGCCGGGATCGTGCACGGCTGGCTGCCCGGTGTGCCCACCTGGGTCTGGGTCGCGCTGTTCATGACCTTCTTCTGCGGCACCAACCTGGCCGCCGTGAAGAACTTCGGCGAGTTCGAGTTCTGGTTCGCCGTGATCAAGGTGACGGCGATCGCCGCCTTCCTGGTGGTCTGCGTCCTCGCCATCCTCGGCCTGCTGCCCGGCACCTCGGCCCCCGGCACCGGAAACCTGACCGGCCAGGGCGGCTTCTTCCCGAACGGGCTCAGCGGACTGGTCACCGGCCTGCTCGCCTCGGTCTTCGCCTACGGCGGGCTGGAGACGGTCACCATCGCCGCCGCCGAGTCCGAGAACCCCCGGCGCAGCGTGAGCATCGCCGTGCGCACCGCGATGTGGCGGATCGCGCTCTTCTACGTCGGCTCGATGGCCGTGATCGTCACGCTGGTCCCGTGGAACGACCCGAAGGTGGTCAGCAGCGGCCCGTACGTCGCGGTGCTGGACGTCATCGGCATCCCGAACGCCGCGCAGCTGATGAACGTGGTGGTGCTGATCGCCCTGCTCTCCGCGATGAACGCCAACATCTACGGGTCCTCCCGGATGGCGTACTCGCTGGTCCAGCGCGGCCAGGGCCCGCGGGTGCTGGCGAAGGTCAGCGGCGGGGTGCCGCGGCTCGCGGTGCTGGCCTCCTCGGCCTTCGGCTTCTTCGCGGTGCTGCTCAGCTTCAAGTGGCCCGACACGGTGTTCGCCTGGCTGCTCAACATGGTCGGCGCGGCGGTGCTGGTGGTCTGGGGCTTCATCGCGGTGGCCCAGCTGCGGATGCGGCGCCGGCTGGAGCGGGAGGCCCCGGAGCTGCTCACCGTCCGGATGTGGGCGTACCCGTACCTGACCTGGGTGGCGCTGGCCGGCATCGTCACGGTGCTCGGCCTGATGACACTGGACCACGACAACCGGGTCCAGCTCTACTTCACGGCGGCGCTGACCGTGGCGCTGTCGTTGGCGGGCTGGCTCAAACAGCGCCGGGACGCCGACGCCTGACCGGCCGTCAGCCCGGAGGCCCTGGACCCGATGGTCCAGGGCCTCCGGCGTGCCGTCACTCGAAGGACGGGCCCGCGGTGCGGGTGCGCTTGATCTCGTAGAAGCCGGGGGTGCCGGCCACCAGCAGGGTGCCGTCCCACAGCCGGGCGGCGGCCTCGCCGCGCGGGGTCGGGGTGACCACCGGGCCGAAGAACGCGATCCGGCCGCCGTCCGGGCCGTCCACCGCGATCACCGGGGTGCCGACGTCCTCGCCGACCAGGCCGATGCCCTCGGCGTGAGAGGCCCGCAGCGCCTCGTCGTACTCGGTGGAGTCGGCCGCGTCGGCCAGCTCGACCGGCAGACCCGCCGCAACCAGGGCCGCCTCGATGGTGGCCCGCTCGTTCGGCAGGCCCTGGTTGTGGAAGCGGGTGCCGAGCTCGGTGTAGAGCGGGCCGAGCACCTTGTCACCGTGCGCCTGGGCGGCGGCGATCAGCACCCGGACCGGACCCCAGCCCTTGGCGACGAAGTCCTTGTAGTGCTGCGGCAGGTCCTCGCGGTGCTCGTTCAGCACCGACAGGCTCATCACGTGCCAGCGGGTCTGCACCGGGCGGAGCTGCTCCACCTCCAGCATCCAGCGGGACGTCATCCAGGCCCACGGGCAGGTCGGGTCGAACCAGAAGTCGGCGATCTTCTTGGAGTCTGCGGTCGTCACTGACGGCGTCCTTCGCTCGGTACGGGGGTTCCAAGGTCAGCAACAGCGGTGGGACGCCACTGATTCCGGCCGCCTGTGCAATGGCACCTGGGGGCGTACGTGAAAGGATGCGGCTGGGACGACCTCCCGACAGAGACCGTGCGAGCCGGACAGAGGAGTACACCACCGTGCCGGGCAAGAACCTGAGCCGTGAGGAAGCCCGGCAGCGGGCCGCAATCCTCTCGGTGGACAGCTACCGCGTCCACCTCGACGTCACCTCGGCCGTCGATCCGACGGCCGCCACCTTCCGGTCGACCACCACCATCGCCTTCCGCTCCGCCGAGACCGGCGCGGAGAGCTTCGCCGACCTGCTGGCCCCGCGCGTCAGGGCCGTCACGCTGAACGGGCGGTCGCTCGACCCCGCCGAGGTCTTCGACGGCACCCGGGTCGCGCTCGCCGGGCTGGCCGAGCAGAACCTGCTGGTGGTCGAGGCGGACTGCGCCTACAGCCGGACCGGCGAGGGCCTGCACCGCTTCGTCGACCCGGTGGACGGCGAGACCTACCTCTACACGCACTTCGAACCGGCCGACTCCCGACGGGTGTTCGCCAACTTCGAACAGCCCGATCTGAAGGCCCCGTTCACCTTCACGGTGACCGCTCCGGCCGCCTGGGACGTGTACGCCAACGCGGTGCACACCGCGGTCACCGAGGACGGCGCCGCCCGGGTCTGGGAGTTCGCGCCGACCCGGCCGATCTCCACCTACCTGACCGCCGTGGTGGCCGGCCCGTACCACGTCGAACGCGACCACTACACCCGGGAGTCGGCCGACGGCTCGACCCTGGAGATCCCGCTCGCTGCGACCTGCCGCAAGTCGCTGGCGAAGCACTTCGACGCCGACGAGATCTTCACCGTCACCAAGCAGGGCCTGGACTTCTTCCACGCCGAGTTCGACTACCCGTACCCGTTCGGCAAGTACGATCAGTGCTTCGTCCCGGAGTACAACATCGGCGCGATGGAGAACCCGGGCTGCGTCACCTTCCGCGAGGAGTTCGTCTTCCGTTCGAAGGTCACCGAGGCCGCGTACGAGGGCCGGGCCAACGTCATCCTGCACGAGATGGCGCACATGTGGTTCGGCGACCTGGTCACCATGCGGTGGTGGGACGACCTCTGGCTGAAGGAGTCGTTCGCGGACTTCATGGGCTCGTACGGGCTGATCGGCGCGGGCACCAAGTACACGTCCTCCTGGATCACCTTCGCCAACCGGCGCAAGGCCTGGGCGTACCGGCAGGACCAGTTCCCCACCACCCACCCGATCACGGCTGACATCCGTGACCTGGAGGACGCCAAGCTCAACTTCGACGGCATCACCTACGCCAAGGGCGCCTCGGTTCTCAAGCAGCTGGTGGCGTACGTCGGCGCGGAGGCGTTCTTCGAGGGCGCACGGCACTACTTCAAGCGGCACGCCTTCGGAAACACCGTGCTCGCCGACCTGCTCGGCGCGCTGGAGGAGACCAGCGGCCGCGACCTCACCTCCTGGGCCGCCGCCTGGCTGCAGACCTCCGGGGTCAACTCGCTCACCCCGCAGCTCACCGTGGACGCCGAGGGCCGGATCACCGAGTTCGCGGTGCTCCAGGACGGCGGCACGCTCCGCCCGCACCGGATCGCGATCGGCTGCTACGAGCGGGACACCGACGGCAGGCTGGTGCGCACCGAGCGGGTCGAGCTGGACGTGGACGGCGCCCGCACCCCGGTGCCCCAGCTGACCGGCCGGCCGCGCCCGGCGCTGGTGCTGCTGAACGACGAGGACCTGACCTACTGCAAGATCCGGTTCGACGACCGCTCGCTGGCGACGCTCCGCGAGGGCCTGGGCGAGATCGTCGATCCGCTGTCCCGCGCGCTGGCCTGGTCGGCGGCCTGGAACCTGACCAGGGACGGCCTGATGCCCACCCGTGACTACCTCGACCTGGTGGACCGGTTCGCCGGGCCCGAGTCGGAGATCGGGGTGCTGCAGTCGCTGCACCAGCAGGCCAAGGGTGCCCTCGATCTGTACGCCGCGCCGGAGCACCGGGCGGCGGGCGCACGGCAGTTGGCGGCCTGCGCGCTGCGCGAGCTGCGCGCCGCCGAGCCCGGCAGCGACCACCAGCTGGCCTGGGCCCGGTTCCTGGCCCTGACCGCCGACCAGGCCGAGCAGCTCCAGCTGGTCGAGGGCCTGCTGGCCGGCACCGCCAGGATCGACGGCCTGGTGGTGGACCAGGAGCTGCGCTGGGCGCTCTGGCTGGCGCTCGCCTCGGCCGGACGGGCGACCCCCGACCAGCTGCAGGGCGAACTCGAGTTGGACAACACCGCGAGCGGACGCCAGCACCTGACGCACTGTCTGGCCGCCCTGCCCACCCCCGGCGCCAAGGCCACCGCCTGGGCCTCCGTGGTGGAATCGGACGAGCTGCCGAACGCGCTGGTGGAGGCCCAGATCGCGGGCTTCGCCCAGCCGGGCCAGCGCGAGCTGACCGCCGGGTACGCCGACACGTACTTCGAGGTGATCGAGTCGGTCTGGGCCCAGCGCTCGATCGAGATCGCGATGCGGATCGTCGGCGGCTTCTTCCCCCGGTTCCAGACCGATCCGGCGACCCTGGCCGCCGCCGACGCCTGGCTGGCCGGGCACCCGGGCGCCGCCCCCGCGCTGCGCCGCCTGGTGCTTGAGTGCCGGGACGACCTGGACCGCGCGCTGCGCGCCCAGGCGGTCGACGGGGCCTGAGAACGCCGAAGGGGCCGCCCACGTGTGCACGTGGGCGGCCCCTTCGGCGTAGGTCACTTCAGGGTCGCGCTGGTCAGACCCGACTGCACCTGGCGCTGGAAGGACAGGTACACCACCAGCACCGGCAGCATCGCGATGGTCATGCCCGCGAACAGCGCCGGGGCGTCGCTCTTGTAGCCGGACTGAAGGGCCAGGTTGACCAGGCCCTGGGCCAGCATCGAGTGGTCGGCCTCGCCGGCCGAGGTCGGCTGCATCAGGGTGACCGGCAGGATGTACTGGTTCCACTGCCCCAGCACGTTGAAGATGCCCACGCTGATCAGGCCGGGCTTGGCCATCGGCACCATCACCCGGAAGAACGCCCGCGCGTGCGAGCAGCCGTCCAGCATGGCCGCCTCGTGGATCGCGGTCGGCAGGGTGCGGAAGAACGAGTGCAGGAAGAACACGGTGAACGGCAGCGAGTACGCCGTGTACACCAGGATCAGGCCCGCATAGCTGTTCAGGCCGAGGTAGGGGCTGATCTCGCCGAGGTTGCGGACCATGAAGAACAGCGGGACGAGCGCGAGGTAGACGGGGAACATCGCGCCCGCGACGAACAGGAAGTAGATCGGCCGGTTGCCCCTGAACTCGTAACGGGCCAGCACGTAGGCGGCCATCGCGCCGAGCAGCATGGTCAGGGTCAGCGAACCGGCCAGCACGATCAGGGTGTTGGCGAAGTAGCCGCCGATGCCCTTCTCCCAGGCGGTGCCGAAGTTCTTGAAGCTCCAGCTGCTCGGCCAGCTCCAGGCGCTGCTGTTGATCTGGGAGTCGGTCTTGAACGACCCGAGCACCACCCAGGCCAGCGGGAAGACGATCATCAGGGCCCAGATGGCCAGGAAGCCGTGCGAGAAGACGTTCAGCACCCCGCCGCCGTCGGCGAAGCGTGCCTCCTTGACCGGCGGCCGGGGGCTGACGGGGCGTTGGGCGGGAACGGTCGTGGTCTTGTCGATGCTGGTACTCATGCCATGGCCCCGCTCAGTACTCGATCCGCTCGCGCCGGGTGACCCGCAGCGAGACGACGGACAGGATGAGGGTGAAGAAGAAGATCACAACACCCATCGCGCAGGCGTAGCCCGCCTCACCGAAGGCGAGGAAGTTGCGCATCAGGTACGTCGACATCAACTCGCTGTGGTGGTCCGGGCCGCCACCGTAGGTACGGCCCGGGGTCATGCTGGCGACCAGCGCGAAGGCGTCCATCGCCACGATGGCGAGGTAGACCCAGGCGGTCTGGACGGTCTCCCAGAGCAGCGGCAGGGTGATCTTGAAGAAGGTCTGCCCGCGCTTGGCGCCGTCCAGCAGCGCCGCCTCGTAGATGTCCTTCGGGATCGACTGCATGGCCGCCGAGAACAGCACCAGGTAGAAGCCGACGCCGCCCCAGACCAGGACGCCCATGATGCACCAGAGCACCAGGTCAGGACTGTTCAGCCACTCCATCGGGTGCTGCGGATCGACCAGGCCGAGCTCGATCAGCGCGCCGTTGGCCAGGCCCGCACCGTCGCTGCGGTACACCGCCTGCCAGAGCACCGCCAGGATGGCGATCGACAGGACCTGCGGGAAGAAGAAGACCACCTTGTAGAAGGCGGCACCCGCCACACCCTGGACCCCGCCGGTACCGCCCTTGCCGCCCACGTTGAGCATGAAGGCGAAGAACAGCGCGATCAGGATGGTGGCGACCGGGAGCACGGCGAGCAGGAGCAGGTTGTGCCAGAGCGCGCCGAGGAAGACCTCGTCACCGAGGAGCTTGGTGTAGTTGTCCAGGCCGACGAAGTTCATCTCCTGGCTCTGCCCCGACCAGTCGGTCAGGGAGTATCCGAACGTCTGCGCGTAGGGCCAGAGCACCAGGCCCACGTACAGCAGGATCGGAAGAAAGAGGAACCCCACGATGAAGGGGTACTTGCCGTGACGCATCGTCACATCTCCTGTCCGTCAGGCGGGCGCACCGGGGGCCTGGTGCGGGAGGCCCCCGGTGCGCGGTGTCGCCCTCCTTGCCCGCCGTCGGGCAGGGGGCCCTCCGCCGGTCAGGCGGTCTTGTTCTTGGTGGCCGACTCCTTGGCGCGCTTGATCCACTCCGCCGGAGTGATGCGCTTGGCCAGCAGCTCGCCCGACGCGTTCTGCAGGTCCTCGTCGAACTTGCTCGCGGTGTTCGGGTACTGGTAGTTGAAGACGTTGGCGCCTGCGGCCTTCAGCGCCGCCACGGTCGACTTGGTGCCCGGCTTCAGCTGGACCTCGGGGCCGACGCCGTCCTTGAGGCAGGTGAGGCTGTTGGCGGCCTGGGCGAACTTGCCGGAGGCCTCCTTGGTCAGCATCATCCGGAGGAACTCCAGGCCGCCGGCCACGTTCTTGGCCTTGGCCGGCACCACGAACGGCTCGCCGGAACCGGCCCGGATGGCCTCGAACGGGAGCTTGTCGCCGGGCAGCGACGGCATCGGCAGGAAGGTCATCTCGAAGTCTGCCGGGGTGGAGGAGAGCTGCTCGTTCTCCAGCCAGGAGCCGGACGGGATGAAGACCGCCTTGTACTGGTTCCACGCGGTCTGCGACTCGGTGTGGGTCATGCCGTTGGTGCCGGGGAGCAGGAAGTCCTTCTCCACCACCTGGTAGAACGCCTCGACGGCGGTCTTCACGGCCGGGTCGTCCCACGCGGTCGGGTCGAGCTTGTCGATCCGGGCCATCAGGTCGAGGCCGCCCTGCTTGGCGATCATGTCCAGGATGGCGACGTTGATGTAGTACGGGTACTTGCCCTGGTGGGCGAGCGGGGCGATGCCCTTGGCCTTGGCCTGCTCACAGACGGTGATGAAGTCGGCCCAGGTCTTCGGTACGGTCCAGCCGTTGTCCTTGAAGAGCTTGCCGGAGAACCACAGACCCCACATGGTGTACGCGTACGACAGGTTGTAGACCTTGCCGTCGATGGTGCCGGACTCGATGGTGCCGGGCATCAGGACGTCGCGGACCTTCTTCGACGGGTCGTCGATGTACGGCGCGTCCAGCAGGGGGGCCAGGTCGACCAGGCTCTTGTCCTTGACCAGGACGTCGAGCTTGATCTGCTTGTTGCCCGAGTCGTCGATGACGTCCGGCGGGGAGCCGGCGTTGAAGCGCGGCTGCAGCTTGCCCGTGATGTCCTTGTCGGCCTGCTGGTTGACCTTGGCGTCCGGGTACGTCTTGGAGTAGATCGCGGCGAACGCGGCCAGGTAGTCCTTGCCGTAGCCACCGTCGAAGATGAAGGCCTCCAGGCCCGCCTTCGGGTCGACGCCGAACGGGTTCTTGGCGTCCTTCAGGTTGTACTCACCGGACTTCTTGCTGTCGCTGCTGCCACTGCCCCCGGCGCAGGCGGCGAGCAGCGAGCCGCTGCCGGCCGCGAGCACGGTGATGGCCGCGGCCCGCTTGAAGATGTCACGGCGGTTGTACTCGGTTGCAGAGCCCATGAGTGCCCTAACCCCTCGGTGTCCAGAAGATGCGTACAGATATTGACGGATCGTCAATTCCTGCCAGTGAGGCGCGCCCAGCGGCCAAGGGGCCGGTCAGAGGCGGTTTCTGTGATGGGCAAAGGTATAGTCCACTGTTCATCTGGCAGCAATAGCCGAACCGCCCGATGCGGCCCCTGAGGACCAAAGCGTTGTCGGCGATGCAGCATGTGCAATGTGCAGGGGGCCTGCGTATTTGCCCATCCGGCCCGTCGGTGGGGAAAATCTAGCGCGCTAGTGTTCGTTTGAACATAGAAATGCGCAGCTTCGCGCATCACAGAACAGTGACGCACGAAGCTGCGCGCGGCTTTTGCTACGGTTCGGGCACCGGGTCAGGCGCTCGCCCGGCGCCCGTCAGAACCGGAGCCCCTTGTCCAGGGCCTTCACCAGGGTCCCGTCGCTGTCGTCGTGGTCCAGCGCCCAGACCATCACACCACCAAGTCCGATGAAGCGGGAGTATGCGGCCTTGTAGCTGAGTACCTCGGGGGTGTCGAAGGTGTACAGGGTGCTGCCGTCGTACTTCCAGCTGGCTCCCCGCAGCCAGTCCGTGTGCACCGTGCCCGGCAGGTTCTTCACGTCCTTGTAGGGCAGGTCGGCGACCGAGGAGGTGGCGGCCTGGTAGAGACCGTCCCCCTTCGGCCCCGGCTGCACGCCGGTCCAGCCGTGGGCATAGAACGGCACCCCGAGCACGGCCTGCCGGGCCGGCAGGCCGCGGTCGAGGTAGTGCCTGACCACCCGGTCACCACTGAGCTGCTTCGGCGAGGGATCGGCGCCGTCCGCGAACAGGTTGGCCTGGTGGGCGGTCGGACCGGCGCCCTCCCAGGGGCCGTGCAGGTCGTACGTCATCAGGTTGAGCCAGTCCGCCGACCGTGCGATCCGCGGGAGCTCCAGCCGGTCCGCCACCGTCTCGTTGGCGGCCACCGCGGCGGTCAGCAGGTAGTGCTGCCGCGACTTCCTCCCCAGCTCGTCCAGCTGCCGCCGGAACTCCTGCACCAGCAGGGTGAAGTTGTGACCGTCCTCGGGACGGACCACGTTGCCCGCGTCGCCGCCGCCACCCGGGTACTCCCAGTCGAGGTCTATGCCGTCGAAGACGCCGAGACCGGCCCCGGCCCCGCCCTCGGCCGAACCGAGCTGCGGCAGGTTGCCCCGGAGGTACAGGTCCAGGCAGGAGGAGACGAAGGCCTTCCGGGACGCGTCGGTGAGCGCCGCATCCGAGAAGTACTTGGACCAGCTCCAACCGCCCAGCGAGATGACGGCCTTGAGCTGCGGGTTCTTCGCCTTGAGCTTGCGCAGCTGGTTGAAGCTGCCCTTCAGCGGCTGCTCGGCGGTGTCGGCCCTGCCGTCCACCGACTCCTCGGCGCCGACCGGGCGCTGGTAGTCGGCCCAGGCGTCGCCGACCCCGGCCTCGTTGGCCTCGAAGCACCTGCCCTCGGCGTTGACGTTGCCGAAGGCGTAGTTGATCACTGTGAGCCTGGCGGCCTGACCGGAGGTCTGCACGTTCTTGAACGAGAAGCCGCCGTACACACCCCACTGGGTGAAGTAGCCGACCCGCTCACCGTTCAGGTGCGGGCCGGTGTGGGCCTGGGCCGTGCCGGGAGCCAGGACGGCGGCGATGGTGACGGCCGCGAGCAGTGCAGAGGATCTTCTGGGCATGCGGGACCCGTTCTCCGAATCAGCGTCAATTGGTCTGGACCATGTGCTGACTGAGAGATTTAGTCCATTGCGGGCGAACGCACAAGAGGCCCGGACCCCGCACGGCTGCGGGGTCCGGGCCTCTTGTCGGGCTGATCAGCCGATCAGGCTGCGCAGCACGTACTGCAGGATGCCGCCGTTCCGGTAGTAGTCGGCCTCACCGGGGGTGTCGATGCGGACCACCGCGTCGAAGGTGATGTCGCCGGCCGTGACCTTGACGGTCTTCGGGGTGCGGCCCTCGTTGAGCTCGGTCACGCCGGTGAAGGAGAAGGTCTCCTCGCCGGTCAGACCCAGCGACTCGGCGGTCCGGCCCTCGGGGAACTGCAGCGGCAGGACGCCCATGCCGATCAGGTTCGAGCGGTGGATGCGCTCGTACGACTCGGCGATGACGGCCTTGACGCCGAGCAGCGCGGTGCCCTTGGCCGCCCAGTCACGGGACGAGCCGGAGCCGTACTCCTTGCCCGCCAGGATGACCAGCGGGGTGCCGGCGGCCTGGTAGTTCTGCGCGGCGTCGTAGATGAACGACACCGGGGCGTCGGCCTGGGTGAAGTCGCGGGTGTAACCACCCTCGGTGCCCGGCGCGATCTGGTTGCGCAGACGGATGTTGGCGAAGGTGCCGCGGATCATCACCTCGTGGTTGCCACGGCGCGAGCCGTACGAGTTGAAGTCGCGCTTCTCGACACCGTTGGCGGTCAGGTACTGCGCCGCCGGGGTGCCCGGCTTGATGTTGCCGGCCGGGGAGATGTGGTCGGTGGTGACCGAGTCGCCCAGCTTGGCCAGCACGCGGGCGCCGGTGATGTCGTTCACCGGGCTCGGGGTCTTGGCCATGCCGTCGAAGTACGGGGGCTTCCGCACGTAGGTGGACTCGGCGTCCCACTCGAAGGTGTTGCCGGTCGGGACCGGGAGCGACTGCCAGCGGTGGTCACCTGCGAAGACGTCCTGGTAGCCCTTGGCGAACATCGCCTCGTCGATGGAGGACGCGACGGTGTCGGCGACCTCCTTCTCCGAGGGCCAGATGTCGGCGAGGTAGACCGGGTTGCCCTCGGCGTCCGTGCCCAGGGCCTCGCGGGTGATGTCGATGTTCATGTTGCCGGCGAGGGCGTAGGCGACCACCAGCGGCGGCGAGGCCAGGTAGTTCATCTTGACGTCCGGGTTGATCCGGCCCTCGAAGTTGCGGTTGCCCGAGAGCACCGAGACGACGGCCAGGTCGTGGTCGTTGACCGCCTTCGAGACCTCCTCGGGCAGCGGGCCCGAGTTGCCGATGCAGGTGACGCAGCCGTAGCCGACCAGGTTGAAGCCCAGCTTCTCCATGTAGGGGAGGACGCCGGCCTTCTCGTAGTAGTCCATGACGACCTTGGACCCGGGGGCCAGTGTGGTCTTGACCCACGGCTTGACCGTGAGGCCCTTCTCCACGGCCTTCTTCGCCAGCAGGGCGGCGCCCAGCATGACGGAGGGGTTCGAGGTGTTGGTGCAGGAGGTGATCGAGGCGATCACGACGGCGCCGTGGTCGATCTCGTAGGTCTTGCCGTCCGGGCTGGTCACCGGGGTCGGCTTGTGGATCCCGTTGCTGCTGGCGGGGGCGTCGGAGGCGGGGAACGACTCCTGGCCGGCCTCGTCGACGTCCGAGATGTAGTCACGGACGGCGGTGCGGAAGCGGTCGGCGGCCTCGGCCAGGACCACGCGGTCCTGCGGGCGCTTCGGGCCGGAGATCGACGGGACGACGGTGGAGACGTCCAGCTCGAGGTACTCGGAGTAGACCGGCTCGACCGACGGGTCGTGCCAGAGGCCCTGCTCCTTGGCGTACGCCTCGACCAGCGCGAGCTGCTGCTCGGAACGGCCGGTCAGCTTGAGGTAGTTGATCGTCTCGGCGTCGATCGGGAAGATCGCGCAGGTCGAACCGAACTCCGGCGACATGTTGCCGATGGTGGCGCGGTTCGCCAGCGGGATGGCGGTGACGCCGGCGCCGTAGAACTCGACGAACTTGCCGACCACACCGTGCTTGCGCAGCATCTCGGTGATGGTGAGCACCAGGTCGGTGGCGGTGGTGCCGGCCGGCAGCTCGCCGCTCAGCTTGAAGCCGACCACGCGCGGGATCAGCATGGAGACCGGCTGGCCGAGCATCGCGGCCTCGGCCTCGATGCCACCGACGCCCCAGCCCAGCACGCCCAGGCCGTTGACCATGGTGGTGTGCGAGTCGGTGCCGACGCAGGTGTCGGGGTACGCCTGGCCGTTGCGGACCATGACCGTGCGGGCCAGGTGCTCGATGTTGACCTGGTGCACGATGCCGGTGCCCGGCGGGACGACCTTGAACTCGTCGAACGCGGTCTGGCCCCAGCGCAGGAACTGGTAGCGCTCCTTGTTGCGGCCGTACTCGATCTCGACGTTCTGGGTGAACGCGTCCTTGGTGCCGAACTTGTCGGCGATGACGGAGTGGTCGATGACCAGCTCGGCCGGCGCCAGCGGGTTGATCTTCGCCGGGTCGCCGCCCAGCTCCTTCACGGCCTCGCGCATGGTGGCCAGGTCCACCACACAGGGGACACCGGTGAAGTCCTGCATGATCACGCGGGCGGGCGTGAACTGGATCTCCTGGCTCGGCTGGGCGTTCTCGTCCCAGTTGCCCAGCGCCCGGATGTGGTCGGCGGTGATGTTCGCGCCGTCCTCGGTGCGGAGCAGGTTCTCCAGCAGCACCTTGAGGCTGTACGGCAGCCGCTCGGAACCCTCGACGGCGGAGAGCTTGAAGATCTCGTACGACTCGTCGCCCACCTGCAGCGAGCTGCGGGCGTCGAAGCTGTTCGCGGACACGACTGACTCCTTTTGGATCCACCCGGTGGTAAGGTGACCCTAACTTGGGTCCGACCCGGCCGCCGGTGGAGGCGTACGCCTCTCGGCAAGTATCTTGACGTCAAGATAAACCATAGCGCGGAGTTATCTCGATGTCGAGATAAACCATAGTGCATGCCCGGGTGAGCGCCGCGTCAGGCAGGCCCCTATTGGCGGTCCAGCCGCGATACCTCTCCAAACTTCCGCTCCGGGTGCCGTCACGCAACTCCACCGCCGGGGCGGCGGGGGCGGGCGGGGGGACGGGTGGGCCGCGCGGACGGGCTCAGGGTGGGCGCCCCGTACGGGTGACTTCGGGCGGCGGGGCGTGCTCCGGCCCGGCCGGAGCTGGCAGCTTGGGGCGGAGACCCCCTCCCGAAAGGCCCGCCCATGTACGCCGCCCCCGCGCTGGCACTCGCCCTGCTGCAACCGCTCCTCCCGCCGGCGAGCACGGTGGAGGCCACCTTCGACCGGACGGACGGCATCGCACCCGCCACCGCCGTCAGCTTCGCCCCGGACGTCGTCCCGTACGGCGCGGGCGTCCGGATCGTGGCGCACCGGGCCGACGGACGCACCACCGTCACGATGACGGTGGACGGGCTGGTGCCCGGTCATGCGTACCCCGTGCACGCGCACACCCGTGGCTGCGGCACCGTCCCCGCCGACTCGGGCCCGCACTACCAGGACCGGCCGGACCCGGTACAGCCCTCCACCGACCCCGCCTACGCCAACGACCGGAACGAGCTCCGGCTCGTCCTGCGCACCGACGAGACCGGCCACGCCACCGCGAGCAGCACGGTGGAGTGGGAGTTCCGGGAGGGCGGGGCCAGGTCGTTGGTGCTGCACGCCGGCCAGGACGGACAGGGACACGCCCTGGCGCAGCGGGTCGGCTGCGTCAACGTCAACCTCTGAGCGGCTGAGGGTCCGTCAGGGGGTCGGTTCGCCAGGGATCAGGAGCCGAGCGTCGCCACCAGGATCGCCTTGATGGTGTGCAGGCGGTTCTCCGACTGGTCGAAGACCACCGAGTGGGCGGACTCGAAGACCTCGTCGGTCACCTCCAGCTCGCTCAGGCCGGAGACCTCGAAGAGCTGGCGGCCGACCTCGGTGCCCAGGTCGTGGAAGGCCGGCAGGCAGTGCAGGAACTTGACCGACGGGTTACCGGTGGCCCGGATCGTCTCCATCGAGACCTGGTACGGCCTCAGCAGGGCGATCCGCTCCGCCCAGACCTCCTTGGGCTCGCCCATCGAGACCCAGACGTCGGTGTAGAGGAAGTCGGCCCCGGCCACGCCCTCGGCCACGTCCTCGGTGAGGGTGATCCGGGCACCGCTGGTCTCGGCCAGCGTCTGGGCCGCCTTCTGGACCTCCGGCGAGGGCCAGAGCTGCTGCGGCGCGACGATCCGGATGTCCATCCCGAGCAGCGCTCCGGTGACGAGCAGCGAGTTGCCCATGTTGTAGCGGGCGTCGCCGAGGTAGACCAGCGTGGTCTGCTCCAGCGGCTTGGTGCCGTGCTCGACCACGGTGAGCATGTCGGCCAGCGACTGGGTGGGGTGCCACTCGTCGGTCAGCCCGTTCCAGACCGGGACACCCGCGTGGGTTGCCAGCTCCTCCACCAGCACCTGACCGTGCCCGCGGTACTGGATTCCGTCGAACATCCGGCCGAGCACTCGGGCGGTGTCCTTGATGGACTCCTTGTGGCCGAGCTGCGAGCCGGACGGGTCCAGGTACGTGGTGCTGGCACCCTGGTCGTGGGCGGCCACCTCGAAGGCGCAGCGGGTCCGGGTGGAGGTCTTCTCGAAGACCAAGGCGATGTTCTTGCCGGTCAGTCGGGGCCGCTCGGTCCCCGCATACTTCGCTGCCTTGAGCTGGGCGGACAGCTCGAGCAGGAAGCGGAACTCCTGCGCGGTGAAGTCCAGCTCCTTGAGGAAGTGCCGGTTCCGGAGGTTGAAGGCCATGCCGGGCTCCTGGGTCGCGGGGACGATGAGACGGGAAGTGTATACGACTTCCAGAATTCTTATGCATCAGGAGCTGGCGCATGGCAGTGAGTGGCGGCCGATAGGGACGTGGCGGGCCACCCTCGCACGGGGGTGGCCCGCCACGACCGACGTCAGAGGCGGGGGTCGACCGGCTCCGACTCCAGCGCCAGGACGGCGAACACCGCCTCGTGCACCCGCCAGAGCGGTTCGGACCCGGCCAGCCGGTCCAGCGCCTCCAGGCCGAGCGCGTACTCCCGCAGGGCGAGCGAACGCTTGTGGCCGAGTGAACGCTGCCGCAGCTCGGCGAGGTGCTCGGTGTAGTCGGGACCGTAGATGATCCGCAGGTACTCCCGGCCGCGGACCTTCACACCGGGCTGGACCAGGCCGCCCCGGCCGGTGGCACCGCCCCGGACCAGCGAGGCCAGCGGCTTGACCACCATGCCCTCGCCACCCGCCTCGGTCAGCTCCTCCCACCAGGCGACGCCGGCCGCGACCGAGGCCGCGTCGGAGGTGTCGACCAGCAGTCGCTCCGTCCGGTGCAGGATCGGTGCCGCCGGGTCGTCGGCCGCCACCAGGCGGTGGATCCAACCGAGGTGCTGGTCGTGCGAGCGGACCGCGAGGTTCGCCCCCTCGGCTGCCAGCACCTGGAACGGGGCCAGCCGAAGACCCGTCAGGCCCTCGGTGGGCCAGCAGTAGCGCCGGTAGGCGACAGTGAACGCCGCCGCGTCCGCCGACCGCTGACGCTGACGCCCGATCAGCTCGTCCAACGGCAGGCCACGGGCGGCGCCGAGCTCCAGCGCGACGAGCGCCTCGGGCAGTGCGGCACCGGCTGCCGCACCGACCGCCGCGTACTGACGGCGCAGCAGCTCGACCGCCTTGAGCGACCAGGGCATCAGCTCCGCGTCCAGCAACAGCCAGTCGGTGCCCAGCTCCTCGAACAGCCCGGCCCGCTCGGCCGCCGCCCCGAGCCGCTCCAGCACCGCGTCGGTGAGCTCCTGGCCGTTCAGGAAGGCCCGGCCCGTCCTGGTCCAGATCGCGCCCGGACCGGCCAGACCGAACCGGCGCTCCAGCGACGCGTCGTCGCGCGCGACCAGCACGACCGCGCGGGAGCCCATGTGCTTCTCCTCGCAGATCACCTGCTGGACACCGTCGTTGCGGTAGCCGAGGAACGCCTCCTCCGGGTGCTCCAGGAAGCCGTCCCGACGCGAGGTGGCGACCGGCGCCATGGTCGGCGGCAGGTAGGCGAGCAGGCGCGGGTCGAGCGCGAACCGGCTCATCACCTCGAGCGCGGCGGCCGCGTTCTCCTCGCGGATCGACACCCGGCCGTGCTGGGTGGTCTCCACGATCCGGCGGCCGGCCACGTCCTGCAGGTCGAGCGGACGGCCCTCCCTACCACCCGGCGCATCCGTGCGCAGCGGTCGGACGGGGGCGTACCACTCCTGCTCCGCCTCGACGGTGACCAGCTCGCGCTCCGGGTACCGGAGCGCGGTCAGGCTGCCGCCGAAGACACAGCCGGTGTCCAGGCAGATGGTGTTGTTGACGAAACTGGCGGTCGGCACCGGGGTGTGGCCGTAGACCACCAGGGCCCGGCCCCGGTACTCCTCCGCCCACGGGTAGCGGACCGGCAGACCGTACTCGTCGGTCTCGCCGGTGGTGTCGCCGTACAGGGCGTGCGAGCGCACCCGGCCGGAGTTGCGGCCGTGGTACTTCTCCGGCAGACCGGCGTGACAGACCACCAGGTTGCCGCCGTCGAGCAGGTAGTGGCTGACCAGACCGCGCATGAACGCGCGGACCCGGGCGCGGAACTCCTCGCTCTCCCCGGCCAGCTGGTCGATGGTCTCCTGGAGGCCGTACGCGACGGTGACCTTGCGGCCGTCCATCCAGCGGCCGAGCTTGTTCTCGTGGTTTCCGGGCACGCAGATCGCGTGGCCCGCCTCGACCATCCCCATCACCAGGCGCAGCACACCCGGGCTGTCGGGGCCGCGGTCGACCAGGTCACCGACGAAGACCGGGGTACGGCCCTCGGGGTGCACGGCGTCGACCGGGCGGCCCTGCTCGTCCTTGGCCAGCGAGTAGCCCAGGGTGGTGAGCAGCGTCTCCAGCTCGGACCGGCAGCCGTGGATGTCACCGACGATGTCGAACGGGCCGGTGAGCTCGCGCAGGTCGTTGTACCGCTTCTCGGTGACCACCTCGGCCGAGTCCACCTCGGCCACGCCGCGCAGGACGTGCACCTTGCGGAAACCCTCACGCTCGAGACCGCGCAGCGAGCGGCGCAGCTCGCGCTGCTGACGGGGGATCACGTGGGCGGCGAACTGGCGGTCCGGTCGGGCCTTGTTCCGCTCCGCGCAGACCTCCTGCGGGAGGTCGAGCACGATCGCGATCGGCAGCACGTCGTGCTCGCGAGCCAGCTTGATGAGCTGCTTGCGGCTCTCCGGCTGGACGTTGGTGGCGTCCACCACGGTGCGGCGGCCGGCCGCCAGGCGCTTGCCGACGATGTAGTGCAGCACGTCGAAGGCGTCGGAGGAGGCCGACTGGTCGTTCTCGTCGTCGGCGACCAGGCCGCGGCAGAAGTCCGAGGACACCACCTCGGTCGGGCGGAAGTGACGCCGGGCGAAGGTGGACTTGCCGGAGCCGCTGGTGCCGACCAGGACCACCAGCGAGACGTCGGTGACGGGAAGGGAGCGGGTGGACGGGCGCTCGGCCGGAGTGTCGGTGGTGGTGTCGGGATCGGTGGTCATCAGGCGGCGCTCCCTTCGGTGGCTTCGGATGCGGATGCGGTGGATACGGCGGCTTCGGATACGGATGCGGTGGATACGGCAGCTGCGGCTGCGGCTGCGGCTGCCGAGGTGCGGCGGAACAGCGCGAGCTGGGTCGGCGCGCCGACCTCCCCGTCCAGCGGGCCGACCGGCCGGACGGTGACGGAGTAGCCGTAGTCGGCCGCGATCCGCTCGGCCCACGCCAGGAACTCCGACCTGGTCCACTCGAACCGGTGGTCGCTGTGCCGGACCTGTCCGGCCGGGAGGGTCTCCCAGCGGACGTTGTACTCGACGTTGGGCGTGGTCACGACCACGGCGCCGGGCTGGGCCGCACCGAACACCGCGTACTCCAGTGCGGGCAGGCGCGGCAGGTCGAGGTGCTCGATCACCTCGGAGAGCACCGCGGCGTCGTAGCCCTTGAGCCGGTCGTCGGTGTAGGTGAGCGCGCCCTGGACCAGCCGGACCCTGGCCGCCTGACGCTCCGACATCCGGTCCAGCCGCAGCTTGCGGGCGGCGGCGGTGAGGGCTCGGGAGGAGACGTCCACGCCGAGCACCTCCGTGACCCGGACGTCCTTCAGCAGTGCCTCCACCAACTCGCCCTGGCCGCAGCCGAGATCGAGCACCCGGGCGGCACCGACCTCGGTCAGCGCAGCCAGGATCGCCTCCCGTCGGCGGACTCCGAGGCTGACCGTCTTCGGCTCCTGATCCGCCGTCGGGTGGTCGGCTCGTTGGTCGGCTGCCTCGTCGGTGTGCGGCGTGTCGTCGGTGTCGGGCGTGTCGTCGACCGCGTTGTCCACCTCCTCGGCCTCCCGGTCGTCGGCCTCGGCCAGCCGGGCCAGTTCGAGTCGTTCCAGTGCCGCCCTGGTCAGCGACCAGCGGCGGGCCAGGTACCGACGGGTGATCAGCGCCAGCTCCGGATGCGCCCCGAGCCAGCCCTCCCCCGCCGCCAGCAGCTTGTCCACCTCGTCGGGCGCGACCCAGTAGTGCTTGGCGCCGTCCAGAACCGGCAGCAGCACGTAGAGCTGCTGCAGGGCGTCGGCCAGCCGGACCTCGGCGGACAGCTCCACCCGGACGTAGCGGGAGTCGCCCCACTCCGGGAAGGCCTCGTCCAGCGGGATCGCGGTGGCCACGACCTGCCAGCCCAGCGGCTCGAACAGCCGCCGCACCATGGCCGACCCACCCTCCTCCCCCGCGCCGTTGGCGGGCACGGCGGGCAGCGCGATCCGCAGCGGCCGCGACTGCTCCGCCAGGCCGGGACGCTGCTCGCAGACACCCTTCATCGCCGTCCGGAACACCGTCCGCAGCGCGACCGCGAGCAGCGAGGAGGCCGCGTAGGGGCGGTCGTTGACGTACTGGGCGAGCGCGAAGTCGGGTGAGCCCCCGCGACCCTTGCCCCGGCCCTTGCGGACCAGTGCGATCGGGTCGACGTCCAGCAGCATCGCCGCCGTGCAGGACTCGGTGCCGGTCTCCGGATAGAAGACGTGGGCGACACCGTGCGAGGTGGAGAAGCGCTGCACCTTGTCGGGGTGCTTGTGCAGCAGAAAGCCCAGGTCGGAGGCCGGGCGTTCAGCCGTTCCTGTGGTGGAGATCGAAATGAACACCTGTCTGAGTATTGCTGACGGCGGATGAAGGCGGCACCGGGTTTTCGCCGAGGGGAGGGGCTGCGCGACCGCCGTTCGGAGGGGTGGGCCGGTGTCCGCACGGTGAGCGTGTTCGTCAGCCCGGGCGGTGATTCGTTAACGTGCTCGATGTGACTGCTGAAACCTCCTCCCTCGCAAGTGGTGCCGTGGCCGTCGGCCTGGCGACCATCGCCGCCGACGGCACCATCCTCGACACCTGGTACCCGGCCCCGGAGCTGGCCGCCGCCCCCGGCCCGGCCGGGACCGTCCGGCTGACCGCCGAGGAGGCCGAAGCGGCGCTCGGTGCGGGCACCGCCGAGGCGCTGCGCGCCGACGCCCGCCGGGGTGTCGAGGTCGTCGCGGTGCGCACCACGATCGCCTCGCTGGACGAGAAGCCGCTCGACGCGCACGACGCCTACCTGCGTCTGCACCTGCTGAGCCACCGTCTGGTCCAGCCGCACGGCCAGAGCCTGGACGGCCTCTTCGGCCTGCTCGCCAACGTCGCCTGGACGTCCATCGGCCCGGTGCCGGTGGACCAGGTCGAGCGGGCCCGGCTCGCCGTCCGCGCGCAGGGCGGCCAGCTGGCCGTGTACGGGATCGACAAGTTCCCCCGGATGACCGACTACGTCGCGCCGAGCGGGGTCCGGATCGCGCACGCGGACCGCGTCCGGCTCGGGGCGCACCTGGCCGTGGGCACCACCGTGATGCACGAGGGCTTCGTCAACTTCAACGCGGGCACCCTGGGCACCTCGATGGTTGAGGGCCGGATCAGCGCGGGCGTGGTGGTCGGCGACCACAGCGACATCGGTGGCGGCGCCTCGATCATGGGCACCCTCTCGGGCGGCGGCAAGCAGGTCGTCTCCGTCGGCGAGCGCTGCCTGCTCGGCGCCAACGCCGGCATCGGCATCTCGCTGGGCAGCGACTGCGTCGTGGAGGCCGGTCTGTACGTGACCGCCGGCACCCGGGTCACCACCCCGGACGGGAAGATCGCCAAGGCGGTGGAGCTGTCCGGTCAGGACAACCTGCTGTTCCGTCGCAACTCGCAGAGCGGCGCCGTCGAGGTCATCGCGCGGTCCGGCTCGTGGGGCGGTCTCAACGCGGAGCTGCACGCTCACAACTGATCTCCTGTCAGGGTCCGTCAGTGGAAACCGGTTCGGGCTGAAGCGACGGTTCAGGCCGTTGGAGCGGTGGAGGCGCGAGGCCGGACGACCGGTGCCCGCGCCTCCGGCGTTTCCGGTGTCTCCGGTGCTCCCGCCGTCTCCGGCACGCCCGAGGCGGTGGCCCTGGTCGAACCGCGTAGCCCAGCGGCCGGGCGAGCCGCAAACCGGGATCACCCCTGAGGCTGACCGGGAGCCGGTGTTGGACCTCTACGAGTGGTCTGTGGTGACCGGGCATCGGCAGAGGTCGTTGGACCGCCGGGGCCGCTTGCCCGAGCGGCGGCTCCGCCACCGACGCCCGTCGGTTCACACCGCACTACCGAGCTGGAGGGGTCCGCTCATGTCCGAGCCCTGGTCCGAGGCACCCGTAACACCGCAACAGGACGCGCCCGCCCCGGCGGCCTCCCCCGGCAGTCTGCTGGAACAGATGCAGCGCATGCTCGCCGACCTCAACGCCAACCTCGCCGGATTGGACGCCGACCTGCAGTCCTCCGCCGGACGGACCGGCGAGCAGCGCGACGCGGACGACCGCTCGACCGACTCCGCAGGCCGGGCCTGATCCGCCCGCACCGTGGCCGGCGGCCCCAGCGGTACGACCAAGGTCGGCACCCCCTGGCTCTCCGCCGGTCCGGCCCCGGCCACCGCTGACAGCTCCGGCTCTCCCGCCACCTCGGCCTCCGCCTGCTCCGTCGAGTCGACCGGCACCGCGTCGGCCGCCTCCCGGCGGAGCGTCCGCAGCAGCTCGACCACCACGTCCTTGCACTCCGAGCCCGCGTCCACGCCGTCGATGCAGCGCCAGTACAGGCTCTCCCCGTCGGCACCGCAGGCCAGCACCACCAGGGCCTCGGCCGTTTCGTGCAGCAGCCCGCCGAGTTCGGTCAGCACCGGCTCCAGCTCGCCGAGCTCGTCCAGCCGGGCGGCCCGGCCGTTGCCTCCCCAGTCGGCCCGGTGCCATTCGGTGTCGGCGGTCTCCTGGGCGCTCTCCGCCCGGCCGGGCTCCTCCAGACAGCTGACCGCGTGTGCGCCCGCATCGCAGAGCAACTGCCCGAGGGCGGCCAGCTCTCCGCTCTCCCGCCCGGCGATCGCGGCTCCCACGGCCTCGGTGAGCAGGGCCGCCTGCCACGCCTCCGCCAGCGCGTCCTGCGCGCTCCGGGCCTCCGCCAAGGCGTGCCGGGCCGTCTTGATCAATCGCAGCGCGTCCATGCGTCGCCGCTCCCCTCGCTCGCGTCCGACAGTCCGACCGTCGAAGCCGACGGTGTGTCACGCGGCAAGAGTGCGGCGGCTCCGGCCGCTGCGGGTGAAAGAGCCGGAGAGCTGTGGACAACCAGCCCCTGTGGACAACTACCGTCACCCACAAGAGGGACGGCGAGGCGTCAGACCGGGAAGCGGATCTCGTTGCGCTCGATCTTGGCCGCCAGCGCCGCCGCCGGGTCCACGCCGACCGCCGTACAGAACTGGAGCAGGTACGCCAGCACGTCGGCGACCTCGTCCCGGACCCGGTGCGCGCGGTCCGGATCGGCCATCACCGTCGCCGCCTGCTCGGGGGTGAGCCACTGGAAGATCTCCAGCAGTTCGCCGGCCTCCACGCTGAGCGCGGCCGCCAGGTTCTTGGGGGTGTGGAAGGGCTCCCAGCCCCGGGCAGCCGCGAAGTCGGTGAGCCGCTGCTGGAGTTCGTCGAGGGTCTTGTCGGTCACGACTACAGGTCTACCCCATCGGTGTCGCCACGCGGGCCCTGCAACGGCACCCGGGCCGACTCGGGTCGAAGCACGCTGTGGCCGCTGGCCGGATCGCGTCGGCACTCGACCAGTTCGATGCCGAGTCCCGGTTCGCGGGCCGGCACCACGTCCTGCACCGCGCCCAGCAGGCGGATGTCCTCCTTCTCGCACACCTCCCGGGCCAGCCGCAGCAGCGCCGAGACCTGCTCAGCCCCCAGACCGGCCGCCAGGTCCTCGGCCAGCACCGTGAGCTGACGATGCGCCGCCGGGACCTCCACGGCCGGATCGACGTCCAATACCCCGACCCCGGTGAGCAGGACGGTGGCGAACGCGAGCAGCCGCAGCATGCCGTCCGACGCCTGGTCCGCGCCCGTCCGGCCGAGCACCCCCTCGTCGAAGACGGCGAGCAACTGCTCGCGGGCCTCCGGGCCACGCCGGGCCACGTCCAGGCCGAGCAGCGGGTGCGGGGCCGCCTGCTGGACGGCCTTGAGCAGCCGGCCGTACCGGCGGGTGCACTGCTGCTTCACGCGGGCCAGCACCGGGGAGATGTTGGCGGCCGAGGCAAGCAGGCGGGCCTCCGGGTCGGGCTCGGCCCAGTCGCGCATCAGGGCGGGCACCGGGTGCAGCGGGAAGACCTCGCGCAGGGCGGTGAGGAGTTGCTCGGCGGCGGCCAGCACCTGGCGCTCGCCGTTCGAGGAACCCGCCACCCGGAGCGGGATCTGCGCGGTGATCAAGCTGTCGTTGGGGAACGGCGCCCGGATGTCGCCCTGCCGGGTGTCGTTGTGCCAGGTGACGTTGACCCTGCCGTGGGCGACGTCCTGCTCCCCGGTCTCCACCAGGGTCTGCCCGGCGCAGGTCAGCCACTCCCGGGCGACCCGGACCGGGCCGTCGGTGCGGACCACCACCTCCAGCCGGATCGGCCCGGCGGCGGAGCGGACGGTGCAGCCGAGGATGATCGCGTTCCGGCCGTGCGGGACGCAGCCGAGCAGGCCACCGCGGATCGGCAGCGCGAGCGGGCCCGAGGCGCCGCCGAGGCCGTCCAGCGAAGGACCGATGGGCTCGCCGAGGGAGAGCCGGGAGAGGGTGGCCAGCGCGTCCAGCGCGTTCGACTTGCCGACGCCCGAGGGGCCGTGCAGGACGGTCAGCGGGGAGAGCGGCAGGGTGGTCCGCCGGTAGGACTTGAAGGAGGTGAGGCGCAGCTCCTCCACGGTGGGGCGGAGGACTGGACGGACTGCTGCGGGACGGACGACTTCGCTGGTCACCCGGGGGACGTTAGCCGTCGTCGGAGGTGGCGAAACGTGCCTGCGGCGCATCTTCATCCCAACGAGTCCCGCCCGGGACCGGGCCGAGTCCCGGGCCAGGACCAGGCCAGGTCCGGACCAGACGGGAGAGCTGGACGCGGCAGCCGCTCAGCGGTACGTGGTCAGGTGCACCGAGCCGCTCAGCGGTACGTGGTCAGGTGCACCGAGCCGGTCACCTCGACCGGGTCGGGCAGTTCGGCGAGCGCGGCGGCCAGCCGGGCCGGGTCGGTGTGCCAGGCGTTGGGACCCATCGCGACCACCTCGTTGGCCTCCGCGTGCGAGAGCCGGAGCCGGAACTCGACCTCGGTGCGGTCGGTACGGGTCAGCCAGGGGCTGAGCTTCTCGTCCGTCCGACGCTCCTTGTCCTCGTCCACCGAGAGCAGCCCCAACGCCTCCACCAGCTCCCGGAGGTGACGGGAGGTCGGCGAGACCAGCAGCATCCGGCCGCCCGGGCGGAGCACCCGGCGGATCTCGGGGCCGTTGCGCGGCGCGAAGACGTTGAGCAGCAGGTCGGCGGAGTCGTCCAGGAGCGGAAGCGGGCGCCAGGCGTCGCAGACCAGCGCGCCGATCCGGGGGTGCGCCCTGGCTGCGCGCCGGAGTGCGAACTTGGAGATGTCGAGCGCGGCACCGACCCCGCCCGTGCGGTCGAGCACGTGGGACAGGTAATAGCCGGTGCCCGCCCCGAGATCGGCGACCAGGCCGGTCGGACCGTCCGTGACCTGACCGCCCATGACCTGACCAGCCGTGACCTGACTCCCCATGACCTGACCGGCCGCCTCCGCCAGTGCGTCGGCGATCGGACGGTAGTGACCGGCCGCCAGGAACGCCTCCCGGGCGGCGACCATCTCGGCGGTGTCGCCGGTGCCGGTGTGCGCGTCACCGGCGAGCAGGCTGACGTAGCCCTGCCTCGCCTGGTCGAAGCTGTGGCCCGCCGCACAGCGCAGCGTCCGGCCGTCCAGGATCAACGGCCGGACACAGTGCGGGCAGGCCAGGTAGCGCTCGATGTCCTGCAACAACGTGGGTGGTCCTCGCCGGAGTCGGAATGGACCACCAGGCTACTCAATCAGCTTCGCCCTCTTCGCCGTCGTCGTCGCCGCTGACCTCCTCGTCCTCGGGGTCGTCGACGATCCAGCCGGCCAGCCGCTCGGCGACCCCGCTCACGCCGAGCTTGCCCTCCCGGATGGCCCGGGCCAGGCTGCGCACCTCACGGGCGGTGGTGGCGACGGTGCAGCCGCTGGCCACCAGGTACGAGTACGCGACGGCGGTGGCGAACAGCTCGTTGGTCCGCTCCAGGGCCGGGACGCGGATCAGTTGGTGCATCAGGGCCGCGGCGCGGTCCTGCGGCTCGGGGTAGACGGCGATGTCGAAGATCTCGGCCTGGTGCCGGGCAACCGAGGCGAGCAGCGATCCGTAGTCGGTCACTTGGGGATCGCCCGGGGTGTACTGCTCGGCTGTCATGAGCAGCCAGGACAGGTCTACCTCAAGTTTCAACGGCGCACGTCCTGCAGCTCGGCGCCGCGCTCGAACTCGGCGAGGAAGGCGGTCTCGTACTCCTTCATGAACTGTGCGGCGGTGTCGACGAACAGCCGCCCCGCCTCGCCCATGTCCTGCTGCACGAGCCGTTCGATGTACTGGTTCATGCTGATCCCCTGCTGCTCGGCCCGCTCCCGGGCGATTTCGGCGGTCGTGGCATCCACCCTGACGTTCAGCTGCTTTTTGGCCATGCTTCACGCTAGCGCCGATGTGCTAGCACAACAAGGGCGCATTCCGGCCCTCCGCACTCCCTCCCCCGCGCACGAGGAGTCCCCTACCCGCGCACGGGGCGCTTGGCACCCCCTGGGTACATCCCGTCGGACCGCCGCCGAGCACGGGCCGGCCGGGCGACCGGATCACGGCGGGCCCCGGAAACGGCTGATGGGCGCCGGGGCGGTGGCCCCGGCGCCCATCGGTGGTGGATCGTCAGTCGGCGGCGATCGGCTCCAGGATGGCCACGCACTCGAAGTGGTGGGTCATCGGGAAGAGGTCGAAGGCGCGGAGCGAGACCGGCTGGTAGCCGCCCTCGCGGAAGAAGGCGAGGTCGCGGGCGAGCGCCGCGGGGTCGCAGGCCACGTAGGCGATCCGGCGGGCGGAGAGGCCGGCCAGGTGGGCGACGGTCTCGCGGCCGGCGCCCGCGCGGGGTGGGTCGAGGACGATGAGGTCGGTGGAGGTGATGCCGGTGCGCGGCAGCAGGGTCTCCACCCGGTCGTGCTCGATCCGGACGTTGTCGAGGGTGGCCAGGTTGTGGCGGGCGTCGACGACGGCCTGCTTGCTGGACTCGATGCCGAGGACGGCGCCGTCCTCACCGACCCGGTCGGCCAGCGCGCCGGCGAACAGGCCCACACCGCAGTAGAGGTCCAGGGCGCTCTCGCCCCACTGCGGGTCGAGGCCGTCCAGGACGGCGCCGACCAGGGTGTCGGGGGCCTCCGGGTGGATCTGCCAGAAACCGCCGTTGGAGACCCGCCAGGTGCGGTCGGCCGCCCGCTCACGGACGAAGGACCGGCCGTGCACCTTGTGGATCAGGTCCTGCTCGTCGACCCGGGAGATCGAGACCGGCTTGTCGAGCTCGACCAGCGGGAGCTGGGAGCCGGGCGTCGGGGCGATGATCACCTGACGGTCGGAGGAACCGGCCGCGGCGATCACGTCGATCGAGCTGACGCCGGGCCAGGTACGGGCTTCGACGCCGAGCTCGGACACGCCCTCGGAGGCGATCAGGCAGCGGTCGACCGGCTCGAGCTCGTGCGAACGGTTGCGGCGCAAGCCGACCTTGCCGGTCGCCGGGTCCACCGCGTACTGGATCCGGGTGCGCCAGGCCGGCACCTCGCCGGGCGGGAGCTTGCCGCCGACCGGCTCGACGCTGCCGTCCCAGCCGGCCTCGGCGGCGGTCAGGCCGGCCAGCTTGGTGAGCTGCTCGGTGAGCACCGCGACCTTGAGCTTGCGCTGGCCGCCGGGGGTGACGTGCTGCCAGTCGCAGCCGCCGCACTTGCCGGGGCCCGAGAACGGGCACGGCGCGGGGATCCGGTCCTTGGCGGGCTCCAGGATCTCCACCGCGTCGGCACGCAGGAAGCGGGACTTGGTGGTGCCCTCGGTGACCTGGGCGATCACCTTCTCGCCGGGCAGCGCGTGGCGGACGAAGAGCACCCGCCCCTCGTGCCGCGCCACGCAGTGGCCGCCGCCGTGCGCGACCGCGCCGACCTCGACCTCGTAGCGCTCGCCGACCAGCGGGTCACCGGCGGGCACCCGAGGGGTGGACGGCGCCTTGGTCGAGCGCTCCGTCCTCACCGGACGGGCGGCCCGGCCGGCGGCCGCGCCGGTGCGGGCGGCCTTCGGGGAGCGTCCGGCCTGCTTCTTCGCGCCCCCAGCACCACCAGCACTGCCAGCGCCCCCAGCACCACCACCGGCGCCCCCGGAGCGCGGCGCCGGGCTCGGCTCGGGCTCACCCGGCGCGAGCGGCGCGGTCTGCGCCGTGAAGCCATCGCGGTCGGTCGCCTCCGGGCGGGCCGGCCTGGCGCCCCAGCGGGGCCGGGCGACCTGACCCGGCTTGCTGCCGGACTTGCCCTTGCCGGTGCGGCCGGAGCCGGAGGAGCGGGGCGGGTTGTTGCGGGTCACGAGTCGGCGTCCTTGCTGGGGTTGCTGGAATCACTGGCGGCACTGGCGTTCGCGGAAGTCCTCGACTCTACGCGCTGCGGCCGGGGCTCACCGCGCCGGACGGCGCCGGGAGCGGACCAGGCCTTCTGCGGCTTGCGTCGTTCGGAGGACTCCAACTGCCAGGGTACGGAGGTCACCATCACTCCGGGCTTGAACAGCAGCCGCCCCTTGAGCCGCAGCGCGCTCTGGTTGTGCAACAGGTGCTCGTACCAGCGCCCCACCACGTACTCGGGGATGTAGACCGCGACCACGTCGCGCGGGCTGCTGCGGCGCAGGTTCTTCACGTACTCCAGCACCGGCCCCGTGACCTCGCGGAACGGCGAGTCCAGCACCTTGAGCGGCACCTCGATCCCGCGCTCGTCCCAGTCCCGGCGGAGCGCCTCGGTGTCCGTGGGGTCCACGTTGACGGTGACCGCCTCCAGGGTGTGCGCCCGGGTCAGCCGGGCGTACGCCAGCGCGCGCAGCGCGGGCTTGTGCAGCTTGGAGACCAGCACGATGGCGTGTACCCGGGTGGGCAGGACCACGTCGTCCGCCACCTCGGCGGCGACCAGCTCGCGGGCGATGCCGTCGTAGTGCCTGCGGATCGCCTTCATCATCACGTAGAGCACGACCATGGCCGCGATCGCGATCCAGGCGTGGCTGATCTTGGTGGCCAGCACCACGATCAGCACCGCCATGGTCATCACCAGGCCGAAGGCGTTGATCGCCCGGCTGCGCTGCATGTGGGCGCGCTTCTTCGGGTCCTCTTCGGTGCGCAGCAGCCTGGTCCAGTGCCGGATCATGCCGGACTGGCTCATGTTGAAGGAGACGAAGACGCCGACGATGTAGAGCTGGATCAGCCGGGTCGGGTCGGCGTCGAACGCCACGATGAACAGGATCGCCGCCGCCGCCAGCAGGATGATGCCGTTGGAGAAGGCGAGCCGGTCGCCACGGGTGTGCAGCTGGCGGGGCAGGTAGCGGTCCTGGGCCAGGATCGAGCCGAGCACCGGGAAGCCGTTGAAGGCGGTGTTGGCAGCCAGCACCAGGATCAGCCCGGTGACGGCGGCGATGAAGTAGAAGCCCGGGGTGAAGTTGGAGAACACCGCCTCGCTGATCTGCGCCAGTGCGGTCTTCTGGTGGTAGTCCGCCGGGGCGCCGACCAGCTGGCTGGGCTCCTCCGCCATCTGGGCACCGGTCAGCCGGGCCAGGTAGATGATGCCCATGAACATCACGACCGCGAAGACCGCCATCATCAGCAGCGTGGTGGCGGCGTTCTTGCTCTTCGGCTTGCGGAAGGCGGGCACGCCGTTGCTGATCGCCTCCACACCGGTCAGCGCGGCACAGCCCGAGGAGAACGCCTTGAGCAGCAGGAAGACCAGCGCGAAGCCGGCCAGGCCCTCGTCACCGGGCAGCGCCGCCAGGTGGAACCCGGCACTCTCGGCGGGCATCTCCGTACCGAAGATCACGTTCCGGACCAGGCCGTAGCCGATCATGCCCATGATGCCGAACATGAACGCGTAGGTCGGGATCGCGAACGCGCCGCCGGACTCCCGGACCCCGCGGAGGTTCATGCCCATCAGCACGATCACCAGGATGATCGAGATGCCCATCTCGTGTCCCCGCAGCGACGGCACCGCCGACACGACATTGGCCACGCCCGAGGTGGTCGACACCGCCACCGTGAGCACGTAGTCGACCATCAGGGCGCTCGCCACCACCAGGCCGGAGTTCGGCCCGTGGTTGACGGTGGCGACCTCGTAGTCGCCGCCACCGCTCGGGTACGCGTGCACGTTCTGCCGGTACGAGGCCACCACCGCGAGCATCACGACGGCGACGACGATGCCGATCTGCCAGGAGAAGTGGATCGCCGAGACACCCGCCACCGAGAGGGTGAGCAGGATCTCCTCGGGGGCGTACGCCACCGAGGAGAGTGCGTCGGAGGCGAACACCGGCAGGGCGATCCGCTTGGGGAGCAGGGTCTCCCCGAGCTTGTCGCTGCGCAGCGCGCGGCCGATCAGGATGCGTTTCGGTAGGTCAGCAGGCATAGGCACGTTAAGGAATCGTAGGGGGTCCCCTCCGGTTCGACGCTCTCTGGTGGCCCCTTCGTCGGGACTGTGTTCGGTGGAGGGGCTAGCGTGTCGGATGATGACTGCGCGGGAACCATCCGGAAATCCCCGCGCCACACGGTGCCGAGGACTCGGCGAACTGTCCCCCCGGAGTCGGGGGCGGAAGGATGACGATCGGTGTCTGCGCAGGTCATGACCCCAACGGACCGGGTGAGGTAGTCCCGTGCACATCGTCATCATGGGCTGCGGCCGCGTGGGTTCGGCCCTGGCGCGCGCCCTCGAGAAGCAGGGTCACTCGGTCGCCGTGGTCGACCAGGACCCGACCGCCTTCCGGCGGCTCGGCTCGGGGTTCAACGGCCGCCGGGTGAACGGGGTCGGCTTCGACCAGGACACCCTGCGCGAGGCCGGGATCGAGGAGGCCGGGGCGTTCGCCGCGGTCTCCAGCGGTGACAACTCCAACATCATCGCCGCCCGGGTCGCCCGGGAGAACTTCGGCGTGGAGAACGTCGCGGCCCGGATCTACGACCCCCGCCGGGCCGAGGTGTACCAGCGCCTGGGCATCCCGACCGTGGCCACCGTCCGGTGGACCGCCGACCAGATGCTGCGCCGGCTGCTGCCCAGCGGCGGCGAGCCGCTCTGGCAGGACCCGAGCGGCGGCGTGCAGCTGGCCGAGGTGGCGTACGCCCCGTCCTGGGTCGGCCACCGGCTGACTGAGCTGGAGGAGGCGTCCGGGGCCCGGATCGCGTTCCTCACCCGGCTGGGCGAGGGCGTCCTGCCGACCCCCCAGCTCGTGGTCCAGGAGGGTGACCTGGTGCACGTGATGCTGCGCCGGGCCGACCTGGACACCGTCGAGGCCGCGTTCGCGCGGGGCCCGCAGGAGGATGAGCACTGATGAGAGTCGCCATTGCCGGAGCCGGCGCGGTCGGCCGCTCGATCGCGGGCGAGCTGCTGGAGAACGGCCACGACGTCCTCCTGATCGACAAGAACCCGAACTCCATCTCGGTGGAGCGGGTCCCGATGGCCGAGTGGCTGCTGGCCGACGCCTGCGAGATCACCTCGCTGGACGAGGCCGCCCTGCAGCGCTGCCACGTGGTGATCGCCGCCACCGGTGACGACAAGGTCAACCTGGTCGTCTCGCTGCTGGCCAAGACCGAGTACGGGGTGCCCCGGGTGGTCGCCCGGGTGAACAACCCGAAGAACGAGTGGCTCTTCAACGAGTCCTGGGGCGTGGACGTCGCCGTCTCCACCCCGCGCCTGATGTCGGCGCTGGTCGAGGAGGCCGTGAGCGTCGGCGACCTGGTCCGGCTGATGCGGTTCAGCCAGGGCAACGCCAACCTGGTCGAGCTGACCCTCGCGGCCGACACCGAGCTGGTCGGCACCCGGGTCGGGGCGGTCGACTGGCCGGCCGACACCGCGCTGGTGACCATCATCCGCGAGGGCCGGGTGCTGGTGCCGGGTAAGGACGACACCCTGGAGGGCGGCGACGAGCTGCTCTTCGTGGCGGCCCAGGAGCGCGAGGAGGAGCTCGAGGAGCTCCTGTCCGCAGGCTCCGGCGCCCAGTAACGGATCCGGGAACGGACGAAGGGCCCCACCGTGCGGTGGGGCCCTTCGCGTCACTCCGCCTGCTCGTCCTCCTCGACCTCCGCCTTGATCGGCGGCGGGGCCTTGAGCAGGATCTGCCAGGTCACGTACATCGCCAGCAGCAGTGGCGGGATGCCCAGCGCGACCTTGAGCCAGCCGAGCAGGTTGACGTTCCCGGTGAAGTAGAGCGGGAAGAGGATCACCGGCTTGATGCCCATGATCACCGCCCAGGCCCAGGTGGCCTTGGTGTACGCGGCCAGCCGGCCGGGGTTCTGCTTCCGCCAGGTGAACATCTCCCCGGTGATCGGGCCGAGCATCACGCCGATCAGCGGCCAGCGGACCAGGGCGGAGACGGCCAGACCCACGCAGTAGCCGACGTTCCAGAGCAGGCCGGGCAGGTAGAAGTTCTCCGCCTTGCCGGTCTTCATCGAGATCCAGGCACCGAGCGCGACCCCGAACACACCGCTGAACGCGTGCTGGACGGTCTCCCGGCGGAACAGCCGGACCACCACGAAGAGCAGGCTCAGTCCGAGCGCGGCCCAGGCGGCCGGGGCCACCTGGTGGGTGATGTTGAAGGTGATGATGAAGAGCAGACCGGGCAGGGTCATGTCGATCATGCCCCGGACGCCGCCGAAGGCCTTCAGCACCGTGTCGGCCGCCTCCTTGGAGGCGGCCTCGCGACCGGCCCGCTCCTCCTCCGCCGTCAGGGCGGCGGGGACGGGCTTGGCCAGGTCGAGCTGGGCGGCGGGGTCGCCGCCGGGCAGGTTGGTCACACTCACTCGCTCCCGTGTCCGGCCGGACGCAGTTCGTAGCGGGGGTTGAAAAGCACGCGGCGCCCGCGTGCATGACTGATCCGGCCGGTCGCGATGAGCCGACGGCCCGGCTCTATGCCGATGATCGAACGGCGGCCGAGCCAGACCACGTCCAGCGCGTCACTGCCGTCGAAGAGCTCTGCCTCCAGCGCGGGGACCCCGGCCCGGGGGCGGAGGGTGACGGTGCGCAGGGTCCCTGCCACGGTCACCACTTCCCGGTCACCGCAGCTGGCGATCGGAGTGCAGCCCGACTCCGCCGTGTCCTGCCGCAGTTCCTCCGCGTCCAGCTCCTCGGACGAGGAGGTGAGGCGGCTGATCATGCGGCGGAACCGGCCCTGCGGCTGCTCGCTGCTGTTGTCACCACTCATGCCCGAAGGGTACCGGTTTCGGCTCACCGAACGTCAGTCCGCCGGGGTACCGGGGCCACCCGGTCAGGGCTCGAAACGGTAGCCCATGCCCGGTTCGGTGATGAAGTGCCTCGGCCGGCTCGGGTCCGTCTCCAGCTTGCGCCGCAGCTGGGCCAGGTAGACCCGCAGGTAGTTGGTCTCGGTGCGGTAAGCCGGGCCCCAGACCTCCTGGAGCAGCTGGGTCTGGCTGACCAGCCGTCCGGCGTTGCGGACCAGCACCTCCAGCAGGTGCCACTCGGTCGGGGTTAGCCGGACGTCGGTGCCGTCCCGGTTGACCTTCTTGGCGGCCAGGTCGACCGTGAAGCCCTCGGCGACCACGGTCGGCTCGTCCTCGCCGACGACCGGTTCTGCCCGGCGGATCGCGGCCCGCATCCGGGCCAGCAGTTCGTCCATGCCGAAGGGTTTGGTGACGTAGTCGTCGGCCCCGGCGTCCAGCGCCTCGACCTTCTCGTCCGAGCTGTGCCGGGCGGACAGCACGATGATCGGCACCCTGGTCCAGCCGCGCAGGCCGCGGATCACCTCGACGCCGTCCAGGTCCGGCAGGCCGAGGTCGAGCAGCACCACGTCGGGGTGCCGGGCGGCGGCCAGCTCCAGGGCCGACGCGCCGTCATGGGCGGCGTCCACCTCGTACTTCCGGGCCTTGAGGTTGATCACCAGGGCGCGGACGATCTGCGGTTCGTCGTCCACGACGAGGACCCGGGTCATACGGGCTCCGCCTTTCGGTTCGGGGAGGGGTCGGGTACGGCGGCGGGCAGCACGACCACCATGGTCAGCCCGCCGCCCGGGGTGTCCTCGGCGGCCAGCGTGCCGCCCATCGCCTCGACGAAGCCCCGGGCCACGGCCAGGCCGAGCCCGACGCCGACGCCGCGCGGGGCGTCGCCGTGGCGCTGGAACGGAGCGAAGATCCGCTCCTTGGCCTCCTCGGGCACGCCGGGGCCGCGGTCCACGATCCGTACCTCGACCTGCCGGGCGGCGCCCGGGCGGTCGATCGCGGCGGCCCGGACCAGGACGTCGGAGCTGTACTTGACGGCGTTCTCCACCAGGTTGGCGAGCGCCCGCTCCAGCAGCCCGCCGTCGGCCCGGACCATGGCGAGCGTCTCGGGCACGTCCAGCCGGACCGAGCCCGGCGGCACCCCGCCGAGCGCGTACGGGACCACCTCGTCCAGGTCGGTGTCGCGGATCAGCGGGGCCACCGTGCCGGTCTGGAGGCGGCTCATGTCGAGCAGGTTGTTGATCAGATGGTCGAGCCGGTCGGCGCCGGTCTCGATGCCCGCCAGCAGTTCGGCCTCGTCCTCCGGGCTCCACTCGACGTCCTCGGCGCGCAGCGAGCTGACCGCCGCCTTGATCCCGGCCAGGGGAGTGCGCAGGTCGTGCGAGACGGCGGCCAGCAGGGCGGTCCTGATCCGGTTGCCCTCGGCCTCCCGCCGGGCGGCGGCGGCCTCCCCGGCCAGTCGGCGGCGCTCCAGCAGGGCCGCGCCCTGGGCGGCGTACGCCCCGAGCAGGCGGCGGTCGGCGGCGGGCAGCACCCGGCCGCGCAGCACCAGCGTGAGGTGATCGCCGACGGGCACGTCCACGTCGCCGTCCTCGGGCCTGGCCGGGGGGTGCGGGCCGCGGGCCGCGGCGGGCCGCCAGGGCGAGTGGTCGTCGGCTCGCTCCAGCAGGACGGCGGAGTCCTGTTGGAAGGTCTCCCTGACCTGGTCGAGCAGGGCGGTCAGCAGGCCGTCGCCGCCGGGGGCGCCGCGCAGTACGGTGCCGGCCAGCGCGCTGAGCGACTGCGCCTCGGCCTGGCCGCGGGCGGCCTGCTGGGTGCGTCTGGCGGCCAGGTCGACCACCGAGGCGACCGCGATGCCGACCGCCGTGAAGATCGCCACGGCCAGGATGTTCTGCGGCTCGGAGATGGTGAAGGTGTGGATCGGCGGCGCGAAGTAGTAGTTCAGCGCCGAGGAGCTGACCAGCGCGGAGGCGATCGCCGGGAAGAGACCGCCGACCAGGGCCGCGCAGACGGTCAGGCTGAGGAAGAGCAGCATCACGGAGGGGAGCCCGAGACCGTCGACCTGGGTGAGCAGCAGGGTCAGCAGCGGCGGACCACCGACCCCGATCAGCCAGCCGAGCACCGTCCTGGTCCGGCCGAGGTCGGTGACCTTGCGCAGCGGCACCCGGCCGCGGCCCTTGGCGACCTGCTCGTGGGTGACGGTGTGCACGTCGATGTCACCGCTGCCCCGGGTCACGGTGGCGCCGACCCCGGGGCCGTACAGGTACTGCCAGGCCCGGCGGCGGCTGCTGCCCAGCACGATCTGGGTGGCGTTCACGCCCCGCGCGAAGTCCAGCAGCGCGGCGGCCGGGTCGTCGCCGAGGACGGTGTGGAAGGTGCCGCCGAGGCTCTCGGTGAGGGCCCGCTGCTCGATCAGGGTCTGCGGGGAGCCGCTCGCGCCGGTCAGGCCGTCCGAGTGGGCGATGTGCACGGCGAGCAGCTCGCCGCCGGAGGCGCGGTCGGCGATCCGCGCGGCGCGCCGGATCAGGGTGGCGCCCTCGGGGCCGCCGGTCAGGCCGACCACGATCCGCTCGCGGGCCTGCCAGGTGCCCTCGATGCCGTGCTCGGCCCGGTAGCGCTGCAGGTACTCGTCCACCCGGTCGGCGGTCCAGAGCAGGGCCAGCTCGCGCAGCGCGGTGAGGTTCCCGGGCCGGAAGTAGTTCGCCAGCGAGGCGTCGATCCGGTCCGGCGGGTAGACGTTGCCGTGGGCCAGGCGGCGGCGCAGCGCCTGGGGCGACATGTCGACCAGCTCGATCTGGTCGGCCCGACGGACCACCTCGTCCGGCACCGTCTCGCGCTGGCGGACCCCGGTGATGCCCTCGACCACGTCGCCCAGCGACTCCAGGTGCTGGATGTTGACGGTCGACACCACGTCGATGCCGGCCGCCAGCAGCTCCTCGACGTCCTGCCAGCGTTTGGCGTTGCGGCTGCCCGGCACGTTGGTGTGGGCCAGCTCGTCCACCAGGGCGACCGCCGGCCGCCGACGCAGCACCGCGTCCAGGTCCAGCTCGGCGAGGGTCGCCCCCCGGTACGTCAGTTCCCGGCGCGGGACCGTCTCCAGACCCTCGATCAGTTCGGCGGTCCGGTCCCGACCGTGGTGCTCGACGAAGCCGACCACCACGTCGGTGCCGCGCAGCGCGCGCCGGTGCGCCTCGGCCAGCATGGCGTACGTCTTGCCGACGCCGGGTGCCGCCCCGAGGTAGATCCGCAGCCTGCCGCGTGCCATCCGCACCGTTCCCGGTCAGCCCGGCGGGCCGTGCCCCCGGACGCCTGTTCGTCTGCCCCCGAGCCTACGGCCGCCCGACTGGAAATCCGCTGATCAGATCACCCGTCCGGCCAGTCTTAGCGAGCTCTTGACGGCCAGGAGGCCCCTTCATACCGCCGCCACGCCCGTGCAACACCCCGCTGGGAACATCGACCGCATGCTCTCTCTGGTCGCTCCCCCCGCGCCGGTCCGGGCGCCGCAGCCCTCCGAGGGCGGCGGCGCCGGGGCGGTGCTGCGCGCCGTACTGGCCGACGGGCCGCTGGCCCGGGCCGCCGTCGGACGGGCCACCGGGCTCAGTCCGGCGGCGGTCTCCCGGCACACCACCGACCTGATCGGCCTCGGCCTGGTCCGCGAACTGCCCGCGCCGGACGGACCGCCCCGGGCCGGCCGCCCCCAGCTGCCGCTGGACGTGGACAGCCGTCACCACCTCGCCTGCGGGGTGCACATCGGCGTGCCCTTCCTCACCTTCGCCCTGCTCGACCTGCGCGGCCGGGTGGTCGCGCAGGAGCGGCTGCCCCGGCGGGGCGACGCCGCCACCGTGCTGGCCACCATCCGCGACCACCTGCCCGGCTTCCGGGCCCGCCGGGCCGCCGGGCGCTCGCTGCTCGGCCTCGGCGTGGTCACCGGCGGCTGGGTCGACTCCGAACGCGGCACCGTGGTCGAGCACGGCCCGCTCGGCTGGCGGGACATCCCCGTCCGGGCCGAACTTGCCCGCGCCACCCGGCTGCCGGTGCACGTCGACAGCCACGCCAAGGCACTGGCCCAGGCCGAGTTGCTGTTCGGCGCGGGCCGCGGCGCCACCGAACTCGTCCAGCTCTTCGTCGGCAACGTGGTCGACGCCGCCTTCGCCACCGGCGGCACCGTGCTGCGCGGCCGCCGCTCCCGGGCCGGCAACGTCGGCCACCTGCCCGTACCGGGCTCCACCGAACCCTGCGTCTGCGGCCGCACCGGCTGCCTCCAGGCCACCGTCTCCGAGCGCACCATCGCCCGCCGCGCACACGCCCGGGGCATCGTGCCCGTACCGGACTTCCAACTGCTGCTGACCCTGGCCCGGGCCGGCGACGAGCGGGCCGAGGCGCTGATCCGGGAACGGCTGCGGCTCGCCGCCCCGGCCGTCGCGCTGCTGCTCAACGTGCTCAACCCCGAGGTGCTGGTGGTCAGCGAGGCCGGGCTGACCGTCCGTCCTGACCTGGCCGGCTACCTGTACGGACAGGTCGCCCGGCACGGCCCGGTGGAGCCGGGCCAACTGGTGACGGCCGCCTCGTTCGGAACGGACGTGCTGGCGGTGGCGGCCTGCGCGGGCGTACTGGACAGCGCCTACCAGCGGCCGATGGAGCTGCGCACCGCGCGCAGCTCGTAACGGCCGGATTAATTCCGCCGCCTGGCGAATCACTGACCAATTCTCCTCCGACAAAGGAGAATTGGGGACAAATCCCTTTCCTCCTCCTCCGGAACCGGAGCACCTCACCATGCCCACTGACGACCGGCAGCTGCACTTCAACCTCTTCCTGATGGGCGTCGGCCACCACGAGGCGGCCTGGCGTCACCCGCGCACCGACCCGCACCGGGCCGCCGACATCACGCACTTCCAGCGCCTCGCCCAGACCGCCGAGGCGGCCTCCTTCGACTCGGTCTTCCTGGCCGACGGCGTGGAGGCCCGTTCGGACGGCGGCTGGGGCCTGATCAGCCACTTCGAACCGTTCACGCTGCTCACCGCGCTGGCCGTGGTGACCGAGCGGATCGGCCTGATCGGCACCGTCTCCACCGGCTTCACCGAGCCGTACAACCTGGCCAGGCAGTTCGCCTCGCTCGACCACATCAGCCACGGCCGGGCGGGGTGGAACATCGTCACCTCGGCCGGGGAGCGGTCCGCGCAGAACTTCAGCCGCTCCGCCAACCAGGAGCACGCCGTCCGCTACCGGCGGGCCGCCGAGTTCCTCGACGTGGTCACCGCGCTCTGGGACAGCTGGGAGGACGGCGCGCTCACCCTGGACCGGGCCACCGGCGCGTTCGCCGACCCGGACCGGGTGCACGAGATCGACCACGTCGGCGAGCACTTCCAGGTCCGCGGACCGCTGAACATCCCCCGCCCGCCGCAAGGGCACCCGCTGCTGGTGCAGGCCGGCTCCTCCGACAACGGCCGGGCCTTCGCAGCCCGTTGGGCCGAAGCCGTGTTCACCGCACAGCAGACCCTGGCCCAGGGGCAGTCCTTCTACGCCGACCTCAAGCGCCAGGCCGCCGGCTTCGGCCGGGCCCCCGAGCAGGTCGTGGTGCTGCCCGGGGTGGTGCCGGTGCTCGGCTCCACCGAGGAGGAGGCCCACCGCCTCGACCGCGAACTGGACGAACTCATCAACCCCGCCCGCGCGGTGGGCGTGCTCTCCACCGTGCTCGGCGTCGACCTCACCGACCACCCGCTCGACGAGCCGCTGCCGCCGCTGCCGCCGGTCACCGAGATCAACGGAGCCAAGAGCCGGTTCGAGTTGATCCGTGACCTGGCCGGACGCGACCGCCTGACGCTCCGTCAACTGGTCGGCAGGCTCGGCGGCGGACGCGGCCACCAGGTCGTCGTCGGCACACCCGAGCAGCTCGCCGACCACATCGAGACCTGGTTCACCCAGGGCGCCGCCGACGGCTTCAACATCATGCCGCCGATCCTCCCCGACGGCCTGACCGACTTCGTCGAGCAGGTGCTGCCGATCCTGCGCAAGCGCGGCCTGTTCCGCGAGGGCTACACCGGCCGCACCCTGCGCGAGCACTACGGCCTCCCCCGGCCCGCCGGCCGCTTCTCCTGACCCCGCAGCACCGAAGGGGCGCCCACCGGTTGGTGGGCGCCCCTTTCGTGCCAGGCGTTCACCGGACTGTGGTCCAGCACCCGGACCCCCGCGCGCGCTTCACCCTGATCCGCATCCGGCGCATGCACTCGGGGCCCTGCAGACCGTTCCGCAGCTGCCGCCCGTCGGGGCCGGTCGGGAAGGGGTAACTCCTGCTCTCGGCGCGCTCGTTGATGTTGGCGTAGGTCCGATCCAACACCCGCCCCATCCAGTGCCGGTCGGCCAGGTAGCCGCCCAGCGCCTCCCGGCTCGCCATCGCGGCCTCCCGCGCCGCCGGTTCGGGCTCCACGTACCAGAATCCCGTACCCCCGGCGACAGTGCATCCGCATCCGGCGCATGCACTCGGGGCCCTGCAGACCGTTCCGCAGCTGCCGCCCGTCGGGGCCGGTCGGGAAGGGGTAACTCCTGCTCTCGGCGCGCTCGTTGATGTTGGCGTAGGTCCGATCCAACACCCGCCCCATCCAGTGCCGGTCGGCCAGGTAGCCGCCCAGCGCCTCCCGGCTCGCCATCGCGGCCTCCCGCGCCGCCGGTTCGGGCTCCACGTACCAGAATCCCGTACCCCCGGCGACAGTGGCGCCACTGGTACCGCACTAACCCTCGTCGGCGAGGACCACGTCCGCGCCGGCCCGGGCCGCGTCCAGCGCGGCCCAGGTGGCGGCCGGACCGCCGCCGACCACCAGGACGTCCGTACTCAGCTCCTGCACGGCTCTCTCCTCAACCGTTCACAGGCGCGCGCCAGGCGGTGAACCGGCGCTCCAGCCGGACCAGCAGCTGGTTGAACGCCACCCCGATGACCGAGATCGTGACGATTCCCGCGTACATCTGCGGGATCGCGAAGTTGTACTGCGAAGCGTTGATCAGATAGCCCAGACCGGCCTTCGCGCCGACCATCTCGGCCGCCACCAGCACCAGGATCGAGACCGCCCCCGCCAGCCGGATGCCCGTGAACACCACCGGCACCGAGGCGGGCAGGATCACCTTCTGGAACAGCTTCACCGGCGACAGGTCCAGCGAACGGGCCAGCCGCAGCAGGGTGGGGTCGACGCTGCGCACGGCGCTGATGGTGTTCAGCAGGATCGGCCACAGGCAGGCGTACAGCACGATCGAGATCTTCGAGGTCTCACCGATCCCGAGGATCAGCACGAAGACCGGCAGCAGCGCCAACGCGGCGGTGTTGCGGAAGAGTTCGAGCAGCGGGCTGAGCAGATTGGCCACCGGACGGTACCAGCCGATCAGCAGTCCGAGCGGGACGCCGACCACCACCGCGAGGCCGAAGCCGCTGAGCGAACGGGTCAGGCTGGCCCAGGTGTTGACTGCGAGCTGTCCGCTGTCCAGCAGACCGAGCCAGGCGTCCAGCACCTCACTGACCGGCGGCAGGAAGGTCCGGTCCACCAGGTCGAAGCGCGGGGCCAGCTCCCAGAGAACCAGCAGCAGGACGATCGCCACCGACTTGGTGACGGCGTTGAACAGCAGGCCGGGCAGGCGGCTCCGGCGGGGCGCCGGGGCGAGCGTCTTCGGGATACTCGAGAGCCTGGAGGTCTCCGAAGTCTTCGGGTTCACCAGGCTGATCGACGGCGCGGGCCGCAGGTCGGTGCTCATACGTGGGCCACCTCTCGCTCCAACTGCTGGGCTCGGTCGACCTCGTCGTGCAGCAGGCTCCAGATCTCGTGCCGGTACCGCGCGAACTCCGGTGCGGAGCGCAGGTCCTGTGCCGTCGTCCGTTCGCCCAGATCGATCGGGACCACCTCCTTCACCCTCCCGGGCCGCGAGGTCAGCACCGCAACTCGCTGCCCCAGGTAGACCGCCTCCTCGATGCCGTGCGTGATGAACACGACCGTCTTGCCGGTGCGCTCCCAGATCCGCAGCAGCTCGTCCTGGAGCAGCTCCCTGGTCTGCGCGTCCAGTGCCGCGAACGGCTCGTCCATCAGCAGCACGCCCGGGTCGTACGCCAGGCTGCGGGCGATCGCCACCCGCTGCTTCATGCCGCCGGACAGCTCGTGCGGATGCCGGTCCTCGAAACCGGACAGGCCGACCAGCCCGAGGTACTCCCGTGCCAGCGCAACCCGTTGACGCCGCGGAACCCCGGTCGCCTCCAGGCCGAACTCGACGTTGCCCTGCGCGGTCCGCCACGGCAGCAGCGCGTACTGCTGGAACACCACGCTCCGATCGACACCGGCCCCGGTGACCGGATTCCCGTCCAACAGGATCCGGCCGCCGGTCGGCCTGGTCAGGCCCGCCGCCAGATCCAGCAGCGTCGACTTGCCGCAGCCACTCGGCCCGACGATCACCACGAACTCACCGGCGGCGATGTCCAGATCCACCCGGTCCAACGCGGTGAACTCGGCGCCGTCCTTGATCGGGAAGGTCTTGGTCACCTGCTCGAAGCTGATCCGACTCGTCACGCTCTCAACCCCCGTACGTGTTGTACTCGTTGGTGTAGAGGTCGGCCGGCCTGATCTGGCCCACCTTGATGTCGCCGTGCGAGACCAGCCAGTCGATCCAGAGCTGGAACTCCTGGTCGTTGATCCGGCCGCCGGTCTCCGCCACGCCGGTGGAACGCCAGTACTGCAGGGCGGCGGTGTCCTCGTTCCGGCCCCGCTTGCGGATGATCTCGGTGCTGCGGGCGATCACCTCCTCGCGCGGCGTGCTCCTGGACCACTCGATCGCCTTCGCCACACCGGTGACGAAGGTGCGGGAGGTGGTGGGGTTCTGCTTCAGGAAGCGGTTGGTCAGCACGAAGGTGCCGGCGCTGAACTTGCCGAGCAGGTCGTAGTCGCTGAACAGCGGCCGGATCCCGCCCGCCGCCAGCGCCTTGTCCCGCAGGATGCTGCCCAGCACCGAGACCTCGATCTGCTTCTGCCGCAGCGTCTGCTCACCGTTGACCGGCGGGATGACGATCGGCTCCACCTTGGCGATCTCGGCCGCCGTCAGCCCGTTGCGCTGGAGGTAGATGTCGAGCATCGCCTCGCTGTGTGCGCCCAGCGTGTTCATCCCGACCTTCTTGCCCTGCAGGTCCCGGGCCGACCGGATCGGGCTGTCCGCCAGCACGTAGTAGCCGTTGTAGGTGAACTCGTCCACGCCGTAGTAGCTGATCACCGCCTTCACCGGCGCGCCGGCCGCGATCAGCTTCACCACCGCGCCGTTGAACGCCCCACCGAAGTCGGTCTGGCCGGTGGCAGCCGACTGGATGTCCTGCGGACCGCTGATCGTGTTGCCGACCCACTCCAGCTTCACGTCGCCGAAGTAGCCGAGGTCCTCGGCGAGTTCGGGCAGCGTGACCTGCCCGGCCCAACCCTGGTAGCGGATCTTCCCGGTCTCGTGCCCGCCGCCCCCGGTCGCAGTGGCCCGGCCGCAGGCGGCGGTCGCCGCGCCGATGGCAGCCAGGGCGAGGAAGGTACGTCTGGAAGTGCTGGTGGGCATGGCGATGTAATCCTTTACGAGGGCAGCGGGGAGCGCCGGACCGACGAGGCGGTCACGGGCTTCGGGGTTCGTTGAACGGCCGCCCTGAACACGGGCAGACGCGGGTGCACGATCAGCGGTACGGCGTCACGGAGCGCCGGGTGAACGGCGGCCGGGCATGGGCGGGCGGTGCGTCGTCGTCAGCGACAGACGGCACAGATCGCGCTCGCGTGCCGTCGGAGATCGACGTGCAGGCGGCCCACAAGGCTCACGGCTCGGCTCACGTCCCTCAGCGTTCCAGCGCTGCGGAGCCTCGTCAACGAATGTTCCCCCGGCGGAAGAAACCCGGCCGGACCCGTCGCGGTGTGGGTGCTGTGGGGTCCCCTGTTCCCCACAGCACCCACCTGGCCGTGACCGGGCGATCGCGGCCCGGTCCTCGGCACGTACAGAACACGCCGCGAGACGGGGGAAGGTTGCATCGGAATCCGGAAAAACTTCGGTGTCTTCCACGACGCGTCGACCGAGGTCAGCCCTGGCCTGTCGGACGGCCGCCGGTTGGGGTCCCCACCTCGCCGAACCGCTCGGCCGCCGTCCGGAACTCCGGCTCCAGCGCCGCCGGTTCGGCCTGGCTTGCCGACCGGTACTGCACCGTCAGCACCGCCAGCTGACGGCCACTCAGCCGAGTGGTGAACTCCTCCACCCGTCCGGCGAGCCTGGTCGACGCGACCACCGCCGCCCGGTCGGTCCGTTCCCCCGCCGGCCAGCCCAACGCCGCGCACTCCCCAGGGCCCAGCAACCGGGCCGCCGCCTGCGCCGCCTGCGACTCCGCCTCGAACTCCAGCAGGTACTGCACCGACGTCACATCGGACCGGGCCAGGTCGCCGTGCACCAGCTCCCAACGGTGCAACGCTCCCAAGGAGTCCACCAGCTCAGGCACACACCCCTGGACGGTCGGCAGCGCGAACGCCGTGGCCGCCAACAGCTGTGCCCCCCACGGCCCGTACCGTCCCGGGCTCACCGGCAGCTGGTCCCGGCCGAACAGCAGTTGACCGCCGGCTGCGTCCACCGGCATCACCGTCTCCACCGGGCCGACCGGCTCGCCGGGACCGGGCAGCACCAGGGTGGGCGTGATCGTGCGTAACGCCGGCGGCCCCACCAGCCCAGCGGCGATTCCGCCGCCGCCCCTCATCGCCGCCAGACCACACACCCCGGTGGAGGCCAACGCCCCCACAACCAAAGTCACTTCGATCCGACGCCACCGCCGACGGCGTACCGCCCGGCCCACCACGTGCTCGGGCTCGGGCACCCGCAGGCCGCTCAACTCCCCGCGCAGACCGTCGAACAGACCGTCCAACCGCGCGGCGGAGATGGCCGGACGATCCTGGTCGTCCACGGTGATCGTCGTCCTCTCAGTCACGAGCGCTCAACGTCCTAGTCAAATTTCGCTCCCGGCCGCCGCGTTGCTCCGGTACGACGGGAGTGGGAGTCCCGACGCCCTCAGTACGCGCCTGCGGCCGGGCCTCTTGTTCCGACCGCGGCTGCGGAGCGTGGCCGGGTCTCGACGGTACGCCGGGCTTCGGACCTGACGGCGCTTCCGGTTGCCGCTCCGTCAGTCGGAGGCCACCCTCGCCCTCCTCCTCCCCCAGCAGTTCCGCCAACGCCTGCCGCCCGCGGTGCAGCCGCGCTTTCACCGTCCCGACCGGGACACCCTCCTCGGCCGCGATCTCGGCCACCGCCCTACCCCCCATGTGATGCAGCACCAGGGCCGACCGCTGGGCTTCCGGCAACCGGCGCAACGCCTCCACCAGGGCCACCGACTCCGGCCCGGGCCCCGGCAACGGGCTTCCCTCACCGTGCCGTACCCAACTCCGCAACGCCGTCCTGGCCCGCCGCCACCGGCTGATCGCGATCCGCTGACCGGTCAACCGCACCCAGGCCACCGGGTTCTCGTACGCGCTGAGCCGGTTCCAGTGACTCCAGGCCCGGACAAACGCTTCCTGCGCGGCGTCCTGGGCGTCCCCCAAATCCCCTGTCAGGGCGTAGAGGTGAGCGACCAGCTGACCATACGCACCTTCGTAGAACGCCCGGAAGTCGCTCTCCGCCTCGTGCCCTCGGTCACCACCCATGACGGGCCAGTGTGCCGTGGACGGAACCGCGAGGCAACCGGGTTGGACGGGCGCTGACCGGGATCTGAAATGCAGAAAGCCCCGCCGGGAGACCCGGCGGGGCTTTCTGTGAATGATTGTTCGGCGGCGTCCTACTCTCCCACAGGGTCCCCCCTGCAGTACCATCGGCGCTATGAGGCTTAGCTTCCGGGTTCGGAATGTAACCGGGCGTTTCCCTCACGCTATGACCACCGAAACACTATGAAACTGTCAACCGCACCCCACCGTGACCATGGCAGGGGGTCGTTGTTTCAGAACAACACAGTGGACGCGAGCAACTGAGGACAAGCCCTCGGCCTATTAGTACCGGTCAGCTCCACCCCTTACAGGGCTTCCACATCCGGCCTATCAACCCAGTCGTCTACTGGGAGCCTTACCCTCTCAAGGAGGTGGGAATATTCATCTCGAAGCAGGCTTCCCGCTTAGATGCTTTCAGCGGTTATCCCTCCCGAACGTAGCCAACCAGCCATGCCCTTGGCAGAACAACTGGCACACCAGAGGTTCGTCCGTCCCGGTCCTCTCGTACTAGGGACAGCCCTTCTCAATATTCCTACGCGCACAGCGGATAGGGACCGAACTGTCTCACGACGTTCTAAACCCAGCTCGCGTACCGCTTTAATGGGCGAACAGCCCAACCCTTGGGACCTACTCCAGCCCCAGGATGCGACGAGCCGACATCGAGGTGCCAAACCATCCCGTCGATATGGACTCTTGGGGAAGATCAGCCTGTTATCCCCGGGGTACCTTTTATCCGTTGAGCGACGGCGCTTCCACAAGCCACCGCCGGATCACTAGTCCCGACTTTCGTCCCTGCTCGACCCGTCGGTCTCACAGTCAAGCTCCCTTGTGCACTTACACTCAACACCTGATTGCCAACCAGGCTGAGGGAACCTTTGGGCGCCTCCGTTACTCTTTAGGAGGCAACCGCCCCAGTTAAACTACCCACCAGACACTGTCCCTGATCCGGATCACGGACCCAGGTTAGACATCCAGCACGACCAGAGTGGTATTTCAACGACGACTCCACGACAACTGGCGTTGCCGCTTCAAAGTCTCCCACCTATCCTACACAAGCCGAACCGAACACCAATATCAAGCTATAGTAAAGGTCCCGGGGTCTTTCCGTCCTGCTGCGCGAAACGAGCATCTTTACTCGTAATGCAATTTCACCGGGCCTATGGTTGAGACAGTCGAGAAGTCGTTACGCCATTCGTGCAGGTCGGAACTTACCCGACAAGGAATTTCGCTACCTTAGGATGGTTATAGTTACCACCGCCGTTTACTGGCGCTTAAGTTCTCAGCTTCGCCAACCCGAAGATTGACTAACCGGTCCCCTTAACGTTCCAGCACCGGGCAGGCGTCAGTCCGTATACATCGCCTTACGGCTTCGCACGGACCTGTGTTTTTAGTAAACAGTCGCTTCTCGCTGGTCTCTGCGGCCGGCCCCAGCTCAGAGTGCAAGACTCATCACCAGTTCCGGCCCCCCTTCTCCCGAAGTTACGGGGGCATTTTGCCGAGTTCCTTAACCATAGTTCACCCGAACGCCTCGGTATTCTCTACCTGACCACCTGAGTCGGTTTGGGGTACGGGCCGCCATGAAACTCGCTAGAGGCTTTTCTCGACAGCATAGGATCATCCACTTCACCACAATCGGCTCGGCATCAGGTCTCAGCCTTAATGAGTGACGGATTTGCCTATCACTCGGCCTACACCCTTACCCCGGGACAACCACCGCCCGGGCTGGACTACCTTCCTGCGTCACCCCATCGCTCACCTACTACCCTGTTGGGTCACCGGCTCCACCACGTCCCTTTGTCCGAAGACTCCGGGCCGGCTTCACGGGCTTAGCATTCAGAGGTTCGACGTTGGCGCTTCAAAGCGGGTACGGGAATATCAACCCGTTGTCCATCGACTACGCCTGTCGGCCTCGCCTTAGGTCCCGACTTACCCTGGGCAGATCAGCTTGACCCAGGAACCCTTGGTCAATCGGCGCAAGAGTTTCCCACTCTTGTATCGCTACTCATGCCTGCATTCTCACTCGTGAACCGTCCACAACTGGATTCCTCCGCTGCTTCACCCGGCACACGACGCTCCCCTACCCATCACAGCCCCCGTTGGGGGTATTGCTGCAATGACACGACTTCGGTGGTGTACTTGAGCCCCGCTACATTGTCGGCGCGGAATCACTTGACCAGTGAGCTATTACGCACTCTTTCAAGGGTGGCTGCTTCTAAGCCAACCTCCTGGTTGTCTCTGCGACTCCACATCCTTTCCCACTTAGCACACGCTTAGGGACCTTAGTCGGTGTTCTGGGCTGTTTCCCTCTCGACCATGGAGCTTATCCCCCACAGTCTCACTGCCACGCTCTCACTTACCGGCATTCGGAGTTTGGCTAAGGTCAGTAACCCGGTGAGGCCCATCGCCTATCCAGTGCTCTACCTCCGGCAAGAAACACGTGACGCTGCACCTAAATGCATTTCGGGGAGAACCAGCTATCACGGAGTTTGATTGGCCTTTCACCCCTAACCACAGGTCATCCCCCAGGTTTTCAACCCTGGTGGGTTCGGTCCTCCACGAAGTCTTACCTCCGCTTCAACCTGCCCATGGCTAGATCACTCCGCTTCGGGTCTTGGGCATGCAACTGTACCGCCCTATTCGGACTCGCTTTCGCTACGGCTACCCCACACGGGTTAACCTCGCTACACACCGCAAACTCGCAGGCTCATTCTTCAAAAGGCACGCAGTCACGAGACACACAGCAAGCTGCATGTCCGACGCTCCCACGGCTTGTAGGCACACGGTTTCAGGTACTATTTCACTCCGCTCCCGCGGTACTTTTCACCATTCCCTCACGGTACTATCCGCTATCGGTCACTAGGGAATATTTAGGCTTAGCGGGTGGTCCCGCCAGATTCACACGGAATTTCTCGGGCTCCGTGCTACTTGGGAGAAGCTCAAGTGAGCCGCACAGATTTCGTCTACGGGGGTCTTACCCTCTACGCCGGACCTTTCGCATGTCCTTCGACTATCCATACGGTTTCTGACTCACCGACCGGCCGGCAGACCAATCAAGAACTTTCCCACGACCCCGCTCTGGCAACCCCTGCCGGGTCTCACACCAAAACGGTTTAGCCTCATCCGGTTTCGCTCGCCACTACTCCCGGAATCACGGTTGTTTTCTCTTCCTGAGGGTACTGAGATGTTTCACTTCCCCTCGTTCCCTCCACACACCCTATGTGTTCAGGTGCGGGTGACAGCCCATGACGACTGCCGGGTTTCCCCATTCGGAAACCCCCGGATCAAAGCCTGGTTGACGGCTCCCCGGGGACTATCGTGGCCTCCCACGTCCTTCATCGGTTCCTAGTGCCAAGGCATCCACCGTGCGCCCTTAAAAACTTGGCCACAGATGCTCGCGTCCACTGTGCAGTTCTCAAACAACGACCAGACACCCACCCTCATGACGCTCACGCACCACTCAAGTAGGACCGGCACTGAAGCAACAGCCTCACGGCCGTTCCCTCAGGACCCAACAACGTGCCCGACACACCCGCCATCCACCGCGTTCCACGCCCCGAAGGACAGTACTGACGGCTTCAACCGTGTGTGCCGAATAGTCAACGTTCCACCCATGAGCAACCAACCGAGAGCATTCGTCTCGGTCTGGCTATGTGCTCCTTAGAAAGGAGGTGATCCAGCCGCACCTTCCGGTACGGCTACCTTGTTACGACTTCGTCCCAATCGCTGGTCCCACCTTCGACGGCTCCTCCCCTTACGGGTTAGGCCACCGGCTTCGGGTGTTACCGACTTTCGTGACGTGACGGGCGGTGTGTACAAGGCCCGGGAACGTATTCACCGCAGCATGCTGATCTGCGATTACTAGCAACTCCAACTTCATGGGGTCGAGTTGCAGACCCCAATCCGAACTGAGGCCGGCTTTTTGGGATTCGCTCCGCCTCGCGGCATCGCAGCCCTTTGTACCGACCATTGTAGCACGTGTGCAGCCCAAGACATAAGGGGCATGATGATTTGACGTCGTCCCCACCTTCCTCCGAGTTGACCCCGGCAGTCTCCTGTGAGTCCCCATCACCCCGAAAGGCATGCTGGCAACACAGAACAAGGGTTGCGCTCGTTGCGGGACTTAACCCAACATCTCACGACACGAGCTGACGACAACCATGCACCACCTGTATACCGACCACAAGGGGGCGACTATCTCTAGCCGTTTCCGGTATATGTCAAGCCTTGGTAAGGTTCTTCGCGTTGCGTCGAATTAAGCCACATGCTCCGCTGCTTGTGCGGGCCCCCGTCAATTCCTTTGAGTTTTAGCCTTGCGGCCGTACTCCCCAGGCGGGGAACTTAATGCGTTAGCTGCGGCACCGACGACGTGGAATGTCGCCAACACCTAGTTCCCAACGTTTACGGCGTGGACTACCAGGGTATCTAATCCTGTTCGCTCCCCACGCTTTCGCTCCTCAGCGTCAGTAATGGCCCAGAGATCCGCCTTCGCCACCGGTGTTCCTCCTGATATCTGCGCATTTCACCGCTACACCAGGAATTCCGATCTCCCCTACCACACTCAAGCCTGCCCGTATCGAATGCAGACCCGGGGTTAAGCCCCGGGCTTTCACAACCGACGCGACAAGCCGCCTACGAGCTCTTTACGCCCAATAATTCCGGACAACGCTCGCACCCTACGTATTACCGCGGCTGCTGGCACGTAGTTAGCCGGTGCTTCTTCTGCAGGTACCGTCACTTGCGCTTCTTCCCTGCTGAAAGAGGTTTACAACCCGAAGGCCGTCATCCCTCACGCGGCGTCGCTGCATCAGGCTTTCGCCCATTGTGCAATATTCCCCACTGCTGCCTCCCGTAGGAGTCTGGGCCGTGTCTCAGTCCCAGTGTGGCCGGTCGCCCTCTCAGGCCGGCTACCCGTCGTCGCCTTGGTAGGCCATTACCCCACCAACAAGCTGATAGGCCGCGGGATCATCCTGCACCGCCGGAGCTTTCCACCAACCCCCATGCAGAGGAAGGTCATATCCGGTATTAGACCTCGTTTCCAAGGCTTGTCCCAGAGTGCAGGGCAGATTTCCCACGTGTTACTCACCCGTTCGCCACTAATCCACTCCGAAGAGCTTCATCGTTCGACTTGCATGTGTTAAGCACGCCGCCAGCGTTCGTCCTGAGCCAGGATCAAACTCTCCGTGAATGTCTGCGAGTAATCTCGCGAGCCACTCGCGTTGAGCGGCACGGCAACCACCGGAATAGGCGGCCCCGCGCACTGCGTCCTCGCTAGTGTTTTACTTCATAAAGGAATCTCCAACCCCACAAAGTGAGGCCGGGGATGTCAACATATCTGGCGTTGACTTTTGGCACGCTGTTGAGTTCTCAAGGAACGGACACTTCCTTCGAGCCGCTTATCAGGCGGACCCTCCGGGCGCTTCGTTCGTTCTTTCGTGTTCCGAGCTTATCAGATGTTTTCCGCTCCGTTTTCCCGGAGTCTCACTCACCCAACTCGCCCTCGTCCTCCGGAACCTGACGGCCCGTCCGACGTTTCAAACTCTAGCCGATCCCCGCTCCTGAAAGCGAATCCAACCGCAATCCATATAAACGCACACGGCAAATAGACCCGGCCCGCAAAAAAGCGCGAACCAGTTCGACCAGAAGATGTGTTCAGAGGATTGGCCACCCCGGGACCGTCCGCGCCGATGCGTGTCCGGTGCTCCCTGCCGAGCGACTAGGGAACACTACCCCCGTCTGGGTCCTGCCGCAAATCACCCACCCTGACCACCCTGGTGCAGGCGGCCAGGCCCAGCTTCACGTACTCGCCGTTCGGGTCGTCGTTGCCGGTGATCCAGTCCCGGGCCGCCTCCGGGCTCCGGCCGCCGGCCACGTGGCGTCGCATCAGCCGCTCGTCCCGCACGGCGTCCTCGGCCTTGACGTACCAGAGCTCGTGCAGCAGGGCGCGGACCGCGCTCCACGGGTGCTCCGCGTTGGCGAGGTAGTTGCCTTCGGTGATGACCAGGCGGGTGTGCGGCTGGATCACGTGGCAGCCGGCCACCGGTTCGTCCAGGGCGCGGTCGAAGCCGGGGGCGTAGATGTCGTTGAACCGTTCCACTGTGACCCGGCGCAGCAGGGCAAGGTAACCGAGGGCGTCGAAGCTCGCGGGTGAGCCCTTCCGGCCGCGCAGGCCCAGGCGGTCGAGCTGGACATTGGCGAGGTGGAAGCCGTCCAGCGGAACGTAGGCAGCGGTGCCGGGGCCCTCGGCGCGGTTGAGCTCGGTGACCAGGTGCAGGGCCAGGGTGGACTTGCCCGCGCCGGGCGGCCCGGTCAGGCCGAGGAGGGAGCGGCCCTTGTGGACGGTGCGCCCGTCCAGTAGCCGGGCCGCCAGCCCGACGAGTGCGGCGGGATCGGTGACGGCGGACGTGCGAGCCGCTCGGGCTTCCTCGTGCATGGCCGCACCCTACTCAGCGGGTCCGGTCGTGAGGACCGGAACGTCGAAGGTGAGCGTGCCGGCGTCGGCGTCCAGGGTGGCGGGCAGGCCGAGCGGCACGGTGAGGGTGGACGGGCAGTGCCCGAAGCCGAGTTCCCAGGCGACCGGGACGCCGAGCGGGGTGAGCCGGTCGGCGAGCACCTCGCGCACCGGGGCGAGCGGTCCGCAGTCCTCCCAGGAACCGAGCGCGATACCGGCGACGCCGTCCAGGGCGCCGGAGCGGATCAGCTGGGTCAGGATGCGGTCGAGTTGGTAGGGGTGCTCGCCGACGTCCTCCAGCAGCAGGATCGTCCCGGCGAAGGAGGGGCGGGCGGTGGGGGTGCCGCGTTCGGCTGCGAGCAGGCTGGCGCAGCCGCCCGCGGTGATGCCGTGGGCCGTTCCAGGGACGAGCGGCCCGGCGGTGGGGGCGCCGACCACCAGGGTGTCGGCCGGGGTGAAGAGCGTGCGGCGCAGGTGTTCGGCGGTGGGCGGGTCGGCGATGAAGGTGGCGCCGGTGCCCATCGGGCCGTACAGGGTGGGGATGCCGAGGCGCTGGGCCACGGTCTCGTGCAACACGGTGATGTCGCTGAAGCCGACCAGGACCTTGGGCGGGGCGGCGCGCAGGGCGTCCCAGTCGAGCAGGTCGACCATCCGCTGGACGCCGTAGCCGCCCCGGGCGCAGATGACGGCGGCGATGGTGGGGTCGAGCCAGGCCCGCTGGAAGTCGGCGGCCCGGTCGGCGTCCGTCCCGGCCAGGTAGCCGAGGTGGCGGTCGGTCAGGTGTGCGCCGGGGACGACGTCCAGTCCCCAGGAGCGGAGGATCGCGGTGCCTGCGGTGAGTTGGTCGGGGTCTATGGCGCCGCTGGTGGCGACCAGGGCCACCCGGTCGCCCGGCACCAGGCTGCGGGCGCGGCGCGGCACCGTGGCCCCGTTCTGCTGAGGCATCGTCAGCCCCTTTCTGGGAGGTGGGCAGGCGCGTGACGCGGGTCGCGCGCCTGCCGTCAGTCCTACCCCATACCCATCGCTGACCTGACCTCGGCCAGGGTGGCTTCCGCGATGGCGTTGGCCCGTTCGGCACCGCCGGCGAGTACTTCCCGGAGGAGCGCCCGGTCGGTGGCCAGTTCGGCCCGTCGGGCACGGAGCGGGCGGAGGTACTCGTTGACCGTCTCGGTGACCCGGCGCTTGAGGGTGCCCGCGCCGCCGTCGCCGATCTCGGCGGCGACCTCGGCCGGGTCGCGGCCTTCGCAGAGCGCGGCGAGCTGGACCAGTCCGGACACGCCGGGCCTACGCTCGGGGTCGTACGTGATGTGGCGGTCGGCGTCGGTGGTGGCGCCCTTGATCAGCCGGGCCGTCTCGTCCTCGGTCGCGCCCAGGGCGATCCCGTTGCCCCGGCTCTTGCTCATCTTGCCGCCGTCGGTGCCGGGGAGCTGCGGTGCGTCGGAGAGCAGCGGCTGCGGTTCGGGGAACAGCGCGGTGGCGTAGCGGTCGTTGAACCGGCGGGCGATGGTGCGGGTGGTCTCCAGGTGCGGGAGCTGGTCGCGGCCGACCGGGACCAGGTTGGCCTTGCAGAACAGGATGTCGGCGGCCTGGTGCACCGGGTAGGTGAACATCAGTCCGCTGACGGCGGCCTGGCGGGAGTGCGCGATCTCGTCCTTGACCGTGGGGTTTCGGCTGAGCTCGGCGACGCTGACCAAGCTGAGGAAGGGGAGCAGCAGTTGGTTGAGCGCCGGTACGGAGCTGTGGGTGAAGATCGTGGTCCGCTCCGGGTCGATCCCGGCGGCGAGGTAGTCGAGGACCAGGTTCTCGGCCTGTTCGGCGGGGCGGTCGGCCCGGTCCCGGTCGGTGAGGGTCTGGTAGTCGGCGACCACCAAGAGGAGTTCGACGCCCGCCCGCTGAAGCCGGACCCGGTTGTGCAGGGTGCCGAAGTAGTGGCCGAGGTGGAGCGGTCCGGTGGGACGGTCGCCGGTCAGGACGCGGTACCGGTCGGGGTGCTGCTGGACGGTCTCGAACTGCATGGCGGTCTCCTCAGTGGCTGACGATGGGTCGGACCGGCCCGCCGGGACGCCCTGAGGGAACGCGACAGGGCCGTCCGGTCGGACGGCCCTTTAGTCGTGCGGAAAGGGTGGCCGTCCTAGGACGGCCACCAGTTCAGGCACGGCTGCTGCTTCATGGGTACCAGCGTAGCGGCCGCCACCGCCGCCGGACCGGTTCAGCGCGGCTGGTTGGGGACGTAGCCGAGGTGCACCGGAGTCTCCGGACCCCGCCCGGCCAGCCAGTCGCTGCGGACGGCGGCCAGCAGCTCGGGCAGCGTGGGAGGCCAGAACGGGTCTGCCGCCGACGAGGCCAGTTCCTCGGGCGTCCACCAGCGCCAGTCCAGGATCCCGTCGGCGAGGTGCATCTCACTGACGTCGCCGACCGGGCCGCGGCGCGGGCCCCGGCCGAGGTAAATGTGCTCGGACTGGCGGACCGGTGTGCCGTGCCAGGTGAAGTCGTGCTCCCAGGTGCAGAGCAGCGGGCCGGGCGCGAGGTCGGTCCAGCCGGTCTCCTCCCACAGCTCCCGTCTGGCCCCGGTGGCCGGGGTCTCGCCGGCCTCGATGCCGCCGCCCGGCAGGTTCCAGTGGACACCGACCTCGCTGTTGTCGGAGCGCAGCAGGAAGACCGCACCGTCCGGTTCCAGTACGGCGGTCCTGGCCGCACGTCGTGGGGTTCGCATCCGGTCACCCTGGCAGAACGCCGTCGCGTCGGACCACTGGAATTCCGGTGGCCGGGTTCTACCCTGAGCCGGTGATCATGCTGCCTGCCGACCCGCTGACCCCCGGCCGTCCCGACCCGCACTTCCTCCGGGAGGCGCGCCGGATCGAGGAGTTGAGCGGCGGGTTCGTCCTGCTCGACCATGACGCGCTGCTCGCCGGGGACGTTCGGGCCGCGGTCCGCCGGATCCCGGCCGGGGGCCGACCGCTCTGGTACCGGGGCTGGATGGTGCCGGTCCCGGCCTACGCCGCGCTGGCCGAGGCGCTCGCCGAGCGCGGGCGGCCGCTGCTGACCTCACCGGCCTCGTACGCGGACGCCCATGAACTGCCCGGCTGGTACCCGGTCTTCGAGGGCTTCACGCCGGAGAGCGTCTGGCTGTCGGGGCCGACGGGGCCGACCCGGGAGCAACTCGGCGAGGCCGCCCGGCGGCTGGGCGGGCACGGGCCCGCGATCGTCAAGGACTACGTGAAGTCGCGCAAGCACGAGTGGGCGGAGGCCTGTTACGTACCGGAGCTGGGCGATTTGGACGGACTGGCGCGGGTGGTGGGCCGGTTCGTGGAGCTCCAGGGCGAGTTCCTGACCGGCGGGGTGGTGCTGCGGCGGTTCGAGGAGTTCCGGCGGGACGCGAGCGGGCGGGCCGTGGAGGCGCGGGTCTGGTGGCTGGACGGCGAGCCCGTCCTGGTCGGGCCGCACCCGGACTGCCCCGACGCGACCGTCCGGCCGGAGCTCGACGGGGTCGGGCAGCTGGTCAGGGAGCTGGGCTGCCGCTTCGTCACCACCGACCTGGCGCAGGCGGCGGACGACGGTTCCTGGCGGGTGGTCGAGGTCGGGGACGGCCAGGTCAGCGACCTGCCGCGAGGCGCCGAGCTCGGCGGCCTGCTGTCCACCCTGCTGGCGGTCAGCGGGGGCTGAGCTCGGGCCCGGGCCTCCCGGAACTCCGTGGAACCTTTGCCGGACCGCGCTCCTCCTGACAGGACGACCACATCCGGCGAAGGAGATCGCATGACCGTCAGCAAGCGTCCGATGCCACACCTGGAAGGTGCGAAACACCGCTGGGTGGAGGTCAGGGGCGCCCGGCTCCACCTCGCCGAGTTCGGCAGCGGCGACCCCGTGCTGCTGCTGCACGGCTTCCCGCAGCACTGGTACGCCTGGCGGCGGCTGGTGCCACTGCTCGCGGCCGACCACCGGCTGATCTGCCTGGACCTGCGGGGTTTCGGCTGGTCCGAGCAGACCCAACACGGCTACGACACCGACGCACTCGGCGCGGACGTGCTCGCCCTGCTGGACGCGCTCGGCCTGGACCGGGTGACGCTGGTCGGCCACAGCTGGGGAGCCGGGGTGGGCTTCCGGATCTGCCAGCGGGCGCCGGAGCGGTTCCGCGCGTTCCTGGCGTTGAACATGGCCCGCCCCTGGACAGCGCACCGTCAGGTGCTGCCCAACCTGTGGCGGATGTGGTTCACCGCGTTCATCGAGTACCCGGTGGTCGGGCGGCTGGTGCTGCGGTACTGGCCGGCCTTCACCCGGTACCTGCTGCGCCGGGCTGTCCCCGACCCCGGCTGCTGGTCGGAGGCGGAACTCGCCGAGTTCACCGAGGCGACCCGGGTCTCCGCCACGGCCGGGCAGTCGCTGTTCTGGCAGTACGTGCTGCGCGACATACCGGCCGGTCTGCGCGGCACGCACCGTCGGCGGCGGCTGACCGTCCCCACGGTGGTGCTGGGCGGCGAGCACGATCCGGTGATCCCGCCGGCCCTGCTGCGCGGTGAGCCGAACGCCGACGACCTGACCGTGTCGGTGTTGCCCGGCGTGGGCGGCCACCTGCCCGAGGAGTGCCCGGAGCGGGTGGCCGGGGCCCTGCGGAAGCTGATCGCCGAAACGGGCTGACGCAGGGTCAGCGCAGCCGGGCCCGACGCTCCACCTCGCGGAGGAAGGCGCGGGCCCGGCGCTCGCCGACCAGGCGACGGTACCCGCGCTGCACCGGCCCGAGGGCGGCCGGCCGGAGCGCGCCGCAGACCGCGAACCGGGTGCCCCCACCGCCTTCGCCGTCGGGCTCGGCGGCCATGCCCATGGTCACCAACCGGGACTGCATCAGGCACCAGCCGGGCCCGAGCCGCGCCTCGAACCGCCCCCGGAACCCGAGGGTGTCAACGGCCTCTGCCTGCTTGAGCTCGCTGTCCCCCGCCGGCACCCGGAACTCCCGGACGAAGGGGATCAGATGGGGCAGCTCGCCCTCCAGGTCGGCGACCACCGCCCAGACCCGGTCGAAGGGCAGGTCGAACCGCCGCTCGGCGTACAGCGGCGCGCGCAGCCCGGCCGCCAGGACCCGTAGCCGGGCGATCCGATCCGGTCCGTTCACCGCGTCCACGCCTTCCGGAAGGAGGAACGGGCCCTGCTGAGCCGTGACTTCACGGTGCCCTCGGGTACGTCCAGCAGCTCGGCCATGGTCCGCTCGTCCAGCCCCTCCAGCTCGCGCAGCACCAGGACGGTGCGGTGCTGGACGGGCAGCCGGGCCAGCAGGTCCCGCACCTCGGTGGTCAGGTCGGTGCCGACGGCGGGCAGCAGGTCCCGGAGCCGGGCGATCTGCTCGGAGGCGGCCGGGGTCTCCGCGCCGGTCCGCCGGGCCACCCGGACCGCTTCCCGGACAGTCACCGCCCGCACCCAGCCGTAGACCGCCACCGGCTCGCGCAGCCCGCGCAGGCCGCGGAAACCGGCGAGCAGCGACTCCTGCACGGCGTCGGCGGGGTCGGCCGGGGCGATCGACGCGCACAGCCGGGTGACGTACGGGGTGATCAGCTTCAGCAGATCGTCCATGGCCAGGGCGTCGCCGCGCTGCGCCGCACGCACCAGCGGCGCCGCCACGTCCCAGGGCCGCAGGTCGTCGTCCACGGTCGGAACCGTACTCCTGACCGTCCGTCAGCCGTCGGCCGGTCCGGCCTCCAGCTGGGCGGGTGCGGCCACGGTGGGCGCCGACGGCCGGGCAGTCGCATGGTGAGCAGCCGGGCGCGCGGGGCGAGCCACTTGACCATCGCGAACAGGGAATCGGTACGGCTGCGGTCCGCATCGAGCACGGTGAAGAGGTTGGCCCCGAGGTAGAAGGTGATCGCCGTGTTGGCCAGGTTCGCACGGCTGATCGCCGACGGTCGGCGGGCCGCGCGAGCTCCGGGTGTCGGCCGAACGGGTGTGACGGGCCACGGCCCTCGGGCGTCCGGAAGTGACGGAAGGTTGTCACCCACGGCGCTACACCCGCTGCTCCTGGTGGCTGTCCGCGACGAAGGCCCGCCAGAGCCGCGCGTAGGCACCGTCCTCGGCGAGCAGGCCGGCGTGCGTGCCGTCCTCGACCACCCGGCCGTGGTCCAGCACCACCACCCGGTCGGCCCGCTCGGCGGTGGTGAGGCGGTGGGCGATCACCAGGGTGGTGCGGCCGCCGCTGATCCGGTCGGCGGCGCGGTTGACGGCGGCCTCGGTGGCCAGGTCGAGCGCGGCGGTGGCCTCGTCCAGCAGCAGGATGTCCGGGTCGACCAGTTCGGCCCGGGCCAGGGCGATCAGCTGCCGCTGCCCGGCGGACAGGTTGCGGCCTCGGCCGGAGACCCGGTGCGCGTAACCACCCGTCAGCCCGGTGATCATCTCGTGCGCGCCGACCGCCCTGGCCGCCGCCTCCACCTCGGCGTCGCTCGCCTCCGGCCGCCCGTACGCGATGGCATCGCGCACCGTGCCCGCGAACAGGTACGCCTCCTGCGGGACCACGCCGAGCCGGTGCCGGTACTCCGCCAGGTCGTAGGCGGTGATGTCGGTGCCGTCGATCCGGACGGTGCCGCCGGTCGCGTCGTAGAACCGGGCGACCAGTTTGACCAGGGTGGACTTACCCGCGCCGGTCTCGCCGACCAGCGCCACGGTCTGCCCGGCCGGGATGTGCAGGTCGATGCCGGTCAGCACGTCCGCGTGCCCGTCGGCACCGCCGTGGTAGGCGAAGCTGACGTCCCGGAAGGTGATCTCGCCCCGCAGCTTCTTCACCGGCAGCGGGTCCGCCGCGTCCGGGGTGCCGGTCGGGGTGCGCAGCAGGTCCCGGATCCGGCCGAGGCCGACGGCGGCCTGCTGGTAGCCGTCGAAGATCTGCGAGAGCTGGTTGACCGGCGCGAAGAACAGGTCGATGTAGAGCAGGTACGCGACCAGCGCGCCGATCGTCAGGGTGCCCGACTCGACCCGGGAGGCGCCGACGATCAGTACCAGGGCGGCGGCGGCGCTGGACAGGAACTGGACGAACGGGAAGTACAGCGAGATGTACCACTGCGCCTTGACCCGGGAGTGCCGGTAGGCCAGCCCGCTGGCCACGAAGCGGTCGGTGTTGACGGTCTGCCGGCGGAACGCCTGGACGATCCGCATGCCCGCGACGTTCTCCTGCAGCTCGGCGTTGACCGTGCTGATCAGGTCCCGGGAGATCTGGTACTGGCTGCTCGACCTGCGGCGGAAGACCAGGGTGGCGACCGCCAGCACCGGCAGCACCGCGAAGACCACCAGGGCCAGGCCCGCGTCGATCACCAGCAGCGCGGCGAAGATACCGAAGAAGGTGAACAGGCTGACCACGGCGGTGACCACGCCGGTCTGCAGGAAGCTCGACACCGAGTCCACGTCGGTGGTCATCCGGGTCATGATCCGGCCGGACAGCTCGCGCTCGTAGTAGTCCAGGCCGAGCCGGTTGAGGTGCGCGAAGATCTTCAACCGCAGGGTGTAGAGCACCCGTTCGCCGGTCCGGCCGCTGACCCTGGCCTCGGCGGTCTGCACCACCCAGTCCAGCAGCACGATCGTCAGGGCGAGCAGCGAGGCGGTGGCCACCCCGGCCATCGCGGCCTTGCTGACGCCGTCGTCGATGCCGTGCCGGATCAGGATCGGCAGGGTCAGCCCGGCGGCCGCGTCCAGCGCGACCAGCAGCAGGGCGACGGCCAGCGGTGCGCGGAACGGGGCGAGCAGGCGGCGGAGGGTGAAATCCGGGTCACCGGCCTCGGCCTGCTCGACCGGGATGTCGGGGGTGTCGGTGGCCGGGGGCAGGGCCGCGACCTTGGCGAGCAGCTCGGGGTCGGTGCCGCTCGCCGCCTCGGGCTCCTGCTCGGGGGTCTCCACCACCGGCGTCTCGACTGCGGACACCGCGTCCGGGTCGCTGATCAGCGCCCGGTACCGGGGACACCGGGCATCAAGCTCCTCGTGCGTGCCGAGGTCGACCAGCCGGCCGCGCTCCAGCACCGCGATCCGGTCCGCGAGCTGCAGGGTGGAGCGGCGGTGCGCGATCAGCAGCGTGGTGCGGCCGGCCATCACGCCGCGCAGGGCCTGGTGAATCTCGGCCTCGACCTGGGGGTCCACGGCCGAGGTCGCGTCGTCCAGCAGCAGGATGCGCGGGTCGCTCAGAATCGCCCGGGCCAGGGCGATCCGCTGCCGCTGGCCGCCGGACAGGGTGAGGCCCTGCTCGCCGACCTTGGTGTCGTAGCCGTCCGGGAGTTCCCGGATGAACCCGTCGGCCTGCGCGGCCCGGGCGGCGGCCTCGATATCGGCCCCGGTGGCGTCCGGGCGGCCGTACGCGATGTTGCCGGCGACGCTGTCGGAGAACAGGAAGCTGTCCTCGGGCACGATGCCGACGGTGGCCCGGATCGAATCGAGCGTCAGCTCCCGGACATCGTGCCCGTAGAGGCGGACGGTGCCCTCGGCGGCATCGTAGAAGCGCGGGACCAGCTGGGCCACCGTGGACTTGCCCGAGCCCGAGCCGCCGACCAGCGCCAGCGTCTCGCCCTCGGCGAGGCGGAAGCTCAGCCGGTGCAGAACGTGGGCCGCGTCGCCGTACCCGAAGTCGACCCCGTCGAACTCGACGGCGGGTACGGGAAGCTCCATGGCCGGCGCTGTGGTCAGGTCGACCGCGTCCGGACGCTCCTGCACCTTCGGGCGCTGGTCGACGAGCTGGAGCACCCGCTCGACCCCGGCCCTGGCCTGCTGGCCGACCGTGATCACCATGGTCAGCATCCGGACCGGTCCGGTGAGCTGCGCCAGGTAGGTGGAGAACGCGACGAAGGTGCCCAGGGTGACCTCGCCCCGGACGGCCAGCCAGCCGCCGAGCGCCAGCACCGCGACCTGGCCGAGGGCCGGGATGGCCTGCATCGCCGGGGTGTAGAGGCTGTTCAGCCGGATCGAACGGAGCCGGGCGCCGAACAGGTCGCGCGAGGCGCGCTCCAGCTTGCCGCGCTCCTGGGCCTCCTGGCCGAAGCCCTTCACCACCCGGACGCCCCCGACCGCGCCGTCCACCACGCCGGCGACCGCTGCCGCCTCCTGCTGCGCGGCCCAGGTCGCCGGGAACAGCCGCTTGCGGCTGAGGGTGGCGAACCACCAGAGCGCGGGGCCCATCACCAGCGCGACCAGGGTCAGCGGCAGCGAGAGCCAGAGCATCACCAGCACGGACATGCCGAACATCAACACGTTGCCGGTCATCATCGGCAGCATCGACAGCAGGCCGACGATCAGCTGCAGGTCGGAGGTGGCGCGGCCGACCACCTGGCCGGTGTCCAGCCGGTCCTGCCGCTCGCCGTCCAGCCGGGTGAGCGAACGGAACAGGTCGGACCGCATCTCGTGCTGCACGTCGACGGCCAGCTGACCGCCGTAGTACCGGCGGACCTGGGTGCAGAGGAAGACCAGTGCCGCCGCGGCCAGCAGGGCGGCCGCCCACGGCGCGAGCGGCCGGGTGTGGGTGGTGATCACGTCGTCGATGATCACCTTGGTGATCAACGGGACGGTGGCGGTCACGGCCATGCCGACCAGCGAGGCGCCGAAGGAGAGCAGTACGTTGCGGCGGTGCCGCCAGCTGTAGCCGACCAACCGGCGGAGCCAGCCCTGCTCGGCCGTGGATCCGTGAGTTTCAGACATATTTAGGAATACTAACCATTTCATCGTCCGCCCCCACCGCTTTTCGACGGGCACCCATCGTGACCGAACAGCTCTCCGGCCGAGCTGCTTCCCGTCCCGACCAGGATGGTCCTTCGAGCCGCCGGTGCGGACCGGTCGGGCGAACTCCGTCGGGTCCTCCGTTGGACCTAGGGCCTGTCCGTTGCACCTGGGGCCTGTCCGGCGGACCGCTCAGCGCTGCTCGGCGGCAGCCCCGAAGGCTCCCTGGGCCAGGCCGCGCAGCAGGCCGGCCATGGCGGAGCGGGACAGACCGGTGCGGTCGGCGCTGTGCGGGGTGGAGTTGAGCAGACCGAAGACGGCGTGCACGGCGGTACGGGCGGTGGGCTCGGCGGCCGGCTCGGCCAGGGTCGGATAGGTCTGCCGGACCACCTCGATCCAGAGCTCGACGTAGGCTCGCTGGAGCCGGCGGACCCGGCGGCGGTCCTCCTCCTTGAGGTGCAGCAGCTCGCGGTCGTGCAGGGTGATCAGGTCGCGGTCGTCCAGCGCGAAGTCGACATGCCCGACGATCAGGGCATCCAGTGCGCCGTCCGGGTCGGTCGCCTCACCCGCTCGGCGGCGGCCCTCCTCCAGCAGGCGCTCGCTGATGCCGATGAGCAGATCGGCGAGCATCGCGTCCTTGCCGGAGAAGTGGCGGTAGAGCGCGGGGCCGCTGATCCCGACCGCCTTTCCGATCTCGTCCACTCCCACGCCGAGGAAGCCACGCGCGGCGAACAGCCGGGCCGCCTCCTTCCGGATCTGGTCGCGGCGCGGGACTGCGGGGGCTGCTGGGACATTCGGCATGCCACCCATCGTAGACAGTGGGGTTATCCATGGTTAACCTGAGCCCACGAGTTAACGCTCATTAACCTTGGGCGGATTCGGGTCTCGGGCTACCCGTTCGACGGCCCGTCCCGTCCGCTCTCCGAGGGCAAGGGAGCTCTGGGGATGGCCATCTCCACCGTCGGTCCGTTCGCCGGTCCGGCTGCTGCTGCGGCTGCTGTTCCGCCACCGGTCGTACCCGTTGATCCGGCCGCGGCGCCCGCGCCCCGGCTGACCAGCGCGGCCGACCCCGGCTCGGAGGCGTACCGGGCGAACACCTCCGCCCACCGGGCCCTGGTCGCCGAACTCCGCGAGAAGCTCGCGGCGGCGGCCCTCGGCGGCGGCGCAAAGGCCCGCGCCCGGCACACTGCGCGCGGCAAGCTACTGCCGCGCGACCGGGTGGACACCTTGCTCGACCCCGGCTCCCCCTTCCTGGAGCTGAGCCCGCTCGCGGCGGACGGCCTGTACGACGGTGCGGCCCCGGCGGCGGGCGTGATCGCGGGCATCGGCCGGGTGGCAGGCCGCGAGGTGGTGGTGGTCGCCAACGACGCCACCGTCAAGGGCGGCACCTACTACCCGATGACGGTCAAGAAGCACCTCCGGGCCCAGGAAGTGGCGCTGGAGAACCAGCTGCCCTGCATCTACCTGGTCGACTCCGGCGGCGCTTTCCTCCCGATGCAGGACGAGGTCTTCCCGGACCGCGACCACTTCGGGCGGATCTTCTACAACCAGGCCCGGCTGTCCGCCGCCGGCATCCCGCAGATCGCGGCGGTGCTCGGCTCCTGCACGGCGGGCGGCGCGTACGTCCCGGCGATGAGCGACCAGGCGGTGATCGTCCGGAACCAGGGCACCATCTTCCTGGGCGGCCCGCCGTTGGTGAAGGCCGCGACCGGCGAGGTGGTCACCGCCGAGGAGCTGGGCGGCGGCGAACTGCACTCCCGCACCTCGGGAGTGACGGACCATCTGGCCGAGGACGACGCGCACGCCCTCGCCATCGTCCGGACCATCGTGGCCGGGCTCGGCGCCCGGCCCGCCAAGCCGTGGCCGCTGACGCCGGTCGAGCCCCCGGCGGTGGACCCGGCCGGGCTGTACGGCGCGGTGCCGGTGGACCCGCGCACGCCGTACGACGTCCGCGAGGTGATCGCCCGGCTGGTGGACGGCAGCCGGTTCGCCGAGTTCAAGGCCGAGTACGGCGCCACCCTGGTCACCGGCTTCGCCCGGATCCACGGCCACCCGGTGGGCATCGTGGCCAACAACGGCGTGCTGTTCGCCGAGTCGGCCATGAAGGGCGCGCACTTCATCGAGCTCTGCGACCAGCGCGGCATCCCCCTCCTCTTCCTCCAGAACATCACCGGCTTCATGGTCGGACGCCAGTACGAGGCGGGCGGCATCGCCAAGCACGGCGCCAAGATGGTCACCGCCGTCGCCTGCACCCGGGTGCCCAAGCTGACGGTGGTGATCGGCGGCTCGTACGGCGCCGGGAACTACTCGATGTGCGGCCGGGCGTACTCACCCCGCTTCCTGTGGATGTGGCCGGGCGCCAAGATCTCGGTGATGGGCGGGGAGCAGGCCGCCTCGGTGCTGGCCACCGTCCGCCGGGACCAGTTCGACGCCCAGGGCGAGGACTGGTCGGCCGAGGCGGAGGAGGAGTTCAAGCGGCCCGTCCGGGAGCAGTACGAGCGGCAGGGCAACGCCTACTACGCGACCGCCCGGCTCTGGGACGACGGCGTGATCGACCCGCTGGACACCCGTACCGCCGTCGGCCTCGCGCTGACCGCGTGCGCCAACGCCCCGCTGGCCCCGGCCAGGCCGTACGGGGTCTTCCGGATGTGACGCACCGTATGTGACGCACCGTCGGCTGCCCGCCGTCCGGCCCGCCCTGCTGTTCTCCTGATCTTCCGACTCGGAGGAACACCTCCCATGTTCGACACAGTTCTGGTCGCCAACCGAGGCGAGATCGCGGTGCGGGTGATCCGCACCCTCCGCCGTCTCGGCGTGCGCTCGGTCGCGGTGTTCAGCGACGCGGACGCCGACGCTCCGCACACCCGGGCGGCCGACCTGGCCGTCCGGCTCGGCCCGCCGGGGCGCAGCGACAGCTCGGCGGCGGAGACGTACCTCCGCACCGACCTGCTGCTGGACGCCGCCCGGCGCAGCGGGGCCCAGGCCGTCCACCCCGGGTACGGCTTCCTGGCCGAGAACCCGGCCTTCGCCCGGGCCTGCGCCGAGGCCGGTCTGGTCTTCATCGGCCCGCCGCCGGGTGCGGTGGAGCTGATGGGCGACAAGATCAACGCGAAGCAGGCCGTTCGGGCCGCCGGCGTACCGGTGGTGCCCGGCAGCCAGGGCGGCTCGCCGACCGACGCCGAACTCACCACCGCCGCGGCCGAGATCGGCTACCCCGTGCTGCTCAAGCCCTCGGCCGGTGGTGGCGGCAAGGGCATGCGCCTGGTGCACGACCCGGCCGAGCTGGCCGGTGAGCTGGCTGCCGCCCGACGGGTCGCCCGGACGGCCTTCGGCGACGACACCCTGCTGCTGGAGCGCTGGGTCGACCGCCCGCGGCACATCGAGGTCCAGGTCCTGGCCGACACCCACGGCCGGACGGTGCACCTCGGCGAGCGCGAGTGCAGCCTGCAACGCCGACACCAGAAGCTGATCGAAGAGGCGCCCTCCGTTCTGCTGAACCCGGAGACCCGGGAGGCGATGGGACTGGCGGCCGTCCGGGCAGCCCAGGCCTGCGGCTACACCGGCGCCGGGACGGTGGAGTTCATCGTGCCGGGCATCGACCCCGACGGGCCGGCCCCCGACGGCGTCCTGGACTTCTTCTTCATGGAGATGAACACCCGGCTCCAGGTGGAGCACCCCGTCACCGAACTGGCCGTGGCCGTGCGGGCCGACACCGGGGCCCCCGAGCGGCTCGACCTGGTCGAGTGGCAGCTGCGGGTCGCCGCCGGTGAGGAGTTGACGTTCGATCAGTCGGAGGTCTCCTTCCTGGGCCACGCGGTCGAGGCCCGGATCTGCGCCGAGGACCCGGAGCGCGACTTCCTGCCCACCGGCGGGCGGATCCTGCTGCTGGACGACCCGACCGGCGACGGCATCCGGGTCGACTCGGGCATCCAGCCCGGCACCGAGGTCGGCAGCCTGTACGACCCGATGCTGGCGAAGGTGATCGCGTACGGGCCGGACCGTCCGACCGCGCTCCGTCGTCTCCGGGCCGCGCTCGCGGAGACCCGGGTGCTCGGGGTCACCACCAACACCGGCTTCCTCCGCCGCCTGCTGGCCCACCCCGACGTGGTGGCGGGCCGGCTCGACACCGGCCTGGTCGAGCGCACGGTGGAACTGACACCCGAGGTACTTGCCTCCTCCCTGGTTCGTGAGTTGTCCGACCCCGCCGCCGAACCGGCCGAGAGCCTGTACTACGCGGCCGCGCTGGCCCGGCAGTTGGGCCTGGCACCGGCCGCCGTGGACGGCTGGACCGACCCGTTCTCCGTGCCGTCCGGCTGGCGGCTCGGCGGCGGCACCGCTTGGACCACGCACCGGCTCCGGCTCCCGGGGCACGACCCGGTCACCGTCCTGATCCGCCCCGCCACCGACGACACCCCGTCGGAGGCCGGGCCCGAGTTCGAGATCCGGATCGGTGCAGCGGGACCGGTACGGCTCGCCCGGGCCTCCCTGAGCCCGGGACGGTTGCAGCTGACGGTCGATGGACTGCGGTCGACGTTCGCATACGCCACTGACAGTGGCACCGCGACCGCGGGTGGCCCGGTCCAGTGGCTCGGGACGGACGGGGACGCCTGGGCGGTACACCCGTACGACCCGGTGGTCGACCGGGCGGGTGCGAGCGCCGCCCACCACGGCGGCCTGACCGCACCCATGCCGGGCACGGTCACCGTGGTCAAGGCCGCCCTCGGCGAACTGGTCCGCCGTGGGCAACCCCTGTTGGTCCTGGAGGCGATGAAGATGGAGCACGTGATCACCGCGCCGCACGACGGCACCGTCACCGAACTGCGGGCCGGTGCCGGGGCGACCGTGGCGATGGACGAACTGCTGGTCGTGGTGGAGCCCGTCGGGGACACCGCCGAGGAGCTCACCGGGGCTGCGTCATGAGTGGATCCACCGTCACGAACGGGGCCACCGGAACGCCGGCAACCCACGAACCCGACGCGCTCGAACTGGGGCTGCCCGCCCTCGTACCGGAACCCGGCCTGCCCGGTCGGGTCAGTATCCACGAGGTAGGGCCGCGCGACGGTCTGCAGAACGAGAGTTCACTCGTACCAGTGACGGTGAAGGCCGAGTTCATCGCCCGGCTCGCCGCCGCAGGACTGCGCGCGGTGGAGGCCACCAGCTTCGTGCACCCCAAGTGGGTACCGCAGTTGGCGGACGCCGAGGAGCTGATGCCCCGGCTGGCCGGCCTGTCCGAGCAGTACCCCGGGCTGCGGCTGCCGGTGCTGGTGCCGAACGAGCGTGGCCTCGACCGCGCGCTGGCCCACCACGCCACCGAGATCGCCGTGTTCGCCAGCGCCACCGAGACCTTCGCCCGCCGGAACCTCAACCGGACGGCGGGCGAGGCCCTGGAGATGTTCCGGCCCGTGGTGGAACGGGCCGGTGCGGCCGGGGTGCCGACCCGCGGCTACCTGTCGATGTGCTTCGGCGACCCGTGGGAAGGGCGCGTCCCGACCGCTCAGGTGGTCGACTTCGGCGTCCGGCTGCTGGAGCTCGGCTGCACCGAGCTGAGCCTCGGCGACACGATCGGGGTGGCCACCCCGGGCCAGGTGGGCGCACTGCTGCAGGGCTTCACCGAGGCCGGCGTCCCGATGGCCAGGCTCGCCGTCCACTTCCACGACACCTACGGCCAGGCGCTCGCCAACACGCTGGCCGCGCTGCGCGCCGGGGTCACCACGGTCGACGCTTCGGCGGGCGGCCTGGGCGGTTGCCCGTACGCCAAGAGCGCCACCGGCAACCTGGCCACCGAGGACCTGGTCTGGATGCTGCACGGCCTCGGCATCGAGACCGGCGTCGACCTGCGGGCCCTGGTCGCCACCAGCGCCTGGATGGCCGGGCAGCTCGGCCGCCCCAGCCCCTCCCGGGCGGTCCAGGCCCTCGCCGGCCGCCCGGCCTGAACCGTCCCCCACCGTCCGTCCCCCTCGGCCCGCCGACTCTCCGGCTCCGCGGCCGCCTCGATCCAGGAGGATCACCATGCTCGATCACCGCTTGGACAGTGAGTACGAGGAACTCCGGCGCACCGTCGCCGAGTTCGCCCAGGACGTGGTCGCCCCGAAGATCGGGGACTTCTACGAGCAGGGCGAGTTCCCGTACGAGATCGTCCGTGAAATGGGGCGGATGGGGCTGTTCGGCCTGCCGTTCCCGGAGGAGTACGGCGGCATGGGCGGCGACTACTTCGCGCTCTGCCTGGCCCTGGAGGAGCTGGCCCGGGTCGACTCCTCGGTCGCGATCACGCTGGAGGCCGCGGTCTCGCTGGGCGCGATGCCGATCTACCGGTTCGGCACCGAGGAGCAGAAGCGGGAGTGGCTGCCCCGACTGACCTCGGGCGAGCTGCTGGGTGCATTCGGCCTGACCGAGCCGGAGGGCGGTTCGGACGCGGGCGCCACCAGGACCACCGCGCGGTACGACCAGGCCACCGACGAGTGGGTGATCAACGGCACGAAGTGCTTCATCACCAACTCCGGTACGGAGATGACCGGTCTGGTCACCGTGACGGCACTGACCGAACCGATCGCTCGTTCGAGTGAAGACGGCTCGGACCCCTCGCCAAGCCGGGAGATCTCCTCCATCATCGTGCCCACCGGTACCCCTGGCTTCGCGGTTTCACCCAAGTACTCCAAGGTCGGCTGGAACGCCTCCGACACCCGAGAACTGTCCTTCACCGACTGCCGAGTCCCCGCAGCCAACCTGCTCGGCGCCCAGGGCCGCGGCTACGCCCAGTTCCTGCGCATCCTCGACGAGGGTCGCATCGCCATCGCAGCCCTGGCCACCGGCCTGGCCCAGGGATGTGTCGACCAGTCAGTCAGCTACGCCGGCACCCGCCGCGCCTTCGGGCGGACGATCGGCGCCAACCAGGTCATCCAGTTCAAGCTCGCCGACATGGAGATGCGCGCGCACACCTCCCGCCTGGCCTGGCGGGACGCCGCCTCCCGGCTGCTGCACGCCGAACCGTTCAAGAAGGAGGCCGCGATCGCCAAACTGTTCTCCTCCGAGGCCGCCGTGGACAACGCCCGTGAGGCCACCCAGATCCACGGCGGCTACGGCTTCATGAACGAGTTCCCGGTCGCCCGGTTCTGGCGCGACTGCAAGATCCTGGAGATCGGGGAGGGCACCTCCGAGGTCCAGCGGATGCTGATCGCAAGGGAGTTGGGGGTCAAAAACGTCTGACCTCAGGTCGAGGTCAGGTCAAGGTCTCGTCAGGTCAGGGTCTCGTCGGGGTGGGGTCACGGCAGGCCGACGGTCTGTGCGCACCAGATCGTCTTGCCGCTGGTGGTGTGCCGGGTCCCCCAGCCCTGGGTGAGTTGGGCGACCAGCATCAGGCCCCGCCCGCCCTCGTCGAAGGCACGCGCCCGGCGCAGGTGCGGGGTGGTGTCGCTGGCGTCGGAGACCTCGCAGATCAGCGACGTGTCGCGGATCAGTCGCAGCCTGATCGGCGGCTCGCCGTACTTGATGGCGTTGGTGACCAGCTCGCTGATCACCAACTCGGTGATGAACGCCGTCTCCTCCAGCCCCCAGGCGTCGAGCTGGTCGACGACGACCATCCTGGCGTACGCCACCTGTGCGACGTCGGGCTCGATGTCCCAGGCGGCGACGTGCTCGGAGGCCAGCGCGTGCGTGCGTGCGGGCAAGCAGCAGGGCGGCGTCGTCGGTGCGGTGGCCGGGGAGCAGCGCCTCCATCGCCGCGTCGCAGAGGGCGTCGAGTGAGGCGGCCGGCCTGTTCAGGACGCTGAGCAGTTCGGCGGTCCCCTCGTCCATGTCACGCTCGCGGCTCTCCACCAGCCCGTCGGTGTAGAGGGCGAGCAGGCTGCCCTCGGGCAGTTCGATCTCGGTGGCCTCGAACGGCAGGCCACCGACGCCGAGCAGCGGCCCCGGCCGTGCGGGTACCGGGGTCAGCGTGCGGTCCGGCGAGATGACCAGCGGCAGCGGATGGCCGGCGCTCGCCAGTGAGCAGCGGCATGAGACCGGGTCGTAGACGGCGTACAGGCAGGTGGCACCGGATTCGCCGCTCGACTCGAAGCGGACCTCGGGCTGGAGGTCGCTGGGGAAGTGTATGACCAGGTCGTCCGGGTGGGTCAGCAGTTCGTCGGGCGGGAGGTCCACGTCGGCCAGGGTGCGGACCGCCGTCCGCAGTCGGCCCATGCTCGCCGAAGCATGCAGGCCGTGACCGACGACATCGCCGACGACCAGTGCGACCCGGGCACCGGACAGCGGGATGACGTCGAACCAGTCACCACCCACCCCCGCACTGGCTCCGGCGGGCAGGTAGCCGGAGGCCACTTCGATCGCCTCCTGGCTCGGCAGCCGCTGCGGCAGCAGGCTGCGCTGCAGGGTCAGCGCGGTGGTGTGCTCGCGCGTGAACCGGCGGGCGTTGTCGATGGCGGCAGCGGCCTTGGCGGTCAGCTCCTCGGCGAGGATCAGGTCATCGGCGGTGAAGGACTCGGGCCGGTCGGTGCGGGCGAACGCGACGACGCCGAGCAGCGCGCCGCGTGCCCGGAGCGGCACGGTGATCCGGCCGGTCAGCCCGTCGGCGGCCATCGACTCGTCGATCACCGGATTGCCGGGCGGCCAGAGGGCCGGATCGGCGGAGAGGCCCGGTCCGAAGCCCCATTCGCCGCGCTGGCTCGGCTCGGCGGCGAGCTGAACCGTTGACCTGCCGGCGGCCATGCAGCGGGCGGCGACGGAACCGGGGGCGTAGCGGACCGACGTGGTGGGCCCGGGCAGCTGGTCGGGGCCGACCTTGACGCTGCGCTCGGCCACGCCCTGATCGGCAACGCTGCGCTCGGCAGTGCCATGATCGGCAGCCCGGCTGAGGGTGATGGTCCCACTGACGGTGAACGCGGCGGACAGGGGCGGCTCGTCTCCACGGAGCACCTCGTCGAAGAGGTCGACCGTGACGTGGTCGGCGAATCCCGGCTGCGCGGTCCTGGCCAGTTCCCGGGCGGTGCTGACGACGTCGAGTGTCCCGCCAATCCCGCTACCGGCCTCGTTGAGGATGAGCAGACGCTGCCGGGCCCAGTACTCGGCGCTCATGTCGAAGCCCCAGTTGGCGACCGCACGGACGGTGCCCTCGGCGTCCCGGACGGGCCACATGCTGGTGGCCCAGGCGTTGGCATAGTTGCTGCCGAGCGGTCGGAATACCGTGATGAGCCGCGCGGGCTCACCCGTCCTGGCCACCTCGGAGAGCTTGTTGGTGTATGCGGTGTCGTCCAGCTCGGGGAACAGCTCGCGGTACTTCTCGCCGAGCACTTGCGCCTCGGAGTGTGCCATCACCGCGCACGCGGCGCCGTTGACCCAGAGGAACCGCAGTTCGGTGTCGTAGACCCCCAAGGCGAAGGGGCACTGCTCGAAGGCCCGGTCGGCGATCACGGGGCGGCACCCCCAACGCTGGACGGTCACCGCACGGCCCAGCGGCCGACCGTCGGGGCCGTGCAGGAGCTGAGCGGCCACCACGGCGTCCACCGTCGAACCGTCCCGGTGGCGCAGCGTGCGCAGAGCTGCCGGACCGGTGTCACCGCTCCCGGGGAAGCCGGGTGGCGGATCGACGAACAGGTCGGTGAGCGGACGCCCGACGGCCTCCTCCGCCGTCCAGCCCAGCAGCAGTTTCCCGGCCTCCCCCCAGCCGGTCACCACGCCGTCCGGGTCTGTCGGGACCACAGCGATGGGAGCGTCCTGGTTGTCCGCCATCTCCATGCGCCACGCCTCCGTCCGGGCAGCCGTGCACGCCGGAACGGGTTCCAGCGCCGCATCCAGCGTAGGACCGCCACCCCGGCCCCGCCGTCCGGACCGCGGCCATCCGGAGGTAATGGATCGCGGCCGTGAAAGGCCGGGATCTACGACGTGTTTCCGGTCAGGCCGGTGGGCGTCGCTCACACGACCCTCTCGCAGCAGTCGCCAATTTCCTTGCCGACCCTGGAATCTGGTGCTCAATCAGTTAGGTGTTCCGCTCGACGGATGTGAACGCGAGGGCTTGACATGCCCCTGAAGCGGGCGTTTCCTGTAGCGCCGAGGGGCGTTTGATATCGATCGTTTCTGGTTGGTTGTGTTTCGTTTCCCATCCACCGCATCCCTCCTCTCTGGAGCTGCCATGGCGAAGCCGTCGATTCACCGCGCCGTTCTTCCCGCAGTACTCGTCCTGCTCTTGAGCACGCTGACCGGCCTGTTCCTGCCGGCCACGGCCGGTGCCGCCACCACCACCGCCATCACCGTCGACGGCACGCAACCGGGCCTCGCCTTCGACGGCATCGGAGCGATCTCCGGCGGCGGCGGCAACACCCGCCTGCTGATCGACTACCCGGAGCCCCAGCGCAGCCAGCTCCTCGACTACCTGTTCAAACCCGGCTACGGCGCCAGCCTGCAGCTGCTGAAGATCGAGATCGGTGGTGACACCAACACCACCGACGGCGCCGAGGCCAGCCACGAGCACGCCCAGGGCGTGGTGGACTGCAACCAGGGCTACGAGTGGTGGCTGGCAGCCCAGGCCAAGGCGCGCAATCCCGGCATCAAGCTCTACGGCCTCTCCTGGGGAGCACCGGGTTGGGTCGGCGGCGGCAAGAGCACCTTCTTCACCGCCAACGCGATCAGCTACGTGATGGACTGGATGGGCTGCGCCGCGCAGCACGGCCTGGCCATCGACTACCTGGGCGGCTGGAACGAACGCGGCTTCGACGTCCCCTGGTACGAGAGCCTCAAGTCCGCGCTGGTGTCCCACGGTTACGGCAGCACGAAGGTGGTCGCCTCGGACAACTTCGGCTGGTCGGTGGCCGATTCGATGACCACCGATCCGGCATTCAGGAACGCGGTGGACATCGTCGGTGTCCACTACCCCTGCGGCTACCTCGGGGCGTTCAAGTCCTGCCCGAGCACCGCGAACGCGCGCAGCCTGGGCAAGCCGCTGTGGGCCAGTGAGCACGGCTCGCTGGACACCACCGAGGGTGCACCGGCGGTGGCCCGGGGCATCAACCGCGACTACATCGACGGCCGGATGACCGCCTTCATCAACTGGCCGGTCATCGCCGCGCTCTACCCCAACCTGTTCTTCTCGACCGACGGCATGTCGATCGCCAACCAGCCCTGGTCCGGCAATTACATGATCGGCAAGACCACCTGGGTCACCGCTCACACCAGCCAGTTCACCCAGCCCGGCTGGCGCTACATCGACTCGGCCGGTGGCTACCTCAGTGGCGGCGGCAGCTACGTGACGCTGCACTCGACCAGCACCGACGACTACAGCACGGTGCTGGAGACGATGGACGCCACCGCCGCCCAGACCGCGAGCCTCAAGGTCACCGGCGGCCTCTCCGGCGGGACCGTCCACGTCTGGGCCACCAATGTGAACTCCGGCAAGTCCGCGGACCACTTCGTGCGGCAGGCCGACGTGACGCCGAGCAACGGCCAGTACAGCCTCACCCTGCAGCCCGGCTACGTCTACACCCTGTCCACCACCAGCACCGTCCCCGGCACCACCGCCGCACAGGGCAAGGGCAGCGGCACCCCGCCGCCCGCGGCTCCCCTCGCACTCCCCTACCGCGACGATTTCAGCGGGGCCACCGACAGCACCTCGCCGAAGTACTTCACCGACATGAACGGGGCGTTCGCCAAGGTGGCCTGCGTCGGCGGCCAGGCCGGTACCTGCCTGCAGCAGATGGCCACCGGCACGCCGGTCCGGTGGACGGACGAGCCCTACAACGCCCCGTACACCCTCATGGGCGACAGCGGTTGGAGCAACTACACCGTCTCCGCCAAGGTACTCCTCCGGCAGCAGGGCAGCGTGGAACTGCTCGGCCGCGTCGGCCAGCAGGGCCGTAACAACAACGGCCTGAACGCCTACCACCTACGCGTCTCCGACACCGGCGCATGGTCGATCCTCAGGAGCGACCTGAACTGGAACTTCACCACCCTCGCCCAGGGCACCACGAGCGCGCTCGGCACCGGCAGTTGGCACTCGGTGGCGCTGACCATGCAGGACAGCAGGCTCACCGCCGTACTCGACGGCACCGCCGTGGGCTCGGTCAGCGACACCACCTTCGCCGGCGGGCAGGCGGGTCTCGGCGTGGTGGGCTACCAGAACGCCCAGTTCGCCCAGTTCTCCGTGACCCCCGGCACCGGTTCGGCGACGCTGGGCGGCAACCTCGGCTTCGAGTCCGGCGACTGTGCCGCCTGGTCCTGCTACGGCGGTTCCGCCGCGACGGCCGGGAACGCCCACACCGGTACCTACAGCGTGCAGCTCCCCCCGAACTCCGGTGCCAACCAGACCATCTCCGGCCTCACCCCCAACACCAGCTACAGCCTCACCGGTTGGGCGAAGACCGGTGTTGCCGGCCAGTGCGTCCAGCTCGGCGTCAAGGACTTCGGCGGCACCGAGACCCGCACCTGCCTCTCCGGCACCTCGTACACCAGGTGGATCGTCCCGTTCACCACGGGACCGGGCAGCACCAGCGCCACGGTCTACGAGTGGAACCCGCCCGGCAACACCGCCAGCGGCTGGGGTGACGACCTCGTGCTCACCTCGGGACCGGTGACCGGCGCCCTGGTCCTGGACGCCTCCAACAGCTGCCTGGACGTCCCGGGCGCCACCACGAACGCGGGTACCCGGCTGGAGATCTGGAGGTGCACCGCGGGCCCGAACCAGAGCTGGTCCCACCGCACCGACAACACCTTGCAGGTGTACTCCGGCGCCGGTCTCCGGTGTGCGGACGATCTCGACTCCAGCACCGCCGCCGGAGCCCCGGTCGGGATCTGGACCTGTAGCGGCAGCCCCAACCAGCAGTGGCAGCTCCGCACCGACGGCACCATCACCACCCCGGCCGCGCCGGGCCTGTGCCTCGGCGCCCCGGCCGGCCAGACCGCCGACGGGACGCTGCTCGGTCTGCAGTCCTGCGTGACGGGCGCCGCCTCGCAGCGATGGCGCCTGGCCTGAGCAGCCGGTAGCCCGTCGCAGGGACGATGCGTCATCGCCTCTGCGGTGGGCTACCGGCCGCACCGGTCATGCAGCGGGGAACGGACGACAGCGCATTGTCGGGCCGCCCCGGGCGTCACTCGTCCTGTCCCGCATAGGCGAGGAGCTCCTCGGACGACCAGGCCAGACGCCCCTGCGCGAGATCAGCCAGCACGTCCCGGACCCACGCCAGCTCCGCCGCCGTCATCGCGCGGACGTACCCCGTCTCCAGCGTCGCGATCCGGGGCAGCCCGCTCTCCGCCGCCCGGGCGAGCTCCTCGTCCTGGCGGGCGATCGCCGCCTCCAATGCCTCGACGCGGCGGCCGAGCGCGTCCCGCAGTGCCTCGGGAGTCAGCATCATGAGCAGCGACAGCGCGGCGGGGAACTCGGGGAACTCCTGCTTCGGCACGGAGAGCATCTCGTCGAGCCAGCGGTGCGCCGTCTCGCTGCCCGCCTCGGTGACCTCGTAGACCGTGCGCTCCGGGTACTGCGCGTCCCGGCCGGTCTCCCGGACGGCGATCAGCCCGGCCGCGAGCAGGCGGTCCATGGTCCGGTACAGCCCGGCCCGTTGGCCGACGTTGACGACCTGGTCCTTGCCCCACTCCTTGAGCAGGCGTTGGACGCCGTAGGGATGCAGCGGCTTGTAGTGCAGCAGGGCCAGAACGGTCATCGCGAGGGGGGAACTTCGAGGCGCTGTACTCATGGACCGATGCTATCCACCGAGGAACTAGTTGACCAACAACTAGTTACAGTGCAACTATAGAGCCATGGCGAACTCCACAGGCACGACGAGCGGCAAGGTCCGCTCCGCACTGGTCATCGGCGGCGGTATCGCCGGCCCGGTCACCGCGATGGCGCTGCAGCGGGCGGGCATCGAGGCGACGGTCTTCGAGGCGTACGACGGCCCGGCCGACGAGGTCGGCGGCGGTATGGGGCTGGCACCGAACGGGTTCCAGGCGTTCGACGCGATCGGCGTGGGCGACGCGATCCGCGCGGTCAGCGCCGAGATGAACGGCATCGTGCTGCAGAGCTGGAACGGCCGGAGACTGGCCCAGTTCGGCACGCTGCCCGGGATCGATCCGATGCGCTTCGTCATCCGCGCGAAGCTGTTCCGCACCCTTCGCGAGGCGGCCGAGGAGCGCGGCCTGACCACCGTCTACGGTCGGCGCATCGTCGACGCGAGCGAGGACGCCGACGGTGTCACCGCCCGCTTCGAGGACGGCAGCACGGCCACCGCCGACGTGCTGATCGGCGCGGACGGGCTGCGCTCCACGGTCCGCCGCCTGATCGAACCGACCGCCCCCGCACCGCAGTTCGCGGGCACGATCGGTTTCGGCGCCCTGATCCCCGCCGTCGGCGTCGCGCCGACCGACGGCAGGATGCACATGGCCTTCGGCAGGCGGTGCTTCTTCGCGTGGCAGGTCTTCGCCGACGGTACGGGCGTCTGGTTCGTCAACCTGCCGGTGGCGCACCCGCTCTCGATCGGCGAACAGCGCGAGCGCGGCGGCGCGTACTGGCTGGACCACCTGGCGAAGGTCTGCGAGGGCGACACCACCCCGGCGCAGCTGATGCTGGCGGCCACCGACCCGGGGACGATGCTCTTCGCCGGCGGCATGGAGAAAATGCCGCGGGCCGTGCGCTGGAGCCGGGGCCGACTGGTGCTCACCGGGGACGCGGCCCACGCGCCTTCCTCCAGCTCCGGCCAGGGCGCCTCGCTGGCCGCGGAGAGCTCGGTCGAACTCGCCCGCTGCCTGCGCGACCTACCCCTCCCGCAGGCGCTGGCCCGCTACGAGAACCTGCGTCGGCCCCGGGTGGAACGGATCATCAAGGAGACCGCCAGGACCAACGCCCGCAAGGCCGCGGGCCCGGTCGCCCGGGTGGTCCGGGACGCGCTGTTGCCGGTGGTGTTCAAGCTGACGAAGCCCGAGAAGAGCGCCTGGCAGTTCCGGTACCCGATCGACTTCGACGCCCCGGTGGCGTGAGGCCGCGATCGGGACGGACGGCGGCCGGTCAGGGGATGACGATGACGGGCCGGTTCGCCCGGCGGGCCAGCCGGCCGGAGACCGAGCCGAAGAGCTTGCCGAGCAGCCCGTGGGTGCTGCCGACCACGATCGCGTCGGCGGCGTACTCGCGGCCGACCTCCTCGATCTCGTGGCAGATGTCGCCGCCCCGCTCGACCAGGATCCAGGGCACACCGGCGAGGTAGTCGGCGCAGGCCAGTTCCAGGCCCAGGAGTTCGGTCCTGTGGTCCGGCATGTCGACGAACACGGGCGGCTCGCAGCCGGCCCAGACGGTGGCGGGCAGCCGGTTCGCCACGTGCACGATGACCAGCCCGCACCGCGAGCGGCGGGCCATCCCCACCGCGTACGCGAGGGCCCGCTCGCTGGACAGCGAGCCGTCGAAGCCGACCACCACCCCGTGCTGGAACGCCGGGTCGCAGGCGGGTACGGCCTGCTGCTGCACGGTGGGCTCGTCGCTCCGCCCCGGGCGGGAACCCGCAGGACCCGAGCCGGCGCCGCCCGTGATCATTCCGTCCGTCATGACGTCCTCCACCGCACCGTCACCCCGTTGCCCGGCCCGCCGCTGTCGCGGACGCGGCCAGCCACGGCGGACCACGTCGCGCGCGAGGACCGGCACCGGACGTCGGCGGCCGCGCAGACCGAGCGACCACTCGTCCACCGTCCGCGTGCCGACCGCATCGTCGTCGGCAGCGGGTCGGCGAGGCTCAGGACCGACCATGGCTGATAGCTCTTCGCGTGGAATGGGCCGACAGGACGGGGCACGGATGCCCGGGCAACAGGCCCACCCCCGACTCCGAGCCGGTCTCTGCCGAGCACCACCGAATGTGACCTGTTCCTCTCAGAGTACGACGGGGCCAGGGCCCCGCCCAGCTGCGGAGCTCTGAAACGGCGACGATCCCGCTAACGGCGGACGCGCACGCCGTGGCTTTCGCGCCCCTCTGTTGAGGTCGCGCGCCGCCCGACGAGAAGTTCCCTGGAGCTTCGCCGAGGAAGCCCCCGGGCGCAACAGTGCCGCCACAGAACGTGATCCGACTGTCATCGTCCGGCAGGCGACCGGACCGGCCGGTCTGTCTGTTCCTGTCCCCTATATACAGCCGCGAATGCGTGCACGTCACGGGCGGGGCGAGCGGGCAGCGGCTGACGCCTTCTGCGGGCCGCATCCTCCGCACCCGTCCGGTCGCATCCCAAACCCCGAACGTCGGCAGACCGGCCGCTTCCGGCCATTCCGTTCCGCTACGGAACGCGACCGGGCAAATGCCTGCTGCATACGCCGCAGCCCTGGCAGCATCAGCGCATGCCGCTGCTGCTGTTCGATCTCGACAACACCTTGCTGCCCCGGGACGCCGCGTTCCGCGCCTGGGCGCAGGACTTCCTGGCCGAGCACCGGCTGCCCGCCGGGGATCTGGGGTGGTTCACCACCATCGACGGCAGCGGGCACGTACCGCGTAGCACCGTACTGGGCGCGGCCAAACGCCGCTACGGGCTGGACCGGTCGATGGACTTCCTGCTCGCCCACTACCGACGCGGCATCAACTCGCACATCCACTGCCCCAGTTCACACATCCAGGCGCTCAACGCGGCGCGCTCGGCCGGCTGGTCGCTCGGCATCGTCAGCAACGGCGGCACCCGGCCGCAGCTGGACAAGATCCGCCGGGTGGGGCTCGGCTCGCTGGTCGACGGCTGGGTGATCTCCGAGGAGGCCCGCTACCTCAAACCGGACCCCCGGATCTTCGAGATCGCCGCCCAGCGCTGCGGGGTCGCGCCGACCGGCGACTGGACCACCCACACCTGGATGGTTGGCGACCACGCCCCGGCGGACATCGCCGGGGCGGAGCTGACCGGTCTGCGCAGCGTCTGGCTCCACCACGGCCGCCCCTGGGCCGAACTCGGCTACCGGCCGACCCTGAGCGCGGCCGGCATCCCCGAGGCCGTCGGTCTGATCCTCTCCGCCCGCTCGGCCCCGAGCCCCCGGCGCGCCGCCGCAGCACCGTCCACCGCCAAACCGACGCACCGGCCGGGCACCGCCCTGCACTCAACCTCGGCCCGCTTCGCCCCGGCCCCGGTCGCAGCTCCGACCACGGCCCCCGCCGCTACCGCCACCAGCGCGTGACGCCCTGCTCCACGAACCCCAACCGCTGGTAGAGCGGCTGGCCGAGCCGGGTGGCCACCAGAGTGGTCACCCGGCCGGCCTGCGCCACCAGAGCGGGCGAGAGCACCGCCCGGCCCAGCCCCTTCGAGCGGAACTCGGGCAGCACCGCCACCCAGTAGACGCCGACCGTCTCCCCGTTGTCGTACGTCATGCACGCCGCGGCCGGCGCGCCGTCCACCCGGCCGAGCCAGGCCCGGTAGCCGGATTCCGCCAGCAGGCCGGGCGGCAGGTGGACGCCGCGCTGCCACGGCTGCCTGGCCTCGATCGGGAAGCCGTCCACCACGACCCGCTCCACGGCGGCCAGTTCGTCGGCTCCGTGCACCTCCGTGACGGTGACTCCGTTCGCCCCGGCTCCGGCGGTCGCCGTCGGCGTGCCGGTCGGCCGGGCCGAGGAGGACAGCTCCGCGACCGACGGCGCGTCAGGTTCGCGGACCATCACCGGCATGCCGGCGGCCGGGGCCCGCCCGCCTTCGCCGGTCAGGTCGATCCCGCCGTACGGGTCCTCCAGGATGAAGTGCTCGGTGCCCCACTCCTTGCGCAGCTGGGCCAGTTCGGCGAGCAGCGGTTCGGCGCCGTCCGGTCCGTACGGGCGGGTGAGCACGATCCGGTGCGCGTCGGCGGCGTCCCGCGCGCACCGGACCGCGGTGAAGCCGGGACGGCTGGTGGACTCCCAGCCGTGCACCCGGGCCTGAGCCAGCCAGAAGGAGGCTGCGTTGTCATTGGCCTGTTCGAGCCGACCCCGATTCGTCATGGCCCGACCCTAGCCAGTGGTCGAACGGCCGACCCGTCCCACCCCTCCGGAGGGCGCACACGGGCGCGCACTTGTACCGCGCGCGCTCCTCGTACGGACCGGCTGTTTTCGGTCAATCTCGGGGCCGGTCCGGTCCGCCCGGCAAAGTCGCAGCCCAGGGCGCTCGGCGCGGCTCATTCTTCCGTGCGGCCGACAGGTGGGTCGTGTGGCAACCAGCCATCGATGCTCCGGCCCTCTTCACAGGGGGGTCGACGGCTGCCACGCTTCGTGATCGAATGCATCACGCCAAATTGCCATGTCGACATAGCGTCGGATGGTGAACTTGTCACAACGGCAACGGTCCAACCAGTAGATTCGATCTTGACCAACGGCTTGACCGTCAGGGCGGTCTGCGGGGCGATTCGGCGGTCACGGCGAGCAGTTCGGCACCACGGCACCACCACACACAACCGAGGGGGCTGGAGCGCCTTGAGCAGGGTGAGCAGGAGCGACACGGGTCCTGACGGCGGCCAGTCGTCGGCCGGCTTCACGAACCGCGCCCCGAGAGACAGCGCGCCCCACCAGCCACACCAGCACCCGGGCCACTCCTCCGCCCCCGCCAACTCCCTGCTGCGGCGCGTGATCCCCGCCACCACTCCACTGACGGGCGGTCAGTCGGGCTCAGCCGCCTCACAGCTGACGTCCAACCAGTTCGCCAACGGAGCGGCGACCGCCACCCTCCCGGTCCCGGCCACCTCCGCCGCGTCGAACTCCGCCCTGCTGGGCCACGCCACCACGCCGCGCAAGCTCTCCGGCCGGCGCCGTCGCGAGACGGTGGCGGTGCTGATCTTCGGTGGCGCCCCGATCTTCGAGAGCTCGATCCCGCTCTCGGTCTTCGGCGTCGACCGCCAGGACGCCGGCGTCCCGCGCTACCGCCTGCTGGTCTGCGCGGGCGAGGACGGCCCGCTGGCGACCACCGGCGGCCTGACCCTGACCGCGCCGTACGGCCTGGAGACGCTCGCCCGGGCCGGCACCATCGTGGTCCCGGCCTGGCGCTCGATCTCGCAGCCCCCGCCGCCCGAGGCGATCGCCGCGCTGCGCAAGGCCCACCACGAGGGGGCCCGGATCATCGGCCTCTGCACCGGGGCGTTCGTGCTCGCCGCGGCCGGCCTGCTGGACGGCCGCCCGGCCACCACGCACTGGATGTACGCGCCGACCCTGGCCAAGCGCTACCCCAAGGTGCACGTCGATCCGCGCGAGCTCTTCGTGGACGACGGCGACGTCCTCACCTCGGCCGGTACGGCGGCCGGGATCGACCTCTGCCTGCACGTGGTCCGCAGCGACCACGGCGCCGAGGCCGCCAACGCGCTGGCCCGCCGGCTCGTGGTGCCGAGTCGGCGCGGCGGGGGCGGTCAGGCCCAGTACATCGACCAGTCATTACCTGAGGAAATCGGCAACGACCCGCTCGCCGAGGTCGTGACCTGGGCCCTGGAGAACCTCAACCAGCAGTTCGACGTCGAGGTGCTGGCGGCCCGCGCCTACATGAGCCGCCGTACGTTCGACCGGCGGTTCCGCACCCTCACGGGCAGCGCCCCGCTGCAGTGGCTGATCACCCAGCGGGTGCTCCAGGCCCAGCGGCTGCTGGAGGCGTCCGAGCTCTCGGTGGACGACGTCGCACGCCGGTGCGGCTTCCGCTCCCCGGTCGCGCTGCGCGGTCACTTCCGGCGCCAGCTCGGCGTCTCACCGGCCGCGTACCGAACGGGTTACCGCGCTCGGCGTCCGGCGTCCCAGTCGACCACCGGGCAGGGGCTGCCCACGGGCGCGAACCCGACCGTGCCGGCCCAGACGCACCCGGCTGACCGGTCCGCCGGCGCTCCGGGCGGGACGATGCACCTGACGGCGGGTCAGACCCGCCCGTTGGTGCCGGCCCAGTCCGGCGGCGCCGGCCGCCCGGTCGCGCGCGGCGCCCACCCAGGGCACGCGGGTGCCGAGGGCAGCACTGAGCGGGCCGTCGAGCACGCGCACGCGGCGGCCACCGAGGAGGGCTACGGCCAGCCGACGGCCCGTGACCTGGGCCAGGGTCACCGACCGGACGGAGCACCGGCGTCCGCGCCCCGCCCGGGCCACGGCGGTCCGGCGGCCACCTCCGGCGAGGCTCAGGGCACCGCTCCGGACGACTCCGTGGGCGGACGGCCGGACCGGCAGCTGTCCGGCTCCCGGGATCGCGCCGTAGGGTGAGTGTGTGAATGACCGCCTGGTATGGATCGACTGTGAAATGACGGGGCTCGACCTCGGCCGGGACGCCCTGGTCGAGGTCGCCGCTCTGGTGACCGACTCCGAACTGAACATCCTCGGGGAGGGCGTGGACGTCATCATCCGTCCACCCGCCGAGTCCCTGGAGACCATGCCGGACGTGGTGCGCCAGATGCACACCTCCTCCGGCCTGCTCGACGAGCTGGCGAACGGCGTCACGCTCGCCGAGGCGGAGGCGCGGGTGCTCGCGTACGTCCGGGAGCACGCCGCCGAGGCGGGCAGGACGCCGCTCTGCGGCAACTCGGTGGCCACCGACCGGGGCTTCCTCGCCCGGGACATGCCCGCCCTCGAGAGTCACCTGCACTACCGGATCGTGGACGTCTCCTCGATCAAGGAACTGGCCCGTCGCTGGTTCCCGCGCGCCTACTACAACAGCCCGCAGAAGGGTGGCAGCCACCGCGCCCTCGCGGACATCCGGGAGAGCATCGCCGAACTCCGCTACTACCGCGAGGCGGTGTTCGTCCCCCAGCCGGGCCCGGACACCGACCTCGCCCGCGCCATCGCGGCCAAGCACCAGCTGCCCACCGGCTGACCTACCGCTCCCTTCCGCACCACCGAAACCCTGGCGCGAGCACCCGTTCCGATCCTGTAGAGTTCTTCCTGTCGGAGCGGGAACGCACCGGCAGATGGTGGGTATAGCTCAGTTGGTAGAGCACCTGGTTGTGGTCCAGGTGGCCGCGGGTTCGAGTCCCGTTACTCACCCCAGAAGCCTTGAGGGCCTGATCTCCTGGAGATCAGGCCCTCAAGGCTTTTCGCATTCCTCCGGGCCGGTGTGACCCAGCGCGCCGACCAGGCACTACCCACCGAACCTACCCGCTAGTAACATCGCTGCCATGACCACACCTTCGATCGGCCAGCTGCTCGACTCCACGGTGCCGATGGCGCACACCCTCAACCTCGAGTACCTGGAGACCGGTGCCGAGCGCGCGGTGCTCCGGCTGCCGGACCAGGCCGCGTACCACAACCACGTCGGGGGCCCGCACGCCGGCGCGATGTTCACGCTGGCGGAGTCGGCCAGCGGCTGCATCGTGCTCGCCGCGTTCGGCGACCAGCTGCACCGGGCCGTGCCGCTCGCCGTGAAGGCGGAGATCGCCTACAAGAAGCTGGCGAAGGGCGTGGTCACCGCGACCGCCACCCTGGACCGCCCGGCCGCCGACGTGGTGGCCGAGCTGGACAAGGGCGAGCGCCCGGAGTTCACCGTCACGGTCGACATCACCCGCGCCGACGGCGACGTCACCGGCGTGATGACCATCACCTGGACCCTGCGCCCCAACTCCTGACGTCCGGTCATCCGGCGGGGGCCACCACCACGGCCCCCGCCTGCCGGACGGCGCCCGCCCGGGCGATCTGATCGGCGGCGCAGCCCGGGCAGGACCGCCCGGACCGGTCTAGGCGGACTCCCGCACCACCAGTTCGGTGGCCAGCACGACCTGTCGCCGCGCCCGGCCCTGTTCGGCGATCTCCTCCAGCAGCAGACGGGCCATCGTCCGGCCCATCTCCTCGATCGGCTGGCGCACGCTGGTCAGCGCGGGGTCGGTGTGCCGGGCCACGATCGAGTCGTCGAAGCCGATCACCGCCACGTCGTCCGGCACCCGGCGGCCGGCGGCCCTGAGCACCTGCAGCGCGCCCGCCGCCATCACGTCCGAGGCGCAGAACACCGCATCCAGGCCGGGCCGGCGCTCCAGCAGCTCGCGCATCGCGAGCCGGCCGCCCTCCTCGGTGAAGTCCCCGGCACCGACCAGGTCCTCCTGGTACGGCCGACCCGCCTCCTCCAGCGCCTGCCGGTACCCGGACAGCCGGGCCCTGGCTCCTTCCATGTCGAGCGGCCCGGCGATGGTCGCCACCTGGTCGCAGCCGCGCCGCAGCAGGTGCCGGACGGCCATCCGGGCACCGCCCGCGTTGTCCGCGTGGACGTAGCTCAGCGGCTCCAGGTCACCCCGCCGCCCCGCCAGCACCGAGGGGATCTCCAGGCTCTCCAGCAGGCTCGGCAGCGGGTCGTCCTGATGCACCGACACCAGCAGTACGCCGTCCACCCGTTGGGCGGTCAGATAGGCCGAAAGTCGCTCCCGCTCGCGCCGGTTGCGGACCAGGATCAGCAGCAGCTGCATGTCGGTCTCGGCGAGTTCGGCGGAGACGCCGCTGATGATGTCGGAGAAGTACGGCTCGGAGAACAGCCGGGTCTCCGCCTCGGGGACGACCAGGGCGATCGAGTCGGTCCGCGAGGTCACCAGGGTGCGGGCGGCCCGGTTCGGGACGTAGCCGAGTTCGGCGATCGCGGCGTTCACCGCCTCCCGCGCCCGCTCGCTCACCCGGGGCGAACCGTTCACCACCCGGGAGACCGTCCCGCGCCCGACGCCCGCCAGGGCGGCGACCTCCTCCAGGGTCGGCCGGGCCGCAGCCGCCGTCCGGGCCGGGGCGGCGGTCGGGCGGACCGGAGCCGGGCGGGCGGAGGCCGAAGCCGCCCGGGCCTGCTCCCGGCCGCCGCCGGCTTCGCCTTGGGACCCCGTCGGGCGCTGTGCGGTCTGGCTCATCGCTCACCTCGTAGCACTGCTGGTCATGGTCGTCGGTTGGCACTGCTGATCGTGGTCGTCGCTGCCCATTGTGGCCGGTTCGGGCGTGGATCGGCCCACCCGGTTCCGAGCGCCTCGCACACCGGTCCGGTGGGCCGGTCAGGACACACTCCGGCAACGGTTCCGACTTCTGCTCTTGACACTCACCCCCGCGACCGAGCAACCTTCCGGCATGCCTTCCGTGGGAGCGCTCCCACACTCTACTGGCCAATCATCGCGCACACAGCACCCCTGCCCCACCCTGGACCAAGGAGAACGTCATGCGCCGCAGCACCACCCGCCCCCGCAGAGCCGCTGCCCTCGCCACCGCCACGGTGGCCGCCACCGCCCTGCTGCTCACCAGCTGCTCCAGCTCCGGTTCCGGCTCCGGTGACGCGAAGGGCGGGGACTCCAACGAGAAGATCACCCTCACGGTCGGCGACTTCGGCACCTTCGGCTACCAGGAGGCCGGGCTCTACACCGAGTACATGGCCGCCCACCCGAACATCACCATCAAGGCCGAGACCGCGCAGGACGGCCAGAAGTACTGGGACGCCCTGACCACCCACCTGGCGGCGGGCAGCGGCCTGACCGACATCCAGGCCGTCGAGGTCGGCTACATCGCCCAGGCCACCAGCAAGTTGGGTGACAAGTTCCTCGACCTCGGCAAGACCGAAGGCATCAGCGCGGGCGCCTGGCTGCCCTGGAAGTCCGAGCAGGCCACCACCGCCAAGGGCGAACTGATCGGCCTCGGCACCGACATCGGCCCGATGGCCGTCTGCTACCGCAAGGACCTGTTCCAGCAGGCCGGCCTGCCGACCGATCGGGAGGCGGTCGGTGCGCTCTGGGCCGGCGACTGGAACAAGTTCGTCGAGACGGGCAAGCAGTACCAGGCCAAGGCTCCGGCGGGCACCTTCTTCACGGACTCGGCGAGCGGTCTGTTCAACGCCGTGATCTCCAGCGACACGCAGCAGTACTCCGACGCCTCCGGCAAGTTGAACGTCAAGGAGAGCCCGACCGTACGGAAGGCGTGGGACCTCTCGGTCGCCGCCTCGCAGGCGAAGATCAGCGCCGGTCTGCGGCAGTTCCAGAAGCCGTGGGAGGCGGCCTTCGCCAACGCGAAGTTCGCCACCGTGGTCTGCCCGTCCTGGATGACCGGCATCGTCAGCAAGCAGTCCGGTGAGGCCGGCAAGGGCAAGTGGGACATCGCCAAGCCGCCGGTCGCCGCCAACTGGGGCGGTGCCTTCCTGACCGTCCCGAAGGCGGGCAAGCACACCAAGGCGGCTGCGGCGCTGGCCGCCTGGCTGACCGCTCCCGAGCAGCAGGCCAAGGTCTTCACCAAGGTCGGCAACCTGCCCTCGACCACTGCCGGCCTGGCGCTGCCCGCCGTGCAGTCGGCCAAGCTGGACTACTTCGGCGACACCCCGACCGGCCAGATCTACGCGGCCGCCGCCTCGGCCATCAAGCCCGCCAAGATCGGCCCGGACGACGGCACCGCCAAGACCATCATCACCGACAACGGCGTCCTCGACATCGAGGAGCACGGCACCGACCCGGCCAAGGCTTGGGAGAACGTGCTCAAGGGCATCGCCGACAAGATCAACGGCTAACACCTTCCGGCACGGCGGTCGGCGGTCCCTCCGCCGACTGCCGTCTCCGTCCAGAACCCCCGCCCGGCCGAGGCCTGACGAAACGCTTCGGCCGGGCGGCACCATCGGCAGCCCTCCCGGGAGGACACCCCGTGGCCACCCCAGCCCCGTCCACCAGCTGGCGTTCGCGCCTGTACCGCTTCGACCTGAAGGCCTCCCCGTACGCCTACATCGCACCCTTCTTCCTCTGCTTCGCCGCCTTCGGGCTGGTCCCGCTGGTCTGGACCGGCTGGCTGTCGCTGCACCAGGTCGACCTGCTCACGCCGGACGTCATGGAGTGGCGTGGGTTCGGCAACTACACCCGGCTCTGGGACAGCGACCAGTTCTGGACCGCGCTCCGGAACACCTTCACCATCGGGGTGCTCTCCACCGTCCCGCAGCTGCTGATGGCCCTCGGCCTGGCGCACCTGCTCAACTACCGCCTGCGCGCCCGGGGTTTCTTCCGGGTGGCGGTGCTCGCCCCGTACGCGACGTCGATCGCCGCGGCCACCCTGGTGTTCGTCCAGCTCTACAACCCGGATTACGGGATGATCAACTGGGCGCTCTCGGCGGTGGGCATCGACCGCACCGACTGGTTCGCCGACACCTGGCCCTCCCAGATCGCCATCTCCTCCATCGTTACCTGGCGTTGGACCGGCTACAACGCGCTGATCTACCTGGCCGCGATGCAGGCCGTACCGAAGGACCTGTACGAGGCGGCCAGCCTGGACGGCGCCTCCCGCTGGCAGCAGTTCACCCGGATCACCATCCCGTCGATCCGGCCGACCATCCTGTTCACCATCATCGTCTCCACCATCGGCGCCACCCAGCTGTTCGGTGAGCCGATGCTGTTCGGCGGCGGGGTCGGGGTTAGCGGCGGTTCCGCGCACCAGTACCAGACCCTGAGCCTCTACTTGTACGAACTCGGCTGGCCCAGCCGTCAGTTGGGCCGCGCCTCGGCGGTGGCCTGGACGATGCTGCTGATCCTGCTGCTGATCGGCGCGATCAACCTGCTGATCGCCCGTCGCAACCGCACCAAGCTGGGAGGCTGAGTTATGAGCACCCTGACCACGCCCCGCCCGGCCGAGGCCCCGAGCACCTCCGGGCCCATCACGGCCCGGCGGCGGTTCCGAGCCGGAGCCGGCGACCACGACAAGGCCGGCCCGGTCACCTACGTGCTGCTCGGCCTGGCCGCCCTGGTCTCGTTCTTCCCGCTCTACTGGACCTTCGTGGCGGCCAGTCACACCGGCGAGCGGGTCGCCCAGTCGCCGCCGCCACTGCTGCCCGGCGGGGAGCTGTGGACCAACCTCTCCACCGTCTGGGATCAGACCGAGATGGGGCTGGCGCTGCTCAACTCGACCATCGTGGCCGGGCTGGTGTCGATCTCGACCGTCATGTTCTCCACCTTGGCGGGCTTCGCCTTCGCCAAACTCCCCTTCCGAGGGCGGAACATCCTGCTCACCCTGGTGGTGGCGACCATGACCATCCCGCCACAGCTCAGCGTCATCCCGCTGTACAAGATCATCACCGACCTGGAGTGGGGCAACCAGCTCCAGTCGGTGATCCTGCCCTCGCTGGTGGCGGCCTTCGGGGTGTTTTTCATGCGGCAGTTCCTCGCCGAAGCGCTGCCGGTGGAGCTGATCGAGGCCGCCCGGGTGGACGGTGCGCACAGTCTGCGGATCGTCTGGCACGTGGTCTTCCCGATCGCCCGTCCCGCCATGGCCGTCCTTGGCATGCTGGTGTTCGTGCAGTCCTGGAACGACTTCTTCTGGCCCTTCGTGGTGCTCACCCAGCAGAACCCGACCGTGCAGGTCGCGCTCTCCGCGATCGGCGGCGGCAGCGCGTACGACATCAACCAGGCCGTCATCATGACCGGTGCGTTGGTCGGCACCCTGCCGCTGCTGCTGATCTTCGCCGTGCTCGGCAAGCACATCGTCGGCGGCATCACCGCCGGTGCCGTCAAGAGCTGATCCGACGTCAGCGTCCACACTCACCATGGGAGCGCTCCCGCAATGACCGTGACCGAACCGAGCACCACCCGCACCGGCCCGGCCTTCCCGCCCGGTTTCGCCTGGGGCGCGGCCACCGCCGCGTACCAGATCGAGGGCGCCATCACCGAGAACGGGCGAACCCCGTCGATCTGGGACACCTTCAGCCATACCCCCGGCAAGGTCGCCAACGGTGACACCGGCGACATCGCCGTCGACCACTTCCACCGGTTCCGCGAGGACGTCCGGATGATGGCCGACCTCGGCCTCACCGCCTACCGCTTCTCGCTCTCCTGGCCCCGGATCCAGCCGACCGGGCGCGGCCCGGCCGTCGAGAGCGGCCTGGACTTCTACCGAGCCCTCACCGACGAGCTGCTGACCCACGGCATCGCCCCGGTCGCCACCCTCTACCACTGGGACCTGCCCCAGCACCTGGAGGAGCTCGGCGGCTGGCCGGCCCGGGACACCGCGTACCGGTTCGCCGACTACACCGCCCTGGCCGCCGAGGCGCTCGGCGACCGGGTCTCCACCTGGACCACGCTCAACGAGCCCTGGTGCAGCGCCTTCCTCGGCTACGGCTCCGGCGTGCACGCCCCGGGGCGCACCAATCCGTCCGACGCCCTCAAGGCCGCCCACCACCTCAACCTCGGCCACGGCCTGGCGGTCGGCGCCCTGCGCTCGGCGCTGCCACGCACCGCCCAGCTGGCCGTCTCGCTCAACCTGCACCAGATCCGGCCGCTCACCGACGACCCGGCCGACCTGGCGGCCGCTCGCCGGATCGACGCCGTCGGCAACCGCGTCTTCACCGGCCCGATGCTGAACGGCGGTTACCCCGCCGACCTGCTCGCCGACACCGCCCACCTGGTCGACTGGGACACCCTGGTCCAGCCCGGCGACGAGGCCGAGATCGGCCGGCCGATCGACCTGCTGGGTATCAACTACTACACGCCGACCGTGGTTTCGAGCGCCGAGAACGCCAAGGACCTCCCCCGCCACGACGGTCACGGCGGCGGCGACCAGTCGCCCTGGCCCGGCGCGGAGGACGTCGCCTTCCACCTCGCCCCCGGCGAACGCACCGCGATGGACTGGCCGATCGACCCGACCGGCCTGACCGACCTGCTGCTCGACGTGCACCGGGCGCACCCCGGGCTGCCGATGATGGTCTCCGAGAACGGCGCCGCCTTCGAGGACATCGTCGGTCCCGACGGCACCGTGGACGACCAGGAGCGGATCGCCTACGTGCACGGCCACCTGGCCGCGGTGGCCGACGCCGTGGCGGCGGGAGCCGACGTCCGGGGCTACTACCTATGGTCGCTGATGGACAACTTCGAGTGGGCGTACGGCTATGCCAAGCGGTTCGGCGCCGTGCACGTCGACTACGCCACCCTGGCCCGCACCCCGAAGGCCAGCGCCCGCTGGTACGCCGAGGTGATCCGTACCGGAACCCTGCCGCAGCAGGGGTGACCGCCGCCGCGTGACCTGACCGCCCGACCGGTCGTTCTCTCTTGTCGTGCGAGCAAATCACGCGGCCCGGCCGCGAGTCGAGGGCCCGAGCGGCGATCCGGAGTGTCATGAGCGTCCGGGCCCGGAGCACGGCCGGGGGCGACTGCCCCGGCCCCGGGCCCGGACGCTCGCCGCGGGCGGCGCGGTACTCGCCCACGTCTGGGGCCTCGGCCTCGGTGTCACCAGCGCGTACGCCAGCGAGGGACCGGCCGTCATCGATCTGGTCAACCAGACCGACGCACCGGAGCTGTTGGGCCGCCTGACCGGGGCGACCGTGCCCGTGCTGGAGCAGCAGACCGCCGCGGTGGCCCGCGCGCTCCAGGACCGGATCAAGGCCGACGGGCTGCCGCTGCCCGGTCAGGCCACCTCGGTGCCGGACGCCTTCGCGATCGCGGCGGTGCTGCTGCCCGCCGTGCCGCCGCAGCCCCGGGGTGACGGAGAGCCCCGGGCCTCCCGGTCCGGCGGGGTCGCCGAGAGCGTGGTGGCGGAGACTCCGCCGGCCGTCGGTGCCGCGCTGCCCCCGGCGGTGGCCGGGCAGGCGGTGGTGCCCGCCACCGCTCCGGGCCGGTCCCCGGCGAGCGCCAGGACGGCCGACCTCCAGGTGGTGCAGGACAGTTGGGAGGCCGTCCGGCCGGAGCCGACGGTGGCCACCGCCGCGCCGGTGGAGAGCGAGGGCGAGCTCACCGCCGTGCTGGTCCCGATCGCGGCGGGGCTGCTGCTCACCGGGGCGGCGATGTACAAGCACCGGGGGATCCCCAGCGGGCACTGAACGGCAGCTGGCCAGCTGCTGGTTGGCGTCCGGCTGGCTGGCAGCAGGCAGTGGGCGTCCGGCTGGCTGGCAGCAGGCGGTGGGCGTCAGCGGAAGACGCCCGGCGGGGGTGCCGGGGACGGCGCCGCCGTGGCGTCGGTGGCCGGGGCGGCGCCGGCGGTGAAGTCGGCCAGCGGGCGGCCGTGTTCGATCCGGCCGAGGTAGGAGTCGGAGGCCACCCGGCGCCCCAACTCGTCCAGCGGAAGCGGCTGGTGGGCGGCAGCCAGGATCAGGTTGCCGAACCGCTTGCCCCGGAGCACCGCGGGATCCGCCGTCAGACAGACCTCGGGGAAGACCGCCAGCAGGGTGGCGACCTGGGAGCGGGCGAAGCCGATCGCCCCGCCGTCGGCGATGTTGGCGGCGTACCGGCCCCCCGGGGCGAGTGCCCGGGCGGCCAGTGCGGCGAACTCGACGGTGGCGCAGTGGGCCGGGGTCCTGGCGCCGGAGAAAATGTCGGCGATCACCAGGTCCACGGTGCCCTCGGGGGTCCGTTCGAGCACCGCACGCGCGTCGGCTCCGCGTACCTTGATCTGCCAGCCGCGCTCCAACGGCAGTTCGGCGCGCACCAGTTCGGTCAGCTCGGGGTCGATCTCGGCGACCTGCTGACGGGATCTCGGCCGGGTGGCGGCGGTGTAGCGGGCCAGCGTCAGGGCGCCACCGCCCAGGTGCAGCACGGTGATCGGCTTGCCGGGCGGGCCCGCGAGGTCGATCAGGTGGCCGAGGCGGCGCTGGTACTCGAAGCCCAGGTGGCTCGGGTCGGCCAGGTCGACCAGGGACTGCGGCGCTCCGTCGAGCAGCAGCGTCCAGGCGCTGGGGCGGTCGCGGTCCGGGATCAGCTCGGCCAGACCGGAGGCGACCGTACGGGCCAGCGGACCCTGTGCGTGTGTACGACCGCCGGGCGAACCGGCGGGGGCCGACGTGGCGGGCTCGGCCTCGGTGCGAGCCCGACCGGCCCGGTTGCTGCGTCCCATGGGGACCATTATCGCCGGGGGGAGCGGGTGGCCGCCCCGGCGGCGGGCCGGCGCCAGGGTGTCGGCGCAGGTCAGGGCGGCAGAGGTAAGGGCGCCTGGGTCAGAACGGGCCGAGACCGCTCGCCGTCAGGGTGCAGGCCGCCTCGCAGAGGGCCGAGCGGAGCACCCACGGGTCGGTGGCGCGGGCCGGGGCGGTGGGCCCGGCGGGCGGCATCACCCAGCGCGGGTCGGTCGCGGGGAGCTGCTTGGCCCCCGGCGTACAGCTGGTGCCGGGCAGGTGCCACTGACCGGCGACCCCGGCCGGGACCAGGAAGGCGATCGCCGACCCGCTGCCCGTCTGGTGCACCGTGCCGCAGGCCCGGCGAAGCCGGAGGATGTCCACCGTCTCCAGACCGTGCCGGACCGGGACGGTGACGGTGTCGAAACCCACCGGGGCGGGGAGCGGGGCGGGCAGCGTCCCGGAGTGTCCACGGGCCGCTGCGGGGGCCGCCCCCGCTGCGATGCGTCGGTACTGCGGAAGTCCGGTGGGCATGGGCCCTCCTGTCGCCTCGTCAGGTCGGAAGCCGAGGTCGCCCGATCGCAGGACCGGATCGGTGGGGCACGGCGCTGGGCTTCCACGTACCAGGACAACGCCAGAGGTGCCGAAAGGCCACGGGGCGACGTACAGCGCGCCATGGCATTTCATGGCGGATCTCGGCAACAGTGACCGATTTGATGGGAATTGACCCTACATCATCCAGCAACCAGGTGTGATCGGTCCGTGACGGCCGGTACTCTCTGCGCTGGATCGAGGCCCTCCCCCGGGCCGTCCGCACCACCGACGACCGACCCGACGCACCAAGGACCGACCCCCGACGCACCAGCTCGGAGCGCACCAGATGGCAGCCACGAGGCCCCTCGCCCTCATCCCCAACGCCGCCATGCGAGCCCTGCGCGGCGACCTCTCCCCCGGCGAGTTCGCCGTGGCGATCCGCCGGGCCGCCCGGGAGATCGGCGAGCACGTCTCGTGCGACGCCCGTTACGTCGGCCGGGTCGAGGCCGGCGAGATCCGCTGTCCCAACTACGCCTACGAGCGGGTGTTCCGGCACATGTGGCCGGACCGCTCCCTGTCCGAGCTCGGGTTCACCCCCCGTACGGCGGTCCGCCGCCGGGGGGCCGCCCCGCCGCCGGTCCCGGTTCCCGGGTCGGGCGGGCTCGACGACTCGTACCATCCCGACGAGGAGAACGACGACGTGCGTCGCCGGACGTTCCTGAACGGCGGATCCACCGCCCTGGTGACCGCGCTCGGTCTCGACCTGCCCGCGCAGGCCGCGACCCCGGCCGCGCCGACCCCGCGCCGGGTCGGCGCGGCCGAGGTGCTCGGGGTGGAGCAGGCCGTCCGCGACATCCGGCTGCTGGACGACGTGCACGGCGCGGACACCCTGTTCGAACTGGCCGGCCAGTCGCTGCGGGGTGCGTACGTGATGCTCAACGACGGCGAGTACAGCGCCGCCACCGAGCGCCGACTGCAGGCCGGCGCGGGCGAACTGGCCATCTCGGTGGGCTGGTTGGCCCACGATTCGGACCGGCTCGCGGACGCCCGTTCGTTCTACTCCGAGGCGCTCGCCACCGCCCGGATGGCCGACGACGCGGCCCTGGAGGCGCACGTCTTCTCCAACAGCGCCTTCCTGGCCCGGGATGCCGGCCGGGCCAGGGAGGCCCTCAGGGCCGCCCAGGCCGGGCAGGCCGCCGCCCGCCACCTGGACTCCGACCGGTTGCTCTCCCTGCTGGTCATGCGGGAGGCCGGCGCCTGGGCCCTGCTGCGCGACCGGGCCGCCTGCGAACGGGCGTTGGGGCGGGCCCACACGCTCTTCGACCGGGGCGAGTCGGAGGCCGACCCGGAGTGGATGAGCTTCTTCGGCGAGGCGGAGATCGCCGGCCTGGAGGCCCAGTGCTGGTCCGCGCTCGGCGAGTTCGCCCGGGCCGCCGACCGGGTCGGCCAGGCGATCGCCCTTCAGGAACCGCACTTCGTCCGCAACCGGGTCCTCTACACCGCCGAACTCGCCCACGACCGCCTCGGCCTCGGCGACCTGGCGGGCGCAGCGGTGCACGGCACGGCGGCAGCCACCCTGCTCGGCCAGGTCCGCTCCGCCCGCATCCGCGGCATGCTCGCCACCACGGCGGACCGGCTGCGGCCGCACCGCACCGTCCCCGAGGTCGCGGCCTTCCTGACCGTCCACGACGCCGCCTGAACCACCGGGAGGTCGGGTTCGGCTGGCGGCCGGCTCCGGCGTGTTCAGCCCTCCAGGTGACTGTGGTCGTTCCAGATCTCCACCGCCGGTGCCCCGTACTCCCAGGAGAGCACCGAGAGCGCCGCCGTCCCGAGCTTGAACCGCTGCGCGAACTCGGGCGGCAGCCCCAGCCACCGCGCCGTCAGGATCCGCAGCAGGTGCCCGTGCGCGAACAGCACCACGTCGCGGTCGGCGCAGTGCATGGTGGTGGTCTCCGGGTGCGGGGTCCCGTGCTCGGCGTTGACCTCCGCGAGGAAGCGGTCCACACGAGCCGCCACCTCGGAGAGCTTCTCGCCGCCGGGCACGCCGTCCCGCCAGATCAGCCAGCCGGGGTGGTCGGTGGCCCGGATGTCGGCGCCGGTCCGGCCCTCGTACTGGCCGTAGTCCCACTCCAGCAGCTCGTCCCGTTCGACCGCCCGGTCGCCGAAGCCGGCCAGATCGCAGGTCTCCCTGGCCCGGGACAGCGGGCTGGTGTAGACGAGGGCGTCCGGCAGTCCGTTCCACGGGGCCTTCGCCAGGCGGGCGCCGAGGGCCAGGGCCATCCCACGGCCCTCCGCGGTGAGCGGGATGTCGGTACGGCCGGTGTGCTGGCCGCCGGCCGACCAGGCGGTCTCGCCATGCCGGACGAGGACGATACGGGCGGGCATGGGCGGACTCCTCGCGAACTGGGGGCTGCGACCTCCCCATGATCCCTCACCACCCGGGTGCCCCGACGATCGGTCCGGAGTCCGGAAGGGTGCCCCGGCCCTCGGCCGCCGTCCGGAACGGCCCGGAAGGTCCGGGGAGCGCGTTCCAGGGTGGTTTGTCGGTGCCGGGTGCGAGACTTGGCCGCACCATGAACGTCTTGACCCACGGGCAGGCGGAGCCGGTCGCGCGACGGCTCCGTGATCTGCGCGGCCCGGCGCCGCAGCGCAGCCTCGACGCCCGGGCGCTGGCCGCGCTCGCGGCCAACCCCGGGTGCCGCCGTCGCGCGGTGCTGGACGCGGCGGGGGTCGACAAGGGCGCGGTGGCGGACCGGCTCGGACACCCGGCGCCGTTCGGGCAGTCCCCGTTCGCGATCACCCGGGGGAACGTCTTCGAGGCCCGCCTCAAGGCCGACGGCTACGCGGCGCTGCTGGACCCGCTCCGCCGGCTGCTCGGCACCCCGCCCGAGGGCGTCGGCCCGTCCGTGCCGGACCTGCTGCCCCGCTCGGCCCCCGCGACCAGGGCCGAGCGGACGGCCCAGGCGCTGGCCGAGGCCGCCGCCGATCCCGAGCGGTGGACGCTGCTCGACCACCCGATGTTCCGGCTCACCCTGGCGGGCAGCCCGGCCTACCTGGAGCCGGACGCGGTGGTGGTGCACGGCGGGCGCAGCACCGTGGTGGAGATCAAGTCTTTCCCGGTCATCGACGGCTCGGCCGATCCGGCCAAGGTCGGCGCGGCCGCCCGCCAGGCGGCGGTGTACGTGCTGGCGCTGCAGGAAACGGCGGCCACGCTGGCCGGTACGACGGCCGACCAGTCGCCGTACGCCACCGACGCGTTCCCCGGCAGCCCGGAGCTGAGCGTGCTGCTGGTCTGCCCGAAGGACTTCTCCAACCGCCCGACGGCGACCGTCGTGGACGTCCGCCGCGAGCTGGCCACCACCCGCCGCCAGCTGGCCCGGCTGACCGGGATCGACCAGCTGCTCGACGCGCTCCCGTCCGGCACCAGTTTCGACCTGGCACCGGATCAGGCCGGGATCCCGACCCGCCCGGTCGCCGAGCTGACCGCGTCGGTCGAGGCGGTCCCCGCCGCCTACAGCCCGGACTGCCTCTCCACCTGCGAGCTGGGCTTCCACTGCCGGGCGCAGGCCCGCTGCGCGGACGCGGTGGAGCAGCTCGGCCGGGGTGTCCGGGGCGAGCTGGGCAGCCTCCGTACGGTGAGCGCCGCGCTGGCGGCCGCCACCGACCAGGGCCCGCAGGCCGACAGCGAGGCCGCCGCCCGCCTGGCACACGCCGCCGCCCTGCGCGCCGAGGCGCTCGGGGTCCGGGAGGCCGACCGGTGAGCCTGCTCGCCACCCTCGCCCGGCTGGAGGCGGTCCGCAGCGGGCACGCCGAGCCGCTGGCCACCGTCCGGCACCGGCACCTGTCCGACCGGCCGATGGTGCTGATCCCGCTGGCCGCCGCCGGTGAGGCGGGTGCCCCGCTCGCGGTGCTGCTCGGCACCGAGCGGGAGGCGCCCCGCCTGCACCTCGTACCGCAGCCGCTGAACCGCGGTCAGCGCTTCGAGTTCCTGGCCCGGTTCGCCGCCGACCTGGTGCCCTACCTGGAGTCGTACGGCGCCGAGGTCGAGCAGATCGAGCGCACCGAGAAGGACCCGGAGACCGGCGAGAAGACCCAGACCTTCCGCGAACTCTGCTCGGACGCACCCCAGTTGATCGTGCCGAACAGCGGCTCGGTGCACCACCTGGCGCTGCTCGGCCGGTCCACCCGGTTCCGCCGCACCGCCGAGGACCCGGATCCGGGGCCCTACCCGGCGCCGACCCGGGTGCCGCTGCTGGGGCGCTGGCTGACGCATCTGACCGAGCGGGCCCAGGTGCCGGGCTCCAGCCTGCTGCTCCCGATGACCGGGCTGCTGGCCCGGCACTGGGCGACCGGCCAGAGCCACCTGGAGGACCAACACCTCGGGGCCCAACTCGCCTGGCACCAGCCCCCGTCCGGCAGCTCCGGCGCCGAGCTGGCCACCCGGGTGGAGACCGCCAGGGACGCCGCCGGCCAGCTGCTGCACCCACCGGCGGGCCCGGCCACCGACCCGGCCTTCGACGCCCGGGTGCTGGCCCCGGCCATCACCCGGCACGACAACGCCCTGGCCGCCCTGGCGACCGCCCAGGACGACCCGGCCCGGCTCCGGGTCAAGCAGGCCGCCGAGGAGCTGCACGCCGCGCTGCTCGGGGTGCTGCTGCCGACCTGGCAGGACGTCTGGCGCGGTCTCGACCTGCTCCGCACGCTCCCGCCCGCCGCTCACCTGGCCGAGCGTTGGGAGGGCGACCGCTGGTCGTACACGGGCCACCGCGACCGGCTGGCGGCCGGCGAGCCGCCGCAGCCCAAGCAGGACGACGCCGTCACGGCCGCCCGGAAGCTGGCGCAGCGGGAGCGCGAGCAGGCCAGGCTGGACGTCCAGGAGGCGTTGGACGACCCGCTGGCGATGGCCGAGCACCGACTGTCGGGTGAGGCGTTCGCCGGGGTGGTCACCGAGGTGGTCCCGGAGTACGACACCTCGGGGCGCTCCCCCAAGCCCCGCCCGCTGTTGGTGGTGCGGACCACCGACCGACCGCACGCCGACCAGGGCCGCAAGGTGTACCGGGCGAACCACAGTTCGGCCCAGGAGGCGGTGATCGTCGGCTCCGACCCGGCCGCGGGCACCGTCACCGTCCGGGTGCTGAACGGGATGGGCCGGAAGAAGGACCCGGAGCCGGGCAGTCTGCCCGAGCCCGGGGAGCGGATCGTGCTGACCCTGTTCGAGCTGACGCCCCGCCAGTCCGCACCGCTCCCCGAGCCGGACGACACCCCGTGGACGCACGGCGGGCCGCCCGGCGGCAGCGATCACTCGCCTACCGCCACCGAAGAGTGGGAATGACCACCGGCATGACGATCAGTCCGACCAGCCCGGCAGACGAGCACCCCGGTGCGGCCGCCGACGCCGCCGTGGCCGCGATCCTGGCCGCCACCCTCCACCCCGCTCCGGGCGGCCCGCGCGGGGTGGTGGTCGACTCGCCGCCGGGTGCGGGCAAGTCCACCCTGGTGGTGCGGGCCGCCCGGGAGCTGGTGGCGGGCGGGGAGAAGCTGATGATCGTGGCCCAGACGAACAGTCAGGTGGACGACCTGGTCGGCCGACTCGCCGAGAAGGGCCCCGACCTGACGATCGGTCGGCTGCACGCCGCCGACTCCAAGCCCGCCGCCGAGCTGTCCCGGTACGCCAACGTCACGGCCGCTGCCAAGGTCGGTGACCTGCTGGAGCAGGACGTGATGATCTCCACGGCGGCCAAGTGGCAGTGGGTGAAGACCGAGACGCGCTGGCGGCACGCGATCGTGGACGAGGCGTACCAGATGCGCTCGGACGCGCTGCTCGCCGTGGCCGGGCTGTTCGACCGGGCCCTGTTCGTCGGCGACCCCGGCCAGCTGGACCCGTTCACGGTGGTCGGCACCGACCAGTGGGCGGGCCTGTCCTACGACCCGTCGAGCAGCGCGGTGGTCACCCTGCTCGCGCACAACCCGGAGATCCGGCCGCACCGCCTGCCGGTCTCCTGGCGGCTGCCGTACTCCGCCGCGCCGCTGATCTCCGCCGCCTTCTACCCGTACACCCCGTTCCGCTCCGGTACCGGGCCCGATGACCGGCGGCTGACCACCGGGACCGCCCCGGACGGCTCCGCGCTGGACGCGGCGATCGACGAGGCGGCCGAGCACGGCTGGGCGCTGCTGGAGCTGCCCGCCCGGCACACGGTGCGGACGGATCCGCAGGCGGTGGCCGCCACCGCCGCCACCGTGCACCGGCTGCTCACCCGGGGTCTGACCGCGCACTCGGAGCAGGGCAGCACCCCGCTGACCGCTGACCGGATCGCGGTCGGCACCGCCCACCGCGACCAGGCGGCGGCCGTCCGGGCCGCCCTGCTGGCGCTCGGCGTCCCGGTGGACGGCTCGGCCGGCCCCGCCGTCACGGTGGACACCGCGAACCGGTTGCAGGGCCGCGAGTACGACGTCACCGTGGTGTTGCACCCGCTCTCCGGGCGCCCGGACGCCACCGCCTTCCACCTGGAGACCGGGCGGCTCTGCGTGCTCGCCTCCCGGCACCGGCACGCCTGCATCGTGGTGGCCAGGGCCGGCATCCCCGAGCTGCTGGACGAGCACCCGGCGACCGAACCGGTCCAGTTGGGAGTGACGATGAAGTTCCCGGACGGCTGGGAGGCCAACCACGCGGTGCTCGCCCAGCTGAACGAACACCGGGTGCAGCTGCGCTGACCTCGGGTGAAGCCGCACCGGCCTTGGGGGCGCACGCCGGGGGAATAGCACCCGCACGCGCACCGTTCCGCTACCGGCCGTCCCCGCGCGACAATGGACGGCAGTCCCCTCACCCACCACCTCGGAGGTGTCGTCCCATGCCCGACCGCCACCCGCCGGTGTCCGCCCAGCCGGTCGGCCGCGACGCCGTACCGCCGCTCCCGGCGCAGTCCGGCCCTTCCGCTGGCGAGCCGAGCACCGTCCCGCCCACCGCCAGCGAGAGGCCGCGTCGCCTCCGTCCGGCCCAGCTGCTCTTCGAGCCGCCCGCCGAGGCGCCGGAGGAGGAACGGTTCTTCGACCTGGAGTCGATCGACGACCCGGCCGAACTGCTCCGCCGCGCCACCGAATTGACCCTGGCCTTCCGGATCGCCGCCGAGCGGGCCGCCGACTTCCAGGCGATCGCCGCCGCCCAGCTCGCGGACACCCGCCGGTTCGACGCCCTCTCACCCGCCGAGATCGCCGCCCGGATCGAGTGGACGCCGGACTACGCGGCCCGGATGGTCGAGTACGGTCAGACCCTGCTCCGGCAGCAGCACAGCGGCGAGCACTGAGACCGCGCCCCGGCACGCCTCTGGCATATGCGGCCGGGAAGGGTACGCCCCTCGCCCACCCGTTGTCCGCCGAACCCGACTTTCCCGGCGCGACTCACCCCGCCCGCGCCAGTCTGCTGCCCGTGGACATCTGGACGTATCAATCCGTGGAGTACGTCACCGTGGCCGGGGAGTCCTGGCTGGCCTCCGCGAGTGAGTACCCGCGCAGCATGCGCGCCCTCTGGGAGTCACGCCCCTGGGCGCCGACCGTCCTGCCCTGCGGGCGGGTCTTCGACGTGATCAGCATGCCGGCCGTGTTCGGCCGCACCGTGCTGGACGAGCTCTGGGCCACCGGCCCCGGCTGCGGCCCGGTCGCCTCCTTCCGGGGGCGGACCCTGCTCTTCGTCCAGCCGGGCGCGGCGCCCCGGCTCCGCAGTCTGCTGGCCTGGGAGGAGTGGGCCCGCGAGGTGCCGCCGCTGCTCTGCCACGGGCAGGGCGACGCGGTGACCGTGCCGCCGATCCAGCGGATGGTGGACGCTCCGGTCTCCCCCGGCCAGGGCGCCGGCCGCTGGATCGTCGCGCCGGACTCCCGGGAGCCCTGGCTGCCGGGTGCGGCCACGGTGCTCTGGGCCTGCGTCCGGGCCTCCCGGATCCGTCCGTCGGCCGAGCCTGCCGGGGCCTGAAACCGATTTTGGTTCCGCCCGACCCCGCTGCTAATGTTTTCCACGTCAGCAGGCGCCGCTAGCTCAGTTGGTTAGAGCAGCTGACTCTTAATCAGCGGGTCCGGGGTTCGAGTCCCTGGCGGCGCACAGACGGTCGAAGGGCCCCCACCTTACGGTGGGGGCCTTTCCTCGTTCTCAGGCCCGAAAGCCGGTGGTGGCCCCCCGCCACAGCGGGGGGCCACCATCCGTCAGCGCCCGCGCAGCGAGCGGTAGTTCTCCACCAGCGCGGCGGTCGAGCTGTCCAGCGCCTCGGCGCCCTCACCGGTCAGCAGCACCGGCTCGATCCGCTTGGCCAGCACCTTGCCGAGCTCAACGCCCCACTGGTCGAAGGAGTCGATGTTCCACACCGCGCCCTGGACGAACACCTTGTGCTCGTACAGGGCGACCAGCTGGCCGAGCACCGACGGGGTGAGCTCGGCGGCCAGCACGGTGGTGGTCGGGTGGTTGCCCTTGAAGGTCTTGTGCGGCACCAGCTCGGCGGGCACGCCCTCGGCGGCGACCTCCTCGGCGGTCTTGCCGAAGGCCAGCGCCTGGGTCTGGGCGAAGAAGTTGGCCATCAGCAGGTCGTGCTGGGCGGCCAGGGCGGGGCTCAGCTCGGCGACCGGCTTCGCGAAGCCGATGAAGTCGGCCGGGATCACCTTGGTGCCCTGGTGCAGCAGCTGGTAGTACGCGTGCTGGCCGTTGGTGCCGGGGGTGCCCCAGACCACCGGGCCGGTCTGCCAGTGCACCGGGTTGCCCTCGCGGTCCACCGACTTGCCGTTGGACTCCATGTCGAGCTGCTGGAGGTACGCGGTGAAGCGGGCCAGGTAGTGCGAGTACGGCAGCACCGCGTGCGCCTGGGCGTCGAAGAACGCGCCGTACCAGACCCCCAGCAGACCGAGCAGCAGCGGGACGTTCTGCTCGGCGGGCGCGGTGCGGAAGTGCTCGTCGACCAGGTGGAAGCCGTCCAACATCTCGCGGAAGTGGTCGGGTCCGATCGCGATCATCAGCGAGAGGCCGATCGCCGAGTCGTACGAGTAGCGGCCGCCGACCCAGTCCCAGAACTCGAACATGTTGGCCACGTCGATGCCGAAGTCCGCCACCCCGGCCTCGTTGGTGGAGAGCGCCACGAAGTGCTTGGCGACCGCCTCCTGACCGGCCCCCAGCTCACCGAGCAGCCACTCACGGGCCGAGGTGGCGTTGGTGATGGTCTCGATGGTGGTGAAGGTCTTGGAGGCGACGATGAACAGCGTCTCGGCGGCGTCCAGGTCACGGACCGCCTCGTGCAGGTCGGCGCCGTCCACGTTGGAGACGAACCGCACCGTCAGGTCGCGCTGCGCGTAGGAGCGGAGCACCTCGTACGCCATCGCGGGGCCGAGGTCGGAGCCGCCGATGCCGATGTTGACGATGTTGCGGATCCGCTTGCCGGTCTGCCCGGTCCACTCGCCGGAGCGGACCCGGTCGGCGAAGGCTGCCATCCGGTCCAGCACCGCGTGCACGGCGGGCACCACGTTCTCGCCGTCCACCTCGACCACCGCGCCGCGCGGCGCGCGCAGGGCGGTGTGCAGGACGGCTCGGTCCTCGGTGATGTTGATCTTCTCGCCGCGGAACATCGCGTCGCGCAGCTCGGCGACGCCGGTGGCGTCCGCCAACTCCCGCAGCAGGCCCAGCGTCCGGTCGTTCACCAACTGCTTGGAGTAGTCCACCAGCAGGTCGCCGACCTGCAGCGTGTACTCGGCCCCGCGGCCGGGATCGGCCGCGAACAGCTCGCGCAGGTGGGTCTCACCGAACTCCTCCCGGTGCTTGGCCAGCGCCGCCCACTGCGGCAGCCGGTCCAGGGGGGTGCGGTTCTGCGCCGTCATCGGTTGCTCCTCGAAGTCATCCGGTGGTGTGTACCGGCAGGCCCAGCGGGAGGGTGGCGCGAGGTCCGGCGGTAGTACGGGGGTGTGCGCCGACTCCGTTGACGGCCTGCCGCGGGCCAGCCTACGCGTCCTGGCGGGCCGTCACCCGCGCCACCACCGGCGGTCACGGACACTTCGTCGGTTCCACACCCGCAGGTCACCTGGCCCTGCGGCTACTTCGGGCGGCTACTCCTTCGGGAGCTTCCGGCCGCTACTTCCGGCGGGACCGCAGGTCGAGCTTGCGCATCACCTGGTCGGCGATCTCCGGATCGGCGCCCGGCTCGCCCCGGGCGGCCAGCACCTCGCGGCGGGAGGCGGCGATCATCTCCTGCTCGATGTCGGCGGCGGCCTGCCACTGGACGAACCGCTCCCTGGCCTCCTGCGCCTCCTCCTCGGCGTACTTCTCCGGGCAGAGCCTGGCCAGCCGGTCATGCTGGCGCTCCCGCAGCCGTTCGACCACCTCGGGCTGCAGGTCACGCTCGTCCTCCAGCTCCCCGAGCCGGGTCAGTCCGGCCTTGGCGGCCCGCCACCACATCCGCTTGACCTCCTCCTCGTGCACGTCCGCCGCGCCGCCCAGGCCGAGCAGCCGGACCACCAGAGGCAGCGTCAGACCCTGGACCAGCAGGGTGAACAGCACCACCGCGAAGGCGACCACCACGATCTCCTCCCGGCCGGGGAAGGACGCGCCGCCGTCGATGGTGAGCGGGATGCCGAGCGCCAGCGCGACGGTGGCCACCCCGCGCATCCCGGACCACCACAGCACCACCGTCTCCCGCCAGCTGATCGGGGTGTCCTCGTCGGCCCCGCTGACCCGTCTGGAGAGCCAGGCGGCCGGCAACAGCCAGAGCAGCCGGACCAGCACCAGGGCGCCGATCACCCAGACCGCGTCGCCGACCATGCCGTGCCAGCGGTCCTTCACCTCCGCCATCAGCGGCGCCAGCTCCAGGCCGATCAGCCCGAACGCGACACCGGTGATCAGGATCTCGACGATCTCCCAGAAGGCGTTGCCGACCAGTCGGTACGCCACGTCGTCCGCGTCGGCCGCCCGGTCCGCCAGGTAGAGCGCGCAGACCACCACCGCCAGCACGCCCGAGCCGTGGATCTCCTCCGCCAGCACGTAGGCGGCGAACGGCACCAGCAGGTTGAGCGCGACCTGCTGGGTCGGGTCGTCGAGCAGGCCGGCCAGCTTGGCGTTCAGCCAGCCCAGCGCGATCCCGACCACCACCGCGAGCACCGCCGAGAGCACGAACCGCAGTGCCGCGCCGCCCGCCGAGAAGTCCCCGGTCACCACCGCCTGGACGGCCACCGAGTAGATGACGATCGCGGTGACGTCGTTGAACAGGCCCTCGCTCTCCAGCACGGCAACCAGCCGCCGGGGCAGTCCGACGCTGCCGGCCACCGCGACCGCCGCGACCGGGTCGGGCGGCGAGACCAGCGCGCCCAGGGCGACGGCGGCGGCCAGCGGGAGGGTGGGCATCAGCCAGTGGAACACCCCGGCCACCACCGTGGTGGTAACGATCACCAGGGCGACCGCGAGCAGCAGGATCGAGCGGATGTTGGCCCGGAAGTACCGGACCGAGGAGCGCCGGGCCACCGCGAAGATCAGCGGCGGCAGCACCAGCGGCAGGATCAGCTCGGGGTTGATGGTGATGTCCGGAACCTGCGGCAGCCAGGCCAACAGCATGCCGATCGCGGTCATCAGCACCGGCTGCGGCACCCGGGTGATCCGGGCCACCGGGATGGTCACCACCGAGGCGAGCAGCACCAGGAAGAGCAGTGACAGCTGGGCCACGGAGTGAGGTCCTCTCGGTCTCACGGCCTTCCCGTTCTGGCGGCCGTTCGGGCCAGGATAAATCTGACAATGAGCCAACCTGATCCGGCTCGCCGTCGGGTTCTTGACTTCAACCGCGCTTGAACACTCAGAGTGGGCCGCAGAAGCCCACGGCCAAGCCCAGAAGCAGTCCACGAGCCAAGAGGAGCGGTGCCATGCTGGCGTCGATGTTCAACGAACCCGGTGGCCCCGACGTGCTGTACGTGGCGGAGCTGCCGGTGCCGGCGCCGGGGCCGGGTGAGGTGCTGGTCCGGGTACTGGCGGCCGGCATCCAGCCCGCCGACACGGCCGTCCGGTCCGGCTGGTGCCCGCCAGGCGCGGCCATCACGTACCCAGCGATCCCGGGCAACGAGTTCGCGGGGGTGGTCGAGCAGCTCGGGGCGGGCAGCTTCGGCTGGGAGGTCGGCGACGAGGTGCTCGGCTTCCGGCTGCTCAACTGCCACGCCCAGCACGTCGCGGTGGACGGCGCGCAGCTCGTCCCCAAGCCCGCCGGGATGAGCTGGGCCGAGGCGGGCTCGTTCTCGGCCTCCGCCCAGACCGCCCACGTCGCCCTCACCGAACTGAAGGTCGGCCGGGGCGACACGGTACTGATCCACGGCGCCTCGGGCGGCGTCGGCACGGTCGCCGTCCAGCTGGCCCGGGCCTGGGGCGCCACCGTGATCGGTACGGCGAGCAAGCGCAACCACGCGTACCTCCGCGAACTCGGCGCGATCCCGGTCACGTACGGCGAGGGCCTGCCCGCCCGGGTCCGCGAGCTGGCCCCGGACGGAGTGAACGCCGCCCTCGACGCGGCCGGGCGGGGCGCACTGGAAGCCTCGCTCGAACTGGTCCCCGACCGGACGCGGATCGGCACCATCGTCGACTACCCGGGCGCCCAGCGCCTCGGCCTCACCGCCCTGCGCGGCCCCCGCACCGCCGCCCGCCTCGCCGAACTGACCGCCCTCTGGGAGTCCGGCGCACTCCGACTGGAGATCGCCGCAACCTTCCCACTGACCCGGGCGGCCGAGGCCCACCGCTTGGTCGAAGCCGGTCACGTCCGGGGCAAGGCGGTCATCACCCCTTGGGCCGACTGATTTCTGCTTTCGGCTGCTGACCAGGTAATGTTCTCTCCGTCAGCAGGCGCCGCTAGCTCAGTTGGTTAGAGCAGCTGACTCTTAATCAGCGGGTCCGGGGTTCGAGTCCCTGGCGGCGCACCGCGAGGCAATCGCCTGACCAGGCCGCTCTTCCTTCGGGGAGGGCGGCCTCTGGCGTTCCCTGGCGCCGGAGCTGGCGAGGGGCTGATCACGCCCCGGTCGACCCGCGCGGGCCTCGGCGCCAGTGCCGTTCCGTCATCGCGAGTCCGCCAGTACCACTCCGCGTCCACCGCCTGTCTGAGCGCCATCGGAAGAGGGAGGGGCAGCCCAGGAGATCATCCGGTTCGCGGACCTGACCGGCACGCACACGCAGAACGACGAGTCAGGTGGGTCGTACAAGACCTGCAGGGCCCGGGAGCCGCGTCGGGCAGTCGTCCGGCGCGGCTCCCGCCCCTGCGGCGGGCCGGGCTCAGCCGAAGTAGCTGTCGAAGTTCTTCGAGAACTCGCGCACCCCGTTGTACTGGTCCCAGTTGATCGACCAGGTCATCAGGCCGCGCAGGGCGGGCTGGGCTCCGCTGCGCGGGACGTATGTGCCGCAGTTGGTGGTCTTGGTGAGGCAGTCCAGGGCCTTGTCGACCTCGGTGGGGCTGACGTAGCCGTTGCCGGCGTTGGTGGTGGCGGGCATGCCGATGGCGAGTTGGGAGGCGGCCAGCGGGGGGAACATGTTGGCGGTGTTGCCCGCGACCGGGAAGCCCTTGAGCAGCATGTCGGTCATCGCGACGTGGAAGTCGGCGCCGCCCATCGAGTGGTACTGGTTGTCCAGGCCCATGATGGAGCCGGAGTTGTAGTCCTGGACGTGCAGCAGGGTCAGGTCACTCCGCATCGCGTAGATCACCGGCAGGTAGGCGCCCGCGCGCGGGTCCTGGCCGCCCCAGGGGCCGGAGCCGTAGTACTGGTAGCCGAGTTGGACGAAGAAGGTCTCCGGCGCCATGGTGAGGACGAAGTTCTGGCCGTACTTGGCCTTGAGCGTCTTGAGCGCCGAGATCAGGTTGACCACCACCGGCGAGGTGGGGTTCTTGAAGTCGGTGTCACCGGTGTTCAGCGAGAGCGAGTGGCCCTCGAAGTCGATGTCGAGGCCGTTCAGGCCCCACCGGTCGATGATCGCCGAGACCGAGCTGACGAAGGCGTCCCTGGCGGCCGTGGTGGTGAGCTGGACCTGGCCGTTCTGGCCGCCGATCGAGATCAGCACCTTCTTGCCCTTGGCCTGCTTGGCCGCGATCGCCGCCTTGAAGTCGGCGTCCGACTCGACCCCGGCGCACTCGGTGGCCGGGCAGCGGTTGAACCGGATGTCGCCGGAGGTCGCCGAGGTGGGCTCGCCGAACGAGAGGTTGATGACGTCCCAGCTGTCCGGGATGTCGGCGACCTTGGTGTAGCCCGCGCCGTTGCCGAAGCTGGCGTGCAGGTAGCCGACCAGCGCGTGCGGCGGCAGACCGCTCGGCGGCGAGGTCGGCGAGGAGGAGGAGGAGGAAGGCGAAGGGGACGGGGAGGAGGAGGGAGAGGAGGAGGCAGAGGCAGAGGGAGAGACGGACGAGGACGGCGACGGGCTCGGCGCGCCAGGACCGTCCAGCGAGAGGTCGTCCGCGTAGTACGTGCCCTGGCCGTACCAGCCGTGGGTGTACACGGTGGCGCTGGTCTGCGCGGCGGCGGTGGTGAAACTGACCGTGAGCTTCTGGTAGGCGCCGCCGGTGCCCGGGGTCCAGGTGCTCGCGCCGCCGTCCACGCCGAGGTAGACGTACGCGCCCTTGACCCAGCCGGTGAGCTGGTACGTGGTGCTGGGCTTGACCGTGACGGTCTGGCTGCACTGGGCCGAGTCGCTCGCCGAGGCGGCCCCGGCGAGGGCGTAACTGCCGCTCCTGGACTGGCCGGTGAGGCTGCCGAGGCCGCCGGTGCAGCTCCACGGGGAGAGGCTGCCGGTCTCGAAGCCGCCGTTGGTGAGGAACTCGCCGGCGCTCGCGGGCGGCGCCAGGGTGAAGCTGAGGGCGACGGCACCGGCCAGGGCCGTGCTCCAGGCGGTCGCGGCGGCGACCAGTCTTCTGGTGGTTCGGGGAGTTCGCATGTGGGGATGCTCCTGCCTCGATCTGTAAGGGTGGTCCAACTCGCTTCGGGGGAAAGCTCGGTGTGGGGAGCGCCGATTGGACTGGACCACTGAACCGGCTGCGCGGCGCAGGTGTCAATGGTCTCGGCCAGCGCAGGGGTTGACGGCCCGTGAGGAGCAGTCCGGGTTGCGACCCGCCCGGGACGCCCGTTGCATGAAGGGGTGACCGAGCCCGGCTATCTCAGGTACCCGCACCTGCGCGGCGGCCTGCTCACCTTCACCGCCGAGGACGACGTCTGGGCCGCCCCGTTGGCCCCGGACGGCACCGTCGGCCGGGCGTGGCGGGTGAGCTGCGACCGCACCAGGGTCAGCCACCCCCGGCTCTCGCCGGACGGTGCGACGGTCGCCTGGACCAGCTGGCTCACCGTCACGCCCGAGGTGTGGACCGCCCCTTCGGCCGGTGGCCTGGCCACCCGGCTGACCTACTGGGGCAGCCAGGACACCCGGGTGCGCGGCTGGCTGCCGGACGGCGAACTGCTCGCGCTGACCTCGTACCACGAGCCGTTCGCCCACTACACCTGGGCCTGGGCCCTGCCGCCGGACGGCTCCCCCGGCCGCCGGATGCCCTGGGGTCCGGTCAGCGACGCCCAGATGGACGCCCGGCACACCGTGCTGCTCACCGCCGCCGCGCCGCACGAACCGGCCGCCTGGAAGCGCTACCGGGGCGGCGCCACCGGCCGGCTCTGGCTCGACACCACCCAGCTGCTCCCCGACCACCCGGGCCACCTGTCCTCCCCGATGCCGGTCGGCGGGCCTGACCGCCCGAGGATCGCCTTTCTTTCCGACCACGAGGGCGTCGGCAACCTCTACTCCTGCCGCCCCGACGGCACCGGTCTGCGCCGACACACCGACCACGCCGCGTACTACGCCCGCGAGGCGGCCAGTGACGGGACCAGGATCGTCTACCAGCACGCTGGCGACCTCTGGCTGCTGGACAGCCTGGACCACCCGCACCCACGCAGGCTGGAGATCCCGCTCGGCGGCTCGCGCTCGGGCCGCCGCCCGTACCAGGTGCCGACGGCCAGTCAGGTGAAGGACCTGGCCTGCGACGCCACCGGCCGGGCCAGCGCGATCACCGTGCGCGGCAGCCTCTACTGGCTCGCCCACCGGGACGGCCCCGCCCGGGTGCTGGCCGACACCCCCGGGGTGCGGACCCGGCTCCCCGTCCTGCTCGGCCACAGCGGCCAGCTGGCCTGGGCCACCGACGCCGAGGGCGCCGACGCGATCGAGGTGGCCCCCACACCGGGCCGGGGCGACCCGGACGCCCCACCGCGCCGGATCGCCGCCGGGCGGCTCGGCCAGGTGCTGGAGCTGGCCGCCGCGCCCGACGGACAGACCCTGGCCGTGGTCTCCTCGGACGGCCGGCTGCTGCTGGTGGCCACCGCCGACGGCACCGTCACCGAGGCGGCCACGTCCCGGTACGGGCCGGTCGGCAGTCCGGCCTTCTCCCCGGACTCGCAGTGGCTGACCTGGTCGCAGCCGGTGGCGGGCCGTTCGCTGCGTTCGATCCAGCTGGCCCGGGTGGCCGATCCGGCGCACACCATCGACGTGACCGGCGGCCGGTTCGAGGACGAGCACCCGGTCTTCACCCGGGACGGCCGCTTCCTGGTCTTCCTCTCCTGGCGCGGCTTCGACCCGGTGCACGACGTGCACACCGGTGACATGTCCTTCCCGCTCGGCTGCCGCCCGTACCTGGTGCCGCTGGCGGCGGACACCCCGTCACCGTTCGCCGACCCGGCGGAGGGACGGCCGCCGGTCGGCCTGGACCCGGAGCAGACCGGCGACGGCACGGTGACGGTCGACCCGCAGGGCCTCTCCAGCCGACTGGTGCCGTTCCCGGTGATCGCCTCCAAGTACTCCGCCACCGCACCCGTCCGGGGCGGTCTGCTCTGGCTGCGCTGGCCGATCGCCGGGGCGCTCGGCCAGACCTTCGCCAATCCGGCCGACACCTCGGGCCGCCCCGCCCTGGAGTACTTCGACCTGGCGCACGGCACCAGGACCACCGTCGCCGAGCAGTTGGACGGCTACTCCGTCTCCGGTGACGGCCGCTCGGTCCTGGTGTTCTCGGCCGGCACCCTGCGACTGCTCCAACTTCCCTCCGGAAGCCAGCCGTTGACCGTCGACCTGCGCCGGATCACGCACACCGTGCACCCGGCGGAGGAGTGGCGGCAGGCGTTCCACGAGGCGGCCCGGATCGTCCGGGACCAGTTCTGGGACCCGGGGATGTGCGGCCTCGACTGGCCCGAACTGGTTGACCAGTACGCCCCGTTGGTGGACCGGGTGGCCAGCCCCGACGACTTCGCCGACCTACTCAGGGAGCTGCTCGGCGAGCTCGGCACCTCACACGCCTACGTCTCTGCGTCCCGGCGCAGCGAGGGCCCGAGTCCGGCCGCCCAGCCGCTCGGCCTGCTCGGCGCCAACCTCCAGTGCGCCCCGGACGGCCGCTGGCTGATCCACCGGGTCCTGCCCGGCGAGTCCTCCGACCCGCGCGCCCGGGCCCCGCTGGCCGGGTACGGGCTGCGCGACGGCGACGAGTTGGTGGCCGTCTCCGGCCGTCCGCCCGACCCGCTGCGCGGCCCCGCCCCGCTGCTGGTGGGCACCGGCGGGACCACCGTCGAACTCACCGTCAGGACGGCCGCCGGTGGCGCCCTGCGGCGGATCGCGGTCACCCCGCTGACCGACGAGCGGCCGATCCGCTACCAGGACTGGGTGACCCGACGGCGGCACCTGGTAAGGGAGTTGAGCGACGGCCGGTGCGGCTACCTGCACATCCCGGATCTCGGCGGCTCCGGCTGGGCCCAGTTCAACCGCGACCTGCGGCGTGAACTCGACTACCCCGCACTGGTATTGGACGTTCGGGGGAACGCCGGCGGGAACGTCTCCGAACTGGTGTTGGAGAAGCTCAGCCGCCGGGTGCTGGCCTGGGACCACAGCCGGGGCAGGCACCCGGTCCGCTACCCGAAGGACGCCCCGCGCGGCCCGGTGGTGGCGCTCGCCGACCACGCCACCAGTTCCGACGGCGACGTGATCATCACCGCCATCAAGCTGCTCGGCCTCGGCCCGGTGGTGGGCAGCCGGACCTGGGGCGGGGTGGTCGGCATGACCGGCCGCCACACCCTGGGGGACGGGACCCAGATCTCGGTGCCGAAGAACGCCGCCTGGTTCACCGGCGGCATCGGCTGGTCGGTGGAGAACCACGGCGTGGCACCCGACGTCCCGGTGCTGCGCGGCCCGCACGAGTGGGCCGCCTCGCTGCACACGGAGCTGGAGGCGGCCGTCCGGCTGGCGCTGGAGCTGCTGGCCGCACACCCGGCGGCCACTCCGCCGCCGCCGGACGCACCCCGCCCCGACCTGCGCCGTCCGCCGCTCCCCCCGCGCTGACCCGTGCAGGGTCAGGCGTGGTGGCAGGCGACACCATCCTCCAACGCGGGTGCTGCCGTCTCACAGCGGGCCTGCCGGGCCGGGTCGAGGGTGGCGTAGAGCGGGCAGCGGGTGCGGAAGGCGCAGCCGGTGCGCCGTTCGGTGGGTGAGGGCGGGTCCCCCGGGAGGAGCACCCGGGTGCGGGCGCGCTCGGCTGCCGGGTCGGGGAGCGGGACGGCGGAGAGCAGGGCCTGGGTGTAGGGGTGGCGGGGGCGGGCGAAGACCTCGGCCGCCGCGCCGGCCTCGACGGTGCGGCCGAGGTACATCACGCTGATCCGGTCGCAGAGGTGGCGGATCACCGAGAGGTCGTGCGAGACGAAGAGGTAGGCCAGGCCCAGTTCGGCCTTGAGCTGCTGGAGCAGGTTGAGGACTCCGGCCTGGACCGAGACGTCGAGGGCGGAGACCGGTTCGTCCAGGACGAGCAGCTTCGGCTGGACGGCGAGGGCCCGGGCGATCGAGATCCGCTGCCGCTGCCCGCCCGAGAACTGGTGCGGGTAGCGGGCGACGTACGCCGGGTCGAGCCCGACCTGCCTGAGCAGTTCGGGGACCCGACGGTTGATCAGCTCGCGGGCCGCGCCCCGGGCGAGCAGCGGTTCGGCGATCACGTCGCCGATCGGCAGCCGGGGGTCGAGGCTGGCCATCGGGTCCTGGAAGACGATCTGCACCTCGCCGCGCAGCCGGTGCGCTCCGGCCCGGTCGAGCGTCGCGGTGTCCTGGCCGAGCAGTTCGATCCGGCCGGCCTCGGGCCGGCCGAGGCCGAGCAGCTCGAACAGGGTGGTCGACTTGCCGGATCCCGACTCCCCCACCAGCCCGAGCGTCTCGCCCCGGCGGAGGTCGAGCTCGACGCCGTCCGCCGCGTACACCGACCCGACCCGGCGCTTGAAGACGGTGCCCTTCAGGACCGGGAAGGTCTTGGTCAGCCCGGTCACCCGGAGCACCGGTTCGCGCTCCGCGCGGGGCGTCGGGTCGGCGGCGGGCAGCGGCGGTACGGGGTAGACGTCCTGCGGGGCCGGGCGGTCGCGGGCGAGTTCGTCGGCGCGCAGGCAGGCCGCCAGGTGATCGCCCTCGCCGGTCAGCGGCGGTTCGGCCGCCAGGCAGCGGTCCTGCACCAGCGGGCAGCGGTCGGCGAACGGGCAGCCGGGCCCGACCGCGCCGAGCGCGGGCGGTTGGCCGGGGATCGGCACCAGTGGGCCGCCCTCGGTGTCCAGCCGGGGGACGGCGCCGATCAGGCCGAGGGTGTACGGGTGCCGGGGGTGGGCGAACAGCTCGTCCACCGGGGCGGTCTCCACCACCCGGCCCGCGTACATCACCGCGACCCGGTCGGCCATCCCGGCGATCACCCCGAGGTCGTGGCTGACCAGGACCAGCGCGGCGCCGGTCTCGCGCTGCGCGGTCCGCAGCACGTCCAGCACCTGGGCCTGGATGGTGACGTCGAGTGCGGTGGTGGGCTCGTCGGCGAGCAGGATGTCGGGGTCGTTGGCGATCGCCATGGCGATCATCGCGCGCTGCCGCATGCCGCCGGAGAACTCGTGCGGGTAGGCGTCCAGGGCCCGTACGGGGTCCGGGATGCCGACCAGGTCCAGGAGTTCTGCCGCGCGCTTGCGGGCGGCCTCCCGGTCCAGCGGCTGGTGGATCCGGATCGCCTCGACGATCTGGTCGCCGATCCGGTAGACGGGGGTGAAGGCGGAGAGCGGGTCCTGGAAGACCATCGCGACCTTGCGCCCGCGCAGTCCGGCGAGCTCCCGGCCGGGCAGACCGACCAGCTCCCGGCCCTCCAGCCGCACCGAACCGCGGACCCGGGCGGTGCCGGGCAGCAGTCCGAGCACGGCCAGTGCCGTGACGGACTTGCCGGAGCCGGACTCGCCCACGATGCCCAGGGTCTCGCCGCGCCGGAGCGCCAGGTCGACCCCCCGGACGGCCGGCTGGGAGCCGAAGTCCACGGCGAGGTCAGCCACTTCGAGCAGCGGGGTGGTCATGACCGGCTCCCGGAGGTCGGATCGAGGGCGTCCCGGAGGCCGTCCCCGATCAGGTTGACGGCGAGCACGAACAGCACCAGCAGGCCGGCCGCGAAGTAGAACAGCCAGGGGAAGACCGGTGCCTGGTCCGTACCGGCGGCGAGCAGGGTGCCGAGTGAGACGTCGGGGGCGCGGACGCCGAAGCCGAAGTAGGAGAGCGCGGCCTCGCTCATCACGGCGCCGCCGACCGCGACGGTGGCGTCGGTGATCAGGAAGGAGGCGACGTTGGGCAGGATGTGCCGCAGGATGATCCTTAGCGGGTGGACGCCCATGAACCGTGCGGCGCGGACGAATTCGCGCTCGCGCAGTGAACGGGTCATCGAGCGGACCACCCGGGCGGTGATCATCCAGTTGAACGCGGCCAGCAGCACCACGAAGGCGATCCAGCCCGAGCCCTTGAGCCGGGGCGAGATGATGGTGATGATCAGGAAGCTCGGGAAGACCAGCAGCAGGTCGACCAGGAAGGTCAGTACCCGGTCGGTCCAGCCGCCGAAGTACCCGGCGCAGGCGCCGACCAGCCCGGCCAGCACGGTGGAGAACAGCGCCACCAGCAACCCGATCACCAGCGACTTCTGCAGGCCCCGGACGGTCTGCGCGAAGACGTCCTGCCCCAGCCCGTTGGTCCCGAACCAATGAGTACCGGACGGCGGTTGACGGATCGCCAGGTAGTCGGGCGTAGCGTAGTCCCAGGGCGTCAGGAACGGGCCGACGAAGGCCAGCAGGAAGAGCAGCAGCACGGTCACCGCGCCGATCAGCACACCCTTGGCGGCCAGCAGGCGCCCAGTGACCAGGCGCATCCTTCCGGCAGCGAGCGGGAGTTCGGCGGTGGGCAGCGGCAGGACGGCAGTCATCAGGACCTGACCCGGGGATCGAGGGCGGCGGTCAGCAGGTCGGCCAGGAAGCCGGACGCCAGCACCACCACCGCGGCGAACAGGTTGACCGCGACCACCGAGTTGATGTCCTGCTCGTTGATCGCCTGGATGAACCACTCCCCCATGCCGTGCCAGCCGAAGATGGTCTCGGTGAAGGCCGCGCCGGTGAAGATGCCCAGGAAGCTGTAGGCGAACATGGTGGCCATCGGGATCACCGCGGTGCGCAGGCCGTGCTTGACCAGGGCCCGGTTCCTGGTCAGCCCCTTGGCCTCGGCGGTGCGCAGGTAGTCGGAGCCGAGCACGTCGAGCATGGTGGCGCGCTGGTAGCGGCTGTAGACCGCGATCCCGCCGAGCGCCAACGACAGGGTGGGCAGCAGCAGGTGGAGCCCCCAGTCGGCCAGGTGGGCACCGATCCCGCCGGCCAGTCCGGGGGTCTCGTAGCCGGTGAACGGGATCACCTCGTGGCCGGCCGCGTCCTTGGCGGCGATCGCACCGTTCTTCAGCAGCAGGGCGAGCAGGAAGACCGGGGTGGAGAGCAGCACGAAGGAGGTCAGGGTGGCCGCGCGGTCCGAGAAGCGGTACTGCCGCACCGCGCCCCAGGCGCCGACCGCCACGCCCAGCACCATCCCGAGCAGGCTGCCGACCAGCAGCAGCCGGAGCGAGACCCAGATCCGGCGGCCGAAGTCCTCGTTCACCGAGGTGTCGTGGATGGTCCGGCCGAGGTCGCCGTGGAGCACCAGCCCCTCGGCCCAGGAGCCGAAACGTTCCACCACGGGGGTGCGGTCGTTGATGTTCAGCGCGGTCAGCTGCCGGTCCACCGAGGCGGCGGACGGCCGGGGCTGCTTGGCCTCGAAGTAGCTCCGGGGCCCGAGCGCGGTGCTGGAGAGGGCGTACGCCAGGAAGACCGCGACGATCAGCAGGATCACGTAGTAGCCGAGGCGTTTAACCAGGTACCGGATCACCCCGCACCGCCGGTCCGGAGGTTCGTACACCTGGTCAGCATGACGAATTGCCTTCGCTCTAGGGGTGTTTGGCGCAGCTTCGCGCGCAGCAGTTCTACGGCATGGCCAGTCGGCCGTCCAGAGCTCTGGCACGCCCTGCTTCGGCCGATTGGCGAAGCAGCAGGTCAGAGTGTTCCAGCGGGTTGCTGACGGCGTATTGCCGCAGTGTTGCCGCTCGTTTCGATTCGATCAGGTGTGAACAGGACCCCCTGGTACGTGAACTGATCCGCTGTTACGTTCTGCTCGGCCGGACACCGACTTGGCTGCCCATGCTCAAGCGTCGCCACACCTGGCGGCCACCGACTCTTCCCGGGGGAACCCCAGATGGACACCTTCACCGCCGCCCGCGGCCTGCGCCGCGCCGCCGTCCTCGCCATCGCACTGACGCTGGCCGTCACCGGGTGCAGCTCGGCCGGCTCGGGCTCGGGGGACGTGGCGAAGAACGTGGTGCCGGCCCAGGACGCCGAGGACAACAACCCGCAGCCGCTGGAGAGAATCAAGGACGGCGGCGAGTTCCGGCCTCCGCTCCAGCAGTGGATCACCCAGTGGAACCCGTACCAGGTGGACGGGCGGTACGGCGACGCGGTCGAGATCATGGGCTACACCGAGGCCAAGCTGTTCCGCACCGACGCCAAGGGCGTCTTCAAGCCGGTGCCGGAGTACCTGGCCTCGGCCGAGGTCACCTCCAAGTCGCCGCAGGTGGTGACCTACAAGATCAACCCGAAGGCCAAGTGGTCGGACGGCAAGCAGATCGGCGCGCAGGACTTCAAGGCGGTGTGGGAGTCCACCAACGGCAAGAACCCGGCCTACAACATCGCCGACTCCTCCGGCTACGAGCAGATCGCCTCGGTCGAGCAGGGCGCCGACGCCCAGGAGGTGAAGGTCACCTTCGACAAGCCGTACGCGGACTGGCAGAACCTGTTCAACCCGCTGATCCCGGCCGCCGGCATCGCCACCCCCGAGGCGTTCAACCAGGGCTGGATCGAGCAGGTGCCGGTCACCGGCGGACCGTTCAAGTTCGGCGCGATCGACAAGACCGCGCAGACCATCACCCTGGTGCCGGACCCCAACTGGTGGGGCCCGAAGCCCAAGCTGGACAAGATCACCTACCGGGTGCTGGCCATCCCGGCGATCACCCAGGCGTTCCTCAACAACGAGGTGGACTACGCCTCAGCGGGCAGCGCCACCGCGTACGGCCAGCTCAAGGACGCCAAGGACGGCGTGATCAGGACCGGCACGCCGTGGGACGAGGTGCACATCTCCTTCGGCGGCAACGGGCCGCTGGCCGACAAGTCGCTCCGGCAGGCGCTCGGCCTGGCGCTGGACCGGGCCGCCCTGATCAAGATCGTCAACCAGGGCGTGCCGGTGGAGTTCAAGCCGCTCGGCAACCACCTCTTCATGACCAACCAGAGCGGCTACCAGGACAACTCCGGCGACTGGGTCAAGTTCAACGTTCCGGGCGCCAAGGAGCTGCTGGACAAGGCGGGCTGGAAGGAGGCGACGGCCGGCCAGCCGCGCACCAAGGACGGCCAGCCGCTGGAGCTGCACTACGTGCTGAGCGACGGCTCGGCGCAGGCGCAGATCGACATGGCCACCGCCGTGCAGAACATGCTCCAGCAGGTCGGCGTGAAGCTCACCGTCGACAAGGTGCCGAGCAAGGAGTACTTCGGCAAGTACATCAACCAGGGCAAGTTCGACCTGGCCAGCTGGCGCAACACCGGCTCCTTCCCGCTCTCCGCCGGGGTGGCCAACTTCCGTGCCCCGCAGGGCGACAACGTGTTCGGGAACTACTCGAAGCTGGCCACCCCGGAGATCGACGAGCTGCTGCGCACGGCGGCGGCCACCCTCGACCCGGCCGAGGCGGCCAAGCTCTACAACAAGGCCGACGCGCAGATCTGGGAGCTGGGCCACACCTACGAGCTGTACCAGCGGCCGAGCATCGTGGCGGTCCGCAAAGGCCTGGCGAACTTCGGGGCGGGAAGCCTGGCGGACACCGACATCACCAAGGTCGGCTGGGAGAAGTGACCCCTGAGAGGTACGGGCTGACGGACGCCAGACGGCACTGACGAGCAGCGCGGTGATCACGAGGCCGGTGGCACGGGCCAGCGGGTGACCCACCCCCGTGTACCGCCACCGGCCTTGACCTTCCGCGTTGCTCGCCGACCGCCCGCGTCGTCCTTGCACTGCCGAGGAATCTAGCCGGTCAAACCCGACACGCCGAACAGCACTCACGGGGCACGCCCGGGGACCCGGCCGCTGTCACCCGGTTCGCGCACTCCGTCGTCAACTCTCGCTGACGACACGAGAGAACGGGCGGCGGCCGGCCCGACGTGCCGCGCTGCTACGTGCGTCGCCGAGGACGGGCTGCCAGGATCGCGGCATGACCAGCAGCGAGACCGTCCCGACCGATCCGGCGCCGTTCCGCCGGATGACGCCCCGGAGCAAGAGCGAGAGCCACCGGGCCGCCACGCCCCTGGAGCTGTTCTTCGACCTCTGCTTCGTGGTGGCGGTCGCCCAGGCCGGTTCCCAGCTCGCCCACGACCTGGCGTCGGGTCACCTCGGCCACGGGCTGTACAGCTACGCGTTCGCGTTCTTCGCGATCTGGTGGGCCTGGATGAACTTCAGCTGGTTCGCCTCCGCCTACGACGTGGACGACGTGCCGTACCGGCTGACCACGCTGGTCCAGATCACCGGCGTGCTGATCCTGGCCGCCGGGGTGCCCCGGATCTTCGCCGACCAGGACCTCACCCTCTCGGTGGTCGGCTACGTGGTGATGCGCCTGGCCATGGTCACCCAGTGGCTGCGCGCCGCCGCCTGCGAGAGCGGCGGCGCGCGCACCATGGCGCTGCGCTACGCGGCCGGCATCACGGTCTGCCAGATCGGCTGGGGCCTGGTGCTGCTGGTGCCGGAGGGCGCCCGGGTATGGGTGCTGCCGCTCGGCATCGTGGCCGAGCTCTCGGTGCCCGCGCTGGCCGAGCTGCACTCCCAGAGCACCTGGCACCCGCAGCACATCGCCGAGCGGTACGGCCTGTTCACCCTGATCGTGCTCGGCGAGACGGTCTCCGCCGCCACCCTGGCGATGCAGGCCGCGCTGGACGAGCACGAGGCGCTGGGCGAGCTGATCCCGCTGGCGACCGGCGGCATCCTGATCTGCTTCGCCGCCTGGTGGATCTACTTCGCCCGGCCGGTGCACCACCTCCTCACCTCCAGTCGGCGGTCCTTCCTCTGGGGTTACGGCCACTACCTGGTGCTCGGCTCGGCCGCCGCGATCGGCGCCGGGATGGAGGTCGCGATCGAGTACGCGACCGGCGAGGCGCACATCGGTGCGGAGGCGGCCACCGCCGCTGTCACCGTGCCCACCGCGCTCTACCTGTTCACCGTCTGGCTGCTGCACGCCCGGCACACCAAGCGCGGCCCGGCCGAGGTGCTGCTCCTCCCGGTCGCCGCGGTGGCCGTACTGGCCTGCACGCTGCTCGGCGCGTCGGGCGTCCTGGCGGCCGGGCTCGTCTGCGCGGCGGCGGTGGCAACGGGCGTCACGCTGCACTCCCGTCAGTCCTGACTGTGAGGATGGGCGGACCCACTACGCCTGGAGGCCCGCATGCCGTCCGTCCCCGACCAGCTCGGCGACCTGCCGTACGCGCACCTGCTCGTCCCGCACACCGGACCGCTCCGGCGCGACGAGCGATACGACACCGTGCACTTCGAGGGCCCGGAGCTGGACGGCCCGGCGAACGGCGCGAGCTTCCTCGAGTGCGCCTTCACCGGCGTGCAGCTGAGCGGTGCCAAGCTCCGGCAGGCCCGGTTCAACGAGGTCTGGGTGCAGGGCAGCCGCTGGGTCGCGGTGGACTGCGCAGAGACCGAGTGGCAGGACACCGGTTTCGTCGGGACCGTGCTGGCCGGACTGACCGCGTACGGCTCGGCGCTGCGCCGGGTGGTGTTCCGCCAGTGCAAGCTGGAGGCGGTCAACCTGCGCGCGGCCACCCTGCGCGACGTGGTCTTCGAGGACTGCCTGCTGCGTGACGTGGACTTCGGCGGCGCCAAGCTGACCGAACTCTCCTTCCCCGGCTCCACCCTGGAGGAGGTCCGCCTCGGCGGCGCGACCCTGCGCCAGGTCGACCTCCGCGGCGCCAGCCGGCTCGGTCTGGCCGACGGGCCGGACGGGCTGCGCGGCGCGATTCTGGGCAGTGCCCAACTCTTCGAACTGGCCCCGCAGTTCGCCCAGGCGCTCGGGATCACCGTGCGGGACTGAGCCCCGACCGTTCATCCGGCCTTCGCTCCGCCGGTCCAAGTTGAACAATCCAACAAGCCTTGATGGAAAGTCCTGGACCGGCGCCCCGGGCTGCACAAAGATGCCGCCTGAACGATGGCGTGGACACAACGTGTGTGCACAACATCGCTACCGAAGGGACGGGCAGACGGGATGTCCGAGCTGAGTCGTAGGAAGTTCATGGCACTGTCGGCGAGCGCGGCGGCCGGGGCGGCGGTGGCCACTTCGGCGGCAGCCGAGGTCAGCGCCGCGGCCACCGTGGCCGGAGGCACGGCCGAGGCGGCCGCGCTCGGCCTCGACGCGACCGGGACGATCACCGACGCAAAGCACATCGTGGTACTGATGCAGGAGAACCGCAGCTTCGACCACTACTTCGGCATGCTCAAGGGTGTCCGGGGCTTCGCCGACCGGGCCGCGATCCAGATCCCCGGCGGGCACAGCGTCTTCAACCAGCCGAACGGCACCGGCCGCCAGTACCCGTGGGCGTTCAGCGCCACCAGCCCGGCCGGCGGGCAGACCCCGGAGCGGCTGGCCCAGTGCAGCGGCGACCTCGCGCACTCCTGGAACGACCAGCACAGCGCCTGGAACACCGGGAAGATGGACAACTGGGTGGCCGCCAAGTCCAGTGTCAGGGCGCTCGGTTACCTCAACCGCAAGGACATCCCGTTCCACTACGCCCTGGCCGACAACTGGACGGTCTGCGACGCCTACTTCTCCTCCACGCTGAGCGCCACCGGACCGAACCGGACCTTCCACTGGAGCGGCCAGATCGACCCGGACGGCAAGGCGGGCGGCCCGGCCTACAACGGCGGCGACGAGTCCGGACTCCGCTGGCAGACCTACGCCGAGGCGCTGGAGAACGCCGGGGTGAGCTGGAAGCTCTACCAGAACGCCGCCGACAACTACGGCGACAACGCGCTGGCCTACTTCAAGCAGTTCACCGACGCCCCGGCCGGCAGCCCGCTCCGGGTCAAGGGCATGGGCTCGGTCCCCAAGGTGACCGGCAAGACCCCCGAGGACATAGCCGCCGCGATCCGCGCCGACGTGCTGAACGGCACGCTGCCGCAAGTCTCCTGGATCGTCGCCGACGAGGCCTCCTCCGAGCACCCCTACGCGCCGCCGAACGACGGCGCGCACTTCGTGCACCTGGTGATGGACGCGCTCAACGCCGACCCGGCCGTCTTCAACTCCACCGTGCTGTTCCTGAACTACGACGAGAACGACGGCTTCTTCGACCACGTGCCGCCGCCGGTCCCGGTGACCGGCACCGCAGGGGAGTTCTACAACGGCCAGCCGATCGGCCTCGGCTTCCGGGTCCCGATGGTCGCCATCTCGCCCTGGAGCCGGGGCGGTTGGGTGAGCTCCGAGGTCTTCGACCACACCTCGGTGCTGCGCTTCCTGGAGACCTGGACGGCTGCCCTGGGCAAGCCAGCGACCTGCCCGAACATCAGCGCCTGGCGACGCAAGGTGACCGGTGACCTGACCGGCGCCTTCGACTTCGCCAACCCGGTGTACGGGATGCCCGCGCTGCCGGACACCTCCTTCGTGATCGGCCAGTCCAGCTGCGGCCCGCTGCCAAACCCCGCGCCGACCAACAACGCCCTGCCGCTGCAGGAGGCCGGCACTCGGCCGGCCCGCGCGCTGCCGTACCAGCCGAACGCCAACCTGGACCACCTGGAGTTCGGCGCCAACGGGGTGATGAAGGTCTGGATCAAGATGGCCAACGAGGGTGCGGTGGCCACCAGTTCGGCCCACTTCGCGGCCTATGCGAACGCCTACCGCAGCGGCGGGCCGTGGCAGTACACCATCGACCCGGGCGGCAGCACCAGCGACTTCTTCAACTGCGGCACCAACTTCGGCAACGGCCCGTACGACCTCGGCGTCACCGGCCCGAACCGGTTCCTGCGCCGCTTCAAGGGCGACGCCACCAAGCCCGGCAAGACGGTCACGGTGACCGCCTCGTACGCGAACGCGCCCGACACCGGGAAGGCGGCGCTCTGGTTCCGGCTGGCCAACGCGGGCACCGCGGCGGTGACCTTCACCGTCACCCCGAACAACTACCGCGCGGACGGTCCCTGGACGTACACCGTGCAGGCCGGCGGCAACACCAGCGACTGGTTCAACGCCGTCGCGTACCAGAACGGTTGGTACGACTTCACGGTCACGGTCAGTTCCGACCCGAGCTGGTCGCAGCGGTTCACCGGGCACATCGAGACCGGCGCACCGAGCATCTCCGGCTGACGCGGCCGGTCCGGGTCGGCGGTCCTGGTCGGCCGTCCGGGTGGGCGGTCGGCGGGCGATCGGCGCAGGCTGGAGGTATCCGGCCGGGCGGTCGTCCGCCGCCCGGCCCTTCCCCCGGAGGTGAGTGGGATGACGACGGAGCCCGAAACGGAGCCCGAGACCGAGTTCGGCCCGGACCGGTACGCCAGGCCCCGCAGGGTGGGCGGACCACGCGGCGCCTGGCGGCTGCTGGAGCACGTCCAGCCGATCACCGTCGTGCTGCTGGTCGCGGCCTCGGCGGGCCTGGTCCTGGTCGCCGTGCAGGTCGACAACGCCTTCGCCATGGCGGCGGCCAGCCTGGTCTGGCTCACCACCCTGTTCGCCCTGATGGGCTGGCTGGGCCGTCGCCACGAGGAGCAGGCGGCAGGACGGCACCGCAGGCCCGCCTGACCTGGCGCCCTGCCGACCGGACGGAGCCGACCGTGACCGCGCGATCACGATTTCGGAGTTCCGGCTGACGTCGCGTACAGTCTCCGACGTCAGACAGGCGCCGCTAGCTCAGTTGGTTAGAGCAGCTGACTCTTAATCAGCGGGTCCGGGGTTCGAGTCCCTGGCGGCGCACCGCGAGGCAATCGCCTGACCGGGCCGTCCTTCCTTCGGGAAGGGCGGCCTCCGGCGTTTCCGGGTCCGGCGCGAACGACCCCGGCCCGTGATCACCCGGGCCGGGGTCGAGGGTTCTGCGACCGTGACAGGTGGCTCAGAGCCCGGCCGGGACCTTGTCCAGGAAGCCGTGGACGCTCTTGATCTTGCCGGCGCCGTCCAGGACCGCGACGTCGAAGCCGATGACGATGTTCTCGCCGCCGGCCGCCGGGACGAGCTCCCACTGGAAGCGCGCGATGTTGTGGTGCGCGTCGATGTCGCCGTACTGGTTGAAGACGAAGCCCTGGAACTGGTCGCGCGCACCGCTGATCACCGCGGCGACGCCCTCGTGGCCCTCGACGTCGGCCAGCGGGTCCGTGTAGGTGGCGCCCTCGGCGAACAGGTCGGCGATGGCGTCGGCACGCTTGCCGGCGTCGGCCTCGTTCCAGATGGCCAGGTAACGGGTCACCACGTCGTTGAGATCACTCATGCCCAAACTCCCTACGTCTACGAAACTCATCATCGGCACCACCCGATGACGGGCAGCGACGCACCCACTCTGGAGCAGGCGGGTGGAGCTGCGCTGGACCGCCGCTGGAGCCGCCGCCAGCAGGGACGGAGCCGCACGCCCGTCCTCCTCGCCCGGCGCAGTCAGCTCCGGGTCAGGACGGGGTCAGGCTCGGGTGTTCGCATGGTGCCCGACCTGCGGCGGCCGACCTGGACGGCGGCAACGGCACCGGCCGCGACCGGGCGGGTCCACGAAGCAGACGGAGGCGATCGCTGTGAGGAACCAGAGCCCGTACCACCCGGCCCGGAGGTCGGTCCGATGACCGTGACCGCTGCCACCGAGCAGCTGATCTCGCTGTCGGCGCCGGAACGGGCCGACGCCCTCAGGGAGTTGGTGGCCGGGGAGTTCCGGGTCACCATGCTGTTGGAGCCGGACGAGGAACTGCCGCTGGACCGCAGCTACTTCGACCTCGGGCTGACCTCACTGCGGCTCACCGAGATCAAGCGCCGGCTGGAGCAGCGGCTCGGGCTGGCGATCAGCGCCAACACCATGTTCAACGAGCCGACCATCGAGGCGCTGGTGACCCACCTGTCGGGTCTGCTGCCCGGCGGCGGCACCGATGCGCCGGCGGACGACGCCCCGGTCGCGCAGGACCACGCACTGCTCGACGAAATCCTCAAGGACCTCTACCAGTCCTGAGCACCGGCGGACCTCTCCCGCCGTCGTATGGAAGGGAACCCATGCCCGACACCGCCGCGCCCGTGGGGGATCAGCTCCGCAGCGCCCTCGAAACCGTGCGCAAGCAGCAGGAGCTGCTCAAGGACCTGATGCTGGAGAAGTACGAACCCATCGCCGTGGTCGGTGTCGGGCTGCGCTTCCCCGGTGGCAGCAACAGCCCCGACGAGTTCGCCGACTTCCTGCGCGACGGCCGGTCGGGCATCGGTCCCTTCCCGGCGGACCGCTTCGACCTGGAGCGGTTCACCGAGGCGGCGGGCGCGGAGGAGACGGACGGCGAGCCGTCCCAGGGCCGGATCCGGGCCGCCGGCGGCGGTTTCCTGGACCGGGTCGACCTCTTCGACGCCGGCTTCTTCAACATCTCCCCCAAGGAAGCCCAGTACATGGACCCCCAGCAGCGGCTGCTGCTGGAGACCGCCTGGGAGGCCCTGGAACACTCCAACATCGACCCCGCGCCGCTGCGCCGGGGCAACGGCGGCGTCTACATCGGGGCCAGCTCGATCGACTACGCGCTGGAGCTGGAGTCGCTCCCGTACGAGGAGCTGGACGGCCACCTGGCCTCGGGCATCACCTTCTTCCCGCTCTCCGGCCGGCTCTCGTACTTCCTCGGCTGGCGCGGCCCGTGCGTGAGCCTGGACGCCGCCTGCGCCTCCTCGCTGACCGCCGTGCACGCGGCGGTCCAGGGGCTGCGCCACCGGGAGTGCGACATCGCGCTGGCCGGTGCGGTGAACGCGCTGCATCACCCCCGGATCCCGGTGATCTTCTCCAACGCGAACATGCTCGCCCCGGACGCTCAGTGCAAGACCTTCGACGAGTCGGCGGACGGCTACGTCCGCGCCGAGGGCTGTGCGGTGGTGGTGCTCAAGCGCCTGTCGGACGCCAAGCGGGACGGCGACACCGTGCTCGGCCTGATCCGGGGCTCCGCCGTCGGCCAGGACGGCGACAGCGCGGGCCTGACCGTGCCGAACGGGCCCGCCCAGGAGGCAGTGATGCGGGCCGCGATCCACCGCGCCGCGCTGCGCCCGGAGGACATCCAGTACGTCGAGGCACACGGCACCGGCACCCCGCTGGGCGACCCGATCGAGATGGGTGCGATCAGCGACGTGTTCGCCAAGTCGCACACCAAGGCGGCGCCGCTGACCGTCGGTTCGGTGAAGACCAACCTCGGCCACATGGAGCCGGTGGCCGGTCTGGTGGGCGTGATCAAGACGCTGCTGCAGATGCGCGAGTCGGTGATCTATCCACACCTCAACTTCCGTACGCCGTCCGGCCGGATCCCCTGGGACCGCTACCCGGTGACGGTGCCCACCGAGAACCGGCCCTGGCCCGCCGAGGTCAAGCGCGCCGTGGTCAACAGCTTCGGGTTCGGCGGCACCATCGCCGCCGTCGTCCTGGAACAGCCGCCCGGCTTCGCCACCGGCGCGACCGGCACCGAGGAGCCCGACGCCCGCCAGGTCTTCACCCTCTCCGCCAAGAACCGGCGGTCGCTGCGCCGGCTGATCGAGCGCTACCAGGAGCACCTGGAGCGGACCCCGGGCATCGACGTGGCCGACCTCTGCCACACCTCCAACGTCGGCCGCTCGCACTTCCCGCTCCGGATCGCCGGGGTGGTCGGCGGCCGGGAGGACCTGGACGGCCTGCTCGCCAAGGGGCTGACCCAGCTGGACCGCCGGGCGGTCGAGGCCCCGGAGGCCCGCAAGACCGCGTTCCTGTTCACCGGCCAGGGCTCGCAGTACCCCGGCATGGGCGCGCCGCTGTACGACCGCTACCCGGTGTTCCGCCGCCATGTGGACGAGTGCGACCGGCTGTTCGCCCCGCTGCTCGGCCGGTCGGTCCGGGATCTGGTGCTCGGCGTCGGCGAGGACCAGGAGGCCGTTCACCAGACCCGGTACACCCAGCCCGCGCTGTTCACCCTGGAGTACGCGCTGGCCCAGCTGTGGATGGACTGGGGTGCCCGGCCCAGCACCCTGATCGGGCACAGCATCGGCGAGGTGGTCGCGGCGACGGTGGCCGGGCTGTTCAGCCTGGAGGACGCGGTGACCCTGGTGGCCGCCCGCTCCCGGCTGATGCAGTCGGTCTCCGCCCCCGGTGGGATGGCCGCCGTGCCGGCCGCCGCCGCCGAGGTGACGCCGCTGTTGGAGGGGTACTCCGACCTGGCGCTCGCGGCGGTCAACTCGCCCGACCAGTGCGTCATTTCGGGCGGGAGCGACTCGCTGGCGGAGGTGACGGCGATCCTCCAGGAGCGGGGCTTCGCGGTGAAGCAGCTCCAGGTCTCGCACGCCTTCCACTCCCCGCTGATGGCGGAGGTGTTCGACGAGTTCCGCGCCGTACTGGCCGGAATCCACTTCCAGCAGCCGCAGTTGACGCTGATCTCCAACCTCACCGGCAAGGTGGCCCGGCCCGCCCAGCTGGCCGACCCGGAGTACTGGGTCAGGCACATCGGCGAGCCGGTGGCCTTCGAGGCCGGCATGCGGGCGGTCGAGCGGCGCGGCAAGCACGTCTTCGTCGAGATCGGCCCGTCCACCGCGCTGACCACGCTGGCCCGCAAGTGCGTGGCGGCGGACGAGCACCGCTGGCTGAGCAGCCTGCACCCGAAGGAGCAGGACGGGCTCACCATCCTGCGCTCGCTGGCCCAGATGTACACCGCCGGGCAGCCCGTCTCCTGGCAGGGCTTCCACCGCGACCGGCCCCGGCGGCGGATCGGGCTCCCGCTCTACGCCTTCGATCGCAAGCGCTACTGGCTGCCGAACGGCAGCGGCCCCGGCACCGAGGAGGAGACCGGCGAGCGGCACTTCCTGCACGTGCCCACCTGGGTCGAGCAGGCCGCCGAGCCGGAGGCCCCGGCCTCCCGGCACGTGCTGGTACTGGGCGCGGGCCACGCCGCCTTCCCCGAGCCCGCCGGGGCCGGCCTGCGGGTCACCCCGGTCTCCACGCCCGAGGAGGCCGTCAAGCTGCTGCGCACCGAGGGCGCGACCGACCTGGCCTGGTTCTGGCAGCCCGGCGAGGGGCCGGCCGGAGTGGACCGGCTGCGCGCGGAGTGCGAGCGGAACTACCGTGAACTCCTCGCGCTGCTCGATGACTTGGAGCAGGACGGGACAGCCCTCGGGCTGCGCCTCTGGCTGGCCACCCGGCAGGCCCAGGTGCTGCCGGGCGACCCGGCGGGCGACGGCACCCAGCTCGCCGCGGCCACCCTGTGGGGCTTCGGCCACGTGCTGCTGAACGAGCGCCCGATGCTGCGGGTGACCCTGGTCGACCTCCCCGCCGGAGCCGGCGGGGAGCAGGACCTGGCGGCCGAGTGGCTCGCCCGGGACACCGGGGACTTCCAGGTCGCGTACCGGGACGGCGTGCGCCGGGTCCGGCGGCTGCTGCCCGCCGAGGAGGCCGGCCGGCCGGCCGAGGGCGCGCCGATCCGCGCCGACCGCACGTACCTGGTCACCGGCGGCCTCGGCGCCCTGGGCCTGGTGACCGCCCAGCGGCTGGTGAAGGAGGGCGCCCGGCACCTGGCCCTGCTCGGCCGGCGCCCGCTGACGGCGGCGGAGACCGCAGCCGTCCGGGAGCGGATCGGCACCGAGGCCGAACTGACGGTGCTTCAGGGCGACATCGGCAGTGCCGAGGACACCCGTCGGGTGCTGGCGGCGCTCCGGCAGGCGGAGCAGCCGCTCGGCGGCATCGTGCACGCCGCCGGTGCGCTGGCCGACGCGCCGGTCTCGGCGCAGACCTGGGAGAGCATCGACGGGCTGTTCGGGGCCAAGGTGTACGGCAGTTGGATGCTGCACGAGGCCGCCGCGGACTTCCCCGAGCTGGACTTCTTCGTCGCGTTCTCCTCGGCGGCCGCGGTGGTCGGCGGTGCCTCGCAGTCCAACTACGCCGCCGCCAACGCCTTCGTGGACCAGTTGGTGCACTGGCGGGCCGGCCAGGGCCTGCCCGCGCTGGCCGTCAACTGGGGCCCCTGGTCGGAGGTCGGCATGTCGGCCCGGCTGAGCGCCCAGCACGTCAAGGCGCTGGAGCGGGAGGGCATCACCTTCTTCACCCCCGCCCGGGCGCTGGACACCCTGGTGTCGCTGCTGAGCCGCGACCAGGGCCCCGCGCAGCTGGTGGCCGGCGAGTGCGACTGGGACCGCTTCTCCGCCGCCAAGCCGGTGGTGAACGCGCTCTACAGCGCTCTGGTACGGGCGGAACAGGGCGGCTCGCGGACCATCGACGTAACGCAGCTGCGCATCCTCCAGGAGTCGGAACGGATCACCGAGATCACCGACTTCATCCGTCACCGGGTCGCCGAGGTGCTGCACATCGAGGACCCGGACGACGTCGGCCCGAACACCGAGTTCGCGCAGGTCGGCCTGGACTCGCTGGTCGCGATCGACCTGAAGAACGCGCTGGAGGCGGCCCTGCGGGTCCCGCTGCCGCCGTCGATGGCCTTCGACTACCCGACGGCAGCCCTGCTCGCCGCCCACGTCAACACCCAACTCGCGCTCCCCGGCAGTGCACCCGGCGTCTCGGAGTGACCGGCATCAGAGTGAAAGGTCCGCAACGGCCATGACCGACAGCACAGCCCAGACCCTCGTCACCGTCTCCGCCCAGCACGCCCGGCAGCGTCCCGGCCACCCGGCGGTGGTCTGCGAGGGCCGGGTGACCACGTACGCGGAGCTGCACCGGGAGAGCAACCGCACCGCGCACGCCCTGCTGGCCGCCGGTCTCGGCCGGGGCTCCCGGGTCGCCTACCTCGGCAAGGAGTCCGAGCACTACTACGAGATCGCGCTCGGCTGCGCCAAGGCGGGCGCCGTGCTGGTGCCCGTCAACTGGCGGCTGACGTCCGGCGAGGCGGAGCACATCCTGCGGGACTCCGGCGCCGAACTCCTCCTCGTCGAGGAGGCGTTCCGGCCGCTGGTCGACCGGATCCGGGCGGACCTGCCCTCGCTGCGCACCGTGGTGGCACTGGCCGCTCCCGGGCCGGCCGGTGGCGGCCAGCGGACCTGGCACGCCGACCGGCCGGACACCGACCTGGATCCGGGCACCGGCTCGCACGACGCGGTGCTGCAGATCTACACCAGCGGCACCACGGGCGCGCCGAAGGGCGTGGTGCTCGCCCACCGGAGCTTCTTCACCCTGCCGGAGGCGATGCGGCGCAGCGGCCAGGACTGGATCGACTGGCTGCCGGAGGACGTCAACCTGATCTCCCTGCCGGGTTTCAGCATCGCCGGCATGGGCTGGTTCATGCACGGCTTCGCGGCGGGCGGCACCAACGTGGTGATGCGGATGTTCGTCAGCGAGGAGGCCGTCCGGCTGATCGAGGCGCACCGGGTGACCACCACCTTCGCCGCGCCGGCCATGCTGCAGATGATGATCGAGGAGCCCGGGGTCACCCCGGAGACGTTCAGGTCGCTGCGCAAGGTGGCCTACGGTGCGGCGCCGATCTCGGAGTCCCTGCTCAAGCGCTGCCTGGACATGCTGGGCTGCGAGTTCGCGCAGATCTACGCCAGTACCGAGACCGGCACGGTCGCGGTCTGCCTCCCGCCGGAGGACCACTACCCCGGCAGCCCGGTGCTCGGTTCGGCCGGGAAGGCCTGCCCGGGGCACCAGTTGAAGATCGTCGACGGCGAGGGACGCACGCTGCCGCCCGGCGAGATCGGCCAGGTCTGCGTGTTCACCCCGGCCAGGATGCTGAGCTACCACCAGCTGCCCGAAGCGACCGCCGAGACCCTGGTCGGGCTCTGGCTGCATCTGGGGGACGCGGGCTACCTGACCGAGGACGGCTACCTGTTCCTCTGCGACCGGATCAACGACACGATCATCGCGGCCGGGCAGAACATCTACCCCGCCGAGATCGAGAAGGCGCTCGGCGAGCACCCGGCGGTGGCCGAGGTGGCGGCCCTCGGAGTGCCCGACGAGCTGTGGGGCGACGCCGTGCTGGCCTGCGTGGTGCTGCGGCCGGGACAGCAGGCCGGGCCGCGCGAGCTGCTGCGCTTCCTCTCGGGCCGGCTCGCCGACTACAAGGCGCCCAGCCGCTGGGAGTTCGTCGACAGCATCCCGCGCAACCCCACCGGGAAGATCCTGCGCCGGGTGCTCCGCGAGCGCCACCTGGCCGACCGGGCCGCCGTTCCCGCGCAGGTCTGACCCACCGTCGAGAACGAGGAGTCCGCAATGAGCACCACGACCCATCCGCTGCGCTTCGGGCTGCTGTTGCCCACCCGGGAGATGGCGATGACGGGCGACTACGCCGTCGGGCCGCTGCTGGAGCTGGCCCAGGAGGCCGAGGCGGCGGGGTTCGACTCGGTGTGGACGGGTGACTCGCTCACCGCCCGCCCCCGGCTCGACCCGCTGATCGTGCTGGCCGCCGTGGCGGGGGCCACCTCCCGGATCTCGGTGGGCACCGGCGCGCTCACCGCCGCCCTGCGGCACCCGCTGATCGGCGCCAACATGGTGGCCAGCCTGCACCACGCGGCGGGCTCCCGGCTGGAGTTGGGGGTCGGCGCGGGCTTCCCGATGCCGGAGAGCGAGGCCGAGTTCGACGCGGTCGGCGTCCCGTTCGCGGGCCGGTCCGGGCGGCTGGACGAGACCGTCCGGCTGTGGAAGCAGGCCTGGGGAAGCGGACAGGACCCGGCCGCCGGCAGCTTCCGGGGCAAGCACCTGACGGCGGACCTGCTGCACCGGCTGCCGCCCGCCGCCACCGCGGCGGGCCCCCGGGTCTGGCTCGCGGGCAGCGACACCCCTCGGGTGCTGGAGCGGGTCGCCTCGGGCTACGACGGCTGGCTGCCGTTCCTGCCCACCACCGAGGCGTACGACCGGGCCTGGCGGCGGATCGGCGAGCTGCTCGCCGAACGCGACCGGCCCGCGGACGCGGTCGTCCCCGGCCTGTACGCCACCCTGAACGTCGACTCCGACCGGGCCCGCGCCGCCGCCGGGCTGGACGAGTACGTCCGCGGCTACTACGGCCGCCCGCTGGACGTCATGACCGGCATCCAGGCGTACGGCTACGGCTCCGCCGAGGAGTGCGCCGAGTGGCTCACCGGGTACGTCCGGGCGGGTGCCCGCCACGTGGTGCTGCGGATCGGCTCGTTGGACGCCGCCCGGCAGTTCAAGGAGCTCGCCGAGCACGTCCTGCCGGCCGTCCGCGCCAGCGTCGGCTGACCACCGCCTCACACCAGGAGAGAGCATGACGACCCCGACCGCCCTCGGCCAGTGGCTGCAGCCCGCCGAGATCCGCCCCGACGCCACGATCAGGTTGTTCCTCTTCCCGCACGCGGGCAGCGGGGGCACGATCTACCGCAACTGGCACGAGTACCTGCCGTCCGACATCGCCCACCAGATCGTCCAACTGCCGGGCCGCGAGAAGCGGTTGGGCGAGACGGCATTCACCGAGATCGAGCCGCTGGTGGAGGCGGCCTACGAGGCGATCGCGGACGACCTGGACGACCGCCCCTACGCCTTCTTCGGGCACTGCCTCGGCGCCCAACTCGCCTACCGGGTCTCGCTCGCGATGGCCAGGGACGGGCAGCCCGCGCCGGTCCTGATCGGCGCCTCGGGCTGGGCGCCCGAGGGGTTCTCGCAGGTGACGTACGAGCAGAGCCTCATGCCGGAGCCCGAGTTGGTGACGTGGATGCGGACCCTCGGCTCGTTCCCGGAGGAGGTGTACGGCAACCAGGACCTGCTGAGCATGATCGTCCCGGCGCTCCGGGCCGACCTGGCCGTGGTCTCCACCTACGTGGACGACGGTGCGGCCACCAACTGCCCGATCGTGGCGTACAGCGGCAAGTCCGACCCGCTGATGGACCCGGGTGCGATGGCCTCCTGGGACAAGCGCTCCCCCGAGTACCTCGGCAACAGCGAGTTCGTCGGCGACCACTTCTACATCGACCACGCCGAGCACGCCCTCGCCGTCACCTCGGACCTGGTGCGCCACCTGCGGCGGGTGGTCGACGCCCGGCGCTGACCGGGACGGTCCGCGACACTCCAGCGTCTCTCCAGTGGCGCTCCAGCACCGCCGGGGACCATCACCGGCGACAGTGGCGTACACACGCGATCACAGAACGTATTCGAACAACCTCCCACATGAGGGACAAGGGGTTTGCACCGATGACCGACACAGCGGACCTGAGCACGAAGGCGGGGCCCGCGGCGGCCCCGGCCGAAGACCGGCCCAACTGGTCGACACTGCCGGTGGTCCTGGCGCCCACCTTTATGATCACGTTGGACATGTTCATCGTGAACGTGGCCATCCCCTCCATCCAGGAGGACCTGCACGCCGGCACCGGAGCGATCCAGTTCGTGGTGGCCGGCATCAGCCTCGCCGTCGCGGCCGTGCTGATCACGGCCGGCCGGCTCGGCGACATCTACGGCCGGCGGCGACTGTTCGCCATCGGCCTGGCCCTGTTCACCGTGGCGTCGGCCGGTTGCGGCGTGGCACCGGACGCCGGTGAGCTGATCGTCGGCCGGGTGGCCCAGGGTGTCTCGGCCGGTCTGATGATGCCTCAGGTGCTGGCCATCCTGAGCATCGCGTACACCGGCGCGAACCGCCTCAAGGCCTTCAACGCGTACGGCATCTCGATGGGCTTCGCCGGCGTGTTCGGGCAGCTGATCGGCGGCGCGCTGATCAAGGCCGACCTGTTCGGCCTCGGCTGGCGGGCGATCTTCCTGATCAACGTCCCGATCGGCATCGTCGTCCTGCTGCTCACCCGGCGCCACGTCCCGGAGTCCAAGGGGACCGGCAGCTCGAAGCTCGACCTGGTCGGCACCGTCCTGGTGACGCTGGGTCTGGTCGGCGTCATCCTGCCCCTGATCAAGGGCCGTGAGGAGGGCTGGCCCGCCTGGACCTGGGAGTGCCTGGCCGCCTCGGTCGTGCTGCTCGCGGTGTTCGCGCTCCACCAGCGCCGGCTGGGCGCCAAGGACGGCGCACCGCTGATCAACATGGCGCTGTTCGGGCAGCGCGCCTTCTCGGTCGGCCTGATCACCACCATGCTGTTCTACGCGGTGATGTCGACCTTCTTCCTGGTCTTCGCGCTCTACCTGCAGCAGGGCCACGGCCTGTCCGCGCTCGAGTCGGGTCTGATCTTCGTCCCGCTCGGGACCGGTTTCTTCCTGTCCTCGATGATCGCCAAGCAGATCGGCGCCAAGCTCGGG